>NZ_JAAWWP010000021.1:19881-123176 GCF_012273655.1 Streptomyces physcomitrii | reverse complement strand
ATATGGAAGCCCTGTGAGGGGTGGAGTTGACCGGTACTAATAGGCCGAGGGCTTGTCCTCAGTTGCTCGCGTCCACTGTGTTGGTTCTGAAACCACGAACAACCGCTGCCCCACACCCGATTTCTGGGTGGTGGTGTGGCTTCGGTTGTGTGTTTCATAGTGTTTCGGTGGTCATAGCGTGAGGGAAACGCCCGGTTACATTCCGAACCCGGAAGCTAAGCCTTACAGCGCCGATGGTACTGCAGGGGGGACCCTGTGGGAGAGTAGGACGCCGCCGAACTAAATGTAGAGAAGAGCCCCTGTACCGGGAGAACCGGTACGGGGGCTTTTCTCATTTACTGCCTTGCGCCGTGCGGGGCGACCTTCCAGGATCGGGGGATGAACGCTCCCAGGCAGCTTCAGCATGTTGTGCGCCGGTCCGCGCCGAGGACTGGCCAGCCGTCCGCGAGCTGCGGCTCGCCGCGCTGCTCGATCCGCTCGCCCCGCTGGCCTTCCTGGAGAGCTACGCGAACGCGGCCGGTCAGCCCCAGGTCTTCTGGCAGGACCGGGCCCGTCATGCCGCCGAGGGGACCACGGTGGCGCAGTTCGTCGCCGAGCGCGCGGGCGACGGGCGCTGGGACGGCACCGTCACCGTGCTCATCGAGGAAGCCGGGAGCACCGACCCCTTCGGCCTCCCGGTGGTGCACCGGCAGGCCCATCTGGTCGGCGTCTTCGTACGGGCCGGGGCGCGGGGCAGGGGTCTGGCCGAGGATCTGTTCCGGGCGGCCGTCGAGTGGGCGCACGAGGTGCCCGCCGTGGAGCGGGTCCGCCTCCTCGTCCATGAACGCAATGCGCGCGCTGAGGGCTTCTACCGCAGGTTCGGCTTCGTACCGTCCGGGGTCGCGGTGCCGGAACCGGACGGCGCGGAGGCGAACGAGCTGGAGTACGTGCTCCGACCGTCCGTCGGCTGAACAGCTCAACAGCGGAACGGTTCAACGGTTCAGCAGCTGAACGGCCGGGCGGCGCGGGGACGTTCCACGGCGGCGGTACGTCGGGACGGCGTACGCCCCGTGCGCGGGCGGGAGTCCGCGGGAATACGGCCGCGGTGCGGCGGGTTGGCCGGGGGCATGAAGGCTCTTGGTGTCCATCAGTTCGGCGGCCCGGAAGTGCTGCGGGTTCTTGATCTGCCGGAACCGCAGGCGGGGCCCGGTGAGGTCCGCATCCGGGTGCACGCGGCCGCGGTGAACCCGACCGATGCCCTGCTGCGTACCGGCGGTCACGCCGCCCGTATGCCCGACCGCCGGCCTCCGTTCGTGCCCGGCATGGACGCGGCCGGGGTGATCGACCAGCTCGGGCCCGGCAGCGACGGCCGGCTCGCCCTCGGGCAGCGGGTGGTGGCCATGGTGCTGTTCACCTCTCGGCACGGCGGGGCCTATGCCGAGCAGGTCGTGGTCCCGGCCGCCTCGGTGGTGCCCGCCCCGGAGGGTGCCGACTTCCCGGCCGCCGCCACGCTGCTCATGAACGCCCTGACCGCACGCCTCGCCCTGGACGCGCTGGCCGTGCCCCGAGGCGCAACCGTCGCCGTGACCGGAGCGGCCGGTGCCGTCGGCGGCTACGCGGTCGAGCTGGCCAAGGACGAGGGGCTGACGGTGATCGCGGACGCCGCCCCGCGCGACGTCGAGCTGGTGCGCGGCTTCGGCGCCGACCGCCTTGTCGAGCGCGGCGCCGAGGTCGCCGCGCGGATCCGCGCGCTGGTGCCCGCCGGGGTCCCCGGTCTGGTGGACGGCTCCCTGCAGACCACCGAGGTCGTCCCCGCGGTCGCCGACGGCGGGGCGCTGGCCGAGCTGCGGGGCTGGACCGGCCCGGCCGAGCGCGGCGTCCGCGTGAGCCCGGTGATGGTGGCGGACGCCCTCACCGACACGGAGCGGCTGGACCGGCTCCGCCGTCAGGCCGAGGACGGCACCCTGACGCTGCGCGTCGCCGAGGTGCTGCCCGCCGAGGAAGCGGCCAGGGCCCACCGCATGCTGGCCGCCGGCGGCCTGCGCGGACGGCTGGTGCTCGACTTCTCCTGACTCCCGCAGAGCCTCTGCTTTCCCGGAAACGGGAGCCAAGTGCTGTGCTCAGGCGGGCAGTTCGGCATCCGGCCAGCGGGCGCGACCCTGTTCCCGGGAGCGGAGCAGGGCGAGCGTCGGAAGGCCCTGCTCCGGGCCCCTGCTGAGGAGTTCGGGGAGTTGGGGGAGCGGGGCGACCGCGGCCACGTCGTCGAGGACCAGGGTGAGTGGTGGGTCGAGCCGACCGGAAGATGACCGTGCGGCCATGCCCCGGCCGTGCTCGACCACGCTCGAAGCCAGGGCGGTCAGGAGCGGCATCGCCCCGGGCTGTGTTCTGGGGTCCTCGATGGGCTCGCCCACCAGATACAGGGTGCCCCCTTCATGGACGAAGGAATCCAGCGTGACGGCATCCGTCCGATTGTGTGCGCATGCCTCGCGGATATGCACCGAAAACAGCGCCGCCAGCGAACGGGACGTCAACTCCTGTGCCATGTCGCGGCGTTCGGGATAGGCGGTGAGCGCGGCCTCCAGCTCGCCCGCGGCTCCGGAGGCCGCCTTCGGATGGGCGCGCAGGATCCGTACCGCCTCCTGCACCCCGGTGCCCTGCGCCCACCGGTGGACGTGCTTGAACTGCCTGCCGTCCACGGCCGCCGCGTGCAGGAAGCTGCGCAGCAGCGTCTCCGCGGTCTCCGCGAGCAGCGCGTCGACCCGGGCGGTCGGCCGCACCGGGGCGAGCAGCGCCCGCGAGCGGGCCGCCGCCACCGCGCGGTCCTCGCAGCCCCGGGTGGGGGACCAGTGCAGGCGCGCCGGGGTGTCGCACAGGTGCAGCGGGTCGTACACCAGGACCGGGCCGAGCTTGGCGCGCCCGTCCTTGGTCTCCGCCCAGAGCGTGGGATCCGAGGTGACCACCAGGGCGGGCCCCTCCGCGTCCTGCACGGCCCGCACCGCGGCGGGCCGCCGGGTCCCGGCCGGGCCGAGGACCAGCGGGGAGCGGGGCGTGGGCAGCGAGGCGGCGAAACCGGCGGGGGCCAGGGGCTGCGCGATCCCGCCGCCGGTCCCTGAGGCGGGGTGGGGTACGCCGGAGGGTGCCGCCCCGGCGACGGGCTCGGGGGTGGGCGTACTGGCTGTGAAGGGAGCGGTGTTGGCCGTGCTGGAGGCGAACGCCGTTCCCTGGGGCTCCGGTTGGGCGTCACCGACGCCGTGGGTGCCGCTTTCGCCGTCTCGGTAGCCGTCTCCCGTACGGGAGTTGGGTGCCGCGGCGGTACCGGGAGCGGGGGTGGCTCCGGGGCTTGCCGGGCCTCCGGGGTCTGCCGCGCCGTGGAGGCCCGTCGCACCGCCGGTGGCTGTCCCGGCCCCGCCCGCGGTCGCCCCGTAGGCCTCGCGTGCGCGGGCGAACTCCGCGCGCTCCCGCTCCAGTTCGGCCTGGGCGCGCTCGCGTTCGAAGACGGCGCGGTCCCGCTCCAGTTCGGCGCGCTGGCGGGCGAACTCCGCCTGGTCGTAACCGGGTTGGCGGTGGCCGTCGTGGGCGTGGGTGCCGGGGGCATCCGTGGTGGCGGACTTGTGCGCCGCGTACGGGTTTTCCGACAGCGGGGCGCCGCCGTCGAGGTCGCCGCGGTCGGGGAGGTCCTTGGCGGAGCGGCCCCGGGTGGCTCCGCGGGCCTGCTCCTCGTACCGGCGGTCCCGCTCCTCCGCCTGCTCGGCGCGGGCCTTGGCGAGGGCCGCGCGCTTGCGGGCGCGGACGGCGCGCCAGCGGGCCACGGTGCCCATCACGAAGACGGTCAGCACGACGAGGACGAGCAGCTGCCCGATGAACAGGCCCCAGAACAGGCCGTATCCGCTCAGCTGCTCCTTCGGCGTGCCGGGCCAGGCGCCGGGCAGGTCGTGCGGTTCCTGCATCAACTCCCGCATCGCCCCCGGGGTGTTGCCGAGGCCGACCCCGTCCGGCCAGGCGCCCTTGGAGAAGAGCCCGGCGAGGCCGGTGGAGGTCCAGGTGAGCGCGGTGAGGCCGAGGAGGAAGGCCAGCACGCCGATCAGCAGGCCGTCCGGGATCCCGCCTTCCGGTTTCTCCTCGCCCCGGCGCGGGGGCTCGCGTCCGGTGTCGCGCATCTCAGGCCACGTCCGTCATCTGGGGCCACGTCCCTCGTTCCAGGCCGCCGCCCTCCTGCCCGGCCGCGGCTTGCCGTCCTCCGGTGCCGGTGCCATCGTCGCAGGCCCGGCACCGCCGTTGGTCGCCCGGTCCGCCCGCCGGCGCCCGCGCCCCGGAGTGTGCCGGGGCGCACACCCGCGCCCTACGCCACCGTGGAGTCGTTCATCTGCCGCTCCATGTACGCGGCCCGCTGCTCGGCCTCGATCTCGGCGGCGCGCAGCGCGTCGTGCTCGAAGTCCTCCCGGGCGGAGGCCTCGGTCATCGCGCGGTCGGTGAAGACCAGCGGGCGTTCGGTTTCGGTGATCAGATGCTTGACCACCTGCACATTGCCGTTGACGTCCCAGACCGCGATGCCGGGGGTGAGGGTCGGGATGATCTCCACCGCCCAGCGCGGCAGCCCGAGCACCCGGCCGGTGGCTCTCGCCTCGTCCGCCTTCTGCGCGTAGATCGTCCGGGTCGAGGCCATCTTCAGGATCGCCGCCGCCTCCTTGGCGGCCGCCCCGTCCACCACGTCCGAGAGGTGGTGGACCACCGCCACGAAGGAGAGGCCGAGCCGCCGCCCGAACTTCAGCAGCCGCTGGAACAGCTGCGCCACGAAAGGGGAGTTGATGATGTGCCAGGCCTCTTCCACCAGGAAGATGCGCTTCTTGCGGTCGGGCCGGATCCAGGTGTGCTCCAGCCAGACACCGACGATCGCCATCAGGATCGGCATCGCGATCGAGTTGCGGTCGATGTGCGAGAGGTCGAAGACGATCAGAGGCGCGTCCAGGTCGATGCCGACCGTGGTCGGCCCGTCGAACATGCCGCGCAGGTCACCGTCGACCAGGCGGTCGATGACCAGCGCCACGTCGAGGCCCCAGGCCCGCACGTCCTCCAGGGCGACATTCATCGCCTCGGCCGAGTCCGGCTCGGGATGCCGCAACTGCTCGACGATGTCGGTCAGTACGGGCTGGCGGCTGGTGATGGTCTCGTTGACGTAGGCGTGCGCGACCTTGAGCGCGAAACCGGCGCGCTCGTCCAGGCCGTGGCCCATCGCCACCTCGATGATGGTGCGCAGCAGCGCCAGCTGGCCGGTCGAGGTGATCGAGGGGTCCAGCGGATTGAGCCGGATGCCCATGTCCAGGGCGGCCGTCGGGTCGAGCCGGATCGGCGTGATGCCCAGCTCCTCGGCGATCAGGTTCCACTCGCCGACACCGTCCTCGCCCTGCGCGTCGAGGACCACCACCTGCCGGTCGCGGAATCTCAACTGCCGCAGTACGTACGTCTTCTCCAGCGCCGACTTGCCGTTGCCGGACTCGCCGAGCACCAGCCAGTGCGGCGCCGGGAGCTGCTGCCCGTAGAGCTGGAAGGGGTCGTAGATATAGCCCTTGCCGGAGTACACCTCCCGGCCGATGATCACGCCGGAGTCGCCGAGGCCGGGGGCGGCGGTCGGCAGGTAGACGGCCTGGGCCTGGCCGGTGGAGGTGCGCACCGGCAGGCGGGTCGTCTCGACCTTTCCGAAGAGGAAGGAGGTGAAGGCGTCCGTGAGGATCGACAGCGGGTCCCTCATCTGGGCCTACCTCCGGATGCCGGTGGCGAACGGGAGCGTGTTGACGAAGGCCCGGTGGTGCTCGCGGTCGCACCATTCGAGCTTCAGATACGACTTACCCGCCGAGGCTCTGATCGTGCGCTTGTCGCGGGCCAGCGCCTCGGGGTTGCGCGAGGAGACGGTGATGTAGCCGACCAGGTTGACGCCCGCGGCGCCGCTCGCGAGGTCCTCGCCGCGCTGGTCGAGCCGGGAGTGCGCGGCGATGTCGCGGGGGTCGACGGTGCGGTTCATCTTGGCGGCGCGGCTGGCGTCGGCGACATCGTTGGTCTTCTCGGTCAGCATCCGCTCGATGGCGATCTCGGTGGGCTCCAGGTCCATGGTGACGGCGACCGTGCGGATCACATCCGGGGTGTGCACGAGCAGCGGCGCCAGGAAGTTCACCCCGACCGGGGTCATCGGCCACTCCTTCACCCAGGCCGTGGCATGGCACCAGGGCGCCCGGGTGCTGGACTCGCGGGTCTTGGCCTGGAGGTACGTCGGCTCCATGGCGTCGAGTTCGGCGGGCCAGGTGTTGCGCTGGGTCATCGCCTGGATGTGGTCGATCGGGTGGTCGGGGTCGTACATCGAGTGCACCAGCGAGGAGAGCCGGCCCTGGCCGAGCGGCTGGCGGACCCGGATGTCGGCCTCCTGCAACCGCGAGCAGATATCGGTCAGTTCACGGGCCATCACCACGGCGAGGCCCGCGTCGCGGTCCAGCTTGCGGCCGCCGTGCCCGCGCGCGGCCCGCGCCATCGCCTGCGCCTCGGCGGCGAGTTCCCGCGAGTAGTGCATGCAGGCCACCAGGTAGGCGCGGTGCTGCTCGCTGCTGGTCGACACCATCGACTGCAACTGCTCGTAGGAGCCCTGCAGCCAGCGCGGCGACCGGTCGTCCCCGCGCTGGGCGACGTCCTTGGCGTGCGCGTCCGGGTCGGCGGGCAGCGTACGGGCGAGCATCTGGAGCCGGGTGACGAAGCCGTCGCCGTTGGCCACGTGCTTGAGCAGGGTGCCGAAGCGGTCGACCAGCGCCTCCTGGTCCTCCGAGTCGCGCAGGCCGACCCCGGGGCCCTCGATCTCGATGGCGGCGGTGACGGTCCGGCGGTCGGCGTGCAGCAGCACCGCGATCTCGTCGGGGCCGAAGGGCGCCGCCAGCCAGCTGATCCGGCCGATCCCGGGCGGCGGCCCGACCTCGACCTCCCGCCCGTCGATCCGGGTCCCGGCCTCCACACTCGCCGACTTGTACCCGGTGCCCCGCCGCAGCAGCCGCTTGTAACTCCGGTTGATCTCGAACCACTTGTAGAAGGTACGGCCCTTGTACGGCACGTAGACCGCGGCGAAGGCCAGCATCGGGAACCCCATGAGCAGCACGATCCGCATGCTCAGCACGGGCACGAGCAGTCCGCACATCATGCCCAGGAAGGCGCCGGCGATGATGAGCGCGATCTCTCCGGTCTCGCGGTTGCGGCCGACGATCGCGTTCGGCCGGGCGCGGCCGATCAGATACGTGCGGCGGGGCGTGACCGGATGCGAGGCGTGCGTCAGTTCCGTCGTCAACGCCCTTCACCTCCCGAGCGGTTGGCGCTCTTCGCGCTGCGGTTCCCGGCATGCGGCGTGTTCGCCGGGCTGGTACGGGGTGGCGGTGCGCCGCCGCTGTCGCCGCCGCGGCTGCTGTGGGCGGCCACCCCGCCGCTGACCGGGTTCGAGGGGCGGGCGTCGCTTCCGCCACCGCCCCCACCGCCGGAGTCGGCGCGGCTGCTGTGCGCCTTGATGCCCTGGGAGACCAGGGCGGCGGGCGAACTGATCACGGCCGCCGCGCGGTTCTCGGCGCCCTGGGTGAGGCGGTTGTTGCGCCCGGCGGCGATCTCGTCGCCAAAGCCCGGCACAAAGCGGTAGATCATCGCACTGGCGAAGATCGCGAGCAGGATGATGGCCAGCCCGGAGACCACGGCGGAGAAGGAGTCGGGGCCGCCGTCGCTGGACAGCGCTCCGGCGAGCCCGAGGACGATCACGATCACCGGCTTCGCCAGGATCACCGCGATCATGATCCCGGCCCAGCGGCGCACATGCGTCCACAGGTTCTTGTCGACCAGGCCCGCGTAGACCACGGTGCCGAGCAGCGCGCCCACGTAGAGCAGCGCGGCCCTGATCACCAGCTCCAGCCAGAGCACCCCGGCGGCCAGGATCGACACCAGGGAGACCACGATCAGCATGATCGGGCCGCCGCCGATGTCCTCGCCCTTCTTCAGGGCACCCGAGAACGAGCCGAAGAAGACGTCCGTCTGACTGCCCGTCGTCTTCGCGAGGACGTCGGTGATGCTGTCCGTGGCGGAGACGACCGTGTAGAGGATCAGCGGGGTGAAGGCGGAGGCCAGCACCGTCAGCCAGAGGAAGCCGATCGCCTCGGAGATCGCCGTCGTCAGCGGTACCCCGCGCACCGCCCGCTTCGCCACCGCGAGCAGCCACAACAGCAGCGTCAGCACGGTCGAGGCGGCGAAGACCACCGCGTACTGCTGGAGGAACTTCGGGTTGGTGTAGTCGACCTGCGCGGTCTCCTTCACCGCCTCGGACAGCTTGTCCACCGTCCAGGAGGCGGCCTCGGCACAGGCCTTGGAGAGGGAGGAGAGGGGGTCGAGGGGGGATTCGACGGAGGGGTCGTCGGGGGGCTGGCGGTTGCTTCCGCTGCTGCCGCTTTCGCAGTAGCGCTTGGCGGGACCGCGGATCAGCTCGCAGGAGTCGTCGCCGGGGTCGGGGTCCGGGGCGGCCACGGCACGGGTCGCCCAGAGGAAGACTGCCGCCTGGACCGCGGAGAGCGAGGCGGTCAGCGAGAGGACGCGTCGGCGCCGGCTAGCGGGCATACGTGAATCCTCCGTACTGCTCGACGGCCTTGGACATGTCATCGGCGGTGGACGCTCTCTGGTCTCCGTTCACGGGAACCGGACCGTCCTTCTGGCTGAAGTCCTCGACCTTCCAGTCGTTGCCCACCCACTTCAGCTTGTATGTCGACGTGTACCAGGACTCGCTGACGGGGTTCTTCGACGTGACCCCGGAGAGACCGAACAGCGAGGAGTACCAGACCTCGACGCTCGCCGTATCGGCCGAGACCTTCTTGGTCTTGGTACCCACCGGGATGATGCGCGAGACGAAGGTCGAGCCCTCCGGCGCGGCACCGTTCTTCTCCAGTCCGATACGGCGGAGGAAGGCCGGGTCCGAGTACACCTTGTCGAGGTCGGCCTGGCGGCGGGCCGCCTGGTCGGGTGTGTAGACGGCCTGGGCGATGGACTGTCTCGCCGCCTTGTCGAACATCTCCGCCGAGCCCAGCGCCACCGCGTAGTTCGCCGCCGCGCTCTCCGCGCCCTGGGCGTCGTGGCCGAAGCCCGAGGGGATGGCGCCGTTCTTGCCGGCGACGGGTTTGCCCCCGGTGGGCGCCGTGGGGGCGGCGGCCGGACCGCCGCCGTCCTCGTCCCCGCCGGAGGAGTCGTCGGTGCCGCGGTTGGCGAAGGCGATGGCGGCGATCAGGAGGACCACCACGCCCATCACCGTGGCCAGGCTGCGCGAGGAGGAGCGGCGGCGGGTGCCGCCGTAGGGTTCGCCACCGCGTTCGGGCAGCCGGGTGCGGGTCTGTCCGGAGCCGCCGAAGCCGTCGTCCGCGCGCGTCTCGCCGCCGTAGCCGTGCTCGTCGCTCGGGCTCATGCCTCGTCCGCCCCCTTGTACTCGTGCCGAAACGCCGTTCCGTACGACGGTAGCCGTGTGGGACGCCGTCTTGGGGAGCTGTGGATAGTGGACATCAAGGGGACGCAACCTCGGCCGGTGGGCATGACGGGCTAACTGGTGGGAGGACGGCCGGGGCTGCCCGGCCGGGCAGTCGGCGCCGCTAAACCGCCATGCCGTAGACGATCGTGAACAGAGTGCCCAGCGAACCGATGATGAAGACGCCGGTCAGGCCCGCGATGATGAGGCCCTTGCCCTGTTCGGCGCTGAAGGTGTCGCGCAGCGCCGTGGCGCCGATGCGCTGCTTGGCCGCGCCCCAGATCGCGATGCCGAGGCACAGCAGGATGGCGACGGCCATGACGACCTCGATCATGACCCGGGCTTCGTTGCCCAGGCTCCCGAACGGCCCCCAGTCCGGGGCGATTCCGCCGATAATCGTGTTGATGTCGCCCTTTTCGGCTGCCATAAGCATGTAACTCACCGCCCCTAGCGGGTAGTTCCGTACCCTCTGCGAGCGCGCAGAGGTCACACTCATTCTCGCTGACGATCCCGCCGACTGATGTCGACTTCGGCGTCATTGCATGGCGGGTTTCGTGCCAATCCGCCGACTGCCCCGCCGTTGACCCTCTGCTCGGGCCGGGAACGGGCTTGCGAAGGATCGTATGGTCACTCTGTGTATCACGACGGATGACCCCGGGCAATGACGCCTCAGCGGGCGGGAGGGATCTCGTCGCAGGCCTGAGGCGTCGTCGATGGGCTGACCTGCCGTCAAAAGCCTTGGGCAGGGCGGCTGCTCTGCGTGTCCGGCAGCGCTACGGGTGGATGCGCGGGGCGTGCGCCCGCGCATCCGTACACACGTGCCCGCTTCGATTGGCCCTTCGGATAAGGGGGTTCGGGACGGGAAACGTGGCTGGATTCCGCCGGGTCGGGTGCCGGGAGGAGGGACGGGCGGCTCGGATCCGGGCGTCGGGGGCTGTCCCGGCGGTGCCGTTCGGCGGCGCGGGTTCGGTGGCGCGAGCTCGGGGTGGGAGGGGCTGGGGCTGGGGGGTGGGGGTCTGGGGGCTGGGCCGGCTTCCGCCGAGTCGCGGAGAGGCTCACCCCGTCACCCGTCACCCGTCACCCGTCCCTGGCACCCGGTCCCGGAAAGGCTCACCCGCGCACAAGAAATACGGGCCGCTTGCTCACTCGCCGACAAGAAGGCGGGCCGCGGTGGCGGCCGCTCCGTTTTCTGCGGGGCGGAGTATTGCGGCTGCTGGTTACCTGCTCGTAACGTCACGGCGAGTGCTCGATCGGGTCAGCCAACGGGCCTGGCTGGCTTTTCCGTTACGTGTGTCGTGTCGATGCCCCCTGCCCTGTTCCGGTGTCCGGCACCGGCGCCGGGCAGCCCCACTGATGCGGCCACGACCGAGGAAGGAACCGCATCCATGCACAAACTCGTACGCAAGGCCGCCGTCGTCGTTGCCGCGAGCAGCGCCGCCTTCGGCCTCGCCGTCACCTCCACGTCGGCTGCCCCCCAGGCCACGTGGACCGTCACCCCGGGCGGCGCCGTCACCGCCCACGCCGACAACCCCGCCGTCGTCACGGACTCCGGTGAGTTCGCCTGTGACAGCGCCGACGGCACCGGTTCGGTGAAGGGCGGCTCCGGTCTCGACGGCGCCGGGATCGGCAGCATCGACAGCCTGTCCTTCGACGGCTGCTCGGCGCTGGGTCTCACCCTGGAGATCACCACGAACGGCGCGCCCTACGCCATCAACATCACCGGCGTCAGCGCCGACAACCCGGACCATGTCACCGGGGAGATCGCCGGTGTCAACGCGCATGTGTCCGGCCCCGCCTGCTCGGCCGACTTCACCGGCACCGTGCACGGCTACTTCGACAACACCAAGAGCGCGCTGATCGCCGACGGCACCAGCCAGGACCTGACCGCCTCCAACGCCAGCTGCCTCGGCATCATCAACAACGGCGACACCGTCGCGCTGAAGGCGACCGTCGAGATGTCCCCGGGCCAGACCATCACCGCGGACTGACCCCGAGGCGCCGCCCGGGCCCCGCACCTGGACACCGGCCGCCCGGGCCGCACCTCTCCGGCCGCCCGCCCTCACCGGCGGACCGGCCAGCTCTCCCGCACCGCGAACCGACTGCCCGTCCCGGCCACCTCCCGGCCCGGGGCGGGCAGTCCGTCTGCCCGGGGGGTCTGCCCGGGGGAGTGCGCGATCGGAGGCCGGGTCTCCAGTCCGCACCTCGGCCGAGTTTTCAGCCGGAAAATTGGCTGGCCCCTTGGCCAGTTCCTCAGCCTGGCGCTCAGCCAGTCCCCAGCCCGATCCGCAGCCGGGCCCCAGGCTTCGGGTGGCCAGTTCCCCTCCCCCTCCCCCTCCCTCCTCCCCCTTCCCTCCCCTCTCCCTTCCTCTCCTCCTCAGCCCCGCCCGGGCCGTACCCGGGCCTCCTCGGCCGTGCAGAGGCGGACCTCCGTGGTGTTGCGCGTCCGGACCCCGGGCAGCCAACCCGTCGTGCCCTCCCGGGTGGTGGCCAGGTACCAGCGGGTGGAGGTCATCCCGCTCTCGTCCCGGACCAGGGTCCCGTCCGTCACCACGCACCGGGCGCTGAGCCGGTCGCGGCCCCAGACATGGCCCGCCGCGTTGTCCGGGGCGGCATAGCGGCCGTACGGGGTCCTCGCCAGCCTGAGGGCGCACTCCAGGGTGCGGTGGTCCCGGCAGGCCGTCTCGGCGTTGTGGACGGTGAGGGTCGGGGCCGCGTGCCCGGCCGGGTGCTGGCCGTCCGGGACACCCGGGGTGAGGAGCAGCCAGGCCCCGACGCCGATGAGCAGGACGGCGAGCGCGGCGGTCAGCGAGAGAGCGGCGCGGCGGCGCCCCGCGCGAGGCGAGGCACGGGCGTGCGGGACGAAGCGCCTGGGCGGGACGGATCGCCCGGGCGGGACGCAGCCCTGGGACGGGACGGGTCCCCGTCGTAGGACGGGCCTCTTGGACAGATTGGGCAGGTGGGACAGGAGGGTGTTCTTCGCCGGGCCGGATCCGATGGCCGGGACGGATCCCGCCGCCAGGACGCCCCCCTCTGCCTCGGGGCCGCGTACCCGCTCCCAGAGGCCGGGTGGCGTCCGGATCTCCGTCTCGGCGGCCCGGAGCCGTGCGCGCAGTGCGGCGGCGGTGGGCTGTGGGTCTTCCTCGTCGTCAGGACTCATCGCGCCCTCGTCCTTCCCGCTGGAGGTCGCTCAGGGAGCCCTTGAGTTTGCGCAGGGCCCTGCCGCGGGTCCGGGCCACGGTGCCGCGGTGGACCGAGAGGATCTCGGCGGCCCGGTCGATGGTGTATCCGTCCAGGTCGACGAGTATCACCACGGCCGCCTGGCGTACGGAGAGTTGCGCGAGGAGCCGTACCGCCTCCAGTTCGGCGGTGCGCTGCTCGACGCCGCCGTCCCAGGACCAGTTCGCCGACTCCGGGATGTCGGCGACCGGGGTCTGCCGCCGCTCCCGGCGCCAGCCGCTGCGCAGCACGCTGAGCAGGGTGGCGAAGGCGTAGGCGTAGGGCTCCGGGTGGGCGAGGAACTTCTGCGGGCGCGGGGCGATCTTCAGATAGACCTCGTGCACGGCGTCCTCCGCGGCGTGGGGCGTGCCCGCGAGCATCGCCGCCCGCCGGTACAGCCGGTCGAGCAAGGAGCAGAAGACCTCGTCGAAGGAGGCGCGGGAGGCTTCGGTGGCCGGTGGGCCGGGTGAACTCCCTTCTGAGGTGGCGGGCTTGGCGGGGAGCCGGTCGTCCGGTGGTCGTGGACCGGGTGGATGGTCGGGTCGTGGCGGCGTGGACGTCTTCGGCCCGCCGCCGGGGTCTGAGCGTGGCACGTGCAGTGCTTCCCCCGTGATGGCCGCGTGTGCTGTCGCGGTCACCCGTGCCCGTGGCTTGAGTGGGGTAATCGGCATCTTCGCCCCTTTTCGGAGTACTTGGGGGCAAAGGGCGCGCGGGTCGGAGCCCGGCTGGTCGAGTGCGCCCCGGGACCCCGCGCGGTGTCCCGGGGCGCTCCGTGGTGGGGAGCGCCGGCTGGGCCCCGGCCCCCGTGGAGGGGCCCGGCCGGCAGGGTCAGCAGGCCGGTTTCACGAGGTCGAGCCTGCTGCCGAACTTGCCGTCCGCCTTATAGGCGTTGGAGTAGTCCCCGGGGGTCACGGCGCGGCTCTCCGCCGGGTCCGTGTCGACGAAGCAGGCGGCGGCGTTGGCCACGAAGGAGCCGACGTTGTCGTGGAGGGCGGGCGGCAGGTTCAGCTGGCCGCTGCCCGGGGACCAGCGCCAGGTGGGGGCGCCGGACATGTCGTTGTCCTGCCAGAAGCAGACCTCCTGGGGGCCGCAGTCGGCCCCCGCCTTGCTGTCCGCGGCGAGGGCGCTGCCCGCGCCGAGGAGGGAGCCGGTCAGCGCGCACACCGACAGTGCGCCGAGGATCCGGGCACGAGTCCTGGTCATCTTTCTTCTCCCGTTCGTCTGCTGTTTCTGTCTGCGGTCTCCGACCGCTCTGGTCAGTGCGGTGTCCGGCCGGACACTCTCCATACGTCTGGGGAGGGCGATCCGTATGACACCGTTCGGGAGTTTTTTTCTGCCGTCGTGGGGCGGCGGGTCCGGGGGCGGGTCTCCTGGACGGCCGCCGTCCGGTCGGCCGGCCGCGCGAGGGGCCGCTGTCGGTGGGGTCTCCTACTGTGTGTCAGGAGGGCGACGCAGAGTGAGAGTTGCCGGTGCGAGGGGCGGCCGGGCGCGGGTGCGGGTCCGGCCGGAAAGGGCCCTGTGCGGGAGCCCGGACCCCGCGCGAGCCGCTCCGCAGCGCCGTCCTCCGTGGTGAAATGAAAGCTGTCTTCCGCCCGGTTGAGGAGTGGCTCGGTGCGCAAGGTCTGGATCGTCGGCGGGCTCGCCGGTTCGCTGTGCTCGTTCGTCGCGCTGCTGCTCATCGGCACCTTCGTGGTCGCCGGGAACATGTCCACCGGCAACGGCGGCGGCTCGGTGGGCCTGGCCAAGGGCGCCGTACCGGCCGCGTACCAGCCGCTGGTGCAGAAGTGGGGCAATCTCTGCCCGGCGCTCAACCCGGCGCTGCTCGCCGCGCAGTTGTACCAGGAGAGCGGCTTCAACCCGCGGGCGAAGAGCCCGGCGGACGCCC
This sequence comes from Streptomyces physcomitrii, assembly GCF_012273655.1. Taxonomy (GTDB): domain Bacteria; phylum Actinomycetota; class Actinomycetes; order Streptomycetales; family Streptomycetaceae; genus Streptomyces; species Streptomyces physcomitrii. Next base: position 108,588 of record NZ_JAAWWP010000021.1, on the reverse strand, counting down.
GCGGGATAGCGCAGTTCATCCCGGGCACCTGGGCCGCCCACGGGATGGACGGCGACGGCGACGGCGACCGGGACATCTGGGACCCCGCCGACGCCATCCCCTCGGCCGCCGCCTACGACTGCGATCTCGCCAAATACGTGCGCAAGGCGCCCGGCAACCAGACGCACAACATGCTGGCCGCCTACAACGCGGGCGCCTACGCCGTCATCAAGTACTCCGGGGTGCCGCCCTACCAGGAGACGCAGAACTACGTCCGCGTCATCACCACCCTGGAGAAGAGCTTTGCCCGGCCGATCACCCGGGTCGACCCCTCCCAGCAGGCCGCGAGCGCCATCTACTACGCGCAGAAGAAGCTCGGCACCGAGTACCTCTGGGGCGGCAACGGCACTTCCGACCAGGGCGGGCGCTTCGACTGCTCGGGGCTGACCAAGGCCGCGTACGAGAGTGTCGGGATCGCGCTGCCGCGGGTGGCCAACGACCAGTACAACGCCGGGCCACATCCGGACCGGGACGAACTCCTGCCCGGGGACCTGGTGTTCTTCTCCGACGATCTCACCAACTCGCGGGCGATCCGGCATGTGGGGCTCTACGTCGGCGGCGGCTACATGATCGACGCGCCGCGGCCCGGGGCGGTCATCCGTTTCGACCCGGTCGACACTCCCGATTATTTCGGCGCCACCCGGGTCACCAAGGATGGCGCGAAGGCGCTGCCGACAAACCCGGCCAAGGCCTGAATCGCCGGAGCAAACGGGCGGGCGGCGGCCGGAGCCGGTGACGCCGGGTGAGGGCGGAAGGGGGCGCTTGGCCGAAACCCTGCGCCGGATACCCCGTTCTGAGCTGCGGTGACGTATTTCTCTTCGATAACGGGTGGATGATCCTTCGGCAGATCGTGGAACGTATCGACACGGTGTGTGCGTTCCTTTGCTGTGTGCACTGAAGACCACGGGGGGCCGGAAGGCCGGTGCGTTCCCGCGCGCCGGTACGAAGAGACAGGAGCCGCTGCGTGAACGCCGGTCTCGAGGCATCGGGGTCCAACCCCGACGTCAGCCTGCTCCATGACGTCAACCACCTGAGCCGCAGCACCCCGGGCTGGTTCGACCGCGCGGTCGAGGCCGCCGGGAACTACGGGCTGCTGCTCGCCCTGATCCCGCTGCTCGCCGCCTGCTGGTGGCAGTTGCGGCGCAGCGGCGGCGACCCGGACCGGGCGGCCGCCTCGACGGCGGCGGTGCTGTGGGCGCCGATCGCCGGTGCGCTCGCCCTCCTGGTGAACCTTCCGATAAAGGACTTCGTCGGCCGCCCCCGCCCCTTCGCCGACCACGCGGATGTGGACGTCCTCGCCGAGGGCACCCACGGCTTCTCCTTCGTCAGCGACCACGCGACCCTCGCCATGGCGATCGGCGCGGCCCTCTTCGTCGCCCACCGCGGCTTCGGCCTCGCGGCCCTCGGGATCGCGCTGCTCCAGGGCGCCTGCCGGGTCTATCTGGGCGTCAACTACCCGACGGACGTGGTCGGCGGCTTCGCGCTCGGCACCGCGGTCGCCCTGCTCCTCGCCCCCGGCGCCGCCGCCCTGCTCACCCCCCTGATGAAGGCCGTCGGGCGGGCGCCCCGGGTCGGCGCGCTGGTCAGCGCCCCGCGCCCCGCCTCCGTACCCGCCGAACAGCTGGAGCTGCCCGAACCCCGCCCCGAGGGGCCCTCGGAACGCGACCTGGCAGCCTGAACGGTCGTCACCAGCCGCCGGCTGTACGGGGGTTCACGGCAGCTGTCGGCACTTCGGCCGGCGGCTTCCGCGGTCGAGCGGCGCCCTCCGGCCTCGTGGCCGCGGCGTCCGCCGGTACGAGCGGCGAGCTGAAGCCCCCGGCCCGAAGCATCCACCGATACGGGCGGGACGCCCTACAGCCCCTGCCCGAAGGAGAAGAAGCGCTCCGGGTCGTACTTCTTCTTCACCTGGGCGAGGCGGGCCGCGCCGGTGCCGTAGTAGGCGCCGCGCCAGTCGTCCAGCCGCGGGTCGATGTAGTTCTGGTAGGCGGCGCCGGAGGCGTGGCGGCGCATCGCGGTGTGCGTGCTCCGCAGCCAGGACTCGACGGTGGTGCCCGAACTCCCCGCCCGCCAGGCCCCGGTGTACTGCGCGAGGAAGCGGGAGCGCCGGTGCACGAAGGCCGTCGCGCCGGGATCGACCCGGTTGATGGCACCGCCGAGCGCGGTCAGCGAGAAGGCGCCGCTGCCGCCGCGTACCGACTGGATGCGGTCGAGCAGGGCCTGGATCCCGGCCGCGGAGAGCGAGCGGTCGAAGAAGTCGGAGCGGGCCGCGTAGGTCTCGCGGCCGAGGGCGCCCGCCCGGTTGCGGCCCGGGGTCTCGCCCGGCAGATGGCACATCGCGTCGGAGTAGCCGGAGCAGCCCGCGTAGACGTCCATCGCGGCCTGGTAGGCGCGGCGCTTGAGCGAGACGCTGCGCGCGGGGGCGCCGACGCGGTCCGCGAGCCGGTCCACCGCGTTCTGCAGATCCCCGTAACTCCCCAGCGAGAAGGCGGCGACGGAGACGGTCGGGGTGCCGCCCTCGGTGTTGTCCAGGTGCAGCGAGGACCAGATCTCGTCGGGCTGGGCGGGCCCCCACTCCTGCCAGGCCTTCACCACCGCGGCGGCCCGCGAGAAGGGCCAGCTCAGGAAGGCGCTGACGCCCTCGGGCGCGTCATGGGTGCGAAAGCGCAGCTCGGTGACGACGCCGAAGTTGCCGCCGCCCGCGCCGCGCAGCGCCCAGAACAGGTCCGGGTTCTCGTCCTTGCCGGCGGTGAGCTGCTTGCCCGCGGCGGTCATCACGGTGGCCGAGATGAGGCTGTCGCAGGTCAGCCCGTAGGCGCGGGAGGCGACGCCGTGGCCGCCGCCCAGGGTGAGCCCGCTGATGCCGACGGTGGGGCAGGAGCCCGCCGGGATGGTCACCCCGCGCGGGGACAGGCCCCGGTAGACGTCCATGAGCTTGGCGCCCGCGCCGACGACCGCCTCCTTGCCGCTGACCCGGACCGTGGCGAGCCGGGAGACGTCGAGGATCAGGCGGCCGTCGCCGGAGGAGTAACCGGCGTAGGAGTGGCCGCCGTTACGGATGGCCAGCGGGATCCGGTGGGCGCGGGCGTAGGCGAGGGTGGTCCGTATGTCGTCGAGGTGGGCGACATAGGCGACCGCGGTCGGCTTCAGCGCGTCGAAGCGGGTGTTGTACAGCTGGCGTGCGGTGGCCCACTCCTTGTCGCCCGGGCGGACCAGGAGCCCGTCCAGGTCGCTCGCGAGCGCCTTCCAGTCGGCGGGCGCCGAGGAGGCGGCGGTCCGGGTGGCCGTGCCCTTCGGGTCGCCGGGCGGGGTCGAGGCCCCGTCCGCGCCGGTGCCGGAGGGGCGGCAGGCGGCCGTGGCCGCGCCGGTCGCCAGCGCCGCGGACCCGAGGCCGAGACCCCCGAGACCCTCCAGGACCCTGCGCCGCTCCATGCCGCCTCCGCTCGTCGTCCGGCCCGGTTGGTTCACTACCTGCCCGGTGAACGAGACGGCATCCGTGAGGGGTCGGGTTCCCCTGCGCGCGGATGGATGTGAACGGGGCGCGGGGCGGCGGGAGATGGGGACCGGACATGCGGGGACCGGCCGCCTCCGGGGAGGGCGGCCGGTCCGGGGCCGGTGCGCGGGGCGGTCAGCCGATCCGGGCAACGGTCGTGTCGGCCGATCCGTTACCGGTCTTCTCAGCCGATCTGCGTACCGGTCTTCTGCAGGGCCTCGCCCACCGGCTGGAAGAAGGTGACGCCGCCCATGGTGCAGTTGCCGTTCCCGCCGGAGGTGAGGCCGAGGGCGCTCTCGCCGTCGAAGAGCGAGCCGCCGCTGTCGCCGGGCTCGGCGCAGACATCGGTCCGGATCAGGCCCTCGACCGCGCCCTCCTTGTAGTTGACGGTGGCGTTCAGCGCGGTGACCTCGCCGTCGTGCACCTTGGTGGTGCTGCCGCTGCGGGTCACCTGCTGGCCGACGGTGGCCTGGCCCGCCTTGGAGATCTTCTGGCGGCTGCCGTCGTAGAGGTCGACCGCGCTCGGGTGCGGGGTGTCGCCGGTGTACTTGGCCAGTCCGTAGTCGTCGCCGGGGAAGCTGCCGCTCTGCGTCTTGGCGATGACCGGACCGCCCTGCTTCGCGGACCAGGAGGCGATCGCCTCGGTGCAGTGCCCGGCGGTGAGGAAGTACGGCTTGCCGCCCTTGGTGACGTTGAAGCCGAGCGAACAGCGCCCGCCCTCGCCCCAGATGGCCTGCCCGCCCGCGACCAGCGGGCGGAACTCCCCGGCCGTACGGGTGACGGTGGCCCGGTCGCCGAGGGAGTCGACCACCTCGGTCAGCCGCGCCAGCCGCTCGCCGGTGACGGTGCGGTCGGCGGTGACGACGACCCGGTTGGTCTTCGGGTCCATCGCCCAGGAGCTGCCGGGCACGGAGGCGCGCTCCTTGAGGGTGGCGCGGGCGGCGTCCAGGGTGGCGAGGGAGTGCGCGACGAGACGGGACTCGGCGCCCGCGGCACGCACCCGGTCGGCGGCCTTCTCGTCGAGGACGTTGACCACGAGCCTGCGGTTCACGGCGTCGTAGTAGGCACCCGCGGCGGCCGGGCCGAGCTGGGCGCTGATGTCCGCGGCCAGTTGGGCGGCGGCCCCGGCCGTCAGCGGGTCGGGCGAGGGGGCGGCGCTCGCGGCGGGCAGCGCGGCGGCGCCGAGCAGGAGGGCCGCGCCGGCGGCGGCGAGCGCGGTGCTCCGCAGCGAGTGACGGGCGGCGTGACGCGGGGTGGGGCGGGCGTGCTTCAACGCGAACCTCCAGGCGGGACGGGGCCGGGCCGGTCGGCCGGGCCGGGAGGCGCCGGGCATCTCGCGCACCACGTCCGGGGCCCTTGGTCGGGATCGGGCCGGATCCGGGAGCGGGGGTCGGTCCGCAGCATCTCCCGGAACGACACATTTGCCGCATACCGCACCGCTCGCAACTGCGGGGCCACCCACCCGGGCTGAGGGGGCGTGAGGAAGCACCCGGCACCGGAGGGGGTGCGCGGGGCGCGGGGGAGCGGGTACGCACGCGGGCTCGGCGGGGGAGCGGTGCCGGCGCGGGCTCAGCCGAGGGCGGCGAGGTGGCCCTCGGCGTCGGCGCGGGCCTTGCTGCGCGCCCGCCTGGCCGGGCCGCGCCAGCCGCAGCCGCACCGGGCCGCGCAGAAGCGGCCGTTCTCCACGGTTGTCGTGCGGTGTTCCCCGGGACCGCCCGGGACCGACTCCTCCTGCTGCTGCGCCACGCCCCCAACGTACCCGTGCCGGATGAACCCAGACGCGTGACGGCGGCCCCTACCGGTCGTTAACCGGAGCGACGGGAGCCCGGATCCGGCACGGGGATGGCAGTGATGGTGAGGCAGCGGCGGACGCCTTCGGGAGGTACGGCCGTCGCCCTGTGCGCGGCGGGGCTGATGGCGCTGAGCGCCTGTGCCGGTGACGGCGCGGCCGTGGACTCGCGCCCCCCGCGCGATCCGGCCGAGGCCGTCCACCGGGCCGCCGCGGCGCTGACCGAGGCGGGCAGTTCGCGGGCCACCACCTCGATGGAGATGGCCACCGGCGGCACCCGGGTGACCATCCGCGGCGAGGGCGTCTACGACTTCCGGCGGGCGCTCGGGCAGTTGCGGGTGCTGCTGCCGCGGGACCCGGCGGGCGAGCGGCAGCACCGGCCGCTGACCGAACTCCTCTCGCCGGGCGCCCTCTACATGAAGAACCGCGGTGCCGGGGTCCCCGCCGACAAGTGGGTGCGCATCGAGACGGCCTCGCTCTCGGACGGCAACCTGGTCACCGGCGGGGCCACCGATCCGCTCACCGCGGCCCGGATCCTGCGCGGGGCGCGGGGTGTGGTCTTCGCGGGCAGCGGCGATCTGGCGGGCGTCCCGGTGCGCCGCTACCGGGGTGTCGCGGATCTGCGCCGGGCGGCCCGGACCCTGCCCGCCGGGGAGCGGGGGCCGCTGCTCGCCGCGGCGAAAGGGTTCGGCAGCAGCCGGGTGCCCTTCGAGGTGTACCTCGACGAGCAGGGCCGGGTGCGCAAGCTGCGCCACCGCTTCGTCTACGACGCGGGGCGCGCGGAGCCGGTCGCGGTCGCCTCGACCCTGCTGCTCTACGGGTTCGGGGCGCCGGCCGAGGTGCGGTTGCCCGCGGCGGCGGACATCTACGCGGGGAAGATCGCGGAGTAGGGGCGGGGCCCCGGGGCGGCGGTGACTCGCGACGACTGCGGTCCCGCGGAGGCTCCGGGGGTGTTCCGCGCGGGCGCCGGTGCTGACCAGGGCTTCGGCGGGATACCGGGAGGCCCCGGCGCGATACCGCGAGGCTCCGGCGGGATCCCGCGCGAGGTCAGGGGTGCCCCGCCGGGTGTCCGATGGGCCCGTACCGCGTCCCGGGGCTTGATTTCGTCGGCCGTTGGATTTGTGGGCTCGGTCACCGAACAGCCGCGCCCGGCACCGAAGATCCCTGTCCAGGCGGTTCCACGCCCACCGGTACCCGGGCGGGGGGCCGGAAATGGTCCGTCCGTGCCATGCGCCGTCCGTGCGCCCCTCCCTACTCTGGGAAGCCGGAAGAGCTTCCCGGAGTGAGCCGACGGAGGGCGGAGGTGAGCGGCGTGGCCGGAATACGCGGCGCAACGGTCCACGACCATGTCGCCCTCGCCGAGATCGAACTCTGCGGCGAACTGATGATCGCCGCCTCGGCGAGCCGGGCGGAACGGCTCAGCGCCGACCGGATCGACGAGGTGCTCCGGGTCCACGACGAGCGGCACCGTCGGCCCTCGGAGGAGAGACGGCGCCCGCCGGTGAGAAACCAGCGGCACTGAGAGTCCGGCTCCACCGGGAGACCGTTGTCGCGGAGAAGCCGGCGCCACTGAGAGGCGCGCGCCGCTGAAAACCGGATGCCGCTGGGAAGCCGATGCCGTGTCCACCCGCTGACGGGGGGCACGGCATCAGTGCGTCGTCCGGCGGCCTCGCGAGGCGCCGCTGTCTCCTCGGCCGGGTGGGGGTGCCCGCCGCCCCGGCCGGGCTGCGGGCGGAAAAGCCGAGAAACGGCAGCTGGCCGAAGAACGCCTGTGGACAAAAAATGACCGTGTCCCGACATGTGGACAAGTTCATCGGGATCAGGCCAGGGCGCATATGCCCCTCAGGTGCGCAGCAGCCGCCCGATCGCCTTGGTGGCCTCCTCGACTTTGGCGTCCACCTCGCCCGGGCCCTTGAGTGCCGCGTCCGCCACGCAGTGCCGCAGGTGCTCCTCCAGGAGCTGGAGCGCGAAGGACTGCAGCGCCTTGGTGGAGGCGGACACCTGGGTGAGTATGTCGATGCAGTAGACGTCCTCGTCGACCATCCGCTGCAGTCCGCGGATCTGGCCCTCGATCCGGCGCAGTCGTTTGAGGTGCTCGTCCTTCTGCTTGTGGTAGCCGTGCACCCCGCGGTCGTGGTCCGTGACGACCTCGGTGCCGGGCCCCTGCCCCGCCCGCTCCCGGGGCGCCGGGGCCGCCCCGCCGCTCGCCGCCCCGGCTTCACTGGTCGTCATCGCGTCCTCCCTGGACGGTTCCGCGCCGTTCCGCAGAGCTTGTGCGGCGCTTCGGCGGGACTTCTGATTTCTGATACCCCTGGTGGGTATATGGTACGGGTTTCCGCTGGGTAAGGACCCCTTGGCCGTACCCAGTGCTGAGCACTGTGCCCGATGGGCGACACTGGTGGAACGCCGGTTAGCCGTGGCCGGATGATGCGCCTAGCATCAGCCTGACCGAAACCAGAGCACCCCGAGGACCCCCAGTGCGCTTTCGTCTGACCCCCAGGGAGACGAGCTTTTACGACATGTTCGCCGCCTCCGCGGACAACATCGTCACCGGCTCCCGTCTCCTGATGGAACTGCTCGGGGCCGACGCCTCGGCAAAGGCCGAGATCGCCGAGCGCATGCGGGCCGCGGAGCACGCCGGGGACGACGCGACCCACGCGATCTTCCACCAGCTCAACTCCTCGTTCATCACGCCCTTCGACCGCGAGGACATCTACTCGCTGGCGTCCAGCCTCGACGACATCATGGACTTCATGGAAGAGGCGGTCGATCTGGTCGTCCTCTACCAGGTCGACGAGCTGCCCAAGGGTGTGGAGCAGCAGATCGAGGTGCTCTCCCGGGCCGCCGACCTCACCGCGGAGGCGATGCCGAACCTCCGCACCATGGACAACCTCACCGAGTACTGGATCGAGGTCAACCGCCTGGAGAACCAGGCCGACCAGATCCACCGCAAGCTGCTCGCCCAGCTCTTCAACGGCAAGTACGACGCCATGGAGGTGCTGAAGCTGAAGCAGATCGTGGACGTACTGGAGGAGGCGGCGGACGCCTTCGAGCATGTGGCGAACACGGTGGAGACCATCGCGGTCAAGGAATCCTGAGGCCTCGTGGACACCTTCGCTCTTGTCGTGACCATCGGGGTCGCGCTCTTCTTCACGTACACCAACGGGTTCCACGATTCGGCGAACGCCATCGCCACCTCCGTGTCCACCCGTGCCCTCACCCCGCGCGCCGCCCTCGCGATGGCCGCGGTGATGAACCTCGCCGGTGCCTTCCTCGGCTCCGGTGTCGCCAAGACCGTCAGCGAGGGGCTCATCGAGACCCCGCAGGGCAGCAAGGGGATGGGCATCCTCTTCGCCGCGCTGGTCGGCGCCATCATCTGGAACCTGGTCACCTGGTACTTCGGTCTGCCGTCCTCCTCCTCGCACGCCCTGTTCGGCGGCATGGTGGGCGCGGCGCTCGCGGGCGGGATCGACGTGATCTGGTCCGGGGTGGTCGAGAAGGTCGTCATTCCGATGTTCGTCTCGCCGTTCATCGGGCTGATCTTCGGTTATCTGGTGATGTGCCTGATCCTGTGGATGTTCCGCAACTCCAACCCGCACAAGGCCAAGCGCGGCTTCCGGATCGCGCAGACCGTCTCCGCCGCGGGCATGGCGCTCGGCCACGGCCTCCAGGACGCCCAGAAGACGATGGGCATCGTGGTCATGGCCCTGGTCATCGCCGACACCGAGGAGTACGGCGACGCGATCCCGGTCTGGGTCAAGCTGGTCTGCGCCGTGATGCTCTCGCTCGGTACGTACGCGGGCGGCTGGCGCATCATGCGCACCCTCGGCCGCAAGATCATCGAGCTGGACCCGCCGCAGGGCTTCGCCGCCGAGACCACCGGCGCCTCGATCATGTTCGGCTCCGCCTTCCTCTTCCACGCGCCCATCTCCACCACGCATGTGATCACCTCCGCGATCATGGGCGTCGGCGCGACGAAGCGGGTCAACGCGGTCCGCTGGGGCGTCGCCAAGAACATCGTCCTCGGCTGGTTCATCACCATGCCCGCCGCCGCCCTGGTCGCCGCGGCCAGCTACGGCCTGGTCTGGCTCGCCTTCGGCTAGCCACCAGGAACGCCTGCGCATACGAGGACCACATACCCCTTACGAGAGAGGGCCCGCCCCCCGGGAGCCAGGGGGCGGGCCCTTTCGTCCTCGCGGTGGCACCGCCATGCAGCACCGCGAGGGGCAGGGGGCCGCCCACGCGGGGGCGGCCGGGGCCGGTCAGCCGAAGCGGCCGGAGATGTAGTCCTCGGTGGCCTGCACGGAGGGGTTGGAGAAGATCCGCTCGGTCTCGTCGATCTCGATGAGCTTGCCGGGCTCGCCGACCGCGGCCAGGTTGAAGAAGGCGGTGCGGTCCGAGACGCGGGCGGCCTGCTGCATGTTGTGCGTCACGATGACGATGGTGAACCGCTCCTTCAGCTCCCCGATCAGGTCCTCGATGGCGAGGGTGGAGATCGGGTCGAGGGCGGAGCAGGGCTCGTCCATCAGGAGCACATCCGGCTCGACGGCGATCGCGCGGGCGATGCACAGCCGCTGCTGCTGGCCGCCGGAGAGCCCGGAACCGGGCTTGTTGAGGCGGTCCTTGACCTCGTTCCAGAGGTTGGCGCCCTTGAGCGACTTCTCCACGATCTCGCTCAGCTCGCTCTTGCGGTACGAGCCGTTCAGCCTGAGGCCGGCCGCGACGTTGTCGTAGATCGACATGGTCGGGAAGGGGTTCGGGCGCTGGAAGACCATGCCGACGGTGCGGCGGACCGCGACCGGGTCGATGGACGAGGCGTAGAGGTTCTCGTCGTCGAGGAGGACCTTGCCCTCGACCCGGCCGCCCGGGGTGACCTCGTGCATCCGGTTCAGGGTGCGCAGGAAGGTCGACTTGCCGCAGCCGGAGGGGCCGATGAAGGCGGTCACGGAGCGCGGCTCCACGGTCATCGAGATGTCCTCGATGGCCTTGTGGGAGCCGTAGTAGGCGGTGAGCCCGGAGACGTCGATGCGCTTGGCCATGGAAATCACTGCTTCTTTCGGGTCGCTGAGGCCGCGGTCAGCGACCGGACTGCGGGGCCTTCCAGCGGGCGATGCCGCGGGCCACCAGGTTGAGGATCATGACGAAGGCGATGAGCGCGAGCGAGGCGGCCCAGGCCCGGTCGTAGGCGGCGCCCTCGCCGGAGCTGTTCGCGTACTGCTGGTAGATGTACAGCGGCAGCGAGGCCTGCTCCCCCTCGAAGGGGTTGGTGTTGATGAAGCTGTTGCCCCACACCAGGAGCAGGACCGGCGCGGTCTCGCCGGTGATGCGCGCGACCGCCAGCATGACGCCCGTGGTGATGCCGCCGATCGAGGTCGGCACGACCACCTTGAGGATGGTGCGCCACTTGGGCACGCCGAGCGCGAGGCTGGCCTCCCGCAGCTCGTTCGGGACGAGCTTGAGCATCTCCTCGGTGGAGCGCACGATCACCGGGATCATCAGGATCGACAGGGCGAGCGAGCCGGCGAAGCCGGAGAAGTCGAAGCCGAGGATCAGGATCCAGAAGCTGAGGACGAACAGGCCCGCGACGATCGAGGGCACGCCCGTCATCACGTCGACGAAGAAGGTGACGGCCTTGGCGAGCCTGCCGCGCCCGTACTCCACCAGGTAGATGGCGGTGAGCAGGCCGAGCGGCACGGACATCACGGTGGCGAGGCCGACCTGCTCCAGGGTGCCGATGATGGCGTGGTAGATGCCGCCGCCGGGTTCGGTGTCGGCGACCACGCCCATCGAGTGGCCGAGGAAGTAGCCGTCGAAGACCTTGGCGCCGCGCTTGACCGTCTCGTAGAGGAGGGAGGCGAGCGGGATCACGGCGAGGACGAAGGTGACCCAGATGACGCTGGTGGCGACCCGGTCCCTGGCCTGGCGGCGGCCCTCGACGGCGGCGGCCGCGGTGTAGGTGATCACCACGAAGAGCAGGGCGGCGAGCAGGCCCCACTGGACCTTGTTGCCGAGACCGGCGAGCAGGCCGATGCCGGAGCCGAGCAGGACCGAGAGCAGGGCGATGCCCCAGGCGGAGCCGCGCGGCAGGCGGGCCGTCTTCAGGCTCTTCGGGCGCGGGGTGGTGGCTGCGTGGCTCATGCGTTGGCCCCCGAGTACTCCTTGCGGCGGGCGATGATGGCCCGGGCCGCGCCGTTGACCAGCAGGGTGATGACGAAGAGCACGAGGCCGGAGGCGATCAGGGCGTCCTGGCCCTGCACGGTGGCCTCGGAGAACTTGCTGGCGATGTTCTGGGCGAAGGTGCCGCCGCCCGGGTCGAGCAGGCTGGTCCTGATCACGAACTCCGGCGAGAGGACGGTGGCCACCGCCATGGTCTCGCCGAGCGCGCGGCCGAGGCCCAGCATCGAGGCGGAGATGATGCCGGAGCGGCCGAAGGGCAGCACCGACATCCGGATGACCTCCCAGCGGGTGGCGCCGAGCGCGAGGGCGGCCTCCTGGTGGGCGAGCGGGACCTGGCGGAAGACCTCGCGGCTCACATTGGTCACGATCGGCAGGATCATGATCGCGAGCAGGATGCCCACGGTGAACAGCGAACGCGGGGCGCCGCCCTGCCAGTCGAGGATCCCGGTCCAGCCGAAGTACGTGTCGAGCCAGCCGTAGAGGCCGTTCAGGTGCGGCACCAGGACGAGGACGCCCCACAGGCCGTAGACGATCGAGGGCACCGCGGCGAGCAGGTCGATGGCGTAGCCGATCGGGCCGCTCAGCTTGCGCGGGGCGTAGTGGGTGAGGAAGAGGGCGATGCCGACCGCGACGGGTACCGCGATCACCATGGCGATCACCGAGGAGACCACCGTGCCGAAGGCGAGCACGGCGATGCCGAAGACCGGCGGGTCGCCGTTGGCCTCCCACTCGAAGGTGGTGAGGAAGTTGCCGTCGTTCTTCGCGAGGACGAGCGCGGCCCGGTACGCGAGGAAGCAGGCGATCGCGGCCATGATCAGCAGCAGCAGGATGCCGGAGCCGCGGGACAGGCCGAGGAAGATCCGGTCGCCGAGGCGGACCGAGGGGCGCCTGCTGCCCGGTTCGAGGGGCACGACGGTGGGCGGGGGAGGGGGAGCGGTGTCGCTCTTGGTCGATATATCCATGGGAGTTCTCCGGTCTGCGGGGCCGTGCCCTCGGGCGCGGCTCCAGGCGGCGGTGCACCGGACGGTGCGGGCGGGCCCCCGGTGGCGGCCCGCCCGCACTCACGGTCAGCTCAGGCCGTTGATGACCTCGCGGACCTTCGTGTTGATCTCGGCCGGGATCGGGGCGTAGCCCTTCTCCTTGAGGACACCCTGGCCCTCGTCACCGGCGATGTAGCCGAGGAAGGCCTTCGTGGCGGGCAGCGTCTCCGCCTTGTTGCCCTTCTCGCAGGCGATCTCGTACGTCACCAGGGTGATCGGGTAGGCGCCCTCGGCGGCCGGCTTGTAGTTCAGCTCCAGGGAGTAGTCCTTGCCGGTGCCGACCCGCTTGGCCTCGGCGATCGCCTTGGTGGCGTTGTCGACGGTGGCCTCGACGGGCTCGGCGGCCTCGGTCTTCAGGTCGACCGTGTCGACCGACTCGCCCGCGTAGGAGAGCTCGAAGTAGGAGATCGCGCCCTCGGTCTCCTTGACGTTCTGGGCGAGGCCGGAGGAGCCGCTCGCGGCCTGGCCGCCCTTGGCCGCCCAGGCCTTGGCGGGCTCGTACGGCCAGTTCCCCGGAGCGGCGGCCTTCAGGTACTTGGTGAAGTTGTCCGTGGTGCCGGACTCGTCGGAGCGGTGGAAGGCCTGGATCTTGGTGCCCGGGAGGTCGGCCTTCGGGTTGAGCTTCTTGATGGCCTCGTCGTCCCAGGTCTTGATCTTGTCGTTGAAGATGTCGGCCAGGGTCTGGGCGTCCAGGACCAGGTCGTCGACGCCGGGGACGTTGTAGCCGACCGCGATCGGGCCGCCCACCATGGGCAGGTCGATGGCCTGGCTGCCCTTGCAGACCTTCGAGGACTCCTTGATCTCGTCGTCCTTGAGCGCGGAGTCCGAGCCCGCGAAGGCGGTGGAGCCCTGCAGGAAGTCGGTGACGCCGGCGCCGGAGCCCTTGGGGTTGTAGTTGATCTGCACCTGGCAGGCGGCCGCGAAGTTCTTGCGCCAGGCGTCGATCGCGTTCTTCTGCGCGGAGGAGCCCGAGGCGCGGAGCTGGCCCTTGGCGTCCTCGCACTTGATGTTGCCGGAGTCGGCGGCCGCCGAGCTGTCGCCGCCGCCCGTGCCGCCGGTGTCGTCCGAACCACACGCCGTCAGGGCCAGGGCGCCGGAGACGGCGACGGCACCGATGCAGAGGGCGCGAAGCCGGTTCTTGCGCTGAAGCTTCACTTTCGGGATGTCCTTCCAGGAGCCGCCTCACGCGGGCGGCGTGCGAAGTCGTGGTCTCACCGCACGGGGTGGGGGCGCCGGAATCTGGCGGCGCGCTCCGTACAAGGCCGAAATTAGGCAGAACAGGTGAAGCGGCCGATGGGTGAGGGTGAACGGGGGGTGAACCTCGACGGTCGGCACGGTGAGGCGCGCGACTACTGGACGTGCGGGACACGTCACGGCAGGTGGGAGCCGGTCAGCCGAGCCGGAGGGCGGTGAGGAGGGCGTCCACCAGCTCCTTGTCGCGGGGCTCGGTGAGCCGGGCGCGCGCGGAGAGCGGCGGCAGCCAGCAGATCCGGTCCACCTCGCGGCTCGGCCGGAAGCCGCCCTCGCCCGCCTCGGCCGCCCAGTAGCTGACCTGCTTGGGCCTGCCGTGCGCGAGGTAGTGCGCGGAGGGCAGCACCGGCCCCGGGGTGCAGCGGAAGCCGGTCTCCTCGGCGACCTCGCGCAGCGCGGCGGCCAGCGGCGGCTCCCCGGTCTTGAGCTTGCCCTTGGGGTGCGACCAGTCGCCGTACTTCGGGCGGTGCACCAGGCAGAGTTCGATGCCGCCGTGCCCGGCCCAGGACTCGCCCAGCTCGCGGTGGGCCAGCGGGGAGCGGGCCCGCCGCCACAGCACGCAGCCCGCCGCCCGGACGACGCCCTGCCCGCTCATCCGGTGGCCACCGGTTCCTTCTCGCCCAGCCAGCACTGGCCGAAGGCGTAGCGGGCGGCCTCCACCGCGTGCCGCTGCTCGGCGTGCAGCACGCCGAGCGCGTAGGCGGTGGCCGGGGCGATCCGCGGGGTGCGGGCGGCGGAGGCGGCGGCGAGCGCGGCCTCGGCGGCGTCCCGGTGCTCGTCGAGGGCGCGGCCCGCGGCCCGCAGGCGCCCGGCGGTCTCCGTCTCGGCGCCGGGCTCGGCGTGCAGCACCTCGTGGGCGTAGCGGTGCAGCCGCAGCAGCAGCCGCACCTGGTGCCAGGGGGCGTCCTGCGGCTGCGGTCCCGGCTCGGCGGACAGGCCGTGCACCAGGGCCTCGGCGTTGTAGGGCAGCCCCGCCCGGCGCAGCGGCAGCTGCTGCGCGGCCTCGTCGAGGCGGGCCTTCGCCTCCCGGGCGAGCAGGTGCAGGTCCCCGGCGCGGGCGTTGGGGTCGACCGGCACCTCGCTGGCGAGCACGGCGACGCTGTCGGCGAGGGCGTGGAAGCGGGCCGAGCCGAGCGCGCCGAGGGCGGCCGAGTGGGCGCGGGTGCGGGCCAGGGTGAGCTGGCGTTCCAGGAGGGCACCGGCCTTGGCGGCGCCGACGGCCAGCGGGGGGCCGCCGCGGTCCTCCCGGCGCGGCCCGGGGGCCCGCACCGCCCCCGCCGGGCCGTCCTCGAAGGCGGCGCCGCCGGAGAGCCGGTGCAGGGCGCCGAGCAGCCGCTCCAGGCGGGCGGCGTGCGCGTGCTCGCGGGCGAGGGTGCCGGACAGCCAGGCCAGCTCGGCCCTGATCTCCTCCGACCACGGGCCGTCGAGCAGCGATTTGAAGGTGTGCAGGGTGCCCCCGATCCGCCGGGCCGAGGCCCGCAGCGCGGCCGCCGCGCCGCTCGCCTCCTCGCCCGAACCGGTGGTCCCCCCGTGTTCGCGGTGCGCCCTCAGCGCGCGGAGGAACTCGGTGGCCTGGTGGCGCAGATAGGCCGCCAGGACGTCCCCCGCCGCGGACTGCACCGCGACCTCATGGTGTTGCTGTGCCACGCCGGCGCCTCCGGGCGTCTATGAGCATCTCCTGTACGTTCCGCAGCGGCTGGCCCTCGGGGTCGGTGGCGTGCCGGGTCCAGTCGCCGTCCGGGCCCAGGTGCCAGGAGGCCGTACGGTCGGACATCCCCGTCTCCAGGAGCCGGTTCAGGGCGGCCCGGTGCGCCGGGTCGCTGACCCTGACCAGTGCCTCGATGCGGCGGTCGAGGTTGCGGTGCATCATGTCCGCGCTGCCGATCCACACCTCGGCCTCGCCGCCGTTGCCGAAGGCGA
The DNA here is from genome assembly GCF_012273655.1 of Streptomyces physcomitrii. Taxonomy (GTDB): domain Bacteria; phylum Actinomycetota; class Actinomycetes; order Streptomycetales; family Streptomycetaceae; genus Streptomyces; species Streptomyces physcomitrii. The sequence continues at coordinate 92,882 of NZ_JAAWWP010000021.1, read as the reverse complement.
AGACCCGGGAGTGCTCCAGGAAACGGCCGAGCACCGAGCGCACCCGGATGTTCTCCGAGAGCCCCGGCACCCCGGGCCGCAGCGCGCAGATCCCGCGTACCCACACATCGACCGGCACGCCCGCCCGGCTGGCCCGGTACAGCGCGTCCACGACGGCCTCGTCGACCATCGAGTTGACCTTGATCCGTACGTAGGCGGGCCGCCCCGCGCGGTGGTGCTCGGCCTCCTTGGCGATCCGGGAGACCAGTCCGTCGCGCAGCGAGCGGGGGGCGACCAGCAGGCGGCGGAAGTTCTCCCGCAGCGAGTAGCCGGAGAGCCGGTTGAAGAGGTCCGAGAGGTCCGCGCCGACCTGCTGGTCCGCGGTGAGCAGCCCGATGTCCTCGTAGAGCCGGGCGGTCTTCGGGTGGTAGTTGCCGGTGCCGACATGGCTGTAGCGGCGCAGGATGTCGCCCTCCTGGCGGACCACCAGGGAGAGCTTGCAGTGCGTCTTCAGGCCCACCAGGCCGTAGACCACATGGCAGCCCGCCTCCTCCAGCTTGCGGGCCCATTTGATGTTGGCCTGCTCGTCGAAGCGCGCCTTCAGCTCGACCAGGACCAGGACCTGCTTGCCGGAGTCGGCGGCGTCTATCAGGGCGTCCACGATCGGGGAGTCGCCGGAGGTCCGGTACAGGGTCTGCTTGATCGCCAGCACGTCCGGGTCGGCCGCGGCCTGCTCCAGGAAGGCCTGCACCGAGGTGGAGAAGCTGTCGTAGGGGTGGTGCAGGAGCACGTCCCGCTCGCGCAGCGCGGCGAAGACGTCCGGGGCGGAGGCCGACTCCACCTCGGCGAGGTCGCGGTGGGTGCCCGCCACGTACTTCTTGTACTTCAGCTCCGGCCGGTCGAGCGAGGCGATGCCGAACAGGCCGGTCAGGTCGAGCGGGCCCGGCAGCGGATAGACCTCGTCCTCGCTGATCTTCAGCTCGCGCAGCAGCAGGTTGAGCACCACCTCGTCGATGGACTCCTCCACCTCCAGGCGCACCGGCGGCCCGAAACGGCGCCGCATCAGCTCCTTCTCCAGCGCCTTCAGGAGGTTCTCGGCGTCGTCCTCCTCCACCTCCAGGTCCTCGTTCCGGGTGATCCGGAACATGTGGTGCTCCAGGACCTCCATCCCCGGGAAGAGCATCTCCAGATGGGCGTGGGCGGCGATGACGTCCTCGACGGGCACGTACCGCTGCGGGGAGGCCTCCAGGAAGCGGGAGAGCAGCGGCGGCACCTTGACCCGGGCGAAGTGCCGGTGCCCGGAGTGCGGATTGCGCACCACCACGGCGAGATTGAGGGAGAGCCCCGAGATGTACGGGAAGGGGTGCGCCGGGTCCACCGCGAGCGGGGTGAGCACCGGGAAGATGCGGTGCCGGTAGAGGGTGCCGAGCCGGGCCTGCTCACTCTCGGTGAGCTCGTGCCAGCGGACCAGGTGGATGCCCTCCTCGGTCAGCGCGGGCGCGACGTCCTCCTGGAAGCAGGCGGCGTGCCGGGCCATCAGCTCGCGGGAGCGGTTCCAGATCATCTCCAGGACCTCGCGGGGCTGGAGTCCGGAGGCGGAGCGGGTGGCGACCCCGGTCGCGATGCGGCGCTTGAGGCCGGCCACCCGGACCATGAAGAACTCGTCCAGGTTGCCGGCGAAGATCGCCAGGAAGTTGGCGCGCTCCAGGAGCGGGGTGGCGGGGTCCTCGGCCAGCTCCAGGACCCGCTCGTTGAAGGCGAGCCAGCTGCGCTCGCGGTCCAGGAAGCGGCCGAGGGGCAGCTCGGTGTCGTCGGCGTCCTCGAAGTGGTCCAGATCCGAGTCGAGGTCGGGTTCCAGATCCGAGGTGGTCGCGGCGATCGCGTGCGGCCGGTGCGCCGCGATCGAGCCCACGGAGGGCTGAGCGTGCTTCATCGGGGCCTTGGCGTCGGGCTGCGTCATGAGTCCATTGTTCCGCGCCGGGCTCTTCCGCGCCGGGGCGCCGGTCAGCGCGGCCGCGGCCGCGTCCTGTGCCGCGGAACGGCGGAGGCGGCGGGGCGCGGGAAGCCCGGGCTCCTCGCGCGGCGGCGAGGGCTCGGGCACGGCGGGCTGCATTGCCCGAGCCTCGCAAGGCCACCTGAATCAACGGTTACGGCGACATGACGTGCAGGACATCGGGGGGCGGCCCCGGGGGGTCCGGCGCCCGGGGCGGCGGGAGCGGCGGGAGCGCCGCCGCCCGTCCGCCGCCCGTCCGCCGCGCGGGCGGGGACGCTCCCGGGCGCCCGCTGCTCAGCCGGTCCGGTGGCGCAGCACCCGGTAGGCGGCCCAGACGAGGACCGCGGCCAGGGCGAGGACGAGCAGTGACTCGGTGAGCTGTACGTACCAGAAGTGGGCGCGCGGATGGTACTCCGCCCACACCCCGGTGATCCGTACGCCGGGCGGGCACTTCCCGGGGAGGCCGGTCTGCTGGGTGCAGTAGTCGGCGGGCACCTGCCGCCCGGTGGCGGTGATCCGGCCCCAGTCCATGCGGACGCTGTCGGCGTCCATCATCGGCGGGATGTCGGTCCGATCCACCTGCGTCGCCGTCAGGGTGCGCACCGGCCAGAGCTCCCAGCGGAGCGAGGCCGCCAGCTGCGGCAGCGCGGCGCCGATCCCGCCCGCGAGGGCGAGTGCGAGGTAGCCGCGGCGCAGCACCAGACCGGTCAGGGCGCCGAGCGCCACGGCCAGCACCGTGTACGCCCCGAGGACCGCGCCGTGGGTCTCGAATTCGCCCCGGGCGGTCCAGTCCGCCCAGCCTGCGTTGTCGGCACCGGGCGGCTCGGCCAGCGCGAACACCCCGCACAGGAGGGCAGCCGCGGGCACGGCGACCGCGGCGGCGAGGACCAGTTTCGCGGTCAGCCAGCGGGCCGGGGTCACGGACTGGGTCCAGTCGAGGCGGTGCAGCCCGTGCTCCAGTTCCCGCCCGGTCAGCGGTCCCGCGACGAAGGCGGCCACCGCCGCGGGCCACAGGAGCAGCGCCGGGCGGCCCAGTCGGCCGAGTCGGTCGAGGAACTGCTCGGCACTGGCCTGCGCCCAGAACCCGCCGCAGTCCAGGCCGAGTTCGCCGCCGCAGGGCTGGTCCCTTCGCAGCGCCAGCCAGAGCTGCCCGAGGAGGACGAGGAGCGCCGCGAGCAGCACCAGGGCGAGTACGGCTCTGAGGGCGGTCCGGTGCGTCCGTGCCGTGGCCCAGTACGGGCCGCGCAGCCAGGTGGCCGGCGCCGGCAGGTCCCGGGGGATGTCCTCCCGCGGAGGCGCGGAGGCCACGGGGCGGGTGTCCGGGGGCGCGGTCCGCGCGCGGCGGGCGCTCACGAGGCCGCCTCCTCGGGTACGCGCTCCGCGGTGTGCTCGGCCGCCGGGGCCTCGTCCAGGGTGCGCAGATAGCCGAGCAGGATCTCCTCCAGCGAGGGCGCGGCGCTCTCCCAGCCCGCGCCCAGGGGCTCCGAGGTGCGCAGCAGCGCGGTCAGCCCGCGCCCGGTGGCCCGGGACTCGACCACCGTACGGCCGTCCAGATCGGCCGGGCTGCCCCGGCCGGTGACCAGGGTGTGCGCGGCGAGCACCTCCTCCACCTCCCCCGCCAGCCGTACCCGCCCGGCGCCGAGCAGCACCAAGTGGTCGCAGGCGGTGGCGAGTTCACCGAGGATGTGCGAACTCATCAGCACCGTGGTGCCGTTCTCGGCGGCCTCCGCGAGCAGCAGGCCCATCAGCTCGTGCCGGGCCAGCGGGTCGAGGTCGGCCATCGGCTCGTCCAGGAGCAGGAGTTCGGGCCGCTTGCCGAGCGCGAGGGCCAGGGCGAGCCGGGTCCGCTGCCCGCCGGAGAGCCGGCCCACCCGGGTGCGGTCGGCGAACAGCCCGTCCTCGGCCACCCGCTCCGCGGCGGCTTGGTCCCAGCGGCCCGGGTTGAGTTCGCGGCCGAGCCGCAGGGTCTCCTCGACGGTCAACCGCGGGTGCAGCGGCTTGTCCTGGGCCACGTAGGCGAGTCGTTCGCGGGCCGCGACCGGTGCGGTGCCGAGCACCCGGATGCTGCCCTCGGTGGGGCGGAGCAGCCCGGCGGCATGGGCGAGCAGCGTCGACTTCCCGGCACCGTTCGGCCCGACCACGGCGCAGATGCGTCCCGCCGGGACGGCCACGGTGCACTCCCGGAGCGCCCAGGTCCCGCGGCCCGGCCCCCGGGGCGCGGGATCCGCGGCACTCCCGGGGGCCCGCCCGCGCGACCGGGCGAACGGCGAACCGGTACGCCCCCCGAACTTCCTGCCGAGCGCTGCCGCCTCGACGGCGCTGTCCTTCATGGGCGGGATCCCCCTTGGTGTGTGTGCGCTGCGTGGCGTGGGTGCTCCGCGCCCGGCGGGTGCGGGGCGGGGGCGGAGCCGGTGGTGGCCTTGCCTGCCGCGGCCGTGGCCGCGGTCGTATCGGAGTCGGAGCGGGAGCCGGGGTCGGGATGGGAGCCCGGGCCCGCGCCGGTGGGCGGTGCGGATCCGGTGCCGGCCGCCCCGAAGCGCTCGTCGAGAACGGCGGTGAACAGCGCGGCGACGTCCTCCCGTTCGAGCCCGGCGGCCCGGGCCCGCCCCGCCCACTCGGCGAGTTCGGCGCGCAAGGGGGTGTCGGTGGCGGCGGCGCCCAGGGTCCGGCGCACAAAGGTGCCGAGCCCGCGCCGCGCCTCGACGAGCCCCTCGCGTTCCAGCTCGCGGTAGGCCTTCAGGACGGTGTTCGGATTGATCGCCGTGGCCTCGACGACCTCCCGGGCAGTGGGCAGCTTGTCCCCGGGCTCCAGCAGGCCGAGCCGCAGCGCCTGCCGGGTCTGCTGCACGATCTGCACATAGGTGGCGACGCCGCTGCGCCGGTCGATGCGGTACTGGACCACGCAGGCAACACCCTTTCACTAATCAAGTAGTGAAAGGGTGGTCCACAGCAGGGGCGACGTCAAGTACGCCGCCCCTGCTGTCAGTTCTGTCGGCTCCGTCAGCCGGGATCCGCTCGGCCGATGGCGGCCCGTCCGCTCAGGACTCCGTCCGGTACATCAGATCGGTCTCGTACGTGGAGAAGCCCAGCCGCTCGTACACGCTGACTGCGGCCTTGTTGTCCGCGTCCACGTAGAGCATCGCCGTGCCGATGCCGCGGCCCGCGAGATGGCGCAGGCCGATGGTGGTGAGCGCCTTGCCGAGCCCGCTGCCCTGGGCCTCGGGGAGCACCCCGACGACGTAGACCTCGCCGAGCCCCTCCCGCGCGTGCACCTTGGTCCAGTGGAAGCCGAGCAGCTCGCCCGCGGGCTCCCGCACCGCGAGGAAGAAGCCCTCCGGGTCGAACCAGGTCTCCGCCTTGCGGTCGTCCAGGTCGCGCTGGCCGAGGGAGCCCTGTTCGGGGTGGTGGGCGAAGGCGGCGGCGTTCGCGGCGAGCCAGGCCGCGTCGTCCTGGCCGGGTACGAAGGGGCGTACGGCGACCTTCGGCGGCAGCACCGGCTCGGGGAGTTCGAGTCCGGTCAACGGGCGGCGCATCTGGCGCAGTTCGCGGAAGAGGGTGAGGCCGAGGACCTGGGCCAGGTGCCGGGCCGCGGCGTGCCCGCCGTGCGCCCACACCCGCAGCCGCCGCCCCGACTCGTCGAGCAGCAGGGTGCCGAGCGCCCGGCCGTGCCCCCTGCCCCGGTGGGCCGGGTGCACGACCAGCTCCGCGGCGGGAGCCTCGATGGGGTCGGTGTCCTCCAGCTGCGCGTAGCCCAGCAGCTCCTCGCCCGTGTACAGCAGCAGATGCCGTACGCCGGCCCGCTCACCGCCCCGCAGCTGGAGCCGGCCCTGTTCGCTGACCGCGGGCTGCCCGTCCTCGCGGGCGGCCGCGTCGATCAGTTCGAGAACCGCCCCGGCGCGCTCGGGCGAGAGCGTGTCCAGAGTCTCGATACGGCGGAGGGTGGCGGGTGTTGCCGCGTCGTCGCTGGTCATGGATCGAGGATAAGCGGCACGGCGGATCACCCGGGCCCTGCGCCACCGCACCGCCCTCGCTCAGTGGTGCCCGCGTGCCGTGTCCGAGGCTCCGCCGAAGAGGCGGGCGACGATGCGGAAGGGCAGGGTGACGACGGTGGCGATGGCGCCACCGATGGTGCGGAAGACATCGGCGATGGCCTTCAGCATGGTGTACCTCCGTTCTGCGGCCCCGGTCGGCGACCGGAGGCTGCTGCCGTGCGGTACGGCGGTTCTCTCTCCGCGTGCCCCCTTCCTCCGCACAGAAACGGAATCCTCTCTCTCACTTTTCCCCTGCCGTGCGCCCTGCCGTACGCGGCCCGCTCCTCACTTCACCTCTGTCGCTTCCGGCCCCCGTCGCCGCTGCACCCCGAGCCCTCCTTCCTTGGGGCTTCCGGAGCGGCTCAGGGCGTACTCGACCCCCACCCGCCCTGCTCCTGCCGCTCCAGAATGGTCCGTCCGATCTCCCGGTACATCCGGATCATCTCGGTGTTCACCTTGAGCCGGGCCCGGAGGTGGGCGCCCCGGACCAGGGTCTTGAGGTCGTCCACCAGTGCATGGAACCCCGGCGGCACAGCCGGGTCCGGTGTGCCCGGGGCCGAGTTCGCGGGCCCGCGAACTCCCCCGGGGAAGCGGGAGGTTGCCGGTGCCGTCGGTGAGGTCGTGCGTCATGGGGCAAGCTTCACTTCGTACAGGCGTGCGGTGACGTTTCTGCGTGGATATCTCGCCTGGAAGAGTGAGTTGTCGTACTGCATACCGGGATGTGGCCTCCTGGGCGGGACGGTCCCCGGCTCGCAACCAGTCCGTAACCCGTTCCCCCTGGTTGGGCTACGCGCGTCAACCTAGGCTGCGCCTTGCTGAAACCGTCTGCTCGTCCTCGAAACCCACAGGGGGGCCTGTGTCCGCCACAGCCCAGACTCACAAGAAGAGGTCCCGTACCCGGCGCCTGCTCATCGCCGGGGCCTCGCTCGCCGCGGTCGGCGGGCTGGTGGCCGCGCTGCCCGCCGTCGCCGGCACCGGCAAGGGCCACGGCCACGGTCACGGCCATGGGCACGGCAAGGGCCGCACGGTCGACGTCCAGCTGCTGTCCTTCAACGACCTCCACGGCAACCTGGAGCCCCCCGCCGGGTCCTCCGGCCAGGTCAGCGAGGTGCAGCCGGACGGCTCGGTCAAGAAGGTCGACGCGGGCGGCGTGGAGTACCTGGCGAGTTCGCTGCGCACGGCCCGCAAGGGCCAGAAGTACAGCGTGACCGCGGGCGCGGGCGACATGGTCGGCGCGAGCCCCCTGCTCTCCGGGCTCTTCCACGACGAGCCGACGATCGAGGCGCTGAACAAGCTGGACCTCGACGTCACGGGCGTCGGCAACCACGAGTTCGACGAGGGCGCCATCGAGCTCGCGCGGATGCAGAAGGGCGGCTGCCACCCGAAGGACGGCTGCTTCGAGGAGGGCAAGAAGTTCAAGGGGGCCGACTTCCCCTACCTCGCCGCCAATGTGCGCGACGAGAAGACGGACAAGCCGATCCTCAAGCCGTACACGGTCTGGAAGCACAAGGGCGTCAAGATCGGCTTCATCGGCGTGACCCTGGAGGGCACCCCGGACATCGTCTCCGCCGAGGGCATCAAGGGCCTGAAGTTCCACGACGAGGTCGAGACGGTCAACAAGTACGCGAACGAGCTGAACCGCAAGGGCGTGAAGTCGATCGTCGCGCTCATCCACGAGGGTGGCGCCCCGGCCTCCGAGTCGTACAACTACGACTGCGACTCGCCCGGCGCGGGCGACGGCGTCTCCGGCCCGATCGTCGACATCGCCAAGGGCATCACGCCCAAGGTGGACGCCCTGGTCACCGGCCACACCCACCAGGCGTACGTCTGCGACATCCCCGACCCCTCGGGCAAGCCGCGGATGGTCACCTCGGCCTCCTCCTTCGGGCGCCTGTACACCGACACCACGCTCACCTACGACCGCCGGACCCAGGACATCGTCCGTACCAGCGTGAAGTCGGCGAACCACGTGGTCAGCCGCGAGCAGCCGAAGGCCGCGGACATCACCAAGCTGATCGGCCGCTGGAACGAGCTGGCCGCCCCGATCGCCAACCAGCCCGTCGGCTACATCTCCGCCGACCTGCCCGGCAAGGGCACCGCGACCGCGCCCGAGGCCCCCCTCGGCGATGTGATCGCCGACGCCCAGCTCGCCCACGCCAAGTCCCTCGACCCCGAGACCGACCTGGCCCTGATGAACCCGGGCGGCATCCGCGCCGACCTGGTGCACAAGGCGAGCGGCAGTGAGGGCGACGGCGTCGTGACCTACGGCGAGGGCTTCACGGTGCAGCCCTTCAGCAACACCGTCAACCTGGTCGACCTCACCGGCGCGCAACTGGTGACGGCGCTTCAGCAGCAGGTCAGCGGCGGCAACGAGGCCGCGCCGAAGATCCTCCAGGTCTCGGACGGCTTCACCTACACCCTGGACCTGACGAAGTCCGGCGCCGCCCGGGTGGTCACCGACTCCGTCGAGCTCGACGGCAAGGCCCTCGACCCGAAGGCCACCTACCGCGTCGCCCTCAACTCCTTCCTCGCGGGCGGCGGCGACGGCTTCGCCGAACTGGGCAAGGGCGCCAAGCCGCTGGTCGGCGGCGACGACCTGAAGGCCTTCAACGACTACCTCACCGCCAACTCCTCGGCCGACAAGCCGCTCACCCCGCCGAAGGCGGACCGCATCACGGTGGTGAAGTAGCCGCAGCGGGGGAGCAGCGGTAGGCAGGTCTGCGTGAAGAGGCAGGTCCGCGTGAAGAGGCCGGTCCGCGTGAAGAGGCCGGTCTACGTGAAGTAGCAGGTCTGCGTGAAGTAGTGCGTGCGGGGCGGGAGTTGGCGCCCGGCCCGCGCGGAGAGGGCCCCGGTGGGAATCCGCCGGGGCCCTCTCGTGTCCCGTTCCCGGTCCCGCTGGTGCGGACCGGTGCAACACGGACTGGTTCGCTCCGCACCCTGTCCGCCGGACGCGCCCTGTGCTTCGCTGCCGCCATGACTGCTGACGTGACCCCAGACCTCGGCACGACCACGGGCGCCGTACCGCCCCCGGACACCGCCTCGCACCCGGTCCTCGCGCCGGGCCCCACCCCGAACTCCCGTGCCACCAGCCGCCGTTTCTTCCTCGGCAGGGCCGGGGCGGTCGCCGCGGGCGGGGCGCTGGCCTTCGCGGGCGCGCACTCCGCCGCCGCGGCGACCGCGCCCCCGGCCCCTGCCCCGAAGGCGCACCCGCTCCCCTCGCCCGGCACCACCCGTACCCGCGCCCGTCTGCGCGGAGTCCAGGACTGGATGGGCGGGATCGGGGACGCCACCGCCCTGCGCGCGCTGACGATCCCCGGTACGCATGACTCGGGGGCGCGTTTCGGCGGGCCCTGGGTCGAGTGCCAGGACCTGCTGATACGGGAGCAACTGGACGCCGGAGTCCGTTTCCTGGACATCCGCTGCCGCCTCTTCGAGAACGCCTTCACCATCCACCACGCCGCCTTCTACCAGAACCTCAACTTCGACGACGTGCTCACCGCCTGCCGGGACTTCTTGGCCGCGCGGCCCTCCGAGACCGTACTGATGCGGGTCAAGCAGGAGTACTCCGAGGAGAGCGACGCGGAGTTCCGGCGGGTCTTCGACGACTACCTCGACGGGAAGGGCTGGCGTTCGCTCTTCCACATCGCCGACGCCCTGCCCACGCTCGGCGAGGCGCGCGGCAAGGTGGTGCTCATCGCGGACAACGGCGGTCTGCCCGGGGTGCGTTGGGGCGATGCCTCGGTCTTCGACATCCAGGACGACTACAACGCCGAACCGCTGCGCAAGTACCCCCTGATCGAGGACCACTTCCGCAAGGCGGCGAACGAGCCCGGCAAGCAGTACATCAACTTCGTCAGCACCGCCGCGCTGCTGCCGCCCTCCTCCAACGCCGAGCGCCTCAACCCCCAGGTGCGCGACTTCCTGAACGGTTCCGAGGCCGGCGGCTGGCAGGGCCTCGGCATCGTGCCGCTGGACTTCCCCGAGGCCACCGACGGACTGCTGGACGCCCTGCTGCGGCACAACCCTGCGGCGCGCTGAACAGCGACCGTTCGCGGAGGAGTTGGGTGCCTGCGCGCTGAACAGCAACTGGAAACTGGTGAGTTGAGCATCGGCGCGTTGACACCGGCGAGTTGAACTCCGGTGGGCCGCCGCCCGTGTGGTCCCGGTCCGGGGCCTCAGACCTCCCCCGAGCTTGAGCCCGAACCCGAGCCCGAATCTGAGCTCGAACCCGAACCCGAGCCCGGGGGAGTGGGCGGCCCCTCATCCGACTCCTCCAGTCGCGGGGGCGGTTCGGAGGCGCCCGGCAGCCGCAGGGTCGCCACCGTCCCGCCGCCGTGGGCGGGCCGCAGGCCGATCTCGCCGCCCGCCTGCCGCACCGTACGGGCCACGATCGACAGGCCGAGGCCGGAGCCGGGCAGGCCGCGGGCGGAGGGGGAGCGCCAGAAGCGGTCGAAGACGTGCGGGAGTTCCTCCGGGGCGATCCCGGGGCCATGGTCCCGGACCGTCAACTCGCCCTTGCACAGGCTGACTTCGATGGTGCCCGCACTCGGGCTGAACTTCACCGCGTTGTCCAGGATGTTGACCAGGGCGCGCTCCAGGGTCGCCGGATCGGCGCGTACGTACCAGGGGTCGAGGGCCGAGTCGATGTGCAGTTCGGGGCCGCGCAGGCGGGCGCGCTCCAGGGCGGTGGCGGTCAGTTCGTGCAGGGCGACCACCTCGGCGCGGCTGCTCTGCTGGCCGGTGTCCGAGCGGGAGAGTTCCTGCAAGTCGCCGATGAGGGCGGCGAGTTCGGCCATCTGGGCCTGGACGGAGGCGAGCAGGGCGCGCCGGTCGTCGGCGGGGATGTCCCGGCCGCTCTCCTCGCTGCGCACCAGGAGGTCGATATTGGTGCGCAGCGAGGTGAGCGGGGTGCGCAGTTCGTGCCCCGCGTCGGCGATCAGCTGCTGCTGGAGGTCGCGCGAGGAGGCGAGGGCGGTGGTCATCGCGTTGAAGGAGCGGGAGAGGCGGGCGATCTCGTCGTCGCCGTCGACCGGGATCTGCACCGCCAGGTCCTCGGTGCGCGTCACATGCTCGACGGCGCCGGTGAGTTCGTCCACCGGGTGCAGCGCGGTACGGGCGACCCACAGGCCCGCGGCCCCGGCGCCGAAGACGCCGAGCCCGGCGACCGCGGCGAGCAGCAGGGCGAGCCGGTTGAGGGACTGGTCGATCTCGGTGAGCGGCCGGGAGATGCTCACCGCGATCCGGCCCTCGGACAACTGCGTGAAGACGCGCACCTGTTCACCGTCGACGGTCCGTGCGTCGTGCAGGGCGCTGCCCCGCAGCCCGAGCGCGACCTGCTGGTCCTCGCTGCCGACGTCCACCGCCTTGGAGCCGAGGCCGACGCAGCGGGAGCCGTCGCCCTGCACGGTCTGGATGTAGGCGAAGGCGGGCGGGGCGTTCTCGCCGGTACGGGAGTCGGGGGAGCAGTTCTGCCGCAGGGCTTGGAGGTAGGGCTCGGCGGCCGTGGTGTTGCGCAGCGAGTCGTCCAGCTCGTCCCGCAGCTGGTTGCGGGTGAGCACCCAGCAGGCGGTGGCCGCGATCGCCACCGCCAGGGCGACCGCCGCCGCCACGAGCAGGGCGAGCCGGGAACGCAGCGGCAGCGCGCGCAGCCGTCCGCTCACTCCGGACCGCCCGCGCGCAGGGCGTACCCGACCCCGCGCACCGTGTGCACGAGGCGCGGCTCGCCGCCCGCCTCCGTCTTGCGGCGCAGGTACATCACGTACACGTCCAGGGAGTTGGAGGTGGGCTCGAAGTCGAAGCCCCAGACCGCCTTGAGGATCTGCTCTCGGGTCAGCACCTGCCGCGGATGCGCCAGGAACATCTCCAGGAGGGTGAACTCGGTGCGGGTCAGCTCCACCCGGCGCCCGCCCCGCGTGACCTCCCGGGTGGCGAGGTCCATCCGCAGATCGCCGAAGGCGAGCACCTCGCCCTCCTCGGCGCCGCCCTCCTCCGTCGCGTACGAGCTGCGGCGCAGCAGGGCCCGGATGCGGGCCAGGAGTTCGTCCAGCTCGAAGGGCTTGACCAGGTAGTCGTCGGCGCCCGCGTCCAGTCCGGTGACCCGGTCGCCCACGGTGTCCCGCGCCGTCAGCATCAGGATCGGGACCCTGCTGCCGGTGGCCCGTATCCGCCGGGCGGCGGTCAGGCCGTCCATGCGCGGCATCTGGATGTCCAGGACGACCAGATCGGGGCGGTACGAGCCGTCCTTCTCCAGGGCTTCGAGGCCGTCGGCGGCGATCTCGGTGCCGTAGCCCTCGAAGGCCAGCGAGCGCTGGAGCGCCTCGCGCACGGCGGGCTCGTCGTCGACGATCAGGATGCGCTGCTGCGGTGCGCCTTCGGCGCCGGGGGCGGGTGACATGGGCGGGTTCCTCGGATACGGCGGGGGCGGGAGGGGACGCTCGGTCCCAGCGCGGTCGGACTCAGCCTTGCACGCCGGAAGGGTACGAGGGGGCGGGGACGCGGCCCGGCGGGGGGCACGGCCTGTCCTGGGATCGGCGGTCCCTGGATCCGCAGTCCCCGGGTCCGCCGATCCCAGGTCGCGCGATCCCCGCCCCCGCCGTCCCAGGACCCGTGCCATCCGCCACCGGCCGCCGTCACCCCTCAGCTGCTCGCCCCCGACCGCAACTGGTCCAGGTCGGCCTTCACCGTATTGACCGGGATGGCGAAGCCGAGGCCCGCGCTGCCCGAGTCACCGGAGCCGCCGCTGCTCGAACTCGGTGCGTACATCGCGGAGTTGATCCCGATGATCTCGCCGTTCATATTGATCAGCGCGCCACCGGAGTTGCCCGGGTTCAGCGAGGCGTCGGTCTGGATCGCCTTGTACGTGGTGGTCGAGGAGCCGGTGTCGCCGTTGAACTGGCGGCCGCCGAACTCGAAGGGCCAGCCGTCCCCGGGGCCCGGCGTCTGCGGCTGCTGCTCCTGCTCGCTGGCGACCGTGACATCCCGGTCCAGGGCGGAGACGATGCCCCGGGTGACGGTCCCGCTGAGGCCCTCGGGCGAGCCGATCGCGACCACGTCCTGGCCGACCTGGAGGTCCGAGGAGTCGCCGAGGGAGGCGGGCTTGAGCTTCGGGGCGCCGCTCGCCTTGAGCAGGGCCAGGTCCTTCTTGCTGTCCGTGCCGACCACCTCGGCGCGGTAGGACTTGCCGTCGTTCGTGGTCACCTTGACCGAGGAGGCGCCCGCGACCACGTGGTTGTTGGTGACGATCTCCCCGTCCGCGGTGACGATCACCCCGGAGCCGGTGGACTTCCCGCCCTGCGCGGACGCCGTCACCTCGACGATGCTCGGGCTCACCGCGGCGGCAACGCCCGCGACCGTGCCCTTGCTGCTGGTGGCCACGCTGGTGCCGTTCACCGTGCCGGTGGCGCTGGTCGCCGTGGCCTGACCGCTGTCGTTCAGCTCCTGCACGGCGTAGGCGGTGCCGCCGCCCACCGCGGCCGCCACCAGCGCGACCGCCGCGAAGAGGGCCACCGGCCGCCGGGCCCGCCGCCGCTCCCCGTGACCGCCCACCGGAACACCGCCGCCGACGCCACCGTCCCCGCCGCCGACGCCACCGTCCGTACCGGAGCCGCCCTGACCGCCGTGGCCGCCCTGACCGCCGTGGCCGCTCCAGCCGCTCCAGCCACTCTGGCCGCTCCAGCCGGCCTGGCTCGGCCAGGCGTGCGTTCCGCCGCCGGTCGCGCGGTGCCCCGCGGGCTCGTGCGCCGGGCGGGGCGGGTAGCCGCCCTGCGGTGCGCCCGGCCCGGGGCCGTACTGCTCGGAGTGCGACGACCCCTCGGGGCCGTCCTGGTCGTAGGCGCCGCTCTGGCGGGTGTTCTCGTTCATGACAACCAGACTCGGCGCCGTAGATGAGAGCTGCCTGAGCGCGCCCTGAGAAGCCCGGCAGAAGTGCGTATGCCCCATATAAGGACCGGGGCGGCGGCCGGGGGAGAGACGGCAGAGAGCAGAAATGGGGGAGGGAGCGGCGGAGGGACGGAGAGGCAGGAAGGGGCGCAGAGGAGCTTGCGACAGGTGGAGCGGACTGAGGCGACCGTTCAACTCCGGTCGCCAGGAGTCGACTTCAGAAGAAGGAACGGACAGAAACGGGACAACTCCCGTGTGATCGGCCGTGATTGACCGTGATCCGGCCGTCTTCTACGACGTTCCTGTGCGGAGATCGCGGCGCGTTCTAGGCTCGACGAGCCGGAGAACGCGACGCGGCGCGGGCCGGCTGAAGCGGCGCGGGCCGTCTTTCCTGAGCTGCGGGCCCTTCCTGCCGAGGCCTGAACGCTCCCTCTGCCCCGCTCACTTCACCTCACCCCATCTCGCCCGGCTTCACCTCAGCTCACCTCACCCTCCCGGAGACCCCCGTGATACGTGTCCTGCGTGGCCGGAGCAGACGGGCCCTCACCGGCCTGTCCGCCGTCACCCTCGCCCTGGCGCTCAGCTGTGCCGGAGCCCTCGCCGCCGGGCCCGCCGCCGCGGACGAGCAGCCGCCCGGACTGCCCGCGGCGGGGCTCGCGAAGCCGGTCCCGAAGCCGAAGGCCTCCGCGCACGAGCTGCGGGAGCGCCTGCGCGCCGCCCAGCGGCACAACGCCGTCGCCGAGCCGGACGGCACCCGCCGCAAGGCCCCGAAGGCGACGCCGTTCATCATCGGCGGCAGCGAGACCACCATCGCCAAGGCCCCGTGGATGGTCCAGCTCGGCTACTACGACGAGTCCACCGGGGAGGGCTGGTTCTGCGGCGGCGCACTGGTCGCCCCGAACAAGGTCCTCACCGCCGCGCACTGCGTCGCGGGCCTCGACTGGGCGAAGAACGGCGCCGTCCTGTCCGGCACCACCGACCTCGACGACTACGAGAACGGCACCGTGACCGGCGTCCACGCCCAGTGGAACCACCCCCGCTACAACCCGGAGACGATCAAGGACGACATCGCCGTCCTCACCCTCTCCTCGCCGCTGGAGAGCGCCTGGCTGCGCCTCGCGGCCTCGAACGACAGCTCCCTCTACACCCCCGGCACCAAGGGCACCGTCTACGGCTGGGGCCTGACCTCCGGCGCCCCGGGCGCACCGCCGGCGGCGAAGCTGCGCAAGGCCGAGCTGCCGATGGTCGCCGACGCCACCTGCGACAGCGCGCTCGGCGAGGTCTTCGGGCAGGACTACTTCGTCGAGGGCTCCATGGCCTGCGCGGGTACGCCCGCCTCGGGCGCCGACGAGGGGACCACCAGCCCCTGCAACGGCGACTCCGGCGGCCCGCTCGTGGTGAACGGCAAGATCGCGGGCATCGTCTCCTGGGGCGTGGAGGGCTGCACCGCCAAGGGCGCCTATCCGGTCTTCTCCAAGGTCAGTTCGTACGCCTGGGCCGCGCAGCCGCGGATCGACGACGCCGACCTCTCCTTCGACGGCCGCGCCGACCTGCTCGCCCGTACGCCCTCCGGCGGCCTCTTCCAGCAGGACAGCACCGGCACCGGACTCGCGCAGCGCGCCTTCGTCAGCCACGGCTGGGAGTCGCTCGGCTGGGGGCTCCAGGTTGACCTGGACCGGGACTGGTTCCAGGACCTGGTCATCCGGGACACGGCCGACGGCAAGCTGTACCGCAACTACCTGGACCACCAGAGCTGGACCTGGAAGTGGGGCGAGATCTCCTCGGTCTGGGGCGGCTACCCCTCGTACGCCTTCCCGGGGGACATGACCGGGGACGGGTGGCCGGACCTGGTCGTGGTGGACACCGACGGCTCGGCGTATCTGTACCCGGGCAAGGGCAACGGGCAGTTCGCGGCCAAGATCAAGGTGGTCGACAAGTCCTGGAAGAACGTGAAGGTGTACGGGCGGGGTGACCTCTCCGGGGACGGCAAGGCCGACCTGCTGGTCAAGGACAGCGGCAACACCCTGTGGCTCTACCGGGGCACCGGCAACGCCAAGTCCCCGTGGGCGGCGCGGATCCAGGCCCGTACCGGCTGGAAGTACAGCGCCATGGTGACCGACGGCGACCTGACCGGCGACGGGATCGCGGACGTCCTCACCCGTGACTCCGCCGGGAAGCTCTGGCTGCACAAGGGCACCGGGAAGGCCTCGGCCGACCTCTTCGCCGCCCCCACCAGTCTGGGCACCGGCTTCAACCAGTACAACCTGCTGTTCTGATCAGACGGTTGACCAGTCGGCTGATCAGTCGGATGAGCATCCGAAGGCTGATCGGCTCGGCGGTTGATCACTTCAACGTCGGTGAGGTCGTCGGTTCACCGCCCATGCGATGAACCGACCCTCATCCTCGAAACCACCCCGGATCCACCCGCCCGGCCCCGCTTCATCCCCCCGCTTCATACAAACGCTCTTCATCCCGACACCCTTCGTACGTAAGCCCGTCGGACCGGCCCATGGACAGATCGCCGGATGGGCGGATCGCCGGATCGGCATACGTACGAAGGGTGTTGGTGCGACCGGCCGAAGAACCGAAGAACCGACCGGCGGGAGCGCGCGCCGCGCCGCCGCGCCCCCGGTGTTCCCCGGCGTCCCCATGCGCTCAGTCGCAGCCGCAGGACCGGCGGATGACCAGACGGGACGGGAAGAGCTTGAGGCGTTCGCGGCGGGATCCCGCGACCCGCAGCCCGTCGTCGAGGACGAGGTCGACCGCGGCGCGCGCCATGGCCTGCCGGTCGCTGGCGACCGTGGTCAGCGGCGGATCGGTCAGCCCGGCTTCCTTGACGTCGTCGAAGCCCGCGACGGCGAGACCGCCCGGCACGTCGATCCGCAGCTCGCGCGCGGCCCGCAGCACCCCGATGGCCTGGTCGTCGGTGGCGCAGACGATGGCCGGCGGCCGGTCGGGACCGTCGAGCAGCCGCAGCGCGACCTGATAGGCGTCGTAGCGGTTGTACGGGGCCTGGAAAAGGCGCCCCTCGGTGGAGCGCCCGGCCTCGTCCATCGCGCGCCGCCAGCCCTCGACATGGTCGGAGACGGGGTCGCCGACCGCCGGGGTCTCCTCGGTGCCGCCGAGGCAGGCCACGTAGGCGTGCCCGTGGTCGAGGAGGTGGCTGGTGGCGAGCTGGGCGCCGCTGACGTCGTCGGTGACGACGGCGACGTCCTCGATCGCCTCGGGGCGGCGGTGCAGCAGCACCACCCGCGCGTCCCAGGCGTCTATCTCGACCGCGGCGGTCTCGCTGGGACCCTGGCTGACCAGGATCAGGCCCGAGACCCGCATGCCGAGGAAGGCCCGCAGATAGTGGACCTCGCGCTCGTCGAGGTAGTCGGAGTTGCCGACCAGGACCATCTTTCCGCGGTCGGCGGCGGCCTGCTCGACCGCGTGCGCCATCTCCGCGAAGAAGGGCTGGCGGGCGTCCGGCACGATCATGCCTATGAGGTCCGTGCGGCGCGAGGCCATCGCCTGCGCCACACGGTCCGGCCGGTACCCCAGCTCCTTGATCGCGGCGAGTACCCGCTCACGGGTGGCCGGGGCGACCGGCCGGGGTCCGTTGTTGATCACATAGCTGACGACCGCGGTCGAAGTACCCGCCAGTCGCGCCACGTCGTCCCGCGTCACCTTGGCCACCCGCGAAGTCTACGCGGGCACCCCTACCTCTTTGCAGGGCGTACCGCTGCTTCTGCTTCCGCGACGACCCTCGCCGCCGCGTCCTCGTCCGAGTCGTCCTGCTTTGCCCCGCTCTTCGCGGACTTCCCGGCGCCCTTGCCGGAGCTCCCCTCACCTGCGGAAGCGCCGCGGTCCGGCTTCTCCGGGGTGACGAAGCGGTAGCCGACGTTGCGGACGGTGCCGATCAGCGACTCGTGTTCGGGGCCGAGCTTGGCGCGCAGCCTTCGCACGTGCACATCGACCGTGCGGGTGCCGCCGAAGTAGTCGTAGCCCCAGACCTCCTGGAGCAGCTGGGCGCGGGTGAAGACCCGGCCCGGGTGCTGGGCCAGGTACTTCAGGAGCTCGAACTCCTTGAAGGTGAGGTCGAGCACCCGGCCCTTGAGCTTGGCGCTGTAGGTGGCCTCGTCGACCGAGAGGTCGCCGTTGCGGATCTCCATCGGGGAGTCGTCGGTGGCGATCTGCTGGCGGCCCATCGCGAGCCGCAGCCGGGCCTCGACCTCGGCCGGTCCCGCGGTGTCCAGCAGCACGTCGTCGATGCCCCAGTCCGCGGTGACCGCGGCGAGCCCGCCCTCGGTCACGACGAGCACGAGCGGGCAGCCGGGTCCGGTGGAGCGCAGCAGCTGACACAGGTTGCGGACCTGCGGCAGGTCCCGGCGGCCGTCGATCAGGATGACGTCGGCGCCCGGGGTGTCCACGAGTGCGGGGCCCTCGGCGGGGGCGACCCGCACGTTGTGCAGCAGCAGGCCGAGCGCGGGGAGCACCTCCGTCGACGGCTGGAGGGCGTTGGTCAGCAGCAGCAGGGAGCTCATCGGACTCCACCTGCCCTGCGCGTCGTGTGCACGGTTCGCTCGCCCATTTCGTCGGTTCCTCCTCGGTCCCTTCGATGGGGGTACCTCCGGGCCCCGGGGGCCCGGGTCATGCGGCACTGCTTCGTACGGTGCGGCACCGCTTCCGGGGAAGCAGTGTGCCGCGCGTCCGACGGCGCCGTTGCCGTCGGACGGCCAGAGTGCTCTTATCCGCGGTTCCCCGGGGGGAATCGCGGAGGGCCGTTCGTATACAACGCGGTGGCAGCGCCACCCGAAGCACAAAAGGACCCGGGGGCGTCGCTGCCCGGATCCTCATTCCCAGCAGAATAGCCCACATGAGTGGTGATGAGGCAGGTCGGAACCATGGCTCTTCTGTGCGGCCCGTCACGGCGCCTGCCCAGCTCGGGACCGTCCACACCTCGGACGGAGTGGCCCTGGAGGCCGCCCACGCGCCCGGTCCGGGGTCCGGGACCGCCCCGGATGATCTTGTGATCGTCCTCGCGCACGGATTCACCGGTTCGCGTGACCGCCCGCATCTGCGCCGCGCCGCGCGGGTTCTCACGCGTTACGCGCCCGTGGTCACGTTTTCCTTTCGCGGTCACGGGGGTTCCGGCGGACGTTCCACGGTCGGCGACCGGGAGCTGCTCGATCTGGCGGCCGTCGTGGCGTGGGCCCGCTCGCTCGGCTACCGGCGGGTGGCGACCGTGGGCTTCTCCATGGGCGGCTCGGTGGTGCTCCGGCACGCGGCGGAGGCGCGGGCAGAGGCGGACCGGGCGGCCCAGGCGGCGGACCCGGCGGACGAGGCCCTGGCCGGGAGCGGCCGTGCCGCCGCCGAGGCCGGGGGAGCAGGGGAGTGCTCGGCAGCGCAGGGGGCGCACAAGGGGCGCACGGCAGCGCGACCGGTGGCGGTGGTCTCCGTGAGCGCCCCCGCCCGGTGGTTCTACCGGGGCACGGCACCCATGCGCAGGCTGCACTGGCTGGTGCTGCGGCCCGAGGGACGCCTGGTCGGCCGCCTCGGCTTCCGCACCCGGATCCACTCCCGCGACTGGAACCCGGTCCCGCCCTCGCCCGCCGAGGCCGTCCCGTACATCGCGCCGGTCCCGCTGCTCCTGGTCCACGGCGACCGGGACCCCTACTTCCCGCTCGACCATCCGCACATGCTGGCCCGGGCCGCGGACGGCCACGCCGAGCTGTGGATCGAGCCGGGCATGGGCCACGCGGAGAACGCGGCCCCGGACGCGGTCCTCGACCGGATCGGGAAGTGGATCGTGCGCCGTGCCACGGTGAGCGCGGACGACCGCGACCTTCCTGACGGATGAGCGCGCGCCTCGGACGGCTCCAGCGCGTGCGGCACCCGCGGCCGTGGGGCACGGTGACCCGGCCGGGGGAGCCGCACAGTCGGTGAACCGAGGAGCCGCAGAGTCCAGGTGCAGCGCGTCAGAGCGCTACGGCCATCGAGTACAGCCGCGTGATCTGGGCCTTGCTGCCGTTGTCGTCGGTCACCAGGAACAGGGAGCGACGGCCCTCGTGGGGGCCGTCGGTCAGTGTGCTGCCCAGGGCCATCCCCTCCACGTTGCCGAGCAGCGGGTTGGCCTGGACGCCTGCGGGTGCGACCTCCCCCGGGCTGCCCGCCGGGCAGTCCGCGAGGTCGAAGAGCAGGGTGCTGTGCAGGAAGACGTCGGCGGGTGCCTGGTAGAGGGACTTCTCCCGGGACACGTCGGCCGCGCCCCGCAGCGAGATGTCCTTGACCCGGATCGCGTTTCCCAGACCCTCGGTGTACTGCCGTTCCAGGGCGAGCAGACGGTCCTCGTCCACAGCCACCAGCTCCACCAGGTTCAGTCCGGGGTCGGTGCGGTAGGCGAACTCCTCGTCGGCCCGGTAGTCGCCGTTCGGGGTGCCGGTGAAGCGCTGGATGCGGATCAGGCCCCTGCCGCGTTCGTCGCCGTCCTGCGCCAGCGGTGCCTCGGTGGCGAGGTAGAGGTGCTCCGCCTTCGGCGTGATCGCCAGGGACTCGAGGGTCCGTCCGGTCTGCGCACCGCCCTCGGGCCAGGTGCTCAGGGTGGAGGGCAGTGGCAGCGCCTTCCCGACCTGGAGGCCCGACTCCAGGCTGAACCGCCGTAGGGTCGGCCCGGTCTCGGCGGCCACCAGCGCGGTCCTGGCGCCCTTCTCCACCGCGAGGGCCTCCGCGTCGAGCCAGCCGAGCCCCTGGCTGCCCTCGCCGCCCCGCAACGTACGGGCGCGCCCGGCCTTCGGGGTCAGTTTCTCGGCGGTGCCGAAGCCGAGCGGGAAGATCCGCGTCGGTTCGTTGTCGGTGACGGCGTACAGCTTCCCCGGCTGCCCCGGGGCGAAGCTCAGCCCGGAGAGGCCCTCGACGGCCTCGCTGTCGGTCTCCGTCTTGTCCAGTGCGTCGGAGTGGTCGAGCAGCGCGGCGTCGGGGGAGCAGTCCCCGTAGGCGTGCTGCGGGGTGCCGGGGTCCAGCCGGTGCGCGAGCGGTGGCGCCAAGAGCGTGCCGAGGACCCCCAGGGCCAGCCCGGCAGTCGCGCAGAGGAGCAGCTTGCGGCGGGCGAGAGGCGCCGGTGGGTGCACGGGCTCCGGTGGCGGCGGAGCCGGGCGGCGGGCGGCGTTCAGGACGAGCCCCAGGTCGGCGAGGCCGTTCTCGTCGCGGGCCTGCGGCTCCTGCGACTCGGGCAGGCGCATGGCCAGCACCCGGCGCCGCACCTGTACGAAGATGCTGCCCAGGCTGAGTGTCTCGCCCCCTTCGGGGTCGCCCGTGGTCAGGGTGTCGACGAGGGCGCCGGTGAAGGCCGAGGGGCGGTCCGCGTGAGGTGCGTGGGAGCGTCGGTTGTGCGGGGCGGAGGCCAGGGTGTAGGTGCCCGTGCTGAGTTCGTCCAGGGTGCCGAGGGCGAGGTCGGCGCCGTTGATCCCGGAGTACTCCTCACCCTGCCGCACCCAGCCGCCGCTGAAGCAGCAGTCCAGGATGAGCACGATCCGCCGGGCCGCACTGCGCTCGATGGCGTCTCTTATGTGCGTGGTGTTGACCCAGCCCTCAGGGCGGGCGGGGCGCGACTTGGGCAGGGTCAGGTAGAGCCGGTTCTCCGTGCTGAGGAGGCCGTGCCCCGCGTAGTACACGAGCAGGGTGTCCTCGGCGCGCTCCCCGGCTCGCTCGATGGCGTCGGTGAGGTCGGTGGCCTCGCGCGGGTTGGCGAGGAGGATCACCCGGTCCTCGGGGAAGCCGCCGATGTCCTTGTCGCGGAAGATCTCCGCGAGGCGGGCAAGGTTGTGTATGACGCTCGTCAGGCGCTCCAGCGTCTCGTAGTCGTCCACGCCGACGAGCAGGCAGACAGAGCGTGCCGGATCTACGCGCCCCTTGTCGACGTCCGCACTGTCCTGGCCGGGGGCGGGCACGCCGGTCACCGGGCGTCCTCGTCGTCCGCGGAGGCGGGCCCGCCGGTTCCGGTGGTGCCGCCTTCGGTCGTTCCGTCCGCTGCGGACTCCGCCGCCGGTTCCCCGAGTTCACAGCCTGTTGCGCGCAGGAGTTCCCGGATCTGTCCGGCCTCGCTGCCCGCGCCGTACACCTGGACGATCACTCGGGGCGCCGATTCCCGGTCCCGCCTCGAGGAGTACCAAGAGCGCACGCTCTCGGCGAGGAGCAGGACTGTCGACACGGCCGCGCACACCGCCTGGACGGTATCGGTGTGTGCGCTCATCGTGCCCGTGGGCGGTCCGGCGAGGGGTTCTACCCGGACGCCGCCGAGGCGCAGCGCGCGGTCCCGGGCCAGCCAGTCCGCCAGCGACTCCAGGTCCTCCGCGTCCTTCGCCCGCTCCATGCCCGGTGTGGTGAACGTGATCCGCATGCCTCTCCCCGTTCCCTCGTGTGCATGCACATCCAGATTCAAGGTGGCACAACTTCCGTCCTGATGAACGGAATTAATGTGAAGGTGCGGAGTTCTCCAGCCATCTCCCGCCGTGCGGCACGGAGTTGGCGCGCGGTCGGTCGGAGTCGGGCCGGTACCGGGGACGGCCGCCCATCGGACTGCCACCGGCGCACCTTGTCCGTGCCTCCCGCCGCGTAGGTGCCTGCCCGCAGCCCGTACGGGACGGTTGCCCGGGCCGGTCGTGGCACAGTGGACCGGCACCTCGCGGAAGGCCGCGCCACGGGCGTCGGCGCGCCCGGGAGCATCAGCCGAGTAACCGGAAAGGGAGCACCGGATGGCGATCGGCACGATCCGCTACTGGGCGGCGGCGAAGTCCGCGGCCGGGGTGGACCAGGAGCCGTACGAGGCGGCGACGCTGGCGGAGGCGCTGGACGCGGCCCGCGAGCGGCACCCGGGCGAACTGGTCCGCGTCCTCGCGCGCTGCTCCTTCCTGGTCGACTCGCTGCCCGTGGGCACCCGCGGACATGAGACGGTACGGCTGGCCGAGGGCGGCACCGTCGAAGTGCTCCCGCCGTTCGCAGGAGGATGAGCACGATGACGCACCAGCCGTACGAGGACGGCGCCTACGAGCACTCCTCCCCCCGCCGTCCCCGAGACGAGGACCCGCGGCCCTACGGCGAGCAGCAGCCGTACGCCGCCGACCCGGGCACCCCCGCCGAGCAGCCGCCCGCGTACCCCGGACAGCAGTCCTACGCCTACGGGGACCCGCAGTCGTACCCGGGACAGGAGCAGTACCCCGGGCAGCAGGCCTACCCCGGCCCCGACCCGCGGACGTACGCCTACGAGAACCCGCAGCAGTACGGCGGACAGCAGTCCTACTCCGGTGAGCGGTCCTACTCCGGACAGGAGCCCTACACCGGTCAGCAGCCCTACGCCGGACAGGACGGCTACCCGGGGCAGCAGCCGTACGAGGGCCGGCCGGGCGCGCCGTACGGCGCGGCGCCCGGCGCCCCGGACGGGCCGGGACAGTACGGCGGGCCGGACGGAAACGGGCAGTACGGCGCGGCACCCGGCGCCTCCGGCGGGTACACCCCGGACGGCGGCGGGGCGTACGACGCGCAGCCCGCCGCCCACGCCGGGCACCCCGGTTACGGGACGTACGACCAGCCGCTCCCGCAGTCACAGCCCCAGTCACAGTCACAGCCCCAGCCCCAGCCCCAGTCACAGCCGCAGGCGACGGACACCGACACGGCCTTTCCGCTTCCGCAGCAGCAGGCGGAGTCCGCGGAGTATCCGGCGGCCGGGCAGCAGCCCGGAGCGCGGGGGGCCGCCGGGCGGGAGCCCGCCCCCGCGGCCTTCGCGGCGCCGGGGCACGGGGCGGCGCCGGTCCCGCCCCGGGACGAGCCGCTCACCGCGGCGCAGCGGGCGCGGGCGGAGGGCCGCTCGCCGGTCATCGAGCCGGGGCTCCAGCCCGCGGGGCTGACCGCGCTGCTCGCGCTGATCCTCTGCGGGGCCTCGGCGGCCGGCGCGTACGGGCTGGTGGTGCCGCTGGTGCTGCTGCAGGCCGTGACCGCGGCGGGCTGGTTCCGGCTGAACGGGATGTGGCCCGCGCGGCAGGGGATCCTGCTCGCCTTCGCCGCCGGGCTCACCGCGGACGTGGCGGTGCTCGCGGGCGGGCGCGGGAACGCCCCGGTGGCGCTGCTCGGCGCGATCGCGCTCGCGGTGCTCGGCACCCTGGTCCTGCAACTGCGCAGCACCGCCTCGGCCGACGAGCGGATGACGGCGCTGATGGCCACCCTGACCTCGGCCGCCCTGACGGTGGTCGCCGCCGGTCACCTCGCCGCGCCGCCCGAGGCGGTCGGTGTCGGCGGGGCCGCGGTGGCCCTGGCGATGCTGGTGCGCGCGCTGCCGCTGCCGACCGCGCCCTCCGCGCTGCTCGCCCTGCTGGCCGCCGCGGGCATGGGCGCGGTGACGGCCGGGGTGAGCGCCCTCGCCGGGGACGCGAGCACCGTCGAGGGCGCGGTGATCGGACTCGCGGCGGGCGTCTGCGCGCTGGTCGGGCACCGGGCGGCGAGCTACGACTACCCGTCCCGCTTCGTGCACATGACCGCGGGCGTGGCCCTGCCGCTGGCCGCCGCCGCACCCGCCGTCTACCTGGCGGGCGAACTCCTCGGCTGAGCCCGCCCGGACGCCCGCTCCGGTCCCCGTGCCACACCCCGTGCCCGCGGCCGTACGCCCCGTGCCGGTCCGTCACAGCTGGTCGACAACATCCGGTACATCCGGAGCGGGGCGTACGCGCGGGTTAGGCTCGGCCGGCACTGACCTCTGAGGTGGGGGATTCACGGAGAATGCGCGCACTGCGAATAACTTTGATCGTCCTGGTGGTCCTCGGGGGCCTCTTCGTGGCGGTCGACCGGATCGCCGTCAACTACGCCGAGGGCAAGGCGGCGGACAAGGTGCGCGAGAGCGAGGGCCTGGACAAGAACCCGGACGTCTCGATCAAGGGCTTCCCCTTCCTCACCCAGGCCGCGGGCGGCACCCTGGACGAGGTCGAGATCCGGATGGACGACTACCGCGCGCGGACCGAGACCCCGGCGGGCTCGCAGGACGGCCAGGACTCCACCCGCGAGGGCGCCGACTCCGTCCTCATCGAGCGCCTCGACGCCACGCTGCACGACGTGGAGTTCTCCGGCGACTACAGCTCGGCCACCGCCAAGCGCGCCAGTGGCACCGCCACCGTCTCCTACGCCGAACTCCTCAAGGCCGCCCAGGTCGAGCCGATGGAGCTGGCCCCCGGCGTCACCGCCAAGGTGACCGGGCTCTCGGACGGCGGCAACGGCCGGATCAAGGTCGAGGTGCGGGCCACCGTGCTCGGGCGGGCGCTGCCGGACCCGGTGTACGTGATGAGCAGCGCCCGGGTCGACGGCGACATCGTGAAGGTGCACGCCGACGCGCTGCCGAAGATCCCGGTGAAGGTCGCCGAGGACAAGGTGCGCGAGATCACCGACTTCCAGCAGCAGATCAGCGGCCTGCCCGCGGGCATCCACCTGGACAAGGTCGAGGCCGCGAAGGACGGCGTCGACGTCTCCGTGACGGGCGCCGGGGTGAAGCTGGGCTCGTAGGGGCCCGCCCGGCTCCTGGCGAGGCCCGCTCCCGGGGGCGCCCGCTCCCGGGAGGCGGTCGCCCCGTCCCCCGCCCGCGTGTCACCTGCCAAGTCCGCCATACGAGACGCACCCGTCCGTACCGTAGATGTGAGGTGCGCCGCAGTACGGCCGCGCGGTGCCCGATCGAGGCGGGGAGGTGTGCAGATTCCAGTATCCGGATGATCGCGTCTCATCATTTGACACGCCGGTGACACGGCCGCCTGTCCGTCCCTACGATCGCAGTCATGCGGTGCACCCAGAGCCGTTCCCACCACCGGGGACAGGCGGATCTCACGAAGCGGCGGGCAGTGGACCTGTGCCGCGTCGCCGCCATGCTCTGTCGCACCTTCTGAGCGGACCTCCGGTTCCGCGCCCTCACCGGCCCTTGCCCGGCCACCCCCTGTACAGCCGCCGCCGCGCGCTCCGCCCGGCCTGTACACCCCCCGTTCCGCACACCCCGCCGTACCTGCCCCGGAGGAGAGAAGCATGAGCCGCAGCGACGTCCTGGTAGACGCCGACTGGGTCGAGGCCAACCTCGACAACCCGAAGGTCGTCCTCGTCGAGGTCGACGAGGACGCCTCCGCGTACGACACGAACCACATCAAGAACGCCGTCAAGATCGACTGGCAGAAGGACCTCCAGGACCCGGTCCGCCGCGACTTCGTCGACCAGGCCGGCTTCGAGAAGCTGCTGTCCGAGCGCGGCATCGCCAACGACGACACGGTGATCCTCTACGGCGGCAACAACAACTGGTTCGCCTCGTACGCCTACTGGTACTTCAAGCTCTACGGCCACGACTCCGTGAAGCTGCTCGACGGCGGCCGCAAGAAGTGGGAGCTGGACGCCCGCGAGCTGGTCGCCGAGGTGCCCTCCCGCCCGGCCACCGACTACAAGGCCAAGGCCCAGGACACCTCCATCCGCGCCTTCCGCGACGACGTGGTCGCCGCGATCGGCAAGCAGAACCTGGTCGACGTGCGCTCGCCCGACGAGTTCAGCGGCAAGCTGCTCGCCCCGGCGCACCTGCCGCAGGAGCAGTCGCAGCGCCCCGGCCACGTCACCGGCGCCCGCAACATCCCCTGGTCGAAGAACGCCAACGACGACGGCACCTTCCGCTCCGACGACGAGCTGAAGAAGCTCTACGAGGACGAGAAGGTCGACCTCGGCACCGACACCATCGCGTACTGCCGCATCGGTGAGCGTTCCGCGCTCACCTGGTTCGTGCTGCACGAGATCCTCGGCGTCCAGAACGTCAAGAACTACGACGGCTCCTGGACCGAGTACGGCTCCCTGGTCGGCGTGCCGATCGAGCTCGGCGCCAACTCCTGACCCCCGAACCGACCTGACACGAACACCGGAAGAACGGAAGACAGCACATGTGCGGAGCGCAGGCCGGCGGCCCGGACCCCTCGACGATCAAGCCCGGTGAGACCACCATCCAGGGCAGCGTGACCCGCGACGGCCAGCCCGTCACCGGGTACGTCCGCCTCCTGGACTCGACCGGCGAGTTCACCGCCGAGGTGCCCACCTCGGCGACCGGGCAGTTCCGCTTCTACGCGGCCGAGGGCACCTGGACCGTGCGCGCCCTGGTGCCGGGCGGCACCGCGGACCGCACCGTCGTCGCCCAGACCGGTGGCCTCTCCGAGGTCGCGATCGCGGTCTGAGCCCGCCGCGGCCCGTAGCGGCGGCCGCGTCCCACAGAACGGTCACAGGACCGCACCCCAGGGTTGGACGCCTGGCGGGGTGCGGTCCTGTGGCATGAGCGGGCGGCGGGGTGGCGCGGGCGGCGCCTGAGCGGTGCGCTCGCGCGTCTGCCCGTCTGCCCGTCTGCCCGTCCGTGCGCCTTCCGCGCGTGCGTCCCTCGCCCGTGCGCCTTCCGCGTGCGGCTTCCCGCCCGGCCGCCCTTGCGCCCGGCGCGAGTTGCTCCCCGGAGCCGCGGGGAGCGGGCCGGTCCGCTCCGGCCGCGCGAGGCGCCCGGCGGCCCTACCCTGGAGACATGTACGCCCGCAGGCGCCATGTGTATTTCGCCATGATGGGGGTCTGCCTCACCCTCTTCGTCCTGGCCTGGGCGGTCGTGTCGATGTGGTCGATCCCGGCCGCGGTCGCGATGTGCCTGGTGGCCATGGTCATCCCGCCGGTGGCCGCGGTGGTCGCCAACCGCAAGGGCCCCGAGGACCGATGGTGGGACGAGCAGCCCCCGACCCCCGGCTCCCCCGACAAGCTGCGGCCGAGCGGCTCCCGCGACGTCCAGTCCGAGGAGTGGTGGGCCGAACTCGACGGCAAGAAGGGCAGGAAGCGCGGCCGGTGAGCACCGCGGGGCCCGCCCGTCGCCGGGCACGCGCTCACCCGGCCCCGGCAGACGCTTAGTAGACGAGCGCCTGCGCCTCGTCGCCCATCGCCTCCTGCACGAAGACCTGCGCCCCGGCGATCCGCACCCCCTCCAGTACGTCCCGCTCGGTGATCTCGCGCCGCGCCGCGCACTGGGTGCAGAGGGTGACCTGGCCGCCCGCGAGGATCGAGTCGAGCAGGTCCGGCAGCGGGGCCGCGTGCGGCAGGGCGAACTCGGCCGCCCGGCCGGGCAGCGCGAACCACGCCGACTCCCCGGTCAGCCAGAGCGAGACCTCCACCCCGCTGGCCACGGCCACCGCCGCCACCGTGAAGGCCTGCGAGCAGCGCTCGGGGGCGTCGGCCCCCGCGGTCACCTTGAGTACGAGCTTCTTCGCCATGCGCGGATCGTAGTCAACCGCCCGCCGGGGACGCCGTGCGCCCGCCCGCCGGGCGGCTCCCCGTACGGGGGACCTCCGGGAGAAAGGCGGGCCCGGGGCCATTAAGCTGGGCGACGGCTGAATCCCGTGTGTCCGGGTCCCCTCCGTCCGGGCCGCACCGCGAGACGTTACGGAGCCCCCGTGCTTGAGGCATTCTTCTCCGCTCTGCTGGTCCTGGTCTGCCTGGGCGTCCTCGCCTTCGCGGGTCTCACCGTGAAGAAGCTGTACCAGGGCCAGCGCTGAGCCCCCGCCCCCTGTCCGGCCACTGCAGGAACGACTGAGCCCTGATGATCGAGATCCCGTCCGACCTCCACAAGAACCTGGTGCCCCTCGCCTTCCTCCTCGGGAACTGGGCCGGTGCCGGTGTCTTCGACTTCCCCGGCGCCGAGAAGTGCAATTTCGGCCAGGAGGTCGCCTTCACCCACGACGGCCGGGACTTTCTGGAGTACCGCTCGCACACCTGGGTCCTCGACTCCGAGGGCGAGAAGGTGGAGCCGCTGGAGTCCGAGTCCGGCTTCTGGCGCATCGACGCGGAGCGCAAGGTCGAGGTCGTCATGGTGCGCGACTCCGGCGTCGTCGAGGTCTGGTACGGTGAGCTGGCCGACCAGAAGCCGCAGATCGACCTCGCCACCGACGCGGTCGCCCGCACCTCGACCGCCGGCCCCTACAGCGGCGGCAAGCGGCTGTACGGCTACGTCAAGAGCGACCTGATGTGGGTCGGCGAGAAGCAGACCCCCGAGGTCCCGCTGCGCCCGTACATGTCGGCGCAGCTGAAGAAGGTCGTCACCCCCGAGGACGTCGCCGCCTGGGCGAAGGACATGGGCGACCTGCCGGACGACGGGATCGCCTTCTTCAAGTAAGTAGAGGCCGGGCCGGGCGGGGAGGGTCCCCGGGCGAGGGCCCGTACGGCTGTACGGGGACGTAACCGCCGCGGGCCTCCTACACTGTCCCCGTGGTGAGCACCGACTGGAAGAGCGATCTGCGGCGGCGCGGCTACCGGCTGACCCCGCAGCGGCAGCTGGTGCTCGAAGCCGTGGACACCCTGGAGCACGCGACGCCCGACGACATCCTCGTCGAGGTCCGCAGGACCGCCTCCGCGGTGAACATCTCCACCGTGTACCGCACCCTTGAGCTCCTGGAGGAGCTGGGCCTGGTCAGCCACGCCCACCTCGGGCACGGGGCGCCCACCTACCACCTGGCCGCCCGCCACCACCATCTGCACCTGGTGTGCCGGGACTGCTCCGAGGTGATCGAGGCGCAGACCGCGGTCGCCACCGAGTTCACCGCGAAGCTGCGGGCCGAGTTCGGCTTCGACACCGACCTCAAGCACTTCGCGATCTTCGGCCGCTGCGCGCGCTGCTCCGCCACCCGGGAGCAGGACCAGGCGTCCGCCGAGGCCGCCGAGGGCTCCGAGGCGGACGGGGACGGCGGGCGGGCCCGTGCCGTACCGGCCGCGGACGCCGAGTCGTAGTCTGGGTGGGTGGATATGAAGAGCCCTCTGCTTGCCCTGCCCGGTGCGGTGCCCGCCGAAGGCGCGGACGAAGGTGTCGCCGCGCACTACGGTGACCTGTTCCGCGAGCAGCGCGCGCTCGCCGACGGGACGGGCTTCGTCGACCTCTCGCACCGCGCCGTGGTCACCGTCACCGGCGGGGACCGCCTGAGCTGGCTGCATCTGCTGCTCACCCAGCACGTCAGCGAGCTGCCCGCGGGCCGGTCGACCGAGGCGCTGATCCTCTCCGCCAACGGCCACATCGAGCACGCGCTGTATCTGGTCGACGACGGCGAGACGGTGTGGATGCACGCCGAGCCGGGCACCCAGGAGGCGCTGATCGGCTACCTGGAGTCGATGAAGTTCTTCTACCGGGTCGAAGTCGCCGACCGCACCGCGGAGTTCGCGGTGGTGCACCTGCCCGCGGGCTCCATCGCCGAGGCGCCCGCCGGGGCCGCGGTGCGCGAGACCCCGTACGGCCGTGATCTCTTCCTGCCGCGCGGGGAGTTGGAGTCCTTCGCGGCGGCGCACGGTCCCGCCGCCGGTCTGCTCGCGCACGAGGCACTGCGGGTGGAGGCGCACCGGCCGCGGCTCGGCTTCGAGACCGACCACCGCACCATCCCGCACGAACTGGGCTGGATCGACACGGCAGTTCACCTGCAGAAGGGCTGCTACCGGGGCCAGGAGACGGTGGCCCGGGTGCAGAACCTCGGCAAGCCGCCGCGCCGCCTGGTCTTTCTGCACCTGGACGGCAGCGAGGTGCACCTGCCGCCGCACGGCGCCGAGGTCCGGCTCGCCGCCGACGGCACCGAGGGCCGCAAGCTGGGCTTCGTCACCACCTCGGTGCGCCACCACGAACTCGGCCCGATCGCCCTCGCCCTGGTCAAGCGCAACGTCCCGCTTGACGCCCCGCTCCTCGCGGACACCACGGCGGCGGCGCAGGAAGTCGTCGTCGAGCCCTGAGGCCGCGGCGCGCGGCCCCGGCCCCGCTCAGATGTCGAGCAGGACGGTGAACGGCCCGTCGTTGGTGAGCGAGACCCGCATCTGCGCGCCGAAGCGGCCGGTGGCCACCGTGGCGCCCAGGGACCGGAGTCGGGCGACCACCTCCTCGACCAAGGGCTCGGCGACCGGGCCCGGGGCGGCCGCGTTCCAGGTGGGGCGGCGGCCCTTGCGGGCGTCCCCGTAGAGGGTGAACTGGCTGACCACCAGGAGTCCCGCGCCGGTGTCCGAGCAGGACCGCTCCTCGCCGAGGATCCTCAAGGTCCAGAGTTTGCGGGCCAGTTGGGCCGCCTTCTCCCGGGTGTCCTGGTGCGTCACGCCGACCAGGACGCACAGCCCCTCGCCCTCGATCCCGCCGACCGTCTCGCCCTCGACCACGACGCTCGCGCCGTCCACCCGCTGTACCACTGCTCGCATGGGCCCCATCATGCCGTGCGCCCCCCGATGCCCCGGCCGTGCGTCCCGGCGCCCCCGTACCGCCCGTACGGCCGCATACCGGGTACAAGAAGCGCCCATCCGGGGCGGATCCGGGCTACTCGGACACATGGGGAGCACTTGGGGTGGCACCATGCTCACACCCGGCGTTCGGACACCGGGCGGAGGGGACGGTAGGACCGCAATGAGCAGACCGAGCACCGGGTGGCAGGCGGGCACCCCCATCCTTCCCGCGACGGCCCCCGCACCGGGGCGCCCGCGGACCGCCGCGCAGCAGCCCCCCGAACAGCGCACCGGCAGCCCCCGGCCGCCCGCCGCCCGGCAGGCACCGGAGGCGGCGGGCGGCAGCGGCCCGCTCGGCGCGCTGTGCCTGGCCGAACTGCGCGCGCTGCGGCAGCAGGCCCAGCACCACGAGGCCGACCTCAGTTATCTGCGGCGGCTGCTCCAGGGCCGGATCGACATCCTCGGGGCCGAGCTGGCACGCCGGTCCGGGGACGCCCCCGGCGCCGGGGCGGGCGCCGACCGGCTGTCCGCGCAGCTCGCGCAGATCCTCGCCGACAAGACGGGCCGCCCCCGCTCCTCGGCCCGGCACCTCACCCTCGGCACCCCGCGCAGCGCCGAGTACCGCAGGCTGGCCGGGGAGATGCTGGCCGAGGTCGAGCTGTCCGACCTGGAGGCCCGCACCGACGAGGAGCTGCGGGCCGCGCGGCGCCGGCTCGGGCGGTACGAGCACGTGGTCTCCGGCCGCAGGCAGCGGGTCCAGCGCACCGCGGACCGGTGCGGTGCGGAGATCACCCGCAGGTACCGTGAAGGGGAAGCCCGAGTAGACGACCTGCTGGCCTGAGCCGGTGCCGGTGACCCCGGCGGCGGTGCCCGCGGTCCCCACGGACCCCCGGGTCCCCGCCCCGAAAGGCCACCCATGCCCGAGTCGCCCGCCGCAGGCTCCGCAGGTCCCGTGATACCGGAGGCCGCTCCGGTGCTCGCCGAGGTCGTACGGTCCGGCTTCACCGAGGGGCGCCACCGGGGCTCCCTGGTCCTCCTCGACCCGGACGGCGGGGTGGAGTTCGCGCTCGGCGAGCCCGCGGCGCCGGTCTTCCCGCGCTCCACCAACAAGCCGATGCAGGCCGCCGCGGTGCTGCGGGCCGGGCTCGACCTCGCGGACGAGCGGCTTGCCCTGGCCGCCGCCAGCCACTCCGGCGAACCCTTCCACCTGGAGCTGGTCCGGCGGATGCTGGCCGAGTTCGAGCTGAGCGCCGAGCAGCTCCAGTGCCCGCCCGACCTGCCGCTGGACACCGAGGAGGCCGAGGCCTACCTCGCCGCGGGCAAGGTCCGCGACCGCCTCGCGATGAACTGCTCCGGCAAGCACACCGCGATGCTCGCCGTCTGCCGCCGGGCGGGCTGGTCCACCGAGGACTACCTCGACGAGGGGCACCCGCTCCAGCTCCTGGTGCGCACCGTGATCGAGGAGGCCGCGGGCGAGCAGGTCCCCGCGGTCGGCACCGACGGCTGCGGCGCCCCGCTGATGGCGCTCTCGCTGACCGGCCTCGCCCGCGCCTTCCGGCACTTCGTGACCGCCGCCCCGGGCACCGCCGAGCGCCGGGTCGCCGACGCGATGCGGGCGCATCCCGAGTACGTCGCGGGCAGCCGCCGCCCCGACACCTGGCTGATGCGGGCGCTGCCGGGCACCCTGTCCAAGATGGGCGCCGAGGCGGTGCAGGTGGTGGCCCTGGCGGACGGCCGCGCCCTCGCCTTCAAGATCGAGGACGGTTCGCTGCGGGCACTCGGCCCGGTCCTCGCCCGCGCCCTGGAGCTGGCCGGGGTGCGGGACCCGGTCCTGGCCCGCATCGGCCGCGCCCCGCTGCTCGGCGGCGGCGTCCCGGTGGGGGAGGTACGGGCGGCGTTCTGAGCCGGGGCCGGGCCGGTGCGCGGGCTCCCGGGGCCCGTGCGCCTGCGCCCGCGCCGGTCCCGTACGGCCCGGGGGAGCGGGACCGAAATCCGGACGACACCTTCCGGTCACCGGCATAGCGTGAGGCCATGAGCCATCCAGACCGAGCCGGGATCGAGATCCGCAGCATCCGGGAGGACGAGTTCGCCGCGTGGGTGCGGGCCGTCAACACCGGGTTTCTGCTCACCCCCACCCCCGCCCCCGAGACCGTCGCGCACCGCAGAAGGGGCACCGACCTGGCCCGTACCCAGGCCGCCTTCGACGAGGGCCGGATGGTCGGGAACTTCCGCTCCTTCACCCAGCGGCTGACCGCGGTGGGCGGCGCCGAGGTGCGGGCCGACGCGATCACCAATGTCGGCGTCGCGCCCACCCACCGCAGGCGCGGCATCCTCAGCCGGATGATGGCCGCCGACCTCGCCGCCGCCCGGGAGCGCGGCGAGACGGTGGCCACGCTGATCGCCGCCGAGTACCCGATCTACGGCCGGTACGGCTTCGGGCCCGCCGCCTCGGTCGCCCGCTGGGAGATCCAGGTGCCGCGCACCGGCCTCGACCCGCGCTGGTCGCGGCCCGAGGGCGGCGGGCGCCTGGACCTGGTGGACGCCGCGGAGATCCGCGCGCACGGGCCCGGGCTCCACGAGCGGCTGCGCTCCTTCCGGCACGGTGTCGTCGACCGCGACGAGCGCTGGTGGCAGCAGGCGACCGGGCAGAGCAACCCGCCGGACAAGCCCTGGAAGGAACCCTTCCACGTGCTCTACCGCTCGGCGCGCGGCGAGGTCGAGGGATACGCCGCCTACACCGCCGAGGACACCTGGCACGAGAACAAGCAGCCGCTGGAGACGGCGACCGTGGTGGACCTCATCGCGGTGACCCCCGTCGCCGAGCGGGCGCTGTGGCAGTACCTCTGCTCGGTCGACTGGATCACCCGGGTCAGGACCGGCTTCCGCGCGCCGGACGACCTGCTGCCCGACTTCCTGCCGGACGTCCGCGCGGCCAGGATCACCACCCTCGCCGACTGGCTGTGGATCCGGCTCCTGGACGTGCCGGGCGCCCTCGCCTCCCGTACGTACGCGGCCTCCGGCGCCCTCACCCTGGAGGTCACCGATGCCAGTGGGCTCGGCGGCGCCGGGCGCTACCGGCTGACGGCCGACGGCTCGGGCGCGGAGTGCGTACGTACCCGTGAGGCGGCCGAACTCACCGTGGAACTGGGCGACTTGGCCTCGCTGTGGACCGGGGAGGTCTCGGCGGCCCGGCTGCTCGCGCTCGGCCGGGTCCGGGAGGAGCGGGCGGGCGCGGCCGCGGCGGCGGACAGCCTCTTCCGCACCGAGCGGCGGGCCTGGTGCCCGGACGTGTTCTGAGCGGACGTGTCCTGAGCAGAGCCCGCCGGGTGTCTCACCGTTCCCTGGGACCCGCCGCCCCCGCGCCCGGCGACAGCAGGGCCCGGGGCGCGTCCAGGCCCGTCAGTGCGGGGAGGCGGTGGGTGCGCCAGGTGCGGGCGTAGCCGGGCGGGGTCGCTCCCGCGTCGAGGATCACCGCCACCGGGCGGGCGCGGGCCAGCCGCCGCATCGCCGCCTCGCTGGTGCTGCGGTCGTGGCCGCTGGTCTGGCGGGAGGCGCAGCCGGTCCGGTAGGCGATCCGTACCGCCTCCTCGCCGCTGACCACGCACGGGGGACGCAGGCCCTGGCGGCGCAGTTCGGCGGCGGTGTCGCCGAGGGCGGTCCGTATCGTGCGGACCCGGTCCGCCGCGCTGTGCAGCACCGCGAACTGGACCGCCAGATGCCCGGCGAGCAGCAGCGCGAGCGCGAGGGCGGTCAGGGTACGGGCGCGGGCGCGGCGGGCGAGACCGGTCAGGCACAGGGCCACCGGGATCGCGAGCAGGGCGTAGGCGGGGAGCAGGAAGCGGGCGGCGGCGTAGCCGATGAAGAAGAGGTAGGGCACGGCGAGCGAGAGACCGGTCAGGGTGGCGAGGAGCACCGGCGCGGTGAGGCGTCTGCGGGCCGCCATCACCACCCCGGCGAGGACGAGCGGCGGCAGCAGCAGCCACCAGACGCCGGTGACCGGCTGCTTCCAGGGGCCGCCGCAGGGGCGGCACAGCGCCCGCCCGCCGAGGGAGCGCAGCTGGTGGCCGAAGGCCAGGTGCGGGCGGAGGTGGCCCTGGATCTCGCTGGCCCGCTCCAGACGGGTGCCGAGCCCGCCGTACGCCGCATAGGCCTCGATCACCCACGGGGCGCCGCCGGCCGCCGCGCCCGCCGCGAGGGCGAGCAGCAGCAGCGGGCGCCGCCAGGGGCGTACGCAGAGCGCGGCGAGCGCCAGCGGGAGCCCGAGCCAGAGGGCGTCGGAGGGGCGCATCAGCGCGACCAGGGCGAGGGCGGCGCCGAGGCCCGCGAGGGCGGCCCGGTCCCGGGGGTCGCGGGCGGCGCGCAGGAAGCAGCCGGTGGCGGCGAGGGCGCCGAGGGCGACCCAGAGGTTCGGCATCACCTGCGGTCCGTAGAACAGGGTGATCCACAGGCTCCCGAACAGGGCGCCCGCGAGCGCCGGTACGGGCGGCGGGAGCAGGCGCCGCCAGATCAGCAGGGCGCCGAGGAGCGCGGCGCCGGTGAGGACCGCGAGGTAGAGGCGCAGCAGGGGGACGGAGGAGGTCCAGAGGGTGACCGGGGCGGCCAGGTAGCTGATGCCGCGGGCGCGCGGGGCGCTGAAGAAGGCGGTGGCCGCGTCCGGGCTGACCTGGCTGACGTAGACGGTCTCGTCCCAGCCGAGCCCCGAACCCGGTGCCACGAAGGCGAGTTGGGCCAGCGTGTAGGCGGCGCAGACACCGGTGAGCCACCACAGGTCGCGGCCGGTACGGCGGCGCCCGCACGCCCGGTACCCCGGCACGCGCAGGGCGCGGGCCGCCGCCGGAGTCTGCGTCATGCCGACCACGGTGCCCCGGCCCCGGGCGGGCCGCCATTCAGCCGGGCGGACGGGGGACAGGGGGCGGGGATCGCGGGGCGGGGCGGGTCGGGGCGGGTCGGGGGGCGCGGCCGGGCGAGCGGCCGTACCGCGGGGGCGGCGGGCCGTCCGGGACCCGCGGTCGCGGCGCGCGGGGCCCGGGGCCCGCCGTCGCGCTGCGGTCGTGCGGAGGCCCGGGCTGCGGTCGCGTGCGGCCCCGGGTCTACGGGGTGAGCGCCCCCAGCAGCGCCCGGGCGCAGAGGGCGTGTACCTGGGCGCGGGTGAGTTCGGGGTTCTCCACCCAGTCGAGGCAGACGGCGACCATGAAGGCGAGCCAGCCGTGCACGGCCAGGCGCAGCGCGGGGGTGTCGCCGACGAGCGGGGCCATCGCGGGGTCGGTGAGGACGGCGTCCATGATCTGCCGCTCGTGTCCGGCCATGCCGGTGCGGTAGACCTCGCGCACCACCGGGTCGCCCGCGGCCTCCGCGCGGTGGAAGGCGCGGAAGCCCTCGGCGTGGTTCTCCACATAGGCCAGGAAGCGGTCGATGCCGGTGTCGATCTGCTCGCGTACCGGGATGCCCGGCACGGCGGCCATCAGGCGCAGCATGCGGGCGCTCTCGTGCTGGACGACGGCGGCGAAGAAGTCCCGTTTGGTGGGGAAGTAGTGGTAGAGCAGCCCGCGGGAGACGCCCGCGATCTCGGCGACCTGCTCGATCCAGACGTCGTCGTAGGGGCTCTGCGCGAAGAGCCGCGCGCCCACCGAGAGCAGTTGCTCCCGGCGCTCCTCGGTGCTCAGGCGGCGCCGGGTGCGCTGCTCGGGTTTGGCGGCCATGCCCGGCACCTTACTTGACGTGAGTTCAGCAGCGGGACCAGACTGGCGGTGTTATTGAATCCACGTACAACACGTGCCGGTGCGCAGTGCCCGGGCGTGGTGGCGGGCGGAGGGCTGGGGCGATGGCGCAGACGACGGAGCCGGCCGGAACTGCCGGGCGGGTCAGCGGCTTCCGCAGCGCGGAGCTGGGCTGGCCGCGGCTGGAGCGCATCCCGCACCCGCCGCGGCGGCTGCCGCTGCTCGGCGATGTGCTCGGGGTCCATCCGCGCACCCCGGTCCAGGACTCGGTGGCCATGGCGGCCCGGCTCGGGCCGATCTTCCGGCGGCGCGCCTTCGGCAAGGAGTTCGTCTTCGTCTGGGGGGCCGGGCTCACCGCCGATCTGGCGGACGAGTCGCGGTTCGCCAAGCATGTCGGCGTGGGGGTGGCCAACCTCCGCCCGGTCGCCGGGGACGGGCTGTTCACCGCGTACAACCACGAGCCCAACTGGCAGCTGGCGCACGATGTGCTCGCCCCCGGCTTCAGCCGCGAGGCGATGGGCGGCTACCACCCGCTGATGCTGGACGTGGCCCGGCAGCTGCTCGCGCACTGGGACGAGGGCGAGCGGGCGGGCACCGCGGTGGACGTGCCCGGCGACATGACCAAACTGACCCTGGAGACCATCGCCCGCACCGGCTTCGGGCACGACTTCGGCTCCTTCGAGCGGGACCGCCCGCACCCCTTCGTCACCGCCATGGTCGGCACCCTCGCCTTCGCGCAGCGCCGCAACACCGTGCCGGTCGCGCTCGCCCCGCTGCTGCTCCGCGGGGCCGAGCGGCGCAACGCCGCGGACACCGCCCTGCTCAACAGCACCGTCGACGAGGTGGTGGCGGCCCGCGCCCGGGACGGCGGCGGGCAGGGCGATCTGCTCGACCGGATGCTGGAGGTCGCCCACCCCGCGACCGGCGAGCGGCTGTCCGCCGAGAACATCCGCCGCCAGGTGATCACCTTCCTGGTCGCCGGGCACGAGACCACCTCCGGCGCGCTCTCCTTCGCCCTGCACTACCTCGCCCAGCACCCGGCCGTCCTCGCCCGCGCCCAGGAGGAGGTGGACCGCGTCTGGGGGCCCACCGGGGAGCCCGGCTACGAACAGGTCGCCAAGCTGCGCTACGTACGCCGGGTGCTCGACGAGTCGCTGCGGCTGTGGCCCACCGCGCCCGGCTTCGCGCGCGAGGCCCGGGAGGACACCGTGCTCGGCGGGGTGCACCCGATGCGGCGGGGCGCCTGGGCGCTGGTGCTCGCCGGTGCGCTGCACCGGGACCCGGAGGCCTGGGGCGAGGACGCCGAGGAGTTCGACCCGGACCGCTTCGCCCCGCAGGCGGTACGGTCCCGGCCCGCCCATGTCTTCAAGCCCTTCGGCACCGGGGCGCGGGCCTGCATCGGGCGGCAGTTCGCGCTGCACGAGGCGACCCTCGTCCTCGGCCTGCTGCTGCGCCGCTACGACCTGCTCCCCGAGCCCGGCTACCGGCTGAAGGTGGCCGAGCGGCTGACGCTGATGCCGCAGGGCCTGCGGCTGCGGCTCAACCGCCGGAGCGCGGGGACGGGCGCGGGCGCGTAGGGCGCGCGGGCGGGGCACGGCGAGGCGGTCCGGGCTCCCCCTCCCCTCCGGAGGGAGCCCGGACCGCCGGTCGCGGTGCGGCTGTGCGAGGGCGCTGACCCTAACTCATCAGCAGGAGCAGGAGTACCGCTCCGACCCCGCCGATCGCGGGGCTCTTGGCCTTGACGCCGATGGTCAGGAGAAGGAACGCCACGATGCCCGTGGCGCCGAACCGGGACTGGACGATCTGTTCGAAGCCGACGGCCAGGATGGCGGCGGCGAGTGCGAAGTACGGCATGCTCGGTCCTTCCTGCGAGGCGGGCACCGACCGGCGCCGGTGGCGCGGGCGGGCCGGGGCAGTTCGGGGGTGCGCGGGCCGCGGGTGCGAAGTCGTCGGCCGGACGGCGCCGTTGCCGTTCCGCGTCCGCCAACTTCTCTTTCTCCGACCAGGTCTTCCAACCGGCTCAAGTTGGCTGCCAACTTCACGTTATTTATCTCCACATCGAGACTTCTTCTAACCATCATCCCGACAACTCCCGCAAGATGGCGGGGAGTTGTAGGGTTGAGGGCGGAGCCCCGGCGCCGTGCTCGGCGCGCGGGCGCGGGTCAGTGCGCCGGCTGCGCGACCATCAGCGCCAGGAGCACGGCGCCCGCGACGGTGCAGGAGTGGTGGCGGGTGCGGAGGCCGAGGGTGAAGAGCAGCACGCCGAGAATGCCGACGGGGCCGTACCGCCAGGCCGCGAGTTGCTGGACGCCCAGGACGAAGGCGCCCCCGATCAGGGCCAAGAGGGCCATGGTGGATCCTCCTTCACGGGGAGGGTGTGCGGGTCCCGGCCTCCGGGCGGACGGGCCCGCCCGGGAGGCGCTCAGCCAACTTTTAGAGAGTTGGCAACCAACTACACTGAAGTTGTCCCCGCTTGGCGGATGTCCATAAACACCTCATACAACTGCCGTGAGATGGCGCAGGCTTGTACGGTCTCGCCGTGACCCAGGAGAACACCGTGGTGAACGAGGGCCCCCGTCACTCCGCCCGGGCGATCGCCGACGCCCTGCGCGCCCGTATCCGCGAGGGCACCCTGCGCCCCGGCGACCGGCTGCCCACCCAGGCCGGCCTCGCCTCCGAGTTCGGCGTGGAACGCGGCACCGTACGCCAGGCGCTGCGCGCCCTCCAGGAGGAGGGTCTGCTCGCGCACGTCTCCAAGGGCAGCCCGCCCCGGGTCGCGGAGCAGCGCCGGGAGACGGGCGAACCCCAGCCGACCATGGTCTCCCTCGCGCCCCGCCTCACCGACGCCTTCTCCAGCCCCCAGGTGCGCATCGACGCGCTCAGCCTGACCGCGCAGAGCCTGATGATGGCGCTCGGCGAGCCGGTGCGGCTCATCCACGAGGGCCGGATCCGCCCGCGCTCGGTCGAGGTGCGCATCCTGCTGCCCAGCCGCAACATCGACCTCGCCTTCCCGGTCTCGGTCGAGCACGGCCGCGCCGAACCCGCCCAGGACCCGGTGCACGACCGCTGGCTGCTCCAGCGCAACGCCCAGGGCCAGGTGCTGCGGCACAACCTGCGGGCGCTGCGCACCTCGCACGGCGTGGACGTCTCGGTCACCTTCCGGGCGCTTCCCTTCACCCCGCCGGTCAAGCTGTACCTGCTGAACGGCTCGGAGGCGCTGTTCGCCTTCTACCGGGTGACCCGCCGCCAGGAGGAGGTGGACAGCACCACCCTGGAGATGTGGGACACCCTCGGCGCGGAGTCGCTGCTCTTCTCGCACCTGAAGGCCTCGGGCGGCCGGGACGCGGCCTTCGTGGGGGAGTCGCAGAACTGGTTCGACGCCCTCTGGGAAACCATCTCCACGGAGCTGACACTCTCCTAGTGACTTCCGAAACGGCCCAGACGCCTCCCCTGCCCACGCCCTCCGAGTCCCTGCGCGCACTCGTCGCCGCCGCGCGGTTCGTCCTCTTCGACTTCGACGGACCCGTCTGCCGCCTCTTCGCCGGGCACCGCGCCGAGCAGGTCGCCGCCGAGCAGGTGCGCTGGCTGGAGGAGCGCGGACTGCGCGGACTGCTCACCGCCGAGGAACTGACCGAGCCCGACCCGCAGTCGGTGCTGCGCGCGGTCGCGGCGCGCCACCCCAAGAGCGACCTGGTGGCAGAGCTGGAGGAGCGGCTGACCCAGCAGGAGCTGAAGGCCGTCGCCACCGCCTGGCCGACCCCGTACGCCGATCCGCTGATCCGCACCTGGCGGGCGACCGGCGTGCCCCTGGCGATCACCACCAACAACTCGGCCAAGGCGGCCCGCGGTTACCTCGAAGGGCGCGGGCTCGCGGAGTGCTTCAGCCCGCACTTCTACGGCCGTACCGAGGACCTGCGGCTGCTGAAACCGGACCCGCACTGCCTGCGGCGCGCGCTCAACGCGCTCGGCGCCGAGCCCTCGGCCGCCCTGATGATCGGCGACACTCCCACCGACCTGAGGGCGGCCGAGCGCGCCGGGGTGTCCTTCCTCGGCTACGCCCGCAACGAGGACAGCGAGGGGCGGCTGCGCGAGGCGGGCGCCGAGCACCTGGTCTCCACCCTCCAGCCCCTCCTGGAACTGGTCCGGGGCAGGCGGTCCTCCTGAGCCCCGCCGCCGGGGGCCGGTCGCACACCGTGCCCCCCAGGAGTGGAGTGCGCGGCAGGAGGAGCACATCGCGACGGCCCCCGGGTGAAGCCCGGCCGCCGTCGCACTAAGGTGTGCATCACTTTTCAGCGGCCCGCATCGTCATCGTTCTGCGGTCCGCGTCATCACCGTGCAGGAGCGGTCAGTGGACGCACCTTCCGCGCCTTCGAGGTTCCGCCCCTCACCGCGTGAACTCCGCCGGGACCAGGGGTACGAGGCCTTCGCGCGGCGGGCCGCCCCGCGCGGGGAACCGCACACCGGGCGCTCCCACGACCCCCACCGCACGGCGCTGCCCCCGGTGGTGCGCACCTGGCCCGAGGAGGGCGCGGTCCTGCGGGCGCTGGCCCGGCTCACCGACGGGCCGCCGCTCGCCCCGCGGCCCCCGGCCCCGGCGGGCGAGGCCGCCCCGCCCAGCCCGGCCGGCCGCCCCCTCGCCGCCCTCTGCCCGGACGGCGAGCCGGTCGCCGCCGCCCTGCTCACCGCCCTCGCCGAGACCGCCGCCCGGCTGACCGGGGTGCGCCGGGAGTGGCTGCCGCGGACCGCCGCGGCCGAGCCGGGCCCCGAGGGGCGGGGCTTCCTGCGGGCCAGGGCGGCGCTGGTCGAGCGGACCGTGCTGCGGCCCCACTGGCCCCTGTTCGGCGGCCTGTTCACCGCGCTCGGGGTGCCCGGGGACGCGCTGGCCCGGTACGCCGAACGGCTCCCGGCACTGACCCGCCGCCCCGGCCAGCTGCTCCACACCGAACTGCACCGGGGCACCGTCCGGATCACCGAGTGGGACGGCGGCTCCGAGACCGGGCGCGGCCCCGGGGTGCACAACGGGCACGACTCCGGTCCGGACACCCGGCACGACTCCGGTCCGGACACCGGCCAGGCCGCCCCCCGGCCCGTCCTGGTCGGCTGGGAGGCCGCCGCCTGGGGCGACCCGCTGCACGAACTCGCCACCCACCTGGTCCGGACGCGGTACCCGGCCGCCCAGGAGCCCGCGGTCGTCGAGGCCTGGTCCGCGGCCCTCGCCGCCGCGCGCCCCGCCGCCGTGCACGGACTCGCCCGCGATCTGCCCCACCACCTCGGCCTCGCCCGCGCCCAGGACCTCTACACCGAGGTGATGCGGACCGCCCACGCCCTCGGCGCCGCGCCGGATCCCGCCCGCCTCGACACCGCCGCCACCGCCGTGCGGCGCGCCCTGGAGGCCGCCGCCGAGCCGCTGCGCCTGACCCGGCTGCCGGGCTCCGGCGAGATCGTCGGCGCCCTGCACCGCTGGGCCACCGCCCGGCAGGGCACCGCGCCGCACCCCGGCTGGCGGGCCGACCCCCGGCTCCCCCTGGGGCCCGCCTTCGGGGCCGGCGCCGTCCACAGGGCGCTGCTCGCCGAGGGCGCCGCCCCCGCCGAGCACGTCTTCAAGGGCACCGCCCACCTCAATACGGTGGTACGGCTGCCGGGCCGGGCGGAGCCGGTCGTGGTGCGCCGCAAGCTGCCCCGTACCGGGACGCGCGAGCGCCGGTTCCTCAGCGAGCACGCGGTGCTGGCCGCCCTGGAGTCCAGCGGGGTCGGCGCGCCCCGGGTGCTCGCCCTCGGCGTCAGCGGGCGCGGGGTGCCGCCCGCCCAGGTCCCCGCCGAGCCCTTCGCGATCCACACCTACGTCGGCCCGCCCGGCGGCGCCCCGCCGACACACCCCGTGGCCGGGTTGCTGCCCGCCGAGGCGGACCACCTCGTCGACCAGTTGGGAGCGCTTACCCGGGTCGAGTGCCGGCAACTCGACCCGGCCGCCGCGGAGGCGGACTTCTCCGTCTGGCTACGAGCCGAACTGGTGCGTCTGGTGGCCGAGTTGCCCGCGGAGTCGCAGGAGGCGGCGCGGGAGCTCGGGCTGCCCGGGGCCGAGCGTCTCGGGCAGATCCTGGCCCGGCACCGGGTCACCGCGCGCGAGCCCGTCCTGCTGCACGGTGACCTCAACCCGTGGAACCTGGTGCGGGGCCCCGCTCCCGGTGAACTCACCGTCATCGACTGGGAGATGGCGATGATCGGCGATCCCCTCTACGACCTGGTCCGGCATCTGCACCTGACCCCGGCGCGGGCGGAGATCCGGCAGCGGATGTTCCGCCGCTGGGAGCAGAAGCTGGGCGAGCGGTACACCCGGGGCTGGCAGGAGGACCAACGGGTCTACCGCTGGATCGAGTTGGTGCGCTCCGCCTACATCGACCTCGACCGGCTGCACACCGGCACCGGCCTCGACGCCCCGAACGTCGCCCGGGCCGTCGACTCGTACGCCATGACGCTGGCCGCGGCCAAGGCCGCCCTCGGGCTTCCGCCGGGGCCGCCCGGGCCGCCGGGAGTTCCGTTTCCCGCCGGGATCCGCCCGGGCGGTAAAAAGCGGACCGCCGGTATTTTCGGCCCCGTCACCGATTGATTCGAGCCCCACCGCTCTCCATCGCTTCCCAGGGCCTCCGTAAGTTTTCGTGTCGCGTGTCACAGAAGAATTCGACAGAGGGAGGCAACCGCGCGGTGAGCGCCCCGGATGGCGGCGGTTACTTGCCGGAAATGTGTACTTCCGAATTGCGCCTGGAGTGGCTCTCGGGCGCTTCTTCCCGGGTTCGATGTGAATCCAGGCACACTCGCTTCGTATATGTGGGCGGGAAGTAACGGCGGCAAGGCCGATATGTATCGGGGGTCTCAAGGGGCGGTAAAAATCGCAGGTGGAGGGGGTGTGGGGCGAGTCTTCGGGTCTGTATG
This sequence comes from Streptomyces physcomitrii, assembly GCF_012273655.1. Classification (GTDB taxonomy): domain Bacteria; phylum Actinomycetota; class Actinomycetes; order Streptomycetales; family Streptomycetaceae; genus Streptomyces; species Streptomyces physcomitrii. The sequence continues at coordinate 49,125 of NZ_JAAWWP010000021.1, read as the reverse complement.
CGGTCCGGATGGAGGTTTTCGGCCGAGAAGTGCGAAGGAATCGGGCGGGCCGGACGGAGTGCGCATAAAACGACCTTGCACGGCTGTTCGGGCCGTGCATAGCATCCGGTGATCGGGCGGCGCATTTCCCTGGCCCTATTGCCGTGGAAGATTGCCGCGGAAGCTGAGAATGATGCCTTGTAAAAGCATCGGTTTGTCAGCTCGCGTAAATGTCCCCGTAATGAGCGTTCGGAAACATCGGAAACATCCGCCGAGGCGACGGAGCGAAAGCGGATCCGGTGTTTTTCCGGCGCACCCCCCAAGGCACCACCGTTGCGAGGCAGGCTCGTGAAGTTCATCGACATAGGCGACCTCGACGTCCGCCCCGGTCGGCTCACCGTATGGCGGCCCACCGCGGGCAGCCCCACCCCGGCGCACTGGACCCCGGACGAGCGTCCGGCCTCCTACCTCCAGGAAGCGCACCTCTTCGACGCCCTTCTCTCCGCCGACTCCGGCGAGCGCGGGCCCTCCTGGCTCGCCACCGCCTTCGAACTGCCCGGCGCGCTCGACACCGCCGCCCTGCGCGCGGCCCTGCTCGGCTGGGTCGACCGCCACGAGTCGCTGCGCAGCCGCCTGGTCCCGAGCCGCGGCGAGGGCGGCGGCCGGATGTCCCGCGAGACCCTGCGCCCCGGCGCCGTGGACCTCGCCGCCGACCCGCGCGGCGAGTTCACCGACGGCCGCGAACTCGGCCGCGTCATCGAGGAGTTGCTGGACGGCGCCACCGACCCGCTGGCCTGGCCCTCCTTCGTCTTCGCGACGGTCGGGCACCCCGGCTCCACCACCGTCTACCTGGCCTTCGACCACCACCACGTCGACGGCTACTCGATCTTCCTCATCGCGCACGAGATCCGCGAGCTGTACGCCGCCGCCCTGGACGGCCGCCAGGCCCAACTCACCGACGTGGGCAGCTTCCTGGACTTCGCGGGCTGGGAGCGCGAGGACGCGGCCCTGGTGCACGGCGGTCACGAGACCGTGCTCCGGTGGCGGGAGTTCCTCCAGGCCTGCGGCGGACGGCTGCCCGAATTCCCCGCCCCCCTCGCCCCGGAGGAGGAGAGCGGCCGGGTCGCCCAGCGCGGCGGCATCACCTGGCTCCTGGACCGGGAGCAGGCCCAGGGCTTCCACCGGGCCTGCAAGGAGCAGGGCGGCAACTTCGCCTCCGGCATCCTCGCCTGCCTCGCCCTCGCCGCCCGCGAGGGCTCGGGCCTGGAGGACTTCAGGGTGATGACGCCCTTCCACACCCGCAGCCAGTCCCAGTGGCAGCAGTCCCTCGGCTGGTACGTCGGCCTCGCCCCGGTGCACTTCCCGGTACGCCCCGACGCGGTCTTCGCCGAGGTCATGAAGGAGGCCTACGCCGCCCTGGACCGCGCCAAGCCGCTGGCCTCGGTGCCCTTCGCGCGGATCACCGAACTCCTCGGGCTGCCCCTCGAACCGCGGTTCATGGTCTCGTACATGGACATCCGCAGGACTCCCGGCGCCGAGCAGTGGGCCGACTGGAAGGCCGCCGCGCTGCGCAGCCGCCGGATGAACCCGCACGAGGTCTACCTGTGGATCATGCGCTCCCCCGAGGGCGCCTACCTGAGCTACCGCTTCCCGGACACCGCGCGTGGCCGGGCCGCCGTACTGCCCTATCTGGCCGGCATCGAACGCCTGGCCCAGCAGGTCGCCGCGCCCCACACCAGCGGCAGCCGAGGAAAGGAACCCGCACCGTGCTGATGACCCCCCTGCCGGAGTACGTCCCCGCGCCCGGCGAACTGGTCGAGTTCCGCGTCCCCGAGGAGGCCGTCGAGCGCGCCGCGAAGGCGCCCGAGCACCCGGCCCCGCCCTCCTATGTGCAGGAGAACCACATCCTGCGCCGCCTCGCCAACTCCGCCGCGGGCCGCCCCCAGTCGCCCTGGCTCGGCATCGTCTTCGACCTGCCCGGCAGGCTGGACACCGCCGCCTTCGCCGCCGCCCTGCACACCTGGGTGCTGCGCCACCGCACCCTGCTCACCTTCTTCTCCGTGCACGAGAGCGAGACCGCGGACCAGGGCACGCCGCTGCTCAGGCGGCACGAGGTCGCCGAGGAGTCGGTCGCCGTCGAGGCCGTCCCGCTCGGCGAGCAGAGCGGCGAGGCCGTCCACCGGCATGTCACCGAGACCTTCGGCAGCCGCACCGACCCGCTGGTGTGGCCGCCGTTCACCGCCTCCGCGGTGGTCCGCGAGGAGGGCGCCTCCACCGTCTTCTTCGCCGTCGACCACGCCCACACCGACGGCTTCTCGATGATCCTCGTCTTCGCCGAGCTGCGCGCCCTCTACGAGGCCGAACTCAACGGCACCGAGGCCGAGTTGCCCGAGGTCGGCAGCTATGTGGACGCCTGCGCCCTGGACCGCGAGCGGGCCTCCGCGATCCGGCCGGACTCGCCCGAGGTGAAGAGCTGGACCGACTTCTTCCTCGGCGGCCCGATGCCCTCCTTCCCGCTCGACCTCGGCGTACCGCCCGGCGAGAGCCGCCCCAGCCTCTCCATCGAGCTCGACCTGCTCACCGCGGACCAGGCCGAGGCCTTCTCCAAGGCCTGCAAGGCGCAGGGCGCCTCCTTCTCCGCCGGGCTGCTCACCGCGCTCGGCATCACCGCGAGCGAACTCGCGGGCCGCCCCGACTATCGGAGCCTCGCGGTCGTGCACACCCGGGACGAACCGCGCTGGCAGTTCACCCAGGGCTGGTTCATCAACCTGGTGCCGGTCGCCTTCCCGGTCAGCCCCGGTGGCACGGCGCTCGGCTTCGGCGAGATCCTGCGCGGCGCGGCCGGGGCCTACGCCGCCGCCCGCGAACTCGCCCCGGTCTCCCCGCTGCGGGTGGCCGAACTGATCCCCGGCGTCTCGCTCCAGTCCGACGCCTCGACCGTGCTGCCGATGCTCTCCTACCTCGACCTGCGGCACGCCCCAGGCTCCCGCGACTGGGAGGCCGCCGACTGCAACGCCCTGGTCGGCCCGGGCCCGAGCAGCGAGGTGCCGATCTGGATCAACCGCCTGTGGGACCGCACCTACCTCAAGACCCGCTACCCCGACACCCCCGAGGCCCGGGAGAACGTCCCGCGCTACTTCGCCCACCTCAAGCGGGTCCTCGGCGAGATCGCCGCGCACGGCGACTACCGCTTCACCGCGGCCGGGCAGCGCACCCCGACGGAGGTGTGACTCCCGTGCGGGTCGCCCTGCTCGACGGCTACCGCCCCGCGCCCGGCCGCCTGGTGGAGTTCGTGCGCTCGGCCGCCACCCGGGCGGCGGCCGAGGAGGCGGCGCCGAGCCCGGTGCCGCCCTCCTTCAACCAGCTCTTCCACCTGGCGACCGCCGACCGCGACCCCGAAGGCCCCCGGCACTGGCTCTGCTGCGCCTTCGACCTGCCGGGGGCCGTCGACCTGGACGCGCTGCACCGCGCCTTCGCCTTCTTCACCGCCCGGCACGAGGGGCTGCGCAGCGGCTTCCGGGCGCGCCGGGGCCCGGACGGCGCGCCCGCCGGTGTGGACCGCTTCGTGCTGCCCGCCGAGACGTACGAGCTGGCCCGCGAGGACCACGGGGAACCGGCCACCCCCGAGGAACTGCGCGAGCTGCTCCGCGCCCGCCTCGCGGCCCGCTGCCACCCGCTCGGCGAGCCCCCGCACCTGCTCTCGGCGATCGTCCGCCCCGGCTCGGCCACCGTCTTCTGCGGCTTCGACCACGGCAACACGGACGGCTGGTCGCTCGCCCTCGCCGTCCACGAACTCGGCGCGAGCTACGCCGCGTTCGCCGCGGGCCGCACCCCCGAACTGCCGCCCGCCGGCAGCTTCGTCGACTACTGCGCCGAGGAGCAGGCCGCCCTCGGCGCGCGCCCGCCGGGCCCCGAGGACCCGCTGCTCGCGGGCTGGGCCGACTTCTTCGCGGGCTGCGGCGACACCCTGCCCGCCTTCCCGCTCGACCTCGGCGTGGCCCCCGGCAGCCGCGCCCCGCAGGGCTCCGAGCTGCGCCGACTCCTCGGTCCCGAGGCCGCCGGGACCTTCGAGGACCGCTGCCGCGCCCACGGCGGCACCTTCTTCACCGGCGCCCTGACCGCCTTCGCCCTCGCCGCCCGCCGCCTCGGCGCCGAGGGCCCGATGCGCCTGGTCTCGCCCCTGCACACCCGCCACGAGGACCGGTGGGCGCTCGCCATGGGCTGGTTCACCACGGTCGCCCCGCTCACCCTGGACGTCACCGCCGCCGAGGGCGCCGCGGCGGGCTCGGCCCGCACCAAGGAGGCCTTCGCCGCGGGCCGCCGCCTCGCCGGGGTGCCGGTCGCCCAGGTGCTGCCCGCCCTCGGCGACCGGGTGCGCCGCGCCAGGGACGACGTCTTCATGGTCTCGTACCTCGACTACCGCCGACTGCCCGGCTCCGAGGGCCACACGGCCGCCGACGCCCACCAGATCGTCGGCGCGACCACCGCCGACGAGGCCCAGTTCTGGTTCACCCGCACCCACGAGGGCCTCTTCCTCCGCGCCCGCTACCCGGGCACCGACCGCGCCGCGGCCGTGGTCCACCGCTTCACGGAGGCGGTACGGGGGATCCTGGAGCAGGAGAGCGGGGCCGAGGACGCGGCTGCCCTCACCGCGACCGCCTGATCCGGGGCGCCCGCAGCAGGACCAGTGCCGCGAGGAAGGCGGCGCCGAGCAGGACCGTACCCGCGGCGAAGGCCAGGTGGTGGCCGCCGTTGAGGGCCTCGGCGGAGGAGGCGCCCGCGGCGGTGAGGTGTGCGGTGCGGCCGGCGGCGAGGGTGGACAGGACCGCGAGCCCCAGCGCCATGCCGAGCTGCTGGGTGGTGGTGAAGAGGCCCGAGGCCAGGCCCGCGTCGTCCTCCCGGGCGCCGGACATGCCCAGCGAGGTCAGCGCGGGCAGCACCAGGCCGAAGCCCGCGCCGAGCAGCATCGAGGGCAGCAGGTCCACCGGGTAGGAGGCGCCCGCCGGCAGCCGGACGAGCAGCGCGAGCAGCACCCCGAGCGGGACGAGACCGGCGAGCAGGATCCGCCGCTCCCCGAAGCGCGCGATCAGCCGTGCCGAGAGGCCGAGCGAGACCGCGCCGATCGCGAGCGCCGCCGGGAGCATCGCGACCCCGGTGCGGGCGGCGCCGTAGCCCTGCACCTGCTGGAGGTTGAGCGCCACCATGATCGAGAACGCGAACATCGCCGCCACCACGAGGACCTGCACCAGATTGGCCGCGGCCACCCCGGGCGCCCGCAGCACCCGCGGCGGCATCAGCGGCGTCCGCGCCCGCGACTGCCGCCGCGCGAAGGCGGTGAGCAGGACCAGGGCGAGCGCGCCGAAGCCGAGGGTGTGCGCGGAGCCGGGGCCCCGCTGCTCGATCTGCACCACGGCGTAGATACCGGTCATCAGCCCGCCCGTGACGTACAGCGCCCCGAGCACATCGGCCCCGGCGCGCAGTCCGAGTCCGCGGTCGGCGGGCAGCGAGCGGACGGCGAGGGCGAGTACGGCGAGGCCCGGCGGCAGGTTGACCAGGAAGATCCAGTGCCAGCTGAGCGCGTCGGTCAGGACGCCGCCGGCCACCTGGCCGAGGGAGGCGCCCGCGGCACCCGTGAAGCTGAACACCGCGATCGCCCGGGCCCGTCCGGCGGGATCCGGGAAGAGGGTGACGAGCAGCCCGAGCGCCACCGCCGAGGCCATCGCACCGCCCACGCCCTGCAGGAACCGGGCCGCCACGAGCAGCCCCGGCGACCCCGCCGCGCCCGCGAGCAGCGAGGCGAGGGTGAACACCCCCGTCCCCGCGAGGAACATCCGCTTGCGGCCGAGCAGGTCCCCGAGCCGCCCGGCGAGCAGCAGCAGTCCGCCGAAGGCGATCAGATAGGCGTTCACCACCCAGCTGAGCCCGGCCGCGCCGAAGCCGAGATCGCGCTGGAGCGCGGGCATCGCCACGCTCACGATGCTCCCGTCCAGCGTGACCATCAGCGTGTTCGCGGCGAGCACGGCGAGCGCGAGACGGGGCCGGTGGGGCCGGTGGGGAGCGCCGTCCGGGCCGGGTGGGGAGGAGGCCGGGGCCTGCGCGGGATCGAGGGTGGACATGGGTTCTCCTGCCGGAGGTCGGGTCGGGGGGTGGAGGCGAGGGCGAGGTGACGGCCCCTGAAGTCGACCGTAGCAGAAGGTTTTGTTGCGGACTATATTTCACGGACCTTGTTCGGCCCTCGGGAAACCGGAGTGGGGGCGGCTCCTGCGTCCCCGCGGGCCGGGGGAGGTCCCCAAGCCTCCCGAACCGGATAATCCCCTACGGAACGACACTGGCTACCCTGGTCGGATGACCGCCATGACGCCCCCGCGCACGGAACCGGACCTCTCGTTCCTGCTCGACCACACCAGCCATGTGCTGCGTACCCGGATGGCCGCGGCCCTGGGCGAGATCGGCCTCACCCCGCGCATGCACTGCGTCCTGGTGCACGCCTTGGCCCAGGAGCGGACCCAGGCCCAGCTCGCCGAGATCGGGGACATGGACAAGACCACGATGGTGGTCACCGTGGACGCCCTGGAGCAGGCGGGCCTCGCCGAACGCCGCCCCTCCACCGCGGACCGCAGGGCCCGGATCATCGCGGTCACCGAGCAGGGCGCCGAGGTCGCCGCCCGCAGCCAGCGACTCGTCGACGGGGTGCACGAGGAGGCCCTCGGCGCCCTGCCCGCCGAGGAGCGCGAGACCTTCCTGCGCGCCCTCGACCGCCTGAGCCGCGGCCATCTGGCGACCCCCGTCGACAGCCCGCGACCGGTACGGCGGGCCCGCCAGCGGGGGAAGCAGTAGGCCCTTGTTCCGGGCCGGGCGCTCCGGGCCGGGCTCGACGGCACGGGATCACGGATCAGGCCGGGTCCGCGTACAACCAGCCACGCCCCTCGGCGGTCACACCTGACAGTCCGTGCCCGTCGACGAGGGGGAGCCTCCGTGCCGCACCGCCGCCGCATCCTGACGTACGCCATAGCCGCCGCCGCGGCCACCGCCGGGTTCGTGTTCCCGTCCGGCGCGGCCGCCGCCCCCGCCGCACCGCGCGGCACCGCGAGCGACTTCAACGGCGACGGGTACGCGGATCTCGCGGTCGGCGTCCCGGACGGAACCGTGGACGGCCGGGCCAAGGCCGGGTACGTGAACCTCGTCTGGGGCGGCCCGAAGGGCGTCGGCGCCCACGGGAGCCTCCGGGTCACCCAGTCCACCTCCGATCTGCCCGGCACCCCGGAGGCGGGCGACCGCTTCGGCGCCTCGGTGGCGCTGGTGGACCTCAACGGCGACGGCATCGCGGAACTCCTCGCCGGCGCCCCCGGCGAGGACATCACCGGGCTCGGCACCGACGTGGGCACGGTCCTCGCCCTCGGCGGCTCGAAGTCCGGTCCGGGGCCGGGGTCGACCGTCCTCACCGGGCCTTCGGCGTCCGCCGCGTACGGGAAGTCGGTCGCGGCGGCCGACCTGACCGGCGACGGCAACAAGGAGATCGTGATCGGCGGTACGGGCAAGGTCGTCGCCCGGGTCGCCCAGGGCGAGGACAGCATGGTCACCACCGTCGTCGCCGACTCCATGGGCGACCGCGCCCCCGTCCTCGCCACCGGCGACTTCGACGGCGACGGCGCGGCGGACCTGGCCGTGGCGTACTGGACCGCGGGCGAGCCCTTCACCCAGTCCCATGTGCGGCTGTGGAAGTGGGACGCCGAGGAGTCCGCGATGGCCAACTTCTGGAACACGGACAACGCGGGCGTGACCGCCCTGGCCGCGGGCGACTTCGACGGCGACGGCCACGACGACCTGGCGCTCGGCGAATGCCGCGAGATCGCCGACGAGAACATCGACGACCCGTGCGGCCCCGAGGAACTCGCCCGGGGCGGCGGGATCCACCTCCACTACGGAAGCCCGGCGAGCGGCTCGTTCGGCAGCCGCAGCCAGACCCTCAACCAGGACACGGCGGGCGTGCCGGGCGTGGCCGAGGACGGCGACCGCTTCGGCGCCGCCCTCGCCGTCGCCGACGTCGACCGCGACGGCCGCGACGACCTGATCGCGGGCGCTCCCGGCGAGGCCATCGGAACCGAGGCGGTGGCGGGCGCCGCCTGGCTGCTCCGCGGCGGCGCCCAGGGCCTCCTCGACGACAGCGGCGCCGCCACCTCGGTGGCCTGGAACCAGGACACCGCCGGGGTCCCGGGCACCGCCGAGGCGGGCGACACCTTCGGCGCGGCCGTCGCCGCCGGGGACCACGACGCGGACGGCGTACCGGACCTCACGGTCGGCTCCCCGGGTGAGAACGCCTCCCTGGGCGCCGCCCTCCTCCTCCCCGGCGCCTCGGTCAAGGCCGCGGCCTCCTTCTCGCCGCGCACCCTCGGCCTCCCGTACCTGACCACGGCCCAGAAGTACGGCAAGCCGCTGAGCAGCCATTGAGCCACGCCTGAACGGCAGTTGAGCAGCCGTCCGCAGCAGCCGTGCACCGCAGCCCGCCCTCACCCACTGCCCAGCCGTGGGTGAGGGCGGGCTGCTGTGGTGCTCCGGACGGTGGTGGCTCCGGACGGCGGGAACTCCGGGCGCCGGGGGCTCCGGAATTGACCTGCGTCCCCGCCGCTCGCCTGACAGCCTGTCCGCCATGCCCACACCCGATGCCCCTGGCCCCGCCACGCCCGGACCCGCCACGCCCGGCCCCGACGACTCCGCTCCCGCCCCCCGGCCCGCGAACTCCCCTGCGGGAACTGCCGGAAGCCCTGAAACTGCCGGAACTTCCGTTGCCGACAAGGGCCTTGGCGCCGACACGGCCACTGCTTCCGCAACGACCCCTGCCTCCGCAACGACCTCTGCCTCCGCAACAACCCCTGCCGATGTCCGTGCGCTGCCGGGGCAGTTGGCCCGTACCCGGCGCTTCAGCCTCGGTGTCCCCGGCGACTTCACCCTCTCGCCGGACGGCGGCACGGTCTACTTCCTGCGCAGCCGGGCGGGCGACGACCCGGTCACCTGCCTCTGGTCCTTCGACTGCGCCTCGGGGCGCGAGCGCCTCCTCGTCGACCCGCGGACGCTGCTCGACGGCACCGAGGAGGAGCTGTCGGCGGAGGAGCGGGTACGGCGCGAACGGGCCCGCCAGACGGCCTCGGGCATCGTCGGCTTCGCCGCGGACCGGGACTGCGCCCTGTTCGCCTTCGCCCTCTCCGGCAGGCTGTGGACGTACCGCCCCGCCGGGGACACCGTCCGCGCTCTCGACACCCGCGGACCGGTACTCGACCCCCGCCCCGACCCCACCGGAACCCGAATCGCCTACGTCGCCGGGGGCGCCCTGCGGGTCGTCGACGCCGACGGCGGCAACGAGCGCGCCCTCGCCCGCCCCGAAGGGCCCGAGGTGGTCTACGGGCTGCCCGAACACGTCGCCGCCGAGTCCATGATGCGCCACCGCGGCTACTGGTGGGCGCCCGACGGGCAGCGCCTCCTGGTGGCACGGGTGGACACCTCGCCGGTGCGGCGCTGGTACATCGCGGACCCCGCCGACCCCTCCCGCGAACCGGTCTCCTTCCCGTACCCGGCCGCCGGGACCGCCAACGCCGACGTACGGCTGTGGCTGGTCGACGCGCGCGCGGGCGCCCTCGGCCCCGGGCAGCTCGGTCTCGGCCCGGAAGCCGTTCAAGTCGACTGGAACAGAAGAAAGTTCGAGTATCTGACCGCGGCGGACTGGGACGGTCACGGCCCCTGCGCCACCGTGCAGAGCCGCGACCAGTGTGAGCTGCGCGTACTCGCCGTCGACCCCGCGGACGGCACCACCGCCCCGCTCGCCGCGCTGGACGACTCCGCCTGGGTGGAACTCGTACCGGGCCTGCCCGCCCGAACCACCGCCGGAAAGTTGGTCACTTGGCGCGACGAGCACCCGGCCCCGCGCGACGAGCACCCGGCCCCGCGCTCCGAGCACCCGGCCCCGCGCGACGAGCATCCGGCCCCGGAGGCCGCGGCGGCCCCGGACGCCCCGGTGGTCAGCACCCGCCGCCTGGTCGTCGACGGCGAGGCCGTCACACCTCCGGGCCTCCAACTCACCGCCCTGCGCGGGGTGGAGGGCGAGTCCGTCCTCTTCACCGCCGCGTACGAACCGACCGAGACACACCTCTGGCTCTACGAACACGGCAGCGGGCTACGGCAGTTGAGCCCCGGACAGCCTGGCGTGTACGACGGCACCAGGCGCGCCGGCACCACCGTCCTCACCTCCCGGGTGCCGGACCGCCCCGGCACCCTGACCACGATCCACCGGGACGGAGACGTAGACGGAGAGGGAGCAGGAGAACGAGAACGAGAAGGACAGAGGCAGGGGCAGGGACAGGGGCGCGAGGAGGTGCACCGGCGCGGGGCGGAGCAGGCGTACGCGGGCGGCGGTCTCGCACCGCTCCGCACCCTCACCTCGCATGCCGAACTCCCCTCCCTGGAACCGCGGATGGAGCTGCTGACCCTCGGCCCGCGCGCCCTGCGCGCCGCGCTCTTCCTCCCCTCCTGGCACCGCCCGGGCGACGCGCCGCTGCCGGTGCTGATGGACCCGTACGGCGGTCCGGCGATGTGCAAGGTCCGCGCGGAGCAGACCTGGTGGACGTATGTCTCCCAGTGGTTCGCCGAACAGGGCTTCGCGGTACTGGCGGTGGACGGCCGCGGCACCCCGGGGCGCGGCCCCGCCTGGGAGCGGACCATCCACCACGACCTCACCACCCCGGTCCTCGACGACCAGGTGGCCGCGCTCACCGAGGCGGCCCGGCTGCGGCCCGCGCTCGACACCGGCCGGGTCGGCATCCGCGGCTGGTCCTTCGGCGGCTTCCTCGCCGCGCTCGCCGTGCTGCGCCGCCCCGACGTCTTCCACGCCGCCGTCGCCGGAGCCCCCGTCACCGACCAGCGCCTCTACGACACCCACTGGCGGGAACGCCACCTCGGCCACCCCGACCGGCACCCCGAGGTGTACGTGCACAACTCGCCCGTCCACGAGGCCGGTTCGCTCACCCGGCCGCTGCTGCTCGTCCACGGCCTCGCCGACGACAACGTCTTCGCCGCCCACACCCTGCGCCTGTCCGCCGCCCTCCTCGCGGCGGGCCGCCCCCACGAGGTCCTGCCCTTGCCCCGGGCCACCCACCTGCCCACCGACACGAAGGTCGCGGAGAATCTACTGGTGCACCAACTGGAGTTCCTGCGACGGCACTTGGGCGTCTGAGTGCGTATGGGGAGCGGACGCGGCCCGGCGAGGCCGGCGGCAGTGACGGCGAGGCGGGCGCGGCGACGGTGGTGAGGCGCGGCGACGGCGGTGAGGTGACCGCGACGGCCTCCGCTACAGTCCGCCCATGACCGACGACCAGCCGCGCCCGCACCCCGACCCCCACCTCCCCTTCGGGAACTTCTCCCAGGTCCGGAGCGCCCTGGAGGCCGCCGACACCCTCGCCGCCCCGGTCGCCGAGGCGCTGCGCACCTGGGAGTCGCGGGAGGCCGCCGAGTCGGTCCGCTACGTCGACACCGACCCCGGCAAGGCGGACACCGCCGTCTTCAGCGAGAGCTACGCGGTCCCCCTCGAAGCCTCCGCGAACTGCGTCGTGGTCGCCGCCAGACGCGGTGGAGAGACCACCCTCGCCGCCTGCCTCGCCCTCGCCCACACCCGGGTCGACGTCAACAGGACGGTCCGCAAGCACCTGGGCGCCCGCAAGGCCTCCTTCGCCGACATGGACACCGCCGTCTCCCGCACCGGTATGGAGTACGGCGGCATCACCCCCCTCGGCCTCCCCGCCGACTGGCCCCTGCTCGTCGACGCCGCGGTCGTCGCCGCCCCGTACGTCCTCGTCGGCAGCGGCAGCCGCCGCGGCAAACTCATCCTGCCGGGCAAGGCGATCGCCCAACTCCCGTACGTGGAAGTCCTGGAGGGGCTCGCCACGGCGGCCGGATGAAGCGCACCGGCCCCCACCCCGGCCGGCATCGCCGTCGACCCCGCGGCCTCCGCACACCGAACCGCGCCCCGTAAAGCCCCGTAAAGGAGTGGGGATCGGCGAACCCCTCCCGCTACCTTCGGCCGTATGGCTGACGAGTGTTACGGACATCCCCGCCTCGCCGCGGTCTACGACCCCCTCGACCCGGACCGCGGCGATCTCGACGCGTACCTGGGGATGGCGGCGGAGTTCGGGGCGCGCCGGGTGCTGGACATCGGCTGCGGCACCGGTGTCTTCGCGCTCCTGCTGGCCGACCGCGGGATCGAGGTCACCGGCGTCGACCCCGCCCGGGCCTCCCTGGACGTGGCCCGCGGCAAGCCGGGCAGCGAACGGGTGCGCTGGATCTGCGGCGAGGCGACGGAACTCCCGCCGCTGCGCGTCGACTTGGCCACCATGACGGCCAATGTCGCCCAGGCCATCACCGATCCCGCGACCTGGCGGGGCACCCTGCGAGGAGCCTACGAGGCACTCCGACCCGGCGGCCACCTGGTCTTCGAGACCCGGGACCCGGCCCGACGCGCCTGGGAGGAGTGGAATCGCGAGTCCTCGTACAGCGTGACGGAGATCCCGGGTGTCGGCACCGTGGAGAGCTGGCTGGAGACCACCGAGGTCGACCTGCCCCTGGTGGCCTTCCGTTCGACCTACGCCTTCGCCGCCGACGGCCGGGTCCTGACCTCGGACTCCACCCTGCGCTTCCGCGAACGGCACGAGATCGAGGCCGAGTTGACGGCCCAGGGATATGTGCTGGAGGACGTACGCGAGGCACCCGACCGCCCGGGCAGGGAGTTCGTCTTCGTCGCGCGGCGGCCGGACCCGGCGCCGGGGGAGAGGTAGGGAGCGCGGCGGTCCACGGCCGCCAGCCGGACGCGGACCGCCGCCTCGCGGAGGGTCAGAGCGCCGCGAGGTCCGCGAGCAACTCGGCGGCGGGCCGGGGGTGGACGAGCCAGCCCAGGTGACTCCCTTCGAGGGTCCGGACGTCGAAGGGGTTGTCCGGGGTGAGCGCGTCGGCTTCGCGGATCATGCGGTCCTGCACGGCGAGCGGCAGGCTTGCGTCGGCGGCCAGGCGCACATAGGTCCTCGGCACGCGGCCCCAACTCGCGGCCTGCGCCCGGTCGGCGGACGTACCGGCGTCGAGGTTCTCGTCGGGCTGGAAGGTGTTGAGGAAGACCCGGAACTCGTCGTCGGTGAGGTCGGCGGCGAAGGCGTCCTTGAACGCGGCGAGCGCGGCCGGGTCGGCGGTGCGGAAGTTGGTCCGGAGCAGACCGAGCGCTCCCGGGTCCCCGACGAGCGTGGCGGCGAAGGCCCCCGGGTCGACGCCCGCCATCTCCGGCTGGGTGTAGTAGTCGCCCACGGCCAGCTCGACGGGGCACCAGGCGGAGACGTAGACGATCCGGTCGATCAGCTCGGGCCGCACGTTGGCGACCGCGGTGGCCGTGACGCCGCCCCTGCTGTGGGCGACGAGGACGGTGGGCCCGTTCCGCTTGGCCCGTTCCAGGACGCCGATCACGCGGGCGGCGTTGTCGGCGAGCGTGACGCCCTTGATGCTCCCCGGCTCCGCGGCGAGGGCACCGAGATCCTGCGGAGCCTGGTAGGCCGCGGGGTAGGTGGCCTCGAATCCGTGCCCCGGAAGGTCGACCGCGGCCGAGCGGTGTCCGAGCAGGGCGAGCTCGGCCTGCAACGGCGCGAACGAGAACGAGTTCGCGAAGGCCCCATGGACAAAGACGAAGGTCGGCGCATTGTGCATGCCTCAGCCTCCAATAGGACGATCTGCGGGGCAAGGCGCTGGGGTCCGGCGGCTCGCGAGGAGATCGGCGGGCACAAGGTCACCGGCCCGCCGTTCTTCGCGGACCACACCACCAGGCGGACCAGATCACCAGGAGGAATCAGTGTCACACCCGCACCTGCTCACCCCCGAGGAGAAGCTCGCCGACGCGAAGAAGCGGCTGAGCCTCCCGCACATCGTCGTGATCTGCGGCTCCACCCGTTTCATGAGCGAGATGACCCAGGCCGACCTGCGAGAGACCAGAGTCGGAAGGATCGTCGTCAAGCCGGGGTACGACATGAAGTCGCCGGACGGACTCTCGTCCGATCCTGCCGAGGCCGAGGCGCTGAAGGCTCGACTCGACGATCTGCACCGAGCGAAGATCCGGCTCGCTGACGAGGCACTCGTAGTCGGCGACTACATCGGAGACAGCACCCGAGCCGAAATCGCCTACGCCCGGTCGCTGGGCAAGCCCGTGCGGTTCACGCACCCCGAAGTCGACCCTGACGCCTGACCGTTCGCTGCCACCTCGACGACCATGGCCGGCAGCCCATCGGCCTCCCGACGGCTGACCACCCCCAGCGCGCGATCTTGACCGTCGACACGCTCCACCAATGCCTCCACGACGGACACCCTGGCGGAGCCCACCGACACCGCCGCTTTCCGGTGGCCCGCGGAGCCCGCTCCGAGAGCACCTGCGCCAAGAGGCCGGACCCGGACCCGGATGACGACAGATGTCGTGGAAGGGAAGACGTCACCCGTCATGCCCAGGCTCCGGCCGCCGGAGTGACCCCGCACACTATTGCAAGCGGCTGCTTGCAATAGTTAGCGGTGGGCGGCACGCTGTTCGTATGGCTTCACTCAACGTCGGCGGGCTTGGTGAGTATCTGCGGGAGCAGCGGCGTACGGCGCAGCTGTCCCTGCGGCAGCTCGCCGATGCCGCCGGGGTGTCGAATCCGTACCTGAGCCAGATCGAGCGCGGGCTGCGGAAGCCGAGCGCGGATGTCTTGCAGCAGGTCGCCAAGGCGCTGCGGATCTCCGCCGAGACGCTGTACGTGCGGGCCGGGATCCTCGACGAGAAGGAGCGGGACGAGCTGGAGACGCGCGCCGTCATCCTGGCCGACCCCTCGCTCAACGAGCGCCAGAAGCAGGTTCTCCTCCAGATCTACGAATCCTTCCGGAAGGAGAACGGCAGCGGCGGGCCCGAGACCGCGGACCAGCCCCCGGACGAGGCGGCGGCCCAGGACCGTACCGACTCGGGTGCTCCGTCCGGCGCCGGTGCTCCGTCCGAAGCCGGGGTTCAGTCCGGCGCCGGACGGGCCGACGTAGAGGGAGAAGCAGAACCAGAAGCAGAAGGAGACGGAAGGGGCGGGGAGCGCGGATGAACAGCGCGCCCGGGTGGCCGCTCGCCTGAGGGCGGGCGCCGACCGCCCACCCACGACTACGCGCCACCGCCACACCGAAGAGATACGACGCACCACCCGTCACACCGAAGAGAACCGAAGCGAACCGAACCGAAGTGATCCGGGAGGACACCAGTCATGGCCATTGCCGACGACCTGCGTAAGACGTTCACCGACCCGAGGCCGTTCTACTTCGCGGCCGGTACCGCCGACCTCGCGCTGCAGCAGGCCAGGAAGGTGCCCGGACTGGTCGACCAGCTGGTCGCCGAGGCCCCCGCGCGCTTCGAGGCGGTCCGCGGTACCGACCCGAAGGCCGTGCAGGAGAAGGCCGCCACCCGGGCCAAGGAGGCGCAGGACACCCTCCAGGCCAAGGTCAACGAGCTGCTCGGCACCCTCGACTCCGACGTCAAGAAGCTCGGCGAGAGCGCCCAGGGCGCCGCGCTGCGCGGTGTCGGCGTGGCCTTCGAGTACGCGGTGAAGGCGCGCGAGGCCTACGAGAAGGTCGCCGAGCACGGCGAGCAGACCGTGCGCACCTGGCGCGGCGAGGCCGCCGAGGACCTCACCGAGATCGCGATCGTGGTCGAGCCGGAGTCGGTCAAGGTCGAGGACGAGAAGCCCGCGGCCAAGCCCGCCGGCGCCAAGTCCGCGACCTCGAAGCCCGCGACCTCGAAGCCCGTGACCTCGAAGCCCGCGGGCGCCAAGCCGGCCGCGAAGACCGCCAAGCCCGCGACCGGTACGGCTGCCAAGCCCGCCGCCTCCGGCACGGCCGCCTCCGGTACGAAGGCCGCCGCGTCTCCGACCCGCAAGACGGTCACGAAGAAGGCCACCCCGGCCACCACCTCCGCCCCGCGCAAGTCCGCGGCGAAGAAGTCCACGCCGCCCGCCAAGTGAGCAGGCCGGTGGTCATGGGCCGGGCACTTCCCGAGTGCCCGGCCCGTTGTCGGGGTAGCGGGGTGACATGGCGGGTTACCGTGTCCGCGTAGATATGACCCGAGTCTGGTGGTGGACGTTGTGCTGATGCAGGGGTTCGCGGGATTCATGTGGCTGCTGAGTACGGCCCTGATCCTCTTCAGCGGCTTCGCGCTGGTCGACGCCGCGATCCGCCGGGAAGACGCCTTCCGCGCGGCGGACAAGAAGACCAAGCCGTTCTGGCTGGTCATCCTCGCGCTCGCGTTCATCGTGAACTGGATCTTCGGCATCCTGTCGTTCCTGCCGATCATCGGGCTCATCGCGACCATCGTGTACATGGTGGATGTCCGTCCCGCGGTACGCGCCGTCTCGGGCGGTGGCGGCCGCCGCCGCGGCTCCAGCAGCGACGGGCCGTACGGGCCGTACAACGGCGGTCGCTGAGGCGCCCGCCCCGCTACCGGCTCACTCGAAGCCCGGAAGCCCGAAAGCCCGGGGCTCAGTGCCCCGCGCCTCCGCCGGAGCCGCGGTCCAGGAGGACCACCGCCACATCGTCGGTCAGGTCGCCGCCGTTGAGGTCGCGTACCTCGTTCACGGCGGACTCCAGCAGCTCCTCGCCCTCCAGGCCCGCCGCGAAGCTGCGGGCCACCAGCTCCACCATGCCGTCCTGGCCGAGGCGCTGCCGTCCCTCACCGACGCGGCCCTCGATCAGGCCGTCGGTGTAGAGCATCAGACTCCACCGGGCGCCGAGTTCCACCTGGCGGCGCGGCCAGCGGGCGCCGGGGAGCAGTCCGAGCGCGGGGCCGCCGTCCTCGTACGGCAGGAGCTGGGCGCGGTGGCCCGGCCGGGAGAGCAGCGGGGCCGGGTGTCCGGCCAGGCACAGGCCCGCGCGGCGACCGTCGGGGGCGATGTCGAGGGTGCACAGGGTGGCGAAGATCTCCTCGCTGGCCCGCTCGTGCTCCAGGACCTCCTGGAGGGTGGAGAGCAGCCGGTCGCCGCAGAGCCCGGCGAGGGTGAGCGCCCGCCAGGCGATGCGCAGCTCCACGCCGAGGGCGGCCTCGTCCGGGCCGTGCCCGCAGACGTCGCCGATCATCGCGTGCACGGTGCCGTCGGGGGTGCGTACCGCGTCGTAGAAGTCGCCGCCGAGCAGGGCGCGGGAGCGGCCGGGCCGGTAGTGCGCGGTGAAGCGGAGCGGGGAGCCCTGGAGCAGGGGAGTGGGCAGCAGTCCGCGTTCCAGGCGGGCGTTCTCCTCGGCGCGCAGCCGGGACTCGGTCAGCTGGCGCTGGGCGATGTCGGCGCGCTTGCGCTCCACGGCGTACCGGATGGCGCGGCTGAGCAGCCGCTCGTCGAGTTCCTCGCGGACGAGGTAGTCCTGCGCGCCGACCCGGACCGCCTCGGCGCCGCGTTCGGCGTCGCCCGAGGAGGTCAGCGCGAGCACCGCCTGCCGGGGCGCGAGCCGCAGCACGTGCTTGAGGGTGACCAGCTCCCCGGTGGTCTCCGCGGTGCGGCCCGCGGGGACGGGCAGGGCGAGGTCGAGGAGGATGCAGTGCACGTCCTCGGTGAGCAGGCGCTCCGCCTCGGTGAGGTTGCGGGCGGTGCGGACCCGGACCGGTCTGCCCTCGGCGTCGATCATCTCGGGGACGCCGAAGGAGCCCGCCGGGTCGTCGTCGATCAGCAGCAGCGTGAGTCCGCCGCCGGGGGCGGGCGGGGGTGCGGAGTCGGAGGGCGCCGGACCGCCTTCCGCGGCCGGGACCTGCCTCTGCCGCGGTACGGATGCGGTCATCGTCGGTTCCTTCCCTCCCCCCGAGGGCACGGCGGGCGCCAGTCGACGCGCTGCCGACGGGGACCATAGCGCCGCGCCGGGCCGCAAGGGAATGGCGTGGGGCAACCGGCCCCTGTCATATGCCCCTGCGAGCTGGGCAGTTGGCGCCCGCTTGGTCGGGGAAGGATGAGAAAGGTCACGTACGTGCCCCGCCGTCGCCTCCTGCGGGGCACGCCGCGTCAGTCGCCGCTGACCGTTTTGCCGTTCCATGGCGGGTATTTCGGCATCGGTCCTCCTGGCGGAGCCGTCCCGCCGCGGTCGTGCGCGCCGGTCACTTGTCCGGCCGTACGACCCCCAGGATCGACATCGAGCCCGCGCCCGCGACGGTCACATGCCGCCCCGGCCGGGGCGCGTGGATGATGGAGCCGCCGCCTATGTACATGCCGACATGGCTGGCGTCGTCGTGGTAGATGATCAGGTCGCCGGGGCGCATCTCGCGGATGTCGATCCGGGGGAGGCGGCGCCACTGCTCCTGCGAGGTGCGCGGGATGGTGCGGCCCGCGGAGAGCCAGGCCTGTGAGGTCAGGCCCGAGCAGTCGTACGTCGTGGGGCCCTCGGCGCCCCATTCGTAGGGCTTGCCGAGCTGCTCGCTCGCGTAGGCGACCGCCTTCCTGCCCGCGGCGCTGGCCTTGCCCTTGATCTCGTCGAGTATCCCGGAGTCGAGCCAGGCGGCCTGGGCCTTGGACTGGGCGGCCTTCTCCAGGGCCTGGAGCCGGGCCCGCTCCTCCTTCTCCAGGCGGGATTCGACCTTCTCGGCCTCGGCGATCCGCTTCTTGATCTTCTTCTTGGCCGCCGCCTTCGTCTTGCGGTTGGCCTCCAGCTTCTTCCACTGCGCCGAGGCGTCCTCGGCGTACTGGCGCAAGTCCTCCTGGGTGCGGGTGAGTTCGCCGAGGAGGCCCTTGGTGGCCTGCTGGCCCTGGCGGGCGCGGTCGGTGCCGTCCAGGAAGCTGCGCGGGTCCTCGCTCAGCATCAGCTTCGCCTCGGGCGGCAGGCCCCCGCCGCGGTACTGGGCGCGGGCCGCGGCGCCCGCCTTCTTCTGGAGCCCGTCGAGCTTGGTCTGCCCGTCCACGATGCGCTTGGCCAGCGCCACGAGCTGCCGCGACTGCCGGTCGGCCTTCTCCTCGGCCGCGTTGTACGCCTCGGTGGCCACCCCGGCGTCGTGGTAGAGCTTGTCGAGCCGCTTGCGGACCTCGTCCAGGTCGGAGGACCCGGCGGTCCGCCCCGCCCCGTCCGGCTGAGCGCCCCCGTCCGCCCCGCCCGGCTGGCCGGTTTCCGATGGCCGCGGTGTGGGTCTCCCCGGCGCCGCCTCGGCCACCGCCGGCACGGCGAGCACGGTGATCGTGCAGACCAGGGCCATGGCAGCCCAGGTCGACCTCTGCTTCCCCGTCACGATCGAGCCCCCTATCCGGCTACTGCCGGGACTGTGTCGCCATCTGATTTACCGTCAGTAACTTCTCCCCGCTTACGGGATGGTGCCACGACTCGCGCTTCTGCGACAGAGCCTCGGTCCCGTCCCGTTCGCCTCTCGAACTGATCGACGATCCTGCCCCGCAGATCGTTCCACTGTCACCCAAAAGGGTGGGCAGGCACGGCTGGTGAGCCCTCGGGCTCCCCTCCGCGACCCCTTCGCCCGGCGCCCGTACGCCCCTCGTACGGACCCGGCGGGGCGTCAACTCCGCGCCGCGCCCGCTCAGTTGCGCGGGGCCAGCGCCTCCCACCGCACCGTGACCTCGCCCTGCCGCCACCGCCGCGGACCGTCGACAACCGGCCAGTCCGCCGCGAGGTCCCGTACCGCGCGGATCCACCGCTGCCGCGCCCCGTAGGAGGCGAAGGGCGCCGCCGCGGCCCAGGCGCGGTCGAAGTCGCGGAGGAAGGCGTGCACCGGCTCGCCCGGCACATTGCGGTGGATGAGCGCCTTCGGCAGCCGTTCCGCGAGGTCGGAGGGGCGGTCGAGGGAGGCGAGCCGGGTCGCGAAGGTCACCGTGCGCGGACCCTCCGGGCCGAGCGCCACCCAGACGTGCCGCCGCCCGATCTCGTCGCAGGTCCCCTCCACGAGCAGCCCGCCCGGGTCCCCGCCCGCCGCGTCCGCGGGCGCCAGCCGCGCGCAGAGCCGCGCCCACGCCCCGGCGACCTGCTCCTCCTCGTACTGCCGCAGCACGTTCGCCGCCCTGATCAGCTGCGGCCGCCCGGGCACCGGCACCTCGAAGCCGCCCCGCCGGAAGTCCAGCCCCGGCCGCAGGTACCGCGCGGCGGCGGCCACCCGCGCCGGTTCGATCTCCACCCCGACGACCCGGGTGCGCGGCGCGGCCCCCCGCAGCCGGACGAGGAGTTCCACGGCGGTCCAGGGCGCGGCCCCGTAGCCGAGGTCCACGGCGAGGGGCTCGGCGGCGCGGCGCAGCACCGGTCCGTGCACCGCGGCGATCCAGCGGTCCATGCGGCGCAGCCGGTTCGGGTGGGTGGTCCCGCGCGTCACCGTGCCCACGGGCCTGGGCGGGGGAGTGCGGGCTGCCATGCGTACGAGGGTAGGCGGGCGCGGCGGGCGCTCTCCCGCCGCCGGGTCCCGGAGGCCGCACCCCACCCCTTGTCCCTGACCTGCGCACTCCCCCCGAGGTTGAGAGCGCGAAGGTAAGGATTGAGCAAAGCGGAAATGTGTTGCTCCTTTGTGTTGTTCCTGCACCGGAGGCCTCTGACCTCCACGCAGCCGTGCCCGCCCAGTCCTGGCGCGGGAGCGGCGGTGAGCCCGACGCGAGGAGGAAGCCACGTGAGCCAGTACGGGAGCAGGCTCCGTTCTCCCGGGGGCGCCCGGCTCCGCCTGCACCGCAAGCCGCGCCGGGTCGCGATGCTCAGCGTGCACACCTCACCGCTGCACCAGCCCGGCACCGGCGACGCGGGCGGCATGAACGTCTACATCGTCGAGCTGGCCAAGCGCCTGGCCGAACTCACCGTCGAGGTGGAGATCTTCACCCGCGCCACCACCGGCGGGCTGCCCCCGGTCGTCGAGCTGGCGCCCGGCGTCCTCGTCCGCCACGTGGACGCGGGCCCCTACGAGGGCCTGGCCAAGGAGGAGCTGCCCGCCCAGCTCTGCGCCTTCACCCACGGGGCGATGCAGGCCTGGGCCGACCACCGGCCCGGCCACTACGACCTGGTGCACTCCCACTACTGGCTCTCCGGGCACGTGGGCTGGCTGGCCGCCGAGCGCTGGGGCGTCCCGCTCGTGCACGCCATGCACACCATGGCCAAGGTCAAGAACGCCTCCCTCGCCGAGGGCGACCGCCCCGAGCCGGCCGCCCGCGTCATCGGCGAGACGCAGATAGTGCGCGCCGCCGACCGCCTCATCGCCAACACCGCCGAGGAGTCCGCCGAGCTGATCCGGCACTACGAGGCCGACCCCGCCAAGGTCGCCGTCGTCCACCCCGGCGTCAACCTCGACCGCTTCCGGCCCGTGCCGCGGGGCGCGGCCGCCTTCGGCGCGGCCCCGGCCGGATCGCCGCGGGCCGCCGCCCGCGCCCGGCTCGGCCTCCCGCAGGACGCCTTCATCCCCCTCTTCGCGGGCCGCATCCAGCCGCTGAAGGCCCCCGACATCCTGCTGCGCGCGGTCTCCCTCCTCCTGGAGCGCGAACCGGGACTGCGGTCCCGGATGGTCGTGCCGGTGGTCGGCGGCCCGAGCGGCAGCGGCCTTGCCAAGCCCGAGCGCCTGCAGAAGCTCGCCGCCCGCCTCGGCATCGCCGATGTGGTCCGCTTCCGGCCGCCGGTTGGGCAGGAGCAGCTCGCCGAGTGGTTCCGCGCCGCCTCGGTCCTGGTCATGCCCTCCTACAGCGAGTCCTTCGGCCTGGTCGCCATCGAGGCGCAGGCCGCGGGCACCCCGGTGGTCGCCGCCCGGGTCGGCGGGCTGCCGGTGGCGGTGCGCGACGGCTCCACCGGCTTCCTCGTCGACGGCCACGACCCCGCCGACTACGCCGAGGCGCTGCGCCGCTTCGCCGACACCCACCGGCCGGGTCCGGACGCGCCGGGCAGCCTCACCGCCGAGATGGGCGCCCGCGCCGCCCGGCACGCGGAGAACTTCGGCTGGGCCGCCTCCGCCGCCGCCACCGCCGAGGTGTACACCGAGGCCATGCAGGAACACCGCCGTCGCGTACGCTCGCACCATGGCTGAGAAGACGGCTGGAAAGACGGCTGGGAACACGAGCGAAGCCGAGCAGGCGCAGGTCATCGAGCAGGTGCTCACCGAGGCCGACCTCGAATGGGAGTCCCCGGAGCCCGGCAGCTACGTCGTCAAGCTCCCCGGCACCCGCAAGCTCTCCACCACCGTCTCGCTCCGCCTCGGCCGCCACTCCCTCTCCCTCAACGCCTTCGTCATCCGCCACCCGGACGAGAACGAGGCGGGCGTCCACCGCTGGCTCCTGGAGCGCAACCTCAAGCTGTACGGGGTGAGTTACGCGGTCGACAAGCTCGGCGACATCTACCTGGTGGGCAAGCTGCCCCGGGCCGCCGTCACCCCCGAGGAGATCGACCGCCTCCTCGGCTCGGTCCTGGAGGCCGCCGACGGCAGCTTCAACACCCTCCTCGAACTCGGCTTCGCCTCCGCCATCCGCCGCGAGTACGAGTGGCGGGTCTCCCGCGGCGAGTCCACCCGCAACCTGGACGCCTTCGCCCAGCTCCTGGAGAAGTCGGGGACGGCACAGGAGGCCGGAGGGCCGGAGGACCCGTCCTGACCTGAGCCCCGGCCGGAGTCCCGGAGCCGCCGCCCCTGCGTCTCTCAGCGGCGCCGGGTCTGCGCGTCAGTGCGGCCCGGTGTCTCGGTGCGGCCCGGTATCTCCGTGCGGCCCGGTATGCGGACGAGCCGCAGGAAGCCCCGGCCCCGTACGGTCCTGGCGGTGGGGAACTTCCGTGCCGGGGACGGTGGTTGCGGCGCCGCGGTCTTCTGGGTGCTGAAGACGTAGCGGGTGCCGTCCTCGTCCGCGGCCCAGAAGACGTAGGGCTCGCCGAGGGTCAAGTAGCCCAGGGCCCAGGTGTGTTCGTCCCGGTCGGCCGTCCACGCCCGTACCGGATGGGCGTACGGGGCGGCCAGCTGGTCCGCCACGTCCTGGGCGCGCCGCAGCAGCCAGCGCAGGGCCGACTGCGGTGAGTCGCCGCGGTGTTCGCCCAGCAGGACCTGGGGGCGGCGGAGCGTGTGCGCGACCAGCCGGGCACTGTACGCACCGGGTCCCGCGCTCCGTACGGGAAGCTCGCGCGTCGGCGGTGTCACGGGGCGGCCACCTCCGGCAGCACCAGGCTCGCCCAGACGGTCTTGCCGACGCCGAGCCGCGGTGCGACACCCCACGCGTCGGCCAGGGCGTTCACCAGGGCCAGGCCCCGGCCGGACTCGTCCTGTGGCCCCGCGTTCCTGAGCTGGGGCTTCTCGTCACTCGCATCGGCGACTTCGAGCCGAAGCTCCTTGCCGCTCAGCTCGAAGCGGACCCGGATCTCGCGGCCGGGAGCCGTCTTCGCGGCCATCGCGTTGGTCACCAGTTCGGAGAGCAACAGGACTGCGGTGTCCGCGACTTCACCCTCCACCCGCCACAGCGCGAGCTGGCGCCGCAGGGCCTGGCGGGCGCGGCCGACATTCGGACGCCGCCGCGGGTACTGGAACGCGACAGCGTCGGCGGGGGTGGGTGTGGACACGGCTGTTCCGGGCATGGCTCGACCTCTCGGGCGCGGAAGATGGTGATACGCACGCAGCGCGGTTTGCCCGATTCAACGGGCGTTACAGAGAGTGCGTCAGCCAATACGAGCCAAGTGACACATCTTGTGTCACCGCATCGTCAGACGGCGCCGATCCATTCGGCGAAGGTCGTGAGTGACTGTGCCTCAGCGCGCTTGAGCCTGCGCAGAGTTCCCGCATCCTCCCGGGCCCATCGATGTTCGCGGGTGTGCTGCGGCGCGATCTGCCGCGCGGTCTTCAACGACTCGAACGCGTCATCTGCAAGTCCGGCCCAGAGCTGTGCCCTGGCCAATTCGATATAGAACCCGGACCGGCGCTCGGCGGGCATCGAGAGGGGCGGCGTCCATCTGCGTGCTACGTCGAGAGCACGCTGTACGTGGTCACGGCCGAGACTCACGGCAACGGACACCTCGTGGATGTGCACGGAATCAGGGCCGAACGCCGTTCCCGCGTACACGCCTTCACGAACCCGCTGTGCCAACCGTCCGGCTTCAGCAAGGTGTGTACGGGCGGCGTCGGCAGCGTCAGCCCGACCTGCGATCACAGCGGCCCGCATGTGCAAAGCACCCCTGGCGGCGACTGAAGACGCGTCGCGTGGTGGCGGGACAGCATCGATCGCCCGCTCAAGGGCCACAAGCCCAGGTCTATGGGCGCGGGCGACGAAGAACGTCTCTGTGCGGACGTAGGCGACGGAAGCACTGACGATCGGGCTCTCCGCATGAGGTGCTGCCCAGCGCATGAGCTCGATGAGCCGAGCAGAGAGATCGTGTGCTCCGAACTTGAAGGCGACTGCGTCAGCGGATCGGTATGCCGAGACCAGGAGTTCGGCCAGTTCAGCTCGGTGCTCAGGGCGGGCATCGTGGAACGCGCACGCCAACTCGGTCAACAAGGGCGGAAGTTGGCGTGCGATTTGCAAGTACTGAGACGACAGGCGCCAGTTCGCCGCTGACCACACCTTTTCCTGGAGTACTTTCAGGGGCCGTACTGGGCAGTCCCCTGGCAGATCGTAGGCAGCGATGGCCGATGACATCACGGGTAGCGCGTCTCTTACCCGGCTGTCCACATTGAGGCGACCGGAGACCAGCCGTGAGGGATCCACGCGAAGGGCGGCGGCGATGGCGTCGAGGGTGTCATCGCTCGGGAAGCGTTTCCCCTGCTCGATCTTGCGGAGCATGCTCGGGGAAATGTGCGCAGCACGGGCGAGTTCATCCTGAGTGAGGCGCCGGGCACGGCGAGTAGCGGCGATGCGGCGGCCTACGGCACGCATGGCGTCGGCGGGCATGGCGGCACAGTACTGCCCTTTAGGACTCCACGAGCGCCACAAGGTCCAGGAGGCTGTCGATCCTCCAGTCCGCGGCGGCCACGACGTCCGGCTCGTCGGCCCACAGGTGGCCCCAGGGGCCCCGCCGCAGATGCGCGGTGCGCAGCCCGGCCCGCTTCGCGGGGAACACGTCGTTCTGAGGGTGGTCTCCGACGTACACCACCTGCTCGGGTGGCGCTTCGGAGACTTCGCGTACCCGTCGGAAGAAGTCCGCTCCCGGCTTCGCCAGCCCCCACTCGCCGGACGTGGCGATCAGGTCCGCGGGCAGATCGAGGGCGCGCAGCAGTGCGCCCGCCTTGACCGTCTGGTTGCCCGCGATCACCACGCGGATGCCCTTCTCGCGCAGCGCTCCGAGGGCGGGGCGCACGTCCTCGTAGACGTCCGTCTCGTCCAGGTACTCGCCGCGTCCGGCCTCTTCGCGCGCCTGGTAGGCGGCTTCGATGTCGATGCCTGGCCGGATGAGCCGCAATGCCTCCGCGTTGTCCCGGCCTTGGACCACCACGGCACCGACGAGCGCGGACACGGTGTGCCGAGGTACATCGAGCCAGTCCGCCCAAGAACCCCAGTAGCGGTCGTCCCTGGTGAGCGTCTCGCCCACGTCGCATACGACGGTCCTGATCACGTCGGCATGCTACGTGTTCCTTGCGCTACCGAAGCCTCAGACCGATTCGGTGGGCGACGGCGGCGAGGTCTGCGGTCCGGGCGGGGACGGTGCCTCCGGGTCGGCGACCGGTGCGGCCCCGACGGGGACATGGGGGACGGCCGTCGCCCCCGCGTCCTCGGGGTCCTCTGTGTCCTCTGCGTCCTCCAGGCCCCGCATGAGCAGCCCGTACCCGACCGCTCCCGCGGTGCCGATGACCGCGCAGCCGACCCAGAGCCAGTCGGCGCCGAAGCGGTCGATGACGAGGCCCGAGGCGAGCGGGGCGACCAGGGCGGCCACCGACCAGGACATCACGTAGACACCCTGGTAGCGCCCGCGTCCCTCGGTAGGGGAGAGGCGTACCACCACGCCGGTCTGGGTCGGGGCGTTGACGATCTCGGCCAGCGTCCACACGCAGACCGTCAGCGCGAAGGTGCCGACCGACCCGGCGAAGGCGGTCAGCCCGAAGCCGTACCCCGCGATCAGCGAGGACACCAGGAGCAGCCGCCCGGGGTCGCGGTGCTCGATGAAGCGGGTCACCGGGATCTGCAGGACGACGATGAGCACGCCGTTGACGGCGATGGCCAGACCGTAGTCGGCCGGGGTGAAGCCTGCCTCGCCCATCGCCACCGGAAGCCCGACATAACCCTGCTGGAACACCAGCGCAAGCAGGAAGGCCAGCCCGACGACGGCCATGAAGCGCCCGTCCCGCAGCACGCTCGCCAGGTTCACCGCGGCGGGCTCGGACTTCTCGGCCCCGGCGCTCCCGGTCGTCTTCTTCACCGCCTCGACGACCGGGCGGGACTCCGGGATGCGGCTCCAGGTCAGCACCGCGCAGATCAGCGTCATGCCCGCCTCGATGAGGAAGGCGGCGTGGTAACTGACCTCGGCGATGAAACCGGCCCCGGCCGAGGAGACCGCGAAACCCAGGTTCAGCGCCCAGTAGTTGAGGGAGAAGGCGCGCACCCGGTCCTTCGGCGGCACGATGTCCGCCATCATCGCCTGGATCGGCGGGCGCGAGCCGTTCGTCGCCATGCCGACGCAGAAGGCGAGGACCGCGATCGCCACCGGATGCGTCATGAAGCCGAGCACGGCGACGCTGACGGCCGTCGACAGCTGCGCGATCATCAGCGTCGGACGGCGGCCGATCCGGTCGGCGAGCACACCCCCGACAATCGAGGAGATCACCCCGCCGAGGCCGTAGAGGGCGGCCACCAGACCCGCGTACGAGGCAGAGAAGCCGCGCTCCAGGGTGAGGTACAGGGCCAGGAAGGTCACCACGAAGGAGCCGAGCCGGTTCACCAGCGTGTTCGTCCACAGCCACCAGAACTCCCGCGGCAGACCGCCGGTGCTCGCTCTGACCGAAGCCCGCAGACCTGCGAATGCCATCAGGTGTCCCCCTGTCACTCCCCGACGCCACACTGCCCCGGCGTCCCCACCCCCCTGGCCGGTGGCGCGAAGGACTCCCGCCCGGCCGCCGCAGTAGGCGGCACCAGCGGCAGGCACACCCTACGAAGCCGCCCGCCGGTGCGCCATCCCATTGGTGGGTCCTGTCGGCGTGACGGGAGTTGTCTCTCTGTGGGGGGCGGCGTCTGCCTGCGGGGGGCGGTGTCTTTCTGCGGGGGTCGGCGTCTGCCTGCCGGGGTCGTCGACCGGCCGGGCCCGTCTCTCTCCTGGGCCCGTCGCTCTGCCGGGGTCGGCGGCCGGCCGGCCGGCCGGCCGGGCGGCGGGCGCGGGCCGGGGTGGGCCCGCGCACCCGCCGGAAGGGGTCGATTAGTCTCGGACGCATGGCCGACGCACCGTACAAGCTGATCCTGCTCCGCCACGGCGAGAGCGAGTGGAACGCAAAGAACCTGTTCACCGGCTGGGTGGACGTCAACCTCACCGAGAAGGGCGAGAAGGAGGCGGTCCGCGGCGGTGAGCTGCTCAAGGACGCCGGCCTGCTCCCCGACGTCCTGCACACCTCCCTCCAGAAGCGCGCCATCCGCACCGCGCAGCTCGCCCTGGACTCCGCCGACCGCCTCTGGATCCCGGTCCGCCGCTCCTGGCGCCTGAACGAGCGCCATTACGGTGCCCTCCAGGGCAAGGACAAGGCCCAGACCCTCGCGGAATTCGGCGAGGAGCAGTTCATGCTCTGGCGCCGCTCCTACGACACCCCGCCGCCCCCGCTGGCCGACGGCGCCGAATTCTCCCAGAGCGACGACCCCCGCTACGCGACCATCCCGCCGGAGCTGCGCCCCCGCACCGAGTGCCTCCAGGACGTCGTCCAGCGCATGCTCCCGTACTGGTACGACGGCATCGTCCCCGACCTCCTCACCGGCGGCACGGTCCTGGTCGCCGCCCACGGCAACTCCCTGCGCGCCCTGGTCAAGCACCTCGACAACATCTCCGACGCCGACATCGCGGGCCTCAACATCCCCACCGGCATCCCCCTCTTCTACGAACTCGACACCGCCTTCAACCCGGTCAACCCGGGGGGGACTTACCTCGACCCGACCGCGGCCGCGGCGGCGATCGAGGCGGTGAAGAACCAGGGGAAGAAGAAGTAGACCGCGTTGACCAAGCCCCCTACCAGCGGATAATCCGCAGGCAGGGGGCTTGTTGTTGTGTTGGGGATCGTCCCTGGGCCGTCATGTGTGGCGACGCCAGCGGCCGATGCGGATGTCAAGGCCGCCCGCTCCGCTCCCCGCGCGCGGCCCGACTCCCGGCCGGGCCTGCGCTCCTGTCTCCGACTCGCTCCAGCCCGGCCGTTGCCCGCGCCGCGCCCTACGGCAATCAGCCGCCAGACCTCAGAGAAGGAGTACGTCGCGGCTGGGGCGGTCGGTTCGACGGTTTTACGGAGCCACTTTGGCGCGAACCTCGAAAATCATGGCCCCAACGTCATGCTTTACCGGGCAGGCCCAGAGACTGAGCCCTTTCCAACCTGGCCATCAGCGTCGCTGACCATGGCCGGCGGACTGTCCGGCCGCCGTGACCGACTACGAATCCGCTGGGCACGACCTTGCTGCGGATCGGTGCGCACAGCTATCAGTAGCCCGTTGACCAGCACAGACACGAGGTTGGAGACGGCTCAAGGGATTGCCTAACGAACATCTCCATTGGTCAGGAGCCGTCGGATGATGCCACGAACGGTGGTAATAATCCCGGCTAATGTCGCACGTTCGGGGCCAGTGAAGCTGGTGTCGTCAGCGAGCTGTGTGAAGATCTGGGCAGCGCGATCCTGGTACCCCTCTACCTCGGCCAGTGCCTCAGCTGCCCACCTGCGGATGAAGCCGTCGAGGGTGGTGTCGTTGGCGAGGGCGATCAGGCGATCGGCACCTGCGTCCCGGTACCCCTCCACCCCGGCCAGTCCCCGAGCTGCCTGCGCGCGGATGAAGCCGTCGAGGGTGGTGTCGTTGGCGAGGGCGATCAGGCGATCGGCACCTGCGTCCCGGTACCCCTCCACCCCGGCCAGTCCCCGAGCTGCCTGCGCGCGGATGACGCCGTAGATGGTGGTGTCGTCGGCGAGGGCGATCAGGCGATCGGCACCTGCGTCCCGGTACCCCTCCACCCCGGCCAGTCCCTCAGCTGCCTGCGCGCGGATGACGCCGTAGAGGATGGTGTCGTCGGCGAGGGCGATCAGGCGATCGGCACCTGCGTCCCGGTACCCCTCCACCCCGGCCAGTCCCCGAGCTGCCTGCGCGCGGATGAAGCCGTCGAGGGTGGTGTCGTCGGCGAGGGCGATCAGGC
>NZ_JAAWWP010000021.1:0-19871 GCF_012273655.1 Streptomyces physcomitrii | reverse complement strand
GAGGGTGGTGTCGTCGGCGAGGGCGATCAGGCGATCGGCACCTGCGTCCCGGTACCCCTCCACCCCGGCCAGTCCCCGAGCTGCCTGCGCGCGGATGAAGCCGTCGAGGGTGGTGTCGTCGGCGAGGGCGATCAGGCGATCGGCACCTGCCTCCCGGTACCCCTCCACCTCAGCCAGTCCCTCAGCTGCCCACCTGCGGTCGAAGCCGTCGAGGGTGGTGTCGTTGGCGAGGGCGATCAGGCGATCGGCACCTGCGTCCCGGTACCCCTCCACCCCGGCCAGTCCCTCAGCTGCCCGCCTGCGGTCGGAGCTGTCGAGGGTGGTGTCGTTGGCGAGGGCGATCAGGCGATCGGCACCTGCCTCCCGGTACCCCTCCACCCCAGCCAGTGCCTCAGCTGCCTGCACTCGGTTGGAGCCGCGTACGGCTTTGGATTGGGCAAAGCGAATGAGTTGTTTCGCGGTAGGCACGGTAGGGAGGTTGGTCCTCAAGGCCACCTGCCTTACCAGGAAGAGGCAGGCGGGGCTCCCGCCCTGCCGAGTCAGGGCTTCGATTCTGTTGGTGGTTTCAGTCGCTACGCTGTCGGGGCCTGCGAGGAGGGCGTCGAGGAGGAAGCCCAGGTATGACGGTTCGGTCTCTGGGACCTGAGGCGCTCGTCCAAGGGGGAACAGCTCGTCGAGGAGTTCGGCGCGCGCTTGTTCGTTGCGGGTGGCGTGTTGGGCTGCGTGGTATTCGACGAAGGTCTGGTGAGGGAAGTCGAGGCCGTCCGCCTGGTGGGTCAGCAGGCCGGTGTGGCGCAGAAGGTCTTCCACGTACGCTCGCCAGCGCTCCGGACGGACCTTGGCGGGGCGGTGGACGGCCTCGTGTGAGGCCAGTACCTCGGTTACCGGGGTCTGATGTCCCGCGACTCGTTGGTGAGCCAGGTAGCTGATCAGTTCGGGTAACCGTTCGAGGACCTGTTGTGCGGCGACCTCGGTCTCTTTGCGTGCGCGGGGGCTTTGCAGGCTTTCCACGAGGCGTTGGATCGCTTCTTCGTGGCTGTTCGCGACGCGTTTGCTCTGGTTGTTCTCGTAGAGCAGGTTGGTGAATGCCTCGTACACCGCGCTGCGGCCGTCGGGCAGTGGGCGTTCGGGCTGGTCGAGGTAGAGCTGGCAGAGCATGAACGCCATCAGGGGGGTGCGGGTCAGCTCGGTCAGGGACGTGTCGCGGAGCGTGCCGGTGAACTGCTGGGCACGGCGGGTGGCCTCCTCCTGGGGCCATCGGGTGCTGAAGTACTTTTCGACGTAGGCGCGCAGGTCGTCGGTGGTGAAGGGCTGCAGTTCGTAGTGCGGGGTAGCACGGTCGAGGACGTCGAGTTCGTTCTGGGTCAGGGGGCGGGTGGCCACGACGCACCGGTACAGCGGTGGATCTTGCGTGACGGCGTTGGCCAGCTTCTGCAGAACGGCGCGGCGTTCGTCGGCGTCGGGGAGCTCGTCGAGGCCGTCGACGAGTACCTGCCAGTGCGCCCCGGCACACGGCCGTTCAAGGAAGCGGGCTTTGGGCAATTCGGGGTGCCGCCCGTATCGGGAGAGCTGTCGGGTGGCGGCGGCGAGCGCCTCGGGTACCTGCGTCTCCTCCCCAGCCAGGGCGCGCGCGCTGACCCAGACCGGAACGGCCGCAGAGGGTTTTCCGATGGTCGGCGTGCTGTGGAGCCATTCACTGGCCACGTCGCGTAACCGCGTGCGCAGCAGGGTGGACTTGCCGACTCCCGGGCCCGCGATCAGCACGCACAGTCGATCGGGCTTGCGGAAGACGGCTTCTGCGGGCTCGACGGGAGCGGAACCGCTCTCCCCGCCAGATCCGGCGGGAGAGCCGTCGCGCGGCGTGGTGCGCCCGCCCTGATCCGCAGGGCGGCTGCGCTGGCGAACGTAGACCGCAGCCAGCGAAGGCGGGCCCGCCTGGCCGGGAACGCCTGGATACGGGTGCTGCTCGGCGACCTTCTGCGCTGCTTCAAGGTAGCCGCGCACCTCCTCGTCCAGGCCTGTCAGCTGCTGCGCATCCTTGTACAGCTTGCTCCAGGAGCGGCGGCATCTGATCTCGGATGGCTTGTCGCGAAGCTGGCCCGTCCATTTCAGCATCACAGCGACCACCGACCACAGGTCCTCGAAGTCCTGAGGAACGCTGGGCTCTTTCGCCCCTCTCTGCTTGGGAAACCAGTCGTTGACCGTCGTGACAGACAAGTCGACGCCGCCTTCCCTGCGTGGCCACGGCACGTCCTGAGGGCGGCCGGCGGCTGCCCGCAGACGCCTGTTGGCCTCTTCGACCGCGGCCTTCTGCGTCTTCCCCTCCTTACGCAGTTCGCCTTGGAGCAGCCCAAGCTGCTCCGCCAGCACGTGCCGACCCACGGGCTCCTGCGTCACGCTCGCTTCTCCTTCTCCCGATCGGGTGCTGGTCCGATCCGGCGCGATCCGGCTGCCCAGGATCGCACAGCCCCGTGACCCGCGTACTTGCGGACGGAAATCCGGCGATCCGGCGTCCAAGGCCGAGCGGCTGGGGCCTGGCGAAAGTACTCGTAGCCGCCTCGTCCGGGGTGGGCAAGGCCGATTGACGGAGGGACGCACACATGGACATCTGGGGGGCAGCGGTGCTACTGGCCGGGCTTGTGATCTTCGCGATCACCACCGTGATCATCACCGGCATGGCGCTGAAGGACACCGCTCCGCAGGATCGCGCCGGCATCCTGCACGCCATCGCGGAACTCGTGCGAGAGCTTCGCGGACGCCGATGACGGCTTCGGTCATGGCTGTCTTCGTCTCAGGCCCATGGGCCCGCACTCGCTGTTGGGCTGGCAGTGAGTCCTTTTCCAATCTCAGCTTGAGCAGGTGAGGTGGAGGGTGAGGACGGCCTGGACGAAGCTGGTGATGCGGGTGGTGCTGCACCGGAGCTTGCGCAGGAGTGTCAAGTCTTCCCTCAAGTTCTCACACCACCGATAAGCCCCCGGCCTGCGAGTTCTTCGCGGGGCGGGGGCTTGTCCGATGGGCCTGGGTCGTCTCCGGGCCGTCGGCCTGACCGAGTGACGACTGTGTGGGTCCACGGCTCAGCCGAGGGCTTTGCCGACCTCGTGGATCGTCGGCCTGTCCTCGGGCGCCGAGCTGAGCATGGCGTCGATCAGTTCGCCCAGCTCTCCACGCACCCTCACGGGTCGGCGTCTGCCACTCGCAACGGCTCGTCTCTGCTCAGGACGGGGTGCGTCGTCCGGGTACTCGACGGCCCGCCACCCCGTGGCGGAGATGAGCAGAGACGCGCCGAGCGCATACACGTCCGCTTCCTGCGTCGCCTCAGCCTCTCCGGTCGCGAGCACACTGCGCGCGACCTCCGGCGCTTCGTAGTGGACGAGACAGCCGCGGAACGGGAAGTCGTACGACGTGGGGATGTGCCCACCCCGTGCCAGGGCCAGGTCGATGAGGTGCGCACGCTCTGGCCCGATGATGAAGTGGGCGGGCTGCACGCCGCAGCGGACCGGGCGGCCTGTTCGACACCTACGCCAGCAGCTTCGACGCTGTGTGGGACACCGCGACATCAGTAAGGGAAGCGTGACCGTGGCACGGACCGAGTACTACGACGATCCTGCGGCACCTGAGCCGAACAGCTTGGTGGTTGCCGCGTCCGCGGTGGTCACCGACGACGAGAGCCGCATCCTCCTCCAGCGCCGACGGGACAACGACCTCTGGGCCCTCCCCGGCGGCGGCCTGGAGATGTCCGACTCGCTCCCCGGCACAGCCATCCGGGAGGTGAAGGAGGAAACCGGCTTGGACGTGGAGATCACCGGACTCGTGGGCACGTACACCGACCCCCGCCACATCATTGCCTACTCGGACGGTGAGGTGCGCCGACAGTTCAACGTCTGCTTCACCGCCCGTGTGGTCGGTGGCCGGCTCGCCCTCTCGGACGAGTCCACGGAACTGCGGTTCGTCGGCCCTGAGGAGATCGAGCAGCTGCCGATGCACCACACCCAGCAACTCAGGATCCGGCACTTCCTGGAGCACCGAGCGCGCCCGTACCTCGGCTGACCTTGCGGATCACGGGGACAGGGCAGTTCGTCTCCCGGCTCTACTTGCGCGAGGGCGCCCCCGTAGCCGGTACCGCCTCCTCGGTTTTCGCGAAGTCCGCGTCGGCCTCGCAGCCCTTGGGCATCTTGGCGAGGGTGGTCGCGCACTTCGCGGGGTCGGCCGATGGTTCGGACGCGGCCGGGCTGTCGTGGCTCTTTTTCTCGGCCGAGGTCGGGTTGGTGGACGACGGGGCGCTGTCGGAGGAGGACGAGCAGGCCGTCGCGCCCAGCACGGTGGACAGGATCAGAGCGGCCGAGGCCGCGGCAGCGCGCGTACGCATGTGAGTCCCCCTGTACGGACGCCCGGGCGCCCGGTCTAGCAGTCGGTCCGGCTGTGCCACCGGCATGTCCCCGGCAGCGTGCGAAGCGCGGACGAACTGCGCGGTACCCCGATGTATACCGGAAGAATCCGGCATTCGGCAGGTCTGGATCTACTGGCCGTTCCGCTGCGGCTTCCCGCGCGAGAGGGTTTCGGCTCTGAGGGCAAGGCCGATGTCTTCCCTCGGCCGTGCGGGGCCGCTCTTCTTCGGAAGGGTTCTCAATCGGTGATGTACCACTCGTCCTTGAGGTACTCCAGCGTGTAACTCCCCAAGTCGCTCTCCGAGAACGTGGCCGAGGACTTCACCGCCGCGGTCGGCATCTCGACCTTCGCCGGGGTGCGGACGACGACGCGCCCCGGGTCCACCGTCGCCGTGCGCAGGGCGGACTTCTGGGCCGGGGAGACCATCTTGAAGGCGGCGGTGTACGACGAGGAGCAGGAGCCGAGGCCCTCGTTCTGGGCCTTCTTCACCGCGGGGCCCGCCACGTCGCAGACCGTGTCGATGTCCTCGCTGCCGAGGGCGTGGAGGTACTGCTCGTACCGTTTGATCGCGCCCGCCTTGGTCTTGGGCGCGGGCCGGTCACCGGTCGGGGTGGCCGAGGGCTTCTCGGGCCGGTCCGCAGGGGGAGGGGACGACGGCGCCGAGGGGTCCGCCGATGCCGATGCCGATGCCGACGCGGAGGCCGAGGACTTCGTGTCCGCGTCGCCCTTGTCGTCGCCGGGGCCGCAGGCGCACAGCACCAGTGCCGCGCAGGCCGTCGCCGCCAGACTCACCGTCGTGCGCGCTCTCATCGGGTCTCCTCCGGTCGTCCCACCGTCGGCCGACCGCACACCGAGTCGGTCGCCACCACACTCTGTGTTCACGCGGAAACCGGGGGAACGGTTCCCCTCCGGGTGAGGCCGGGGCGTACGGGGAACCATGAACACACGTGTCCCGTAGGCGGATTGGGCATGCGGGGCGCTCACGTACGCGAGGGAAGGGGAAGGGTGATGGTGAGCGGTGAGGAGGCAGCCACCGGGCCGGTTCTGGTGTGTTCGCTGAAGGTTTCGGCGGTGCGGACGATCCCGGACGACGGCAAGTACCACCTCGTACGGTTCCCCTTCGGGACCGCGGAGTCGAGCGACGAGCACGGGATGCACCAGGTGGCGCAGCCGGACGGGCACACGGTGAAGGACTGGACCCGGGAGGACCGGGCCGGGCTCATCTGGCCGGCGCGGTCCGGCTGGGGCGAGCTGTACGCCATGGTGCAGTGGGAGAGCGGGAACTACTCGGAGCTGCGCGATCAGTTCGTGCGCGATCCGCTGGGGTTCACCGACGCGGGCGAGGACACCACGGCGACCGACCACCGCGTACCGTCGCCCGGCCGCAACTACTTCACCAAGACCCACGGCATCTTCGTGAAGGCCGGGACTCCGCTCGGGCTGCGGGTGGCGCAGCGTTCGGGCCGGTCGCAGAAGCTGCTGCTCGCCGAGTTCAAGCTGGTCATCCGGGACGCCTGAGGCGGGGGACCCCCGCGGGCTCGCTCAGCGCCGAGACCCGCGCGGGCCCGCTCTCCGCCGACAGCCGTGCGAGCCCGCTCACTTCTCCCGGATCGTGATGGCCCGGACCGGGCAGGCGTCGGCGGCCTCGTGCAGCAGGGGGTCGTCCTCGGTCTCCTCGCGGCCGGGCAGGACCTCGCTGGTGCCCTCGTCGTCCTGGGTGAAGAACTCCGGTGCGATGAAGGCGCATTGGCCCGCGCCCACGCAGCGGTCGGCGTCGACTTCCACCTGGAACCGGGGCGGCCGGGGCGCCGCGCTCACCAGGTCACCGGGAGTTGGACGATGCCCTGGATGGTGTCGCCGGGCTTGTGGGGGATCTCCTCGGCGGGGGCGGCGAGGCGCAGTCCGGGGAGCCGGGTGAGCAGGCGGTCGAGGGCGATCTCCAGCTCCGCGCGGGCGAGGTTCTGGCCGAGGCACTGGTGGATTCCGTAGCCGAAGCCGATGTGGTGGCGGGCCGGGCGCTGCCAGTCGAGTACGTCGGGGTGGGAGTAGACGCTCTCGTCGCGGTTGACGAGGGAGAGGGAGAAGACGACGCCTTCGTCCTTGCGGATGGTCTCCCCGGCGACCTCGATGTCCTCGGTGGCGACCCGCAGCATCCCCTCGACGATGGAGAGGTGGCGCATCAACTCCTCGACGGCGGTGGGCAGCAGGGCGCGGTCCGCGCGCAACTCGGCCAGCCGCTCGGGGTGTTGGAGCAGAGTGAAGACACTCAGCGAGATCATGTTGGCGGTGGTCTCATGGCCGCCGATGAGCAGGATGAAGGCCAGTTCGGCGAGCTCCTGAGGGTCGAACTCGCCTTCCACGTCCGCCTGTTCGCGGATGATCTCGTCGAGCAGTCCCTCGCCGGGGCGGACCTGCTTCTCCTCGATGATCCGCCGCAGATACCCCTCCAGCCGGTCCCGCGCGTCCTCCACATCGGACAACTCGGGGCCGCGCAGCAGCCGTCGGGCCTGCTCCTCGAAGAAGTCGTGGTCCGCGAAGGGCACGCCGAGCAGCCGGCAGATCACCTTGGAGGGCATCGGCAGCGCGAACTCGCCCACGAGTTCCGCCTCGTTGCCCCGGCTGAGTAAGGAGTCGAGCAGCCCGTCGGCGGTCTCCTCGATCCCCGGGCGCAGGGACTGGACGCGCTTGAGGGTGAAGCTCGGGATCAACAGACGGCGCTGGCGCCGGTGTTCGGGATCGTCGACCTGGAGCAGCGGGGTGCGCCGGTTCAGCAGGCCGACGTAGCGCGCCGAGGGCACCGGCCACGCCGGGTTCTGGCTGTCGCTGGAGAGCCGGGGGTCGCCGAGCAGCTCCCGGGCCGTGGCGTGACCGGTGACCGCCCAGACCGGGCGGCCGTCGAAGAAGGTCACGCGTTTCAGCGGCGGACCCCCGCGCAGCGGGTCGTAGGCGGCGGGCGGGTGGTACGGACACGTGCGGTCCTGGGGGAAGGCGACGGGCTCGGTCATGGGCGGCCTCACGACGAAGACGAAGAGGGAGTGAAAGGGAGTGAAAGGGATTGGAGACGAAGAGGGAGCACGGACGGGGACGAAGACGAGGACGGGCCGGAAGGTGCGGGCGAGTCGGCGGTACGGCGGACTGCGGGCGGGGCTCTCTGCTCTCCTACCCAGGCTGGACCGGCCCGGCTGTGCCTCGCTTAAGCGCGGGTGCCGGTGCGGGCGGTCTCGCCTTGGTGTCGCCGCGCCGCCGGGTGCACGCTGGAAGGAGTGGCTCTGGAGGTGAGCGGCATGACCATGAAGACCGCTGTGGGCTGGCATGTGGAGCTCGAATTCGAGGAGGACAACCACCGGACGCGGGCGGCGGCCCTGGTGCGGCTCCCGGACGGCAAGGAGTGCCGGGCGCACGGGTACGCGAGCAGGCATCCCTCCGACGAGAACCAGTCGAGGGTGGGCGAGGAGATCGCGGGTGCCAGAGCGCTCAACGAACTGGCGATGAAGCTGCTGACCAAGGCACACGACGAGATCGACGAGGCCTCCGGGCGGACCTCGCATCCGCTCAGGTAGGCGGGCGGGTACGCGGCCGGCAGGTACCGGCGAGCAGCAAGCGAGCAAGCGAGCAGGCGAGCAGGTGCTAGGTGGGCAGTCAGTTGCGTAGGTAAGGGGCGGGTAAGCCCGGGCGAGGGCCGGGGCGCGCTTGGTGGCGCGCAAGCCCCTGCGCACCTCCGCACCCCGAAGCGCGAATCCCTTTGTCCGGATGCGCCGTTGATGCGCCCGCCCTGGTGGGCGTGGAATGGGGACAGGAGTTCGCCTTCGAGGAGGGGACGTTTCATGGCCGAGCCGCGCCTGCCCGAGAACCACGGGAACACCGACGAGTCCGCCGCCGCGCCGGTGGTCCGCCCGATACCGGTCCTGCTCGGCGCCTGCGGCTGCGGCTCCGGCTGCGGTTGCGGCTGCCAGTCGGGCGGGCCCTGCCAGTGCGGGGGCTGCTCCGGCTGACCTGCTCCGGCTGACCCGCCCGCGAGCGGCGAACCGCGGGCACGTACGGCGACGGCGCCCCGGGAGCGGGCCCGTCGCCGGATGCGGCGGCGGGCCGTACTCCAGGAGCGCCGTCAGGGGTGGCAGGCGCGGTGGAGCCCTCCGCGGCTGCCCGCGCTCAGGCGCCCTCGACCTGGCCCGCGGGCTGGATCTCGTCCGCGTGCTCGCCGGTGACCAGGTAGACGACGCGCTTGGCGACCGAGACCGCGTGGTCGGCGAAGCGCTCGTAGTAGCGGCCGAGCAGGGTGACGTCGACGGCGGTCTCGATGCCGTGCTTCCAGCGGTCGTCCATCAGGTGCTGGAAGAGCGCGCGGTGCAGGGTGTCCATCTCGTCGTCGTCCTGCTCCAGTTGCAGGGCGAGGTCGACGTCCTTGGTGATGATCACCTCGGCGGCCTTCGCCATCAGCCGCTGGGCGAGCTGGCCCATCTCCAGGATGGTGGCGTGCAGGTCCTGCGGGACCGCGCGCTCCGGGAAGCGCAGCCGGGCCAGCTTCGCCACGTGCTGGGCCAGGTCGCCGGAGCGCTCCAGGTCGGCGCTCATCCGCAGCGAGGTGACCACTATCCGCAGATCGGTGGCGACCGGCTGCTGGCGGGCGAGCAGGGTGATGGCGCGCGCCTCCAGGTCGTGCTGGAGGTTGTCGACCTTCTGGTCGGCGGCGATGACGCTCTCCGCCAGCTTCAGGTCGGCGTCGAGGATCGCCGTCGTGGCGCGCCCGATCGCCGAGCCGACGAGCCGGGTCATCTCGACCAGGTCATCACCGATCGAGTCAAGTTCCTCGTGGTACGCGTCGCGCATGCTGTCCCTCTCTCGGTTTTCGACCGGGCTCCGGAATCTGAGGGCATCGGGAGCCCACGCTCCGACGATCCGGTCCGTACGCATCCGTTTCCGGCACCCCAGGTGAACGCGGACTGCTCACCCGGTGAACTCTGGGCGACGGCGCGCGTGCGCGGGGATGCGGGCGCCCCTCCCACACCGTACGCGGCGGCGGGCACGGAGCCCCGGAAACCGCTGCGTATCCGGCGATCACGGCCATCCGCCCCGAATGGCCGAAATGAACCAGCGCGGTCCCCTCGGTGAACTCTGGGCGACGAGTGGCGGAGCTGACCCTCGGACCACTGTGGCCCGGGGGTATGCCCCGCATAACCTGAGGACATGGACGTGAACGCGGCGGTCGCCGCAGCGGCAGCGATCGCCGGGGTGTGCACCGGTGTGATCGCCATGCTGGCGTTCCGCTGGAGCGAGCGCGACCAGAAACGCCCCACCAGGACCTCCCTGCACACCGACCCCGTACTGCCCCCCGGCGTGGACACGGTGCTCTCCGTGCTGCGCTCCTCCGCGGTCGTCCTCGACGAGGCCGACAGCGTGGTCAAGGCCAGCTCGGCGGCGTACGCCCTCGGCCTGGTGCGCGGCGGGAAGCTCGCCGTCGAGCCGATGCTGCAGATGGCCAGGGACACCCGGCGGGACGGCGAGATACGGCAGGTGGAGCTCGACCTGCCGCGCCGGGGCACCGGCCGCGGCGAGGCGCTCGCGGTCTCCGCCCGGGTCGCCCCGCTCGGCTCCCGCCTGGTGCTGCTCCTGGTCGAGGACCTCACCGAGGCCCGGCGCATCGAAGCGGTACGGCGCGACTTCGTCGCCAATGTCAGCCACGAGCTCAAGACCCCGGTCGGCGCGCTCTCGCTGCTCTCCGAGGCCGTGATGGACGCCTCCGACGACCCCGAGGCCGTGGAGCGCTTCGCGGGCCGGATGCAGATCGAGGCGACCCGGCTCACCAGCCTGGTGCAGGAGCTGATCGACCTCTCCCGGGTCCAGAACGACGACCCCCTGGAGGACGCCGAGCCGGTCCGGGTGGACGAACTCGTCAGCGAGGCCATGGACCGCTGCCGCCACCAGGCGGGCACCAAGCACATCACCATGGCCGCCTCGGTCGGCGGGCCCGAAGCCTTCGGCGAGGACCGCGGGACCGGCTCCGACCTGCACGTCTGGGGCAACCGCGGGCAGCTCGCCGCCGCCCTCGGCAACCTGGTCGAGAACGCCGTCAACTACAGCCCGGCCCGCACCCGGGTCGGCATCGCCGCCCGTACGGTCGCGGTGAGCGGCGGCGCACACATCGAGATCGCCGTCACCGACCAGGGCATCGGCATCTCCGAGCGGGACAAGGAGCGCATCTTCGAGCGCTTCTACCGCGTCGACCCGGCCCGCTCCCGCGCCACCGGCGGCACCGGGCTCGGACTCGCCATCGTCAAGCACGTGGCCGCCTCGCACGGCGGGGAGGTCACCGTGTGGAGCTCCGAAGGACAGGGCTCCACCTTCACCCTGCGGCTGCCGGTGGCGGGAGCCGCCCGCGACCGCAGCCGGGAGACCGGGTCCGGGGCCACCGCCTCCGGCTCCGGGGGCTCCGGCACCCCAGGCCCCACCGAGAGCGCCGAGAACAGCCTCTCTTCCCCGTACGAACCGCTTCCTGCCCCGGAGGTCCTTCCGTGACCCGAGTGCTCGTCGTCGAGGATGAGGAATCCTTCAGCGACGCCCTGTCCTACATGCTCCGCAAGGAGGGCTTCGAGGTCGCCATCGCGACCACCGGGCCCGACGGCCTCGACGAGTTCGAGCGCAACGGCGCCGACCTCGTCCTGCTCGACCTGATGCTGCCCGGGCTGCCCGGCACCGAGGTCTGCCGTCAGCTGCGCGGCCGCTCCAACGTCCCGGTGATCATGGTGACCGCCAAGGACAGCGAGATCGACAAGGTGGTCGGCCTCGAAATAGGAGCCGACGACTACGTCACCAAGCCCTTCTCCTCCCGCGAACTGGTCGCCCGGATCCGCGCGGTGCTGCGCCGCCGCGGCGAGCCGGAGGAGGTCACCCCGGCCGCCCTGGAGGCCGGTCCGGTCCGGATGGACGTCGACCGGCACGTGGTCACGGTCGCCGGGTCCAAGGTCGACCTGCCGCTCAAGGAGTTCGACCTCCTGGAGATGCTGCTGCGCAACGCGGGCCGCGTACTGACCCGTATGCAGCTCATCGACCGGGTCTGGGGCGCCGACTACGTCGGGGACACCAAGACCCTCGACGTCCATGTGAAGCGCCTGCGCGCGAAGATCGAACCGGACCCGGGCGCCCCGCGCTACCTGGTCACGGTGCGCGGCCTCGGGTACAAGTTCGAGCCGTAGAGAGCCGGTACGGGCGCCCAGCCGGTACGGGGGCCGCGGTGCAGCGGCGGGGCGGCGGCAGCGTGGCCTTCGGGACCAGCACGGCACAGCGCAAAGAACACGTAAGAGGATTACGCAGAGAGTACGGAGGGCGGGACCCCGCGGGGCCCCGCCCTCCGTGCCGCTTCAGTGCCGCCGGATGCTCAGTGGCCCGTGTCGCCGGCCGGGTCGTGCTCGCCGGGGGCGATCCCGCTGCCGCCCTGGCCCTCGGCGCCCTGGCTCTCGTCCGGGGACGGGGAGCCGGTCGCGGAGGCGCTCGCCTGCGGGTCGGCGGAGGGGGAGGCGCTGCCGGAGGGCTTGCCGGACTCGGCCGGGGGCTTCGTCGGCTGGCTGGGGACCTTGTCCGGGCCCCACTTGGTGAACTCGCCCTCGGCGGGGACCACGAAGCTGTCCAGCTTGACGTCGCCGGTCCGGCTGAAGGTGAAGGTCACCGGGGAGGCGTCGCCGAGCTGGATGCTCTCGGGCAGCGTCCGCAGCGAGACCGAGGCGTTGTCCCTGCCGCCGAGGATCAGCGCGCCGTGCGCGGGGACGACCAGCTTGCCGGCCGTCTTCTCGCCCTTGGCGGGCTTCAGCTCGGCGCGCTCGCCACCGGCGGAGACGGACTCGAGGACCTGGTCGCGGTCGCCGTTGTTGAAGAGCTTGGCCGCGATCACGGCCGGGCCCTTGCTCTCCCGCTCGGGCTGCGCGATGACCAGGGCGTTCTGCACCTTGATGTCGCCGACCTGGGCGCGCGCGTTGTCCGGCTTGATTTCCAGCGTCTGGGCGTTGTTGCCGGCGGCGCAGGCGCCGAGCGCGCCCACGCAGAAGGCGAGCGCGGTGGCGGCGAGTGCGCCGCGCCGAAGGCTGGGCTGGAGGCTCACGACGGCGGCAACTCCTCTTGCGGTGCGGACGGGCGAGTCCGGACGGTTGTGGTCAGGGTTCCGGCGGGCCTCGCGGCCGCCCCGGGGTACAGCAGCGCGCTCAGGTTACCGACCCGTCCCGCGCGTGCCGCACCCGACCCGCCTCTGCGGCCCGTCCCCGGCCGTCCCGCACCCCGCCCGCGGCGCGCGGCCTGGTGCGCGGCCGGCATCGGCGGCAGGGGCGGCGCCAGGGGCGCGGATTCGCCGTCCGCCGGGGTATTCGCCCGGCGCATTGGCCGCCGCGGGCGGGCGGCGTGAGTGTCCTGCGCCTTTCCGGTAAGGAATGCGTGGCCGTGGCGGAAATCGATCAGCGAGGTGCGCGGGTGGCCCGCTGATCGAATTCAGGTATTGGCCGAACGAGGGAATCCGGTGGCCATCGGCGAGATGTTGTCATGATCTTCTTCTCGCACCGCGTCCGGTGTTCCCGACTCGCTTCTCCGTTGCCCGCGCGATGTTCTTCGAACGTGTCTCCGGTCACCGAACGGAGTACGGCCAGTTGGTCGGAACGAATGCGACATAAAGGGACGTTCTGCCGGTTGATCAGAAGTTTTGCGAGGTGTAACGGGCGCGTTTCGGCTCACGGGTGCAGCCGCTCCCACCTGCGGATACCCCGCCGGGGGAGGCCTCCGCAGCACGTCACGGTTGCTGTTGTCAAGCCCCGAGATGCGCTCTGACCTGCGAAAACGCCATTCAGAACACGCCGATGACGTGTTACTCTTGATAGCCACGGAAGGGGTACCTGTCACATGACGTTCAAGGTTGGCGACACCGTGGTCTATCCCCATCACGGGGCCGCGCTGATCGAGGCTATCGAAACTCGCCAGATCAAAGGCGTGGACAAGACCTACTTGGTGCTGAAGGTCGCCCAGGGCGATCTGACGGTACGTGTGCCAGCGGACAATGCGGAGTTCGTCGGCGTACGTGATGTGGTCGGTCAGGACGGACTGGACCGGGTCTTCGAGGTGCTGCGCGCACCGTATGCCGAAGAGCCCACGAACTGGTCCCGTCGCTACAAGGCAAATCTCGAGAAACTCGCCTCGGGCGATGTCATCAAGGTCGCGGAAGTCGTACGTGACCTGTGGCGCCGCGAGCGCGAGCGCGGTCTGTCCGCCGGTGAGAAGCGCATGCTCGCCAAGGCCCGGCAGATCCTGGTGAGCGAGCTGGCGCTC
Source organism: Streptomyces physcomitrii (assembly GCF_012273655.1). Taxonomy (GTDB): domain Bacteria; phylum Actinomycetota; class Actinomycetes; order Streptomycetales; family Streptomycetaceae; genus Streptomyces; species Streptomyces physcomitrii. The sequence continues at coordinate 6,188 of NZ_JAAWWP010000021.1, read as the reverse complement.
GCGGAGAACACCAACGAGGACAAGGCGGAGGCGCTGCTCGACGAGGTCCTCGCCTCCTGACGCCCGCGGGGGTGCACGTCCGCCGGACGCACATCCCGGACAGCGCAGCACAGCAGCAGAGCACCACAGCAGAACACGCACCGCCAGGTGCCGGAAGTGCCGCAGGATTGCCGCGGTGCCCGATGACGCGAGAGCTGTCGCCGGGCGCTGCGGCATTTTTGTACGCTGATCACCGCTGTTGACGATCAGTGCCGACGACCAGTCCGTACGACGACGGGGAGATCGGCGGAGCACCCGACCGGTTCTCGTGCGGCTGGGGAAACCCCCGCCCCACGGGTGCCGGGGCCGGTCCGCCGACTCGACCGGAAGTCACGGAAGGGTCCGGTCCAGGCGTCGTACCCGGCACTCCCGGCCTGCCGGTCGGGGGCACGCCCAGGCCATACCCATGTCGCCCGAGCACACAAACCTGAACGGAAGCGATGTCTGCCGAGAACGAGCTCCGCCCGCCCGCCGCGGCCGGAGCACCGGGCGCGAAGACGCCCCGCACCGCCGCCGTCCTCCCCGCCGCGGGCCGCGGCGTACGCCTCGGGCCCGGCGCCCCCAAGGCGCTGCGGGCGCTGAACGGCACCCCGATGCTCATCCACGCGGCCCGGGCGCTCGCCGCCTCCCGCGCGGTCGGCCTCGTCGTCGTGGTGGCCCCGCCCGAGGGCGCCGCCGAGGTGAAGTCCCTGCTCGACGCGCACGCCCTGGACGGCGGCGACCGCACCGACTTCCTCGTCGTACCCGGCGGCGAGACCCGCCAGGAGTCCGTGAAGCTCGGCCTCGACGCGCTGCCCGAGGACATCGGCATCGTCCTGGTCCACGACGCGGCCCGCCCGCTGGTCCCCGTCGACACCGTGGACGCCGTCGTCGAGGCGGTCCGCGCGGGCGCGCCCGCCGTCGTCCCGGCGCTGCCGCTCACCGACACCGTCAAGGAGGTCGAGCCCCGCATCGGCGGCGAGCCCGAACCCGTACTCGGCACCCCCGCCCGCTCCCGGCTGCGCGCCGTGCAGACCCCGCAGGGCTTCGACCGCGACACCCTGCTGCGGGCCCACGAGAGCCTGGCGCCGGAGGGCGAGGGCGCCACCGACGACGCCGGGATGGTCGAGCGGCTCGGCCTGCCCGTGGTGGTCGTCCCCGGACACGAGGAGGCCTTCAAGGTGACCCGCCCCCTGGACCTCGTCCTCGCCGAGGCGGTCCTCGCCCGCAGGAAGGCGAACCGTGGCTACTGAGCTGCCGCTGCCCCAGGTCGGCATCGGCACCGACATCCACGCCTTCGAGGAGGGCCGCGAGCTGTGGTGCGCCGGCCTGCTCTGGGAGGACGAGGGCCCCGGGCTCGCCGGGCACTCCGACGCCGACGTGGTCGCGCACGCCGCCTGCAACGCGCTCTTCTCCGCGGCCGGCCTCGGCGACCTCGGGGCGCACTTCGGCACCGGGCGCCCCGAGTGGTCCGGCGCCCCCGGCCGCACCCTGCTCGCCGAGGCCGCGCGCCTGGTGCGGGAGGCCGGGTTCACGGTGGGCAATGTCGCGGTCCAGGTGATCGGCCCCCGCCCGAAGATCGGCAAGCGGCGCGAAGAAGCACAGCGGGTGCTCTCCGAGGCGGCGGGCGCCCCCGTCTCCGTCTCCGGCGCCACCACCGACGGCCTCGGCTTCCCCGGCCGCGGCGACGGCCTGGCCGCGGTGGCGACCGCCCTGGTGGTGCGCACCTCCGGCAGCTGAACGGCGCGGCGCGGGGCGCCCAGATCCGCCCCGCGCCCCGTACGCACCCCAACGCGCCCGCCCGGGCCTGAAATACCCGCCGGGGCCGGTGCGTTGCCGCAGTATCGGAGCCCACAGAGCCCGCACCGGGCAGTCGCGCATACGGAACGGGACGCCGGGAACCCCCACAACGCACCCACCATCGCGGCAGCCGCCCGGAGCAACCGGTGACCGCAGCAGGTCACCGGCCACCGGAACGCCACCAGCCACAGGAACCAGGAAGGCCGAGATGTCCGCCGAACTGTCGAACGACCTCCGAGAACTCCTCGACACCCCCGTCTTCATCACCGTGGCCACCATCCAGCCCGACGGCAGCCCGCAGGTCTCCCCGGTCTGGGTCAAGCGCGACGGGAACGACGTGCTGTTCTCCACCACGGCCGACCGCCGCAAGGAGAAGAACCTCCAGCGCGACCCCCGCGTCACGATCGTGGTCCAGCCCGCCGACGACCCGTACCGCTACGCCGAGATCCGCGGCCAGGCCACCATCACCACCGAGGGCGGCCAGGAGCTGATCGACGAGCTGTCCCGTAAGTACACCGGCAAGTCCTACGCCGACTTCAACCCGCGCTCGGGCGAGGACGCCGAGCGCGTCGTCGTCCGGGTCACCCCGCGCAAGGTCGTCGGCCGCATCTGAGCGCTCCGTACCCCAGGAGACCGCCCAGGGTCCTGACCCGGCGGAGAGCGGCGCCCGTATCGCCTGGGGATGTCACAATTCCAGAAGCACTTTCAGAGCAGTGGGCCCAAGGAGCACAAGGCACCCCCTCGGGCCCACTACCCTGGTGGGGTGACTATTCGGCTGTACGACACCAGCGCCCGGCAGGTCCGTGACTTCACCCCGCTCGTGCCGGGTTGCGTCTCGATCTACCTGTGTGGCGCCACCGTGCAGGCCGCACCGCACATCGGGCACATCCGCTCCGGACTGAACTTCGACATCCTGCGCCGCTGGTTCGACTACCGCGGCTACCAGGTGACCTTCGTCCGGAACGTCACCGACATCGACGACAAGATCATCACCAAGTCCGCCGAGCAGCACCGCCCCTGGTGGGCCATCGGCTACGAGAACGAGCGCGCCTTCAACGACGGCTACACCGCCCTCGGCTGCCTGCCGCCGACCTACGAACCGCGCGCCACCGGGCACATCCCCGAGATGATCGAGATGATGCGCGGGCTCATCGAGCGCGGGCACGCCTACGAGTCCGAGGGCAACGTCTACTTCGACGTGAAGTCCTTCCCCGGCTACCTGGAGCTGTCCAACCAGGAGCTGGACAACCTCCAGCAGCCGGAGAGCGCGGGCGAGACCGGCAAACGCGACCCGCGCGACTTCGCCATGTGGAAGAGGGCCAAGCCCGGCGAGCCCTCCTGGGAGACCCCGTGGGGCCGCGGCCGGCCCGGCTGGCACCTGGAGTGCTCGGCCATGGCGCACAAGTACCTCGGCGAGACCTTCGACATCCACGGCGGCGGCATCGACCTGATCTTCCCGCACCACGAGAACGAGATCGCCCAGGCCAAGGGCTACGGCGACGAGTTCGCGCGGTACTGGCTGCACAACGCCTGGGTCACCCTCAAGGGCGAGAAGATGTCGAAGTCGCTCGGCAACTCGGTGCTCGTCGCCGAGATGGTCAAGCGCTGGCGGCCCATCGTGCTGCGCTACTACCTCGGCACCCCGCACTACCGCTCGATGATCGAGTACAGCGAGGAGGCCCTGCGCGAGGCCGAGTCCGCCTTCGCGCGGATCGAGGGCTTCGTCCAGCGCGTCACCGAGAAGGCGGGCAAGGCCGTGGAGCCCGCCGAGGAAGTACCGCCCGCCTTCGCCGAGGCCATGGACGAGGACCTCGGGGTGCCGCAGGCGCTCGCCGTCGTCCACACCACGGTCCGGCAGGGCAACAGCGCGCTGGCCGCCGACGACAAGGAGTCCGCGGTCGCCCGCCTCGCCGAGGTGCGGGCCATGCTCGGGGTCCTCGGCCTCGACCCGATGGACCCGCGCTGGTCGGGCGAGAGCGACCGCGGCGAGGACCTGCACGGGGTCGTCGACACCCTGGTCAGCCTGGTGCTCCAGCAGCGCGAGGCGGCCCGGTCCCGCAAGGACTGGGCCACCGCGGACGCCATCCGCGACCAGCTCGGCCAGTCCGGGCTCATCATCGAGGACGGGCCCGACGGACCCCGCTGGACGCTGGGCGCCCGCTGAACCAGCACAGGCAAGGTGCCGCCCGGCCTCCCGGGCGGCACACTGCTTCCAGCACCTCCCCGTATCTCCCCTCCGCACCACCCGCCGACGCAGCACAGGAGCAGTAGGTCATGGCCGCGAACAACCGACGCATGTCCGGCAAGAAGGGCGCGCAGGTCGGCAGTGGTGGCAAGCGACGCCGCGGCCTCGAAGGCAAGGGCCCGACGCCGCCCGCCGAGATGCGCAAGGGACACAAGAAGAACCGTCTCGCCGGCGCCAAGGCGAAGCAGGCCGCCCGCCGCCCCGTGAAGGGCCGCGGCGGCAAGTCCGCCTCGGAACTCGTCGTCGGCCGCAACCCCGTCGTCGAGGCCCTGCGCGAGGGCGTCCCCGCCACCACGCTGTACGTGCAGCAGTTCATCGACAACGACGAGCGCGTACGCGAGGCCCTCCAGCTGGCCGGGGAGCGCGGCGGCATCCACCTGATGGAAGCCCCCCGCCCCGAGCTGGACCGGATGACGAACAACCTGAACCACCAGGGCCTCGTCCTCCAGATCCCGCCCTACGAGTACGCCCACCCCGAGGACCTCGCCGCCGCCGCGTACGACGAGGGCGAGGACCCCCTGATCGTCGCCCTCGACGGCGTCACCGACCCGCGCAACCTCGGCGCCGTGGTCCGCTCCGTCTCCGCCTTCGGCGGCCACGGCGTGGTCGTACCGGAACGCCGCGCCGCCGGGATGACCGCGGGCGCCTGGAAGACCTCCGCCGGTACCGCCGCCCGCACCCCGGTGGCCCGCGCCACCAATCTGACCCGCGCCCTGGAGGCGTACCAGAAGGCGGGCCTGACCGTGGTCGGCCTCGCCGCCGACGGGGAGGCCGAACTCGGGGACCTGGCGGCGCTCGACGGCCCGCTGGTACTGGTGGTCGGCAGCGAGGGCAAGGGCCTGTCCCGGCTGGTCGGCGAGACCTGCGACATCCGGGTCCGCATCCCCATGCCCGGCGGTGCCGAATCCCTCAACGCCGGTGTGGCCGCGGGCATCGTCCTGTACGAGGCGGCTCGCCGGCGGGGGTGAGGGCGGCTTGGCCGGGGGTGGCGGAGCCTGTTCGGGGTCTGCTGGTGGCTGGTCGGGCGGGCGGTGGCTGGTCGCGCGGGCGGTGCCTCGTTGGGCGGGCGGTGGTCGGTCCGGTTGGGGCGGTGGCGCGGGCTTCTGCGGGTGGGGGTGGGGGCTCCTGCCGGTGGGAGTGCGCGGTGCGCGGTATGTGATGTGCGTGCGGGTGGGCGGTCGGGTGGGGGCTTGCTGGCGGACGGTTCGAACTCCCGTAGGTGCAAGGCTTGTTCGAGCAGCCGGTGATGGTGCCGACAGGTCCGATTCGGCCGATTTGACGGGGCCCGGACATTTTGCGGCGGTCAAGGCAGTGTCCTAAGCAGTCGTCACTCGGTTAGATGAGTGTGGACACCAGAACAGCCCGCTCCTCCACGGGGGGCCGCTCCTCGGGGTTCGACGACGCACCTGCCTTCAGCATGGCCAAAGTGCCCTGCGATCCCGCGCAGGTCGTCGTCAACCACGCCAGCTTCCGGGTACAGCTCACCAGCGTGCCGAAGACGAGATCCCCCCGTCTCGCGCACCAGTTGAGCGCCTACAAGGCCGTCACCCCGCAGGCGGCCGCGGGCACTCCGGGACGCCGCCGCCCCCTCGTCTGGACGGGCCGCTCCGGACCGGGCGCCCAGCAACTGCTCCAGGCCGTACGCAACAACGCGACCACCACGCGGACGCCCGAGACCCCGCCCACCCCCGGGCTGCCCGGCGCGACCAGGGTCCTGCCCCGGCACGGCCAGACGGAACGCGCCGACCGGACCCCGGTGGCGGGCGGCCGGACCCCGGTGGCGGGGGACCGGACCCCTGCCGTGGGCTCGCCCCGACTGCCCCTCGACCGGGGGCACTTCGGCGAGCTCGATCGGGAGAACTTTGGCGATCTCGGCCGGGAGAGCTTCGGCCAGGGAGTGCGAGGCGGTGACCGGGAGGGAGTTGCCGGGCGGGACGGGCTTACCGGGCGGGACGGCTTCGGTGAGCGGGAGGGGTTTGTTCTGCCGCATATGCGGGATGGGATGCGCGGAGTGCGGCCTCATCGCCCAGCTGCGGCTGACCGGCGGCGGGCGGCTGACCCACTTCACCTGCGTGGACGGGCGAGGGGCGGTGCTGATGCCGTGCGGCCGCTGCCGTCAGCTCCT
>NZ_JAAWWP010000020.1 GCF_012273655.1 Streptomyces physcomitrii | reverse complement strand
CGCCAGCGTTCGTCCTGAGCCAGGATCAAACTCTCCGTGAATGTGTACCGGTAATCCGGTCACACACACGAGAGCGGAACCAGGAAGAGGAATAATCCCCCCGGTCCACAGCATCCTCGCTGTGTGTCTCTTCAAAGGAACCCAAACCCTCAGACAGCCACAAACGACTGCCGAGAATCCGGGGTTATCAACATATCTGGCGTTGACTTTTGGCACGCTGTTGAGTTCTCAAGGAACGGACACTTCCTTCGTACTCACCCCGACCATTCAGCCGAGGCTTTCCTCCGGGCGTTTCCCTTCGGTGTTTCCGACTTTAGCAGATCCGATTTCCGTTTCCGCCACCCTCCGGAGGGGGTTTGCCGGGCCGTTCTCCGCTTTCGCGTTTCCCTTTCCGGCGGTGCCTACTGTATCAGATCCTTTCGGCGCTGATTCCCCGTCAGCAGGGGCTGCCGTCGCGGCTGTTGGGCCGTTCCGACATGGGTGAGACCTTAGCGGAAGCATTCTCCCCGACCTAATCGGGGGCGCTCTTTCGAACGCAGTTCCTCATTGCACAGGGGAGCATGAAAACGAGCCGACGAAGGATCGTGGCTCGGTCGATGTTCTCTGCGGAATGGCTGCCCCGGGACCGACCTGAGGTCGGCGGCTCACCGCTGGACAGCTCGCAGTACATTACGGATCCCTCCGGGGAGTGTCAACTTCGCACGGGCGGGGAGCCGGAGGCGTACCCTCTGCCCCATGACTACGCGTGCGCACACCCGGCAGTGGTGGGCCGCCTGACGGCGGCCGGACCTACGCACGCGCTCAACGGCCGCCGCTTCGGCGGCCGTTCGTGTTTCCCGCTCCGGGAGCCCGCCGGCCGGCGAGGACGGCGGCCTCACCGGAAGGAGTGAGGACACATGACGCGGACCTTCAGCGGGGTCAAGCCCACGGGACACCTGACGCTCGGGAACTACCTCGGGGCGGTGCGGCGCTGGGTCGAGACCGATCAGCACCGCTCGGAGGCCCTGTTCTGCCTCGTCGACCTGCACGCGCTCACCGTCGAGCACGATCCGGCCCGGGTGCGGCGGCTGACCAGGCAGGGCGCGAGTCTGCTGCTCGCGGCCGGGCTGGATCCGCGGCTGTGCACGGTCTTCGTCCAGAGCCAGGTGGACGCGCACACCAGACTCTCGTACCTCCTGGAGTGTGTGGCCGCGGACGGGGAGATGCGGCGGATGATCCAGTACAAGGAGAAGGCGCGGCGGGAACAGGAGCGCGGGGGCGGTGTGCGGCTCTCACTGCTGACGTATCCGGTGCTGATGGCGGCGGACATCCTGGCGTACCGGACGGACGAGGTGCCGGTCGGTGAGGACCAGGCGCAGCACGTCGAGCTGACGCGGGACCTCGCGCTGCGCTTCAACCAGCGATACGGGGCCACCTTCGTGGTGCCGAAGGCCACCCTTCCGGTGTTGGGGACGCGGGTGCGGGACCTTCAGGATCCGCTGAGCAAGATGGGGAAGTCGGGTGCCGAGTCCGCCGGGGTGGTCCATCTGCTCGACGAGCCCGAGGTCATCCGGAGGAAGTTCCTGCGGGCGGTGACCGACAGCGGGCGGGAGGTCGTCTACGACCGGGCGGTCAGCCCCGGTATCGCGAACCTCCTGGAGATCCTGGCGGCCTGCACCGGTGGGCGGCCGGAGGACCTCGCCGCGGACTACTCCTCGTACGGCGCCGTGAAGAAGGACACCGCGGAGGCCGTGGTGGAGCTGCTCGCCCCCTTGCAGAAGCGGCACCGGGAGCTGGCGGCCGACCCCGGGCAGGTGGACGCGGTGCTTCGGGCTGGCGCCGAGCGTGCCCGGGAGATGGCCCAGCCGACCGTGGACGCGGCCTACCGGGCGATCGGGCTGCTGCCCGCGGCCTGAGCGGGAGGGGGGCGCCGGACGCGGGCCGGCGCCCCCGACCCATGGTCCAGCTGCCGCCGGAGGCCGGTTCGGGTTCAGCCGCTGCCGGAGGCCAGTTCGCGGCTGCGGTCGCGGGCGGCTTCCAGGGCGGCGATCAGGGCGGCGCGTACGCCGTGGTTCTCCAGTTCGCGGATGGCGTTGATGGTGGTGCCGGCGGGCGAGGTGACGTTCTCGCGGAGGGTGACCGGGTGTTCGCCGCTGTCGCGGAGCATCACGGCGGCGCCGATCGCGGCCTGCACGATGAGGTCGTGGGCCTTGTCGCGGGGCAGGCCGAGCAGGATGCCCGCGTCGGTCATGGCCTCCACCAGGAAGTAGAAGTACGCGGGGCCGGAGCCGGAGAGCGCGGTGGCGGCGTCCTGCTGGGACTCGGGGACGCGCAGGGTCTTGCCGACGGCGCCGAAGATCTCCTCGGCGTGCGCGAGGTGGCCGCCGGTGGCGTGGCTGCCCGCGGAGATGACCGACATGGCCTCGTCGACCAGGGCGGGGGTGTTCGTCATGACCCGTACGACGGGGGTGCGGGCCGGGAGCCGATCCTCCAGGAAGGTGGTGGGGATTCCGGCGGCGCCGCTGATCACGAGGCGGTCGGCGGGCAGGTGCGGGGAGAGTTCACCGAGAAGAGTGCCCATGTCCTGGGGCTTGACGGTGAGGATCAGGGTGTCGGCGGCGCGGGCGGCCTCGGCGTTGCCGGTCACGGTGACGCCGTAGCGGGCGGCGAGCTCCTCGCCGCGTTCGTGGCGGCGGGCGGTGACCAGGAGGTCGGCGGTCGACCAGCCGGAGCGGATCATGCCGCTGAGCAGGGCCTCGCCGATCTTTCCGGTTCCCAGTACGGCGACTTTCTGGCTCATGGGCGGCCGACCCCTTCCGCTGGCTGTGCTGACTCCGCTGTGCCGGCCGCGATTTCGCCTCGCCGCCGCGGGCTCATCCTCGCACCGCGCGGGTGGCCGGGCGCGCGGTGTCCGCGGACCGGACGGGCCCCGGGCGGCCGGTCAGACGGTGCGGCGGCGCAGGGTCGCGGCGCCGAGGACCAGGACGAGCAGGGCGCTTCCGGCGACGACGGAGGTGTCGCGGACGAAGGCGCCGGTGACCTCGGGGTGCCGCAGGACCTCGTTCATGCCGTCGACCGCGTACGACATGGGCAGCACGTCGGAGAGGGCCTCCAGGACGGGCTGCATGCGGGCGCGGGCGGTGAAGAGTCCGCACAGGAGCAGCTGCGGGAAGATCACCGCGGGCATGAACTGCACCGCCTGGAACTCGGAGGCGGCGAAGGCCGAGACGAAGAGGCCGAGCGCGGTGCCGAGGAGGGCGTCGAGCAGGGCGACCAGGAGCAGCAGCCAGGGCGAGCCGGTGACGTCGAGGCCGAGGGCCCACAGGGCGAGGCCGGTGGCGAGCGCGGACTGGACGACGGCGAGGGCGCCGAAGGCCAGCGCGTACCCGGCGATCAGGTCGCCCTTGCCGAGCGGCAGGGCGAGGAGGCGTTCGAGGGTGCCGGAGGTGCGTTCGCGCAGCGTGGCGATCGAGGTGACCAGGAACATCGTGATCAGCGGGAAGATGCCGAGCAGCGAGGCGCCGATGCTGTCGAAGGTGCGCGGGCTGGCGTCGAAGACGTAGCGCAGCAGCAGGAGCATCACACAGGGCACGAGCACCATGAGCGCGATCGACCGGGGGTCGTGGCGCAGCTGGCGCAGGACGCGGGCGGCGGTGGCGAGGGTCCGGGAGAGGGTCATGGGGTGGCTCCGGGGTCGGGGGGGGCGGGCAAGGGTTCGGCGGGAGTTCGGGGCGGGGGCGAGGGTCGGGTCGCGTTCGCGCGTCGGCTGACGGTCGAGGACCAGGTCGGGTCGGGTCGGTCAGGTCCAGGGGTGAGCTCGCGGTCGGGGCCGGTCCGAGCGTCGGGATGGCGGGTACGCGGCCGGGGTCGGGGGCGGAGGCGCGGGCGGGCCGGGGTCAGTGCGTGGCGGCCCGGTCGACGAGGTGGAGGAAGGCCTCCTCGACCGTGGTGGAGCCGGTCTGCTCGCGCAGGGCCTCGGGGGTGTCCTCGGCGAGGAGGTGTCCCTCGCGCAGGAGCAGGAGCCGGTCGCAGCGCTCGGCCTCGTCCATGACGTGCGAGGAGATGAGGACGGTGGCGCCGCGCTCGGTGGCCAGTCCGCGGAACAGGTGCCACAGCTCACGCCGGAGTACGGGGTCGAGGCCGACGGTGGGTTCGTCCAGGACGAGGAGTTCGGGCGAGCCGAGCAGGGCGACCGCCAGCGAGACGCGGCCGCGCTGGCCCCCGGAGAGGTGTCCGGCGAGGGAGTCGGCGTGCGAGCCGAGGTCGACGTCCTCGATGGCCCGGGTGACCTGGGCGCGGCGCCGCCCGGCGGCGGACCTGCCCGGTTCGAGTACCGCGGCGAAGTACTCCAGGTTCTGACGCACCGTCAAGTCGCTGTAGACGGAGGGCGCTTGGGTCACGTAGCCGATGCGTGAGCGCAGGGCCGCGCTGCCCGCCGGGTGGCCGAGGACGTCGAGGGTGCCGCTCACCTTGGCCTGCGTACCGACGAGGGCGCGCATCAGGGTCGACTTCCCGCAGCCGGAGGGGCCGAGCAGCCCGGTGACGCGGCCCGCCGGGACCGAGAAGTCGAGCCCGCGCAGCACGGTGCGCGGACCGCGGGTGACGGTGAGGCCCCGGGCGCGGACGGCGGGTGATCCGGTGGCCTCGCCGGCCACGGGAGGGGCGGGAGCCTTGGAATTCATCATGTGATGAATAATGCGCCTGCGGGGGTACGGCGTCAAGGAGCTGGGGTGACAGGGGGCGCGGAGCCAGAGTCGGGGAGTCAGCCGAGGAGTCAGGGGCGGCGAGCGAGGGGCTGGGGCGCCAAGGGGCGGAGAGCCAGCGGCCGGGAGTCGGGCGGTGGCGAGGGGGCTCGGGGCCGGAGAAGGCCAGGCCTTCTCATCGCCGCAACTCACTCGCCTCTCTCCCCCTCGGCCGGACCCCCGTACGACTCGCGGCGGAGACAGTGAAGGTCCCCAAGTCGTCGACCCCTAAGCCGAGTTGAGGGCTCGGCAACTCAGAGCGAAGGCCCTCAAGTCGTCAGCGCGTACGCCGAGTTGAGGCCGGGCAGCTCAAGCGGTGGCCCGGTGGCCTCAGTTGCCGTTCGGGCGGCGGGTCACCAGGAGGTCGACGACGTACGGCTCGTCGAGGGTGCCGTCGGGGAAGTCCCGGAGGAGGGCGGCGCGTTCGGCGGTGAGGAAGGAGGCGCGGGACTCCTCGCCGGCGACCAGGAGGAGGGAGTGGCTGCCGAGGTTGGCGAGGTGGGTGTCGACGCTGATCCGGCGGCTCCAGGGCACCCGGTGGTGGGTGAACTCGGCCGCGCCCGCCTCCGCACGGACCCGCTCGGGGGTGCCGTGCGCCCCGGCGTGCGCGCCGAAGTGGGCGGCGAGGCGGGCGCCTTGGGCGGCGACCCAGCCGACGCGGTGGTCCAGGACGTTCCACCACAGGGCGAGCGTGCCGCCGGGGCGCAGCACCCGCAGGGCCTCGGGCAGGGCGCGGGCCGGTTCGGTCCAGTGCCAGGACTGGGCGAAGGTGAGCAGGTCGGCGCTGCCGGAGGCGAGCGGCAGGGCGTTGCCGTCGCCGCGTACCACCGGCACCCCGGGCAGCTGCCTGCGGAACTCGGCGGCCATGCCCGCGCCCGGTTCCACCGCGAGGAGCCGGGCGCCGCGCGCGTGCAGCCGCGCGGCGGCGATCCCCGTACCGGCGCCGACGTCCACCACGGCGGCGCCGCGCAGCGGGCGGCCGGAGAGTGCCTCGACCGTGTCGAACAGGGCGGGCGGGTAGGACGGGCGGGCGGCGGCGTACTGCGCGGCCGCCGCGTTGAAGGAGTGGGCGCGCCGGGTGTCGGTCATGCGTCCATGGTGGCGCGGCGGGGCGGGAGCGGGGCAGCGGCTCTGCCCGCCGCCCTGCTCACCACGCCTTCCGCGAGGGCGCGGCGCGCCCCCGTGAGGACACACCGCGCCGTGCGCGAAGGGCCGTACGCGAACGACTGTGCGCGAAAAGCTGTGCGCGAACGGTCCTCGCGGCGGGCCCTCGCGAAGGGCCCGCCGCGTGGTCAGCCGCAGGCCGGGGCCACGTAGCCGTCGCTGCCGGTCTTCACATAGGCGTCGGAGACGTACTCGCCGGGGCTGATGTTGTCCCAGATGCGGGTGGTGCCGTAGGGGCCGCTGACGTTCTGGCCGCGGGTCTGGCAGTGGATCAGCACGCTGCTGCCCGGCGGCAGGACCCGCACCAGGGAGTACTGGGTGCCGGGGCCGCCGCGGACGTTCAGCGTGTAGCCCGGCGCGATCGGGTAGCGCCGGGCGAGCTGGGCCTCCGTGCCCTCGGCGCGTTCCCCGGCGTTCTCGGACTGGTCGACAGTCATGACGGCTCCCCCTCTTGGGCCCCCGTGGACCCCGTCGAATGTGCAGATCCCCCAACCAATGTGCCGCATCCGCAGATTCCGGCCAGTGCGGGCGACACACGCGGAGGCTAGCAAGCCACTGCAGCAGGGGACGAAGCATCGACTAGGCTCCGTGCGTCGCGCGCCGGACGAACAGCTTCGGGGGTGGGTCCATGGCGCCACGGGGAGGCATCGGTGCCGGTACCGACGCGGCGTATCCCGAGTACGCCGGTCAGTACCGCCTGGAGAGCTGCCTGGGATCGGGCGGGATGGGCGTCGTGCATCTGGCGCGCAGCGGTTCGGGGCTGCCGCTCGCGGTGAAGGTGGTGCACGCCGAACTCGCCGAGGACCCGGAGTTCCGGGGGCGTTTCCGGCAGGAGATCGCCGCCGCCCGGCGGGTCAGCGGTGCCTTCACGGCGCCGGTGGTGGACGCCGACGCGGAGTCCGTACGCCCCTGGATGGCCACCCTCTACATTCCGGGCCCCACCCTCTCCGAGCAGGTCAAGCGGCACGGGCCGCTGTCCCCGGCCCAGTTGCGGCGGCTGATGGCGGGGCTCGCCGAGGCGCTGCGGGACATCCACCGCGCCGGGGTGGTGCACCGCGACCTCAAGCCGAGCAATGTGCTGCTCGCCGACGACGGCCCCAAGGTCATCGACTTCGGGATCTCCCGGCCCAAGGACAGCGAACTGCGCACCGAGACGGGGAAGTTGATCGGCAGTCCGCCGTTCATGGCGCCGGAGCAGTTCCGCCGCCCGCGTGAAGTGGGCCCGGCCGCCGACATGTTCGCGCTCGGCTCGCTCCTGGTGCACGCGGCGACCGGCAAGGCGCCCTTCGAGTCCGACAGCCCCTACCTCGTGGCCTACCAAGTGGTGCACAACGAGGCCGACTTGTCCGCGCTGCCGGAGGCCCTCGTCCCGCTGGTCGAGGCCTGCCTGTCCAAGAACCCGGAGGACCGGCCCACCGCCGACGAGGTGATGGCCGACCTCCGCTCGGTCGCCGCCTCGTACGAGACCCAGGCCTTCATACCGGCGCAGCGGAAGGTCCGGCAGGGGGACGCGGGCGGGGGTGCGGGGTGGGCGGCTGTCCCCAACGGGCCCATGGAGCAAGGGAGTTCCGCCGAATCGGCGGGCGCGGAGGGCGCGGCGGGTCCGGCTGGCCCGCGGACGTCCGGGGAGTCCGCGCGGTCCGGGAACCTCGCGGCCCCCGCGGACCCCACCGACCCCGCCCGGTCGCCGACCCCCCGCACCTCCCGCTTCTTCCGCCGCCCGCTGGTGCTCGGCGCCCTCGCCGCCGCGCTGGCGCTCTGTGCGGCCGGTACGGCGCTCCTGTGGCCGGGCGGGGACGGCGGAACCGTGCCGGGCGGGAGGCCGTCCGGGGCGCCGAAGGCTGCCTTCTCGCCGTGGCGCGAGGATCTGCCGGGCGGCTCGGCACAGGCCAGCGGCGGCACCCCGCGGTGCGCGTACACCGAGCGGGCGCTGTACTGCGCCCAGCCGGGGCTGCCCGCCGCCGCGCTCGACCCGGGCAGCGGGAAGCTGGCGTGGAGCCGGGAGGCGGCGCCGAAGGGCGCCCCCGAGTTCGCGCCCCAGCCGGCCGCCGGGCGGCTGCTGACGGTCAGCGACGACGGCGGCACCCTGCTCGCCCTCGACCCGGCCGACGGGAAGAAGCGCTGGCAGCGGGAGCTCGGCTCGTACGGCGGCGCGGTGCGGTTCGCCGGGGAGACCGTGCTGCTCGGCGGGCGAGACGGGAGCCTCACCGGGCTGGACGCGGCGAGCGGCGAGCAGCGGTGGCGGCGGCCCGGCGGGGCGGGGCAGCCGGTGCTCTGGGCCTTCGGGGAGAGCGTGCTCGCCACCCGGCTCGGCGGCGACGGCGGCAGCACCCTGGTGACCTCGCTCGACCCGGACTCGGGCCGGACCCGCTGGGAGCACCGTTTCGCCGGGGCGGTGCGCCCGGCCGGGGTGGCGGGCCGCGCCGTCGTCCTCCAGTCGCTCAACTCCGCCGCGCAGACCGAGGCGTTGATCCGCTACGCACCGGGGCGCGGGACGCAGCGCCGCATCCCGCTGAAGCTGCCGCTGGACGACGCGCTGGGCGCAGTGCACGGCGACCGGGCCTATCTGACGGCCGCGGGCGGCGCGGTGGTCGCCGTGGACCTGGTCGCCGGTGAGCAGCGCTGGCGTACGGAGTCGGGGGCGAGCCGCGGTTCGGTGCCGGTGACCGACGGGCGGCGGGTCTGCTTCTCCACGCCCGGCGGTGCGCTGGTCGCGGTGGACGCCGGGGACGGGCACCTGCTCGGGCAGACCAAGGCCCGGCCCCGTGCCTCCGCGCCGGAACAGGTGGCCGCCGCGGTGCCGCCGCCGGTCATGGCCGGGGGACGGGTGTACGCGAGCGCGCCGGACGGGTCGGTGTTCGCGGTCAACTCGGCCAATCCGTCGGTGTGGTGAGCCCGGGGCACCCTCAACTGCCCGTAGGACGCCGTTCTGCCGCTCCCCCGCACGGCGCATGTCGAGCAGCGAGTCCGCGTCGGCCGCGGCCCAGCACCGCACGCCCGTCAACAGGTGCGCCCTGGGCGGTAATTGCGTCGACAGCGCCCCTCGGCACCCGGCAGAGTGACCGGTCGTGACGAGCAGTGAGCTGTGGAGCCGAGCGACCGCCGAACGCTACGACGCCGAGGAGGCCGAGTCGTCCTCGGCCGCCGTTCTCGGGCCGGTCCTGGACTTCCTCGGCGAACTGGCCGGTCAGGGAAGGGCGTTGGAGTTCGCGATCGGGACCGGGCGGGTGGGCGTCCCGCTCCGGGAGCGCGGTGTGCCGGTCGTGGGCATCGAACTCTCCGCGCCCATGGCGGAGGTGCTCCGGCGCAAGGTCGACGAGGACACCCTCCCGGTGGTCCTCGGGGACATGGCCGCCACCGTCGTGCCCGGTGAGTTCACCCTGGTCTATCTCGTCTACAACACGATCACGAATCTGCTCACCCAGGAGGAGCAGGTCGAGTGCTTCCGCAACGCGGCGCGTCATCTGGCGCCCGGTGGCCGCTTCGTCATCGAGCTGGGCGTGCCGCCGCTGCGGTTCCTGCCGCCCGGGCAGGTCGCGGTGCCCTTCGACGTCTCCGAGCGGCATCTCGGCTTCGACACCTTCGACCTGGTCGAACAGGTCCTCGTCTCGCACCACTTCACCCGGGACGGCGCGGACGGCCGCTACCGCCGCGGGAGTTCGCGGCACCGGTACGCCTGGCCGGCCGAACTCGACCTGATGGCCCGGATCGCCGGTCTCGATCTGGAGCGCCGGGTGGCGGACTGGGACGGGGCGCCGTTCACCCAGGACTCCGCGAAGCACATCTCCGTATGGCGCAAGCCGGTCTGAAGGGACGGCCGGAGCCGGTCAGGGAGTGGGGCGCGAACCAGCCCCCGGCCTTTCGCGCCCGGTCTACAACTCCCGGCAGCGGTCCGGGACTTCGGGCATCCGCCGGAACCCGGCCGAGGCGTAGGTGTCGACGGCGCCGGGGTTGGCGCTCGGGGTGCAGACGAGGGCGCTGGACGCGCCCAGCTCCCGGAGGGCGGCCGCGGCGGCGAGGGTGATCGCCCGGCCGTGGCCGCGGCGGCGATGGTCCCGGTGCACGCCCATCGGCTCCAGGAGGCCGGGCCTGCCGGGACCGGCCGACCACACCGTCACCATCGCCACGGCCCGGCCCCGCGCGTCGCGGGCGAGCAGGCAGCGGGCGCCGGCGTACAGCGGTCCGGCGGCCATGGCCTGCCAGCGCTCCTCGCCGTACGTCGATCCGTCGAAGGCGGCCCGCTGCACGGCGGCCCGCTCCGTCGCCAGCTCCGGCCCGACCACCTCGATACGTACGCCCGGATCGGGCACCGGCTCCGTGAGGTCGCGGCGCAGCGGCGTCCAGGGCTCGCCGGTGTCCCAGCCGTCGGCGCGCAGGACCTCCTGGAGCAGTGCGTCCCGCGGCGCCTCGACGGAGACCTTGCCCTGCGGCAGGACGCCGCGCTCCGGGCCGGTGAGGTCGGCGGCCATCCGCCGGGCCAGCTCCTCGTCCTGCCGGGCGTCCGGAGCGGTGGTCAGCCGCAGCAGGTCGGGGCCGTCGAGGAGTCCGACGGCGAGGATCCGCCCGTCCCGGCTCCAGGTCCGCACCGCCGCGGCCGTCGCCGCCGCGCCGAACCGCCAGAACCAGCCCAGGTCTCCCGGATGCAGCTGCATCGGCGCCCCCTCGTACTGCCACTCCCGCAGTGCGCCCAGGGCCCCGCCCAGCTCGTCGACTTCCGGACTGCTCAGCACGATCGCCATGGTCCGATCAGACCGCACCCCGCCCGCGGCGCGCATCCGGTTTTCGCGGGGGCGGGCGCCCCGGCCGAGGGGGCCGGGGCGCCGGTGCTGCCGAACTGCCGGTGTGCTCAGCCCAACTTGGAGATGTCGCGGACGGCGCCCTTGTCGGCGCTGGTGGCCATGGCGGCGTAGGCGCGCAGGGCGGTGGAGACCTTGCGTTCGCGGTCCTTCGGCGCGTACACCCCGCCGAGGGCCTGCTTGCGGGCGGTCAACTCGGCCTCGGGGACGAGGAGTTCGATCGTACGGTTCGGGATGTCGATCCGGATCCGGTCGCCGTCGCGGACCAGCGCGATGGTGCCGCCGGAGGCCGCCTCGGGGGAGGCGTGGCCGATGGACAGGCCCGAAGTGCCGCCGGAGAAGCGGCCGTCGGTGATCAGGGCGCAGGACTTGCCGAGGCCGCGGCCCTTGAGGAAGGAGGTCGGGTAGAGCATCTCCTGCATGCCGGGGCCGCCCTTGGGGCCCTCGTAGCGGATGACGACGACGTCGCCCTCCGTGATCTGTTTGCGCAGGATCTTGTCGACGGCCTCCTCCTGCGACTCGCAGACCACCGCGGGGCCCTCGAAGGTCCAGATGGACTCGTCGACCCCGGCGGTCTTCACGACGCAGCCGTCCTCGGCGAGGTTGCCCTTGAGGACCGCGAGTCCGCCGTCCTGGGAGTAGGCGTGCGCGACATCGCGGATGCAGCCGTTCGCCGCGTCGGTGTCGAGGCTGTCCCAGCGCTCGGACTGGCTGAAGGCCTCGGCGGAGCGGCGGCAGCCGGGCGCCGCGTGCCACAGCTCGACGGCCTCGGCCGAGGCGGCGCCGCCGCGGATGTCCCAGTCGTCGAGCCACTGCTTGATGCCGGGCGCGTGGACGGTGTGCACGTCCTCGTTGAGCAGCCCGCCCCGGTACAGCTCGCCGAGGATCGCCGGGATGCCGCCCGCGCGGTGCACGTCCTCCATGTAGTACGTGGTGCTGGGCGCGACATTGGGCGCGACCTTGGCGAGGCAGGGCACCCGGCGGGAAACCGCGTCGATGTCGCCGAGGTCGTAGCCCACCTCGGCCTCCTGGGCGGCGGCCAGCAGGTGCAGGATCGTGTTGGTGGAGCCGCCCATGGCGATGTCGAGTGCCATGGCGTTCTCGAAGGCCGCGTGGGTGGCGATGTTGCGCGGCAGCACGGAGTCGTCGTCGCCCCCGTAGTACCGCTCGGCCAGCTCGACCACGGTCTGCCCGGCCTTCTCGTAGAGGGCCTTGCGGGCGGTGTGGGTGGCGAGGACGGAGCCGTTGCCGGGCAGCGAGAGGCCGATGGCCTCGGTCAGGCAGTTCATCGAGTTGGCGGTGAACATGCCGGAGCAGGAGCCGCAGGTCGGACAGGCGTTCTCCTCGATGCGGAGGATGTCCTCGTCGGAGACGTTCTCGTCGACCGCGTCGCTGATGGCGTTGATCAGGTCGAGCTTGCGGACGGTGCCGTCGACCAGGGTGGCCTTGCCGGCCTCCATCGGGCCGCCGGAGACGAAGACCGTCGGGATGTTCAGGCGCAGCGCGGCCATCAGCATGCCGGGGGTGATCTTGTCGCAGTTGGAGATGCAGATCAGCGCGTCGGCGCAGTGCGCCTCGGCCATGTACTCCACGGAGTCGGCGATCAGGTCCCGGGAGGGCAGCGAGTAGAGCATGCCGCCGTGGCCCATCGCGATGCCGTCGTCGACGGCGATGGTGTTGAACTCCCGGGGCACCGCGCCCGCCGCCTTGATCGCCTCGGAGACGATCCGGCCGACCGGGGCGAGGTGGGTGTGCCCGGGCACGAACTCGGTGAAGGAGTTGGCGACCGCGATGATCGGCTTGCCGATGTCCTCGCTCGCTACGCCCGAGGCCCGCATGAGGGCGCGGGCGCCCGCCATGTTGCGGCCGTGGGTGACAGTGCGGGACCTCAGCTCGGGCATCGTCGCTCGCTCCTTCTCGGCTCCGGGGCCGCGCTCACGGCACCGGCGGATTCGACCGGGATCCCGGGCGGTCCGCGCGCTCGCCGCGCGCCCGTACGGGATCCGGGCTCCAGCGCCGCGGGCCGCCTTGTGGCCGTCCGCTCAGCTGTGCCCCGCATGCCTGGCGGACAGGCATGCCTGTCTGTAAGAGAGTACGCCCGTCCTCCAGGATCCGGACACCATGTCCGGATCCTGGGACGCCGGTCTCGGTCGCCGGGCAGCTCACGGGGCCGCCCGGCCGGTCCCGGGGCGGTCCGGGGACCCGGCGGCGAACCCGGGAGCGAAAGCCCGTACCCGACCCGGCGGTAGCGTCTTCTTCGTGCCTATATTTCCGGTATGGACGATGCCGATCGGCTGCTCGCCGCCGTGGCCGGGGATCTGCGCCCCCGCCGCGCCGCGCTGACCGATCTGCTGATGCGCCTCTACGCCGCCGAGATCCCCGCGCTCGGCGAGGCGGAGGTGAACGGCCCCGCCCGCGCCCTCGTCACCGAGAGCGTGGACCTCTTCCTCGACGTCCTCGGCGGAATCGGCCCCGGCCTCGCGGGCGGGCAGCCGCAGACGGCGGTGAAGCTGGCCCGGCTGCTCGCCGACCGCGACATCCCGGTCAGCGCGATGCTGCGCGCCTACCGCCTCGGGCTCGCCGGGCTCACCCCGCTGCTCTTCGAGGACATCGCGCGGCGCAGCGGCGATACACAGCTGGTCAGCGCGGCCACCCTGCGGCTCGCGGTCTTCGGCCTGGAGTGGATGGACCTCGCCTCCGAGCAGGCCTTCAGCGTGTACCAGGCCCAGCGCGAGCGCCGGGTGCAGCGGCAGCTGCGGCTGGTCAACGAGGCCAGCACCGGCATCGGGACCACCCTCGACGTCGGCCGCACCGCCCAGGAGCTCGCCGACGTCGGGGTGCGCCACTTCGCCGACTACGCCACCGTCAGCCTGCTCGACCCGGTGCTCGGCCCGAAGGGGCGGCCGCCCCGGCCGGGGCGGCTGCGGCTGTGCCGGGTGGCCCAGCGGACCGCCCCCGCCGAGGGCGCCGGGGAGATCGAGGCCCCGGGCGAGCCGCACACCTTTCCGGCGGGTTCGGTGCCGGACCGCGCGCTGACCACGGGGCAGCCCTCGCGGCACCGCCTGGACGGCCCACCCGACTGGCTGAGGGCGGACCCGGGGACCGCCGGAGCCGTCCGGGCGCAGGGCCTCGCCTCGGTGCTGGTGGTGCCGCTGCGGGCGCGCGGGGCGGCGCTCGGGCTGGCACTGCTGTTCCGGCGGGGGGAGGCGGTGCCGTTCACCGACGACGACCTGCTCCTGGTGCGCGACCTCGCCGCCCGGGCCGCCGTCTCCATCGACAACGCGCGCCGCTACACCCACGAGCGCGCCACCGCCCTGACCCTCCAGCGCGCCCTGCTCCCGCAGCGCCCGCCGGAGCAGTCCGCGGTCGAGGTCGCCTCCCGCTACCTCCCGGCCGGTTCGCACGCCGGGGTCGGCGGCGACTGGTACGACGTCATCCCGCTGGCCGGGGCCCGGGTCGCCCTGGTGGTCGGCGACGTGGTGGGCCACGGCCTGTACGCCTCGGCCAGCATGGGGCGGCTGCGGACCGCGGTGCGCACCCTCGCCGATGTCGACCTCGCCCCCGACGAACTCCTCACCCACCTCGACGACGTGGTGATCCGCCTCGCCGACCAGGACCCGGAGGAGGGCCAGGAGTCCAGCGCCACCTGCCTGTACGCGGTCTACGACCCGGTCTCGGGCAACTGCACCCTGGCCAGCGCGGGCCAGCTGCTGCCCGCCGTGGTCGGCCCGGACGGCCGCGTCGACTTCCCGCAGCTGCCGATCGGACCGCCGCTCGGCCTCGGCGCCCTGCCCTTCGAGAAGTCCGAGCTGCACCTGCCCGAGGGCAGCCTGCTCGCCCTCTACACGGACGGGCTGGTCGAGAGCCAGGGCCGGGACGTGGACTCCGGCCTCGCCGCGCTCACCGAGGTCCTCGCGGAGACCGGGGCGGCGGGCGCGCGATCCGGCGGTGCGCCGGTGCCCCTGGAGGACGTCTGCGAGGCGCTGATCGGCCGCCTCGTCCCGGCCCGCCCCACCGACGACGTCGCGCTGCTGCTCGCCAGGACCCGCGTCCTCGCCTCCGACCAGGTCTCCGTACGGGAGCTGGCGGCCGATCCCGCGGTGGTCTCCGAGGCCCGCCGCCACACCCTGGCGACCCTCGCGGAGTGGGGTCTCGAGGAGGCCTCCTTCACCGCGGAGCTGGTCGTCAGCGAACTGGTCACCAACGCCATCCGGTACGGCGAAGTCCCGATCCGGCTGCGGCTGATCCGGGACCGCGCGCTGATCTGCGAGGTCTCCGACGCGAGCAGCACCTCCCCGCACATGCGCCGGGCCCGGGTCTTCGACGAGGGCGGCCGCGGGCTGCTCCTGGTCGCCCAGCTCGCCGACCGCTGGGGCACCCGCTACACCCGCGAGGGCAAGATCATCTGGGCCGAGCTGCCGCTCCTGCCGGACGCGCCGCTCCTGCCGGACCTCACGGAGCCGGGCGAGGCCGCGGAGCCCACCGGCCTGGCGGCGGGAGCCCCAGCGGTCGGCGAGCCGGGCGCGGGCTGAGGGGTACGGGGGCGGGGTCGCGCCAGGTGCGGGGTGACGCGCGGGCCGGGGCACCGGCACGCGCTGACGGACCGGGGCACCGGCACCCGCGCGGCCGGACGGGCCGAGGCTCCGGCGGACGGACGGACGGGCCGAGGCACCGGCGGACGGATGGGCCGGGACGGGTCGGCCCCCGCCTACTCCCCCACCAGGTGGTGCTGCACCACCGGCGCCACCCGGCGGATGATCTGCTCCTGGTCCGCCGAGGCCAGCGGCTCCACCTTGATCACGTACCGCAGCATGGCGATGCCGACGAGCTGGGCGGCGGCGAGTTCGGCGCGCAGTTCGGCGTCGGGGTGGTCGAGCTGGACGGCGATGCGGCGCAGCAGCTGGGCGGCGATGAGGCGGCGGAAGACGGCCGCGGCCGCCTCGTTGCTGACCGCGGAGCGGACGATGGCGAGCAGCGGGGTGCGGGTCGCCGGGTTCTCCCAGACCCCGAAGAGGAAGCGGGCCAGCCGCTCGCCGATGCCCTCGACGGGGCCGTCGGCGACCGCGGCCGGGGCTTCGAGCGCGGGCGCGAAGGCGGCGGCGACCGAGGCCTCGAAGACCTGCTCCTTGGTGCCGAAGTAGTGGTGCACCAGCGCCGGGTCGACCCCGGCGGCCTTGGCGATGCCGCGTACCGAGGCCTTCTCGTAGCCGCGCTCGGAGAACTCCTCGCGGGCCGCGGCGAGGATGCGCTCCCGGGTGCCGGGCCCCTCGGCGGCGCCCGCGCGCGGCGGCCTGCCGCGGCGGCGGGGGGCGGCAGCGGTCATGAGCCGGGGACCCGGGCCGCGGCCGCCAGGTGGAGGCGGGTGAAGGCGAGGGCCTCGGCGAGGTCGGCCTCGCGTTCCGCGCCCGACATGGCGCGGCGGGTGTTGACCTCGACCACCACGTGTCCGTCGAAGCCGCGGGCCGCGAGGGACTCCAGGAGCTCGGCGCAGGGCTGGGTGCCGCGGCCCGGGACCAGGTGCTCGTCCTTGCCGGACCCGGAGCCGTCGGCGAGGTGGACGTGGCCGAGGCGATCGCCCATCCGCGCGGCCATCTCCACCGCGTCGCAGCGGGCGGTCGCGGTGTGCGAGAGGTCGATGGTGAAGTGCCGGTAGTCGTGCCGGGTGACGTCCCAGTCGGGGGCGTAGGCGAGCATCTCGCGGTCCCGGTAGCGCCAGGGGTACATGTTCTCGACGGCGAAGCGGACGTCCGTCTCGTGCGCCATCCGCCAGATCCCGGAGACGAAGTCGCGGGCGTACTGCCGCTGCCAGCGGAAGGGCGGATGCACCACCACGGTGCTCGCGCCGAGCTTCTCGGCGGCGGCGCGGGCCCGCTGGAGCTTGACCCAGGGGTCCGTCGACCAGACCCGCTGCGTGATGAGCAGGCAGGGCGCGTGCACCGCGAGGATCGGCACCTCGTGGTAGTCGCTCAGTCTGCGCAGCGCCTCGATGTCCTGGCTGACCGGGTCGGTCCAGACCATGACCTCGACGCCGTCGTAGCCGAGGCGCGCGGCGATCTCGAAGGCCACCGCCGTCGACTCCGGATAGACCGAGGCCGTCGACAGGGCGACCTTCGCATCCGGGATGCGCACCACTGGTTCTGCCACGCAGGACAGAGTACGGGCCCCGGTACGGCTTCAGCTGTGACGCTCTCCATAACGGCCCGCGGCGGCCGCACCGGGACCGGGCGCGGCCGGCCCCGGCGGCATCTGGTCCAGGTGGCGCAGGATGACGCCCTCGCGCAGCGCCCAGGGGCAGATCTCCAGGGTGTCCACGTCGAAGAGGTCCATCGCGCCCTCGGCGACCAGCGCGCCCGCGAGCAGCTGCCCGGAGCGCCCCTCCGAGACCCCCGGCAGCTTCGCCCGCTCCTCGGCGGTCATCGCGGCGAGCTGCGGCACCCAGGACTCCAGCGCCTCGCGGCCCAACTCCCGCTGTACGTACAGGCCTTCGGCGGAGCGGGCGGCCCCGGCGAGGCGGGCCAGCTGCTTGAAGGTCTTGGAGGTGGCGACCACATGGTCGGGCCGCCCCAGCCTGCTGAACTCGCCCACCACCCGGGCTATTTCGGCCCGTGCGTGCCGGCGCAGCGCGCGCACCGCCTCCGCCTCGGGCGGGTCGCCCGGCAGCCAGCCGGAGGTGAGGCGGCCCGCGCCGAGCGGCAGCGAGACGGCGGCGTCGGGCTCCTCGTCCATGCCGTAGGCGATCTCCAGGGAGCCGCCGCCGATGTCCAGGACGAGCAGCCTGCCGGAGGACCAGCCGAACCAGCGGCGGGCGGCGAGGAAGGTGAGCCGTGCCTCCTCGGCGCCGGTCAGCACGGTCAGCGCGACCCCGGTCTCCTCCTTGACGCGGGCGAGCACCTCCTCGGCGTTCACCGCCTCGCGCACCGCGGAGGTGGCGAAGGTCAGCAGGTCCTCGACGCCCTTGTCCTCGGCCGCCTCCAGCGCCCCGCGCACGGTCCCGATCAGGCGGTCCACGCCCTCGGGCCCGATCGCGCCCGCCTCGTCGAGCAGCTCGGCCAGGCGCAGCTCGGCCTTGTGGGAGTGCGCGGGCAGCGGGCGGGCACCCGGGTGGGCGTCCACCACGAGCAGGTGAACCGTGTTCGAACCGACGTCGAGAACTCCGAGCCTCATGTACGGAACGCTACTGCCCCCGCGGCGGTCGGCTGTCCCGGGGCGGGGCCGCGCACGCATACCCTGGAACGGTGCCAATGACGAAAAAGGCAAAGCCGGGCAAGTCACCCGGCGGCGGAACCAGGGAACCGGCCGCGGCGGAGACGTCACGGGAGGCGGCGCCGGGAGCGGCCGCAGAGCGGGAGAAGGCGGGAAGGGCTGTGCCCAAGGAGCAGGAAAAGCAGCAGAAGAAGCGCGCGAAGCAGGAGAAGCGGGAGCGTCGGGAGCAGGCCGAGAAGCGGGCGGCGAAGGCGCCGAAGTCCCGGAAGAAGGCGGCCGCTCCGGACGAGCAGCCCCTCGACTTCGCCCGCGCCTGGGTCGAGTTCCCGGATCCCGCGGACGAGGAGCAGGTCTTCCGCTGCGATCTGACATGGCTCACCTCTCGCTGGAACTGCATCTTCGGCAGCGGCTGCCAGGGCATCCAGGCGGGCCGCGCGGACGACGGCTGCTGCACCCTCGGCGCGCATTTCTCGGACGAGGAGGACCAGGAGCGGGTCGCGGGCCATGTGGCCCGGCTCACCCCCGACATCTGGCAGCACCACGCGGTCGGCACCGCCTCGCCCGACGCCTGGGTCCAGGAGGACGAGAACGACGGCGAGCTGCAGACCCGCCGCCACCAGGGCTCCTGCGTCTTCCAGAACCGCCCCGGCTTCCCGGGCGGCGCGGGCTGCTCGCTGCACATCCTGGCGCTGCGCGAGGGCCGCGAACCCCTGGAGACCAAGCCGGACGTCTGCTGGCAGCTGCCGGTCCGCCGCACCTACGACTGGATCGAGCGCCCCGACGACACCAAGGTGCTGCAGATCTCCATCGGCGAGTACGACCGCAGGGGCTGGGGTCCCGGCGGCCACGACCTGCACTGGTGGTGCACCTCGGCGACCTCCGCGCACGGCGCGGGCGACCCGGTGTACGTCTCCTACCGCCCCGAGCTGATCGAGCTGATGGGCAAGGAGGGCTACGACCGCCTGGCCGAACTCTGCGAGCAGCGCCTCGCCTCCCAACTCCCCCTGGTGGCCCCGCACCCGGCGGACGCACGACCCGCCCACGCCTGAACCGCGGCGCCTGAGCGGAAGGGGCCCCGGCCCCGGCGCGCGAGGCGGGCAGCACGCCCGCCTCGGCCCGTCGGGGGCGCCCGCGGTCCTTCGGATCTGCCGCGGATCCTCGGATTTCTCGCGGCTTCTCGGAGTTGCCGGGGTCCGCGGCTCCTCGGAGTTGCCGGGGTTCCCGGGGTTCCGCGGGTTCCGCGGGTTCCGCGGGTTCCGCAGACTCTCCCGGCGCCTCGGACTTCCCGCGGCCCCTCGGAATCGCCGGGCTTCCCCGGCCCCTCGGGCTCCCCGAATCCGCCCCGACACCCCGTGAGTCCGCCCCGACACCCCGTCGGGCTCCCCGGCTCCGCCTCAACCCGTCGGACTCCCCGGGCTCCCCGAGTCCGCGGGCGGGGAGGAGTCGTCCGGCTGGGCGGGCCCGGTGTTCGAGGCGCTGGGTGTCGGGCTCTGGGGCGGCTTCGAGGACGGCGGGGCGGTCGCGGGCAGCGTGGACGGGCGCGCGGTCGGCCGGGTCGGCGGGACGGACGGCGGCCGGGTGCCGTGCGGCGGGGGCGTGCCGGGCCGGGTGGGGCGGGTCGGCGGCGGGCGCCACCGGCCGTACCCCTCGATGGAGACCAGCGCCCCGGAGGGTTCCAGGGCGACCGTGGCCCGCCAGTGGCCGCCGGGCTCGCGGGTGCGGTCCACGTACACCCGTACCGTCACCGACTCCCCCGGCCGCAGCGTGCCCGAGCTGCGGCTGAGCAGCAGCCAGCGGGCGCTCGGGGCGGCCGACCAGCGGACCGGGGCGCCGCCCGAGGCGCGCAGGGTGAGCAGGGTCAGGCCGCCGCCCGGGCGGGCCTCGACGGTGAGGCGCCCGGGGCCGCTCTGGCTGTGCGAGGGCCGGGCCCCCGCGCTGACCACCTCGACCGAGACCTCGGGCGAGTGCGCGTCCTCGGCGAAGCGCCGGCCCTCGGTGGCCCGGGCGTTCCCCGCGTTCTCGTACGCCCGCGCCGGATCCCCCGGCCCGCTGCGCTCGTCCGCCGAGGCCGAGTGGCCGCCCTGGCCCTCGCCGGTCAGCGGGGCGCCCCGGTAGGCGGCCCACAGGGCGAGCACCGGCGCGGCCACCACGGTCGCGACCACGGTCGTGGTCAGCGCCCGGGAGCGGATCCGGTCGCGGCGCGCGGCCCGGTCCTTGGGGTCCATCGGGAAGCCGCGCCGGTCGAAGCGGGGCACCCCGTGGCGGCCGCGCGCGGTGGCGGGCAGCGCGTGCAGGGCCGCCCGGGGCGCCGCGACGACGGGCAGCGCGGGGGCGGCGCTGGTGCCGGGCCAGGTGCCGGGGGCGGCGCGCTCGGCGGTACGGCGGCAGCGCGGGCAGTCGTCGACGTGCCGGACCAGTTCGCGCCGGAGCGCGGTGCCGAGGAGCAGCTGATGGTCGCCGGTGAGGCGGGCCACGCTCGGGCAGGTGCCCTTCTCCACGACCGCGAGCGCGGCCCGGGTGCGCTCCACCTCGCAGGCGGCGGAGGCGAGGAGTTCGCGGGTGGCGATCCGGTCCAGGCCGAGCACGGCGGCGACCTCGTGCGTCGAGAGCCGGTGCCGTACCGAGAGTTCGAGCGCCTCCCGCTGCTCGGGCGAGGTACCGGCCGCCTCCGGCCAGGCGAGCAGGGCGAGTTCGCGCCGGTGCTGCCGCTCGGCCTCCTCGGAGACCTCGGGCACCGGCGACCGGCCCGGCCGGGGTCCGGGGCGCGCGGCGGGCTGCTCCGCGCGGCGGCCCGAGGCGTGCGCGCCCTGGCGCCTGCGCCGTGCCTCGGCCAGCTCGCGCAGACAGGACCAGCGGGCCAGCGAGTAGAGCCAGGCCCGCTGTTCGGAGTCGAGCGCGGGACCGCGGGCCTGGCGGCGGCGCGCGAGGGCGAGGACGTCGGCGAGCGCCGCGAGGGCGAGCTCGTGGTCGCAGAGCACGGACAGGCAGTAGGTGAACAGCCCGTCGAGATGGGCCTCGTGGCGGTCGGCGGCCTCGGGCCGCCGGTCCCCGTCCGCGTGGTGATCCCCGTCCCCCGGCGCGGGGCGGCGGCCGTCGTGCGCGGGCGGGCGCTCACCCGCCTCGTGCGCCCCGGCGCGGTGCCGGGCATCGCGGTGCGCCCGGTGCGCGCCGGTCGCGGGCATGGCGGTCGACTGCGAGGGGGAGGGCTGCCTACTGCTCATCACCCCAGCGACCGTAGGCGCGCGGCAGGAGCCACAGCGCCGCCTCGGGCGCATTTAACCCTTGCGGGTGAAGAGTTCCCTCGAAGGGGGACACGAGGAGGGCCCCGGCCTGACCCGATACGGAACCGAAGAGGCGTACGGCGGGCCGAAAAGGCGTACGGCGGGCCGGAGTTCGGGCCCGGCGCCACCACTCGTCCCGGGCGCCCGCCCGGTTGTCGGTGCCGCCCGCTACGGTTCCCCCCATGGCCACCCGTACCAAGACCGCCAAGGACCGCCCGTCCTACCGCTGTACCGAGTGCGGCTGGCAGACCGCGAAGTGGCTCGGCCGCTGCCCCGAGTGCCAGGCCTGGGGCACCGTCGAGGAGTACGGCGCCCCCGCCGTGCGCACCACCGCGCCCGGCCGGGTCACCTCCTCCGCGCTGCCGATCGGGCAGGTCGACGGGCGGCGGGCCACCGCGCGCAGCACCGGGGTGCCCGAGCTGGACCGGGTGCTCGGCGGCGGTCTCGTACCGGGGGCGGTGGTGCTCCTCGCGGGCGAGCCCGGGGTCGGCAAGTCCACGCTGCTGCTCGACGTCGCCGCGAAGGCGGCCAGCGGCGAGCACCGCACGCTCTATGTCACCGGCGAGGAGTCCGCGAGCCAGGTGCGGCTGCGCGCGGACCGGATCAAGGCGCTGGACGACGACCTCTACCTCGCCGCCGAGACCGACCTCTCCGCCGTCCTCGGCCACCTCGACGCGGTCAAGCCCTCGCTGCTCGTCCTCGACTCGGTGCAGACCGTGGCCTCCCCGGAGATCGACGGCGCCCCGGGCGGCATGGCCCAGGTCCGCGAGGTCGCGGGCGCGCTGATCCGCGCCTCCAAGGAGCGCGGCATGGCCACCCTGCTGGTCGGCCATGTCACCAAGGACGGCGCCATCGCCGGGCCCCGCCTCCTGGAGCACCTGGTGGACGTGGTGCTGCACTTCGAGGGCGACCGGCACGCCCGGCTGCGCCTGGTCCGCGGCGTCAAGAACCGGTACGGCACCACGGACGAGGTCGGCTGCTTCGAGCTGCACGACGAGGGCATCACCGGCCTCGCCGACCCCTCCGGCCTCTTCCTCACCCGGCGTGCCGAGCCGGTGCCGGGCACCTGCCTGACGGTCACCCTGGAGGGGCGCCGCCCGCTGGTCGCCGAGGTGCAGGCGCTCACCGTGGACTCGCAGATCCCCTCACCGCGCCGGACCACCTCGGGCCTGGAGACCTCCCGGGTCTCGATGATGCTGGCCGTCCTGGAGCAGCGCGGCCGGATCAGCGCGCTCGGCAAGCGGGACATCTACTCCGCGACCGTCGGCGGCGTGAAGCTCTCCGAACCGGCCGCCGACCTGGCCATCGCCCTGGCCCTGGCGAGCGCGGCCAGCGACACCCCGCTGCCGAAGAACCTGGTCGCCATCGGCGAGGTGGGCCTCGCGGGCGAGGTGCGGCGGGTCACCGGGGTGCAGCGCAGACTGGCCGAGGCGCACCGGCTCGGCTTCACGCACGCCCTCGTACCGGCCGATCCCGGGAAGATCCCGGCGGGCATGAAGGTGACGGAAGTCGCGGACATGGGGGACGCCCTGCGGGTGCTTCCCCGTTCACGTCGGCGGGAGGCCCCGCAGGAGGGGGCGGAGCGCCGGTAGACTTTGCCCCGGTCTCGCCCGTCGGGTTGCCGGCGGCGGCCCACGAACCTGCGACCCGAGGAGTGCAGTGGCAGCCAACGACCGGGCGGCAGCTCCCGGAAAGTCCGGCGGGAGTTCCGGTGCCGAGGGGCTGATGCGTGCCTCGCTGAGCGCGGTCGCACCCGGTACCGCCCTGCGGGACGGCCTGGAGCGGATCCTCCGCGGCAACACCGGAGGCCTCATCGTCCTCGGCTCCGACAAGACCGTCGAGTCGATGTGTACGGGCGGCTTCGTGCTCGACGTCGAGTTCACGGCGACCCGGCTGCGCGAGCTGTGCAAGCTCGACGGCGGCATCGTCATCGACAAGGACGTCACCAAGATCCTGCGCGCCGGGGTGCAGCTGGTGCCCGACCCGACGATCCCGACCGAGGAGACCGGCACCCGGCACCGCACCGCCGACCGCGTCTCCAAACAGGTCGGCTTCCCGGTGGTCTCGGTCTCCCAGTCGATGCGCCTGATCGCGCTCTACGTGGACGGCCAGCGCCGCGTCCTGGAGGACTCGGCCGCGATCCTCTCCCGCGCCAACCAGGCCCTGGCCACCCTGGAGCGCTACAAGCTCCGCCTCGACGAGGTCGCCGGCACCCTCTCCGCCCTGGAGATCGAGGACCTGGTGACCGTCCGGGACGTCACCGCGGTCGCCCAGCGCCTGGAGATGGTCCGCCGGATCGCCACCGAGATCGCCGAGTACGTGGTCGAACTGGGCACCGACGGCCGCCTGCTCGCCCTCCAGCTGGAGGAGCTGATCGCGGGCGTCGAACCGGACCGCGAACTCGTCGTCCGCGACTACGTCCCCGAGCCCACCGCCCGCCGCTCCCGCACCGTGGACGAGGCCCTGTCCGAGCTGGACGCCCTCACCCACGCCGAACTCCTCGAACTGCCCACCGTGGCCCGCGCCTTGGGCTACACCGGCTCCCCCGAGGCCCTCGACTCCGCCGTCTCCCCCCGCGGCTTCCGCCTGCTCGCCAAGGTCCCCCGGCTGCCCGGCGCGATCATCGACCGCCTGGTCGAGCACTTCGGCGGCCTGCAGAAACTCCTCGCGGCGAGCGTGGACGACCTCCAGACCGTCGACGGCGTCGGCGAGGCCCGCGCCCGCAGCGTCCGCGAGGGCCTGTCCCGGCTCGCGGAGTCGTCGATCCTGGAGCGGTACGTCTAGGGCCTCCTGGAGCGGTACGCCCAGGTCCTGATCCGAGGGGCGCCCCACGGGCGCCCCTCCTGCGTCCGCCCTACCGGCTCAGAACTCCTGGTCCAGCTTCGTCCCCTTCGGGGCGCGATAACAGCCGGACACGACGTGCACCAGGATGAGGGGATTGCGCTCTTTCCCGGCCGTCGGACTCGACACCCTCAATTCAACGTTGAGCGAGTAGCGGTCCTTCGTGGAGTCGGCGGTGAGTTCCAGAGTCCTGGCCTTACTGCTGTTCGGCCCGTACTCGACGATTTTCCAGCCGTGCCGCGGAAGCTTCTCCCGCAGGCGCTGAAAGCCCTTCCGCAGCACCTCCTCGGACGAAACTCCGTAGACAGACCACGGATGACCGGTCCGGTAGAGATGCTCAGGATCCTCCTTGCACGGCGTGACACTGGGCCCCGGTTCCGTGACCTTGCCCTCGTCGATACCGATGAGGTCGAGAATCTGACTGGACTTCTCACTCGCCCTGTCCCGAGCCTTCTCCACGGCCAGAGTCTTCGGCGTGTAGTCGAGACCGTCGTCCATGACTCCGCTGCATCCCAGCGCACAAAATCAGGGTGCCGAGAGAGAGCGCCGCAGCGCCGATCATGCGCCTTCTTCTGGTACCGCTCGCCATCCCGTCGTCTTCCTCTGGTCGGGCTCTCACTGCCCGGGTACCGCCCAGGGCAAGCCGCCAAACGTCCTCTGCCGATAACGACGTTGTGCAGGCGTCAGTCATGGAGTCGGGCTCCAGGGGTCAACTGCCTCTGTCCGCCCGGCCGGAGGGGAGGGCCGCCCCGTTCCGGCGCGGAAACGGGCCCAGTAGGGTCAGGGCCATGCAGCCGCCGCAGCCGTCCACCCCGCCGCCGTCCGCCGCTCCCCAGGGGCCGATAACGGCCCCGCGCCGTACCGGGCTGCTCCTCGGGGCCCTGGTCGTCGGCCTGTTGCTCGGCGCCGGGGGCGTGGGCGCGGCCTGGGCGCTCGGCGGGGAGGACGGCGGGTCCGGCTCCGGGGCCGGAGCGGCGGGTGATGCGCGCGGTGCCTGCGCGGCTCTCGACGGTTTCGACGAGTCTCGGTACGGGGCGAAGGGCGACGAGGGGCTGGTGGCCCTCAACCGCTGGAGCGGGGCGGTGACGCTGTCCGCCGCGGCGGCCGCGGGCGACCAGGAGTACCGGCCGCTCGCGGAGGCGCTCAAGCGGGCACAGCAGCGCCACGCCCGTGAGTTCACCTTCGACGCCGAGGCGAAGAAGGACCTGGCGAAGGCCCGCGGGATCTGCGCGGACCTCTGAGGCCTGAGGCGGCGGGCAGCGCAGACCAGGGCCGGTGAGGGCCTTGCTGCCCTGGGGTGCCGGTTCCGGTGCCGGTGTCTCGGGTGAGTGCCGGTGCCTCAGGTGGACGCCGGTGCAAGTGCCGTTGTTTCGGGCCCCGTTGCCATCATGAGCCCATGAGCGGAGACGTCCTCGTATCGATGAAGACCGTCCGGCGGAGCGAGTGGGCGGCTCTGCTCGGTGGTGTGCCGGGGCCGGAACAGCAGCGGGTGCACGAGCTGGCGCGGGAGCGGGCCCGTGCCGTACAGGTCCGGCTCGACGCGGCGGACGGTGAACGGGACGGCAGGCAGGGCGAGTTGGGCCTCACCGTGCCCGATGCCCTGGCGGAACTGCTCGCGGGTCGGGCGGCCCAGGACGGCCCCGGTGCCGGTGCCGCCTACCGCCGTGCTCTGATCGCCCTCCTCGCCGGGATCGGCTCGGAGCCCGTCGTCCTCGGGTCGTACGCGGCGCCGCCGAAGGCCCTCTACGCGCGGATGGACGAGGAGATGCGCGAACTGGGCGTCCCGGAGGCGCTGTTGCCCCACCGGTACCTGTTCGCCGGGGCGCCCGAGGAGCTGCCGCTGCCCGAGCCGCCGGACGGGCACCCGGGGCTGGGCAGCCTGCCGGTGGACCGGGCCGGGGCGCTCGCGGAGGCCGGCCGGCGGGTCGCGTACAGCCTGGGCACGACGTACTACGCGGTCCGGCCGCTGGTGGACGCGCTGGAGTCCGCGCACCAGGAGTGGCAGCGGGCCCTGCGGTCCGGGCGGCGGGACCACGCGGACCTGGTGGTCTTCTGGAGCGACGACGAGTGAACGGCTCGCCGCGAACGCCTCCGCAGACCGGCCGCCCCCGCCGACCAGCCGCCCCCGCGCCCCGCCCTCAGCCCCCGCGCCCGGCCCTCACCCCCGCCCACCCCCGGCGGCCTCCTCCGGGCCCGGTCGTCCGAAGAGTGTGTACGCCGTGCCGATCAGGCCCAGGTGGCTGAACGCCTGGGGGAAGTTGCCCAGTTGGCGGGCGGCCTTCGGGTCGTACTCCTCGGCGAGCAGGCCCACGTCGTTGCGCAGGTCGAGCAGGCGGTCGAAGAGGTCGCGGGCCTCGGTGCGGCGGCCGGTGAGGTGGAGGGCGTCGGCGAGCCAGAAGGAGCAGGCGAGGAAGGTGCCCTCGGTACCGGGGAGCCCGTCGACGGTGCCGCCGTCGGTGCTGTAGCGGCGGATGAGGCCGTCCTCGTCGAGTTCACGGCGAACGGTGTCCACGGTGCCCCGCACCCGGGGGTCGCTCGCGGGCAGGAAGCCGACCCGGGGTATGAGCAGGGTGGCCGCGTCGAGTTCGCGGCTGCCGTACGACTGGGTGAAGGTGCCGCGCTCCTCGTCGAAGGCGCGGGCGCAGACCTCGCGGTGGATGGTCTCGCGCAGTTCCTGCCAGCGCCCGACCTCGCCCGGCAGTCCCGGGTGGGCCTCCATGGTGCGCACCGCGCGGTCGGCGGCGACCCAGGCCATCACCTTGGAGTGGGTGAAGTGCCGCCTGGGGCCCCGGACTTCCCACAGTCCGTCGTCCGGATCGGACCAGGCGGACTCCAGGTGCTCCATCAGCGCGCGCTGCAACTTCCAGGCCTCCGGCTCGAATTGCAGGCCCGCGGCGTCGGCGGTGTGCAGGGTGTCCATCACCTCGCCGTAGACGTCCAGCTGGAGCTGGTCGACGGCGGCGTTGCCCGCGCGTACCGGCCGGGACTTCTCGTAGCCGCTCAGCCAGGTCAACTCGGTCTCGGGCAGACGGCGTTCACCGCTGAGCCCGTACATGATCTGCAGGTCGGCGGGGTCGCCCGCGACCGCTCTCAGCAGCCAGTCCCGCCAGGCCTGGGCCTCCTCCTGGTAGCCCGCGGAGAGCAGCGCGCCGAGGGTGAGCGCGGAGTCGCGCAGCCAGGAGAAGCGGTAGTCCCAGTTGCGGACGCCGCCGAGTTCCTCCGGCAGCGAGGTGGTGGGGGCGGCGACGATGCCGCCGGTCGGCTCGTAGGTGAGGGCCTTGAGGGTGAGCAGCGAGCGGACCACGGCCTCCCGGTGCGGGCCCCGGTAGCGGCAGCGGTCCGACCAGGCCTGCCAGTCGGCGAGGCTGGTGGCGAGCGACTCCCGCGGGTCGACCGCACTGGGGGCGCTCTCGTGCGAGGGGGCCCAGGTGAGGACGAAGGCGCGCTCCTCGCCCGCGCGCACCGTGAAGTCGGAGCGGATGCCGAAGTCGTGGACGACGGTGTCCACTTGGGGGTCGTGGCGCAGCCAGGCCGAGTCCGGTCCCGCGACGGCCACCAGGCTCCCGTCCACTTCGCGCATCCAGGGCCGCACCCGCCCGTAGTCGAAGCGCAGCCGCAGTTCGCCGGTCATGGCGACCTCGCCGGAGAGTCCGGTGACGATCCGGATCAGGTCCGGCACCCTGTCCCGCTGCGGCATGAAGTCGGTGACCTTGACGGCGCCTTCGGGTGTCTCCCAGACGCTCTCCAGGACGAGCGAGCCGGGGGCGTAGGCGCGGCGGGTGCAGCTGCCCGCGCCCTCGGGGGCCAGCCGCCAGTGGCCGTTGTCCTCCTGGCCGAGCAGCGCCGCAAAGCAGGCCGGGGAGTCGAAGCGCGGCAGGCAGAGCCAGTCCACCGAGCCGCTGGTGCTGACGAGCGCCGCCGACTGGTGGTCGCCGATGAGTGCGTAGTCCTCGATTCCGTGGGTCACAGATCCCGCCTGCCCGCACCGGGGCCGGAATAGGCAGTCTCCGGTGGATCATCTCGCCGAGGTGCGGGCGGGCGGCGGCACAGGCGCGGGCCCGGGCGGAAAAGCAGGGGCGCGCCCGGGGGCGTTCTGCCAGGGTGAGCGGTTGTCCGCAGGCCCGCACCACCGAACGGAACGCCCGTGCCCCGTGCCGTCACCCTGATCCGCTCCGACGCCCTCTCCGATGTCGCGGAGTACGCCTACGCCGCCACCGCGCCCGCCGAAGCCCGGCTGATCTTCCTGGCCGGTGCCTGCCCGCTCGACGAGGAGGGCGGCACCGTCTGCCCCGGCGACCACCGGGGGCAGGCCGCCCGGGCGGTGGCCAATCTGCGTACCGCGCTCGCCGCGGCCGGGGCCGGGATCGAGGACGTGATCAGCACCCGGGTCCTGGTCGCCACCGCGGACCCCGCTGACCTGGTGGCCGCCTGGGAGGTGGTCCGGGACGCCTTCGGCGCGCACGACGTGCCGAGCACCCTGATGGGGGTGACCGTGCTCGGCTACCGGGACCAGCTGGTGGAGATCGAGGCGGTCGCCGCCGTACTGGACCCCGAGTGAGCCGGACCGCGCCGAGAACCCCGGAGACCCGCCCATGCCCGCACCTCTGAGAGCCCCGGAGACCCGCCCATGCCCGCAACCCTGAGAACCCCGTAGGCCCGCCCGTGCCCGCACCCCACGGATTCAGCTACGAGACCCGGGCCGACGGCAGCGTCGAGATCACCCACCGGGGCCGCACGGCGACCCGCCTCCGCGGTGCCCGGGCGGCAAAATTCCTGGCCGAAGTCGCGGCAGGGGACGCCCAGTTGGTGATGGCGCGCTGGACCGGCGCCTACAAGTTCGGCAACGAGCGGGCCGCCCGGAACCACCCGCGCAACAGCGGCCGGCGCTGAGCCGCGTGCCTTCCCGGGTCACCCACGGCGCGCGGGCCGGGAGGCCAGCGCCCGGAGCCCGGATCGGCCCGACGGTGTGACTCCGCGGGACAGCAGCGACATCACGAGGGAGGTGGGCCCGCAGTCGTGCGCGGGGAGGTACGCGTCGTGCCGGCGCAGCGGCACGAGTGCGGCCGAGACGGTGGGGTGCGACTGCTGGACCTGAATGGCCGGGACCGACGCTCCGGCACCTCTAGCGTCCCAGCGGCCGGATCCGGTCGTCGGTGTCCCCGTACACATTGCGCCGTACGACGGGCTCGTCGAGGAACTCGTGCGGGAAGCCGAGCGGGACCGCGCTGAGCCGGTCGAGGCGGGTCAGGGCGGACTCGTCGAGGGTGACGTCGAGGCAGCCGAGGGTGTCGGTGAGCTGGGACTCGCGGGTGGCGCCGAGGAGCGGGACGAGGTTGCCGGGGCGGCTGCGCAGCCAGGCGAGGGCGACCTGGCCGGGGGTCCAGCCGCCCTGCTCGGCGGTCTCGACCACCGCGGTGACGAGCGCGTCCTCGCGCGGGTCGGTGGTGTCCGTACCGAGGCGCCCCTGTTCGCCGCGCAGGTACTTGCCGGTGAGCCGGCCGCCCGCGAGGGGGCTCCAGGCGAAGACGGCCTGGCCGAACGCCCGTGCCTGCGGCAGGAGTTCACGTTCCGGTGAGCGGTCGAGGAGGTGGTAGCGCAGCTGGGAGCCCGCGAAGGAGGTCCAACCCCGCAGTTCGGCAAGGGTGTTGGCCTGCGCGATCTCCCAGGCCGGCCAGTCGGAGACGCCGAGGTAGAGCACCTTCCCGGCGCGCACCAGGTCGTCGAGGGCGCGCATGGTCTCCTCGACGGGGGTGAACTCGTCGCGGGCGTGCACCCACAGCACGTCGAGCCGGTCGGTGCGCAGCCTGCGCAGGCTCGCCTCCACCGACTGCACCAGGTTCTTGCGGTGGTTGCCGCCGGAGTTGGGGTCGCCGGGGCGGGTGGCGCAGGTGTACTTGCTGGCCAGGACGTACTCCTCGCGGCGCCCGGTGAGCAGTTCGCCGAGGACGCTCTCCGAGCTGGAGCCGGTGTAGATGTCGGCGGTGTCCAGGAAGTTGCCGCCCGCCTCGGTGTACAGGTCGAGCAGGCGGCCGCTCGCCTCCTTGCCGATGCCGCCCGCGTCCTCGGTGCCGAAGGTCATGGCGCCGAGCCCGAGTTCGCTCACCCGGAGCCCGGTCCTGCCGAAGAGTGTGTAGCGCACGCTGTTCCTCACCGTCGTCGCAACCGTCGTCGTATCGCTCTCGCCCGCCGCGGCAGGCGCCCGGTACCGGCCCTGTCCCGTACGGGCGCACCGGGCGGCCGCGGGCCCGTACCCTGCGCACGCTACGAGCTGGAGCGCACTCCAGGGCAAGGCACGCCCAAAGGCACGCCCACCGGCCTTCCCCGGACTCTGCTGCTGGGCTGTCGGGAAGACGAAGTGACGAGGCGTCAATTCATGACGGTTGCTCAGTTGCCGGTGAGAGTTCCTCAGTTGCCCCCGAAAGCCGCGTCGAAGGAGGCCGTCGGGGGCTCGAAGTCGTAGGCCTTCAGGCGCCGCAGGGCCTCCGGGGCGCCCTGGAGGCGGTCCATCCCCGCGTCCTCCCACTCCACCGAGACGGGTCCGGCGTAGCCGATCGAGCGCAGCATCCGGAAGACGTCCTCCCAGGCCACATCGCCGTGCCCGGCGGAGACGAAGTCCCAGCCGCGGCGCGGGTCGCCCCAGGGCAGGTGCGAGCCGAGGCGGCCGTTGCGGCCGTCGAGGCGGCGGCGGGCCTCCTTGCAGTCGACGTGGTAGATCCGGTCCCGGAAGTCGTAGAGGAAGCCGACCGGGTCGAGGTCCTGCCAGACGAAGTGGCTGGGGTCGAAGTTGAGGCCGAAGGCGGGCCGGTGGCCGATGGCCTCCAGGGCGCGGTGGGTGGTCCAGTAGTCGTAGGCGATCTCGCTGGGGTGCACCTCGTGGGCGAAGCGCACGCCCTCGGTGTCGAAGACGTCGAGGATCGGGTGCCAGCGCTCCGCGAAGTCGGTGTAGCCGCGCTCCACCATGTGCTCGGGGACCGGCGGGAACATCGCCACCAGGTGCCAGATCGAGGAGCCGGTGAAGCCGACGACGGTCTCCACCCCGAAGGCGGCGGCGGCCCGCGCGGTGTCCGCCATCTCGGCCGCCGCCCGCTGCCGCACCCCCTCCGGCTCGCCGTCGCCCCAGATCCGCGGCGGCAGGATGGCCTGGTGCCGCTCGTCGATCGGGTCGTCGCAGACCGCCTGCCCGACCAGGTGGTTGGAGATCGCCCAGCACTTCAGGCCGTGCTTGTCGAGGAGTTCATGCCGCCCGGCCAGATAGCCCGGCTCGTGCAGGGCCTTCTGTACGTCGAAGTGGTCGCCCCAGCAGGCGAGTTCGAGCCCGTCGTAGCCGAAGTCGCGGGCCAGTCGGCACACCTCCTCCAGCGGCAGATCGGCCCACTGCCCGGTGAAGAGGGTGAAGGATCGCGGCATCGTCTTCTCCTGACGCGTACTCAGTTCGCTTGCGGGATACGGGAGGTCACCCGGCGGGGACGGCGGCGGGCTGCGGGGCCGGGACGGGGACCAGGACGGAGTTCTCGGCCGCGCTCTGCTCGACCGCGGCGAGGACGCGCTGCACCTGGAGCCCCTCCTCGAAGCCGGGGTCCGGGTCGGTGCCCGCGGCGATCGCCTGGAGCAGGTCGTGGGCCTGGTGGGTGAAGGTGTGCTCGTAGCCGAGTCCGTGACCGGCCGGCCACCAGGCGGAGAGGTACGGGTGGCTGTCCTCGGTGACGTGGATGCGGCGGAAGCCCGCCTCGGCCGGGTCGGCGGTGTGGTCGTGGAAGTGCAGTTCGTTCAGGCGCTCCAGGTCGAAGGAGAGCGAGCCGAGGGTGCCGTTGACCTCCACCCGCAGCGCGTTCTTGCGGCCCGCGGCGACCCGGCTCACCTCGAAGGAGGCCAGCGCCCCGGAGGCGAGGCGCCCGGAGATCAGCGCGGCGTCGTCCACGGTGACCGGGCCGATCTCGCCCGGGGAGCCGCCGGGCACCGGGCGCTCCCGTACGAAGGTCTCGGTCTGCGCGCTGACCGCGGTGAGCGGCTCGCCCGCGAGGTGCTGGGCGAGGTCGACGGCGTGCGCGCCGAGGTCGCCGAGGGCGCCGGAGCCCGCCTGCTCCCTGCGCAGCCGCCAGGCCAGCGGGAAGTCGGGGCTGACCAGCCAGTCCTGGAGGTAGCTGATCCGCACGTGCCGCAGCACGCCGAGGCGTCCCTCGGCCGTCATCCGGCGGGCCAGCGCCAGGGCGGGCGTGCGGCGGTAGTTGAAGCCGACCATGGCGAACCGGCCGCGGGCGCGGGCCCGGCGGGCGGCCTCGGCCATCGCCTCGGCCTCGGCCACGGTGTTGGCGAGCGGCTTCTCGCACAGCACGTGCTTGCCCGCCTCCAGGGCCGCGATCGCGATCTCGGCGTGGCTGGACCCGGGGGTGCAGATGTCGACGAGGTCCACGTCGTCCCGGGCGATCAGGGCCCGCCAGTCGGTCTCGGCGGCGGCCCAGCCGAGCCGGCCGGCCGCCGCCCGCACGGCGGCCGGGTCCCGCCCGCAGACGGCGGCCATGGCGGGGGCCAGCGGCAGGTCGAAGACCCGCCCCACGGTGCGCCAGCCCTGCGAGTGGGCGGCGCCCATGAAGGCGTAGCCGATCATCCCGATCCCCAGTACCGGGGTGGCGGGGGTGGCGGGCGCGGAGGTGTCGTTGGGCATGGAGCTCCTCCCAGTCGAAGCGGGGTGCGGTGGCGGGGCGCGGGCCGGTGGTCGTCAACGGCCGCGCCCGGCAGGTCAGTTGAAGCCGGTCGGGAGGTACTGGTCGACGTTCTCCTTGGTCACCACGGCCGAGTAGAGGGTGAGCGAGGCGGGGATCTCCTGCTCGGCGAGGCCGCCGACGCCCTTGCCCTGGCCGAGGGCGCGGGCCAGGTCGATCGCGGAGGCCGCCATGGTCGGCGGGTAGAGCACGGTCGCCTTGAGGACGGTGTTGTCGGCCTTGATGACATCCATCGAATGCCGCGAACCCGCGCCGCCGACCATCACGAACTCGTCCCGCCCGGCCTGCTTGATGGCCCGCTCGGCGCCCACGCCCTGATCGTCGTCGTGGTTCCACAGGGCGTCGAACTTCGGCTGCGCCTGCAGGAGTTCGGCCATCTTCTTCTGCCCGGACTCGACGGTGAACTCGGCGGCCTGGCGGGCCACCTTGCGGATGTTCGGGTAGTTCTTCAGGGCGTCGTCGAAGCCCCGGGTGCGCTCCTGGGTCAGCTCCAGGCTGTCCATCCCGGCGAGTTCGACGACCTTCGCGTTCTTCTTGCCCTTGAGCCGCTCGCCGATGTAACGGCCCGCGTTCAGGCCCATCCCGTAGTTGTCGCCGCCGATCCAGCAGCGGTACGCCTGCGGGGAGTTGAAGACCCGGTCCAGGTTGACCACCGGGATGCCGGCCCGCATCGCCTTGAGGCCGACGCCGGTCAGCGCCTTGCCGTCGGCGGGCAGGATCACCAGGACGTCGACCTTCTTGTTGATCAGGGTCTCGATCTGGCCGATCTGCTGCGCGGTGTCGTTGGAGCCCTCGGTGCTGACCAGGGTGACGTCCTCGTAGGCCTTCGCGCGGCGCCTGCCCTCCTCGTTGATGGCGTTGAGCCAGCCGTGGTCGGCCTGCGGACCGGCGAAGCCGATGGTGACCTTCTTGCCGGGCTTGTCGCCGGGCGCGCCCGCGGGCTGCTTGCCGGAGTCGGACTCGTCCTTGGTCTCGTTGCTGGTGCAGCCGGTGGCGAGCAGGGCGGCACCGGCCGCCGCGGTGCCGAGGAGCAGATTGCGGCGGCTGGCGAACTGCCCTGTGGCGGGCGGCTGTTCGGGGCTGTCGCCGGTGCGCCGGAGTTCTCTCATGAGCTGGTACGACCCTTCTGGACCAGGACGGCAGCGACGATGATCGCTCCCTTGGCGATCTGCTGGACGTCGCTCTGCAGGTTGTTGAGCGCGAAGAGGTTGGTGATGGTGGTGAAGACCAGGACGCCGAGGACGGAGCCGGTGATGGTGCCGCGTCCGCCGCTGAGCAGGGTGCCGCCGATGATCGCGGCGGCGATGGCGTCGAGTTCGTAGAGGTTGCCGTTGGTGTTCTGGCCGGAGCCGGTGAGCACGACGAGCATGAAGGCGGCGATCCCGCAGCACAGTCCGGAGAGCAGGTAGAGCAGCAGCCGCTGCCGCTTGACCGCGATGCCCGCGAGCCGGGAGGCCTCCGGGTTGCCGCCGATGGCGACCGTGCGGCGCCCGAAGGTGGTGCGCCCGAGGACCAGCCAGCCCAGCACCGAGACCGCCGCGAAGATCAGCACCAGCGGCGGGATCCCGAGCACGTAGGCGTCGGGCAGGCCCAGGTCGAGCACGGACTCGACGGTGACCACCTGGGTGCGCCCGTCGCTGATCTGGAGCGCGAGCCCGCGCGCCGAGGCCAGCATCGCGAGGGTGGCGATGAACGGCACCATCGGCCCGTACGCCACCAGGAGCCCGTTGACCAGCCCGCAGCCGAGGCCGACCAGGAGGGCGCAGAACAGGATGCCGGGCAGCCCGTACTCCTGGGTGGCGACGGTGGTCGCCCACACCGAGGCGAGGGCGACGATCGCGCCCACCGAGAGGTCGATGCCGCCGCCGATGATGACGAAGGTGACGCCCACGGTGACCACGCCGATCACCGAGGCCTGGGTGAGGATCAGCTGCAGATTGTCGGTGCTCAGGAACTCGCTCGGCTTGGTGAGGGCGCCGACGACCACCAGCGCGCCGAGCACCGCGAGCAGCGAGAGGTGCCGCAGGTCGATCCGTGAAACCGCCCTGCGGGCAGGGGACTTGGTGGGCGGCAGGGAGCCCGCGCCCGGGTCGGTCGCGGCAGTCAGCACGAGGGTGCTCCTTCCATGACGAGGTCGAGTACGCGGTGCTCGTCGAGTTCGGTGGCCGGTGCCCGGTGCACCACCACGCCCTCCCGGAGCACCAGGACGCGGTCGGCGAGGCCCAGCACCTCGGGCACCTCGCTGGAGACCAGGAGGACGGCGAGCCCCTCGTCCGCGAGGCGGCGGATCAGGGCGTACAGCTCGGAGCGGGCGCCGACGTCCACGCCCCGGGTGGGTTCGTCGAGCAGCAGCACCCGGCACTCGCGCAGCAGCCAGCGGGCGAGGACGACCTTCTGCTGGTTGCCGCCGGACAGGGTGCGCACCGGGCGGTCCGGGTCGGCCGGGGAGAGCGAGAGGTCCCGGGTGCCGGCGAGGGCGGCGGCGCGTTCCCGGCGCCCGTCGAGCCAGCCGCCGGTGGAGAAGCGGCCGAGCGAGGAGAGCGAGACATTGCTGCTGACCGGCTCCAGCATCAGCAGCGCCTGCGCCTTGCGCTCCTCGGGCGCGAGACCGATCCCGGCCCGCACCGCCGCGGGCACCGAACCGGGGCGCAGCGGCTTCCCGTCGACCAGGACCCGTCCCGCGCTCGGCCGCCGCGCGCCCGCCACGGTCTCCAGGATCTCCGACCGCCCGGACCCGACAAGACCCGCGAGGCCGACGATCTCCCCCGGGTGCACATCGAGGTCAAGGGGGGCGAACTCGCCCTTGCGGGTGAGGGATTGCAGGCTGAGGAGGGGTGGGGTGAGGGGGGTGGGGACGGTGGGGCCTGAGCGGGGGTCGTGGTCTTGGGGGGTGAGGGCGGTGGAGGGGTGGTCCTCGGGTCCGTGGTCCTGGGATCGGTGGTCCTGGGATCGGTGATCCTCGGAGCGGCGGTCCTGGGATGCGCGGTACCGGGGGTTCGGGTCCTGGGATACGTGGTCCTGGGATCCGGAGTCATGGGGTACGGAGTCCTGGGATGCGGTGGTCTTGGCGTACGGGTCCTGGGGGCGGGGGTCCTTGGACCACGGGTCCCAGGAGTGGGCGTCACCGGAGCCGGACTCCCCCGGTCCGGTGGCCTCGGGGCCGGTGGTCCCGGAGCCGGAGTCCCCGGAGCGCCGGTCCGTCGTCGCCTCGTCGCCGGTACGGGCCGGGGTGCCGTACGGCCGGGTGGGGCGGGGCGGGAAGACGTAGGCGATCTCGCGGCCGGTCATCAGGGAGACCACCTCGCGGGTGGCGGTGGTGCGGGCCGGGAGGCCGCGGGCGGCGACCCGGCCGTCCTTGAGGACCGAGACGCGGTCGCCGATCCGCCGGATCTCCTCCAGGCGGTGCGAGATGTAGACAACCGCCACGCCCTGGGCGGTCAGATCGGTGACGATGCGGAAGAGGTTGCCGACCTCGTCCGGGTCGAGCGCCGCCGAGGGCTCGTCCATCACGATCAGCCGCACCTCGTGGGAGAGCGCCCGGGCCATCGAGACGATCTGCTGCCCGGCCGCGGACAGCGCGCCGACCAGGGTGCGCGGGTCGATCTCCGGGTGGCCGAGGCGGCGCAGCAGGGCGGCGGCGCGTTCACGGGCGGTACGCACCCGGAGGAAGCCGCGGGTGGCCACCTCGTGCCCGAGGAAGACGTTCTCGGTGACGGACAGGTGCTCCACCAGGTCGAGTTCCTGGTAGATGGTGGCGATGCCGAGCCGCATCGCGGCCACCGGACTGCCGAGCCGTACCTCCCTGCCCTCCCAGCTGATCCGCCCCTCGTCCGGCTGGTGCGCCCCGGCGAGCACCTTGATCAGCGTCGACTTGCCCGCACCGTTCTGCCCGAGCAGGCAGTGCACCTCCCCGGCCTCGACATCGAGGTCCACCCCGTCGAGCGCGCGCACGCCGGGGAAGGACTTGGTGATGCCGGACATCGTGAGCAGGGGTGCTGCTGCCATGGCCGTCCTCCGTCGGGAGCCGGGGCGGGTGCGGGGTGCGGGTGCGGGGTGCGGGTCGTACGGGGATGCCGGGTGCGTCGGGGCGTACGGGGCCGTCCCGGGGCGGCCGGGAGGTCCGTTGGTGTGCGGTGAGATGCGGTGGGGTGCGGTGCGGTGGTGTGCGGTGGGGCGTGACGCGGGGCGGCGTGGTGCGGGTGTGCGGGTGGGGCTGCCGGGCGAGTGGTGCGGCTCTGCTGGACGTGCGGCCGTGCTGGTCGTGCGCGTGGTGCGGCTGCGCTCGGTGCGGGTGGTGCGGGTCGGCCGGGGTGGCTCAGGCCGGGGAGAAGAGGTGGTCGCTGATCAGGCGGGTGGCTCCGGTGACCCCGGCGAGCTGGCCCAACTCGCCCAGGACCAGCGGGAGATTGCCGGTCGCGAGCGGCAGCGACTGGCGGTAGACCTGGGTGCGGATACTGGCGAGCAGGGTGTGGCCGAGGCCCGTCACACCGCCCCCGATCACCACGAGCCCGGGGTTGAAGAAGCTGACGAGTCCGGCGATGACCTGCCCCGTACGGGTGCCGCCGTCGCGGATCAGGCCGAGCGCGGCGGCGTCCCCGGCCGCCGCGGCGGCGGCCACGTCCGGGCCGCTCAGCCTGCCCGCGACGGCGAGCCGCGCGGCAAGTTCCGGCGAACTCCCGTCCCGGGCGGCCGCTTCGGCGTCCCGGGCGAGTGCCGCGCCGCCGAAGTAGGCCTCCAGGCAGCCGCGGTTGCCGCAGGCGCACGGGCGTCCCTCGGGCTCCGCCTG
Source organism: Streptomyces physcomitrii (assembly GCF_012273655.1). GTDB lineage: Bacteria > Actinomycetota > Actinomycetes > Streptomycetales > Streptomycetaceae > Streptomyces > Streptomyces physcomitrii. Next base: position 90,046 of record NZ_JAAWWP010000020.1, on the reverse strand, counting down.
GATGTGTCCGATGTCGCCCGCGCTGCCGGTCGTGCCGCGGTGGACCTCGCCGCCGACGACGATGCCGCAGCCGATACCGGTACCGATCTTCACGCAGAAGAAGTCCCGTACGCTGCGCGCGACTCCGGCCTGCTGCTCGCCGAGCGCCATCAGGTTCACGTCGTTGTCGACCAGGACCGGGCAGCCGAGCTCCTGGCTGAGCGCCTCCCGTACCGGGAAGCCGTCCCAGCCCGGCATGATCGGCGGCGCCACCGGGACCCCCTCGGGGAAGCGGACCGGCCCCGGCACGCCGATGCCCGCGCCGTCGAAGCCCTCGGCGAGGCCGTCGTGCTTGAGCTTGGCCACCATGGCGAGGACCTGCTCGAAGACCGCGACCGGGCCCTCGCGTACGTCCATCGGCTGGTTGAGGTGGCCGAGGATCTCCAGCTCCGGGCCGGTGACGGCGACGTCGACCGAGGTCGCGCCGATGTCGATGCCGAGGAAGCGCAGACCGGGTGAGAGCCGGACGTTGTGCGAACGGCGCCCGCCCCGGGAGGCGGCGAGCCCGTCGGCCACCACCAGACCGGTCTCCAGGAGCCGGTCCACCTCGACGGCGAGCTTGGAACGGGAGAGTTCCACCTCGTCGCCCAGACGGGCCCGGGATGTCGGACCGCCGTCCCGCAGCAGCCGCAGGAGCCGCGCCTGATGCGCGTTCGCAGGCCGAGCCGTCATGCGCCTCACGCTGCCCCTCCCTCCCCAAGGCCCACGGCACGGGGAAACCCGGTCACGGTGACGCAGGGACGCCGGACACCTGACCGCCGGTACGCGGCCGGTGCCCGACCCGCCGAGTAGCGGGCGCGCGCCGGGATTTCACGGGGAACGTAGCAACGGCACACCCGGCTGGGAAGAAGTCGTGCAGAAATCGCTCAGACTTTTTCTCCTGGGAGGACAAAGGTGCTGGGGAGGGGCGGGCGGGGCGGGGGCACGGTCGCGGGAGGCAGGGTCGCGGAGGCGCGGTCGCGGAGGCGCGGTCGCGGAGGCGCGGTCGCGGAGGCGCGGTCGCGGAAGGCACGGCCACGGAGGCAGGCAGCAGGCGGGCAGGCATCAGGCAGGCAGGCAGGCAGGCAGGCAGGCAGGCAGGCAGGCAGGCAGGCAGGCAGGCAGGCAGGCAGGCAGGCAGGCAGGGGGATTCTGCGGCGGCTGACACAGTTGGGGTGACAGATGGCGGATGACAGATATCACTATCTGTCATCCGTCATCCGTCAGTTGGTATCTGTCACCCCGTCACCCCACCCCCCGCTCAATCCACTCCACCCCGAACCGCACCACCTCAGCCGCCTCGAAGAGATAGCTCTCGGCAGCGCCCACCACCCCCCGCCTCCCGAGCCCCGCCGCCAGCGCGTCCCGGGCCAGCACCTCGAAGGCCTCCTCCCCCTCGGCCACCAGGGCGGAGTAGTCGAAGGCACCGTGCTCGGAGTCGATGTCGCGGAAGCGGCGCCAGACGCGTTGCCCGTGCTCGTCGCGGACGGGCTGCTCGTACTCCACGAACCGTTTCCCGGGCGCCTCGGCCAGCGCCTCCGCGTGGTGCAGCAGGGTGAGCGTGTCCAGCGGGGCGCCGAGGAGCAGCACCCGGCCGCCGTGCGCCACGAGCCGGGCCAACGGGCTGCCGGGACCGTGCGGATCGTCCCAGGGGTGGTCCTCCGTCAGCGGACCGGCGAGCGGGCCGAGCGCCGCGAAGCTCACGTCGGGATGGCGGCTGCGTACCGCGCCGGGCCAGCGCCGCAGCACCTCGGGCAGGCGGCCGTTCTCGTGGTCGGACTCGCTCAACTCCGGGTCGTACACGGGGTGTTCGGCTCGCAGAGCCGCCTGCCACTCCGGCGGCCAGTCGGTGAATCCGTAGGGCGGCGCGTCGTTCCAGCCGCAGGTGACCATCAGGGTGCCCCTCTCGCCCACCGCGTCCCGCAGCGCCTCGACGACGGTACGGGCACCCCCGGCGACCCAGCCGAGGGCGGAGAGCCGCGTATGGAACATCACGAGGTCGCCCGCGGCGATCCCCAGCCGGGCCAGGTCACCGCGCAGCCGACCGCGGGTGACGGGGCCGCCCGAACGCGCGAGCAGGGTCTCTTCGTCCATACCGGCGGAGGGTTCCACGCCACCCGGCACCGGGCAAACCCACGCGACGTCCGGGCCCGCACCCACCCGCACCCTGCCCGAGCGCCCGAGCATCCGCGTACCCGAGCGCCCGCCTCCCCGATCACCCGACCCTCGTACGCGCTCGCCCCGCCCACGCACCCGAGCCCGCGCACCACCCCCTCAGAGGTGACGCAGAGGCGGCTCAGAGGTGACGTGGCTCAGCCGGCAGCCCCGTCCAGCGCAGTTCGGCCGGCAGGTGGCTCATGTCGTTCTGGACGAGCAGGGCGGTGGGGCGGCCGGGGGTGTAGCGGATCACCGTGAGCGCCGCGTTGGCGTGGTCGAGGCCCAGCCAGCGCCAGGCCGGGGCCGAGAGCGCCTCGCGGACCAGCCAGCCGAGCAGGAAGTTGTGGGTGACGACGAGTTCGTGCACGGTCGCCTCGCCCGGGGCGGGTCCGGTGAACCGGTCCAGGGCCCGGCGGGCGAGCGCGGCCCCCTCGACGCGCTCCTCCTCGGTGGTGGCCGACAGGAAGCCGAGGAGCCGCTCGGCGCTGTCCTCGGGCAGTTCGGCGGCCTGAGGCACGTACGGCACATAGTCCCCGGCGGCCTCGGACTCCCGCAGCGGTACGCCGTCAAGCCGGGCGGCGGCGAGCGCGGCGGTCTGCGCGGCGCGGGGCAGCGGCCCGTGGTGGACGGCCGTGAGCGGCACGTCCCGCAGCCGCTCGCCGAGCAGTTCCGCCTGGCGGCGGCCGTTCCCGGTCAGGCCGTCCTCGGACTGCGCCTCCCCGTGCCGCGCGAGGTACAGATAACGACTGCCGCGTACGGCCATGAACGCTCCCCTTCACCGATCCGGGCCCTCGCCTCAGAGCCCTGCTCACCTGGGGTGACGCGCGATGCGGGGAAGCGGTTGCAGCGGCGGCGGACGCACACCGCAGCCCCGCGCCTCTCCGCTCGGTCGGCGGCGGGACGGGGGAGCCCCGCGCCTCACTCAGCAATCAGCCGCCCAACGTCCGCCGCTCAGCAGTCCGCCCAGCAGCACCCCGCCGCCGGTACGAAGGCGGCCCGCGCCTCAGTCGGCGGCGAGGACGAAGGAGGCCTGGGCCTTCTTGCCGCCGGGGCCCTTCGCCTCCGCCAGGTAGGTACCGGGGGCCGCGGAGTCCTCTTCGGGGGTGGCGCACTCAGGGGCGCTCGGCTTGCGGTCCCAGCGCACGGTACGGGTCGCGCTCCCCTCGGCCGGTACCCGTACCGGCCAGCTGGCCTCGCTCTTCGGGCAGTCCTCGGAGGACCAGATCTCGACGTCGCCGTCCGCCTTCGTGATGGTCAGGACGGTCTTCTTGTCGCCGAGGTCGGCCTTGCACTCCTTGCCGCCCGCGTTCTTGGCGGTGAGGACCAGCTCGGGGGTCTGACCGGGCGCGTAGCGGTTGCGGACGCTGCGCAGCTTCAGGGTCACCGAGCCCTCGGTGCAGGCGGGGAGGCTGCTGCCCGCCGGAAGCTTGTCGCCCGCGCCGCCGCCCGCGCCACCCGAGCCGCCCTTGCCGTCGTCGCCGCCGGAGCCGCCCGCGCCGTTCTCGTCACCGCCGCCGGAGCCGCCGCTGTCCTCGCCGCCGCTGCCGCCGGTGTCCGACTCGTCGCGCCCGCCCGGGTGTTCACTGATCGCGGGTCCGGAGCCGGAGGGCCCCGGCGTGATCGAACTCGCCGGGCCGCTGCCCTTGCCGGGGCTGTCCGCGCCCTTGTCCTCGCCGCCTCCGCCGCCCGCGGTGACCGCCCAGATCACCACGAGGGCCAGCACCGCGACCAGGGCCAGCAGAACGGCCCTCCGCCGCCAGTAGATGGAGGAGGGGAGCGGCCCGACAGGATTGCGCATTGATCCCACGCCCAAACTCTACGAGAGAACGGGGAGTTGTCCTGCCCCACCCGCCGCCTGGGACCCCGATTTTCCGGATCACCGGTCAGCAGAACGGGAGTTGAGGCACACGTCTCACGATCAGCAGACCTCCCCTCACTCTCCGTACTCGCCTCTCCCGCACACCAGGCCCCCTGAACTCACCTGCGCGCCAAGCCACTTGAGCACCCCGACTGCCGCCCGCGCCCCCTCCCACCCGCGGGCGACAGCACCCACCCGGCCACCCGCCCGCCTCGTACAGGAGACGGCCCCTCACCTCGTACGAGACCGTCCCCCACCCCTGGCGGAGAGCTCCCACCCCCGCATTCCGGGCCCTCCCCCAGCTCCCCCTCCCTCTGCCCCCACTGCTCTTCCCGGGTGTCGTGCCGCGCCCGTGCGGCCACGCGTCTGCGGTGTGCGGGCGGGGGCGTGGCAGGATCGGACGTGCCATGACTGCGCCAACGAAGCCCATGCAGAGCACAGCCGCCGATACACCCAGCGCGCACAGCGCCCTCCACGAGCCGGTGATCACCTGGTTCGAGGACCACGCCCGCGACCTGCCGTGGCGGCGCCCCGAGGCGGGCGCCTGGGGCGTGATGGTCAGCGAGTTCATGCTGCAGCAGACCCCCGTCGCCCGGGTGCTGCCCGTCTACGAGCAGTGGATGGCCCGCTGGCCGCGCCCCGCCGACCTGGCCGAGGAGGCGCCCGGCGAGGCCGTGCGCGCCTGGGGCCGGCTCGGCTACCCGCGCCGCGCCCTGCGGCTGCACGGTGCCGCGCTCGCCATAACGGAACGCCACGGCGGGGACGTACCCGCCCAGCACGCCCAGCTGCTCGCCCTGCCCGGGATCGGGGAGTACACCGCCGCGGCGGTCGCCTCCTTCGCCTACGGGCAGCGGCATGCCGTGCTGGACACCAATGTGCGCCGGGTCTTCGCCCGGGCGGTGACCGGCAGCCAGTACCCGCCGAACGCGACCACCGCCGCCGAACGCAAGCTCGCCCGCGCCCTGCTGCCCGAGGAGGAGCGGACCGCCGCCCGCTGGGCCGCCGCCTCCATGGAACTCGGCGCGGTGCTGTGCACGGCGCGCAACGAGAACTGCGGCGCCTGCCCGATCTCCGGGCAGTGCGCCTGGCGCCTCGCCGGCAAGCCCGAGCACGTGGGGCCGCCGCGCCGGACCCAGTCGTACGCGGGCACCGACCGGCAGGTGCGGGGCAAGCTGCTCGCCGTGCTGCGGGAGTCTCCGGGGCCGGTGCCGCGGGCCGCCCTCGAACGCGTCTGGGACGACCGGATCCAGCGGGCGCGCGCCCTGGACGGGCTGGTCTCGGACGGCCTGGTCGAGCCGCTGCCGGGCGGCCTCTACCGACTGCCCACAGGCCCCCCTTCCGGACAAAAGCCCTGATCGCAGCGCCTACCGAGGGGCGCACGAGCCGCTGTTACACAACCGACGGCTGCTCGTGCGCCCCTCGCGCGCTGGTCCGCACCGCGCCGTGACAACGCCTCCGTAGCGTCCTTCCCGTACCGCAGAGGTACGAGGGAACTGGCACACGGGGACCGGAGGCGGTAGCAGTGGCACAGGCAGAGGTGCTCGACTTCGAGGAGTACGTCCGCACGCGGCAGGACGCCCTGCTGCGCAGTGCCCGACGGCTTGTCCCCGATCCCGTGGAGGCGCAGGACCTCCTGCAGACCGCGCTGGTGCGGACCTACGGGCGCTGGGAGGGCATCGCCGACAAGCGGCTGGCCGACGCCTATCTGCGCCGGGTCATGATCAACACCCGGACCGAGTGGTGGCGCGCCCGCAAGCTGGAGGAGATACCGACCGAGCAGCTGCCGGAGTCCAGCGTCGAGGACACCACCGAGCAGCAGGCCGACCGGGAGCTGCTGCGGGACATCATGGCGGTCCTGGCACCGAAGCAGCGCAGTGTCGTGGTGCTGCGACACTGGGAGCAGATGTCCACCGAGGAGACCGCCGCCGCGCTCGGCATGTCCACCGGCACCGTCAAGAGCACGCTGCACCGGGCCCTGGCGCGGCTCCGCGAGGAGCTGGAGCGCCGGGAGAACGCGGTGCCGGGCCCTCGGGACGGCCGCGGCCGGGAGTCCGGGGGCGAGCGCGGTGGGCTCGGCGAGCGGGACGGCGGGGACCAGATGAACGGAGAGCCAAGTCGGTGCGCGGCCTAGTACGGAGTTCGGCGGCGGCGGGTGCGGCGGGAGTCGTGCTCGCCGCTCTCGGCGTCCTGGCGACTGCCTGCGGGACCAACGGCACGGGGGTGCGCGACGAGGGTCCGGGGCGCACCTCGGAGCCGGTGTCCCGGCCGAGCCCGGCGCCCAGCCCGGGCAGCAAGGTCGACGCGGTCGCCCTGCTGCGCCAGGACCCGAAGGTCGGCCCGGACATCCGGGAGAACCTCACCCCCTGCGGCGGCCGGCGCTACCCGGTCGACGTCAGCTACGGCGACCTCACCGGCGGCACCACGAGCGATGTCCTGGTCAACGTGATGACCTGCGCGGACGCGGTCGGCATCGGCACCTTCGTCTACCGGTACACGGGCGGCTCCTGGGTGCATGTCTTCGGCTCCGAGGAACCGCCGGTGTACTCCGAGATCGACCGCGGGGACCTGGTGGTCACCCGGCAGTTCTACGGACAGGACGACCCCATCGCCTCCCCCTCCGGCGAGGATGTCATCACCTACCGGTGGGTGGGCGGCCGCTTCACCGAGCAGAACCGCACCCACAACGACTACAGCAACGCCGTCGGCGACGGGCAGAGCCCGCCCTCGCAGAGCTGAAGAGCTGAAGAGCCGAAGAGCAGAGAGCCAGAGCCGAGGAAGCGGGAGCGGCAGCGAGCGATGAACCAGCAGACCCATGTCCTGTTCGTCGAGGACGACGACGTCATCCGGGAGGCGACCCAGCTCGCCCTGGAGCGCGACGGCTTCACCGTCACCGCGGTGGCCGACGGGCTCAGCGGCCTGGAGTCCTTCCGTTCCGTACGGCCGGACATCGCGCTGCTCGACGTGATGGTGCCGGGCCTGGACGGGGTCAGCCTGTGCCGCCGCATCCGCGACGAGTCCACGGTGCCGGTGATCATGCTCTCCGCCCGCGCCGACTCCATCGACGTGGTGCTCGGCCTGGAGGCGGGCGCCGACGACTACGTCACCAAGCCCTTCGAGGGTGCCGTCCTGGTGGCCCGCATCCGCGCGGTGCTGCGGCGCTTCGGGCACGCGAGCGGGGCGGCGGCCAAGGAGCCGGAGCGGGCCGAGGCGCCGCCGGCCGAGGAGAGCACCCTGCACTTCGGGGAGCTGGAGATCGACACGGAGGGCATGGAGGTCCGCCGCGCGGGCGAGCTGCTCTCGCTGACCCCGACCGAGATGCGGCTGCTCCTGGAGTTCTCCCGGGTGCCGGGCACCGTGCTCTCCCGTGACAAGCTCCTGGAGCGGGTCTGGGAGTACGGCTGGGGCGGCGACACCCGGGTGGTGGACGTGCACGTCCAGCGGCTGCGCACCAAGATCGGCCAGGACCGCATCGAGACGGTCCGCGGCTTCGGCTACAAGCTGCGGGGCTGAGCACGGGTGGAAGGCCGGGGCGTGAGCGGGGCGAGGCACGGGGTGGTGGCGGGGATGAGCGACTTCCGCGGGCGGCTGCTGCCCGCCCGGGTCCGCAGCTCGCTGCGCGGCGGGCTGCGCTGGAAGATGAGCGCGGCCATCGCCCTGGTCGGCGCGCTGGTCGCCCTCGCCCTCAGCCTGGTCGTGCACAACGCCGCCCAGGTCTCCATGCTGGACAACGCCCGCGATGTGCAGGACGAGCGGGTCCAGTTCGCGCAGCGGATCTACGAGGCCAGCGGGCGCGAGCAGTTCGGCTCCAACGTCGACGACCCCGAGATGCCGAAGATGGTGCGCGAGCGCGCCCAGGCCGGACGGCGGATCACCTACGTCGCCTCGACCCGCTCCGGCGCCCCCGACATCTGGGCCGCGGTCCCGCTCGCCGACGGGCATGTCCTCTCCCTGCACAGCCGCTTCAACGACCGCAACGCCACCGTCCTCGCCGACCTCGACCGGGTGCTGTGGATCGGCTCCCTCTCGGTGGTCCTCGGCGGCTGCGCCCTCGGCGTGCTGATCGGCGGCCAGCTCTCGAAGCGGCTGCGCAAGGCGGCCACCGCGGCCCGCGAGGTCGCCCAGGGCGAGTCGGACGTACGGGTACGGGAGGCCATCGGCGGTGTCGTCCGCGACGAGACCGACGACCTGGCCCGCGCCGTGGACGGCATGGCGGACGCGCTGCGGCAGCGCCTGGAGGCCGAGCGCCGGGTGACCGCGGACATCGCGCACGAGCTGCGCACCCCGGTGACCGGACTGCTCACCGCGGCCGAGCTGCTGCCGCCGGGCCGCCCGAGCGAGCTGGTGAAGGACCGCGCGCAGGCGCTGCGCACCCTGGTCGAGGACGTCCTCGAAGTGGCCCGGCTGGACAGCGCCGCCGAGCGGGCCGAACTCCAGGACATCCTGCTCGGCGAGTTCGTGACCCGGCGGGCGGGCACCTTCGGCCCCGGGGTGAGCGTGCAGGTCGCCCGGGAGTCCGAGGTCACCACCGACCCGCGCCGCCTGGAGCGCATCCTCGGCAATCTGCTCGCCAACGCCGCCCGGCACGGCGGCACCCCCATCGAGGTCACCGTCGACGGCCGGAACCTGCGGGTGCGCGACCACGGCCCCGGTTTCCCGGAGGAGCTCCTCGCCGAGGGCCCCAGCCGCTTCCGCACCGGCAGCCGCGACCGGGCGGGCCGCGGCCACGGCCTCGGCCTCACCATCGCCGCCGGTCAGGCCCGGGTCCTCGGCGCCCGGCTCACCTTCCGCAACATCCGGCCCGCGGACCCCTCCGACGACGCCCCCGCCGAGGGCGCCGAGGCCGTCCTCCACCTCCCCGAGCACGCGCCCACCGCCACCGGCAGCTACCCGATGCTGCCGGCGAAGGCGACGGACTGAGGCACTCGGGGGCGGCCGGGTCCCGGCCTCAGTGCTCGCACAGCGAGAACTCCCGTTCGTAGACCTCCTCGTTGTGCGCGTCGACGAAGAACTTGCGCTCGTGCATGAGCTGTTCGCGGTAGCCCTCGGCCTCCTCCCGCGTCATGGTCGAGGTCTCGGACCAGGGCTGCTGCGGCGGCACATCGGAGGTCGAGACGATCTTCTTCGAGGGGTCGACCAGGAAGAACGCGAGGATCTTGCGGTGCCCCGGCCGGGTCGGGTCCGCGAGGCGGAACGAACCGACGCGATGCTGGAGGATGTTGGGAAAGGCCAGGCAGCGCCCCGCCGGGGTCGGGGCGGAGCCGAGGACCTGGTTCAGCGCGTCCTCGTCCTCCAGGCCGTAGACCTCCCGCAGGCCGTTGTCGTCGTTCTGCTCGTACCGCGGGTCGTCCAGTGCCGCGCGGAAACTCAGGCGGCTGTCGGTGATGTTCTCGCTGTCCCAGTAGTAGAGGCCGGTGGAGACGATCCGCTCGTTCAGCATTCCCTCGACATGCCAGGAACCGCCCGCGTACTCGGGCTTCTCCGGGGTGAGGTGGATGGTCGCGAGCTTGACGATGACCTGGAGCCGGCGGCCGCGCAGGTCGATCCGGGCGTGGTCCTCGGGCTTCGGCGGCGGGGTGAAGGCCGGGGCGTCCGGGATGACCGGGCTGCGGTTCTCCCACCAGTCCTCGTCGGCCCTCTCCCAGGCGTCGAGGGCTTCGTTGTAGGCGTCCTCATCCGGGTAGGAGGACCGGTCGGGGTGCTCCGGCTCGTCCTCGTACCAGCCGTGGGGGTCGGCCACGATCCGCAGCGGCCGCGGATGCAGCAGATCGGTGAGGACGTTCTCGAACAGCGGGCGTATGCGCCCGAACAGCTCCGGGAGGACGGCGGCCAGTTCGCGGTGCTCCTCGGGGTGGACGTTGTTGACGTACGAACGGAAGACCGCCTCGCCGTCGTCCCCGACCGTCACGTCCGTGGGCAGCCACTGGAACTTCTCCGAGAACTCGTAGCGCGCGAAGCCGTCCGCCGGGTTCCGCCACGCCTCCCCGGGTGCGCCGCTCACGTCGCGCACCAGGCAGAACAGCGAGGGATGCACCAGGTCGAGCACCTGGCCGTCCGAGCCCGGATGCCAGTCGCGTTCCGCCTCCGGGACCTCCTCGAGGACCCGGACCGCCGCCCGCAGCCGGGACCTCAGCCCCTCGTCGATCAGCGCGTCCGACTGCCACACCCCGTCGACACCGGAGACCTCGACACCGGTACGCCCGTCCCGCAGCCCGGCGTAGTACGCGAGTTCGTCGAGTACGTACCGTATCTGCGCCTCGGTCAGGCCCTGTTCGCCGGCCTCGCGCGTCCACCTGGCGACGAGGGCGGCGTCGTCCCGCTTGACGAACCACTCGGGCTTCTCCCGGATCGCGGCGCTGCACCGCATCATCTCCAGCTCCCGCAGGGTCCGGGGCTTCGCGACCTCCACGGTGCGCGACACATGAAACGGCAGCGGAAAAGCAGTGAAGACGGCCAATGCTCTCGATCCCCCCAGGTGAAGTGCGATGCCCGGGAGGCTACTTCAGGGCACTGACAGCGCTCGGCCCCGCCGCGTCCCCGCACCGGGGAGCGACGGGGCCGTCGCGCCACCAGGCCGTCGGACGGCGTCCGGCCGCCCCGCCTCGACGCCCGCCACGAAGGCTCGACCGGAACCCGGACCGGAGACGAGGGGGCCCTGAGGACCCCCTCGTGACATTCCGGGACCGGGGCTCACACGTTCTCGGAGAGCTTCCGGTCCTCGGGGGCCGGGGCGGTCCGCCGCGCGGTCCCGTCGCCCTCGCCGTCCTGGGCCGGTGCCTTCTTCGGCTCCTCGCCGCCGCGCAGCGGGGTCTCCTTGACGAAGAGGGCCGCCACCAGGACCACGACCGAGACCACGGTGCCGAGCAGGAAGGCCGCGTGGGTGCCGGAGGCGACCGCGTGCTGGTAGGCCTCGCGGGCCGCCTCGGGCAGCTTGGCCAGGCTCGCGGCGTCCAGCTGGGCGGACTGCTCGGTGACCTTGCCGCCGAGGGCGCCCGCCCGTTCGGTCATGACGTCCTGGACCTGGTGGTTGAAGAGCGCGCCCATGATGGCGACGCCGAAGGAGGAGCCGAGGGTACGGGTCAGGGTGGCCGTGGAGGAGGCCACGCCCATGTCCTTCATCTCCACGCTGTTCTGGGCGACCAGCATGGTGATCTGCATCAGGAAGCCCATGCCCGCACCGATCACCGCCATGTAGACGCCGGAGGTGAGGCGGCTGGTGCCGGTGTCCATCGTGGAGAGCAGGTACATGCCGACGATCATCAGGACGCCGCCGAGGATGGGGAAGATCTTGTACTTGCCGGTGCGGGTGGTGACCCGGCCCGCGGCCAGCGAGATCACCAGCATCGCGCAGAGCATCGGCAGCAGGAGCAGGCCCGAGTTGGTGGCCGAGGCCCCCTGGACGGACTGCTGGTACAGCGGCAGGAAGAGCACCGCGCCGAACATGGCGAAGCCGGTGACGAAGCCGATGATCCCCATCAGGGTGAAGTTGCGGCTGCGGAAGATGTGCAGCGGCATGATCGGCTGGGCGGCCCGCCGCTGGACGAGGACGAAGCCGACCAGGGCGGCCACGCCGAGCGCGATCAGCTCCATGATCACGGCGGAGGACCAGGCGTACTCCGTACCGCCCCAGGTGGTGACGAGGACGATCGCGGTGATGCCGACGGTCAGCAGCGCGGCGCCGAGGTAGTCGATGCGCCCCTCGGCGCGCTTCTTCGGCAGGTGCAGCACGGCCGAGACGGCGAACAGGGCGACGGCGCCGAGCGGCAGGTTGATGTAGAAGGACCAGCGCCAGCCGAGGTGGTCGGTGATGGTGCCGCCGACCAGCGGGCCGCCGATCATCGCGAGCGCCATCACACCGGCCATCAGGCCCTGGTACTTGCCGCGCTCCCGCGGCGGGATGAGGTCGCCGATGATCGCCATCACGCCGACCATCAGTCCGCCCGCGCCCAGCCCCTGCACGGCGCGGAAGCCGATGAGCTGGCCCATGTCCTGGGCCATGCCGCTGAGCGCGGAGCCGATCAGGAAGACCACGATCGAGGTGAGGAACATCCCCTTGCGGCCGTACATGTCGCCGAGCTTGCCCCAGATCGGGGTGGAGGCGGCGGTGGCCAGGGTGTAGGCGGTGACCACCCAGGACAGGTGCTCCAGGCCGCCCAGTTCGCCGACGATGGTCGGCATCGCGGTGCCGATGATCATGTTGTCGAGCATCGCGAGCAGCATCGCGATCATCAGTGCGAGGAGGACGACCCGTACGCTGCGGGGTTTCGTCTCCGGCTCGGCCGCGGCGGCGGCCTGCTGGTTCGGGCTCATCTTCTCCACTCCCCCTGGGACGATAGAGAGCGAGGCGACTGCGCCTTTGACTTACGCTTACTTGCCGCCCGGCTAGTGACTACACTGCGAAGGTAGCCACGGCACTTGCCGGTCGTCAAGTAAGCAGGTTTGGACATCGGAGAACGAGGAGCACCGAGGATGGGCACCCACACGCAGCGCCGCACCGACACGCGGCAGCGCATCCAGGACGTCGCCCTCGAACTCTTCGCGGAACAGGGCTACGAGAAGACCTCGCTGCGCGAGATCGCCGAGCGCCTGGAGGTCACCAAGGCCGCGCTGTACTACCACTTCAAGACCAAGGAAGACATCCTGATCAGCGTCTTCCAGGACCTGACGGGACCGCTCGACGAGCTGGTCGCCTGGGGCGAGGCCCAGGAGCGGACCCTGGAGTTCAAGAAAGAACTGCTGCGCCGCTACAGCGAGGCCCTCAACCAGGCCGCCCCGCTCTTCCGCTTCATGCAGGAGAACCAGGCGGCCCTGCGGGACCTGAAGATCGGCGAGCTGTTCAAGGACCGGGTGCACGCCCTGCTCGGCGTCCTCAAGGACGACACCGCCCCGCTGCCCGACCAGGTGCGCTGCGTCAGCGCGCTCTTCACCCTGCATGCCTCGATGTTCCTGCTGAAAGACCTCGACGGCGACTTCGAGGAGAAGCGTCTCGCCGCCCTCGAAGTCGCCGTCGATCTGGTGACTCAGGCACATCAGCACGCCTGAGAAGGTGTTGGGTAATTGATCAGCTTCGGGTGGTGACCTTCGTGTTGGTGTTCGCGAGGATCACCGGCTGTGTGTGTCTGTGTGTGCAAGCGGGTCTATGACACGTCGTTGACGGATGCCCAGTGGGCGGTGATCGAGCCGTTGTTGCCGGTGCGGGATCCGTCGCGGGGTGGACGCCCGTTGAAGTACGGACGTCGGTTGATCATCGATACGGTCCTTTATGTGCTGGGCAGCGGGTGTGCTTGGCGTATGGTCCCGCGGGATCTTGCGCCGTGGGATGCCGCTTACCGATGGTTTCGCCTGTGGAGCGCGGACGGCACGTGGGACCGGTTGCACGATGCGCTGCGGGACAGGGTGCGTATCGCGGACGGCCGTGACCCGCAGCCTTCTGCTGCCGTGCTCGACTCGCAGTCGGCACGCAGTCACCAGGGTGGTGAGGCCATCGGCTACGACGCGGGCAAGCGGGTGCGGGGCCGCAAACGGCACATCCTCGTCGACACCTGCGGACTGGTGCTGCGGGCAGTGGTCCACTCGGCTTCCGTGCAGGACCGGGCCGGAGCCAAACGCGTTCTGACCGGGCTGCACACGCTGTTTCCGCGGGTAGGGCTGGTGTGGGTGGATGGCGGTTACGTCAACCGTGTCGACGCCGGCCTGGTGGGCTGGGCCCGGCACGCCGAGAACGTCGAGATCGTCGCCGTCCCGCGCAACGCGGATGTGAAAGGCTTCCAGGTGCTGCCCCGCAGGTGGGTGGTGGAACGGACTTTCTCCTGGCTGGGGCGGTGTCGACGGTTGGCCCGGGACTACGAACGCAAGACCGCTCACGCTGAAGCGATGATCAAAGTAGCGATGATCCGGCTGATGGCAGCCCGCCTTGCCGGCGAGGCGGTCACACCCCACGGCCCCATTGAGACCGAAGCAGCACGCCGCCTCGCCGACGACCTCAAGAACGAGTAACCACCCAGTTACCCAACACTTTCTGAGCGCACCCTGCCCTGTCTGCTGCTGTGAAGGTGTGCCACGCCTCGCCCGGCGGCCGCCTCAGCGGGCCGCGCGAGGATCCGTCGCGGGTACGTCCGCTCAGAACGTCAGGCCCTCGCCGCGCATGAACTGGACGGGGTTGACGGCCGAGCCGTAGTTCGGGCTGGTGCGGACCTCGAAGTGCAGGTGGGGACCGCTGGAGTTGCCGGTGTTGCCGGACTTGGCGATGTGCTCGCCGGTCTTCACGCTCTCCCCGACCTTGACGTCGATCCGCGACAGGTGCGCGTACTGGGTGTACGTGCCGTTGCCGTGGCTGACCACGATCGCGTTGCCGTACGCCGGACCGTCGCCGCCGCCGTTGGGGCCGGCCTTGACCACGGTGCCGCCGTGCACGGAGTTCACATCGGTGCCGACCGAGACCGCGAAGTCCTGGCCGGAGTGCTTGCTGGACCACATGTTGCCGCCGAGGCCGAAGCCCGCGGACAGCTCGTACTTCTTGACCGGGGCGACCCAGGAGGCCGGCTTCTTCTTCGCGGCCTTCTTCTTGGGCGCGTCCTTCTTGGCGGCGGAGTCCTTCTTCTCGGACTTCTCGGACTTCGCGGCCTTGGCCTGGGCGTCGGCCTGCTCCTTCACGGAAGCGGCGGTGGCGCCCGGGGCAGCGGTCACGTCCTTGGCATTGCCGTCCGCAGCGGTGGCCACACCGGCGCCGAGGGCGGCGGCGGCACCCATACCGGCGGCGAGTACGGCCGCACGGGTACGGAGCTGGGGAGTAGCGATACCGGGGAACATGGCGCGCTTCGTCATTCGGTCTTACCTCCTGCATGAGCGGACCCGGCACAAATGCCTCGTGCCGGGCAGGGCACAACCTTGGTAACCCACACCCCGGACCGCCTTCAATCCCCCTCTCTACTATCCGCTGCCGTAGTGGATACGGGTGCTTTCCGTCCCTTGACAGAGCGGCTCGTCGTACGCGCGACAAAGCGCCCTGGGGTCGCCAAGGCTCCGCTAAAGCCCAGTTCAGGGCGGTGCAGCCCGGGCACACCAAGGCTTCGGGACCCTTTCGGGACCTCCAGCACCAAGGTCCCGGAACCCTCAGGGCCGAAGGTCCCGGGGCCCCGAAAGGCGCTTCTTACTAATGCGCATAGTGGACTCGAAAAGGGCTGTGCCGCATGTCACGGAGGACCTTGATCGACAGTCCGGAGAAAGGCATTCCGGTGTGAGCGCGGCTACTCGGGGAGGGGGCGTTCCGAGGGATTTCCGAGGGGCGGTCGGGGCTGGTTCGGGGGGCGTTTCGGGGGGCGTTTCGGGGGTGCACTTCCAGGCGGTGGGTGCGGAGGGTGGGCCCGGGTGCGGAGTCGGCGGGGCGGTGCCTTGAGCGTGCGCGGGGCCGGGAGGCGGGTCGCGGTCGCGGTCCCGGTCGCGGTCACAGGCGCGGTCCCGGTCGCGGTCCCGGTCGCGGTCGCGGTCGCGGTCACGGTCGCGGCCCCGGTCCTGGTCCTGGTCCTGGTCCTGGTTCTGGTTCTGGTTCTGGTCACGGTCACGGTCACGGGCGCGGTCCCGGTCGCGGGACGGGAGGTGCCGTCGGCGCGTGAACGCAGGCGGGGCCGCGGTGCCCGAAGCCGGCGGGGAGGCGCGGACGCCGGGTGCCTTGTGCCCGTACGGCGGCCGGAGCGTCAAGTGGCCCTGGAAATGGGGCTGTCCGCGGGTGCCCGCGCTGCTAGGGTCACCGGCATGTTCCTCCTGTGTGCATAGGACGCCTTCTGCCCGCGCCGGTGACCGGCGCGGCGATCCGGCGTCCCCGCACACCCCGCGGCGCCCCTTCGGGTGCCGCCGAGCCGAGGAACCTCCATGTCTTCGCCCTCTTCCGGCCCCGCCCTGCCCGGCCGCGCCCCGCGGCCCACCTACCGGCAGGTGCTGCGCGTCCCGCACGCGGCGCGCGCGATGGCCGGCGCCCTGCTCGGCCGCCTCTCCTACGGCACCGTCCCGCTCTCCCTGCTCCTCGCGGTCCGGGAGGCCTCCGGCTCGTACGCGGTGGCCGGGACCGCCATGGCCCTGTTCGGCCTGGCCGGCGTGGCGCTCTCACCGGCCCGCGCCGCGGTGATCGACCGGCGCGGCCCCGCCCGCCCGCTGACCGCCCTCGCCCTCTGCTACGCCCTCCTGCTCGGACTCCTCACCGCCGCGGCGGTCGGCGGCGGGGTCCCGGACGCCGCCCTGGTCGCGCTCGCCGCCGCCGCGGGGGCCGGTACGCCGCCGCTCGGGCCGGTGATGCGGGCCCTGTGGAGCAGGCTCGCCCCCGACCCGGAGCTGCTCCAGCGCGCGTACAGCCTCGACTCGGTGGCCGAGGAGCTGCTGTACGTCCTCGGCCCGCTGCTCGTCGGCCTCCTGGTCGCCTTCGCCTCCCCGGCGGCGGGCCTCGCCCTCAGCGCCGTCCTCGTCCTGGTGGGCACGCTCGCCCTGACGTCGTCCCATGCCGTCCGCAGCACGTCGGGCGGCAGCCCCGCGGGCGGCAGTGCTGCGGACGACGGTGCTGCTGGTGGCAGCGCTGCCGGCGGCAGTGCTGCGGAGGGCGGCTCCGCAGGCGCTGCCTCCGCGAAGGCGACGCCGGTGGCGGCAGCGCCCAGCGGGGCGGCGCCGGGCAGGCGGTCCGCTGCGGCCCGGTTGCTCGGGGGGCCGCGGCGGTGGCGGTCCGCGCCGGTCGTGCTGCTCACCGGTGCGCTCGGCGTCGGGCTCGGGGCGCTGGACCTGCTCGTGGTGGCCTTCGCCGAGGAGGCGGGGGCGCCGGGGGCGGTGGCCTGGGTGCTGGCGGCCCTCTCGGCGGGCAGCGCGGTCGGCGGACTGGTCTACGGGGCGGTCCGCTGGCGCCTGCCGCTGCGCACCCGGCTGGCGCTCGCCGCCGTAGGCCTGGGTCTGGTGCTCGCCCCGGCGGGCCTCGCGCCGGGGCCCTTCGCCCTGGCGCTGGTGGCGGCGCTGGCCGGGGTCTCCGTCGCCCCCGCCCTGACCACGGCCTATCTCCTCGCCGACGCGACGGCTCCGCCCGAGCGCCGCACCCGCGCCGGGGCCTGGGTCAACACCGCCTTCAACGCGGGCGCGGCCGCCGGCACCGCGGCGGCGGGACTGGTTCTCGGCAGCCTCCCGGTGGCCGCCTGCTTCGCCCTCGCCGCCCTCCCTCTGCTCCTCGCGGGCCTCGGCTCCCTGGCCCCGCGCCGTGCCGTACGGACGGCAGGGGCCACCGCTCCGGCCCCGGCCCGGCAGGAACCGCGGGAGGCGCGAGAACCGCAGCAGGCGCGGGAGGTGCGGGCGGCTCAGAAGGCGCCGGAGCAGGCGCGCACAGCGCGTACCGCGAGCTGAGCACGTGCCCGGGCCGCACCGCCCGGCACACAGGAGGCCGCACGAACCGCCGCACATGAGGCCGCGCAAAAGGGGCTGCCCCCGGAACCTCTCGGTCCCGGGGGCAGCCCCTCTGGCTCGGCTCGTGCCGTTCGCCGGCCGCCGGAGCGGCCCGCGGTGGGCGGAGCTGTCAGGCGTCCTTGCTCAGGTTGGGTCCTGCGCCGGAGCCGCCCGCGGCCTGCTCGATCGGCGGCACGTCGGGCAGCGCGGACTTCTCCTCGCCGCGGAAGGTGAACGTCTTGGTGTCACCCTCGCCCTCGGTGTCGACGACCACGATGTGGCCGGGGCGCAGCTCGCCGAAGAGGATCTTCTCGGAGAGGATGTCCTCGATCTCGCGCTGGATGGTCCGGCGCAGCGGCCGGGCGCCCAGCACGGGGTCGTAGCCCTTCTTCGCGAGGAGCGACTTGGCCGTGCTGCTGAGCTCGATGCCCATGTCACGGTCCTTCAGCCGCTCGTCCACCTTGGCGATCATGAGGTCGACGATCTGGATGATGTCTTCCTCGGTGAGCTGGTGGAAGACCACCGTGTCGTCGACACGGTTCAGGAACTCCGGGCGGAAGTGCTGCTTCAGCTCGTCGTTGACCTTGTTCTTCATCCGCTCGTAGCTGGACTTGGTGTCGCCCTGGGCGGCGAAGCCCAGGTTGAAGCCCTTGGAGATGTCCCGGGTGCCGAGGTTGGTCGTCATGATGATGACCGTGTTCTTGAAGTCCACGACCCGGCCCTGGGAGTCGGTCAGGCGACCGTCCTCCAGGATCTGGAGCAGCGAGTTGAAGATGTCCGGGTGGGCCTTCTCGACCTCGTCGAAGAGGACCACGGAGAACGGCTTGCGGCGCACCTTCTCGGTGAGCTGGCCGCCCTCCTCGTACCCGACGTAGCCGGGAGGCGAGCCGAAGAGCCGCGAGACGGTGTGCTTCTCGCTGAACTCCGACATGTCGAGGGAGATCAGCGCGTCCTCGTCGCCGAAGAGGAACTCGGCGAGCGTCTTGGACAGCTCCGTCTTACCGACGCCGGAGGGGCCCGCGAAGATGAACGAGCCGCCGGGGCGCTTGGGGTCCTTCAGACCCGCACGGGTACGCCGGATCGCCTGCGAGAGGGCCTTGATCGCGTCCTTCTGACCGATGACGCGCTTGTGCAGCTCGTCCTCCATGCGCAGCAGGCGCGAGGACTCCTCCTCGGTCAGCTTGAAGACCGGGATGCCGGTGGCGGTCGCGAGGACCTCGGCGATCAGCTCGCCGTCGACCTCGGCGACGACGTCCATGTCGCCGGCCTTCCACTCCTTCTCCCGCTTGGCCTTCGCGGCGAGGAGCTGCTTCTCCTTGTCGCGCAGGGAGGCGGCCTTCTCGAAGTCCTGCGAGTCGATCGCGGACTCCTTGTCGCGGCGCACACCCGCGATCTTCTCGTCGAACTCGCGCAGGTCCGGCGGCGCGGTCATCCGGCGGATACGCATCCGGGATCCGGCCTCGTCGATCAGGTCGATCGCCTTGTCCGGCAGGAAGCGGTCCGAGATGTACCGGTCGGCGAGCGTCGCCGCCTGCACCAGGGCCTCGTCGGTGATCGAGACGCGGTGGTGCGCCTCGTACCGGTCGCGCAGGCCCTTGAGGATCTCGATGGTGTGCGGCAGCGAGGGCTCCGCGACCTGGATGGGCTGGAAGCGGCGCTCCAGCGCGGCGTCCTTCTCCAGGTGCTTGCGGTACTCGTCGAGGGTGGTCGCACCGATGGTCTGCAGCTCACCGCGGGCCAGCATCGGCTTGAGGATGCTGGCGGCGTCGATCGCGCCCTCGGCGGCGCCCGCTCCGACCAGCGTGTGCAGCTCGTCGATGAACAGGATGATGTCGCCGCGGGTGCGGATCTCCTTGAGGACCTTCTTCAGGCGCTCCTCGAAGTCACCGCGGTAGCGGGAGCCGGCGACCAGGGCGCCGAGGTCGAGGGTGTAGAGGTGCTTGTCCTTGAGGGTCTCGGGCACCTCGCCCTTGACGATGGCCTGGGCCAGGCCCTCGACGACGGCGGTCTTGCCGACGCCGGGCTCACCGATGAGCACCGGGTTGTTCTTGGTGCGGCGGGACAGCACCTGCATGACCCGCTCGATCTCCTTCTCGCGCCCGATGACCGGGTCGAGCTTGGATTCGCGGGCCGCCTGGGTGAGGTTGCGGCCGAACTGGTCGAGGACCAGGGACGTGGAGGGCGTGCCCTCGGCAGGACCGCCGGCGGTGGCGGTCTCCTTGCCCTGGTAGCCGGAGAGCAGCTGGATGACCTGCTGCCGCACCCGGTTGAGATCGGCGCCCAGCTTCACCAGGACCTGGGCGGCGACGCCCTCGCCCTCGCGGATCAGGCCGAGCAGGATGTGCTCGGTGCCGATGTAGTTGTGGCCGAGCTGGAGAGCCTCGCGCAGCGACAGCTCCAGCACCTTCTTGGCGCGGGGCGTGAAGGGGATGTGGCCGGAAGGGGCCTGCTGGCCCTGGCCGATGATCTCCTCCACCTGCTGGCGGACCGCCTCGAGCGAAATCCCGAGGCTCTCCAGGGCCTTAGCGGCGACACCCTCACCCTCGTGGATCAGGCCCAGGAGGATGTGCTCGGTGCCGATGTAGTTGTGGTTGAGCATCCGGGCTTCTTCCTGAGCCAGGACGACAACCCGCCGCGCACGGTCGGTGAACCTCTCGAACATCGTTAATCGCTCCTCAGAGCGGTCAGGCAACGGGGGACGCTCCCCTCGCTGTCCTTCCGCAGCTTAGTCCCGCAAGCGGGGACCGCTCATTCCAACTGCCGACGCCGGGCCGACAACAGAAGGTCCCTCCTGTCCCCGGTAGCCGACAACTGCTCCAACTCGATGGTGCGAGACGATGTTCCCGCAGGCCAGGGAGATACCCCCGCCATCACTACGCCGATGGCGAACGGGAGACCGCCCCGGGGCTGCGTGTCGCCCCTCCCACTAGGGATGTCTTACCCGTACGGACTGACACTCCATGCGACCCAGCCCGGTTCCCTCCGCTACGGGCGAACAACCTTGCGCGCCCCGCCCGTCACGCGCGCACTCCCGCCCCGCACCTTTCGCACACGTATCGCGCACAGGGTCCAACTCTGCGTAACTCCCGGGAGTTCCCGCCGGTTGTTCCCGGCATGACTTTTCCGCTTCCGCGCCCCCGGCGCCCCCTCGAAGGACCGCTCGCGCCCCCGCGGCCGGGCGGGCGGGCGCACCAGGAGGAGCTGCGCCGCTGGTACGTGGCGGAGCTGGGGTGGGGCGAGGTGTTCCTCGACGCGCGCGGCGGCGCCCCGGCGGCGCTGCGGACCGGGGTGCGCTTCGACGTGCTCCGGCTCCCGGTGGAGGCGGGCCTGATGCTGCTGCGGGAGCTGCGGCCGGGCGGCCCGGTGGCGCTGGGCGGCGGGGCGATGCGGTTCCTGGTGGCCGCGGGCGGCGCGGAGGAGCTGCCGGGGCTGCTCGACTGGCTCGACTGGGGAGCGCTGGTGCCGGAGCTGACGGCGGTGGGGGCGGGCGGGCGCATCGAGGCGCCGGTGCCGTGGAGCGGCGGCCGTCCCGGTGGCGCCGGGGCGCAGGATCCCGGGCGGGACGGCCCGCAGGGGGCCGCGAGCTGGCTGCGGCCCCCCGAGCAGGGTGCGGGGAGCGAATCGGGGCTACCGGGACCGGTGGCCGTGCGGGGCGGTGGTGCCCCTTCGCTCGTGCGGCTCGTGGACGCGGCGGCCTCCTGCTGCCTCCGCGTCCGGCTGCGGCGCGCGGGCGTTCAGCCGTTGGCCTTCTCGTAGGCCTCGCGGATGGACGCGGGGACGCGGCCGCGGTCGTTGACCTCGTAGCCGTTCTCCTTGGCCCAGGCGCGGATCTGCGCCGTGTCCTGGGCGCTGCCGCCGGAGGAGGCCGCGCGGGCCTTTCCGCGACCGCCCGCGGCGCGGCCGCCGGTGCGCCGTCCGCCCTTCACGTAGGGGTCCAGCAGGTCGCGCAGCTTGTCGGCATTCGACGTGGTGAGGTCGATCTCGTACGTCTTGCCGTCCAGAGCGAACGTCACGGTCTCGTCCGCCTCGCCGCCGTCGATGTCATCGACAAGAAGGACCTGAACCTTCTGTGCCACGGTATTTCCTTTCATCGAAAACTTCGGGGCCCGGGGCCTGCGGCGTCAGCCGTTTCACCGACCCCTGATATATCCAGTGCAGCACTACGCCGGAAAGCAAACCGCTTTTGCGGGAAAAACACAAACCCCTGGCAGAGTCCGCCGACCCCGAGAAGACCGGAAACATGCGCGTTTCGGACATAGGGAACTGGGCAGGGTGGATCCGGAATAGGTCCGTCGATCCCCGATCACAGTTGCAGAAGCATCCGGCTGTTGCCCAAGGTGTTGGGTTTCACTCGTTCGAGACCGAGGAACTCGGCGACGCCCTCGTCATAGGAACGCAGCAGCTCGCTGTAGACATCCGTGTCCACCGGGGTCTCACCGATCTCGACGAACCCGTGCATGGCGAAGAAGTCGACTTCGAACGTCAGGCAGAAAACCCGGCGAACACCCAGCCACCGTGCGGTCTGCAACAACTTCTCCAGAAGTAGGTGGCCCACTCCCGCGCCCTTGACCACGGGCTTGACGGCGAGTGTGCGCACTTCCGCGAGATCCTCCCACATGACATGCAGGGCCCCGCAGCCCACCAGCTCCGCGTTGTCGTCGCGTTCGGCCACCCAGAACTCCTGGATGTCCTCGTAAAGCGTGACGGTCGCTTTGTCGAGGAGGATGCGCTTGTCGACGTACGAGTCGAGGAGTCTTCGCACCTCAGGCACGTCGCCGGTCCTGGCCCGGCGGACGGTGACAGCGCTTTCCGGTTTCACCGGGACTTCGGGCTCGGGGGGCATGCGGTGACGCTATCGCCCGCGGCCGCCGGGCCCGGAGCCGGGGTTCTCGCCCGCGTTGTGCGGAACGTCCTCGCGGTCGCCGCCGTTCTCGGCCTCCGCGTTCTGTGCGGCGCTCTCGGGCGCCGCGGTCTTCCGCCCGGGCGCCTTGCGTGCCGCCTTCTTCCGGGCGGTCGCCTTCTGTACGGGTTCCGTCGCGTTCTGCTCCGAGTCGGTCGCCTTCTGCGCGAGTTCGTTCTCCGGTGACTTGTCCGGTGAGTTGACCGGCGCCGCCGAGTTGCCCGTGGTGTTCTCCGGGGCTTCGTTCCGCGCCGGGTTCTCAGCCGGAACGTTTGCCGCGGACGCGGGGATCTCGGGAACTTGGGCGATGCGTACGGCATCGCGCAGCGCTTCTCGCTGCTGCTGCGACATCATCCCGAAGAAGGCCACGAGCGCGGCGGCCGGGTTGTCGCTCTGGGACCAGGCTTCGTTCATCAGTGCGGCCGAGTAGGCGGCCCGGGTGGAGACGGCCTCATATCGATAGGCGCGCCCCTCCGCCTCGCGCCGCACCCAGCCCTTCTGATGGAGATTGTCCAGAACGGTCATCACCGTCGTATAGGCGATGGACCGTTCCTGCTGAAGGTCTTCCAGGACTTCTCTCACGGTCACCGGGCGGTTCCACTTCCACACCCGCGTCATGACCGAGTCTTCGAGTTCTCCCAAGGGGCGAGGCACACGAGCACCATAGTGCGGACCGGGGCACCCGACACTTCCGCACACGGATGATCCGACAAAATCTCTGAATCCGGCAGGAAAAGGCGCGCGGCCGAGGCGGCTCGCGAGGGCCGCCCTCTCCGTGAGGTCCGCCCCCTTCCGCGTACGTCGCGGACGGCGCCGGCACACGAAAGCGCCCGGCCGCCGGTCCTGACGGACGGGTGCCGGGCGCGCGGAGGGGACTCAGGGCCCGGTGCGGGGCCCTGGTCCGCCGGGCCTGCTCAGGCCTCGGTGGTACCGGAGGACTGGCGGGTGCTGTCGGCGCGGGCGAGGGCGGCGTCCACGGCCGCGTCCTCCTTGGCCTTGTTCGGACCGCCCTGGGACTTCACGATCGTGACGATGAGGCTGACGAAGAAGACGGCCATCACGACGGGCGGCAGGAGTGCGGAGACGTAGTCCATGGCTCCAGGGTAGCCAGCCCCCGCGGGCGAATCGGACAGGGCCCCGGGGGACGTCGGGGCCCTGTCCGAGAGCATGCGCCCGCCGGGCCGCTATCCCGCGACACGCTCCTGCGGCTCCTTCGCCGGGGGCGGCGGATCCTCCCGCTCAGGCGGGGCGGCGGGCCTGCGGCGGGGCGGGAAGACCTCCGCCGGTGTCGGTACGGGGCGCCCCGGCGCCGGGGCGCGGGGCGCGGGCTCGCGCTCCGGCTCGGCGGGGGTCGCCTCGGCGCCGCGCCCGCCCGGCAGCGCGCGCAGCCGGACCCGGCCGGCGGGAGCCGGGATCCGCGCGGCGGGGGCGGGGCAGCGGGCGAGGAGGCGGGCCGCCCGCGGGTTGCCGCGCAGGGCGCGCAGGGCGGCGAGGTCCTCGGGGACGGGCCGGTAGCCGCCGGGCAGCAGCTCCTCCAGGAGGGCGAGGTAGCCGGTGAGGGCGCCCGGGAGCGCGGCCCGGTACCGCGCGAGATCGGCGAGCAGGAAGTCCCGCAGTCTGGCGCCCTCGCGGGTGGCCTCGTCGAGGCTCCCGGCGAGGCGCAGACAGTCCTGGACGTCCTGGGCACTGGCGGGACGGGGTTCGAGGGCAAGGGCGAGGGCGCGGCGCAGCACACGCAGCTCGTTCGCGCCGAAGGCCATGCCGCCGCGGGATCCGTATGGCGTGGGCATGGGCCGACGATACGCGCTAATCAGACAAACAGGGCGTAACGGTCGGTGCGGCGTGGCCGTGGGCGGGGGGGCCGCTCAGGTCCGGGCGGAGTTGCGCTCGTAGACCAGGCGCAGTCCGATCAGGGTCAGCCAGGGCTGGTGCTCGTCGATGGCCTCGGACTCGCCAAGGACCATCGGCGCCAGGCCGCCGGTCGCGATCACCTTGACCTCGGCCGGGTCGGCGGCGAGTTCGCGGGCCATCCGGCGCGCGATGCCGTCGACCTGCCCGGCGAAGCCGAAGACGATCCCGGCCTGCATGGCCTCCACCGTGTTCTTGCCGATGACACTGCGCGGGCGGGCCAGCTCGATCTTGCGCAGCTGGGCGCCCCGCACGCCGAGGGCCTCCACCGAGATCTCGATGCCGGGCGCGATGACCCCGCCGGTGTACTCGCCCCGCGCGGAGACCGCGTCGAAGGTGGTCGCGGTGCCGAAGTCGACGACGATCGCCGGGCCCCCGTACAGCTCGACGGCGGCCACCGCGTTGACGATGCGGTCCGCGCCGACCTCCTTGGGGTTGTCGACCAGGATCGGCACCCCGGTCTTCACGCCGGGCTCGACCAGGACGGCGGGCACGTCGCCGTAGTAGCGGCGGGTCACCTCGCGCAGTTCGTGCAGGACCGAGGGGACGGTGGCGCAGATGCAGATGCCGTCGATGCCGTCGCCGAGCCGGTCGCCGAGCAGCGGGTGCATCCGCATCAGGCCCTGGAGGAGTACGGCGAGTTCGTCGGCGGTGCGGCGCGGCTCGGTGGAGATGCGCCAGTGCTCCAGGATGTCCGGGCCGTCGAAGAGGCCGAGCACCGTATGGGTGTTGCCCACGTCGATGGTCAGCAGCATGCGGACACCGCCTCCCCGGGGCCCTGGCAGACGGCGGTCACCGGTCCGACTCGCGCAGGTCGAGGCCGATGTCGAGGATCGGCGAGGAGTGGGTCAGCGCGCCGACCGCGAGGAAGTCGACACCGGTGTCGGCGTAGGCGCGGGCGTCGTCGAGGGTGAGCCGGCCGGAGGACTCCAGGAGCGCCCGGCCGCCGGTCAGGGCGACGGCCTCCGCGGTCTCGGCGGGGGTGAGGTTGTCCAGCAGGATCAGGTCGGCGCCCGCGTCCAGGACCTCGCGCAGCTGGTACAGGGTGTCGACCTCGACCTCGATCGGCACCTCGGGGAAGGACTCCCGCACCGCGGCGAAGGCCTGGGCGACACCGCCCGCGGCGATCACGTGGTTGTCCTTGACCAGCGCCGCGTCCGAGAGCGACATCCGGTGGTTGACGCCGCCGCCGCAGCGCACCGCGAACTTCTCCAGGGAGCGCAGGCCCACGGTGGTCTTGCGGGTGTCGCGGACCTTCGTCTTCGTGCCCGCGAGCGCGTCCGTCCAGGCCCGGGTGGCGGTGGCGATGCCGGAAAGGCGGCACAGCAGGTTGAGGGCGCTGCGCTCGGCGGTGAGCAGGTCGCGGGTGCGGGAGGTGACGCTGAGGAGCTTCTGGCCGGCCTCGACGCGGTCGCCGTCGTCGACGTGCCGCTCCACCTCGAACTCGTCGGTGCACACGATGGACAGGACCGCCTCGGCGATCCGCAGACCGGCGACCACGCCCGCCTCCCGGGCGGTGAAGTCGCCGGTGGCGGTGGCCTCCTCGGGAATGGTGGCGACGGTGGTGACGTCGACGCCGCCCGCCAGATCCTCGTCCATCGCCAGGTGCGCGATGTCCTCGACCTCGACCGGGTCCAGGCCCGCGGCGGTGAGCAGCGCGGCGAGCGCCGGATCGAGCCCGGACTCGGCGTGCTCGGCGTACTCGTCGCCCTCCCCGCAGGCGCAGCCCTCGCCGCAGCCGCCGGTCTCCGCGTTGAGCGGGAGGGAGGAAAGGTGGTCGTCGGTGCTCACGGGTTCACTGCTCCTGAGGTGTGCGCGGCCGGGCGGCTACGCGTACGGCTGGGTCCTGACGGTCGGGTGGGCGGGGTCCCCGCCGCTCCCGGGCGGCTGCGTCCGCCCGGCGGTCGGCGGGAAACCGGCGCCCGGTGTGAGGTGCACGCTGAGCGCCGGGACAGGGACGCGCAGTGCCTCGTTCGGGGGCTTCTCCCCGCCGCGGGCCGCGGGCGGCGGCTCCTCGGCGGCCGCCTCGGGCCGCTCCTGGCGCAGGACGAGATGGCGGCGCCAGGTCTCGTCCGCGCGCTCGGGGTGGTCCTCGCGCCAGTGGCAGCCGCGGGTCTCCTCGCGGCGCAGGGCGGCGGCGACCAGGACCCGGGCGACGGCGAGGAGGTTGGTGGTCTCCCAGGTGTCCACGCCCGGCACGGCGGTCTTGCCGTGCTCGGCGAGCGCGCCGCGGGCCTCGGCGTCGAGGGCTTCGAGGGCGGCGGCGGCCTCGGTGAGCGAGGCGGCGCTGCGCAGCACCCCGGCGCCCCGCGTCATGATCCGCTGCAGGGTGAACCGCGCCTCGGGGGCGAGCAGCGGACGCCCGGGCAGCTTGCTGAGCACGGGCGTACGGGGCCCCGGCGGCCGGGCGGTGAGGTCGGCGGCGATGCGCTCGGCGTAGACGAGGCCTTCGAGCAGGGAGTTGGAGGCGAGCCGGTTGGCGCCGTGCACCCCGGTGCAGGCGACCTCGCCGCAGGCGTACAGGCCGGGCACCGTGGTCCGCCCGTGCAGGTCGGTGCGGACGCCGCCGGAGGCGTGGTGCGCGGCGGGCGCGATCGGGATCGGCTCGGTGACCGGGTCGATGCCATGGGCGCGGCAGGCGGCGAGGACGGTGGGGAAGCGTTCCTGCCACATGCGCGCCCCGAAGTGCCGGGCGTCCAGGTACATGTGGGTGGCGTCCTGCTCCAGCATCCGCCGGGTGATCGCCTTGGCGACGATGTCCCGGGGCGCCAGCTCCGCCAGCTCGTGCTGCCCCTGCATGAAGCGGACCCCGTCGGCGTCGACCAGGTGGGCGCCCTCGCCGCGTACCGCCTCCGAGACCAGCGGCTGCTGGCCCTCGGCTCCGGCGCCGAGGAAGAGCACGGTCGGGTGGAACTGCACGAACTCCAGGTCGGAGACCTCCGCCCCGGCGCGCAGGGCGAGCGCGACGCCGTCGCCGGTGGAGACCGCCGGATTGGTCGTCGCGGAGAAGATCTGGCCCATGCCGCCGGTCGCGAGGACCACCGCGGGGGCGTGCACGGCGCCCACCCCGTCGTGCTGGCCCTCGCCCATGACGTGCAGGGTCACGCCCGCGGTGCGGCCCTCCTCGTCGGTGAGCAGGTCGAGGACGAGGGCGTTCTCCACGGTGGGCACGCCCGCCTCGCGGACCGCCTCGACCAGGGCGCGCGATATCTCCGCGCCGGTCGCGTCGCCGCCCGCGTGCGCGATGCGGCGGCGGTGGTGGCCGCCCTCCCGGGTCAGCGCGAGGGCGTCGGTGCCGGGGTCGGCGTCGAAGCGGGCGCCCGCGGTGATCAGGCGGCGTACGGCGCCGGGGCCCTCGGTGACGAGCAGCCGCACCGCGTCCTCGTCGCAGAGTCCGGCGCCCGCCACCAGGGTGTCGTCGAGGTGCTGCTCGGGGGTGTCGCCCTCACCGAGCGCGGCGGCGACTCCGCCCTGCGCCCAGCGGGTCGAACCGTCGTCGAGGCGGGCCTTGGTGACCACGACGGTGTCCAGGCCCGCGGCGACACAGCGCAGCGCGACGGTGAGCCCGGCCACGCCGGAGCCGACCACGACGACATCGGCGCTCCGGGACCAGCCGGGGATCGGGGCGTGCAGGCGTATGCCCGCGCCGGGGATGTCGCTCATCAGGGGCCTCCGAAGGTCAGCGGCAGGTTGTCGATCAGCCGGGTGGAGCCGACGCGGGCGGCGACGGCGAGGACCGCCTCACCGCGGAACTCCTCGCCGATCTCGGTGAAGTCGGCGGGGTCCACCAGGGCGAGGTAGTCGAGGGCGAGCGGCGGGGTGAACCGGGCCGCCTCCTCCAGGGCGGCGTCCGCGGCGGCGCGCACCGCCGCGGGCCCGCCGGGGGCGGCCTCGGCGAGGGCGTGCGCGTCGGCGGCGGCGCGCGCCTCGCCGAGCGCCGTCAGCGCCTGCGCGCGCTGCTGCGAGCGGGGGGCGGAGACGGCGCGGGCGCGCAGCGCCTCCTGCGCGGCGTGCCGGTCCCGCCCCGCGAACAGCGCCCGGGACAGGGCCAGCGCGGTGCTCCGCTCGGCGGGCGAGAGGTAGCGGTTGCGGCTGGACAGGGCGAGCCCGTCCGGCTCCCGCACCGTCGGCACCGCCCCGATCTCCACCCCGAAGTTCAGGTCCCGCACCATCCGCCGGATCAGCGCGAGCTGCTGGGCGTCCTTCTGCCCGTACAGCGCCAGATGCGGGCGGGTCAGGTGCAGCAGCTTGGCGACGACGGTGAGCATCCCGTCGAAGTGCCCCGGCCGGGAGCCGCCTTCGAGCCGCTCGCCCATCGGCCCCGCCGCGATCCGCACCTCGGGCTCGCCGCCCGGGTACACCTCGCCCACCGAGGGCGCGAACACGACGTCCGCGCCCTCCCGCGCGGCGATCGCGACATCGGCGTCCAGGGTCCGCGGATAGCGGTCCAGGTCCTCACCCGCCCCGAACTGCAGCGGGTTGACGAAGACGGTGACGACCACCTCGCCACCCGCCCCGGCGCGTTCCCGCGCGGTACGGATCAGGGTGGCGTGGCCCTCGTGCAGGGCGCCCATCGTCATCACGACCACACGGCGGGCGGCGGGGGCGCCCAGCTCGGCGGCGGTGGTGACGATCTTGGGGGCGGGGGGCGTCCGCCCCGGGGCGGGATGCGTCCGCGCCTTCGCCGGATCGGCCTGTGCCTCCGCCGCGTCGGTCTGTGCCCTCGCCGCATCGGTCTGTGCCGGGTCAGTCATCGTCGGCCTCCTCGGTGCCGGGGCCGTCCGCGTCCTTGCCGTCGGGGTCCTTGGGGTCGGTTTCCTCGGGGTCGGTGTCCTTGCCGCCGGAGTCCTCGCGGTCGCGGTCTCTACGGTCGCGGTCTTTACGGTCGGTTTCCGCGCCGTCGGGGCCCTTGCGGCCGGGGTCCGGGGAGCCGCCCTCGGCTGCGGTCGGGCTGCCGGGCGGGGCGGCCAGTACGTCGAGGAGGTCCTCGGCGAGTTCCGCCTTGAGCAGACCGTGGGCGAGGGCGCGGTCGGCGGTCGCGCGGGCCATCGCGAGATAGCCGGGCACGGTCTCCGGGGCGTGCGCGCGCAGCTCCGCGACGTGCGCGGCGACGGTGCCCGCGTCCCCGCGCGCGACCGGGCCGGTCAGCGCCCCGTCCCCGGAGCGCAGGGTGTTGTCCAGGGCGGCGCCGAGCAGCGGGCCGAGCATCCGGTCGGGGGCGCCGACGCCCGCGGTGCGCAGCAGGTCCATCGACTGGGCGACCAGGGTGACCAGGTGGTTCGCACCGAGCGCGAGCGCCGCGTGGTAGAGCGGACGGGACTCCTCGGCGATCCACTCGGGCTCCCCGCCCATCTCGATCACCAGCGCCTCGGCGGCGAGCCGCAGCTCCTCCGGGGCGGTCACGCCGAAGGAGCAGCCCGCGAGCCGCTGCACGTCGACCGAGGTCCCGGTGAAGGTCATCGCCGGGTGCAGCGCGAGCGGCAGCGCCCCGGCCCGCGTCGCGGGGTCGAGGACCCGGGTCCCGTACCGGCCCGAGGTGTGCGCGAGCAGCTGCCCGGGGCGCACCGCGCCGGTCTCCGCGAGCCCGGCCACCAGCTGCGGCAGGGCGTCGTCGGGCACGGTGAGCAGGACCAGCTCGGCGCGGGCGAGGACCTCGGCGGGCGTGCACACCGCGACGTCCGGCAGCAGCTCGGCGGCCCGGCGGCGGGAGGCGTCGGAGACCGCGGAGACGGCCACGGGGCGGTGCCCGGCGAGCTGGAGCGAAGCCGCGAGCGCCGGACCCACACGCCCCGCGCCGACGACGCCGACCGTCAGCCTGGCGGGCTTTTCCTGCGGGTCGCCAGGACCCGCGCGATGAGGTGCGTTCACTCGCAGAGGCCTTCCCGTTCCAGTCCGCTCGGGGTACCGGACGATTTCTCGTCATGTTAACGCGATCCTCCGGGACGGGCTCCGGCTGTCCACAGCCCAGAGTTATCCACAGGCTGTGTGAAGCGTCACTGCGGTAGGCCATGATCGGGCCATGGATCAGGAACACGGCCCGTGGACGGACGGAACGTACGGTCCGGACAGGACATACGGACTGGACGGGACGTACGGATCGGACCGGACATCCGGGCTGGGCGGGGAGGGAGGTCGGAGGATGACAGAGGCAGAGGCAGAGGCGGCGGGGACGGCGGGGACGATGGAGATCTCGGAGCAGAACGGCTTGGAACCAGGTCCGGCGGAGAGCACCAAGGCCCGGCTGTCCCGGACGCTGCGGGCCAGCCCGCGCGTCCTGTCCCGGCCCGGCGCGCACAACACGGTGCGCGGGCGCCTGGACCAACTGCTCACCCAGGTCTCCCAGGTCTCCGAGGCCGCCCAGGTCTCCCGGACAGGGGACATCGGCGGCCAGGACGATCAAAACGCCCGGGACGGTCAGGATCCCTACGGCCTGGACGAACGGGTGGACCTGTACGGCGACGGTGTCGTACGGCGCCTGGAGGAGCGGGTCGCCGGTCTGCTCGGCACCGAGGCGGCGGCCTTCTTCCCCACCGGCACCATGGCCCAGCAGGTCGCCCTGCGCTGCTGGGCCGCGCGCACCGGCAACCCCACGGTGGCCCTGCACCCCCTCGCCCACCCCGAGCTGCACGAACGCGGTGCCTTCGGCACCGTCAGCGGCCTGCGCACCATCCACGCGACGCGCAGACCCCGGCTCCCCGACCCGGAGGAGATCCACGCCCTGGAGGAACCCTTCGGCACGCTGATGCTCGAACTCCCCCTCCGGGAGGCCGGGTTCGTCCTCCCGACCTGGGAGGAGCTGACGGCGACCGTCGAGGCGGCCCGGGAGCGCGAGGCGGTCGTCCACTTCGATGGGGCGCGGCTGTGGGAGTCGGCCACCCACTTCGGCCGCCCGCTCAGCGAGATCGCCGCGCTCGCCGACAGCGTCTACGTCTCCTTCTACAAGTCCCTGGAGGGATTCGGCGGCGCCGCCCTCGCCGGTCCCCAGTCCCTGATCGAAGAGGCGACGGCCTGGCGCCACCGGTACGGCGGCCAGATCTTCCAGCAGTTCCCCACCGCCCTCTCGGCCCTGGTGGGCCTCGACCGCGAACTGCCCCGCCTGCCCTCCTACGTGGCCCAGGCGCGGGTGGTCGCCGAAGCCGTACGGGCGGGGTTCGGGCGGTCGGACCCCGGCTGGTGGCGGGTCCACCCGGGGGTGCCGCACACCCACCAGTTCAAGGTGTGGCTGCCCTGGCCACCGGAGCTCCTCGACGAGGTCTCGCTCGCCATGGCGGAGGAGACGGGCACCGCGCTCTTCTCCGGCTGGCACACGACGGTGACCGACCCGCCCGGTATCGCCGCCACCGAGGTGACGCTCGGGGCACCCGGCCTGGAGTGGACGGCGGCCCAAGTCGAGTCGGCAGCGGCGGAGTTCGTGACGCGAGCCCGGGAGCGGGGGAAGCAGGGGGGAGGCCCAGCGCGATGATCGGCGACCGGACGCCGACGGCTCCGCCGCCCACCCGACCCCGCGGCCCCGTCCCCGCGCCTCAATCGAACCGGATGTGCCGCACCCCCACCGCCGCCCGCCGCAGTCGTCCGCGCAGCGGGCCGTCGGTGTCCGGGATGAGGGGCAGGGCGCACTCGGCGGCGATACGGTCCGCGACCTGCGGGATGCCGAGATGGTCGGTCCACAGGTGGCTGGCGAACTCGGGGGCGGTGAGCCGCCGCAGGCAGTCGTCGAGCCGTCGCGCGGCGAAGCTTTCGCGGCGCAGCGGTGCCTCCTTGCCGCCCACCACCCGCAGCGCGTGGCCGAGGCCGCGTTCGCGCAGGCGGCGCAGGACGGTCTCGCGGGTGGCGAGCAGGGCGAAGTGCCGTACGTCGTGGCCGCGGGCCCGCAGCGCGCCGACCGTCTCCTCGAAGTACCGGTCGTCGGTGACCGTCATGGGGACGAGCACCGTGCCGGGGTGCTCCCGTGCCGCGAGGTCGAGCATCTCGGCCACGCCCCGCCGCCACACGGGCAGGTCCTGGAAGTCCCCGCGCAGCGCGGGCGGCAGCATGCGGTGCAGCCCGAAGCCGAGGTGTTCGGGGTCGCAGACGACGCTGCCCGGCAGCCTGCGCCGCAGTTCGTGGGCGGTCTGCGTCTTGCCCCCGCCGAAGGGGCCGTTGATCCACACGAGCATGCGCCGAGCCTAGGCGCCGTGCGGTGAACGGCCCGTCAGTACGGCGAAGCCCACCTGACACGGCTGGGCGCATCCGTACGGCGAGGCCGGTCCGTACAGCGAGGTCCGTCCGGCGAAATTCGCCCCTACGGCGAGGCAGGCGAAGCCGCAGAACCGGAACCGCAGGCCCACAAATCCCCAGGCCCACGAAACCGCGGACTCAACCGAGTACCGCAGCCCCTCCTGCACCCCGAGCAGTCGCCCCACCCGCTCCCCGCCCTCTCCCCCTCAGCCTCCCCCGCCCGCCCGTACCAGGCCGGTCTCGTAGGCGAGGACCACGACCTGGACGCGGTCGCGGAGGCCGAGCTTGGTGAGGATGCGGCCGACGTGGGTCTTGACGGTGGCTTCGGAGAGGACGAGGCGGGCGGCGATCTCGCCGTTCGAGAGGCCCTGGGCGATGAGGACCATGACCTCGCGTTCGCGGTCGGTGAGGCGGCTGAGTTCGCTGTGCGCCTCCTCGGTGCCGGTGGGCAGCATCGGCGCGAAGCGGTCGAGGAGGCGGCGGGTGGTGGAGGGGGCGACGACGGCGTCGCCGCTGTGCACGGCGCGGATGGCGGCGAGGAGTTCGCCGGGCGGCACGTCCTTGAGCATGAAGCCGGAGGCGCCCGCCTTGAGGCCGGAGAAGGCGTACTCGTCGAGGTCGAAGGTGGTGAGGATGAGGACCTTGGGCGGGTTCTCGGCCGCGCAGATACGGCGGGTGGCCTCGACGCCGTCGAGTCTCGGCATCCGGACGTCCATGAGGACGACGTCGACCGCGGTGGCCCGCAGCACCTCCAGGGCCTCGGCGCCGTCGCCCGCCTCGGCGACGACCTCCATGTCCGGCTGGGCGGCGAGCACCATCCGGAAGCCGGTGCGCAGCAGCACCTGGTCGTCGACGAGCATCACGCGGATCGGCATCGGCATCTCCTGCGGCCTTTCGGTCGGTCGGTCCTGCGGGGTCGGTCAGTCGGTCCTGCGAGGTCCTGCGGGCGGCGCGCGGTCGGGGCCATGGCGGCCCGGCCCGGTGCGGGTGGTTCAGTGGGCGGGCTTGAGGGGCAGCAGGGCGCTGATCCGGAAGCCGCCGCCGGGGCGGGGGCCCGCGTCCAGGGTGCCGCCGACCATACCGACGCGCTCGCGCATGCCGATGAGTCCCTGGCCCTTTCCGTCCTCGCCGCCGCCGGTGTGCCGGCCGCGGTCGGCGCCGCGGCCGTCGTCCTCGATGAGCAGGCCGAGGCCGTCGTCGAAGTAGACGAGCCGGACGCTGGCGCCGGTGTTGGGGCCGCCGTGCTTGCGGGTGTTGGTGAGGGCTTCCTGGACGATGCGGTAGGCGGTGAGCTCCACGCCGCTGGGCAGCGGGCGGGGCGCGCCCTCGACCTTGAAGTCGACCGGGAGGCCCGCGCTGCGTACCTGCTCGATGAGTTCGTCGAGCTGTTCGACATCGGGCTGGGGTACGTACTCGCCGCTCTCGTCCTGTTCGCCGGTGCGCAGCACGCCGAGCAGGCGGCGCATCTCGGCGAGGGCCTGGCGGCCGGTGCCGGAGATGGTCTCCAGGGCTTTGCGTGCCTGCTCGGGGGCGGCGTCGAGGACGTAGTTGGCGCCGTCCGCCTGGACGACCATCACCGAGACGTTGTGCGCGACGACGTCGTGCAGCTCCCGGGCGATGCGGGCGCGTTCGGCGGCGACGGCGACCTTGGCCTGGGCCTCGCGTTCGCGTTCGAGGCGGGCGGCGCGCTCCTCCAGCTGGGCCAGGTAGGCGCGGCGGGTGCGCAGTGAGTCGCCGAGCACCCAGGCCAGGGCGAAGGGCACGATGAGGAAGCAGGTGAAGAGGATCCGCCCGAGGCTGCTGACCTCGTCCTCGGGCCAGCGCATCTGGGCGAGCGGTGCGGCGGCGAGGCCTCCGACGAGGGCGAAGCGGGAGGCCCACTGGGCGCCGTCGGCGGCGACGGTGTAGATGATCACCAGCATGGCGAAGTCGGCCGGCATCACCTCGGCGTCCAGGAGCAGCTGGGCCACTCCCATCGCGGCGGCGAGGAGCAGCATGCGTTCGGGCATCCTGCGCCGCAGCGCGATGACCAGGCAGAGCACCAGGGCGAGGGGGTACGAGGCGACGACCGGGTCCGGTTCGCCGTTGGGCACCGCGGTCTGCGCGACCAGACTGACCAGGCAGATGCCGAGCAGGACGACGGCCCAGAAGCTGTCGACCCACGTCGGGTGTCTGCGGAGGAAGTCGTAGAGGCGCTGCACGTAACCCAGCGTAGGCACCGCGATGGGCCGCCCGGGTCAACCGGAGGACCGATCCGCCTGCCCCTTCCGTACTCCGCAAGGTGGAGGCCCGGTAGGCATCTCGTGCAGGTGATGGGGGAGATGGCGGTGGGGACGGTGGCGGAGCCGCGGGCCGGTTTTCCCTGGCGCGGGGCGTGTGCGGGGGCGCGCGGGGCGTGAAAAGGGCGCGGGCAGGCGACCGGGCGCCCGCCCCGGTCCGGAAGACGTCTCCGTACGAGGGCAATCCGCCCGGTCCGTACGAGCGCCCTCCGTCCGGGGTCCGTACGAGGGCACTCCATCCCGCATGCCCCCGCGATCAAGACCTTTCTGTCCGGAACACACCCCGTACGGGCCTTTCGCCGCCGCCCCGGGCCCGGCGGCGGGCGCGGTCTCCTAGCCTGGCCGACGTGACGGAGACGACCCCGGGCGGGGAGACGACGAGCGGGAACCCGGTGACGCACGGCGGGAACCCGGTGGCGCACGGCGGGTACCCCGTGGCGGACGGCGCCGGAGCGGGCCGGGGCTGGCGGGCTGCCATGACTCAGGCGCTGTACGGGCCGGAGGGTTTCTACCGCCGCCCGGAGGGGCCGGCGGGGCACTTCCGTACCTCGGTGCACGCCTCGCCGCTGTTCGCCGCCGCGGTGGCGCGGCTGCTGTGCCGGGTCGACGAGGCGCTCGGGCACCCCGGGGAGCTGGCCTTCGTGGACATGGCGGCGGGCCGCGGGGAGCTGGTCGCCGGGGTGCTGTCCGCGCTGCCCGCCGAGGTGGCCGCCCGCACCCTCGCCTACGCCGTGGAGCTCGCGGACCCGCCCGCCGGTCCGGACCCGGCGGTGCGCTGGGTCGCGGAGCCGCCCCGGGGCGTACGGGGGCTGCTGTTCGCCAACGAGTGGCTGGACAACGTCCCGCTCGACATCGCGGAGGCCGACTTCGAGGGCCGCCCGCGCCTGGTCCTGGTGGACGCGGACGGCACCGAGTCGCTCGGCGCCCCGGTGGGCGGGCCGGAGGCCGAGTGGCTGCGGCGCTGGTGGCCGCTGCGTACCCCGGGGGCCCGTGCCGAGATCGGGCTGACCCGCGACGCGGCCTGGGCAAAGGCGGTGGCCGGCGTCGAGCGGGGCCTGGCGGTGGCCGTCGACTACGCGCACACACGTGCGGCACGTCCGCCCTTCGGCACCCTGACCGGTTTCCGCGCCGGGCGGGACTGCTCCCCGGTGCCGGACGGCTCCTGCGATCTGACGGCGCATGTGGCCGTGGACGCCTGCGCCCTGCCCGGCGCCCTGCTGCTGACCCAGCGCACCGCCCTGCACGCCCTCGGCCTCAGCGGCACCCGCCCCCCGCTGAGCCTGGCCTCCTCCGACCCCGCGGCGTATCTGCGCGCCCTGAGCCACGCCGGGGCCGCCGCGGAACTGACCGCCCCGGGCGGGCTCGGCGGTTTCAGCTGGCTGGCGCAGCCGGTCGGCATCGACGGCCGCGGGGTGCTCGGGGATCTCGGGGACCTCGGGGACATGGAGCCGCGCGAGGCCTCAGGCGCACCGGACTGAACTGAGGAGACGCCGCCCGGAACCGCCCCGGCTCACTTGTCGATGTCGCCCACGACGAAGAAGAGCGAGCCGAGGATGGCGACCATGTCGGCGACCAGGGTGCCGGGCAGCAGTTCGGTCAGCGCCTGGATGTT
This sequence comes from Streptomyces physcomitrii, assembly GCF_012273655.1. Classification (GTDB taxonomy): domain Bacteria; phylum Actinomycetota; class Actinomycetes; order Streptomycetales; family Streptomycetaceae; genus Streptomyces; species Streptomyces physcomitrii. The sequence goes on along the minus strand of NZ_JAAWWP010000020.1, from coordinate 53,693 downwards.
GTTGAAGGAGGCCGAGCGCAGCTTGAGCCGGTACGGGGTCTTCTCGCCCTTGGACACCAGGTAGTAGCCGTTGATGCCGAGCGGGTTCTCGGTCCAGGCGTAGGTGTGGCCCTCGGGGGCCTTGAGCACCTTGGGCAGGCGCTGGTTGACCGGGCCCGGCGGCAGTTCGGCGAGCCGGTCGAGGCAGGCGCCGGCGAGTTCCAGGGAATTGTGGGTCTGGTCCAGGAGGCATTCGAAGCGGGCCAGGCAGTCGCCGTCCTCGCGGGTGATGACGCGCAGGGTGTCCTGGAGTTCCCCGTAGGCGAGGTAGGGCTCGTCGCGGCGCAGGTCGAAGTCGACGCCGGAGGCGCGGCCGATGGGTCCGCTGACCCCGTAGGCGTGGACCGCCTCGGGGGACAGGACGCCGACGTCGCGGGTGCGGCCGCGGAAGATCTCGTTGCCGAGCACCAGGTCGTCGTAGACGTCCATCCGGGAGGTGACGTCGGCGACGGCCTGCCGGGCGCGGCCGAGCCAGCCCGCGGGGAGGTCCTCCTTGAGTCCGCCGACGCGGTTGAACATGTAGTGCATCCGGCCGCCGGAGACCTCCTCCATCACAGCCTGGAGTTCCTCGCGCTCGTGGAAGGCGTGGAAGACGGGGGTGATGCCGCCGAGTTCCAGCGGGTACGAGCCGAGGAACATCAGGTGGTTGAGGACCCGGTTCAGCTCGGCGAGCAGGGTGCGCAGCCAGACCGCGCGGGTGGGGACCTCCATGCCGAGCATGCGCTCGACGGCGAGGACCACGCCGAGTTCGTTGGAGAAGGCCGAGAGCCAGTCGTGGCGGTTGGCCAGCATGATGATCTGGCGGTAGTCCCGGGCCTCGAAGAGCTTCTCCGCGCCGCGGTGCATATAGCCGATGACCGGCTCCGCCTTCTCGATCCGCTCGCCGTCGAGCACGAGCTTCAGGCGCAGCACTCCGTGCGTGGACGGATGCTGGGGCCCGATGTTGAGCACCATGTCCGTGCTCTCGGCCGCACCGCCGACGCCGATCGTGGTCTCCGTCGTGGGACTCATGCGCACAGTCTCCCCTACGTACCCTTGCGGCATGGAGACGGGGAGCGCGCGGGACGCGGAGCACGGCACGCCGGGGGCGGAGTCCGGGCTGCCGGGTACGCGGGGCGGGGCGGCGGAGGCCGGGGCGGTCGCGGGGTCGGCGGGTACGCCGGGTGCCGGGGCGGAGCCGGCGGGTACGGCCGGTGGCGCGGCGGTCACGGAGCCGGCCGGTACGGCGGTTCCCGCGGGTACGGCGGATGCCGGGCCGGCGGCCGGGCTGCCGGTGTGGGTCGGGCTTCCGGAGGGGCTGCTGCGGATGCGCAGGCTGCTGCTCCTGCTCTGGCTGGTGCCCGTGACGCTCGCCGCGGGGGTGCTGCCGGGCGTCTTCGCGGGCCCGCTCTGGGCGCTCGCCGCCCTGCTGCCGCTGGCCGGGCTGCTGTGGGGGTGGCGCATGCTGCACCGCAACTGGCGCTCCTGGCGCTACGCGGAACGCTCCGACGACCTGCTCATCAGCCGGGGCGTCCTCTTCCACCAGGAGACCGTGGTGCCGTACGGGCGGATGCAGTTGGTCGAGGTCACCTCGGGCCCGCTGGAGCGCCGCTTCGGCCTCGCGGGGGTCCAGCTGCACACCGCCGCCGCGGCCACCGACGCGCGGGTCCCCGGCCTCGACCCGGCCGAGGCGGAGCGCCTGCGCGACCGCCTGACCGAACTGGGCGAGGCCCGATCGGCGGGGCTGTGAACGGCGCGGAGAAGGGCGGCGCGGCGAAGGGCGGCGCGGGGGCGGTGGATCGCGGGTACCCGGACCCCGGATCCGAGGACGGCCGGTCCCAGGACCGCCGATCTCAGGACCACGAATCCCAGGACGGCCAATCCCGGGACGGCCGATCCCAGGACCACGGATCCCAGGACAGCCGATCCCGGGACGGCCGATCCCAGGACCCCGGACCCCACGACGGCCCGTCCCCCTCCACCCACGAACGCCGCCTCCACCCCTTCACCCCCCTGCGGCGGGCCTGGGCGCCGTTCGCGGTGGTCGTGGGCTGGGCCGTGCACGATCCGGACCACGCCTTCGAGCGGCTGACGGATCTGTCGCTGCTCGCCCTGCTGCTCGGGCTCGGCGCGCTGATCGCGGCCGCCGCCCTCTACGGCTTTCTGAGCTGGTGGTACACCCACTTCGCGGTGACCGGCACCGAGCTGCGGATCCGTACCGGACTGCTGTTCCGGCGCACCGCCCATATCCGCCTGGACCGCTTGCAGGCGGTGGACGTGACCCAGCCGCTGCTGGCCCGGGTCTTCGGGGTGGCCAAGCTCCGGCTCGACGTGGTCGGCGCGGAGAAGAAGGACGAGCTGGCCTATCTCTCCGAACCGGACGCCCGTGCCCTGCGGGCCGAACTCCTCGCCCGGGCCGCGGGGTTGGCGCCCGAGACGGCGCACGAGGTCGGCGAGGCACCGGCCGAGCACCTGCTGCGGGTACCGCCGCGCTCGCTTGCCCTCTCGCTCGTCCTGAGCGGCGGGACCTGGCTCGCGCTGTTCGGCGCGCTGCTCCTGCCGGCCGCGCTGTGGTTCGCCACCCACAGCCCCTGGACGGTGCTCGCCACCGGGGTGCCGCTGCTGGGTGCCGCGGGCGCGCGCAGCGCCGGGCGCTTCGCCGCCGAGTACGACTGGACGCTGGCCTCCTCCCCCGACGGCCTGCGCATCGACCACGGCCTCCTGGACCGCGCGCACGAGACCGTCCCGCCGGGCCGGGTGCAGACGGTGCGCCTGATCGAACCGCTGCTGTGGCGGCGGCGCGGCTGGGTGCGGGTCGAGCTGAACGTCGCCGGGTCCAGCAACTCGGTACTGGTGCCGGTGGCCCCCCGGCCGCTCGCCGAGGCCGTGGTGGCGCGGGTGCTGCCGGGGGTCACCGTGCCCGCCGGCTTCGCCCGCCCGCCGCGCCGCGCGCGCTGGAACACCCCGCTGTGGTGGCGGGGCCACGGACTGGCCGTCACCGAGGCGGTGTTCGCCACCCGGCAGGGGCTCTTCGAACGCACCGTCCACCTGGTCCCGCACGCCAAGGTGCAGAGCGTCCGGCTGAACCAGGGCCCCTGGAAGCGGGCCCTGGGCCTCGCGGACCTCTCCGTCGACACCGGCGCGAACAAGACGGTCACCGCCCGGCTCCGGGAGGACGCGCAGGCCGCCGCCCTGCTCCGGGACCAGGCCGACCGTTCACGGACCGGCCGCCGCGACGCGGGACCGGACCGCTGGATGACCGGCCGCGGAACCGGGGAACCCGTCACCGCCGCGGAAGCCCGCTGAGCCCGGACCTGCGGGACCGCGCCCGGCCGCGGGGCTACGACACCGCGCTCGGCCGCGGGCCTAGGACACCGCGCTGCGCAGTTCCGTCATGTCGATCGGCTCGGTGTCGTCGTGCGCCGTCAGGTCGATGACCTGGCCCACCGCCTGCTCGCGCAGACCGGCCGGGCGGTAGCGGGACTCCGACTCGGCCTTGTGGACCGCGAGGGCCTCCTCGCCGACGACGTCCGCGAGGTCGCTGTTCTGGGCGGCCTCCAGGGCCGCGGAGGAGGGCGCCGCGTGCTTGGTGCCGAAGAAGTCGAACCCGCCCTGGGGGACGGCGCGGCGGGCGGAGGCGGGCACCGCCGCCGCGGCCGGCACCGTGAAGTGACGCGGAGCGGCGGCCGTACGGGTGTGCTCGCCGGCCGCCCCGGCATTCCCCCGTGCCTCGCCCTCCTTCGGCCCGGCGCCCTGGCCGGGGATCCGCGGCGCGGGCGCGGGTGTCAGCGGTGCGTTGCCGAAGGCGGAGAAGCCGTCGCCTTTGGCGCCGGGCCGGTTCACGGTGCCGTGCAGCGCGCCGCCGGTGCGCTCGCCGCGGGCCGCTCCCGGGCGGCCGCCGCGGGCCAGCCGGTCCAGGGCGGCGTTGGCCTCCCGGAAGAGGGTGGAACCGGTGGGCGGGGTGACGACCGGGGCCGCGGTCAGCGCCCTCGCGGGCACGCTCGCCTCGATCGCGAGCCTGCGGCGGCCCTCCAGGGCGCTGGCGCGCTCGGTCTCGGCGGTGGCGTAGCGGCGCAGCAGGGCGGCGTGCTCGTTGCGCAGGGCGGCGAGTTCGGTGCGCTTGGCGCGCAGCTTCTGCTCGATGCGGGTGCGGACCTCGCGGGACTCCTCGAGGTCCGACTCCAGCTCGGCGGTGCGTTCCTCGTAGCGCCATTCGTCGCCCTTGCGGGCGCGTTCCAGTTCGGCGACACGGCGGCCGGCGACCCGGTCCCAGCGGCGCATGACGACCGCGCCGACGAGAGTGGGCACCGCGGCGGCCGCGACCAGGCCACGGAGCAGCGTCGGCTCCGTGAAGAGCCAGGCCCCGGCGGCGCAGGCGACGGAGACCCCGGCGATGGCCGACGGGGGGAGGAGCCTGTGCAGGGGTGGGGAATGGCGGTGGCGTCCACGTGGCATGGCCAGAAACTTACCGCGCGTACGGGAATCGTGGTGGCCGGGCCGGCAAAAAACCGGTACCCGGCGGCCGTGATTCTGCTTTCCGCCCGCCGTGAATAGCGGCCCGGCGGCCCGCGGCCTCCCCGCCCCCGCTCATTCCCTCACTTCCCGCTCACCTTTTGCTCACTTCTTGAGCAGCCCCTTGGACTCCAGGTACTCCTTGGCCACGTCGGCCTCCTTCTGCCGCTCGGCGTCGACCTTGCGGTTCAGCTCGATGAGGTCCTCGGTGGTGAGGGTCTCGGTGAGCTTGCCGAGTGCCGCGGCGACCTCCTTGCCGCCCGCGTCCTTCGCGTTGACGACCGGCAGGATGTTGTCCGCGTTCTGGAGCTTCTTGTCGTCCTCCAGGAGGACGAGGCCGAAGGTCTTCAGGGTGGCGTCGGTGGTCGTGGTGAGCGCCAGCTGGTCGGTGCCGTTCTTGACCGCCTGCTTGGACTGGGTGGTGCCCACGCCCTTGGGGTCGATTCCGGTGACCTTGATTCCGTACGTCTTCTTCAGACCCGGTGCGCAGAAGGGCCGGGACTCGCATTCGTCACCGGCGGCGATCTTGACTTCCTCGCCCGACCTGCCGAGATCCGAAAGGGTCTTGAGCTTGTGCTTCGCGGCGAAATCGGCGCTGACCGCGAAGGCGTTCTGGTCGACGGCCTCTCCGGCGGGCAGCACCTTGAGGCCCTGCGGCTCGGCAAAGCCCTTGAGCGCGGTCAGCGTCGCGTCGAGATCGCTGGAGGCGGCGGCTTTCGCCTTGGGGCCGTTCTTCTTCAGGTTGAAGAATTCGGTGAGGGTGGCCGCGTATTCCGGTACGACGTCGATGGTGCCCTTCTCCAGCTCCGGTTCGTACACCTCGCGGTTCTGCACGGTCTTGGTGGAGGCGTCGTAACCGGCCTCCTTGAGCACCTGCACATAGAGCTCGGCGAGGACCTTGGCCTCGGTGAAGCGAGCCGCGCCCACCACGAGCGAGCCCTTCGTGCCGCCGCCGGAGTCGCCCTTGCCGTCGTCCTCCAGGCTGTCGCCGCCGCAGGCCGCCAGCGAGCCCGCGAGCGCCGCCGCCGCGAGGGCGGCCACCGCGGCCCGTTTCCTTCTGCTGTTCATCGCCCTGCTGTTCATCGCCGTCCCCATTCGGAATTTCCAGGAAGTCGCTACTGCTCGGGAAGTCACTGCTACTGCTCCCGCGGTACCGCGGGTCCTCGCGCGCCGGTCGCGGAGATCGGTGAGATCGGTGAAGGGCGCCGGTGGTACGGGGCGCGCGGGCCGTACGGGAGAAGGCTCACCGGGCCGTTCCCGAGCGGCCGCGCATCGGGTCGAAGGCCTTGCCCGCGAGGACGAGCGCCGCCTCCACGAGCAGGGCGAGCAGGGCGACCAGGAAGGCGCCCGCGACGACCTGCGGGGTGTTCTGGAGGTTGAACCCGGCCGTGATGATCCGGCCGAGGCCGCCCTCCCCCGCCATCGCGGCGAGGGTGGCGGTGGCGACGACCTGGACGGCGGCGGAGCGGATGCCGGTCATCACCAGGCCGTAGGCGAGCGGGAGTTCGACCCGCCGGAAGACCTGGCCGCCGCTCATGCCCATGCCGCGCGCCGCCTCGACCACCGAGCGGTCCACCTCGCGCATGCCGAGGTAGGCGTTGGTCAGCATCGGCGGCACCGCGAAGAGCACCAGCGCGATCAGCGTCGGCAGGTCCCCGTGCTCGCCGAGCGGGGTGAGCGTCAGCAGCACCAGGACCGCGAGGGTCGGCACCGCGCGGCCGATGTTAGAGATGTTGACCGCGAGCGCGCCGCCCTTGCCGAGGTGGCCGAGCCAGAGCGCGAGCGGCAGCGCGATCAGGCAGGCCACGGCGAGGCAGACGCCGCTGAAGTACAGGTGCTCGGTGAGGCGGTGCCAGACGCCTTTCTCGCCCTGCCAGTTGGCGCCGGTGGTGAGCCAGTCCCAGGCCCCGGATATCGCGTTCATACGGGATCAGCCGCCTTCGCCACGCTCGCGCCGCCGGCGCTTGCCGCTGCCGTGTCCTCCGCCTTCGCGAGCGGGCCGCCGCCGCCCGCTCCCGGCCGCCTCCGTATACGCGGGCCGCTGCTCGCCCTGGTCGCCCTGGTCGCCCTGGTCCAGGGGGTGAGCAGCCACTGCACTCCGAGCAGCAGCAGGTCGGCGGCGAGCGCGAGCAGCACGCAGAGCACGGAGGCGGTGAGCACCTGTGCCTTGAAGGTGGTGTCGAGCCCGTCGAGTATCAGGCTGCCGAGGCCGCCGTAGTCGACGATGGCGCCGACCGTGGTGAGGGCGACCGTGGAGACGGTGGCGATGCGCACCCCGGCGAGCAGGGCCGGGAGGGCGAGCGGGAGTTCGACCTCCCACAGGAGCCTCGCCGGTCCGTAGCCGAGTCCGCGGGCGGCCTCCTTGGCCTCCTCGGGGACGGCCTGCAGCCCGGCGAGGATGTTGCGCACCAGGATGGTGAGCGAGTACATCACCAGGCCGGTGACCACGAGCGAGGCCGAGAGCCCGAAGAGGGGCAGCAGCAGCGAGAACATCGCGAGCGAGGGCACCGTGTAGAGCACGGTGGTCAGCCCGAGCACCGGTCCGGCGAAGGCCTTCCGGCGGGCGAGCAGCGCCAGCGGGAAGGCCACCAGGACGCCTATCGCGACCGAGGCCGCCGTGATGCCGATGTGCTGCACGGTCGCGTCCGTGAGGTCCTGTGACCGCGAGCGCAGGTACTCCCCGCAGATCCAGTCGTTCGCCACCAGGCAGTTCTGCTTGCTCACTCGCCCCACCTCCCCCGAATCCCCTGAACATATGTGCGTCGACCTGAGACAGTCGATCGCTGGCGACCCTAACCCCGGGCACCGACAATCACCGAGGGCCGTCGTACCCGCGCAACATGTCCTTCACAATCCGCCCACCACAATGGGGACCCATGATTCGGTTCGAGAACGTCACCAAGCGGTACGCGGACGGCACCACGGCCGTCGACGAGCTGTCCTTCGAGGTCGCGGACGGCGAGCTTGTGACGCTCGTCGGGCCCTCCGGCTGCGGCAAGACGACCACCATGAAGATGGTCAACCGGCTCATCGAGCCGTCAAGTGGCCGGATATTCCTCGACAACGAGGACATATCGACCGTGGATCCCGTCCAACTGCGGCGCCGTATCGGCTATGTGATCCAGCAGGTCGGCCTCTTCCCGCACAAGACCGTCCTGGACAACACCGCGACCGTGCCGCATCTGCTCGGCACCGGCCGCGCCAAGGCCCGCGCCCGCGCCGCCGAACTCCTCGACCTGGTCGGCCTCGACCCGAAGGTCTACGGCGAGCGCTACCCGGAGCAGCTCTCCGGCGGCCAGCGCCAGCGCGTCGGCGTCGCCCGCGCGCTCGCCGCCGACCCACCGGTGCTGCTCATGGACGAGCCCTTCGGCGCGGTCGACCCGGTGGTCCGCGAACGCCTGCAGTCGGAGTTCCTGCGCCTGCAGCAGGAGGTGCGCAAGACGGTGCTCTTCGTCACCCACGACATCGAGGAGGCGGTCCGCCTCGGCGACCGCATCGCGGTGTACGGGCAGGGCCGCATCGAGCAGTTCGACACCCCCTCCGCCGTCCTCGGGGCGCCCGCGACCGACTACGTCGCCGACTTCGTGGGCGCCGACCGCGGCCTCAAGCGCCTGTCGGTCACCCCCATCGAGGAGAGCGACCTCGAACAGCCGCCGGTCGTCCACCTCGACGACACCCTGCCGCGCGCCCTCGACGCCCCCTGGGCGGTCGTCCTGGACTCCGCGGACGAGCTGCACGGCTGGATCTCCGGCGCCCACGCCGCCGAGCGCACCGGTTCGGTACGCGAGCACGCCCGCCGGATGGAGGCCTGGCTGCCGCTCGGCGCCTCCCTGAAGCAGGCCTTCGCCACCATGCTCCAGCACGACGCGGGCTGGATCGCCGTCCTGGACAAGGACGAGCACCGCTTCCTCGGCGTCCTCACCCCGGCGAAGCTGCACGAGGCCCTGCGGCGCTCCACGGCCGCCGACGCCCAGGCCATCGCCCGCGCCGAGGTGCAGCTCGAATCCGTGGACGCGGTGGTGGGCAGCCTCTGAGGCGGCCCCCGATCCGGACCGGCGCCCGTACCCGGCACACAGCCGCCCGCGCTCCGGCCGCCCCGGCGCGTGCGCGCACACCCCGGCGCCCGGGCGGCCACCGCGCGCCGGGGCCTACGCTGAGGGCATGAGTGCGTTGCGTGAGCCCCAGGACCGCGGCCGGGTGGCAGGGCTGCCCCGGTGGGACCGCTGTGCCGTGATGGGCGTGGTCAACGTGACGCCCGACTCCTTCTCCGACGGCGGCCGCTACTTCGACCCGTCCACCGCGGTCAAGGGCGGCCTGGACCTGGTGGCCCAGGGCGCCGACCTGGTCGACGTGGGCGGCGAGTCCACCCGCCCCGGCGCCGCCCGCGTCGACGAGGACGAGGAGCTGCGCCGCGTCCTGCCCGTGGTGCGGGGCCTGGCCGCCGAGGGCGTCACCGTCTCGGTGGACACCATGCGCGCCTCGGTCGCCGAGAAGGCCCTCGCCGCCGGGGCCGTCCTCGTCAACGATGTCAGCGGCGGCCTCGCCGACGAGGCGATGGTCCCGGTGGTCGCCGCCGCCGGTGCCCCCTTCGTCGTCATGCACTGGCGCGGCTTCCTGGAGGGCGTCACCGTCCGCGGCTCCTACACGGACGTGGTCGGCGAGGTCCTCGGCGAACTGCGGGCCCGGGTGGACGCCGTCGTCGCGGGCGGCATCGCCCCCGACCGCCTCGTCATCGACCCCGGACTCGGCTTCTCCAAGGAGGCCGAGCACGACCTCGTCCTCCTCGCCCACCTCGACCGGCTGCGCGCGCTCGGCCACCCGCTGCTCGTCGCCGCCTCCCGCAAGCGCTTCCTCGGCCGCGTCCTCGCCTCCCCCGGCGGCTCCCCGCCGCCGGCCCGCGAACGCGACGCCGCCACCGCCGCCGTCTCCGCCCTCGCCGCCGACCGGGGCGCCTGGGCGGTCCGGGTCCACGAGGTGCGGGCCACCGCCGACGCGGTCCGGGTGGCCCACGCCGTGCAGCAGGCCCGTACCGCCGCTCCCGGCGCAACCGGCACAACCGGCGACAGGACGGCCCGCACCGCCGCCCGCCCGGCATCCGGCCCCACCGGCACCCCCGGAGAGACCCTGTGACCTCGACGACCGACACCGAGGACGTCCAGCTCGCGAACACCGCCTTCTACGAGGCCATGGAGCGCGGCGACTTCGAGACCCTCACGGGCCTGTGGCTGGACCCCGCCGACATCGCCGCGACCCCCGGCGCCGAGGGCGCGAAGCCGGACGGCGCGAGCCCCGCCGAGGTCTCCTGCGTGCACCCCGGCTGGCCGCTGCTCACCGGCCGCGGGGAGGTGCTCCGCTCGTACGCGCTGATCATGGCGAACACCGAGTACATCCAGTTCTTCCTCACCGATGTGCAGGTCTCGGTGCTCGCCGACACCGCCCTGGTCACCTGCACCGAGAACATCCTCAGCGGCGGGCCCGCCCCCGCCGAGGGCGAGGACCCCGGCCCGCTGCTCGGCCAGCTGGTCGTCGCCACCAACGTCTTCCGCCGCACCGCCGAGGGATGGAAACTGTGGTCGCACCACGCCTCCCCGGTACTGGCCGAATCCGATGAGCCCGAAGGGGACGAGTCGCCCCTGTGAGCGGGTGGACCCCCGGTACGGCGGCCCGGCTCCCCAGCGCCCCGACCGGGGCCACGCCCGGCCCCGCGGCCCCCGGCGGGCCCCCGTCCGCGGGGACCGTCACCCCTCGCGGGTAGATTCGATCAGGCCGAAGCCGCCGCCGAAGGGGCAGGAGCCGCCCGGCGGGGTACGAGCCACCGGGCGGGGGCCGCACACCACCGCGACCGCGCGGGAGCGGTACCCGGGGGCCACCCGGGCACCCGCACCACCGGCCGCGGCCCGCGCCGCCGTGACAACAGACCCACCGCACACCGAACCAGAGGGCGCACCGCCGGGGCCCGGCCGTCCCGCGGACCGCGCCCGCCGAAACCGCCGAGGCCGCCCGCGGGCGCCCGAGGCACACCGCTCGTACGAGCCCGGAGCAAGCCGCTCGTCACGAGCCCGAGCACTGCAGGAGTGATCCGCGTGGACCGTGTCGCGCTGCGGGGCCTGAGGGCCCGCGGACACCACGGAGTCTTCCCCCAGGAACGCGAGGAGGGCCAGACCTTCGTCGTCGACCTCGTCCTCGGCCTGGACACCCGGCCCGCCGCCGCCACCGACGACCTCACCAGGACCGTGCACTACGGGATCGTGGCGGAGGAGGTCGTGGCCGTCGTGCAGGGCGAGCCGGTGGACCTGATCGAGACCCTGGCCGCGCGGATCGCGGAGGCCTGCCTGCGCCATGAGGGCGTCGAGGAGGTCGAGGTGTGCGTGCACAAACCGCAGGCCCCGATCACCGTCCCCTTCGACGACGTGACCGTCACCATCACCCGGAGCCGAGTATGACTGCCTTCCCGAGCGAGGATCCCACCGATCCGACCGTCCAGCCGGTGCCCGCCGCCGTGGTGGAACAGGTCGACGCCGCCGACACCACCCTCAGCAACCCCCACCTCGCCGTGCTCTCCCTCGGCAGCAACCTCGGCAACCGCCTGGAGACCCTCCAGGGCGCCGTCGACGCCCTGGAGGACACCCCGGGCGTACGCGTCAAGGCGGTCTCCGGGGTCTACGAGACCGAGCCCTGGGGCGTCGACCCGGACAGCCAGCCCGCCTACTTCAACGCCGTCGTCGTGCTGCGCACCACGCTGCCGCCCGACTCCCTCCTGGAGCGCGCCCAGGCCGTCGAGGAGGCCTTCGACCGGGTGCGGCACGAGCGCTGGGCGGCCCGCACCATCGACGTCGACATCGTCACCTACGGCGAGGTCCGCTCCGAGGACCCGGCGCTGACCCTGCCCCACCCGCGCGCCCACGAACGCGCCTTCGTCCTGGTGCCCTGGCTGGACGTCGAGCCCGCGGCCCAGCTGCCCGGCCGCGGCGAGGTGGCCGCGCTCGCCGAGTCCGTCGGCCGCACCGGCGTGGTGCCGCGGCCGGACCTGGAACTCAGGCTGCCGGAATAGTCGTTAGGGTCGTGGGGACGGGCCGCGAGGCGGCGGCCCGACCGGCGAAGGGACGAAGTGGAACAGCTGCGCATCAGGACACTGGCCGGGGTCTTCCTCGCGGCCGGGCTCGTGTGCTGGGCGGGCGCCCGGCTCTGGGACTCCAAGGGCACCCTGCCGAAGGTGCCGCTCGCCGCCCCCATCGTGCTCGCGGTGATCGCGGTCGTCCTGCTCGCCACCGCCCTGTCCCTGCGCACCCGCCTCAGGGCCCAGCGCGAACGCCGCCCCGGCGCCAAGGGCGTCGACCCGATGATGGCCGCCCGCGCGGTCGTCTTCGGGCACGCCAGCGCCCTGGTGGCCGCCCTGGTCGCCGGCATGTACGGCGGCACCGGCGCCTACCTCCTCGAATTCCTCGACCTCCCCGACCGCCGCGACCAGGCCTTCTACGCCGGGGCCTCGGTCCTCACCGGCATCGCGGTGATAGCGGCCGCCTTCTTCCTGGAGCGCGTCTGCCGGCTCCCCGAGGACGAGAACGACGAGAACGGCACGGGCGCCACCCGCGCGACCTGAGCCACCGGGCGCCCCGTCCGCCCATCTCTCACCTTGCGTAGCCGGTGCGTAACTTAGGGCCCATGACCCTGCGCACCACCGCCACGGCACTCGGCGCCGCGCTCCTCTGCGCGAGCACCGCCACCCTCGCCTCCCCGGCGGACGCCCTCGCCCGCCACTCCCCCGCGGTCGCTCCCGCCTCCCCCGCGGTCGCTGCCGCCTCCTTCTCGGCCGCCCGCGCCGTGGCCGCCCCCCTCTCCGCCGCGGCCGCCCCCGGCGCGCCCGCCGCCGGGGACAGCGGCAAGCTCCCGGGCCCCTGCCTCGGCGGTCCCGCGACCGGGGCGGACATCCGGCCGGACGGCGCGGCCCCGGGCTGGTTCTACCGCTGCTCCGGGAAGACCCCGTACCGCAAGCCCTGCCCGGCCGGTCGGCACTGGAGCGGGCTGCTCGCCGCCTGCGCGCTCCCGGCCCGGGCCCGCTACGCCACCGATCTGGAGACGGAGCCGGTGCGCTCGCTCACCGCGGGGCCGCTGCGCGCCCACCTGACGGTCGAGGCCGAGGGCACCGGGATCGCCGACGCGCGGATCACCTTCACCACCCCCGAGGGCACCCCCCTGTGCGCCGCCCGCACCACCGTCAACGGCGAGGCCGCCTGCACCCCGCGCACCCGGCTCCCGGGCGGCAGGCCCCTGTCGCGCGGTTTCACGGCCAAGTACGCGGGCAACGGCGCGGCGGAGGGGTCGACGGCCTGGGGCGAGTCGGAGGGCTGAGCCGAACACCCCCGGTACAGCAGCCGGCAGGGACCGGAGGTCGGCCCGGGCGCCCCCCGGCAGGACCCGGGGGCACCCCGGCAGGCAGGACCCGGCGGTCAGCCCGGCGAGCACCCGGCGGCAATCCGGCGCGCAGCACGGCGGCAGTCCGGCGAGCACCCCGGCAGAACCGGTTCAGCGCGCCATGATCAGGCTCATCGCCTCGGCCCGGGTCGCCGGGTGGCGCAACTGGCCCCGGACCGCCGAGGTGAGGGTCTTCGCGCCCGGCTTGCGCACCCCGCGCATGGTCATGCACATGTGCTCGCACTCCACCACCACGATCACCCCGCGCGGCTCCAGTATGTGCATCAGCGAGTCGGCGATCTGCGTGGTCAGGCGCTCCTGGACCTGCGGGCGGCGGGCGTACACGTCCACCAGGCGGGCCAGCTTGGACAGTCCGGTGATCTTGCCGTCCGAGGACGGGATGTAGCCGACGTGGGCGACCCCGACGAAGGGGACCAGATGATGCTCGCAGGAGGACATCACCTCGATGTCCTTCACCAGGACCATCTCGTCGTGCCCCAGGTCGAAGGTCGTCGTCAGGACGTCCTCGGGCTCCTGCCACAGCCCGGCGAAGATCTCGCGGTAGGCCCGGGCCACCCGTGCCGGGGTCTCCCGCAGGCCCTCGCGGTCCGGGTCCTCGCCGACCGCAATGAGCAGTTCCCGTACGGCGTTCTGAGCACGCTTCTCGTCGAAGGTGCCGATGCTTCCCTCGCCGTCCAGGGTCACCGGATCGGTCATCTGTGCCTCGTTCCTCGGGTGTGACAGGCGGACATAAACGAAATGCCGCGGCCCCCAGGCTAGAACCTGGGGGCCGCGGCATCCATTCCGGGCCCATCCGGCACCGGGACGATCCGGGAGGTCAGGCCTCCGGACGGTCCTCCGGGGCGGGGGTGGCGTCGGGCTTGGTGAGCTCCGGCGGGGTGTCCGCGGGAGCGGCACCCGCCGGACCGGTCACCGCCGGGGTGCCGTTGGCGCCGTTCGTCAGGGACAGCTCCTTGGGGGAGAGCACCGGCGGACGGGTCGAGGGCGTACGGCGGGAGGAACCGGTCCACGCCGGGCGGGCGGGCCGCTTGACGATGGGGGCGAAGACCTCGGCGATCTCCTCCTTGCCCAGCGTCTCCTTCTCCAGGAGGGCGAGGACCAGGTTGTCGAGGACGTCGCGGTTCTCGACCAGGATCTCCCAGGCCTCGTTGTGCGCGTTCTCGATGAGCTTCTTGACCTCTTCGTCGACGAGCGCGGCGACCTCTTCCGAGTAGTCGCGCTGGTGCGCCATCTCCCGGCCCAGGAAGGGCTCGGTGTTGTCGCCGCCGAACTTGATCGCGCCGAGCCGCTCGGTCATGCCGTACTGCGTGACCATCGCGCGGGCCGTGGCGGTGGCCTTCTCGATGTCGTTGGCGGCGCCGGTGGTCGGGTCGTGGAAGACGAGCTCCTCCGCGGCGCGGCCGCCCAGCATGTACGCGAGCTGGTCGAGCATCTCGTTGCGCGTGGTGGAGTACTTGTCCTCGTCGGGCAGGACCATGGTGTAGCCGAGCGCACGGCCCCGGGAGAGGATCGTGATCTTGTGCACCGGGTCGGAGTTGGGTGAGGCCGCCGCGACCAGGGCGTGACCGCCCTCGTGGTACGCGGTGATCTTCTTCTCCTTGTCCGACATGATCCGGGTCCGCTTCTGCGGTCCGGCCACCACGCGGTCGATCGCCTCGTCGAGCATGTGGTTGTCGATGAGCTTCTGGTTGCTGCGCGCGGTGAGCAGGGCGGCCTCGTTGAGGACGTTGCTCAGGTCGGCACCGGTGAAGCCGGGGGTGCGGCGGGCGACGGCCGAGAGGTCGACGTCCTGGGCGACGGGCTTGCCCTTCTGGTGCACCTTGAGGATCTCCAGGCGGCCCTGCATGTCGGGGCGGTCGACCGCGATCTGCCGGTCGAAGCGGCCCGGGCGCAGCAGCGCCGGGTCGAGGATGTCCGGCCGGTTGGTGGCGGCGATCAGGATGACGCCGCCCTTCACGTCGAAGCCGTCCATCTCCACGAGGAGCTGGTTGAGCGTCTGCTCGCGCTCGTCGTGACCGCCGCCGAGGCCCGCGCCGCGGTGCCGTCCGACGGCGTCGATCTCGTCGACGAAGACGATGGCCGGGGCGTTCGCCTTGGCCTGCTCGAAGAGGTCGCGCACCCGGGAGGCGCCGACACCGACGAACATCTCGACGAAGTCGGAGCCGGAGATCGAGTAGAACGGCACGCCCGCCTCGCCCGCGACGGCGCGCGCGAGGAGCGTCTTGCCGGTTCCGGGCGGGCCGTACAGGAGCACGCCCTTGGGGATCTTGGCGCCGACGGCCTGGAACTTCGCCGGCTCCTGGAGGAACTCCTTGATCTCCTGGAGCTCCTCGACGGCCTCGTCGGAGCCCGCCACGTCGGAGAAGGTCGTCTTCGGGGTGTCCTTGGTGATGAGCTTCGCCTTGGACTTCCCGAAGTTCATCACCCGGGAGCCGCCGCCCTGCATCTGGTTCATCAGGAACAGGAAGACGACGACGATGAGGACGAAGGGGAGCAGCGAGAGCAGGATCCCGACGAAGGGGTTCTGCTTCGAGGGCGAGACGGTGTACCCGTCCGGGATCTGCTTGTCCTCGTACTTGGCCTGCAGGTCCTTGGCGAGTTCGACGCCCTGGTCGCCGATGTAGCTCGCCTGGATCTTGGAGCTGCCCTCGACCTTCTGGCCCTTTTTGAGCTCTACCTTGATGTTGTGTTCGTCACCGGTGGTCAGCTTGGCCGACTTCACCTGGTTGTCGTCGATTGCCTGGACGACCTGGCCGGTGTCCACCGTCTTGTGGCCGCCGGACGAACCGACGACCGTCATCAACACGACCACGGCGAGGACGGCCAGCACGATCCACATGACCGGCCCACGGAAGTATCGCTTCACGTCCATCCATACGGAGCGGTGCCGCCCCGTCCCTCCTGCCATAGTGAGTTTGGTAAAGAGTGTTCTTCGGACGGTACCCCAGCTTTGTCACCCGTTGCTGCGGGGACGGACACCTGAGCCGTCTTCGCAAGCTCCAACGGCGGGCGCCCCGCGAGGGTTCCCGCCCCCGTACCGGCCCCGGAGGCACGGCGGCCCCCAGTGGTACGGACGGGGGTCAGCCCCCGTAGACGTGCGGGGCGAGGGTGCCGACGAAGGGGAGGTTGCGGTACTTCTCCGCGTAGTCGAGGCCGTAGCCGACGACGAACTCGTTCGGGATGTCGAAGCCGACCCACTCGACGTCGATGGAGACCTTGGCGGCGTCCGGCTTGCGCAGCAGGGTGCACACCTTGAGCGAGGCGGGCTCCCGCGAACCCAGGTTGGAGATCAGCCAGGAGAGCGTGAGCCCGGAGTCGATGATGTCCTCGACGATCAGGACGTGCCTGCCCTTGATGTCGGTGTCGAGGTCCTTGAGGATCCGCACCACCCCGGAGGACTGGGTGCCCGCGCCGTACGAGGAGACCGCCATCCAGTCCATGGTCACCGGGGTCGACAGGGCGCGTGCCAGGTCCGCCATCACCATGACGGCGCCCTTGAGGACCCCGACCAGGAGGAGGTCCTTGCCCGCGTACTCCTCGTCGACGGCGGCCGCCAGTTCGGCCAGTTTGGTGTCGATCTCTTCCTTGGTGACGAGTACCGATTTGAGGTCGGTGCCCATGTCTTTCGCGTCCACCCGCATCACTTTCGCCTCGTCCAGCGGCTGAAGGCCACCCGGTCCTCGATGGCCTGTTGTCAGCCCTGCCGGATGACCAGTCTGCCACCCTGCCGCTGCGCGCTGACTCTGCCCGGCAGGTTGATGGTGCCCTGGCCCCGCCAGCCGGTGATGAGGCGGTCGATCTCCTCGATGTGCCGGGCGAAGAGGGAGCCGGCAGGCGCGCCCGCCTCGATGGCCGCGCGGCGCAGCACCCGGCGGCGCACCGCGCAGGGCAGCGCGGAGAGTTTGGCGCACTCCAGCAGTCCGGCGTCGTCGCGGACGCTCTCCTCGGCGCGGCCCGCCCATTCGTCGAGGGCGTCGGCGTCGTCGCGGGAGAGCCGGGCGGTGCGGGCGAGGGCTTCGACGACTCCCTTGCCGAGCGCCTTCTCCAGGGCGGGCAGGCCCTCGTGGCGCAGCCGGGAGCGGGTGTAGGCGGGGTCGGCGTTGTGCGGGTCGTCCCAGACCGGCAGCGACTGGACGAGGCAGGCCTTGCGGGCGGTCTGCCGGTCGAGCCCGAGGAAGGGGCGGCGGTAGCGGCCGGGGGCGCCGGGGCCGCCGGAGACCGCGGCCATGCCGGAAAGCGAGCGGATGCCGGAGCCGCGGGCGAGCCCGAGCAGGACGGTCTCGGCCTGGTCGTCGCGGGTGTGGCCGAGCAGGATGGCGGCGGCGCCGTGCCGTTCGCCGACGGCGTCGAGGGCGGCGTAGCGGGCGTCGCGGGCGGCGGCCTCGGGGCCGCCGGTGGCGCGGGTGCCGCCGCGGGGTTCGGTGCCGTGGGCGGCGCGGGTGGCGGCGCCGACGTCGACGGCGACGGTTTCCACGGGGTCGAGGCCGAGGGTGCGCAGCCGCAGGGCGACCTCGGCGGCGCGCAGGGCGGAGCCGTCCTGGAGGCCGTGGTCGATGGTGACGCCGCCGGCCCGGATGCCGAGCTTGGGGGCCTCGAAGGCGAGGGCGGAGGCGAGCGCCATGGAGTCGGCGCCCCCGGAGCAGGCGACCAGGACCAGCGGGGCGGGCGGTCCCGGCAGTCCGGCCGGGGTGCTCGCGCCGGGCGCCTGGGGGCTTGCCGCGGCGGACCGGCGGGGGCTCTGCTCGGTCTGGCGCGGGGCGTGTTCGGTGAGGATGTCGTGCAGGACGCGGCGGACCGCCAGGCGTATCGCTGCGACCGCGGGGTGGGGACCCATGTCCGGTTCCCTTCGTCAAGTTCGGGGCTTGCCTCGGGCTGCCGCCGGGCCGTCGGGGCGCCGGTTCGCCCGGCCGCCGCCGGCAAGCTCTTGTCACGCAGAGTGCCTAGATGGTGACAGAGCCCCGGGGTTGTCCGAGCATTGCACGCCAGAGCGGCCCCCACGCTCCCTCGGACGGGTGATTGCCCGGGCGCATTACTGCCGTCGGCGGGCCCCGCTCAGGACTCTGCCTTACGGTGCACCCTCGCGACCCAGTCCGCCGGTTTGGCGATCTCCGCCTTGGTGGGCAGCGTGTTGGGGGAGGTCCACACCCGGTTGAAGCCGTCCATGCCGACCTCCTTGACGACCGCGCGCACGAAGCGCTCGCCGTCGCGGTACTGGCGCAGCTTGGCGTCGAGGCCGAGGAGTTTGCGCAGCGCGGCGTCGAGGCGGGAGGCGCCCTTGGCGCGGCGCTGCTGGAACTTCTCGCGGATCTCGGCGACGGAGGGCACCACGGCGGGCCCGACACCGTCCATCACATAGTCGGCGTGGCCCTCCAGCAGGGACATCACCGCGGTGACCCGGGCGAGGATCTCCCGCTGGGCGGGGGTCTGCACGAGCTCCACCAGGGAGCGGCCCTCGCCCTCCTCGCCCTCGGGGCGGCCGCCGGACAGCGACTGGGCGGCCTCCCGGACTCGTTCGAGGACGGTCATCGGATCGACCTCGGTCTCGCTGAGAAACGACTGGATCTCGCCCTCCAGGTGGTCCCGGAGCCAGGGCACGGCGGAGAACTGGGTGCGGTGGGTCTCCTCGTGCAGGCAGACCCAGAGCCGGAAGTCGTGCGGGGCGACGTCGAGTTCGCGCTCCACGTGCACGATGTTCGGGGCCACGAGCAGCAGCCGTCCGCCGTTCTCCCCGGCGGGCAGGTGCCGGGAGGCGGGCGCGAAGGTCTCGTACTGGCCGAGGACGCGGGAGGCGAGGAAGCTCAGCAGCATGCCGAGTTCGACGCCGGTGACCTTGCCGCCGACGGTGCCGAGGACGGCCTGGCCGGGGCCGGCACCGCGGCGTTCCTGCATCTTGTCCAGGAGCGGGGAGAGGATCTGCCGGAACCCGGCGACGTTCGCCCGTACCCAGCCCGCTCTGTCGACCACCAGGACCGGGGTGTCCCGGATGTCCTCGCCGCCCATCCGGGTGTACTCCCGCACGTGTTCCTCGGAGGCCTTGGCGTGGCGGCGCAGCTCGGCGACGACAGCCCTGGCCTCGTCGCGGCTCACCTCCGGCCCCGGCCGCACCAGCCGGGTCGCGGTCGCCACCGCGAGATTCCAGTCGACCATCCCGGACGCACCACCGATGCTCGTCATGCGTCAACCGTACGTGGTCGGGGGCCCGGCCGGAGGTGGTTGGCGCCCCCGGTCCTTCCCGGCCGGGGGCGGGCGGCACCCCCGGCCCCGGCCTACCGGCAGCCGCAGTCGGCGAGCGCCGAGGCCATCCGGTCCATGGCGGCCTGGGTCTCGCCGGGGGCGGTGGAGCCGGAGGTCATGAAGGCGAAGACGAGCAGCCGCCCCTCGCGGTCGACGACGCTGCCGGCGAGGGTGTTCACCCCGGTGAGGGTGCCGGTCTTGGCGCGGACCAGGCCGGTGCCCTGCCGCTGGCCCTCCTTGTCGTAGCGGTGGGCGAGGGTGCCGGTGAAGGCGGCGACCGGCAGTCCGGTCAGGACGGGGCGCAGTCCCGGCCGGTCCGGGTCGGCCGCCCGGGTGAGCAGGGCGGTGAGCAGCTTCGCGGAGAGCCGGTCGGCGCGGTCGAGTCCGCTGCCGTCGGCGAAGCGGGCGCCTTCGAGCGGGAGTTGCAGGGCGGCCAGCTCCGCGCGGACGGCCTTGCCCGCGCCCGCGAAGTCGGCGGGGCGCCCGGCGGCGACGGCGACCTGGCGGGCGAGGGCCTCGGCGATGTCGTTGTCGCTGTGCGTCAGCATCCGCTCGACCAGGGCGGACAGCGGCGGCGAGGAGACCGAGGCGAGCGCTTCGCTCTTCTTCGGGGCGCGCTTCCCGGCGGGCCTGCCCTCGGTCCTGACGCCCTCGGCGCGCAGGAACCCGGCGAAGGCGCGGGCGGCGTCGGCGGCGGGGTCCTCGGCGCGCTCGGCGGTGCCGCCGGTGGAGTCGTCCAGGCGCCCCTGGTCGGCCATGAGGGCGGTGACGGGGGCGAGGTTCTCGTTGCGCCCGATGGGGTGCAGCCGTTCGCCGCGGAACAGCGAGGCGTCGTAGGCGAGTTCGGCCTTCCCGACGCCGCGGCGCCGGAGTTCCTTCGCGGTGGCGGCGGCCAGGGTGCGCAGCGAGGCGTTGCCCTCGGCGTCGGACCGGGCGGTCAGGGTGGGGTCGCCGCCGCCGACGAGGGTGACCCGGGAGCCGGGGCCGAGGACGGTGCGGGTGCGCAGGCGGTGGTCGGGCCCGGCCGCGGAGAGCACCGCGGTGCCGGTGGCGATCTTGGTGGTGGAGGCGGGGGTGAAGGCGGCGCCCGCGTCCTTGCCGTACAGCTCGCGGCCGCTGCCCGCGTCGGTCACCGAGACCGCGCGCCGCTCGCCGAGGGCGCGATCGGAGAGCAGGGGCTTCAGGACCTCGGCGAGCCGGCGGCCCGCGGGCGCGTCGGCGGCGTGTGCCGAGGCGCCGAGGGAGTCGAGGACGGGCGGGGCGCTGGGCGCGGAGTGCGGGCCTCCGGGGGCGGGCCGGTGGCCGTGATCTGCACCACCTGCGCCCTCCTCGGCGGCCGCACGCGCGCTCTCGGCCTTACGCTGACCCGTGGAGTCCCAGGGTCCGCCCGCCGCCACCAGGACGGCCGAGAGCACGAGACCGGCCACGGCCGCAGCCGCCGTGAACGGAAGGTGTCCCCGGCCGGACAGCGACGCGGCCCGCTGCTTCAGCGACGGCCACGGCCGCAGCCGAGGCTTCAGCTCTGGCACGAAGACCAGCCCCTTTCGCGATCACACACCTGCGTGAGGGACACTTAACCACCAGACGTATGTGTTGATCATGGAGGAGCCACCGGTGGAGTTCGACGTCGTCATCGAGATCCCGAAGGGTTCGCGCAACAAGTACGAGGTGGACCACGAGACCGGTCGGATCCGCCTGGACCGTCGCCTCTTCACCTCGACCAGCTACCCGGCCGACTACGGCTTCGTCGAGAACACCCTCGGCGAGGACGGCGACCCGCTGGACGCGCTCGTCATCCTAGAGGAGCCGACCTTCCCGGGCTGTCTCATCAAGTGCCGGGCCATCGGCATGTTCCGGATGACGGACGAGGCCGGCGGCGACGACAAGCTGCTGTGTGTGCCCGCCTCGGACCCGCGGGTGGAGCATCTGCGCGACATCCACCACGTCTCCGAGTTCGACCGCCTGGAGATCCAGCACTTCTTCGAGGTCTACAAGGACCTGGAGCCCGGCAAGTCCGTCGAGGGCGCCGACTGGGTGGGCCGGACCGAGGCGGAGACGGAGATCGACCGTTCGTACAAGCGCTTCCAGGAAAGCGGGGGTCACTGACCCCCAGCAGCTTGCCGAACGGGCCGCGCCTTCCTTCCGGAAGAGCGCGGCCCTTCGCTTTCCCCCAGGGCCGAAAGCCCACACCCCGGATTCCGCTTCGGGACCCGTGAGCGCCGTCACGACTGCGCGCGGGGTGAAGCGGGGTACGCATACTGGTCGTACGCGGCGCGGCGGTTGCGGCACGCGGCGTACGGGACCGAGCAACCGCGAGCGAGAACAGGAGCAGGAAGTCGGTGAGCGAGCCGGAGCCGGAAGACCGCAAGCCGCAGTCGGACGAGGCGCACAGCGCCTTCACCCAGCCGACCGGTGTGGTGTCCAGTCACGCGGCACCCGAGGAGGACTCCCAGACCACCTCGGAGTTCGCGCTGCCGCGGGGCTTCGCCGCCCGGACGGCGGCCGAGCAGGAGGGCTCCGCCTTCCGGCCGCCGCCCTCGTACAGCGTCCGGGACGCGCCGCCGGCCTTCACTCCGCCGGGTGGAATGCCGGTCATCAGGGTGACGAAGGAGGAGCCCTGGCAGGACCGGATGCGCACCATACTGCGGATGCCGGTCGCCGAGCGGCCCGTGGTGGAGGTGCTGCAGAAGCACGACGAGGGGACCGGTCCGGCCGTCCCGCGCGTGCTCGACCTGACGCTGCGTATCGGGGAGTTGCTGCTCGCGGGCGGTGAGGGGGCCGAGGACGTGGAGGCCGCGATGTTCGCGGTCTGCCGCTCCTACGGCCTCGACCGGGTCGAGCCGAACGTCACCTTCACGCTGCTCTCCATCTCCTACCAGCCCTCGCTGGTGGACGACCCGGTGACCTCCTCGCGCACGGTGCGGCGCCGGGCCACCGACTACACCCGGCTGGCCGCCGTCTTCCATCTGGTGCGCGATCTCAGCGACGGGGACATCGAGGTCTCCCTGGAGGAGGCCTACCGGCGGCTCGCGGAGATCCGCCGCAACCGGCACCCCTACCCGGGCTGGGTGCTGACCGCGGCGAGCGGGCTGCTGGCGGGCTCCGCCTCGGTCCTGGTCGGCGGTGACGTGCTGGTCTTCGTCGCGGCCTTCCTCGGCGCCATGCTCGGCGACCGGCTGGCCTGGCTGTGCGCGGGGCGCGGGCTGCCGGAGTTCTACCAGTTCACGGTGGCCGCGATGCCGCCCGCCGCGGTCGGCATCGCGCTGACCCTGCTCGACGCGGACGTACGCGCCTCCGCGGTGATCACCGGTGGGCTCTTCGCGCTGCTGCCGGGACGGGCGCTGGTCGCGGGCGTGCAGGACGGCCTGACCGGCTACTACATCACCGCCTCCGCGCGGCTCCTGGAGGTCCTGTACTTCTTCGTGGCGATCGTGATCGGCGTGCTGACCGCGCTCTACTTCGGGGTCTGGGTGGGCGCCGATCTGAATCCGGACGCGCAACTGCGGGCCGTGGACCGGCCGGTCTGGCAGATCCTCGCCTCGATGTCGCTCGCGCTGGCCTTCGCGGTGCTGCTCCAGCAGGAGCGCTCCACCGTCCTGGTGGTGACCCTGAACGGCGGCATCGCCTGGGTGGTCTTCGGGGCGATGCACGTCGCGGGCAAGATCTCGATGGTCGCCGCCACCGCCGTGGCGGCGGGCCTGGTCGGCCTGTTCGGCCAGCTCTTCTCGCGCTACCGCTTCGCCTCCGCGCTGCCGTTCGTCACCGCGGCGATCGGGCCGCTGCTGCCCGGTTCGGCGACGTACTTCGGTCTGCTCGGTGTCGCCCAGAACGATGTGAACGAGGGGCTGCTCTCGCTGAGCAAGGCGGCCGCGCTCTCCATGGCGATCGCGATCGGGGTGAACCTCGGTTCGGAGATCTCCCGGCTGTTCATCCGCACCCCGGGCGCCGCGAGCCGCCGCGCGGCCAAGCGGACCCGCGGCTTCTGACGCCCGCCCGGGCGGGCGTCAGGCGAGCGGTCCGCGCGGGCGGCGGCTCAGCGCTTGGCGTGCCGGCCGCGGCCCGCCGACGGCGGCGTACCCGGCGCACCCGGCGTCTCGGCGGAGGCGGCGGCCGTCCCCTCCCCCGCGGCGGCGCCCTCCTTCTTCGCCTTGGAGCGGCCGCGCAGGTACTCGATGACGATCGGGATCACCGAGAGCAGCACGATCAGGATGAGGATGGGCTCGATGTTCTTCTCGACGAACTCGTGCTTGCCGAGCCAGGCCCCGAGCAGGGTGACCCCGGAGCCCCAGAGCACTCCGCCGAGGATGTTGTACGTGAGGAAGGCGCGGTACCGCATGCCGCTGACGCCCGCGATGATCGGCGTGAAGGTGCGCACGATGGGCACGAAGCGGGCCAGCACCAGGGACTTGGCGCCGTGCTTCTCGAAGAACTCGTGGGCCTTGGCGACGTTCTCCTGTTTGAACAGCCGGGAGTCCGGCCGCTTGAAGAGCGCGGGGCCGACCTTCTTACCGAAGAGGTAGCCCGCCTGGTCGCCGAGGACCGCGGCGAGGCTGATCAGCAGGCAGGCCAGCCAGAGGTTGACGTCCAGCTTGTCGGTGGTGATCAGCAGGCCGGTGGTGAAGAGCAGCGAGTCGCCGGGCAGGAAGAAGCCGATGAGCAGGCCCGACTCCGCGAAGACGATGACGAGCAGGCCGATCAGACCGAACTTGTCCAGCAGGAAGTCCGGGTCCAGCCAGCTGGGACCGAGCGCGAGCGTCGTCACGGGTGAGTGCTCCTGGGGGTGAGTGGGCCGGTCGGCTTCCGGGCCGCCGCACCAAAGTTATCAACGCCGGGTGACCGCCCCGGGTTCCCCGCCGCCCCCGGGCACCCATCGTGAGCCGACCGGTACCGGGGGGGCCGGTACCGGTCGGCCGCGGCCCCGCGGCCTACACGTGCCGCACGGCGTTGGCGAGGATCGCCTCGCGCTGGTAGGCGGCGAGGCCCTCGCGCGCCTGGTCGATGGTGCGGGTGAAGCGCTCGTCGTTCACGTACATCTCGCCCAGGCAGGTGTGCATCTCGTAGGAGCAGGTGTAGTGGTTGCGGCTGATCCACTGCCGGTGGTCCTCGGCGGCGTCCATCGCCGCCTCGGAGCCGGGCTCCTCGCCCGCGTCCATCAGCGCCAGGAACCGCCGGGTCAGCTCGTCCGCCTCGCGCCGGATCCGCTGCCAGTCCTCCTTGGTGTACGAGGCGCTGCGGCGCCGGGACTCCTCGTAGGCCTCGGTGCCGCCCCAGCGCTCCTCCACCTCGGCGGCGTACTCGTCGGGGTCGAAGTCCCCGAAGACCTCGAACTTCTCCTCGGGGGTGAGGTTGATGCCCATGCTGCGTGCCTCCATGGCGTTCTCGACCGCGGCGGCCATCTTCTGCAGCCTGTCGATCCGTTCGGTCAGCAGCCGGTGCTGGCGGCGCAGATGCGCCCGCGGGTCGGTGCCGGGATCGTCGAGCAGTGCCGCGATCTGGTCGAGGGGGAAGCCGAGTTCCCGGTAGAACAGGATCTGCTGGAGCCGGTCGAGGTCGGAGTCGGCATAGCGCCGGTGGCCGCTCGCGCCGCGGCGGCTGGGCACGAGCAGCCCGATCTCGTCGTAGTGGTGCAGCGTGCGCACCGTGACCGAGGCGAATCCGGCGACCTGCCCCACCGAGTAGTCCATGCCCGTGTCCCTCCTGCCGCCCTTGCGTCCGTCCGTACTCTCCCCGCTTCCCTCTCTGCGGTGTTCGGTACGCGCCCCAGGCTGGGGCCTCACGTCGCGTGAGGTGCAAGCCCGGTTTACCGTGACGGCACACCGTCACCTTCTGTGCCCGCGAGGAGACCCACCGTGCCGCTGCATCGAGGCGCCCGCGGTTCCGGCAGCCGCCACCGGACCGTGAACCCCTTCCTCGGCGAGGCCAACCCGGTGGGCGGCATGACCGGCGCCCCGCCCACGCACCGCCTCCCGGACGGGCCGCTGCCGCCGGGCACCGCCTACCAGCTGGTCCACGACGAGCTGATGCTCGACGGCAACGCCCGGCTCAACCTCGCCACCTTCGTCACCACCTGGATGGAGCCGCAGGCCGGGGTGCTGATGACCGAGTGCCTCGACAAGAACATGATCGACAAGGACGAGTACCCGCGCACCGCCGAACTGGAGCGCCGCTGCGTGGCCATGCTCGCCGAGCTCTGGCACGCCCCCGACCCGGAGGCCGCGGTGGGCTGCTCCACCACCGGCTCCAGCGAGGCCTGCATGCTCGCCGGGATGGCGCTCAAGCGGCGCTGGGCGGCGCGCAACGCGGACCGCTACCCCGCGAAGGACGCCCGGCCGAATCTGGTGATGGGGATCAACGTCCAGGTCTGCTGGGACAAGTTCTGCACCTTCTGGGAGGTGGAGGTCCGCCAGGTCCCGATGGAGGGCGAGCGCTACCACCTGGACCCGGCCGCCGCCGCGGCGCTGTGCGACGAGAACACCATCGGCGTGGTCGCCGTCCTCGGCTCCACCTTCGACGGCTCCTACGAACCGGTCGCCGAGCTGTGCGCGGAACTCGACGCCCTGAAGGAGCGCACCGGACTCGACATCCCGGTCCACGTCGACGGGGCCTCCGGCGCGATGGTGGCGCCCTTCCTCGACCCGGACCTGGCCTGGGACTTCCGGCTGCCGCGGGTCTCCTCCATCAACACCTCCGGTCACAAATACGGACTCGTCTACCCGGGGGTGGGCTGGGCGCTGTGGCGCTCGGCCGCCGAACTCCCCGAGGAGCTGGTCTTCCGGGTGAACTACCTCGGCGGCGAGATGCCGACCTTCGCGCTGAACTTCTCCCGGCCGGGCGCGCAGGTGGTCGCTCAGTACTACACCTTCCTCAGGCTCGGCCGGGAGGGCTACCGGTGCGTGCAGCAGGCGAGCCGGGACATCGCCAAGGGGCTGGCCGCGCGGATCGGCGAGCTGCCCGACTTCCGGCTGCTGACCCGCGGCGACGAGCTGCCGGTCTTCGCCTTCACCACCGCCGAGGAGGTCACCGCCTTCGATGTCTTCGACGTCTCACGGCGGCTGCGGGAGGGCGGCTGGCTGGTCCCCGCGTACACCTTCCCCGCCCACCGCGAGGACCTGTCCGTACTGCGGGTGGTCTGCCGCAACGGCTTCTCCGAGGACCTCGCCGCCCTCTTCCTCGACGACCTGGAGCGCCTGCTGCCCGAACTGCGCCGCCAGCAGGGGCCGTCGACCACGGACCGGGAGGCGGCGACGGGGTTCCACCACTGAGGAGCCGGGCTCCTTCGGCGCGGAGACCGTCGCCGCCCTCGGTCCTACCTGCCGAGCGCCGCGAACTTCCGCACCGCGAGCGGGAAGAAGACCGCGACCAGCACCAGCGGCCAGGCCACGGCGAGGAGTTCGGCGTGCTGGGCGGCCCAGGAGGTGCCGGTCGCCGACTGGTTGCCGAAGAGTTCGCGCACCGCGGTGGCCGTCGCCGACATCGGGTTCCACTCCACGGCCGCGCCCAGCCAGCCGGGCATGGCCTCGGGGGTCGCGAAGGCGTTGGAGAGGAAGCCGACGGGCCAGACCAGGATCTGCACCGCCTGCACCATCTCCGGCCGGCCCGCGACCAGCGCCAGATGGATGCCGATCCACAGCATCGCGAAGCGCAGCAGGAGCAGCAGCCCGAAGGCGCCGAGGGCACCGGCGGCGGAGCCCTCCCAGCGCCAGCCGATCGCGAGCCCGGCGAGGATCATCACCACCAGCGAGACGGCGGACTGCAGCATGTCCGCGGCGGCCCGGCCCACCAGGACCGCGCCGTCCGCCATCGGCATCGAGCGGAAGCGGTCGATGACGCCCTTGCCCAGGTCCTGGGTGATCGAGAGCATCGTCGCCTCCAGGCCGAAGGCCATGGTCAGCGCGAGCATCCCCGGCACCAGGAAGTCGACGTAGGTGCCCTCGACGCCGCGCCCGCCGCCGATGAGGTGGCCGAACATCAGCAGCAGCATCACCGGGAAGACCAGGTTCACCGCGAGCTGCCCGGGCTGCCGCGCCCAGTGGGCCAGTTCGCGCCGGGTCATGGTCCAGGAATCGCTCAGTGCCCAGACGGTCATGCCGCCACCTCCTCGGTCGTGCCCTTCCCGGTCCGCTCGGCGCTCGGTGCCGGGTCGCCGTCCCCGGTCAGATGCAGGAAGACCTCGTCGAGGGTGGGCCTGCGCACCGCCAGGTCCTCGGCCTCGATGCCGGCCGCCCTGAGCGCCCGCACCGTCTCGGTGAGCGCCGCCATCCGGTCCGCGACCGGCGCGCTGACCAGCCGCCGGTCCTCGTCCACCACCGCGCCGGGCAGCAGCGCCCGCACCTCGTCGAGCCGGTCCGCCGCGCGCAGGACGACATCGAGGCGGTCGCCGCCGAGCCGGGACTTCAGCTCGTCCGCGGTGCCGTCGGCGACGACCCGGCCCCGGTCGACCACCGCGATGCGGTCGGCGAGCTGATCGGCCTCCTCCAGGTACTGCGTGGTCAGCAGCACCGTGGTGCCCTGCCCGACCAGGGAGCGCACCGCCGACCAGACCTCGGTGCGCCCGCGCGGATCGAGCCCGGTGGTCGGCTCGTCCAGGAAGAGCACCCGGGGCTCGGTCAGCAGCGAGGCGGCGAGGTCGAGGCGCCGCCGCATCCCGCCGCTGTAGCGCGACACCGCCTTGCGCCCGGTGTCCGCGAGGCCGAACCGTACGAGCAGTTCCTCCGCCCGGCTGCGCGCCCGCCGCGCGCCCAGGTGGTACAGCCGCCCGAACATCTCCAGGTTCTGCCGCCCCGACAGCTCCTCGTCCAGCGCCGCGTGCTGGCCGAGCAGTCCGATCCGGCGGCGCACCTCGTCCGGGCTGTGCCGCACGTCCACGCCCGCCACCTCGACGCGGCCCGCGTCCGGCCGCAGCAGCGTCGACAGCACCCGCACCAGCGTGGTCTTGCCCGCGCCGTTGGGCCCGAGCACGCCGTGCACGGTGCCCCGGGCGACCCGCAGATCGAGCCCGTCCAGCGCCTTCTTCTCCCCGTACCGCTTGTGCACCCCCTCGACGAGGATCGCCTCGCCGCCGGTGTCCCTGCCGCTCCCGCTCACCGTCTTCTCCTCGCCGCCGCCGACCGCCCGCGACTACTAGTCAAACTTGAAGAGTGCCCGAAGGTACTCCCCGCTTCCCCATTGGTCAAACTTGATGAATACCTGTGCCGGGGCGCTCGGCCCGCCCCCTCAGCGGCTGTCCCCCGGGTGCGGCGTCCCCGTCGCGTACGGGTTCTCCTCGCCCTCGCCGAGGATCCCGCGGAAGGGCTCGCCCTCACCGGCGAAGGTGTACGCACCGTTCTCGATCCGGTCGATCAGGCCCCGGGTCCACTCGGCGCCCGCGTCCGCGGAGTGGATCCAGTAGTTCATGATCTCGCCGATGTGGCCGATCTGCTCGGGCCCGTCCTCCGGTACGTAGTGCTCGGTGACCGCGCCGCGCCACTCCTCGATCCCGGCGATGCGCTCCTTCAGCAGGGCCACCGCCTCCCCCCGCTCCAGATCCACCAGGAAGCCGATCCCGGCCGAGAGCACGTCCATGCGCTGGTCGTGGGCGGTGAGCGCGGACCGCAGCAGCGCGAAGAACTCCGCCTCGCCCTCCGCCGTCACCTCGTACTCGGTACGGGGCGGACCGCCCGCCGTGGAGGGCGCGGTCTCGTACGCGTGCAGCAGGCCCTGCTTCGCCATCTGCTTGAGCGCGTGGTAGATCGAGCCGGGCTTGGCGTTGGACCACTCGTGGGCGCCCCAGAACTCCAGGTCGCCCCGGACCTGGTAGCCGTGGGCGCGCCCGTGCTGGCGGACCGCGCCGAGCACGAGCAGGCGGATCGCTGACATGAGCCCCAGATTAGGCGGTGCCCGCCGGGCGCCCGCGGGCCGCTCAGCCGCCGGTCGCGTCCCGGCCGCCCTCGCCGCCGCCTCCGCTCTCCAGGGCGACCAGTTCGTACGCCGTCCTCCCGTCCAGCGACTCGCGCAGGATGTCCGCGTGGCCCGCGTGCCGGGCGCTCTCCTCGATCAGGTGCAGCAGCAGCCAGCGCATCGAGACCCGGCCCTCCTCGGGGAACCAGGGCGCCCGGGGCAGCGGGAAGGTGTCGTCGAGGCTCGGCACCGCGCGGATGAACTCCTCGGTCTCCTTCGCCACCTGCTCCCAGCGGTCCAGCATCTGCGGCAGGGTCTCGCCGTCCACCAGACGGAAGGTGTCCGGCCAGGTCGAGGCATCGCGCTGCTGCTCGTTCGCGCGCTGCTGCGCCCGCCGCAGCCAGTCCAGCTCGACCTCCGCGCCGTGCTTGACCAGGCCCGCGAGGGACAGCCCGCTCACACTCGGCCGGCTCGCGGCCTGCTCCTCGGCCAGGCCGAGGACCGTGCGCCGGACGCCCGCGCGCTGCGACTGGAGAAAGCTGAGCAGCGCCCCGCGCTCGTCGCCGGGGCTCTCCGCGAATACGTGGGTGACCATGGTGTCCGCCTTCCGGGTGCCGACGGGGGCCCGCGCCCCCGCTTCCTGACACCCCCGACGCTAGGCACCCTTGCGGTCGGCTTCTGTCCGCGAGCCGGAGCGCGCCGCGCGGCTTCTCGGCGGAGGGGCCCGTCAGAGGGGGAAGTGCGACCGCTTGTGCTGCACCGAGATCCACTTGTGGGTGGTGAAGGCCTCCAGCATCGAGTCGCCGTCGAGCCGCCCGAGACCGGAGCTCTTCTCCCCGCCGAAGGGGACGATCGGCTCGTCGTGCACCGTGCCGTCGTTGATGTGGATCATCCCGGTGTGCACCCGCCGCGCCAGCCGCACCCCGCGCTCCACGTCCCCGGTGTGCACCGCCCCGCTGAGCCCGTACGGGGCGGCGTTGGCCAGCGCGACCGCCTCGTCCTCGCCGTCGAAGGGGAGGATCAGCGCCACGGGGCCGAAGATCTCCTGGCCGCGCACCGGCGAGTCGGCGGGCAGCCCGGTGAGCACGGTGGGGTGGACCAGATTGCCCTCGGCGGCGCCGTGCAGCAGGGCCTTGGCGCCGGAGGCGAGGGCCGCCTCGATGAGCGCCGAGACCGCCTCGGCCTGCGAGGAGTTGATGAGCGGGCCGATGTGGGTGCCGGGCTCCGCGGGGTCCCCGACCGCGAGCCCGCGCACCTTGGCGACGAACTTCTCGGTGAACTCCGCCTCCAGGGTCCGGTCCACGAATATCCGGTTGACGGCCATACAGACCTGGCCCTGGTGCACGAAGCGGCTGAAGACGGCCGCGTCGACCGCGTAGTCGAGGTCCGCGTCGTCGAGGACGATCAGGGCGCTGTTGCCGCCGAGTTCGAGGATGGCGCGCTTGAAGCGGGAGGAGCAGACGGTGGCCACATGCCGGCCGACCCGCTCGGAGCCGCTGAAGGAGATGACCTTGGGCACCGGGTGCTCGATGAGGGCGTCGCCGATCTCCGCGATGTCGGTGACGACGACGTTGAGCAGACCGTCCGGCAGGCCCGCCTCCTGGAAGAGCCGGGCGATGAGGGTCCCGCCGCAGACCGGGGTGTTCTGGTGCGGCTTGAGGACCACCGCGTTGCCGAGGGCGAGCGCCGGGGCAACCGACTTCAGGGTGAGGAAGAAGGGGAAGTTGAAGGGGCTGATGACACCGACGACACCGACCGGCTCCCGGTAGACCCGGTTCTCCTTGCCGTCCACCGGCGAGGGCAGGATCCGCCCCTCCGGGCGCAGCGCCAGCTGGATCGCCTCGCGCAGGAACTCCCCGGCCAGGTGCAGCTCGAAGTCGGCCTTGCGCCGGGTGCCGCCGAGTTCGGCGACGATCGCCTCGGTGATCTCCCGCTCGCGCTCCTCGATGATCCGCAGGGCGCGTTCGAGGACCCGCCGCCTGGCGTACGGGCTGGTCGCGGCCCACTCGCGCTGCGCGCGCTCCGCCGCCCGGTAGGCCTGGTCGACCTCCTCGGCGGTGGCCACCGTGATCGAGGCGAGCTTCTCCCCGCTGTAGGGATTGAAGTCGATGATGTCCCAGGAACCGCTGCCCGGCTTCCATTCACCGTCTATGTACTGGTGCGCGAGTTCGGCGAAGAAGGACATGCGATCCCCTACCCAAGGAGCGTGAGCACTGTGCCTGATGCCACGTCATCGTACGGCTGTTTCACAGGAGTTGACGGAGACCGTGCAGCAGGTCCCGGGTCCCCACGGGGTCCGGCGCCTCCTCCTGGAGCTGCCGCATGACCCGCCGGTACTGACCGACCTCCTCCGGCTTGTCCACATAGAGCGCGCTGGTGAGCTGCTCCAGGTAGACGATGTCGGAGAGGTCCGACTCCGGGAAGCTGAGCATGGTGAAGGAGCCGCTCTCGCCCGCGTGCCCGCCCTGGCTGAAGGGCACCACCTGAAGGCGCACATCCGGCCGCTCGGAGACCTCGACCAGATGGTCGAGCTGCCCCCGCATCACCTCACTGCTGCCGTACGGTCTGCGCAGCGCCGCCTCGTCGAGGACCACGTGCAGCCGCGGGGCCCGCTCGGAGACCAGGAGCTTCTGGCGCTCCATGCGCAGGGCGACCCGGCGGTCGATCTCGGCGGGGCTCGCGCCCTTCATGCCGTGCGCGACGACCGCGTGCGCGTAGGCCTCGGTCTGCAGCAGTCCGTGCACGAACTGCACCTCGTAGACGCCGATCAGCGAGGCGGCGGCCTCGAGCCCGACGTAGGTCTGGAACCAGCCGGGCAGCACATCGGAGTAACTGTGCCACCAGCCCGCCACATTGGCCTCCCGCGCGAGGGAGAGCAGGGAACCGCGCTCCGCGTCGTCGGTCACCCCGTACAGCGTCAGCAGATCCTCGACGTCCCTGGCCTTGAAGCTCACGCGCCCCAACTCCATGCGGCTGATCTTGGATTCGGAGGCGCGGATCGAGTATCCGGCGGCCTCCCGGGTGATGCCGTGCGCCTCCCGCAGACGCCTGAGTTGTGAGCCCAGCAGAATGCGCCGCACGACAGAGCCTCCTCCGGAGCCCACGGCCTGGGGATAGCCCCATGACTCCCCTGCGGTCACGTCGTCAACCCCTCACCAATGTGTTCAGCAGTCCCGCAGTCTGCCATTAAAACGCTCCCCCCCGTACTCGGGCGGTTACAGAAACAGAGAGTTTGCTTAAGTGCCACACAGAAGGTTCGCAGAATAAATCGGCGAGAACAGGGCCACGTACGCCATATCCGGCGCGTGCACGTGCATCTGCCCTTGCATCTGCCCTGTCCTTTGGGAAGCATGGTCCGCGCACACCGCAGCACGGCACCGCAGCGCTACGGAACGGGGAGTGCCACGCATGGGGACGAAAGCACTGACCATGCTCGAACCCTTACGGCAGGGACCACCGCCGACCGACGCGGCGCTCGCGTCGGCCTCGGCTTCCTGCACCTTGCCCGCCCGCTACGAAGCGGTCCGCGAGGCGAGGCAGTTCACCAAGTCCACGCTGTCCCGCTGGGGCCTCGACCGGCACGAGGAGGACATCACCCTCGTCACCTCGGAACTCGTCACCAACGCCCTGCGGCACGCGGTGCCGGACGGCACACCCGAGAGCGACTGCGGGGTACGGCTGCACCTGGAGCGGCACCGCGCCCGACTGGTGTGCGCCGTGGGGGACTTGAGCGCCAACGGCCCCGTCGCCCGCGCGGTGGACGACTTCGCCGCCGAGTCCGGCCGGGGGCTGTTCCTGGTCGACTCGTTCAGCGAGAGCTGGGGCTGGCATCCGGCCCCGGAACCCGAGCGGGGGAAAGTCGTCTGGGCCCTCTTCGCCCTGTGAATCCACCGGATCCGCCCCGGGGTTCCGCGATTGCGCCCCCTTGTGCGCCCTTCGTGCGCTGTTTGCGCATTCCTCGCGGCAGTTACTTCACAAATCCCGCGACGGGCCAATGATGTGACTACCGGGAGAAGCGTTTCAGTTACGGGTGGTGAGGTGGTCGAATTCGCCGTCCTTCACGCCCAGGATCATGGCCTCTATTTCCGCGCGGGTATAAACGAGCGCGGGCCCGTCCGGAAACCGTGAGTTGCGCACCGCCACCGCTCCGCCCTCCAGTCTCGCGAACTCCACGCAGGAGCCCTGCGAGTTGCTGTGCCGGCTCTTCTGCCAGACCACCCCGTCGAGCTCCGTGGCCGCCATGCCGTTGAACACGTCGTGCACTGGTCGCTCCCGGTGGTGCAGTGGCCGATGTCGCCTGTTTGGATGCAGCGGTCAACTGTCCGGATCATAGCTGCCCTCCCGTGCAAATGCATGGGCATATGCACGTGCACGCGGGGTGTTCCCGCGATTACAGCTCCGGTACCTGCGAAAACCTCCTGCCCCGCCGAAGGGAACCGCGCCTTCCGCACGGCAGCACACACGCGTACCCGCTCCGGATCGTCCGCTTCGGGGCCCGTATGCGCAGAGCAGAGAAGACATGCGCACAGAGAAGAGACGCACACGGCGCCCCTCATGTTCCAGTGCCCGCGCGATTGTCCACTTTGCAGACATGGCGGGCATGGGTTCACGCCACGGAAAGGATCATTCGATGCGGGCCGGTACGGGCTGTCCGGGTTATCCGGGCTGTCTGGGCTGTCTGGGCTGTCTGGGCTGTCTGGGCTGTCTGGGCTGTCTGGGCTGTCTGGGCTGTCTGGGCTGTCTGGACTGTGCGGGTTCTCCGGGCTGTCGGGGCTGTCGGGGCTGTGCGGATTCTCCGGGCTGTCCGCGCACGAGCATTGGGGCAGTGGGCGGCAGGAAGCGGGGGCGGAACAGCGGCGGAGAGCGCGCGGGGCGGCGGGGGAGTCGGCAGGAGGGTGGTGGCGGCGGTCGCCCACCCGGGCGCGGAACGGCGGCGGGCCGCCGGGCCCTGAGGCCCAACGGCTCGCCGCCGCAGGAGAGTTGGCCGGCTCGCAGAGGCTGCCGAGCCGGCCGGGCCGCCGAACTCGCGGAGCTGCGAGCCCGCCGGGCCGGAACCGACGGACCGGAGCCACCGCACTTACCGGACCGGAGCTACCGGAACCACCGGACCGGAGCCGCCGGAACCACCGGACGTACGCCCCGGATCAGGAGGCGGGCACGGACGGGCTCGGCAGCCCGGTGGGCAGCGCGCCGCCCTCGGTCCGCTGGAAGGTCTCGGTGCCGGAGCCCTCCCAGGAGACGACGAGCTTCTTCTCGTCCACGGACTTCACATGACCCTCGGAACGGTCGTCGTCGCCGGGCTTCTGGCACTTGAGCCGGATCATCTGCATCCCGGACTCCTCCCCCGCGGTGCCGCTGCACACGGAACCGCCGGTGGCGAAGAGCCCGGCCTGCTTGCCGGTGATCACCAGCGCCACGGCGTCGCCGCCCTTGCTGGAGAGCCAACTGCCGGTCAGGCCCTTGCCGTCGCCGGCGCCCGCCTCGTCGCCCTCCTCGCCGGGCGCCTCGGACTGCTCGTCCGCGGGCGCGCTCGCCGAAGGGCTCTGCTTCTCCTTGCCCTTGGAGTCGTCCCCGTCCGAACTGTCGCTGCTGCAGCCGGTCAGTACGAGCGCGGCGGCCACCGGCACCACGGCCGCGGCGATCCGTATGCGCTTGAGGACAGAGATCACGGGACTCCCCCAGAATGCTCGATCGGACGGGAACTCGTCCGACCTCGTTCGAGTGCGACGCCGTCCGCTTCTTGTTGAACGGCGTTCGACAGGACAGACCGGCAAGCTACCAGGAGGACTTGCGCACTCCGGGCAGGTATCCGGCGTGCGCTTGCTCACGCAGCTTCACCCTCGACAGGCCGAAGTCGCGCACGTACCCGCGAGGACGCCCGTCGACGCTGTCGCGGTTGCGGACCCGGGTGGCACTGGCATCACGCGGCTGCGCCCGCAACTCCCGCTGCGCGGCGAGCCGTTCGGCCTCGGGGGTGGCGGGCCCGCGGATGATCTCCTTCAACTCCGCGCGGCGCGCGGCATGGCGGGCGACGATCTCGCGCCGCCGCTCGTTCTTCGCGATCTTGCTCTTCTTCGCCATCAGACCCGCACCCCCCGGGCGCGGATCCGCGCGACCGCCGCCTCGACGCCGATCGCGTCCACGGTCCTGATCGCCTTGGCGCTCAGCCGCAGCCGGACATGGCGGCCCTCACTGGGCAGCCAGTACCGCTTGCGCTGGATGTTCGGGTCGAAGCGGCGGCTGGTGCGCCGGTGCGAGTGCGAGATGCGGTTGCCGAAGCCGGGCTCGGCTCCGGTCAGCATGCAGTGCGCGGACACAGCGGGGACTCCTCTCGTACGGCCCCGGAACGGACCCGCGGGCCGGGCACGGGACGCCCGGACGCGAAGGCCCAGTTCAGAGGTATTGAAAACGGGATTCATTTTCGTATACTAGCCCCATGGCACGCAACGACCTCCGCCCGGTCATCAAGCTCCGGTCCACGGCGGGCACCGGCTTCACCTACGTGACCCGCAAGAACCGCCGCAACAACCCCGACCGCCTGGTCCTGCGGAAGTTCGACCCCGTGGCCGGCCGCCACGTGGACTTCCGCGAGGAGCGCTGACGGCGACCTCGGACCATCGGAACCACGGGAACCACCGGGGCGCCGCAACCACCAGGTCCGGCGACCCGGGGCCCGGTGGCCCGGTGGGGCCGCACCAGGTGGTCGGAGCGACAGCGGGCGCTCGGCGCAGCAGGCAGCAAGATCGCCGAATCGCCGCCGGGGCACCCGGCAGCAGCGACGAGGGCCGTGCGCACAACGGGGTGCGCACCGAGCCCGAAACCGTGAACAGCAAGCACGAGCAGTACGCAGTGAGCAGCACGCAGTGAGAAGCGAGAAACGGAGGGCTACGAGATGAAGCCCGGAATCCACCCCACCTACGGACCGGTCGTCTTCCGCGACCGCGCCGCGAACCACGCCTTCCTCACCCGGTCCACCGCCACCAGCGCGAAGACCGTCGAGTGGGAGGACGGCAACACCTACCCCGTCGTCGATGTCGAGATCTCGAACGTGAGCCACCCCTTCTACACGGGCACGGCACGCGTCCTCGACACCGCCGGACGCGTCGAGCGCTTCGAGCGCCGCTACGGCCGAGTCGAGCGCGGCTGATGAACAGCACGGGCCATCCACCGGTCGTCGTGGTCGGCGGACTGCACGAGGCGGCCCGCAAGGCGGCCGTGGAGCGGCTGCTCGCCACCGTCCCGGGCAGCGTCGTGCTCCACCACGACCTGGCCGGGGCGGCGGAACGCGGCACCGTGGCACGCACCGTCCGCGACGCGAACGGTCCCCTCTCCCAGGGCGAGACCCCGCTGCTCAACGACTGCGCCTGCTGCGCCCTGCGCGAGGACCTCGTCCCCGAACTGCGCACCCTGGGCGCCGGAACCCGCCTCGCCGTCGTCGAACTCTGGGACTCCGTCGAGCCCAAGGCGATGGCCGAGGTCATCGCCGCCCACGAACTGCGCATCACCTCGGTGATCACCGCCGTCGACCCGGCCCTCGTCCTGCCCAGCCTCGGCAACGGCGACGACCTCGCCGAGACCGGGCTCGCCGCCGCGGCCACCGACCAGCGCACCGTCGCCGACACCTTCGCCCGCCAGCTGGAGTACGCCCCCGTCCTCGCCCTCCTGGACTCTCCCGAGGCCGACGACGAGGACCGCGCCCTGCTCGCCCAGCTCCACCCGACCGCCCACCAAGTCGCCATCGAAGACGGTGACCTGGCGGCCGCCGCCTTCCACGGCTT
This sequence comes from Streptomyces physcomitrii, assembly GCF_012273655.1. GTDB lineage: Bacteria > Actinomycetota > Actinomycetes > Streptomycetales > Streptomycetaceae > Streptomyces > Streptomyces physcomitrii. The sequence continues at coordinate 16,842 of NZ_JAAWWP010000020.1, read as the reverse complement.
CGATGTGGACGCGGCCGCCGCGGCCCAGCACCCGGCCTGCGCCCTGCTCCCCGCCGAGGCCGAGGAGAGCGGCGTGAGCACCGTCGTCTGGCGCCAGTACCGCCCCTTCCACCCGCAGCGGCTGTACGCGGCCCTGGAGGACCTGACCTGCGCGGCGGCCCGCAGCCGCGGCCGGTTCTGGCTCGCCGACCGGCCCGACACCCTGCTGCACTGGGACGCCGCGGGCGGTGCCCTGTGCGTGGAGGGCGCGGGACCCTGGCTGGCCTCGCTGCCGGACGCCGCCTGGGAGATGGTCCCGCCCGTCCGCCGGGCCGCCGCCGCCCTCGACTGGCACCCCGAGCACGGCGACCGCTGCCAGCACCTGGTCTTCACCTCGCCCGGACTCGACCGCGACGGCCTGCTGCGGGTGCTCGACTCCTGCCTGCTGACCGACGCCGAGTACGCCGCCGGGCCCGAGTCCTGGCAACGCCTCGGCTCCGACTTCGACACCCTCCTGGAGATCTGACCCGTGCCCCGCAGGCCCGCCGACCGCCGCGCCGTCAAGCCCCGCCCCAACCCGCTGGACCAGGCAGGCATCACGTACATCGACTACAAGGACACCGATCTGCTGCGGAGGTTCCTCGGCGACCGCGGCAAGATCCTCCCCCAGCCTTCGGCCGGGGGGGACCCCCGTCCGGCGGGTCACCCGCATCTCCGCCCGGCAGCAGCGGCAGATGACCCGCGCCATCAAGAACGCCCGGGAGATGGCCCTGCTGCCGTACGCCGGCTCGTGCTGAGCGAGTGAGCCGAAGGCTGTCACCGGCTCGCGCTGAGCGAGTGAGTCGAAAGCTGTCATCGGCTCGCGCTGTGTGAGGTCATCGGCTCCCTTCTGTGGTCTCTCTCGACTCCTCCTCCGAGAGGGGAGTTCCTCTGACTGCGGCGGCACGCGTGGGTTTCGCGGGGGACGGGCTCCGCGAGCGTGCCTGCCGCGGGTACGGCAGCCCGGACTGGTCTGGCGACGTGGGGCGTTGCGGACTGGTCCGGGTTGCCGGCGGCTCCGGTTCCGGCGTCCGGGTTTGCCGGCGCCTCCGCCGCCACTTCTCCGCTCTCCTTCGCCTCCCTTCCCGTTCCTCTCCTCTCCCCCGGCTCTTCGCCTCTGCCCCCTGCCTCCGACCCGTCACCTCCGCACCCTCGCCTGCGCCCCCTCACCTCGCCCCGCCGTCGACGCTGAGGACGGCGCCGGTCACGAAGGAGGCGCGGTCGCTGAGCAGCCAGGCGGCGGCCTCGGCGATCTCGGTGGGGTCGGCGGCCCTGCGCAGTGGGGTGCGCGCGATCAGGTGCTCGGTGAGGCCGGGAGACCGTGCCTCCCAGGACCGGATCATCTCGGTGGCCGTATGGCCCGGTGCGACGGCGTTGACGCGTATGCCCTCCGGGCCGTAGCTGACGGCGGCCGACTCGGTGAGGCTGTTGACGGCCCTCTTCATCGCGCCGTACGCGGGGAGTTCGGGGTTGGCGTGCAGGCTGCCGACCGAGGAGTTGTTGACGATCGCGCCGGTCCCGGCGGTGGACCGTATCGCGGCGACCTCGGCGGCCATCGCCAGCCAGACGGCCTTGAGGTTGACGGCGTAGACCTGGTCGAACTCGGCCTCCGGCAGCTGGTCCATGGGGCCGGGCCGCTGGAGGGTCGCGGCGTTGTTGAAGGCGAGGTCGAGCCGTCCGTACCGGTCCACCGCGTGGTCCACAGCGGCGCGCACCTGCTCCGGCTCGGCCAGATCACACACCGTGAACTCCGCGGTGCCGCCCGCCGCCCGTATCTCCCCGGTCACGGCCGCGAGTTCTTCCCGGGTCCGGGCCGCGAGCAGGACCCGGGCACCCTCCCGGGCGAAGAGGCGGGCCGCCGCCGCCCCGATGCCGCGCCCGGCCCCGCTGACGAAGGCGACCTTTCCGGAGAGCAGGCCGGGGCCGCCCTCGGCGGTGACCGGCACGGGCGCGGCCTCGGAGATATCGACGTTGTTGGACACATTCTTCGTACTTGAGGGCTCAATAGGCTTATTGGCGTGCTTCACGGTGTTCATGGCGTACAGCTTGCGCCGCTCGCCGAGGTCTATCCAGGGACTGTCAGTCCCTGGATAGACCTGGGACGGCGGCACACACTGAAGGCGTGGACAGACAAGAACTGGCGGCCTTCCTGCGCAGCCGTCGTGAGCGGATCAGCCCCACCGAGGTGGGCCTGCCCGCCGGGACGCGCCGCCGTACACCCGGGCTGCGCCGCGAGGAGGCCGCGCAGCTGGCCTTCATCTCCACGGAGTACTACACGCGCCTGGAGCAGGCCCGCGCCCCGCGACCGTCACGCGAGGTGCTCACCGGGCTCAGCCGCGCCCTGCGGTTGAACCCCGCCGAGCGCGACCATCTGCACCATTTGGCGGGCGCCCCGCCGGGCCCGCCGCCCGGACCCCCGCGCGAGGTCCGGCAGAGCCTCCTCGACCTGCTGCGACGCCTGCCGGGATCCGCTGCCTTCGTCACCTCGGCGGCCCTGGAGGTGCTGGCCTGGAACGACCTCGCGGCGGCGCTCATGGAGGACTTCTCCGCGGTCCCGCCCCGCGAGCGCAACCTCGCCCGCCGGGCCTTCCTCGGCCCGCACCCCGAGGGCAGGACGCTGTACGGGGTGTCCGACCGGGCGGAGTTCGCCCGCCACGCGGCCCGGCGCCTGCGCGCCACCGCCGCCCGCTACCCGGACGACCCCCGGATGGCGGCCCTCATCACCGAACTCCGCTCCGGCAGCGAGGAGTTCGCCCGCCTCTGGGACGAGAAGGAGGTCTCCGCCGAGCCCACCCTGCGCAAGACCTTCCAGCATCCGCAGGTCGGCCCGGTCACGGTCAACTGCGACGCACTGGACATCACCGACCACGACCAGCAACTGGTCATCTACACCGCCGACCCCGGCTCCCCTTCCGAGGAGGCACTCCGCCTGCTCTCCGTCATCGGCACTCAGGAGATGGATGTACACCACTGAATCCGCCGGGCGTGCCCAGTCCGCGCGGCAAGCGAAGCAGGCACCCCTCGGCGGCCACCCGCCTCCGCGGCGGCCCGGCTCAGCGGCCCGGCCGCCCCCGCTCGATCCGCTCCCGCCCCGGCCCCAGTGCCGCCCGGTCCGCGGCCTCCGCGCCCTCCTCCCAGCCCGCGAGGTCGTTCACGCCGCGCACCCGCGTACTGACCGTCTGCGGGAACAGTTCGTCCGTACGGCCCTGGACGGCGACCTCACGGGCGGCGAGGACCGGCAGGAACTCGCCGCTCTCGGAGGCGACTTGTTCGCTGACGGCGGTGAGCCGGTCGCCGATGCGGTGGGCGTAGGAGGCGAGGAAGGACTGGCGGAAGGACTTGGTGCGCTTGCGGCCGCCCTTGCGCTGGGCGGCCTCGGCGCGGGTCATCGCGGTGGTGGCCTGGACGAGCAGCGAGGTGTGGAGCAGTTCGACGGCCTCCAGGTCGGACTCGAAGCCGACGACCGTGGAGAAGCCGTAGCCGCTGTTCCACACGGCGCGGCAGCGGTTGGCCCGCGCCACCGCGTCGAGCAGCACCGCCTTCGCCGTCTCGTACGGGGCGTCCACGCCGATCCGGCAGGCGGACGGGACGTCCTTCGCGGGGCGGCGAGCGGCGAGCACCGCCTCGTCCACGCCCTGCCGGGCCATCAGCTCCTGCGCCTTGGCGCTGAGCGCCTCGGCCTCCTCGGGGTACGGGGTGGCCTCGGCCTTGGCGAGCAGGGCGCGTATCCGGGCGAGCATCTTCGGCTCCCCGGCCACCGGCGGCGGAAGCTTCTCGCCGGGGGCGGGTCCGACGGGTTCGACACGGGGCAGGGTTCCGAGGAAGCGGTACAGCTCCAGTGCCGCGGTGGCGGCCGAGAAGCGGTCCGGGCCGGGCGAGGACCCCGCCGAGGCGGCCTCGGCCCGCAGCTCGGCCAGCTGCTCCGGCCAGCGGTGCGGCAGCCCCTCGTACCCCGAAGTCTCCTCGCGCGCGAGCCGGTCGAGGAGCACCAGGTGCACCCCGTCCAGGTCCCGGCGCACCAGCCGGGCGAGGTCGGCGGGCTGCCAGCCGCCGCGCCAGGACCGGGTGAGGAACTCCCGTCCCCGCCGGTCGAGTTCGGCGTCCGCGGCGGGGTCGGCGGCGAGCAGGGAGGCACCGGTGTCGAGGGCGTCCTCGGAGTCGTTGCCGAGCGCGGCCTCGAAGGCACGGGTGACGGTGGCGTGCGGGTTCACACCACCGATCGTCTCAGGCGCGCCGGCCTGACCGGTCCGGGTGCGGGCCGAAGCAGCCGGTCGGGCTCAGTGCAGTGGGCCGATGCGGAGGATGCGGCCCGAGGCCTCCGTGACGAAGAGCCCGTTCTCGGGGTCGTGGTCGCCGAAGCCGAGCGGGGCGCGGGCGCTGGTCGGGCTGGGCAGTCCGTCGACCAGGACGCAGCTCTCGCCGCTCGCGCGGTCGATGCGGATGATCTCCCCGGCACCGAAGGCGACGGCGTAGACCTGCCCGCCCACCACGGTCAGATCGTCGAGTCCCTTGAAGCCGAGGGCGGAGGGGCTGAGGTCGGCGAGCCGGGTGTGGGCGGCCGGGTCGTCGAGGGGGACCTGTTCGACGGGCGAGCGCGGGTGGACGGAGATGCCGGCGTACAACCGGCCGTCGGCGAGGGCGAGTCCGTTGGTGCCGAAGACGTCGGCGGCGGCCGTCCAGTCCTTGTCCTCGGTGCCGTCCGGCCGGAGCTTGAGAAGGGTGGGGGCGAATTCGCGGCCGAGGTAGAAGTTGCCCCGGCCGTCGATGGCCAGGCCGTTGATGCCGAGCAGACCGTCGACCACCTTGCGGGGCGCCCGGTCCGGATGCGCCGGGTCGAACTTCATGATGCCGGAGCCGTGGGGCACCGGGATCTGCCCGTAGTTCACATACATCGCGCCGTCCGGTCCGCGCCGGATCCCGGCGGGCGAGGGCACCGGCATCGTGGCGAACCTGGTGCCGTCCGGGCGGTAGCCCTCAACTCCCTTGAGCGCGTGGGAGACCCACAGCGCGCCCCTGCCGTCGAACTCCAGGTTCTCCCGCCAGTCCAGGACCGGCACCCCGCCCTTCGCGAAGACGTGCACACCGGGCTCGGTGCCGGGGCAGGGCTCCGGGGCCGCGGCTGTCCTCTGCCTCGCTGCCGCCATCCCAGGCTGCTCCTGGGGGACAGCGGCCGCCGCACCGGGCACCACGGCCGCGAGCACCGTGGCACTCACCGCCACCGAGGCGGACAGCGCGGCCAGCCGCCTCCGTACCGGGAGTGCGGACGGGGAGAGGGACGAGGCTGGAGACGGGGACGAGGCCGGGGCGGGAGACGAGGTTGCGGACGCGGCTTCGGAAATGGGTACGGACATGGCTGGCCCCCGGATCGTCGTGCGGGCGCGCCGCCTCGACCGGCACTCCTCGCACAGACCTCACGGCGGGTGGCGGCGGCCGATCATGAGGTAGGCGGCCCTGGTGGAGCCCACAGCAGATCAATCCCGGGGGCGCGCTGCCCAGCGACCGGAGTCCAAGGCTCGGGCTGCGGATTATGCGCGGGCGACAATGGGGCGGGGCAGGGGGTCGCTGTCCCCGGCTATGGCAGCTATGGATCGCCGTCCCGGACAGGAGTTCGCCGTCCTCGGGGAGGGAGCATCGTGCTCGGCAAGGGAGCACCGTGCTCGGGCTCAGGGCCTTGGATCCGTGGAGGTCACGGGAGGGGCGGCGGCGCCAGGGCCCACGGAAGGAGCGGAGGTTGTGGGGCCCGTGGAAGGGGCGGGGGCCGTGGATACGGGTTCCGAGGCCTCTGGAGCCCGATCGATGTCGGAGAGGATCCGCGCGTACCAGGAGTCGTCCTTGTCGGGCCAGTGCCAGGGCAGGAGTTCACTCACCATGGCGATCTCCTCGGTGGTGACGGTCACCGGCCGCTTCCGGAGTATGGCCACGAGTTCGTCGACGGCCAACCTCCACTCACCGACGAAGTGGAACTCGCGGCAGATCTTCAGACTCTCCGCCGAGAGCCGGTCCGCGAGCTGTTCGATGAGTCGCTTGCTCAAGGCGGTGAAGTGCAGTTCACGGCGCTTGACCTGCTCGTAGAAGGCGCGTTCCTCGGCGGTGGGGGCACGGAGCACGGCGAGCGGTGTATAGCCCCGGAAGACGACGATCGAGCCGTCCTTCTCGGTCTCGCGCAGGCTCTCGGCAGGGTCGCTGGTGAGCCAGCCCAGCCACCTGCGCCGGTGCCCGGGATCGGGGAGAAGATCGGAATCGGGATCGGAATCGCGGAAAGGATCGGGAGCCGCGGGGGGTGCGGCCCCGGTCCCAGGACCGGGCTCGGCGTCGGGCCGTCCGGATGTCTCCCGGGGCTCCTTCTCCTCCACACCGTGCTGTTCACTCCGCTGTTCAGGCATGGACCGATGGTGAGGCGGCGAGGAGCGGACCCGCAACGGAGTTGTCACCGGCCCGGGGCCGGGTCCCGGACGGCACCCCGGATACCGCGGTCATCGGGGTCGCCGGTGTCGCCGGTGTCGCCGAGGTCACCGGCATGGCCGAGGGAGCCTCCCCGTCACCGCAGATCGAGCCGCATCAGCACCCGGGGGTGCCCCGCGAGCACCGAGTCGGTGTCGGCGGCGTGGCTGAACCCGGCGCGGGCGAAGTTCTTGCGGAGTCCGGCGTAGGCCATGGTGAGGTCGACCCGGGCGTCACCGTTGTCGAGCGGGTACGCCTCCACCGCCGGGGCGCCCTGGGCGCGGGCGAAGTCGACCGCACCGGCGATCAGGGCGTGGGTGATCCCCTGCTTGCGGTGGCCGGGGCGCACGCGCACGCACCACAGCGACCAGACCGGCAGCTCGTCCACGTGCGGGATCTTCCGGCTGCGCGCGAAGGAGGTCTCCGCGCGCGGCGCCACCGCGGCCCAGCCGACCGGCTCGTCCCCGTCGTAGGCGAGCACCCCCGGCGGCGGTTGCGCACGGCACAACTCGGCGACGTACTCGCCGCGGGCCGGTCCGCGGAGCTCGTTGTTGAGCTTGGAGGGGATCCGGTAGCTGAGGCACCAGCAGACGTTGGCGCCGGGCGACTTCGGGCCGAGGACGGCACGTACGTCCTCGAATTCCGCAGCCGGGCGAACCTCGATGGCCATGGCACCACAGTGGCACGCCGGGGACGGCGCCGCCGCTCGGCTCCGGCCTGCGCCCGCCCCGGCCGCAGGCGCAGATGCCGGATCGCCCGCGCCCGCCGTCAGACCCGCCGGGCAAGAGAGCCCCTGCCGTATAAACCGGTCCGCATGAACCGGTCCGTGTCGTACGTCCGTTGTCAGACCCTCCTGTCACCATCGAACCCATGACCGAACGCTGGGCGCTCGCACCGGCCGAGGGCGGCGCCGTCGAGCTGGCGCCCCTCGGCCCGGATGGGCTGCCCGCCGGGCCGGTGCGCGAGGAGCCGGAGCTGGCCGCGGCGGTGCGCTCCCGGCCGGAGGTCACCCGCTGGATCTGGCGGTCGACGGCCGAGGTCTATCCGCGGCTGCTCGACGCCGGGGTCCGGGTCGAGCGGTGCTACGACATAGAGGCCGCCGAGACCCTGCTCCTCGGCCACGAGGGCCGGCTCGGCGAGCCCCGGTCCGCGGCCGCCGCCCTGGCCCGGCTGCGCCGGGCACCCGTACCGCCGGATCCGCCGCAGCGGTCGGCCGAACCGGGTTCGCAGTCCTCGCTGTTCGAGCCGGGCCCGGTGCACGTACCGCTCGGCGCGCTCCTGGAGGTCTACGCCGAGCAGCAGCGCCGGCACGAGGCGGCCGAGCACCCCGACCGGATGCGCCTGCTGACCGCGGCCGAGTCGGCGGGCATGCTGGTCGCCGCCGAGATGAACCGGTCCGGGCTGCCGTGGAGCGCCGAGGTGCACCGCACCGTGCTGCGGGAACTGCTCGGCGAGCGGTACGCGGGCTGGGGCGCCCGCGGCGGCGGCGCCGTGGAACCGCGCAGACTAGCCGAACTGGCCGAGGAGATCTCCCGCGCCTTCGGCCGCCGGGTGCGCCCCGACCTGCCCGCGGACGTCCTGAAGGCCTTCGCCCAGGCGGGGATCAAGGTGGCCTCGACCCGCCGCTGGGAGATCGCCTCCGTCGACCACCCGGCGGTTGAGCCGCTGCTCGCCTACAAGAAGCTGTACCGGATCTGGGTCGCGCACGGCTGGTCCTGGCTCCAGGACTGGGTACGCGAGGGCCGCTTCCGCCCGGAGTACGTGCCCGGCGGCACCGTGACCGGGCGCTGGGTGACCCACGGCGGCGGGGCGCTGCAGATCCCGAAGGTCATCCGGCGGGCGGTGGTCGCCGACCCGGGCTGGCGCCTGGTGGTCGCCGACGCCGACCAGATGGAGCCCCGGGTGCTCGCCGCGATCTCCCGCGACCCGGGCCTGATGGAGGTGGCGGGGCGCCCCGGCGACCTCTACCAGGCGGTCTCCGACCGGGCGTTCTCCGGCGACCGCGAGAAGGCGAAACTCGCCGTGCTCGGCGCGGTCTACGGCCAGACCTCCGGCGACGGCCTGAAGAACCTGGCCCAGCTGCGCCGCCGCTTCCCCCGGGCCGTCGCCTACGTCGACGAGGCGGCGAAGGCGGGCGAGGAGGGCCGCCTGGTCCGCACCTGGCTCGGCCGCACCTGCCCGCCCGTGGCCGGCGCCGGCGAACAGGAGGAGGCGGGCATCCCGCAGGACCCCGGCACGGCGGAGGCAGGCGAGGGCGCCGAACCCGACTCCGCCGAGGGCGAGTTCGTGCCCGGGTACGCCTCCACCAACTCGCGCGCCCGCGGCCGTTTCGCCCGCAACTTCGTCGTCCAGGGCAGCGCCGCCGAATGGGCCCTGCTCCTCCTCGCCGCCCTGCGCCGCACCTGCGCCGGGCTCCGCGCCGAACTCGTCTTCTTCCAGCACGACGAGGTCATCGTCCACTGCCCCGCCGAGGAGGCCGAGACCGTCCAGCGGGCGATCACCGAGGCAGCCGACCTCGCGGGCCGCCTGGCCTTCGGCGAGACACCCGTGCGCTTCACCTTCACGACGGCGGTGGTGGAGTGCTACGCGGACGCGAAGTGAGCGTGAGGCGGGGCAGTTCGAGTGGGCTTGTGGGCCTCGGTCGGGCCAACTGCCCTCGCAGCACGGTGGACACGCGCCGTGGCTCGTACTGACTCATGCAACTCGCCTGTGATCCAAACCATTTGCTCCTGTGGAACCTCCGGGGCACTGTCGTGCGTATGCAGTCGTAGCATCTGGTAATCGCCCTTGTACGCAGCGCCCGTGAACGGGGGCCGCGGCAGGGCGATACCGGGTGACACCGGACGGCACCGGGGGTGTCGCCACACGGGCTGAAGGGAGAGCTGGATGAAGTTCGACATGGGTTCGCAGGTGCTCACGGACCTGTCCTCGAAGTCGCAGACGTCGAGTGACGACCTGGGCACGCTGATCCGTCAACTGGTCGCGGCCGCCGCGCCGTTGGAGGGCAAGTTCAACGGTGCGGGCAAGGTGCAGTTCGACAACTTCAAGCGGCACTCGGACGAGATCGCCGCTTCGCTGAACGGGGCGCTGCATTCGATCCTGGGCGGCCAGGGCGGTATGGAGACGGCGTTCAGCAGCGGTGACCAGGAGCAGGACGACAACGCGCGGACGCAGATGTCCGCCGCGAACTTCGACGCCGCCCGCTTCTCGGGCCGCTGATCGTCGGAAGGGGATTTCCATGGCAGGCAACGGCGATCGGCGTTCGTACGACACGGGGGCCTCGGCGGACGCGCAGACCAACATCCAGGCGGTCATCGGCCGTCTGGAGCAGGTGATCGCGGCGCGGGACGCGCAGGTGAAGGCCGCGATGGCGGACTTCCAGGCGGACGGTGTCGCGGACGAGTACCACGGCAAGGAGATGCGCTGGAACCGGTCCTCGCAGGAGGTCAAGAACATCATCCACCTGCTGAAGACCACGCTGGAGAAGAACGACGGCACGGCGCAGTCCACCATCCAGCGCGCCAAGGCTGCCGTCGACAACATCGGCTGACCACGGCTCGTGCCGGTCGTGGAGCGCGGGTCGGGCAGGGCAACGGGGACGAGTGAGCAGGGGGCGGGGACATGACGGGGTGGGATCTGCAGCCTCAGGGCATCCGGGGCGTGCTGAAGACGACGGGTGAGTCCGCGGAGAAGATCCAGCGGCGGGCGGGCACGTTCGGCAAGCATCTGCAGTCGGCGGCGACACACGCGGGCACGCTCAGCTTCGAGTCGGCCCCGTCCGCGCAGGGCGCGGCGCACGGCCAGGGCGGTTCGGACGGTCACGGCGGCGACCTGGAGAGCGGGCAAGGGCCCGGTGGGTTGGTGGCCATGGCGCTGGCCCAGTTCGCCACCCGCGCCACCCTCGATCTGAAGTACCTGGTCATGCGGTCGGGGATGTCCTTGAACGGGGCGATGGAAGCCACCACCGCCTATCTGGAGGGCCATCTGGAGATGGCCGCGAACGCCCAGCACAAGGCGCTCGGCCCGGTCGACCTCGACCCGAAGAAGGACGGGGTGCAGACCAAGGCCGATGTGCTCCGCGCCGAGGAACGCCGGCCGGCGGCCGAGGAGAAGAAGAAGTGATCGACCCCGGCAGGATTCCCCATTACACCGGCAGCGTCGAAGAGTTGGAGAAGGATCACGCGGCGCTGAAGAAGGACGGGGCGGCGATCCGTTCCGCCGGCGCCGGTGTGCACTCCCGCTTCCAGGGCCTGTCCGCCTTCTACCAGGCACCCGAGGCCGAGCAGCTCTTCGCCTCCACCGCACCCGTCAAGAACCGCGCCGACCAGCTGGGCGACGACGTGGAGACGGTGGCCTCGGCGCTGTCCGCCTACGCCACCGAGATCCGCCCCCTGGTGAAGAAGCTCGACGACCTGCGCGCACGTGCCGTCACTTTCGTCGCCGAACACGAGGACGACGACGACTGGCAGTACGACGAAGACAAGGTCGCCGAGCACAACAGGATCGACAACGAGGCGAAGGCCGCCCTGGTGGCGTTCACCGATGCCGAGCGTGCCTGCTACAACAAGATCGTCGACCTGTGGGGCGGCCCCCATATGCGGGTCACCGAGGGCAAGCCCGGCGCCCACGAGTACGGCTTTCGCGCCGAGGATCTCAAGGGTGCCAAGATGCCCTGGGGCACCCCCGTCAACGAGAAGCACCACCCCTGGGAAATCGGCCACTGGGTCAAGTCGTTCGTCTGGGACGGCGTGGTCATCGACGGCATCGTCGGCACCCTCAAGGGTCTGGGCACCCTCATCGGAGTCAACGGCTGGGACAACGCCTTCAACGCCTGGAAGGGCCTCGCCCAGCTCGCCACCGGTGTCCAGTTGTCGCTCATGCCCGGCGCGCAGATCGCCTTCTGGGCCCTGCCCGACGACAAACTCCCCAGCTGGCTGAGGGAGTCCCGGACCACGATGAAGCAGACCGGCAAGGCTCTTGTCGCCTGGGACGAGTGGGGCAAGAACCCCGGCCGGGCAGCCGGCGCGGTGACCTTCAACGTCGTCACCACCGTCTTCACCGGTGGCACCGGCGGCGCCGTCTCGGGAGCGGGCAAAGCAGGAAAGGCCGCCCAGGCAGCCGCCCTTGTCAGCAAGGCCGGCCGCGTCATCGACCCCATGACCTACGTGGCCAAAGCGGGCGGCGCCGGCCTGGCCAAGATCAGCGACATCAGCTCCTCGCTCCGCGGCATCAACGGCATCGACCTCCCCCGCCTCCCGGACAACGCCGTCACCCTGCCCGAAGGCTCCCTGCGCCTACCCGACGGCACCGTGCAACTCCCGGACGGGGTCTACCTTCCCGAGGGGGCGCACCGGCTTCCGGACGGCAGAATCGCGGTTCCGGAGAATGCGTTGGTGCTGCCGGAGGGCAGCGTCCGCCTCACCGACGGCCCTGCCAAGGACGCCCTCTATCTCGACCCTGAGCTCAACATCCGCAATGCGGAGGGGGAGGTCGTCCACGGATCCGACCATGCACCGATCGAGGCCTCGCCCGCTCCTCGTACCAGCGGTGCTGAGGAACCACTGCGGGTTGACAATCCGCTGCACGAGGCACCGCTCGTAGGAGCGGGTTCGCGTCATCTCGGTACGGAAAGACCGATGCAGTTGGGTGAGGGCGCGCACGGCAGTCCGGAGGGCCCGACCCGAGTCGGTGGGGAGGCGCCCATCAGTGCCTCCCCGAGGGCCGACAGGTCAGGGGGTAGCGACCTCCCGCAGCGACCCTCGGCTGGCCATGATGCACCCGGCGTTCAGAGTGATTCACACCGGGTAACGCAACACACCACCCAACCGGAGGGCCAGGCAACACAAGCGCACGGAGGTTCCGGGGGAGGATCCCACGGAAACGACTTCGGGCGCTCTGGAGAACCCTCGATTGCGCAACAGGTCCCCGACGCCGGGGGGAACCCGCACCTCACACCAGATGTTCCTTCAACCTCCCCTATCTCCGAGATATCTCCCGAACGCTATTCCACAGGCCACGAAGCCTCTCCTCCGCCCTCCGAGCCCATGCGGCCCGAGCAGGAAGCCGGCCTGTCCGAAGCGCTTTCTCGCAGCCGGATGCCAGCGGATGACCAGGCCAAGGTTCTCCGCACACTGAGAAAGGAAAGATTTGGCGCCAAAGTGGCCGACCTCATTTCTCGCGGACATCTGGAGGGGATTCCGAACTACGACGAGATTCTCAACATGTGCAAGCAGGGATCCAGCAAGTCACAAAAGGGCATGATCCCTGCTGCACACATGGCACTGCGAGAGGCGACGATTCTGCAGAACAAGGGATTCTCCCATCTAGCCTTCGAAATCAAAGACGAAGCACTCGACCTCGATCTAGATGTTGCCGCCCTCAGACCAGACGGCACCCCCCAATACGGGTACCAACTCAAGGATGTCGATAGCATCGAGGGGATCAGAAGCGCGGCGAAGAAAGCAGCAAAGCAGCTGATATCCCCTTCAGACACCACCAAATTTGCCATCCTTGATGTGCACCGCCCCCGCGCAGAACTCAGCGCTAAGATGTTCAACGAGGTGGAGTTTCAAGCTCGTCGCGCTGGTGCCACGTTCCAACTCCGTTTCGAAGACGGCTCCATCACAGTGCCGGCCGACCGACCCAATCTCCCGTAAGGAGGCCGATGTCTACTCTCATGCGCGCTCCCGAACCCTGCGGCTCTTGGTTCTGGGATCTTGAGGATGTCGCAGAACCAGGACTGAGTTCTGCGCTATCTGTGGCCGATCGGATGTGTCAGGTCCTCACGCGTCAGGATTTGCTCATCCCCTTGAAGCTCGAATACCTCTGGTATGTACTGGATTCAGGAGGACTCAATATCACCTCAACCATGTCACTGCCCGGCTCACTGAACGATCAGTCCCTCCCCGACCGCATCCTTGGCAGCCGTCCGGTAGCTTTTCCCGATGCCCAGCCAGATGATGTGCATATCGTGGGCCCCGGGTATTGGATCGACGACTCCGGAAGTCGGCGCAAGGAGCCACTCCTCATCAATCTGTCCGTCTCCCCAGCACCCGTAGGACTTTCAGCTGAACTCGCCGTACATCATGACATTTGGGGGTTCTTCGATTTCTCCGGACAACCACATCCCAAGATTTTCGAGAGAAACTCAGTGCGGCTTGAGGCTGCCCTGCGTGAGATCAGTGAGATCTTCCAAGTGACGCCGGAAGTCGGCGATCCCACCTTCTTTGGATGCGCTTCGGAGTTCGGGATCGGAATGCCTGACGTAACTCCTGACGGCTTGGGGCCAGATGTCACCCACAGGCTCTGAAGCGCTTGCTGGAGGAGCATCTCGACCCGAGGACCTGCTGTGATCACCTCCACTCCTGTCGGCGACTGGACATGGGCACAAGAGTTCGGCGAGGGCGAGGAAGCAACTTCAGGAGGCGCGGCAGAGAAGATTCTCTCCGTATGGAAGATTCTGGCGCGACACGCATTGGCAGACAGCACAAGAAGGGGGGAAATCACGGTTCGAAGGTTCGCTGGCAAGCGGGAAGTAATTCGCGACTTTCGGAATCTGCCCCTAGAGGACACCACCCTGAGCGGCAACATTGCACTGAACAGGGCCACCTCAGAGGTGGATGCACTCAGCGGGGACTTCCTCATCACCCTACGCTTCCCGTGCCCCGGATATTGGACAGAGAAGGGACATTGGTACCGCGCTAAACAACTTTTCTGTATCCAAGCAGACATCTGGAAGAAGTCTCTGGTCGTTTACACAGTGGAGACGTATTCTGACGCCTGGCTCACGATGGATACGCGAGAGCGAGAACAGAAACAGGTACATGCAGAAAACCATCCCCGCTTGACTGCGGCACTTGGAGAAATCTCCCTCCTTCTAGGCGTTCCCACCACGCCAGGCGATCCGAATGTGCATGCAACTCCGACTTCTGAAGGCTTTGAAAACCTGGCCCCTGAGAGTGCGGCCTACGCAGACTCATGGGGCACTTTCGAAGTTCCCGAAAGGGCCAGGATCTTGCGCTCCCGAATCCCGAAATCGGAGAATGACTACGAAGAGGTCACGGACTCTCCAGTTCATTATTTTTCCGTCCAGAGAGACGGAAGAACCTTTGGTTACGTCTGGGCTGCCGACATCGGCAGCGCTGCGGGGTTCGAACCCCGGACAGCAGCTGATGAAGAGGCTCTTGCCATCGGTGGAAGGTGGCTACTTCGTCTCCGTGATGCTCACTCGCAGGGAGTATCGGCCCAGGACCTCCTGACCTGGCTCTCCCGACTAGCCCCAGACCCGGAAGCCGGTTCTTTCGGCGAGGACACTCCCCAACGTTTCGATAACTTGGACGGACTAGAGGAACTGTCAGGAAGATACTGACGAGAGGGCGGCCATGAAGATCGCGGGATTCTATGAGGAACTATGGAATTCATCTTTCGGAACTCCTGATGGAAGTATTCGCGACCATGTCACCTCACGCATGAGCGAGGACGCGCAAAGCATCACTGAGTATCTTCAATCAGGCCACGTGATCAGTAGCGTCATGGGATCCTCTACGGATGTAATGGGGTCTGGGAAATCCATACTCGGAGGAGACTCCATTTACACGGATGGCGAGTGGATCTGGCGAGGCGATCTCTGGTTCTACGTCTGGAACCATCATGTAAAACTGCCGCCAGAACTCCTGGATCGCATCAGAAATAACGACTATGTCGTACCTGCCGAGGATGAGGAAAGGTCCGTGGCCATCACGAGGATGGTCCTAGAAAAACTATGACTACGAGCCAAGGTGTCCTGCGGTCGATGCGCTCCGCAGAAATAGCAACTCAAGGATAGCGATCCGTCTACCCTGAATCATCATCACGCGGACCGCGAGAGAGTCACTGAGAGCAGGTGGGACGGGAAATCACTTACCCTGTTTACTGCTTTTCCATGCATATAAAAAAACGGATGCTCGACTGCTTCTGATCTATCCATCCGCGCCTTGCCAAGATTTCGATTCTCGGACAAGCGCTGGCGCTGCTGAGGCACGTAAAGCAAGGTTGGAGTGAAAAATCCCCAGAGCTCATACCTCACGCGACATTCGGCGATTCCCCAGAGAAATCGAAGCCGCCACAGCCCTCACCCAGTGGGCTGCCAACTCCGCGGTCCTACTCGATGTTGCCGGGTTGAATCTCAGCGATGCCGACCTCTCATGCAACGACCTGGCAAATTCTATCCTATCTCAGGGGAAATTCCATAGAGCATCGCTTTACCGAGTCGACCTGTACCGTTCTCATCTGGAGGCAACCGACTTCACGGACGCAGACCTCTCGTGGAGCATACTGACGAAATCTGAGCTCGACTATGCGGTATTACGGCGGACCAACTTGAGCCATACAGACATGAGAGCCGTCGAGATGTACGCGACCGACGCCAGCGATGCGAACTTTCACGCGGCGGATCTCAGTGGCGCCACTTTTCTAAAATGCCACCTCGAGGGTGCGAACCTCAGCCACGTGTCAGCGGACCGTGCAGTACTAGAAATTACGGTGAATGAAAAGACGAATGTTACGGGGCTCCACGGTCACATTGATGGGTGCGTTAGATTTGTTCAATCCACCGATCCTCGGCGCGCCAGAGATATCAATGGCAAAGAGTTGGAGAAGTGGCTAAACCTGCGCGGAGCGGACGTTGTGGTGCGTTGACGTCCATCTGCACAAGGCCTACTGGACCGCCGACGAGGACCGCGCCAAGGATCCCGACGGCAGCCTGGCGCTGGCCCCGCTCGCCATGGCCTGCCTCGCCTACGACGGCGGGATTCCTCTGAACGTCGCCTCGGACTATCTGCCGAGGCATCTCCTCCAGCGCAGCTGGGTCGGTGAGTTCGAGACCTGATGTGCTGCTGCCCGCACCCCACAATGGTTCGCCGAAGGAGAGGAGGTGACGCCCATGGCGCGCGACTACGACAGTCAGTTGCTGGAATCCGTGGCGGTACGACGGCGGCGGTTGCGGGACGCGCTGCTGTTCGGGACGCAGCGGGTGCGGCGTACGGCGGACGAGCGGCTCGGGAAGGTGTTCGCGGGGATCGCGATCGCGGCGGTGCTGTGTGCGGGGTGCGTCGGCTGGTCCTTCCTCCAGCACACCATGGACAAGCAGAAGGCCGAGCAGGACAAGCAGCAGCGTCAGCAGCAGCAGTACGAGCGGCCCGCGGAGCCGAGGAAGACCACCGGGCCGGAAGAGGATACGGACAACGGGACGGCTGACAAGCCGGAGAAGTCCGGTTAGCGGGGGGGTGCCTCTATGTCCTTCGTCAAGTGAGGCGTGGGGTTCTCGGCTTGTAGAAGGTGCCGTCGCGGAGCATGGCGAACAGGACGCTGATGCGTTGGCGGGCGAGGCGGAGGAGGGCCTGGGTG
>NZ_JAAWWP010000002.1:318016-631175 GCF_012273655.1 Streptomyces physcomitrii | reverse complement strand
GCCGGGTCCGGCCGCGGGCCGCCGGGTACCGCCCGCCGCGCTCTCGGTGCCGCTGCGGGTGCGCGGGACCGCGCTGGGCGAGGTGACCTTCTGGCGGCGCGAGGGGACGGCGCCCTTCGACGAGGAGGACCGCTCCCTCGCCGGGGAGCTGGCCGCCCGTACCGCCGTCTCGCTCGACAACGCCCGCCGCTACAGCCGCGAGCACGACATGGCCGTCACCCTCCAGCGCAGCCTGCTGCCGAGCGTGCTGCCCGAGCAGACCGCCCTCGACCTCGCGCACCGGTACCTGCCCGCGGAGGCGGGGGTGGGCGGCGACTGGTTCGACGTGATCACGCTGCCCGGCTTCCGTACCGCCCTCGTCGTCGGAGACGTCGTCGGGCACGGCATCCACGCCGCCGTCGCCATGGGGCGGCTGCGGACCGCCGTCCACAACTTCGCCACCCTCGACCTGCCGCCCGACGAGGTCCTCGGCCGCCTCGACGAACTCGTCGACCGCCTGGACAGCGAGTCCAGCGGCGCCCAGATCACCGGTTCCACCTGCCTGTACGCCGTCTACGAACCCATCAGCGGAATCTGCACCCTGGCCCGCGCCGGACACCCCGGCCCCGCCCTGGTCCTCCCCGACGGCAGCGCGGAGTACCCCGAGGTGACGGTCTCCCCGCCGCTCGGGGTGGGCGGCCACCCCTTCGAGGTCACCGAGCTGCGGCTGACCGCGGGCTCCCAGCTGGTGCTGTTCAGCGACGGCCTGGTGGAGAGCCGCACCCGCGACCTCGGCCGGGGCCTGGACCAGCTGCGCATGGTGCTCACCGAGGCGGCCGGGGCCGGACCCGAAGGCCTCTGCCGGGCCGCGGTCGCCCGGATGCTCGACCCCCGGCCCACCGACGACGTGGCCCTCCTCGTCGCCCGCACCCGGCTGCTCGACCCCGGGCAGGTCGCCGAGTGGGAGGTGCCCGCGGACCCCGCCGAGGTGGCGCCGCTGCGCGCGGCCTGCCTGCGGCGGCTGGCCGAATGGGGTCTGGAGGAGCACGCCTTCACCACCGAACTGCTCCTCAGCGAACTCCTCACCAACGCCATCCGCTACGGGGACCCGCCGGTCCGGGTACGCCTGCTGCGCGCGGCCACCCTGGTCTGCGAGGTCTCCGACGCCAGCAGCACCTCACCCCATCTGCGCTGGGCGGCCACCACCGACGAGGGCGGCCGGGGCATCTTCCTCGTCGCCCAACTCGCCCACCGCTGGGGCACCCGGTACACACGCAGCGGGGGCAAGGTGATCTGGGCGGAGCAGGTGCTCCAGGGGCCGGGGACCGGGACCGGGACCGGGACGGGGGCGGGAACGGGAACGGGAACGGGGGCAGGCGCAGGCGCTCAGGCGGGTGCTTGAGCCCGTCGGTCCCGCTCACCGGGGCCCGAGAGGCGCGCTCCTGCCCCGGGCCCGGGCCTGCGCGCACGAGCGGGATGCGCGCACCCGGACCCGGCCAGGACGCGCCCCCGAGCCGCCCGGAGACCCGACTGCCAGCGTTCCCGGCGGAAACCCGACTGACCGAGTTCCCGGCGGAAACGCAGCTGTCCGCGTTCCCGCCGGGCCCGGTGCCGGTTCACAGCCGCGGGCCGACCGGCCTCACAGCCGCGGGTCGACCGGCTTCACAGTCGCGGGTCGACCGGCTCCGACTCCAGGGCGAGGACCGCGAAGACGGCCTCGTGGACCCGCCACAGCGGCTCGCCGCCGCCGAGCCGGTCGAGGGCCTCCAGGCCGAGCGCGTACTCGCGCAGGGCGAGCGAGCGCTTGTGGCCGAGGAAGCGGCCGCGCAGCCGGTCTAGGTGCTCGGGCCGGGTGTACTCCGGTCCGTAGATGATCCGCAGGTACTCCCGGCCGCGGACCTTCACGCCCGGCTGCACCAGCCGTCCCTTGCCGTCGCGCACGCCCGGCCGCACCGGCTTGACGACCATGCCCTCGCCGCCGCGCGCCGTCATCTCCAGCCACCAGTCCACGCCCGCCCGTACCGAGGCCGGATCCGCGGTGTCCACGAAGAGCCGCCGGGTGGTCTGCAACAGGCCGCCGCCGCCCGGTAGTTGAGCCCCGGGGGAGGTCGCGGGACCGCTCTGCTCAGCGGTCACCGGGCTCTCGTCCTCGGCCACGATCCGGTCGATCAGGGCCAGTTGCTCGTCGTGCGGCAGCAGCGCGAGGCTCCGGCCCTGCGCGGCGAGCAGCTGGAAGGGCGCGAGCCGCACCCCGTCCAGGCCCTCGGTCGGCCAGCAGTACCGGCGGTACGCCTCGGTGAACGCGGCGGCGTCCGCGGCCCGTTCACGCTGCGCGGCCAGCAGCGCGCCCACGTCGGTGCCGCGCGCCGCCGCCCGCTCCAGCGCGTCCAGGGCGCCCGGGAAGACCGCCCCGGAGGCCGCGCCGACCGCCGCGTACTGGGTGCGCAGCAGCCCGGAGGCCTTCAGCGACCAGGGCATCAACTCCGCGTCCAGGAGCAGCCATCCACTCTCCAGCTCCGTCCACAGACCGGCCGCGCCGATCGCCGTCCGCAGCCGGTCGAGCACCGCCTCGGTCGTCGCCGCCTCGCCGAAGAACGGCCGTCCGGTCCGCGTGTACACCGCGCCCGTCGGGCAGTCCTCGCCCAGGACGCCGAAGGCCTCCCGGGCCGCGGCGGCGTCCCGGCACACCAGGACCACCGCCCGCGAGCCCATGTGCTTCTCCTCGCACACCACCCGCTCGACGCCGTCCGCCGCGTATCCGGCGAAGGCCTCCTCCGGGTGCTCCAGATAGCCCTCCTGGCGGGAGGTGGCGGTGGGCGCCATGGTCGGCGGCAGGTACGGCAGCAGCCGCGGGTCGACCGCGAACCGGCTCATCACCTCCAGGGCCGCCGCCGCGTTCTCCTCGCGCACCGCGACCCGGCCCGCGTGCCGGGTCTCCACGGCCCGCTTGCCCGTGACGTCACCGAGGTCGAGCGGGCGCCCGTCGGCCCCGCCCGGCGCCGTGCTGTGCAGCGGCTTCACCGGCTCGTACCAGACCTTCTCGGCCGGTACGTCGACCAGTTCGCGCTCCGGCCAGCGCAGCGCGGTGAGCTTGCCGCCGAAGACCGCGCCGGTGTCCAGGCAGATCGTGTTGTTCAGCCAGCTCGCCCGGGGCACCGGGGTGTGGCCGTACACCACGGCCGCCCGCCCGCGGTACTCCTCCGCCCACGGATAGCGCACCGGCAGCCCGAACTCGTCGGTCTCCCCGGTGGTGTCCCCGTACAGGGCGTGCGAGCGGACCCGGCCCGAGGTGCGGCCGTGGTACTTCTCCGGCAGTCCCGCGTGGCAGACCACCAGCCGGCCGCCGTCGAGCACGTAGTGGCTGACCAGCGAGCGGATGAACTCCGCGACCCGGGCCCTGAACTCCTCGCTCTCGCCCGCCAGTTGAGCATCGGTCTCGGCGAGGCCGTGGCTGAGCCGGACCGTGCGGCCCGCCAGGTGGCGGCCCAGCTTGTTCTCGTGGTTGCCGGGCACGCACAGCGCGTCCCCGGCCGCCACCATCGCCATCACCCGGCGCAGCACCCCCGGGCTGTCGGGACCGCGGTCGACCAGGTCACCCACGAACACCGCGGTACGGCCCTCCGGGTGGTGCCCGTCGACGTAGCCCAACTGCGCGAGCAGCGACTCCAGTTCGGAACTGCACCCGTGCACGTCGCCGATCAGGTCGAAGGGTCCGGTGAGGTGGCTCAGGTCGTTGTAGCGGCGCTCGCGCACCACCTCGGCCGACTCCACCTCCTCGACCCCGCGCAGCACATGCACCTTGCGGAAGCCCTCCCGCTCCAAGTGCCGCAGCGAGCGCCGCAGTTCACGGGTGTGGCGCTGAACGACCCGGCGCGGCATCCCGGCCCGGTCGGCCCGCGCCGCATTGCGCTCGGCGCACACCTCCTCGGGTACGTCGAGCACGATGGCGATCGGCAGTACGTCGTACTCCCGTGCCAGCGCGATGAGTCGGCGCCTGCTCTCGGACTGCACACTGGTCGCGTCGACCACGGTCAGCCGCCCCGCCGCGAGCCGCTTGCCCGCGATGTAGTGCAGCACCTCGAAGGCGTCCTTGCTCGCCCCCTGGTCGTTCTCGTCGTCGGCGACAAGCCCCCGGCAGAAGTCCGAGGACAGCACCTCGGTCCCCTTGAAGTGCCGCCGCGCGAACGTGGACTTGCCCGAGCCGGAGGCGCCGACGAGCACCACGAGCGAGAGATCGGTGACCGGCAGCACCCGCCCCCCGGCGCGCCCGGTCACCCCCTCCGTCCCGCCCGCCCCACGCCCCTGCTCCGCGGGTCGAAGGCCCTTCTCGTCCCGTCCACTGCCCGTACTGCTCGCGCCCTCTTCGCTGTCCCTGCTCTCCTGCTCGTTGCTCATGCGGCCTCTCCCTTCCTGCTCGCGGCGGTGGACGGCGCCCCGCCGTCGGCGGGGTCAGCGGGTTGGGCAGGGTCGGCGGATGTGGCGGACGCGGTGGAGTTGGCGGAGGAGGCCCTGAAGTCCCGTGTGAACACCGCCAGTTGAGTGGGTGCGCCGACCTCCGGGTCCTCGTCCCCGACCGGGGCGATCCGCACCCGGTAGCCGTACTCCTCCGCCACCGAATCCGCCCAGGCGGCGAACTCCTCCCGGCTCCACTCGAAGCGGTGGTCCCCGTGCCGGGTGTGCCCCGCGGGCAGCGTCTCCCAGCGCACGTTGTACTCGACGTTCGGCGTGGTCACCAGGACGGTGCCCGGCCGCGCGGTCCCGAAGACCGCGTGCTCCAGGGCGGGCAGCCGCGCCAGGTCGAGGTGCTCGATCACCTCGCTCAGCACGGCGGCGTCGTACCCCTTCAGCCGGGCGTCGGTGTAGGTCAGCGAGCCCTGCACGAGCCGTACCCGGGAGGCCTGGCGCTCGCCGAGCCGGTCCAGCTTCAGGCGCCGGGCCGCGACGGTGAGCGCGCGCACCGAGACGTCCACCCCGAGGATCTCGGTGAACGCCGGGTCCTTCAGCAGCTCCTGCACCAACTGCCCCTGCCCGCACCCGAGATCGAGCACCCGATGGGCTCCCGCCTCGCGCAGCGCGGCGAGCAGCGCGGTACGCCGCCGCACCGCCAGCGGCACCGGTCGCTCCTCGGTGTCCACCTCCTCGTCCACCGCGTTGTCGACCGCCTCGATCTCGCGGTCGTCCGCCTCGGCGAGCCGTACGAGTTCCAGCCGCTCGTGCGCGGCCTCGGTCAGCGAACGCCGCCGCGCCAGATACCGGTCGGTGATCAGCCGCTGCTCCGGGTGCTCGGCGAGCCAGCCCTCGCCCGCCCGCAGCAGTTTGTCGACCTCGTCCGGCGAGACCCAGTAGTGCTTGGCGTCGTCCAGCACCGGCAGCAGCACATACAGGTGCCGCAGCGCCGCCGCGAGCGTCGACTCCCCGCGCAGCACAAGCCGTACGTACCGCGAGTCGCCCCACTCCGGGAACTCCGTGTCCAGCGGCACCGGTTCGGCCTCGACCGCCCAGCCCAGCGGCCCGAAGAGCGCGTGCACCAGCTCCGCACCCCCGCGCGCGGGCAGCACCGGCACCTCGATCCGCAACGGCAGCGCCCGCTCCACCAGTTCGGGCCGCGCCGTGCACTGCCCCTTGAGCGCACTGGAGAACACCGCGCTCAGCGCCACCGCGAGCAGCGAAGACGCCGCGTACGGCCGGTCGTTGACGTACTGCGCGAGCGCCGCGTCCGGAGCCCCGCCGCGCCCCTTCCCCTTGCCCCGCCGCACCAGCGCCGCAGGATCGACCTCCAGCAACAGCGCGGCCCGGCACCGCTGTTGCTCCGCCTCCGGGTAGAAGACATGCGCGGTGCCGTGCGAGGTGGAGAAGGCCTGCGCCTTCCCGGGATGCTTGTGCAGCAGAAACCCGAGGTCGGTCGCGGGGCTTTCCGAATTACCGGTGGTCTCGATCGTCAGGAACACGCGTACGAGTATGGCCGCGGGTGATCGGGGCAGCTAAGGCTTTTCGGGGCCGGCCGCGGGCGTCCGGCCCGTTCAGCCGTGCCGCCCCCACTGCCCCCGGTGGACGACCGCCTCCTTGTCCCGGCGCCGCTCGGCGATGCGGGCGGGCTGTGCGGGGACGTCCTCGGCGCGGTAGCCGACGCAGATGCCGCCGATCGGGGCGTACTCCTCGGGGATGCCGAACTCCGCGCGGAATCCGTCGAGTTGCTCCGGCATGATCCCGAAGAAGCAGGCGCCCAGCCCCTCGTCGACCGCCGAGAGCAGCATCAGCAGGGCGGCCATCCCGGTGTCGATGTACCAGTACGGCGCCGGCCAGCGGTCCTCCGCGCGGTCCTCCCAGCCCTTGTCGGCCTCGGCGTAACGCTCCAGGTAGGCCGCCTTGTGCGCGAGCGGCACCACGACCAGGGGCGCGTCCTGCATGGTCGGCGTCTGCTCCACCCGCCGCGGCACGAACGGCCAGAACCGTGCCCGGTCACCCGGCTCGGTAAGCGCGAGAAAGGCCCAGCCCTGCGAGAACCCGGCCGAGGGCGCCCGCAGCGCACTGTCGAGTACGCGCTCGATCACCTCGGGGGCGAGCGGCTTGTCGGAGTAGTGACGGATCATGCGGCGACGGCGGACCACTTCGGAGAAATCCATGGGGAGTGATCCTGGCAGTGCCGGGGCTTCGCGGACAGGGGGCGGCCCGGAACGGTGCCCTCCGCGGGGTCAGCTCATCAGGCCTGAGCGGCTGAGCCATTCGATCATGGGGATGCAGGCCGACATGAAGGAGGTGAAGGTGCCCAACGCGTCTGACTCCAGGAGATTTTCTGCACAAAAAGGATAGAAGGGTCGGCAGATTGAACGCGCTAAACAAAGCCTGACGCCCCATCAGTCCATCCTATATTCACACTTCCCCATGCTCACGTCAGCCTCAGCAGGCACGCTTGCCTCTTGGGCCCCCAGGGCCCCATCGACACCGATGCCTGCCGCTCCTGACCGGGGCGGGACGGAGAGGGCGAGGTCGGCTCGGTTCGCGAGGTGCAGCCAACGCGCGCGGCTCGGGCACTCGGACCGCACCGGCGTGGCTCTCACAACACCCAGCCGACGGCGCGAACGGGCTCCCTCCCTCGGTCAGGGCGAAGCCGAGTCACAGAAGCCCCGGGCGGCAGTCGGCCTCAGCCCCGCCGGCATTCACCCCTGCCTCAAGACACCCATCCCGTCGACCAGTTCACAGATCACCTAGGCTGAGGTTTTTCCCGGTTTTCGGGTCGTCTGTCCGTCGCTTTATGGTTTTTCGTTGGCTGTGATTTTTCTCAAGAAAGAGAAGAACGTTCAGAGCCCTATGGTCAACAGGGCTGCAACTCCCCGGCGGTATAAGTAGCAGGTGAAGCGAAGATGAAGATATAGTGCTCATCACGACCGACCGGGCTGCCAAGGGTTTCCTGGCGGCCCGATAGGTCGGAGTTTACTGGTCGAAATGAAGTGGCCGGCCCGTCTTTGCTTATCGATTCTTGCGCCACGCGTTCACTATGGGTACCAGTACCAGAATTGCCGAGACAACGGCAATGACCAGCAGCCAGACCCCTCCAGGCAAGGAGGTTCCAGCCGCTTGTTCCAGTCCTCTTGCAGAAAGTTCACTTTTCGTCACGTGTCATACCTCCATGATTCCGGAAAACGAGCCAGATGATCAGAGCGAAAAGGTCGGCGCCCAAGGCGATCGCCAAGGGTGCGAAGCCTGCTGCCGGGCCGGCCTTGGCCATGAGGATCCCTGAAATTACGTAACAGGCCAGAGAGGACATGACGAGAATCAGCGCATTGCGGCGAATCGCACGTCGAGATCCGAATGACTTTCGTGCATGTTCGACATCGTCATCTCCAGGGCGATGGTGGCTGCGGTCGGGGGCCAGTCCTACTGCAGCCACCAATCTTGTCAGTGCTATGAGGAAAGCCTGGGCGCCGTGTAGGTCGAAGCCCATGTGCCAGCGGCGCTCGACAGGCCCACACATCCGACCTCAACGGCTACAGCACCTGCAGCAGGCTCTCCGGTGACGGCCAAGAGCGCCGCGAGCAGCAGCATGACGATCCTGCCGCATTGTTGATCTTGTGCAGGGGTGCGGGACATCTGGCGCCTCCGCCGGCGCCTCTCTGGCGATTCCGCGCGTTCTCCGGATTCCGTGCTGCCAAGCTGCATTGAGACACGCAGCAAGGTCGCTCTTATAAGAGGTGCGGCGTGACCGAGTAAAGCACGGCTCGCGGGTGTCCGGACGGCGATTCCGTCTTGCCGCCCGGGTCGTTGCAGGTGAGAGGAGTTTGATATAAGGGCACCGCGGTGGATCATCTCGCCGATCAAGAACTTCCCCCCGTCTCCGCGCTACCGCGAAGACAAGCAGGGCCGTCCCCAGCAATCTCAATCCCCCAAGAACAGATACATCCCATCGCCTGTCTGCACGCCGGCCACCAACGCTGCGACGGATGCCACAACGCATGCGACAGAGAAATTTTGCAGCTTGACTCTAGCGTTCATCCTCGGCTCCATGTTCGGAGTCAATCGGGATCTCTCGTGAGAACCCATGCTTGCGTAATCGCTCTGATGTGAACTCTGCCGCGGTGACGGATCCGCTCGCCCTGGTCCGTGGAGTTGTACTGGCCCTGTGTCCGGGCCGGCTCATTCAAGTGAAGCTACTGAATGAGCCGGCCCGGATGCTCTTGCTCGATGTTCGTCAACCTGCAGTTATTCGCTGGGTGTCATTCTCCTCAAGAAGTAGAAAAACCCCCAGAACCCCAGAGTTATCAGGGCTACGACGACGCCCGCAACGGGCTCCCCGATGATGGCCAAGATCACCGCGAGTAACAGCATGACGATCCATGCCACATTGCTGACCTTGTGCATTATTCTGGATATATGCAGTCTTTGTTGGCGTCTCTCTGGTGATTCCATATCTTTCCTGTTCCGTTGTCGATCAACCGCGTGCTGCTACTCGAGTATTTCGCTGGTCAGATTGGAAGCCAGTTGTCCCGCTGCCCAGGCAGGAGAGTTGTTCGTTTCCGGCCACGCTGAAGCGGTGTGCCGCAGGCACGTGATGGCACAGCCCCCGTTACCTTTTTCGTGGCTCCGCAATGGGGCATCCGGCCTTCGGGTCCGGGATGACTTCCCCCCTTGTTGTTCATGATCCGGGGGGTGTCACCGGGTTCGGAGGCATCGACGGCTCGCTGATGAAGGGCTTGAGCACCGGCTTCATCCAGGCCGGAAGAGTCTCCGTGACTTGGATGTGGCTGCTCGGTGCCCTGGCAAGGGCCTCCCGGGCGGGGGTCGTGGTTTCCTGCACCCGGCCTGCCGCACCGCTCTCCCAGGAGTACGAGCACCGCGTCGGCCGTACCGAGGACGTCCGCCGCGGCGGTAGCAGGCAGCGTCCAGTTGGACGGGTCGGTAGCCTCCACCCGGCACACCGCATCTGACAGGTCTCGGCCGCCCTCTGGAGGGTCGCGATTGATCAACGCACACCCCATGGGGCCGGGCACGGTGAAGAGGTGGCGTCCCGCTCTCAGGTGCCGCCTCTTCACCGCGTCGGCGTCGCTGCTGCGGGAGGCAGGCGCATTCCTCTCTCGACGTTGATGGCAGCTTGAGGTCAAGAGCTGTTTTTGCGGCCTGCTTTGAAGGTGAGGACCGCAAGAACCAGTCCGCACACCGCAGCAATCACACCCAGCACGATTGGCACAGTATCGCCGGTTGCTGATCCTGCAATACATCCGCCCACCCCTCCCGCGATAAGAATCGCAGAAAAGATAGCCGCTCCTCTTACTGCCTCTTTCATAACGTAATCCATTCGTTGGAGCGCGTCTGTTCTGTGTGAGAGTTGCGGGGTCGAGAATTTCTTCACGACCCCGCAACGAGATGCCGATAGGTTACCTATGTTATTTTTTCTTACCCATAGGTGAGGATCTCTGCTCCGTAGTACCCTGCTGTGCCTCCGAGCGCACAACTGCCGACTACGGCAGCACCAGCACCCACCGCACTGCCCACTCCAGCGCCGACCGCACCGCCAACTGCACCGGCATAAGCGATGGATCCGGTTTCGGCGGCAGCTGAGATTCCCGCGACACAACCCGAGACAACCCCGAAAATGTCACTGCCTGTGTCGAGTATGTCGGAGAAGCTGAAGAGCCCGTCGGGGTCGATGCGGTTGACGGGGTCGCCTTCGGCGTACAGGTACGGGTTCTGTTCCTGGCCGGAGGGGTCGGGCTGGGTGAAGCGGCCGAGGGCGGGGTCGTAGTAGCGGGCCTGGAGGTGGTAGAGGCCGGTGGGGTCCTGGTAGCCGGCGGTGAAGCGGTAGGGCTGGGCGATCTTCTCCGTGCTACTGGCGCGGGTGACGCCCCGGGGGCTGTAGGAGTAGGCGTTGACCTTGCTGCCGGATTCGTCGGTGAGCGCGATGACGGAACCGAGGGCGTCGGTGAGGTAGAAGTACGCTTTCCCGCCGGTGGTCACGGAGTTGAGTGTGCCCCCGGCCTCTCGGTTGAAGCCCGTGTCCGCTCCGGCGGTCGAGGTGGCCGACAGGCCCAGGGGACCGTTGTGGAAGTAGGTGTCCCCGAGTCTGATCCGCTCGCTCTGGTCCGTGGAGCCGTACTGGCCCTGGTAGGTCTTGCCGCCGACGGTCAGTGAGGTCAGCTGGGAGTGGTCGGACCAGGTCTCGGCGGTGCGGGTGCCCTCGGGCGTGGGGGCGGCGGCGGTCTCGTTGCCGTCCTTGTCGTAGGACCAGTTGGTGGTGGAACCGTTCTTCGCGGTGATCTGCTGGGCGTCGTTGAGGCTGTAGGTGGTGCCGCGGGGGCAGCCCTGCTCGATGCCCTGGCTGGTGAGGTTGCCCGCGAGGTCGTAGCAGTACTGCCAGGACTCGTTGAGGGTGGAGCCCTTGTTCTCGGCGGCGTAGGAGAAGCGTCCGGCGCCGTCGTAGCTGTAGCTGGTCTTGGTCCCCGCTACGGCGTCGGTACGGGTGCGGATCTTGCTGCCGTCGGTCTTGCCGCCGGTGCCGTAGCCGTAGGTGTAGGACAGGTCGGTCACCGTCCCCTTGCTGCTGGTGGCCCAGATGCGCTTGGGGCGGCTGGACTCGTCGACGTCCGTGTTCTGCACGGTGCCGCCGGGGTAGGTGGTGCGGGTGCGGACGTCGTTGCCGTTGTAGCCGTAGGTGGTCAACCGGCCCTGGGGGTCCTTGAGTTCGGTGAGTTTGTTGACCGCGTTGTAGGTGTAGTCGGTCTTGCCGGCCGGGTCCTGGTAGAAGTCGACGTTGCCCGCGGGGGTGTAGGCGAGCAGGGTCTGGGAGCCGTCCTGCAGCGTGCGTACCGTCTCGCGCTGGAGCGGGTCGAAGGCGTACTTCACCACACCGGTGGAGTCGGTGCGCTGGGTGAGGTTGCCGTCGCCGTCGTAGGCGTAGGTGACGGTGTCGTTGGTGGAGGACACCTTCCGGATACGGTCGAGGTTGTCGTAGGTGTAGACGGTCTTGGTGCCGCGGCCGTCGGTGGTGGTCTCGGTGCGGCCCAGGGCGTCGTAGGTGTAGGTGGTCGCGGCCAGCGGGGCGGGCGGGGTGACCTTGTCGAGGTTGCCCTTCGCGTCGTGGTGGAAGGACGTGGTGACCGTTTTCGAGGACGAGAGTTTCGTCTTCTGGGTGCACCGCTGGCCCTCGAAGCCGCCGCAGGTGGGGCTTGCGGAGTTGTAGGTGTAGGAGACGCTGCCGCCGCCGCTGCCGGTCTGGGCGACGGAGGTGGTGTTGCCCACCGTGTCGTAGCCGAAGGTGGTCTTCTCCCCGTCGGCGTTGGTGGAGTCCTTGGGTACGTCGCCGCCGGCGATGGTCTGCCAGGAGTTGACGCTCTTGCCTCCGGTGGGCTGCTTGACCTCTTCGAGGTTGTTGCGTGCGTTGAAGCCGTAGTCGGTGACGTTGCCGCCGACTCCGCCGGTGCCCATGGCGTCGGTGGCCGTGTCGACGTTGTGGTTCGCGTCGAACTTCGTGGACCGATCGCGGCCCAGATGGTCGGTGACCTTGTCCACCTGGCCGTCGCTGTCGTGCGCGTAGGTGGTGGCGTGGTCTTCGGGATCGGTCGCCTTCGTGGTGCCCGACTCGGTGGGCGAGGCGGAACCGTAGGCGTAGGTCCAGGTCGGACCGGTGTGTCCCGAGCCGTTCAGTTCGGTGGCGCGCAGCATCGAGGTGACCCGGTTGACGCCGTCGTAGGTGAAGGCGGTGACCCTGCCCTCCGCCGTGGTGATCTTGGTCAGGCGGCGGGAGGAGTCGTAGCCGAAGGCGGTGGTCTTGCCCTCGGCGTCGGTGGTGCGGGCGAGGTTGCCCGTCGCGTCGAGGTCGAAGACGGCGGTGCGGCCGGTGTGGTCCTTGGCCTGCCACTGCGAGGCGTCGGTCCTGACGAGGTCCACCCAGCGGCCGGAGCGGGTCTCGGTCAGCTTGAAGCCCTTGTGCTCGCCGCCCTCGTCGTGCTGGGTGACGGTGATCGTGCCCTTGTTGCGGTCGGTGACCTTGGTCAGGGTGCCGTTCGTGTCGTAGGTGTCCTTGGACGAGGACTTCCAGTCGGTGACCGTCCAGGTGCCGTCGGCGTTCTTCTTCAGCTCCTTCGAGTACCCCTTGGGCGAGGTGAAGGTGCCGTCCGGCTTCTTGCCGAAGCGCAGGGTGTTGCCGGAGGCGTCGTACAGGACCGCTTCGTCGTCGGCGAGCTGGAGATAGCGCTCGTACTGCTGCCACCAGCGCTGGGAGATCTTGCCCCAGGGGGCGTCGAGGGAGTTGTAGGTACGGGCGAGCCGAAGGCTTTGGCCCACACCGGCGACGTCGAAGTCGGTGGCGGTGAGCATCAGGTTGCCCGTCGAGAAGTCTATGTGCGCCGACAGCGCGTCCGTGATCGCGAAATCGGAGACCTTGTGCCAGGGCACCCTGCCCTGCCCCTCCGGCACATACGTCGAGGGAGCCGCATCCGCGGCGCGGCCCCTCGCCGAAACTCCGCCCGACTGCCCGGCGGCACGTTTCTTCTGCTCCGCCCGCCAGGCGGCCACCTCCGCCTCGACCGGGGCTTCGACCCTGCTCGCCACCGGTTCGTTGCTGCCGGGCTTCACCTCGGGCACGGTGAAGCGTGGAGCGTCCTTGCCCCAGGCCGAACCGGGTTCGCCCGTCTCGGCGACCGCCGGCGCGGCCAGCAGCGACAGCGACAGCGCCGCACTGGTGCCGACCGCGATCGCGGACAGCAGAGTTGTTCGTTTCCGGGCACGCCGAAGCGGCGTGCCGAAGGCACGTGATGACACGGATCCCCCCACAGGACGTGTAGAAGCAGTGACCGCTTGGTCACCGGAGCGGCACACGCTGCCATGGGGGCTTCACGCGACACGAACATTTCGGCGATCAGAAATACGCAAACACGCGATATCCGGCCCGGCTCGCCCGTCCCGATTTCTGCCGGTATGACGCACTGCTTGGCCTTATTTGCCGTACGGCAACTGTTGCAGTGGTGAAAAAATGGGGCCGAAAAGCGCCCTATAAAGGTGCGGAAGGCGGCTGGGCGCCTTCGGGGCCGCGGGTGGCTAGATCCACGTATCCAGCCACATCCGCGAGCGCCACCCCCCTATCGGGATCGGCTGGCCCGTGTAGAGCGGGAAGAAGTAGATGAAGTTCCAGAAGATCAGGAGGGCCAGGGTGCCCGCGCCCACCGCGCCGATGACGCGGCGGCGTTCGTCGGCGCCCGGGGGGCCGAGGAGGGCGCCGAGCAGCATGGCGAGGCCCAGGCAGAGGAAGGGGACGAAGACGACGGCGTAGAAGTAGAAGATCGTGCGGTCCTGGTAGAGGAACCAGGGGAGGTAGCCGGCGGCGATGGCACAGGTGAGGGCGCCGGCGCGCCAGTCGCGGCGGAAGAGCCAGCGGTAGAGGAGGTAGGCGAGGGCGAAGCAGGCGGCCCACCACAGCAGGGGGGTGCCGAGGGCCAGTACCTCGCGGGCGCACTTGTCGGTGGTGCCCGGGGGGCAGCCGTCCTTGCCGGGGGCGGGGGACTCGTAGAAGAAGGAGACGGGGCGGCCGAGGACGAGCCAGCTCCAGGGGTTCGACTGGTAGGTGTGCGGGGAGTCGAGGCCGACGTGGAACTTGTAGACCTCGTACTCGTAGTGCCACAGGCTGCGCAGCCAGTCGGGGAGCCAGGTCCAGCTGCCGCCCTTGCCGTCGGTGGCCGCCCAGTCGCGGAAGTAGCCGCCGCTGCCGTCCGAGGGGGAGAGGATCCAGCCGAGCCAGGAGAGCAGGTACGTGGTGAAGGCGACCGGCACCGTGGAGAGGAAGGCCCAGCCGAGGTCGTGGCGCAGGACGGCCCGGTAGGGGCGGCGGGCGCCCGCGGTGCGGCGGGTGCCGACGTCCCACCACAGGGCCATCACGGCGAAGGCGGCGAGGATGTAGAGGCCGTTCCACTTGGTGCCGAAGGCGAGGCCGAGGCAGATCCCGGCGGCGATCCGCCAGGGGCGCAGCCCGAAGCGGAAGGATTCGGCGATCCGCAGGTCGGGGCCGGCCCGGCCCTCCGCGTCCACCGGGAGGGCGGCGGCCAGCTTGGCCCGGGCGCGTTCGCGGTCCAGGACCAGGCAGCCGAAGGTGGCGAGGACGAAGAACATCAGCACCTGGTCGAGCAGCGCGGTGCGGCTCATCACGAAGTGCAGCCCGTCCGCGGCGAGCAGCGCGCCCGCGACGCAGCCGAGGAAGGTGGAGCGGAACATCCGGCGCCCGATGCGGCAGACCATCAGCACCGAGAGGGTGCCGAGCAGAGCGGTCATGAACCGCCAGCCGAACGGGGTGAAGCCGAACATCCACTCGCCGAGCCCGATCACGTACTTGCCGACCGGCGGATGCACCACGTACGAGGGGTCGGTGGGCAGGGAGATGCCGCTGCCCTGTTCCAGGACCTGGTCGTTGGCGTTCTTGGGCCAGTTGACCTCCCAGCCGCGGTGGATCAGCGCCCAGGAGTCCTTGGCGTAGTAGGTCTCGTCGAATATGACGGCCTTGGGGCTGCCGAGGTGCCAGAAGCGCATGAGCCCGGCGGCGAGGGTCACCAGGAGCGGGCCCAGCCAGGCGAAGACGCGGGAGAGCCGGGCGGCGTCGGCGGCGGGCAGTCCGAGGGCGAGCAGGCCGCGCGGGCCCATCACCGCGAAGGGCGGCACCAGGCGCTCGCGTACGTCCTCGGTGGCCCGGGCCGTGCGGCCGGGAACGCGCGGCCACCGCCGGCCCGACTGCGCGCGGGCGGCGGTCTTGCCCTGCCGGGTCTGGGGGGAGGACGCGGTACTGGTCACCGCGCCATCGTAGGGAACCCGGCTGTGGGAGTCCCGCGGCCGGTCCTCTCCACTGTCCTGGACTCCGCTCGGCGGCCCTGCCGGGGGTCCGGGCGGCGGGGGCCGTACGCCGCGGGGCGAGCGGGCGCCGTACACCTCTCTACAGTGGACGTCCGTGGACAGGACCGGCGCCGGTGCTCCGCCGGCGGGCCGGCCGCGGGCGGCCCGGGACCGGCGGCAGGCGCGGTGAGAAGGGCTCGATGACAGCGACAGGCACACTCGTTCTGGCAGGCACCCCCATCGGGGAGGTCTCCGACGCCCCGCCGCGGCTGGCCGCCGAACTCCGGGCGGCGGACGTCATCGCCGCCGAGGACACCCGCAGGCTGCGGCGGCTCGCCCAGTCCCTCGGGGTGCAGCCGGGCGGCCGGATCGTCTCGTACCACGAGGTCAACGAGTCGGCGCGGACCCCCGATCTGGTCGAGGCGCTGGCGGGCGGGGCCCGGGTGCTCCTGGTGACCGACGCGGGGATGCCGTCGGTGTCGGACCCGGGGTACCGGCTGGTGGCCGCGTGTGTGGAGCGGGACATCCGGGTCACCGCGGTGCCGGGGCCCTCGGCGGTGCTCACCGCGCTCGCGCTGTCGGGGCTGCCGGTGGACCGGTTCTGCTTCGAGGGCTTCCTGCCGCGCAAGCGGGGCGAGCGCCTGACCCGGCTGCGCGAGGCCGCCGAGGAGCGCCGCACCCTCGTCTACTTCGAGTCCCCGCACCGGCTGGAGGACGCGCTGCGCGACATGGCCGAGGCCTTCGGCGCCGAGCGCCGGGCCGCCGTCTGCCGGGAGCTGACCAAGACGTACGAGGAGGTCAGGCGCGGAGGTCTCGGGGAGCTGGCGGACTGGGCGGGCGAGCGGGTCCGCGGCGAGATCACGGTGGTGGTCGCCGGGGCGCCCGAGCGGGCCGAGGAGGTCGGGCCCGGGGAGCTGGTGCGCCGGGTGCGGGTGCGCGAGGAGGCTGGGGAGCGCCGCAAGGAGGCCATCGCCGCGGTCGCCGCCGAGGCCGGGCTGCCGAAGCGGGAGGTCTTCGACGCGGTGGTGGCCGCGAAGAAGGCGGATCAGGCGGGTCAGGCGGCCGGGTAGGGGCGGCGTCCGCATCCCGGGCGGCGCCGGGGCTCTCGTGGCGGAGGCGGCGGACTCGGCGGATCCAGCGGAGGTGTGGGGCGGGCGGTCCGGGCGGTTCCGGCGGGCCTCCTGGGGTGCGGGGACCGGTGCTGAGCAGGGAGTTCGGGGGCTCGGCGCGGCTCATGCGCGGGCAAAGGACTATCGTGAAAAGCAAAGCGAAAAGCCGTGCGGACGGGCCTTCGGCCAGGAAAAGGCCAAATCGGTGCCAATAGTCGAACAGGACTGCTGACCGCACGCCGTCCGGGGCGTCCACTGGAAAGCGGGGACGCACCCGTCCCGCGCCTCCGGCAGGCGTGGCCCGCCGCCGGGAGCGACTGTCCAGCGAACTCAGGAGCTGGCATGAGCGAGATCACCGGTACCGGCCCCCGCGGCACGGCGGCCCCGGATCCCTCCGGTGCGCGGAGCACCGTCCACGAGGCCTACTCCTTCGCCTGTATGCGCTGCGGCCACGGCTGGGAGCAGGCGTACGAGATCGAGCACCACGTCGACGCCGAGGGGCAGCCCTACGTCACGTACCTCGCGAACGGGGTGCGGGTGCCCTCGCCGCTGACCAGGCCGACCTGTCTGAACTGCGGCGGCCATGTCGTACGGATCATGCGGCCGGGGCGGGTCTCCTCGGTGCAGTCGTACCTGATGCCGCAGCAGCCCGCCGAGGGCTCGGGCCCGGCGGGCGCGGTCCCGGTGGACTACGGCACCGCCCGGCGCTCCGGGGCCGGGGACTCCGCGCCCGCGGACAAGCCCGTGCGCCCCGGCGCGCACGCCGACGAGGGCGCCGGGGGCGCACACCGCTGGCAACTCTCCGACCTGCTGCACCCCTTCCAGCGGCGCCGGGGCTGAGGCGAGGCAAGCGGATGCGGGGGGCTTCGGGCGGTCGGCTCCGGCCGGTCAGGGCCGGTGGGTCCCGGGGGCGTGCAGCCGGCGGTACGGGCCAAGCCCCCCGCGGAGCCTTCCGTACGTCCCCCGGAACCTCCCGTACATCCCTCGGAACCTCCCGTGCGTCCCCCGGAACCTCCCTGCGCTCCCGCGGAACCCGGCTCCGTAGGATCGGGAGCATGCCCGCCAAGGACGACGCGAAGAACACCCCGCCCCCGCTGCCCGAGCCGCTCGCGGTGCCGGTGGCCGACGCGCACACCCATCTGGACATGCAGGCGGGCACGCCGGGGGAGCAGTTGGCGCGGGCCGCCTCGGTCGGGGTGACCACCGTGGTCCAGGTCGGCTGCGATCTGGACGGCTCGCGGTGGGCCGCCGCACTGGCCGCCGAGTACCCGCAGGTGCACGCGACGGTGGCGCTGCACCCCAACGAGGCGCCCCGGCTGGTGCTCGGGGACGCCGGGAACGGCGGGCCCCGGCAGTCGGCGCGTCCCGCCGGGGGCGAGGCGGCGCTGGACGAGGCGCTCGCCGAGATCGACCGGCTCGCCGGGCTCGACCAGGTCAAGGGCGTCGGCGAGAGCGGGCTCGACTACTTCCGTACCGGGCCGCAGGGGGTGGCCGCGCAGCAGCGGTCCTTCCGGGCGCACATCGAGATCGCCAAGCGGCACGGCAAGGCGCTGGTCATCCACGACCGGGAGGCGCACGCGGACGTGTTGCGGATCCTGAAGGAGGAGGGCGCCCCCGAGCGGACCGTCTTCCACTGCTTCTCCGGTGACGCGGCGATGGCCCGCGAGTGCGCCGAGGCGGGCTACTTCCTCTCCTTCGCGGGGACGGTCACCTTCAAGAACGCCCAGCCGCTGCGGGAGGCGCTCGCGGTGGCGCCGCTCGAACTGGTCCTGGTGGAGACGGACGCGCCCTATCTGACGCCGATGCCGTACCGCGGACGGCCCAATGCGCCGTATCTGATTCCGCTCACTGTCAGGGCCATGGCCAAAGTGCGCGGCCTGGAGGAAAACCTGCTGGCCGAGGCCTTGTCCGCGAATACCGCGCGGGCGTTTGGCTACTGACGGATCATCATTTTTCACACCTCTGGCGGATGCGCCACGCCAAAGTTCATCACACAAGGTGCTTGTTTCACCGCGCTGCGCGTTCGAGGCTCGCCACCGGTTCTGTCCGCCCCGTTAGGGAGACCCCGTGGTGAGCAGTAACACGAAGTGCCGCAACTCCAAGGAGTCGCACGATAGGCAGTCGGTGCCGGCCCCCGAGGCCGGGCACCGCCCGCACGCCGGACGCGCCACCGGGCACGGCCGGCGCCGCAAGGGCACAGCGCCCTGTGCGGCGAAGCAGCCGGCCGTGTGCCTGACCAAGCCCGCCGACGGCCCGGTGCTCGCCCGGCGCCTGCCGGAGCCCCGCCCCGCGGGACGCACCGGCCCCGGGCCGGGCCCCGTCCGCCGCCCGCTGCCCACCCGCCGGGTCACCGTGCGGCGGCTGCTGCCGCCCGCGCTGGTGGTCGCCGCCCTGGCCGCCGGGACCTGTGTGGCCCTCGCCCAGGACAAGACGGTGCAGCTGAGCATCGAGGGCGAGCGGCGCACCCTGCACACCACCGCCGACCACGTCGGTGAACTCCTCGCCAAGGAGGGCATCGAGGTCGAGGAGCACGACGTGGTGGCGCCGGGCCCCGGGGCCGAACTGCACGACGGCGACACCGTCGCGGTGCGCTACCGCAGGCCGGTCACCTTCAACCTGGACGGCCGCGCCGTGACCTCCTGGACCGTGCAGCGCACGGTGCGGGGCGCGCTGCGCGAGGCCGGGGTGCGCGCCGAGGGCGCCTATCTCTCGGCGCCCGTCTCACGGGGCATCGACCGCCGGGGCCTCGCCCTGGACGTGCGTACCGCGCGGGAGTTCACCCTCGTGGCCGACGGCGTCCGGCGCACCGTGCGGACCAACGCGGCCACCGTCGCCGAGGCGGTGCACCGGGCCGGGATCCGGCTGCGCGGCGAGGACACCACCTCGCTCGCGCTGTCCGCCTTCCCGCGCGCGGGCCAGACCGTCACGGTCACCCGGATCCGCACCGCCACCGAGGTGCGCGAGCAGGACGTGCCCTTCCCGGTCCGCCGCAAGAAGGACGGCGGCCTCCTGCGCGGCAGCGAGGTCGTGCAGCAGGAGGGCAGGAAGGGCCGCGAGCGGGTCACCTACCGGGTGCGCACGGTGGACGGCGAGCGGCAGAAGCCGCAGCGGCTGCACGCCGAGCGGCTGCGCGAGCCCCGGCCCGAGGTGGTGCGCACCGGCACGAAGAAGCGCCCGCCCGCCGAGCGCCCGCACCGCCCGGCCCCGGGCGCCCCGGTGCACATCCCCCGCTCCTCCGGCGGCCCGAACTGGGCCGCGCTCGCCCAGTGCGAGTCCGGCGGCCGCCCCGGCGCGGTCGACCCGAGCGGCACCTACGGCGGGCTCTACCAGTTCGACGCCCGCACCTGGCAGAGCCTCGGCGGCACCGGACTGCCCCAGCACGCCTCCCCGGAGGAGCAGACCGCCCGCGCCAAGCAGCTCTACGCCAAGCGCGGGGCCCAGCCCTGGCCGGTCTGCGGGGCGCGGCTGTGAGCGGCACCGGTCCGGCGGGGAACCGTACGCACGGGGTGCGCGGCGGCTGAGCCCGCCGCCCCGGGGCAGCCCGCAGCTCGGGGGCGGCCCGCGGCTCGGGGGCGGCCCGCGGCTCGGGGGCAGCCCGCCTCCCCGCCGCTCCGGGCCCTTCGCGCCCGAGCGGCGGGGAGGCCCTCCCGTCCGGGGTGCGGGCCCGCGCCTTGTGCCCGCACCCACCCGGCGCCCGGGTGCCGCCCCGCGAGGGGGGTGCCCGGGCGCCCCGGTGTCCGCCCGGGCTGTGCGGTGCGGGGCGGACGCGGTGGCGGGGCGGGTGCCCGGGCCCCCGTAACCTGGTGCGGTGAGCACCACTGAATCCGGCGCGGACCGATCCGGCGCGGCAGCAGGCCCCGGAGCCGGCGCGGACCGCGCCGCGGCCGAGAGCACCGAGGGCCCCGCCGACAGCGCCGCCGCGGAGTCCGGCGCCCTGCTCGGGCCCGCCGACATCCGCGAACTGGCCGCCGCCCTCGGCGTCCGCCCGACCAAGCAGCGCGGCCAGAACTTCGTCATCGACGCCAACACCGTGCGCCGGATCGTGCGCACCGCGGACGTACGGCCGACGGACGTGGTCGTCGAGGTCGGCCCGGGCCTCGGCTCGCTGACCCTGGCGCTCCTGGAGGCCGCGGACCGGGTCACCGCCGTGGAGATCGACGAGGTGCTCGCCGCCGCCCTGCCCGCCACCGTCGCCGCCCGGCTGCCCGAGCGCGCCGCCCGCTTCGCCCTGGTGCACCAGGACGCCCTGCGGGTCACCGAACTGCCGGGGCCGCCGCCGACCGCGCTGGTCGCCAACCTCCCGTACAACGTCGCCGTGCCGGTGCTGCTGCACATGCTGGAGACCTTCCCGAGCATCGAACGCACCCTGGTGATGGTGCAGTCCGAGGTCGCCGACCGGCTCGCCGCCGCACCCGGCTCGAAGGTGTACGGGGTGCCCTCGGTGAAGGCCAACTGGTACGCCGAGGTGAAGCGGGCCGGGGCGATCGGGCGCTCGGTCTTCTGGCCCGCGCCGAACGTCGACAGCGGACTGGTCTCGCTGGTCCGCCGGGAGTCGCCGCCGGTGACCACCGCCACCCGCAAGCAGGTCTTCGCGGTGGTCGACGCGGCCTTCGCCCAGCGCCGCAAGACCCTGCGCGCCGCCCTCGCGGGCTGGGCGGGCTCGGCCGCCGCCGCCGAGGAGGCGCTGCGCGCGGCCGGGGTCTCCCCGCAGGCCCGCGGGGAGGCGCTCACCGTCGAGGAGTTCGCCCGGATCGCGGAGGCCCGTGGGTGAGCGGTGCGGCGGCCCGGCCACCGGAAGCGGCATCGGCGGAAGTACGGGAAGTACGGGAAGTGCTAGAGGCACCGGAAGCAACAACAGCAGCGGGAACAGCACAAGCAGCAGCAGGAACAGCGGCACACGGGGAGAGGCGGTACGCGGTGGGGGTCACGGTCCGGGTTCCGGCGAAGGTCAACGTCCAGCTCGCGGTGGGGCCCGCGCGCCCCGACGGCTTCCACGACCTCGCCAATGTCTTCCTCGCGGTCGGCCTGTACGACGAGGTCACCGCGGCCCCGGCGCCCGCGCTCGCGCTGAGCTGCACCGGACCGGGCAGCGAGCTGGTGCCGCTGGACGAGACCAACCTGGCCGCCCGCGCCGCGCTCGCCCTGGCCGCGCGGTACGGGCGCCGGGCCGACGTCCGGCTGCACATCGCCAAGGACATCCCGGTGGCGGGCGGCATGGCGGGCGGCAGCGCGGACGCGGCCGGGGCCCTGCTCGCCTGCGACCGGCTCTGGGGGACCGGCGCCTCGCAGGCCGAACTGCTCGACATCTGCGCGGAGTTGGGCAGCGATGTGCCCTTCGCTCTGGTCGGCGGGGCCGCGCTCGGCACCGGGCGGGGCGAGAAGCTGGAGCCGCTGGACGTCGGCGGCGGCTTCCACTGGGTCTTCGCCGCGGCCGAGGGCGGGCTCTCCACCCCGGCCGTCTACCGGGAGTTCGACCGGCTCGCCGAGGGCCGCCGGGTGCCCGCGCCCGCCGCCGACGAGCAGCTCCTCGCGGCGCTGCGCACCGGGGACCCCCACGCCCTCGCCGCCCGGCTGGCCAACGACCTCCAGCCCGCCGCCCTCTCGCTCTTCCCCGCGCTGCGGGACACCCTGGCCACCGGCAGCGCCGCGGGCGCGCTCGCCGCCCTGGTCTCCGGCTCGGGGCCCACCACGGCCTTCCTCGCCGCCGACGAGAGCGCCGCCGAGCGGATCGCCGCCGCCCTGACCGCCTCGGGCCACTGCCGCACCGCCCGCACCGCCACCTCGCCCGCCCCGGGGGCCACGGTCGTCTGACCGCCGGGGCGGGTGCTTTCGTACCGCCGGGGCCGGGCGTGCTCGTACCGCAGGACGGGCCTGCCCGTACGGGAGGGGCGCGCAGGACCGGTACGGGAGCACCGGCCCCTGCGGCTTCGCCCGCCCCCCGGCCGAACGCCTAGGCTGGAACGCCGAGCCGACCCGCGCGCTGCGGTGCGGCCGAACCGCAAGAAGGAGTCCTGGTGGCCGTCAATCTGGTCAATGTCGAGACCGTCAGCAAGGTCTACGGCACCCGCGCCCTGCTCGACGGGGTGTCCCTCGGCGTCTCGGAGGGTGACCGGATCGGTGTCGTCGGGCGCAACGGCGACGGCAAGACCACCCTGATCCGGCTGCTCGCCAAGCTGGAGGAGGCCGACACCGGGCGGGTCACGCACAGCGGCGGGCTGCGGACCGGGGTGCTGACCCAGCACGACTCCCTCGACCCGGCGGCGACCGTACGGCACGAGGTGGTCGGGGACCTCGCCGACCACGAGTGGGCGGGCGACGCCCGGATCCGCGATGTGCTCACCGGGCTCTTCGGCGGGCTCGCGCTGCCCGGCTTCCCGC
Source organism: Streptomyces physcomitrii (assembly GCF_012273655.1). GTDB lineage: Bacteria > Actinomycetota > Actinomycetes > Streptomycetales > Streptomycetaceae > Streptomyces > Streptomyces physcomitrii. The sequence continues at coordinate 608,406 of NZ_JAAWWP010000002.1, read as the reverse complement.
AGGGCCTGGACACCGTCATCGGCCCGCTCTCCGGCGGCGAGCGGCGCCGGATCGCCCTCGCCAAGCTGCTCATCGCCGAACAGGACCTGATCGTCCTGGACGAGCCCACCAACCACCTCGACGTCGAGGGCATCTCCTGGCTCGCGGGCCATCTGCGGGCCCGCCGCTCCGCCCTGGTCTGCGTCACCCACGACCGCTGGTTCCTCGACCAGGTCTGCACCCGCATGTGGGACGTCCAGCGCGGCACGGTCTACGAGTACGAGGGCGGCTACTCCGACTACGTCTTCGCGCGCGCCGAACGCGAGCGGATCGCCGCCACCGAGGAGGTCAAGCGGCAGAACCTGGTCCGCAAGGAGCTGGCCTGGCTGCGCCGCGGGGCACCGGCGCGCACCTCCAAGCCGCGGTTCCGGGTGGAGGCGGCCAACGAGCTGATCGCGGACGTACCGCCGCCGCGGGACAGCTCCGAGCTGATGAAGTTCGCCTCCTCCCGGCTCGGCAAGACCGTCTTCGAGCTGGCCGACGTCAGCGTCCAGGCCGGACCCAAACTGCTGCTGCGGCACCTGACCTGGCAGCTCGGACCCGGTGACCGCATCGGCCTGGTCGGGGTGAACGGCGCGGGCAAGACCTCGCTGCTGCGGGCGCTGGCCGAGGCCGCGCGCAGCGAGGGCGAGGTGCAGCCCGCGGCCGGGCGGATCAAGGTCGGCCGCACCGTGAAGCTCGCCTACCTCTCCCAGGAGGTCTCCGAACTCGACCCGGCCCTCAGGGTGCTCCAGGCGGTCTCCGAGGTCCGCGAGCGCGTCGACCTCGGCAAGGGGCGCGAGATGACCGCGGGGCAGCTCTGCGAGACCTTCGGCTTCTCCAAGGAGAAGCAGTGGACCCCGGTCGGCGACCTCTCCGGCGGCGAGCGGCGCAGGCTCCAGCTGCTGCGGCTCCTGATGGACGAGCCGAACGTGCTCTTCCTCGACGAGCCCACCAACGACCTCGACATCGAGACCCTGACCCAGCTGGAGGACCTGCTCGACGGCTGGCCCGGCTCCCTGGTCGTCATCTCCCACGACCGCTTCTTCCTGGAGCGCACCACCGACCGGGTCTTCGCCCTGCTCGGCGACACCACGCTGCGGATGCTGCCGCGCGGCATCGACGAGTACCTGGAGCGCCGGGCGCGGATGGCCGAGGCGAGCACCCCGGCGGTGCCCGCGAGCGGCCCCGCGGCCGAGGAGAAGCAGGAGAAGAAGGTCTCGGCGGCCGAACAGCGGGCCGCGAAGAAGGAATTGCAGAAGATCGAGCGGCAACTCGACCGGATTTCCCAGAAGGAATCCGACAAGCACCAGCAGATCGCCGACAATGCCACTGATTTCGAAAAGGTGGCGAAATGGGATGCGGAGCTGAGGGAACTCGTCGCCGAGCGCGAGGAGTTGGAAATGCGCTGGCTCGAACTCGCCGAGGATGCCTGAGCGGTACGCCCCGTTTGCGCCCGCTCACCGCGCGCGCCGCCGCGTAACAGCGGCATCACAAGCCGGTCCTCCCTTGGGTACAGGGGGCGCACCGGCGGCAAACCCGGCCGCCGGCGGGTGATAGAAAGACGACCGAGAAACGACCTGTGCATGACTGGCGTGCCGAAAAATCAGTGAAGGGGGAAGCGCTGATGACTCAGCCGCCCAACCAGCCGCCCTCCGGCGGTTTCGGACCACCGCAGGATCCGCAGCAGGGCCAGTCGGGCCAGCCGCCGCAGAGCCCGGCGGGCCCGCCGCCCGCCGCGCCGCCCGGCATGCCGCCGACCCCGCCGCCGAACACCCCGCCCACCGCGGGCCAGCCCGGCTACGGCTACCCGCAGCAGCCGCCGGGCGCCCCGGGCCCGTACGGCCAGCCGACCCAGCAGGGTCCCTACGGCCAGCAGCCCGGGCCCTACGGTCAGCAGCCGGGTCCGTACAACGCGCCGACCCAGCCCGGGCCCTACGGCCAGCAGCCCGGATACGGCTATCCGCAGCAGCAGTTCGCGGGCGCGCCCGGTCCCGGCGGTCCCGGTGGCCCCGGCGGCTTCTTCCGGGGCAAGACCGGCATCGTGATCGCCGCGGCCGTCGCGGTGCTCCTGGTGGCGGGCGGTGTGGTCGCCGCGGTCACCATGAGCGGCGACGACGACAAGAAGCCCGAGGCCGAGAAGAAGGACCCCAAGCCCTCCGCCTCCGCGCCGATCAACCCCGGTGACGGCAGCGGTGACGGCAAGGAGGAGCAGGAGGACCTCAACGCGGGCCGCAAGGACGGCGAGGCGAAGGTCCTCTGGTACAAGGAGGCCCCGGACGTGCCCGGCTCGGGCGGCGACGCCCCCGGCATGTGGATAACCGACCAGGTCGCGGTGAAGGCCGCGTACAAGGAGGTCGTCGGCTACAGGATCGACGGCGGCCAGCCGGCCTGGGAGAAGATCACCTTCCCGGCGAAGATCTGCGGGGCGACGCAGACCGCCAGCGCCGACGGCAAGGTCGTGGTGGCCTACGAGAACGGCCGCTCCACCTCCGCCCGCTGCAACAAGCTCCAGCTGATCGACCTCAAGACCGGCAAGAAGGGCTGGACCCGGACCCTCGGCGAGGGCGGGATGTTCGACAGCACCATCAGCGTCAGCCTCGGCATCACCGGCAACACCCTGGTCGTCGGGCGCTCCATGTCCGGGACCGGCTACGACCTCTCCAGCGGCGACAAGATCTGGGAGAAGGGCAAGAAGGAGGAGGGCGTCTGCTTCCCCAACGGCTTCGCCGGGGGCGAGAAGATCCTCGTCTCGCTGTCCTGCGCGGCGAGCCAGCCCAACGAGCACGACGAGCTGGAGGAGATCGACGCCAAGACCGGCAAGACCAAGTGGAACAAGGCGTTCCCCAAGGGCTGGACGGTCGACAAGGTGTACTCGACCAAGCCGGTCGTGGTGTACCTCACCAACAAGGACAAGAAGCAGTGGAACATCACCACCTTCAAGGAGAACAGCAGCGCGACCCGCAGTGAGGTCAGCGTCGACGGGCCCTTCGCCCCGGAGTGCGGGATGTTCTCCATCGGCCGCGAGCTGAGCAGCTGCTCCGGTGTCGCCGCCGACGCCGACACGCTCTACCTGCCGACCGACAAGACCACCGGCGCCAACGAGGTCGTGGCGGTCGACCTGGACACCGGCAAGGAGAAGTGGCGCACCAAGGCGCCCGGCGACAGCACGCTGCTCCCGATGAAGGTCGAGGACGGCAACCTGATCGCCTATCTGGAGCCCACCTACGACGGGGGCGGCACCGTCTACGCGATCCCGGCCGCCGGCAAGAGCCACACGCCGAAGAAGCTCCTGCAGAACCCCTCGGGCCCCTCGGAGATCGAGAACAGCTTCTTCTCCCGGGACATCGACTACGTGGACGGGCGCTTCTACATCTCCAGCACGCGGCTCAGCAACTCCGGCAGCCAGCAGAAACTCATGCTGGCCTACGGCAACTGACCGCCCGCTCCTGACCACCACGTCCCCAGAGGTAGACACGCCATGACGCAGCCGCCCCAGCCGCCGAACCAGCCCCCGCAGGGCGGCTTCGGCGCCCCGCAGGACCCCCCGCCGAACCCGCCGGGCCACCACCCGCAGCAGGGCCAGAACCCGCCGAGCTTCGAGAAGGCGCCGGAACCGGGCTACGGCTACCCGCAGCAGCCCGGCCAGGCGCCCGGTACCCCGCCGCCGCCCGCCGGTGCCCCGGCCGCTCCGCCGCCGCCCGCGGGTCCTCCGGCCACCCCGCCGCCGCCCGCGGGCGCCCCGGTGCCTCCGCCGCCGCCCGCCCAGCAGCCCACCCAGATCTCCCAGCAGCCGACGATGATCGCGGGGCAGTCCGCGTACGGCTACCCGGGCGGACCGGGTTCCGCCCCGCCCCCGCCGCCGGGCACCGTGCAGGGCGGCCAGCCGGGCTACGGCTACCCGGGCCAGCAGCCCGGCGGCTACGCCCAGCCGAACACCGTGCTCACCGGCGGCCAGGGCCCCGGCGGCGGCAAGAAGATCAGCCCGGTGGTCTGGATCATCACCGCGGCGGTCGCCGCCATGGCGCTGATCATCGGCGGCGGCGTCCTCTACGCCAACAGCTCCGACGACGGCAAGGACGAGGCGGGCTCCAGCTCCGGCGGCACTGACGGCGGCAAGGGCGGCGAAGGGGAGAAGGGCGGCTACGGCGGCGAGGAGAAGGTCCCCTCGGACCCCTCGGCCAAGGTCTCGCTCCAGATCCCCCAGCCCGAGGTCCCCAAGGACGAGGTCCGCAACGTCTCCGGCTCCTGGCTGAACGACAAGATCTACGCGAAGTCCTCCTACGCCGAGGTCAAGGGCTACGCGCTCGGCACCGGCAAGGAGAGTTGGACCCTGCCGCTCAAGGGCGAGACCTGCGGCGGCTCCAAGGAGCTCTCCGCGGACGGCGTGGCCGTGGTGCTGCACGCCGCGTCCAAGAAGGAGAAGTACAACCCCTGCACCGAGGTCACCGCCTTCGACCTGAACGACGGCAGCCAGAAGTGGACCAAGCACCTCGACGTCTCCGACCAGCCGATGAAGTTCGAGGAGGTCACCATCGTCGGTGACACCGTCGCGGCCGGTTCGGGCCTCAGCGGCGGCGCGGCCTGGGATGTGAAGACCGGCAAGAAGCTGTGGAGCCCGAACGTCGGCGACTCCTGCGAGGACGTCGGCTACGCGGGCGGCGAGCAGCTGGTCGCCCTCTACCGGTGCGGCAGCTACGGCGACTACAAGTACGAGATCCAGCGGCTGAACCCGAAGGACGGCTCGCCGCTCTGGAAGTACCCGCTCGCCGCGGGCGTCGACAACGCCAAGGTGATCTCCACCAAGCCGGTCGTGGTCGGCGTGGACTCCGGTGAGCAGACCCTGCCCGGCACCTCCGACGTCTTCTCCTTCGACGACGCGGGCAAGCTGCGCTTCAAGATCTCCCTCGACCCGGAGCGGTACAGCATGCACCGCTGCGAGGTGAACAAGGTCTACAGCTGCAGCGGCATCGTGGTCGGCAGCGACAAGCTCTACGTCCCGACCGAGGAGCACGAGGGCACCGGCGGCAAGTCCTACGAGCGCACCAACGAGGTCGTCGCCTTCTCGCTGGCCACCGGCAAGCTCACCGGCGACCGGATGGACGGCGGCAACGGCTACAAGCTCTTCCCGATGCGCATGGACGGCACCAACCTCCTCGCGTACAAGAGCGGTCCGTACGACAAGGGGCACCAGGTCGTCTCCATCGACAGCAAGACGATGAAGCAGACCAAGCTCCTGGAGACCACGGACGACCGGCAGGTGCTGCGCGCGCTGATCGGGCTCTCGCCCGACCGGGCCGAACTGCGGTACCGGAACGGCCATATGTTCCTCAGCGAGGAGCTGATCAGCAAGCCGTCCGCGGGCAGCGAGTTCAACTACCTGGGGATGGGCTTCAGCAGGAACTGACGCCCGCCCGAGGCCCTCGCGGCGAAGGGGCCCGGAACCGCCTGCCAGGGCGGCGCCGGGCCCCTTCCGCGTGTCCGCTTCCCCTGTGTTTCCCCTGTGTCCGGCCGCGCGTCCCGATGCGGTACGGACGCGGGCAGGCGGACGTACTCCGCGATAGTGGGTCCCTTCGGCGCCGCATCCGTGTAGCTTCCCCAGCACAGTGGGCCGGGATCTGCCGGGGGGCGCCCGGCGGGGGACTGGGGGATGCGATGAGTGTGCGGCTGATGGTTCTCGACGATCACCGGCTCCTCGCCGAGGCGCTGGCCTCCGCGCTCAAGCAGCGCGGGCACCGGGTGCTCGCCGCGGCGGCCCCGGCGGCGGGGGCGGCGGAGTTGGTGATCAGCCGTGCCCCGGAGGTCTGCCTGCTCGGCACCCGGGAGCCCGGCAGGGCCGGGGTCTTCGAGCCGGTCCGGCGGATCAAGAAGGAGCGGCCGCAGGTGGCCGTGGTGGTGCTCGGCCCGGTGCCCGCGCCCCGGGGCATCGCGGAGGCCTTCGCCGCGGGCGCCTCCGGCTACGTACGGTCCGATGAGCGCATCGAGGGGGTCGAGCGGGCCATGCTCAAGGCGCGGGCGGGGGAGGCCGCGGTCGCCCCGGCGCTCCTGGAGGAAGCTTTCTGCGAGCTGTTGAACCCGGCCGCCCGCCCCGACGACGAGGCCGCCCGGCTGCTCGGGGTGCTGACCTCCCGGGAGGCCGAGGTCCTGGTCCGGGTGGCCGAGGGCGAGGACACCCGGGTGATCGCGGCCGGGATGGGGATCGCCCCGTCCACCGCCCGTACCCATGTGCAGCGGGTCCTGATGAAGCTCGGCGTGGGCTCCCGGCTGGAGGCGGCGGCCCTCGCGGCCCGTACCGGGCTGCTCGAACGGGCCGGGCCGGCCCGCCTGGAAGCCGTCCCGCACCCGGAGGCGGGGACGCCGGCGGGGCCGGTGCACCCGAGGTGACACCGGCCCCGCCCGGGGTGAACGGCCGCTATTCGCGGGGGAGTTGCTCCTCCGTCGCCGGTACCGGGGGCACGGCGGGCCGCAGTTGCTGCCAGATCAGGAAGAAGAGGCCGAGGGCGAGCATCGCGAGGCCCGTCCAGAGGTTGATGTTGATGTCCTCGGCCTTCTCCAGGTCCGCGTCGGAGGCGGTGAACCCGGCGATGGTGACGATCACGCCGTAGATCACGAAGAGGCCGCCGATGATGCGGCGTACGTCGAAGAGGCGGGCGGCGGTGGCCGACTGGGCCTCCAGCTCGGTGACCTCCTGCTGGTACTCCGTCTCCGCCGTCTCGGGGGTGGCGCCGGAGGCCGGGTGCCCGCCGTCTCCCGAGCCGGACCCGGGAGCCTGGTTCTCGCTCATGCTGTCGTGCTCCTTTGCTGGTCGTCTCGGGCGGTCACAGGGAGAAGGGGATGTAGCAGACGGCGGCCAGGATCAGCGCGCCCCAGCCGAGCAGCGCCGGCTTGCGGTACCAGGCCTCGTCCCCGGCCTCCGGTGCCTCCTCCATGCCCGGCGACTTGGTGCCGTAGACCAGTCCGGCGAGTTCGGCCGCGGGCTTGGGCCTGGTCACCATCGAGACCACCACCATCACCACGGCGCCGACCACGAAGGCGACGATCGAGGAGACGAAGTTGGCGCCCTGGTCGCTGGGGATCGAGACCACGTTCTGCTTGTACAGCCAGAAGTAGTTGAGCATGGCGGCGACGGTGCCGGAGAGCAGGCCCCAGAAACCGGCCGCGGCCGTGGTCCGCTTCCAGAACATGCCGATGATGAACACCACGAACAGCGGGACGTTGAAGAAGGAGAACAGCGTCTGCAGGTAGTTCATGATGTTGCTGAAGCTGGAGGCGATGAACGCCGTGCCCATGCCGATCAGCACGCCGACCGCGGTGACCACCCGGCCGGTCAGCAGGTAGTGCCGGTCCTCCTGGCCCTTCTTGATGTACGCGGCCCAGATGTCGTTGGTGAAGACCGTGTTGAAGGAGGAGACGTTGGCCGCCATGCCCGCCATGAAGGCGGCGAGCAGACCGGTCACCGCGATGCCGAGGACACCGTTGGGCAGCAGGTCGCGCATGAGGACCGGGATGGCGTCGTTGTAGTCCAGGCCGCTGCCCGCCTTGCCGATGGTGGGCTCCATCACCAGCGCGATCAGGCCGGGGACCACCACGACCATCGGGATGAAGATCTTCGGGAAGGCGGCGATCAGCGGGGTGCGCTTGGCCGCGGAGAGGTTCTTCGCGGACAGGGCGCGCTGCACCTCGGCGAAGTTGGTCGTCCAGTAGCCGAAGCTCATCACGAAGCCGAGGCCGAGCACGATGGTCAGCCAGTTGGCGCCGAGCGGGTTGGCCTCGCCGATGCCCGTACCGCCCCAGGCGCTCATGAAGTTGTCGCCGTGCTGGGAGGTGATCTTGTCGGTCATGCCGCCCCAGCCGCCGACGCGCTTGAGGCCCACGATGGTCAGCGGGATGAGCGCGGCGAGGATGACGAAGAACTGCAGGACCTCGTTGTAGATCGCCGAGGAGAGGCCGCCGATGGTGATGTACGCGAGGACGAAGAGGCCCGCGACGACGATGGCGACCCACTGCGGCCAGCCGAGCAGCGCCTCGATGACGATCGCCATGGCGTAGAGGTTGACGCCCGCGATCAGCACCGAGGAGACGGCGAAGATGATCGAGGAGAGCAGGTGGGAGGAGGGACCGAAGCGGTGCAGCAGGAACTCCGGCACCGAGCGGACCTTGGAGCCGTAGTAGAAGGGCATCATCACCAGGCCGAGGAAGACCATGGCGGGGATGGCGCCGATCCAGTACCAGTGCACCGTGTAGGCGCCGTACTGCACGCCGTTCGCGGCCATGCCGAGGATCTCGGTGGCGCCCAGGTTCGCGGAGACGAACGCGAGTCCGGTGACCCAGGCGGGCAGCGACCGTCCGGAGAGGAAGAAGTCGAGGCTGGTCTTCACCGAGCGCCTGGCGGCGAAGCCCACGCCGAGGACCACGGCGAAGTAGATGCCGAGAATCGTGTAGTCCAGCCCGTTCGTGGGGAGCCGGAGCCCGTCGGCCAGATATGTCATGGGGGAATCCCGCTTCGTTGCGCGAACTGATCAGTGCGGAAACTTACGCCCTTGAGTTCAGAAACTGAACACTTGAGCTGACATTCTTTGTTGGATCTTGATCGGAATTGCGGTTTTCTCCGATCTGTCCGGGTTGCGGGGAAGTCGGCCGCGCGATCCCCGCTGGGTGCGGGGCCGGGCTCGCTCGGCCCCGCACCGGGCGGATGCTTCCCCCGTCGCTCTTCCCGGCCGCTCTTCTGTTGGTTTATTGTTCCTTGTGTTTGATTCTGTGTGATGAGTGTTCGAGTGTGGACGCCCAGTTACGGGGCCCGGAGCCCGGCCGCGGGCGCGGTGGCCGCCGCCCCGGCGCGCCGGATCCGCTCGACGGGCACGACGTGGAGGAACCCCGTGAAAAAGACCTCGACCCGGCTCGCCGACGGTCGTGAGCTCATCTACTACGACCGGCGCGAGGACGTGGTCCGCGAGGCCCCCGACCTGCGCCCGCTGGAGGCGGCCGGGCCCGCGCTCAGCGAGGTCCGCCACGATGTGCTCCTCGGCGACAGCGTCGCCATCGCCTCGCACCGCCAGAGCCGCACCTACCACCCGCCGGCCGACGAGTGCCCGCTCTGCCCCTCCCACGAGGGCCGCCTCAGCGAGATCCCGGACTCCTCGTACGACGTGGTGGTCTTCGAGAACCGCTTCCCCTCCCTCGCCGGGGAGACCGGCCGCTGCGAGGTGGTCTGCTTCACCGAGGACCACGGCGCCTCCTTCGCCTCGCTCACCGAGGAGCAGGCCGCGCTCGTCCTCGCCGCCTGGACGGACCGCACCGCCGCGCTGGCCGGACTCCCCTCCGTACGGCAGGTGTTCTGCTTCGAGAACCGCGGCGCCGAGATCGGCGTCACCCTCGGCCACCCGCACGGCCAGATCTACGGCTACCCCTTCACCACGCCCCGCACCGCGCTGATGCTCCGCTCCCTCGCCGACCACCACGCCCGCACCGGCGCCAACCTCTTCGACGAGATCCTCGGCAAGGAGCTCGCGGGCCCCCGGGTCGTCCTGGAGACCGCCCACTGGGCCGCCTTCGTCCCCTACGCCGCCCACTGGCCCTACGAGGTGCACCTCCACCCCAAGCGCCGGGTGCCGGACCTGCTCGCCCTGGACGAGGCGGCCCGCGCCGAGTTCCCGGCCGTCTACCTGGAGCTCCTGAAGCGCTTCGACCGGCTCTTCGGTGCGGACCAGCCGCCCACCCCGTACATCTCCGCCTGGCACCAGGCGCCCTTCACCGAGGGTGGCGAGCCGGGCGCCACGCGGCAGGACTTCGCACTTCACCTCGAGCTTTTCACCATCCGACGTACTGCGGGCAAACTGAAGTTCCTCGCGGGTTCCGAGTCCGGCATGAGTGTGTTCATCAACGACGTGCCGCCCGAGTCCGCGGCCGAGCGACTGCGAGAGGTAGCGAGTTCATGAGCGGCAAGTACCTGGTCACCGGAGGCGCCGGATACGTCGGCAGCGTGGTGGCGGCGCACCTGCTCGAGGCCGGCCACCGGGTGACCGTGCTCGACGACCTGTCCACCGGTTTCGCCGCGGGGGTGCCCGAGGGCGCCGAGTTCGTCGAGGGCCGCGTCCAGGACGCCGCCAAGTGGCTCGACTCCTCCTACGACGCGGTGCTGCACTTCGCCGCCTTCTCGCAGGTCGGCGAGTCCGTCGCCAAGCCGGAGAAGTACTGGGACAACAACGTCGGCGGCACCATGGCCCTGCTCGCCGCGATGCGCGAGGCCTCGGTCCGCCGCCTGGTCTTCTCCTCCACCGCCGCCACCTACGGCGAGCCCGCCTCCAGCCCCATCACCGAGGACTTCCCGACCGCGCCCACCAGCCCGTACGGCGCCTCCAAGCTGGCCGTCGACCACATGATCACCGGAGAGGCCGCCGCACACGGCCTCGGCGCGGTCAGCCTGCGCTACTTCAACGTCGCCGGTGCCTACGGCGCCTACGGCGAGCGCCACGACCCCGAGTCGCACCTCATCCCGCTGGTCCTCCAGGTCGCCCAGGGCCGCCGCGAGTCCATCTCGGTCTACGGGGACGACTACCCGACCCCGGACGGCACCTGCGTACGCGACTACATCCACGTCGCCGACCTGGCCGAGGCCCATCTGCTCGCCCTGGCGGCCGCCGCCGACGGCAGCCATCTGGTCTGCAACCTCGGCAACGGCACCGGCTTCTCGGTCCGCCAGGTCATCGAGACGGTGCGCGAGGTCACCGGGCACCCGATCCCCGAGACCGCCGCCCCGCGCCGCGACGGCGACCCGGCGGTGCTCGTCGCCTCCGCCGAGTCGGCCCGCACCCGCCTCGGCTGGCGCCCCTCGCGCCCCGAGCTCTCCGCCATCGTCGCCGACGCCTGGGAGTTCACCCGGCGCCGGGCAGAGGAGCAGGCATGACCGGGACGACGGACTCGACAGGCGCGAGCAGTGCGACCGGCGCGACCGGCGCGAGCGGTGGGGCCGACGCCGCCGGACCGGACGCCGCCGCGCGGCAGCCCCGCGATCTGGTGGCCGAAGTCGCCGCCGGATTCGAGGAGTTGTACGGTGCCGCGCCCGCCGGGGTGTGGGCGGCGCCCGGCCGGGTCAACCTGATCGGCGAGTACACCGACTTCAACGAGGGCTTCGTGCTCCCGCTGGCCCTGCCGCACACCGCGGTCGCCGCGGTCTCGCCCCGTACCGACGGCGTCCTGCGGCTGCACTCCGCGGACATCGACGCCCCCCTGGTCGAGCTGCGCCTGGACGAGCTGCGGCCGCTGTCCGACGGCGGCTGGGCCGCCTACCCGGCGGGCGTCGTCTGGGCCCTGCGCCGGGCCGGCCACACCGCGGTCACCGGGGCGGACCTGCACCTCGCCTCCACCGTGCCGACCGGCGCGGGCCTGTCCTCCTCCGCCGCGCTCGAAGTGGTCACCGCGCTCGCCCTGGACGGCCTCTTCGAACTCGGCCTGAGCGGACCCGAGTCGGCCCGCCTCGCGCAGCGCGCCGAGAACGACTTCGTCGGCGTGCCCTGCGGGATCATGGACCAGATGGCCTCCGCCTGCGCCACCGAGGGCCATCTGCTCCACCTGGACTGCCGCGACCTCGCCGTCCGCCAGATCCCCTTCGACCTCGCCGCCGAGGGCCTGATGCTCCTCGTCGTCGACACCCGCGTCCAGCACGCCCTGGGCGACGGTGCCTACGCCGAGCGCCGCGCGGGCTGCGAGGAGGGCGCCCGCCTCCTCGGCGTGCCCTTCCTGCGCGATCTGCCGTACGCCGAACTCCCGGACGCCCTGGAGAAGTTGGCGGACGAGAAGGTGCGCCGCTACGTCCGCCACGTGGTCGGCGACGACCACCGGGTGGAGCGGGTCATCGGCCTGCTCGACGCGGGCGAGGTCCGCGCGATCGGCCCGGTGCTCACCGAGGGCCACCACTCGCTCCGCGACGACCTGCGGATCTCCTGCCCCGAACTCGACCTCGCGGTCGCCGCGGCGAACGAGGCGGGTGCCCTCGGCGCCCGGATGACCGGCGGCGGCTTCGGCGGCAGCGCCGTCGTCCTGGTCGAGGAGGCGGCGGCCCCCGCGGTCACCGAGGCGATCCGCACCGCCTTCGCCGGGGCCTCCTTCACCGCCCCGCGCGTCTTCCCGGCGGTGGCGGCGGAGGGGGCGCGGCGGGTGCGGTAGGCGGCCGCTCCGTACCTGGGGCGGCGCCTGAACTCCCTTACGTCCGGAGCTGTTTGACCAAGGTGTACTCCGTGACGCCCTCCGGGTAGTCGGGCAGTTCGCAGACCACCCGGTAGCCGCAGCGGCGGTAGAAGCGGGGGGCCTGGAAGTCCCAGGTCCACACCCGGGAGCTGCGGCAGTCCCGTCCGGTGCGGGCCTCCTCCTCGGCGGCGGCGAGCAGCTGGGAGCCGAGGCCCGCGCCGCGGTAACCGCCGTGCACCCAGAGCAGGTTGATGTGCAGCCACCGCGCCCAGGTGTGCGCGTCGAGCCCGGCGATCAGCTCGCCGGAGTCGTCAAGTGCCCACAGCTGCAAGGGATTCTCCCGGTCCAGCGGGGTGTCGCGCAGTGCGCGCAGGGCGGGTGAGGCGGCGGTGTTGGCCTCGCGGAGCCGGGAGTGGAGCAGCGCCCGGCGGGCCTTGTCGACTGCTGTCTCGATGCGCACCATGCGGCCCAGCCTATGCGGATCTCCGCAACCACTTTCGTGAATATCTTTCCGCTTCTGCCCCACGGGCCTAGGCTGAGGAGCAGCACCGGTGGGGGCCGGTGCACATCAGGGGGCAAGACAGTCGGGTGCGACGCCCGGGGTGTCCGCTTGAGTGCGCACGACGGCGGTCGTGTCGCTGAGGTGGGCCTGCCGTCTGCCGAAAGGTTTTGGCAGAGGGCCCGGGCGCCGTACCCGCACTGCCCTCCCCCTGCTCACCTGGGGGTTGCCGTGGGACGACGGATCAGAGTGCTGGTCGTGGACGACCACCGGATCTTCGCCGAGTCACTGGCCGCGGCGCTCGCCGCCGAGCCGGACGTGGACGTCGGGGCGGCGGGCAGCGCGCCCGCCGCACTGCGCTGCCTGCAGCGCGCCGCCACCGAGGGCCGCGCCTTCGATGTGGTCCTGGTCGACGCCGACCTCGGCAAGTGCGGTGCCCCGGCGGCCGGTTCACCGCCCCGGCTGGCCACGGCGGGCACCGAGGGCGCACCCGCGGACGGCCTCGCCCTGGTGGCCGCGCTGCGCGAGAGCGGGCAGCCGGTGCGCACGGTGGTGATCGCGGAGCAGGACGAACCGCGGCGCGCGGCACTCGCGCTCCAGGCCGGGGCCGCGGGCTGGGTGGCCAAGGATTCCTCGCTCCAGCGGCTGCACACGGTCGTCCGGGGCGTACTGCGCGACGAGACCCATCTGCCGCCCGCGCTGCTCACCGGCGTACTGCGCGAGCTGACCTCGGCCCGCAAGCACCGCAGCGAGAGCGAGCAGCTGGTGGACCAGCTGACCCCGCGCGAGCGCGAGGTGCTGCGCTGCATGGTCGCCGGGCTCGGCCGCAAGGCGGTCGCCGAGCGCCTCTACCTCTCCCCGCACACCGTACGCACCCATATGCAGAACGTCCTCGGCAAGCTGGGCGTCCACTCCACCCTGGCGGCCGTGGCCCTGGCCCGCCGGGCGGGCGTGGGACCCGCGGACCTGGAGGAGGCCTCCTGAGCGGGGCTGCCGCAACCAGGAACCAGGCCCTAGCCCGGGATGTTGTCGAAGGGTGCGGTCAACTGGCGTAGCAGTCCGGCCAGTTCGCTGCGCTGGGCGGCGGACAGCTCGCCGAGGATCGCCCGCTCCTGGCTGAGCAGCCCGGCCAGCGCCTGGTCCGCCCGGTCGCGTCCCACCGCGGTGAGCCGTACGAGCACTCCGCGCCGGTCGCTGGGATCGGGCAGCCGCTCGACGAGGCCCTTCTTGGCGAGCCGGTCGATCCGGTTGGTCATGGTCCCGGAGGTGACCAGGGTCTGGGTGAGCAGCTGCCCCGGCGAGAGCTGATACGGATCCCCGGCGCGGCGCAGCGAGGTCAGTACATCGAACTCCCACGGCTCCAGGGCATGCTCGGAGAAGGCGAGGCGCCGCGCGCGGTCCAGATGCCGCGCGAGTCTGCTCACCCTGCTGAGTACCTCCAGCGGCTCCACGTCGAGATCGGGGCGCTCGCGGCGCCACGCCGATACCAAACGGTCGACCTCGTCCTCCATGGCGATCAGTGTAGTAGGTCCCTCGACATGAAGTCTCTTGACGTCAAGAGACCTGCTCCACGAGGATGCGGGACCGGAACGGATCCGGACCGAGGACGAGCCCGGACCCCCCTGCCCGCCGTGACCGAGGAGCGCACATGCCCGAGACCCCGCCGCCCGCCGGACCCCGCTGGGACCCCGGTCAGTACCTGCGCCACTCCGATCACCGCGCCCGCCCCTTCCACGATCTGCTCGCCCAGGTCCCGCCGCTGCCGGCCGCCCAGGACGCCGCCCCGCGCCTCGCCGACCTCGGCTGCGGCCCCGGCCATCTGACCAAGATCCTCGCCGAGCGCTGGCCCACCGCGCGGATCACCGGCCTCGACAACTCCGCGGCCATGCTCGACCGGGCCCGCGAGGCCCACCAGGGGCCCACCGGGGGCGGCGGCACGGTGGAGTTCCGGTACGCCGACGCCGCCACCTGGGCCCCGGATCCGGCCGAGCCCTACGACCTGATCGTCTCCAACGCCACCCTCCAGTGGGTGCCCGGCCACGCCGACCGCTTCGCCGACTGGCTCGCCGGAATCCGCCCCGGCGGCACCTTCGCCTTCCAGGTCCCCGGCAACTTCGGCGCCCCGAGCCACGCCCTGATGCGCCAGCTCGCCACCTCCCTGCGCTGGAGCGCGCGGCTCGGCGGCATCCTGCGCCACGAGGACGCCGTGCTCACCCCCGCCGACTACCTGGAACGCCTCTCCGCCCTCGGCTGCCGCGCCGACGTCTGGGAGACCACGTACCTCCACCAGCTCGAAGGGGAGGACCCCGTCCTCGACTGGGTCAAGGGCACCGGACTGCGCCCCGTGCTGACCGCCCTCGACGACGACCCCGGCGCCCGCGAGGACTTCCTCGCCGAATACCGCACCCTGCTGCGCGAGGCCTACCCGCGCACCGCCCACGGCACGGTGCTCCCGTTCCGGCGGATCTTCGCGGTGGCGCGGCGGGAGGGGTGAGAGCGTTCCTCCGCTGTCACAGCTCCCGCAGAGCCTCCAGGGAGATGTCCACCGCGATGTCGTACGGCACGGAGGACTTGAGCTCGTCGTGGTGGATACCGGTGATGGCGTAGCTCTTGGTGACCGGGTCGAGTTCATGGACCCGGACCACCGGGTGGCCGTCCGAACCGGCGCGCTCCACCAGCCAGAAGTGCGGGATGCCCGCCGCCGCGTACTTGCGGGGCTTGGTGTCCCGGTCCCGGGCCTCGGAGTCGGGGGAGACCACCTCCACGGCGAGCAGGACCTCGGAGGCCAGGTAGCGCGTCCGATCCGGCCCGGTCTCCGCTGCGTCCTCGCGTACGACGCTGACGTCGGGCTCGGGCATGTTGCGGCGGTCCAGTTCCACGGACATCTGCCTGCGGACCTTGAGCGGTGGTACGAGAGTGCCGCGCAGACCGGCTGTCAGCAGGTCGACCATGCGCATGTGGAACAGCTGCTGCCGGGCCGCGAACACCAGGCTTCCATCGATCAGCTGGGTATGCCGCGGCAACTCGGGCAGCGTGTACACATCGTCGACGGTGTACCCGTCCTGCGGGGGTTCCGGCCAGCTGGTCCCGCAGTCGCACACTGCTTCTGCCGACGGGGGCGCGGCAGGCTCGGTGTTCATGGCGTCTCCCATGAACGGGATCTTGGTGCGCGCCCGTCAGCCGTAGCCGGCCGGAGGGGAAAATGCCCCCACTTCGAGTGACGGGTCAACCCAGAGCTGACGCGACCCCCGAACCCCTAACTCTTCCGATGCCCGATCAGCCGAGGCTTCGGTTCCATGCCGTCCAGGCCGTGCCAGGCCAGGTTGACCAGGTGGGCGGCGACCTCGGCCTTCTTCGGTTTGCGGACGTCCAGCCACCACTGGCCGGTCAGCGCGACCATGCCGACCAGGGCCTGTGCGTAGAGCGGGGCGAGCTTGGCGTCGAAGCCGCGGTTCTTGAACTCCCGGCCGAGGATGTCCTCGACCTGGGTGGCGATGTCCGAGATCAGCGAGGCGAAGCTGCCGGTGGACTGGGCGACGGGGGAGTCGCGGACCAGGATGCGGAAGCCGTCGGTGTGCTCCTCGATGTAGTCGAGCAGCGCGAAGGCGGCCTGTTCGAGGAGTTCGCGCGGGTGGCCCGCGGTCAGCGAGCTGGTCACCATGGAGAGCAGCTGGCGCATCTCGCGGTCCACGACCACCGCGTACAGCCCCTCCTTGCCGCCGAAGTGCTCGTAGACGACGGGCTTGGACACCCCGGCGCGGGAGGCGATCTCCTCCACCGAGGTGCCCTCGAAGCCCTTCGAGGCGAAGAGGGTGCGGCCGATCTCGAGCAGTTGCTCACGGCGCTCGGCACCCGACATCCGGGTGCGGCGGGAGCGCCGCGGTTTGTCGCTGTTCTGGGTGCTGGGATCGGTCGCCACGCGCTCCATCATGCCGCGTCGGCGGCCGGTTCCGTACGGCGGGCGGCCAGCCGCTCCGGGGTCGGCCAGCGCACGTCGTACGCCCAGCCGAGCTGTTCGAACCAGCGGATGATCCGGGCCGAGGAGTCCAGCTGCCAGCGCTCGACGCCGTGCCGGGCCGAGGTCGGCTCCGCGTGGTGGAGGTTGTGCCAGGACTCGCCGCCGGAGAGCAGCGCCAGCCACCAGACGTTGCCCGAGCGGTCGCGGGACTTGAAGGGGTGCTTGCCGACCGCGTGGCAGATGGAGTTGATCGACCAGGTCACATGGTGGGCGAGGGCCACCCGGATCAGCGAGCCCCAGAAGAACGCGGTCACCGCGCCCCACCAGGACCAGGTCACCAGTCCGCCGATCAGCGCGGGCAGCAGCAGCGAGAGCGCGGTCCACATGATGAACTGCTTGGAGATCACCCGGGTCGCGCCGTCCTTCAGCAGGTCGGGGGCGTACTTCTCCTGCGAGGTGCGCTCCTCGTCGAACATCCAGCCGATGTGCGCCCACCACAGGCCCTTCATCAGCGCGGGCACGCTCTCGCCGTACCGCCAGGGCGAGTGCGGGTCGCCCTCCGCGTCGGAGAACTTGTGGTGCTTGCGGTGGTCGGCGACCCACCGCACCAGCGGACCCTCCACCGCGAGCGAACCGGCCAGCGCCAGCGCGATCCGCAGCGGGCGCTTCGCCTTGAACGAACCGTGCGTGAAGTACCGGTGGAAACCGATCGTGATGCCGTGGATCCCCAGGTAGTAGAAGAAGACCAGGAGACCCAGGTCCAGCCAGCTCACGCCCCAGCCCCACAGCAGCGGAACCGCGGCGAGCAGCGCCAGGAACGGCACGACGATGAACGCGCCGAGGGTGGCTTTCTCCAGCGTTCCCTTGCGTTCGCCGCCCAGCGTGCCCGCCGCGGCGGGCTGCGCCGCCGGCGGATTCGCGGGTTGGTCGAGGACTTCGGACTGAGTGGACATGGGCAGCCCCTGGGGGGTCGAGGGTGGTGGGAAGAGCCCGGTTACGGTCGCCCTGCGCCCGCATAACCTACGGCGTCGTAAGTATGGCAGCGCGTGGCCCGGCGGCAAGAGGTCCGCGACCGCGCGCCCCGAGTGCCACCTATCCTGGGACGCGGTCGGACAGCGCGGTCCGCTGTGTTCATCCCGGAAAGCATGCCCGGGACACCCCGGGGACAAGCTCAACACTGCAAGGAGCCGCACCTGTGAGCAGTGCCGACGACCAGGGCCGCCAGGCCGCCGCGAGCGCCGAGCTGCGCGCCGACATCCGCCGCCTGGGTGACCTCCTCGGCGAGACCCTCGTACGCCAGGAGGGCCCCGAGCTGCTCGACCTGGTGGAGAAGGTCCGCCGCCTCACCCGCGAGGACGGCGAGGCCGCCGCCCGCCTGCTCGGGGAGACCGAGCTGGAGACCGCCGCCAAGCTGGTGCGCGCCTTCTCCACCTACTTCCACCTCGCCAACGTCACCGAGCAGGTGCACCGCGGCCGCGAGCTGCGCGCCCGCCGCGACGACGAGGGCGGGCTCCTCGCCCGTACCGCGGACCGCCTCAAGGACGCCGACCCCGCGCACCTGCGCGAGACCGTCGCCCGCCTCAACGTCCGCCCGGTGTTCACCGCCCACCCCACCGAGGCCGCCCGCCGCTCGGTGCTGAACAAGCTGCGCCGCATCGCCGAACTCCTCCAGGAGTCCGCGCCCAGCACCGAGCGCCGCCGCCAGGACGCCCGCCTCGCCGAGAACATCGACCTGGTCTGGCAGACCGACGAGCTGCGCGTGGTCCGCCCCGAACCCGCCGACGAGGCCCGCAACGCCGTCTACTACCTGGACGAGCTGGAGGCCGGCGCGGTCGGCGACGTCCTGGAGGACCTCACCGCCGAGCTGGCCCGGGTCGGCGTCGAGCTGCCCGAGCAGTCCCGCCCGCTCACCTTCGGCACCTGGATCGGCGGCGACCGCGACGGCAACCCCAATGTCACCCCCCAGGTGACCTGGGACGTCCTCATCCTCCAGCACGAGCACGGGATCAACGGCGCCCTGGAGAGCGTGGACCGGCTGCGCGGACTGCTCTCCAACTCCATCCGCTACACCGGCGCCACCGAGGAACTCCTCGACTCCCTCCAGGCCGACCTCGACCGGCTCCCCGAGATCAGCCCCCGCTACAAGCGGCTCAACGCCGAGGAGCCCTACCGCCTCAAGGCCACCTGCGTACGGCAGAAGCTGGAGAACACCAAGACCCGCCTCGCCAAGGGCACCGCCCACGAGCCCGGCCGGGACTACCTCGGCACCGCCGAGCTGCTGCACGACCTCACCGTCATCCAGACCTCGCTCCGCGCCCACCGCGGCGAGCTCTTCGCCGACGGCCGCATGGACGTCACCCTGCGCACCCTGGCCGCCTTCGGCCTCCAGCTCGCCACCATGGACGTACGGGAGCACGCGGACGCCCACCACCACGCGCTCGGCCAGCTCTTCGACCGGCTCGGCGAGGAGTCCTGGCGCTACGCCGACATGCCCCGCGACTACCGCACCCGGCTGCTCGCCAAGGAACTGCGCTCCCGGCGCCCGCTGGCCCCCACCCCCGCGCCCCTGGACGCGGCGGGCGAGAAGACCCTCGGCGTCTTCCACACGGTCAAGAAGGCCCTGGACGTCTTCGGGCCCGAGGTGATCGAGTCGTACATCATCTCCATGTGCCAGGGCGCCGACGACGTCTTCGCCGCCGCCGTGCTCGCCCGCGAGGCCGGGCTCCTCGACCTGCACGCGGGCTGGGCCGAGATCGGCATCGTCCCGCTCCTGGAGACCACCGACGAGCTGAAGGCCGCCGACGTCATCCTCGACGCCATGCTCGCCGACCCCTCCTACCGGCGCCTGGTCGCGCTGCGCGGCGACGTCCAGGAGGTCATGCTCGGCTACTCCGACTCCTCCAAGTTCGGCGGCATCACCACCAGCCAGTGGGAGATCCACCGCGCCCAGCGCCGACTGCGCGACGTCGCCCACCGCTACGGCGTACGGCTGCGGCTCTTCCACGGCCGCGGCGGCACCGTCGGCCGCGGCGGCGGCCCCTCGCACGACGCGATCCTCGCCCAGCCCTGGGGCACCCTGGAAGGCGAGATCAAGGTCACCGAGCAGGGCGAGGTCATCTCCGACAAGTACCTGGTGCCCTCGCTCGCCCGGGAGAACCTCGAACTCACCGTCGCGGCCACCCTGCAGGCCTCCGCCCTGCACACCGCGCCCCGCCAGTCCGACGAGGCGCTCGCCCGCTGGGACGCCGCGATGGACCTGGTCTCCGACGCCGCCCACGGCGCCTACCGCGCCCTGGTCGAGGACCCGGACCTGCCGACGTACTTCCTCGCCTCCACCCCCGTCGACCAGCTCGCCGACCTGCACCTGGGCTCCCGGCCCTCCCGCCGCCCCGGCTCGGGCGTCTCGCTCGACGGGCTGCGCGCCATCCCCTGGGTCTTCGGCTGGACCCAGTCCCGGCAGATCGTGCCCGGCTGGTTCGGCGTCGGCTCGGGCCTGAAGGCGCTGCGCGAGGCGGGGCTCGACAGCGTCCTGGACGAGATGCACACCCACTGGCACTTCTTCCGGAACTTCCTGTCCAACGTCGAGATGACCCTCGCCAAGACCGACCTCAGGATCGCCCGGCACTACGTCGACACCCTGGTCCCCGAGGAGCTCCAGCACGTCTTCGCCACCATCGAGGCCGAACACGCGCTGACCGTCGACGAGGTGCTGCGCATCACCGGCGGCGAGGAACTCCTGGACACCAACCCGGTCCTCCAGCAGACCTTCGCCATCCGCGACGCCTACCTCGACCCGATCTCCTACCTCCAGGTCGCCCTGCTCGCCCGCCAGCGCGCGGCGACCGAGGCCGGCGAGGAGCCCGACCCGCTGCTCTCCCGCGCCCTCCTGCTCTCCGTCAACGGGGTCGCGGCGGGGCTGCGGAACACCGGCTGAGCGAGCCGCCGCACACCGACGGCGAAGGCCCGTACGCCCCTTGGACGTACGGGCCTTCGCCGTTCGTTCCGCCTACAGCGCCACGAACGCCGCCGTCACCAACCCCGCGCCCGCGAGCCCCAGTACGCACGCCGTGCGGGTCATCCGCAGTCCGCCCGCCACCACCAGGGCGGCGAGGACCAGGGCGCCGCCGAGCGGCAGCCAGGCGTAGAGCACGCCGGTCGCGCCCGCGCGGACCACCCCGGAGCCGTCCGGCTTCACCACCACCGGCACCGACTCGCCCGCCCGCACCGCGACCGAGGCCTCCACCGTCACCTCCGCCCGGGCCCGCGCGCCCGGCGAGGACGGCAGGAAGGCGCCCGTGCAGTGCTCCTCGCCGCAGCGCTCCACCTTCATCGAGCCGCGCTCCCGGCCCTCGGTCAGCATCACGTACTGCGCCGAACCCCAGGAGGCCCAGACCCCCGCCACCACGAGCAGCAGGGCCACGAGCACCATCACCAGGCGCTGCCCGAGCAGCAGCAGACCGAAGGCGCTCTCACCGGTTCTGCGCACCCGCGAACGCTTCACCCGGTTCGCGGGCGCCGAGGACATGACAGGCATGCCCGGGATCCTTGGCCATCGGACTGCCCCTGGTCAACCGCCGCAGAGCACAAACACCCGTGAAGAAGGGCACGTTCGCAAGCGCGAAAGCCCCGGACCCGGGAGCGGAGCTCACGAATTGTACGAACTCTGCGCCCGCTCCAGGCCGTCCGCGACCAGGGACTCCACCGCGTCCGCGGCCCGGTCCACGAAGTAGTCCAGCTCCTTGCGCTCCACCGAGGAGAAGTCCTTCAGCACGAAGTCCGCGACCTGCATCCGCCCCGGCGGCCGCCCGATCCCGAACCGCACCCGGTGGTAGTCCGGCCCCATCGCCTTCGTCATCGACTTCAGCCCGTTGTGCCCGTTGTCCCCGCCGCCGAGCTTCAGCCGCAGGGTCCCGTAGTCGATGTCCAGTTCGTCGTGGACCGCGAGCACCCGCTCCAGCGGCACCTTGTAGAAGTCCCGCAGCGCCGACACCGGACCGCCCGAGAGGTTCATGTACGAGGCGGGCTTCACCAGGACCACGCGGCGGCTCGCCGGGCCCGGCGCACCGAAGCGGCCCTCCAGGACCTGCGCCTGCGCCTTCGCCGCCCGCTTGAAGGAACCGCCCATCCGCCCCGCGAGCAGGTCCGCCACCATGAAGCCCACATTGTGCCGGTTCGCCGCGTACCCCGGGCCCGGGTTGCCCAGGCCCACCACCAGCCACGGCGCACCGCTGTCCGACGTCATCCGCCCACTCCGTTTCCCGCGGCCCGTGCCGGTTCCCGCGCTCGCTCTTCGAAGGCCCCGTACGGCCGCCGGAGGGCCCCGTACAGCGGACCGGCCGCCGCCCGGTGCCCGCAGGCGACCGGTCGGCGGCCGACCAGCAAACTACCGTCCCGCTCAGGCCTCGGCGCCGGCCTCGGCGGCCGGCTCGGCCTCGGTCTCCTCGGACTCCTCGGTGGGCTCCTCCGCCTGCGCGGCGAGCACCTGCAGGACGACCGCGTCGTCCTCGACGTCCAGGGTGACGCCCTTGGGCAGCTTGATGTCCTTCGCCAGGATCGAGGCACCGGCCTCCAGGCCCTCCACCGAGACCGAGAAGGACTCGGGGATGTGGGTCGCCTCGGCCTGGACCGGCAGCGCGTTGAGCACGTGCTCCAGGAGGTTGCCGCCCGGGGCCAGCTCGCCCTCGGCCTCGACCGGGACCTCGACGCCGACCTTCTCGCCGCGCTTGACCAGGAGCAGGTCCACGTGCTCCAGGAAGCCCTTCAGCGGGTCGCGCTGCACCGACTTCGGGATCGCCAGCTCGTTCTTGCCGTCGAGGTCCAGGGAGATCAGGACGTTCGGGGTGCGCAGCGCGAGCAGCAGCTCGTGGCCCGGCAGCGTCAGGTGCTTGGGGTCGGTGCCGTGCCCGTAGAGCACACCCGGGACCTTGTCCTCACGGCGGATACGGCGGGCGGCGCCCTTGCCGAACTCGCTACGGGTCTCGGCGGAAATCTTCACCTCGGACACAAGGCACTCCTCGCAGAAGCGGTGACCCGCACCCAGGGGGCGGACCACGGGGACGTACATGGCAGGTCACCCGGCCACCTACGGCCTGCTACGAAGAGCGCGTCGATAACGGACCACCGCATACGAAGATGCGGCCTCCCTCGCCGAGCAACTGTCGCAGTCTACTCGGCCGGGAGGCCGCACCCAAAAGGATCACCGGCCGCGCACCCGCGGCTGCCGGAACCTTACTGCTCGTCCACGGACCTTCCGCCGTCCGCCTACTGCTCGTCGAAGAGGCTGGTCACCGAACCGTCCTCGAAGACCTCGCGCACCGCGCTCGCGATCGTCGGCGCGATCGAGAGCACCGTGATCTTGTCCAGGTTCAGATTGCCCGGGTCCGGCAGCGTGTCCGTGAAGACGAACTCGCTCACCTTCGAGTTCTTCAGCCGGTCGCCCGCGGGACCCGAGAGCACCCCGTGCGTCGCCGTCACGATGACGTCCTCCGCGCCGTGCGCGAACAGGGCGTCCGCCGCCGCGCAGATGGTGCCGCCGGTGTCGATCATGTCGTCCACCAGGACGCACACCCGGCCGCGCACATCACCCACGACCTCGTGCACCGTCACCTGGTTCGCCACGTCCTTGTCGCGGCGCTTGTGCACGATCGCCAGCGGGGCGCCGAGCCGGTCGCACCAGCGGTCCGCGACCCGCACCCGGCCCGCGTCCGGGGAGACCACCGTCAGCTTCTGGCGGTCCACCTTCTGACCCACGTAGTCGGCCAGAATCGGCAGCGCGAACAAATGGTCCACCGGACCGTCGAAAAAGCCCTGGATCTGATCCGTGTGCAGATCCACCGTCAGAATCCGGTCCGCACCCGCCGTCTTCATCAGATCCGCCACCAGACGGGCCGAGATCGGCTCCCGGCCGCGGTGCTTCTTGTCCTGACGGGCATAGCCGTAGAACGGGACGATCACCGTGATGCTCCGCGCCGAAGCACGCTTCAGCGCATCGATCATGATCATCTGTTCCATGATCCACTTGTTGATCGGAGCCGTATGACTCTGAATCAGAAAACAGTCCGCACCACGCGCCGACTCCTGATAGCGCACATAGATCTCGCCGTTCGCGAAATCGAAAGCCTTCGTCGGCACCACACCGACACCCAGCTGATCGGCAACTGCTTCGGCCAACTCGGGGTGCGCGCGGCCGGAGAAGAACATCAACTTCTTCTCGCCGGTCGTCTTGATCCCGGTCACAGCACAGTCTCCTCGACGTGATCTCAAGCGCCCAACCGCCCGCGCCCCCCAGCGACGGAGTGTCAGCCACATGTATTTACCCGGTGGACACCCACGAGCCCCCGGAACGTGCACCACTTACCGTACGACGAAACCGCACCAGGTCACTCCGCCGAGTCCGTGCCGCCCTGCTCACGCTCCGCCGCCTCGGCCGCCTTCGCCGCCGAGCTCCCGGGACGCTTCCGCGCCACCCAGCCCCCGATATTCCGCTGCTGGCCCCGCGCCACCGCCAGCGAACCCGGCGGCACATCCTTCGTGATCACCGACCCCGCGGCCGTGTAGGCGCCGTCCCCCACCGTGACAGGCGCCACAAACATATTGTCCGAGCCCGTCTTGCAGTACGAACCCACCGTCGTGTGGTGCTTCGCCTCACCGTCGTAATTCACGAACACACTCGCCGCCCCGATGTTCGTGAACTCACCGATCGTCGCGTCGCCGACGTACGACAAATGCGGCACCTTCGTGCCCTCGCCCACCGAGGCGTTCTTCATCTCCACAAAGGTCCCGGCCTTCGACGCCACCCCGAGACGGGTACCGGGCCGCAAATACGCGAACGGACCGACCGAAGCCCCCGCGCCCACTTCCGCGCCCTCGGCCACCGAATTGTCCACCCGCGCGCCCGCGCCCACCCGCACATCCGTCAGCCGCGAATTCGGGCCCACCACCGCGCCCTCGCCGACCGAGGTCTCACCGAGCAGCATCGTCCCCGGCAGCAGCACCGCGTCCTGACCGAAGGACACCGCGACATCCACCCACGTCGTCGCCGGATCGAGGACCGTCACCCCGGACAGCATCGCCGCCTCCAGCAGACGCTCGTTCAGCACCCGCCGCGCCTCCGCCAGCTGCACCCGGTTGTTGATCCCCGCGATCTCCCGGTGGTCCGCCGCCACCGCGGCACCCACCCGGTGCCCCAGCTCCCGCAGGATCCCCAGCACATCCGTCAGGTACTCCTCACCCTGACTGTTGTCCCGGCGCACCCGCCCGAGCCCCTCGGCGAGCAGCCGCCCGTCGAAGGCGAACACCCCCGAGTTGATCTCCCGGATCGCCCGCTGCGCCTCGCTCGCGTCCTTGTGCTCCACGATCCCCGCGACCGCGCCCGAGCCCGGCTCCCGCACGATCCGGCCGTACCCCGTCGCGTCCGGCACCTCCGCCGTCAGCACCGTCACCGCGTTCCCGTCCGTGGCGTGCGCCGCCACCAGGCGCCCCAGCGTCTCGCCCCGCAGCAGCGGAGTGTCCCCGCACACCACCACCACGGTGCCGTCCACCTCGCCCAGCTCCGCCAGGGCCATCCGCACCGCGTGCCCCGTACCGAGCTGCTCCTCCTGCACCGCGGTACGCACCCCGGCGTCCACCCCGGCCAGATGCTCCGCCACCTGCTCCCGCGCGTGCCCCACCACCACCGCCAGCTCCCGCGGCGCCAACTCCCGCGCCGCCGCGAGCACATGACCGACCAGGGACCGCCCGCAGAGCTCGTGCAGCACCTTCGGGGTGGCGGACTTCATCCGGGTGCCCTCACCCGCCGCGAGGACGACGACGGCTGCCACGGGGGGGAGGTTGGCGCTCACGGAACTGCCCTTCGGCCGGGTGGATGCGTGTGGGATACACGGTGGTGCGTACGGACATCCGCAGAATACCGGGGCGTAGGGGGGCCTTTGCGGCGGGCAGAACGACGGGTCCCGACCCGGAGGGCCAGGACCCGAACGCCGACAGCTCCCCCATCAGGATTCGAACCTGAACTGAGGAGACCAAAACTCCCTGTGCTGCCTGGTTACACCATGGGGGAAGGTGGAGACGCGGGCCTCGACAGCGGCCCGTTCGTGTCACCCTCCCACACTATGCCGTACCACCAGCCCTCGATGCGACGGTACAACTCGGCTCCCTGGAGCACGTGGACGCGCAGGCAGCCGCGATAGGTCTCGCCGGTGTTCTTCCGGTTGGTCCGGGGGTTGTGCTTCTTCAGCGTCGTCTTCTGGAGCGCGCCGTGGTCGACCCCCACGAGCGCCGCCCAGAACCTCTCGGCCGCGGGCACATCGGCGGACTCGTGGATCTGCACGGCGAACCGCCGCCGCGCGGGCTCCACGCCGAGCAGATCCAGCCACCGCAGGAAGACCCTGATCATGTCGGGGTCGCTGTTGACGAAGGTCACGCGCTCCTGGCGGCGGTGGGGTTTCGACTTGGCGCCCTCCGCCCAGTAGAGGCAGGCACCCGCGATCAGGAGCTCCCGGTCGCTCAGGGCCCCGATCTCCTCGGCTGCCGACCGCCTGGTCGCCTGCCGCAGCTCCTCCCTCGCCCGCAGCGTCGCCTCCCAGCCGCGCCGGGCGATGGCGGAGGCCTCCTCGCGGGTCCGGCTGCGGTCCGGCTGGGGGAGGTCCCGCACCCACAGCGAGATCGAGCTCTTGGAGCAGCCCACCTCCACCTGGATCTGGTCGTACGTCAGGCCTTGGAGGCGGAGCGCGCGGGCCTTCTCGCGCGACTCGTCCTTGGCGTTGGGGCGCCTGGTCCACTCCGGGGCGGGTTCGCCCCGCAGCAGCCGGTTGAGGATGTCGTTGTTGTCGAGGTGCAGGCGGTCCCGGATCTGGCGGCGGCTCAGGCCCGCGCGGCGCAGGGTGACGGCCTGTTCGCGCAGGGCCTCGAAGGGGGCGTACTTGCTCGGGGGTCCGCCCGAGTCGGGCCGGCTGTTCATGCCCCCAGCCTTCGTGCGGAGGGGCGGATCACGGGCAGACGTTCGGGGTGGTTCACGATATCGGGCGTTACTTCCGGGTTCTCTTGTCTTGCGCCGGATTGTGTGATGCGGGGTACGTGCGAATCCTGCCGGAAAAGGAGTGGCGGGCGCCCGTAGGCTGGGGGCATGACCACGACGGGGGACGACCACGCCGCGGCCGTGACCGGGCCTTGGTGGTGGCAGAGACCGCGCAGTGCCGTGCTGGACGTGGGTCTGGCGCTGCTGTCCGCGGCGGAGTGCGCGGTGGAGGGGGTGGCCTTCGCGCGGGAGACCGGGTTGCCGGTCCCGGTGGGGGTGGTTTTCGGCCTGTTGGCCGGGGCGACCCTGGTGGTGCGGCGGCGCTGGCCGATCGCGGTGGTCCTGGTGGGGATCGCGGTGGCACCGGCGCAGATGGGCCTGCTCCTCGGACTCGTCGGCCTGTACACGCTGGCCGCCTCGGAGCTGCCCCGGCGGATCATCGGGGTGCTCTCCGGGATGTCGCTGGTGGCCACGCTGATCGTCACCTTCGTACGGGTGCGGCAGGACCTGATGCACGGGGACGTGCAGCTGGGCGAGTGGGTGGTGCCCACGGTGGCGGTCAGTACGGCGGTCGGGGTGACGGCGCCGCCGGTGCTGCTCGGTCTGTATGTGGGGGCGCGGCGGCGGTTGATGGAGTCGCTGCGGGAGCGGGCCGGTTCGCTGGAGCGGGAGTTGCAGCTGCTCGCGGACCGCGCGGAGGAGCGTGCGGAGTGGGCGCGGAGTGAGGAGCGCACCCGGATCGCGCGGGAGATGCACGATGTGGTGGCGCACCGGGTGTCGTTGATGGTGGTGCACGCGGCGGCCCTGCAGGCGGTGGCGCGCAAGGACCCGGAGAAGGCGGTGCGCAACGCGGCGCTGGTGGGGGACATGGGCCGCCAGGCGCTCACCGAACTGCGGGAGATGCTCGGGGTGCTGCGGTCGGGGGAGGGGACTCCGTCCTCGGGGGGCGGGGGTCCGGTCGCGCCGGGTTCCCCTGCGGCTTCGGGGGCGGCGGGTGCCGGGTCCGGTACGGGGGCGGTGAGCGCCGCGGGACCCGGTGCCGGGTTCGCCGGTGCCGGGGCGGGCACGCAGGGCTGGGCGCCTTCCTCGCGGGTCCCCTTGGCCGCGGTGGGGGCCGCGGCGGCCGCGGCGGCTTCGCGCGCGGTGGCGCAGGACGGGGGCGAGGGCCCTTCGCTGGCGGAGCTGGAGGAGCTGGTGGGCCAGTCGCGGGCGGCCGGCATGGCGGTGGAGCTCCTGGTGGAGGGCGAGGTCCGGGTGTACGCCTCGGTGGTCGAGCAGACCGCGTACCGCGTGGTCCAGGAGGCGCTGACCAATGTGCACAAGCACGCGGGGGGTGCGCGGACCCGGGTGCGGCTGGCGCACCGCGGCGCCGAGGTGGCGATGCAGGTCGAGAACGAGCCGCCCCCGGGCGGGGTCCCGGACGCGGGCCTGCCCAGCGGGGGCAACGGCCTGGTGGGCATGCGGGAGCGGGTCTCCGCGCTGGGCGGGGTGTTCGTCTCGGGCCCGACGGACGCGGGCGGCTTCCGGGTGTCGGCGGTACTGCCGGTTTCTTGAGGCGGGTCCGTGTCCGCGTAGCCGTGTCCGTGTCCGTGCAGGTGAGCTGAAGTCCGTACGTGAGCCCTGCGGTCCGTACGTGAGCCCTGTGGTCTGTACGTGAACCTCGCGGTTCGTACGTCAGCCCTGCGGTCTGTGCGTGAGGTCCGTGGCCTGTACGCCGCGCTCCGCGGCCTGATGCGTGCGAGCGGTCAACTGGCCCGATGCGTAGGGGAGATGTGCGCGAGGTCGGTGGTGGGCCTGATCCGTGCGGAAGGTTCGGTCGTACGGGAGGTCCGAGGGCGGCTGCGGCAGCCCGGCTAGCCGTCGGTGGTCAGGCGCTGGGGGCGGGTGCCGGTGAGGAGGGTGGTGAGGGCCTGGTCGATGTCGGGGCCGAGGTACCAGTCGCCGGTGTGGTCGAGGCTGTAGACGCGGCCCTCGGTGTCGATGGCGAGCAGGGCGCGGGTGTGGATCTCCTCGCCGAGGGGTGCGGTCTCGGTGCCGAGGGCGCGGCCGAGGTCGGCGAGGGTGCGGGCGAGGTGGAGTCCGTGCAGGGGGTCGAGGTGGACGCCGGACGGGGCGAGGTGGCGGCCGGGGCCCGGCGGGGTGAGGCGCAGGGAGCCGAATTCGGCCCAGGCCTCGACGGCGGCGGGGAAGACGGCGTGCCGGTGGCCCGCGGGCGAGGTGTGGCCGCGCAGGGTGTCGGCCCAGAACTCGGCCTGTTTGATGTTCCAGCGTCCGGGCTGCCAGCCGACGGCGCGCAGGGTCTGCTCGATGGCCTCGGGAAAGCGGTGGGTGGGGCCGTCGGCGGGACGGTCGTGGTGGCTGGGCTCGGACATGGTGGTGTGGCCTTGGGGTGGGGGCGCGGGGTCAGGGGCGTGCGGGGTCGTCGAGGCTGATGCCGAAGTGGGCGGCGAGTGCGGTGCAGGCGCGGCAGGGCGGGGCGTAGCCGCCGTGCAGGGGGTCGCCGTCCTCGCGGATGTGGCGGGTGGTGAGGCGGGCGTTCTTGAGGGTCTTGCGGGCTTCGCCGTTGGTCATGGGTTTGCGCTGGGCGCGTTTGCTGCGCTGGGCGTCGGCGGCGGTGAGGTGGCGGGAGAGCAGCAGGGCCTCGGCGCAGCGTCCGGTGAAGCGGTCGCGGGCGGCGGTGGGGAGCGCGTCGAGGAAGTCCTGGACCAGGTGGTGCAGTGCGGGCGGCCGGTCGGCGCGGCTGGCGGTGCCGGTGAGGCTCGGGGTACCGGCGCCGGGGAGGGTGAGGGCGGCGGCGATGGCGGGGAGGATGCCGTCGCGACGGGCGGTGAGGCGCGGCGGGGGCGGGGCGTGGGTGGTGGACCAGCCGACGCGGGGGTCGTGCCCGCCCTCGGGGACACGGGGGTCGTGCCCGCTCTCGGGGGGCTCGTGGTGCCGGGTGCCTGCGGTTTCGGGCGGCCGGGCGCCGGGGACTTCGGGGTGCCGGGTGCCCGCGGTCTCATAGTGCCCGGTGCCTGTCGTCCCGGGCGGCCGGGCGCCGGTGGTCTCGGGGTGCCGGGTGGTGCCCGCGGGGTCGGTGGGGCCGGTGCCCTCGGTGGTGGTGCCGGTGGTGTTCATGTGATTTCCCCCTCCCTCGGGACCCCCTCCCTGCTCGGGCGGCGGCCTGGGGCGTCGCGCCGAGTGCCGGAGATCCTGCCAAATGGGGTGGGTGGTTCGGTAGCGGGGGCATGGTGACACGCGGGCGGGCGGGGGAGAGCCGCCGGGGAGGGTGAGAGCGCGGTGACGACTGGTGACCGGGCAGAGCTCCGGTGACCGCTTTGCTGGGAGCGCTTAGGCTGTTCGCCATCCGCTGGACTCGTTTGCTGGACGTATGGGGGCATCTGCCATGACCACTGGGCGCCTCGGGCAGGAGGCCGCGCCGCCGAATGCGGCGTACGCGGGTCAGGTGGTGAGTTTTCCTGATCCGGTGCGTGCGGCGCGCCATCCGCGGGGTGTGCGGGTCGACGAGCGCGGGTTTCCGGTGTTCACGCCCTACGCGCGGGCGGCGGCGGAGATCGCGGAGCCGCCGGAGGGTTTCGGCGTCGACGAACTGCGGCTGACGGACTTCGTCTCCGCGAACGCGGCGCTCGCCGCCTCCGGTCACGAACTGTGGGAGACCATCCCGGCCGTGGCGACCCCGCACGGCTGGACCTGGCACCACGTACCGGGCGGTCGCCGTCTGGAACTGGTGCCGGTCGAGGTGAAGGCGCTGCTCCGGCACCACGGCGGGCTGGCGACGGCGGCGGTGGACCACGGCAAGCGGGGCACCCGGCCGCTGCAGGAGGTGCGGCCCGCGCACTTCGGGCTGCCGAAGTCGGCGGCGGTGAGCGAGCAGCAGGTGCAGGGCGTCGAGGAGGACCTCGGCTACCGGCTGCCCGGTGCCTACCGCTCCTTCCTGAAGGCGGCCGGCGGTTGCGCCCCGGTGGGCGCGGCGCTCGACGCGGAGCTGGGGCTCCTCGTGGACCAGCCGTTCTTCACGGTGCGGGACGAGGCCGCGGTGAACGACCTGGTGTACGCGAACAAGTGCCTGCGGGACCATCTGACCAAGGACTACCTGGGCGTGGGCTTCGTCCAGGGCGGCCTGCTCGCGGTGAAGGTGCGGGGCGAGCGGCCGGGTTCGGTCTGGTTCTGCGCGTACGACGACGCCCGGGACCGGGACGGCTGGTCGGTGGCGGAGCGGGTGGAGCAGCTGCTGCTGCCCTGCGGTGACGACTTCGACGTGTTCCTCGGGCGGCTCGCGGGCAATCCGCCCGAGCTGGAGACCGTGGCGAACCTGATGGTGGACGGCGGTTTCGCCCATGCCGTCCCGGTGGGGGAGTGACTTCGATGGTGACCTTCGCGCAGGCGCAGGAGCGCGCCGAGGAGTGGGTGAACGCGGATGTGCCCGCCTACCAGCACCGCGAGGTGCGGGTGCGGGAGTTCGATCTGGGCTTCGTGGCCTGGGCGGAGGACCGCGCGGGCGGTGTCCGGGTGGACGGCGGCGCGCAGCGCCTGGTGATCGCCCGGGACAGCGGGGAGGCGACGCTGTGGCCCTCGCTGCCGGTGGGTGAGGTGATCCGCCGGTACGAGGAGGAGTACGGCGTCCGGGAGGAGCCCGCGGCCGAGGCGGAACCCGCGCCCCCGCAGCGGGTGGACCTGAACCAGACCTCCTTCCTGCTGACTCCGCCGGAGTGGTTGCAGGAGGCCGCGGACAAGCTGGGGATCGGCGAACGCCGGGGCGGCTCGGCGGACTCGGAGCCGGCGGGCGGGGGCTCCGCGGGGGTGGACTCCCCGGACGCGGGCTCGTCGGGCGCGGACCGGCCGGAGGCCCCGGGTGCGCCCGTTCCTCCCGCTGCTCCCGCACCGCCCGCTCCGGTCGCCGCCGCCGGGGAGGCCTCGCCGTGGCCCGCCGCGGCGGGCAGCGAGGCGGGCGCGCAGTCCGCCTCCGACGCCTCGACGACGCCCTGGGCGGGTACGGACACCAACGCCGGTGCGGAGGAGGACCGTTCGGTCCCGCTGCCCGCGACGGTGTTCGCGCCGCAGCTGCCGGACCCGGCCGGCGACCCGGCCACGCCGCCGCCCCCCTCGACCTCCTCGGAGGCGAAGACGGCGCTGATCTCGGGCGGCAGCCAGCTGCCGCCCACCGCGATCGCGCCCGCCCTGGACCCCCAGGGCAACCCGCTCTTCCCGCCGCCGGGCGCGCAACAGCCCGGCACCCCGCCGCCCGGGGCGCCGCCCGCGCCGGGTGCGACCCCGCCGCCGGGTGCGCCGTCGGTGCCGGGCGGTCCGCCCTCCGGTGGTGCCCCGCACGGGCCGGAGTCCGGGCAGCCGGCCGGTGACATCGCCGACGCGGCGACCAGCAAGGCCGGCCCGCCGCCGCGCAAGTCCCGCGGCTCGGCGCCGCCTCCGCCGCCCGGCGCCCCCGGTACGCCGGGTGCCCGCCCGGGGGCGACGCCGCCGCCCTCGGGTCCGGGAGCGCCGGGTACGCCCGCCGGAGGCTACGTACCGACGCAGCTGGTCTCGCAGCTGCCGGACAGCACCTCGGGGGGGACCCCGCCGCCCGGGCCGCCGCCCGCGCCCGGGTCGACTCCGCCGCCGGGTGCGCCGCCCGCACCGGGCTCGACGCCGCCGGGCGGCAATGTCCACCAGGCCGCGACGATGCTGGCCGACCCGAGCCTCGGCGGCATGGGCAGCCTCGGCGGGACGCGGCCGCCCGGTTCGACCCCGCCGCCCGGGCCGCCGCCCGCGCCCGGTTCGACCCCGCCGCCGCCCCCGCCGGGCTCGACGCCGCCCCCGGGCGGCAATGTCCACCAGGCCGCGACCATGCTGGCCGGGCCCGCGGTCGGCGGTCCCGGTGCGCCGCCGCCCGGGATGCCGCCGGGTGCCCCGGGCGGGCCGCCCCCGGGGCCGGGGATGCCGCCGCCGGGTGCGCCCGGGATGCCGCCGGGTGCGGTGCCGGGGCAGCCGCCCGCGTACGGCTATCCGCAGGCGCCCCCCGGGCAGCCGATGGTCGGACCCGGCTATCAGGCGGTGCTGCGCTACCGCGCGGCCGACGGCTCCGAGCAGCAGCTGATCCGGCGCAGCGCGCCGGGCAGCCCGCACCCGGAGTGGCAGATCATGTACGAGCTGCGGGCGATGAACGTCCCCCCGCAGCAGGTCCTCGAACTCCACACCGAGCTGGAGTCCTGCGAGCTGCCGGGCGCCTACTGCGCGCGGATGATCCGGGAGACCTGGCCGCAGGCGCGGATCACCTCGATCGCCCCGTACGGCAGGGACCACGCCTCGCGCCGCCAGGGCATGGAGCAACTCCTGGCCCACCAGGGCGAGTTGCACCAGGTCGCGGACGGCCCCGCGCGCCCGGCGCCGGTGCGCGCGCCGCTGCCGCCGGTGCAGCCGCTGCCGCCGGTCCCGCCGGAGGGGGTGGCGCAGGAGCTGGCGCAGGCCTTCGGTCCCGCCGTGTTCCGCTTCGACCAGCGGTCGGTGGCCCGCCAGGGGGTGCCGGAGGTGGTCGCCGCGACCCTGCTGTGGGCGGGCCTTCCGGTGGACTTCGGCCCGTTCTTCTGGGCGCAGGCGCAGCCGGGCCGCCCGGTGCCGACGCTCGCCGAACTGGCCGCGGAGCGCGGGGTGCAGCCCGCCTCGGACGCGGGCTCCTACCTGGTGATGGGCTCCGACTTCGGCCGGGCGATCTGCGTGCAGTACGGCACCGCGCACATCGTGGCCGTACCGGTGGAGGCGGGTCCCGGCGGGGCGCCGGTGCCGCCGCAGTTCGTCAACAACTCGCTGCCGGAGTTCGTGCGCTGCCTGGCACTGCTCGGCCGGATGTGGCGGCTGCGGACCGGGCTCAACCCGGAGCAGGCGGCGCGCTGGACGATGGACTTCCAGGTCCAGCTGGCCCAGCTCGACCCGGCTGCGCTGGCCTCCGCGGAGAGCTGGTGGTCGGTGCTCCTTGAGCAGATGTGGGACGGATTGCTCTAGCGGTCCCCTCCCGGGGGGCGGGCTGACGTAGCGGCGCCGCCTGATCGGCGAGCCGCGCCGGGGCCCGGTCGGCCACTCGCGCCGCGGTCTGCCCGTCGCTCCGCGCCGCGGCCCGACCGTCCACTCGCGCCATGGCCCGATCGGCCCCCCGCCGCGGCCCGATCGGCCACCCGTGCGCCGTCCGATCCGCCACTCGCGCCGCGGGCGGTGCCCGTACGGGTGCCGCCCGCCGCCCGGCCGGGGTGCGGAACCGCGAGCGGGCCGGCGGGCCCGGATCATGCCCGCATGAGCAGGGAGCCGGTGCCCGGGGGGTCCGCACCGCCGGGCCCGCCGCCGCGACGGCGCCCGCGGTGGGGCCGTCGGCTCCTGGTGGTCCTGCTCGTCCTGCTGCTGCTCCTGCTCGGCTACGGCGTCGCCGGGTACTTCTGGGCCGGATCCCGGCTGCACACCACCGCCGCCCTCGCCGACCACCCGGGCCGCCCGGCGCCCGGCAAGGGCACCAACTGGCTGCTGGTCGGCTCCGACAGCCGCTCCCGGCTGACCCCCGCCCAGCGCAGCAGGCTCCATGTGGGCGGCGAGCACGGCCGCAACACCGACACCCTGATGGTCCTGCACCACGGGCCCGGCGGCACCCGGCTGATCTCGCTGCCGCGCGACTCCTACGTACGGATCCCCGGGCACGGCCGCGGCAAGATCAACTCGGCCTTCGCGCTCGGCGGTCCGCGGCTGCTCACCCGTACCGTCGAGGGCGCCACCGGGCTGCGCCTCGACCACTACGCCGAGATCAGCTTCCTCGGCTTCACCGAGGTCGTGGACGCGCTGGGCGGGGTGCGCCTGTGCCTGCCGCGCGGCGGGCTGCACGACAGCAGGTCCGGGGCGGACTTCGGCCCGGGCTGCCGGACCATGGACGGCGCCCAGGCGCTCGCCTACGTACGGGCCCGCTACACCGACCCCGAGGGCGACCTCGGCCGGGTGCGGCGGCAGCGGCAGCTGGTCGGCGCGGTCTCCGGCAAGGCGCTGAGCCTCGGCGTGCTGCTCAGCCCCTGGCGGCAGCTGCCCTTCGCCGGGGCCTGCCTGGACGCGCTGACCGTGGACTCCGGCACCGGCGTCCCCGCGCTGGCCCGGCTGGCGCAGCAGACCCGGGACCTCTCCGCGGGCAAGGGCGCGACCCGCACCGTGCCGGTGGCGGGGCAGACGGCGGTGGCGGGGGTCGGCGATGTCGTGCTGTGGGACGGCCCGGCGGCGCGGGAGCTGTTCGGGGCGCTCGCCGACGGGCGTACGCCGCCGGGGAGTTGAGGGCGAGGCGGGCGGTCAGTCGGGGCGTACGCCCTGGCCGGGTTCGCGGGGAGCGGCCGGTCCCGCGGCCGGGGGCACCGGCGGGGTTCCCGGGGGCGCCCCGGGGGAGGGGCCCGGTTCGGGGGCGGCGGCCTCGGCGGTGGGGGCCGGTTCGGCGGACAGGACGGGGAAGCGGCGGGGCGCGAGGAGCAGCAGGACCAGGAGGGCGGCGCCCGCCGCGGCGGCGGCGCCGAGGAAGACCGCGTCCACCGCGGCGTCGACGGCGCGGCGCAGGGTCTCGTCGACCCGCCCCGGCTCCTCCAGGGCGCGGTTGACGGCGTCGAGGTCGCCGGCGGTGCCGAGGTGCCCGGCGAGGACGTGGTTGGCGACCGCGCCGAAGACGGCGGCGCCGAGGGTCTGGCCGATCTGGCGGCAGAACAGGATGGAGCCGGTGGCGGTGCCGCGTTCGGCCCAGCCGACCGTGGACTGCACGCCGATGATCAGCGGCAGCTGGAAGATGCCGAGCGCGCCGCCGAGCAGCAGCATGATCAGCGCGGGCTGCCAGGCGGCCCCCGGGTAGGGCAGCAGCTGGAAGCCGAGCAGGACCAGGGTGGCCGCGCCGATGCCGAGCGCGGCCGAGTTGCGAAAGCCCACCCGGGCGTAGACGTGCTGGGCGAGCGCGGCCGAGACCGGCCAGCTCAGCGTCATCACCGAGAGCACGAACCCGGCGGCCACCGGGGCGAGTTGGAGCACGGCCTGGGCGTACGTGGGGATGAAGACGGTGGGCGCGACCATCAGGACGCCGAGCGCGCCGAGGGCGAGATTGGCGGCGGCGATGGTGCGCCGCCGCCACACCCAGCCGGGGATGACGGGCTCTGCGGCGCGGCGCTCGACGAGGACGACCAGGGCGGCGAGGGCGGCGCC
Organism: Streptomyces physcomitrii; assembly: GCF_012273655.1. GTDB lineage: Bacteria > Actinomycetota > Actinomycetes > Streptomycetales > Streptomycetaceae > Streptomyces > Streptomyces physcomitrii. The sequence continues at coordinate 572,541 of NZ_JAAWWP010000002.1, read as the reverse complement.
GGTGCCGAGCAGGGCGAGCGAGGGGGCGGAGAGCCAGTCCCAGGCGACGCCGCCCTGCACCAGCGCGGTCAGCAGCACGCCGCCGCAGGCGAAGATCGCGAGGGCGCCCGCCCAGTCGACGCGGGGGCGGGCGCGGCGGACCCGGTCGGGTTCGTGCAGATGGCGGACGAGCAGCCAGAGCGCGAAGACGCCCACCGGCAGGTTGATCAGGAAGATCCACCGCCAGTCGGCGTACCCGGCGAGCACCCCGCCGAGCGCCGGTCCCGCCACCGCGGACAGCGCCCACACGGTGGACAACCGGGCCTGGATACGGGGGCGTTCGCGCAGCGGGTAGAGGTCGGCGGCGACGGTCTGCACGGTGCCCTGGAGGGCGCCGCCGCCGAGGCCCTGGACGACCCGGAAGGCGATCAGGGCGGCCATGTTCCAGGCCAGCGCGCAGAGCAGGGAACCGGCGAGGAAGAGCAGGCTGCCCGCGATCAGGACGGGCTTGCGGCCGAAGGTGTCGGAGAGCTTTCCGTAGACCGGCAGGGAGACGGTGACGGCGAGCAGATAGCCGGAGAACAGCCAGGAGAAGACGGCGAAGCCGCCGAGGTCGCCGACGATCTGCGGGACGGCGGTGGAGACGATGGTGGCGTCGAGCGCGGGCAGCGCCATGGTCGTCATCAGCGCGGCGACCAGGGGCGCGCCCGGTCCGCTCCGGCCGCCCTTTCGCGCGTCGCCCGCCGCCGGGGTGTCCTCGCCGTCCGGCGCGGGCGGCTGGTGTCCGCGGGCCTCCCCCATCCCCGCTCCTCCTCCACCCCGGGTCCTGGTCGTCTCCACCTTCTCATCCGGCCGGACCGCGGTGACGGGCGTGGTCGGAGCGGGTGCGCTCGGTCCGGGGGCCGAGGGCGCGGGGGCGGTTGGGTGGAGGGACCCTGAGAAACGGTCCACCGACGGGTGGAGACCCCCTAGGGGGAAGTCAGCACTTGGGACCGGCAAGGGTTCGTACCGGCGGAGGACGAGGAGACCGTGTACACGTCCTTAACCTTGCTTTACCCGCTGCGAGGGGGCCGGCCTCAGGCCGGGGGGTGGGGTTTTCCTCAGGAAAAGACTGCGCTGTGCACCAGGGTGCCCGGCACCTCTCGCGGCCCAGACTGAGGACCGACGGCGAGCGCCCTGAAAGTTCGCCGGACCGCCCAAGGCCCCGCCCCGCCCCGGGGAGTGGCCGCGGCACCGTGCATGACGTCATCCGCTCCCGGAGCCCTCGCGCGCCGGATTCGACATAGGAGAACCACCGTGACATCGGCTGTGACCATTCCCAGGGACGCTGGAGGGCGTACGGCCGTCGCCGCGCGGGCGCGGCAGGTCGTCAAGGCGTACGGCTCCGGTGAGACCCGCGTCGTCGCCCTCGACCAGGTCGACGTCGACATCGCCCGCGGCCAGTTCACCGCGATCATGGGGCCCTCCGGCTCCGGCAAGTCGACCCTGATGCACTGCCTCGCCGGTCTCGACACCGTCAGCTCCGGCCAGATCTACCTGGACGAGACCGAGATCACCGGGCTCAAGGACAAGAAGCTCACCCGGCTCCGCAGGGACCGGATCGGCTTCATCTTCCAGGCGTTCAACCTGCTGCCCACGCTGAACGCCCTGGAGAACATCACGCTGCCGATGGACATCGCGGGCCGCAAGCCCGACGCCCGGTGGCTGAACCAGGTCGTGGAGACCGTCGGCCTCGCGGGCCGCCTCAAGCACCGGCCCACCCAGCTCTCCGGCGGTCAGCAGCAGCGGGTGGCGGTCGCCCGCGCCCTCGCCGCCCAGCCGGAGATCATCTTCGGCGACGAGCCCACCGGCAACCTCGACTCCCGCGCCGGCGCGGAGATCCTCGGCTTCCTGCGCCGCTCGGTGACCGAGCTGGGCCAGACCATCGTCATGGTCACCCACGACCCGGTCGCCGCCTCCTACGCGGACCGGGTGCTCTACCTGGCGGACGGCCGCATCGTCGACGAGATGCACAACCCGACCGCCGAGCAGGTCCTGGACCGGATGAAGTCCTTCGACGCGCGGGGGCGCACCTCATGACCGTCGTGAAGACCTCGCTGCGCAACTTCCTCGCGCACAAGGGACGCATGGCCCTGTCGGCCGTGGCGGTCCTCCTCTCGGTGGCCTTCGTCTGCGGCACCCTGGTGTTCACCGACACGATGAACACCACCTTCGACAAGCTCTTCGCGGCCACCGCCTCCGATGTGACGGTGTTCCCGAAGAACGCCACCGACCCCGACGAACTGCCGGAGAACGGCAAGCCCGAGTCCCTGCCCGCGGACACCCTCGAAAGCACCCGCAAGGTCGACGGCGTCCGCCGTGCCGAGGGCGGGGTCACCAGCATGAGCGTGACCGTCGTCAACAAGGCCAACAAGAACATGGGCTCCAGCACCGGGGCCCCCACCATCGCCGGGAACTGGACGAAGAACGACTCCCGCGTCATGGACATCTCCTCCGGCCGGGTCCCGCACCGCGCCGGTGAGGTGATGGTCGACGCGGACACCGCCGACAAGCACCACCTGAAGATCGGCGACGAGCTGCGCACCATCGCGCTGCCCGGCGACTTCACCGCGAAGATCACCGGCATAGCGTCCTTCAAGGTGACCAACCCGGGCGCCGCGGTGGTCTACTTCGACACCGCCACCGCCCAGCGCCAACTGCTCGGCGAGACCGGCCGGTACACCCAGGTGAACGTCACCGCCGACAAGGGCGTCGAGGACGCGGCCCTCAAGGCGAAGGTGGCCTCCGCGCTCGGCGGCGAGTTCAAGGTGCAGACCCAGAAGGAGAACGCCGACGCCAGCCGGGAGGGCATCGGCCAGTTCCTCGACGTCATGAAGTACGCGATGCTCGGCTTCGCCGGGATCGCCCTCCTCGTCGGCATCTTCCTGATCATCAACACCTTCTCGATGCTGGTCGCCCAGCGGACCCGGGAGATCGGGCTGATGCGGGCCCTCGGCTCCTCGCGCAAGCAGGTCAACCGCTCCGTGCTGGTGGAGGCGATGATGCTCGGCGTCCTCGGCTCCGTGCTCGGTGTGGGCGCCGGGGTCGGCCTCGCGGTCGGTCTGATGAAGCTGATGAGCTCGATGGGCATGGAGCTGTCCACCAGGGACCTCACCGTGGCCTGGACGACCCCCGTGGTGGGCGTGACCCTCGGCGTCCTCGTCACCGTGCTCGCCGCCTACCTCCCCGCCCGCCGGGCCGGGAAGATCTCCCCGATGGCGGCGCTCAGCGAGGTGGGCATGCCCGCCTCCACCCGCTCCAGCTGGATCCGTGCCGTCATCGGCCTGGTGCTGAGCGGCGCGGGCGGTGCCGCCCTGGTCGCCGCCGGGCAGGCGGACGAGGCCAAGCCGGGCTCGGGCTACCTGGGCCTGGGGGTGCTCCTGACCCTGGTCGGCTTCGTGGTGATCGCCCCGCTGCTCGCCGCCGGTGTCGTCCGCGTCCTCAGCGTCGTGGTGCTCCGGGTCTTCGGACCGGTGGGCCGCATGGCCGAGCGCAACGCCCTGCGCAACCCGCGCCGCACCGGCGCCACCGGCTCGGCGCTCATGATCGGTCTGGCCCTGGTGGCCTGCCTGTCCGTGGTCGGCTCCTCGATGGTGGCCTCCGCCACCGACGAACTCGACAAGTCCGTCGGCGCCGACTTCATCATCCAGGGCTCCTCCCAGGGCATCACGCCGAAGGCGCAGGAGTCCCTGGGCAAGGCGAAGTACCTCGACCACATCACCGAGTACAAGTCGCTTCCGGCCACCCTCACGCTGCCCGGCGGCAAGACGGAGAAGGAGGACCTGACCGGCGCCGACCGCACGTACGCCGAGGACCTCCGCCGGGAGACGCTCTCCGGTGAGCTGGCCGAGGCCTACGCGCCGGGCTCGATGTCCGTCGGCGAGGAGTTCGCCACCCGCAACCACCTCAAGGTGGGCGACACCCTCGGCGTGGACTTCAAGGAGGGCGACAGCACCAAGCTGAAGATCGCCGCCATCACCAGCGACGACAGCAGCCTCGACAAGGGCGCGATGTACCTCTCCCTGGACACGGCGCGCAAGCACATCACCCCGGACCGGATGCCGCCGAACAACATGATGTTCGCGGCGGCCGTGGACGGTAAGGAGAAGGAGGCCTACAAGAGCATCAAGGCCTCGCTCGCCCCGTACCCCCAGTACAAGGTGCAGAACCAGGCGGACTTCAAGGAGGACCTGAAGGACCAGGTCGGCCAGCTCCTGAACATCGTCTACGGCCTGCTCGGACTCGCGATCATCGTCGCCATCCTCGGTGTGGTGAACACCCTGGCGCTCTCGGTGGTCGAGCGGACCCGGGAGATCGGCCTCATGCGCGCCATCGGCCTCTCCCGCCGCCAGCTGCGCCGCATGATCCGTCTGGAATCGGTCGTCATCGCCCTCTTCGGCGCCCTTGTCGGCCTCGGGCTCGGCATGGGCTGGGGCGCCACCGCCCAGAAGCTGCTGGCCCTGGAGGGGCTGAAGACCCTGGAGATCCCGTGGCCGACCATCGTCGGGGTCTTCATCGGCTCGGCCTTCGTAGGACTGTTCGCCGCCCTCGTCCCGGCCTTCCGGGCCGGCCGGATGAACGTCCTGAACGCCATCGCCACGGACTGAGCGCCGGGCGCGCGAAGACCACCGCCGCCACCCGCCCACGGGGGAACCGGGGGAGCGGGCGGGTGGCGACGGGGGACGGGGAGAGGAGGAAGGGCCGGGTGCGTGCGGCGAGAGCCGCGCGCACCCGGCCCTTCCTGCCGTGGCCTCCCGCTGTCACCGGCCCGTCGTACTCTTGGTAGACCCCGGCCCGTACACGAGTCGGGGCACTCGCGTTGTCCACCCTGCGGTCGGCCCGTCGGCTTCCTCTGCCCCCGGCGCCCGGGGCCCGGGAACCGGAAGGAAGCAAGAGATCCCATGAGCCTCACCGGTCTGCTCGACGCCGTCGTCAAGGACACGGCACTCACCGAGGCGGTGGGCGCCGCCCGCGACGGCAACCGCATGCACGTCGACCTGGTCGGCCCGCCCGCCGCGCGCCCCTTCGCGCTGGCCGCGCTCGCCCGGGAGAGCGGCCGCCCCCTGCTCGCCGTCACCGCCACCGGCCGGGAGGCCGAGGACCTCGCCGCCGCCCTGCGCACCCTGCTGCCGCCGGACGGCGTCGTCGAGTACCCCTCCTGGGAGACCCTTCCGCACGAGCGGCTCTCCCCGCGCTCGGACACCGTCGGCCGCCGCCTCGCCGTGCTGCGCCGGCTCAGCCACCCCCGCCCCGACGACCCCGAGACCGGACCGGTCTCGGTCGTCGTCGCCCCCGTGCGCTCGGTGCTCCAGCCGCAGGTCGCGGGGCTCGGAGACCTGGAGCCGGTGGCCCTGCGCGGCGGTCAGAGCGCCGACCTGGAGGAGGTCGTCCAGGCGCTGTCCGCGGCGGCCTACGCCCGGGTCGAACTGGTCGAGAGGCGCGGCGAGTTCGCGGTCCGCGGCGGCATCCTCGACGTCTTCCCGCCGACCGAGGAGCACCCCCTGCGGGTGGAGTTCTGGGGCGACGACGTCGAGGAGATCCGGTACTTCAAGGTCGCCGACCAGCGCTCCCTGGAGGTCGCCGAGCACGGCCTGTGGGCGCCGCCCTGCCGGGAGCTGCTGCTCACCGAGGAGGTACGCGGCCGGGCCGCGGCCCTCGCCGAGCACCACCCCGAACTGGGCGAACTCCTCGGCAAGATCGCCGAGGGCATCGCCGTCGAGGGCATGGAGTCGCTCGCCCCGGTCCTCGTCGACGACATGGAACTCCTCCTGGACGTGCTGCCCGCCGGGAGCATGGGCGTGGTCTGCGACCCGGAGCGGGTGCGCACCCGCTCCGCCGACCTGGTCGCCACCTCCCAGGAGTTCCTGCAGGCCAGCTGGGCCGCGACCGCCGGGGGCGGCGAGGCCCCGATCGATGTCGGCGCCGCCTCGCTGCGCTCGCTCGCCGACATCCGCGAGCACGCCCGCGAGCTCGGCATGATGTGGTGGTCGGTCTCCCCCTTCGCCGCCGACGAGGAACTCGCCGCCTTCGACCCCGAGGGCGCGAGCGACACCCTCAAGCTCGGCATGCACGCCCCCGAGACCTACCGCGGCGACACCGCCCGCGCCCTCGCCGACACCAAGCACTGGCTCTCCGAGGGCTGGCGCACCGTCTACGTCACCGAGGGGCACGGCCCCGCCGCCCGTACCGCCGAGGTCCTCTCCGGCGAGGGCATCGCGGCCCGCCTGGACACCGACCTCGCCGCGCTCACCCCCTCCGTGGTGCACGTCTCCTGCGGCTCCATCGACTACGGCTTCGTCGACCCCGGGCTGAAGCTCGCCGTCCTCACCGAGACCGACCTCTCCGGGCAGAAGGCCGCGGGCAAGGACGGCCAGCGGATGCCCGCCCGCCGCCGCAAGACCATCGACCCGCTCACCCTGGAGGCGGGCGACTACATCGTCCACGAGCAGCACGGCGTGGGCCGCTACATCGAGATGGTCCAGCGCACCGTGCAGGGCGCCACCCGCGAGTACCTGGTCGTGGAGTACGCCCCCGCCAAGCGCGGACAGCCCGGCGACCGGCTCTACATCCCCACCGACCAGCTGGAGCAGATCACCAAGTACGTCGGCGGGGAGGCGCCCACCCTGCACCGGCTCGGCGGCGCCGACTGGACCAAGACCAAGGCCCGCGCGAAGAAGGCCGTCAAGGAGATCGCCGCCGACCTGATCAAGCTGTACTCGGCGCGGATGGCCGCCCCCGGCCACGCCTTCGGCGCCGACACCCCCTGGCAGCGCGAGCTGGAGGACGCCTTCCCGTACGCGGAGACGCCCGACCAGCTGACCACCATCGCCGAGGTCAAGGACGACATGGAGAAGACGGTCCCGATGGACCGCCTGATCTGCGGCGACGTCGGCTACGGCAAGACCGAGATCGCGGTGCGCGCCGCCTTCAAGGCGGTCCAGGACGGCAAGCAGGTCGCGGTCCTGGTGCCCACCACCCTGCTCGTGCAGCAGCACTTCGGGACCTTCTCCGAGCGGTACGCGCAGTTCCCGGTCAAGGTGCGGGCGCTCAGCCGCTTCCAGAGCGACACCGAGTCCAAGGCCACCCTGGAGGGGCTGCGCGAGGGCTCGGTGGACATCGTCATCGGCACCCACCGGCTGTTCTCCTCGGAGACCAGGTTCAAGGACCTCGGCCTGGTCATCGTCGACGAGGAGCAGCGCTTCGGCGTCGAGCACAAGGAGCAGCTGAAGAAGCTGCGCGCCAACGTCGACGTGCTCACCATGTCGGCCACCCCCATCCCCCGTACGCTCGAAATGGCCGTCACCGGCATCCGCGAGATGTCGACCATCACCACCCCGCCCGAGGAGCGCCACCCGGTGCTCACCTTCGTCGGCCCCTACGAGACCAAGCAGATCGGTGCCGCGATCCGCCGCGAACTCCTGCGCGAGGGGCAGGTCTTCTACATCCACAACCGGGTGGAGTCCATCGACCGGGCGGCGGCCCGGCTGCGCGAGATCGTGCCCGAGGCGCGGATCGCCACCGCGCACGGCCAGATGTCCGAACAGGCCCTGGAACAGGTGGTGGTGGACTTCTGGGAGAAGAAGTTCGACGTCCTGGTCTCCACCACGATCGTGGAGTCCGGCATCGACATCTCCAACGCCAACACCCTGATCGTCGAGCGCGGCGACAACTTCGGCCTCTCCCAGCTGCACCAGCTGCGCGGCCGGGTCGGCCGCGGCCGCGAGCGCGGCTACGCCTACTTCCTCTACCCGCCGGAGAAGCCGCTCACCGAGACCGCGCACGAGCGCCTGGCCACCATCGCCCAGCACACCGAGATGGGCGCGGGCATGTACGTCGCCATGAAGGACCTGGAGATCCGCGGCGCGGGCAACCTCCTCGGCGGCGAGCAGTCCGGCCATATCGCGGGCGTCGGCTTCGACCTGTACGTACGGATGGTGGGCGAGGCGGTGGCCGACTACCGGGCCTCCCTCGAAGGCGGCGTCGAGGAGGAGCCGCCCCTGGAGGTCAAGATCGAGCTGCCGGTCGACGCGCACGTCCCGCACGACTACGCCCCCGGCGAGCGCCTGCGCCTCCAGGCCTACCGCGCCATCGCCTCGGCGAACACCGAGGAGGACATCACCTCGGTACGGGAGGAACTCACCGACCGCTACGGCAAGTTGCCCGAGCCGGTGGAGAACCTGCTGCTCGTCGCGGGCCTGCGGATGCTCGCCCGGTCCTGCGGGGTCGGCGAGATCATGCTCCAGGGCCCCAACATCCGCTTCTCCCCGGTGGAGTTGCGCGAATCCCAGGAGCTGCGCCTCAAGCGCCTCTACCCGGGCACGGTCATCAAGGGCACCGCCCGCCAGCTCCTGGTGCCGCGCCCGAAGCCCGCGAGGATCGGCGGCAAGCCGGTCACCGGGCGCGAACTCCTCGCCTGGACCGGGGAGTTCCTCACCTCGGTCCTCGACTGACCCGCCCCGGGGGCCCGTCGGGCCGCCCGCCACCCGGCCCTCCCGTACCGCTCGGCGCCGCCCCCGGCTAGCGTGTCGCCCGTCACCGTACGGACATGCCGTCGGGGCAGCGGCGGGCGGAGGCGGGCGTGGCGGAGACGGGCGGACGGGCGGGGCTTCCCGGGGCGGACACCGGCGGCCCGCGGCTCTGGGCGGGGCCCGGCAGGGCGACCCGCCCCGGGCTCCTGGGCACTCGACTGGTGGGCCTGCTCGGCCTGTTGACCCTGGCCCTCGGCTGCGACCGGCTGCCCGACCCGGACGAGGCCGCCCCGCCCGGCGGCGGCACCGGGGACAGCCGGGCGGTGAGCCCGCTGGCCAACCCGGACGGCACCGGGCCGGGGCTCGCCGCACTCACCTCGGAGGCGGATCAGGCCAAGGCCCGCAAGCTCATCCGAGGACTCGCCACCAAGGGGCGCGGGCCGAAGACGGGGTACGAGCGGGAGGAGTTCGGCTACGCGTGGCTGGACACGGCCGACGGGGTCCCGCTGGCGAGGAACGGCTGTGACACCCGCAACGACTTGCTCAAACTCCACGGGCGGCAGGTGCGGTTCCGCTCCGGCTCCGACTGCGTGGTCGCCTCGATGACCCTGCACGACCCGTACACCGGCAAGGACATCGCCTGGAAGAAGGCGGAGGCCGCCGAGGTGCAGATAGACCATGTGGTCCCGCTGTCCTACAGCTGGCAGATGGGCGCCGCCCGCTGGCCGGAGAGCAAGCGCAGGCAACTGGCGAACGACGTGCTCAACCTGCTCCCGGTCGAGGGCCGCGCCAACTCCTCGAAGCGCGACTCCGGCCCCGCCTCCTGGCTGCCGCCGGACAGGACGATCCGCTGCGCGTACGTCACGCGGTTCGCCCAGGTCGCCGGCAAGTACGAGCTTCCGGTGACCACGGCGGACCGGACGACGATGCTGGAGCAGTGCGGAGGGTGAGCGGACGCGTCCCCGGGGCCCGGGGCGTTCGCCGGGCCCGTCGCCCCCTCAGGCCCGCACGCCGTCGGTAGGCTCCGCGCCCCGCGAGGCGGACCCGTTCCGCGCGGCCTCCGCCTCCTTCGCCAGCCGGATGATCTCGTCCGCGAGGCGCTGCCAGAGCTGCCGGGGGAGGTCGTGGCCCATGCCGGGGACGGTGAGGAGGCGGGCGCCGGGGATGGCGGCGGCGGTGGCCCGGCCGCCGCTGGGGTCGATCAGGCAGTCGTCGCCGCCGTGCACCACCAGGGCGGGGACGTCCAGCCGGGCGAGCTCGGCGGTGCGGTCCGGGGAGCACATCACCGCGGCGAGCTGGCGGGCGGTGCCGAGGGGGCGGTGGGCGCGGTCGTGGGCGGCGGCGACGTACGCGTACAGCTCCTCCTCCGGGGTGGGGTACTCCGGGGAGGCGAGGACCTGGAGGGAGCGGACCATCTGGGTCAGGGCGGCCTGGCGGGTGCGCTGCTGCGGGGCGAAGAGGACCGCGGAGGCCTCGGGGCTGGGGCGGCCCACCGCGCGCTCGCCGGTGGTGGACATGACGGAGGTCAGGCTGCGCACCAGATCAGGCCGCAGGATGGCCAGTTGCTGCACGATCATGCCGCCCATGGAGACGCCGACCAGATGCGCGGAGCCGATGCCGAGCGCCGTGAGCAGGGCGGCGGCGTCCTTGGCCAGGTCGGGGACGGTGTAGGAGGCGGAGGAGTAGTCGTTGCTCACGATCGCCTGCCAGTCCGGCGGCGGGACGTCCTCCGGGGTGCCCGAGGAGAGCCCGCTGTCCCGGTTGTCGTAGCGGACGACGTGGAAGCCCGCCCCGGCCAGCATCCGGCAGAACTCCGCGGGATAGGCGAGCAGCTGCTGGCCGAGCCCGGCGACCAGGAGCAGGGCGGGGTCCCCGGGGGCGCCGAAGGTCTCGTACTCGATCTCGATGCCGTTCGCCTCGGCGCGGGCCATCGCCCCTCCTCCTGCTCGGTGTCCCGGTGGCCCGGGCCCTGGTCACTGAACCGTGGTCAACAGACCGACCAGACGGTACCGGCTCCCCGGCCGGGGTACGAGAGCCGGAGCGCGGAGGTCTCGTACGTCACAGTCCGCCCGGCGGCGGGCCGCCCCGCGCCGGGGCCGGGACCGCCGCAACTGCCCCTCGCCGTACGGCGGGAGCGGCGGGGGCGGGGCCGTCCTGCACTCCGGGACGGGCGCGCTCCGGTGATCTCTCTTTCGTATGCTCGCTCCCATGCACAATCCCTCCCCCGCCGGAACCGGGGGGACCTCCGCCCCCGCCGCCCCCTTCGCGCTGATCGCGACGGACCTCGACGGCACCCTGCTGCGCACCGGCGACACGATCTCGGCCCGTTCGCGGGCCGCCCTCGCCCGGGCCGCCGCGGCCGGTGCCGTGCACATCGTGGCCACCGGCCGCCCGGTGCCCCAGGTACGGCCGCTGCTCACCGGTCTCGGATACCAGGGGCTCGCGGTGTGCGGCCAGGGCGCGCAGGTGTACGACGCGGCGCAGGACCGCCTGGTGCACTCCGTCACCCTGGACCGCGAACTCGCCGACACCGTGCTCGGCAAGCTGGAGGCCGAGGTCGGCGCCGTGCACGCGGCGGTCAACCAGGCCGACACCGAGGGCCTGACGCTCGCCGAGCCCGGCTACCGGATGCCGCACCCGACGCTGCCCGCCACCCGGGTCGAGGGCCGCCGCGGGCTGTGGGCCGAGCCGATCAACAAGGTCCTGGTGCGCCACCCGGACCTCAGCGACGAGGAACTGGCCGCCGCCGCCCACCAGATCGTCGGCGACCTGGTCACCGTCACCCGGGCGGGCACCGACATCGTGGAGCTCCAGCCCTACGGCGTCACCAAGGGCGCGGGCCTGGCGCTCGCCGCAGCCCGGCTCGGTCTCGGCCCCGCCGGGACCATCGCCTTCGGGGACATGCCCAATGACATCCCGATGTTCCAGTGGGCCGCCCACGGCGTCGCCATGGCCAACGCCCACCCCGAACTGAAGGCCGTCGCCGACGAGGTGACCCTCTCCCACGAGGAGGACGGGGTCGCGGTGGTACTGGAACGCCACTTCGGCTGAGGGGGCCGCCGGGACGGATGGGACCAGCTTCGGGACCGGTCGTACCGGCCTCGGGACGGGTGGTACGAGCCTCGGGGCCGGTCGTACCAGGGTGCCGTCCCGGCCCGTACAGGTGCGCCGCTCCGGCCCGTACCGGGGCGCCGAGCCGTCCTCGGCCGTCGCCGAGCGGTCCCCGGGCGCCGTCCAACGGTCCCCGGCCGCCGCCCAGGGGGAGGCGCACGCGGGCGCGGAGGAGCGGCTCCGGCTGCCGCGCCCCACCGGGCCCTTCCGGGTCGGCGCCGAGACCCTCCACCTCACCGACCACAGCCGCCGCGACCCCTGGGTGCCGGAGGCAGGCGACCGGGAGCTGATGGTCTCGCTCTCCTACCCGGCCCGCGGCGGGGGAGCGGGCCGGGAGCGGCCCTACCTCACCGGGGAGGAGGCCCGGCTCCTGGTCGAGTTCCCGGAGCGGCCGGGGGTGGACCCGGCGCGGGTGGCGGCCACCCGTACCCATGCGCGCACCGGCGCACGCCCGGCGCCCGGCCGCTTCCCGCTGGTGCTGCTCTCGCCCGGCTTCACCCTGCCGAGGGCGACCCTCACCTCGCTCGCCGAGGACCTCGCCTCCCGCGGGTACGTGGTCGCCGCGATCGACCCCGCCTACGAGTCCTCCGGCACCGCCTTCCCCGGCGGACGCACCCTGACCTGCGTGGCCTGCGAGCGGACCGACCCGGAGACGGGGGACACCTCCCTCGCCGCCTTCCTCAGCCTGCACCTGAAGTCGGTACCGCAGCCGCTGCTCGACGGGGCCGACCCCGCAGAACCCGGAGGTGCGGTTCCACCGGCCCCGCCGGTTTCACCGGCCCCGCCGGTCCTGAGGGCGTGCGGGCCCCTCAGAGGCGCCGCCGGGTGCCGTGCCGGAAGGGGCGCGGTGCCCGGCGGCGGAGTTCCCCCGGGCGGCCCGGCGGGATCCGCGCGGTGCCGCGCGCCCTCAGGACCGCCGGGGCCGGGGATGACTCTCCTGCCGTACCAGGGGCGCATCCGGCGGACCCCGGGAAGCCGCGGGGGCGCGGCCGGAGGGCGCCGCTCGCCCGGCAATCACGGGCCCCGGGCCGCTGACCGCGCTTGGTGACCGCATGCTGCCCCGATTGTCCGGGCAGGCGCTCACTGTGATCGAAAGACGACCGGATACGCTGAGTTGAATGAACGCAGCGACACATCGACAAACCGTGTGATCGACTCTGTGATCGTCAGCAGACAGGAGACCCCCTCGTGACCGTCGTCGTGCCCTTCGGGCTGAGCGTGCGGGACACGGCTCTCGAGGCCGATGTCCAGGCCGGATTGACGGCTGTCGAGGAGGGCCTCCTCGAGGCCACCAAGAGCGAGATGCCGTTCATCACCGAGGCCGCGCAGCACCTGGTGCGCGCGGGCGGCAAGAGGTTCCGTCCGCTGCTGGTCATGCTGGCCGCGCAGTTCGGCGACCCGAACGAACCGGGCATCGTGCCCGCCGCGGTGGTCGTGGAGCTGACGCATCTGGCGACGCTGTACCACGACGACGTGATGGACGAGGCGGACGTGCGCCGCGGCGTCCCGAGCGCCAACACCCGCTGGGGCAACTCGCTGGCCGTGCTCACCGGCGACTTCCTCTTCGCCCGGGCCTCGCAGATACTGGCCGACCTCGGTCCCGAGGCCGTCCGTATCCAGGCGCAGGCCTTCGAGCGCCTGGTCACGGGCCAGATCCTGGAGACCGCGGGCCCGCGCGACGGCCGCGACCCGGTCGAGCACTACCTCGACGTCCTCGGCGGCAAGACCGGCTCGCTGGTCGCCGTCTCCGGCCGCTTCGGCGCGATGATGTCCGGCGCCGACGAGCAGGTCGTCGACATCCTCACGCAGTTCGGCGAACGCCTCGGGGTCGCCTTCCAGCTCGCCGACGACGTCCTGGACATCGCCTCCGACTCCCAGGAGTCCGGCAAGACCCCCGGCACCGACCTGCGCGAGGGCATCCCCACGCTGCCGGTGCTGCGGCTGCGCGAACTGGCCGCCCGCCGCGGCCGCGAGGAGGACCGTGAGCTGGTCGCCCTCCTGGAGTCCGACCTCAGCGACGACGCCCGGCACGCCGAGGCACTGGCCCGGCTGCGCGTCCACCCGGCCCTCGAACTCGCCCGCGAGGACACCGTCCGCTACGCCGAGGACGCCCGCGCCACCCTCGCCCCGCTGCCCGAGTGCGCCGCGAAGGCGGCCCTCCTGGAGCTGTGCGACGCGGTCGTGCACCGGGCGGGCTGAGACCGCACCGGCGAGACCGCACGGGCCCGCTGCGGGCGAGGCTTGCGCACCACCTCCGGCCCGGCGGGCCGAGCCAGGCGAGGCGGGCCCACCCAGGCGAGGCGGGCCCCTACGGACAGTGGCCCGCCCCAAGGTCAGTGGCCCGCCCTACGGCCGGCGGGCCGCCTCGGCGCCTGAAGCGCGGTCGGCCCGTGTGCCGGGGGCTCAGGCCCCGGTGGTGGAGCCCGGCCGGACGATCATCAGCACGGTGACCGTCGCCCACAGCAGGTTGAAGACCCCGGTGGACATCGCGAGCCCGGCGGCGGTCCGCGCCCCGGGCCCACGGCCCCGCGCGCTCGCCGACTCCGGGGCGGGCGCCTTCGTCTCCTGGGCGGGTGCCCTCGTCTCCTGTGCGGGCGCCTTCGCCTCCTGTGCGGGTGCCGTCTCGTGGGCCGGTGTCCTCGCGCCGGTCGTCTCCGGACCGGGCACCGCCTCCACGGCCCCCACGCCCACCGCCGCTTCTTCGACCGCCGCTTCGGCCGCCGTCTCTTCGGTCGCCCTCGCTCCGGCCGCCCTCGCTCCGGCCGAGGGGACGCCGCCCGTGGTGCCCTCCGCTCCGAGGTGGCCGTCCGGGACCCCCAGTGCTTCGAGCGCGTTCTCCTGGCCGGGCAGGATCAGCAGGAGCAGCACGCCGCCCGCCACCGTGGTGAGCACGATGGAGACGATCAGCCAGGCGCTGCCGAGCACCCCGAGGCTGCTCGCGGTCGCGAAGCCGAGGAGGGGGACGGCGAGGCCGATCGCGGCGTAGACGCGGCAGATGCGGTGCAGGGTGGCGAGGACCGTACGGGCGGTCGCCTCCCCCGGGTCCGCCTGCGCGCGGCGCCAGAACTTCGGGAACATGCTCGCCGCCACCGTCACCGGACCGATGGCCAGGACCGCGGCCAGGACGTGCAGGGAGAGGAAGAACTTCGTCATCAGGCGCCCCCGTTCAGTGCGTCGGGCGGGGGCCGGCGGGGGGAACGGACCAGGCGTGCATACGGGCTCCAGGACAGGGGAGGGACGGGGATCACCGGGCCGGGTGCGGGAGCCGGTGCGGCCCCGACGCTAGGCGCCCGCGCGAGGCCGTCCCAGTGGCATTCGTGACAGGTTCCCCCCGGATGCCGCCAGGGCCGGGAGCGGCGTGAATCCACCGGTCGCGGGGGCCCCGTGCCCGCCCTCGTGTCCGTACTCCCCGGCATCGCCCGCTGGCGGGAATCCGGGACCCGGTAGATTCCCGCCATGCACACCCTCGCCCTGCTCGCCCTGGACCAGGTGATCCCCTTCGATCTGTCCACGCCGATCGAGGTGTTCGGGCGGACCCGGCTGCCCGACGGGCGGCCCGGCTACCGGGTGCGGGTCTGCGCCGCCCGGCCCGAGGTCGACGCCGGTCTCTTCCGCCTCCGGGCGCCCTGGGGGCTGGACGGGCTGCGGGGCGCCGACACGGTGATCGTGCCCGGGACCGCCGACCCCGCGGCGCCGCTGCCGCCCGAGGTGCGGGAGGCGCTGCGCGGTGCCGCCGCCGAGGGCACCCGTATCGCCTCGATCTGCTCCGGGACCTTCGTGCTCGCCGCCGCGGGGCTGCTCGACGGGCTGCGGGCCACCACGCACTGGCTGGCCGCGGCCGAACTCGCCGCCGCCCACCCGCGGATCGAGGTCGACCCGGAGGTGCTCTACGTGGACAACGGGCAGTTCCTCACCTCGGCGGGCGCCGCCGCCGGGCTCGACCTGTGCCTGCACATGATCCGGCGGGACTACGGCTCCGCGGTCGCCGCCGACGCCGCGCGGCTCTCCGTGATGCCGCTCGAACGCGAGGGCGGGCAGGCCCAGTTCATCGTCCGGCCGCCGCATCCGCCGGTCCCGCGCGGGGCCGCTCTGGAGCCCCTGCTCGGCTGGCTGGAGGAGAACCTCGGCCGGGAGCTGACCCTCGCCGAGATCGCCGACCGGGCGGGCACCAGCACCCGTACCCTGATGCGCCGCTTCCGGGAGCAGACCGGCACCACCCCGCTGCAGTGGCTGCACCGCGCCCGCGTCCGGCAGGCCCAGCACCTCCTGGAGACCACCGAGCACCCGGTCGAACGCATCGGCGCCCAGGTCGGGTTCGGTTCCGCCAACGCCTTCCGGGAACGCTTCCGGCGCACCACCGGCGTCAGCCCGCTCTCCTACCGGCGCAGCTTCCGGGGACGCTAGCCCGCCCGCAGGGGATCCGGCCGTACGGGATCCGCTCGTACGAGACCTTCCCGTACAGGAGCCGCCCGTACGGGAGCCGTCCGGACCGGGGTCAGCCCGTGGCCTGCTGGCGTTCGTAGTGGGCGGCGGCGACCACCGAGGCCATGAGTTCGCCGTCGAGGGCGGAGGGGTCGGCCAGGCGGGTCTGGGCGGCGTAGGCGCTGAAGAGGGCCTTGGTCACGCGCAGGGCGGCGGCCGGGCGGCGCTTGACCGGCTTGGCCCAGGCGTCCACGGCGGCGTCCAACTCGGCCTCGGGGACAACGCGTTGGAGCACGGAGAGGTGGTGCGCCTCGGCGGCGTCGAAGGCGCGGCCGGTGAGGACGAGCTCGCGCACCCGGGCGGCGCCCACCTCGTGCAGCAGGCGGGGCAGCACGCCGCCCCAGGCGGTGGGCAGGCCGAGGGCCAGCTCGGGCAGCCGGAAGCTCGCGGTGCCGGCGCCCACCCGCAGATCGCAGGCGAGGGCGAGGGCGAGCCCCGCGCCGATGGTCTTGCCCTGGAGGCGGGCGATGGTGACCGCCGGGCTGTGGGTGATCGCCTCGCAGACCCGGCGGGCCTTGTTGCCGGTGCCGCGGATGCCGCCGCCGGTCGGGTCGATGTCGACCATGGTGGCGAACTCGCTGCGGTCGCCGCCGAGGCAGAAGTCCTCGCCCGCCCCGGACAGCACGATGACCCGGGTCGCCGGGTCGGGTTCGGTGAGCACCGACAGCAGGTCGTCGAGCATGGGCTCGGTGACCGCGTTGCCGGTCTGAGGGCTGTTCAGCTCCACGTACAGGACCGCGTCGTGCTGCTCGGCGCGGACCGTCTTCAGCTGGTGGGGCACGGCCTGCCCGCCGAAGAGGTTCATGAACTTCATACGGCCAACTCCAGCGAGATGATGCGGCGGAAGACCATCCGGGAGGCGTAGTGCGGCGCCCCGGGGGTGTGCAGGGTGGGGAAGCGCTCCAGGAGCTGGCCGAGCAGGGCCCTGGCCTCCAGGCGGGCGAGCTGCGCGCCCAGGCAGTAGTGGATGCCGCCGCCGAAGGTGAGGTGGTTGCCGCCGCGCAGGATGTCGAAGTCACCCGGGTTGTCGTTGGCCCGGGGGTCGTGGTTGGCGGCCCCGTACATCACGTGCACCATCGTGTCCTTCGCGAGCGGTATCCCGGCCAGTTCGGTGTCGACGGCGGCGATACGGGTGTTCAGCTGGATCGGGGGGTCGTAGCGCAGCGCCTCGTCCAGGGCGCTGTCGATGTGCTCCGGGTTGCGGCGCAGCCAGTCCCAGCGGGCCGGGTCCTGGAGGAGCCGCCAGACCACCGTGGACAGCAGGGTGGTGGTGGTCTCCAGGGCGGCCACGGTGACGAACATGGTGAGCGTGTAGAGGATCTCGTCGGCGCTCTCCCGGTCCGGTTCCAGCTCGTCCCAGGTGCGGATCCAGCTGGAGAGCACGTCCTCGCCGGTTGCCGTGCGGCGCTCGGCGATCAACTGGGTGAAGTAGCCGCGCAGCTGCCGGGTGGCCTCCTCCGACAGCGCCAACTGGCTCTTGTTGGGCAGCAGTTCCTGGGCGTGCGCCTGGTCGTGGGTGAGCTCGACCAGGTACCGGTGGTCCTCGGGCGGGATGCCCAGCCAGTCCCCGATGGTGGCGATCGGCAGCATCTCGCCGACCGGCCGGACGAAGTCGGCGGGCCCGCGCGCGAGGCGCTCCGCCAGCTCGTCCAGGAGGTGGGTGGTGTGCCCGTCGACCATCGGGCCGAGCCTGGTCAGCGCGGCCCGGTCGAAGAGGTTGCCGATCCCGCGCCGCTGGTGCGTGTGCATCGGCGGGTTGAGGCGCGAGAGGGTCCGGCTCATCTCCTGGGTCGCCGGGGCCTGCCAGCGCTCGGTGTCCGGCTGCCGGGCCTGCCAGGCGAAGTCGGGAACCAGCCAGTCCCGGCCGCGGAGCACCTGGTTGCAGACGTCGAAGCCGGTCAGCAGCCAGCCTCCCCAGGGCGTGGGCACCGCCTCGCCGAGCGACCGGATCTCATTCCACACGGGAAAGGGCTCCGCCAGCCCCTCGGGCGCGCGAAGACGCCCGAGGAGAGGGACAACGGCACGCCGGTCGACGGCTATGTCGCCTACAGGGGATGTCACTCCGACTCCTTGGCCAAGGGGAGTAGTTGTCTACGCAACCATCCCCTGCGGGCACCTTGGTCATGCACGTTTGGCTGTTGCCATTGTCACATGCCAGCTACGGAGGGTGACTGTTTTCGGCCAGGCTCGCACAACCGGCCGACGGACGCCAGATCTCATACCCGGAAAACGTCCAGGAAGGAACTCCACCAGCCCTTGGCCTTCTTGGGCGTCTGCTCGCCCGGGACGGCCTGGGTGGGCGGCACCGGCACCGTCTGCGCCACCGGCCGGGGCGCCGCCGCCCGCCGGGCCGCGGTCGGGGTGAACCGCACCGGCAGCGAGACGAGCGCGCGGTGGAACGGGCCCGGCCGCCAGGCGAGTTCGCGGGCCGGGGCGGCCAGCGCGATGTCCGGCAGCGCGTTCAGGATCCGCTCGATCGCGGTCAGCGCGATCAGCTGGGCGGGGGACTTGGCGGGGCAGGCGTGGGGCCCCGCGCCCCAGGCCAGGTGCGCGCCCTTGCTGAGGGTCTGCCGGGCGTCGGTGAGCGAGGGGTCGCTGTTGGCCGCCGCGAAGCTGATCAGCACCGGGGAGTTGGCGGGCAGCACCGTGCCGTCCAGGTCGACGTCCTGGAGGGGGAAGTGGGTGCCGTAGTTGGCGATCGGGGAGTGGTTCCACAGCACGTCGTCCAGGGCGTCCTCGACGAGCAGGCCGCCGCCGCGCGAACCGGGCGCCGGGGCCTCCTCGGACAGGAGCAGCAGCAGGGCGTTGCCGATGAGGTTGCGCTCCGGCTCGACACCGGCGCCCATCAGCAGGACGAGCTGATCCTTCAGCTCCTCGTCGCGCAGGCCCGCCGGGTGCTGGATCAGCCAGGAGGTCATGTCCTCGCCGGGCTGGCGGCGCTTGAGGGCGACCAGCTCCATCAGGCAGGCGTTCAGCTCCTCGTTGGAGCGCACCACGTCCTGGCCGTCGAAGAGCATGGACATGTAGTGGGTCAGCCGGTCGCCGATGTCGCCGGTGCAGCCGAAGAGCTGGTTGAAGAGCAGCAGCGGGAGCAGCTTGGCGTAGTCGTTCAGGAGGTCCGCGCTGCCGCGCTCGCTGAACTGGTCGATCAGGTAGTCGGCGACCCGCTCCACATCGCGGCTCAGCCGGGCGGTGTTGATCCGGGCGAGGGACTCGGTGATCGCCTTGCGCAGCCGCAGGTGCTCCGCGCCGTCGGAGAACATCGCGTTCGGGCGGTAGCCCATCATGCCGAGCACCGGGCTGTCGGCGGGCACCCGGCCCTCGTTCAGCGCCGCCCAGCGCCGTGCGTCGCGCGCGAACAGCGAGGGGTTCTGCAGCACCCTGAGCGCCGCGTCGTGCGCGATGACCAGGTCGGCGTCGACACCCGGGGCCAGCTCGACCGCGGCCACCGGACCCTGGGCCCGCAGACGCGCGTAGATCTCCTGGGGGTGGGCGGCGAAGTCCTCCCCGTACAGCGGCGCGGACTGGGGCTGGTGCATGGGGCAGCCCGCGGGCGGTGCGGTCTGCGGGGAGGCTCCGGCTTGAGAATCCATCGTCGTTCCTCGGTGTTTCTCGGTCTGAGCCCGGGTCTTGGGGAGGTCCGGGGCGGCGGATGGGGCAGGCGCGTCAGGAGGCGCGCGCGAGCAGGTGCTGGATGAGGGTGATCAGGGCCTGCGCCGAACTGTGCTGGTCCCGGGCGTCGCAGTAGACGACCGGGGTGTGCGGCAGCAGGTCGAGCGCCTCCCGCAGCTCCTCCTCCGCGTACCGGGAGCGCGCGTCGAAGCTGTTGACCGCGATCGCGAACTCCAGGCCGTACTTCTCGATCAGGTCGATGACCGGGAAGGTCTCGGCCAGGCGTGAGGGGTCGACCAGGAGCAGCGCGCCGAGCGCGCCCCTGGCCATGTCCTCCCACAGCTGCATGAAGCGCTGCTGGCCCGGGGTGCCGAACAGGTACAGGACCAGTTCGTCGCTGAGCGTCAGACGGCCGAAGTCGAGCGCCACGGTCGTCGTCTTCTTGTCGGGCGCGCCCCGCAGGTCGTCGACGTGCGCCGCCGCCTGCGTCATCTTCTCCTCGGTACGCAGCGGGGCGATCTCGGAGAGGGTGCCGATGAGCGTGGTCTTGCCCACCGCGAAGTGGCCGACGACGAGGATCTTCGCGGCCGTCTGCACCGCGTCCGGCACGTAAATGCTGTCAGCCGAAGCGGCGTTGGAGTCCATGCAGCACCTCTTTGAGGATCTTCCTGTCGACAAGTTGGGCGGGCGGCGGTGCGGCCCGCCGGAGCAGGTGGCCCTGATCCGCTAAATCCGTCAGGAGCAACCGCACCACACCGACCGGCAGTTCGAGGCGGGCGGCCACCTCCGCGACCGACAGGTAGCCGCCCGAGCACAGGTCCCACACGGAGCGCAGTTCGGGACTGAGCCGGGCCGGGGGCTCCCGGTCGGGCGCGATGGTGACCAGCGTGACCAGGGAGAACCCGTCCGCGTCCGGCAGGTCCCGCCCGTTGGTGATGACGTAGGAGCGGATGAACCCGCTCGTGACCGGCTGCTCCTCACCGGGCGCCGTCATGCGCCGCTGCCGGGATGCTCGCGCAGCGGTGTCATCAGGGCCTTGCCGAGCGCGCTCACCTGCTGCTGCATACGGAAGGACATCGCCTCCATGTCCACGTCGGCACCGGCGGTGGCCGCGAGGTAGGCGCCGCTGCCCGCCGCGATCAGGAAGATCCAGCCGTCGTTGTACTCCAGGAGGGTCTGGCGCCAGCCGGTGGTGTGACCGCTGCCGATGAAGGGGGCCAGGGCCCGGCTCAGCGACTGCATGCCGCTGATCGCGGCGGCCACGGTCTCCGCGTCGTCGCGGCCGAACTCACTGGAGTGTTCCAGGAGCAGCCCGTCGGACGAGACGAGGATCGCGTGCCGCGCGCCGCGTACCTGGAGCACGTCGTTGAGCGCCCACGACAGATCGGGGTTCACGAGTTCTCTTGTCCTTCCGTGTGCGTCGTGGTGGTACGCCCGGAGCGGGTCCCGCGCTGGAAGGCGCCGAGGAGGGAGGCCGTCTCCTGGTTGGAACGGGCAGGTTCGGGGGTGGACTGCTGGGCCGGCGGGACGACCGCGACCGGGCTGGAGCGGCGCCGCTTGGGCAGTCCGCCCGCCGTGGTGCCGACCGGCGGCATCGGGCCGGGCCCGCTGTCGCTGACCGGGGTGAGCTGGGTGGTCGTCTCCGCGGGGGACTCCGGGTGCTCGACCGCGACGGGCTGCGGGGCGGGCGGCTGCTGTATGGGGGTGGGGCCCTGCGGACGGGAGGCGGCGGAAGGTGGCAGGACTGCCTCCGTGGTGAGCAGTTCGTCGG
Source organism: Streptomyces physcomitrii (assembly GCF_012273655.1). GTDB lineage: Bacteria > Actinomycetota > Actinomycetes > Streptomycetales > Streptomycetaceae > Streptomyces > Streptomyces physcomitrii. The sequence continues at coordinate 551,079 of NZ_JAAWWP010000002.1, read as the reverse complement.
GCAGCAGGATCACCGCGCGGACGCCCCCGTAGGGCGAGACCGAGTCCACCGAGACGGTGAACCCGTACCGGGTGGCGAGCATCCCGGAGACGGCGAAGCCGAACTGCGGGGGGTTGCCCAGGCTGGAGATGGTCAGCGGCGCGGCCGGGGAGAGCAGGGCGGCGGCGCGGTCCTTCTCCTCCTGGCCCATGCCGAGGCCGCCGTCGTCGACGATCAGGCAGACGCCCTTGGAGACGGCCTTGATGTTGATCTCCACCGGGGTGGAGGGCGCCGAGTACTTGGTGGCGTTGGCCAGCAGCTCGGCGAGCACCACCGCGACGGGTTCCACGGCTCTGCTGACGACGGAGAAGCTGGCCTGCGCGTGGATGCGGACCCGGTCGAACTGCCGGATGCGGCCCTGGGCGCTGCGGGCCACGTCGTAGACGGAGGCGACCGACTCGCGGCGGCCGAGCCAGCCGCCGCAGAGCACCGCGATGCCCTGGGCGCGGCGGCCGAACTGGCTGTTGGTGTGGTCGATCGCCATCAGGTCGGCGAGGATCTGCGGGTCCTCGCCGTATTTCTTCTGCGCCTGGTCGATGACGATCTGCTGTTCGTCGGCGAGGCTCTGCAGGGTGCGCATCGCGGCCTTGAGGACCGATTTGGTCTCCTCTTCCGCGTCGGAGCGGACATCGGCGAGCTCGGCCGCGAACTGCGCCCGCAGGCCTGCCTGATGGGCCTGGAGCTCGTCGAACTTGCCCAGCAGGGTGCCGCGTTCGTCATGGAGATCTGCGTTACGCTTCCGCAGGCCGACGTTGGTCCGCCGCGCGCGCAGAACGGCGGCCAGGGCGACCAGAGTTACGGCTATCAGGACCCAGAAGACAGGGTCCTGCACAAGTGACGTCATGGAACTCTCTTCAAGTGGCGTAACGGAAAGAACGGCTGGCCCTTCCCGACCTCGGAAGAAGCCACCTCTCCAAGAGGCCGCCGCAGCCTATGCGACCACGTCGGTCGTCGTCCCCTCCGAGATGAGGCCTGAGCGGCTGATCCCCCTGGTGCGATCCACGCACCGTCAGCCCACTGGAAGTTCGCCGACCTTATCACTCGTCAGTGAAGCAACTCCGCGCATGTGAAGGCGAATTGAGTGGCCACCACTAAGGTTCTGTGAATATCGGGCGCACTGTCCCGCGGGGCGGTGCGGGCGGTGCCGGCCCGGCCCGCGAGGCCCTCTGCGCGGCCTGCCGGGGCCGATGGCGGCGGATGGCGGACCTGCCCGGTGAGAGGTGGTCCCGACCGCTTGTCCAGCCTTCGAAACGCGCGTCGGCGGCCGTGGATGTGGCATCGCTCACAATTTCCGGCCGCGCGCCCGCGGGGCTGTCCCCATTTGCCTGGCCTGTCGACCGGCTTCCGCTTCTGTGCGGATTATCCCCAAGAGGGCGCCGACGCACCAGAGTTGCCGACATGCCTCAGCGTATCCGCCGTATTACGGAAAAGTGAATTCCCGGGCCGCCGGGAAACGTTCATTCGCGCTGAAGTGACGTATCTGCGTTGTGCGGCAGGGGAGTTGGCGATGCGGGCATCGCGAAGGATTGTCCGTGCCGGAAATTCGCGAAGCCTCCGCAGAGCGACTTATTGCCAAAGCGGAGCGGCTGTACCAGTCTTGAGTACGTGTCAGTAACCGTACGTGCAGGCCTGAGCGCGGGCGCGCGGAGCGCAGGCGGCGAGGCGCGCCGGGCAGCGCTGTCCGGCGGCGCGAGAACGCCCGGCGCCCCGCAGGGCCGCACCCCTGCGCGGCCGACAGGAGCCCGCGGCTGACACCTTCCCCGACCGCTCCCGCCGTGGACCCATCCCCACCGGCGGCACCCCGGGCTCCCCGCCCACCGCGCCGCCCGCACCGTCACGCCGGACTCCCCTTCCCCCGGGCCCGGCGACCGCGTTGACCGAGGACTCACCCATGGACATACCCGTACCGCTCGTCGTCGCCCTCGGCGTACTCGCCCTGTGGGGCCTGCTCGCCGCCGTACTCCTGACCCGCGCCCGCGCCGCCACCGCCCGCGCCCGCGCCGAGACCGAGGAGGCGCGGCGGGAGGCCGGGGCCCAGGAGCGGCAGCGGCGGGCCCTGCTGTCCGAGGTGAGCCACCTCGCCGAGAACCGGGTGCCCGCGCTGATCCGGCAACTCGCCCACCCCGCCCACCGGGTACCGCCGCTCGCGCACCCGGAGCTCGCGGACACCGAGGTCGACAAGGCGCTGCGCACTGTCGCCGAGCAGCTGACCGCCGCGGTGCGCGACAGCCAGGTCCGTACCGACGAGGCCGCGCAGGAGGTCATGCGCACCGTCGCGGGCCGGGTGCGCACCCTGGCCGCCCAGATGGAGAAGATCCTCGACAAGGCGCAGCACGACTTCGGCGACCGGCCCGAGTTCACCCCCGTGCTCTACGAACTCGACCACCGCACCGTGCTGATGCGCCGCGTGGTGCAGGCCGTCGGCGTGGTCTGCGGTGACGCCCCGGGCCTGGCCCGGCAGGACTCCTACCTCGCCGACCTGGTCACCGCCGCCCAGTCCCGCGTCGAGTCCTACGGGCGCATCGAGATCACCAACCACCTGCCCGCCGGGCCCCAGCTCGGGGTGGCCGCACCGGCCGCCGAGGCGCTGGCGATGGTCCTCGCCGAGCTGATGGACAACGCCGCCTACTGCACCGTCGGCAGCATGCCGGTGCGCGTCGGCATCCACCGCACCGCCGCCGGGGCCGCCGTGGTCGTCAGCGACTCGGGGCCCGGCCTGGACACCGCGGAGAAGCAGGAGTTCGCGCTGCGGATGCTCGACACCTCCCGGCGCATCCTGCTCACCGGGATCGGCAGCCCGCCCAAGCTCGGCTTCGCCGCGATCGGGCGGCTGACCCGCAGGCACGCCATCGAGGTGGCCATGTCGCCGTCCGCCACCCGCGGCATGGAGGCGGTCGTGCACATCGACGCCTCGCTGCTCGTCTCGATGGACCGGGCCGCGGGCGGCGGCCAGTCCGCCGCGGCCCCGCTGCCCGCCGAACCGAGCCGCCCCCTCGCCCCCGAACCGGCCGAGGACCCCCTTTCCGCCCCGCCCGCCGCGGCCGGCCCCGGCGGACTGCCCCGCCGCAGGCGCCGGGCACCCGCCGCCGGGCAGGCCGCACCGCAGGACGCGGCGCCCCGGCCCAACGACCCGAGCGCGACCCGCGACCGGTACGCGGGCATGCAGGCGAGCCTGGAGCGGGCCCGCAGCGAATCGCCAGTCACCCACGAGGAGCCGTCCCGATGACCACTCCCGACCGCCGTGCCCAGAGCACCCCGCTCGCCGAGGCGCCCAACTACTCGGAGCAGGCGGAGAAGCTGCTCCAACAGCGCCACGACCTCGCCGCCGTGGTCTTCCTCAGCACCGACGGGCTCATCGCCGGGGCGGGCGGCGAGGTCGACCGCGAGCAGGCGGAGACCACCGCCGCCTCCGCCTCCGGGCTCTACAGCCTGGGCCGGGAGTCCCTCGCGGTCGTCGCGGGCGGCGGCGCCCGCGCGCGCAGCGTCACCATCGAGGGCGAGGACGGCCGCTTCCTGCTGATCGTCGCCGCCGGGGACAATCTGCGGATCGCCGCCTTCACCCAGCCCGACCCGGACCTCGGCGGGGTCATGTACGAACTCGCCAAGCTGGCCGACACCTTCGCCCTGCACATCAGCAGCCGGGGTGACGGGAGGTGAGCCGCCGGCGCGACCCGGTCCGGATCACCCCCGCCTATCTGGCGACGGGCGGCCGGACCAGTGCGCGCCGTGCGCTCCCCGACGTACTGACCCGGCTGGTCCGGGTGGACGGACGGGCCGCCGCCTCGCTCAGCCCGCCGCAGCACCACCTGCTGACGGCGGTCGACGGCGGCGATCTCACCCTCGCGGACGCGGCGGGCCATCTGCGCCTGCCCGTCTCCGCGGTCCGCATCCTCGCGGGCGACCTGCTCGACCTGGGCCTCATCCAGGCCGTCGAGCCCGCTGAACTCCCCGACGTCGAACTGCTGGAGAACGTCCTCGATGGCCTTCGCAAGCTCAAGAAGCCGGCCTGATCCGGCCGCCGCGCCGGACGGCCCCGCCTATCTGCCCAGCTCGGTGCGGAACATGGTGAAGCTGGTGGTCGCGGGCGGACTCGGGGTCGGCAAGACCACCCTGATCCGCTCCGTCTCGGAGACCCGTTCGCTGCACACCGAGGAGGTCATGACGGCGCCGTCCAGCCGCGTCGACAGCCTCGCCTTCACCCCGCGGAAGACCCACACCACGGTCACCATGGACTTCGGCCGCCTCACCCTCGGCGAGTCCGGCGAGACGGTGCTCTACCTCTTCGGCACCCCCGGCCAGGCCCGCTTCCGGCAGGCCTGGCTGGACACCGCCTACGGGGCCCGCGGCGCCCTGGTCCTGATGGACCTGCGCAGACCCGAGGTCAGCTACGAGGCGATGGACCTGGTGGAGGAGTCGGGGATGCCGTACGCGGTGGCCGTCAACGACTTCCCCGGCTCGCCCGTCCTGGACGCCGCCACCGTCCGCGCCGACCTCGACCTGCACCCCGAGACGCCGCTGCTGTTCTGCAACGCGCTGGAGCGCGAGTCCTCCATCGACGCCCTGATCGGCCTCGTCAGCCACTCCCTCGACGTCTACCGCAGGAACACAGGCCCATGAGCTTCCCCCCGCCCCCGTACTACCGCCTGCACACCGAGGACTTCGCGCAGCGCCGCCACGAGTACTACGCCGACATGCGCCGGCACTACGGCGACCTCGCCCCGATCGAGCTGGTCGACGGCGTCTTCGGCTACCTGGTGGTCTCGCACCGCGCCGCCGCCGACGTGCTGCACGACACCGCGACCTGGACCAAGGACTCCACCGCATGGGCGGCGCAGTGGCCCGCGGACCACCCGATCCTCGGCATGCTCGGCCCGCGCCCCAACCCGATGTTCACCGACGGCGCCGACCACGCCCGGCACCGCGGCGTCACCGCCGACGCCTTCGCGATGATCGAGCCGCACCATCTGCGCGACATGGTCCGCGACGTCGCCGACCGGCTCATCGACACCTTCGCCGCGGACGGCGAGGCCGACCTGGTCGCGCGGTACGCGCGCCCGCTGCCGAGCTATGTCTTCAACCGCCTCTTCGGCCGGGACGACTTCTTCGCGCCCCGGCTCGTCGAGGGGCTCGCCAAGATGATGGAGGGCGGCCGGGAGGCCGACGCGGGCAAGAAGGCCTTCGAGTCCTATCTGATGGAGCTGATCGCGGAGAAGCGCGAGAACCCGGGCCGCAACCTCACCACCTGGATGCTCCAGCACCCCGCCGGACTCGACCCGGTGGAGATCGTCCACCAGGTGGTGCTGACCTTCGGCGCCGGGCAGGAGCCCACCACCAACCTCATCGCCAGCCCGCTCGCCCGGCTGCTGCGCGACGACGAGCTGTACAACCAGGTGGTCAGCGGCACCCTCGACGTGATCCCGGCCATCGACCGGGTCCTCGCCGACCAGCCGCCCATCTCCAACTACGGGGCGCACTACCCCCGCCAGGACCTCACCTTCCACGGCCGCGGCATCCCCGCCCACACCCTGGTCATGATCGGCTACGAGGCGATCGGCACCGACCCCCAGGGCCCGGGCTGCACGGCCTCCGGGCGCGGCTCCCACCTGGCCTGGTCCATGGGCCCGCACGCCTGCCCGGTGCCCGGCACCGCGATGAGCATCGCCGAGACCGCCCTCACCCAGCTCATCCACCGGCTGCCCGACCTCGAACTCGCCGTGCCCGAAACCGAGTTGCGGCTGCGCAAGGGCCCCTTCCACCACGCACTCGCCTCGCTGCCCGCGCGCTTCAGCCCGGTCCGCGTCGCCACCAGAGGAGAGATCCCATGGCCGTCGAACCCCTTCACGCCCGAAGCGTCCACCCCGTCGACATCCACGGCGCCGACATCCCCGGCGAAGCCGCACGGCTACGAGAGCTGGGGGACGTGGCTGCCGTCGAGCTGCCCGGCGGGATACGGGCCTGGGCACCCACCCGCCACCGCCTCCTCGAATCCCTCCTGAACGACCCCCGGGTCAGCAAGGACCCGCGGGCGCACTGGACGGACTGGCGCAACGGCTGGGTGCACGCGCACCCGGAGGCGCACTGGATCTACAACTGGTGCGGGGTGGAGAACATGTTCACCGCCTACGGCCCCGACCACACCCGGCTGCGCAAACTCGTCGCCCCGGCCTTCACCGCCCGGCGCACCCAGGAGATGCAGCCCGCCGTCGACCGCATCACCGGCGAACTCCTCGACGCGCTCGGCACCCGCGCCCCCGGCGAAGTCGTCGATCTGCGCGAGCAGTTCGCGCATCCGCTGCCGATGCGGGTGATCTGCGAACTCTTCGGCCTCGACGAGGCGGAGCGCACCGATGTGGCCGCGCTCATCAACACCTTCGTGGACACCTCGCTGCCGCCCGAGGTCGCCGGCCAGGTGCTGGCCAACGGCCGCGAGACCCTGGCCCGGCTGGTCGCCCGCAAGCGCGAGCACCTCGGGGAGGACCTCACCTCGGCGCTGATCGAGGCCCGCGACGGCGGCGACCGGCTCAACGAGACCGAACTCGTCGACACCCTGATCCTGGTCCTCGGCGCGGGCCACGAGACCACCGTCAACCTCATCGGCAACACCGTGGTCGCCCTCCTGGACAACCCCGATCAGCTCGCCCTGGTCCTCGACGGCACCGTGCCCTGGTCCCAGGTGGTCGAGGAGACCCTGCGCTGGGCGCCCTCCCTCGCCCATCTGCCGCTGCGCTTCGCCACCGAGGACATCCCGGTGGCGGACGTGGTCATCGGCGCGGGCGAGCCCATCCTCGCCACCTTCGGCGCGGTGGGCTGGGACCCCGAGTTCCACGGACCTCAGGCCCACCTCTTCGACGTCACCCGGGCCCCGTCCCGGCACCTCGCCTTCGGCCACGGTGTGCACCGCTGCATCGGCGCCCCGCTGGCCCGCGCCGAGGCGCTCACCGCGCTGCCCCGGTTCTTCGCGGCCTTCCCCGAGGTGGCCCTGGCGAAGGATCAGGAGCGGGCCCCCTTCCCCTCCTTCATCGCCCACGGCCACCAGGCACCCAAGGCGGTCCTGCGCCCCTGAATCCGTACGCGCGCCCGTCACCGCGCACCGCCCGGCGGCGCCTTCCCCTACGGGACCCGGAAGGCGCCGCCCGGTTCCGTCATCCCGCAGAGGTACGCGGAGTTGCTTCCGAGGGGGGACGCCCCGGGGCCGCGGTTTTGGTCAGATGGAGGCAGACCACTCCTCACCGATCGCGGGTGAGACTGGCGGCCCGGGGTGGATCGAGGGCACATTGGATGCACAGGCCGCCGCCGACACGGAGGTAGGGCACACATGGCACCGTACGAATCCGGTACCGACACCGAGGCCGCCGAGCGGGCCGCGGCCGCGCGCGGGCGCAAGAAGGCCGCGCGCTACGCCGTCCCGGTCGTGGTCCTCGGTCTCGCGGCGGCGACCATCGGGCTGGTCCCGGCGCTCGCCGACTCCGGGGACCCCGACCTGCCGGAGCTCAGCGCGCAGGAACTCATCGAGAAGATCGCCGCCTCGGACACCCAGCGGCTGTCCGGCACCGTGAAGATCAGCACCGACCTCGGCCTGCCGGACCTCGGCGGGCTCGCGGGCGGCATGGCCTCCCCGCGCGGCGAGCAGGGCGAGGGCGGCGCCGCCGACCCGAAGTCCCGCCTGACGGAACTCGCCTCCGGCACCCACACCCTGCGGGTCGCCGCCGACGGCCCCGAGAAGCAGCGCCTGTCGATCCTGGACGACGCCGCCGAGTACAGCCTGATCCACAACGGCGACGAGGTCTGGGCCTACGACAGCGCCTCCGACGAGGCCTTCCACGCCACCGAGGACGGCAAGCACGGCGACGGCGGCGGGGCGGAGCACCGGGGCGGGCTGCCGAAGGACGTCCCCGCGACCCCGGGCGAGTTCGCGAAGGAGGTCCTCAAGGCCTCCGAGGAGACCACCTCGGTCACCGCCGAGGGCACCATGCAGGTCGCCGGACGGGACGCCTACAAGCTGGTGGTGAAGCCCAAGGGCGAGGGCAGCACGGTCGGCGCGGTCACCTTCGCGGTCGACGCCAAGACCGGCACCCCGCTCAAGGCCACCCTGACCCCGGCGGGCGGCGGCGCCGCGGTCGTCGAAGCCGGGTACACCAAGGTCGACTTCGGCAAGCCGGCCGCCTCCCTCTTCGACTACCGGCCCGCCAAGGGCACCAAGGTCACCGAGGCCGAGGACGCCGCGAAGGAGGCCCGCGGCAAGGACGTGCCGCGCGGCCCCGGCAAGCAGCCGGGCGCCGGGGACCTCGCGGCGCCGGAGATCCTCGGCGAGGGCTGGAGCAGCATCGCCCGCTTCGAGGTGCCGGGCGGCCAGGGCCTGCCGGACGCCGGCTCCGGGGACCTGCCGCCGGAGGCCGCCTCCCTGCTCGACGCCTTCGGCGACAAGGTGAAGGGCGACTTCGGCACCGGCCGGGTCTTCTCCACCCGCCTCGTCAACGCCCTGATCACCGACGACGGCACGGTCTACGCCGGTGCCGTCACCAAGGACGCGCTGGTGAAGGCGGCCGAGTCGGCGAAGTAGCGGCACCCGGCGCCCGGTGCCTTCCGCGCCGGGCGCCCGCAGTTCCTGAGCGGCCCCGCACCGTGCGGGGCCGCTCGCGCGCGGCGGGGTGTGCTTGGCTGGAGGCGTATCAGCGCAGCACACCGCCGCATTCGCAGCGCACCGCCTGGCAGATCCCGGGGGAGACATGGACCGAGGACCGTCCGCCGACGAGGACAAGGCCGTCGGCAGGGGTGTGGACGGGGGCTTGGACGAGGGCGGCGCCAGGGGCGAGGACGAGGACGCGGTCATCGCCACGCGCGCCCTCACCAAGCGCTTCCGGGGCGGCCAACTCGCCGTGGACGGGCTCGATCTGAGCGTCCCGGCCGCCAGCGTCTTCGGCTTCCTCGGCCCGAACGGCTCGGGCAAGACCACCACCATCCGCATGCTCATGGGCCTGATCGCCCCCACCTCCGGCGCGGCCCGGGTCCTCGGCCGCCCCATGCCCGAATCCGCGCGCGCCGTACTGCCCCAGGTCGGCGCCCTGATCGAGGGCCCCGCGCTCTACGGTTTCCTCTCCGGCCGCGAGAACCTGATGCGCTACGACGCCGCCGACCCGACCGCCGAGGGGCGCACCCGCCGGGCGCGGGTCGGCGCCGCCCTGGAACGCGTCGGCCTCGCCTCGGCCGCGGGCAAGAAGGCCAAGGCGTACTCGCTCGGCATGAAGCAGCGGCTCGGCCTCGCCGCGGCGCTGCTCCAGCCGCGCCGGCTGCTCGTCCTGGACGAGCCGACCAACGGCCTGGACCCGCAGGGCATGCGCGAGATCCGTTCCCTGGTACGGGAGCTGGCGGCCGAGGGCACCACCGTCTTCCTCTCCTCGCATCTGCTCGACGAGATCGAGCAGGTCTGCACGCACGCCGCGGTGATGGCCCAGGGGCGGCTGCTCACCCAGGGCCCGGTCGCCGAACTCGCCGCCCGCGCCCGCGGCAGGCTCACCGTCACCACCCCGGACACCGCGGACGCCGCCCGGGTCCTGAAGGAGCAGGGCGTGGGCGATCTGGTCACCGCCGGGGACCGGGTCAGCGGCGAGCCGCCGGGCCGGGACCTCGCCGAGGTGAACGCGGCGCTGGTCGCCGCGGGGGTGCGGGTGCGCGGCTTCGGCCTCGAACGCGGCACCCTGGAGGACGCGTTCGTGGCACTGACCGGGGAGGGCTTCGATGTCGCGGGCTGAGGCACCGGCGGCGGGCACCGCGCCCGGGAGGGCTCCCGCGCGGCGCCGCCCCGGCGGGCTGCTGCGCAGCGAACTCCTGACCACCTTCCGGCGCTGGCGCACCCTCGCCCTGCTCGGCGTGCTCGCGGCGGTACCGGTCCTCTTCGGCATCGCGGTGAAGGTGGAGACCGCGGACGGCGGCTCCCTCGGCGGGGGCGGCGGCGGTGGCGAGGAGGCCGGGCCCGCCTTCATCTCGCAGGTCACCAACAACGGCCTCTTCCTGGTCTTCACCGCGCTCGCCGCGACCCTGCCCTTCTTCCTGCCGATGGCGGTCGGCGTGATCGCCGGGGACGCGCTCGCGGGCGAGGCGAACGCCGGCACCCTGCGCTACCTCCTCGTCGCCCCCGCGGGCCGCACCCGCCTGCTGCTCACCAAGTACGCGACCACGCTGGTCTTCTGCCTGGCCGCCACCCTGGTGGTCGCCCTCTCGGCGCTCGCGGTGGGCGCCGCGCTCTTCCCGATGGGGGAGCTGACCACCATCTCCGGCACCCGGATCGGCTTCGGCGAGGGGCTCGAACGGGCCCTGCTCATCGCCCTGGTGGTCGCCGCCTCGCTGGTCGGCGTGGCCGCGATCGGCCTCTTCCTGTCGACCCTGACCAGCAGCGGCATCGCCGCCATGGCGACCACCGTGGGCCTGCTGATCACCGTCCAGATCCTCGACCAGATCCCCCAACTCCACGCCGTGCAGCCGTACTTCTTCTCGCACTACTGGCTGTCCTTCGCCGATCTGATGCGCGAGCCCGTCTACTGGGACGAGATCACCAGGAACCTCGGCCTCCAGGCGGTGTACGCGGCGGTCTTCGGCTCGGCGGCCTGGGCCCGGTTCACCACCAAGGACATCACGGCCTGAGGGCGGCCTCCCGTGCCCCTCAGGCCTCCTGGTAGGCGAAGCGGGCGGGCTCCGGTTCGCGGGCGAAGAAGGTCTTGGCGCGGGTGAGCGCGGCGGTGTCGGCGAGGACGTCGCCGGGCTTGCTGCCGTTGCCGAGCAGGACGCCGCCGAAGCGCATGCCCAGATAGGCGGCGGAGTTGCGCAGGGTGCCGGTCAGCGGATCGGCGACCACCTCTTCGGTGTGCGCGAGGGCGCTGACGCCCCACAGGTTCCGGCCCGCGAGGGTGGCCTTGAAGTCGACTCCGGGGGTGCGCAGCCAGCCCGACCAGTGGTCCAGGTAGCGCTTGGTGAGCCAGGAGACCGAGTACCAGTACAGCGGGGAGGCGATCACCAGGTCGGTGGCCGCCAGGGTGGCGTCGAGCAGCAGGGCCTCGGGGCCCTCGGTGGGGCGTACGTGGTCGCTGTCGTGCCGCAGGTCGGCGAAGTCGCGCAGGGGATGCTCGGCGAGGTCGATCCACTGCTGCCGGGTGCCCGGGGGGAGTTGGGCCGCCGCCTCGCGGGCGAGCAGTTCGGTGTTGCCGCCGCTGCGGGTGCTGCCCAGGACGAAGAGGAAGGAGCGGGTCATCGGGGCCCTCCGGGGTCGGGGGCCGCCGCGGGTCCGGGCGCCGGGTGGGTCCGGGGCCGGAAAGGCGACGGCGACTGCATGCATGTGCAAGTTATGAACATGCATGCAGTCGCCGTCATTCCCGGGCCCCCGGGGACGTCCCCGGTCATCGGCTGAGGGAGATCCCCGGCGGCGGCGCGAGTGCGGGTGCGCGCCGCCGGCCCGCGGGGGAGAGGGACTTGGGGGCCAGTAGGCCTGGCGGGGGCGGGAGTCGGCGTGAGCCGCCGGTCCGGCCGGGGCGGGGGTCGAGGGTGAGCCACCGGTCCGGCCGCGCCCGGGTGGGCGGGCCGGACCGGCCGGGGCTCAGGAGGCCAGGCTCCAGATCGCGTGCGCGATGGCGTCGCTGTTGCGGTCCAGGGCCGTCTCGTCGATGTTCTCGGTGGTGTCGCAGGACGAGTGGTAGCAGTTGTCGAAGGGCTCACCGGCGGTGCCGCCCCAGTTCTCCGCCTGCTCCGGGGTCTTCTCGTAGTCGGCGCCGCTGAACAGCCCGCCGACCTTGATGCCCGCGTCCTTGAATGGGGCGTGGTCCGAGCGTCCGTCGCCCTCGGTGTCCACGTCCGCGGTGATGTCCAGGCCCGCGAAGTAGTCGTCGAAGAGCTTCTGCAGCTCCGGCTCGTCGTCGTAGACGAAGTAGCCCGGGTTCGGCGAGCCGATCATGTCGAAGTTCAGATAGCTGCTGATCTTCCCGCGGTCCTCCGAGGACAGCTCGTCCACGTAGTGGCTGGAGCCGACCAGGCCGAGCTCTTCGGCGCCCCACCAGGCGAAGCGCAGGTGCTTGCTGGGCTGGAAGTCGGACTTGGCCACCGCGAGCGCGGTCTCCAGGACGCCCGCCGAGCCCGAGCCGTTGTCGTTGATGCCCGGTCCCGAGCCGACGCTGTCGAGGTGGGCGCCCGCCATGACGGTCTGGCCCTCGTCGCCGCCCGGCCAGTCGGCGATCAGGTTGTAGCCCGTCTCGCCGCCGGTGGTGAACTCCTGGAGGCTGGTGGTGAATCCGGCCTCGTCGAGCTTGCCCTTGATGAAGTCGATGGAGGCCTGGTAGCCGGAGCTGCCGTGGGCCCGGTTGCCGCCGTTCTGCTCCGCGATGGACTGGAGCCGGCCGAGGTCCGCCTGGACGTCGGCGACGGATATGTCGGGTGCCTCGGCCTTGGCCGGGGCGGGAGCCGCACTGGAGGTGACGGCACCGGTGGTGATGAGGCCCGCGACGGCAACGGTGGCGACCGCTGCGGCCCTCAGGGAAGCGGAGAATTTCATGTGGGGGGACTCCGTTATTCCGTGGGGGGAATGTGGCTCATGATGGTGGTCGCCCTGAAGGTGAACCGTCAAGTACGTATAAAAGACAGGACGTTGTGGATATCGGATATCCGCAGGTCAGCCGCCCTGTCAAAAGCTGTGAACAGGGGCCACCGAGGCGTTCACTCCTTTCACAGCCGCCCGCCCCCGCGGCCCCCGGGCCCGTCCCGGCGCGAGGGGAACGGTTCGTCAACACCCCGCGTTTCAGGGGCAGTTGACGAAAGAGGAGCATGACCGCATGGACGATCTCGACGCCGCGCGGAAGGCGGCCCCGGGCGAGGACGACGGCGCCCATCTCGTGTCGTACGAAAAGCACGAAAGGCGCGAAAGGGGTGAGGAGCGCGGGGCATGTGAAGGCCGCGAGGAAGACGACTGCGACGAACACGGCGACTTCGACGACTTCGTGACCGAACGCCTCGTGCTCCACCCCCTGACGCTCGCCGAGGCCCGCCGTGTCGTGTCCGGGAAGCCGGGCCCCGACGACCACTGGGCGCCCGGCTACCCGGCGCCGATGGACGTGGAGGGCGCCGCCGACTTCGTCAACGCCTGCCTGATCAAGGGCGATCCACAGCCCTTCGGCGCCTACGAGATCCGCCGCCGCTCCGACGGCCTCGCCATCGGCGGACTCGGCTTCAACCGCCCGCCGGACGAGGAGGGCACCACCACCATCGGCTACGCCCTCGTCCCCTCCGCCCGCGGCCGGGGCTATGCCACCGAGGCCCTGCGCGCCCTCCTCGCCTTCGCCCGGGCCCGCGGCCTGAGCTGCGTCAAGGGCGACGCCGACCTCGCCAACCTCGCCTCCCAGCGCGTGATGCGGGCGGCGGGCATGCGCTGGAGCGGCGAGGACGAACGCGTCCGCTACTACGAGACCGACTGGGAGGAGTAGGCGGCGGGAGCGGGGCCCGCCCGGCGAGGGCAGACCCGCACGCCCGTGCCCGGCGGAACCTACGGTTTGTGGGTCACCCACAGCAGTTCCGCGGGCCAGCGGTGTGCCCAGTCGGGCGGGTCGGTCTCGTTGTAGCCGTTGGGGGTACCGGGTCCGGGCCGCGGCTCGATGAGGTCGTCGATGACCAGACCCGCGCCGCGCAGGACCCTGACCCAGTCGCCGTAGGTGAGCTGATAGCTGGTCGCGCCGTCGCCCTCGGCGATGGTGTCCAGCCCGAAGTAGTCCTGCCGCAGCGTCGTGGTCACACGGGCGGCGGCCTCGTCGTAGCAGGCCTCGAACCAGGGGCTGGCGACGTTGAACACCAGCCGCCCGCCCGGGCCCAGGACGCGTGCGGCCTCCGGGACGGCCAGGTGCGGAGGCGCCCAGCTGAGCCCGCCGAAGTCGCAGAACACCAGGTCGAAGCTGTCGGCGGCGAAGGGCAGCTGTTCGGCGGCGCCTTGCACCAGCGGGTGGCGGACCGTCCCCATCGCCTCGGCCGCCGCGGCGAGTTGGGCTTCGGACAGGTCGAGCCCGACCACGGTGGCGCCCTCGGCGGCGAGCGCCCTGGACCACTGGCCGGCGCCGCAGCCGAGTTCGAGGACGCGCCTGCCGGTGACCTCGCCCATGGCGTGCAGCTGGGCGTCGGGGAGGGCGTACATCCCCCACAGCCGGGGTGCGGCGCCGATGTGCGGGTCGTGCTCCTGCTGGTAGGCGCGGCTGATCCGGTTCCAGAGCCGCCGGTTGGCGGGGATGCTGTTCACCCGCCGACTCCAGCACTGCCTGCCGGGGGCGGGCAACAGGGTGGGGGCGCCGGGTCTCGGCCCGGGTCCGGCTCGGGTCCGGCCCCGGCTCGGTCCGTGATCCGCCGGCCGGGCCTCACGGCCTTTCGCCCGCCCCGCCGCGTTCCCTGCCTGAGCCGGGACGACGTGGTCCGAGGCGACGTGAGCTGAGAAGAGGGCCCTAACCCCGCGCCGCCGGGACCTCCGGCTCCGGAGATCCGTGCCGGGAGGGCGTGCTCCCGGTCGCCGCCGGTCCGTCCAGCGAGGCGGCGACCGCGGCGGAGAGGGGGGTGGTGGGGCGCCCGATGAGCTGGGCGAGTTCGCCGGTGGTGGCGGAGAGGAGGCCGCGTTTCACGGCGCCGTCCACATCGACGAGCACCTCGGACATCTGCTCCGGCACCCCGTGCTCGGCCAGCATCCGCAGATGCTCCTGCGGGGAGAGGTCGCGGTAGCCCACCTCCCGGCCCGACTGGCGCGCCACCTCGGCCGCGAACTCCGGGAAGCTCCACGCGGTGTCCCCGCTCAGCTCGTAGGCCCGCTCCTCGTGCCCCTCGCCGGTCAGCACCGCCGCGGCCGCTGCCGCGTAGTCCGCCCGCGCGGCCGAGGCCACCCGGCCGTTCCCGGCCGAGGCCATCACATAGCCCTGCCGCAGCACCGGGGCGAGGTTCTCGGTGTAGTTCTCGTGGTACCAGCCGTTGCGCAGGAAGACGTACGGCAGCGAGGACTCCAGGATCGCCTGCTCGGTCGCCTTGTGCTCGGCCGCGAGCAGGAAGTCGGCCTTCGGCCCGCCGAGGACACCGGTGTACGCGAGCAGCGCCACCCCCGCGTGCCGGGCCGCCTCGACCACCGCCCGGTGCTGCGGCACCCGGCGCCCCGCCTCGTTGCCGGAGACGAAGAGCACCCGGTCCCCGGCGGCGAAGGCCCCCTTGAGGGTGTCCGGACGGTCGTAGTCGGCGAGCCGTACGTCGATGCCACGGGCCCGCAGATCGGCGGCCCTGGCCCGGTCGCGCACCACGGCGGCGATGCCCTCCGCCGGTACCCGCGCGGAGAGCGCCTCGATGACGTGCCGTCCGAAACGGCCGGTTGCTCCGGTGACGACCAGGCTCATGCCTCTCCCTGCTGCTCGGCTCGGCCGGGAATCCGCCGGGCGCCCTGACGGCGGGCGGGGCGCGCCTGGTTCCCGTTCGTGACGTGTGCCGGTCCTCCCGGTGAGCACCGTCCGCTCACTCTAAGGGAGCGCGTGATGACCCGAAAGCTGAGGGTAGAGCCCTGCGGAGAGCAGCGAAAGTGTGCTGGGGACAGGGGTTGAGGGAGGGGTGGGGTGAGGTGTGGGGCGGGTCGTTGTCCGTGGGTTCTCTTTGCAGATGCGAGTGATGGGTGCGGCGTACGGAAACTCGGGATCGGCGGGCGTGGATGCTTGGGGACCGGGAACTCGGGGAGGGCGTACGGGACTTCGAGAGAACGGGGTCGTACGGGTACGTGGGGTCGTACGGGAACGTGGGGCCGTACGGGCTGTACGAGCCGTACGAGTGGTGCGGCTGCACGAGCCCGTGCAGGATCCCGGGGCGACGGCGACGGCGAGGGCCGGGCCGCCAGGGCTGTTCGGCGCGCGGCGGTTGGGGTGGCGGTCGGGGTGCGGGTCCGGAGCAGCGGCCGAAGTGGCCGTCGAGGTGAGGGCCGGAGCTGCGGCCGGGGCGGCCGTCGGGGTGCGGGCCGGAGTGGTGGTCGCCCGGGGCGACCGATCGGGGCGTGCGGTACGCGGATAGGTTGAGCGGATGCGCGGACCGGCACCTGTGGCGAAACGGGCCCTGCGGGGGCTGCTGTTCGCTCTTGCCTGCCTGGCCCTGGGCGCCCTCGGCCACGTCAGCGCGGGCGGGGAACTGCCCGGCGCGGTCCCGCTCGCCCTCGTGCTGGTCCTGCTCACCGCGGGCGGCACCGCGCTCCTCGACGGCCGCCGCCCCCGCTTCACCGCGGCCACCGTCACCCTCGGCGCCACCCAGTTCGCCCTGCACCTCGCCTTCCACCACCTGGCGGCGGGCAGCGGCCACGCGGGGCACCCGGCCCCGGCGGGCGACCGCGCGGGCGGTCATGGCGCCGGCGGCCCTGCCCTGAGCGGTCACGCGGCAACTGGCCACGGCACGGGCGGCCCTGGGACCAGCGGCCAGGGGATGACCGGGCATGCCATGGACGGTCACGCGATGAGCGGGCACTCCATGGGCGGGCATTCCATGAGCGGCCACGCCATGGACGGCTCCGCGACGGGCGGTCACTCCCTGAGCGGGCACGGCATGGGCGGCTCCGGGGCCGGGCTCGCGGACGGGCCGGTGTCCGGCTCCGGGGCCGAGGCCCATGCGATGGCCGCGATGACGGGGATGACCCTGGCGCACGCCCTCGCCACGCTCGCGAGCGTGGCCTGCGTGCTCTACGGCGAACGCCTGCTCCGCCGCCTCGCCGCCCTGGTCCTCGCCCGGCTGCTCCGGCTCGTGGTGCCGCCGCTGCCCGCGCTCCCGCCGAGGGCGCACCGGCGCTTCCCCGCGCCGCGCGGCATCCGCTTCGGCGTCCTGCTCGCCCGTTCCTGTCCCCGGCGGGGTCCGCCCCCGGCCGCCCTGGCCTGAGCCCGCGGCACGTCCCCACTGCCTTTCCGCGCGCACCCGGTGAAGCCGGTGCGCGCTCCGGCGTGCGCGCGGCGGCTCCGGCCGGGGCCGCGGTCCCCGACCGCCGTGCCACACCGCCACCGGCGGTGCACCCAGCCTCCGGCCGCCGTCTGAGCGGCCCGAACGGCTCCGCCGTACCCGTGCCAGACCACGGGTCCCACAGGAAACAACGCATGCCCGAAAACCCCAGAACCCACGACCACCTCGGCCCCCGCCGCCGGGACGACCACGACCCGACCGCCACCACGTCCCCGACCACCCGTACCGCGGAGGCCACCACCGACACCACGAATCCCCCGGGCACTCAGAGGCCCGCGAGGACACCGAGCGCCACCGAGCCTCCGAGCGTCACCGAGTCCCTGAGCACCGCCAACTCCCTGAGCAGCGCGAAGACTCCGAGCCCTACGAAGACTCCGAGCACCACGAAGACCACCGGCGCTCGGACCCGGACCATCGGCCGGGGAACCGGCGGAACCGGCGGAACCGGTAGCGCTGGCGGCATCGGCAGTACCGGCACCCCCGGCCGCTCCTGGGCGGGGGTGCGGGCCCTGCTCGTACGGCTGCACTTCTACGCCGGGGTGCTCGTCGCGCCCTTCCTGCTGGTGGCCGCGCTGACCGGGCTCGCCTATACGGCCACCCCGCAGCTGGACCGGCTCGTCTACGGCGACCAGCTCACCGTCGCGCATGCCGAGGGCCCGACCCGTCCGCTGGCGGAGCAGATCGCCGCCGCCCGGGTCGCCCACCCGGAGGGCACCCTCGACTCGGTCGTCACCCCGCCCGGGCCCGAGGACACCACGCGGGTGGTGCTCAATATCCCCGAACTCGGCGAGAAGCAGCGCACCGTGTACGTCGACCCGTACACCGCGGAGGTACGCGGCGCGCTCACCACCTGGGCCGGATACACCCCGCTGACCACCTGGCTCGACGACCTGCACCGCAATCTGCACCTCGGCGAGACGGGCCGCCTGTACTCGGAGACCGCCGCGAGCTGGCTGTGGGTCGTCGTCGCGGGCGGCCTCCTGCTGTGGCTCGGCCGCGTCCGGCGCGGCGCCAAGCGGGCGGCGGCGACCGGGTCGGCCCGAGCGGCCACCTCAGCACCCGCGTCCCCGTCGGCACACCTGCCCGACTCCGCACCGGCACCCGGACCGGCCCGGGCAGCCGAGTCGCCCCGGGCAGCCGAGTCACCCCGGGGAACCGAGTCGCCCCGGACGGCCGAGTCGCCTCGGACCGCCAAACCACCCCGCGCCGCCAAGCCGCCCCGCGCCGCCAAGCCGCCCCGCGCCGCGAACCCGCTCCGCAGCGCGCTGCTCTGGGACCGCGGGGCCCGGGGTGTCCGGCGTACCCGGAGCCTGCACGCCGTCACCGGGGTCTGGCTCTCCCTCGGTCTGCTCTTCCTGAGCGCCACCGGACTGACCTGGTCCGCCTACGCGGGCGCCCGCTTCGACACCCTGCAGCAGAACACCTCCGCCGCCGCCCCGGTACTCGACACCGCACTGCCGGGTTCCGGGGCCGGGGGAGGCGCCGCGGGCCACGGTGAGCACGCGGGGCACGGGGCGGCGAAGCCGAAGGGTGCCGCGCCGGACCCCGGGCACTTCGAGGCGGTGCTCGCCCGGGCGCGGGCGGCGGGTCTCGGCGGCACCGTGACGGTGACGCCGCCCGCCGAGACGGGCGGGGCCTGGACCGTGGCCCAGCGCGACAACACCTGGCCCGTGCACTACGACCAGGTCGCGGTGGACGCCGAGCGCAGCGAGATCACCGACCGCACCCGCTGGGCCGACTACCCGCTGCTCGCCAAGCTCAGCAAGCTCGGTGTGCAGGGCCACATGGGCGCCCTCTTCGGCCTCGCCAACCAGCTGGTCCTCGCGGCCCTCGCCCTCGCCCTGACCCTGGTGGTCCTCTGGGGCTACCGCATGTGGTGGCAGCGCCGTCCCACCCGCCGGGGCGGGACTACCGGGCTCACGAAGCCGGCGCGGCTCGGCAGGGTCCCGGCGCGCGGGGCCTGGCGCCGGGTTCCGCTGCCGGTGCTGCTCGTCGGGCTCCCGGCGGCGGCCCTGGTCGGCTGGGCGGTGCCGGTACTCGGCGTGACCCTGCTCGGCTTCCTCGTCCTGGACATGGTGGCAGGCCTGGCCCGGCGTACCCGCCCGGAGACGGCGCAGCCCGCCCAGGACCGGCCCGAGCCGCCAACTCCCTTGACGGAGAGGGAGACAGAGGCAGAGGCGGCGACGGGGACGAGGACAGCGACGGAGGACGAACCCGAGGAGGTGGCGGCGGGCCGCGACTGACCCCGGTTCACCCCGGCACGTGACCCCGGTTCACCCCGGTACGTACGGACGAAGCGGCGGCGGGAAGCCTCTCCCGCCGCCGCTCTCGTGCTCCTGCCTCAGCCGACCCGCCGTGCTGCGTCGGCCGATACGTGGTCCTGCCTCAGCCGACGACCGTCCAGGTGTCCTTGCCCGCGAGGAGTGCGGCCAGGTCGCCCTTGCCGCCCTGCTCGACCGCGGCGTCGAGCTGCTCGGACATCAGGGTGTCGTAGACGGGGCGTTCGACCGAGCGGAGGACGCCGATCGGGGTGTGGTGCAGGGTGTCCGGGTCCGCCAGGCGGGAGAGCGCGAAGGCCGTGGTCGGGCTCTGCTGGTGGGCGTCGTGGACCAGGACGGAGGATTCGTTCTCCGGGGTGACGGTGACGATCCGCAGGTCACCGGTGGCCGGATCGCGGACGACGCCCTTGGAGCCCTCGGGGCCGAAGCGGATCGGCTCGCCGTGGGTGAGGCGGATGACCGCCTCCTGCGCCTGCTGCTTGTCCTTGAGGACCTCGAAGGCGCCGTCGTTGAAGATATTGCAGTTCTGGTAGATCTCCACCAGCGCGGTGCCGGGGTGGGCCGCCGCCTGCCGCAGGACCTCGGTGAGGTGCTTGCGGTCGGAGTCGACGGTACGGGCCACGAAGCTCGCCTCGGCGCCGATCGCCAGCGAGACCGGGTTGAAGGGGGCGTCGAGCGAACCCATCGGCGTCGACTTGGTGATCTTGCCGACCTCGGAGGTGGGCGAGTACTGGCCCTTGGTCAGCCCGTAGATCCGGTTGTTGAAGAGCAGGATCTTGAGGTTGACGTTGCGGCGCAGGGCGTGGATCAGGTGGTTGCCGCCGATCGACAGGGCGTCGCCGTCCCCGGTGACCACCCAGACCGAGAGGTCCCGGCGGCTGGTGGCGAGCCCGCTGGCGATGGCGGGCGCGCGGCCGTGGATCGAGTGCATCCCGTAGGTGTTCATGTAGTACGGGAAGCGGGAGGAGCAGCCGATGCCGGAGACGAAGACGATGTTCTCCTTGGCCAGCCCGAGTTCGGGCATGAAGCCCTGCACGGCGGCCAGGATGGCGTAGTCGCCGCAGCCGGGGCACCAGCGCACTTCCTGGTCGGACTTGAAGTCCTTCATCGACTGCTTGCCCTCGGCCTTGGGCACCAGCGAGAGCAGCTGCGAGGCGGAGGCGAGGGGCACCGAACCGGCGGGGGTGGCGCCTGCCCCGGGTTTTTCGGTGAGGATCTCAGTCATCGAGGGCCTCCTTGAGGACCGTGGCGAGCTGCTCCGCCTTGAAGGGCATTCCGCTGACCTGGGTGTAGGACTGGGTGTCGACGAGATACCGGGCCCGCAGCAGGGTGTTGAGCTGGCCCAGGTTCATCTCCGGTACGACCACCTTCCGGTAGCCGGCCAGGACCTCGCCGAGGTTGGCGGGGAAGGGGTTGAGGTGCCGCAGGTGCGCCTGCGCGATGCTCTCCCCGGCCAGCCGCAGCCTGCGTACCGCCGCGGTGATCGGCCCGTAGGTCGAGCCCCAGCCGATCACCAGGACCGGGGCGTCGCCCGAGGGGTCGTCGACCGCCAGGTCCGGCACGGAAATCCGGTCGGTCTTCGCCTGCCGGGTGCGGACCATGTGGTCGTGGTTGGCGGGGTCGTACGAGATGTTGCCGGTGCCGTCCTGCTTCTCGATGCCGCCGATGCGGTGTTCGAGGCCGGGGGTGCCCGGGACCGCCCAGGGGCGGGCGAGGGTCAGCGGGTCGCGCTTGTACGGCCAGAAGACCTCGCTGCCGTCCTCCAGGGTGTGGTTCGGGCCCTGGGCGAACTGCACGCGCAGATCGGGGAGTTCGTCCGGCTCCGGGACCCGCCAGGGCTCGCTGCCGTTGGCCAGGTAGCCGTCCGAGAGCAGGAAGACCGGGGTGCGGTAGGTCAGCGCGATCCGGGCCGCCTCCAGGGCCGCGTCGAAGCAGTCGGCCGGGGTCTTCGGCGCCACGATCGGCACCGGCGCCTCGCCGTTGCGCCCGTACATCGCCTGGAGCAGGTCGGCCTGCTCGGTCTTGGTCGGCAGGCCGGTCGAGGGGCCGCCGCGCTGGATGTCCACGATCAGCAGCGGCAGTTCGAGCGAGACCGCGAGCCCGATGGTCTCGGACTTGAGCGCCACACCGGGACCGGATGTCGTGGTCACCGCGAGCGAACCGCCGAAGGCGGCCCCGAGGGCGGCGCCGATACCGGCGATCTCGTCCTCGGCCTGGAAGGTGCGGACGCCGAAGTTCTTGTGCTTGCTCAGCTCGTGCAGGATGTCCGAGGCCGGGGTGATCGGGTACGAGCCCAGGTAGAGCGGCAGATCGGCCTGCTGCCCGGCGGCGACCAGCCCGTAGGAGAGGGCGAGGTTGCCGGAGATGTTGCGGTAGGTGCCCGCGGGGAAGGCGGAGGTCGCGGGCTCCACCTCGTAGGAGGTGGCGAAGTCCTCGGTGGTCTCGCCGAAGTTCCAGCCCGCGCGGTAGGCGGCCAGGTTGGCCTCGGCGATCTCGGGCTTCTTCGCGAACTTCTTCCGCAGGAAGGCCTCGGTGCCCTCGGTCGGCCGGTGGTACATCCACGAGAGCAGCCCGAGCGCGAACATGTTCTTCGAGCGCTCGGCCTCCTTGCGGGAGAGGTCGAAGCCCTTGAGCGCCTCCACCGTCAGCGTGGTCAGCGGCACCGGGTGCAGCTGGAAGGCGTCCAGTGAGCCGTCCTCCAGCGGGGAGCTCTGGTAGCCGACCTTCGCCATCGCCCGCTTCGTGAACTCGTCGGTGTTCACGATGATCTCCGCGCCCCGCGGCACGTCCCCGATGTTCGCCTTGAGGGCGGCCGGGTTCATGGCGACGAGGACGTTCGGCGCGTCCCCGGGGGTGAGGATGTCGTGGTCGGCGAAGTGCAACTGGAAGGAGGAGACGCCCGGCAGGGTCCCGGCAGGCGCCCGGATCTCGGCGGGGAAGTTCGGCAGCGTCGACAGGTCGTTGCCGAACGATGCGGTCTCCGAGGTGAAACGGTCTCCGGTGAGCTGCATGCCGTCACCGGAGTCGCCCGCGAACCGGATGATCACCCGGTCCAGACGGCGTACCTCCTTGCCGCCCGGGAGCGCGGCATCCTGCTCCCCGGCGTCGGTCCCGTCTGCGTGCTCGGCTGCGCTGCTGACCTGGTTGGCCACTGAACTGGACCTCCCTCGAAACGGGTGGGTGGAGGCGCCGGCTCCCCGGCTGCTTCCGGGGCAACCTTACGTCGGTGAGGGTTACCTTTCCTTGACCTTGGGGATCCTGCTTGCCCACCTCGAAGGAACGTTCGGGGTGCTTTGTCCTCCTTTTCCTGCCCAATTCGCCCCCGCCGTGCGCCGAGCCGACCGCTCCTCAATTGGTTCTAGGTCCTCGGATGTACGCCTTGCTACGCCTTCTGGCAGACCCCCGGCCCTGCCCCGCGACCGCGTGACAGGACCGGACACCGGGTGACAGGACCGGGTCAGCAGCCGCCGCCCGAGGTAGCAGGACCGGATCAGCAGGACCGGATCAGGGGGAGGAGCGCCGCTCGCGGGCCCTCGCTGCGGGAGTTCCGGGGTTCCGGGGTCCCGGGGTTCCGGGGTTCCGGAGCTGTTCAGGAGTTGAGGTACGTCAGTACGGCGAGGACCCGGCGGTGGTCGCCGTCGCTCGGTGAGAGGCCCAGCTTCAGGAAGATGTTGCTCACGTGCTTCTCCACCGCGCCGTCGCTCACCACCAGCTGCCGGGCGATCGCCGAGTTGGTCCTGCCCTCGGCCATCAGGCCCAGCACCTCGCGCTCCCGCGGGGTCAGGGCGGCGAGCACGTCCTGCTTGCGGCTGCGGCCCAGGAGCTGGGCCACCACCTCCGGGTCCAGGGCGGTGCCGCCCTCGGCCACCCGCACCACCGCGTCCACGAACTCGCGGACCTCCGCCACCCGGTCCTTGAGCAGGTAGCCGACCCCCCTGCTGGAACCGGCCAGCAGCTCCGTCGCGTACCGCTCCTCCACGTACTGGGAGAGCACCAGCACCCCCAGTCCCGGATGCCTGCTCCGCAGTTGCACGGCGGCCCGCACACCCTCGTCGGTGTGGGTCGGCGGCATCCGCACGTCCGCGACCACCACATCCGGCAGCTCGTCCGCCGCCGCCAGCTCGGCGATGGTCTTCACCAGCGCCTGGGCGTCCCCGACCCCGGCGACCACCTCGTGCCCCCGGTCGGTCAGGAGCCGGGTCAGGCCCTCCCTCAGCAGCACCGAATCCTCGGCGATGACCACCCGCACCCTGTCCTCCAGCTCTGAGTCCCCGGACGCATGCCCTCCGCCGCGCCCCCACCAGCATTCCAGCATCCGGGATCGCGGTGCTCCCGGACCAGGGGATCGCGGTACGGGAGGCGCGGCGGGGAATGGTCAGCGGCGCCAGGGGAGTTCGGCGGTCACCCGGGTCGGGCCGCCCCGCGGGGAGTCGACCACGAGGATGCCGTCCACCGCGTCCAGCCGCTCCGCGAGGCCCGCGAGCCCGGAACCGGAGGTGAGATCGGCGCCGCCCGTCCCGTCGTCGGCGACCTGGAGCATCAGCCGGTCGTCCACCTGCCAGACGTCCACCGAGGCCCGGCTCGCCCCCGCGTGCTTGCTGATGTTCTGCAGCAGCTCGGAGACGGTGAAGTAGGCGATGCCCTCGATGGCCGCCGCCGGGCGGTACGGCAGGTCGACGTCCACCTGCACCGGGACCGTGCAGCGGGAGGCGACCGAGGAGAGGGCGGCGTCCAGGCCCCGGTCGGTGAGGACCGCGGGGTGGATGCCGCGCGCCAGGTCCCGCAGTTCCTGGAGTGCGGTCTTCACCTCGCCGTGCGCCTCGTCCACCATCCGCGCCGCGGCCTCCGGGTCCTCGGTCAGCTTCTCCTTGGCCAGGCCCAGCTCCATGGCCAGGCTCACCAGGCGGGCCTGGGCCCCGTCGTGCAGATCGCGCTCGATGCGGCGCAGGTCGGCGGCGGCCGTGTCCACCACCACCCCGCGGTCCGACTCCAGCTCCACCACCCGGTTCTCCACCTGGGAGGGGGCGAGCAGCCCCTGCACCAGGAGCCGGTCGACCGAGGTCAGGGCCCGGATCACCCAGGGGGTGAGCAGGGTCAGCGCCAGGCCTATCAGCGCGGTGACGGTCAGCTCGAAGGGGTTGTCCAGATAGACCTGGTGGGTCTCGTCGCCGTAGAGCTGGATGCCGTCCACGCCCGCGTAGACCGGGAGCGACCACTGCCACAGGGGGTAGGTCAGCGCGGCCCAGCCGTACGCCCACAGGGAGATCGAGACCGAGAAGGCGAACACCGCCCAGGGGAAGTGGATCAGCGAGTAGAGCAGGTGCCGCCAGGAGGTGCCGCTCCTGAGCACCGCGCCCATCCAGCCCATGGGGGTGGCCCGCCGGGGCTTGACCGGTGCCGGGTCGCCGATCTCCAGGCCCAGCATCGAGCGGGCGCGGGCCCGCTCCATCGACCCGAAGCCGCGCAGGGCCCAGAGGCCGAGGGCGAGCACCGGGATGCCGAGGAAGGTGATGAGCAGCCCCACGCCCGCCGAGAACATGGTGATCCCGAAGCTGAACATCACCACGGAGACCGGCAGGCTGAGCAGCTGGTAGCCCAGCTCCCGCAGGGTCCGCCCCTCGAAGGGGGCCCGCAGCACCGCGGGGACCCGGTGGTGGCGCCGCGGCCGGTCCGCCGCGGGGAACCCGGGGCCGGAGCCGAAGCCCTGTCCGTAGTCGGTGGCCATCGCGTGCTTCCGTTTCTCTCCTGGCAGCCGCCCGCCGACTGTCCACCTCAACGGTCCTCCTCGGGCCCCGCCCGGACCATGCGGTCCATCGGTCTCTTGGACCGGGGGTTTTCCCTACCCCGGCCTCGGCCGGGCGGGGTGCGCCCCGGCTCAGCCCGGCTGGGGCTCCGGCCTGCGGCCGGTGTGGCGGGAGTCCGGTCCCTCCACCCGGTCCCGCCAGGGGAGTTCGGCGGTGACCGTGGTGGGGCCGCCGGGCGGGGAGTCGATGACGAAGAGTCCGTCCACCGCGCCGAGGCGCTCCGCGAGCCCGGCCATCCCGGTGCCCGCGTCCAGGCTGGCGCCGCCCCTGCCGTTGTCCGTGACCTGTATGAGCAGGCGGTCTCTGGCCCGCCACACGTCCACCGTCGCCGCGCTCGCCCCGCTGTGCTTGCTGATGTTCTGCAGCAGCTCGGAGACGGTGAAGTAGGCGATGCCCTCGATGGCCGCCGCCGGCCGGGCCGGGAGCGAGGCCGTCACCTGCACCGGGACCGTGCAGCGGGAGGCGACGGAGGAGAGGGCGGCGTCCAGGCCCCGGTCGGTGAGGACCGCGGGGTGGATGCCCCGGGCGAGATCGCGCAGCTCCTGCAGGGCGAGCTTCACCTCGCCGTGCGCCTCGTCGACCATCCGGGCCGCCGAGTCCGGGTCCTCCAGGAGCTTCTCCTTGGCCAGGCCGAGGCCCATCGCCAGATTCACCAGGCGGGCCTGGGCCCCGTCGTGCAGATCGCGCTCGATGCGGCGCAGGTCGGCGGCGGCCGTGTCCACCACCACGCCCCGGTCGGACTCCAGCTCGGCTATCCGCCGCTCCAGCTCGTCCGAGGGGGAGAGGAGTCCGCGTACCAGCAGGCGGTCGACGTTGGTCATGGCGCGGGCGAGGAACGGCAGCACCGGCCACAGCACGAAGAAGGAGACCAGGGTGAGGCTGAAGGTGAGCACGCCCCAGGGGAATCTGATCAGCTCGTACAGCGCGGTCCGCCAGGCCACCGTGTCCTTCAGCTGGGCCCACAGCCGGGCGAGGAAGTCCTGCCCCCGGTGCGGCAGCGGGCTCGGCTCCTCGATGCGCAGCCCGAGCAATCTGCGCGCCCGCGCCCGCTCCGCCTTGCCGAGCTGCCGGGCGCCGAGCAGCCCGAGGGCGAGCAGCGGCAGCCCGATCAGGGTCACGGTGAGGAAGGCGCCGGTGGACAGCACCGTCACCACGTACACGAAGCCGACCAGCGACGCGGGGAGGTTCAGCAGGAGATGCGCGATCTCCTTCCAGGTGAAGGCGTCGAAGGCGAAGCGCGGGGGCGGCGGTCGGTCGGTGCCGGCTGCCCCGCCGCCGGGTGCCGTGGTGAGCGTGCGTGCGGTCATATCGGATAGGTTGCCCGTCCGCCGGGCCGGGCGCCATGAGGTGCACCGCCGGCTTCACCTGTGGTTAACCCCACCCCCGCCGGGCCCCGGGCACTGCCCTCCGGCCGAGGCGGGGACCCCGCTCCCCCTTACCGTGCCCCTGTTGCCCCGAAATCCCCGGTGCCGCCCCCAGGGACCGGCCAGGGGGCGGACCACGACGTGAGACGGGCTGCTTAGCCTCTCTTTAGCAGGGCCTAGACTCCCGTGCGTAGAGATCGTCGGACGGGCGCGATCCACCGGGTCAAGGGGATCGTCGGACAGACACGATCGAGTCGGTCGTCGGATCGGTCGTCGGACAGGCGCCCCCCGCGGCGCGACGAGGTCAGGGAGCGAGGAGCGGACGTGCAGGGACCGACCGTTCTCGCGGCGGGCTACTTCCAGTCGTACTCCGCCGTCGGGCTGCTCGCCGTGGTCGGCGTGCTCTTCGTGGCCGTCGCCTTCGGGGCGAACCGGCTGCTGCGACCCGTGGTGCCCAGCCCCGAGAAGCTGCTCACCTACGAATGCGGCGTCGACCCGGTCGGCGAGGGCTGGGCCCACACCCAGGTCCGCTACTACGTGTACGCCTTCCTCTATGTGATCTTCGCCGTCGACTCGATCTTCCTGTTCCCCTGGGCCACGGTCTTCGCCGCACCCGAGTACGGCGCGGCCACCCTGGTCGAGATGTTCGTCTTCCTCGGCTTCCTGGCCATAGGACTGCTGTACGCCTGGAAGAAGGGCGTCCTCTCATGGATGTGACACCGGCCGAAGCCGCCGCGGCCCCGGGCGCGAGCGCCCAGGACCTCCCCGACCCCACCCGGCTGCCCGCCACCGGCGGCCGGCTCGGCGCGCTGGCCCGCCTCGCGCCCGAGCCGATGAAGGTGGTCCTGAACTGGGGCCGCCGCTACAGCCTGTGGGTCTTCAACTTCGGGCTCGCCTGCTGCGCGATCGAGTTCATCGCCGCCTCGATGGCCCGCCACGACTTCATCCGGCTCGGGGTGATCCCCTTCGCGCCCGGCCCGCGCCAGGCCGACCTGATGCTCGTCTCCGGAACGGTCACCGACAAGATGGCCCCCGCCGTGAAGCGCCTGCACGAGCAGATGCCCGAGCCCAAGTACGTCATCTCCTTCGGCGCCTGCTCCAACTGCGGCGGCCCCTACTGGGACTCGTACTCGGTGACCAAGGGCGTCGACCAGATCATCCCGGTCGACGTGTACGTCCCCGGCTGCCCGCCCCGCCCCGAGGCGCTGCTCCAGGGCATCCTCAAGCTCCAGGAGAAGATCGCCGAGGAGTCGCTGCGGGACCGCTACCGAAAACCCGGTGGCCCCCGGCCCTCCGCGGCCCAGCTGCAGAGCGACCTGGTCCGGCCGCCCGCTCCCGGGGAGGGAAGCCGGTGACCGGCTGGCTGACCGCACCCGCCGAGGAACTCTTCGGCGAGGGCGCCACCGCGGAGGAGAGCTACCAGGTCCTCACCGTCGAGGTCCCCCTCGGCTCCTGGATCCCGGCGCTCGAAACCGCCCGTACCACCCTCGGCTGCACCTATTTCGACTGGCTCAGCGCCGTCGACGAACCCGGCACCGGCTTCCGCCTCGCCGCGCATGTGGTGGCCGTCGGCACCCCCGTGCGCCGCCTGCTGCTGCGGACCCTGGTCCCGCACGAGGAGCCCGTGGCGCCCACCGCCGTCGGCGTCTACGCGGGCGCCACCTGGCACGAGCGCGAGACCCACGAGATGTTCGGCGTCGTCTTCGAGGGCCACCCCGGCCTGGACAAGCTGCTGCTCCCGGAGAACTTCGAGGGCCACCCGCTGCGCAAGGACTTCGTCCTCGCCGCCCGGGTCGCCAAGGCCTGGCCCGGCGCGAAGGAGCCGGGCGAGTCCGACCACGGCGGCCCCAAGCGCCGCCAGATGCTGCCACCGGGCGTCCCCGACCCGAACGAATGGGGCCCCCTCAAGGGCCAGCTGCCCCCCGCTCCGGCCCGCCCGGCACGGGGCGCGGGGCGTGCCGCCGGCGCGGCGGGGCGCGGTGCCGCCGCCCGCGGTGCCGGTGCCGCCGCACGCGGTGCCGCCGGTGCCGGGGAGACCGGAGACGCGGCGGGGGAGCGGCCCGTACGGAGGTCGCGTACGGCTGCGGGGGGATCGGCCAGTCAGACCGCCGGGGGCGGTACGCAGGGGGTTGGTGCCGAGGGTGCCGGTGCCGTGGGTGCCGGTGCCGGTGCCGGTGCCGCAGGTGTCGGCGAGGAGAAGGAGAAGCGGGGGCCAAAGGCCGACGGAGCTGCGGCTGCGGGTCCGGTTCCGGATTCCGGTACGCCAGCGGGTGCGGGTCCGGCTGCGGAGGTGCCCGAGGCTTCGCCCGGGGCGGCTGCCTCGTCGTCCGGCTCCGACTCCGACGCTGGCTCCACCGCTTCGGACGCGCCCTGGCATCATGCCCGTCTGGCCTTCGAGGACTCGGGGTCCGGCAGCGACAGCGAGACCAGTACCGACAGCAAGACCGGCAGCGACACCGGGCCCGAGAGCGACGGCGACAGCAAGAGCGACAGCCAAGGCAAGAGCGACGGCCAAAGCAGGAGCGACAGCAAGAGCGGCAGCGAGACCGGCACCGCTTCCGGCGCAGCCGCAGCCGCAGCCGCGAACGCGGACACGGGCACCACCGAAACCGAAGCCACCCCCGACACCGACACCGACCCCGCCCCCCACACCGACCGTCCCGGAGGTACGCAGTGAACGACGTGCTCGACGTCGCCCTGCGACTCCTGATCGTCTTCGTCGCCTTCCTCGTGCTGCCGCTGGTGGTCGGGCAGAGCGAGCACAAGGTGATGGCGCACATGCAGGGGCGCCTCGGTCCCATGTACGCGGGCGGTTTCCACGGCTGGGCCCAACTGGTCGCCGACGGCGTGAAGTTCGCGCAGAAGGAGGATGTCGTCCCGGCCGGAGCCGACCGGCGGATCTTCCAACTCGCGCCCGCCGTCGCCCTGCTGCCGTATCTGCTCGTCCTCTTCGCCATCCCGGTGGGGGACGGCGACGGCGCGGTCGGCCAGGTCGTGGACGCGGGGATCTTCTTCGTGCTGGCCGTGATGGGCGTCGGCGTGCTCGGCTCGCTGATGGCCGGGTGGGCGTCGGCCAACAAGTTCTCCCTGCTCGGCGGCTTGCGCACCGCCGCGCAGCTCCTCTCGTACGAACTGCCCATGCTGCTCGCCGCGGCCTCGGTCGCGATGGCCGCCGGTACCGTCTCGCTGCCGGGCATCCTCGACGCCTTCGAGTGGTGGTGGCTGCCCTGGCAGATCGTCGGGGCGATCGTCTTCTTCGTCGCCGGGCTCGCCGAACTCCAGCGCCCGCCCTTCGACATGCCGGTGGCCGACTCGGAGATCATCTTCGGCGCGTACACCGAGTACACCGGCCTGCGGTTCGCGCTCTTCATGCTCGCCGAGTACGCCGGGATCGTCGTGCTGTGCGGGCTGACCACCGTGCTCTTCCTGGGCGGCTGGCACGGGCCCTGGGGTGCCGAGGGCCTCGGCTGGGTGTGGACCCTGCTGAAGTCCGCGGTGCTCGCCTTCCTCGTCATCTGGCTGCGCGTCACCTACCCCCGGCTGCGCGAGGACCAGCTCCAGAAGCTGTCCTGGACGCTGCTCGTCCCGCTGGCCCTCGCCCAGATCGCCCTCACCGGCATCGTCAAGGTGGTGATCGAGTAACCATGGCCGAGTCCTCCGCGCACTCGCCGCATGCGCACGCCCCGCACCCGCACGCCCCGCACTCCCCGGCCGCCGAGGAGCCGCGCCGCTCGCGCATTCCCGGCTCCGGCCTGGCCAAGGGCCTCGCGGTCACCCTGCGCACGATGACGAAGAAGACGGTCACCGCGCAGTACCCCGAGGTGCTGCCCGCGCTGCCGCCCCGTACCCGCGGTGTCATCGGGCTCTTCGAGGAGAACTGCACGGTCTGCATGCTCTGCGCCCGTGAGTGCCCCGACTGGTGCATCTACATCGACTCCCACAAGGAGACGGTCCCGGCCGCCGCCCCCGGCGGACGCGAGCGCAGCCGCAACGTCCTCGACCGCTTCGCCATCGACTTCTCGCTCTGCATGTACTGCGGGATCTGCATCGAGGTCTGCCCCTTCGACGCGCTGTTCTGGTCGCCCGAGTTCGAGTACGCGGAGACCGACATCCGCGAACTCACCCATGAGCGCGACAAACTCCGCGACTGGATGTGGACCGTCCCCGAGCCCCCCGCCCTGGACCCCGCGGCCGAGGAGCCCAAGGAGCTGGCCGCCGCCCGCAAGACCGCGGACAAGCTCGCCGCCGAAGCCGCCAAGGCGGCGGAGGAGGCCGCGCCCCCCGAGCAGCAGGCCGCGGCAGCCGAGCAGCAGCCGGAGACCGAGGGGCCCGAGGGTCCGGACGCATCGACCGAGGGCCCTCAGGGTCCGGACACACCGACCGAGGGAGGAGCCCGGTGAGCCTCGCCGCCCAGAGTCACGGCTTCCTCTCGCCGACCGGCGTCGAGATCACCTTCCTGCTCGTCGGCCTCGTCACCCTGGGGGCGGCGCTGGTCACCGTCACCACGCGCCGCCTGGTGCACGCCGCGCTCTGGCTCGTCGTCGCCCTCGGCGGGCTCGCGGTCGAATACCTCCTGCTCACCGCCGAGTTCATCGCCTGGGTGCAGGTCCTGATCTACGTGGGTTCCGTCGTCGTCCTGCTGCTCTTCGGGCTGATGCTGACCCGGGCGCCCATCGGCCCGTCCCCGGACGCCGACTCCGAGAACCGCTGGGTCGGCCTCGCGGTGGCCCTCGCCGCGGCGGCCGCCCTGGTCTGGGTCGTCGTCGACGCCTTCCGTACGACGTACATCGATCTCGACGGCGCCGCCCAGGGCACCACCGAGGTGACCGGGCAGAGCCTGTTCCGCGGCTGGGTGCTGCCCTTCGAGGCGCTCTCCGTACTGCTGCTCGCCGCGCTCGTCGGCGCCATCGTCATCTCCCGCAAGACCGCGGAGGAGGAGACGGGCCCCGGCGGTACCGCCCCCGTCACCCCACCGCGCCGGACCGGCCCGCGCAGCACCGGCAACGGCCGCCGCGGCATCACCGCCGCCGCCTCGGCCGCCGCCCGCTCCCGGGCGACGACGACGCCGGCCACGGCACCGGAGGGCGAGCCCGGGCCCGCCCCCGAGACGTCCAACTCCCAGGCCATCGACGGAGAAGCACCCGGCAAGGGCGAGGAAGTGCCCGCCAAGGGCGAAGGCGCCGCCAAGGGCGGAGAAGCACCCGGCAAGGGCGGAGACCTCGCCGCCAAGGGCGAAGACGCCCCCGCCAAGCGCGAAGACGCAGCCGCCAAGGGCGAAGACGCACCCAGCAAGGACGAAGAAGGAGAGCAGCGCTGATGCATCTCGCCTATCCCGCGGTGCTCTCCGCGCTGCTGTTCTGCACCGGGCTGTACGGAGTCCTGGCGCGCCGCAACGCCATCCTGGTCCTGATGTCGGTCGAGCTGATGCTCAACGCCGTCAACCTGAACCTCGTCGCCTTCGACGTCTGGCTCGCCGAGGCGGCCGAGGACACCCTGCACTCCGGCCAGGCGCTGACCCTGTTCACCATCGCCATCGCCGCCGCCGAGATCGGCATCGGGCTCGCCATCGTGCTCGCCGTGTACCGCGCCCGCGGCACCTCGGACGTCGACCGGCTGCGCGAGACCGCCGAACGCGGCCACCCGGACGGGACCGGGGGCTCCGGCGCGGACGCCGGGGACCCGGACGGCGCGGGCCGCAACGCCGCAGACAGGACTGAGGCCGCCGCGTGACCACCACGACCCTCGCCGTACTCGTCCCGCTGCTGCCCGCCCTCGGCGCCCTCGCCGGGCTGCTGCTCGGCCGCAGGGCCCCCGGCTTCGTCCGGCCGCTGGCGGTCCTGCCGACCCTGACGGCGGGCGTGCTCGCGGTGCTCGTCGCCGTCCGGCAGGGCGGCGGCGCCCCGGTGGACGCCGTCCGCGAACTGACGCCGACCGGCTCCGTGCCCATCGAACTCGCCCTGCACATCGACGGTTTCGCCGCCCTGGTGGCGATCCTCGTCGGCCTGGTCGCCACCTGCGTACAGCTCTACTCGACCGGCTATCTGCGCGACGACCCGCGCTACCCCTCGTACGCCGCGATCGTCTCCCTCTTCACCTCCGCGATGCTGCTCGTCGTCTACTCCGGCGACCTGATGGTGCTCCTGGTCGGCTGGGAGATCATGGGCATCTGCTCGTACTTCCTGGTCGGGCACTACTGGGAGACGCCCGAGGCGCGCGCCGCCTCCCTGAAGGCCTTCCTGGTCACCAAGCTCGGCGATGTCCCCTTCCTGATCGGCCTGTTCGCCCTGGCGACCGAGACCGGCTCCTTCCGCATCACACGCATCCTCGGCGCGGTCGCGGACGGCGGCCTCGACCACCCGACGCTGATCGCCCTGCTGCTGCTCGCGGGCGTCGCGGGCAAGTCCGCGCAGTTCCCGCTGCACACCTGGCTGCCCGACGCGATGGCCGGCCCGACCCCGGTCTCCGCGCTGATCCACGCCGCGACCATGGTGGCCGCCGGTGTCTACTTCATCGCCCGGCTCCTCCCCGTCTTCACGGCCTCCCGGGCCGCGCTGATCGTCCTCGCGCTGATGGCCGCCGTCACCATGGCCGGTTCGGCGCTCGCCGCGCTGGCCCAGGACGACATCAAGCGGGTGCTCGCCTACTCGACCATCGGCCAGCTCGGCTATATGACCGGCGCCCTCGCGGTCGGCGAACGCGGTGCCGCCGTCTTCCACCTCCTCGCGCACGGCGCCTTCAAGGCGCTGCTCTTCCTCGCCGCGGGCGTGATCATCCACGCCGCGGGCACCAACTCGCTGGCCGCCATGTCCCGGATGCCGGGCCTCAAGTCCCGTGTCCCGGACGCCTACTGGACGATGACCGTGGCGCTGCTCGCGCTCGCCGCCCTCCCGCCCTTCAGCGGCTTCTTCTCCAAGGAGGCCGTGCTCGGCGCCGCCGAGCACGCCGCCACCGGACACGAGGGCCCCGTCCCCGGCGCCGCGGGCTGGATCGTGCTCGTGGCGGGCCTGTTCACCGCGCTGCTCACCGCCGCCTACGCCACCCGGCTGTGGCTGCTCACCTTCCACTCCCCGCTCGCCCGGGCGGCCGAGGAGCCCGGCCCGCTCGCCGAGGCCGCCGCCGGACAGGAGGCCGCCGCCGAGGAGGCCCGGGCCCACGGCCACGGCAAGCAGCCCGCGGTGATGAACCTCGTGCTGTGGATCCTCGCCATCCCCTCCCTCGCCTTCGGCCTCGCCGTCGGCACGATCCCCGACTGGTTCGACGGCCACTCGCTCAACCCGACGCTCACCACCTCCGTACTCGGCACCGGACTCGCCCTCGTCGGCGGGCTCGTCACCTACGGGACCTGGCGGCACACCACCGCGATGGCGCTGCGCGTCCCGCTCGGCGCCGTCGCCGTCAACCGGCAGGAGGGCGCCGCCGCCGTCGAGGCGGAGGCCATCACCGCGCACGAACCCGCCTACGGCGACATCGCCGCCGCCCCCGACCCCGCCGACCCCGGCCGGCTCCTGCTCGGCCCGCTGCACCGGCACGCGGTCTCCGGCTTCCACCTGGACGCCGTGTACAGCGCGCTCTTCGTACGCCCCGTACAGCTCGCCGCGAAGGTCGTGCGCTTCCTGGACCGCGAGGTCGTCGAGAGCTACGTACGCGCCGCGGCCGTACTGCCGCGCTGGTTCGGCGCGGCGGTGCGGCGCGCGCAGACCGGGAACGTCCAGACCTACCTCAGCGCGCTCTTCGCCGGTTCCGCGGTCCTGGCGCTCGCCGTCGTCGTCCTTGCCCACCTGAACGCGGGGTCCTGAGCCGTGATCGATATCAGCTCGTCCGTGATGCAGTTCCTTCTCGCGCTGATCGTGGCCGGACCGCTCCTCGGCGCCGCCGCGGCCCTGCTGCCCGCCCCGCCCGGACTGAAGGGGAAGTCCCCCCAGCAGGCGGTGCTGCGGCACGGCGTACTCGTCACCGGCGTGATCCTGCTCGCCGCGATCGTCCTCGCGCTCGGCTTCGACCACGACCACCCGTCGAGGATCCAGGCCAGCACCGATCTCAGCTGGATCCCGGCCCTCGACGTACGCCTCCACCTCGGTGTCGACGGCATCTCGCTCCCCCTCATCGTCCTGACCGCGCTGCTCACCTTCCTGTGCGCGCTCCACAGCTACTTCAAGCGGCCCGAAGGCCCCGCCCCGCAGGCCTTCGTGGCCCTGATCCTGGTCCTCGAATCGGGCACCCTGGCCACCTTCGCCGTGCTCGACCTGCTGCTGTTCTTCCTGGCCTTCGAGATGGTCCTCATCCCGATGTACTTCCTCATCGCCCGCTGGGGCGGCAAGGACAGGGGCCCCGCCGCCTGGAAGTTCATCCTCTACACACTGCTCGGCTCCGTGGTCATGCTCCTCGGACTGCTCCTCGTCGGACTCGATTCCGGCACCTTCGACATGGTGGCACTCGCCTCTGACAACGGCCGCTCCCTGAGCGCCTCCGTGCAGGTCACCGCCGCTCTGGCGATCGGCATCGGCCTCGCCGTGAAGACCCCGATGTGGCCGCTGCACACCTGGCTGCCGGACGCCCACACCGCCGCCCCCACGGTCGGCTCCGTGCTCCTCGCGGGCGTCCTGCTCAAGATGGGCACGTACGGCTTCGTCCGCGTCCTGCTGCCGATCGTCCCGGACGGCGCCCGCACCTTCGCGCCCTACCTCGCCGCCTTCGCCGTGGTCGGCGTCCTCTACGGCTCGCTGGCCTGCCTCGCCCTGGTCAGGGAGGGCGCGGGCGGCGACCTGAAGCGGCTCATCGCCTACTCCTCCGTCGGCCACATGGGCTTCGTCCTCCTCGGCATCGCCTCCATGACGCCGACCGGGGTCAACGGCGCGCTCTTCGCCAACATCGCCCACGGCCTCATCACCGGCCTCCTCTTCTTCCTGGTCGGCGCCCTGAAGGACCGCACCGGCAGCACCGACCTCGACGCCCTCGCCAAGGAGACCGGCGCCGCCCTCTACGGCCGCGCCCCCCGCTTCGGCGGACTCCTCGCCTTCGGCGCGGTCGCCTCGCTCGGCCTGCCCGGACTCGCCGGGTTCTGGGGCGAGATGCTGGCCATGTTCGGCGCCTTCGACCCCGCCGCCGGCCTGCACCGCGGTGCCTTCCTCACCTTCACCGCCCTCGCCGCCTTCGGCACCCTGCTCACCGCCGCGTATCTGCTGCTCGTGGTCCGCCGCGTCTGCATGGGCGCGGTGCCCGAGAAGGCGCCGGAGTTCGCGGACGTCCAGGGCTACGAGTTCGCCGCCTGGACCCCGCTCGTCCTCCTCACCGTCCTCGCCGGACTGTGGCCCGCCGTGCTGCTCGGCCTCACCGACCCGGCGGTCCACAAGCTGCTCGCCGGAGGCGCGTCATGACCGCCCAACTCGCCGCGTCCGCCGAGTACCTGCCCCAGGCCCAGTCGGCGGTCCAGTCGATCGACTGGCTCGCCGTCGCGCCGCCCACCGTCACCGCCCTGGTGGCGCTCGGCGTCCTCCTCGCCGACCTGTTCCTGCCGCCCGCCCGCAAGGCGCTGCTCGGCCGGCTCTCGGTCGCCGGTCTCGCCCTCGCCCTGCTGTCCCTGCTGCCGCTCCTGGACGGGGACCGCGAGGCCTTCTGCCTCCAGGGCAAGGCGGAGGTGTGCAGCTACACCGCCGACCGCTTCACCCTGGTGGTGCAGCTCCTGGTCCTCGGCGGCGCGCTGCTCACCGCGCTGCTCTCCATGACCGCGATCCGCGACTCGAAGAACCCGGCCGGTCCGGGTGCCGCCGGAGCACCGGCCGCCACCCGAGACCCGGCCGCCACCCGAGACGGAGCCGTCACCGGAGACCCGGCCACGGCGGGAGAAAGGTCCGCGCGCGGGGACGCGGCGGCGGCCGCCCAGCCGCTGCCCGCGGGCGAGTTCTGGTTCCTGCTCCTGTGCTCCGCCGCCGGGGCCGCCCTGCTGCCCGCCTCCCGCGACCTCGCCACCCTGGTGGTCGCCCTGGAGGTCGCCTCGCTGCCCGCCTTCGCCCTCGTCGGCCTGCGGCGCGGCGAGGCCCGCAGCGCCGAGGCCGCCCTCAAGTTCTTCCTCTCCTCGGTCACCGCCACCGCGGTCACCCTGCTCGGCGTCAGCTTCGTCTACGCCGCCACCGGCAGCCTCTTCCTCACCGAGATCGCCGAGGAGGTCACCCATGTCGACGGGCAGCTCCAGACCCTCGTCGAGACCGGCGTCGTCCTCACCCTGGTCGGCTTCGCCTTCAAGACGGCCGCCGCGCCCTTCCACTTCTGGGTGCCCGACACCTACGTCGGCGCGCCCCTGCCCGTCGCCGCCTACCTCTCGGTGGTCGGCAAGGCGGTCGGCTTCTCCGGGCTGATCCTGGTGACCGTCCTCGCCTTCCCCTCGTACGGGAAGGACATCTGGGGCCCCGCGCTCGCCGTGCTCGCCGCCCTGACCATGACCGTCGGCA
This sequence comes from Streptomyces physcomitrii, assembly GCF_012273655.1. Taxonomy (GTDB): domain Bacteria; phylum Actinomycetota; class Actinomycetes; order Streptomycetales; family Streptomycetaceae; genus Streptomyces; species Streptomyces physcomitrii. The sequence continues at coordinate 514,180 of NZ_JAAWWP010000002.1, read as the reverse complement.
ATGTCGCGGCCCTGCGCCAGGGCGCCGACCGCGCCTTCAGCGCCGTCCGGCTGCTCGCCTGGTCCTCGATCGGCCAGGCCGGCTACCTGCTCGTCCCGCTCGCCGCCGCCGCGTACACCGACGACGGCCCCCGCACCATCGGCTCCACCCTCGCCTACGCCCTGATGTACGCGGTGGTGAACCTCGGCGCCTTCGCCGTCGCGGCCCTCCTCGCCCGTACGAAGCCGCTGGCCCGGATCGCCGACTTCCGGGCGCTGTACGCCGCGCGCCCGGTCACCGCCCTGGTGTTCGCCTTCTTCCTGCTGTGCCTCGCCGGGCTGCCGCCGGGCATCATCGGCCTGTTCGCCAAGGTCACCGTCTTCGCCACGGCCGTCGACGCGGGCCTCGGCTGGCTCGCGGTGGTGATGGCCGCCAACGTCGTCATCGCCCTCGTGTACTACCTCCGGTGGACTGCGCTGCTGTTCCGCTCGGCGGAGGGTGCGGAGGGCATCGAGGGTGCGGAGGGTGCAGAGGGTGTGGCAGGCGCGGGTACGGGGGCTGCCGGGGCGGGGGCCGCTGCTGCGGGGAGTGGCGGGGGTGCCGGTACCGGTGTCGCGGTCGGAGGATCGGCGGGCGGGGTGGCGGTGCTTCCGGCTCCTGTGCCGCTGAAGGTGGCGGTGGGCCTGACGGCCGTGGTGGGGGTGGTGCTTTCGGGGGCGCCGCAGATGGTGTTGCGGTTCGCGGATATGGGGTTGTTCGGGGGCTGAGGGTTGAGGGCTGTGCGGTTGAGGGCGGAACGCTGAGGGCTGAGTGGCTGGGGGCGGAGCGCTGGGGAGGGGCTGAGGGCCGCGGGGCCGCGGGGCCGGGGGGCCCGGGGGAGCGGTGGCTGGCGGTGCTGGTCGGCCGGCTGACAAGTAGCGGGTAACAGATGACGGATGACAGATATCGATATCTGCCATCCGTCATCTGTTATCTGTCAGTCCAATTCCGTCAGCGCATCTTCGTCAGCGCATCCCAGGTCAGCGCATCCGGGCCAGCCCCTCCCTCTCGATCACCGGCCACTAGCCACCGGCCACCAGTCACCAGCAATCAGTCACTGGCCATCGGCCACCGTCCGTCAGCCATCGGGCATCGGCCATCGCCCCGGCCACACTCGCCCGCCCGCGCCCCACCCCACACCCTCCCCGCCCCCACCCGCCTCACCCGCCCAGCCCACCGCTCCACGTGCGCAGACCGCCGGACGCCAGGGAACCACTGCCGCCCGCCTGGCGTTGACCAGTACGGGAGGGTCCACTGGACGGGGAAGGCCAGGATCCGGTCGGCAGCGGGTTCACCGGCGAGAGACATCAGGAGGGCGTTCCGTGCACCGCAGGCACAACGGGCTGAAAACCGCCGTACTCCTCGGGGGACTGTCGGCGCTGATCCTTCTGCTCGGCAGCTTCTTCGGGCGTACGGGACTCATCATCGCGCTCGTCGTCGCGCTCGGCACCAACGCGTACGCGTACTGGAACAGCGACAAGATGGCGCTGCGGGCGATGCGCGCGCGGCCGGTCAGCGAGTTCGAGGCGCCCGCGCTCTACCGCATGGTGCGCGAGCTCTCCACCCAGGCCCGCCAGCCGATGCCCCGCCTCTACATCTCCCCGACCGAGGCCCCGAACGCCTTCGCCACCGGCCGCAATCCGCGCAACGCCGCGGTCTGCTGCACGGAGGGCATCCTGCGGATCCTCGACGAGCGCGAGCTGCGCGGGGTCATCGGCCACGAGCTGAGCCATGTCTACAACCGGGACATCCTGATCTCCTCGGTCGCGGGCGCGCTGGCCTCGGTGATCATGTTCCTGGTGAACTTCGCCTGGCTGATCCCCTTCGGCCGCTCGGACAACGACGAGGGCCCGGGCATCTTCGGCATGCTCCTGATCATGCTGCTGGGCCCCCTCGCCGCCTCGGTGATCCAGCTCGCGATCAGCCGTTCCCGCGAGTACGAGGCCGATGCCTCCGGCGCCCAGCTCACCGGTGATCCACTGGCGCTCGCGAGCGCATTGCGCAAGCTGGAAGCAGGCACCAAACAGCTGCCTCTCGCCCCCGAGCCCCGGGTGGAGACCGCGAGCCACATGATGATCGCGAACCCCTTCCGGCCAGGTCAGGGCATGGCGAAGATGTTCTCCACCCACCCGCCGATGGCGGAACGCATCGCTCGGCTCGAACAGATGGCAGGTCGTCAGCAGTGAAGACAATTCTGAACATCATCTGGCTGGTCCTGAGCGGCTTCTGGCTCTTCCTCGCCTACCTCGCCGCGGGCCTGATCCTCTGCATCACGATCATCGGCATCCCCTTCGGCGTGGCCAGTTTCCGTATCGCCGGCTACGCGCTCTGGCCCTTCGGCCGGACGACCGTCGTGCGCCCGGACGCGGGAGCACCCTCCCTGGTCGGCAACATCCTCTGGGTCGTCCTCGCGGGCTGGTGGATCGCCCTCGCGCACATCAGCACCGGACTCGTCCAGTGCCTGACGATCATCGGCATCCCGCTCGGCATCGCCAACTTCAAGCTCATACCGGTCGCCCTCATGCCCCTCGGCCGCGACATCGTCAGCACCGACCGCCCCTTCACCGCGCGCTACTGAAGGGCGTCCGAGGGTTCGTCGCCGCGGATCACCCGGGGTCGAGCTGGTGGTCGGCCCAGACATAGCTCTCGGGCAGCAGCTCGGCGACGGGCACGGCCCGAAGGCCTTCCCTCGTGCCCGTGCCCGTGCCCGCGTTCGTGCCCGCGCCCGCGTCCTCGCCCTTCCCGACGATGACCGTGAGCCCCGGGAAGTAGTCGAGCAGCACCTGACGGCACCGTCCGCACGGGGGCACCACCCCGCGGTCGCGGTCGCCCACGGCGACGATCGTCTCCAGCTCGTACGCCCCCTGCGCGGCCGCCGCCCCGATGAGCACCAGCTCGGCGCAGGGCCCGCCGGTGAAGTGGTAGGCGTTCACCGCGGTGACGATCCGGCCGTCCCGGTTCCGGCCCGCCGCCGCCATCGTGTGGTTGTCACCCCGGCACCGCGTGCGAGCGAGGTGCGCCGCCGCCTCGACGAGTTCCTGGTCGACGAGGTGATGCGCCCGCGTACTCATCGTCTCCGCCCTCTCCCGCTCTTCTCCGGTCCCGTTCTTCCCCGGCTTCTCCGCGCCGCGCCGGGTGTCAGCTGATGACGTTGACCCGTACGAAGCGGGGGCGCAACCGCATATCGCAACCGGCCCGGCGGTGCGGCGCGTCCTCCTGCATGAGGTCGCGGACGTCCGCGTTCTCCGGCGAATCAATTCACGCTCCGAGGGCAGACGCGGAAGAAGTCCGAGCGACCGCGCCGCGGCTGCCGGGCACAAGGGAAAGGTGGGAACAGGCCATGGGTATCCTCGGCTGGATCATTCTGGGGCTGCTGGCCGGTGCGATCGCCAAGGTCCTCCTGCCCGGCAAGGACCCCGGCGGCTTCCTCGGGACCACCGTCATAGGCATCGCGGGCGCCTTCCTCGGCGGCTGGCTCTCCGCCCGCCTCCTCGACCACCCGATCAACAAGGACTTCTACGACGGCTCCACCTGGGCAGCCGCGATCGGCGGCGCCCTCGTCCTGCTCGTCGCGTACCGCATCCTGTTCGGCCACTCCCGGCGCTGAGCTTCCGGCCCGGAGAGAAGCCGGTCCGGAGCGTCAGGAGCAAGGGGAGGGGCAGGGGCTAGGAACAGCGGCCGGGTCAGGTCCCGGGACCGAAGAGCTCCTCAAGGACCTCGGTGCCCTCCTGCGGCGCACGGACCTCGACGTGCAACTCCGGTCCGTCCAGGTGCAGACGGAAGTCGAAGAACGGGCAGCACCGCTGCTCCTCGGCCGCCAGCGCGGCCAGCTCCGCCGTACGAGCCGCCGGCAGCGTGAGCCGCAGTCCCTCGGCGAGCGGCAGCCGGACGGCGCCTCGTACGGCCTCGCGCCAGCGCTCCGCCCGCTCCTCACGCGCCGCACCGGTCAGCGCACAGGCCACAGGCGCCTCACGCCACCGCTCGGCCTGATCGGCGCCACCCGCCTCGCCCCCGCACCCGCAGGAGGCGGCCTCCCTGTCGCCCCCGTCCCCCTCCCCGCCCTCGGCCTCTGCCTCGACCGGTGACGGGTGGCCGGGGCAGCAGTCGGAGGTGCAGGGCTCGCCGCTGTCCGGGAGGGCGTCCAGGTGGTCGAGAGTCCGCTCCAAGTCGGCGACGAGCAGGCCGAGTTCAGCTACCTGCTCCCGGGAACCGACCAGCCGTGCGGCGATCCGGGGCCGCAGCTCCGTCCGCACCTCCGCGCAGGTGCCCGAGGCCCGCACCCCGAGCACCTCCGCGATCTCCTCCAGCGGAAGCCCCAGGTTCTTGGCAGCGCGGATGAACCCCAGCCGCTCGACGGACTCCTCGCCGTAGACGCGGTACCCCGCCGCCGTACGGCCGGGGCTGAGCAGCCCCGCACCCTCGTAGAACCGCAGCGTGCTCGCGGGAAAGCCGGTCCGCTCCGCGAGCTGGGATATCCGCAAGGTGCTCATACGCCCGACGGTAGACCTTCCACCCGACTCGAAGCTCAACCCGCCAGCCGCCAGCCACAGCGACGAGGGCCGGCCCCGGACCTCCCCGGCGACCAGCCCTCGTACTCCTCTTAGCCCTCTAGCTCTCTGACCCTGCCGCCCGCTGTCTACTGCAACCCGCTGGCGGGCCTGTACGGGCCCGGCTCAGCGGTAGTTCACGAACTGGAGGGCGAAGTCGAAGTCCTTGCCCTTCAGGAGCGAGATGATGGTCTGGAGATCGTCCCGGCTCTTCGAGCTGACCCGCAGTTCCTCGCCCTGTACCTGCGCCTTGACGCCCTTGGGGCCCTCGTCACGGATGATCTTCGCGACCTTCTTCGCGTTGTCCTGGGAGATGCCCTCCTCGATGGAGGCGAAGATCTTGTACTCCTTGCCGGACAGCTGCGGCTCGCCCGCGTCCAGCGCCTTCAGCGAGATACCGCGCTTGACCAGCTTGGACTGGAAGACGTCGAGGATGGCGTTGACCCGGTCCTCGGAGTTGGCCTCCATGAGGATCTTCTCGCCGGACCAGGCGATCGAGGCGCCCACGTTCTTGAAGTCGTAGCGCTGCGAGATCTCCTTGGCGGCCTGGTTGAGGGCGTTGTCGACCTCCTGCCGCTCGACCTTCGAGACGATGTCGAAACTGGAGTCGGCCATGTCCTGTGGCTCCTTAGCGTGTGTCGGGGCGGCCATCGAGCTGCGCCGCATCCGCAAAGCCTAGAGGAGCGGGTCCGACGACCCGGCCCCCCATTCCGTACGCCGCCGGGTCCCGCGCGCACTGATCAACCGGGTGGCGAAGCACCCCTGGGGATCAGGTATCGTTTACGTCGTTGCCACGGAGCAGCGCCGAAGGCGCGGTACTCCAGGCGGCAAACCCGGCGGTGTGCCCGAGCGGCCAAAGGGAGCAGACTGTAAATCTGCCGGCTCAGCCTTCCCAGGTTCGAATCCTGGCGCCGCCACGCTGAGGGAAACCCCCTCCGAACTGCGAGAACGCAGGACGGAGGGGGTTTCTTCGTCATCGCACAACAGCCTCCGCGAGCAGCCAAATTGCCTGGCTTGTCTCACTCTTTCCCCGGTGAGTCCCGGAACTGATCAGTGCGTGTCCCCCAGACGCCCCCCCGGCGGAGAGCCCGGGACGATCCCATTCGCGGAGACCGACCTCGATCTGTTGGTTCGCGCGCTCCGCCGCCCGTGCGAGCACCTTCGCGTAGACGCGGAGCAGGACGGCAACCGAGCGGCCAGCTCTTCGAGCCACTTCCATCGGGTCCACTCCGCTATAGCCCAGAAGGAGACCCCCGCCGCTCGCAGGTCGTACGGGCGCCAGGCAAGTGGCGAGGCAGCCTCTTCGGCTGTGAGCACCTCAGCCCGTGCCGCAGCCCAGACTTCGCCGTATCCGGTGTCTTGGGTCACACCACCCCGGCTGGTGCGGAACAACCGGCCGTCCGGCGCTGAGCCGTAACGCACCAGATGCCATCGCAACAGGCGGACGAACTCGGGCGGGACCGGGGCCACACGAGAGTCCTTCTCCGCGTGGTCCCTCAGCGGAACGGCGACGCGTAGGTTCATGTCCTCGTCCAATCGGGCTTCTGGCAACGCCCTTACGATCCTGCCCTTTCCATGCTGGGCTTCCAGCACCCCGCGCCCTTCCAACTGCGTGAGCGCTCGCCGCACTGCCGTACGTGACATCTCGAACCGTTCGCACAGCGCAGCTCCAGACGGGAAGCGATCGCCCACTTGAAGGCCGTCGTCTGCGACCACTTCGAGCATCCGATCGACCAGCGGTCGATGACCGCTCCCTTCGCTGATCTGCCGCCAGCCAACTCCTGGTACCGACTCCTCTTCGATCTCGGTTCGCAGTGCCTCTGCGATGACCAGGTAAGTTCCGCGCGGACTCGCCTCCGGTACTTCCGCTCCTCTCCGCATCGCTCCATCGCTCGATGCCAAGGATCCCACGGCCGCGCAACGCCAGGGAGACGTCTCTGCGACGGCCGGCCTCCCCTCACTTCGCGTGCAGCTTGCTCTACGACTTCAATTAGTCGACGACAGGCTGTGATCGCAGTGCTACATTAAGACTATGTCGCAGCGAGGCGCCGAAAATGCTTCGAGCGTTGAAAAAATAATGCTCAAGCTACACAAGTCCTGCATGGGTCATATCGAGCAAGCAACGGGATCCAATGAACGCGAAATAAATCAGGTCTTGCACCTTGAGGCGGATCTTGCCGCTTGGCTCGGAGTCCTGGAATCAAAACCAGAGGCGCAACAGTTTCAATCGGCTCATCGCGACTTCGGACTGGCCTTCTATTCCGCGATGAGCGGACTCTATCGCCAGGCTTTCTCCACGCTAAGATCATTCCTTGAAGTGACGGCGGGTGCAGCGTACCTAAGCTCGCACGAATTTAAACGCCGCCAGTGGGTAAGCGGAAAGCTCGACATAAGCTGGAAGGCAATTACCTCAACCGAGAGTGGACTATACTCCACTCCGTTCCTGGATGAGTTTTGCCCGGAAGCGATAGACGAGCAAGATGAGATGCTTGATAATCTCAAACAGGCGTACCGGCGATGCTCAGAGTACATCCACGGCAACGTCTCAACTTCTCAGATGCTCCCCACCGAAATCTCTTACCGGGAAGACATCACGAAGGAATGGCTCTCGGTCGCTGATTCTGCCCTCAGTGCGACAATCCATTGTCTGATGGTCAGGTACTACAAGGACCTCCCCCAATCCCTGAAAGGGATCACCGAAGGTTCCCTTGAGGATCACTTCTCTCACCTAGTATCCGTTAGAAAACTACTGGGACTTCCGCTGGAGGAGACACGCTCGTGAGCAAGAACGAACTGCACTTCCGAACGGAAGACCTAACCCTGGAGGACGTCGACAAGTACTTTGTCGAAACCGAGTTTGATCGCCAGACGATCGATGCACTGAAGAGCAAGAAGACCGTCGTACTACAAGGTGCGCGTGGTGTCGGCAAATCTTTCTTGCTGAAGGTAGCCCAGAAGGAGATGAACGAGGACTTCTCTAACTCCAAGACGCTTGCCGTGTACGTCACATTCAATACGACTGGACTTCTCCAGACGTCCGACCCAGAGCGATTTAAGCATTGGATGCTTGCCAAGATCTGCAATAGGATCATTCGCGAAGCACGCAAGAAGGGAGTTCTGCAGAGTAAGAGTAGCGTATTCGCAACGCTCTCCAGTGACGCAGATGATGACGCTATTGCTTCAAGGCTTGAGACCCTCTATAAGAGCCTGGAAGACGCTTGGAAGAACGACTCGGCGCCAGTAGAGGCAGACTCCGGGATTGACCCGGAGATGATTAAGGATGCCGTGGAAGACCTGTGCGACCAGGCAGGCGCGAGTAGGATCGTACTACTCATCGATGAAGCGGCACATGTGTTCATCCCTGCGCAACAGCGGCAGTTCTTCACGGTAATGCGTGACCTGCGCAGCCCATACCTTTCGGTGAAAGCTGCGGTTTACCCCGGCGTCACTTACTTCGGCGACTCATTCCAAATGAGCCACGACGCGGAATTGATCAACGTTAGTCGCGATATTCTCGATCCCGGCTACCTCACCTCCATGCGTGAGATTGTAATCCGACAGGCTCCTGACCTGGAACCTACGATTAATCGCTATGGGGCAGTATTTGATGCGGTGGCTTTCGCCTCAAGCGGAAATCCGCGAAATCTACTGAGAACCGTATCTGACGCTTCACCCCTGAACTCGAATAACGCTCAGCGTGTCCTGAAGGAGTACTACCGGGACGCGATTTGGAGTGAGCACTCATCCTTGGGCGACCGCTATGTTGGCCACCGTGCGGTGATCGATTGGGGACGCGAATTCCTTCAGCAAGAAGTCATTCCCCTGCTGCGCAAGAAGCAACGGCAGACGGGAGATCCCGACAAGCGCGTATTCTTGTGGATCCATCGTGACGCACCCGCAGCCGTGAAAGAGGCTCTACGTCTACTCTGCTACAGCGGAATTCTTCACGAAGCCGGAACCGGGGTGGTCGCAACACGCGGCCTCACCGGTGCTCGATACATGTTGAATATCGGAACGCGAGTCGGGCCGGAAGCTGACCCCGTGTCCGCTGCGAATTGGCTGAGGGGTTCTTCCATTTCAATCAAGCGCTTTGTTGAATTTGGAGCCAACCACGAGGCTTATGAGAGCATTGCGAAACTCGACGTTGAAAAGATGGATGAGGTACGGCAAGAGTTCATAAAGTCGCAACTTGATCGAACTGTCGACCAGTTGGATATGACTGCTTTCGCCCGGAAAAAACTCAAAGAACTTGGGTTCGACACTGTGGGGAAAATCCTGGCAGCGTCCGAGACTGATCTTCAGGAAGCCAAATACGTCGGTACCGTGAGGTCACGTCAAATGATGAACATCGCAACGGCAGCGGTGATGGAGTACCTCTCCGGTTGACGTGTGGCACTACCGGCCGGCGCGAGCCAACCTGCTGGCCTGTGAGTGCGGGACCTCCCGGCGGCTGCGTGTCTAACTGCGTGACAACGACCGCGTACGGCGGCGCACGTCCACGCACGTTCAGGGACCGTCGGCGCAGGTCAGCGTTCCGTTCATCCCTGGTCCGCTAGCCACCAAGATTGCTTTGGGACGAAGAGGTCGTCAAGCAAGCGGTTTGCGCGGAGCCTCAAGCCGCCTACCTTGTTCCCCCATGGGTCCCCCGGTGATGGGGGCCAGAAGGAGAAGCGGAGGTCAGCCCTGTTGGGTGGAGCCCGCTGCAAATCTGCCGGTTCAGCCTTTCCAGGTTCGAATCCTGGCGCTGCCACATGAAGGTAAATGGCTTCCGGCCTGCTGTTGCGGCAGGCCGGAAGCCATTTTGCTGTTCCTCCGCGGGGACGTCCCGGAGCCCTGGGCGGCCGTGGGCCGGTGGATTGTCAGTGGGTGGCGGCACACTGGGGGGATGTCGTCGCGTCGCAGGAACTGTCCCGAGTGCCGCCGCGAGATCGCTGTCGTCGCGGGGCGCTTCGCCCGTCATGATCCAGCCGGTCCGCGGGAGGGCGGTGAGCTGGTCTCGTGTCCGGGCTCTTTGCTGCGGGCCCCGCTGGAGAAGGAGATACAGCCGGGGCTCGCGGGCTTCGTGCTGCCCGAACTGCCGGGCCAGCTCGCCCTGTTCTGACCGCGCCACCGCCCCACCGCCCGACCGTCTGAGCGGGATGCTTCCGCAGGCGCTCAGGCCACCGTGATGCCGCCCTGGGACTGTGCCGGGTTCCAGATGCCGTCGCCGCTGCCGGTGAAGGTGGCGGTGTAACCGAGGCGCAGGGTGTCGGCGTTGACCGAGACCGGCTCGCTGTCGCAGAGAGCGCGGCCGTCCTTGTCGGCGTAGGCGCTGCACAGGTGGGTGCCGTCCGCGGCGGTGAAGGTGATCTTGGCGCCGAAGAGGGCCGAGCCGTCCTCGCGGGTGACCGTGGCGTTGAGTCCCTGCACCACGTACGGGTAGAGCGTGCTGGTCCTGGCCTGGCCCGCGGTGAGGGAGGGGGTGAGGTCGGCCGGTGCCTTCTCGCGCGGGGCGCAGTGGGCCGGGCCCTCGGCGGTGGGGCCCGGGCGGTCGGTGAAGTGCAGCGGCTTGTCCTGGGCGTCCCGGGCGCAGGGCAGCACGCGCACGTACCGCTCCTGATGGCAGGAGAAGAAGGAGCGGCTGTTGTTGGGGTTGGTGTAGTCGCCGTCGGGGAGGCCGAGGCAGCGGGGTTCGTTCTGGTCGGCGGCGAGGGAGGCGGGCGCCAGGGGGCCGGAAAGGGCGGCGCCGAGGAGGCCGCAGGCGCAGAGGGCGGTGCGGGCCCTGCGCAGGAAGGTGGTTTTCGTCACGAAGCGGGATCTTGCCCGGCCGGCCCGTCCGCCCCGAGGCAACGCGCCGACCGGCGCCGCGCGTCACACCGCAACCGCAACCGCAACCGCAACCGCAACCGCCACGGCCACCGGTTTCGGGCCCCCGCGCCCCCACCTCACGCCCCCACCGACCCGCCCCGTCACCGCAACCGGCTTCGCGCCCCGCGCCCGCACCGCTGCATCACCGCTCGCCCCCAGCCCAGAGCCCTCACCCCGGAACCAGCCCCCACCCCCGACTCCCCGGACGTGTTCTGGGTCATAGCCTTGCTTCTCCGTCAAGCGGAATGTCCTGGGCCCGGAGGCCGTTGGAGGCGGGAGAGACTTCAATGCGTATGCACATACCGACTGGTACTGCGCGCCCCCTTCCGGTACTTCGAGGAGCAACCCGTGACCACTGCGCCCTCCGCCTCCCGCGCGGCCGAGATCCTGTCCCGGCCCCTCGCGCTCAACGGCCTGACCGTCCCGAACCGCATCGCGATGGCGCCGATGACGCGCATGTTCTCGCCCGGCGGAGTGCCCGGGGAGGACGTGCGCTCGTACTACGGGCGCCGTGCCGCCGCGGGTGTCGGGCTGATCGTCACCGAGGGGACGTACGTCGGCCATGAGTCGGCGGGGCAGAGCGACCGGGTGCCGCGTTTCCACGGGGAGGAGCAGCTGGCGGGCTGGGCGAAGGTCGCCGACGAGGTGCACGCGGCGGGCGGCACGATCGTGCCGCAGCTGTGGCACATCGGCATGGTCCGCAAGCAGGGCGAGCCGCCCTTCGCCGAGGCGCCCGCCGTCGGCCCCTCCGGGCTGCGGATCGACGGCACCGAGGGCACCGGCCGGGCGATGACCCGCAGCGACCTGGACGAGGTCATCGGCGCCTTCGCCCAGGCCGCCGCCGACGCCGAGCGCATCGGCTTCGACGGGGTCGAACTGCACGGCGCCCACGGCTACTTGCTCGACCAGTTCCTGTGGGAGCACACCAACCGCCGTACCGACAGCTACGGCGGCGACCCGGTGGCCCGGGCGAGTTTCGCGGCCGAGATCGCGGCGGCGGTCCGCGAGAAGGTCTCGCCCGAGTTCCCGGTGATCTTCCGCTACTCGCAGTGGAAGCAGGAGGCCTACGAGGCGCGGCTCGCCGAGAGCCCCGAGGAGCTGGAGGCGATCCTCGCCCCGCTGGCCGCCGCGGGCGTCGACGCCTTCCACGCCTCCACTCGCCGTTACTGGATCCCGGAGTTCGACGGTTCGGACCTCAACCTGGCGGGCTGGACGAAGAAGTTGACCGGCAAGCCCACGATCACCGTCGGCTCGGTCGGGCTCGACGGGGACTTCATCGGTGCCTTCCAGGGCGAGGGCTCCTCGGTCAAGGGCATCGACGACCTCCTGGACCGCCTGGAGCGGGAGGAGTTCGACATGGTCGCCGTCGGCCGCGCACTGCTCCAGGACCCGGAGTGGGCGGCGAAGGTCCTCGGCGACCGGTTCGGCGACCTGAAGCCGTACGACGCGGTTTCGCTCAAGTCCCTGAGCTAGGGCGCGAGTTCGCGTCTCTCTCGCTGCGCCTGCCGACCGGGCACCCGCCGGTCTCGGCGGCGCGGGGGCGGGCGCGTACAGACGCGCGGTGGCCGGAACGTCTCATCCGTTCCGGCCACCGCCGTGTTCACGCGCCAACTGGCCAACTGGCCAATCCATCCCGCCGGACCAGTCGGCCGACCGGCCTGACTTGCCCGCCAAGCCAACCGGTCACCGCCCCCAACTCCCTTGCCGGGCAGACCGATCGGGCTCAGCCCAAGCGGCTCAGCCCTCCCCGCCCGTCTCCGCCGCGGACCGTACCGCCCCGCTCACCGAGTCCGCGCCGGTGATGAGTTCGAGGGTCAGGCCCGCCGTCGCGGGGGTGGCGAGGAGTTCGGCGAGGACGGCGGCGACGTCGTCGCGGGGGATCGGGCCGCGGCCGGTGGAGGCGGCCAGGGTGACCTGGCCGGTGCCGGCGTCGTCGGTGAGCAGGCCGGGCCGCAGGATGGTCCAGTCGAGGTCGGGCTGGGCCTGGACATAGGCGTCGGCCTCGCCCTTCGCCCGCAGGTAGACGTCGAAGATCTCCTCGCCCTGGTGCCCGGGATCCGCCCGCATCGCGGAGACGACGAGGTGGCGCCGGACCCCGGCCCGTACCGCCGCGTCGGCGAAGAGGACCGCCGCGGCGCGGTCCACGGTGTCCTTGCGGGACGCCCCGCTGCCGGGGCCCGCGCCCGCGGCGAAGACGGCGGCGTCCGCGCCCCGCAGATGGGCGGCGACCTCGTCGAGCGTGGCCGACTCCAGGTCGCAGACGACCGGTTCGGCGCCCGCTTCCCGCAGATCGTCCGCCTGCTCGGGCTTGCGGATGAGCCCCGCAGCCTCGTCACCGCGCGCGGCGAGCAGACGCTCCAGCCGCAACGCGATCTGACCATGACCTCCGGCGATGACAATGCGCATGCCCCCGACCGTACGCCGTGGACCTCCGCTTCGCCGTCCGGTCGGCCGGGGCCTCTCCGTACCTGTCGGCCGGGGCCCCGCCCCGCCGGTCGGCCGGGACCTCTCCGCACCGGCCGGTCCGCACTGGCCGGTCCGCACCGGCCGGCCACGCCTCCCCGCGCCTGCCCGCGCCGCCCGGCCAGGGCCATCGCCCGCCCGGAGTCCCCCGCCCCGCCGACCGCCCTCAGCCCTCCCCGCCCCGGCGCCCCGGCGCCTCCTCAGCCCTCCTCCTCCGCCCCCGCACCCCGCTCGGGCGGCCCCTCGCCCCCGCGCCTGCCCGGTCCGGGGCCCTGCGCGCGGGAGGACTGACGGGGCAGTTCCGGGGCCACCGCCACCGCGGAGTCGCAGTATTCGCGTACGGCGCTGGTGCGGGCCACGATCCGGCCGCGGTGGATGACGACCCGGCTGTAGGCCAGGGAGAGCACCCCGGCCAGGCGGCTGCCGCGGACGGCGAGGAGTTCGGCGGGGAAGCCCGCCTCGACGCGTACCTCGGGCAGGCCGAGCAGTTCGCGGGCGGTGGCCGAGACGCTGTCGTAGGCGGGCCCCGGCGGCAGCCCGTACCGGGAGGCGAGGAGGTAGGCGGCCTCCAGCGGGTCGCCGCGGCCCACCGGGTTGGCGGCGTCCCGCAGTGCCCCGCTGCCCGCGGCCAGGCGTACGCCCGCGGCCCGCAGCAGCCGCACCGGCGCCACCTCGCGCAGGCCCGCCGTGCCGCAGCCGCCCTGCGGGAGGCAGACCACGCCGACCCCGGCGGCGGCGAGCTGGTCCGCGGCGCGGCCCGCCGCCTCGTGGGGCAGGCGGGCGAGTCCGCCGCAGGGGCCGAGGCTGACCGCGTCCCGCAGTCCGCCCGCCATCGCGGCGAGCCGGGCGAGCCGGGCCGGGTCCGCGCCGTCGGTGTGCAGATCGGCGGGGCGGCCGTGCTCGGCGGCGAGGGTGAGGACGGTCTCCGCGTGCCCGGCCGGATCCGGGTCCAGGTCCGGGCAGCCGCCCACCACCGAGGCGCCCATGCCCAGCGCGTCCCGCAGCATTGCCCGTCCGTCCGCGCCCGCGCGCCCGGTGAGCACCGGGGGCAGGGCCACGGTGGTCAGTTCGGCGAGCCCGTGCAGCGAGCGCCGGGCCTGGAGCACCGCCTCCAGGCCGCCGAGCCCGCGTACCCCGCCGATCCGGACATGGGCGCGGACGCCGGTCGCGCCGTGGCCGAGTTGGAGCAGGGCCGCCTCGGTCGCCCGGCGCTGGATGTCGGTGCGCGCGGAGGAGGGGGGTTCCTCGGGCTCGGCGGTCAGGGCGGTGTCGGCGTGGGCGTGCGGTTCCGCGGGGGCCGGGAGCAGCAGGAAGCCGCCGAGGTCGACCTTGGAGGCGTGGCCGCCGAGGCTGCCCGCCGTGCCGACGGCCTCGATCCGGCCGCCGCTCAGCCGTACGTCCACGGTCCGGCCGTCGGTCAGCCGGGCGCCGCTGAGCACGAGCGAGGAGGCGTCGGCCGGTCCCGTTCCGTCGCCGGGGCGCGGCCCGGGGGAGTGGGGCTGCTGCGGCTGGCTGTCGGGCATCGCGCTCCAGGGCTCGTGGGGCGGTGGCGGAGGGTGGCGGGAGCCCGCGGCGGAGGCCGGGCGCCGGCGGCTGCAAGATCACTCAGCGTGAGCCGAGCCTAGGCCGAGGGCTCTCCGGGGCCAGGGAGGAGCGCAATAGTCGTACCGGCGTGGTGCGCGGGCCCGGGGGAGCCTCGCCGGTGCCGGTCAGGAGGCTTCGGGAGGGTGCGCGACACGAGCGCCGCGGGGGCCTTTCCGGGAGGTGCCGCAGGGGCGAAGTGCCCGCCGGGGGCGCGCTGCTCGGGGGCGGCGGTGACCGGCGGGGCGGCCGGGAAACCAGGGGGCCGGGACGCGGCCGACCGCCCCGAAACGGATTTGGGCGAACGGGCGGCGACCGTGTAATGTCTTCCTCGCTCGCCCCAATAGCTCAGTCGGCAGAGCGTCTCCATGGTAAGGAGAAGGTCAACGGTTCGATTCCGTTTTGGGGCTCTGATGCACGAGAATCCTCGCCTCCGGTGAGGGTTCGCACTGCATCGCAGCGGTGTAGCTCAGTCGGTAGAGCAAGCGGCTCATAATCGCTGTGTCACCGGTTCAAGTCCGGTCACCGCTACTTTCGGTAGCCGATTGTGGGGTCGGTCCTTCGATCGGCTACCCTCACTTGCGTTAATTCAGTCAATCCGTTCGTCCTAGGAGCACTCACGTGGCTGCCACCGACGTCCGCCCGAAGATCACGCTGGCCTGCGTGGAGTGCAAGGAGCGGAACTACATCACCAAGAAGAACCGGCGTAACAACCCGGACCGCATGGAGATGAAGAAGCACTGCCCGCGTTGCAACGCGCACACCGCGCACCGCGAAACGCGATAAGAACAGGCTCGTACGTGAGGCCGTCCCCGATTCGGGGGGCGGCCTCACGTCGTTCGGGCACGCCCCGGACGCCCTCCGGAGCGCGCTCCCACCGCGCCCCGGCCCGCCCGCAACCCCAGGAGGTGCCGAGCCGATGGCGCTCGACCAGTCCTTCGTCGGCCGGACGTATCCGCCCACCGCCCCCTACGAGGTCGGCCGCGAGAAGATCCGCGAGTTCGCGGTGGCCGTGGGCGACCCCAACCCGGCCTACACCGACCGGGAGGCGGCGCGGGCGCTCGGGCACGCCGATGTGATCGCCCCGCCCACCTTCGTCTTCGCGATCACCTACGACGCGGCCCACCGGGTCCTCACCGACCCGGCGCTCGGCCTCGACTACGACCGGGTGGTGCACGGCGACCAGAAGTTCGCCTACGCGCGCCCGGTGCGGGCAGGCGACCTGCTCTCCGTCGTCTCCACCATCGAGGCGGTCAAGTCCCTGGCGGGCAACGACATCGTCGACGTCCGCGGCGAGGTCCGCGACGCCTCCGGCGAGCTCGTGGTCACCGCCTGGACCAAGCTCGTCTCCCGCGCGGCCGAGGAGGGCTGAGCACATGAGCACCGCAACGAAGATCGCGTACGCGGACGTCGAGACCGGCACCGAACTGCCCGCGCAGACCTTCCCGGTCACCCGCGCCACCCTGGTGCGCTACGCGGGCGCCTCCGGCGACTTCAACCCGATCCACTGGAACGAACGCTTCGCCCGCGAGGTCGGCCTCCCCGACGTCATCGCGCACGGCATGTTCACCATGGCCGAGGCGATCCGCGTCGTCACCGACTGGGTCGGCGACCCGGGCGCGGTCCTGGAGTACGGCGTCCGCTTCACCAAGCCGGTCATCGTCCCCGACGACGGTGAGGGCGCCGTCATCGAGGTCAGCGGCAAGGTCGCGGCCAAGCTGGCGGACAACACCGTACGGGTCGACCTGACCGCGATGTCCGCGGGCAAGAAGGTCCTCGGCATGGCCCGCGCGGTGGTCCGGCTGGCCTGAGCACACCGGGCGCCGCTCCGTCCCGGGCGGCCCGCACCACTCGCGGCCCTGCGGTCCGCGGCCCGCGCGCCGGGCCGCGGACCGTACCCTTGTGCCGTGCAGGAACTCCACGACGCCCCGCTCGCCCCGCTGACCACCTTCCGGCTCGGCGGACCCGCGACCCGCCTGGTCACCGCCACCACCGACGCCGAGGTCGTCGAGACCGTCCAGCGCGCCGACGCCGAGGGCACCCCGCTGCTCCTCATCGGCGGCGGCAGCAATCTGGTCATCGGCGACAAGGGCTTCGAGGGCACCGCGCTGCGGATCGCCACCACCGGCTTCGCCCTCGACGGCACGGCGCTCGAACTCGCCGCGGGCGAGGTGTGGACCGAGGCCGTGGCCCGCAGCACCGCCGCCGGGCTCGCCGGGATCGAGTGCCTGGCCGGCATCCCGGGCTCCGCGGGCGCCACCCCGATCCAGAACGTCGGCGCCTACGGCCAGGAGGTCTCCTCCGTCCTCACCGAGGTGCTCGCCTACGACCGCAGGGAGCACCGGACCGTCACCCTCTCCGGTGCCGAGTGCGCCTTCTCGTACCGGCACAGCCGCTTCAAGGCCGAGCCCGACCGGCATGTGGTGCTCCGGGTCCGCTTCGCGCTCGCCGACGAGGGCGGGCTCTCCGCGCCGATCCGGTACGCGGAGACGGCGCGCGCCCTCGGGGTCGCGGCGGGGGAGCGGGCGCCGCTGGAGCAGGTGCGCGAGACGGTGCTGCGGCTGCGCGCGGGCAAGGGCATGGTGCTCGACCCGGACGACCACGACACCTGGTCCGCGGGCTCCTTCTTCACCAACCCGATCCTGGACGAGGCGGGCTTCGCCGCCTTCCGCCGCCGGGTCGCCGACCGCCTCGGCGCGGACACCGAGCCGCCCGCGTACCCGGCGGGCGAGGGCCGCACCAAGACCTCGGCCGCCTGGCTGATCGACAAGGCGGGCTTCACCAAGGGATACGGCAGCGGCCCCGCCCGGATCTCCGGCAAGCACACCCTCGCCCTGACCAACCGGGGCGCGGCCACCACCGAGGACCTGCTCGCGCTCGCCCGCGAGGTGGTCACGGGCGTACGCGAGGCCTTCGGTATCACCCTGGTCAACGAGCCGGTGACGGTGGGCGTCGAGCTCTGAGGGCGGGGCCCGGTCCGAGGGGCGCGGCGGCCTGTCCGAGGGGTGCGGCGGGACCGGCCCGAGGCCGCGACCGCCCGGCGGATGGCCCGACCGCCGACCGGCCGCCGGGCCGGGCCGACGGGCCGGGCCGACCGAGCGGACTGGCCGACCGAGCGGACCGGCGGACGGATCGACCGGCCCCCGCCCCCGCTCAGCCCGTGAGCCAGGCGTCCACCCCGGCGAGCATCGACCGCTGCCGCTCCTCGGGCGCCAGTGAGCCGCGGATCGACTGCCGTGCCAGCTCGGCGAGTTCGGCGTCGTCGAAGCCGTGGTGGTGCCGGGCGATCTCGTACTGGGCGGCGAGGCGGGAGCCGAAGAGCAGCGGGTCGTCGGCGCCGAGCGCGAGCGGGACCCCGGCCTCGAAGAGGGTGCGCAGCGGTACGTCCTCGGGCTTCTCGTAGACGCCGAGCGCGACATTGGAGGCGGGGCAGACCTCGCAGGTGATCTGCCGGTCGGCGAGCCGCTTCAGGAGCCGGGGGTCCTCCGCCGCGCGTACCCCGTGGCCGATGCGGCCCGCGTGCAGGTCGTCCAGGCAGTCCCGCACCGAGGCGGGCCCGGTCAGCTCGCCGCCGTGCGGGGCCGAGAGCAGCCCGCCCTCCCGGGCGATGGCGAAGGCGCGGTCGAAGTCCCGGGCGAATCCGCGCCGTTCGTCGTTGGAGAGGCCGAAGCCGATCACCCCGCGGTCGGCGTAGCGGACCGCGAGCCGGGCCAGGGTGCGGGCGTCCAGCGGGTGCTTCATCCGGTTCGCGGCCACCAGGACGCGGATGCCGAGGCCGGTCTCCTCGGACGCCGAGTCCACCGCGTCGAGGATGACCTCCAGGGCCGGGATGAGCCCGCCGAGCCGGGGCGCGTACGAGGTCGGGTCGACCTGGATCTCCAGCCAGCCGGAGCCGTCCTTCAGATCCTCCTCGGCCGCCTCGCGCACCAGGCGCCGGATGTCCTCGGGCTCGCGCAGGCAGGAGCGGGCCGCGTCGTACAGCCGCTGGAAGCGGAACCAGCCGCGCTCGTCGGTCGCCCGCAGCTTCGGCGGCTCCCCGGAGCGCAGCGCGTCGGGCAGGTGGACTCCGTACTTGTCGGCCAGTTCCAGCAGCGTGGTGTGGCGCATCGACCCGGTGAAGTGCAGATGCAGATGGGCCTTGGGCAGCTCGCTGAGGTCACGGCCGGCCGCCGTACGGGCTGAGGGGTCGCTGAGGTCTCGGGCACGCTCCATCCGGAGATCTTGCCGTACGCCGCCGCCGCGCCGGTAGCCGCATCCTCTTTCGGGTGACCGACCGCACGGACGTACCCGGCGCGGGTCCCCCTTCTCCATCCGTCCTTTCGTCCGTTCTTCCTCCGTATACGACCGCGGGCCGCCTCCCCGGGGGGAGACGGCCCGCGCGCGCACGGGGCGGAGGTCAGTCCTTGGCCTCGCCGAGCAGCTTCTGGATCCGGGAGACGCCCTCGACCAGGTCCTCGTCACCGAGCGCGTACGAGAGCCGCAGGTACCCGGGGGTGCCGAAGGCCTCGCCCGGCACCACGGCGACCTCGACCTCGTCCA
This sequence comes from Streptomyces physcomitrii, assembly GCF_012273655.1. Taxonomy (GTDB): domain Bacteria; phylum Actinomycetota; class Actinomycetes; order Streptomycetales; family Streptomycetaceae; genus Streptomyces; species Streptomyces physcomitrii. Next base: position 495,185 of record NZ_JAAWWP010000002.1, on the reverse strand, counting down.
GGATCAGCGCGGCCAGCTCCACCGAGGACTGCGGGCGCCTGCCGCGGATCTCCTTGCCGAGCAGGCCCTTGACCGAGGGGTACACGTAGAAGGCGCCCTCGGGCTCCGGGCAGACCACGCCGTCGATCTCGCCGAGCATCGCCACGATCTTGCGGCGGCGCCGGTCGAAGGCCTCGCGCATCTTCGCGACCGCGTCCAGGTCGCCGGAGACCGCGGCGAGGCCGGCGGCCTGGGCGACGTTGGAGACATTGGAGGTGGCGTGCGACTGGAGGTTGGTCGCGGCCTTGACGACGTCCTTCGGGCCGATGATCCAGCCCACCCGCCAGCCGGTCATCGCATAGGTCTTGGCGACGCCGTTGACGACGATGCACTTGTCGCGCAGCTCCGGCAGGATCGCCGGCAGCGAGGTGAACTTCGCCTCGCCGTAGACGAGGTGCTCGTAGATCTCGTCGGTCAGCACCCACAGCCCGTGCTCGACGGCCCAGCGGCCGACGGCCTCGACCTCGGCCTCCGGGTAGATGGCGCCCGTCGGGTTCGAGGGGGAGACGAAGAGCACGACCTTGGTGCGCTCGGTGCGCGCGGCCTCCAGCTGCTCCACGGAGACGCGGTAGCCGGTGGTCTCGTCCGCGACCACCTCGACCGGGACGCCGCCCGCGAGGCGGATCGACTCGGGGTAGGTGGTCCAGTACGGCGCGGGGACGATGACCTCGTCGCCCGGGTCGAGGATCGCGGCGAAGGCCTCGTAGATCGCCTGCTTGCCGCCGTTGGTGACCAGCACCTGGGAGGCGTCGACCTCGTAGCCGGAGTCGCGGAGCGTCTTCGCGGCGATGGCTGCCTTCAGCTCCGGCAGCCCCCCGGCCGGTGTGTAGCGGTGGTACTTCGGGTTCTTGCAGGCTTCGACGGCGGCTTCGACGACGTAGTCCGGCGTGGAGAAGTCGGGCTCCCCCGCGCCGAAGCCGATGACCGGGCGGCCGGCGGCCTTCAGGGCCTTGGCCTTCGCGTCGACGGCAAGGGTGGCGGACTCGGAGATCGCACCGACGCGGGCGGAGACCCTGCGCTCGGTGGGTGAGGTTGCAGCACTCATGGCGCACATGCTTCCAGACGCGAAACCTCCCCGGCACGCTCGTTTCACCCACCGAACATCCGCGGTCGCCGCTTGGACGGCCCCTTTCTGTTCGACGTCCGCCCCCGGAACACGTACACTCACTCCTCGTTGGCCTTCAGCCGCCGATGATCCACCGCAGTCTCAGCGGAGTCTGTACGGGGGGATCGATGCGGTAGGTTGGGGGAAATCAAAGGGTCGTAGCTCAATTGGTAGAGCACTGGTCTCCAAAACCAGCGGTTGGGGGTTCAAGTCCCTCCGGCCCTGCTACACACTCCGCCAGGATGTGTGCGCAGGTACGTACAGCACAGCCGTGCGGCTCCACCGGGCGCGGCACGGCCACGACCCGGGAATCAGGTGAGGACGAGTGACGGACGCCGTGGGCTCCATCGACAAGCCTGACACCCCGGATGAGGCGGACGACTCGAAGAAGTCGCGCAAGGGCGGCAAGCGTGGCAAGAAGGGCCCGCTGAAGCGCCTCGCCTTGTTCTACCGCCAGATCGTCGCGGAGCTCCGCAAGGTCGTCTGGCCGTCTCGGAACCAGCTGACGACGTACACCACTGTGGTGATCATCTTCGTCGTCATCATGATCGGTCTGGTGACCGTGATTGACTATGGCCTTGACAAGGTCGCGAAGTACGTCTTCGGCTGAGTCAGCCGAGGCGAGAGCGAAGGACGCCGTGCCCGGCGTCCCTTTCGCGCGTTCCACCCCTCTGTATCCAGGAAGAAGCAGCCACAGTGTCTGACCCGAACCTGAACGACGCCGCCCAGTCCCCGGGCGAGAGCTTCGAGTCCGCTGAGGACGAGCGAGCCATCGTCGAGGCCGCGGACCAGGACCAGGCCGAGGCTGCCGACGCCGCTGCCGGTGAGGCCGCCGAGAAGGCTGCCCTGCACGTCGAGGACGAGGCCGAAGCGGTCGCCGAGAGCCCCGAGGACGAGCCCGCCGCCGAAGAGGCCGTGGCGGACGAGGCCGCCGAGGAGGCAGCCGCCGCGGACGCCGCCGAGGTCGAGGAGGGCGCCGCCGAGGAGGAGCTGGCCGAGGCCGCCGCCGAGGAGGCCGAGCCGGTCGACCCGGTCGCCGCCCTGCGCGACGAGCTCCGCCTGCTGCCCGGCGAGTGGTACGTCATCCACACCTACGCCGGTTACGAGAACCGCGTGAAGACCAACCTGGAGCAGCGCGCCGTCTCGCTCAACGTCGAGGACTTCATCTTCCAGGCCGAGGTGCCGCAGGAAGAGGTCGCCCAGATCAAGAACGGCGAGCGCAAGACGATCCGCCAGAACAAGCTCCCCGGCTATGTGCTCGTCCGTATGGACCTGACCAACGAGTCCTGGGGCGTCGTCCGCAACACCCCCGGCGTCACCGGCTTCGTGGGCAACGCCTACGACCCGTACCCGCTGACCCTGGACGAGATCGTCAAGATGCTCGCCCCCGAGGCCGAGGAGAAGGCGGCCCGCGAGGCGGCCGAGGCCGAGGGCAAGCCGGCGCCGCAGCGCAAGGTCGAGGTCCAGGTCCTGGACTTCGAGGTCGGCGACTCGGTCACCGTCACCGACGGCCCCTTCGCCACCCTCCAGGCCACGATCAACGAGATCAACCCGGACTCGAAGAAGGTCAAGGGCCTCGTGGAGATCTTCGGCCGCGAGACCCCGGTCGAGCTGAGCTTCGACCAGATCCAGAAGAACTGACCGTATTTCTTTCTTCCCCAAGAGCCCTCGACCAGCGGATCTCCGTTCGGTCGGGGGCTCTTTCGGGTGAGCTGTGAGGTGGGGCACAACCATCCGCGGGCCACGGCCGTCCAACCAGGTGACCGAAACGCGTGAACGGCGGCCTCTGTTGGGACATGCAGGGGTTTACGGGGATTGATGTCCCTTTGCCGTGCCATGTGTTCCGGTGGACCAGTCACCCGCAGAGCTAGGGGGAAATCCCATGCGTGCTCGTAAGACCGTCCTCGCCGCGATCGCCTGCGCCGCCGTCCTCGTACCGGCCTCGTCCGCCTTCGCGGGCAGCGGTCCGGCGCCCGCGCCCGACAAGCAGCGCAGCGCGAAGTCCACCGCGCCCTCGGCCGCGGGCAACCCGCTGAGCGCCCGCGCCAAGGCGGCCGGGGTCTGTGACGACGCGTACCAGATCGGCACCACCGCGTACATCGACCGGGGCGGGCAGCACGCCGCCTCGGTCAAGCAGTTCTACTCGCCCGACTGCAAGCAGAACTACAGCTACGTCTGGGTCTGGCAGTCCTTCCGGGACAAGGTGAAGGACTACGACGTGAGCGCCGCGGTGTACAGCTACAGCGACGACAAGTTCCACGGCAGCCGCGCCTGGGCGGACACCAACCTCCAGGAGATCTGGTCCGACCCGGCGAAGACCGCGGGCCAGTGCACGGCCGCGGTGGCTAGCCTGCGGGCCCCGGGTGAGCCGCTGGCCGGGCAGGCAGCCACCTCCAAGCGCTGCTGAGAGGGCGCTCACCAGCCATGACGGCGCAGGCCGGACGGTCCTTCGGGGCGGTCCGGCCTGCTCGTTTTGGGGACCTGAGGCGGTACCCGCTATCGTGGGGCGGTATGCCTCCATCCGGATGACCGGCTGAAGGCAGTCTCACTCTCACTAAGGACCCGGAGAGAGCAATGCCTCCCAAGAAGAAGAAGGTCACGGGGCTGATCAAGCTCCAGATCCAGGCCGGCGCCGCGAACCCGGCCCCGCCGGTCGGCCCCGCGCTGGGTCAGCACGGCGTCAACATCATGGAGTTCTGCAAGGCCTACAACGCCGCGACCGAGTCGCAGCGCGGCTGGGTCATTCCGGTGGAGATCACGGTCTACGAGGACCGCTCCTTCACCTTCATCACCAAGACCCCGCCGGCCGCGAAGATGATCCTCAAGGCCGCGGGCGTGGAGAAGGGCTCCGGCGAGCCGCACAAGACCAAGGTCGCCAAGATCACCGAGGCGCAGGTCCGCGAGATCGCCACCACCAAGATGCCCGACCTCAACGCCAACGACCTCGACGCCGCGTCGAAGATCATCGCCGGTACGGCCCGTTCCATGGGCGTCACCGTCGAGGGCTGAGGAACGCAGCTCGCGCAGTGGCCGGCGAAGCGTAGCCGTCCGCGGAGCGAGCGAGGACGAGGACCTCGCGACAGATGCGAGGGCTGAGTTCACCCCGTACCACCTGTGGCAGGGCCGGGCGCGGCCCGCACCACAACTCCATCTCCCGCCGGATCGGGCACTCGGTCCGGTGCACAACCTCAGGAGCAGAAGTGAAGCGCAGCAAGACTCTCCGCGCTGCGGACGCGAAGATCGACCGGGACAAGCTCTACGCCCCGCTCGAGGCCGTCCGTCTCGCCAAGGAGACCTCCGCGACCAAGTTCGACCCCACCGTCGAGGTGGCCTTCCGTCTGGGCGTCGACCCGCGCAAGGCCGACCAGATGGTCCGCGGCACCGTGAACCTCCCGCACGGCACCGGTAAGACCGCCCGGGTCCTGGTCTTCGCGACCGGTGACCGTGCCGAGGCCGCGCGTGCCGCGGGCGCCGACATCGTCGGCGCCGACGAGCTGATCGACGAGGTCTCCAAGGGGCGCCTGGACTTCGACGCCGTCGTCGCCACCCCGGACCTCATGGGCAAGGTCGGCCGCCTCGGCCGCGTGCTCGGTCCGCGTGGTCTGATGCCGAACCCGAAGACCGGCACCGTGACGCCCGACGTCACCAAGGCCGTGAACGACATCAAGGGCGGCAAGATCGAGTTCCGTGTCGACAAGCACGCGAACCTGCACTTCATCATCGGCAAGGCGTCCTTCGACGACGACAAGCTGGTGGAGAACTACGGCGCGGCCCTGGAGGAAGTCCTCCGTCTGAAGCCGTCCGCCGCCAAGGGCCGCTACATCAAGAAGGCCGCCCTCACCACCACCATGGGCCCGGGCATCCCGCTCGACCCGAACCGCACCCGCAACCTCCTCACCGAGGAGGACCCGGCCGCCGTCTGAGCCCTCCGCTCACCGGCAGCCGCCTCGCGCGCGCTGTGACCATGGGCCCCGTACCTGCTCCAGGTGCGGGGCCCGTTGGCGTGTTCGGGGTGGGCGGGACGGGGCAGGGCGCCCGCGAATATGGCCCTGGTGCAACCGAGTTGTGAGAAACATGTGCGCACTGACGGGTTCGGTTCGGGTAATGTCCCGCTCTGAAGTGCTGCTTTGATGTTTCTTTGCGGTTTCTTCGAATCCTTCGTTCACCTGAGGCAGACGGGCCGCCGCACCGTGCGGGCCGTCTGTTTCCGGTCATGTGTGTCAGGGGTGGGGACGTGGCATCAGCCATGCGTGCGGTACGGAAGAAGGCGGGGGTCGCCCTGGTGGCGGCCGCGCTGGTGTGCGGGGCGGCGGCGTGTTCGTCGTCCTCGGAGGGCGGGGACGAGACCGGGGGCGGCGAGCGGGGGGCCGAGCAGACGCCCGCGATGCGGCCCGCGGCGGCGGTGCGCAAGGCCGCCGAGCGCAGCGAGAAGCTGACCTCCTTCCACTACCGGGCCAAGGGCACCGTCCCCGGCCAGGGCAAGGTCGAGGCCGAGGCCGGGATGAGCGTCGAACCGCTCGCGATGAGCCTCAAGTCCACCGTCACCGGCGGCGCGGACGCGGGGGAGGCCGAGATCCGCCTGGTCGACGGGGTCCTCTACATCGGTACCGGGGAGCCGCAGCCCGAGATGGACGGCAAGTCCTGGATGAAGTTCGGCGGCAAGGAGCTCGGCGGCGCCAAGGGCCCGCGCGGCGGCGGCCTCAGCTCGCAGGCCCAGAAGAACCCGGCCGCCGAGTCCACCTTCCTGACCGGCTCGAAGAACGTGAAGCTGGTCGGCACCGAGACCGTCGAGGGCACCCGCACCCGCCACTACCGGGGCACCGTCTCCCTGGACGAGCTGCGGGCCTCGCTCGCCGGCGCGGACGGCAAGCGGCGCGAGCAGCGCGAGAAGAGCCTCGAGCAGTACGAGGAGCTCGGCATCGGCGCGCTCGACATGGACGTGTGGATCGACGGCGAGGACCGCACCAAGCAGTTCCGGATGCGCGGCAAGGCCGAGGAGGGTCCGATGGACATGACGCTGACCTTCCTCGACTTCAACAAGCCCGTCGAGGTGAAGGCGCCGCCCGCCGCCGAGGTCTTCGACTTCGCCGAGGAGATGGCGGCCCTGGCCGAGGAGTGACCCTCCTCGGCTGAACCGCCGACGGCCCCGCAACCGCCCGGAGTTGCGGGGTCGTCTCGTTCCCGGGACCGGTCTCGGCTCCCTGCACTAGCGTGCGGTTCACAGAAGACTCACAGGGGTGGGAAATGAAGACCAGACATCTGCGTCGGCTCGCTCTGTCCGTGGCGGCCGCCGCGGCCCTCACGTCGGTGGCCGCCTGCGGCTCCTCCGACGGGGACGGCACGAAGGACGAGAAGGCGGCGGACAGGCCCGCGGACAACGGCTCCGAGGGGAACTCCGCCTCGGCCCTGACCGCGCTGCGCACCGTGGACGAGTCCACCGAGGCCGCCGACTCCGCCAAGGTCGAGTCCACCTTCTCGATGGGCGAGGTCCTGTCGATGGAGACCAAGGGCGAGCTGTCCTGGGCGGACGGCACCACCGGGGCGATGAACATCACGTACACCGGCGGTCAGATGGCCCAGCAGATGGAGCAGGCCGGCTCCTCCAGCATCGACGCCCGCTATCTGCCCGACGAGTACTACGCGAAGATGGGCGAGCCCTTCGCGCGGCAGGCGGGCGGCAAGCACTGGATCCGCTACGGCTACGAGGACCTGGAGGAGCTGGCGGGCTCCAGCGGGGCGTACATGAAGGACCAGCTGCAGAACTCCACGCCCAACCAGTCCGTGAAGCTGCTGCTCGCCTCCGGTGACGTACGCCGGGTCGGCGAGGAGGAGGTGCGCGGCGAGAAGACCACGCACTACCGCGGCAAGGTCGAGGTCGCCGAGCTGGCCGAGCGCGGCTCGAACCTCGACAAGGACCAGCTCGCGGACCTCAAGAAGCAGCTGCGGGACTCCGGCATCACCACCGAGACCATCGACATCTGGGTCGACGACAAGGACCTGATGGTCAAGAAGACCGAGGCCGGCGACACCGCCAAGGGCAGGCTCACCACCACGGCCTTCTACAGCGACTACGGGATCCATGTCACCGCCGAGGCGCCCCCGGCGGACGACACCGTGGACTTCAAGGAGCTGATGAAGCAGCAGCAGTAGGCGCGGCGACCGGCCGCCGGGACCCCGCGGGGGAGCGGCGGCCGGAGCCCCGCCCACCGGCGGGCCGGAGGCGATTTGCCTGCCGGTGAGCCGGTCCCGTACTCTTCCGAGGAAGCCAAAGACCGCTGGTCGTTGCCGCGCGCTCAACTGAGGGTGCGGTGGCCGAAGGATCCGCTGAATTGCGGCGACCTGCGTAGGTGACCCTGGAAGTGCTCCCGGTCGCGATTCGGTTCACGAATCCGGTTCCGGTCGAGCTCACGCCCTGGCCGCCTGCGCCGGGGCGTTTCGTTTTAGCTCCACTCCTCCTTCGGGTCCGCGCGGTCCTGTTCACCCGGAAGGAGGCCGAGGCTCATGGCGAGGCCCGACAAGGCTGCCGCGGTTGCCGAGATGGCGGACAAGTTCCGCAGCTCCAACGCCGCTGTGCTGACCGAGTACACCGGTCTCACCGTGGCGCAGCTCAAGGAGCTGCGCCGTTCGCTCGGTGAGAACGCTACGTACCGCGTGTCGAAGAACACGCTTTCCAAGATCGCGGCCAACGAGGCCGGGATCTCCACCCTGGACGACCTGTTCAAGGGCTCCACGGCGATCGCCTTCGTCACCGGTGACCCGGTGGAGTCGGCGAAGAGTCTGCGCGACTTCGCCAAGGACAACCCTGCCCTGGTCGTCAAGGGCGGCGTCATGGACGGCAAGCCGCTGTCCGCCGACGAGATCAAGAGGCTCGCGGACCTCGAGTCCCGCGAGGTTCTGCTCGCCAAGCTGGCGGGCGCCATGAAGGGCAAGCAGTCCCAGGCTGCCGCGCTCTTCCAGGCGCTTCCCTCGAAGTTCGTCCGCACCGCGGAGGCGCTTCGTGCCAAGAAGGCCGAGCAGGGCGGTGCCGAGTAATTCGGCTCGCACATTGGCAGCCCTCGCCTAGGTGCGCCTAGGCCGCGGGAGGCCGACAGCGGGCCCGACGTACGCCCGCCTGACATGTACATCCGGCACCAGCCGAATTAGTGGAAGGACCGCCACCATGGCGAAGCTCAGCCAGGAAGACCTGCTTGCCCAGTTCGAGGAGCTCACCCTCCTTGAGCTCGCCGAGTTCGTGAAGGCGTTCGAGGAGAAGTTCGACGTCACCGCCGCCGCCCCGGCCGCCGTCGCGGTCGCCCCGACCGGTGCCGCCCCGGCCGAGGCCGCTGCCGAGCAGGACGAGTTCGACGTCATCCTCACCGGCGCCGGCGACAAGAAGATCCAGGTCATCAAGGTCGTGCGTGAGCTGACCTCGCTGGGTCTGAAGGAGGCCAAGGACCTCGTCGACGGCACCCCGAAGGCCGTCGTGGAGAAGGTCGACAAGGCCGCCGCGGAGAAGGCCGCTGAGGCCCTCAAGGGCGCCGGCGCCTCCGTCGAGGTCAAGTGACCTCGCGAGTCCGCTGACTCTTTTCCGGCCTCCGGCGGCGTGCCGCTGTAACGGCCGGAGCGCTCAGGGCGATCACCCATCCGGGTGGTCGCCCTTCGGCGTTGACGGGGCCGGGCGAGGACCTCCCTTGCACAGCGGGGTCCGGCGAGTAGGGTGATCTTCGTTGCGCTCCGCCGGGAGGCGGGGTCCGCGTGGAGGGCCCGGCAGTGTGGAGGGGCCCGGCAGTGAGGATCGCGGCGTGTGGTTCGGCCTGGGGGCTCTTGACGAACCGCACGCGGCGCGCGATTCTCAGGACGCGTCGCCAGAACCGATCCGGATCCGAGGCATGGATCGCTGGCGAAGAGGGCAGTATCGATGTGCGTCGAGAGTATGGAAGACCGCGAGCTGCGAGTGGCGAGAACAACGAGGGTCGATATGAGGCTCGAACAGGCCTCGGAAAACCCGGAGTGGACATCAGTGGGCCGAGTGGCTACACTGACCCTTTGCGCTGCCTGTTAGCTGCCTCCTGCCCGTCACCAGGGGCACGCCCGCACTTGAGCACAGCCGACGAAACCGGACCTGACCAGGGTTTTCTTGAGGTTTTGTCACTGGCTTCCGGTGTGGGGCCGGTACGCGCGTAGTGAGTCCGAGCCCTCGGAAGGACCCCCTCTTGGCCGCCTCGCGCACTGCCTCGACCGCGAATACGAACAACGGCGCAAGCACCGCCCCGCTGCGCATCTCTTTTGCAAAGATCAAGGAGCCCCTCGAGGTTCCGAACCTTCTTGCTCTGCAGACCGAGAGCTTTGACTGGCTGCTCGGTAACGAGGCGTGGAAGGCTCGTGTCGAGGCGGCTCTGGACAGCGGACAGGACGTCCCCACCAAGTCCGGTCTGGAGGAGATCTTCGAGGAGATCTCCCCGATCGAGGACTTCAGCGGGTCGATGTCCCTGACCTTCCGCGACCACCGTTTCGAGCCACCGAAGAACAGCATCGACGAGTGCAAGGAGCGCGACTTCACGTACGCGGCCCCGCTCTTCGTCACCGCCGAGTTCACCAACAACGAGACCGGTGAGATCAAGTCCCAGACGGTCTTCATGGGCGACTTCCCGCTCATGACGAACAAGGGCACCTTCGTCATCAACGGCACCGAGCGTGTCGTCGTCTCCCAGCTGGTGCGTTCGCCGGGCGTCTACTTCGACTCCTCCATCGACAAGACGTCCGACAAGGACATCTTCACCGCCAAGATCATCCCGTCCCGGGGTGCCTGGCTGGAGATGGAGATCGACAAGCGCGACATGGTCGGTGTGCGTGTCGACCGCAAGCGCAAGCAGTCCGTCACCGTCCTGCTCAAGGCGCTCGGCTGGACCACCGAGCAGATCCTCGAGGAGTTCGGCGAGTACGAGTCGATGCGCGCCACCCTGGAGAAGGACCACACCCAGGGCCAGGACGACGCGCTCCTCGACATCTACCGCAAGCTGCGCCCGGGCGAGCCGCCCACCCGCGAGGCCGCGCAGACCCTGCTGGAGAACCTCTACTTCAACCCCAAGCGCTACGACCTGGCCAAGGTCGGCCGCTACAAGGTCAACAAGAAGCTCGGCGCCGACGCCCCGCTGGACGCCGGGATCCTGACCGTCGAGGACATCATCGCGACGATCAAGTACCTGGTGAAGCTGCACGCCGGCGAGACCGAGACGGTCGGCGACAGCGGCACCCAGATCGTGGTCGAGACCGACGACATCGACCACTTCGGCAACCGCCGCCTGCGCAACGTCGGCGAGCTGATCCAGAACCAGGTCCGCACGGGTCTCGCCCGTATGGAGCGCGTCGTGCGCGAGCGCATGACCACCCAGGACGTCGAGGCGATCACGCCGCAGACCCTGATCAACATCCGGCCGGTCGTCGCCTCCATCAAGGAGTTCTTCGGCACCAGCCAGCTGTCCCAGTTCATGGACCAGAACAACCCGCTGTCCGGGCTGACGCACAAGCGCCGTCTGTCCGCGCTCGGCCCCGGTGGCCTCTCCCGTGAGCGGGCCGGCTTCGAGGTCCGCGACGTGCACCCCTCGCACTACGGCCGGATGTGTCCGATCGAGACGCCGGAAGGCCCGAACATCGGCCTGATCGGCTCCCTCGCCTCCTACGGCCGGGTCAACGCCTTCGGCTTCGTGGAGACCCCGTACCGCCGCGTCACCGAGGGCATCGTCACCGACGAGGTCGACTACCTCACCGCCGACGAGGAGGACCGCTTCGTCATCGCCCAGGCGAACGCTCCGCTCACCGAGGACCTCCACTTCGAGGAGTCCCGGGTGCTGGTGCGCCGCCGCGGCGGCGAGATCGACTACGTCCCCGGCGAGGACGTCGACTACATGGACGTCTCGCCGCGCCAGATGGTGTCGGTCGCGACCGCCATGATCCCCTTCCTGGAGCACGACGACGCCAACCGCGCGCTCATGGGCGCCAACATGATGCGCCAGGCCGTGCCGCTGATCACCGCCGAGGCCCCCCTCGTCGGTACGGGCATGGAGTACCGCTGCGCCGTCGACGCCGGTGACGTCATCAAGGCCGAGAAGGCGGGTGTGGTCCAGGAGGTCTCCGCGGACTACGTCACCGTCGCCAACGACGACGGCACCTACACCACGTACCGCATCGCCAAGTTCTCCCGCTCCAACCAGGGCACCTCGGTCAACCAGAAGGTGATCGTGGACGAGGGCGCCCGCGTCATCGAGGGCCAGGTCCTCGCCGACGGGCCCGCCACCCAAGAGGGTGAGATGGCGCTCGGCAAGAACCTGCTCGTGGCGTTCATGCCCTGGGAGGGCCACAACTACGAGGACGCGATCATCCTGTCGCAGCGCCTCGTGCAGGACGACGTCCTCTCCTCGATCCACATCGAGGAGCACGAGGTCGACGCCCGGGACACCAAGCTGGGCCCCGAGGAGATCACCCGGGACATCCCGAACGTCTCCGAGGAGGTCCTCGCCGACCTCGACGAGCGCGGCATCATCCGCATCGGCGCCGAGGTCATCGCCGGCGACATCCTCGTCGGCAAGGTGACCCCCAAGGGCGAGACCGAGCTGACCCCCGAGGAGCGCCTGCTGCGCGCGATCTTCGGTGAGAAGGCCCGTGAGGTCCGTGACACCTCGCTGAAGGTGCCGCACGGCGAGACCGGCAAGGTCATCGGCGTCCGCGTCTTCGACCGCGAGGAGGGCGACGAGCTTCCCCCCGGTGTGAACCAGCTGGTGCGCGTGTACGTGGCGCAGAAGCGCAAGATCACCGACGGTGACAAGCTCGCCGGCCGCCACGGCAACAAGGGCGTCATCTCCAAGATCCTGCCGATCGAGGACATGCCCTTCCTGGAGGACGGCACCCCGGTCGACATCATCCTCAACCCGCTGGGCGTCCCCTCCCGGATGAACCCGGGGCAGGTCCTGGAGATCCACCTCGGCTGGCTCGCCAGCCAGGGCTGGGACGTCTCCGGCCTCGGCGAGGAGTGGGCCGAGCGCCTGCAGGCGATCGAGGCCGACCAGGTCGACCCGCGCACCAACGTCGCGACCCCGGTCTTCGACGGTGCCCGCGAGGACGAGCTGGCGGGCCTCCTGGAGCACACCATCCCCAACCGCGACGGCGACCGCATGGTGCTGCCGTCCGGCAAGGCGAGGCTGTTCGACGGCCGCTCCGGCGAGCCGTTCCCGGACCCGATCTCCATCGGGTACATGTACATCCTCAAGCTCCACCACCTGGTCGACGACAAGCTGCACGCCCGCTCGACCGGTCCGTACTCCATGATCACCCAGCAGCCGCTGGGTGGTAAGGCCCAGTTCGGTGGCCAGCGCTTCGGTGAGATGGAGGTGTGGGCGCTGGAGGCGTACGGCGCCGCCTACGCCCTCCAGGAGCTGCTGACCATCAAGTCCGACGACGTCACCGGCCGCGTGAAGGTCTACGAGGCCATCGTCAAGGGCGAGAACATCCCGGAGCCCGGCATCCCCGAGTCCTTCAAGGTGCTCATCAAGGAGATGCAGTCCCTGTGCCTCAACGTGGAGGTGCTTTCCAGTGACGGTATGTCCATCGAGATGCGCGACACGGACGAGGACGTCTTCCGTGCCGCCGAGGAGCTCGGCATCGACCTGTCCCGGCGCGAGCCGAGCAGCGTCGAAGAGGTCTGACGAGTCTGACCGGGGCCTCCGCCGTAGGTAGCTACGGCCGGCCCCGGTCAACCCCGGACCCCTCAGACCATTGATGAAGCGCCCCCTTTCCCCCGCTGCGGCGGGGGAGGGGCACAACCCCCGAAAGAGGGATTGACGACAAGTGCTCGACGTCAACTTCTTCGACGAGCTGCGGATCGGCCTGGCGACCGCGGACGACATCCGACAGTGGTCCCACGGCGAGGTCAAGAAGCCGGAGACCATCAACTACCGCACCCTCAAGCCCGAGAAGGACGGACTCTTCTGCGAGAAGATCTTCGGTCCGACCCGGGACTGGGAGTGCTACTGCGGCAAGTACAAGCGTGTCCGCTTCAAGGGCATCATCTGTGAGCGCTGTGGCGTCGAGGTCACCCGCGCCAAGGTGCGCCGTGAGCGGATGGGCCACATCGAGCTCGCCGCCCCCGTCACCCACATCTGGTACTTCAAGGGCGTCCCCTCCCGCCTCGGGTACCTGCTCGACCTCGCCCCGAAGGACCTGGAGAAGGTCATCTACTTCGCGGCGTACATGATCACGTTCGTCGACGAGGAGCGCCGCACCCGCGACCTGCCCTCCCTGGAGGCGCACGTCTCCGTGGAGCGCCAGCAGATCGAGCAGCGCCGCGACTCCGACCTGGAGACCCGCGCCAAGAAGCTCGAGACGGACCTCGCCGAGCTGGAGGCCGAGGGCGCCAAGGCCGATGTGCGCCGCAAGGTGCGCGAGGGCGCCGAGCGCGAGATGAAGCAGCTGCGCGACCGCGCGCAGCGCGAGATCGACCGTCTCGACGAGGTGTGGAACCGCTTCAAGAACCTCAAGGTCCAGGACCTGGAGGGCGACGAGCTGCTCTACCGCGAGCTGCGCGACCGCTTCGGCACCTACTTCGACGGCTCGATGGGTGCCGCGGCGCTGCAGAAGCGCCTGGAGTCCTTCGACCTCGACGAGGAGGCCGAGCGCCTCCGCGAGATCATCCGTACCGGCAAGGGCCAGAAGAAGACCCGTGCGCTCAAGCGCCTCAAGGTCGTCTCCGCCTTCCTGCAGACGTCCAACAGCCCCAAGGGCATGGTGCTCGACTGCGTGCCGGTCATCCCGCCGGACCTGCGTCCGATGGTGCAGCTGGACGGTGGCCGCTTCGCGACCTCCGACCTGAACGACCTGTACCGCCGCGTCATCAACCGCAACAATCGCCTGAAGCGCCTGCTCGACCTCGGTGCCCCCGAGATCATCGTGAACAACGAGAAGCGGATGCTCCAGGAGGCGGTCGACGCCCTCTTCGACAACGGCCGCCGCGGCCGCCCGGTCACGGGCCCCGGCAACCGTCCGCTGAAGTCGCTGTCCGACATGCTCAAGGGCAAGCAGGGCCGCTTCCGGCAGAACCTGCTCGGCAAGCGGGTCGACTACTCGGCGCGTTCCGTCATCGTCGTCGGCCCGCAGCTCAAGCTGCACCAGTGCGGTCTGCCCAAGGCCATGGCCCTGGAGCTCTTCAAGCCGTTCGTGATGAAGCGCCTGGTCGACCTGAACCACGCGCAGAACATCAAGAGCGCCAAGCGCATGGTCGAGCGCGGCCGCACGGTCGTCTACGACGTGCTCGAAGAGGTCATCGCCGAGCACCCGGTGCTGCTGAACCGCGCGCCCACCCTGCACCGCCTCGGCATCCAGGCCTTCGAGCCGCAGCTGGTCGAGGGCAAGGCCATCCAGATCCACCCGCTCGTCTGCACCGCCTTCAACGCGGACTTCGACGGCGACCAGATGGCCGTGCACCTGCCGCTGTCCGCGGAGGCGCAGGCCGAGGCCCGCATCCTGATGCTGTCCTCGAACAACATCCTCAAGCCCGCCGACGGCCGTCCCGTCACCATGCCCACCCAGGACATGGTGCTCGGACTGTTCTTCCTCACCACCGACGGTGCGGAGCGCGAGCTGAAGGGCGAGGAGCGCCCGTTCGCCTCCGTCGCCGAGGCCATCATGGCCTTCGACGCCGGCGAGCTGTCCCTCCAGTCGAAGATCGACGTCCGCTTCCCGGTGGGCACCATCCCGCCGCGCGGCTGGACGCCCCCGGCGCCCGCCGAGGGCGAGGACTTCGGTCCCGACGAGTGGCAGCAGGGCGACACCTTCCGGCTGCGGACCACCCTGGGCCGCGCGCTCTTCAACGAGCTGCTGCCCGAGGACTACCCCTTCGTCGACTACGAGGTCGGCAAGAAGCAGCTCTCCCAGATCGTCAACGACCTGGCCGAGCGCTACCCGAAGGTCATCGTGGCGGCGACGCTCGACAACCTGAAGGCGGCCGGCTTCTACTGGGCGACCCGCTCCGGCGTCACCGTCGCCATCTCCGACGTCGTCGTGCCCGAGGCGAAGAAGGAGATCGTCAAGGGCTACGAGGCCCAGGACGAGAAGGTCCAGAAGCAGTACGAGCGCGGTCTGATCACCAAGGACGAGCGCACCCAGGAGCTCATCGCCCTGTGGACCAAGGCGACCAACGAGGTCGCGGAGGTCATGAACGACAACTTCCCGCGCACCAACCCGATCTTCATGATGGTGAACTCGGGCGCGCGCGGAAACATGATGCAGATGCGTCAGATCGCCGGTATGCGTGGTCTGGTGTCGAACGCCAAGAACGAGACCATCCCGCGTCCCATCAAGGCGTCCTTCCGTGAAGGCCTCTCCGTCCTCGAGTACTTCATCTCGACGCACGGTGCCCGTAAGGGTCTGGCCGACACCGCCCTGCGTACCGCCGACTCGGGTTACCTGACCCGTCGTCTGGTCGACGTCTCCCAGGACGTGATCATCCGCGAGGAGGACTGCGGCACCGACCGCGGCCTCAAGCTGGCGATCGCCGAGCGGGGCGCCGACGGGGTGCTGCGCAAGACCGAGGACGTCGAGACCTCCGTGTACGCGCGGATGCTCGCCGAGGACATCGTCGTGGACGGGAAGGTGCTGGCCCCGGCCAACGTCGACCTGGGCGACGTCCTCATCGACCAGCTGGTCGCCGCGGGCATCGAGACGGTCAAGACCCGCTCGATCCTGACCTGCGAGTCCGCCGTCGGCACCTGCGCCATGTGCTACGGCCGCTCGCTGGCCACCGGCAAGCTGGTCGACATCGGTGAGGCGGTCGGCATCATCGCCGCCCAGTCCATCGGTGAGCCCGGCACCCAGCTGACGATGCGTACCTTCCACACCGGTGGTGTGGCCGGTGACGACATCACCCAGGGTCTGCCCCGAGTCGTCGAGCTCTTCGAAGCCCGTACGCCGAAGGGTGTCGCCCCGATCTCCGAGTCCGCGGGCCGCGTCCGCATCGAGGAGACCGAGAAGACCAAGAAGATCGTCGTCACCCCGGACGACGGCAGCGACGAGACGGCCTTCCCGATCTCCAAGCGCGCCCGTCTCCTGGTGGGCGAGGGCGACCACGTCGAGGTGGGCCAGAAGCTCACCGTGGGTGCCACCAACCCGCACGACGTGCTCCGCATCCTCGGCCAGCGCGCCGTCCAGGTCCACCTGGTCGGCGAGGTCCAGAAGGTCTACAACTCGCAGGGTGTGTCGATCCACGACAAGCACATCGAGATCATCATCCGGCAGATGCTGCGCCGCGTGACGATCATCGAGTCCGGCGACGCGGAACTCCTGCCGGGCGAGCTCGTCGAGCGCTCCAAGTTCGAGACCGAGAACCGTCGTGTGGTCCAGGAAGGCGGCCACCCGGCCTCCGGCCGTCCGCAGCTGATGGGTATCACCAAGGCCTCGCTGGCGACGGAGTCCTGGCTGTCGGCCGCCTCCTTCCAGGAGACGACCAGGGTCCTGACGGACGCGGCGATCAACGCCAAGTCCGACAGCCTCATCGGCCTCAAGGAGAACGTCATCATCGGTAAGCTCATCCCGGCCGGTACGGGCCTGTCCCGCTACCGCAACATCCGGGTCGAGCCCACCGAGGAGGCCAAGGCCGCGATGTACTCGGCCGTCGGCTACGACGACATCGACTACTCGCCCTTCGGGACGGGTTCGGGCCAGGCGGTCCCGCTGGAGGACTACGACTACGGTCCGTACAACCAGTGAGCTGAGGGGCACCGGGAACATCCGGTGCGCCGAGGTCGCGAAGGGCGGTCACCTTGCGGGGTGGCCGCCCTTCGGCGTGGGTGCCGAACTCCGCGGCGGACCCGCAGGTATATGTCCCAATCCTGTGTGGATTCAGGAGAGTTCGCGGAATTCGTGATGTGAGGGAATCCCGCCTCGGCAAAGGTGGCGGAACCGCGTCACCGCTCGCTAGCGTCTACTGATCAGCCAAAGTCTCGTTCTCCACCGGGAGTTGTCCGTGTACCGCATTCGTGTGCTGCCCGCCGCCGTCTCGCTCACGGCCGCCGCCGCCCTCCTCCTCACGGGCTGCGGGGGCGACGACAAGGGCAAGGACGAGGACAAGATCGAGGGTGCGGGGGGCGAGACGAAGTCGAGTGCGCCGGCTTCGCCTTCGGCGAGCGGCGAGGCGCCGAAGTTCGACCGGCCGAAGATCACTCTTCCCTCGGACGTGCAGATCGATTTCGAGGAACCGAAGCTCTCGGACCCCCAGCAGGCGGCCGCGCTCGGCGACGCTCAGAACTTCATCCGCGCGATCCGCTACGGCATCGTCAAGCAGGATCCGGACGAGAGCGCGTACAAGTTCTACTCCGATTTCCAGAGCCAGGCGCAGCAGTACGCCAAGGAGCAGATCAAGGCTCGAGTGGACGCGGGACTCACCATCTCGGGCGAGCAGCGCTACTTCCGTACCAAGGTCATTCCGACAAAGAGCGCGAAGTCCGTCGTCATCAATTTCTGCAGCGACAGCTCCAAGTACTACAGCAAGGAAGTGAAGACCGAGAAGGTCCGCCGTACAAAGCCGAGCGCTGAGGACTTCGCCTTCTGGGAAATCGCGATGAGCCCCTCCGAGGGCAAGAAGGGGCTGTGGCGAGCAGCCGGCGTCAAGGTGACGGATCCATCTCGGGAGTGCAGGGCATGACTACTTTCCGCAGGCTTCTGATAGGTGCCGCCGTGTGCTCGGTGGCCCTGGTTTCCGGTGGGCAGGCATACGCGGGCGAGGGCCTCACCGAGGGTTCCTCGACCGGTACGAAGAAGAACGACAGCCTGGGCGCCCAGGTGAAGGTCCGCTTCACCGGCTCCGGCACCTCAGGAGGCAACGGCTCGGGCGGGCTGAACTCTTCGAGCGCCGACTGGGACCCGCCCGGCTGCTGGTACGCGCCGCAGTGGAAGTCCGGCGAATTCCGGAAGGTGCGCCAGAACATCTACTTCGCCGCCGTGCACGACCCGGACGGCAGGGAGTTCACCGGCGAGATCTCGGACGAGAACCAGGGCTACGCCAAGGACGAGTACCACGACGGCGACAAGGGCATGTACTGGGGCGCGGTGCAGAATCCCGACGCCTCGTACGCGGAGCAGTGGGCGTGCAAGCGGGACCCGTTCTGGGTGCCCGAGGGCGAACAGCCCGACGAGCCGCAGGCCATCAACCCCGAGATCCTCGCCGGCCTCGCCTACAACCAGATCAAGGTCCCCGGCACCAAGGTCACCCTCGCCCCCGCGGGTGCGACCAAGGTGAATCTGCCGACCTGGGCCTGGCTCGACAAGGGGGACTTCCAGCCGGTGTCCGTCACGGCCTCGCTGGACTTCCCGGGCTTCCACATGGAGGCCACCACCACCGCCGAGCCGACCGGCCTCACCCTCAAGCCCGGCACCGAGGACGCCGAGGTCCTCCCCGCCTCGGGCAACTGCCCGGTGGGCAAGGACGGTTCGATCGGCGAGCCCTACGCCAAGGGCAAGGCGGACCGCACCCCGCCGTGCGGCATCACCTACCTGAAGTCCTCGGGCGACGGCACCTTCGACCTCCAGGCCACCGCGACCTGGAAGATCACCTGGACGGGCACCGGCGGCGCGGGCGGCGACCTGCCCGACGGCGAGTACGGCAACAACCAGCCGGTGGAGGTGGAGGAGGCCCAGGCGGTCAACCGCTGAGGCGAGGTTCCTTCTTTTGGAGGGTGGTCACCCCTGGTGGTGACCACCCTGGGGTCGCGGCCACCACCGCAACGTGGGCCGAGACTCAAACCTCCTCCAGTGCATGGGCAGTTCGCACTCTCGGGTATGAGAAGGCCCGATGGTCCGCTGGGGGAGTCGACGGGCGAGGGCGGGGTGGAAGGATGACTGTCGAAGCCCCCTGCGCCGTCGCGGAAGTTGTCACTATCGCGTCGGACAGGGGGTTTCAGCTGCCAGGGTGGCTGTCCCACAGCGGGTGGAGATTACCGCCCCACACGGGCCCGGCCGTTCATGCTCCCAAACACCGCACCTGTGACGCACAGCTCACGGATCGTATGGAGTTCACTCGGCCACTTCGGTTAGCGTCTTTCGGTTGGCACGCGCAACACCGTGAGCTGGGTGGCAGCGGTTCGAGCTGAGGGACAGGAGTGGTCATGGGAGACCTGGGCAAGGAATCGGCGTCGATAGCGAACGCCGCCCCGTTGCTGCGTAAAGCGCCCCATCATGTGTCCAAGCCGCTCCATGCTTTCAAGTCCCAGACGCACGATCTGTCGGCGCTCGGTGCGCTCGGTGCGCTGATGAGCGCGACGGACGATGTGCGGGACGGTATGGAGACCCTGTCGAAGCTCGCGGAGCAGCTGGTGGACGAGTGGCATGACGAAGCCACGCTGATGACGGATCTGTCGGATGCTTTCGATGCTCTGGACCTGTTGCTTGAGGCGGCGCAGGGCAAGGGCAAGGGTTCGGGCCGGAAGGGCTGAGGTCGCGCGTCGTGGTCGACTGGAATCCGCTGCATCACGTTGATGACATCAATCCGCTGAAGCTGATCAACAAGTTCAATCACATGGCCGGGGACAACCTGGCCAGCATGATGCAGTTTTTGGGCATCTCCGATCCTGCGGTGGATCCCGACGGCGTACGCGACATCGCGAAGAAGTGGCGCGCGCTGGCGGACGCGGTCGACGATGCGGCCAAGGACGCCGAGAAGGCTCTCGCGGACGTGGTCTGGGAGGGCAAGACCGCCAGGGAGTTCTTCAAGCGGGCGCAGAAGACCCGTGCGCAGGCCTCGAAGATGGCCGACGGCCTGCGGGACGGTGCGGACGGCCTGGACAAGTTCGCCAACGAGGCAGAGCATCTGCTGTCCGAACTTGGCGTGATCGTGGTGGAGATCATCGAGGTCGAGATGGCCGGGCTGGCGCTCGGCGTGCTGACCGGCGGCGCCTCCACCGTGGTCAGCACCCTCGCCGCGGGTGCCCGCTTCGCGAAGGTGATGGCCATCATCGCCCGGATCGAGAAGGCCGGCACGGCCCTTGGCCGCACCATCCGTCTGGTGATGGAGACGATCCGGGCGCTGACCCGGGCACTCAAGGCACTGAAGTCGATCAAGTCGGTCGCGCGGATGGGCAAACTCGCGGGCGAGGGCGCGAAGTTCGCCGCCCTGGACGCGCTGCTGAAGGACCCGTCCACGTTCAAGGACCCCGAGAAACTCGCCGAAACCCTCGCCATGGGCGCGGCCCTCGGCATCGGCGGCGGCGCTCTTGGCAAACTCCTCGGCAAGGGCTTGGGCAAGCTCAAGCCCAAGCACCTGTCCAAGCTGCGCAGCGCCCTCAAGCTCAACTGCTCCACCCTCAACCGCCTCAAGGCACGGCCCGGTTGGGACAAGCTCCCGGCCTCGGTCCAGAACGCGCTCAAGAAGTTCGTACGCGACCCGATCGACGTCGCGACCGGCGACATGGCCCTCACCCAACGGGACGCCGAACTCCCCGGCGTACTCCCGCTGTTGCTGGAGCGCACCCACCTCTCCTCCTACCGGTACGGGGGTTGGTTCGGCCCGTCCTGGGCCTCCACGATCGACCAGCGCCTGCAGATCGACGAAGAGGGCGTCGTCTACCTCGCCGCCGACGGCTCCCGCCTCTGCTTCCCCCTGCCGGACGCCGAGACCGGCGAGCAGGTACGCCCCGAGACCCCGGGCTCTCGCCTCACCCTGCGCTTCGACCCCGGCTACGACGGCGCCCTGCACATCAGCGACCCCGAAACCGGACTGACCTACGCCTTCCACAGCCCGGTACCTGTCCCCGGGCAGACCCCCGACGACGAGGCGACAGCCCTCGACATCCCCCTGCAGTACATCCGCGACCGCAACGGCAACCGCATCACCCTCGAGTACGACAACAAACTGAGCGACCAGCCGCGCACCGTCGCCCACTCGGGCGGCTACCGCATCGCCCTCGACCATCACGAATCCCTCGACCGGATCGTCCGGCTGCGGCTCCTCGACCCCGAGGACGCGAAGAGCCCCGGCACCACACTCATCGCCTTTGAGTACGACGAGAGCGGACAACTCGTCGGAGAGATCAACTCCTCTGGACTTGCGCTGCGTTACACCTACGACAGGGAAGGGCGCATCACGTCATGGACGGACCGGAACGGCACCACCTACTGGTACCTGTACGACGCCTGCGGCCGCGTCATCGAAACCGGCGGCACCAACGACGTTCTGGCTTCCACCCTCACCTACGACGAGATGACGCTCACTACCCGCGTAACCGACTCCCTCGGCCATACGCGTGTGTACGAGCACAACGAGTACTGCCGCCTGATACGTGAAACCGACCCCCTGGGCAACCTCACGCTGCGGGAATGGGACGGGAACCTCCAACTCATCGCAGTCACAGACCCGTTGGGTCACGCTATGCGGTACCTCTACGATGATCAGGGCAACGTCACACGGGTCGTACGGCCTGACGGAGCCGAGTTCGTCGCTGAATACAACGACCTGGGCCTGCCAACCCGGATGACCAACCCGGATGGGACGGTCAGCGTGAGGGAGTACTCGCCGGAGGGCAATCCCCTCGCTGTCACTGACACATCCGGTCACACGACCCGTTTTGCTTTCTCCGAAGGCGGCCGCCTCGTCTCCGTCATCAACGCACTCGGCCGCACCACGTCGATACGCACCGACGAAGCCGGCTTGCCGATCGAAGTCACGGATCCCCACGGCTCATGTACTCGATGGGAGCGCGACCCTTTCGGCCGCCCCGTAGTCATCACCGACGGGCTCGGCGCAAGGACTTCTCTCGAATGGACTGTGGAGGGTAAGCCCATGCTCCGTGCAGCAGCCGACGGCTCAGAGGAGTCTTGGTTGTACGACGGAGAAGGCAACTGCATCCGCCATACAGATGCGAATGGCGGCGTCGCACAATTCGAGTACGCGCAATTCGACACCTTGTCAGCACGTACTGACCCAGACGGTGCGCGCTATGAGTTCTCCTACGATTCAGAACTCCGTCTGCGTGAGGTCCAAAACCCGCAGGGTCTGAGCTGGGGCTACTTGTACGACCCGGCTGGACGTCTGATCGCCGAGACAGACTTCGACGAGCGGCAGCTCACGTATGCGTACGACGACGCGAGCCGGTTGACTTCCCGTACGAATCCGATCGGCCAGAGCATCTCATTCGAACGTAACGCCATGGGCCAAGTAGTCCGCAAAGCCGCAGTAGGCCAAGTGACGGCTTACGCCTACGACACGATGGGCCGGATGACGCAGGCGACTGGTCCTGGAGGCGCCACACTGGCGCTGTTGCGAGACTCGTCCGGACGTCTCACATCGGAGATGGTCGATGGCCGTGAAGTGACGTATTTCTACGACGAGTTGGGTCGCCCAGCCGGTCGTCGAACACCAACTGGGGCAACTACAAGCTGGAGTTATGGCCCCGACGGACATCAGGCGCAGATGGTGGCATCCGGGCACACCATCGACTTCACATACGACACCTCGGGGCGCGAGATCGCTCGCCGAATCGGCGAGACCGTCGCGTTGGAGCAGACCTTCGACGTTCTCGGCCGACTGACGACGCAGTCCGTGACGGCCCGCGATGGACGCGCGATCCAGAGCCGGGAGTACACGTATCGGGCCGACGGCAACCTCATCGGTCTCGAAGACCTCCTTGCTGGATCTCGCAGCTTCGACCTGGATCCAGCGGGCCGAGTGACGGCGGTGCATGCGGCGAACTGGACGGAGACCTACGCATACGACGCGGCAGGCAACCAGGCTTCGGCATCCTGGCCTGCGGCGCTTCCCGGCCAAGAGGCGATAGGCGAGCGCGTATACGAGGGCACCCGAATCCGGCGTGCGGGCAACATCCGCTATGAATACGATGCCGCCGGCCGCACCATTCTGCGCCAGAAGGCCCGGCTGTCCCGCAAGCCGGACACTTGGCGCTATGAGTGGGACGCCGAGGATCGCCTCGTCCAGGTGACCACCCCGGACGGGACCTGTTGGCGCTACACCTACGATCCTCTGGGACGCCGCACGAATAAGATTCGTCTGTCCGAAGACGGAGAGACCTTCGCTGAGCGTGTCCACTTCACCTGGGACGGTACAACCCTGTGTGAGCAGACTACCGAGTCTGTGGATCAACCCGACACCGTCATCGTCACTTGGGATTACCACGGCTCCCGTCCCCTGGCCCAGACTGAACGCATCACCGCGGCGGACGCACCGCAAGAAGTCATCGACTCCCGCTTTTATGCCATTGTCACCGACTTGGTCGGTGCCCCCAGCGAACTCGTGGACGAACGGGGCGAAATTGCGTGGCGTGCCCGCAGCACCCTGTGGGGTGCTACTGCCTGGGAAACGGAGAGCCAGGCTTACACACCCCTACGCTTTCCCGGTCAATACTTTGACCCCGAAACGGGACTTCACTACAACTACTTCCGTCATTACGACCCCGAAACCGCGCGCTATACGGCAATAGATCCACTCGGTCTCGCCCCGGGCCCTAATCCAGCCGTTTACGTCCGTAATCCGCACACCTGGACTGACCCTTTCGGTTTGTCTCCATGCCCGGAGCATCTATTCCGTGGAACTACTCGAGGGTTTGAGGGGAGCCCCGGTGTGCAACGGCACGGTATTACGCCCACATCGTCAGACCCCGGAGTCGCTACAGTATTCGCTACCCAATCCGAGAGGTACGGAGACGCCGTCGTGGAAATATATCCACGCCGCGCACTGGATGGAGTTCCCGTGCATGAAGGGTATATTGCACGCGAAGCGGAGTGGCCAGTCGAGCTGTCTCCTGCTGAGCTTTCGTCTCGCGCTTCCGCGCAAATTCCTTCGTCGACCGCGAGAGAGATACTCTCAGAGATGGGGATCAGCGTGCCACGGCGAGTCGACAAAGGTGACATTGATCCGTTGCTGGAATACGATGTTCCGAAACTTTCACCTCAGCAGGTTGCACGATTTGTAGAGGAGGCCCATAAGCGTGCCTGAGAGCGTCACTCTGAGCATCCTGGACGTGTTCCCGCCTCACGAGCAGAACACAAAAATCTGCGTCGTGCGTTGCCTCGAAGGAACGGCCCTGCTGGGTATGTCGTTCCGAGTCGACCCTTCGCTCGTAGAAGTCGAAGATATTTCGGCGCACCTCACGTTGGAAAAGATCGAGTGGTATGGCAAGAGCGTGGAGCAGTTGGACACTGTCCATTCAGGGAGAGTCACCGTAAAAGGGTTGGCGGCCGAATGGTTGACGCCGGGAACCATGTTGAAGTCCGTGGGCAGTGAGGGCTGATCGGGCCCGAGCAGGGTGTTCGCTTATAACGTGGCATTCGCTTGTGACTGCGGAGAGGTTAGGGTATCCGACCGAGCGTTACTGGGTGTCCTTGTTGAGTGGTGGTGAAGCGAGAAGGGTTGAAAAGTTTGTCTTCGGAAGAGGTTTCCGAAGAAGAGTTGGCGACTATTGAAGAGATCTCCGCAGCAGCAACACCCGGGCGGTGGTTCGTCAGAAACCTGGATGATGAGTCGGCCATGGGTCTTGTGGCTGTCCGTACGGTGCCCGGCACGGGTTAAGGATGAAAAGGTGTGCCCCTGAATGAGCGAAATGAAAGGCAGGGAACTTTTCGGCCGCTGCGGCCTGGAGGTCGTGGAAGGGCAGGTGCCGGCCACGCTTCCCGCGGCGCGCCAAGCAGTGGGCATCACCTTCGGCGGAACCGACCCCGCCGCGGTCGTTCCCCTCGCGGCGGCCGATCTGAGTGACCGCGTCGATGAGGCCTGGCTGCGTCTGGCTCGCGAACACGATGTCGTCGACGGAGCGGGCCGCTTTCTGATCGCGACCCCCATGGACGGCCCCTGGGTCCCCGTCAGGCTGTGCGGTGAGGTGCGCCTTGCCGAGAACCTGACCGGAAACCATGGAAAGCCCGGGCATGCGGAGTTCGTCACCATGGCCCTCGACGGGAGCGTCATGTGCGGCGTGACCACGGAGGACGAGGAGGTGTGGCTCGTCCTGGACCGCGACCGGATCCAGCAGCCGCCCCCGCCGCCTCCGGACATGGAAGCGGCCCGCGCTGCGACGAGAAGGCTGCACGAGAGCCGACGGTACGCACCGGAACGTCTCCGGCCCCCGCTCCAGGACGGCTGGGTCTTCTTGGCGTTCGACCGCACCACCGCGAACCTCAGACGGCTGTACGAGATTCCGGACTCAATGAGAGACGTCATCCCTGCCAGGTTCGGCGCGCTGGACCCGGGCGCGGTGTCCGAGGCCGCGCCACTGGCCGAAGCCGAGACGCGAGAGATCGGCGAGCGGCTCGATGTTCTTGTCGATCCTGAACATTTCGCCTACTTCCTTGAATTTCAGCAGGCTCATGTCAAGAGCGCGCAATCAAGTCGGCGTACGACCGACCGCGGGCTCCTCGCCTGACCCTGCTGCGGTAGGCCGAGGCGGGGTGCCGAGCCTCCGGCACTCTGCGGGGACGGGCGGGTCCTGCGGGGCGGCGGCTCGTTCGAGGTGGGCGGGAGGCCCGCGGGCGTGACCCGTGTCCCTCGGTTCGGGCCGGGGCGGTGATCGCCCCCTGGTGCGTATCGCTTTTGACCCCGCTGGCCAACCCCGTTACGCTCAGACCTTGTGCCTGGGGTGTGCCCTGGCCCTCGTGCGTGTCTTCTGCCGTACGGGCGCCGTCATTGGCCACACCGCGATCTGCGCTTCTTCCTGCCTGGCGGCGGGAGTCTGCAGCATTCGACACACCCGACCGCGTGGGTCGGTGACGTTCCAGGTTAGCTTCACATCGGCACACAGAAACCGGAGAAGTAGTGCCTACGATCCAGCAGCTGGTCCGCAAGGGCCGGCAGGACAAGGTCGAGAAGAACAAGACGCCCGCACTCGAGGGTTCCCCCCAGCGTCGCGGCGTCTGCACGCGTGTGTTCACCACCACCCCCAAGAAGCCGAACTCGGCGCTGCGGAAGGTCGCGCGTGTGCGTCTGACCTCCGGCATCGAGGTCACGGCCTACATCCCGGGTGAGGGACACAACCTGCAGGAGCACTCCATCGTGCTCGTGCGCGGCGGCCGTGTGAAGGACCTGCCGGGTGTTCGCTACAAGATCATCCGCGGCTCGCTCGACACCCAGGGTGTCAAGAACCGCAAGCAGGCCCGCAGCCGCTACGGCGCCAAGAAGGAGAAGTAAGAATGCCTCGTAAGGGCCCCGCCCCGAAGCGCCCGGTCATCATCGACCCGGTCTACGGTTCTCCTCTGGTGACCTCCCTCATCAACAAGGTGCTGCTGAACGGAAAGCGCTCCACCGCCGAGCGCATCGTCTACGGCGCCATGGAGGGCCTGCGCGAGAAGACCGGCAACGACCCGGTCATCACTCTCAAGCGCGCGCTCGAGAACATCAAGCCGACCCTCGAGGTCAAGTCCCGCCGTGTCGGTGGCGCCACCTACCAGGTGCCGGTCGAGGTCAAGCCCGGCCGCGCCAACACCCTGGCGCTGCGCTGGCTGGTCGGTTACTCCCGCGCCCGTCGCGAGAAGACCATGACCGAGCGTCTGCTCAACGAGCTTCTCGACGCCTCGAACGGCCTCGGTGCGGCCGTGAAGAAGCGCGAGGACACGCACAAGATGGCCGAGTCCAACAAGGCCTTCGCGCACTACCGCTGGTAGTCGCTACCCACATCGAGACCGAGAGAAGACTGAAGCCTTATGGCTACCACTTCACTTGACCTGGCCAAGGTCCGCAACATCGGGATCATGGCCCACATCGACGCGGGCAAGACGACGACCACCGAGCGGATCCTGTTCTACACCGGTGTCTCGTACAAGATCGGTGAGGTCCACGACGGCGCCGCCACCATGGACTGGATGGAGCAGGAGCAGGAGCGTGGCATCACGATCACCTCTGCTGCCACCACCTGTCACTGGCCGCTGGAAGACGTCGACCACACGATCAACATCATCGACACCCCGGGGCACGTGGACTTCACCGTAGAGGTGGAGCGTTCGCTGCGTGTCCTCGACGGTGCGGTGACGGTGTTCGACGGCGTCGCCGGCGTGGAGCCGCAGTCCGAGACCGTGTGGCGTCAGGCCGACCGCTACGGCGTTCCGCGTATCTGCTTCGTCAACAAGCTGGACCGTACCGGTGCCGAGTTCCACCGCTGCGTCGACATGATCGTCGACCGCCTCGGTGCGACTCCGCTGGTCATGCAGCTGCCCATCGGTGCCGAGGCCGACTTCCAGGGTGTCGTCGACCTCGTCCAGATGAAGGCGCTCGTCTGGTCGGCCGAGGCCGCCAAGGGCGAGGCCTACGACGTCGTGGACATCCCGGCGACGCACGCCGAGGCCGCCGAAGAGTGGCGCGGCAAGCTCCTCGAGGCCATCGCGGAGAACGACGAAGAGATGATGGAGCTGTACCTGGAGGGCACCGAGCCCACCGTGGAGCAGCTGTACGCGGCCGTGCGCCGCATCACCATCGCCTCCGGCAAGGGCGGCGACACCACCGTCACCCCCGTCTTCTGCGGTACCGCGTTCAAGAACAAGGGCGTGCAGCCCCTGCTCGACGCGGTCGTGCGCTACCTGCCCTCCCCCCTGGACGTCGAGGCCATCGAGGGCCACGACGTGAAGGACCCGGAGAAGACGGTCGCGCGCAAGCCCTCCGACGAGGAGCCGCTGTCGGCGCTGGCGTTCAAGATCATGAGCGACCCGCACCTCGGCAAGCTCACCTTCGTCCGGGTCTACTCGGGCCGCCTGGAGTCCGGCACCGCGGTGCTGAACTCCGTGAAGGGCAAGAAGGAGCGCATCGGCAAGATCTACCGCATGCACGCGAACAAGCGTGAGGAGATCGAGTCGGTGGGCGCGGGCGACATCATCGCCGTGATGGGTCTGAAGCAGACCACGACCGGTGAGACGCTCTGCGACGACAAGGCCCCGGTCATCCTGGAGTCCATGGACTTCCCGGCGCCGGTCATCCAGGTCGCCATCGAGCCCAAGTCCAAGGGCGACCAGGAGAAGCTGGGTGTCGCCATCCAGCGGCTCTCGGAGGAGGACCCCTCCTTCCAGGTCCACTCGGACGAGGAGACCGGCCAGACCATCATCGGCGGCATGGGCGAACTGCACCTCGAGGTGCTGGTCGACCGCATGAAGCGCGAGTTCAAGGTCGAGGCCAACGTCGGCAAGCCGCAGGTCGCGTACCGCGAGACCATCCGCAAGACGGTCGAGCGCGTGGACTACACCCACAAGAAGCAGACCGGTGGTACCGGTCAGTTCGCCAAGGTGCAGATCGCGATCGAGCCCATCACCGACGGCGACGTCTCGTACGAGTTCGTCAACAAGGTCACGGGTGGCCGCATCCCCAAGGAGTACATCCCCTCGGTGGACGCGGGCTGCCAGGAGGCCATGCAGTTCGGCATCCTCGCCGGTTACGAGATGACCGGTGTCCGCGTGACCCTGCTCGACGGTGCCTACCACGAGGTGGACTCCTCCGAGCTCGCGTTCAAGATCGCCGGCTCGCAGGCCTTCAAGGAGGCCGCGCGCAAGGCCGGTCCCGTGCTCCTCGAACCGATGATGGCCGTCGAGGTCACCACGCCCGAGGACTACATGGGCGACGTCATCGGCGACATCAACTCCCGCCGCGGCCAGATCCAGGCCATGGAGGAGCGCAGTGGCGCCCGGGTCGTCAAGGGCCTGGTTCCGCTGTCGGAGATGTTCGGCTACGTCGGAGACCTCCGCAGCAAGACGTCGGGTCGCGCAAGCTACTCGATGCAGTTCGACTCCTACGCCGAGGTTCCGCGGAACGTCGCCGAGGAGATCATCGCGAAGGCCAAGGGCGAGTAACTCAGCCGAGTTCACGCTTTAGGCTTGACTCCGGAGCCTTCCGGGGCATTCCGCCGCAACAGCGGAGGAATGCCCCCGGGCCCGGACTTTCCAGCAAAGATCACCTGGCGCCGATGAAGCAAGGCGTTCAGAACCACTCCACAGGAGGACCCCAGTGGCGAAGGCGAAGTTCGAGCGGACTAAGCCGCACGTCAACATCGGCACCATCGGTCACATCGACCACGGTAAGACGACCCTCACGGCCGCCATTACCAAGGTGCTGCATGACGCGTACCCGGACCTGAACGAGGCCTCGGCCTTCGACCAGATCGACAAGGCTCCTGAGGAGCGCCAGCGCGGTATCACCATCTCCATCGCGCACGTCGAGTACCAGACGGAGACGCGTCACTACGCGCACGTCGACTGCCCCGGTCACGCGGACTACATCAAGAACATGATCACGGGTGCGGCGCAGATGGACGGCGCCATCCTCGTGGTCGCCGCCACCGACGGCCCGATGCCGCAGACCAAGGAGCACGTGCTCCTGGCCCGCCAGGTCGGCGTTCCGTACATCGTCGTCGCCCTGAACAAGGCCGACATGGTGGACGACGAGGAGATCCTGGAGCTCGTCGAGCTCGAGGTCCGTGAGCTCCTCTCCGAGTACGAGTTCCCGGGCGACGACGTTCCGGTCGTCAAGGTCTCCGCTCTGAAGGCGCTCGAGGGCGACAAGGAGTGGGGCGAGTCGGTCCTCAACCTGATGAAGGCCGTCGACGAGTCCATCCCGGAGCCCGAGCGCGACGTCGACAAGCCGTTCCTGATGCCGATCGAGGACGTCTTCACGATCACCGGTCGTGGCACCGTCGTCACCGGTCGTATCGAGCGCGGCATCCTCAAGGTCAACGAGACCGTCGACATCATCGGCATCAAGACCGAGAAGACCACCACCACGGTCACCGGCATCGAGATGTTCCGCAAGCTGCTCGACGAGGGCCAGGCCGGTGAGAACGTCGGCCTCCTGCTCCGCGGCATCAAGCGCGAGGACGTCGAGCGCGGCCAGGTCATCATCAAGCCCGGTTCGGTCACCCCGCACACCGAGTTCGAGGCCCAGGCCTACATCCTGTCGAAGGACGAGGGTGGCCGTCACACCCCCTTCTTCAACAACTACCGCCCGCAGTTCTACTTCCGTACGACTGACGTGACCGGCGTCGTGACCCTCCCCGAGGGCACCGAGATGGTCATGCCGGGCGACAACACCGAAATGACCGTCGAGCTGATCCAGCCCGTCGCCATGGAGGAGGGCCTGAAGTTCGCCATCCGTGAGGGTGGCCGGACCGTGGGCGCCGGCCAGGTCACCAAGATCAACAAGTAAGCTCCGCTTGCCTGTTGGCCTGAGTGCCTGGTAGCTCGCCGAGCAACCGGGAAGGGCCCGTACGGACCGTGGGAGACCGCGGTGCCGTACGGGCCCTTTCGCCTGTCCGCACTCTTTCGCCTGTTCGCGCCCTGCGCGGGAAAGGGGCGCGGCCCGCTCCGGGTCGACGGGCCCGTGCGCCCGGCGTGCGTTTGAAACTCGCGCCCCCCGGGGTAGGGTTTACGACCCGATTGGCCAGGGCCCTGTCCCGTATGGCAAACTATCGGGGTTGCTCGGTTGAGTGCCGATGCTGCGCGCCTCCCGCCGGGAGGACCGGAAGCGAGTCCCACAGTACTCGTCGTCCCAACTGCCAGTTCTTTGCAGGACCTCGGTCCTGTGGGCAGCGCTGGGGCGGACGTACGGGAATCTTTCGGGAAGTGCGGTGGGGTTCCTCGGCCAGGGCGCCCGGTGGGTGTCTCACCCCCGGTTCCGCGGTCGTCGATCGCGATCCCTCGGCAGGGAAGGCCTTCTGGGCATCCCTTTCAGGTGGAGCGCGACACGCCCGACCGCGTGGGTCGGAGGAGGGGCCGCAGGAAAGCCCCCGGGTTCCAGAGCGTTGACGAGAGACAGGACTACGAAGTAGCCATGGCGGGACAGAAGATCCGCATCCGGCTCAAGGCCTACGACCACGAGGTCATCGACTCCTCGGCGAAGAAGATCGTCGAGACGGTGACGCGTACTGGTGCGTCGGTCGCGGGCCCGGTGCCGCTGCCCACTGAGAAGAACGTGTACTGCGTCATCAAGTCGCCGCACAAGTACAAGGACGCGCGCGAGCACTTCGAGATGCGTACGCACAAGCGCCTGATCGACATCCTCGACCCGACGCCCAAGACCGTTGACTCGCTGATGCGCCTGGACCTTCCGGCCGGCGTCGACATCGAGATCAAGCTCTGAGAGGCGCGGAAGAGATGACCAAGCAGATCAAGGGCATCCTGGGCGAGAAGCTCGGCATGACCCAGGTCTGGGACGAGAACAACCGTGTCGTCCCGGTGACCGTGGTCAAGGCCGGGCCCTGTGTCGTTACCCAGGTCCGTACGAATGACAGTGACGGCTACGAGTCGGTCCAGATCGCCTTCGGCGAGATCGACCCGCGCAAGGTGAACAAGCCCCTCAAGGGCCACTTCGCCAAGGCCGACGTCACCCCCCGTCGCCACCTCGTCGAGATCCGTACCGCCGACGCCGGCGAGTACACCCTCGGCCAGGAGCTGACCGCCGAGACCTTCGAGGCCGGCCTCAAGGTCGACGTGACCGGCAAGAGCAAGGGCAAGGGCTTCGCCGGTGTCATGAAGCGTCACAACTTCAAGGGCCTCGGCGCCGGTCACGGCACCCAGCGCAAGCACCGCTCGCCCGGTTCCATCGGCGGCTGCGCCACCCCGGGCCGCGTGTTCAAGGGCCTGCGCATGGCGGGCCGCATGGGCAACGAGCGGGTCACCACCCAGAACCTGACCGTCCACGCCGTTGACGCGGAGAAGGGTCTGCTGCTCATCAAGGGCGCGGTTCCCGGTCCGAACGGCGGCCTCGTCCTGGTCCGCACCGCGGCCAAGGGGGCCTGAGGTAACGATGAGCACTGTTGACATCCTTTCGCCGGCAGGCGACAAGGCCGGGACCGTCGAGCTCCCCGCGGAGATCTTCGACGCGAAGGTCAGCATCCCGCTGATCCACCAGGTCGTCGTCGCCCAGCTGGCCGCTGCCCGCCAGGGCACGCACAAGACCAAGACCCGTGGCGAGGTCCGCGGTGGTGGCAAGAAGCCCTACCGCCAGAAGGGCACCGGCCGCGCGCGTCAGGGCTCGACCCGTGCGCCGCAGTTCGCCGGCGGTGGCGTCGTCCACGGCCCCGTGCCGCGTGACTACTCGCAGCGGACCCCGAAGAAGATGAAGGCCGCCGCCCTGCGCGGTGCCCTCACCGACCGGGCGCGCAACAGCCGCATCCACGTCGTCTCCGGCGTGGTCGACGGCGACATCTCCACCAAGGCCGCGAAGTCCCTGTTCGGCAAGATCTCGGAGCGCAAGAACCTGCTCCTGGTCGTCGAGCGTGCGGACGAGGCCGCGTGGCTGTCCGCCCGCAACCTGCCCCAGGTGCACATCCTGGAGCCGGGCCAGCTGAACACGTACGACGTGATGCGCTCCGACGACGTGGTCTTCACCCAGGCCGCTCTGGAGTCCTTCGTGTCCGGCCCGCAGAAGGCTGACCAGACCGAAGGGAGCGAGGCCTGATGGCTACGCGTCACCCGAGCATTGCGCCCAAGGCCGCCAAGGCCGCGAAGGCCGCGCGCGTCGCCAAGGCGAAGCGCCACGCCACCGAGGGCAAGAACACCGTCGAGACGCCGCTGAGCAAGAGCTTCACGGACCCCCGTGACGTGCTGCTCAAGCCGGTCGTCTCCGAGAAGAGCTACGCGCTGCTCGACGAGGGCAAGTACACCTTCGTCGTGGACCCGCGTGCCAACAAGACCCAGATCAAGGAGGCCGTCCAGGCGGTCTTCTCGGTCAAGGTCACCGGGGTCAACACGATCAACCGCCAGGGCAAGCGCAAGCGGACCCGCACCGGCTTCGGCAAGCGTGCCGACAGCAAGCGCGCGATCGTGACCCTCGCCGAGGGCGACCGTATCGACATCTTCGGCCAGGCCTCCTAACGGAGCGCCCTGGTCCGATATCGGACGAGGACTGAGAAATGGGTATCCGCAAGTACAAGCCGACGACTCCGGGCCGTCGTGGCTCCAGCGTCGCCGACTTCGTCGAGGTCACGCGGTCCACGCCGGAGAAGTCGCTGGTCCGCCCGCTGCACAGCAAGGGCGGCCGTAACAACACCGGTCGTGTGACCGTTCGCCACCAGGGTGGCGGACACAAGCGCGCCTACCGCGTGATCGACTTCCGTCGTCACGACAAGGACGGCGTGCCGGCGAAGGTCGCGCACATCGAGTACGACCCCAACCGCACCGCGCGCATCGCGCTGCTGCACTACGCCGACGGCGAGAAGCGCTACATCCTCGCGCCGCGCGGCCTCGGGCAGGGCGACCGCGTCGAGAACGGCCCGGGCGCCGACATCAAGCCGGGCAACAACCTGGCGCTCCGCAACATCCCGGTCGGTACGACCCTGCACGCGATCGAGCTCCGCCCCGGCGGCGGCGCCAAGTTCGCGCGCTCGGCCGGTGCCTCGGTGCAGCTGCTCGCCAAGGAGGGCGCGATGGCGCACCTCCGTATGCCGTCCGGTGAGATCCGCCTGGTCGACGTGCGCTGCCGCGCCACCGTCGGCGAGGTCGGCAACGCCGAGCAGTCGAACATCAACTGGGGCAAGGCCGGCCGCAAGCGCTGGCTCGGTGTCCGCCCGACCGTCCGCGGTGTGGCGATGAACCCGGTTGACCACCCGCACGGTGGTGGTGAGGGCAAGACCTCCGGTGGTCGCCACCCGGTCAGCCCGTGGGGTCAGAAGGAGGGTCGTACGCGTTCTCCCAAGAAGGCGAGCAACAAGTACATCGTCCGCCGCCGCAAGACGAACAAGAAGCGCTAGGAGCGGGTTCAGATGCCGCGCAGTCTCAAGAAGGGGCCCTTCGTCGACGACCACCTGATCAAGAAGGTGGACGCCCAGAACGAAGCCGGTTCCAAGAACGTCATCAAGACCTGGTCCCGTCGCTCGATGATCATCCCGGCCATGCTCGGCCACACGATCGCGGTGCACAACGGCAAGACCCACATCCCGGTGTTCGTCACCGAGTCGATGGTCGGCCACAAGCTCGGCGAGTTCTCGCCGACTCGCACCTTCCGCGGCCACGTCAAGGACGACCGGAAGTCGAAGCGCCGCTAAGGCGGGGTGGAAACGATCATGACAAACACCGAAGGGACAACCATGGAAGCCAGGGCCCAGGCGCGGTTCATCCGCGTCACGCCCATGAAGGCCCGCCGCGTGGTGGACCTCATCCGTGGCATGGACGCCACGGAGGCTCAGGCGGTCCTGCGTTTCGCCCCGCAGGCCGCGAGCGTGCCGGTCGGCAAGGTGCTGGACAGCGCCATCGCCAACGCCGCGCACAACTACGACCACACCGACGCCGACAGCCTCTTCATCTCCGAGGCGTACGTCGACGAGGGCCCGACCCTGAAGCGGTTCCGGCCGCGCGCCCAGGGCCGCGCCTACCGGATCCGCAAGCGGACCAGCCACATCACCGTGGTCGTCAGCAGCAAGGAAGGAACCCGGTAATGGGCCAGAAGGTAAACCCGCACGGGTTCCGGCTCGGTGTCACCACCGACTTCAAGTCGCGCTGGTACGCCGACAAGCTCTACAAGGACTACGTCAAGGAAGACGTCGCCATCCGCCGGATGATGACGTCCGGCATGGAGCGCGCCGGCATCTCCAAGGTGGAGATCGAGCGCACCCGTGACCGCGTCCGCGTGGACATCCACACCGCCCGCCCGGGCATCGTCATCGGCCGCCGCGGCGCCGAGGCCGACCGCATCCGCGGTGACCTCGAGAAGCTCACCGGCAAGCAGGTCCAGCTGAACATCCTCGAGGTCAAGAACCCCGAGACCGATGCCCAGCTGGTCGCCCAGGCCGTTGCCGAGCAGCTGTCCTCCCGCGTCTCCTTCCGCCGTGCCATGCGCAAGAGCATGCAGACGGCGATGAAGGCCGGCGCCAAGGGCATCAAGATCCAGTGCGGCGGCCGTCTCGGCGGCGCCGAGATGTCCCGCTCGGAGTTCTACCGCGAGGGCCGCGTGCCCCTGCACACGCTCCGCGCGAACGTCGACTACGGCTTCTTCGAGGCCAAGACCACCTTCGGCCGCATCGGCGTGAAGGTCTGGATCTACAAGGGCGACGTCAAGAACATCGCCGAGGTCCGCGCCGAGAACGCCGCGGCCCGTGCCGGCAACCGTCCGGCCCGCGGCGGCAGCGACCGCCCGGCCCGCGGTGGCCGCGGTGGCGAGCGTGGCGGACGCGGCCGCAAGCCCCAGCAGTCGGCTCCGGCCGCCGAGGCCCCCAAGGCCGAGGCTCCCGCCGCCGCTGAGGCCGCCACCCCTTCTAGCGGCGGAACGGAGGCCTGACCGAAATGCTGATCCCCCGCAGGGTCAAGCACCGCAAGCAGCACCACCCGAAGCGCCGTGGTCAGGCCAAGGGCGGTACGACGGTTGCGTTCGGTGAGTACGGTATTCAGGCGGTGACCCCGGCCTATGTGACGAACCGTCAGATCGAGGCCGCGCGTATCGCCATGACCCGTCACATCAAGCGTGGCGGCAAGGTCTGGATCAACATCTACCCGGACCGCCCGCTGACGAAGAAGCCCGCCGAGACCCGCATGGGTTCCGGTAAGGGTTCGCCGGAGTGGTGGGTCGCGAACGTTCACCCGGGACGGGTGATGTTCGAACTGTCCTACCCGAACGAGAAGATTGCGCGTGAGGCGCTTACCCGCGCTGCTCACAAGCTTCCGATGAAGTGCCGCATTGTCCGGCGCGAGGCAGGTGAAGCGTGATGTCGGCCGGTACCAAGGCGTCCGAGCTGCGCGAGCTGGGCAACGAGGAGCTTCTGGCGAAGCTTCGCGAGGCCAAGGAAGAGCTGTTCAACCTCCGCTTCCAGGCGGCGACCGGACAGCTCGAGAACCACGGCCGGCTCAAGGCCGTCCGCAAGGACATCGCGCGGATCTACACCCTCATGCGTGAGCGCGAGCTGGGCATCGAGACGGTGGAGAGCGCCTGATGAGCGAGAGCAACGTGACTACTGAATCCAACAGCGGCTCCGCCGCGGGGAAGACCGCGCGCGGTTTCCGCAAGACCCGTGAGGGCCTGGTCGTCAGCGACAAGATGGACAAGACCGTCGTCGTCGCCGTCGAGGACCGGGTGAAGCACGCGCTGTACGGCAAGGTCATCCGCCGTACGAACAAGCTCAAGGCGCACGACGAGCAGAACGCTGCGGGCGTCGGCGACCGCGTCCTCCTCATGGAGACCCGGCCGCTGTCCGCGACGAAGCGCTGGCGCATCGTCGAGATCCTCGAGAAGGCCAAGTAATTCCCCGCCGGTTCCCGCATCGGAACCGGCCCGGAGTTCTTGATTCGAAAAATTGCCTGAGGGGTTTCCCTCGGGTTCGTTCCGCCAGGCTCGGCGAGAGGCGCGAGGCATTCGCGCTTCTCGCCGGGAACCGGCAGACATTCAGGAGATAGACGTGATCCAGCAGGAGTCGCGACTGCGTGTCGCCGACAACACGGGTGCGAAGGAAATCCTCACCATCCGTGTTCTCGGTGGTTCCGGTCGCCGCTACGCGGGCATCGGTGACGTCATCGTCGCCACCGTCAAGGACGCGATCCCCGGTGGCAACGTGAAGAAGGGTGACGTCGTCAAGGCGGTCATCGTTCGCACCGTCAAGGAGCGCCGCCGTCCCGACGGCTCGTACATCCGCTTCGACGAGAACGCCGCCGTCATTCTCAAGAACGACGGCGACCCTCGCGGCACCCGTATCTTCGGCCCGGTCGGCCGTGAGCTGCGCGAGAAGAAGTTCATGAAGATCATCTCGCTCGCGCCGGAGGTGCTGTAAGCATGAAGATCAAGAAGGGCGACCTGGTCCAGGTCATCACCGGTAAGGACAAGGGCAAGCAGGGCAAGGTCATTGCCGCTTTCCCGCGCGAGGAGCGCGTCCTGGTCGAGGGTGTCAACCGGGTCAAGAAGCACACCAAGGCCGGTCCCACCGCCTCCGGCTCGCAGGCCGGCGGCATCGTGACCACCGAGGCGCCTGTGCACGTCTCCAACGTGCAGCTGGTCGTGGAGAAGGACGGCAACAAGGTCGTCAGCCGCGTCGGCTACCGCTTCGACGAGGACGGCAACAAGATCCGCGTTGCCAAGCGGACCGGTGAGGACATCTGATGACTGCCACCACCACTTCCCCCCGCCTGAAGCTCAAGTACCGCGAGGAAATCGCCGGCAAGCTGCGTGAGGAGTTCTCGTACGAGAACGTCATGCAGGTTCCGGGCCTCGTCAAGATCGTGGTCAACATGGGTGTGGGCGACGCCGCCCGCGACTCCAAGCTGATCGAGGGCGCCATCAAGGACCTCACCACGATCACCGGTCAGAAGCCGGCCGTCACCAAGGCCCGTAAGTCCATCGCGCAGTTCAAGCTGCGCGAGGGCCAGCCGATCGGTGCCCACGTCACGCTCCGTGGCGACCGCATGTGGGAGTTCCTGGACCGCACCCTGTCGCTGGCGCTCCCGCGCATCCGCGACTTCCGCGGTCTGTCCCCCAAGCAGTTCGACGGCCGTGGCAACTACACCTTCGGTCTCACGGAGCAGGTCATGTTCCACGAGATCGACCAGGACAAGATCGACCGCGTCCGGGGTATGGACATCACCGTGGTCACCACGGCGACCAACGACGCTGAGGGCCGCGCGCTCCTTCGTCACCTCGGCTTCCCGTTCAAGGAGGCGTGAGCGAGATGGCGAAGAAGGCTCTGATTGCCAAGGCTGCTCGTAAGCCCAAGTTCGGTGTGCGTGCCTACACCCGCTGCCAGCGCTGTGGCCGCCCGCACTCCGTGTACCGCAAGTTCGGCCTGTGCCGCGTCTGCCTTCGTGAGATGGCTCACCGCGGTGAACTGCCGGGCGTGACCAAGAGCTCCTGGTAAATCCCCTTCAGGGATCACCGGAAGCTCTCGGTAAGCAAAGGGTCTGGCAGAAGGCCCTCCCCGCATGCCCTAGGCTTGGGGGGTTGGGCCTCTGCCGCCCGTCCGCGGGCTCCTGCCCGCAAGTCAACGCTTACTACGCCGTAGGTCCCCGCGCCGCACCCGTCCCGCCCATGAGCGGGGAGAGGGATGGCGCATACAGGAAACCCCGGCGAGAGAGGCCGAAGGCCAATTCATGACCATGACTGATCCGATCGCGGACATGCTGACTCGTCTGCGTAACGCGAACTCGGCGTACCACGACACCGTGGGTATGCCGCACAGCAAGATCAAGTCGCACATCGCGGAGATCCTCCAGCAGGAGGGCTTCATCACGGGCTGGAAGGTCGAGGACGCCGAGGTCGGCAAGAACCTCGTCCTGGAGCTGAAGTTCGGCCCCAACCGTGAGCGCTCCATCGCGGGCATCAAGCGGATCTCCAAGCCCGGTCTCCGGGTGTACGCGAAGTCCACCAACCTGCCGAAGGTGCTCGGCGGCCTGGGCGTGGCCATCATCTCCACGTCGCACGGTCTGCTCACCGACAAGCAGGCAGGCAAGAAGGGTGTGGGCGGGGAAGTCCTCGCCTACGTCTGGTAATCGGGAACGGAGGAATAGCAATGTCGCGCATCGGCAAGCTCCCCATCCCGGTTCCCACCGGCGTGGACGTCACCATCGACGGCAGCACCGTGAGTGTGAAGGGTCCCAAGGGCTCCCTCTCCCACACGATCGTGCAGCCGATCGGCATCGCCAAGGGTGAGGACGGCGTTCTCAACGTCACCCGCCCCAACGACGAGCGTCAGAACAAGGCCCTGCACGGCCTGTCCCGCACGCTGGTGGCGAACATGATCACCGGTGTGACCCAGGGATACGTGAAGAAGCTCGAGATCAGCGGTGTCGGCTACCGCGTCCTCGCGAAGGGCTCCAACCTGGAGTTCTCGCTGGGCTACAGCCACCCGATCCTGGTCGAGGCCCCGGAGGGCATCACCTTCAAGGTGGAGTCCCCGACCAAGCTCTCGGTCGAGGGCATCGACAAGCAGAAGGTCGGCGAGGTTGCGGCCAACATCCGCAAGCTGCGCAAGCCCGACCCGTACAAGGCCAAGGGCGTCAAGTACGAGGGCGAAGTCATCCGCCGCAAGGTCGGAAAGGCGGGTAAGTAAGCCATGGCATACGGTGTGAAGATCGCCAAGGGCAAGGCCTACAAGGGCGCTGCCATCAAGCGCCGCCACATCCGCATCCGCAAGAGGATCTCGGGTACGGCCGAGCGTCCGCGCCTCGTCGTGACGCGCTCGAACCGCCACATCGTGGCCCAGGTCATCGACGACATCAAGGGTCACACCCTGGCGTCGGCGTCGACCCTGGACACGTCGATCCGCAGCGGCGAGGACGACAAGTCCGCGCAGGCCGGCAAGGTCGGCGCGCTCGTCGCCGAGCGCGCCAAGGCCGCGGGTGTCGAGGCCGTCGTATTCGACCGCGGTGGCAACCAGTACGCGGGGCGCATCGCCGCCCTGGCGGACGCCGCCCGCGAAGCCGGGCTCAAGTTCTGAGCCCCCGTCGCAGCAGCGACTTTTGTTGCTGCGTAGCTAGCGGAAACAGAGAGAGGTAATTCCAATGGCTGGACCCCAGCGCCGCGGCAGCGGTGCCGGTGGCGGCGAGCGGCGGGACCGGAAGGGCCGTGACGGCGGCGCTGCTGCCGCCGAGAAGACCGCGTACGTTGAGCGCGTTGTCGCGATCAACCGCGTCGCCAAGGTTGTGAAGGGTGGTCGTCGCTTCAGCTTCACCGCGCTGGTCGTGGTGGGCGACGGTGACGGCACCGTGGGTGTCGGTTACGGCAAGGCCAAGGAGGTGCCGGCCGCCATCGCCAAGGGTGTGGAGGAGGCCAAGAAGCACTTCTTCAAGGTCCCCCGTATCCAGGGCACCATCCCGCACCCGATCACGGGCGAGAAGGCCGCGGGCGTCGTCCTGCTCAAGCCTGCTTCCCCCGGTACCGGCGTCATCGCCGGTGGCCCGGTGCGTGCCGTGCTCGAGTGCGCCGGTGTGCACGACATCCTGTCGAAGTCGCTCGGCTCGTCCAACGCGATCAACATCGTGCACGCCACCGTGGCGGCCCTCAAGGGCCTGCAGCGTCCCGAGGAGATCGCGGCCCGCCGCGGTCTGCCCCTCGAGGACGTCGCCCCCGCGGCCCTGCTGCGTGCGCGTGCGGGAGCGGGTGCTGCGTAATGGCCCGCCTCAAGATCACGCAGACGAAGTCGTACATCGGCAGCAAGCAGAACCACCGTGAAACGCTGCGTTCGCTTGGCCTGAAGAGGGTCAACGACGTGGTCGTCAAGGAGGACCGCCCCGAGTTCCGCGGCATGGTGCGCCACGTCCGCCACCTCGTGACGGTCGAGGAGGTCGACTGATCATGGCGGAGCAGAACCCGCTCAAGATCCACAACCTCCGTCCCGCCCCCGGAGCCAAGACCGCGAAGACCCGTGTCGGTCGCGGTGAGGCCTCGAAGGGTAAGACGGCCGGTCGTGGCACCAAGGGCACCAAGGCCCGTTACCAGGTTCCGGAGCGCTTCGAGGGTGGCCAGATGCCCCTCCACATGCGTCTCCCGAAGCTCAAGGGCTTCAAGAACCCGTTCAAGACCGAGTACCAGGTCGTGAACCTGGACAAGCTCGCCTCCCTCTACCCCGAGGGCGGCGAGGTCACCGTTGCCGACCTGGTCGACAAGGGTGCGGTCCGCAAGAACAGCCTCGTCAAGGTCCTCGGCCAGGGCGAGCTCTCGGTGGCGCTGCAGGTGACGGTCGACGCCGTCTCCGGCTCCGCCAAGGAGAAGATCACCGCCGCCGGCGGTACCGTCACCGAGCTCGTCTGAGCCCGAGTGACATGAGCGATCCCGACCGGGGATACCCCACATAAGGGGTATCCCCGGTTGGTCGTTCCAAGGGGGGCACAGTCGCAGGTAAGGTTGCGTGCGCTGTTGCTATAAGGGGTTGGGTGCACACCCCTGCCCGATCGGCCTGCCCGAAAGGCGAGTCGAGCGGGCGGGTCCGCCCAACACCGGCTGTACCCAATCGTCGAACCTCAAGACCGTCACCTCTGACGCATGAGCGCGGGGGTCGCAGGAGGCACCGTGCTCACCGCGTTCGCCCGGGCGTTCAAGACGCCCGACCTGCGCAAGAAGCTGCTCTTCACGCTGGCCATCATCGTCATCTACCGGGTCGGTACGCATATCCCGATCCCCGGTGTCGACTACAAGAACGTCCAGACCTGCATGGACATCGCTGAAGGCAACAGCGGTCTCTTCGGTCTGGTCAACATGTTCAGTGGTGGCGCGCTGCTTCAGATCACCATCTTCGCGCTGGGCATCATGCCGTACATCACGGCGAGCATCATTCTGCAGCTGCTGACCGTGGTGATCCCGCGCCTGGAGGCCCTGAAGAAGGAAGGCCAGTCGGGTACCGCGAAGATCACGCAGTACACCCGCTACCTGACGGTGGCGCTCGCCATCCTGCAGGGCACCGGCCTGGTGGCCACCGCCCGCAGCGGCGCGCTCTTCCAGGGCTGCCCGGTGGCCGGCGACATCGTCCCGGACCAGTCGATCTTCGTCACCGTCACCATGGTCATCACGATGACCGCCGGTACGGCCATGGTCATGTGG
The DNA here is from genome assembly GCF_012273655.1 of Streptomyces physcomitrii. Lineage (GTDB taxonomy): Bacteria > Actinomycetota > Actinomycetes > Streptomycetales > Streptomycetaceae > Streptomyces > Streptomyces physcomitrii. Next base: position 453,609 of record NZ_JAAWWP010000002.1, on the reverse strand, counting down.
CTCGGTGAGCTGATCACCGACCGCGGCATCGGCAACGGCATGTCCATCCTGATGTTCATCTCGATCGCCGCGACCTTCCCGAGCGCGCTGTGGGCCATCAAGCAGCAGGGCAGCCTGGCCGGCGGCTGGATCGAGTTCGGCACCGTGATCCTGGTCGGCCTGGTGATGGTCGGCCTGGTGGTCTTCGTCGAGCAGGCGCAGCGCCGCATCCCCGTGCAGTACGCGAAGCGGATGATCGGCCGCCGGTCCTACGGGGGTACGTCCACGTACATCCCGCTCAAGGTGAACCAGGCGGGTGTGATTCCTGTCATCTTCGCCTCGTCGCTGCTCTACATTCCGGCGCTCATCGCGCAGTTCTCGGATGACAAGTCCGGCTGGAAGTCCTGGATCGAGCAGAACCTCACCAAGGGCGACCACCCGATTTACATCACCATGTACTTCCTGTTGATCGTGTTCTTCGCCTTCTTCTATGTGGCGATCTCGTTCAACCCCGAGGAAGTCGCGGACAACATGAAGAAGTATGGTGGCTTCATCCCGGGCATCCGGGCTGGCCGACCGACCGCTGAGTACCTGAGCTACGTACTCAACCGGATCACCTGGCCGGGTTCGCTGTATCTGGGCCTGATCGCTCTTGTGCCGACGATGGCGTTGGTTGGTTTCGGGGCAAACCAGAACTTCCCCTTCGGCGGGACCAGCATCCTCATCATCGTGGGTGTCGGCCTCGAGACGGTGAAGCAGATCGAGAGCCAGCTCCAGCAGCGCAATTACGAAGGGTTCCTCCGCTGATGCGTATCGTCCTCGTCGGGCCGCCTGGCGCCGGTAAGGGAACGCAGGCCGCGTTCCTGGCCAAGAACCTGTCGATTCCGCACATCTCCACGGGCGACCTCTTCCGCGCCAACATCAGCCAGGGCACGGAGCTGGGCAAGCAGGCCAAGGCCTATATGGACGCCGGGAATCTGGTGCCCGACGAGGTCACCATCGGGATGGCCAAGGACCGCATGGACCAGCCGGACGCGGAGAACGGCTTCCTGCTCGACGGCTTCCCGCGCAATGTGTCCCAGGCCGAGGCGCTCGACGAGACGCTGAGGGACGCGAGCATGCGGCTGGACGCGGTGCTCGACCTGGAGGTCCCCGAGGACGAGGTGGTCAAGCGCATCGCCGGCCGCCGCATCTGCCGCAAGGACTCGGCGCACGTCTTCCATGTGACGTACAGCGCGCCCAAGAAGGACGGCGTCTGCGACGTCTGCGGCGGCGAGCTCTACCAGCGCGAGGACGACAGCGAGGAGACCGTCCGCAAGCGCCTGGAGGTCTACCACACGCAGACCGAGCCGATCATCGACTACTACCGGGCCCAGGGCCTGGTCGTCACGATCCCCGCGCTCGGCAAGGTGGACGAGGTCACCAAGCGCGCGATGGACGCCCTGCAGACGGCGAAGACCGCCGCGCAGTAGCCGCGCCACAGCTGTGAGGAAGGCCGCGGTCCCTCGGGGGCCGCGGCCTTCCCCGTGCCGTGCGCCGGGGGCCCGGAGCCCCGCCGACGGCCGGGACCGCCGCGCGCCGGTGCACAATGGGTGGTTGCGGCCCGCGGTGGCCGCGCCGCGCGCAGGGTGCGCGCGGATCCGTACCGAGACGAAGAGGCGACGCCCCCATGGTGGAGATCAAGACCCCCGAGCAGATCGCGAAGATGCGTGAGGCGGGGCTGGTCGTCGCCGAGATCCACCGGGCCACCCGCGAGGCGGCGGTGCCGGGGGCGAGCACCAAGGACCTGGACGACGTGGCGCGCAAGGTGCTCGCGGAGCACGGCGCGAAGTCCAACTTCCTCGGCTACGGCGGCTTTCCGGCGACCATCTGCACCTCGCCCAACGAGGTCGTCGTGCACGGCATCCCGAGCCCGGACGTCGTGCTCAAGGACGGCGACATCATCTCCATCGACGCCGGCGCCATCGTGGACGGCTGGCACGGCGACGCCGCCTTCACCGCCTTCGTCGGCAGCGGCCACGCCCCCGAGCTGACGGAGCTGTCCCGGGTGACCGAGGAGTCCATGTGGGCCGGGATCGCCGCGATGAGGACCGGCAACCGGCTCGTCGACATCTCGCGCGCGGTGGAGACCTTCATCCGCCGCCAGCCGCGCCCGGGCGGCGGCAAGTACGGGATCATCGAGGACTACGGCGGCCACGGCATCGGCACCCAGATGCACATGGACCCGCACCTGCTGAACTACGTGGAGCGCCGCCGCGGCCGCGGTCCGAAGCTGGTGCCCGGGATGTGCCTGGCGATCGAGCCGATGGTCTCGCTCGGCACCCCGAAGACCAAGACCCTCTCCGACGACTGGACCGTCCTCACCCTGGACGACAGCTGGTCCTCGCACTGGGAGCACTCGGTGGCCATCACCGAGCAGGGCCCGCTGGTCCTCACCGCCCCCGACTGCGGCCGGGAGCGGCTGGCGGCCTACGGGGTGACTCCGGCGCCCGATCCGCTGGGCTGAGGGCGGTCCCGGCCCGGGCTCCGGCCCGTTCCCGGGGGTGATTAAGGATCGCCGGGAGCGGGAAGCCTGTTCTCTTGCCGCACGATTTCGTTTTTCCTTCGACGCTGACGTAGACTGACTCGTCGGCTCGCGTGTCCCTGCATGTCCTCTTCACGGGGATGGTCAGGGGGCGGGGCCGATCAAGGTAGTCGATTCGAAGGGCGAAGCGTGGCCAAGAAGCAAGGTGCCATCGAGATCGAGGGCACTGTCGTCGAGTCTCTTCCGAACGCCATGTTCAAGGTCGAGCTCCAGAACGGCCACCAGGTCCTGGCACACATCAGCGGCAAGATGCGTATGCACTACATCCGTATCCTCCCTGACGACCGGGTCGTGGTGGAGCTGTCTCCGTACGACCTGACCCGTGGCCGGATCGTCTACCGGTACAAGTAGATCTTGCCCGTACCCCGCTGCCGTCCGGTGGCGGGGTTGCTGGCACTGACCCGGAGAACCTCACACCCATGAAGGTCAAGCCGAGCGTCAAGAAGATCTGCGACAAGTGCAGGGTGATTCGCCGTCACGGCCGAGTCATGATCATCTGCGACAACCCGCGCCACAAGCAGCGCCAGGGCTGACGCAGGTCTGCACTCCGCAGAACTTCGCGCGACGCAAGCAAAGAAAATACGCAGGGCCCGTCTGAACTTCCGAGGCATCGCGTCCTCGGAGTGGCGACACCCCCGGTCGGAGGCCGGGGACCCGTCCGTACCGCACTTCGTCTTCCCGCGAGGGAGACGGCCGGCGGGTCGGGAGCGGCCTTGTGGAAGACCTCCGCGAATCAACTGGAGCCATTGAATGGCACGCGTTTCCGGTGTCGACATCCCGCGCGACAAGCGTGTGGAGGTCGCCCTCACCTACGTGTTCGGCATCGGCCGGACCCTGTCGCAGAAGACGCTGGTCGAGACCGGCGTGAACCCCAACACCCGCGTGCGTGACCTCTCCGAGGAGGAGCTGGTCAAGATCCGCGAGTACGTGGACGCCAACCTCAAGACCGAGGGTGACCTCCGCCGCGAGGTTCAGGCCGACATCCGCCGCAAGGTCGAGATCGGCTGCTACCAGGGTCTGCGTCACCGCCGTGGCCTGCCCGTGCACGGTCAGCGCACCAGCACCAACGCCCGCACCCGCAAGGGCCCGCGTCGCGCCATCGCCGGCAAGAAGAAGCCGGGCAAGAAGTAGTCCGCAGCGGACTCGGCGGTGTCCGGCTCTCGTCCGGACCACCGCGTACCAGCGGTCTTCGCTGTAGGACCGACCACCTCCCGTAGGAGTTAAGACATGCCCCCCAAGGGACGTCAGGGCGCTGCCAAGAAGGTGCGCCGCAAGGAAAAGAAGAACGTCGCTCACGGCCACGCGCACATCAAGAGCACGTTCAACAACACGATCGTCTCGATCACCGACCCCACGGGCAACGTGATCTCCTGGGCCTCCGCCGGCCACGTCGGCTTCAAGGGCTCGCGCAAGTCCACCCCCTTCGCCGCGCAGATGGCCGCCGAGTCGGCCGCCCGCCGCGCGCAGGAGCACGGCATGCGCAAGGTCGACGTCTTCGTCAAGGGTCCCGGCTCCGGCCGTGAGACCGCGATCCGCTCCCTCCAGGCCACCGGCCTCGAGGTCGGCTCGATCCAGGACGTCACCCCCACCCCGCACAACGGCTGCCGTCCGCCCAAGCGCCGGCGCGTCTGAGGCCCGGGGCCGGATCCCGGCCCCGTCCACAGCGCAGCTTCCGGGTCATCGGGCGGTACGACTCCCTCGCGGGGCCGTGCCGCCCGTACCCTTGCAAGTGGAACCCGGACCTCGGTCCGGGAAGTCGGGCATCAAATAGCGGGTGCCCCTGACTGAAGGAATCACTTCATGCTGATCGCTCAGCGTCCCTCGTTGACCGAAGAGGTCGTCGACGAGTTCCGCTCCCGGTTCGTGATCGAGCCGCTGGAGCCGGGCTTCGGCTACACCCTCGGCAACTCGCTCCGCCGTACGCTCCTCTCCTCGATCCCGGGTGCGGCGGTCACGTCCATCCGCATCGACGGTGTCCTGCACGAGTTCACCACCGTGCCGGGCGTCAAGGAGGACGTCACCGACCTGATCCTCAACATCAAGCAGCTGGTCGTCTCCTCGGAGCACGACGAGCCGGTCGTGATGTACCTGCGCAAGCAGGGCCCGGGTCTGGTCACCGCCGCCGACATCGCGCCCCCGGCCGGTGTCGAGGTCCACAACCCCGACCTGGTCCTCGCCACGCTCAACGGCAAGGGCAAGCTGGAGATGGAGCTGACCGTCGAGCGCGGCCGCGGCTACGTCTCCGCCGTGCAGAACAAGCAGCTGGGCCAGGAGATCGGCCGGATCCCGGTCGACTCCATCTACAGCCCGGTCCTCAAGGTCACCTACAAGGTCGAGGCGACCCGAGTCGAGCAGCGCACCGACTTCGACAAGCTCATCGTCGACGTCGAGACCAAGCAGGCCATGCGCCCCCGGGACGCCATGGCCTCCGCGGGCAAGACCCTGGTCGAGCTCTTCGGCCTGGCCCGCGAGCTCAACATCGACGCCGAGGGCATCGACATGGGCCCGTCCCCGACGGATGCCGCCCTCGCCGCCGATCTCGCGCTGCCGATCGAGGAGCTGGAGCTCACGGTCCGCTCGTACAACTGCCTCAAGCGTGAGGGCATCCACTCCGTGGGTGAACTGGTCGCGCGCTCCGAGGCCGACCTGCTCGACATCCGCAACTTCGGTGCCAAGTCGATCGACGAGGTCAAGGCGAAGCTGGCCGGGATGGGCCTCGCGCTCAAGGACAGCCCGCCCGGATTCGACCCGACCGCCGCGGCGGACGCCTTCGGTGCGGACGACGAGGGCGACACCGGTTTCGTGGAGACCGAGCAGTACTGAGCTGTCTGTCCGCGGGGCGCCCTCACCGGGTGCTCCGCGGGCGCAGACTTCCGGGTCCGCCCGGATCTCCGCCGGGCACTCGCCCGCGCGGACACTGACACCGGTACCTGATACGGCCGGTGCAGACCTGAAGGAGCAACACCATGCCGAAGCCCACCAAGGGTGCCCGTTTTGGCGGCAGCGCCGCGCACGAGAAGCTGCTTCTCGCGAACCTCGCGAAGTCGCTCTTCGAGCACGGCCGCATCACCACCACCGAGGCGAAGGCCCGCCGTCTGCGGCCCTACGCCGAGCGTCTGGTCACCAAGGCGAAGAAGGGCGACCTTCACAACCGCCGCCAGGTGCTCCAGGTCATCACCGACAAGAGCATCGTGCACACGCTCTTCACGGAGATCGGCCCGCGGTACGAGAACCGCCCGGGTGGCTACACCCGTATCACCAAGATCGGTAACCGCCGTGGCGACAACGCGCCCATGGCCGTCATCGAGCTGGTGGAGGCCCTGACCGTGGCCCAGCAGGCCACCGGTGAGGCCGAGGCCGCGACCAAGCGCGCGGTCAAGGAAGACGCCCAGAAGCAGGACGAGGCCCCGGCCGCGGACCTGAAGAAGGACGACGCCGAGGCTCCGGCCGAGGACGCCAAGGACGCCTGAGCGTTCTGAACGCGTCGCATGGGCCCGTATCCCTCCCGGGGTACGGGCCCGTGCCATGCGCGGACCCGCTGGACCCGGCGCGGTGGCCGGGCGGATGGACAGGAGGCCCCGGAAGGTGGCGGACGAGGTGGAGCCCGGCTTCGTACGGGTGCGGCTTGATCTGAGCTACGACGGCCGGGAGTTCTCCGGCTGGGCGAAGCAGGCCGGGGGGCGGCGCACCGTGCAGGGCGAGATCGAGGACGCGCTGCGGGTGGTGACGCGCGCCGAGCGGGGCTTCGAGCTGACCGTGGCCGGGCGCACCGACTCCGGGGTGCACGCCCGCGGACAGGTGGCCCATGTCGACCTGCCCGCCGCGCTCTGGGCCGAGCACCGCGAGAAGCTGCTCAAGCGGCTGGCCGGACGGCTGCCCAAGGACGTACGGATCTGGCGCGCGGACGAGGCGCCCGGCGGGTTCAACGCCCGCTTCTCGGCGATCTGGCGGCGCTACGCCTACCGGATCACCGACCACCCCGGCGGCGTCGACCCGCTGCTGCGCGGCCATGTCCTGTGGCACGACTGGCCGCTGGACGTCGCGGCGATGAACGAGGCGGCCCGGGCGCTGCTCGGCGAGCACGACTTCGCCGCCTACTGCAAGAAGCGCGAGGGCGCGACGACCATCCGCACGCTCCAGGAGCTGAGCCTGGTACGGGACGCGGACGGCATCGTCACGGCCACGGTGCGGGCGGACGCCTTCTGCCACAACATGGTGCGCTCGCTGATCGGGGCGCTGCTCTTCGTCGGGGACGGGCACCGGGAGCCGGACTGGCCGGGCCGGGTGCTCGCCGCGGGCGTACGGGACTCGGCGGTGCACGTGGTGCGGCCGCACGGGCTCACCCTGGAGGAAGTCGGCTATCCCGCGGACGAGTTGCTGGCCGCCCGGAACCTGGAGGCGCGCAACCGGCGGACGCTGCCGGGGGCGGGCTGCTGCTGAGCCCGCCCGGCGCGCGAAAGTGCCCCGCCGGGGTGCCGGGCTACTGGGGTGCCTCGGCCGCCGCCGAGGCCTGGGCCTCGCCGCGCCGGTTGATCTGGTTGTAGGTGAAGACGCGCAGGTCGTCGCCGACGCGGTAGACCTCGCGGTCCTTCTTGGTGACGTCCTTGCCGCTGGTGAAGCCCGAGATGCTGAAGTAGGCGTACCGGCCGTGGGCGTTGACGGTGTCGCGGCAGACGCCGGAGCGGCAGTAGGTGCCCACCGGCTTGCCGGTCAGCGAGACGATGTTGCCGTCCTCGGCCTGCTGGACGACCTTGGCGGCCTGGGCCGCGGTGTCGAAGACGGCGACGCCGATGGTGACCGAGACGCCCTCGCGGGTGTAGGCGGCGCGGATCATGCGGGTGCACTTGTTCTTGGTGAGCACCCCGCCGAGCTCGCCGCGGGTGGCCTCGGCGCACTTCTTGGTGTCGCGGACCGGGCCCTTCCGGTAGACCCGGTCGCCCTTGGTCAGCTTGGTGCCCGGGAAGAGGGTCCCGGGGCTGAGCGGCGCCTTGTCCTTCTTCGCGCTGGAGATGTAGTCCATCGGGTCCGGCGGCGGGGGAGGGGTGGTCGCCTCGAAGGAGGGGCCCGGCCTGCTGGTGTCGCTGGGGATGTCCGCGGTGCCGGGCAGCTTGCCGCTCGGGTCGTCGGAGGCCTCGCTGTCCCCGTTGGCCGAGACCACGCCGACCGCCACACCCACGCCTATCAGCACGGTGGCCAGGCCCGCGGCGCCCGCGATCAGCCACTTGCGCCTGCGGGCGCGCGACTCGGAGGCCTCGGCGAGGGCGCCCCAGTCCGGGGTGCCGTCGCCGCCGGGCCGCTGCCACCGGTTCCCCTGGTCCGGCTGCTGCCCGTACTGCTGCTGCCCCTGCTGCCCGTGCTGCTGAGGGGGCGGCGCCTGCTGCTGGGGCGGGTAGCCGTAGCCGCCGCTGTTCTGCTGGGGGTAGCCGTAGCCCTGGCCGCTGTCCTGCGGGGGGTAGCCGTAACCGCCGCCGCTCTGCTGCGGGGGGTAGCCGTACCCCTGCGGCTGCTGCTGGGGGTAGCCGTAGCCGCCGCCCTGCTGCGGGTAGCCGTAACCCTGGCCGCTGTTCTGCTGCGGGTTCTGCTGGGCCCCGCCCCGGCCCGGCTGCTGACCCGGGTCGCCCGGACCCCGCGGGGGTCCCCCCTGCCCAAAGCTCATGGGGCGCATCCTAGAGCGGGCGGGCCCTGAGCGGTGCGCCGGGCGGGTGAGGATTCGCCGCAGGGCCGGGGCAGGGGGCCGCCCGGTCCGCGTTTTGACCCTTCCGGGGCGGCGCGGGTAGTCTGCTCTTTTGTTATGCGTTCTGGTGCGCTCAAACTCACGTGAGCTCGCCGTTACGCCGGTCCACCGGGCCGATGACCAGCGACCTGCAGGCGGTTTGCGTCGACCGCCGCGGTCATGGCTGTCGTGATCGTCCGTGGTGACCTTGAACAGGACCCTGTCTCCGTACCCCTCTCACGGGTGCGGCGGCATCCACCACAGAAGAAGCGAAGGCTACGACCGTGCGTACGTACAGCCCCAAGCCCGGCGATGTGACGCGCCAGTGGCACGTCATCGACGCCCAGGATGTTGTCCTGGGTCGTCTGGCAACCACTGCCGCCTCCCTCCTGCGCGGCAAGCACAAGCCGATCTACGCGCCCCACGTCGACACCGGTGACTTCGTCGTCATCATCAACGCCGACAAGGTGCACCTCTCCGGCAACAAGCGGACCCAGAAGCTCGCCTACCGCCACTCCGGTTACCCGGGCGGTCTGCGCAGCGTCCGCTACGACGACCTCCTCACGAACAACCCCGAGAAGGCCGTGGAGAAGGCCGTCAAGGGCATGCTCCCCAAGAACACCCTGGGCCGTCAGATGCTCTCGAAGCTGAAGGTCTACTCGGGCGAGTCGCACCCGCACGCTGCCCAGCAGCCGGTGCCGTTCGAGATCACCCAGGTCGCGCAGTAATCCCGGCCACCCCCTAAGACTGAACAGAATCTGAGGAGCATCGTGGCCGAGACCACCGCTGAGCAGCCGCTCGTCGAGGAAACCGACGTCGAGCACACCGAGCAGTACACCTCCGAGACCGAGGTCCCCGTCGAGGGCGAGTACACGTCCGAGTCGCTGGCCTCGCGTTTCGGTGAGCCCCAGCCGGCCGCCGGACTGGGCCGCCGCAAGAACGCCATCGCCCGTGTCCGGATCGTCCCGGGCACCGGCAAGTGGAAGATCAACGGTCGCACCCTCGAGGACTACTTCCCGAACAAGGTGCACCAGCAGGAAGTCAACGAGCCCTTCAAGGTGCTCGAACTCGAAGGCCGTTACGACGTCGTCGCCCGCATCGCCGGCGGCGGTGTCTCCGGTCAGGCCGGAGCCCTGCGCCTCGGTGTCGCCCGCGCCCTCAACGAGGCCGACGTCGACAACAACCGCGGCGCCCTCAAGAAGGCCGGCTTCCTCAAGCGCGACGACCGCGCGGTCGAGCGCAAGAAGGCCGGTCTGAAGAAGGCCCGCAAGGCCCCGCAGTACAGCAAGCGCTGATCACAGGATTACGCCTTTCCTGTACTTCCGTTCGCCCCGGCGGCACGCTGTGCCGCCGGGGCGTTCGTTTGTGGCAGACCTTGGGTGTATGTGGACGTATAGCGACACAAGGCGCTTCAAGGCTTGCATGTTCGAATGATTTCCGACCACCCTGCGAGAGCGGACGACTCTCCCCGGGGCGGACGGGCCGCCCGGACGGCGCTTCAGCGAGCAGTGAGAAAGTTCGGAGGACACCAGTGGGACGACTCTTCGGCACGGACGGCGTGCGCGGTGTCGCCAATGCGGATCTGACGGTCGAGCTCGCGCTCGGCCTCTCCGTGGCGGCGGCCCATGTACTCGCCGAGGCGGGCACCTTCGCAGGCCACCGGCCCAAGGCCGTGGTGGGCAGGGATCCCCGCGCGTCCGGGGAGTTCCTGGAGGCCGCCGTGGTGGCGGGCCTGGCCAGCGCCGGGGTCGATGTGCTGCGGGTCGGCGTGCTGCCCACCCCGGCCGTGGCCCATCTGACCGGCGTGCTCGGCGCGGATCTCGGCGTGATGCTCTCCGCCAGCCACAACGCCATGCCGGACAACGGCATCAAGTTCTTCGCCCGTGGTGGCCACAAGCTCGCCGACGAGCTGGAGGACCGCATCGAGTCCGTCTACGAGGAGCACCGCACCGGCGCCCCCTGGGACCGCCCGACCGGAGCCGGGGTCGGCCGGGTCACCCCGTACACCGAGGGCGTCGAGCAGTACACGGCGCATCTGCTCGGGGTGCTGCCCAACCGGCTCGACGGGCTGAAGATCGTCCTGGACGAGGCGCACGGCGCCGCCTCCCGGGTCTCGCCCGCCGCCTTCGCCCGGGCCGGGGCCGAGATCGTCACCATCGGCGCCGAGCCGGACGGCCTCAACATCAACGAGGGCTGCGGCTCCACCCACCTCGACCTGCTGAAGGCGGCCGTCGTCGAGCAGGGCGCCGACCTCGGCATCGCGCACGACGGGGACGCCGACCGCTGCCTGGCCGTGGACCACACCGGCGCGGAGATCGACGGGGACCAGATCCTCGCGGTGCTCGCGCTCGGCATGCGTGAGCGGGGGGTGCTGCGCGAGGACACCGTGGTGGCCACCGTGATGTCCAACCTCGGCTTCAAGCTCGCCCTGGAGCGCGAGGGACTGAGCCTGGTGCAGACCGCCGTCGGCGACCGCTACGTCCTGGAGGAGATGAAGCGGCACGGCTTCGCCCTCGGCGGCGAGCAGTCCGGGCACGTCATCATCCTCGACCACGCCACCACCGGCGACGGCACCCTGACCGGGCTGCTGCTCGCGGCCCGCGTCGCGGAGACCGGCCGGAGCCTGGCCGAGCTCGCGGGCGTCATGGAGCGGCTGCCGCAGGTCCTGGTCAACGTCCCCGATGTGGACAAGACCCGGGTCACCACCTCCGCCGAGCTGGCCACCGCCGTCGCCGAGGCCGAGCGCACCCTCGGTGCCACCGGCCGGGTGCTGCTGCGCCCCTCGGGCACCGAGCCGCTGGTGCGGGTGATGGTCGAGGCCGCCGACATCGACCAGGCCCGCGCGGTGGCCGCCCGCCTCGCCGACGTGGTCAAGTCCGCGCTGGGCTGAGCCGGTTCCGCGTCCGCGCCTTCCGCCGGGCCGCGCCCCGTACGGCAACTGCCGTGCGGGGCGCGGCTTTTGGCGTACGTGAGCGGGTGCGGGAGCGGGTGCGGGCCCGCGTGCTCAGGGGTCCTTGCGGGAGGCCGGGTGCGCGCCCGGGAAGTGGCCCGGCAGCGGGCGGCGCCCGTGGGTGCCCGCCCAGAGGGCCTTCTGCAGCAGCAGGGTGCAGGTGCCCGCGAGGACGATGCCGACCATGTTGAGCAGCAGCTGCTCGGTGGAGCCCCAGGCCTGGTGGTACTCGTCCACGCTGAAGGCGACGGCCGCGTTCGAGGCGGCCGGGACCGTGGTCACCGAGATGGCGACGCCGACCAGGGCGCCCGATTTGGCGGAGGTCAGCGAGAGGGTGCCGGCGCAGCCCGCGAGGACGGCGACCACGAAGGAGAACCAGTCCGGGCGGTAGATGAAGTTGGTGTTGGGGCGCTCCGCGTCCAGCTTGGTGTCGCTGAACAGGCCGACCCAGTCCATGAAGTAGCTGAAGCCGACGGTGACCAGCATCGCCACCGCGAAGCCGACCAGCAGCGCGGTCAGCGAGCGGGCCGCGAGCCGCGGGGCGGGGCGCGCGAGGGCCGTGCAGATCCCGGCGAGCGGGCCGAACTCTGGGCCGACCGCCATCGCGCCGACGATGAGGATCGCGTTGTCCAGGACCACACCGCAGGCGGCGATCATCATGGCGAGGGTGAGGAAGGCCAGATAGGTGACGCTGAGCGTGGACTCCTCGTGGGTCGCCTCGGTCAGCTCCTCCCACAGCACCGCGTCGGCCGCCTCGCCCGGCGCCTCGGCCTCCGCCTTGTCCGCGCGCCGGGACAGGGTCAGGTCCACGTCCTCCACGCTGACCGCGCCGCTGTCCGGGATGCCGAGTTCGCGCAGCCCGCGCAGCAGGTGCTCGGCGGCCTCCCGGGCCACATCGCAGAGCACCAGGTCCCCGGCCGGGTTGCGGGCGGCCCCCGGCAGGACCACCAGGTGGGCGGTGCCGACGGAGGCCTCGGCCAGGCGCACCACCTCCTCGGTGCGCTCGGCGGGGCAGATCACACGCAGGTGCAGCATGCGCGCAGACTACGCGGGCGCCGGGCCGGGCGGCGGTCCCGGCTCAGAGCTTGCGCAGGCTCAGCCGCTGGACCTTGTGGTCCGGGCCCTTGCGCACGACCAGGGCGGCGCGGCCCCGGGTGGGGGCGACGTTCTCAAGCAGGTTCGGCTTGTTGATGGTGCGCCAGGTGGTGCGCGCGTAGGTGAGCGCCTCCTCCTCGGAGACCTCGGTGTACTTGCGGAAGTACGAGGAGGGGTCCTGGAAGGCGGTGGCGCGCAGCTGGCGGAAGCGGTTCAGGTACCAGCGCTCGATGTCCTCGGCGCGGGCGTCCACGTACACGCTGAAGTCGAAGTAGTCCGCGAGGCCCACCCGGGTGCGGCCGTCCTTGCCGGGCAGGGCGGGCTGCAGGACGTTGAGGCCCTCCACGATGAGGATGTCGGGCCGGCGCACGACCAGCTTCTGGTCGGGGACGATGTCGTAGATCAGGTGGGAGTAGACGGGGGCGGTGACCTCGTCCTTGCCGGCCTTGATGTCGGCGACGAAGCGGGTCAGCGCCCGCCGGTCGTAGGACTCCGGGAAGCCCTTGCGGGAGACCAGGCCGCGCTCGCGCAGCTCCCGCATCGGCAGCAGGAAGCCGTCCGTGGTGACCAGTTCGACGCGCGGGTGCTCGGGCCAGCGCGCGAGCAGCGCCTGGAGGAGGCGGGCGACCGTGGACTTGCCGACGGCGACCGAGCCCGCGACGCCGATGACGAAGGGGGTGCCCGACTGGGAGCCCTTCTCGCCGAGGAAGGTGTTGAGCGCGCCGCGCAGTCCGTGGGTGGCGCCCACGTAGAGGTTGAGCAGCCGGGACAGCGGCAGATAGATGTCGCGCACCTCGTCGAGGTCGATGACGTCGCCGAGCCCGCGCAGCTGCTCCACCTCCGCCGCGCTCAGCGGCAGCGGGGTCTTCTCGCGCAGGGCGCTCCACTCGGCGCGGGTGAGGTCGACGTAGGGAGTCGCCTCCGGCCGGGGCCGGTGCGGGTTCCTGGGCGGCGAGGAGACCGGTGAGATCACCAGTTCATTGTTACGGCTGTATGGCGGGAGCGAAGGGTGGGGTGCGTCACCTTCGGGGGTGCGGGGCGCCGGTGAGGGGTCGGCGCCGGGCGGGAAACGCGGGCGATGCGCCCGTAGGGTGCCGGTATGGGCGTAATCGTGGAGCGCGTCGGCGGGCGGCCGGGCCGAGGGGCCGTCCCGCCCGCCGTGCTCCGGCGGACCGGTACCCGGGGCGGCCGTACGATCGGGGGCGCCGCAGCAGGCGGCGGGCCGGCGCGGCGGGCCGCGGCGGCGGGGCGGGTCCTGAGGGGCCGGAGAGGAACGGGAGCGCGCGTGATCATCGGGGTGGGCATCGACGTGGCGGAGATCGACCGGTTCCGCGCCTCACTGGAACGCACCCCCTCGATGGCCCAACGCCTCTTCCTCCCGGCCGAGTTGATCCTGCCGAGCGGGGAGCGCCGCGGTATCGCCTCGCTCGCCGCCCGGTTCGCCGCCAAGGAGGCGCTCGCCAAGGCGCTCGGCGCCCCCGCGGGCCTCAAGTGGACGGACGCCGAGGTCTGGGTGGAGGACAGCGGCCGCCCGCGGCTGCGGGTCGAGGGCACCGTGGCCCGCCGCGCCGCCGCACTCGGCGTCCGCTCCTGGCATATCTCGCTGAGCCATGACGCGGGCGTCGCCTCGGCCGTGGTGATCGCGGAGGGCTGAGCCGGGCGCGGGCGGACGGCCGCCCGGGGCCGGGAACGGGCACGGAGGGCAACGGACACGGAGGGCTGGGCATGCGGAGCGCGTACGAGGCCGAGACGGTACGGGCCGCCGAGCGGGAGCTGATGGCACGGCTGCCCGAGGGCACCCTGATGGGCCGGGCGGCGGCCGGACTCGCCGCCGCCGCGGCCGAACTGCTGACCAGGGTGTACGGGGCCCGGGTGGTCCTCCTGGTGGGCAGCGGGGACAACGGCGGCGACGCCCTGTACGCGGGCGCCCGGCTGGCCCGCCGGGGCGCCGGGGTCACCGCCGTCCTGCTCGCCCCCGAGCGGGCGCACCCCGGCGGGCTCACGGCCCTGCGCCGCGCGGGCGGCAGGGTGGTCCGCGGCCCCGGGGGCGGCGCCGCCGAGATCGCCCGGGCGGACCTGGTCCTGGACGGCATCACCGGCATCGGCGGCCGCGGCGGGCTGCGCCCCGAGGCGGCCGGGCTCGCCCGCGCGGCACGGGAGTCGGGGGCCGTACTGCTCGCCGTGGACCTGCCGAGCGGTGTGGACGCGGACACCGGCGAGGTGCCCGGCGAGGCCTTCCGCGCGGACGCCACGGTCACCTTCGGCACCTACAAGCCGGGGCTGCTCGTCGACCCGGGGCGGGAGCACGCGGGCGCCGTACGGCTCGTGGAGATCGGCCTCGACCTGCCTGAGGCGCCCGCGGTCCAGGCCCTGCAGTACGCCGACGTCCGGGCGCTGCTGCCCGCGCCCTCCGCGGAGAGCGACAAGTACCGGCGCGGGGTGGTCGGGGTGGTCGCCGGGTCCGCGCGCTATCCGGGGGCCGCCGTGCTCGCGGTCGCCGGTGCCCTGCACGGCGGGGCCGGGGCGGTCCGCTATGTCGGACCGGCCGCCGAGGCCGTCCTCGCCCGCTTCCCCGAGACCCTGGTCAGCGCCGGGCCGCCCGCCAGGGCCGGGCGGGTGCAGTCCTGGGTGGTCGGCCCCGGCATCGGCGAGAACGCCGAGGCGGTGGCGGAGATCCTCGCCGCGGACGTCCCGGTGCTCGTCGACGCGGACGGGCTGCGCCACGCCGAGGCCGCGGCGGTACGGGCCAGGACCGCGCCGACCGTGCTCACCCCGCACGCCGGGGAGGCCGCCGCCCTGCTCGGCACCGGCCGCGCGGAGGTCGAGTCCGCCCGCCTCGCCTCGGTCCGCGCCCTCGCCGACCGCTTCGGGGCCACCGCCCTGCTCAAGGGGTCCACCACCCTGGTCGCCGGACCCGCCGGGGGGCCGGTCCGGGTCAACCCGACCGGCACGCCCTGGCTCGCCACCGCCGGGAGCGGGGACGTCCTCTCCGGTCTCGCCGGCTCGCTGCTCGCCGCCGGGCTCGACGGCCTCGACGCCGCCTCGGTCGGCGCCTATCTGCACGGCCTCGCCGGACGCTTCGCCGCGGACGGCGCCCCGGCCCACGCCTTCCAGGTGGCCGAGGCACTGGGGGCGGCCTGGCGGGATGTGCGGGGGGAGTAGGGGGGCGGGCGGCGGCTGCGGGACGGGGGCGGGCAGCGCGCCCGGGGCGGGGGCCGGTGGTGTGCGACGGGCGGGAACCGGTGGTGCCTGACGGGCGAGGGACGGTGGTGTGCGACGGCCGGGGGCTGCGGGCCGGGGGCGGGCCGGGCAGCGCGCTCGGGATGGGGGCCGGTGGTGCGCGACGTGCGGGCGCCTGGGGTGCGCGATGGGCGGGTGACCGGAACCGCGTCCGGGAAGGGAACCGGTGGTGCGCGACGTGCGGGCGCCTGGGGTGGGCGACGGGCGGGCGACCGGAACCGCGTCCGGGCGGCCGGTGCGGGCCCCGGGCTCTGAGAGACTGAGGGCGCGATGACTGAAACTGCCCCGTTGCGCGCCCGCGCCGAGATCGACCTTGCCGCCCTGCGGGCCAATGTCCGCAGCCTGCGCGCCCACGCCCCCGGTGCCGCCTTCATGGCCGTCGTCAAGGCCGACGGGTACGGGCACGGCATGCTGCCCTGCGCCCGGGCCGCCCTGGCGGCGGGCGCCGAGTGGATCGGCACCGCGACGCCCGAGGAGGCGCTCGCCCTGCGGGCGGCCGGAATCGGCCGGGACGACGCCCGGATCCTGTGCTGGCTCTGGACCCCGGGCGGGCCCTGGCGCGAGGCGGTCGAGGCCGGGATCGACGTCTCGGTGAGCGGGATGTGGGCGATGGACGAGGTGGTGGCCGCGGCCCGCACCGCGAGCCGGACCGCGCTCGTCCAGCTGAAGGCCGACACCGGTCTCGGCCGCGCGGGCAGCCAGCCCGCCGACTGGCCGGAACTCGTCGTCGCCGCCCGCCGCGCCGAGGCCGAGGGGCTGATCCGGGTCACCGGGCTCTGGTCCCACTTCGCCTGCGCCGACGAGCCGGGCCACCCCTCCATCGCCGCCCAGCTCGCCCTCTTCCGTGAGATGACCGCCTACGCTGAGGCCCAGGGCCTGCGCCCCGAGGTGCGCCACCTCGCCAACTCGCCCGCCACCCTGACCGTCCCGGACTCCCACTTCGACCTGGTGCGCCCCGGGATCTCCCTGTACGGCATCTCCCCGAGCCCCGAGATCGGCGTCCCGGCGGACTTCGACCTCCGGCCCGTCATGCGCCTGACCGCCGCGCTCGCCCTGGTCAAGCAGGTGCCCGGCGGCCACGGCGTCAGCTACGGGCACCACTACGTCACCCCCGGCGAGACCACCCTCGGCCTGGTCCCGGTCGGCTACGGCGACGGCGTCCCGCGGCACGCCTCGGGCACCGGTCCCGTCCTGGTCGGCGGCAAACTCCGTACCGTCGCGGGCCGGGTGGCGATGGACCAGTTCGTCGTCGACCTCGGCGGCGACACCCCGCGGGCCGGGGACGAGGTGGTCCTCTTCGGCCCCGGCGACCGCGGCGAACCCACCGCGGAGGACTGGGCCCAGGCCGCGGGCACCATCGCGTACGAGATCGTCACGCGGATCAGTCCCCGGGTGCCGCGGGTCTACTCGGGCGTCTAGCCGCGTCCGGGCCGGTCGTCGGCTGCCGGTCGCGCCGCTCGCCGATGGTTGTCCACCCCCATCGGCACCCGGGCCGATCCTCACTCCACCCAAAAATATGCCGATCAGATGTGAGCCAACACGCTGTGGACAGAGCGGCGCGGGCCCCAGGATGATCGACAGGGTTCCCGCGAACGCGGGCATGCGCGGGTGACGGGGTACGGGACAGGCGGAGGCGACGGGGTACGCGGGACGGCACGGCGAAGCGCCGGTGCACCACGCGGTGGCCGCGAGCGGCGAGGAGAGGAGTGGGCGTGAGCGAGGGCAGTGTGCGGGCCGCGGCGGCGGTCGCGGCCGGTGGGGAGCCCTGGCGCAAGGCCGGTCTCGCCGGTGCCGCGATCGGCGTGGTCGCCGCGGGTGCCGCGGCGGGGGTCGCGATAGAGCGCCTCACGGTCGGCCGCGGCATGCGCAAGAAGGCCCGGCTCGTCCTCGACTCCGCGGGTTCCTACGGTGCGCTGCGCGGCACCCCGGGCACCGCCGTGGCCGACGACGGCACCGAGCTGTACTACGAGGTCGACGAGCCGGACCGGGACGGCGGCCCGGCCCAGCGCCGCAGACGCCTCTTCGGCCGCCGCACCCCGGCCGTCACCGTCGTCTTCAGCCACGGCTACTGCCTCAGTCAGGACTCCTGGCACTTCCAGCGGGCCGCCCTGCGCGGAGTGGTCCGCTGCGTCTACTGGGACCAGCGCAGCCACGGCCGCAGCGGGCGCGGCGTCAGTCAGGCCGAGGGGCGCGAGCCGGTCTCCATCGACCAGCTCGGCCGGGACCTCAAGGCTGTCCTGGACGCCGCCGTGCCCAAGGGCCCGGTGGTGCTCGCCGGGCACTCCATGGGCGGCATGACGGTGATGGCGCTGGCCGCGCACTACCCGGAGTACGTCCGGGAGCGGGTGCGGGCGGTCGCCTTCGTCGGCACCTCCTCCGGAAAGATGAGCGAGGTCAGCTACGGGCTGCCGGTCCTCGGCGTCAACGCGGTGCGCCGGGTGCTGCCGGGCGTGCTGCGGGTCATGGGGCAGCGCGCCGAGCTGGTCGAGCGCGGGCGGCGGGCGACCGCCGACCTCTTCGCCGGGCTGATCAAGCGGTACTCTTTCGCCTCCAAGGACGTCGACCCCGGCGTCGCCCGGTTCGCCGAGCGGCTGATCGAGTCCACGCCCATCGACGTGGTCGCCGAGTTCTACCCGGCCTTCGCCGGGCACGACAAGGCGGAGGCGCTGGCCCGTCTGACCGGGCTGCCGGTGCTGGTCCTCGCGGGCGACCACGACATGATCACGCCCAGCGAGCACAGCGAGGCCATCGCGGCGCTGCTGCCGGAGGCGGAACTCGTGCTCGTCCCCGACGCCGGGCACCTGGTGATGATGGAGCACCCGGAACTGGTCACCGACCGCCTCGCGGACCTGCTCGTCCGGGCCGGGGCCGTCCGGGCAGGCGTTAACGTGGGCGACTATGGATCGAGCAGTACCGGCCCCAGCGCCGAACACGGCGGCTGACGGCAGGACCGTCCGCCGCACCCTCACCTCCCCGGGCGCCATGCAGGACCTGGGCCGCGGCCTCGCGCGCCTGCTGCGCCCCGGCGACCTGGTGATGCTCAGCGGCGAACTCGGCGCGGGCAAGACCACCCTGACCCGCGGCCTCGGCGAGGGCCTGGGCGTCCGCGGCGCCGTCACCTCGCCCACCTTCGTCATCGCCCGGGTGCATCCGCCCCTCGGCGGGGGCCCGCCGCTGGTGCACGTGGACGCCTACCGGCTCGGCGGCGGCCTCGACGAGATGGAGGACCTGGACCTCGATGTCTCGCTGCCCGAGTCGGTGATCGTCGTCGAGTGGGGCGAGGGCAAGGTCGAGGAGCTGTCCGCGGACCGGCTGGAGATCACCATCGAGCGCAGTACGGGCGACCAGGCCCCCGCCGACGGCCGCGAGCACGACGAGACCCGGACGGTCACCCTGCGCGGCCTCGGCGCACGCTGGTCGGCACCCGGAGCCCTCGCGTCCCTGGCGCCCGCTGACGACTGATCGCAGACCGCAGACCGCAGACCGCAGACCGCAGACAGCCGACCGCTGATCGCCGACGGCTGACGGCTGATCGCCGACGGCCGACCGCCGACCGGTTCGCCCCACTCGTGCCCCCGCAGCGCCTGCTGCCTTCCGTTCGGCTCGACCCCGCGCTCCGGTCCGTTCGGCTCGCCCCCGCTCCGGCCGGGCCGGCCCGCCACCCGTACCCGAGGGGGTCTGGTCCCGGGAGGATGAACATCCCGACAAGCCGTCGGCAAAATGTTGCGCCGGGGCCGCTGTCCGTGGTGACATGGAAGGAGTACCGGTAAGGCATGCCTAACTGCGCGTGCCGCCGGAAGCTCAGGAGGCACCATGTCGGCATCCCAGCGCCAGGCGCGGCCGGAGCACGAGGCGCCCGTTGCCGAGCCGCCCGTGCCCTCGGCCCTGTCGATGAGCGAGCTGCTCCAGTCCTGCGTCGCCGCGGACGCGGTCTCCACCCCGCCGCGCACCCCGCCGCACGAGACGCCGGAGGACCCGCGGGACGACCGCGCCGAGCCGACCGGCCACCAGGACAGCAAGGCCGCCTGAGACCTCCGGGCTCACGGGGCGCGTAGGGGCTCACCCGGGCTCGTACGCGAGGGGGCGCGACATCACGAAGTGACTCGGCACGCAGGCGAGTTCGGCGCGTGAGCGAGGGGAGTGCCAGGCGCCCCCCCCCGCATCGGCACGTACGCGATCGGGCGCGTACGCGACCTGGAACGTGTGCGATCGGGCGCGTACGCGACCCGGCACGTCCTACACGAGTCGCAGAGCCCGGCCCGCGTTCCCGCGTCCCGTGCGCCTCAGCGCGCCCCGGGCCCTCAGCGCACCACGACGACCTTGCCGCCCTCGCCCGCGAACTTCCACATCACGTTCGCGTCGGAGCGGGACTGGCGGATGCCGCCGGTGCGCTTGTCCGGGTCGGGCTTCGGGGTCGAGCCGTCCACGGCCGCGCTGAAGCCGATCACCACGCCGTCGGTCACCGCGAAGCGCACCACATGCTCGATGGGGACGCCGTCGGAGCCGACCACGGACTCGGAGCGGGAGGTCACCCGGTAGCTGCCGGGCAGCGGGTCGACGCTGCTCGGGGTGACCCGGTAGCTGGTCTGGGCCCGGTTGTCCTCGCCCACCAGCCAGACCCGGTCGGCGCGCAGCGAGTAGACGACCCGCTCGCCGGTGCCGGAGTGGGCGGGCAGCTGGTCGGGCTTCGGCTTGGCGGGGGACTCGGGACCGGAGGCGCCCGGGGACTTGGCGGCGGGCTCGCGGCCCAGGTCCTCCGGCGCGTTCGCCGAGGCCTGGTAGGCGAGGAAGCCGACCGCGGCCATCGCCGCCGCGGTGAGCGCGGCCACGAATCCCGAGCTGCTCCGTGACACCACTGCCGCCTCTCGTCCCCGTACCCGGCGCCCTGCGGCCGGGTCATTCGGCGGAATCCCGCACCGAGGGGACCCCGGGGTCGACGGTAGCAGCCGGGCACTCGTGCGCCGGTCCGCCGCTGCCGGGCCGTGGCACGGGTGCCGGAGCCGTAGGCTGTTTGCGTGCTCCTGCTCGCTCTTGATACCGCCACCCCGGCCGTCACGGTCGCCCTGCACGACGGCGAGAACGTCGTCGCCTCCTCCCGCCAGGTGGACGCCCGGCGCCACGGGGAGCTGCTGCTGCCCGCCGTGGACCGGGTGCTCGCGGAGGCCAAGGCCCCGCTCACCGCGGTCACCGGCATCGTCGTCGGCGTCGGACCCGGCCCGTACACCGGGCTGCGCGTCGGCCTGATGACCGCCGACACCTTCGGGCTCGCCCTCGGCGTCCCGGTGCACGGGCTGTGCACCCTGGACGGCCTCGCCCACGAGGCGGGGCTCGACGAGCCCTTCGTGGTGGCCACCGACGCCCGGCGCAAGGAGGTCTACTGGGCGCGCTACGAGAACGCCGCGACCCGTACCTCGGAGCCCGCCGTGGACCGCCCGGCCGAGATCGCCGCCGAGCTCACGGCCCTGCCCGCGGTGGGCGCCGGTGCCCTGCTCTACCCGGAGGTCTTCGCGGACCCGCGCGGGCCCGAGCACGTCTCGGCCGCGGCGCTGGCCGCGGTGGCGGCCCGGCGGCTCGCCGCGGGTGCGGAACTCCTCGCCCCGCGGCCGCTGTACCTGCGCCGCCCCGACGCCCAGGTGCCGAAGAACTACAAGGTGGTCACCCCCAAGTGAGCGCCGCAGCCGGTGAACCGCAGCGGAGCGCGGCGGCCGAGGACGGCCCCCGGCTGCGGGAGATGCGCTGGTGGGACATCGAGCCGGTGCTCGCCCTGGAGCGCGTGCTCTTCCCCGAGGACGCCTGGTCCCGGGGCATGTTCTGGTCCGAGCTCGCGCACGCCAGGGGCGCGGGCGCCAACCGCCGCTATGTGGTCGCCGAGGCCGAGGACGGCCGGCTCGCCGGGTACGCGGGCTTCGCCGCCTCCGGCGGCCTCGGCGACGTCCAGACCATCGCGGTCGACCGCGAGCACTGGGGCACCGGGCTCGGCGCCCGGCTGCTCACCGACCTGCTCGGCTGGGCCACCCGCTTCGAGTGCACCGAGGTGCTCCTCGAAGTCCGCGTCGACAACCACCGCGCCCAGCGCCTGTACGAACGCTTCGGCTTCGCGCCCATCGGCTTCCGCCGCGGCTACTACCAGCCCGGGAACGTCGATGCCCTCGTCATGCGCCTGACCATGGCGCCCGCTCCTCCGGCAGGCGGCCCCGGAGCCCCCGCCGCACCCGGTTCACAAGGATCACTCCATGGCTGACGTACGCGACGAGCCGCTCGTCCTCGGCATCGAGACCTCCTGCGACGAGACCGGGGTCGGTGTCGTCCGCGGCACCACCCTGCTCGCCGACGCCGTCGCCTCCAGCGTCGACGAGCACGCCCGCTTCGGCGGGGTGGTGCCCGAGGTCGCCTCCCGGGCGCACCTGGAGGCGATGGTGCCCACCATCCAGCGGGCCCTGAAGGAGGCCGGGGTCGCCGCGAGCGATCTGGACGGCATCGCGGTCACCGCGGGCCCGGGCCTCGCGGGCGCGCTCCTGGTCGGCGTCTCCGCGGCGAAGGCCTACGCCTACGCCCTCGGCAAGCCGCTCTACGGCGTGAACCACCTGGCCTCGCACATCTGCGTGGACCAGCTGGAGCACGGCGCGCTGCCGGAGCCGACGATGGCCCTGCTCGTCTCCGGCGGCCACTCCTCGCTGCTGCTCTCCACCGACATCACCTCCGACGTACGGCCGCTCGGCGCCACCATCGACGACGCCGCGGGCGAGGCCTTCGACAAGATCGCCCGGGTGCTGCACCTCGGCTTCCCCGGCGGCCCGGTCATCGACCGCTACGCCCGCGAGGGCGACCCCGGCGCCATCGCCTTCCCCCGCGGGCTCACCGGCCCGCGCGACGCCCCGTACGACTTCTCCTTCTCCGGGCTGAAGACCGCGGTGGCGCGCTGGATCGAGGCGAAGCGGGCGGCGGGGGAGGAGGTGCCGGTGCGGGATGTGGCGGCGTCCTTCCAGGAGGCCGTGGTCGACGTGCTGACGCAGAAGGCGGTGCGGGCCTGCCGGGAGGAGGGCGTGGACCATCTGATGATCGGCGGCGGGGTCGCCGCCAACTCGCGGCTGCGGGCGCTCGCCCAGGAGCGCTGCGAGAAGTACGGCATCCGGCTGCGGGTGCCCCGGCCGAAGCTGTGCACGGACAACGGCGCGATGGTCGCCGCCCTCGGCGCCGAGATGGTCGCCCGCGGGCGCGCCGCCTCCGACTGGGAACTCCCCGCCGACTCCTCGCTGCCGGTCACCGAGCCGCATGTGCCGGGCGCGCGCAAGGACACCGCGGAGGCGGGCGGGACGGCGGAGGCGGAGGGCGGCGGCGCGCACGGGCACGGCCACCCGCACGGCCACGGTCATCCGCACGGCCACTCCCACGATCACGACCACGTGCACGAACTCGCCAAGGACAACCTGTACCCCTGAGCCGCCCGGCGGCGCCGAGGAGGCCGAGCCCGTTGACCGTCACCCTGATGTGGGAGGCCCGCGCCGCCGAGGGGCGGGGCGAGGAGCTGCTGCGCTGGGCCCGCGCCCAGGAGCTGCGCCCGCGCCCGCCGCGCCGCGAGACCTTCCGCGCCCCCGGCGACCGCGTCCTCGTCCTCACCTGGTGGGACGCCCCCTACGAGGCCGAGCTGCCCGAACTGCCCGAGCCGGAGGCCGCCTTGGTCTCCCGGGCGGTGCACCGGTGGCGGTTCGAGGCGGTCGGCGAGGAGCCGGACACCGACTAGCGGAGGGGCCGGACACCGACTGGCGGAGGAGCCGGACACCGGCCGGCGGTGTCCGGCAGGGGGAGCTGGAACCCCGGGCGGTACCCCCGTCCCCGCCCGGGGAATCTGTGTGGCCGCGGTCCGGCGCGGCCGGGGCCTCAGCTCTCGGCGGCCGGTGTGCGCGGCGTCCGCGCGGGTCCGGGCAGCTCGGCCTGCGCGGGCCCGAGCTGCGCGGGCCGGAGCTGTGCGGGCCTGACCCGGGTCGGCGGCGGGGCGGTGGGGCCCTGCCGGGGTGCCGGGGTCCGCTGCGGGCGGGCGGCCCGCAGCTCGGTGGTCCACTCGGCGATCCGGGTGGCGAGTTCGTCGGCGGAGCGGGGCCAGCGCAGATGGCCGGGCCGGGAGCCGTCGGAGGGCCGCCAGTGCATCCGGGTCGCGACGCCCGGCGGCAGCTTGCGCACCAGGCCGTCCACGGCGCTGCGCGGCGAGTACTGGGTGTCGCCCGCCACCGAGACCGCGAGCACCGGCAGCCGGGTCTCGCGCAGCAGCGCCTCGTAGTCGACGTCGGCGTCGGCGGGGCTGAAGCGGCCGGTGCGGGCGAGCCGGGCCCAGTCGCGCATCAGCATCGCGGGCTGGCGGCCGCCGAAGCCGAGCCGGTGCCCGGGCCAGTAGCCCCAGACCGAGGCCAGCGTCGCGGCGGACTGCGAGAAGAGCAGCACCCCGGCCCGCCGCAGGCCCGGGTAGGCGCGGAAGTGCGCGGTGCCGGAGGCGACCAGGACCAGGCCGTCGACATGGGTGCGGGCGTGCTCCCGGGTCGCGTACAGCATGGATATCTGGCCGCCGAGGCTGTGCCCGAGCAGGTAGAGCGGGAGTTCGGGGCCGAAGTGGGCGCGGACGGCGGCGACGGTCTCGGGGACGTCGTGCGCGATCAGCTGCTGGTAGCCGTGCCGGGTGCGGCGGCCGGAGCGGGGGCGGCTGGCGCCCTGCCCGCGCAGTTCGGCGGCGACCACGGCGATCCCGTGGCCGGCGAGCTGGGCGCTGAAACGCGCGTAGTACGTGGCGGGCACGCCCATCGCGGGGTTGAGCACGATGACCGCCTTCGGCGTGCCCTCGGGCAGCGTGAGGTGCGCCTCGCCGAGGAGTTCGTGCCGCACGCCGTTCATCGCCGGTCCCCTCCATGGGGCTCGCTGGGTCATCCGTACCTTCAACTGCCGTTCGGGGCGCGCCGATTCCCGATTGCCGCCCGTATACGAGGGGATTATCGATGACGGCGGGAAGGCCCGTGGTGTTACGGACCGGTAGGCAGACAATCCCGCGGACCGTTTGCCCGGTGGTTCCGGACAGGGCCGGAAAATCCCCGGCCGCGGCCCAGGGGGCACCGCGGACAGGGAAGTCGAGGACGAGGTCAGAACATCGTCGGTGGAGATCATCCCCCGCGCAAGGCAGTAGTGAGCGCTCTCACGCCCCGCCGGGAAAGACGGCCCCGCCGAAGCTCTCCGCACGGGAAATGGTCAGACTTATTGCCGCTTCCTTGAGGATTTCCTTGGTTCTTTTCGCGGGCTCCCGCCGGGGCTTCGGGTGCTCCTTCCGAGGGCGCCCGGGGTGTCCTCGGGGACGCGGAAAAAATTCTCCGGAAAAGTTCGGCGGCGGATGTCGATTTCCGCCCGGCCCGGTCGACGCAGGGGTGAGGACGGGGACCGGCCCCGCCCCGCGGAGGGCCCGGAGCCCGCCGCCGTACCGAGGGAGCACACCATGCCGCGCTTTCTGTCGCTGGTCCGCATCGACGAGAAGAACGCCCCCGCCGAGGGCCCGAGCGAGGAGATGACGGAGCGCATGAACGCGCTCCTGGAGGAGATCACCAAGGCCGGGGTGATGCTCGACACCGCGGGGCTCACCCCCACCGCGGAGGGCGTGCGGGTGCACTGGGAGGGCGGCCGGATCTCGGTCACCGACGGGCCGTTCACCGAGACCAAGGAGGTCATCGGCGGCTACGCCCTCTCCCAGTGCAAGGACATGGCCGAGGCCGTCGAATGGTCCAAGCGCTTCCTGCGGGTCCACGACGACCACTGGACGGTCACCTGCGAGGTCCGCCAGATCGCCGAGTGAGCACGCACGCCGTACCCGCCGTGGGCACCGCCCGCGCCGCCGCGCACCGCCGCCGCGGCCGGGCGTCCGGCGACACCGGGCGTCCGGCCCTGGTGCCGGATGCCCGGCCGGTGTCTGATGGCCGGATGAGCGCAGCGCGGGGCGAGGCGGCCGCCGAGGAGGTCCGCCGGGTCGTCGAGACCGTCTTCCGGATGGAGTCGCCCCGCCTGATCGCCGCCACCGCCCGGCTGGTGCGCGAGATCGGCACCGCCGAGGAACTCGCCCAGGACGCCCTGGTCGCCGCCTTGGAGCAGTGGCCCCGCGAGGGCATCCCGGACCGGCCGGGGGCCTGGCTGATGACCGCCGCCCGGCGCCGCGCGGTCGACCTGGTCCGCCGCCGGGAGCGCTACGCGCGCAAGCTCGCCGTGCTCGGGCGCGAGCTGGAGACGGCGCCCCCGGCGGGCGACCCGGCCGAGGACCCGGCCGCGGTGCCGGACGCCGAGGCCATCGACGACGACCTGCTGCGGCTGCTCTTCGTCTCCTGCCACCCGGTGCTCTCCCCGCGGTCCCGGATCACCCTGACCCTGAGGCTGCTCGGCGGCCTGAGCACCGCCGAGATCGCCCGCGCCTTCCTCGCCGCCGAGTCCGCCGTCGCCCAGCGCCTGGTCCGCGCCAAGCGCACCCTCGCGGAACGGGAGGTGCCCTTCGAGGTGCCGGTGGGCGAGGACCGCCAGGCGCGGCTCGGCTCGGTCCTGGAGGTCGTCTACCTGATCTTCAACGAGGGGTACGCGGCCACCGAGGGCGAGGACCTGGTGCGCCCGGCGCTCTGCGAGGAGGCGCTGCGGCTGGCCCGGGTGCTCGCGGGCCTGATGCCGCGGGAGCCCGAAGTGCACGGCCTCGCCGCCCTGTTGGAGCTCCAGGCCTCCCGGCTCGCCGCCCGCACCGGACCGGACGGGTACCCGGTGCTGCTCCGCGACCAGAACCGGGCCCGCTGGAACCGGCTGCTGATCGCCCGCGGCTTCACCGCCCTCGGCCGCGCCGAGGAGGCGGCCCGGGGCGCCCCGCACGGACCGTATGTGCTCCAGGCCGCGATCGCCGCCTCGCACGCGGGCGCCCACCGCTACGAGGACACCGACTGGGCGCGGATCGCCACCCTTTACGGCCTGTTGGCCAGGCAGGCGCCCTCCCCGGTGGTCGAACTCAACCGCGCCGTCGCCCTCGGGATGGCCGAGGGGCCCGAGCGGGGCCTCGCCCTCGTCGACGCCCTGGCCGCCCAAGGCGCCCTGGACGGCTACCACTTGCTGCCCAGCGTCCGCGGCGACCTGCTCGCCCGCCTCGGCCGCGGCCCCGAGGCGGCCGCGGAGTTCCGCCGCGCGGCCGCACTCACCCGCAACGCCCGCGAACGTGCCCTGCTGCTGCGCCGCGCGGCGGAGTCCGGCCCCGACTCGGCGTACCCAGACGGAAAGTGACGTACCGTCAGTTCTGCTCGAAGCCGGCCGGCGCCCCGATCAGCATGGTCGGCGCGCCCGCGACCCGGGTGAGGAAGACCGTCGCCGCCCGCGGCCCCTCGGGCTTCACCTTGCGCCGCAACTCCTCGGGTTCCACCGCCGATCCGCGCTTCTTCACGGTCAGGTTGCCCACCCCGCGCTCCCGGAGCAGCGCCTTCAACTTCTTCACGTTGAAGGGCAGTTGGTCGGTGATCTCATAGGCGGTGGCGTACGGGGTGGGGTGCGGCTCGTCCGCGGTGACGTACGCGATGGTGGCGTCCAGGAGGCCGCCGCCGACCTGCCGGGCGACCTCGGCCACCAGATGGGCGCGGATGACGGCGCCGTCCGGCTCGTAGAGGTAGCGGCCGACCGGGCGGACCTCCGGGTCGGGGAGCATCCGGTCGAGCGGGACGGCGAGGGCGGCGCCGGAGGGCAGCAGGGTGGCCCGCCGGGAGGCCGGCCGCCCGGTGCCGAACCACAGCACCGCCTCCTTCACGTCCCCGCGCTCGGAGACCCACTCGGTCTCGACGTCCTCCGGGATCGCCTCGTGCGGGATGCCGGGCGCGATCTTCAGCGCGGCGTACGGGGCGGTGCGGGCGGCGCCGACGGCCCAGGAGAGCGGGGGCGAGTAGGCCTCGGGGTCGAAGACGCGGACGTTGCCGCCGCCCCGGCCGCCGCGTCCGGCGGGGGCCCGGCGCGCGGGGTCGACGAAGACGGCCCCGTATCCGCGGGTGTCCACCTCGGTGACCTCGGCCTCGCGCACCTCGACGAGGTCCGCCAGGCCGAGGGCCGCCGCGTTGGCGCGGGCGACGGCGCAGGTGAGCGGGGACCGGTCGACGGCGAGCACCCGGATCCCGGCGCGGGCGAGGGCGAGCGCGTCCCCGCCGATCCCGCAGCACAGGTCGGCGACGCTGCGCACGCCCAGCGAGGCCAGCCGGGCGGCGCGGTGGGCGGCCACCGAGGTGCGGGTCGACTGCTCGAGGCCGTGCGCGGTGAAGAACATCCGCGCCGCGTCCCCGGCGCCGAACTTGGCGACCGCCCGGGCCCGCAGCCGCTCCTGGCCGAGCGCGGCGGAGACCAGCGCCGCCGGGTGCGCCCGGCGCAGCCGGGTCGCGAGGGCCAGCTCCTCGCCCGGGGCGGTCCCGGCGACGAGGCCGAGCAGCTCGCGGCCCTCCGGGGTGAGCAGGGCGGCGAAGGCGGCGAGCGGGCCGGGGTCCTCGGGGGCGGCAGGGGCCGGGGCGTTGCGGTCGTTCACCGGGCCATTGTGGGCCAGTCGGTGGACCGGGCGGGCGCGGCGGTGGTGTCGGTGCCCGGCGCGGGCGGTGCCTTGGCAGGATGCGGCGCCATGCGTCTAGTACGACAAAATGCCCAATGGGCCGGAAGGCGGAAACTGGTGCACGGCCTCGCCGCCGTGCTCGCCTTCTCGATGTCGGCCGTCGCCGTCGGGTGCGTGGAGCGCGGCTCCGGCTCCCCGGCGGGCGCACCCGGCGCCCCCGGCGCACCCGGCGCGGCGGCGGGCGGACTGCGTCCCCTGGAGGCGCCCGCCGAGGCCCCCCGCGCCCGCGCCCTCGCCGCCCCCGCCGAGCAGGCCGGGGCGCGCGCCGCCCGGCTCGCCGCCGCCACCCGCTGGCGGCTGCTCGCGGCCCCGCTGCCGGCACCGCCGCCGCCCGCCCGCAAACCGGCGCTGCACACCCGCCGGGGCTTCGAGGTGCGCGGCGGTCAGCGGGGTCTGCCGCCGGTGCTGACCCGGGTGCCCACCCGGGACAAGGTCGTCTTCCTGACCATCGACGACGGCTACGACAAGGACCCGGCCCTCCCGCGCATGATGGCCGACCTGAAGATCCCCTACACCGCCTTCCTCACCGACTACCTGGTCAAGGACGACTACGCCTACTTCCGCCGCCTGCGCGCGAGCGGCGCCACGCTGCACAACCACACCCTGAGCCACCCCTACCTGCCGAAGCTCGGCTACGCGCAGCAGCGGCGGGAGATCTGCGGGATGCAGGAGGTGATGGAGCGGGAGTACGGGCACCGGCCCACGCTGCTGCGCCCGCCCTACGGCAACTACAACCGGGACACCCTGCTCGCCGCCCGGTCCTGCGGCATCGAGGCCGTTCCGCTGTGGAACGAGGAGATCGCCCTGGACCGCTGGGACTACCGTGAGCTCGACCGCAAGCTGCACGCCGGGGACATCGTGCTGACCCACTTCAGCGGGCGGGGCGAGTGGCAGGGCACCATGCAGGACATGGTCCGCGCCTTCCTGCGGGCGGTGACGGCCCAGGGCTTCGCGGTGGCGCGCCTGGAGGACTACCTCTGAGCGGCGGGGACCGGCCGCGCGTCCCCGCTCGCCGTACGGGTTCCGGTGGGGGCGTACGGGCCGGATCGCGCGCCCCGCAGGGGCCTCCGGGCGACCTCGGAAGAGGGAACACGGGCAACGCGCCGCCGCCTCATTGGCACTCCGCTTGACCGAGTGCTAATCGCAGTCATAGTGTCGCCCTTGGCACTCCCCACTGGAGAGTGCCAGAAGCGACGGGCAGGTCCGGCACCCGCGACGACGGATCCACCCGGTCGCCACCTCAGATCAGTTGACCCCGTGAGATCTCCGAAGGGGGAGGTCGGATCGTGACGACCGCCAGCACCAAGGTTGCCATCAAGCCGCTTGAGGACCGCATTGTGGTCCAGCCGCTCGACGCCGAGCAGACCACGGCCTCCGGCCTGGTCATCCCGGACACTGCCAAGGAGAAGCCCCAGGAGGGCGTCATCCTGGCCGTGGGCCCGGGCCGTTTCGAGAACGGCGAGCGCCTGCCGCTCGACGTTCAGGTCGGTGACGTCGTCCTGTACAGCAAGTACGGCGGCACCGAGGTGAAGTACAACGGCGAGGACTACCTCGTCCTCTCGTCCCGCGACGTGCTCGCGGTCATCGAGAAGTAATTCACCGTATTTTGCTGATGATCTGCGCCCCTGGCCCCCGCGAATCGCTGCGTTCACTCACAGCCTGCCGGGCGCCCGGGGCGCAGTTCGTTTGAGAGGAATGAAACCGCTCCATGGCGAAGATCCTGAAGTTCGACGAGGACGCCCGTCGCGCCCTCGAGCGCGGCGTCAACAAGCTTGCCGACACCGTGAAGGTGACCATCGGCCCCCGCGGCCGCAATGTCGTCATCGACAAGAAGTTCGGCGCCCCGACCATCACCAACGACGGCGTCACCATCGCCCGTGAGGTCGAGGTCGAGGACCCGTACGAGAACCTCGGCGCCCAGCTCGTCAAGGAGGTGGCGACCAAGACCAACGACATCGCGGGTGACGGCACCACCACCGCGACCGTGCTCGCCCAGGCCCTGGTCAAGGAGGGCCTGCGCAATGTCGCCGCCGGTGCCTCCCCGGCCGCCCTGAAGAAGGGCATCGACGCCGCCGTCAAGGCCGTCTCGGACGAGCTGCTCGCCACCGCGCGCCCGATCGACGAGAAGTCCGACATCGCCGCCGTCGCCGGTCTGTCCGCCCAGGACCCGCAGGTCGGCGAGCTCATCGCCGAGGCGATGGACAAGGTCGGCAAGGACGGTGTCATCACCGTCGAGGAGTCCAACACCTTCGGTCTGGAGCTGGACTTCACCGAGGGCATGGCCTTCGACAAGGGCTACCTGTCCCCGTACTTCGTCACCGACCAGGAGCGTATGGAGGCCGTCCTCGACGACCCGTACATCCTGATCCACCAGGGCAAGATCTCGTCCATCCAGGACCTGCTGCCGCTCCTGGAGAAGGTCATCCAGACCAACTCCTCCAAGCCGCTGCTGATCATCGCCGAGGACGTCGAGGGCGAGGCCCTGTCGACCCTGGTGGTCAACAAGATCCGCGGCACCTTCAACGCCGTCGCGGTGAAGGCCCCCGGCTTCGGTGACCGCCGCAAGGCCATGCTCGGCGACATCGCCACCCTCACCGGCGGCACCGTCATCGCCGAGGAGGTCGGCCTCAAGCTCGACCAGGTCGGCCTGGACGTGCTCGGCACCGCCCGCCGCGTCACGGTCACCAAGGACGACACCACGCTGGTGGACGGCGGCGGCAAGACCGAGGACGTCACCGGCCGCGTCGCGCAGATCAAGGCCGAGATCGAGGCCACGGACTCCGACTGGGACCGCGAGAAGCTCCAGGAGCGCCTCGCGAAGCTGGCCGGCGGCGTCTGCGTGATCAAGGTCGGCGCCGCCACCGAGGTGGAGCTGAAGGAGAAGAAGCACCGTCTGGAGGACGCCATCTCCGCGACCCGCGCCGCGGTCGAGGAGGGCATCGTCTCCGGTGGTGGCTCCGCCCTGGTGCACGCCGCCAAGGTCCTGGACGGCGGCCTCGGCAAGAGCGACGACGAGGCCACCGGTGTCGCCGTGGTCCGCCGCGCCGCGGTCGAGCCGCTGCGCTGGATCGCCGAGAACGCCGGTCTCGAGGGCTACGTCATCGTCTCCAAGGTGGCCGAGCTGGAGAAGGGCAACGGCTACAACGCCGCCACCGGCGAGTACGGCGACCTGGTCAAGGCCGGTGTCATCGACCCGGTCAAGGTCACCCGCTCCGCCCTGGAGAACGCCGCCTCCATCGCCTCCCTGCTGCTCACGACCGAGACCCTGGTCGTCGAGAAGCCGGCCGAGGAGGAGGCCGACGACGGCCACGGCCACGGCCACTCGCACTGAGGCCCGGCCTCGCCTGAAGCATCCCGGCTGAGTCCGCGCGGCCCGGCCGGACAGCGGCCCGGCATCCCCACGGGGGTGCCGGGCCGCGGTGCGTGCGCCCCCGCGGGAACGCAGTCCGCAGACCCCGCCCGTGGACCTCCGCCCGCGCACCCGTGCCCGCCGCCCGTCCGCACCCGGCCCGCGGACCCGCCCGCGGACCCGCCCGCGCACGCTCCCGGTCAGCTCCTGCCGCCTGCCGCCTGCCGCCTGCCGCCTGCCGCCTGCCGTCCGCCGCCTGCCGACCGCCTCGTACGAGAATGCCGTCATGGCCGATCCCACGCCCGCGGCGGCGCCCGTGCCGCTCACCTATCCCGAGGTCGGCGCGACCCAGCACGGACCGCTCCCCGGCGGCTACCACCACCTGCGGGTGCGCACCCCGCTCGGCCTGGGCGAGGCGGTCTTCGAGGCCGCCGCGGAGGCGCTCCTGGACTGGCGGATGCACCGGGGCCTCGGCATCGGGATCACCCCGGACGCCGAGCGCGCGGTGCCGGGTGCCGAAGTGGCCGTGCGGATCGGGCCGGTGGCCGGACGCTGCCGGGTGGTCTGGGCACTGCGCGGTCCCCGGCGGGCCGGATTCGCGTACGGGACCCTGCCCGGCCACCCCGAGCGCGGCGAGGAGGCCTTCCTGGTGGAGCTGGCGCCCGGCGGCGCGGTCCTGCTCACCGTCACCGCCTTCAGCAGGCCGGACCGCTGGTACACCCGTCTCGCCGGGCCGCTGGTCCCCCTCTTCCAGCGCGCCTACGGACGCCGCTGCGGACGGGTCCTGGCCCGCCTCGCGGCAGCGGGCGCGCGGCCGTCCGCAACCTGAACCGCCGTACCCGGCACGGCAGTCGAGGGCGCCGGGGAGGGCGACCCCTGTCAGCCTTCCCCGGCGCCGGTACGAGGGCGGGCCGCCCGGCCGTACGGAGGCGGGCCCCCGCCGGTACGGGGGCGAGCAGCCCGGCCGTATGGAAGCGGACCCCCGCCGGTACGGGAGCGGCCCGCCCGGCCGGGCTGCTACCGCCGCGCCACCCGCAGCAGCACCGTGCCGTGCGCCGGGACGGTGGCCGACAGTTCGCCTGCGGTGTGGCTCGCGCGGCCGCTCCACAGGTCGCGGACCCGGTAGCCGTGCCGGGAGCCGGGCAGGCCCGCCGCCTCCGCGGTGGTGGCGAGGCGCCGCTCCTTCCCGGTGGCGTTGAAGAGGGCCACCGCCCGGCTGCCGTCGGCCAGTCGCCTGCTCAGCACCCAGCGCCCGTTCTCGCGGGTGACCACGGCGGCCTGCTCGCCCCGCTCGTCCTGGTCCACCGCGAGGACCCGGCGGTTGGTGAGGATCCGCCGGGTCTCCTCGGACATGGTGCGCAGGTCGTTGCCCGCGATCAGCGGCGCGGCGAGCATCGCCCACAGGCTCAGATGGGAGCGGTACTCGGTGTCCGTCATGCCGCCGTTGCCGATCTCCAGCATGTCGGGGTCGTTCCAGCCGCCGGGGCCCGCCGCCTCGGGGAAGGCCGCGGCCGCCTCGAAGTTGGCGAGCATGCTCTCCCAGGTGTCGGAGATGTCGGTCGAGGTGCGCCACAGGTTCGCGGTGGAGCGCCCCCACTCGGGAAAGCCGAGGTCCTCGCAGCAGGCGGAGAGGCTGTAGACGATCGGGCGCCCGGTCTCCTGCAGCGCCTTCGCCATCCGCGGGAAGAGCACCCGGGCCAGCTGCTTCTGGGTGTGGCCGGGGAAGTCGGCCCACATGTCCGGGGATTCCTCCGGCGAGGTCTGGCACCAGTCGTACTTGAGGTAGTCCACGCCCCAGTCGGCGAACCGCCGGGCGTCCTGGCGCTCGTGGCCGTAACTGCCGGGCCGCTTCTGGCAGGTGCCCTGGGTCGGGGACCCGTACAGGCCGAACTTCAGCCCGCGGGCGTGCAGATAGTCGCCCAGCGCCTTCATCCCGGAGGGGAAGCGCTCCGGGTCGGCGGTGAGATCGCCGTGCGCGTCACGGGAGTTCGCCATCCAGCAGTCGTCGACGGTGACGTGCCGGTAGCCCAGCTCGTCCAGCCCCTTGGCGACGATCGCGTCGGCGATGCCGCGCACATCCTCCTCGTCCACCCCGCACCGCAGCTTGTTCCAGCTGTTCCAGCCCATCGGCGGGGTGAGCGCCAGCCCGTTGTACGAGCCCTCGCCGGGGTCCCGCCCCGGGCCGGCACCGGCGGCCGCGGACCCCGGGGCGAGCAGCAGGGAGGCGGTCATGCACAGCAGGCCGCCGGCCACGGCGGCGCGTACGAGAGCGGTCTTCATGGGGCGGGGAGCCTCTCGCTGAGGGGACGGGAGGGGCCCCACACTCCCCGCCCCGGGTGGCGGTGGCCATGGAGAAGTACGCCCGCGCACTTGGACTTACCGCCCCCGGGCCGGGCGGCGGGCCGGTGTCAGTGTCGCGGGCCGTACTTGCGCCCGGCCCGCGAGGACACCCCGCCGAGCAGCGCGCGCGGGGCGAGCTTCACCACACCGAGCAGGGCCTTGTAGCGCGGGTCCGGCACCGAGAGGGTCCGGCCGCGGGCGAGGTCGGCGAGGGCCGCGGCGACCAGCTTGTCGGCGTCCAGCCACATCCACCGGGGGATGCTCTCGGTGCCCATCCCGGCGCGCTCGTGGAACTCGGTGCGGACGAAGCCGGGGCACAGCGCCATCAGGCGCACCCCGCTGCCGGCCAGATCGCGGGCGGCGCCCTGGGTGAACTGCACGACCCAGGCCTTGGAGGCGCCGTAGGTCCCGCGCGGCACGAAGGCGGCGACCGAGGCGACGTTGACCACCCCGCCGCGCCCGCGCTCGCGCATCGCGGCGGCGGCCGCGCTGGTCAGCCGGAGCACCGCCTCGCAGTGCACCTTCAGCATGGTCAGCTCGTCCGCGACCGGCACGTCCAGATAGGCGCCCTTGTTGCCGAACCCTGCGTTGTTGACCAGCAGGTCGACCGGGCTCCGGGTGTCGCCGAGGCGCCGTTCGACCGCGGTGATGCCCTGCTCGCCCGCGAGGTCGGCGGTGAGCACCTCGGCCTCGATGCCGTGCCGGTCGTGCAGCTCGGTGGCCTGCTCGCGCAGCCGCTCGGTGTCGCGCGCGACCAGGACGAGGTCGTGCCCGTCCGCGGCGAGACGGCGGGCGAAGGCGGCGCCGATGCCCGCGGTGGATCCCGTGATCAGAGCTCTGGTCATGGCCGCAAGGTTAGGCCCTGCCCGGCCCTGGTGATCCGCGGGCCCGGACGCGCGCCCCCGGCCGAGGGCCTCGCGCGCTCCCGCTCACTCCGCCCGCGAACTCCCTTGCCCGGCCACGTACTTGCGGGCCGCCTCCCGGGCCTTCGGGTGCAGCACCTCCTCGGCGGCCAGCAGCCGCGGCAGCAGGGCGCGTTCGGTGGTCAGGGCGCGGAACTCCAGGCCGACGGTGACCGTGTGGGCGGGCCGGTGCACCACCTCCACCGCGTCGCCGGGGCGGATCTCGCCGGGTTCGATCACCCGGAAGTAGGCACCGGGCACGGCCCGCGCGGTGAAGGTCTTCATCCAGCCGCGCTCACCGAGCCAGCCCGCGAACGTACGGCAGGGGATGCGGCTGGCGCTCGCCTCCAGGAGCACCTGTCCGCCGACCCGCCAGCGCTCGCCGATCAGGGTGGCGGTGGGGTCGAGGCCGAGGGTGGTGAGGTTCTCGCCGAAGCTGCCGTGCGTGAGCGGGCGCCCGAGCAGCTGCTCCCAGGCGTCGAGGTCCTCGCGGGCGTAGGCGTACACGGCCTGGTCGTGCCCGCCGTGGAAGCGCCGCTCGCAGACCGCGTCCCCGGCGAGGCCGCTGCCCGCGCTCCCCATCGGGCCGGGCGCGCTCACCCGTACCGGGCCCTCGACCGGGCGCTTGTCGATCCCGGTGAGCCCCTGGGCCTGGGTGGTGTAGTCGACGGACTTCGGCTGGGCGATGTTCACCGAGAGAACCTTCATGTCCGCACGCTAATCACCTGCGCCCCAAAGCGTCCACGGCCTTTCGGGTGCACGTCAAAAGGCGGCCTTATGCTGGCCGGGTGATCGAAGCCCGCCACCTCCGCGTGCTGCGCCAGGTCGCCGCCACCGGCTCCTTCTCCGCGGCGGCCCGGGTGCTCGGCTGCACCCAGCCGGCGGTCAGCCAGCAGATGAAGGCCCTGGAGTCCTCCGTGGGCACCCCGCTGCTCGTACGGTCCGGGCGGGAGATGCGGCTGACCGAGGCGGGCGAGGCGCTGGTCCGGCACGCCGCCGGGATCCTGGCCGGGCTCACCGCGGCCGAGGAGGAGGTCGCCGCGCTCGCCGGTCTGCGCGCGGGCCGGGTGCGCCTGGTGTCCTTCCCGAGCGGCAGCTCCACCCTGGTCCCGGCCGCGCTCGCCGCGCTGCGCGCCGCGCACCCGGGCACCCGGGTCTTCCTGGAGGAGGCCGAGCCGCCGCGCTCGGTGGAGATGCTGCGCGCGGGCGACTGCGACGTGGCCCTCGCCTTCCGCTACTCCGGCGCGGCCGGCGCGGGGGAGTGGGACGACCTGGTGGTACGTCCGCTGCTCGCCGACCGGCTCGTCGGCCTGGTACCGGAGGGGCACCGGCTCGCGGGCGCCGCCCGGCTCGGCATCGGTGAACTCGCCGGGGAGTCCTGGATCGCGGGCTGCCCCCGCTGCCGCACCCAGCTCGTCGAGGTCTGCGCGGGCGCGGGCTTCACCCCGCGGATCGACTTCGCCACCGACGACTATCCGGCGGTGGTCGGCCTGGTCGCGGCCGGGCTCGGGGTGGCGGTGCTGCCGGGGCTCGCCCTGGAGTCGGTGCGCCCCCGGCGGGCGCGCACGGTGCGGCTCGAACCGCCGGTGCACCGGGAGGTCGTCGCGCTGACCCTGCCGGATCTGGCCCAGGTCCCCGCGGTGGCGGCGACCCTGGAGCATCTGGCGCGGGTCGCCGGGCGCTGAGGGGGACGGGGCGGAGCGCTCCTGTGGAAAAACGTTCCTTCGTGGGCGGGCGGCCACTCAGCGGCTGGTCATGGAGGCGGGGCCGGCGGTGTTCGCGGCGTGTTCTGTGTTTCCGGCGTGCCCGGCGTGCCCGGCGTGCCCGGCGTGCCCGGCGTGCCCGGCGTGCCCGGCGTTCGCGGTGTTCATCGCGGGCGCTCCGGTGTGCACCAGGCGGCTGCGGGCCCGGCCCATCAGCTCCTCGCGCTCGTCCTCGGTCAGTCCGCCCCAGACGCCGTACGGCTCGCGTACGGCCAGCGCGTGGGCCGCGCACTCGGCGCGCACCGGGCACCGCATGCAGACCTCTTTGGCCGAGTTCTCGCGCGCGCTGCGCGCCGCGCCCCGTTCGCCCTCCGGGTGGAAGAAGAGCGAACTGTCCACCCCGCGGCAGGCCGCGAGGAGCTGCCAGTCCCACAGATCGGCGTTCGGTCCGGGAAGGCGGGAGAAGTCTGCCATTGCGTGTCCCCTCGTAGCGGTGGTCGCGGTCGCGCGGGTTCGCGGTGATCACGGCGGCCGGGGAGCTGCGCGGACACGCAGAGTGGCCCACAGTCGCACAATGATTGTCTAAGGAGATGAAAATATGACTCTTGCGAATCTAGTCGCAGACACCAGCCAAAGGGAAGAAAAGGCGCTGAATGGGGCATAGCCGGTTCCGAAATGCCTGGTCATGGCGTCGACGGCCGCCGATCTCCGTACCGTGTGCGCGTCCTTACGGAGAGTGCTGAAACCTCACCCCGGGCCCGTAACTCTTTCGGGTGACCGTCGTTGAGAGTCCCGTAGGCGGTTGAAGGCGCAAGCGCTCGGGCATTTGTCTGAATGCCGGGACGTCGAGGGGCCAGCAACCGCACAGGTGACGATTCGTACCCAGCCTGGAGGCTCAAGGTGACGCGCATCAGCTGCGGAGGGCGGTCATGACTTCCGTCCTCGTCTGCGACGACTCCCCGCTTGCCCGAGAGGCGCTCCGCCGTGCGGTGGCAACCGTGCCCGGCGTCGAGCGCGTCACGACGGCGGCCAACGGCGAGGAAGTCCTCCGCCGCTGGGGTGCCGACCGCTCCGATCTGATTTTGATGGATGTGCGGATGCCCGGCCTCGGCGGGGTGGAGACCGTCCGGCGGCTGCTCTCCGCCGACCCGGGCGCCCGCATCATCATGCTCACGGTCGCCGAGGACCTGGACGGCGTGGCGCTCGCCGTCGCCGCGGGCGCCCGCGGCTATCTGCACAAGGACGCCTCCCGCGCCGAACTGCGGGCCACGGTCACCCAGGCGCTCGCCGACCCGACCTGGCGGCTGGCCCCGCGCCGGCTGCGCAGCGCCGAGATGGGCGCCGCCCCGACGCTGACCGCCCGCGAGATCCAGGTGCTCGAGGGGATGAGCCACGGCCGCTCCAACGCGGAGATCGGCCGCGAGCTGTTCCTCTCCGAGGACACCGTGAAGACCCACGCCAGGCGCCTGTTCAAGAAGCTCGGGGCCTCGGACCGCGCACACGCGGTCGCCCTCGGCTTCCGCTGGGGCCTGGTGCGCTGAGTGCGCCGCCGCGGGTGTTCCTCGGCTCCCGCCCGCCGCCCGGCGGGCGGGACGGCGTACGCCCGCTGCTCGTTTCCCGCCCGATGCCGCATCCTTGAGGTGTGGAGTTCCTCGGGGACAGTCCGGCCGAGCGGGAGGGGAGGGCGCAGCGGATGAGTTCCGGCGCACCTGCTCATAACGCTTCGATGCACAACTATGGACGCGGTGCCACGGGCGCGGCGCCGCCAAGGCACCATGGACCGATGCGCGACGACGAGACGACGACGATCGGTGCGCTCGTCCAAAGCGCCGTGGAAGGTGACGAGCAGGCGACACACGACCTGCTCGCCCATGTGCACCCGCTGGCGCTGCGCTACTGCCGCACCCGGCTCTCCCGGCTGCCCGGTGACGCCCGGCACTTCGTGGAGGACCTGGCGCAGGAGGTCTGTGTGGCGGTGCTGCTCGCGCTGCCGCGCTACAAGGACACCGGGCGCCCCTTCGAGGCCTTCGTCTTCGCGATCGCCGCGCACAAGGTCGCCGACCTCCAGCGCGCCGCGATGCGCCACCCCGGCTCGACCGCGGTGCCCTCCGACGAGATGCCCGAGCGGCCGGACGACTCGCTCGGCCCGGAGGAGCGCGCCCTGCTCAGCAGCGACGCCGAGTGGGCCAAGAAACTGCTCGCCAACCTCCCGGAGAACCAGCGCGAGCTGCTGCTGCTGCGGATCGCGGTCGGCCTCACCGCCGAGGAGACCGGTCAGATGCTCGGGATGTCCCCGGGTGCGGTCCGGGTCGCCCAGCACCGCGCGCTGAGCAGACTGCGGGCGCTCGCGGAGCAGTAGCCGCGGGCGGCGGACCGGCCGTCGCGGGCGGCGGGATCCGGCGCCGTGCGCCCGGCCTCGGAGCTTCGCACGAATCCGGGCGGTGATCCGGCTGGTGGAATCCGACGCCGCCAAAGGCCGTTAGCATGGACATCCGCACCGATCAAGGCTATTGGGGAAGGTGTCATGACTGCACAGGACAGCGATGTCGGAGTGCCCGGCAAATTCGCGACGCTCGGGCTGACCTACGACGACGTCCTGCTGCTGCCGGGTGCGTCCGACATGGCGCCCGAGGAGATCGACACCGCCTCGCACCTCTCGAAGAACGTCAAGGTGAACGTCCCGCTGCTGTCCGCGGCGATGGACAAGGTCACCGAGGCGCGGATGGCGATCGCCATGGCCCGCCAGGGCGGCGCGGGCGTGCTGCACCGCAACCTCTCCATCGAGGACCAGGCCAACCAGGTCGACCTGGTCAAGCGCTCCGAGTCCGGCATGGTCACCGACCCGATCACCGTGCACCCGGACGCCACCCTCGCCGAGGCCGACGCGATCTGTGCGAAGTTCCGCATCAGCGGCGTCCCGGTCACCGACGGCGGCGGCAAGCTGCTCGGCATCGTCACCAACCGCGACATGGCCTTCGAGTCGGACCGCTCCCGCCAGGTGCGCGAGGTCATGACCCCGATGCCGCTGGTCACCGGCAAGGTCGGCATCTCCGGGGTGGACGCGATGCAGCTGCTGCGCCGCCACAAGATCGAGAAGCTGCCGCTGGTGGACGACGCGGGCGTGCTCAAGGGCCTCATCACGGTCAAGGACTTCGTGAAGGCCGAGAAGTACCCGAACGCCGCCAAGGACGCCGGGGGCCGCCTCGTCGTCGGCGCCGCGGTCGGTGTCGCCGGGGACGCCTTCGAGCGGGCCCAGGCGCTGGTCGAGGCGGGCGTCGACTTCATCGTCGTGGACACCGCGCACGGCCACTCGCGGCTGGTCGGCGACATGGTCGCCAAGATCAAGTCGAACGCGGGCGGAGCCGACGTCATCGGCGGCAACATCGCCACCCGCGACGGCGCCCAGGCCCTCATCGACGCCGGTGTCGACGGCATCAAGGTCGGCGTGGGCCCCGGTTCCATCTGCACCACCCGCGTCGTCGCGGGCATCGGCGTACCCCAGGTCACCGCCATCTACGAGGCCTCGCTCGCCGCGAAGGAGGCGGGCGTCCCGGTCATCGGCGACGGCGGCCTGCAGTACTCCGGCGACATCGCCAAGGCCCTGGTCGCGGGCGCCGACACGGTGATGCTGGGCTCGCTGCTCGCGGGCTGCGAGGAGTCGCCGGGCGAGCTGCTCTTCATCAACGGCAAGCAGTTCAAGTCGTACCGCGGCATGGGCTCGCTCGGCGCGATGCAGTCCCGCGGCGAGCAGCGCTCCTTCTCCAAGGACCGCTACTTCCAGGAGGGCGTCGCCTCCGACGACAAGCTGGTGCCCGAGGGCATCGAGGGCCAGGTGCCCTACCGCGGCCCGCTCTCCGCGGTCGTCCACCAGCTGGTCGGCGGCCTGCGCCAGTCGATGTTCTACGTCGGCGGGCGCACGGTGCCCGACCTCCAGGCCAACGGCCGGTTCGTACGGATCACCTCGGCGGGCCTCAAGGAGAGCCACCCGCACGACATCCAGATGACCGTCGAGGCACCGAACTACACCAGCAGGCGCTGAGCACCCGAGGGCGTGCAGGGGCGGTCTCCCGTACGGGGTTTCCCCGGGGCCGCCCCTGCGGCATGCGTCGGCGATACTGAACCCCGGCGCGGAAAAGCGA
The DNA here is from genome assembly GCF_012273655.1 of Streptomyces physcomitrii. Taxonomy (GTDB): domain Bacteria; phylum Actinomycetota; class Actinomycetes; order Streptomycetales; family Streptomycetaceae; genus Streptomyces; species Streptomyces physcomitrii. The sequence goes on along the minus strand of NZ_JAAWWP010000002.1, from coordinate 412,990 downwards.
TACCGGCGCTTCAGCAATGAGGAGAGGCCACACACGTGACTGAGATCGAGATCGGGCGCGGCAAGCGCGGCCGCCGGGCGTACGCCTTCGACGACATCGCCGTCGTCCCCAGCCGCCGTACCCGGGACCCGAAGGAGGTCTCGATCGCCTGGCAGATCGACGCCTACCGCTTCGAACTGCCCTTCCTCGCGGCCCCGATGGACTCCGTGGTCTCCCCGGAGTCCGCGATCCGGATCGGCGAGATGGGCGGACTCGGGGTGCTCAACCTCGAAGGCCTGTGGACCCGGCACGAGGACCCGCAGCCGCTGCTCGACGAGATCGTCGGCATGGACGAGACGGAGGCGACCCAGCGCCTCCAGGAGATCTACGCCGCGCCGATCCAGGAGGAGCTGATCGGCCGCCGTATCAAGGAGGTGCGGGACGCGGGCGTGGTCACCGCCGCCGCGCTCTCCCCGCAGCGCACCGCCCAGTTCTCCAAGGCCGTGGTGGACGCCGGGGTCGACATCTTCGTGATCCGCGGCACCACGGTCTCCGCCGAGCACGTCTCCTCGGCGGCCGAGCCGCTCAACCTCAAGCAGTTCATCTACGAGCTGGACGTCCCGGTCATCGTCGGCGGCTGCGCCACCTACACCGCGGCCCTGCACCTGATGCGCACCGGCGCCGCGGGCGTCCTGGTCGGCTTCGGCGGCGGCGCCGCGCACACCACCCGCAACGTCCTCGGCATCCAGGTCCCGATGGCCACCGCGGTCGCCGATGTGGCCGCCGCCCGCCGCGACTACATGGACGAGTCCGGCGGCCGGTACGTGCACGTCATCGCGGACGGCGGCGTCGGCTGGTCCGGCGACCTGCCCAAGGCGATCGCCTGCGGCGCCGACGCGGTGATGATGGGCTCCCCGCTGGCCCGCGCCACCGACGGCCCCGGCCGCGGCGTGCACTGGGGCATGGAGGCGGTGCACGAGGAGGTCCCGCGCGGCAAGCGGGTCGACCTCGGCACGGTCGGCAGCACCGAGGAGATCCTGACCGGTCCCTCGCACACCCCGGACGGTTCGATGAACTTCTTCGGCGCCCTGCGCCGCGCCATGGCGACCACCGGCTACAGCGAGCTCAAGGAGTTCCAGCGGGTCGAGGTCACCGTCGCGGACTCGCAGCACAAGCGCTGACGGGACGGACACCAAGAGCCCCGGGCTCCATCCTCGTACGTACGAGAGTGGGGCCCGGGGCTCTTGTCCGTCGCGGGTGGCTGCCGGTTACCGGCCCGTGCGGCCGATCCGGCCGCCGCCGAGGGCGGCGAGCAGTCCGCCCACCCCGGCGCAGACGATGTAGACGGTGTTGGAGTCCTCCATGCCGTGCGACCAGAGGTCGCTGACCTTGTCGAAGTCCTCGAAGAAGAGGTCCATGGCCTGGTCGGTGTTGCCGGTGAGCAGCAGGCACAGGCCGAGGATCTGGCCGAAGTAGACGACGAGGGGGCCGAGCGCGGCGCTGACCAGCGGGAGCACCGGGTTGCGGCCGCCGGTCAGGCCGACCAGGAAGCCGATGGCGGGGCCGATCAGCAGGCCGAGCCAGCCGAGCAGGTCCTCTTCCTGGGCGTCGTCGATCATCATCGCGTAGAGGACGACCGCCAGGGCCGAGGCGGCGAAGCCGAGGGCGAGCCCGAGCGCCGGGTTCTCGCGGCGGCCCCGGGGTCCGTACGGCGGCGGGTAGGGGCCGCCCGGGTACGCCTGCGGCGGGAAGCCCTGCTGGGGGCCGGGCGGCGGGAAGCCCTGCGGCGGGAATCCCTGCGGCGGCGGGCCGCCCCCTTGCGGTCCCCAGTGGCCGCCTCCCTGCGGTCCCCCTTGCGGTCCCCAGGGCCCGTTGTTCGGCGGCTGGGGTGGCGGGTAGTTGTGGCTCATAGGAAGGGTCCCCCGGATTCGCGCGTGGGCAACTGCGGGTCGCCGCAGACTGATTCGTCGCAGATTAGCAGTCGGAACCGTCGGGCTTATCGGATTAACGCCCTCTGGGGACAAGGCCGTTGCGGGCCTGTGGCCGCCCCGTGCCACGGCGTCCGGCGGCTCCGCGCCTCGGCGTCCGGCCGCTCCGCGCCGCGATGGTGCCCCTCCGCGCGGCCCGCGCTCAGAGCCGCTGGGCGGCGCCGGGCGGTGCGGCTCCCCGGGTGTCCAGGAGGAGTTGGGCCTTCACCGACAGGCCCTGGAGGTCGTACGTGCGGTGCTGCTGGAGCAGGATCGTCAGGTCGGCGTCGGCGGCGGCCTCGTAGAGCGACTCGGCGCGCGGGACGGGGCGTTCGAGCACGCTCCAGGAGGGGACCAGCGGGTCGTGGTAGCTCACCGAGGCGCCGAGGTCGGTCAGGCGCAGGGCGATCTCCCGTGCGGGGGAGCCCTGTTGGTCGGCGAGGTCCGGCTTGTAGGTGACGCCGAGCAGCAGGACGCGGGCGGCGCGGGCGGACTTGCCGTGCTCGTTGAGCAGGGCGGCGGCCCGCTGCACGACGTAGGCGGGCATGTGGTCGTTGATCTGCTGGGCGAGTTCCACCATCCGCAGCGGGCGCACCAGATGCGGCGGGCCCGCGAGCTCCTGCGGCACCGCGTGGCCGCCGACGCCGGGCCCGGGGCGGAAGGCCTGGAAGCCGAAGGGCTTGGTCTCGGCGCAGCGCACGACGTCCCAGAGGTCGACGTTCAGCTCGTGGCAGAGCACGGCCATCTCGTTCACCAGGGCGATGTTGACGTGCCGGTAGTTGGTCTCCAGGAGCTGCACGGTCTCCGCCTCGCGCAGCCCCCGGGCGCGTACCACCTTCTCGGTGAGCCGGGCGTAGAAGGCGGCGGCGGACTCGGTGCAGGCGGGGGTGAGGCCGCCGATGACCTGCGGGGTGTTGGAGTGCGAGTGGCTGCGGCTGCCCGGGTCGAGGCGGCTCGGGGCGTAGGCGAGGTGGAAGTCGGTGCCGGCGCGCAGGCCCGAGCCCTGTTCGAGCAGCGGGCGCAGGGTGTCCTCGGTGGTGCCGGGCGGTACCGGGGATTCGAGGATGACCGTGGTGTGCGGGCGCAGCCGGGTCGCGAGCACCCGCGCGGCCTCGGTGACCTGGCCGAGGTCCAGCGGGCCGTGCGCGCTGCGCGGGGTGGGGGCGCAGATGACGGCGGTGCGCACCCGGCCGAGTTCCGCGGGGTCGGTGGTGGTGTGGAAGCCCCCGGCGAGCATCCGGCGCAGGTCGGCGGGGCTGAGGGCACCGCTGTCGAGGCGTTCGGCGGTCGGCTGGCCGGTGGCGGGGGCGCGGCCCGGGTCGTAGCCGAGGGTGGGGATCCCGGCCCTGACCGCGGCCTGGGCCAGCGGGAGCCCGAGGGGACCGAGTCCGATGACGGCGAGGTCTGCGGGCATGTCGGTGGCCGTCCTTCCCTCGGGGCCCGCGGTGCGGTGCTGGCGCCGACCCCATAACCGGAGTGATTCGCTAACGCAAGCCCTGTGGACAAGGTGGACCAGCGCACTGTCACACTAGGAGTAAATATGACCGTTTTGGTGTATTGCGCGGACAGAAGTTGACGTGTGTTGCCTGGTCCGGGATGTGGCTCCGGAGTTGTCCACAGGCGGCGGTGGCGTGGTGGCTGAACTCGGGCGGGGCGGTCAGAATCTTCGGCATGGGGGACTGGAGTCCGGGCACACGCCACCAGGTGTGGGCCGGGGCGGCGGACGACGGGAGGCAGCGGTGAGGACAGCGGCAATGGGCCCGGAGCAGCGGGCCGAGGCGCTCGCGGCGATGGCCGAGAAGGAACTCGACGTACTGGTCGTGGGCGGCGGTGTGGTCGGCGCGGGCACCGCCCTGGACGCGGTCACCCGCGGCCTGGCCACCGGCATCGTCGAGGCGCGCGACTGGGCCTCCGGCACCTCCAGCAGATCCAGCAAGCTGATCCACGGCGGGCTGCGCTATCTGGAGATGCTCGACTTCACCCTGGTGCGCGAGGCCCTCAAGGAGCGCGGACTGCTCCTGGAGCGCCTCGCCCCGCACCTGGTCAAGCCGGTGCCCTTCCTCTACCCCTTGCAGCACAAGGGCTGGGAGCGGTGGTACGCGGGCTCCGGCGTCGCCCTCTACGACGCGATGTCCATGGCCCGCGGCCACGGCAGGGGCCTGCCGATGCACCGCCACCTCAGCCGCCGCCACGCCCTCCAGGTCGCCCCCTGCCTGCGCAAGGACGCCCTGGTCGGCGCCCTGCAGTACTACGACGCCCAGATGGACGACGCCCGCTATGTCGCCACCCTGGTGCGCACCGCCGGGGCCTACGGCGCCAAGGTCGCCAACCGGGCCCGGGTCACCGGCTTCCTGCGCGAGGGCGAGCGCGTGGTCGGGGCGCGGGTGGAGGACGTCGAGGCGGGCGGCGAGTACGACATCCACGCCAAGCAGGTCGTCAACGCCACCGGGGTGTGGACCGACGACACCCAGGGCCTGGTCGGCGAGCGCGGCCAGTTCCACGTACGCGCGTCCAAGGGCATCCACCTGGTGGTCCCCAAGGACCGCATCCACTCCAGCACCGGGCTGATCCTGCGCACCGAGAAGTCCGTGCTCTTCGTGATCCCCTGGGGCCGGCACTGGATCGTCGGCACCACCGACACCGACTGGGACCTGGACAAGGCGCACCCGGCGGCCTCCAGCGCGGACATCGACTACCTCCTGGAGCATGTGAACTCCGTCCTCGCGGTCCCGCTCACCCGGGACGACGTCGAGGGCGTCTACGCGGGGCTGCGGCCGCTGCTCGCCGGGGAGTCCGAGGCCACCAGCAAGCTCTCGCGCGAGCACACCGTGGCGCATCCGGTGCCCGGCCTGGTGGTGGTCGCGGGCGGCAAGTACACGACCTACCGGGTGATGGCGAAGGACGCGGTGGACGCGGCGGTGCACGGACTCGACCAGCGGGTGGCCGACTGCGTGACGGAGGACGTCCCGCTGGTCGGCGCGGAGGGGTACCGGGCGCTGTGGAACGCCCGCGCCCGCCTCGCCCAGCGCGCCGGTCTGCACGTGGTCCGCGTCGAGCACCTCCTCGACCGGTACGGCTCGCTCACCGAGGAGGTGCTGGCCCTCATCGCCGAGGACCCGAGCCTCGGCGAGCCGCTGAAGCACGCCGAGGACTATCTGCGCGCCGAGATCGTCTACGCCGCCTCGCACGAGGGCGCCCGCCACCTCGACGACGTCCTCACCCGCCGCACCCGCATCTCGATCGAGACCTTCGACCGCGGTGCGCGCAGCGCCCAGGAGGCGGCCGAGCTGATGGCCCCGGTCCTCGGCTGGGACAAGGACCAGATCGCCCGCGAGGTCGCGCACTACGAGAAGCGGGTCGAGGCCGAGCGCGAGTCCCAGCGCCAGCCCGACGACCTGACCGCGGACGCGGCCCGGCTCGGGGCGCCGGACATCGTGCCGCTGTAGCCGGGCACCCGGGCCCGTACGGACCCGCGCGGCAGCGGCTCCGGGACCGAACTCGACGCCGGGCAGGGCGGGTTCGGCCCCGGTGGCCGACGGGCGCCGGGCGCGTGGCGGGAACCGGACCCCCGGCGCGGTGCGTGAACTCGGCGGGGGCGCCGGGGCGGTGGGCGGCGCTTGGGTGGCGGTGGTGCGGGGCGGCCGGGCCACTGGTGCCGGGCGCCGGGGTGTGCCCATGATGCGGGACGGCGGACCCTGCGGCGCCGCGCGGTCCCCGCGTGAGGGACAATGGTGGCACTTTCGGGGCGGGTTGCGAGCACGGTGCAGAGGGGACTCATGTCGGAGGCGGAGAAGACGGGGGCGACCCGTCAGGACAAGGGGGAACGTCTCCTCGCCGGTCGCTACCGGCTGCAGGACGTCCTCGGCCGCGGTGGCATGGGGACCGTGTGGCGGGCGCTGGACGAGACGCTGGGCCGCTCGGTCGCCGTGAAGGAGCTGCGCTTCCCGTCCGCCATCGACGACGAGGACAAGCGCCGCCTGATCACCCGCACCCTGCGCGAGGCCAAGGCGATCGCGCGGATCCGCAACTCCAGCGCGGTCACCGTCTACGACGTCGTGGACGAGGACGACCGCCCCTGGATCGTGATGGAGCTGGTCGAGGGCAAGTCCCTCGCGGACGTGATCCGGCAGGACGGCGTGCTCACCCCGCGCCGCGCGGCCGAGGTGGGCCTCGCCGTCCTCGACGTGCTGCGCTCGGCGCACCGCGAGGGCATCCTGCACCGGGACGTGAAGCCCTCCAACGTCCTGATGTCCGAGGACGGCCGGGTCGTGCTCACCGACTTCGGCATCGCCCAGGTCGAGGGCGACCCCTCGATCACCTCCACCGGCATGCTCGTCGGCGCCCCCTCCTACATCTCGCCGGAGCGCGCCCGCGGCCACAAGCCCGGCCCCGCGGCCGACCTCTGGTCCCTCGGCGGCCTGCTCTACGCGGCGGTGGAGGGCGGCCCGCCCTACGACAAGGGCACCGCCATCGCCACCCTCACCGCGGTGATGACCGAGCCGGTCGAACCGCCGAAGAACGCGGGCGAGAAGCTCTCCCAGGTCATCTACGGACTGCTCGCCAAGGACCCCGGCCAGCGCCTCGACGACGCGGGCGCCCGCGCCCTGCTCACCGCCCTGGTGCACGCCCCCGAACCGGCGCCCGCGCCCAGGTCCGACCGGTCCACCCACCATCTGCGGGTCCCGCCGCCGCCCACCCGCCCGCCGGGCGACGCCGCCCGGGAGACCGGGGCCACCGGCCCGGCCCCGTCCGCGGGCGGCTTCGGCCCGGCCCCCGCCACCGAGGGCTCCGCGTCCGCCGCGGCGGGCAGCACGGCGGCGCCGGGTGCTCCGGCCCCCTCGGGCAAGCGCTCCGAGGACGTCGCGGAGCGCCTGCGCGGCGCCCTGCGCGCGGTACGCAAGGCCGCGGGCGGCTCCGGCGAGAGCCGGACCAAGCAGAGCCGGCAGAGCGGCGGTTCACGCCTCCCGAAGCGCGGCGCCGGTACGGGCGCGGGGGCCCCGGCGGGCCCTTCCGCGCCGGACAGGCCGACCGCCGCCCCGGTCACCGCGGAAGAGCCGGCCGCGCCGGCCGCTCAGCCGGGCGCTCAGGAGAAGTCGGCCGAGCAGCTCGCCCAGGACAGGAAGACCCTTGCGGGACTCGGCGGCCTGGACGCGGCGGTGGGCGCCGCCTCGGGCACGGCTGTCACCGGCGGCCTGGCCGAGGACGTGCCGAAGGAGGACGCGACCGGGGCCGACAGCTCGTCAGGGGCCGAGGCAGGCGCGGGGGTCGCGGCAGAGGCCGGGGAAGCCGGAGACTCGAAGCCGGTGGCCGAGGTGGCGAGGACGGCTGTGCTGCCCGCGGTCAGCTCTTCGGACTCGGGCAGTTCGGGCAGCTCGGGCCAGGGGGCTTCTGGGGCTGATTCCGCCGAGCCGGGGACGTCCGGCAGCTCTTCGGGTACGTCCGGTAGGTCTGGTGAGTCCGGTGAGCCTGAGGGTTCTGCCGACTCCGGTGGCTCTGCCGGATCCGGCGGTTCTGCCGACTCTGCCGGATCCGGCGGCTCTCAAGACTCCGCCGTCGCGGATGACGTGGCACCGGCTACGGATCTGGTCGACGCGGCCTTCGGCGTGCCCGGGGCGGACAAGTCCGTTGAGGACAAGGGCGGTTCGAAGGCGGGCGGTTCGAAGGCGAGCGGTCCGGAAGCGAGCGGTTCGGAGAAGGGCGGCGCTGAAGAGCGCGGTTCCGGCACGGAGGCGTCCGGCAAGGAAGCCTCTGGCGAGGGCGGTCCCGACGGGGACGGTTCTGAGGACGGCCGTTCCCCGGGCGGTTCCGGCGAGGGCACGGGCCGGGAATCGGGCTCGGTCTCGGACTCGGACTCGGACCACGGTGCGGGCAAGGCAGCCGCGGCCGTGGGTACCGTCGCCGCCGTCGAGGGCGGAACGCTGGCCCTGGGCAAGGACCTCGCGGGAGCGGGAGGCGCCCGGGCGACGTCCGGGACCGAGGGCAAGGGCTCCTCGGACACCGGGGCGAAGACGAAGTCCGAGGGCGGGAACGGCAGTTCCGAGGACGAGGTCTCCGCCGGGGACGCGGTGCCTACCGAGGACAAGGCCGCCGGGGACAAGGCGTCTGCCGGGGACGGCGAGTCCGCCCCCGAGGGCGAGTCCGCCGCCGGGGACAAGCCCGTCGCCGATCCGCGGACGGTGCACCTCACCGGTGCCGCCGCGGCGGCCACCGCACGCAACGGGAAGCCCGGCGCGCAGTCCACCTCGGGTACGGCGGCTTCAGGCGCGCCCACCTCGGGTTCAGGCGCGCCCGCCTCGGGCTCGCCTTCCACGGGTACCGCGAAGTCCGGCTCCGCGCGGACCGGCGGTGCGGAGTCCGGCTCCGCGAAGTCGGGCAAGGGAACGTCAGGCCAAGGGACTTCGGGCACCGGAGCCTCCGGCAAGGCCGCTTCTGGCACCGGCACCGGCACCAAGGGCTCCGCGGGTGCGGCTGCCGCTTCAGGTGCTGCCGCTTCGGGTGCCGCTGGTGCCTCAGGCGCCGGGAGCGCGACCACCCCGCCGAGGCCCGCCGCGGATCCCCGTACCGCCGTGCTGTCCGGCATGGCCGGGGCGGGTGCCGGAGTGGGCGCCGCGGCGGCTTCGGGGACCGGCACCGGTTCGGGCGCGGCTCCGGCCTCCGGCTCAGGCTCCGGATCGGCCTCGGCTTCGGGTGCCGGATCGGCTTCGGGTACGGCCGGACAGGCTGCCGGGTCCAGTGCCGGGACCCCCGCCGCGCCGAGTGGGCCCCCTTCCGGTGGCGGAGGGGACAGCTCATCCTCCGGTTCGCCGCTCGCCGGGGTGCCGCGCCGGGCGCTGGTGATCGCGGCGGCGGTGCTGGCGCTCGCGGTGGTGGCCACCGTGCTCGGGCTGGCCCTGCGCGATGACTCGGACCAGGCCGGGAAGGGCGGCCCGGGCGGGGACAAGAACACCTCGGCGGGCGGCAGCGGAGGCCAGGACGACCAGGGCCAGGACACCGGCAAGGACAAGGACAAGGACAAGGACAAGGGCGAGGACGGCAAGGACGACGGCGAAAAGGACGACGACGGCAAGGGCGAGGGCAGTGAGCCCGGCGAGGACGCGGGCGAGGGCCACGACCCCGGCCGGGACGGCGGCTCGGACGGCGGCAGCGGAATCGAGGACACCGTCACGACCTACCGCCACTCCCAGGGCTTCTCGATCGGTCTGCCCAAGGGCTGGAAGTACACCTCGACCAGTGCGGCCGGTGCCCGTTTCGAGGGGCCGGACGGCCAGAAGCTCCTGGTCGGCTGGACCTCGACGCCCAAGGACAACCCCGTCGCGGACTGGCGCAGCCAGGAGCAGTACATGGAGCGGTCGCAGTACCACCGCATCCGGATAGAGAAGGTCGGCTTCCGGGACTGGGAAACGGCGGACTGGGAGTTCACGTACGTCGACAAGGGCGTGAAGTACCGCTCCATCGACCGCGGTTTCGTGGTCGGGCCCACCCTCGGCTACGCACTCATGTACACGGCGAAGGACGCGGACTGGGACACCGGCCAGCGCCGCGACACCTGGAAGGTGTTCACCGACACCTTCACCCCGAAGAAGTCCTGAGAAGAAGGCCTGATACGAAAGCTTGGGAAGAAAGCCTGAGTCGGCAGCGGTCCTCGGCCCGGGGAGAAGCCCCGAGCCGGGGAGCGCGAGCGATCCGCCCGCCCGGAGTCCGGTCGACGCCCCGAGCGGAGCCCGGTCGGCCGCCTGAGCGAAGTCGGGTCGACCGCCCAGCGGAGCCCAGAGGACAGCGTCCGAGCGGAACCCAGCGGAACCGTCTGCCCGGGGCCCGGAACCCGCCTGAGCGGAGTCCGGAGCCCCGGCCCCGTGAACAGGCGCCCGGAATCTGGGGCGAAACCCCTCCGCCAGGCCCCTGTTCGGCCTCCGGTCGGCCCCCGGGCGGGCTCCACCGGGGTCGAACGGCCGCTCGGGCCCCGGGAGTTGGTGCCCCTGAGCTGGGCGGCTTGTTGCGGGGAACGGAAGTTGTGGGATCCGTTCGGTACGTGGTGCTGTCGGCACGTATCGTGAAGCCTTGCGGACCGTCTGCATCCGAAGCGGTGCGCAAGCGGGGCGCAAGGCGAACAGATCTGACCGGGAACGGAATCGACCGCACCGCGCGGCGGGGGAGGCGACATGGAGGAGTACGCGGGCCGGGTACTGGCCGGTCGCTACCGTCTGCCGCTGCCCACCTCGGGCGGGCACGAAATCTCCCAGACCCGCGCCTTCGACACGTACAGCGGGCAGGAAGTCCTCGTCCGGCAGGTGCCGTTGCCCGAGGTCGTCGAGGCGGAGGTGCTCGACTCCGAAGGCCTGCCGGAGGGGTACGTCAGCCGGGGCGGACGCGGCGGGGCGCCCGGCGCCGGTGGCCGGGCGGGGGAGCGGGGACGTACCGCCGCCGGGGGCAGGGGCGAGGGCGCCGAGGTGCGCAGCTCCCCCGATCCGGTGGTGCAGCGGGCCATCGAGGCCGCGCAGGCGGCTGCGCAGGTGCCGGACCATCCGCGGCTCGACCAGGTCTTCGACGTCTTCGCCGAGGGCGGCTCGCTCTGGATCGTCACCGAACTCGTCGCGGCCCGCTCGCTCGCGGCCTTCCTCGCGGACGAACCGCTCTCGCCGTACCGGGCGGCCGAGGTCGCCGCCGATGTGGTGACCGCCCTGCGCGCCCTGCACGCGCACGGCTGGGTGCACCGCAACATCACCGCCCGTACGGTGCTCATCTGCGACGACGGCCGGGTGATGCTCACCGGGCTGGCCGCCGGGGCGGCCGAGGAGGCGCTCTGCGGCTACGACCCGCGCCCCGAGCCGCCGCACGACGGCCCCCCGGGACCGGGCGGCGCCCTCCAGGACGACACCGGCTCCCAGCCGGTCGGCGGACCGCGCCGAGGCCCGGGGCACGGCGGCCCCGAAGACCGCGGCACGCCGGGCCCGGCGCGCGGCGGGGCCCGCACCACCCCGGCACCGGAAGGCGCGGGCGGCAGCCGTACGCACGGACTCACCCAGGCCCGGCAGCGGGGCGTCTCGGCGGCGCTCCCGGAGGGCTACGGCCGCGGGGCGGCTGCCCTGCCCGAAGGCCCCGGCCGCGGTCCCGCCGGAGAGGGCCGCGCCCCGGACCAGGGCCGTGCGCGGGAGGCGCAGGAGGCCCCGCGCCCGGGGACCCCGGGCTCCCGGGACCGCAACGCGCCCTACGGCGACGGCAGTTCGGGCCCCGGCGACTCCGGCCGCCCGCCCCGCGCGGGCTCGGCGATCGCCGCCTACCAGGCGGGTACCCGGGCCGCTGCCCGGCACAGCGAACAGCAGCAGCGCGGCCGCCAGGCGGACGAGGAGCAGCGCGCGCAGCAGGCCAGGGAGCAGCGGGGCGAGTCGCCGTACGGACGGCAGCAGCAGCCAGGGCCGTCCCCGAACCAGCAGCAGCCCGGGCCGTCCCGAAACCAGCAGCAGTCACCCGACGCGCCTCACGGTCGGCAGCAGTCGTCCGATGCGCTGTACGGCCAGCCGCAGTCACCCGACGCGCCGTACGGCCGGCAGCAGTCCCCCGACGCGCCTTACGGTCATCGACAGGCGCCCGGCACCTCCCAAGGACCGCAGCAGCGGCCCGCCGCGCCCTCCGCGCCTCAGGGCCAGGGCGCCCAGGGCCGCCGCGGCGGCGCCCCCGGTGACCCCTCCGCCCCGGTGCCGCCGCGCTCCCCGCACTCCCGGCCGGGCGACAGCGTACGGAGCGCGCCCGAGGACCTTGTCACGCCGCCCGGCCGTATCGCCGATCCCTACGGGGTGCACGGCGCCCCGGCCGAGCCCTGGCACGGTGCCGTTCCCCGTGGGGAAGCGGGCGAGCAGCCCCCGGCGCCGCGGCCCACCGGTCTTCCGCCGCTGCCGCTCGGCTGGGACCGCGACCCGGCCGGGGCGGGCACCTCCCCGTACGGCCCGGGCGAGACGGCGCCGCACGGCGAACTCCCGTACGGCGCGGGGGAGTCGACCCACGGCGAAACCCCCGCCGACTCCGGCCCCGGCACCGACTCCGGCCCCGATGCTGACTTCGGTTCCGGCTCCGGCCGTTCGGCGGTCTACGGTGAAACCCCGTACCCCTCCCGCCAGTTGGCTCCTCGTGGCGAAGTCCCGCACGACTCCCGCGAGTTGACGCCGTACGGCGAATCCCCGTACGGCGCCGGGGAGTCGCACCCCGAAGACGATCCGCACGCCCAGGACCCGGCGTCGGCCGACGCCGACCCGCACGCCGAACGCCCCGCCGCCTCCTGGCCCTCCGGCTGGGATGTGCCGGAGGACCAGGCGCCGGTGCGGCGCCGGGGGCCCGCCACCGCGCTGGCCGCCGAGCGGGCGCGGCAGGCGCGGATGGCCGTGGTCGGTCCGGTGACCGAGCGGTGGGCGCCCGAGCAGGCCGGGCCGGTGCACGAGAACTGGCAGCTGGCCGCGCCGATCGGGCCCGCCACCGACCTGTGGGCGCTGGGCGCGCTGCTCTTCCGCGCGGTGCAGGGCTATGCCCCGTACCCGGAGGACAGTACGAGCGAGCTGGTGCAGCTGGTGTGCGCGGAGCCGCCCGCCTTCGCCGAGGAGTGCGGGCCGCTGCGGCCGGTGGTCGAGTCGCTGCTGCGCCAAGACCCCACCGAGCGCCTCGACTTCGAGGAGCTGCGCGGCTGGCTGCGGTCCCTGGTGCGTTCGGCGCCGGAGCCCGAGGCGGGCGCGCATGTGGTGGCGGGCCCGCCGGCCGATCCGCATCTGCTGCCGATCGTGCGGCGCCGCGGTGAGCTGGTGCGGCGCTGGCGGCGGCGGGGCGCGGCGAAGCCCGCCCGCCACAAGCGCGCCGCCCGCGAGGCGGCGGCCCGCGAACAGCACGTGGCCCGCGAACACGCGCCGGTACGCGAACGGCCCGCCCGCCAGGCCCCGGCACGCGAGAAGGCGGGCCGGGAGCGCCCGGCGCGGCCGAAGCCGGAGCCGCGGGCGCCGCGGGAACCCCGGATCGGCAAGAAGCGGCCCGCGGGGCGCGGTGGACGCGAGCCCCGTTCGCTCGGCCGCACCCTGCTGATCCTGGTCCTCGTCGGCCTGGTCGGGGCGCTCGCCTTCGCGATGCTGTTCCTGCCCAAGTCCGGGGAGAACGCGGGCGGCGACAACCGGCCCGGCTCCGGCGACGCCACCGGACAGCAGCCGGGGCCCACCTCCGAGGAGAGCCCGGGCGAGGACGGCGGGGAGTCCGGCGACCCGCAGAACCCGGGTTCCGAGCAGCCGCAGACCACCAACCCCGAACTCCCCGCGGGCTATGCCCTCCGCAAGGACAAGGAGGGCTTCCAGGTCCAGGTCCCGGAGAGCTGGACCCGCACCCCGAAGAACGGCCGCAAGCAAGTCAGCTACACCAACGGCCAGTTCACCCTGCTGATCACCCCGGGCCGGGACAGCACCGCCACCTTCGGGGACGACCCGATGTCGTACCAGCGCGAGCGGGAGTACGAGCTCCAGCCCTTCCGGGACTCGACCTGGGCCACCTCCTCCGGCATGCGCAGCATCGACGTCGGCGGGCGCCGGATGGCCGAAGGGCAGTTCACCTGGCAGGAGTCGGACGGGCGCGAGGTCTTCGTGCGCAATCTGGCGATGGTCTTCGGCGGGCGCTACCACGTGCTCCAGGTCATCGGCCCGGAGACCCAGCGCGACGAGGTGACCCGCTTCTACGAGCAGGCCTCGGCGAGTTACCGGTTCACGGGCTGAACGGAGCGGACGGCTCGGGGAGTTCGGTCGCCCGGGATCGCAACATGGCCCCGCACGGGGTGAGTTGACGCGGCAAGGATCCCTCGGGCCCGGCGCCGCGTATCACCACCTCCGTACCACCACTCCGTACGCCCGCGCACCCGACACCCCCTCAACTGCCCCTGCCCGGCCGGGGCGGACGGTTTTCAGCCGCCCGGCGTCGCACTGTTGCGGCGCGACAAGCGTCACAGTGCGGTCTCCTTGCGGGAGCCGCCGTTCCCCGGGCGGGTCCGGGTCCTTAGTCTGGGGGATGTCGAGACCATTGTTCGGGGGCAGTGCGGGGGAATGTGAACCAGATGCAGGGCCTGCTCCTCGGCGGCCGCTACCGGCTCGGCGAGACCATCGGCCGGGGCGGCATGGGCCGGGTCTGGCGCGCTCAGGACGAACTCCTCCACCGGGCCGTCGCCGTCAAGGAGTTGACGGCCGCTCAGTACGTGCAGGACTCGGACCGCTCGGTACTGCTCGCCCGTACCCAGACCGAGGCACGGGCCGCCGCGCGGATCAACCACCCGGCCGTGGTCACCGTGCACGACGTCCTCGAACACGACGACCGCCCGTGGATCGTGATGGAACTGGTCGAGGGCACCTCCCTCGCCGACACCGTCAAACAGGACGGCGGCGTCGAGGCCCGGCGGGCGGCCCGGATCGGCCTGTGGGTGCTGCGCGCCCTGCGCGCCGCGCACGCCGCCGGGGTACTGCACCGGGACGTCAAGCCCGGCAACGTCCTGCTCGCCGACGACGGCCGGGTGCTCCTCACCGACTTCGGCATCGCCCAGGTCGAGGGCGATTCGACGCTCACCCGCACCGGGGAGATCGTCGGCTCGGTGGACTATCTGGCGCCCGAGCGGGTCCGCGGCGCCGAGCCCGGGCCCTCCGCCGACCTGTGGGCGCTGGGCGCGACCCTGTATACCGCGGTCGAGGGCGTCTCGCCCTTCCGGCGCACCACCCCGCTCAACACCATGCAGGCGGTGGTCGACGAGGAACCGGCGCCGCCCGCGCGGGCCGGAGCGCTCGGACCGGTGATCACCGCCCTGCTGCGCAAGGACCCGCGCCACCGGCCGGGCCCCGCCGAGGCCGAGCAGCTCCTCGCCGAGGTGGCCCGCGGCGGCAGCCCCGAGGTGACCCTGCCGCAGGTGCCGCCGCAGCCGGGCCCCGAGCGGCACGAGCCGGCAACGCTGCCGGGAAGCGACCCGCACGCCTACGAGCACACCCCCTCCTACGGCCGCCCGTATCCGCCCGGGGAACCGCAGGGCTACGGGGGCTCCGGGGCGGCTCCCGCCCCGCGCGGACGCGGCCGGCGCGCGATCCTGGTCGTGGTGCTCGCCGCCGCGCTGGTCGGCGGCGGCACGGCGGCCGGGGTGCACCTGTGGAACCAGCGCCAGGACGACAGCCAGGGCGCCTCGCCGGGCGCGACGGGTTCCGCCGAGACCCCCGAGGGCTGGGAGCGGGTGCACGATCCGGAGGGCTTCTCGCTCTCGCTGCCGCGCGGCTGGAAGCGCGAGGTGAACGAGGGCCAGATCGACTACACCCCGGACGGCGGCGAGCACTTCGTCCGCATCAGCCGCGACACCTCGCCCGACTACGACGACGTACGGCTGCACCAGCTCGCCCTGGAGAAGTCGGTGGAGAAGCTGACCGCCTATCGCAGGCTCCAGATGGAGCCGAACGTCTACCGCGACCGCAAGGGCTCCCTCTGGGAGTTCACCTGGACCGCGGGGGCCTCCGGCGAGCACCCGGGGCCGCGCCGGGCGATCGAGCAGACCTATGTCAGCGCGGAGGGGGTCGAGTACGCGCTCTACCTCTCCTCCCCCGAGGAGGACTGGGCCGAGGCGCGCAAGCAGTTCGGCTCGATCCTGCGGAGCTGGCGCGAATAGGCCGCCCCGCCACACGTACGGCGGACGCCTCCGGCGCGTCCCGGTGGGCCGCCCCCGCAAGCCGCAAAGCCGCTGGCCACCGTGGGGCATGATGACCCCATGGGCAGCGAGGGGGACACCGTCCGCGTCATCGCGGGCCGCTACCGGCTGCGGGAGCGGCTCGGGCGCGGCGGCATGGGCGTGGTCTGGCGGGCCGAGGACCAGCTGCTCGGGCGCCCGGTCGCGGTCAAGGAACTCGACACCGACGACTCCCTGTCGCCCCAGGAGGCCCGCGGGCGCCGCGACCGTACGCTGCGCGAGGCCCGCGCGGTGGCCCAGTTGCGGCATCCGCATGTGGTGGTCGTGCACGACGTCGTGGAGCACGAGGAACGCCTCTTCATCGTGATGGAGCTGGTCGAGGGCGGCTCCCTGCAGAGCCGGGTCTTCGCGGACGGCCCGGTCCCGGCGCCGGAGGCCGCCCGGATCGCCCTGGCGCTGCTCGGCGCCCTGCGCACCGCGCACGAGGCGGGCGTCCTGCACCGCGACCTCAAACCCGCCAACGTCCTGGTCGACGGGGAGTTGGGGCGGGTGGTCCTCACCGACTTCGGCATCGCGCACGTGAACGGCGCGACCACGCTCACCGAGACCGGCTCCTTCGTCGGCTCGCCCGAATACACCGCCCCGGAGCGGATGTCGGGCGGGCGGATCGGCCCCGAGTGCGATCTCTGGTCGCTCGGCGCGCTGCTCTGCGCGATCGTCAGCGGGGTCTCGCCCTTCCACCGGGAGTCCCTCGGCGGGGTGCTGCACGCCGTGGTCTTCGACGAGATCCGCCCGCCCGCCGAGGCCGCCGCGCTGCTCCCGGTGGTGACCGGGCTCCTGGAGCGCGACCCGGCCCGCAGGCTCACCGCCCCCGAGGCCGAACGGCTGCTGCGCGCCTACCTCGACACCGGCCGCATGCCGCCCGCCGTGGGCCAGGCCCCGCCGGAACACCCGGCCCCCGGCGGCCTCGCCCCCGGCGCCTACGTCCCCACCGAGCCCGGCGTCGGACTGCTCCGGGCGCCCGCGGCACCGGCCGGGCCCCGGCGGTTCGGGCGCCCCGCGCTGGCCGCCGCCGTGCTGCTCGCGGCGGGCCTCGGCGCCGGGGTCGCGGCGGTGGCGCTGAGCCTCGGCGACAGCACCGACTCGCCGGGCACGCCGGGCAGTTCGGCCACCCGTACCGACTCGCCCGCCGCGCCCGGGAGTTCGGCCACCGGCACCGCGCCCGGGCCGAGCGCGAGCCCGCCGGGCGGCACCGCCCCCGCGCCGCCCGCGGGCTACCGCCGCGCCGAGGACCCGAGGGGCTTCTCGCTCAACGTCCCGGCCGGGTACACCCGTTCGCCCGACGGCGAGCGCGTCTTCTACCTCTCGCCCGGCTCCGTCTTCCGGATCGGCGTCAAGGAGGCGGACCCGGAGGAGGGCGGCCCGCTCGCCGTGATGCGCCGCGCCGACGCCGCCGGCCCGGACCACAACCCCGGCTACCGCGCGGGCACGGTCACCGCGACCACCCACGGTGAACACCCCGCCGCCCTCTGGGAGTTCACCTGGGACGGCTTCACCGCCGAGGAGGGCCCGCGGCACACCTTCGACCTCTGCTGGGAGGAGGGCGGGCGGATGTACGACGTCTGGGTCTCCGCCCCCGTCGGGCGGCTCCAGGAGGCGAAGGAGCACTTCGACACGGCCGCCTCGGGCTTCCAGGTCACCGGCCGCGGCTGACCGGGTCCGGCCGGGGCCGACCGTTCCGGCCGCCCGCGCCGGCCCCCGGGACCGCCGGAGGCTGACCGTACGTAACGGGTCAACTCCCAAAAGGTACGGATCGGGAGGGCGTACCTCCGCCGCCCGCTCGCGGAAAACGGGGCAAAGCGGGGCGGCGGGTCACGGCTCTGTGACCGGACTGGAAGTGGCGCCTCCCCACGCGATAGAGAGGGATGCATGAGCAACGACGGGGGAGCCCCCTACGGGTCCGGCGGCAGCGGGTCCGGCGAGACCACCAGCTACGGACTCCAGCCGCCTCGGCCCCGGGAGCCGGGAGCCCCGTACGGCGGGGTTCCCCAGGGGCAGCAGCCGCAGCAGGGCGGGTACGGGTACCCCGGGCAGCAGCAGGGGCACGGTCAGCCGCCGGGGGGTCCCGGACCGCATCCGGGTCAGCAGGCACCGCCCGTGCCCCCCGCGCCGCACGCCCAGCCGACCCAGGCGGTGCCGCACCAGCAGGCGCAGCCCGACCCGGGGGCGGGGCGCCTGATCGCCGGGCGCTACCGGCTGCTCGCCAAGCTCGGGCACGGCGGCATGGGCACCGTCTGGCGGGCCAAGGACGAGACCGTCGACCGGGAGGTGGCGGTCAAGGAACCGCGGGTCCCGGACCACCTTCCCGAACGCGAACGCGCCACGGTCTTCGAGCGGATGCGCCGCGAGGCGCGGGCCGCCGCCCGGCTCGACCACCCCGCGGTGGTCAGCGTGCACGATGTCGCCGTCGAGGACGGCCAGCCGTGGATCGTCATGGAGTTCGTCCAGGGCCGCACCCTCGGCGAGGCGCTCCAGGAGGGCACCCTCGGCGCACGCGAGGCCGCCCGGATCGGTCTTGAGGTGCTCGGCGCCCTGGACGCCGCGCACCAGGGGGGCGTCCTGCACCGCGATGTGAAGCCGGACAACGTGCTGCTCGGCCGCCACGAGCGGGTGGTCCTCACCGACTTCGGCATCGCCCAGATCGAGGGCGAGACCAATCTGACCGACACCGGCGGCTTCGTCGGGTCACCGGAGTTCATCGCCCCCGAACGCGTCCTCGGGCAGCGGCCGGGACCGGCGAGCGATCTCTGGTCGCTCGGCGTGGTGCTCTACGCGGCGACCGAGGGCGTCTCGCCCTTCCGCCGCAGCAACACCCCCGCCACCCTGCAGTCGGTACTGAACGCGACGCCCGCCGCGCCCGCCTCCGCGCGGGGCCCGCTGGCCGACGCCATCAACGGCCTGCTGCACAAGGACCCGGCGCAGCGCCCGGCCGCCGCCCGGGTGCGCCAGCTCCTGGAGCAGGCCGCCGCGCCCGCGCCGCCGCCCGCCCCCACGGTGCGGGCCGCGGGGCCCGGCAGCGCCCAGGGCGTCACCCTGAGCCGCAAGGCGCTGCTCGGTATCGGCGCCGCGCTGGTGGCCGCCGTCCTCGTGGTGGGCGTGGTCCTCGCCGACCCCTTCGGCGGCTCCTCCGCCGAGGGCTGGAAGGACGACGAGGCGAAGGGGCTCGGGGCGACGGTCTCGGTGCCCGAGTCGTACGTCAAGTACGTTCCGGAGGAGGACGATTCGGACCAGGGCTGGGCCGAGTACGCCGACCCGAGCGGCGCGATCTGGGTCCGGCTCCAGGTCGACGCCGAGAAGGACGACAGCCTTGACAACATCGCCGGTTCGGCGACCGCCGAGGCCTACGACGACGCCGAGACCTTCCAGGAGACCGGCGAGTCCGACCTCGGCATCGGCTCCGACGCGGGCCTGAAGATGCACACCGACAAGACGACGTACAAGGGCGGGGAGTCGGCCGAGAACACCGGTACGTACACCGAGGGGACCGGCGACGACCGGCGCCACCCCCGGGAGATCCGGATCTTCTACTACAAGTCGAAGGCCGGGGACATGTACAAGCTGATCATCGGCTACCCGGGCAAGGGCGACTTCGTCGAGCGCGGCCGCGAGGTCGCCGACGGGGCGATCGAGAAGCTGGAGATCAGCAAGCTCTGAGGACGGATCCGGCCGGCCGGTCCCCGCAGCCCGGGGAGCGGTCGGCCGATGCCGTGCGCGCCGGGCCCCGGATCGGGCGCGGGGGTGCGGGAGAACGGGACCGAGGGGGAACGAGGGGGAGTGGCCGGGGTTCTGGGGCGGCTGGTGGGCGGGCGCTACCGGGTGGTCGGGCGCATCGGCTCCGGCGGCATGGGCACGGTGTGGCGCGCCCTTGACGAGCGGGTGGGCCATGAAGTGGCCCTGAAGCAGCCGCGGTTGCCCGGCGATCCGCAGGAGGAGGCGCACCGGCGGATGTCCGCCCGCCTCCACCGCGAGGCCCGCGCCGCCGCGCGGGTCGACCACCCCTGCGCGGTCTCCGTGCACGATGTCGTCGTCGAGGACGGCCTGCCCTGGATCGTCATGGAGCTGGTACGGGGCGAGTCCCTCCAGGAGCGCCTGGACCGGGGGCCGTTGGCGGTGCCGGAGGCGGCCCGGGTCGGCCTCGCCCTCGCCGGGGCGCTCGGTGCCGCGCACGCGAAGGGCATCGTGCACCGCGATGTGAAGCCCGCCAACGTCCTGCTCGGCAGCCATGACCGGGTGGTCCTCACCGACTTCGGCATCGCCCAGATCCGCGGCGAGGAATCCCTCACCGTCACCGGCGAGTTCGTCGGCTCGCTGGAGTACGTGGCGCCGGAGCGCATCGCGGGCCACCGGGCGGGACCCGCCTCCGACCTGTGGTCCCTCGGCGTCCTCCTCTACGCGGCCACCGAAGGCTTCTCGCCCTTCCGCCGCCACGCCGTGGAGGCCGTACTCGCCGCCGTACTGGGCGCCGAACCACCCGAGCCGGCCGCCTCCGGCCGCCTCGCCCCGCTGATCCGCCACCTCCTCGCCAAGGACCCCGAGGCCCGCCCCACCACCGAGGAGACCCTCCGCCACCTCCGCTCGGCGACGGCCTTCGAGGAGACGGGGCCGGTGGTGCTGGGGGCGGGTCCGGGGGCGGGGGTGTCGTCGGGTTCTGGGGGTGGGGAGGCCGGGGCCTGGGAGTCGGGGGCCTGGGAGTCGGGGCTCCTGGAGTTGGGATCCAAGGATCGGGAGTCCTCGGATCGGGAGTCCTCGGATTGTGAGTCCTCGGATCAGGAGTCCACGGATCCTGTATCCCAGGACCGCGGGTCCCAGGACCGCGAGTCCCAGGATCCCGAGTCCCAGGACCAGGGATCCCAGGATCCCGAATCCGAGAATTCGGAGCCCCAGGGTCCCGAATCCCAGGATCCGAGGACCGAGGACCCCGGACCCGCGAACTCCGAACCCCGGGGCCCCGATTCCCCCGAACCCGAACCAGTCCCCGCCTCTTCCCCCGCCCCCGCCCCTTCCCCCTCCCGCCTCGACCACCGCTGGGTACGGATCGCCGCGCTGGCCGCCCTCCTCGGACTCGCGCTCGGGGCCGGGATCTGGGGCACCCGGGCCGGGCGGGACGGCGACGGCGGCGACCGGGCGGACGGGCCGGACCGGAGCCCCACCGCCTCCGTGGAGCTGCCCGAACCCACCTGGAGCAGACGGCGGTTGCCCCACCTCGGCGCCTCGCTCAAGCTGCCGGAGACGGCGGAGCGGCGGGACGGGAACGGCGGCGGCTTCGTACGGGAGCCGGGGGAGGCGGACTTCCTGGAGTACGCGGTGGGCGACACCCGGGTGCGGCTGACCCTGTACCCGAAGGGCACCTACGGGAAGAGCGGTCCCTGCGGCGATCCCGCGAAGGTGCCGGTGGAGGAGTGGACCACCCCGGAGACGAAGTGCGGCGAGGGCACCCTGGACGGGCGCCGGACCAGCCTCGCCGAGTCCGCCTACGAGGATCTGGAGAAGCGCCGGGCCCTGCAGCTCTTCGTCTACGACGAGGACGGCACCTGCCATGCCCTCCTCGTCGACATGCTCGACGAGGGCCGCAGCCGCGCCGAGGGGCGGGCCCTCTACCGGGACATCGTGGCGGGCCTGCGCCTGGAGCCCGTCGAGGCGGGCTGAGCCCCACGCGACACCCGCGTCACCAGGCGGCGCGCTCCCGCGGAACCCGGGCACCGCCACGCGGCGCGCTCCCGCCGGACACGCGCCTCGCCACGGGACGCGCTCCCACCGGACCCGCCCCTCCCCGCCGCCACATCTGTCACCCCGGCACCACGCACGGTGAGGAATGTGTCACAGCCCTCACCGCTCTCTCCGGTGCCCGACCGGGCAAGCCCCTGATCAGGGCTGTTGTGCCAGCAATCACTGGCAGCGTGTGCAGGCCCGGTGAATTGCTGTTACCCATGGGTACACAAAGCCCGGTGACAGGAATACCCTCACGCTTATGACGCAGGCCACCGCACCCCGCCAGGACTCCACCACGCCGGCCGGTACCAACCCGGTTGCGCCCGCCCCCGCGGGTGCCCGTACGGCCGCCGATGTCGTGACGCCCGAGCTGGTCGCCCAGCTCACCAAGGGCGTCGTCGGTTCCGGTCGCACCTGGAACCATTCGCCCCTGACCGGCGAGAAGCTGGCCGACCTCCCCGAGTCCACCCCCGAGGACGTCGAGACCGCCTTCGCCCGAGCCCGCGCCGCGCAGCCGCTGTGGGCCGCGGCTCCGGTCCGCCGGCGCGCCGCCGTACTGCTGCGCTTCCACGACCTGCTCCTGGAGCGCCAGGCGGAGGTGCTCGACCTCATCCAGCTGGAGACCGGCAAGACCCGGCTGCACGCGCACGAGGAGATCCAGGCGGTCGCGATGGCCGCCCGGCACTACGGCCGCCGCGCCTCCGCCTACCTCGCGCCCAAGCGGCACACCGGCGCCGTCCCCCTCCTCACCCACGTCAGCGAGCGGCGGCAGCCGCGCGGCGTGGTCGGCCAGATCGCGCCCTGGAACTACCCGCTCGAACTCACCATCGGCGACGCGCTGCCCGCCTTCGTCTCCGGCAACGCGGTCGTCATGAAGCCCGACACCGAGACCGCCCTCACCGGCCTGTGGGCCCGCGACCTGATCATCGAGGCGGGACTGCCCGCCGAGGTCTTCCAAGTGGTCATCGGCGACGGCCCCGTCGTCGGCCCCGAGCTGGTCAAGCGCGGCGACTACGTCTCCTTCACCGGCTCCACCCGGGTCGGCCGCGAGGTCGCCCAGGGCGCCGCCGCCCGGCTGGTCGGCGTCTCCCTCGAACTCGGCGGCAAGAACCCGATGATCGTGCTCGACGACGCCGACATCGAGAAGGCCGCCGAGGGCGCCGTCCGCGCCTGCTTCTCCACCGCCGGCCAGCTGTGCATCGCCATCGAGCGGCTGTACGTGCACCAGGCCGTCGCCGACCGCTTCGTGGCCCGCTTCGTGGCGAAGACCAAGGAGATGCGGCTCGGCAACTCCCTGGCCTACGGCGCCGAGATGGGCTCCCTGGCCAGCGAGCGCCAGCTCAAGACGGTGACCCAGCACGTGGACGACGCGGTCGCCAAGGGCGCCAAGGTCCTCGCGGGCGGCGTCGCGCGGCCCGATGTCGGCCCGTACTTCTACGAGCCCACCATCCTCGACGGCGTCGGCGACGAGATGACCCTGTGCGCCGAGGAGACCTTCGGCCCGGTCGTCTCGATCTACCGCTTCGCCACCGACGACGAGGCCGTGGAGCTGGCCAACGCCACCCCGTACGGGCTCAACTCCTCGGTCTGGTCGAAGAACGCCCGCCGCGGCCGCGCCGTCGCCGCCCGGCTGCACACCGGCACCGCCAACGTCAACGAGGGCTTCGCGCCGGGCTACGCCAGCGTGCAGTCGCCGATGGGCGGCATGAAGGACTCCGGCCTCGGCCGGCGGCACGGCGCCGAGGGCATCCTCAAGTACACCGAGGCGCAGACCGTCGCCCACCAGCGGGTCCTGCCGCTCGGCCCCTCCTTCGGCATGGACGACGAGAAGTACGCGGCCTTCATGTCCCTGAGCCTGAAGACCCTGAAGAAGCTGCGGCTGCGCTAGGCCGCGTCCGGGAGATCCGGGGCCGACTCCCCGACCGGGCCGCGCGCGGGCGCGCACGGCCCGGCGCGCGGCGACCCGCTTTTCCCGCGCCGGGCCGTCACCGTCGAGCCGTCAGCACCGAGCCGTCACCACCGAGCCGTGTCGAAGACCGCGGACACCACGGACACCGCGGACGCCGCGGACAACGAAGAGAGCGAGAGCATCGTGGCACTGGAGAAATCCGTCCCCGCCGGGCAGGACGCACCAGGCGCGCGGCGGGGCGAACAGGACCCGGACGAGTCCTACGACTACGACGTGCTCGTGGTCGGCTCCGGCTTCGGCGGTTCGGTGTCGGCGCTGCGCCTGACCGAGAAGGGCTACCGGGTCGGCGTCCTGGAGGCGGGCCGCCGCTTCACCCGCGAGACCCTGCCGAAGAACTCCTGGGACATCAAGAACTTCCTCTGGGCCCCCGCGCTCGGCCTCTACGGCATCCAGCGCATCCATCTGCTCGGCAATGTCATGGTCCTCGCCGGGGCGGGCGTCGGCGGCGGCTCGCTGAACTACGCCAACACCCTCTACGTGCCGCCGAAGGCCTTCTTCGAGGACCCGCAGTGGAAGGACATCACCGACTGGCAGGAGGAGCTGTCCTCCTACTACGACCAGGCCAAGCGGATGCTCGGGGTGCGGCTGAACCCGACGATGACCCCGATGGACGTCCATCTCAAGGCCGCCGCGCACGAGATGGGCGTCGGCGACAGCTTCCACATGGCCCCGGTCGGCGTCTTCTTCGGTGACGGCAAGGACACCGACGGCAGTGTGAACGTCAAGCCGGGTGAGGAGGTGGCGGACCCCTTCTTCGGCGGCGCGGGTCCCTCCCGCAAGGCCTGCACCGAGTGCGGCGAGTGCATGACGGGCTGCCGCCACGGCGCGAAGAACACCCTCAACGAGAACTACCTCTACCTCGCCGAGAAGGCGGGCGCCGTGGTGCACCCGATGACCTCCGTGGTCGCGGTCACCGAGGACTCCCGCGGCGGATTCGCCGTGCAGACGCTGCCGACCGACAACAAGCGCAAGGGCGCGGGACGCACCCTCACCGCCCGGCGGGTGATCATCGCCGCCGGGACCTACGGCAGCCAGACCCTGCTGCACCGGATGAAGGACACCGGTCTGCTGCCGCGCGTCTCCGACCGCCTCGGGGTGCTCACCCGCACCAACTCCGAGGCCCTGGTCGGCGCGCAGACCGACAACCGCCGCTACGCCAAGAAGCACGGCGAGAAAGCGGACTTCACCAAGGGTGTCGCGATCACCTCCTCGATCCACCCGAACGAGAACACCCACATCGAGCCGGTGCGCTACGGCAAGAAGTCCAACGCGATGGGCGCGATGACGGTGCTCCAGGTGCCGTTCAGCCCGCGCGGCAGGCGGCTCGGCCGCTGGCTCGCCAACAACGTCCGCCACCCGCTGCTCTTCGCCCGCGCGCTGTCCAACCGCCGCTGGTCCGAGCGCACCATCATCGGCCTCGTCATGCAGTCCCTGGACAACTCGCTGACCACCTACCGCAAGGAAAAGGGCCTCGGCAAAGGCATGCTGACGGCCCGTCAGGGCCACGGCGAGAAGAACCCGACGCAGATCGCCGAGGCCACCCAGGCGGCCAGCATCCTCGCCGAGGAGATCAACGGCTTCCCGGGCTCCAATATCGGCGAGCTGACCGGTATGCCGCTGACCGCGCACTTCCTCGGCGGCTGCACCATCGGCGCCGACGCGGACAGCGGGGTCATCGACCCGTACCACCGCCTCTGGGGGCACCCGGGCATCTCGGTGGTGGACGGCTCCGCGGTCTCCGCCAACCTGGGCGTGAACCCTTCGCTGACCATCACCGCGCAGGCCGAACGCGCCATGTCCTTCTGGCCCAACAAGGGTGAGGAGGACATCCGTCCGGCGCAGGGCGAGGCCTATGTGCGGCTGAACGCGGTGGCCCCCAAGTCCCCGGCCGTCCCCGCCGACGCCTTCGGCGCGCTCAAGCTGCCCTTCCTCGGCATCCCGACGGTCCCGCCGAAGAAGGTGGAGGCCGAGGCCCCGCCGATGAAGTAGGCGCCGTACGCGAGCAGTTGAGGCCGCCCACTGAAGTAGGCCCCTGGCACGGGCAGTTGATACGGCCCGTGAAGTACGGCCCCACCGAAGGCGGTTGACGAGCACCGGACCCCCGCTTCCCTGGGAGGCGGGGGTCCGGCGGCTTCAAAAGCCCGAGTGCGGCAAGGAGTCGGACCCGGTCGACCTGGCGGGGACGGCCGGGAGTCCAGCCCGGCCCGTGGCCCACCCCGGTCGCCCCGGCAGGCGGTCCAGCCCAGCCGCACCGTGCACCGGTGATTCAGCCCAGCCGCACCGTGCACCGGTGGCTCGCGCCCAGCTTCCCCGGGGTGATCCTCAGGCTGAGCGAGTCCCCGGTGGCGACCACCTCGACGCCGGGGTCCCGCGAGGTCACCGCGGTCACCGGCTGCCGCCAGCTCACCGTGAACTCGGCCCCGGTGCGCGGGGGTTCACTGATCGCGAGGGTGGCCCGGCTCCCGGTGCGCCGGACCAGCACGCTCGCCGGAGCGCCGGTGGTGAGGCCGCCGAGGCTGCCCGCCGCCCAGAAGTTGACCGCGGTCAGGCCGAGGGAGGGCACCGAAACCCCCTGCTGCTGCTCGGAGTTGGCGAGCACCCGCAGCCAGCCGGGGTCCGCGGCACGGGCGGCGACCTGGGCCTCGCTCGCGCCGGGCAGCACCAGATAGGCGCAGGCGGCGCCGTCCGGGTCGCTCCCGTGGTCGAACCAGAGCGTCAGATAGCGGCGGCCGAGCGGGGTCGTGGAGCCGTTCTTGTTGATCGCCGCCCAGGTGCCGGTACGGGTCTCGCGCAGCGCCCGCAGCCCGGCGCCGCCGGGGAAGACA
This sequence comes from Streptomyces physcomitrii, assembly GCF_012273655.1. Classification (GTDB taxonomy): domain Bacteria; phylum Actinomycetota; class Actinomycetes; order Streptomycetales; family Streptomycetaceae; genus Streptomyces; species Streptomyces physcomitrii. The sequence goes on along the minus strand of NZ_JAAWWP010000002.1, from coordinate 386,818 downwards.
TAGCCGCCGTGCCCGGCGAGATGGGCCCAACGCGCCTTGCGCAGCGTGGCGTTCCAGCCATCCGTGGTGGGCTGCGCCGTCCCGTCCACGGTGAAGCGGTGCACGCCCTTCTCGCCGAGGTTCCGGTTCTCCACCACGGTGTCCACGGCGGTGCCGTCCTTCGCCCGTACGCCCGCGGTCAGGCAGACGACCGCGTCGTCGGCGAAGATCCAGGACTTGCGGGCGCTCAGCGTGGAGGAGAGCCCCTTGAGGTGCTGGCCGCTGATCCCGTACGTACCGTCGCCGGTGCCGCCGACCCACTTCACCCCCGGCCGGGCCGCGCCCCAGTCGCCGCCCTCGCCGTCGGTGAGCTTCTTGCGGGAGGTGGTGGTGCCGGGCAGCCGGTAGGGGTCGACGGTGGGCCAGAAGGCGTCCGTGTACTGGCCGTTGGCGGAGTCCTTCGGCCACCAGTAGAGCATTCCGGAGCCGGTGTGCCAGCCGCGCAGGTTCTCGCCGTTGCCGGTCTCGTAGTAGGTGATCCGGTCCGAGGCCATGGCCAGACTCGCGGCCCAGCCCGGGCGGCGGTGCACCGCGCGGTCCATGCCGGCGAAGAGCGAGTGGCCCACCGGCTCGGGGCTCGGCCGGGCACCGCCCGCGAGGACGGCGGCGAGCCGGGCGGCCGGGGCGACGCCGAGCGCCGGGTCGTCGAGCAGCGGCTGGTACACCGCCCGCTGGGACCAGCCCTTGATCATGGACTGCCAGCGGGAGTTCTCGGCGGCCGAGGCGCTCCGCGCCAGCAGCGCGATCGCGGCGATGATGCCGTGGCCGCGCACATGGTCGCCCTGCGGGGTGAGCCCGTTCGGCCCGGCGGCGCTCTCCCTGCTGATCGCCCGCCCCGAGACGCTGTCCATCACCAGGCCGTTGAAGAGGAAGGGCGCGTAGGCCTTCTCCACCGAGTCCAGGATGATCTGCCGCTTCGGGTCCGTCACCTCCCAGTCGGAGTCCTTCAGGAGCGCGAAGAGCAGGGCGAGCCCGCCGACCATCACCGAGCCGTAGGACCCGGCGTAGGGGACGTAGGTGTGCTGGATGAAGGAGCCGTCGCTGTAGAGGCCGTCGCCCTCGGTCACATAGGGGAAGACCGGGGAGAGCGCGTCGCGGGCGAGGGCGATCTTGGCGGGGGTGCGGGTGAGGACGCCGCGCAGGGCGAGCACCCGGCACAGGTCGACCCGGTTGGCGCCGGTCGAGGTCCCGGTGTAGCTGCCGACCGCGCTGTCCGGGACGAAGTGGTCCACGGCGGCCGCGTAGTCGGCGATCCGCTCGGGGCCGACCTCCTCGTAGAGGTGGCAGCAGATGTCGAGCAGGCCCTGGGGTGCGCCGATCTGCCAGTTGTACCAGTTGCCGTAGCGGGTCTGCCCCGCGTGGTAGGCCTCCTCGTGCAGCTGGTCGAGTCCGGTGAGGATCGCGGTGCGCAGGGCGGCGTCGCCGGTCAGTCCGGTGCCGGGCTGGACGTAGGCCTCGGCCATGGTGCGCAGCTGGTAGTAACTGCGCTGCAGGGCCTCGGAGTACGGGAAGGAGTCGGCCTCGGTGTCCGGCTCCGGATCGCCGTAGACGGCATCCGGCCAGAGCGCGCCCTTGGCGGGCGCCATCGTCTCGCGCAGCTTCCGCGCGCTCTCGCCGAGCGCGCGGAGCTTGCCGCGGTAGGGCTCGGCGCCCGGGTCGAAGCCCGAACCGAGCTGCAGTTCGCGCCACTTGAGGCGCAGCGTGTCGTAGACGTCGCCGGCGGCGGCCGGGGCGGGGCCCGCCTGGACGGCGAGCGGGGCGGCGAGGGCGGTGGCGGCCGTCAGGCGCAGCAGCGCGCGCCGGGACAGCAGGGAGGAGGGGACGGCGGAGGGCATGGGCGGAAAACCTCCGTGCTCGGGGGAGGGGAGCGTGGCGTCATGCGTCCTGGAGGGCGGGTGGCGAGAAATCGACGGAAAGCGCTTGCGTGAAGTAAGCGCTTTCTAGCACGGCTCCCGGAGACCGGCAATGGTTCTGTCACCCGGCCGACGCCCCCGCGCCACCCCGCCGCCCGGTCGCCGCTGCCTCAACTCCCGCTCGTATCAGCGGCGTTCGCCCGCTCGTGGCAGGGGCGTCCGGCCGGACAACCGCGTCCGGAAACGCCGAAGGGACCTGCGCCCCCCTCCGAGCGCAGGTCCCTTCTGTTCAGGGGTGGTGCCTTACGCGGCCGCGTCACCCTTGCGGCGGCGCACCACGACCACGGCACCGGCACCGGCCAGCACGGCGAGGCCGCCGACCAGGCCGATGGCGGGCAGCACCGAGGAGGAACCGGTCTCGGCGAGGCTGCCCCCCGGCAGCTCGGAGACCTTGCCCGCGGGCTTCGGGTGGTTGCCCTTGCCGTCCTTGCCGCCGCCCTTGCCCGGCTCGGCCTCACCGGGCTCGGGGTTGGCGGAACCCGCCTTCAGGACCTGGAAGTCGTAGGCGGCCCAGCCCTCGGCGATGCAGTCCTGCTCCTCGACCTGGTCGAGGTAGGCGCCGGAGCCGAAGGAGTAGGCGTCCCCGGCCGGGGCGTCCTCGGCGATCGCCACGCGCAGCGCGACGCTCCGGCTCTTGCCCGCCGTCAGCTTCTCGGCGTAGAAGAAGTAGTCACCGGCCCACTCCTCGCTGCCGATGCGCTCCCACTTCCCGGACTCGGGGTTCTTGAACTGCAGGTCGACGTACCGGCTCAGGAACTTCGCCTCGTCGTCGACCTCGTAGTTCTCCACCTCGGCGTAGAAGGCGACGCCCTCGACGTCGATCTTCGAGTCGTTGGTGACCTTCAGCGCGAACTCGTGGAAGCCGCTGCCCGCGACGATCTTGCCGGGCAGCCCGCTGACGGCGGCGGAGACGCGGGCGTCCGCGAAGTCCTCGTCCAGTTCCTCGCAGTACGGGACGTCCTCGTCGGGCGCCGTGGCGGTCGGCGAGGGGCTGGCGCTGGTGTCCCCGCTCGGCGAGGTGCTCGCGGTCGGGGCGGGGGAGGTGGGCGTGCCGGTGGCCGGGGGAGTGGCCGAGTCCGAGGGGGTGGGAGTCCCGGTGCTCGGGTCCGGCTCCGTGGCGCTCGGGGAGGCGGTCGTGGACGCCGACGGATCGGTGGTGTCCGCGGAGGCGGCCGGGGCCGACAGCAGGGCGAGCGGGGCTATGACAGCCGTCGCGGCCGCTGTGGCCAGGGCGCGGCGAATCTTCATGAAGACCTCAGGAAGTCCGGCGTACTGCATGGGGTGCAGTACGGGAGTGGAGGCCTCCGCGGCGTGGGGACGCGGGTGTGGCCGTTGGTTCTGCATGGATGACCCGCGACCCCTGTGAAGGGTTGTCCTCGAATTGACAGAAATCTTATGTGGGGTGGATCACCAGGTCAGGGGTTGTGCGGGCGGCCCCCGACGTACTCCGGGGGCAGGTGCCGGCCTCCCGCGGGCGCACAGCGAGGAGCCCCGCGTGACGGATACGCGGGGCTCCTCGTGTCGGCACCGACGTCAGGGCCGCGTCGGTACCCGGGGCGGCGCCGGGGGGAGGTGCGCCGCGCTGTGGTCCTGGGGGGCGGGGAGCGGGTCCCCGCGGCCCGGGGGTGGTGGTCGTCGTCCTGCGGTCTGCCGCTCCGGCCGAGAGGTCCTGTCCGCCGGGGCGGAGGGCCGGTGCGTCGGTCGGCCCCGGGCGTCCCCGGAGCCGGCCGCTTCTTTTGATGACCGGGCTGCTGTCCCCTGCCGTCCGGCCATCTCTCCGGAGCGAGGTCCCACGACGCACGATCCGTACGTCTCATCGCTCCGGGCTGAGCCACGCGTGGTTCTTCTGAGGGGCCCGCCCCTGGCTGGCACGGACACCGGGATCAACGAAGCCCGGGCCGCCCTGGTCACGCGCCGTACGGGTGAGAAGCGGACCGAACGCAGGTGCGGCGGCGCGGCGGGCTTCGGGCGGGCCCGGGCGGCACGGCAGCCGGGGGGACGGCCCGCCCGCCGCCCCCCTCCGCGGGTCAGGACCGGCCGCGGCAGAGTTCGAGCAGGGTCATCGCGAGGGTGGTGCCGGGCCGGTCCAGGGCGTCCCGGTAGCGGCCGAGGATCTCCGTCTCGCGGGAGAGGTTCACCCGCCGCCCGCCCGAGGTGATCCGCGCCTCCTGTACGACGGCGGAGACGGCGATCCGCTCCTGCACCAGGCCGATGATCCGGTCGTCGAGCGCGTCGATACGGGACCTGGCCTCGGCGATCACCCCCGCGGCCTCCTCGGTACGGGCACCGGTCCACTCGGCGGCCGACTGCTTCCCGGCCGATTGCTTCCTTGCTGCCTGCTTCCCTGCCGCCTGCTTTCCGGCGGGGTGCGGCTCGCGCGCGGGGCCGCCCTCGGGACCGGCGCTCGCGGCGGCGGTCGCTCCGGTGGCGGGGGCAGCGGTGGTCGTGGCGGTCATGGCGGGCTCCTCTGCTGAAGGGGAGGTGCCCCGGTGCCCAGGACCCGGGAAACGCCAGACGCCCCGGGCCTTGTCGGCCCGGGGCGCCTGGGAAGTCGCTTGTCAGTGGATCAAGCAGCACAACCGTGGCAGCCGGCGGACCGGTTGCCATAGGTAAAGACGAAGCTGTGCTGGATCACGCGGTCAGTATGCCCGCACCGGCGGCCGTCCGGTCAAGCCGCCGCCGGTGCGGCCCGGATGCTGAGACGGGGCGGGACGGCGGGGGCCCGGTATGCCGGTATGCCGGGACCGGGGAGGGCGGCGGAGCCGGACCGGGGTGGAGGGCGGCCGCGCCGACGGGTGGACGGCAAGGGGCAGGCGGTGGACCGACGGGTGGACGGCGAGGAGCAGGCGCTGGACTGAAGGGTGGACGGCGAGAGGCAGGCACTGGACCGCCAGGTGGAGGCCGGGACGAGCGGGTGCACCGCGGGGTGCACCCGCAGGGTGGACGCCGAGACGGCGGACAGTGCACCCGAGGGCGGAGGACCGGGGTGGAGAGTGCCCCCGGGAGGGCCGGAGGGCGCGGTCACCGGCGCCGTTAGAATCGACACCAAACCCCTGTTTCCCCGCAGAGCCTGTACCTCGCAGGCCAGCCTGCTCAACGCCGGAAGGCCGCCGCCGTGCCATCAGCGTCCCCCGCCGCCCCCGACACCGTCCTGGTCGTCGACTTCGGCGCGCAGTACGCCCAGCTCATCGCCCGCCGGGTCCGCGAGGCCCGGGTCTACAGCGAGATCGTGCCGAGCACCATGCCCGTCGCCGAGATGCTCGCGAAGAACCCCGCGGCGATCATCCTCTCCGGCGGCCCCTCGTCGGTGTACGCGGAGGGCGCCCCCAGCGTGGACCGCGCGCTCTTCGAGGCCGGGGTCCCGGTCTTCGGCATGTGCTACGGCTTCCAGCTGATGGCCACCACCCTCGGCGGCACCGTCGACAACACCGGCGCCCGCGAGTACGGCCGTACCGGACTGCATGTCTCGCGCTCCGGCTCCACCCTCTTCGAGGGCACCCCGGACGAGCAGCCGGTGTGGATGTCGCACGGCGACGCCTGCAGCGCGGCGCCCGAGGGCTTCACCGTGACCGCCTCCACCGACGTGGTCCCGGTCGCCGCCTTCGAGAACGACGAGAAGAAGCTCTACGGAGTCCAGTACCACCCCGAGGTGATGCACTCCACGCACGGCCAGCAGGTCCTGGAGCACTTCCTCTACCGCGGCGCCGGGATCGCGCCCGAGTGGACCATGGGCAATGTCATCGAGGAGCAGGTCGAGGCGATCCGCGCGAAGGTCGGCAACCGGCGCGCGATCTGCGGCCTCTCCGGCGGCGTCGACTCGGCGGTGGCCGCGGCCCTGGTGCAGAAGGCCATCGGCCCGCAGCTGACCTGCGTGTACGTCGACCACGGTCTGATGCGCAAGGGCGAGACCGCGCAGGTCGAGAAGGACTTCGTGGCGGCGACCGGGATCAAGCTCCGGGTGGTGGACGCCGAGAAGCGCTTCCTGGACGCGCTCGCCGGGGTCAGCGACCCGGAGCAGAAGCGCAAGATCATCGGCCGGGAGTTCATCCGCGTCTTCGAGCAGGCCCAGGCGGAGATCGTCGCCGAGGCGCCGGGCGACCAGCCGGTGGAGTTCCTGGTGCAGGGCACCCTCTACCCGGACGTCGTCGAGTCCGGCGGCGGCACCGGCACCGCCAACATCAAGTCCCACCACAATGTGGGCGGCCTCCCCGAGGACCTGGAGTTCACGCTCATCGAGCCGCTGCGCCAGCTCTTCAAGGACGAGGTCCGCATGGTCGGCGCCGAGCTGGGCCTGCCCGAGGAGATCGTGCACCGCCAGCCCTTCCCCGGCCCCGGCCTCGGCATCCGCATCGTCGGCGAGGTCACCAAGGACCGCCTCGACCTGCTGCGGGAGGCCGACGCCATCGCCCGCGAGGAGCTGACCGCCGCCGGTCTGGACCGCGACATCTGGCAGTGCCCCGTGGTGCTGCTCGCCGAGGTGCGCTCGGTCGGCGTCCAGGGCGACGGCCGCACCTACGGCCACCCCGTGGTGCTGCGCCCGGTCTCCTCCGAGGACGCCATGACCGCCGACTGGTCCCGGCTGCCGTACGAGACCCTGGCGCGGATCTCGACCCGGATCACCAATGAGGTCGCCGAGGTCAACCGGGTGGTCCTGGACGTCACCAGCAAGCCGCCGGGCACCATCGAGTGGGAGTGAGCCCGTCGCGGGAGTGATCCCGCCGACCGGCCCCGACCCCGCGAGCGGGACGGACACCCCCGTGGCCCGTCCCGCCGCGGGGTGGTCTCAGCTCCGCCGCACGGTGCGCACCCCCTCGCCGGGGCGCCAGATCCGCAGGACCAGCTGCGCCCCCTCCACCGAGGTCCGCACCACCTCGGTGAGTTCGGCGCGGAAGAGGTGGAAGGCGTCCGGGTCGGGCGGGTCCACCTCGGCCGTGTAGCGGGCCCGGACGGCGGGGTCGGTGACCTCGACGGCGCGGCCGCTCAGACGGATGTCCCCGCCGTCCATCCCCTGCCCCGCGCCCGGATTGGCCTGGAGCGCGAAGCGCGGATCGCGCCGCAGGTCCAGCGCCTTGGCGGAGTCCGGCATCATGCCGAGCCACAACTCGCCGTCCAGGAAGCGGACTTCGAGGCCGTGCGTCCGCGGGGAGCCGTCCGCCCGCAGGGTCGCGAGCACATGGTGCGCGAAGGCCGCGAAGCGCGCCTCGGCCCGCGCGGCGAACTCCGGTTCCGCGGCGGCGAAGGCACCCCAGCCGGCACTCTGCCCCGCGCTCCTGCCGGCACTCGTGGAAGTCATGCGGGCAGTCTGCACGCCGCCACTGACAATCGGCTCCGCCGGACCGCGAAACGGCGGGCGGGGCCCTCGCCCGCCCGCCGCTTCAGCTCGTGGATCCCGCTGGTGGATCCCGCCTCAGCCGGCGAAGTCGCTGCCGAGCCGGGCGTCGGCGTCCGGGGCGCCGATCTCCGCCGGGTTGAAGGCGGTCGAGCCCTCCGAGGTCAGGCCCGCCGGGGAGCCGCGCAGCAGCCAGACCGCGCCGGTGTCCGCGTTGGAGGTGTCCTCGCCGGGCGCGCCGACCCCGAGGTCCGGGTGGCCGTCGCCGTCGGTGTCGCCGGTCCACAGGGCGCTGCCGAAGTAGTCCTTGCTCTCGGCGGCCCCGGGGACCCCGGCGGTGTCCTGGTGCACGGCCTGCGCGCCGGTGCCGGTGAGGCCCTTCGCGCCGCCCCTGAGGAGCACCACCGAGCCCGCGTCCTTGACCGGCCTGCCCTTGGCGGTCAGGTCCTCGTAGGGCACGCCCGCGGCCACGTCGGCGTAGCCGTCGCCGTTCACATCGGCCGCCGCGAGGTCGTAGCCGAACTGGTCGCCGTCCTCGCTCACGCCCGGCACCCCGGCGGAGTCCTGGGTGAGCGTGGTCGTACGGCTGGTGGAGGGGCCCTTGGCGGTGCCGTAGAGGACCTTCACGGTGCCCGCGTCGTAGGGGAGGTTCTCCACGACGCCGCCCGGCACGGTGCGGATGACCAGGTCGCCGTAGCCGTCCGCGTCCACGTCGCCGATGGCCGCGGACGCGGCGTCCGGCAGCGTGGTGGACTTGGTGGCCAGGCCGTCCGCGCCGCCCGCCCAGAACTGCGAGGACTCCGACATCTCCTCGAAGGCGTGCAGGGTGACCAGGTCGTCGCGGCCGTCGCCGGTGATGTCGCCGGAGACCATCCGGGTCGGGTCGAAGGTGCGGCCGGTCGACAGGTCGGAGGAGCGGCTGGCGGTGCCCTCGCGGGTGAACGGCCCGTACAGGACGCGCAGATCGCCCCACTCCTCGGCGTCCTTCTTCTGCGCCACGAGGTCGGCGTGGCCGTCCCCGTCGAAGTCGCCCGAGGTCACGCCGCTGCCGCCGAACTGCTGGTCGGCGGGGATGGTGAGCGCCGCCTCGGTCAGCCCCTCGGCGGAGCCCCAGCGGATGGTGTCGCCGGAGACCAGGTCCGCGTAGCCGTCCTCGTCCAGGTCGCGGGCGGTGCTGCGGGCGGGGTCCACCGTCACGGTCTGGTTCCGGCCGTCCGTACCCCCGTACCGGACGGACTGGTAACCGGCGGGCGAGGAGGCCGTCACGTCCGCGAGACCGTCGTGGTCGAAGTCCGCCTGGACGGCGGCGGGTTCCGCGGCCCGCCCGCCGTCGGCGGAGGCCGGGGCGGACAGGGCCACCACGGGCGCGGTGAGCAGGGCGGCGACCGCGGCGCAGCGGGCGGCGAGTCGATGGCGGGGTACGAGCACGGAATCTCCTGGGTGGGGGACACGGCCGCCGGCCCGGGTCGCCGGTGAACGGCGCACGGGGACCGGGTGTCCATGCGGATGCCTGTGGATGGCGGAAGGCTTACGTCCCCCGCCTCGCAGAGGCAGACTCGCCACCGGGGCCGAGGGTTGTACCCCGTCCGCGCCCTTCTCCGCCGCGACCGCGATCCGCGCCTCCGGAACCGCCCCTGCTCACACGGTCTTCCGGCCCCCGACCGCCCTCGCCTGCCGTGCTCTCCGCGCCCCGGAACCGCCTCCGCTTCTCCCGCGGCGGACGGCCGTCCGCAGGTGTTCGCGTGCGGGGACTGTTCCGATCGGCCCGCCCCCGGTAGCTTCCGCTGCGGACCACCGCACGCGATGGAGGAACGATGCACGGGCCCACTCCGATACCCGTCGACCAGCTGCGGTTCGCGATGCCGCCCGTGCACGAATCGCCCGAGGACGAACGCCGCCACCGCAAGGAGCGCCTCGCCGGTGCCCTGCGCCTCTTCGGCCGCCTCGGGTACGAGGACGGGGTCTCCGGCCATCTCACGGCCCGCGACCCCGAACTCACCGACCACTACTGGGTGAACCCCTTCGGGATGCCCTTCGCCCATCTCACGGTGGGCGATCTGGTTCTCGCCAATCACGACGGGCAGGTCGTCGAGGGCAGCCGCCATGTGAACCAGGCCGCCTTCACCGTGCACGCCGAGATCCACCGGGCCCGGCCCGAGGTGGTCGCCGTCGCGCACTGCCACTCGGTGCACGGCCGCGCCCTGGCCGCGCTCGGCGAGCCCGTCGACCCGATCACCCAGGAGTCCTGCGCCTTCTACGAGGACCACGCGCTCTACCCGGACTACTCGGGCGTGGTCGTCGACACCGAGGAGGGCCGCCGGATCGCCGCCGCGCTCGGGCCGCACAAGGCGGTGGTGCTGCGCAACCACGGACTGGTCACGGTCGGCGACTCGGTCGACGCGGCGGCCTGGTGGTTCCTGACCCTGGAACGCGCCTGCCAGGTGCAGCTCGCGGCCCGCGCCGCCGGCCGGCCCTTCCTCATCGACCACGCCCGCGCGGTCGCCACCCGCGAACAGCTCGGCCACGACCTCGTCGCCTGGATCAACTACCAGCCGATGTGGGAGCAGATCAGCCGCAGCGAGCCCGATCTGCTGGCCTGAGAACCACAGCCGCAGCAGCCGTTCCCAACCTGGGACCCACAACCCACAACCCGCGATCCACAACCCACAACCGCGATCCACAACCCACTGCCGGGGACCCACAACCCACTGCCCGGGACCTGGTGCCGACCGGGTCGGCCGACCGTCCCGTACGCCGCTGAGCAGCACCCCGTGTCCGGATAGCGGGCACCGCGCCCGCCGGGGGAGTACGAGGTCAACCCTCCCGTGGCCGCTTCACACCCACGGGGGCCTCCGCCGTGCCCGCGCGCTCCCCGGGTGCGGCACAATTCCCAGTCACAGCAGGAAAGTTCATGATCACATCGGGCGATCATCGGCAGCGGCCGTCGACCGTACCGACGGCGGCCGGGTACGGACACGAGCGCCCCGCCGTACGGCAGGTGGTCCCAGACGACGGAGTAGTGGTCCGGTGGCGGTGCAGGAGGCGCGGCAGAGCGCACACGAGGGCGGCTGCACCTGCGGCGACTGCCCGAAGGGCGCCCGGGAGGGCCACCGCAGAGCGGTCGCCCGCTTCCTCGCCCGGCGGGACGAACTCGCCGCGGGCGAGGGCCTGCCCGCCGCCGTCGCGCACTCCGCGGGCGCGAGCCGCCAGTGGGTCTCCGACGAGCTGACCCAGTCCGCCGCCCAGGTCGCCGCGCGCGGCCGGGCCGAGGCCGAGGCCCGCCTCGACCCGCTCTGGCAGCGGACCGCCCAGGTCCTGACCACCGGGTTCGTCCTGCTGCTGCTCGTGGAGGCCGCCACGGCGATCGGCGCGGGCTGGACCACCGCCCGTACGGCGGGACTTGTGGCCGCCCTGCCGCTCGGCGCGCTGCTCGGCGGCGCCGCCTACCTGCACCGCGCCCGCGGCGGCCTCCTCGCACCGCTCACCGGCGGCGGCAACCGGCTCTCGGCCGCGCGGACGGTGGCGGCGGCCTGGCTGCTCCTCGCCGTCTACGCGCTGCTGCTCCTCGCCGTCCAGCTCGTCGCCGCGAGCGGTGCGGCCGACCGGCGGGAGCTGCTGGACGCGCTCGGCCCCGGCCGGTCCACCGGCTTCGTCACCCTGCTCGGCGCGCTCGCGGCGGTCGCGGTGGCCGTGGACGGGGTGCGCGCCGCACGGGTGCGCGCCGGGCGGCTCCAGCGGATCCGCGCCGACCGGCCGCGCTGGGCCGATCTCTTCACCGACGAGGCGGGGCACGGCAGTTGGGCCCGGGCGCAGTACGTGGTGGTGGGCGGGGCCGGGCTCGTCCTCGGCTGCGTACTGCTGGCCCGGAGCCCGCGCGAGCTGCCCCCGCTGCCCTGGGCCGTGGTGCTCCTGGTGCTGGTCTCGGCGGCCGTCTTCGCCGGGGCCGCCTGCACCGCGGGCGGACGGCCGGTGATCCTCTCCGTGGTGCGCTCCCGCGAGGCCGGGGACCTGGACGGCCCGATCCGCACCGGCGACGACATCGAGATCCGCGGCACCGGTTTCGTGCCGCCCGGCGCGGGCACCGCCGAGCAGCTCGCCCGCCTCGCGGTACGCCTCGGACCCGTGCAGGTGCACGTCCCGCTGGTCCCCGTCCCCGGCGGCTTCAGCAACCCCACCGACACGGTGCTGACCGTCCCGGTGCCGGCCGATGTCGAGCCCGGCCCGGTCGAGGTGCAGGTGGTCACCGCCGCGGGCCTGGAGACCGGCCGCCGCACCATCGACGTGGTGGACTGACCGGCCCCGCCCCGGCCGGACGCGGCCCCTCCCACCCCGTCGTACGCTGGAATGAACGGGCCGGAACCGGCGTACGTACCGTCCTTCGACGGGCCACCGGGGCCCGGCGGGAGAGGCGGTCGGACGATGGCCCACAGCAGAGGCGAGGACACCGGCGGCGATCCCGGCGAGGACACCCGCGGCACCCCCGGCGAGCACCGGGGCGACCGCTTCCCCCGCGGAGCCACCGGCCGGTCCGCTCCCGACCCTCGGACCGGGCGGTCCGCCCCCGACCCCCGGACCGGCCACTCGCTCCGCGCCCTCCTCACCCGCCACGCCCTCCTCCCGCTGCGCCTCTTCCTCGGCGTGACCTTCGTCTACGCGGGCCTCGACAAGCTCACCGACAGCACCTTCCTGTCGGCCCACGGCCCCGGTTCGCTCGGCGAGACGATGCGCAGCGTCCGCGACACCTCGGCGGTGCCCTGGCTGGTCGACCTCGCCCTGAAGTCCCCGGTCGGCTTCGGCTACGCCATCGGCCTGGGCGAACTCGCCGTCGGCCTCGGCATCCTGCTCGGCCTCCTCGGGCGGCTCGCGGCCCTCGGCGGCGCGCTGATCTCGCTGAGCCTGTGGCTGACGGTGAGCTGGACGACCGAGCCGTACTACTACGGCAACGACCTCGCGTACCTGATGGCCTGGCTCCCCCTGATCCTCGCGGGCACCCCGCTCCTCTCCGCCGACGCCTGGCTCCGCCACCGCAGACGGCCACCCGCGTACGAGCCCCCGGCGTCCGAGGGCGAACGCTGACCGCCCACCGGTGAGAGCCGGGCGGCGGGAGCCCGGCGGTGAACGCCGCCCCCAGAGCGGGCTGCGTCGGTCCCCTCCCGGCGCAGCCCTTCCGCGGAGGTGAAGTTCCTTGCGGGGCGCGGCGGTTGGGAGCTGTGCGGCCGGAGGCGTGTCCCGCAGTGCGGCTTGTTCCGATGTCGACCTCGGCCCGTGCGGTGGGCAGGATGCCGTGCGGAGGAGGCGGAATGGACATGTCGTCGGCCGAGGCCTGGGAGCGGTTCGCCGCCGGGAGCAGGCCCCGCCGCTCCGTGAACGCCCGGGGTGAGAAGACCTGGCTCAACTGGACCCAGTACCCCGACCACGGACCGGCGGAGGAGATCCTCGGCCCCCTCGCGGGCCGCCGGGTCCTGGAGCTGGGGTCGGGCGGGGGCGACAACCTCGCGCACCTCGCCGCGCTCGGTGCCCTCGGTACGGGGGTCGACATCGCCCCGAGCCGCAAGGCCGCCGCGGAGGGGCGCTGGGGGCACCTGCCGGGACTGGACTTCCGCACCGCGGAGGCGGTGGACTTCCTGGACGGGACCGCCGAGACCTTCGACGTGGTGCTCTCGGTCTTCGGCGCCGTCTGGTTCACCGACCCGGGCAGGCTGCTTCCCGCGGTACGGGCCCACTTGGCACCGGGCGGCGTGCTGGCCTTCTCGCACGCGCCGCCGGCGAGCCGGAAGCCGCCGCCCGGCAACTCCGGTATCCGGCACGACCACACCCCCGCCGAGTGGCGGGCGATCCTCGGCGGCCACGGCTTCCGCGAGGTGAGCGTGACCGTCCTGGCGCCCCCGGCGGGCGAGACCGTCGGCACGCTGCTGGCACGCGCGGTGGCGGGCTGACCGCAGCGGGGTCTCGACGGGGAGCCGCCCCGACTGCGCCGACCACCCCGACTACCCGTCCGCGCTCCCCGCCCGCCGCCTCCCCCTCCGCCGTACCCCCACCCCCACGACCGCCACCGTCGCCGAGAGGAAGAGGCCGCCGCAGATGAGGGGGAGTACGGCGTACCAGGGGAGGTGCCACCAGGTGGCGGCGTCGCCGAGGTAGAGGAGGGCGGTGGTGAGGAGGACCAGGCCGGCGAGGAGTTTGCCGGGGCCGAAGTCATGACGCACGGCTGACCTCCACCTGGCCGAGGGCGACGTGCAGGTCGAGGGCGAGGGTGCCGCGGTCGGGGGTCCTGGCGGTGGGGCGCAGCACGAAGTCCTCCTGCTTTCCGGGGGCGATGTCGACGTCGCGCTGGTCCTGGCCGGGGAGTTGGATGTCCCCGACGCCGGTGGTGGCGTGCAGCCGGACGGTCGCGCCCGGGGGGACGATCACCCGCAGCCGCCCGGCGCCCACCTCGGCGCGGGTGGTGACCGTACGGTTCCCGGTGAGCCGTACGCCGCGCAGGTCGAGGCGGGCGTCGCCGGTGCCGAGGCGGTACTCGGGGCGTACGGCGGCGGCGTTCGCGGGGCGCCAGTCCGTGCGGGACCAGTCGGTGGTGACCTCGGGGGGCAGCGCGGCGGCGCCCGCGAGGAGGCCCGCGGTGAGCACGGCGAGCAGCAGGGAGCCGCCGCCGGTGCGGCCCCAGCGGGAGCTGACGGCGATGCCGAGGCCGAGCACCGCGAGGGAGGCCGCGAGGCCGGTCTGCAGGGTGCCGCTGAGGTTCAGGTGCTGCCAGGTCAGGCCGGTGCCGAGGCCGCCCGCAAGCAGGGTGAGCAGGAAGAGCCAGCCGCCGATCCAGCGGGGTTCGCGGGGCTTGGGCGCGGGCGGCGGCGCCCCGCGGTGCGGGGGGTAGGCGCTGCGCAGGGCGCCGGGGACCGAGGCGGGGTCGTCCAGTCCCGCGGGGCCCCAGAGGTAGCCGGTGCCGCCGATGTGGGTGCCGTCCTTGACGATGGGCTCCCGCCACCAGGAGGGGATCCGGCCCGGTACGGGGGGCTTCTGCGCCTCCGGGGGAGCGCCGCCGTAGACCGAGGCGGTGGTGGCGGTCTTCTCCTGGCTGGGGGCGTCGGAGGGGGCGGGAGACTCCTCGGCGTCCCGGTGGCGGGACCAGTAGCCGGTGGCGGCGAGCAGCACGCCGAGGGCGATGGCGAAGGTGAAGACGGAGCTGTTCTTCATCATCGACAGGAACAGGCCGGTGCCCACCAGGGCGCAGAGCACGGCGGTCAGCGCCGGTCCGTCGACCCGGCCGGAGAGCAGCCTGCGGGCCTGGTTCTCCTCCTCGCCGTCCAGCGGGACGAAGAGCCAGGCGAAGCCGTAGCAGACCAGGCCGAGGCCGCCGGTGACGGAGAGCACCGCGAGCACGATCCGGAAGATCACCGGGTCCATGTCGTAGTGGCGGCCGAGTCCGCCGCAGACACCGCCGAGCACCTTCTGGCCCCGGTCCCGGCGCAGCCGGTCCGCCCCGGGCACCCGTCCGGTGTCCGCCGCCGGTGGTGGCGGTGCGGCGGTGCGGGGTCCGGCGCCGCTGCCGCGCGCCGGACCCGGTCCTGGTGGGTGCTGATCCGTCATGCCTCCATGGTGACGGCCGCCGGGCCGCCGCGGGAGCCGGGCCGACCCTGGCTGAACCCTGAGTTCTCCCCGGTCACCGCGGGCGGACCGGGAGTCCGTCCGGGTCAGGGGAGTCTCAGGGGCCGACCCTGATGCCGGTGCCCGCGCGGGCATGTGACGATCGGTGCCATGCAGGAAGCCGCCGCAGCGCCCGAGGAGACCGCGCGGCCCCCGCGCAAGCTCTACCGGAGCAGTGACGGCCGCTGGCTCGGCGGGGTGGCGCGGGGGCTCGCCGGGCACCTCGGGCTGCCCGTGGTCTGGGTGCGGCTCGCCTTCACCGGTCTCTTCCTGGTGGACGGGCTCGGCGCGCTGCTGTACGCGGCCTTCTGGTTCTTCGTCCCGCTCGGCGTCGGCGGCGTGGAGGAGAGCCGCCGGGCCGAGACCGCGCCGGACGGGCGGCGGCGCCTGGTGGCGCGCAAGCCGGACAAGGGGCAGATCGTCGCGCTGATCGCGATGGTCATCGTCTCGGCGGTCTTCGTCAGCAAGGTCGACCTGGGCGGCCCGGCCAACGCCTACCTCTGGCCGACCCTGCTCGTCGGCGCGGGCGTGGCCCTGGTCTGGCGGCAGGCCGACAACGCCCGCCGGGCCCGCTGGATCCAGGCCGGGCGGCGCCGCCGGGTGCTGACGCTGCTGCGCTCGGCGGCCGGGGTGGTGCTGGTCGGCACCGGGGTCACCGGCATCTTCGTCCTCCAGGGTTCGGCCGAGCACCTCGGTTCGATCCTGCAGGCGGCGCTCGCGGTGCTGGTGGGCATCGCGCTGCTCGCGGGCCCGTATCTGGTGCGGATGGCGCAGGACCTCTCGGAGGAGCGGCTGATGCGCATCCGCGCCCAGGAGCGCGCCGAGGTCGCGGCCCATGTGCACGACTCGGTGCTGCACACGCTGACCCTGATACAGCGCAACGCGGACCGCGCGAACGAGGTGCGGCGGCTGGCCCGGGCCCAGGAGCGCGAGCTGCGCGAGTGGCTCTACCAGGGCATGGGCCGCGGCAAGGCCGAGGACGAGCGGGAGCCGGACACCCTGGCCGCCGCGGTGAAGCGCACCGCGGCCGAGGTCGAGGACAAGCACGGCGTCCCGCTCGAAGTGGTCGTGGTCGGCGACTGCCCGCTGGACGACCGGCTCGCGGCCCAGGTCCAGGCCGCGCGCGAGGCGATGGTCAACGCGGCCAAGTACGGTGGCGAGGGCGGCGCGGTGCAGGTGTACGCCGAGGTGGAGGGGGCCCGGGTGTTCGTCTCGGTGCGCGACCGGGGCCCCGGCCTCGACCTCGACGCGGTGCCCGCCGACCGCATGGGAGTACGGGAGTCGATCATCGGACGGATGCGGCGCAACGGCGGCACCGCGCGATTGCGTGCGGTGCCGGACGGCGGCACCGAGGTCGAGCTGGAGATGGAGAGGGCGGAGGCGGCGTCATGAGCGAGTCGAACCGGTCGGCGGACGGTGCGGACGGTACACAGGGGGCCGCGGGCCCCGGGCGGCGGGTGCGGGTCGTCCTCGTCGACGACCACCGGATGTTCCGTACCGGGGTGCAGGCGGAGATCGGCCGGACCGAGCAGACCGGCGTGGAGGTGGTCGGCGAGGCCGCCGACGTCGACCAGGCGGTCACCGTGATCACCGCGGTGCGGCCCGAGGTGGTGCTGCTCGATGTGCATCTGCCGGGCGGCGGCGGGGTCGAAGTCCTGCGCCGCTGCGCCGCGTTGGCGGCGGACGCCGAGCGGCCGGTGCGCTTCCTCGCGCTCTCCGTCTCGGACGCCGCGGAGGACGTGATCGGGGTGATCCGCGGCGGCGCCCGCGGCTATGTCACCAAGACCATCACCGGCGCCGACCTGGTGGACTCCGTCTTCCGGGTCCAGGAGGGCGACGCGGTGTTCTCGCCGCGCCTCGCGGGCTTCGTCCTGGACGCCTTCGCCTCCACCGACGCGCCGCCGGTCGACGAGGACCTGGACCGGCTGACCCAGCGCGAGCGCGAGGTGCTGCGGCTGATCGCCCGCGGCTACGCCTACAAGGAGATCGGCAAGCAGCTCTTCATCTCGGTGAAGACGGTCGAGTCCCATGTCTCGGCGGTGCTGCGCAAGCTCCAGCTCTCCAACCGCCATGAGCTGACCCGCTGGGCGACGGCCCGGCGACTGGTCTGAACTCCCTTACGGGGCAGGGGGGTTGGGCTGACCTGCGCAGGTACGCCGCTGGCCGGTGACCGGGCCCGCCGGTGCTGCGGTGCTGCGGTGCTGCGGTGCTGCGGTGCTGCGGTGCTGCGGTGCTGCGGTGCTGCGGTGCTGCGGTGCGCGGGCTCCCGTGCGCGGGTACGCGGGCGGGAGCCGAACTCCCGTACCGGGCGAGAGCGCTGAGGTCCCGTACCCGGCAAGAGGGCTGAACTCCCGTGCCCGGCGCGGGAGTCGGGCGGCCGGGCGAGGTGCGGCGGGCGGTGCCGCTGGGGGAACGGCACCGCCCGCCGGTTCGCCGACGGGGGCGTACCGGCTGACTCCGGTCGCCCGCCGCGGCGGAACGGCGCTCCGTACGGAAGGGGCCGCCGGAGCGCCGTGGGCGGCGGGACCCCGCACAAGTGGTCCCGCCGGGGGCCGGGGTCAGACCGCCGAGGGCAGTTCGATGCCGGGCAGCCGTCCCCAGTGGCGGTGTTCGGTGGCCCGGGCGGTGAGCACCGGGTCGTCGCCGACCGCGACCGGGTGGCCGACCGAGGTGAGCAGCTCCAGGTCGCTGGCGTGGTCGCCGTAGGCCC
This sequence comes from Streptomyces physcomitrii, assembly GCF_012273655.1. GTDB lineage: Bacteria > Actinomycetota > Actinomycetes > Streptomycetales > Streptomycetaceae > Streptomyces > Streptomyces physcomitrii. The sequence continues at coordinate 369,186 of NZ_JAAWWP010000002.1, read as the reverse complement.
AGCACTCGGCGAGGTCGAGTCCGCGCTCCTCGGCCAGGCGCCGGGCGGCCCGGCCCTTGCCGGCGCCGATCATCGGCTCGACGACCTCGCCGGTCAGCCTGCCGTCCTCGGTCAGCGGTTCGGTGCCGAGCGCCACGTGCGCGCCGAGGGCCGCGGCGATCGGGTCGAGGGGGGCGTAGAAGGAGCCGGAGACCAGGACGACCAGGTCGCCCGCCGCGAGGTGCTCGCGCAGCGCGGCGACGGCGGGCCCGTGGAAGAAGTCCCCGGAGCGCTCCGACTCCCGGAACCACAGGCGCCCCTCCTCGGCGAGCGCGCGGTGTCCGGCGCCCTGGTAGAGGCGGTAGTAGACCCGGTTGACGTCCGCGCGGGTGTGGCCCTCGCGGTGCAGCGACTTCAGGCGGTCGCGGGCCCGCTCGTAGACCAGGTCCGGTTCGCCGCGGTAGCGGTAGTGGAAGGCGAGGAAACTGAACATCGTCTTGACGCGGACGAGGGTGTCGTCGACGTCGAAGAAGGCAGCACGGGCCGCCGGGGCCATGGCAACTCCCTTGGCAGGACGGTGGATCGACCGGACGCGCCCGCGCGGGGCGCGGTGGTCAGATGGCGAGGTAGCCGCCGTCGACCGGCAGGACCGCGCCGGTGACGTAGGAGCTGGCGGCGGAGGCGAGGAAGAGCAGGGCGCCGTCGAGTTCGCCCGCCGAGCCCGAGCGGCCCATCGGGGTGCGCCGGTTGACCCAGGTGCTGCCGGACTCGTCGTCCAGCATCCCGGTGGTCATCTCGGAGTGGAACCAGCCGGGGCAGATCGCGTTGACCCGCACCCCGCGCCGGGCCCACTGGGCGGCCAGCTCCCGGGTGAGGTTGACCAGTCCGCCCTTGCTCGCGGCGTAGGCGGCCTGCGGGAGGCTGCCGCTGGCCACCATCCCGTACACCGAGGCGATGTTGACGACGCTGCCGGAGCCCTGGGCGAGCATCCGCGCGCCCGCGAGCTGGGTCAGCGCGAAGACCGAGGAGAGGTTGAGGTCGACCAGCGAGGCGAAGTCCGCCGGGTCCTCCTCGGTGGCGGGTACCACCCGGGCGGCGCCCGCGTTGTTCACCAGCACGTCCAGGCGCCCGAAGTGCTCGACGGCGGTGTCCACCAGGCGGGCCCGGTCGGCGGCGGAGGTCACGTCGCAGGGCACCGCCAGGGCGCCGGGGCAGTCGGCGGCGACCTCGGCGAGGCGCTCCGCGCGGCGGGCGGCGAGGACCACCCGGGCGCCCGCCGCCGCGGCCACCGAGGCGAAGCGGGCGCCGAGGCCGCCGGAGGCCCCGGTGACCAGGACCACCGAGCCGCTCAGGTCGAAGAGCGCGGCGGGCGTGGGCACCGCCTCCGGGACGGGTGCCCCGGTGGCGGTGAGGGTCGGTGCGGTGCTCATGCTGCGGCCTCCACGACAGTGGCGGACCAGGTGAACCCGGCGCCCGCCCCGATGAGTACGAACAGGTCCCCGCGCCCGGCGCCGGGCAGCAGTTCCGCCAGGTTGGCGAGGGCGTCCCCGGCGCCCAAGTGCCCGCTGGTGCGCCCGAGTTCCGGCACCGGCGCGGGGCAGACGTCGCGGACGGCGGGCGCGTAGACCTCGTCGAGGACGTGCGAGGCGAGGCGCGGCAGCGCGACGGCCGCGATCCGCGGGTCCCCGGGGGCGATCCCGGCCTCGCCGAGGGCCTGGTCGATCAGGCGGGAGACCACCGTCCGGCAGGTCTTGCCGAAGTCGGCGCTCGGCCGCTCGGCCCGGAACTGCCGCTTGGCGACCCGCGGCCGGAGCCGTTCGGTGCCGCTGCGGGGCACCGCGCCGAAGGGCTCCGCCCCCCGGTGCATGCCCTCCAGCTCGGGGGCGGCGGCCGTCACCGAGGAGAGCAGCCGGGCGGCGGGGCCGTGCGGCTCGCGGGTGACCAGGACGGAGGTGGCGCCGTCGCCGTAGGCCACGCCGAGGTCGCCCCAGCGGTCGAAGCCGGGCGGCCCGAAGCGGTCCGCGGTGGTCACCAGGGCGCACCCGGCGGCCGGGTCGGTGAGCAGCTCGCGGACCGCGACGTCCACGGCGGCGGTCGCGCCGTTGCACATCTGCTGGATGCCGAGCGGCACGGCCCGGTCGGCGCCGAGCTGGTCGGCGACGTAGTGCGCGGGCGACCAGAAGTCGTGGCCCTGGTAGTGGGTCCAGGCGTGCAGCACCCGCTCGACCTCGCCGGGCGGCACCGCGGCGGTTTCGAGCGTCCGGGAGGCGCAGGCGACGGCGAGTTCGACGGGGGCGAGGACGCTCAGCGGCAGCGAGCGGTAGCCGAAGCGGGCCGCGGTCTCCGCGGTGACCAGGCCGGCGGCCACCGCCTCGGCGGCGCTCTCGCTCCCCTCGCCGAGCAGCACCGCGGGCGCGCTCAGGTAGAGCGGCGGGTCACAGCGCACGGGGCACCTCGCCGGAGTGCGCCTTGCCCGACTGCCGCTCGGTGGCGGCGAACCGCAGCTCCATCCGGGCCACCGCCGCGTCCTCCTGGCGGAACTCCACGGTCAGTTCGTACGCGCCCTCCCGCGGGTCGGCGCCCGGGGCGAGCTGCGCGTGCACGGTGATCGGGGAGTCGAGTTCGGCGAAGCGCCGGTAGCCCGCGGTCAGCGAGACCAGCTGGGTCTTCGCGGGGGTGCGGCCGAACTCCTCGGTGAGCAGCAGCAGTCCGGCCTGGCGGGCGGCCTCCATCATCACCGGGCCCGGCAGGTGGTCCTGCGGGTGGTCGAACATGCCGGTGTGGCTGACCGGGATCCGCAGCAGCGCCGTCAGCGCGCCCTCGCCGGGCTCGACGCGGGTGAGGACGACATTGTCCGCGTCCCGGCGCCCGGCCAGATGGGCCGGGAGGTCGCTCGGCGTCTCCTGGTGGCCCAGCCGGTCGGACATCGGGGGCGTGGTGCTGCGGTCCTTCAGGCGGATCTTCTCGTAGACCGCCGGGGGCCGCAGGGCCGTGTCGACGGTGACGGTGCCGACCTTGGCCCCGCAGAGCTGGACCTCGACGGCGTGCACCACCCGGGACAGCACGCCCTCGTGGTGCTTGGCCAGGTCGACCCGGCCGCGCAGCTCCAGGTCGTAGCCGCGCTCGTCCCCGGCGCGCAGCAGCAGCGCCGCCGGGTCGGTGATCTCCAGGCGGCACTCGGCGGTGATCGCCTTGGTGCCGGTGGGGGCGTCGTGGTGCAGGTGGGTGGCGCACAGCAGCGCCTGGCGCACGCACTCGAAGACGGCGAGCGGGTCGTGGGCGCGGGGGTGGCCGAGGTGGTCGCCGTAGTAGGCGTGGGCCCGGGGCAGCCGGGCGGCGGCGAGGAAGGGGCCGTCCTTCTCCAGGGACTGGAAGTCGGTGAGGAACACCTCCTCCAGGCCGAAGCGGTGGACCAGGCGGCGGCTGACGGTGCGGTCGAAGGACAGCTCGGGCCGCAGCACGGCCTCGGGGTGCTCGTGGACGCTCAACTCGGGTACTCCAGACGTCAGTCGGATGCGGAAGGGGGCCGGGCGAGAGGGAGCCGGGTGCTCAGTCGGCGGCCGGGCAGCTGTCGGCGAGGGCGCGTTCGACCTCGCTCACCCCGGCGTCGTAGGAGAGCACCCGCCAGCCCGCCGACCTGGCGGCGGCCCGCCGGTGCTCCAGGGCGTCGAAGAGCAGGCAGTCGACGGGCCCGTGGCCGCCGGTCTGCTCGGCCCGGGACAGCGGTACGCCGTCGGTCCTGCCCTCGGGCCAGGCGACCACCGCGTCGAAGAGGGCGGGCGTGATCAGGCGCAGCCACCCCGGTTCCTGGGCGGCCGGGGTGGAGGTGAACAGGCCGAGGTAGACGCCCTGGCGGCGCAGTTCGGTGAGGCAGTCGATCCAGTGGCGCTGCGGGCGGCACAGCTCCATCCAGCTCTCCCGGAAGCCCGAGAGTTCGCACACCACCCCGTAGGCGCTCTCCAGCTCCTCCTCGACGGCACGGGCCCACTCCTCGTCGGCCCCGCCCGGCAGTCCGCCGTCCGCGGCGGGGGCGAGCCCGCGCCGCCGGGTCACCTCCCGCATCGCCTCGCGCAAGGCGTGGTGCGGGACGTGCACCCGGAGCGCGAACTGCCGCAGCAGGTCCCGGGCGGGCGGGATGAGGACGCCCTCGTAGCCGGTCCACAGGGCCGAACGGAAGGCGGTGCCGCCCCCCGCGCAGACCGGGCCGCGGTCCTCGCGGACGGGCGGGGCGGGCTCAGCTGTGGACCGCATGGCGTTCCTCCTCGGCGGTGGTGGCGCCCAGTTCCGCCAGGGCGGCGGAGAGCGCGGCGGGGCGGGTGGCCTCGGCCCGGGCGAGCAGATGCCCGTCGGGGCGGACCAGGAGGGCGGTGGGCGCGGAGCCGAGCAGCGCGGCCAGGGCGCGGTGCGCCCGGTCCCGGCCGTCGAGTTCGAGGATCCGCAGCCCGGCGGGCAGCTCGGCGAGGAGCGCGGCGCGTACGCCGGTCCAGGTCCGCCCGGCCGCGCCGCCGGGGGAGAGCACCAGCAGGGGCAGCGCCGGGTCGCCGGGTCCGTCGCCGCCGCCCGCGAGGTGCGCCAGGTGCGGCAGCCGGGCGCCCGGGCGGACCTCGGGGTAGCGCCAGGCGCGTACCGGCCAGCTCGCGGAGGTCTCCCCGTAGAACAGGTCGGTCTGGCTGAACAGCGGGGCCAGGGCGCGCTGGAGGATGCCGGTGCGGGCGGCGGCGCGGACCAGGAGGTCGCGCAGGGCGACCTTGGCGGGCTGCCGCAGCAGGCCCCAGCGGGTCTGCCGGTCGGTGGTGCCGCTGACCCGCTCCACGGCCTCCCGGCGCTCGCGGTCGTAGCTGTCGAGGACCTTCGCGCCGAGGCTTCCGCGCTGGACGGCGGCCAGCTTCCAGCCGAGGTTGACGGCGTCCTGGATCCCGGTGTTGAGGCCCTGGCCGCCCGCCGGGCTGAGCACATGGGCGGCGTCGCCGACCAGGAAGGCGCGGCCGGAGCGGAAGGCGGCCGCGGTGGCGCAGCGGACCTGGAAGGTGGCGCTCCACTTGGGGTCGCCGACCCGGCCGAGGGGACCGGCCCGCTCGTCCAGGGCCCGCTGGAACAGCTCCTTGTCCGGCTGCTGCCCGTCCCGCACGCTGACCGCGAAGCGGAACACGCCCCCGCCGAGCGGCCCGACGCCCATCGCGCCGCGCGGCGAGTAGAAGTAGTGCAGCCGCCGCTCGTCGACCGGGCCCTCGACGGGGGCGTCCGCGATGGCGAAGACGGCCTGCGGCGAGGTGACGTCGAAGGCGATGCCGAGCTGCTTGCGTACGGTGCTGTGCGCGCCGTCGGCGCCCACCAGCCAGGGCGCGCGGGCCGTCTCGACCTGTCCGTCGGCGTGCCGCAGGACCGCGGTCGCGGCCTTGGGCCCGGAGCGCACCTCCAGGACCTCGGTGCCCCATTCGATGCTGCCGCCCAGCGCGCTGAAGCGGGCGAGCAGGATCCGCTCGGTCTCCCACTGCGGCAGCATCAGGATGTGGTTGAAGGGCGAGTCGCGCAGCGCGGTGACGTCCACCGCGCCGATCTGCTTCCCGCTGGAGCAGAACCGGACCCCGTCCAGCGGGTGCCCGGCCGCGGCCATCTCCCGGGCCACCCCGGTGCCTTCGAGCAGTTCCAGGGTGCGCGGCCAGACGATGATGGCCTTGGAGGCGTCGGTGGTGCTGCGGTGCTTGTCGACCACGCGCACGGGTACCGCGCGGCGCAGCAGTTCGCAGGCGACGACCAGGCCGACCGGGCCCGCGCCGACGATCAGGACCGGCGGCTCGCCCGCGCCGTGCTCTTCGGGTGCCGCGGCTGCGGCGGTGTCGGTGCTCATACGCGGAACAGCAGCCCTCCGTAGTACCAGCCGGAGCCCACCGCGGTGGAGAGCACCAGGTCGCCCGGCTTGACGAGGTTGGCCTCGGAGAACTCCGAGAGCGCGATGGGGATGGAGGCGCAGCCGGTGTTGCCGCGCTCCGCGAAGTTGGTGAGGAACTTCTCCGGCGGCAGGGTGAGCCCGCTCTTGACCCCGGCGTGGATGGCGTTGTTGCCGGGATGCGGGATCAGCCAGTCCAGGTCCGGTACGCCGATGCCGCCGCTGTCCAGGAGCGAGCCGGCCACCTTCAGGCTGGAGCCGATGGCCAGCTCGATCAGCTCGGGCCGCGGGCGCAGCCAGCCGTCCCGGGCGGCGACCGTGTCGGCCTGGGAGGCGTCGCAGGCGAGGGTGGACCGCAGCAGCCCCTCCCGGTCGGCCTCGCCGCGCTCCAGGACGACGGCTCCGGCGGCGTCGCCGAAGATCAGCTGGCCGCGGGTGCCGGGGCGGGCCCGCCGGGTGAAGCGGTCGGCGGCGACCACCACCGCGCGCTTCCAGGTGGGCTGCGCGGCCAGCATGGCGGCGGCGACCTGCACGCCGTGCACGAAGCCGGTGCAGGCCCCGCAGACGTCGAAGGAGAGCGCGCGGTCGGCGCCGAGCCGGGCGGTGACCTCCGGGCCGATCTCCGGGATCCACTGCCGGTCGGTCCAGTTGGCGAGGATCACCAGGTCCAGTTCGCCGGGCTCGCGTCCGGCCCGGGCGAGGGCGTTGCGCGCGGCCTGCTCGGCCATGTACGCGACGCTCTCCTCCTCGTCGGCCCGGTGCAGGCTCTTCACCCCCAGCTCCTCGACGGCCTGGGGGGAGTAGGTGCGGCCCCCGATGCTGACCTCGCCCTCGTTGCGGACCAGCTCGCGGGGGTAGTAGTGGCCGAGGCCGCTGAAGTGCAGCCCCGATCCGGTCCAGTTCATACCCTTGGTGGCCTCGGCCACGGTGGACGGTGCGGACATGCGGGTGGATCTCCTTCGATGGGTACGGGAAGGGGGCGGGCCCCGGGTGCGGGGCCCGCGGCGGCTCGGCGGCCCTGTTCAGCGGTAGCGGCCCTCGGGGTCGAGGGAGCGCAGCAGCTCCAGCTCCTCGGCGGTGACCGGCTTCTCCTCCACCACCCCGGCGACCGGCACCGTCCAGGCGGTGCGGGCGGCCACCTCGGCCGCGGCGGCACGCTCGCGGTGGGCGGCCTCGTCGGCGGCGGGCTGGTCCCCGTCCGGCCCGGTGAGGAAGCTCGCCAGCCGGAAGCCGGCGCCGGGCCCGGCGGGCAGGAACCGCCCGAACTGGCTGACCACTTCGAGGACCCGGTCGCCCCGGCTGGTGCGGTAGGCGACCCGGGGGACATAGCGGCGCGGCGAGGCCGGGGCGATGACGACGCAGTCGGCGGTGGCGGCGATGTCGTTGGCGCCGCCGGAGCCGGTCAGCCAGCGGCCGTCGGGGCTCCGGCTGGTGTTCAGGGTGCCGCTCTCGTCGACCTCCGCGGCGGCGAGCACCCCGAGGGCGCGCGGGTTGGCCGCGACCATGCCGCCGAGGATCTCCGGGATGCCGCTGAGCGCCTCGGCGCTTGCCGCGTGCCGCAGGCTGAACAGGAAGACGTCGCCGTGCTCGGGGACGAATCCGTACTGCCCGAGTTCGGCCATCACCTTGACCTGGTGGCCGCTGGCCCGCAACTGCTCGGCGGCCAGCCAGGCGGCCAGGTGCGAGGAGCCGATCCCGGCGAGCAGGGTGTCGTAGCCGCCGCCGCGCACCCGGTCGGCGACCGCGCGGGCGCCGAGCACGATGAGCCGCTCCTGCTCGGTGGCGGGCAGTTCGGCCGGGTCGGGGGCGGCGGGCCGGGGCACGGGCGGCGGGGGCGTGCGGCGCCAGGAGGGCTCGGCGGCCTCCAGCTCCCGGCGGCGCCCGGTGCCGAGCAGGTCCAGATAGCCCTGGTGCGAACCGGTGCCGGCGACCCAGCGCGCGTACCAGTCGCGGCCGCGGCTCTCGGCCCGGCAGTCGTCGACGATCTCCTCCAGGAAGGCGTAGTCGTCGAGGTACCCGGCGACTCCGGCCAGGCCCGCGGTGCGCAGCGACTGCGGGTGCGCGCCGAGCGGGGCCTCGCACAGGCCGAGGACGCGCTGCCCGGGGATCACCACCCGGTCGGCCATGGCGCGCAGTTCCTCGCTGGAGACCAGACGCTCCACCGAGGCGATCACCCCGCGCCGCGCGGCGTACGCGGCCCAGGGCCCCTCGCCGAGTGGCGGGACCATGGCGATGTTGCCCTCCGGGTCGGCGCAGACGCCGTGCACCAGGGTCAGGTCCGGGCGCAGCGCGCTGACCAGGGTCAGCTCCTCGCCGGGGCGCGCCGGATCGGGCACCCGCAGCAGGTCCGCGCCCTTGCCCTCGGCGAGGTCGGTGCCGGACAGCGAGGCGGTGACCGCGTACGGGGCCCCGGTGGCGCCCGCGAACAGGCGCTGGGTGTAGCTCAGCAGCGACCAGGGCTCGAAGGTGAAGGGCTCGCCCTCGGCCACGTGCTGGTAGAGCTTGTTGGGCCGGGGCGAGGGATAGGTGTCGCCGAGGAAGCCCGCGATGACCTTGTCGACCGCGCCCGCGAGGGTCAGGGCGTGTGCGCTGGAGTGGTAGCCGGTGGTGCTCACGGTGAAGTGGCCGCCGGTGCCGAAGACCCGGGCCAGCGCGTAGCCGAGGGCGTTGGGGCGGGCCGGGGTGGCGGCGAGGTGCAGATGGTCGCCGGGGCGGACCAGGGCGCGGACCAGTTCCTCCGGGCCGGAGTGGATCTCGGGGCTCATCGGGCGGCTCCCAGGGCGAGGACGGCGGTCTGGCTGCCGAAGGCGAAGGAGAGCGAGACGGCGAGGTCGAGCGGGGCCGGGCGCAGCCCCTCGACGACGTGGTCGTGGTCGCACTCCGGGTCCGGGTCGGTGAAGTTGATGGTCGGCGCGATGGCCTGGTGGTGGATCATCAGGCTGGTGGCGGCGGCGTTGATGATCCCGGCGATGCCGAAGGTGTGCCCGTAGATCGGCTTGTTGGAGCTGAGCGGCGGCAGCTCGCCGTCGTCCCGCGAGGGGTAGAGCGCGCGCAGCGCCCGGGTCTCGGCGATGTCGTTGTAGTACGTGGCGGTGCCGTGGCCGCAGTAGTAGTCGACCTCTTCGGGGTGGCGGCCCGCGTCCTCCAGGAGTTCGTGGACGAGGGCGCCGGTGACCTTGCCGGTGAGGTCCATGGTGGTGGCGTGCGCGGCCTCGTTGAGGGACTTGGCGGAGAGCACCTCGGCGTAGACGCGGGCGCCGCGGGCGCGGGCGGTGGACTCGCGCTCCAGGCAGAGCACCACGGAGCCCTCGCCGAGGGCGAAGCCCTCCCGGTCGCGGTTGTAGGGGCGCACCGCGCGCCGGGGGTCCTCCTGCTCGGTGGACATCACCCCGCTGCCGGTGGCGTGGTAGCACTTGGCGACCTCGGGCACGATCGGGAACTCGTGGCCGCCGACCAGGACGGCGTCCGCGGCGCCGGAGCGGATCTCGTTGAGCGCGAGGCCGATGGCCTGGTGGCCGCCGACGCAGGCGTTGCTGACGGTGGTGACGAGCCCCTGGGTGCCGGTGTAGATCGCGGCCAGCGAGGCGGCGCAGCCGGGCAGCCCGCGGAACATCGCGCCCTTGTCGGCGAAGCCGTCCTCGCGCGCCCCGGAGAGCACCTGCTGCCACCAGGCGAAGGGCCCCCGCGAGGAGGACATGATCAGCGAGACCCGGCGCGGGTCCAGGTCCCCGGTCGCGAGGCCGGCGTCCCGGCGGGCCTGCTCGACCGCGGACATCGCGATGAGGATCTCGCGGGTGTACTTGGCCGCGTGCGACTCGCGCAGCTCGGGCAGGTAGGGGCGGTGGTCGAAGTCGTTCAGCTCGGCCGCCGCGTGCACCGGCAGTCCGTGCGCGGCGCCCTCGAAGCGGGTGAGCGGCCCGACCTGCGAGTGGCCGCCGGAGATGTTGTGCCAGAAGTCCCCGACGGTGGTGGTGTTCGGCAGCATGGTGCCGATTCCGGTCACGACGACGCCGTCATACGGTTTCACGAGTTCCCCGGACACATATTCCCCCTCGATGTATCGGCCGATCCGTCTCCGGCCACATCCACTTCCGTAAGGCTATTTCCGGGCAATGCCGCTCGGGCAGTACGGCCAGTACCCAGTACCCCTTACTTTTGGTACTCCGGGAATACGGGCGGACAGGGTCCGGCGACTGAGTGTCGTCATCGCGGGGGCTCCGGTCAGGAAAAGACAAAAACCGGCCCCCGCCCGCGAGTTCGGAATTCCTCGGGGCGGGGGCCGGTGCGGTGCGAGGCGGCTCAGGCGGCGCGCCTGCCGTCCGGGCCGATCGGGGACCACCACAGCGCGGAGGTCGAGGGGCCGTCGCCCAGGATCACGCCGCGGCCCTCCATGATGCGGCCGTTCTCCCAGCGCAGCAGGTGCATCGCGGTCACGTCGAGCAGGTGGTACGGCGAGGTGCTGTCCTCGGGGGCGCCCGCGCGCAGCGCCCAGTTGGTGTTCACGTCGACCGAGTAGCCGTCCTCCGGGTTCACCGTGATGGTGAGGTTCTCGGCCTTGTAGCTGCCGCCGGAGAGTTCCCCGACGGTGCCCAGGAATCCGAGGAATGCGTCGAGCCCCTCGTGCCAGCCGGACTGTACGTGATTGCCGGGGATTTCGAAGCGTACGTTCTCGTCCCAGAACTCCAGCATGCGGTCGCGGTCACCCGAGCCGAGCGCCTCGAATGCCGAACGTACTCTTTCGACGGTGAGATCGGACATGGTTTCTCCCTCAGTGCTTTCTTGTTACGGGGCTGTGATTTCCGCGGGGGCGGTCGCGGTTTCGTATTCCGCCCCGCGGGGATGTCGCCGCGGAAGTTCAGGCGGTGCGGGCGGCGTCGCGGTAGGGGCGCAGTTCGCGCCGGGCCAGGGAGCGGCGGTGCACCTCGTCGGGGCCGTCGGCCAGGCGCAACGACCGGGCGTGCGCCCAGAGTTCGGCCAGCGGGAAGTCCTGCGAGACACCGCCCGCGCCGTGCGCCTGGATGGCCTTGCCGAGCACCCACTCGGCGAGCGCGGGGGTGGCGATCTTGATGGACTGGATCTCGGTGTGGGCGCCCTTGTTGCCGACGGTGTCCATCAGCCAGGCCGTCTTCAGGACCAGCAGCCTGGCCTGCTCGATCCGCACCCGGGCCTCGGCGATCCACTCCTGGACGACGCCCTGCTCGGCGAGCGCGCTGCCGAAGGCCACCCGGGAGACCACCCGGCGGCACATCAGCTCGACTCCCCGCTCGGCCATGCCGATCAGCCGCATCGCGTGGTGGATGCGGCCGGGCCCGAGCCGCGCCTGCGCCATCGCGAAGCCGCCGCCCTCCTCGCCGAGCAGCGCCTCGGCGGGCAGCCGTACGTCCCGGAAGACGATCTCGGCGTGCCCGCCGTGCGGACCGTGGTCGTAGCCGAACAGCGTCATCCCGCGCCGGACTTCGACGCCCGGGGTGTCCTTGGGCACCAGGATCATGCTCTGCTGCCGGTGGCGTTCGGCGCCCGGGTCGGTCTTGCCCATCACCACGAGCAGCTCGCAGTGCGGGCTCAGGGCGCCGCTGGACCACCACTTGCGGCCGTTGACCACATAGCCGTCGCCGTCCCGCTCGATCCGGGTGGCGATGTTGGTGGCGTCCGAGGAGGCGACCTCCGGCTCGGTCATGCAGAAGGCCGAGCGCACGGCGCCGTCGAGCAGCGGCTCCAGCCACTGCTTGCGCTGGACGTCGGTGCCGAACATCTCCAGGAGTTCCATGTTGCCGGTGTCGGGGGCCGAGCAGTTCAGCGCCTCCGGGGCCAGGAAGGGGCTGCGGCCGGTGATCTCCGCGAGCGGCGCGTACTGCAGGTTGCTGAGTCCGGCCCCGGCCGGGGAGTGCGGCAGGAAGAGGTTCCACAGTCCCTGCCGCCGGGCCTCGGCCTTCAGCTCGTCCACGACGGCCGGCCGCGCCCAGCGGTCGCCGCCCGCCGCGAGCTGCTCGGCGAGGACGGACTCGGCGGGGAGGACATGCGCGTCCAGGAAGGCGAGCAGCCGGTCCTGCAGCTGCCGGGTTCGGTCGTCGAGTGCGAAATCCATGGCGGGTTGCCGTCCTTGCCGCCACCGAACGGCCCGTGCGGACACGGCGGTTCGGCGGCTCGTACGAGTGAGATACGAGGGGGAGAAGGAGAGGAGGAGAGGCGCGCGCGGGGCCTCAGTGCGCGCCGTCGAAGGTGGCGTGGCCGCGGCGGATCAGCTCGGGCACGGCGGCGGCGATGCCCTCGAAACCCTCGCCGACGGTGAGGCCCTTGGCGTACCGGTAGTGGATGCCCTCCAGGATCACGGCGATCTTGAAGAAGCCGAAGGCGATGTACCAGCGCAGCGCGTCCAGCGGCAGACCGGTGCGGGCGGCGTAGCGGGCGACGAGTTCCGCGCGGTCCGGCCAGCCGGGGCAGGCGCCCGGGGCGGGCGGCACGGCCTCGCCGAGTCCGCTGAGGCCGTCCCAGTACACGCAGAACATGCCCAGATCGGCCAGCGGGTCGCCGACGGTCGCCATCTCCCAGTCCAGTACGGCCGCGACCCGGTCCGTGCCGCGGGCGGCGAACATGACGTTGTCCAGGCGGTAGTCGCCGTGCACCAGGGCGGGCGGCGGTGCCGTCGGCAGCCCGGCCTCCAGGCGCTCGGCCAGCTGTGTCACCCCGGGCAGCCGCCGGGTGCGGGAGGCGGCGAGCTGCCTGCGCCACCGGGCGACCTGGCGGGCCATGAAGCCCTCCGGGCGCCCGAAGCCGGCGAGCCCGACGCTGCCCGGGTCGACGGTGTGCAGGGTCGCCAGGGTGTCCGCGAGGGAGAGGCCGAGTGCGCGGCCCTCGGCGGGGTCGAGCGCCGACAGCTCGGTGGCGCTGCGGTGGACCACGCCGTCCACCTCGTCCATGACGTAGAACTGCGCGCCGAGGACGGCGAGATCGGAGCAGAAGGCCCGCATCCGGGGCACCGGCACCGCGGACCCGGCGAGCGCGCTCATCACGCGGTACTCGCGGCTCATGTCGTGCGCGGTGGACAGCACATGGCCGAGCGGCGGGCGCCGCAGCACCATCGGCCGCTCGCCGCCGGTGAGCCGGTAGGTGAGGTTGGACCGGCCGCCCGCGATCAGGCTCAGCCGGGGGCCCTCGGGGAAGGCGCCGGGCAGCTCGCGGGCCAGCCAGGCGGTGAGCGCCGCGGTGTCGACGCCGCGCGGCGCGGCCGTCTGCGGGGCGGGGTGCTCGGCGAAGAGGCTCATCAGATGCCCCCGCCCCGGAGGATGATGCCGCCGTCCACGGCCAGGGTCTGCCCGGTCACCCAGGCGGCGTCCCCGGAGGCCAGGAAGGCGACCGCGGCGGCGACGTCCTCGGGGGTGCCGAGCCGCCCGAGCGCGTACTCCTTCGCGAGCTGCTCCTCCTGCTCCTCGTAGAGCTTGGCGGCGAAGCGGGTGCGGATCACCGCGGGGGCCACCGAGTTGATGCGCATCCCCGGGCCCTCCTCGCGGGCGAGCTGGGCGGTCAGATGGATCAGCGCGGCCTTGCTGGCGCCGTAGACGCCGATGCCGTGGGCGGTGCGCAGCCCGGCGAGGGCGGTGACGTTGACGACCGCGCGCCCCTCGCGGGACGGGTCGCTCTCGCGCACCCGGCGGATCAGGTCGAGCGCCGCGTGCACATTGACGTCGAAGACCTTGCGGACGGCGTCCGCCTCCATGGCGAGCACCGGCCCGTAGGCGGGGTTCACCGCGGTGTTGTTGACCAGGACGTCGATGCCGCCGAAGGCCTCGACGGTCCGGGCGACCGCCTCGGCCCGGTGCGCCTCGTCGTCCGCGTGCCCGGCGACGGCGAGGGCGTGCCGGGGGCCGCCGAGCTCCGCGACCACCTCGGCGAGCGGTTCGGGGCGGCGGGCGGTGAGGCACACCCGGGCGCCCTCCGCGACGAGACGGGCGGCACAGGCCTTGCCGATCCCGCGGCTCGCACCGGTGACCAGTGCGACCTTTCCGTCGAATCTGCGCATGGGGCTTTCCTGTTCGGCGATCGGACCGGGCGAGGCACGGTCGGGTGGAGCGGAAGAAGGTGAGGAGGAGAGGGGGCGGCCGGGGCCGGGCCCGGCGTCCGCGCGCCGGGCCCGGCCGCCGGATCAGACCGCGCTGGGCTGGGACTCGCGGGCGGCCGCCTCGGCCGCTGCCTCCGCGGTCGGCTCGGCTCCCTCCTCGGCGGCGCTCTTCTTCTGCGAGCGGGCGCCGACGAAGGCCACCAGGACGGTCGCCACGGCGCAGAAGGCCGCGAGGAACCACAGGACCTGGTGGAGCGCCCCGGTGTAGCCCGCCTTGGCCACCTCGGTGAAGGCGGCGCGGGAGGCCGCCGAGACGGTGCCGGCCGGGCCCTCCAGCTGGCCCTGGTTGAGCTTGTCGGCGAGGCCGGCCGGGTCGTTCGCGTACTTGCCGTCGAAGCCGCCGAGCTTGCCGTCCAGTTCGGAGCGGGTGGCGCTCACCAGGAGCGAGCCGACCACCGCGATGGCGATGGCCTCACCGGCGAGTCGCATGGTGTTGAACATGCCCGCCGCCATACCGGCCCGCGCGGAGTCCACGGAGGAGACCGCGGCGCCGTCCATCACACCGAAGGAGATGCCGACCCCGGTGCCGATGATCAGGAAGGGGCCGAGCACCGTCCAGTTGCCCGCGCCGGGTTCGAGGACCACGAGCCAGCCGCAGCCGATCGCGGTCAGCGCCACCGCGAGCGAGACCATGTGCCGCAGCGGCACCCAGCGCAGCAGGTAGCCGGTGACCAGCGGGAAGACCAGCGTCGGGACGGTCAGCATCAGCAGGTCGACACCGGCGTGGAAGGTCGACTCGGCGTTGACGGCGGTCAGGTAGCTCGGCAGGTAGACCAGGAGCGGGGTGAAGCCGAAGACCAGCGAGACCACGGCGACGCACAGCGAGACGAACTGCGGCTGCCGGAACAGGCTGAGGTCGAACATCGGCCGCTCCTGGCGCAGTTCGACCCTCACGAAGGCGACCAGGAGGGCGGCGGCGAGCACGTACGAGACCAGGTTGACCGGGTCGGCCCAGCCGGTCTGCGGGCCCTGGAGCAGCGCCAGGATCAGGAATGCGAGCGAGCCGGTGAAGGTGACGGTGCCCAGCCAGTCGACCCGGACCGCGTCGGGGTCGCTGGACTCGGCCAGGAACAGGGACAGGGCGACCACCACGGCGCCGACGATCGCCGGTACCAGGAAGATCGCGCGCCAGCCGAAGGAGGTCTGCAGGGCACCGGCCGCGAAGGGGCCGAAGGCGAGACCGGCGCCGACCGCCGTACCGAAGACACCGAACGCCCGGGCGCGGGCGGCCCCTTCGAAGGTGTGGGCGAGGATCGCGCTGCCCGCGGTGATGACCGCGGCGGCGCCGACTCCGGCGAGCGCCCGGCAGATGTCGAGCATGACGATGCCGTTGGAGACGGCCGACACCAGCGAGCAGACGGCGAACACCGCCGAGCCGAGGGCGAAGAGGCGGCGGCGGCCGAAGCGGTCCGCGAAGGAGCCCGCCGCCAGCATGAAGCTGGCGAAGGTGAGGTCGTAGCCGTTGACGATCCACTGCCCGGCCGCCAGGCCGTTGTGGAAGTCCTCGGAGGCTCCCGGCATGGCCACCGAGGCGCCGGTGAGCGACATCGGCAGCAGGATCGTGGCGATCGACACGGTGAGCAGGGTCAGGGCTGGACGTGCGGTGGAGGTCTTCTCGGTCATGAATTTCCTCATGAAGTTCGACGAGGACGGGCAGGACGGCGCGACAGGTGTCCGCGCGCAGCGCTTCGCCGGGACACCCCTGAGGGGAGTTCCCGCGGCGGTGCGGGGTGCGGTACGGGGAGATGCCGAGGGATCGGCACGGCGCCGGGCGCGACAACCGGGCGCAATTACCGGCCTGTACAGGTCGGCGATTCTTTTACGAGCTTAGGCAGCGGGGCGCCGTTGCGGATGGGATCACCAGTACCGAATTGCGGCGGCGAAACAGTACCGGCGGTACCTGTACGCGAGGCCTTTCCGCGCGCGAGATTGGGCCGTAAAAAGCTCAGCGAAGTTCAGAAAGGACCCCGAGATGCGCGCCCTCGAACCGACGGGACTCGACGAGGCCATGGTCGCCTTTGCCGAGGTGCCGGAGCCGGAACCGCAGGCCGACGAGGTGGTGGTCGAGGTGGACGCCTTCTCCGTCAACCGCGGGGAGACCTTCCTGCTCGCCGGCCCCCGGCCCGGCTGGCGCCCCGGCAAGGACGTGGCCGGCCGGGTGGTCCGCGCCGCCGCCGACGGCTCGGGCCCCGCCGAGGGCAGCCGGGTGGTCGCGCACCCGCCGGCCGCGGGCTGGGCCGAGCGGGTCGCCGTCGCCGCGCGCAGCACCGCCGTGCTGCCCGAGTCCGTGGACGCGGCCACCGCCGCCGTGCTTCCGCTTGCCGGCATCACCGCCGTACGGCTGCTGCGCCAGTCCGGTGCCGCGGCCGGGGACCGGGTGCTGATCACCGGCGCCTCCGGCGGGGTGGGCCACTACGTCACCGAACTGGCCGCCGCGGCGGGCATCGAGATCACCGCGGTCACCGCGACCCCCGAGCGCGGAGAACGCCTGGCCGCGCTGGGTGCGGCCCAGGTCGTGCAGTCCGTGGCCGAGGCCAAGGGGCCCTTCCGGGTGGTCCTCGAATCGGTGGGCCACGAGGTGCTGCCGGCCACGCTGCCGCTGCTCACCTCCGGCGGCCGGCTGATCTGGTTCGGCCAGGCCAGCAGGCAGCCCTCGGCCCTCAACTTCTTCCACTTCTTCCGCAAGCCGGACCAGGACCCCTTCGCGGTGACCCTCGAACACTTCGACTACACCCGCGGCGAGCGCAGCTACGGCGAGGAACTGGCCGAGCTGGTCGACCTGGTGGCCACCGGCCGGCTGCACCCGGAGATCGGGCTGCGCGGCGACTGGACCGGGGCCGCCGAGGCGATCGCCGCCCTGCGCGCCCGTACCGTACGCGGCAATGTCGTCCTGACCACCGGCGAAGGGGCCTGAGCGCGGCGGGAGTTGCCGCCGGGCGGGTCCGGGGCGGGGGTCCGGGGCGGGGCGGCGGGCCGCGGGCCCGCCCACAGGTCCGCGGCCGGGCCGCCGCCCCGGTGCCGCGGCCTTTACCTTCGCCGCAGGTGGTCCGCCGGTCTTTCTATGCTGGCCTGGTTCCGTTGTCTGGACCGGGGGAGTCGGCATCGTGGAACTGCGTCAGCTGCGCTATTTCGTCACCGTCTCGGAGGAGCGGCACTTCGGCCGCGCCGCCGAGCGGCTGCACATCGGGCAGCCCGCCGTCAGCCAGCAAGTGCGCCGCCTGGAGCGGGAACTGGGGGTCGAGCTCTTCGACCGCTCGCCCCGGCATGTGCGTCTCACGCCCGCTGGTGAAACGTTCCTACCTGCGGCGCGGGCGGTTCTCGACGCCGAGTTGCGGGCCGCCGCCGCGGTCGCCGAGTTCGCCGGGGCGCACACCGGCATCCTGCGCCTGGGTACCAGTACCGGGCTCGGGGCGCGGCTCGACCGCATCCTCGACGTACTCGCCCAGCGCGCCCCGCATGTCAGCGTCGAACTCAACTCCGCCCCGGCCAGGGACCGTCTGGACCGGGTCGCCAAGGGCCAGCTGGACGCCAGCTTCGTGCGCGGCTCCGGCAGCGGCGGCGCCCTGTGCTGGCATCCCGTATGGCAGGAGCCGCTGGCCGTCGCGGTGCCCGCGGGCCATCCGCTGGCCGCGGCGGGCCATGTCTCGCTCGCCGACCTGGCCGCGCTGCCGCTGCGGCTCACCTCGCGGCGCAGCAACCCGGCGCTGGTCGACACCGTCCTCACGGCGTGCCGGGACGCGGGCTTCGACCCGGTGCCGGGGCCCTCCTCCGCGCGCACCCTGGAGGACACCCTCGCCGCGATCGGCACCGGCGCCCCGACCTGGACGGTCGTCTACGCCGAGCACGCGCGGCAGTTGCGCAGCACCTCCCGGATCGCCTTTCTGCCGCTGGCCGGGGCGGGCCTCGCGATCCCCACCTCGCTGGTGGTCCGCCGCAGCGCGCCGACTCCGCTGCTGCCGCTGCTCCTCGACGCCTGTACGGAGCGGTCGCGGCCGCTGCGTACAGGCGTCGCGCGCGATCACGAATCGTGATGACTGCCGGTGCCGGTTGCGTCTTGGTCGGTGGCCGAATCCCGGGTGGACTTGGAGTCATGCGGGGGCTCCGGAGAACCGGGCCGCGCATATGTCTTCTGTAAATCCTGAGGAGTATTCACCCATGCCTATCGTCACTGTTCAGCAGGGCCCGCGGGACACCGAGCTCAAGCGCGAGCTGGTGGAGCGCATCACGGACGCCTTCGTCGACGCCTACAAGATTCCGGCCGACACCGTGCAGGTCTGGATCCACGAGGTCCCCGCCGACAGCTGGGGCGTCTCGGGCAAGCTCATCGCCGACTCCTGAGCCGGTGACCGGCCGTGCGGGGCGCTGCGACACGCTCCGCACCGGCCGGTCGGCGCCCCGCGGAGGCTCCGCGGGGCCGTGCTGCGGGAGTGCCGGATCCAAGCCTTGGCAAAAGGATCCGTGGTGGATCCAAGGGCTGGCAAAGCATTCCCAAAGAATGAGGGGTGAGTTAAGTCACGCGTGCCGGAATGGCCTCCTCGGCCGCCCCGAATGGTCGAAATAGCGGGGGTTGGCGAGGCCGGACGGCAACTGGAACAAGTTAATCCGGGCATTCTTCTTCGCTTGACGTGGCGGAGCGCCGCGCCATAGTTTCCAGCCTCAAACATCAATCCCGCTTATGGCGGGAAAATGATGCACCGATAGTGGCCCCGCAGAGGTGAGAGTTACTCGCGGGAAGTTGTCTCTTTAACGGGTTCGCGAACCCGTGAGGTGTGCCAAGTTAACGGGGGAAACACACGTGGCACCTGTCATGACAAGAGAGCGAAGCAGACGCATAGTCGTCGTCGACCCTTTTCCACTGTCCCGCAGAGCGCTGGTCGGCCTGCTGCGCGACCGCGACGGGGGACAGGTCGTCGGCGAGGCGGGATCCCGGGAGGAGGCGCTGGAGGAGTGCGCCCTGCGGCTGCCGGACGTGGTCATCACCGACATCGACCTCCTCGGCCCGGCGGACGGCATCCGGCTGTGCGAGCAGGTGAAGCGGCTGGCCGTACCGCCGCTCGTGCTCGTCTACTCGGGCACCGCGGCGCCGGGCGCCCTGGCCGAGTGCCTCACCCACGGCGCGGACAGCTTCGTGCACCGCACCGCGCCGGTCGAGCGCCTGATCAGCGCCATCGACCTCCTCTTCGAGGGGAAACCGCTCTGGTACTTCGGTGAGCTGACGCCGGGCACCCACACCGCCACCCTGCCCTGCGAGACCGTCAACGGCCTGCTCACCCCGCGCGAACAGCAGATCCTCGGCCTGCTGCTGCGCCGCCACTCCAACGAGGAGATCGCCGAGGACCTCCATCTGGCCCGCCAGACGGTGAAGAACTACGTCAGCAACATCCTGCAGAAGCTGGGCGTCTCCAGCCGCCGCGAACTGCTGACCGGCAAGATCCCGACCCAGCCCGCCGCCAGGGCACCGCTGCCCGGCCGGGCCCGGGACCTGGTGGCGACACGTAGCGAAAGAGGGGGCAACCGGCCATGAGAAGCGTCCGGTTCACCGAATACGGCGGGCCCGAGGTGCTCGCCCTGGACGACGCCGCCGCCGAGCCGGTCCCCGGCGAGGACGAGCTGCTCGTCGAGGTCACCCACGCCGGCGTCACCTTCGCCGATGTGATGTTCCGGCGCGGGCAGATCCCGGTCGGCCTGCCCTTCGCGCCCGGCCTGGAGGCGGTGGGCACCGTCCGCGCCACCGGCTCCGCGGTCACCGGCGTCCGCGCGGGCCAGCGCGTCGCCGCGCTCTGCCTCGGCGGCGGCGCCCTGTCCGAACGCGTCGTCGCCAAGGCCGGTCTGACCGTCCCCCTGGAGGGCGCGCTCGCCGGGCTCGGCTCCGCGGCGGCCGCGGGCATGATCACCAACGGTGTCACCGCCTGGGGCCTGGTGCACGCCGCCGCCCGGATCGGCGCCGGGGACACCGTCCTCGTGCTCGCCGCGGCGGGCGGAGTCGGCACCGCCGTCGCGCAGTTGGCGAAGGCGGCCGGAGCCCGCCTGGTCATCGGGGCGGTCGGCACCCCGGAGAAGGCGGCCCGCCTCACCGACCCCGCCTACGACGCCGTGACCACCTACGCCGCGCTCGCCGCGGAGGTCGAACGGCACACCGGGGAGCGGGGCGTGGACCACGCCTTCGACTCGGTCGGCGGCGAGCCGCGCACCGCGGTGGACAAGCTGCTCGCGCCCTTCGGACGGCACGTCATCTACGGCGACGCCGCCCAGCAGGACACCCAATACCCGGGCAACCACGTCTGGTTCACCAACTCCGCCCTGGTCGGCTACAACCTCGGCGACGTGGCCGGCCGCGACCCCGCCCTGCTGCGGGGCCACCTGGAGTCCGCCCTGCGCGCCCTCGCCGAGGGGCGGCTGCGCGGCGAACCGGCCACCGTCGCCCCCGAGGAGATCGCCAAGGTGCACACGGAGCTGGAGTCCCGCGCCAGCACCGGCAAGTACGTCGTCGCCTGGTGACCCCTGCCGCGCACCGGCGGCCTGCTCCCGCGGCCGGTGCGCGGCAGGCCCGCGCATCCGCGCCGGAGCGAGCCCGAAGTCCCGCCGTACTGGCGGGACTTCGGGCTCCTGCCGTATGTGGGAGGGGTACGGGCCCGGTCTGCCGGACGTCCCCGGCGGGCGCCCCTGTCGGACATCCTCGCTGGGTGAGCCTTCGGCCGTCGAGCGGGCCTTCGGCGGCTGTCGGGGGGACTTGCCGTACGGACCTCCCCGTACGGATCCTGCGCGACCCGCGCCGCCTCCTGGCCTCTTGAGCAGCCCGCGCCCCCCTCCTAAGCCACCCGCGCCGCCCCCGCGAACGGCATCTGGCTGAT
Organism: Streptomyces physcomitrii; assembly: GCF_012273655.1. Lineage (GTDB taxonomy): Bacteria > Actinomycetota > Actinomycetes > Streptomycetales > Streptomycetaceae > Streptomyces > Streptomyces physcomitrii. Next base: position 348,353 of record NZ_JAAWWP010000002.1, on the reverse strand, counting down.
CGGGGCGATCCGTACCGGGGCGCCGGGCCGGGGCGCGTGGATCATCTTGCCGCCGCCCACGTAGATGCCGACGTGGCTGATGCCCGAGTAGAAGAACACCAGGTCCCCGGGCCGCAGTTGGCCCCGCCCGATGCGGGTGCCCGCGTTGATCTGGCTGTACGTGGTCCGCGGCAGCGCGACCCCGGCCGCGCGGTAGGCCGCCTGGATCAGGCCCGAGCAGTCGAAGGAGTTCGGCCCGGTGGCGCCCCAGACGTAGGGCTTGCCGAGGGCGCGATAGGCGTAGGCGACCGCGGCGCCGGCCCGGGATCCGGGGGCCGCCGGGGGCGGTGCGGGTGCCGCGGCCGGGGTGGCGGTGCGCGCCCGCCCGCGGGAGGCGCGGCCGTCCTGGCGGGTGGCCGCGGCACGTTCCTCGGCGGTCAGCCGGTCCAGCAACTGCCGTGCCCGGCCCAGCTTCTCCTGCACCGCGCGCTTGCTGCGCGCCAGCTCGCTCTGCTGGGTGCCGAGGCGGTCCGCCACCCGGCCGGCCTCGCCGCGCAGCCGGGCCAGCTTGCGCAGCTGCCCGCGCGCCTCGCCGACCGCGGCCGCCTGGCGGTGGGAGGCCCGCTCCGCGACGGCCGTGCCGCGCAGGTACTCCTCCGGGTCGGCGGACATCACCAGCTGGAGTGCCGGGTCGAGGGTGCCCTCGCGGTACTGCGCGGTGGCGAGCGAGGCGAGCCCGGCGCGGGTGGAGTCGAGGCGCTCCGTGGTGCGCGCCGCCTCCTCGCGCAGCCCGCGCAGCGAGGCCCGCGCCGCGTCCGCCTTCTCCTTGGCGCCGTTGTACTTCTCCGTCGCCACCTCGGCCTGCCGGTACAGCCGGTCCACCTGGGCGCGGACCTCGCCGGGGCGCGCCTCGGGCGCCGCCTGGCTCGTACCGCCGAGGGCGGTGGCGGCCGTCGCCCCGGTCACGGCGAGGGCTGCCGCCGTGCGGCCGGGGCTGCCGCCGAGGAGACGGCGGCCGGGTTTTCGGTGCTTCCTGCGCTGCGCGGCCACGAGGGCTCCACGTCCTTCCCTGACGTACGGCGGTACCTGCGCCCGGGGCCCGGCCGCCGCCCGCACGGGGGAGCGGGCCGCGGCCGGAGCCCGGGCGGGGCGCCCGGCGGCCGTCCTCGCGGACGGCGGTGAGCGGCCGGGCACCTGGAGAGGGACGCTAGGCCGCGGACCCCCGCGAGAACCTTGATGTCCCCAACTGCCCGCAGTTGACAGCCCGCTGACCGCTTACGACCGTCTCGGCGGCCCGGCGCGCCCGTTGCCGCGCCGAGCTGACCGAAGCGGGGGAGCCGCTCCCGGCGGCGGGCGGCGGATGCTAGGGGGTCTCCGGAGAGCCCCGCCGCGCCCCCGGAACCGGACTCCCGGCCTCCCGAGACCCGCCGCCGGTGCCGCCCGGGGCCCCCGTTACGCTCCCGGCCATGGACGTACTCATCCACCTCTTCGTCGGCCTGCACATCATCGGCATCGCCAGCCTGCTGGGCGGCTTCCTGACCCAGATGAAGGCCCTGGGCGAGGGCACGGCACGGTTCAGCCCGGCGATGCTGCACGGCGCCCTGACGATGCTGGTGACCGGGGTGATCCTGGTCGGGCTCAACCAGGCCGACGACAACACCGTCAACAACGTCAAGATCGGCGTGAAGCTCGCGCTGCTCGTGGTGATCCTCGGCCTGGTCTACGTCAAGCGGGACGAGGAGCGCGCGGACAAGGCGCAGTTCGGGCTCGTCGGCGGGCTGACGGCGGCGAACGTCTTCATCGCGGTGCTGTGGACCTGAGCGCCTGAGTACCTGAGGCGGGGTGCCGCGGGGCGGGCGTCACGGTGCCGAGCGCCCCGGGCCCGGCCCGGCGAAGGCCCCGCCCGACCCGAGGGTGTGCCGCTCAGCCCGGCCGTACCACGCTGTGGATCGGCATGTAGGAGATCGACTCCTCGCGCACACTGGCCCCCGGCTTCGGGGCGTGGACCATCATGCCGTCGCCGAGGTAGAGCCCGACGTGGCTGATGTCGTCGTAGAAGAAGACGAGATCGCCGGGGCGGGCCTCGGAGACCGGGATGGTGGTGCCCGTCTTCACCTGGTCCCAGGTGGTGCGCGGCAGGGTGATCCCGGCCGCCTTCCAGGCCGCGAGGGTCAGGCCCGAGCAGTCGAAGGAGTCCGGCCCGCTGGCGCCCCAGACGTAGGGCTTGCCGATCTGCTGCCGGGCGAAGGCGAGCGCCTGCTCGCCCTGCGCGGCGGAGGCGCCGCCCGGGGTGTCGGGGGTCTCCTCGCCGCCGCCGGTCCCGCCCTCGCCGGTGCCGCCCTCATCGTCCTCCCGCTCCCGGCGCTCGCGCTCCTCGGCCTGCTTGCGGGCGAGGGCGGCGGCCTTGCGGCGGGCCTCCTCTTCCTTCTTCTTCTCGATCGCGGCGAGCCGCGCCTTCTCCTCGGCGGTCAGCTGCGAGAGCAGGGCGCGTGCGCTGCCGAGCTTCGCCTGCACGTCCTGCTTGGCGCTCTTCAGGCTCCGCCGGCTGCCGGTCAGCTTCGCCAGGCTCCTGGTCGCCTCGGCCCGCTTGCGCGCGGTGGACAGCTGCTGCGACTGGTAGTCGTCGACGGCCTTCTTCTGCCGCCCGGTCAGCCGGTGCATCAGCTGCGTCTGGTCGAAGTACTGGGCCGGGTCGTCCGCGAGCAGCAGCGTGGCGGTGCCCGAGACGCCGCCGGTGCGGTACTGGGCGGCGGCGAAGGAACCGAGTTCGGCGCGGGCCTCGTTCAGCTTCTCGGTGCGCCGGGCCACGTCGTCGAGGAGGCCGTCGACCTTGCGGCGCTGGGCGTCCGAGCGCTCCTTGGCCGCGTTGTACTTCTGGGTGGCCACGCCCGCCTCGTGGTAGAGGCCGTCGACCTTCTTGCGCACCTCTTCCAGGCTCGGCCCCGGCTTCTCGGGCGCGGCGGTGGCGCTCCCCGAGAGCAGGGCGACCGAGGTGAGCGCGGCGGTGGTCAGGCCGACGGCGGGGCCGGGCACCACACGGGGGCTGCGCGGCTTGCGGTGCGACGCCAAGGCGGCGACTCCTTCCGTGGGCCGGCCGCGGGGGCGTGCCGGAGGTTGCGGGCGCCCGAGTCCGGCGCGGTCTCGCCGGTCCGGACGGGCTGCCCGCCGGGCACGCTAGCCAACTCGTGGAGCGGCTGTGAAGGTTGATGCGCCATGTGTCCGATATGTTTTCGTGACTTTCGCCGGGGGTGAGATCACGTAAGCGGAGGGTGTGTTCCGCCCCCTGGGCGGCCGCGAGCGGGAACCGGCGGCGGGCTGTCGGTGCGGCCGCCTAGACTCGGGCAACGATGAGCAGCCTCTTTGACGACAGCTTCCTGGCGGACCTCCGCGCCCCGCGCGAGGAAGCGCCCCCGCCGCCCGAGGACCCCGAGGGCGAGGAGCGGGAAGACCTGCCCGACGACCTGTTCGGAGGGAAGTACGACGTGCCGCCACCCCGCGACGCCCACTACCGCGACGGCGCCCCGCGCCCCGCGGTGGACTCGGCCGCCCTCGTCGAGGGACTGAACGAGCAGCAGCGCGCCGCCGTCGTGCACAGCGGCTCCCCCCTGCTCATCGTCGCCGGCGCGGGCTCCGGCAAGACCCGGGTGCTCACCCACCGCATCGCCTATCTGCTCGCCGAGCGCGGCGCGCACCCGGGCCAGATCCTCGCGATCACCTTCACCAACAAGGCCGCGGGCGAGATGAAGGAGCGCGTCGAGCAGCTGGTCGGCCCGCGCGCCAACGCCATGTGGGTCTCCACCTTCCACAGCGCCTGCGTCCGCATCCTGCGCCGAGAGTCGAAGAAGCTCGGCTTCACCTCCTCCTTCTCCATCTACGACGCCGCCGACTCCAAGCGCCTGATGGCCCTGGTCTGCCGCGATCTGGACCTCGACCCGAAGAAGTTCCCGCCGAAGTCCTTCAGCGCCAAGGTCTCCGGACTGAAGAACGAGCTGATCGACGAGGAGGACTTCGCCGCGAAGGCAGCCGACGGCTTCGAGAAGACCCTCGCCCAGGCCTATGCCATGTACCAGTCGCGGCTGCGCGAGGCGAACGCCCTCGACTTCGACGACCTGATCATGACCACGGTCAATCTGCTGCGCGCCTTCCCGGACGTCGCCGAGCACTACCGCCGCCGCTTCCGGCACGTCCTGGTCGACGAGTACCAGGACACCAACCACGCCCAGTACGCCCTCGTACGCGAGCTGGTGGGCCGCGAGCCCGACCCGGAGGCGGAGCCCGCGCCGGACGCCGCGCCGCAGCCGCCGCCCGCCGAGCTGTGCGTGGTGGGCGACGCGGACCAGAGCATCTACGCCTTCCGCGGCGCCACCATCCGCAACATCCTCCAGTTCGAGGAGGACTACCCGGACGCCACCACCATCCTCCTGGAGCAGAACTACCGCTCCACCCAAACCATCCTCACCGCCGCCAACGCCGTCATCGAGCGCAACGAGAGCCGCCGCCCCAAGAACCTGTGGACCAACGCGGGCGCGGGCGCGCAGATCACCGGGTACGTCTCCGACACCGAGCACGACGAGGCGCAGTTCGTCGCCGAGGAGATCGACCGGCTGACCGACGCGGGCGACGCCAAGGCGGGGGACGTCGCGGTCTTCTACCGCACCAACGCCCAGTCCCGCGTCTTCGAGGAGGTCTTCATCCGCGTCGGCCTCCCGTACAAGGTCGTCGGCGGTGTCCGCTTCTACGAGCGCAAGGAGGTCCGGGACGTCCTCGCCTATCTGCGCGTGCTCGCCAACCCCGAGGACTCCGTCCCGCTGCGCCGCATCCTCAACGTCCCCAAGCGCGGCATCGGCGACCGCGCCGAGGCGATGATCGACGCGCTCTCCCAGCGCGAGAGGATCAGCTTCCCCGCGGCCCTGCGCCGGGTCGACGAGGCGTACGGCATGGCCGCGCGCTCCGCCAACGCCGTCAAGCGCTTCAACACGCTGATGGAGGACCTGCGCACCGTCGTCGAGTCCGGCGCGGGCCCGGCGACCGTCCTGGAGGCCGTCCTCGAACGCACCGGCTACCTCGCGGAACTCCAGTCCTCCACCGACCCGCAGGACGAGACCCGCATCGAGAACCTCCAGGAACTCGCCGCGGTGGCCCTGGAGTTCGAGCAGGAGACCGGCGAGGACGAGGAGAGCGCCACCCTCTCCGACTTCCTGGAGCGGGTCGCCCTGGTCGCCGACTCCGACCAGATCCCCGACGAGGAGGACGGCAACGGCGTCATCACCCTGATGACCCTGCACACCGCCAAGGGCCTCGAATTCCCGGTGGTCTTCCTGACCGGCATGGAGGACGGCGTCTTCCCGCACATGCGCGCCCTCGGCCAGACCAAGGAGCTGGAGGAGGAGCGCCGGCTCGCCTACGTCGGCATCACCCGCGCCCGCGAACGCCTCTACCTCACCCGCTCCACCCTGCGCAGCGCCTGGGGCCAGCCCTCGTACAACCCGCCCTCCCGCTTCCTGGAGGAGATCCCCGCCGCCCACCTGGAGTGGAAGCGCACCGGCGCCCCCGCCCCGGTCTCCTCGGGCCCGGCCTCCGGCATCGCCGCCTCGCTCTCCTCCTCGCGCGCCCGCGGGGGTCAGGGCGGCGCCTCCGGCTTCGCCACCCGCCGGGCCGGGGAGAAGCCGGTCGTCTCCCTCGCGGTCGGCGACCGGGTCACCCACGACCAGTTCGGCCTCGGCACCGTCGTCGGCGTCAAGGGCACCGGCGGCAACGCCGAGGCCACCGTCGACTTCGGCGACCCCAAGCCGAAGCGCCTGCTGCTGCGGTACGCACCGGTGGAGAAGCTCTGACCCCTCACCAGGCGCCCTGAGGCACCGCCGATCTCCCCGTCCGATTCCCGCCAGCCGGCCGGTCAGGGCCGCAGCACACTGGCCGCATGACCACCTACACCCCGCTCCCCATCCCGCCCGCCGCCCTCGCGGAGCTCCGCGGCACCGACGACTCCGGGCGGCCGGCGCGCCCGTACACCGCCCGCGAGGACGGCGTCCCGCTCGACTGCGTGGGCAGCCCGCTGCGCTGCTGCCTGCGCCCCATCGAGGCGGGCGAGCGGGTCGCCCTGGTCTCCTACGCGCCGCTGCGCCGCTGGGCCCGTATGACCGGTGCCGCCCCCGGGGCCTACGACGAGGCCGGGCCGGTCTTCGTCCACGCCGAGGAGTGCCCGGGGCCGCGCGGGGAGGGCTATCCCTTCACGCGCCCCGGCGCGCTGCGCACCCTGCGCCGCTACGACAGCGCGGGGCACATCGTCGGGGGACGCCTCTTCGAGATCCCCGAGGAGGCCGGGCCCGGCTTCGACAAGGCACTCGGCGAGGCCTTCGCGGATCCGCGGGTGGCCCTGGTGCACATACGCGCCGTCGAGTACGGCTGCTTCCAATTCGAGGTACGGCGGCCGTAGTCCAGGTCCGGGGCGCAGGCAGGGAAGCACGGACCCGACGGTCGCCGGGGCCGCGTGCGACTGCCTCGCGCTACTGCGGGTCCACGCCGTGGCTGTTCAGCCAGGGGAGCGGGTTGACGGCGGAGCCGCCGCCGGGGCGCACCTCGAAGTGCAGGTGCGGGCCGGTGGAGTTGCCGGAGTTGCCGGAGAAGGCGATGGTGTCGCCCGCCTTCACGCTGCCGCTGAAGACCTTGTGGCTGGAGAGGTGGCAGTACCAGGTCTCGGTACCGTCCTCGGCGGTCACGATCGCCATGTTGCCGTAGGCGGTGTTGTACTGCGTGCGCACCGTGCCGTCGGTCGCGGCCATCACCGGCGTCCCGTAGGAGACCGGGAAGTCGATGCCGGTGTGCACCGACATCCAGTTGACGCCCGCCTGGCCGTAGTACGCGCTCAGCCCGTGCTGCTTGACGGGGAGGACGAACTTCGGGCGCAGCCGCTCCTTGCGCTCGGCCTCCTCGGCGGCCTTCTTCCGCTCGGCCTCCTGCTTGGCCTTGAGGTCGATGCGCTCCTGGGTCCGGCTGGCGCGGTCCGCGAAGTCGCCCGCGTCGGCCGAGAGGCCCTGGAGCTGGGAGTCGAGCTTGTTGTTGGCGACCGAGGGGCGCACGCTCGCCGGATCCGGCGCGGAGGCCTGGGCCTCCGCGGTGTCGCCCTCGCCGAAGTCCCCGACGGAGGCCGCCGCGATGCCCGCCACCCCCATCACACAGGCGGAGGGGACGGCGACGGTAAGCAGCGCGGAACGCTTGGAGGGGGTACGGCGCCGGGCGCGGGACCGGGCCCGGCCGCCGGCCGGGTCCGCCGGGTGCCCGGCGGTCACCCGGGGGAGTTCACCGGTGTGGCCCTCGCCGCCGGAGGCCTCCGGTCCGGCCGGGGCGACCTCGTGGGCCTCGTCGGGCGCGGGCCGGTGGTCCGCCGGTCCGGAGTCGTGGCGGACGTCCTCGTAGGCCGGGGCCTCGTAGATCGCCTCGAAGGTGGCGGTGTCGAAGCCGGTGGTCTCGTACGTGCCGGTCTCGAAGCTGCCGGTCTCGAAGTGCCCCGGGGTGCCGCCGGTCTCGAAGGGCTGCTCGGCGAAGGCCCGGCCCTCGGCGTGCTGCGCCGGGAAGCTCCCGGTCGGGTAGCCGAGCGCGTCGAACTGCTGCGTCTCGTACGGCGCTTCGCTCGCGTACCCGCCCGGCACCTCGTAGGCGGAGTGCGTGCCGTACGCCTCGGGGTGCGGGTGGGACCCGGTCTGCGGGCCCTCGTGGGACGGGTGCCCGTCGTGGGTCGGGTAGCCGTGCGTCTCGAAGGACGCGGTGCCGTAGGCCTCCGGTGCCGGGTGGCCCTGGCCCTCGTAGCCGGGGTGCGGGAAGCCGGGGTACTGGTCCTGGGTGCCGAAGTCCTGGGCGTGGCCCGGGACTTCGAAGCTCTGGGTGGCGAAGTTCCCGGTCGCGTAGCCCGGGCTCTCGATGTGCGGGGGCTCGAAGCCCTGGCTCTCGAGGCCCTGCGTCCCGAAGCCCTGGGAGTCGAAACCCTGCGTCTCGAAGGCCTGGGGCGCGAAGCCCGGCATCTCGTGGCTCTGGGTCTCGTAGCCGAGGGAGGCGTAGCCGGAGGGGTCGAAGGTCCGGGTGTCGAACTGCCCGGTCTGCTGCGCGAATCCGGCCGCGTCGAAGCCCGAGCCGTCGAAGGCCGCCGGGTCGAAGGGGCTCTGCTGCCACTGGCCGGTGTCCTCGGGGCCGCCGTACTGGGCCGGGACCCTGGCCTCCTGCGCGGAAGCCGCCCAGGTTCCGGAGCCGTCGTGGCTTCCGGCGCCGTAGGCGGCCTCGGGTGTGGCGTAGGGGTAGGGGTCCTGAGCGGAGCCCGCTGCCGGGTAGCCGCCGGTGGTGCCCCAACTTCCGGTGTCGTAGCCGGAGCCGGGCATCTCGCCGAAGAGGGGGTCCGCGTCGAAGCCGGGGACGGGGTAGCTGCCGGTGCCGTCGTAGCCGGGGTAATTCCCTTGCTGCCCGGTCTGGTCGTAGAGACCATGAGCGGTGGAGGCGGCGTCGGGTGCCGGTGCCGGAGCAAACCCCGACGGGTGACGGTCGTTCACCAACTTCTCTTTCGCCTCGACAGCAGGGCCGGGTCCGGGGGACCCACGGTCGTGGACCGTTGAAGCGCTGATCCGGCTGGCGGAGCAGTGCGGCGACTGTACCCGGCGGTATGCGGGCGCCACAATCTTCCGCAGGTTTCACCGCTCCGGGAAACGGGCATTCGGCCGCGTTTCGTCGTGCTGTAGACCCAGCCTTGGCTCTATGTTCGAGGGTTGTTCGAGGTTTCCGGACCCGCTCCGGCCGCGCCGGACCCTCGGCCTCCGCCCGAATTCCCCACTCCTGGACGGGTATTGGCGGGCCCGCGTGCAGTGAACCCCTGCATCTGCTTCGCCGGATCCTGTGGGAACTCCTGCGAACCGTCCGGTGCTGGTGTGTCGTCCTCTTCCGGTCGAGGCGGCCCGTGGTTCGCGGTCGCGGCGGTCCGCGGCCCCGCACCCGGGTCACCGTGAGCCCCCGGCGCGGGTAACTGCGCCCCTGATGCAGCTGGTTCAGGCGGTTCAGGCGACGGTGAGTCCCGCCTTCCCCGCGGTGTCCTCGACGCTGCTCAGGATCTCCCGCATCCGGGTCGCGACCGCCGGGTGCACCGGCAGCGCGAGATGGCCGACGCCGCTGACGCGGACGTTCTGGGCGATCAGGTCGGGGTGGGTGATCCGCGCGGTCTCCAGCGGCACCATGATCTGGTCCAGCTCGCTCCAGAAGCTGAAGAAGCGGGTACGGCAGTGCGGCGCCGGAAGCCGCAGCTCCTCGATGAGGTCCGAGCCCGGCCGCATCTGCCGGACGATCGGGTGGGCGTCCATCAGCGGCACGATCCGGGTCCCCCCGTGCGGGGTACCGAGCGTGACCAGGGTGCGCACCCGCGCGTCCCCGCCGAGCCGCTGCACGTAGTACCGCGCGATGAGCCCGCCGAGGCTGTGCCCGACCACATCGACCTCGCGGTGGCCGGTACGGGCGCAGATCTCCTCGATGTGCTTGCCGAGCAGATCGGCGGCGGCCCGGACGTCGAAGGTGAGCGGGGAGTAGTTCAGCGACTCCACATGGTGGCGCCCGTCCCGGTTCAGCCAGCGGCGCAGCAGGACGAAGACGGAGCGGTTGTCGATGAAGCCGTGCAGCAGCACCACCGGCGGCCGGCTGTCCGCCGGGAGCGGGGTCGGCTCCTGCTCGCCGCCCTCCTTCTTCAGGACGGCCGCGGGCCTGCGCTCCGCGGTGAAGCCCGCCGGGTAGAGGACGAGGTGCCCCGCGAGGATCGCGGCCTCCAGCAGGCTCGCCTTGAGCAGGGTCATGGAGAGCCCGGCCAGCCTGTCCGGGAGCAGCTTGCGGCACAGGGGGATGAGCGGCAGCGCCTTGGTCACCTGCATGGCCGACCTCCCGTCGGCACGCGCCGGACGTCGGTGTCCCGCGTGCCCTCGCGGGGGAACCGGTGACCGGCGGACACGTACGGTGAAGTCCGCTCCCCGAAGAGCGACGGTGGGCGGACTCTGCGGCCGGACGGCCCTCTCGGCCCCCGAGAGCACCTCGCTGCCCGCTGTCCGTGCGGTTCACGGAGCGGGGAGGTGGTCGGAGCGGCTCCCCTGCGCAACGGCCCGGTGGCGGCCCTCTGTCACCGCCCAGCAGGGACCGGTACGCGATGAACTTGTCCCACTGTGTGATTTCCCCCTCTGTCGCGTTCACGAAACTGCCGGTCGCGCGGCGTGGACGATAACGTGCGTTCACATCCGGCCCCCGGGCGCGCGTCCGTCCCCGGGGCGGGGCGTGCTCCGCCGGACGTACATTGTGGTCGTCGTAGATACCGCGCCGGCAGGCAGAGACCTGTATGCCGGACCTTGTGGGAGGCAGTGATGGGTGTGGCAACGGGGCCGATCCGCGTAGTGGTCGCCAAGCCGGGTCTGGACGGGCACGACCGCGGGGCCAAGGTCATCGCGCGCGCCCTGCGGGACGCCGGGATGGAGGTCATCTACACCGGCCTGCACCAGACGCCCGAGCAGATCGTGGACACCGCGATCCAGGAGGACGCCGACGCGATCGGCCTGTCCATCCTCTCCGGCGCGCACAACACCCTCTTCAACCGCGTCCTGGAACTCCTCGCGGAGCGGGAGGCCGAGGACATCCAGGTCTTCGGCGGCGGCATCATCCCCGAGGACGACATCGCCCCGCTCAAGGCCAAGGGCGTCGCCGAGATCTTCACCCCGGGTGCCACCACCCAGTCGATCGTGGACTGGGTCAACGCCCACGTCCGGCAGAGCGCCTGACGGCCCCGGCCCGCCTCCGCGCCGGTTCCCTTCCTCTCCCCGCTCTCACCTCCTTCTTCTCCTTCTTCTTCCTTACGTTGACGTGCCCGCGCGTGCCGTCTTCACGTTGACCTGCCTGCGCGTGCCGTCGCATGTCTGCGCGTGGGTTCTCGGCTCAGGTCGGCTGCGTCGGCCGGAGCGGGCGACCCGGCCCCTCGCGCGTCTCGCCCGATCCGCTACTCCGCTGTGGCCGCGCCGGGTGCCTCCGCCGGGCTCGCCGTGTCCGCTGAGCCCGCCGTGCCCGACGCCGCCGCCGTGCCCGCCCGGTCCCGCTCGCGCCCCGCGAGGAGTTCCGTGCGCATGGTCGCGCGCAGGTTCAGGGTGCCGAGCAGGCGTTGGAAGGCCTCGGCCCAGTAGCCGCCCGCGCCGGGGGCGGCGTCCTCCGCCTCGTCGGGTATCGCGGCCAGCGGAGCCAGGCGTCCGGCCTCCGCCGGGTCCAGGCAGCGTTCGGCGAGGCCGAGCACCCCGCTGAAGCTCCACGGGTAACTCCCCGCGTCCCGGGCGATGTTGAGGGCGTCCACCACCGCACTCCCGAGGCCGGGCGCCCAGGGGCTCGCGCAGGTCCCCAGGAGCTGGAACGCCTCGGAGAGGCCGTGCACCGGGAGGAAGGCGGCCACCCACTCCGCGCGTTCGGCCGCGGGGAGTATCCCCAGCAGCCGGGCGCGCTCGGACAGCGAGGCGGCTCCCGGCCCGTCGGCCACCGGGGCGCCGGGCTCCGCGAGCAGGGCGCGCGACCAGTGGGCGTCGGACTGCCGGACGGCGGCCCGGCACCAGGCGGCGTGCAGCTCGTGCCGCCACTCGTCGGCCACCTCCAGGGCGACGATCTCCTGCGGGCTCCGGCCGCCGAAGTGCCCGGACCACTGGGAAAGCGGCGCCGCCTCCACCAACTGGCCCAGCCACCAGGCGCGTTCACCCCGTCCGGCCGGACGGTTGCGTACCACGCCGTCCCGCTCCATGCCCGCGTCGCACTCCCGGGGCGGTTCGACGAGCAGCCGGGCCCCGGCGGCGGTGGACTCCAGCCGCACACAGGCGGCGGCCCGCTCCGCCATCCGCCCGGCGAGCGCCGAGCCCGGCAGGGCGGAGAGCAGCTCGGCCGCGGTCGCCCGGACATTGCGGCTGCGGTCGGTCAGCGCCTGTTCGAGGAAGGGCTCGTCGGCCGCCGAGAGCCCCGTACGGAGCGAGTCCAGGAACATCAGCCGGTCCTCGGCGCGTTCGCTCGTCCAGGTCGAGGCGAGCAGCTCCCGGGCCGCCGCGGGATCGTGCCGGCGCCCGGCGGACAGCAGCGCCACCCGCTCGGCGAACAGGCCCTCCTCCCAGAGCCGGGTGACCTGTGCCGCGTCCTCCGGGGCCGGGAGCGAGGCGCCGCTGCCGGGGGTGGCGCGCAGGGCGTACTTCCAGTCCGGGTTGAGCCGCGCCAGCCAGAGCCCGCGGACACCGGTGAAGGCGAGCACCTCCGCCCGCAGGTCGCTGCGCCCGCGCGCCGCGTCCAGGAGGGCGGGCAGCAGGGGTGAAGGCGCCCGGTACCCGAGGGAGTTGGCGAGGGAGAGCCACTGCGGGAGCAGTTCGAGGAGGTCGGGGGCGCTGCCGCGGCGGCCGTTCCCGCTGCCCGGGCGGTCGGTGAGCAGCAGGGACAGCCGACGCACCGCCTCGGCGGGCGGCGCGGGGCGGGGGTCCTCTCCGGCCGCCTCCAGTGGCGCGGCGGCCGCCGCGGGACGCAGCCCGGCCCTGCGGCGCACCGTCTGCACCGCGGCGGCGTCCAGGAGCGCCGCCGACGGGCTCCCGCCGGTCCGCCGCACCGGCGGGGTGCGGCGCTCGGTGCCGAGCAGGGCGGCGGTGACCAGCTCCTCCCAGTCGGCCTCGGCCTCCGTCCGCGCCGCCGTGCCCGCGGCCTGCTCCTGTGTCGCCGTCACACCCATGACCCGCTCCTCACCCGGTGTCCCCGTCGTCCGTCCCCGCAACCGCCCTGTGCCCCGCGGCCGTTCAGCACAGCGAGACCACCTCCCCGACCGCCGGTTCCCAGGCCGCGAGGGGGGTGAAGCCGCGGTGGCCGCACTCCCCGAAGACGGTCACCGGGGCGCCGCCGGAGAGGGCTATGAGGCGCCACAGGCCCTCCTTGCCCTGGGCCGCGGGCGCGAGCGGGAGGGCGGTGCCCTGCTCCGGGTCGGCGAGCTGCCAGCCCTCGCCCGCGCGCGCCGGGACCGCCGCGCGCAGCGTCACCGGCCAGGACTCCAGCCAGGGGTCCTCGCGCAGCGCCCTGCCGTACCGGTCGAGCGCCTCCGCGGGGCCGACCCCGGCGGGCCGGTGCTCCCCGGGACCCGGGGCCGCGAACTGCTCGCCCAGGTCGGCGCGGAGCCCCCCGCCGCCGGGATGCGCGGACAGCTCGGCGTCCAGGCTGAGGCCGACCGGCAGCGCGAGGGCGGGCGCGCGGCCGGCCGCGCCGAAGGAGAGGAGCAGCGCGGTCTGCTCCGAGCGGGCGCCGTGCACCCAGGTGCGCCGGGTGACGAGATGGCCCTCGGCGGTGTCGTACCGGGCGAGGACGAGCCAGTCGTCGCGCACCGCGGGCCCCTTCCCGGCGGGCGGCAGACCGACCCTGGCCGCCACGGTGGCCGCCAGCTCCGGCGGCAGCGAGGCGCGGCGCAGCCAGCCCTGCCCGAGGAGGTGGGCCAGGGCGCACTCCTCCAGGAGCCGCACCGGCCACCCCGGGCCGGAGGCCGGTACCGCGCCCAACTCGCGTACCCGGGAGGCGAGTCCGGGCGCCTGGGCGTCCACCATCCGGGCGGCCGTCTCCTCCCACAGCCCGTACCCCGCCTGCTCCGCCGAGGCGAGGCCGCCGCGCAGCAGATCGCCGAGGCGCTGCTCCAGCTCGCTCGCGCCCGCGCTGATCCGCTCGGCCCGCCGCGCCGCCCGCTTCGCCGCGGCCGCCGGATCCGCCGTCTTCGGCCGGGCGGCCCCGGACCCCTCGCCCTCGTGCTTCTGCTGCGCCCGCGCCCGGCGGCCCGCCAGCCACTCCTCGGCCCAGCCGGGCGGCTCGCCCCCGGCCACCGCCGGGTCCGCCCCCGACCACAGGAGCAGCAGCCCCAGCGCGTGCTTGCACGGGAACTTCCGGCTGGGACAACTGCACTTGTAGGCCGGGCCCGCGGTGTCCGCGAGATCCACGACCGTCTGGTACGGCTTGCTGCCGCTGCCCCGGCACAGACCCCAGACCGTGCCCGCGCCGGTACTGCCCGCGTCGGACCACGGCCCGGCGGTGCCGAGCTTGCTTCCCGCTTTGCGCGACGAGGCGTCAGGAGCCAGTGCCAGCACCTGATCAGCCGTCCAGCGCACCCCCTGCTGATTCATGTCCCCGACCGTAGGACCCGCCACTGACAATGCCCCCTGCCCTCGGCCTCGTGGCGAAGTCCTCGCAGGTCAGGGGCGATTGTCAGTGGGGTGGTGCACGGTGGGCGACGTCCGATCAGGAACAGCTGGAGGGGGACAGTTCCATGTCCGTGACCGTGGACAATCCGACGAGTGCGGAGCACAGCCGGGCGGAGGACGGCGAGGCGCTGCGACCGCACGCCGAGGACGCCTTCGCGGCCGAACTCGCCGCGCTCGCCGCGCGGGACGACCGCCCGCGCCCGGCCCGGTGGAAGCTCTCGCCGTGGGCGGTGGCGACCTATCTGCTCGGCGGCACCCTCGCGGACGGCACCGTCATCACCCCCAAGTACGTCGGCCCCCGCCGCATCGTCGAGGTGGCCGTGACCACCCTCGCCACCGACCGGGCGCTGCTGCTGCTCGGGGTGCCGGGCACCGCCAAGACCTGGGTCTCCGAACATCTCGCGGCCGCCGTCAGCGGCGACTCGACCCTGCTGGTGCAGGGCACCGCGGGCACCCCGGAGGAGGCGATCCGCTACGGCTGGAACTACGCCCGGCTGCTCGCCCACGGGCCGAGCCGCGAGGCCCTGGTGCCGAGCCCGGTGATGCGCGCCATGGCCGAGGGGATGACCGCCCGGGTCGAGGAGCTGACCCGGATCCCGGCGGACGTCCAGGACACCCTGATCACCATCCTGTCCGAGAAGACGCTGCCGATACCGGAGTTGGGCCAGGAGGTGCAGGCGGTCCGCGGCTTCAACCTCATCGCCACCGCCAACGACCGCGACCGCGGGGTCAACGACCTGTCGAGCGCGCTGCGGCGCCGGTTCAACACGGTGGTGCTGCCGCTGCCGGAGAGCGCCGAGGCCGAGGTCGACATCGTCTCCCGCCGCGTCGACCAGATCGGCCGCTCGCTCGATCTCCCGGCGGCGCCCGAGGGGATCGACGAGATACGCCGGGTGGTGACCGTCTTCCGCGAGCTGCGCGACGGCGTCACCGCGGACGGCCGGACGAAGGTGAAGTCGCCGAGCGGCACCCTCTCCACGGCCGAGGCGATCTCGGTGGTGACCAACGGCCTCGCCCTCGCCGCCCACTTCGGGGACGGGGTGCTGCGGCCCGGCGATGTCGCCGCGGGCATCCTCGGCGCCGTGGTCCGCGACCCGGCGGCGGACCGGGTGGTCTGGCAGGAGTACCTGGAGGCGGTCGTCCGCGAGCGCGAGGGCTGGAAGGACTTCTACCGCGCCTGCCGGGAGGTGAGCGCATGAGCGTCCCCGGCGCGGTGGAGGAGACCGCGGGGGTGCACGCGGGGGCGGAGAAGGCCGTAGGGGCGGGGGCAGCGGTGGTGAGCGGAGAGGCGGCCGGGGGAGCCGGAGTGGCCGCCGTGGACTGGCCGTTGCTGCTGGGTGTCCGGCACCACGGGCCCGGCTCGGCGCGTGCGGTGCGGGCGGCGCTGGACGCGGCGCGCCCGCGGGCGGTCCTGATCGAGGGCCCGCCGGAGGCCGACGGGCTGCTCGCCCTCGCGGCCGAGGAGGGCATGCGGCCACCGGTCGCGCTGCTCGCGCACGCGGTGGACGAGCCGGGCACCTCCTCCTTCTGGCCGTTCGCCGAGTTCTCGCCGGAGTGGGTCGCCCTCCGGTGGGCCCTGCGGCACGGGGTCCCGGTCCGGTTCATCGACCTCCCGGCCGCCCACAGCCTCGCCCTCCACCGCGAGGAGCGGGCCGCCCGCCAGGAGCAGCGGGACGGCTTCCCGGAAGTCGCCCCGGACGGCGGCCGGTTCCCCGCCGAGGGGCCGGACGGGGAGGCGGCACCGGGCGAGCCGGGGCCAGGCCGGGGCGGGGAGGGCCAGGGTCCCCCGGATGCCGGGGCGGTCCGCAGCGATCCGCTGGCCGTCCTCGCGCGGACCGCGGGGTACGACGACCCCGAGCGCTGGTGGGAGGACGCCGTGGAGCACCGCGGCGCGAGCGGTGCGGAGGCGCTCGCGCCCTTCGAGGCGCTGGCCGAGGCGATGACCGCGCTGCGCGAGCGGCCCGCCGGGGACACGGGACACGACCGGGCGGAAGCGGAGGCGGAGGCTGACGCCGGGCAGGGGCCGCCGAGCCCGCGGGAGGCGCCCGGCCAGGACCGCGACCTCGTACGGGAGGCCCATATGCGCCTCCGGCTCCGGGCCGCCCAGAAGGAGTACGGCGAGCAGGTGGCCGTGGTCTGCGGCGCCTGGCATGTGCCCGCCCTGCGTGAGCGGCCCACGCTCACCGCCGACCGGGCCCTGCTCAAGGGGCTGCCGAAGATCAGGACCGAGATGACCTGGGTGCCCTGGACGCACCGCAGGCTGTCGCGGGAAGGGGGGTACGGCGCGGGCATCGAGTCACCGGGCTGGTACGGGCACCTCTTCCACGCCCCGGACCGGCCGGTGACCCGCTGGATGACCAAGGTCGCCGGGCTGCTGCGGGAGGAGGACCGGATCGTCTCCTCGGCCCATGTCATCGAGGCGGTACGGCTCGCGGAGACCCTCGCGGTGATGCGCGGCCGCCCGCTGGCCGGACTCGCGGAGACCACTGACGCCATCCGGGCCGTCCTGTGCGAGGGCTCCGATGTGCCCCTCGACCTGGTGCGCGACCGGCTGGTGATCGGCGATGTCCTCGGCGAGGTGCCCGACTCGGCTCCGGCGGTGCCGCTCCAGCGCGACCTCACCCGGCTCCAGCGCCGGCTGCGGCTCAAGCCGGAGGCGCTGGAACGCGAGCTCGACCTCGACCTGCGCGGTGAGACCGACGGTGCCCGCAGCCGCCTGCTGCACCGGCTGCGGCTGCTCGGCATCGGCTGGGGCGAACCGGCCGCGGGCCGCGGCGGGACGGGCACCTTCCGGGAGAGCTGGCGGCTCTGCTGGGAGCCGGAGTTGTCCGTCCGGGTCGCCGAGGCCGGGGTCTGGGGCACCACGGTGCAGGCCGCCGCCTCGGCGAAGGCGGAGACCGAGGCCGTCTCCGCCACCGCCCTCGCCGAGGTCACCGCGCTCGCCGAGCACTGCCTGCTCGCCGGGCTGCCCAGGGCCCTGCCGGTGGTGATGCGGGTGCTCGCCGACCGCGCGGCCCTGGACTCGGACGTCGGCCACCTCGCCCAGGCCCTGCCCGCCCTGGTGCGCTCCCTGCGGTACGGCGACGTCCGCGGCACCGACACCGGCGCCCTCGCCGAGGTCGCGGCCGGGCTCGCCGAACGCGTCTTCGTGGGCCTGCCCGCCGCCTGCGCGGCCCTGGACCCGGACGCGGCCCAGGAGATGCGCCGCCACCTCGACGCGGTCCACTCGGCGGTGGGACTGCTCGCGGCCGGTCCGGAGGGAGAGGGCGCGGGCGCCGGTGCGGGGTCCGGCGGCCCGGACGGCAGTGCGACGGCCGACGGGGCGACCGGGGCCGAGGCAGCGGCCGTCCGGGCAACCGGGGCTGACGCTACGGGAGCCGAGTCGACCGGCACCGAGGCAAGGGGAGCGGTGCCAACCGGCGCTGACCCCACGGGAATCGAGCCAACCGGCGCCGAGGCAACCGGCGTTGAGGCCGCCGAAGCCTCTCACCCCGCCGGTCCGGACCGCTCCGGCATACGCACCCGCTGGTGGCGCGTGCTGCGGGTGCTGGCCGGCCGGGACACGGTGGCCGGGGTGCTGCGCGGCCGGTGTGCGCGGCTGCTGCTCGACGAGGGCGAGCTGACGGCGGAGGAGGCGGCCCGCCTGATGGGCCTCGCCCTCTCCCGCGGCACCCCGCCCGCCGAGGCCGCCGCCTGGATCGAGGGCTTCGTCGGCGGCGGCTCCGGCGGCATGCTCCTCGTCCACGACGAACGCCTCCTGGGCCTGGTCGACCGCTGGCTCACCGGAGTACCGGAGACCGCGTTCAACGACGTACTCCCGCTCCTGCGGCGCACCTTCAGCGCCTACGAGGCGGGCGTGCGCCGGAGCCTCGGCGAGCTGGTCCGGCGCGGCCCGGCGGGGGCGGACCCGGCCGCGGGCGGTCCGGGACCTGTGCTCCCCGGGTTCGCCCCGGAGCTGGACGGCGCGCGGGCGGACGCGGTGCTGCCGGTGCTGTACCTCCTCCTCGGGCGGGGCGGCGGGACGGCCGACGCATCGGTGGTGACGGGCAGTTGAGCGCGGACGGCAGGCAGGACGGCAAGCAGCACGGCAGACAGTTGAGCGGCGAGGCGGATGGGGGAGTGACGGCGGTGAACGGCACGAGGCGGGATCCGGCACAGGGCGCTGGATCGGCGGGTCGGGGAGATGCGGGGGCGGTCCCGGCGGCGGCCCATGCGGGGGCCCCGGAGGCGGGGGCCCACATGGCGGCCCCGGAGGCGGCGGCCGGGGCCGAGGAGCGCTTGCGGCGCTGGCGGCTGGTGCTCGGCGGCGAGGCGGCCGACGGCACCGGGCAGGCGCTGAGCGGGCGCGACGCGGCGATGGACGGGGCGCTCTCCGCGCTCTACGGGGGCAAGGACAACCAGGGCCGGGGCAGGGAGCGTTCGGCGGGGCTCGGGGCCTCCGCGCCCTCGGTGGCCCGGTGGCTCGGGGACATCCGCACGTACTTCCCCTCCTCCGTCGTGCAGGTGATGCAGCGCGACGCCATCGACCGGCTGGGCCTGAGCACCCTGCTCCTGGAGCCGGAGATGCTGGAGGCGGTGGAGGCCGATGTCCACCTCGTCGGCACCCTGCTCTCGCTGAACAAGGCCATGCCGGAGACCACCAAGGAGACGGCGCGGGCGGTCGTACGGAAGGTGGTCGAGGACCTGGAGAAGCGGCTGGCGACCCGGACCAGGGCGACGCTCACCGGCGCCCTGGACCGCAGCGCGCGGATCAGCAGGCCGCGCCACCACGACATCGACTGGAACCGCACCATCGCGGCCAACCTCAAGCACTACCTGCCCGAGTACCGCACCGTCGTGCCGGAGCGGCTGATCGGCTACGGCAGGGCCGCGCAGTCGGTGAAGAAGGACGTGATCCTCTGCATCGACCAGTCCGGTTCGATGGCCGCCTCGGTGGTGTACGCCTCGGTGTTCGGTGCCGTACTGGCCTCGATGCGCTCCCTGGCGACCCGGCTGGTGGTCTTCGACACGGCGGTGGTCGACCTGACGGACGAACTCGACGACCCGGTGGACGTCCTCTTCGGCACCCAACTCGGCGGCGGCACCGACATCAACCGGGCGCTGGCGTACTGCCAGTCGCAGATCACCCGCCCCGCCGACACCGTGGTCGTCCTCATCTCCGACCTCTACGAGGGCGGGATACGCAACGAGATGCTCTCCCGGGTGGCCGCGATGAAGGCCTCCGGGGTCCAGTTCGTGACCCTGCTCGCCCTGTCCGACGAGGGCGCCCCCGCCTACGACCGGGACCACGCCGCCGCCCTGGCCGCTCTGGACGCACCCGCCTTCGCCTGCACACCCGACCTGTTCCCGGAGGTGATGGCCGCCGCCATCGAGAAGCGGCCGCTGCCGATTCCCGACACCGGGAAGTGAGGGTGGCCGCGGGCCTGCCGCCCTGGGTCAGGGAGTAGCCGAGGGAGCCGGAGTGAGCCGGCGGAGAGGCGCGCGCGGAGGTCACCCGAACCGGCCACATCCTTCCTGCCGCTGACCGACTGACCGGCTGACCGGCTGACCGGCTGACCGGCTGACCGGCTGACCGGACCCGCCCGCTCAGCCGGGTCATGCGCGTCAGCCGGGTCATGCGCGCCCGTGACGTCCCTCCGCGGCTGCGAAGTCAGGGATTCCGTACGTGCGGTGCGTGGCAAGATGCCTGGTCGGTCACCACATGTGGAGTTCGTGTGACGGTGAGTTTTCAGTATTGTCACTAACGGAGTTGTGACAGGTATCACCGCTCAGGTGTGACCTGTGATTTAGGGACCCCGCCCCGGCGGCGATAACCTGCCGGACGGACATGCCGCGCACCGGACTCCGTGTGCGCCTCCCTTGTGACATGCGAACAGCTGAGGTCACGTTGCCCGTCGCGGCACGCCCATGCAGACAGCAGAGACGCTGAAAGCCAGAGCGGCGAGATCACGATAGGGACGGACGCGCGTGGACCTGTTCGAGTACCAGGCGAGGGACCTCTTCGCCAAGCACGGTGTACCGGTGCTGGCCGGTGAAGTCATCGACACGCCTGAGGCGGCGCGCGAGGCCACCGAACGCCTTGGCGGCAAGTCGGTCGTGAAGGCGCAGGTGAAGGTCGGCGGTCGCGGCAAGGCCGGCGGCGTGAAGCTGGCCGCGAGCCCCGACGAGGCCGTCGCCCGCGCGACGGACATCCTCGGGATGGACATCAAGGGCCACACGGTCCACAAGGTGATGATCGCGGAGACCGCTCCGGAGATCGTCGAGGAGTACTACGTCTCCTACCTGCTCGACCGCACCAACCGCACCTTCCTGGCCATGGCCTCGGTGCAGGGCGGCATGGACATCGAGGAGGTCGCGGAGAAGACCCCCGAGGCCCTCGCCAAGGTCCCGGTCGACTCCAACGAGGGCGTGACCCTGGAGAAGGCCCGCGAGATCGTGGCCCAGGCGAAGTTCCCGGCCGAGGTCGCCGAGAAGACCGCCGAGGTCCTGGTGACCCTGTGGGACACCTTCGTCGCCGAGGACGCGCTCCTGGTCGAGGTCAACCCGCTGGCCAAGGTCGCCAGCGGTGACATCCTCGCCCTCGACGGCAAGGTCTCCCTGGACGCCAACGCCGACTTCCGCCAGCCGGAGCACGAGGCGCTGGAGGACAAGGACGCGGCGAACCCGCTCGAGGCCGCCGCCAAGGCCAAGAACCTCAACTACGTCAAGCTGGACGGCGAGGTCGGCATCATCGGCAACGGTGCCGGTCTGGTCATGTCCACCCTGGACGTGGTCGCGTACGCCGGTGAGAAGCACGGCGGCGTGAAGCCCGCCAACTTCCTCGACATCGGCGGCGGCGCCTCCGCCCAGGTGATGGCGAACGGCCTGGAGATCATCCTGGGCGACCCGGACGTCAAGTCCGTCTTCGTCAACGTCTTCGGCGGCATCACCGCCTGCGACGAGGTCGCCAACGGCATCGTCCAGGCCCTCGCGCTCCTCAAGGACAAGGGCGAGGACGTCACCAAGCCGCTGGTCGTGCGCCTCGACGGCAACAACGCGGAGCTGGGTCGCAAGATCCTCTCGGACGCGAACCACCCGCTCGTGCAGCGCGTGGACACCATGGACGGCGCGGCCGACAAGGCCGCCGAGCTGGCTGCCGCCAAGTAAGGACCGAGGGAACCGCAACCATGGCTATCTTCCTCAACAAGGACAGCAAGGTCATCGTCCAGGGCATGACCGGCTCCACCGGCATGAAGCACACCAAGCTCATGCTGGGCGACGGCACCAACATCGTCGGCGGCGTCAACCCGAAGAAGGCCGGCACCGAGGTCGACTTCGACGTCCCCCAAGGCCCGAATGGCCAGGGAGGTGCCCCCACTTCGGTCCCCGTCTTCGGTTCGGTGGCCGAGGCCATCGAGAAGACCGGCGCCGACGTCTCCGTCCTCTTCGTGCCCCCGGCCTTCTCCAAGGCCGCGGTCGTCGAGGCGATCGACGCCGAGATCCCGCTCGCCGTGGTCATCACCGAGGGCATCGCGGTCCACGACTCCGCCGCCTTCTGGGCGTACGCGAAGGCCAAGGGCAACAAGACCCGGATCATCGGCCCGAACTGCCCCGGCCTGATCACCCCCGGCCAGTCCAACGCGGGCATCATCCCGGGCGACATCACCAAGCCGGGCCGCATCGGCCTGGTCTCGAAGTCCGGCACGCTGACGTACCAGATGATGTACGAGCTGCGCGACATCGGCTTCTCCTCCGCCGTCGGCATCGGCGGTGACCCGGTCATCGGCACCACGCACATCGACGCGCTGGCGGCCTTCCAGGAGGACCCGGAGACCGAGCTGATCGTGATGATCGGCGAGATCGGCGGCGACGCCGAGGAGCGCGCGGCCGACTTCATCAAGGCCAATGTCACCAAGCCGGTCGTCGGCTACGTCGCGGGCTTCACCGCCCCGGAGGGCAAGACCATGGGCCACGCCGGCGCCATCGTCTCCGGCTCCTCCGGCACCGCCGCGGCGAAGAAGGAGGCCCTGGAGGCCGCGGGCGTCAAGGTCGGCAAGACCCCGACCGAGACGGCCAAGCTGGCCCGCGAGATCCTCGGCGGCTGAGCCGAGGGCGGCACTGCACGAGAGCAGCACGGCAACAGCGGCGGGCCCGCATCCCCGAGGGGGTGCGGGCCCGCCGCTGTGCGTGGGCGCTCCGGTCTTGTGGGGTCCGTAGCTGTGCCGGTCTGCTGCCGGTACCGGGACCGGGACCGGGACCGGGACCGGGACCGGCGCCCGGGTCTCATGGCCGGGTCAGTCCAGGTCCGGGTGGAGGCGTTCGGGGCCGCTGAGCGGGCCCTCGGTGAGGCGGGCGTGGAGTTCTCCCGCCTGGTGGCCCGGTGACTGCGGTCCCATCCGCGCGGGGACCCCGCCCACCGGGGCGCCGTGCGGGACGGGCGGCTCGTAGTGGCCGGGCGCGGTGTGCAGGGTGAAGACGGTCGCGGTGACCACGGCGGCGGTCAGCCCGAGGGCCGCCCGGGTCCACTGCCGGGTGCGCCGTTCGCTGAGCTTCCGCATCCGCGCGGGGCGCGGACCCTCGGCCGCGCTCTCCTCGGCCAGGCGCGCGAGCCGTTCCCGCAGGGCGTGCACGGCGCTTAGTTCCGGAACCCGCGCGCCCACGATCCGGCGCGCGTGCCGGAGCCGGTTGGTGGTGGCCGCCGTGCTCGACTCGGTCTCGGCCGCGGTCTCCGGCAGCGGCAGACCCACCCCGTCGTGCAGGACCAGCGTCCTGCGGTACGTCGGCGGCAACTCGCCCAGAACCGCGAGGAGTTCACGGTCCTGACGGTGCGCGGGCGGGGTGCCGCGCCGCTCCCGCCCGGGCCGCAGCCGGTGCCAGGGCGACAGCGCGTACTCGTGCGCGGCGGCCCGCACCCACCCCGCCGGATCGGGGTCGGCGGCCACCTCGGGCCAGTGCCGCCAGGCGTGCTGGAAGGCCTGCTCCACGGCCTCGCAGGCGAGCCGGCGGTGCCCGGTGAGCAGATAGGTCTGCCGCACCAGCGCGGCGGACGTCAACTCGTAGAGGGAGTCGAAGAGTTCGCCGGGGGAGGGGCTCTCCGGCGGAGGGTTCGGGGCCTTTTCCAAGGCCGCGTCCGCGCCCGTTCCTGGGTTCGCGTCTTGCGGATTCGCGTCCGTGTCCGGGGCCGCATCCGGGGCCGCATCCGGATCCGAGTCCGAGTCCGGATCCGAGTCCGGGCCCGAAGCCCCGTCTGGTGCCGATACCGACACGGAAGCCGAAGATGACGCGGCGTCAGCTGCCACTGCCTCAGGCGCCGTTGCGTCGGATTCCTCAGCTGCGGAATCAGCGCGGGCCGGGGAGTCGGAACTCCCTTGCGGAGAAACGGAGTTGGCCGCCTCCGTACCCACCGAGGGCGTGATGTCGAGCCCCAACTCCCGTACGTACGGAGTGAGAAGCTCGGCCTCCGGCTGGGCGCGGCCCTTCTCCCAGCGGCGCAGGCGGGAGACGGGGACGCCGAGCCGGGAGGCGAGGGCGGAGCGGCTGAGGTTCCTGGCCTCGCGCAGCCGCCGGAGTTCGGCCGCCGGGGGGAGCGCGCGGGCGTGCGGGGTCTGGGTCATGGCTGGCTCTCCGTGCCGGGGGTCACGGTGCCGGATCCGCTGCCGGATTCCGTACCGCGGAGGCGGTGGGGCCGACCCGTCTCCAGTTTGTACGAAAATTGCATAAGAGTATTTGTAGCGACACATCGGGCAATCTGCTGTTACGACGCGAAAGCGCGTGTCGTTGGGAGCATGGCGAGCGTGAACCCGATGAGCGACCGCAGCCCGACCCTGCCCTCCCTGCTCGCCAAGCCCTCACTCGCCTCCCGGCTGCGCCCCTCGCGACTGCGCGAACGGGCCCCGGGCCTCGGTACGGCCGCGTTCTCGGGCGCGGTCGCCGCCGGACTCGGGCTGGGCACCCTGGCGGTGGTCGTGCTCGCCCTGTGGATCAGCTCGCCCTTCCCGGACAGCGGTCCCGGCGCCGCCCTGCACACCGCCTCCTCCCTGTGGCTGCTGGCCCACGGCGTGGAACTGACCCGTACCGACACCTTCACCGGCACCCCCGCCCCGGTCGGGCTCACCCCGCTGCTCCTGACCGTGCTGCCCGCGCTCGCCGTGCACCGCGCGGCGCGGGACGCGGTCCGCGGGGACGAGGGCCGCCCGGGGATGCCCGCGCAGGCGGCCTGGATCGGGGTCGCCCTGGGCTATCTGGCGGTCGCCTTCGGGGTGATGTGCTACGCCACCGGCGGCGAACTGAAGCCCTCCTGGGACAGCGCCTTCGTACGGCTGCCGCTGCTCGCCGTCCTCGCCGCCGTCACCGGCGCCTGGACCGCCCCCGGGTACTGGCGGGTCCCGCTGCCCCGCTTCGTACGGCGCCGTATCGGCTTCATGCCCGCCCCGGTGCGCCGGGCGGTCGCGGGCGCGGTGGGCGAGTGGTACCCGGAGAGCGGCGCGGCCCGCCGTACGCTGCCCGCCGTCGCGACCCGGTCCGGTGTCGCGGGCGCCCTCGTCCTGGTCGGCGGCGGCGGACTGCTCGTCGGCCTCTCGCTGGTCCTGCACCTGTCCGGCGCCGAGGACTCCTTCCGGCAGCTGACCGGCGACTGGCCGGGCCGCTTCGCCGTCCTGCTGCTCGCCCTCGCCCTCGTCCCCAACGCCTCGGTCTGGGGCGCCTCCTACGCCCTCGGCCCCGGCTTCGTCCTCGGCACCGGGCAGGCCGCGGCGCCCTTCACGGCCACCACCGAACCGCTCTTCCTGCCCTCCTTCCCGCTGCTCGCGGCGGTGCCCCGGGGGACCCTCCCGGAGCCCCTGGTCTGGGCGCTCGCCGCGGTACCGGTCGTCGCCGGGCTCACCGTCGCCTGGTTCACGCTCGGGGTCGCCGCCCCCGCGGGCGCGCCCCGCGAGGCGGCCTGGAGCCGGGGGCGCACCGCCCTCGCCGCGCTCCTCGGCGCGGCCGTCTGCGGGGTGCTGATGGCCGGGCTCGCCGCGATGTCGGGCGGCCCGCTCGGCGTGGACGTCCTGTCCCGGCTCGGCCCCTCCTGGTGGCGGACCGGGTTGGCGGCCCTGCTCTGGACGGCCGCCGTCGCGGTGCCGCTCGCGCTGCTGCTGCACGCCTGGCGCACTCGCAGGCGCCGGTGGCGGGCCTGGCGTCAGGCGCGCCGGACGGCGGCGGAGGCGCGGCGGGCCGAGCGGGCCGAGCTGCGGGCCGCCGCGCGCGAGCGCAAGCGGGGCGAGCGGGAGGCGGCGCGCGCGGAGCGGGCCGCCGCGAAGCAGGTGGCGAAGGAGGCCGCGGAGTCCGCGAGGCTCGCGAAGCGCGAGGCCGCCGACCACGCCCGTACGTCCGCCGCCCAGGACAAGGCCGCCCGGCGCCTCGCCGCCGCCCAGGAGAAGGCCGACCGCCGGAAGTCCGCGACCGAGGCGAAGACCGCGCGGCGGGAGTCCGCCGCGGAAGCCAAGGCGGCCAGGAAGCAGGCGGCGGAGCAGGCCAAGTCGTCCAAGCGGCAGTCGGCGACCGAGGCCCGGCCTCCGTCCGAGTCCGAGGCCGACGGTCACCCCGAGGTCGACGGCCACCCCGAGTCCGAGACCGACGTCCAGCCCAGGGCCGAGACCGACGTCCGGCCCAAGGCCGGACCCACGCCCGGCCCCGAGGGTCGGCCCAAGCCCGAGGATCAGCGCAAGCCCAAGGATCAGCGCAAGTCCGAGGACCACTCCAAGCTCGAAGACGAGCCCAAGCCCGAAGACCGACCCAAGCCCGAGGATCAGCGCAAGCCCGAGAACCATCCCCAGGCCGAGCCCCCGGCCCCAGAGGAAGACGCCCAGGCAGCCGATACGGGCAAGGAGTCACGCCGGGCGGCGAAGGCGCGGAAGCGTGAGGAGCGGGAGGCGGCGCGGGCGCGCAGGCGGCAGGACAAGGAGTTGGCGCGGTTGCGCACACTGGAGGAGCGGGCGGCGCAACGGGAGGCGAAGGAGTCCGCGCGGGCGCTCAGGCGCGAGGAGAAGGCGGCGGCGAAGGTCCCGGCAAGCGGACCCGGGCTCACCACCAGCGGTGCCGAGACCGCCGCATCCGGCAGCACCCGCCCCGCGGCCACCGACTCCCAGCCGCCGAGTGCCGACTCCGCGGACTCCGGCACCTCCGAGTGACCTGCCCCTGACCCGACGCCCACCCCCTGCCCCGATCGCCGCAGCCCGCAGCCCGCGCCTCCGCGCCCCGCGCCCCGCGCCGCCCCTCAGTCCTGGTTGCCCAGAGCCGGGCGCAGGTCCTCCGGGAGGAGGCGGTCGCAGTTCTGTTCGGCGGTCAGGGTGAGGGCGTCGGCGGTGCAGGTGTAGAAGTCGGCGTAGGCGACGCGGGCGGCGAAGGCCGAGGCGAGCAGGGTGAGGGCCAGGGAGGAGGTCACCAGGCCGGTGACGGCGGCCGTCCGCTGCTGCTTGCGTCCGCCGGGGGTCGTGGCCGGGGCGGGCGGTGCGGGGCGGTCGGGATCCGCGGGCGGGTTGGACTCGGGCCCGGCCGGCCGGGCACGCAGGGCGCTGATGGCCCAGAACATCGCGAGGGAGGCGAGCAGCAGGGCCACGCCGCCGAAGAACCACGAGCGGAACGGCCAGTCGAAGAGGGCGAAGAAGAAGCCCCACATGCCGGACAGCAGGGCGTAGCGGGCCCGGCGCTGGTTCGGGTCGGTGGGGTCCCAGCGGTTCTGCGCGCCGGGGCCCTCGGGACCGCCGCCGCGTCCCGGCCGCTCGCCGAAGCCGTCCTGGGAACGCCCGGGCTGCCGGTCGCTCCACTGCCCCCAGGGCTGGTTGCCGTTGCCGTGGCCCTGGCCCTCGTGGTCGCCGCCGTCCTGCCCGGTGGGCCTGCGCGGCTGCCAGGGCCGGTCGGGGGTGCCCTCCGGCGGCGGGGCGAAGGGGTTGTCCTCGGCGGGGGTCTCGCCGCGGCCCTCGGGAGCGCCGCTCCCGCCGCCCTGTTCGCTCGGCGGCGAGGGGCGGCGCTCGCGGAGCAGGACGGCCGGGCCGTGCCCCGCCGCCGCGGCGGGCACCGTTGCGGGAGAGAGCGTGCGGAGCGTGGGGCGGCTCGGGCTGCGGTCCGGCATCAGGTGTGCGTCTTCCCTGGTTCGTGGCGGGTCGTATCGGGTGCGTCGGTCGTCTGGGTCGTGCGGGTCGTGCAGGTCCTGCGGGCCGTACGGAGCGCGGTGGTGCGGATGGTGCGGATCGGGCGGGTCGTACGGAGCGCGGTGGTGCGGGTGGTGCGGCGCGCGCTCCGCCGCACTCTACGGCGCCCGGGGCGGGCGGCCGGGCGCGCACTGCCCGTATGCCGTCCCGGGACCTCGCACCGGCCGCGGTGCCGGTCCCGGCGCGCCGCCCGCCTGCCCGCACCGTGGAGAACGAGCGGACACCCGGCGGCGTTCCCGTGACGGACACCCGGCGGCGTTCCCGTGACGGACTCCGGGGCGTCTCCGGGACGGGAACCGCCGCCTCCGCACGGAGGAAACCGGGGCGTCCCGTGACGGATCCCCGGCAGACGCTACCTGCCGCCGGTGCCCCCGTCCCGAGGGGGCGGGCGGGACTGCCGGTATCGTTGCTGCCGGTCGGCTGCTTCGTAGAGTCCCCCGTACGGCGGGACGCGGAGTCTTCGTAGGAACGCACCATCCCCGCGGAGGGCCGCACGGCAGCGCGGCCGAGACAGGAA
Source organism: Streptomyces physcomitrii (assembly GCF_012273655.1). Taxonomy (GTDB): domain Bacteria; phylum Actinomycetota; class Actinomycetes; order Streptomycetales; family Streptomycetaceae; genus Streptomyces; species Streptomyces physcomitrii. Next base: position 320,448 of record NZ_JAAWWP010000002.1, on the reverse strand, counting down.
CGCCGGCCCGACCGGAACACCGAACGCTCCCGTGAGAAAGGGCCCCGCCGTGGCCGCCAAGCGCCTCGTCGTGCTGGTCTCCGGATCAGGTACGAATCTGCAGGCACTCCTCGACGCGATCGAGGCGGACGGGGCGGAGGCCTACGGCGCCGAGATCGTCGCCGTCGGAGCCGACCGCGAGGGCATCGTGGGCCTCGAGCGCGCCCGCGCCGCCGGTCTGCCCACCTTCGTCTGCCGGGTGCGGGACCACGCCACCCGCGCGGACTGGGACGCCGCCCTCGCCGAGGCGACCGCCGTCCACGAGCCGGACCTGGTGGTCTCGGCCGGGTTCATGAAGATCGTGGGGAAGGAGTTCCTCGCGCGCTTCGGGGGACGCTTCGTCAACACCCATCCCGCCCTGCTGCCGAGCTTCCCCGGCGCCCACGGTGTGCGCGACGCGCTCGCCTACGGCGCCCGGGTCACCGGCTGCACCGTCCACTTCGTCGACGACGGTGTCGACACCGGCCCGATCATCGCCCAGGGCGTGGTCGAGGTGGTGGAAGAGGACACCGAGGAGGGCGAGGCCGCCCTCCACGAGCGCATCAAGGAAGTCGAGCGAGCACTGCTCGTCGAGGTCGTGGGGCGCCTGGCCCGCAACGGCTACCGCATTGAGGGACGAAAGGTACGACTCCTCCCATGAGTTCCAAGAGTTCGCTGAGTTCGCACGGTGGGACCGCCGAGGGCGCGGGGGACGCCGCCGAGGACACCCGGCGGCCGATCCGCCGCGCGCTGGTCAGCGTCTACGACAAGACCGGACTCGAAGAGCTGGCCCGCGGCCTGCACGAGGCCGGGGTCGAGCTGGTCTCCACCGGTTCCACCGCCGGGCGGATCGCCGCCGCCGGGGTCCCGGTCACCAAGGTCGAGGAGCTGACCGGCTTCCCCGAGTGCCTGGACGGCCGGGTCAAGACCCTGCACCCGCGGGTCCACGCGGGCATCCTCGCCGACCTGCGCCTCGACTCGCACCGCGCGCAGCTCGACGAACTGGGCGTGGCGCCCTTCCAGTTGGTGATCGTCAACCTCTACCCCTTCCGGGAGACGGTCGCCTCGGGCGCCACCCCCGACGAGTGCGTGGAGCAGATCGACATCGGCGGCCCCTCGATGGTCCGCGCCGCCGCCAAGAACCACCCCTCGGTCGCGGTGGTCACCAGCCCCGCGCAGTACGGGGACGTGCTGGCCGCGGCGGGCGCGGGCGGCTTCGACCTGGCCGCGCGCAAGCAGCTCGCCGCGGCGGCCTTCCGGCACACCGCCGCCTACGACGTCGCCGTCGCCTCCTGGTTCGCCGACCCCGCCGCCAACGGCGGCTACACGGCGGACGAGGACAGCGGCCTGCCCGGCTTCCTCGGCCACACCTACGAGCGCGCCGGCGTCCTGCGCTACGGCGAGAACCCGCACCAGGCCGCCGCGCTCTACGTGGACGGCACCGGCGGCCTCGCCGAGGCGGAGCAGCTGCACGGCAAGGAGATGTCGTACAACAACTACACGGACACCGACGCCGCGCGCCGGGCCGCGTACGACCACGACGAGCCCTGTGTCGCGATCATCAAGCACGCCAACCCCTGCGGTATCGCCGTGGGTCCGGATGTCGCCGAGGCGCACCGCAAGGCGCACGCCTGCGACCCGCTGTCCGCCTTCGGCGGGGTGATCGCGGTCAACCGCCCGGTCTCCAAGGAGATGGCGGAGCAGGTCGCCGAGATCTTCACCGAGGTCATCGTCGCCCCGGACTACGAGGACGGCGCCCTGGAGGCGCTCGCCAGGAAGAAGAACATCCGGGTCCTCCGCGCCCCCGAGGCACCGGCGAACGCGGTCGAGGTCAAGCCGGTCGACGGCGGCGCCCTGCTCCAGGTCACCGACCGGCTGCAGGCCGCGGGCGACGACCCGGCGAGCTGGACGCTGGCCACCGGTACGGCGCTCTCCCCGGCCGAGCTGGCCGATCTCGCCTTCGCCTGGAAGGCCTGCCGCGCGGTCAAGTCCAACGCGATCCTGCTCGCCAGGGACGGCGCCTCGGTCGGCGTCGGCATGGGCCAGGTCAACCGCGTCGACTCCGCGAAGCTCGCCGTCGAGCGGGCGGGCGAGGAGCGCGCCCGCGGTGCCTTCGCCGCCTCGGACGCCTTCTTCCCGTTCCCGGACGGGCTGGAGATCCTGACCGCCGCGGGCGTCAAGGCCGTGGTGCAGCCCGGCGGTTCGGTCCGCGACGAGCTGGTGGTGGAGGCCGCGGAGAAGGCGGGCGTGACGATGTACTTCACCGGCACGCGGCACTTCTTCCACTGATTCCGCCGGGGCCGCGGCGCGGGCGCCGTCCGGCGGATGGCGCCCCTGCCCGGTGACAGGCACGACAGCGGCGGTCCCCACCCGCCGGGGGGGGGACGCCCCGGTCGTCGCGGTGCGGCGGTGGG
>NZ_JAAWWP010000002.1:253649-318006 GCF_012273655.1 Streptomyces physcomitrii | reverse complement strand
CCCCCCGGGCCCCCCCCCTCTGTGTGGTTCCCCCCCGCCGCTGTCGTCGCTGTCCTGCGTTCGGCCCGGCGCCACTGCGGCGGGCCGACGGTCGTACGCCTACTGGCTGCGGATGACCAGGGTGGAGCACACCTTGTCGGCGAAGGTCTGCTTCTTCTCGTCCCACAGCGGCCACAGCCAGCCCAGGTAGCAGGCGATGCTGTCGAGGAAGTGCGCGATGCGGCGCACGAAGGCCATGCCGACGCCGACCGGCTGGCCGTCGCTCTCGCGGACCAGGCGGATGCCGACGGCCTTCTTGCCGACGGTCTGGCCGGTGCGGCCCTCCTGGATCAGCTGCCAGATGGCGAGGGCGATCAGGGCGACGAAGCCGATGATCGCGAAGACCGCCTTGCCCTGCCCGACGATGATCACGATGTACGGCACGGCGAAGATCAGGCCGTCGATGATGGTGCCGCCGAGGCGCAGACCCCAGTGGGCCAGCTCGGGGGCGGCCCCGTAGCCGTAGCCGCCGCCGTACGCGGCCTGCTGCTGCTGGTAGGCGTCGTAGGGCTGCTGGCCGCCCTGCGGGTAGCCGGGGTAGCCCTGCTGCTGGGGCACGCCCTGCTGGGGGTAGCCGTAGCCGGGCTGACCGCCCTGCTGCGGGTAACCCGGCTGCTGGCCGCCCTGCTGCGGGTAGCCGGGCTGCTGCTGGCCGCCCTGCGGGGAGCCATAGGGGTTGTTCGGGTCGCCGAAGCTCATGGCGAGATTTCCTCCGTAGGAAGCGCGGGGACACGCGGATCGCTGGGGGAGGAACGACAACAGATGCGGAACGTCCCCCCGGCACTGCCCGCGGCACTGTGCCGCTCATCGTTCTAAAGGCCTGGCGTTTTTGTCCAGTCGCTTCCCTATGGCGTTGTGCAAGTGCAACTCGCGCGTCACGCAGCGTCGCGCCGACTTCACCCGAACTGCCCGCGTATTCCTGCCGGTTCGCGCCGCCCTCGGGGACGCACAGCGACCTCCCGGGAGCCTGCCGGGCCCTCCGTGGTAGCGATCGGGTGTCCGGATTCTTGCGGTCGGGCGAAGGTTGCGGGGAGCCGGGGTGAAGACGGGCGGAGCGGGCCCTCGCCGTCCGCGTACCGACCCGGATTGGAATCGGGGAGTCGTCATCCGGGAGGATGGTGGGGGACGGCACGCCGCCGCCCACCACCGCTCTCTCCGCTCGCCACCGCATCTCCAAGGAATGTGCTGCCTCCCATGACTGCTCAGATTCTCGATGGCAAGGCCACGGCGGCCGCGATCAAGTCGGACCTGACCGCCCGGGTCGCGGCGCTGAAGGAGAAGGGCGTCACGCCCGGACTCGGCACCGTCCTGGTCGGGGACGACCCCGGCAGCCACAAGTACGTCGCCGGGAAGCACCGCGACTGCGCCCAGGTCGGCATCGCCTCGCTCCAGCGCGAACTGCCCGCCACCGCGACCCAGGAGGCGGTGGAGGCGGTCGTACGCGAACTGAACGCGGACCCCGCCTGCACGGGATACATCGTCCAGCTGCCGCTGCCGCGCGGCCTCGACGAGAACCGCATCCTCGAACTGATGGACCCGGCCAAGGACGCGGACGGACTGCACCCCACCAACCTCGGCCGCCTGGTCCTCAACGAGCCCGGACCGCTGCCCTGCACGCCCTACGGCATCATCCGGCTGCTGCGCGAGCACGGCGTGGAGATCAACGGAGCCGAGGTCGTGGTCGTCGGCCGCGGTGTCACCATCGGCCGCCCGATGCCGCTGCTGCTGACCCGGCGCTCCGAGAACGCCACCGTGACCCAGTGCCACACCGGCACCCGCGACCTCGCCGCCCATCTGCGGCGCGCCGACATCGTGGTGGCCGCGGCCGGGGTGCCGCACCTGGTCAAGCCCGAGGACATCAAGCCGGGCGCGGCCGTGCTCGACGTCGGTGTCTCGCGCGACGAGAGCGGCAAGATCGTCGGCGATGTCCACCCCGGGGTCGCCGAGGTCGCGGCCTGGCTCTCCCCGAACCCGGGCGGGGTGGGCCCGATGACCCGCGCCCAGCTCCTGGCCAATGTCGTCGAGGCGGCCGAGCGCGCCGCCGAGAGCTGAGCGGGCCGAAGCCGGGCTCCTCGCCGAAGCTCCCGACACCCAAGCTCCCGATCACCGCTCCCAAGGATTCGAGCAGCCGATGAACGCACCCGACGGGGCGCCGGAGACCGACGGCACCGGCGCCCGGCAGCCCGGGCCGGACCGTCCCACCGGCGGTGCCGCCCCCGCGGAGCCCGCCGCCCGTACGGGATCCGCCACCCGCACGGAGCCCGCTGCCGCCGCCGAGGCCACCGCCCGTACGGAAGGCGCCCGCACGGAGTCCACCGCCCGTACGGGATCCGCCGCCCGCGCGGAGTCCACCGCCCGCTCGGATTCCGCCGACGGCGGCGAGGCCACCGACCCCGCGGGAGCTTCGGTGGCCGTCGACCGGCAGGCCCCCTCGGGTGCCACGCTCGCTCCGGCCTCGCGGCGGTTTCCCCGCTTCACCCGGGGTGTGGCCCGTCCCGAGGGCGGTGGCCGTGCGGCCTCGGGTGACGCTCCCGCCCCCGCCCGTCAGTGGCCCATGCTCGCGGTGCTCGGCACGGCCGGGATCGGGCTGCTGATCACCGCCCTGGACGTCTTCCGGGTCGGCACCCTGATCATCGGCCTCGCCCTCGTCGGCGGGGCGGTGATCCGCTGGATGGTGCCCTCGGTCGGGATGCTCGCGGTGCGCTCCCGCTTCACGGACATGATCACGTACGGCGGACTCGGTGTGCTCATCGTCCTGCTGGCGTTGATGGCGCAGCCCGACCCCTGGCTGGAGATCCCGTTCCTGGACGACGCCCTGCACTTCACCGTGAAGTGAGCCGGGACCGAACCGTGCGGTGAGCCGGGCCCGAACCGTGCGGTGAGCCGGCGCCGTGACGTGATCCGGGCGGCCGTGCGGTGAGCCGGGCGGCCGGGGCATCGCAACTGCCGGGCCACCGCGACCTGTCGGGCACCTCTGCCCCCTCGGGCTCCCCGGCGCCCTGGGCGTCCCCGGACTTCGCCGCCGACGCGGGCGGCGGCGGTATCCGTCCCCTCCCCCGAATCAGGGACGGACACCGCCTGCGGGTGCCCGGGCCGCACCGGAGGCCACCGCGAAATCCCTGGTGGGTGTCCCCACCGGGGCCGCGGAGGCGGCTGGTGGCGGTGTCCGGTTCTGCCCGCGGACCCAGACTCATCGACCCGTCGGCGGCGTACAAGGAAAGCCCGGGCCCTGTGGCACGGAAGTGACCATTCCGCTACGGTGTGCGCGCCCCGCAACGACGTACGGGTCGGGCGCCGCCTGTCCGGTGCGGCGGGCGGGGCCGCTGCCGCAAGGGGGCGATTCCGGCCCAATCGGTCAGGGCGTCGTGGTGCGCCGCCGGTGGTGATGTGACACTGGACCGCAGGGCGCGGCGCGTGCGAACGTGCCTGCCGTACGGCGAGGACATCCAGGACCGCCCCGGGGAACCGGCGGCGGCGCGGGCCCCCGGAGGGGCCCGGGAGCGGAACCCGGGGCGGGGTGGCCCCGGGGTCCTGTGCCTCGCGGTGCGGCGGCGCAACGACATACAGGGGGAAGTGGGGAAGGCAATGCCTCGGTGGAGGGAGCTCTCGGAGGAACTCGATCCGGAGATCCGGGAGTTCGCGGGACAGCTGCGTCGGCTCGTCGACCGCAGCGGTCTCAGCGTCGCCTCGCTCTCGGACCGTACCGGCTACAGCCGTACCTCCTGGGAGCGGTATCTCAACGGGCGCCTGCTCGCGCCCAAGGGCGCGATCATCGCGCTCGCGGAGGTCACCCACACCAGCCCGGTCCACCTGACCACCATGTGGGAGCTGGCCGAACGCGCCTGGAGCCGTTCGGAGATGCGCCACGACATGACCATGGAAGCGATACGGATATCCCAGGCGCGGGCCGCGCTCGGGGAGACCGCACCGCAGAAGCCGGGCGGCCGCGAGGCGGGTCCGCAGAAGCAGGGCGGTCGCGGTGCCCGCCGCCAGTCGGGGTCGGCCGCGCGCTCCGGCGCCTCCTCTGGCTCGCGGGGTTCCGAGGCCCCGGAGTCCGAGCGCCTGCCCGGCAGCGAGGGCCCCTACCCGGAGGACCTGGCGGCCGAACCGCCCGCCGGATCCGGCGCGGGTGAGCGCCCGGGCCGCCGCGCCGGCCGCGCCTCGCGCGCCGAGACCGCCGTCCATCCGGGCGTCGCGACGGGCCCCGGCCACCCGAACTCCGGCCACCCGAGCGGGTCCCCGTACGGCGGCCCCGGTGGACCTGCCACTGCCTCCGGCCCCCGCGAGGCCCGCCCCGCCCCCCGCTCCCGCCGCCGCAGCCCCCTGCTGATGGTGCTCGCCGGGGTCGTGGTGGTCGCCGTCGCCGCGGTGCTGACGATGCGGCTCGCGGGCGGCAACGCCGAGGCGGGCAACGAGCCCGCGCCGCCGCCCTCGACGACCGCCGCCGCCTCGCCGCTGCCCGAGGGCGTCGAGTGCGTGGGCAAGGACTGCGCCGGACGGGACCCGGAGGAGATGGGCTGCGCCGGGGAGTACGTGGAGACCAGCGACCGGGCCACCGTCGGCACCGCGGTGGTCGAGATCCGCTGGAGCAAGACCTGCGGCGCGGCCTGGGCCCGGATCACCTCGGCCGCGGCGGGCGACGGGGTGCGCATCAGCTCCACCTCCGGCGGCAAGCAGAACGCCACGGTCGGCACCACCACGGACGCCTACACCCCGATGGTCGCCGCGCGGAAGGCCGCCGACGTCACCGCCTGCGGCATCCTCGCCACGGGCACCGAGGGCTGCACGAAATAGCCCTGCCGCCGGGCGTTCCCACCCCAACTGCCCCGCCTGTCCCTCCCGTCCGGAAGGCGCCCGGAAATTTTCCGCGGCGAGATGCGCATGCCCCGGGAGAACCGGGGCAGGTGCACAGTCCCCCCACGGGAGTGGTCACCACCCCCACCCGGCGGCCGTTCCTGCCACCCCTACAGGCAGGAACGGCCGCCGGTCCGCATGTCCGGCCCGGTCCCTGCCGGGTGTCCGGCCCGATCGCCCGGGCGGCCGGGGCCACTTGGGCGGTGTCGGGCGCGGTGTGGGGTGGGCCACACGAACCCGGACGTACGGTCCGCGCCGAGCGCGATAGCCTGACCGCCGGATCTCTCTTGACGCCAAGAGATCGATCATCGTGGCCGATGGCAGGGATCCCCCGCACCCGGGGCGACAACCCCACCGCCACAGCTGTCAACGGAGAACGCCATGACCCGCACTCCCGTGAACGTCACCGTCACCGGCGCGGCCGGACAGATCGGTTACGCACTCCTCTTCCGCATCGCCTCCGGCCAGCTGCTCGGCGCGGACGTGCCGGTCAAGCTGCGCCTGCTGGAGATCACCCCCGCGCTCAAGGCCGCCGAGGGCACCGCCATGGAGCTGGACGACGGCGCCTTCCCGCTGCTGCGGTCCATCGAGATCAGCGACGACCCGAACGTCGCCTTCGACGGCACCAACGTCGCCCTCCTGGTGGGCGCCCGCCCGCGCGCGAAGGGCATGGAGCGCGGTGACCTCCTGGAGGCCAACGGCGGCATCTTCAAGCCGCAGGGCAAGGCCATCAACGACCACGCCGCGGACGACGTCAAGGTCCTCGTGGTGGGCAACCCGGCCAACACCAACGCCCTGATCGCCCAGGCCGCCGCCCCGGACGTACCGGCCGAGCGCTTCACCGCCATGACGCGCCTCGACCACAACCGCGCCATCAGTCAGCTGGCCAAGAAGACCGGTGCCGCGGTCTCCGACATCCGCCGGGTGACGATCTGGGGCAACCACTCGGCCACCCAGTACCCGGACATCTTCCACGCCGAGGTCGCGGGCAAGAACGCCGCCGAGACCGTCGACGACGAGAAGTGGCTCGCCGAGGACTTCATCCCGACGGTCGCCAAGCGCGGTGCCGCCATCATCGAGGCCCGCGGCGCCTCCTCGGCCGCCTCCGCCGCCTCCGCGGCCATCGACCACGTGTACACCTGGGTCAACGGCACCGCCGAGGGCGACTGGACCTCCATGGGCATCCCCTCGGACGGCTCCTACGGCGTCCCGGAGGGCCTGATCTCCTCCTTCCCGGTCACCACGAAGGACGGCGCCTACGAGATCGTCCAGGGCCTGGACATCAACGAGTTCTCCCGCGCCCGCATCGACGCCTCGGTGAAGGAGCTCGCGGAGGAGCGCGAGGCGGTGCGCGGTCTCGGCCTGATCTGAGCCGCCGCCGGATCCTTTGATCCGCGTACGCCCCCTTATGCCTCCCTGCGCCCCCGGACACCTCCATTGGTACCGGGGGCGCTGCCGTTGTGTGGCGCGGGTCACGCTCCTCGCGCCTATCCTGTGAGGTCCGTGCAGATGCTGCACGCACGCCGACTTCCGCCGGTCGTACGGCAGTTCAGCCGTAGGAGCCGAGGCAGGAGCCGAGGGCCGAGCAGATCGCGGACCGCGGGGAAGTCCTGGCACCGGGAGAGTTGTGACGGACCAGACCACCCCGCGGCCACCTGACGCCGCGGAAGGATCCACCGCGCGGACGCCCGCCCAGGGTGTCGTGCCCCCGGGCGCGAGCGAGGCCACCCGGCTGCTGTGCGCCGGGGCCTATGTCGACCCGGCCTACCGGGACGCGGTCATCGACGAGTTGTACGTGCACGAGGAGCGGGTCGTCGCGCCCTCGCTCGGCTGGGACGCGGCCCGGGTCCTCGCCCACGCCCTGCGCGCCCGCCGCCTCGATCTCGGCTGGGCGGGCGGCATCCTGGCCCTCTGGGTGCTCGGCGCGGTGCTCAGCCGCTATCTGCTGCTCTCCTTCCTGCTGCCCAGCCTGCTGCTCGCACTGGCGGCGAAGCTGCGCGCCCCCGGGGGAAGCGGAGGGGCCGCCCAGCGCCGGCTCACCGCCCTGGTGCTGCGCTGGCTCGGCGGGCTGCTCCTGCTGTTCACCCTGCTCTCGTCGGTCCTGGTCGGCCTGGGCCAGGTCGACGGCGAGGTCGCGTTCGTCGGCGCGGGGATCTTCTTCGTCCTCTTCCAGGGGTTCCCGGGCGCGGAGGCCTGGTTCTCGGACGCGGCCCAGGACATCGGCCCCTTCCACGCCTGGACCTCGCTGGTGGTCCTGTTGCTGGTCGCGGGCTGCCTGGCGGGCCAGCGCGGCCACATCGCGCACGCCCTGACCCACGAGCTGGACCCGCGGCGCTTCCCGGACATGGCCGCCGACCCCGCGGAGAGCGCGGCCGGCGGGCGCTTCCAGCGGCTGCGCGAGCGGATCCGGGTCGAGCAGCACGCCCCGCTGGTGATGTACCACCCGGCGCGGCCCTTCTGCGGTGCGGGCAGGCCGGTGGACGGCTGGACCCTCGCGGTCGAACTGCGCCCCGACCCCGACCGCCCGGCGCCCCCGGAACCGCTGAGCAACCGCAAGATCCTGCGCCGGATCGACGCGCTGCTCGCCCAGCTCCGGCTGCCCGCCCCGGCCGCCGCCACCGTGGTGCGGGACCGGCTGCGCGGCCTGGAGACCGACGAGTGCGTCTTCCTGCCGGTGGCCGGTCTGCCCCGCCGCGACCTCGCCCCGTACGGCGACTCCGCCTTCCGCCGGCACCGCGACGAGGCGGTGGAGGAGGGCGGCGAGACCCGGCGGCACTTCCTGCGGGCCCGGGTCGGCGGCTGGGAGGAGGAGATCGTCACCACGGTCTTCGTGCGGGTGCACACCCAGGGCGGCATGCTGATGCTGGAGATCGCCCCGCACGTACTGCGCCCGGTGCGCGAGTCCTTCGGGGAGGCCGACCGCTTCGCGCACCAGTACCGGAACAACACCCCGCTCGGCAAGGCGGCCTGGGCGCTCGGCCGGGTCCCGCGCTCGCTGCCCTTCGCCGTGGTGGTGCTCGGCCGCGGCACCGCGCTGAGCTGGCGCACCCTCACCGGCGGCCACGAGAGCGCGCTGCCGGACGGCCCCGCCCGCTCGGTACGCGAACTCGGCAGCGACAGCGAGCAGTCGCTCTTCCAGGAGATGGACGTCAGGCGCTATCTGAAGTCCGTCCAGGACCGGATCGCGCACGGCGTACGGGAGGTGCTGCGCGAAGCGGGCTACCGCACCGACGAGTTCGCGCAGAAGATCGTCAACGTCAGCGGCGGCGGCGTGCACATCGAGAGCGTCCAGGGCGCCCTGGCCATCGGCGACCACAACACGGTCGGCAACCAGGAGCAGGCCGCCGAGGCCGCGGCCGGTGCCCGCCGGTCGGCCGAGGCCGCCGCCGAGGCCCGCCTCGCCGCCGAGGCCGAGCGGCGGCGCGCCGCCGAGACCGAGGCCCGCCGCGGCACCCCGCCCGGCGCCCCGACCCCACCCCCAGCACCCCAACCACCGCCGCGGCGGGCGGAGCCGGCCGGACCCACGGTGCCGCCGCAGCAGGGCGCCCCGCGCCCCGCACCCCGCGCGGCGAACCCGGAACCGGGAGGAACCGATGACGACCGACCCTGAGCAGCAGGCCGCCCCGAGCGGCACCCCAGGCCCCGCCGAGCGGCCCGGCCGCGGCCCCATCAGCATCGGGAACGTGCACGGCGCCTTCGCCATCGGCGACGGCAACAAGGTGAGCAACCAGGTGTACGGGGCGCTCCCCGGCCCCCGCCCGCCCGAGCAGGAGGAGCTGCTGCGGGCCGTCCAGGACATGCGGGCCGACCTCGCGCGACTGGTCGAGGCGGCCGGACGGCAGGGCCTGAACCCGGAGCTGACCGCCCTGGTCGCCTCCGCCGAGCGGGAGCACCTGGACGCCGAACTCGCCGGTGCCGAGGCCGAGATCGAGGAGCAGGGCGCCGCCGACCAGGGCCGCCGGGTCCGGCTGCGCCGGGCGCTGACCGCCGCGGGCGCGCTCACCGGTTTCCTGGCCTCGGCGGCGACGGTCACCCAGGCGCTCGGCGCCTTCGCGGGCGGGTGAGCGCATGGCCGGACAGGACGAGGGCTTCGGCTGGAACCCGGAGACCGGGCGCTGGGACGACGGTCCCCGCGCGCCCTACACCCCGCCGCCGCCACCGCGCCCGGAGTTCGCCCCGCGCCCGCACCCGGACCCGGAAGGCGGTCAACACCCGCCCACCGACGGTGGGTTCGGCCCCGGCGGCGGTCCGGGACCGGGCCGCGCCGACTCCCCGGTGGCCGAGCAGCACCAGTACGCCGCCGGTGACCAGGGGGAGTTCGGGCCCGACGGCCAGTGGCGGCACGCGGGGCCCGTCTCGCGCTCCTCGCATCCGGTGCCGTCGCAGGGCCCCGGCGGACCCTGGTACCGGGGCCGGGCCGGTGCCGTCGCCGCCGTGCTCGCGCTGGCGCTGATGGGCGGCGGCCTCGGCGGGCTGCTGCTCGCCGGAAGCGGGGACGGCGACCGCGGCGAGGACAAGCCGAGCGCCTCCGCCTCGGCCGGGAGCGCCCCGGGCCCCTCCGAGCCGCCCGTGACCGCCGAGACCTCCGCGCCACCGACCACGCCGAGCGCCCCGAAGGAGCCCCCGCCCGGCTACCGGGCCGTCACCGAGGACGAGTTCAGCCTGGTGGTCCCCAAGGGCTGGCAGCGGCGCACCAAGTCCGGCGAGAAGGGCGTCACCCTCTACTACTACGAGCAGTCCGGCGGCCCCCGCCGTGTCCAGGTCTTCCCGGTCACCGAGGAGGACGCCACCCCGCGCGGCACCCTGGAACTCGCCGAGACCTTCATCGACGGCGCCCCGGGCTACGACCGCCACAGCCTCAAGGACCTGCCCGACGACCCCCGCGGCCCGGCCGCCGAGCTGGACTACTCCGCCGACAGCCAGGAGTTCGGCGTCCGGCTGCGCACCGTCGACCGGGTCGTACGGGGCGCGGACGGCCAGTTGTGGACGGTCCTCAGCCAGGGCCCGGCCGCCGACTGGCCCGCGCAGCGCAAGGTGCACCGCACGGTCCTGCGCGGCCTCTGCTTCGGTACGGAGTGCTGAGCGGTACGGGGTGCTGAGCGCGGCGCGTCCGCCGAGTGGCCCGCGCCCCGGTTGGGCGCGGCGCGGGCCGGGGCTCAGACCAGCGCGGGGACCAGGAGCCGGGCGGTCTCCGCGATGAGCGCGTCCACCGCCGGGGCCTCCGGGTCCGGCTGGGTGGCGAGGACGGAGAGGATCAGCGGGGTGCCGTCCCCGGTCCAGGCGATGCCGACGTCGTTGGTGGTGCCGTACTCGCCGGTGCCGGTCTTGTCGGCGACCGTCCAGTCCTCGGGCAGTCCCGCGCGCAGCCGCGCGTCGCCGGTGGTGTTGCCGCGCAGCCAGCCGGTGAGCAGCTCCCGGTCGCCGCGCGGCAGTGCCTTGCCGAGCACCAACCGGCCGTAGTCCAGGCCGACTTCGGCCGGGGTCGTCAGGTCGGTGGTGCGCCAGGGCTCCGCCGAGTTCAGCTCGGGCTCCCAGCGGTCCAGCCGGGTGACCGGGTCCCCGAGCGAGCGGCAGAAGCGGGTGACGGCACGCGGGCCGCCGAGTTCGCGCAGCAGCAGATTGGCCGCCGCGTTGTCGCTGTACGAGACGGCCGCCGCGCACAGCGCCTCGACGCTCATCCCGTGGGCGAGGTTCTCCGGCTCACCGGTGATCGGCCCGTACCCCGAGTCCTCGACCTCCTGCGCGGTGTAGCGGATCGTCTTCGCGAGGAACTCGCCGTTCTGGTCGAGGTCGCGCAGCACCGCCGCCGTGGCGAGGGTCTTGAAGGCGGAGCAGATCGGGAAGGTCTCCCCGGCGCGGTACCGCACGCTTGCGCCGGTGACCGCGTTCCGCGCGAACACCCCGAGCCGGGCGCCGAACCGGCCTTCCAGCGCCCGCAGTTCGCGGGAGAGTCCGCCGCCCGGTACGCCCGCGGTGCCCGCCGCGGCGGAGCCCGCCGAGGCGAGGGAGACCGCGGCGGCCAGCGCCGTGCCCGCGCCGAGGCCGAGCAGGGTGCGGCGACTGGGGGCGAGGCCGCGGGGGTTCGTGGAGGGTGCCAAGGTGGTGCGCTCCTCTGGTCGGTGGCGGCCGGGCGGGACGGTCCGGAGAGGTCCGTCCGACCGGCCGCGACAGCTGTTCCCGGCCTGAGACACCCGTGCGGGCCGCTCCGGTTCCGCCGCTTCCGGATCACGCACCGGTACGCAGCCGCCCCCCGGTGGGCGCCGCCTACTCCCGCGGTAACGCCCACTCGCACCACACCGTCTTGCCGATGCCGCAACTGCGCAGCTGGGCACCCCAGTTGTCGGAGAGCGCGGCCACCAGGGCGAGCCCGCGCCCCGACTCCTCCTCGACGGTGACGGTGCGCGGTTCGGGCAGGGTGTCGCCCGCGTCGGAGACCTCGATCCGCAGCCGCTCCGCCGACAGTTCGCAGCGGGTCAGGATCTCCCGGCCCGGGGTGGCCCTGGCGTGCTGGTAGGCGTTGGTCATCAACTCGCTGAGCAGCAGCACCGCCGTCTCGGTCAGCGCCTCGGGAACCTTCCAGGCGTCCAGTTGCTGCCGCAGCCGCCGCCGCGCCCGTCCGACACTGCGCGGATGGCGCGGCAGCATCCAGGCCACGTCCAGGGGGAGCCGGTCACGGGGGAGTGCGGAGGTGCCGGGCGGGCGTTGTGGTGAGGGGGTCGGCATGGCCAAGTGATCCTTGCGGGTGGGGTTTTGTCGGTTACCCGGTTCAGACTGGCCAGCGCGCCCTAATGTCGCGAGTAGCGAGGCGGGTACGGAGCGTACGGGTACCTGCCGAGGACATGCGCTCAGCGTTCGGAGGGGTCCCCATGGCGCAGGAACCGAAAGCAGCACAGACGCCCGCCGCTTGGCGGTACTGCGGAAACCAGATCAAGTTGTGGCGCGAGACCGCGGGCGTCTCCCGCCAGACCCTCGCCGACGAGGCCGTCTACAACTACGAGTACGTGAAGTCCATGGAGTACGGACGGCGACGGCCGACGCTCCATCTCCTGCGCACCTGCGACGCGTTGTGCGGGGCGCAGGGCAAGCTCATCGCGGCGTACGAGTACCTGAAGCCGGAGCCGTACCCGGCGCGGTCACAGGAGTTCATGGCTTTGGAGAAGGAGGCCACCGTCCTGAACGTCTACGAGTTCGGGCTCATCCCTGGTCTCTTGCAGACCCGCCCTTACGCGACTGCGCTGATCGGCGAAAGCTGCCCACCCCTTGATGACGACACCATCGAGGAGCGAGTTCGAGGCAGGCTTGAGCGAAGTGAGGCTCTGGAACGGCGTCCCAAGACCTCCTTCGTCTTCGTCATCCATGAGGCCGCGTTGCGTACGAGAATCGGTGGGCCGGAGGTGATGAAGGAGCAGCTGCACAACCTGCTCAAGGCAGGTGAATTGCGTAATGTCATGATTCAAGTGCTGCCGTTCGGGCGTGGAAACGGCCAAGAACTCAATGGACCGTTTGTGCTCCTGGAGACATCTGAACACGAGCACTTCGCCTACGTGGAGGGCCCGGAGACGAGCGCGTTGCACGCTGACGCAAACAGGGTGAGCGCCCTCACTCAGGCCTATGGGATGATCCGCATGCAGGCTCTGGGAGTTGAGGAGTCGGCCGCGTTTATCAGAGAGGTGGCGGAGTCGCTATGAACAGTCGGCTGCACTGGTTCAAGTCCAGCTACAGCGATAACCAGGGCGGGAACTGCCTTGAAGTAGCTCTGGACTGGCACAAGTCCAGCTACAGCGACAACCAGGGCGGCGACTGCCTTGAAGTAGCCCTGGACTGGCACAAGTCCAGCCACAGCGACTCCGAGGGCGGCGCCTGCGTAGAGGTGGCCGCCTGCCCCCAGACGATCCACCTCCGTGACTCCAAACTCGGCGAGTCCAGCCCGCAGTTCGCCGTACCGGCCGCTGCCTGGACCGCCTTCCTCTCCTTCGCCGTCGCCGGCTGACGGAACAACTCGCCTCCTCCGCAGGGGAGTTGACCGCGCCGTACATTTCACACGGCGTACATGGATCACCGCGTACTGCCACGCCTAGGGTCTTGGGCATGGCAGCAGGAAGCGTTCTCGCCGCGCGTCACCAGCCCGCTCAGGGGCCGGTGACGCGTGTGCTGTGTCCGGGTGTGTGACCGGCTTCTCCGATCCCTTCTCCCCGCCTCTTCTCTCTACCCCGCGCGTCGGGCCGTGATCGGCCGCGCGCTGTTCCGCAGAGGTACAACCCGGCCCCGTACCCGCCCGGTTCGCCGTCCGCGACCCCTACCGGTGGCGGCGGCTGCCGACGAGGGCGGGGCTCAGGCCGGCCGGTCCGCCCCGTCGAGCAGCAGCCGGGCCGCCACCTGGGCGCCGTCGTGGCGGATCGTCCCGGCGACGGTCGCGGCCCGCTCCCGGACGGCCGGGGCAAGGGCTCCGGCGAGCGCGGCCGAGAGGGACTCCACCGTCGGCTCCGGGTCCGGATGGGCGGTGCCGATGCCCAGTTCGGCCACCCGGGCGGCCCAGGACGGCTGGTCCGCGATGCGGGGGACCACCAGTTGCGGCGCCCCAGCGCGGGCCGCCGCCTGCGTGGTGCCCGCGCCGCCGTGGTGCACGACGGCGGCCACCCGGGGGAAGAGCGCCTGCTGGTTGACGTCACCGACCACGAAGCAGTCCTCCGCCTCGTCGATCGCGGTCAGTCCCGCCCAGCCGGAGGCGAGCAGCACCCGGCGGCCCAGCGCCCGGCCCGCCTCGGTCGCCACCCGGGCGATGTCCTTGGGGGCGAAGGCGGCCATGCTGCCGAAGCCCACGTAGACGGGCGGCTCGCCCGCGTCCAGGAACTCGGCCAGACCGTCCGGGAGGGGACGGGTGTCGGGCAGGATCCAGGCGCCGGTCTGCTCCAGTTCGAGATCGGTCCGGTCCTGCCCCGGCCAGAGCAGCGGGTCCGCGGCCAGCATCGGCCGGTCGCCGAGGACATGCCCGCGGACGTCGTCGACGGGCGGCAGGCCCAGCTCCGCCCGGTGCCGGTTCAGCGCCTCCCCGTACAGGGCGTTCACCCGCTCCGCGTCCTGGCGCCACAGCACCCGGTTGTCGGTCTCGCCCTCGGCGGACTGCTTGCCGGGCCGCGCCCCCGGCGGGAAGTGCCGGGAGGGCAGACCCAGGGTGTGGAAGCAGGCCAGCCGGTAGCGGATGCCCAGCTTCTCGGCCACGTCCCGCGCCCCGGCGGGCATCAGCCCCGTCGCCAGGACCAGCTCGCAGTCCTCGGCCGCCGGCAGCAGCGTCTCGAAGCGGGCGGTGACCAGCTCGGGCGCCAGCCGGAAGGCGTCCGCATGGGTCGGCGGCTTGGGTCGTACGACGATCGAGGCCACCGTCGGGCCGAGCGGCACCAGCGGCACCCCGGCCCGCTCCAGGAGCACCCGGAACTCCTCGTCCGGCGGCGCCGCCACCCGCGCCTCGGCGCCCAGCTCCCGCAGGGCGACGGCCAGCCCGGCCAGCGGTTCGACATCCCCGCGCGACCCCCACGACGTCAACAGCACACGCACTTAGCACTCCCATTTCCGCAGGTCATGGCTTTGAGCCGCTGATTCTGCGGGACAAGGGGGGCCTTGCCGCAAGCCCCCCTGTGCGCTATACCTTGAGAGTGGCGAGGAGGACCGACTCCTCGCCTCTCGTGTGTCCGGACCTCTCGTGCGTACGGGCGTCTGGTGTGTCCGTGCCTTTCTGCGTCTGCGCGTCTCTGCGCCCGGGCCGCCGCGCCCTCAGTGGTGGACGTCGCCCGCCTTGTAGTCACCCGCGCGCATGCGGGTCGCGACGCCGTAGCGGTTCCAGGCGTTGATCGCGACGATCGCGGCGAGCAGCCCGGTCAGCTCCTCCTCGTCGAAGTGCGCGGCGGCCCGCCCCCAGACCTCGTCCGGGACGAAGCCGTCGGTGAGCACGGTCACCGCCTCGGTCAACTCCAGGGCCGCCAGCTCCCGCTCCGTGTAGAAGTGCGGGGACTCCTCCAGCGTGCCGAGGTGCATCAGACGCTGCACGGTCTCCCCGGCGGCCAGCGCGTCCTTGGTGTGCATGTCGACGCAGAAGGCGCAGTGGTTCAGCTGGGAGGCGCGCGTCCGCACCAGGTGCAGCAGGTCCGGCTCCAGGCCGACCCGGGAGACCTGCTCCAGGGTGGCCAGGGCCTTGTAGACGTCGGGCCGCAGCTTCGTCCAGTCCAGGCGGGTCGGCTGCTCGGCCGAGAAGCGGGCGTCGGTGGTCTTGCGGGCGGTACGGGCGGGGGTCTTCGCGGTGTCGTTCTCGGTGGTCATGCCCTTTACGCTAAATCGTCGGTGACCCGGCGGTATGGTCCACTTCCATGGCTAAATCCTGGGCCACTCTCGGCGTGGACCTGCATCTGGAACCCTCCGGACCGGGCCTGCGCGCCGGGCTCACCCACACCCTGCGCGAGGCGGTACGCGGCGGCCGGCTCGCCCCCGGCACCCGGCTGCCCTCCTCCCGCGGCCTCGCCGCCGACCTGGGCATCGCCCGCAACACCGTCGCCGAGGCCTACGCCGATCTGGTCGCCGAGGGCTGGCTCACCGCCCGCCAGGGCTCCGGCACCCGGGTCGCCGCCCGCGCGGTGCCGAGGCCCGAGGCCGCGCCCGCGCTGCCCACCGCCCCGGCCGGGCCGGTGCACGACCTGCGCCCCGGCTTCCCCGATCTGGCCGCCTTCCCGCGCACCGCCTGGCTCAAGGCCGCCCGCAAGGCCCTCACCCACGCCCCCAACGAGGCCTTCGGCTACTCCGACCCGCGCGGCAGGCCCGAGCTGCGCGCCGCGCTCGCCGCCTATCTGCCCCGGGCGCGCGGGGTGCACGCCGACCCCGAACGCCTCGTCATCTGCGCCGGGTTCGCGCACGCCCTGGTCCTCCTCGACGAGGTGCTGCGGGCCCGTGGCGTACGCGAGGTGGCGACCGAGTCCTACGGGGTCGCCGACCACCGGCGGATCCTGGAACGCGGCGGACTGGCCACCCGCCCGCTCCCCTTCGACCGGCTCGGCACGGACCCCGGCCCGCTCGACGAACGGAACCCGGGCGCGGCCCTGCTGACCACCGCCCACCAGTTCCCGATGGGCGACCCGCTCAGCCCCGACCGCCGGGCCGCCGTCCTCGACTGGGCCCGCCGCACCGGCGGGCTGATCCTGGAGGACGACTACGACGGGGAGTTCCGCTACGACCGCCAGCCCGTCGGCGCCCTCCAGGGCCTCGACCCCGAACGCGTCGTCTACCTCGGCACCGTCAGCAAATCCCTCGCCCCCGGGCTCCGGCTCGGCTGGATGGTGCTGCCCCGCCCGCTCGCCGACGCGGTCGCCGCCGCCCGGGGCACCCGCGACTGGGCCTGCGGGACACCGGACCAGCTCACCCTCGCGGAGTTCCTCGACTCCGGCGCCTACGACCGCCAGGTGCGCGCGATGCGGCTGCGCTACCGGCGCCGCCGCGACCAGCTCGTCGCCGCCCTCGCCGCGCACGCGCCCCGGGTGCGGCCCCGCGGGATCGCCGCCGGACTGCACGCGGTGCTCGAACTCCCGCCGGGCACCGAGCAGTCGGTGCTCCGCTCCGCCGCCTGGCACGGACTCGCCGTCTCCGGCCTGCGCGCCTACCGCCACCCGGCGGCAACCGGCGAGACCCCGGACGCCCTCGTCGTCGGCTACGGCACCCCACCGGACCACGCCTGGCAGGGGGCACTCCAGGCCCTGTGCCGGGCGGTGGGGTGAGGTCCGGGGCCGGGGGCTCAGCGGATCAGGTCTCCTGCTCAGAATCCTGAGTCGTCTGTTCCAAGGCCTCTCGCAGACGATGCACAAGGGGGTCGAGTTGTCCGGCCTCCACAGGAAGCGCGCTCCGAAGGTCTGCCAAGTCGCGGAGCACTTCCTCGATGGCGTACCTGTGCGGAGCGGCACGCAGAAGCGCTTCCAACTGCTCTTGAGCGCGACCCCAGTCAGGGAGACCGCACAGACCCACCAACAGATTCCCTGCCGACCTCGCGCCCGCGCCCTCTTCCGCCGCGGCGGCCGCGAAGAGTTCCACGGCACGCTGCCACCGGGCATCCCCTTCCGGCAGCCCTTGAAGCCGCAGAACCACAGCACTTTCCAGAACAGCCCAGCCGTTCTCCCCATCCAGCTCGATGGCGCGGTCGAAGTCGGTGAGTGCGTCGTCGTAGCGTCCCATCAGCCGGTAGGTCTGGCCGCGGCTGTCGATGGTCCAGGCGGTGTCGGGGTTGAGTTCGATGGCGTGGTTGAGGTCGGTGAGTGCGTCGTCGTAGCGTCCCGTCCGCTGGTAGGTGTGGCCGCGGATGGCGATGGCGAATGCGTCGTCGGGGTCGAGTTCGATGGCGTGGTTGAGGTCGGTGAGTGCGTCGTCGTAGCGTCCCATCAGCCGGTAGGTGTGGCCGCGGATGGCGATGACGAAGGCGTCGTCGGGGTCGAGTTCGATGGCGCGGTCGAAGTCGGTGAGTGCGTCGTCGTAGCGTTCCATCCGCTGGTAGGTCTCACCGCGGATGGCGATGGCGAAGGCGTCGTCGGGGTCGAGTTCGATGGCGTGGTTGAGGTCGGTGAGTGCGTTGTCGTAGCGTCCCATCAGCCGGTAGGTGTGGCCGCGGATGGCGATGGCGAAGGCGTCGTCGGGGTTGAGTTCGATGGCGCGGTCGAAGTCGGTGAGTGCGTTGTCGTAGCGTCCCATCAGCTGGTAGGTCTCACCGCGGCTGGCGATGGCGAAGAGGTAGTCGGGGTTGAGTTCGATGGCGCGGTCGAAGTCGGTGAGTGCGTTGTCGTAGTGCCCCGTCAGCCGGTAGGTCTCACCGCGGGCGGCGATGGTCCAGGCTTCGTCGGGGTCGAGTTCGATGGCGCGGTTGAGGTCGGTGAGTGCGTTGTCGTAGTGCCCCGTCAGCCGGTAGGTCTGGCCGCGGCTGGCGATGGCGAAGGCGTAGTCGGGGTCGAGTTCGATGGCGCGGTCGAAGTCGGTGAGTGCGTCGTCGTAGCGTCCCATCAGCTGGTAGGTCTGGCCGCGGCTGGCGATGGCGAAGAGGTAGTCGGGGTTGAGTTCGATGGCGCGGTTGAGGTCGGTGAGTGCGTTGTCGTAGTGCCCCGTCAGCTGGTAGGTCTGGCCGCGGCTGGCGATGGCGAAGAGGTAGTCGGGGTTGAGTTCGATGGCGCGGTTGAGGTCGGTGAGTGCGTTGTCGTAGTGCCCCGTCAGCTGGTAGGTCTGGCCGCGGCTGGCGATGGCGAAGGCGTAGTCGGGGTTGAGTTCGATGGCGCGGTCGAAGTCGGTGAGTGCGTTGTCGTAGTGCCCCGTCAGCCGGTAGGTCTCACCGCGGGCGGCGATGGTCCAGGCTTCGTCGGGGTCGAGTTCGATGGCGCGGTTGAGGTCGGTGAGTGCGTTGTCGTAGTGCCCCGTCAGCCGGTAGGTCTGGCCGCGGCTGGCGATGGCGAAGGCGTAGTCGGGGTCGAGTTCGATGGCGCGGTCGAAGTCGGTGAGTGCGTCGTCGTAGTGTCCCATCAGCCGGTAGGTCTCACCGCGGCTACCGATGGCGAAGAGGTAGTCGGGGTTGAGTTCGATGGCGCGGTTGAGGTCGGTGAGTGCGTTGTCGTAGTGCCCCGTCAGCTGGTAGGTCTGGCCGCGGCTGGCGATGGCGAAGGCGTCGTCGGGGTTGAGTTCGATGGCGTGGTCGAAGTCGGTGAGTGCGTTGTCGTAGTGCCCCGTCAGCCGGTAGGTCTCACCGCGGGCGGCGATGGTCCAGGCAGTGTCGGGGTCGAGTTCGATGGCGCGGTTGAGGTCGGTGAGTGCGTTGTCGTAGTGCCCCGTCAGCCGGTAGGTCTGGCCGCGGCTGCCGATGGCGAAGGCGTAGTCGGGGTCGAGTTCGATGGCGCGGTCGAAGTCGGTGAGTGCGTCGTCGTAGCGTCCCGTCAGCCGGTAGGTCTCACCGCGGCTGGCGATGGTCCAGGCAGTGTCGGGGTCGAGTTCGATGGCGCGGTTGAGGTCGGTGAGTGCGTTGTCGTAGTGCCCCGTCAGCTGGTAGGTCTGGCCGCGGCTGCCGATGGCGAAGGCGTAGTCGGGGTCGAGTTCGATGGCGCGGTCGAAGTCGGTGAGTGCGTCGTCGTAGTGCCCCGTCAGCCGGTAGGTCTCAGCGCGGTCGGTGATGGTCCAGGCTTCGCCGGGGTCGAGTTCGATGGCGCGGTTGAGGTCGGTGAGTGCGTCGTCGTAGCGTTCCATCAGCCGGTAGGTCTGGCCGCGGCTGGCGATGGCGAAGGCGTAGTCAGGTTCGCGCTCGATGACACGGTTCAGATCTGCGAGGGCCTCTGAACCCCGCCCGGTGATCCGGTAGATCAAACTGAGCATCAGGACGGCCCACGTGTCGTCCGGGTCCAACTCGACGGAGCGGTCGAGGTCGTTGCGGGCTTCCGCTAAGCGATTCATCAGCAGATGCGTCACTCCACGGCCTGAGTGAGCCCTCGCGAGGTTCGGGTCGTGGTGAAGGGCGGTGTTGTAGTCGGTGAGGGCGGCTTCGTAGTCTTCGGCTTCGCGGTGTTCTCGGCCTCGGATGCTGTGGGCGAGTGCTCGGGTGGCAGTGGTGGCGCCTGATCCGGTGAGGATCAATGTCAGGGCGGGGATGACACCGGCGGATTCGCCGGTGAGGTCCTGAAGCTTCTGACCCAGCTGGGAGAGATCGCGGGAGTCGATGTCGCCACCGGCCTGGACGAGTGTCTGAGCCCAGCGGCTCAGGGCCGCTGTCCCGTGATCGCATGCCTGGGTGATCTCGTGGAGTGCGTCCGGCAGGGCAGTACGCGGGTGCGCGCACAACTGGTGGTAGGTCTGGTTGAGGCGGAGATCACGCCAGTTCGGGTCGTCCCAGTGGTCCTCTGCCGAAAGGCTGGTCTCCAGGGCTTCGCGCCATTGTCCGAAGGCCTGGGCGAGGCGTGTGTGGTCCTCGGCCCACTGGGTGGGGGAGAGGGCGCGCTGGACACGGAGCATCTGGGTGCGCACGACTTGGTGGTAGCGAGAGCGGCCGGCGTGCCCGGTGACGAAAGGCAGGCCACGCAGCCACGCGTACCCCTCGGGTCCGGATGCGCCGACAGCGGTGCGGTGGATGTCCTCGTTCAGATGCAGGGGCAGGGCACAGGCCAGGACCATGGTTCGTCTGGCGGTGTCGGGGATCCATTTCAGGAAGCGCTCGACGGCGGTGTCGGCGGGGTCGCCGATCTCTTCGGGGTCGCCGGGCGGGGCCTGCGCGAGGGTGTCGACCAGAACCGGCAGGCGCCCGGACAGCTCCAGGATCATCTCCACCAGTCGGCTCTGGGTGATGCCCTTGCGCGCCAGCAGTTGCCGGGCTTCGTCCTCGCTGAAGATCTCCAGCGGCACCGAAGCGATCATGTCCAGGCAGTCCGCCCAGTGGCGGGCTTCCAGAACGCTCTGCCCGGACAGCACGACGACCACGTTCAGCGGCAGTTCGCCGTACTCGTTCTCGATCAGCAAACCGCTCAGCCAACCGTCCAGCATCGGTCCGGTCTGCTCGTAGGTGTCGAAGAACAGCACCACCCACGGAGTGCGCCGCGCGACCTCGGCCAGCTCCCGGACGAATAAGGGAGTCAGCACGCGCAGCGGCGCCAGCACCAGTTCCGCATCCTCGTGGCTGCGGAAACGCGAGCGGAGTGCCACGCGCAGCCGATCGGTCGCCTGCGCCATCTCCTTGGCGTCGAACGCTCCTGTGAACGACCCCAGTCCCGGCACCGTGCTCAAGCCCGCCAAGCCCAACTGCGTGATCACGGTGCTGGAGGCGGACGCCGACGGTTCCTGGCCCTCTGCTCCGGTTGCCGACAGGCTTGCCGCCTCCAGCTCCGCCTCGTGCCGACGTTGCCGGTAGGTCGCGAGCTGCTTGTCCAGGCCCTTCAACGCCCAGCCCTGTCGGCCGAGTTGCTCGCTGATCGCGGTCATGGCCTCCACGGCACTGTGCACTTCTTCGTCGACCCACGCGGTCACCGCCGCGAACTGATCACGAGCCAGGCTGTCCCACTGCCGCGTCAACGAGGTCTTGCCGACCCCCGCGATCCCGCGCACATGGAACAGGACCTGGTAGTCAGCGGCACCGGTGCCGCCTTCCAGGTTCGCCTGGAAAACTCTCAGCTCCCCCTGCCGCCCGACGAAGCGGGAGGCGCGCCGACGCTTTACGAACTCCGCTCGGGACAACTCTCGCCCTGCCATCGGTGCCCTCCACGGTCTGCGTCCGGAAGGCCATCATGCTGTCCGTCGGCGGCGCTGTCCCCTTCCTCGTCCGGCCTCGTACGGCCACCGGCCTGATCCGGCCCAGGTATAGCTGATCGACCCCGCACACCGGGGGCTCATCGACTCCGCACACCGGGCGGGACGCCACCGGTACCCGGCTCTCCGGACAGTCCGGCGCACGCCCCTCTGCCGCACCCCTCTGCCGCACCGTCGACCGGCGCGGAGACCGGCACGCGTTCCGAACTGTCGGTGATCCGTTTCCCGGCTGTCGCGGACACCTGAGAGAATGGGCCCATGGCCTCGAACAAGCCCCGCGTGCTCTCCGGGATCCAGCCCACCTCGGGCTCGTTCCACCTCGGCAACTACCTCGGCGCGGTGCGCCAGTGGGTGGCGCTCCAGGAGAGCCACGACGCCTTCTACATGGTCGTCGACCTGCACGCGATCACGGTGCCGCAGGACCCGGCCGAGCTGAAGGCGAACACCCGCTTCGCCGCCGCCCAGCTGCTCGCCGCCGGGGTCGACCCGGAGCGCTGCACCCTCTTCGTGCAGAGCCATGTGCCCGAGCACGCGCAGCTCGGCTGGATCATGAACTGCCTGACCGGCTTCGGCGAGGCCTCCCGGATGACGCAGTTCAAGGACAAGGCGGCCAAGCAGGGCGCCGAGCGGGCCACCGTCGGCCTGTTCACGTACCCGATCCTCCAGGTCGCCGACATCCTGCTCTACCAGGCCGACCAGGTGCCGGTCGGCGAGGACCAGCGCCAGCACATCGAGCTGACCCGCGACCTCGCCGAGCGCTTCAACGGCCGCTTCGGGCAGACCTTCACGCTGCCCGCGCCGTACATCCTGAAGGAGACGGCGAAGATCTACGACCTCCAGGACCCGGCGATCAAGATGAGCAAGTCGGCGTCCACGCCGAAGGGGCTCATCAACCTCCTCGACGAGCCGAAGACCACCGCGAAGAAGGTCAAGAGCGCGGTCACCGACACCGACACCGTGATCCGCTACGACGCCGAGAAGAAGCCCGGGGTCAGCAACCTCCTCACCATCTACGCCACCCTCACGGGTGCCGGAATCCCGGAACTGGAGCAGAAGTACGAGGGCAAGGGCTACGGTGCGCTGAAGACGGACCTGGCCGAGGTGATGGTCGAATTCGTCACACCCTTCCGGGAGCGCACCCAGCAGTACATGGACGACCCGGAGACCCTCGACTCCCTGCTCGCCAAGGGTGCCGAGAAGGCGCGGGCCGTCGCCGCCGAGACCCTCGCCCAGGCCTACGAGAAGGTCGGCCTGCTTCCCGCTAAGCACTGACCCAAAAGCGTCGTACAGTCGTAGGGCCGCCCCAGGCGCCACGAAAGGCGACACAAGCGACAGGAGGCGGCCCCCGGCCCAGGCCGGGCGGCCACCGCGCAGGAGGGCCGGGCCACCGCCACCGTGCGGGGGCGCGGACCGGCAGGACCGGCGCGGGACGCCGGGCAGGACCACGGCGCGACAACACAAGAGCTCTTCCCAGCCACCCCATCCCACCTACCCGACGGGAGACGACGTGGGGACCGTAACGATCGGCGTCTCGATCGCGGTCCCGGAGCCTCACGGCAGCCTGCTCCAGGAGCGGCGTGCGGGCTTCGGCGACCGCGCGGCACACGGCATTCCCACCCACGTCACGCTCATCCCGCCGACCGAGGTGGACGGCGCCACGGTCCCGGCGATCGAGAAGCACCTCGCCGAGGTCGCGGCCCAGGGCCGGGCCTTCCCGATGCGCCTCGCCGGCACCGGCACCTTCCGCCCGCTCTCCCCGGTGGTCTACGTCCGGGTCGCCGAGGGCGGCTCCGCCTGCACCTGGCTCCAGCAGGAGCTGCGCGACCCCGAGGGCCCGGTCGCCCGCGAGCTGCAGTTCCCGTACCACCCGCACGTCACCGTGGCGCACGGCATCGACGAGGCCGCCATGGACCGCGCCTACGCGGAACTGGCCGAGTACGAGGCCGCCTGGACCTGCCACGGCTTCGCGCTCTACGAACAGGGCGCCGACGCCGTCTGGCGCCGCCTGCGCGACTTCCCCTTCGGCCCCCTCACGGTCCCCCCGCAGGCCACCCACCCGGCCAGCCAGGGCACCCCCAGCCGCCGGTGAGCCCGCGCCCGGGGCCGCTGCCGGTCCTGGCCTCGATTTGCTGCTGAGGCTGGCCTCGGGGCCGCCGCCGACACCGGGATCGGGGCGTCGCTCAGCGTGGCAGACCCCTCACATCGGCAGCCGCCGGAACACCCCCCGCGGCAGATGCCGCACCGCCGACATCACCACCCGCAGCGCGCCCGGCACCCAGACCGTCTGGGCCCGGCGGCGCAGGCCTGACTCGATGGCGACGGCGACCTCTTCCGGGGTGGCGGCCAGTGGCTGCTCCTCGCGGCCCTCGGTCATCCGGGAGCGGACGAAGCCCGGGCGGACCACCATCACGTGCACCCCGGTGCCGTGCAGGGCGTCGCCGAGGCCCTGGGCGAAGGTGTCGAGACCGGCCTTGCTGGAGCCGTAGATGAAGTCGGTGCGGCGGGCGCGCTCCGCGGCCACCGAGGAGAGCACCACCAGGGAGCCCTGGCCCTGCTCCTGGAGCGCCTGGGCGCAGATCAGGCCCGCGGAGACGGCGCCGGTGTAGTTGGTCTGCGCCACCCGGACCGCCGCGCCCGGGTCGCTCTCGTCGTGCGCCTGGTCGCCGAGGACGCCGAAGGCGAGCAGCACCATGTCGATGTCGCCCTCGGCGAAGACCTTGCCGAGGCACTCCTCGTGGGCGGCGGTGTCCAGCGCGTCGAAGTCCACGGTGTGCACGGCGGCGCCGAGCGCGCGCAGCCACCCGGCGGCCGACTCCCGCTCCGGGGAGGGCCGCCCGGCCAGCCAGACGGTACGGGTGCGGCGGGCCACCAGGCGCCGGGCGGTGGCGAGCGCGATCTCGGAGGTGGCGCCGAGGACGAGCAGGGACTGCGGGGCTCCGAAGGCGTCCTTCATGGGCAACTCCTGTGCGGGGGTGGGCGGTTGGATGACGACAGGGGCCTACAGATCCAGGCGCCGGGAGAGGTCGGAGGCGAACAGGCCGCGCGGGTCGAGGGTGCGGCGCAGCTCGCGGAACTCGGTCAGACGCGGGTACATCGCGGCAAGGAGATCGGGCCGCAGCCGGGCGTCCTCGGCGAGCCGGACCCGGCCGCCCGCCGCCGCGACCTCCTCGTCCAGCCGGTCCAGGAAGGCGCCGAGCCCGGGCAGCCGCGCGGGCAGGTCCAGGCAGAGCGACCAGCCGGGCGCCGCGAAGGACAGCCAGCCCGGGTCGCCCTCGCCGAAGCGGCGGAGCAGGGCGAGCGGTGCCGGGCAGCCGCGCCGGGCCAGCCTCCTTACCAGTCGCTCCAGGGTCCCCTGCGCCTCGTACGGCAGCAGGCACTCGTAGCGGATCAGGCCTCCGCGGTGGCGGGGCCGGGGTGCCTCGCGGGGGTGGAAGAAGGCGTCCAGTTCGCACAGGCGGCGGGTACCGGTGCGGGGCAGGGTGCGCAGCCGCAGGCCCTGCCAGGCGCCGGTCGCCCGCAGTCCGAGCGGGCCCGGCGCCAACTGCCGCGGCGGATACGGGCCTTGACCGGGGCCGAGGGCCGCCGCGGCGCGCCGGGCCCGGGAGGGCAGCTCCCGGGCGGGCAGGTGGTCGGCGCGGAGCAGCGCGGCGCGTCCGGTGGAGCGGCCGCGGGCGAGCAGGTCGATCCAGGCGGCCTCGTACCGGCGGGGCGGTGCGGAGGTGCTCATCCGGTGCAGCAAGTCGTCGAGATCCGGGGCACGTTCGGTCTCCACCGTCAGCAGGGAGGTCTCCACCCGCAGCAGGCGCAGGGTGGCGGTGAGCACCGCCCCGGTCAGGCCGAGTCCGCCGGTGGTGGCGTCGAAGAGGGGAGTGCCGCGCGGGACGGTGCGCACCTCGCCGTCCGCGGTGAGGAGTTCGAGGGAGAGCAGGTGCCGGGCGAAGGAGCCCGCCGCGCGGTGGCCGAGCCCGTGCACGTCCGCGCCGATCGCCCCGCCCACCGTCACCTGCCCGCTGCCCGGGCTCACCGGCAGGAACCAGCCGTGCGGCAGCAGCACTTCGGCGAGCCGGGCGAGGCTGACGCCCGCGTCGGTGAGCAGGGTGCCGGTGGCCACGTCGATGACATGGACGCGGTTCAGCGCGGTCATGTCGAGCACGGCGCCGCCCGCGCTCTGCGCCGCGTCCCCGTGCGCCCGGCCGAGCCCGCGCGGGATGCCGCCGCGCGCACCGGGCAGCGCCCAGCCCCGTACCGTCTCCGCCGCGTCCTCGTACGAACGCGGGCGCAGCAGGCGGGCGGAGCTGGCGGAGGTGCGGCCCCAGCCGGTGACCGGGACCGGCCAGTCGGCGGGGGCCGGGGCGGCGGGACGGGCGGGTGCAGCGGACTCAGGAGCCATGCAGGGACGGTATCGCCGGGATTGCGGACTATTGTCAAAGCCGCAACCGAGATGCTGTGAAATAGGCGATACGAGTGAGAAGTTCCGTCTGTCGCGGACCGGGCAAGCCCGCCGGGCTCCGGCAACAGGCGGCAGAGGGAACAGTTTCCGCCGGGGAATCCGGCTCCGTAAGCGGTAGAGACCACGTGACGGGGGCAGACGCAGATCATGGACTGGCTGAAAAACCTACCTGTGGTGGGGCCGGGCTTCACCCGCCTGATGCGGACGCATCCCTGGCGCGCCTACGAGCGCCTCGACGAGGTGAAGTGGTCCCAACTCGCCGCGGCGATGACCTTCATCAGCTTCCTGGCGCTCTTCCCGCTGCTCACCCTGGGCGCCGCGGTCGCCGCCGCCACCCTCAGCGACAGCCGCCGCCAGGACCTCCAGGACAAGCTGGCCGAACAGGTCCCCGGCATCTCCGACGAACTCGACATCAGCGCCCTGGTCGACAACGCCGGCACCGTCGGCCTGATCGCCGGCGCCCTGCTGCTCTTCACCGGCATCGGCTGGGTCGGCTCGATGCGCGAGTGCCTGCGCGCGGTCTGGGAGCTGCCGGAGCCCGAGGAGAACCCCGTCCTGCGCAAGGCCAAGGACGCGGGCATCCTCGCCGGGCTCGGCGGCGCGGGCCTCGCCTCCATGGTCGTCTCCACCCTCGCCTCGATCACCGTCGGCTGGACCAGCCGCCAACTCGGCATCGAGGAGGGCGGGTTCGGCGGGGTGCTGCTCCAGCTCGCCGCCTTCGCGGTCGCCGTCCTCGCCGACTTCCTGATCCTGCTCTACGTACTGACCCTGCTGCCCGGCGCCGAACCGCACCGCCGCCCGCTGGTCGTCGCCGCCCTCATCGGCGCCCTCGGCTTCGAACTGCTCAAGCTGCTGCTCGGCGGCTACATCAGCGGCGTCGCGGGCAAGAGCATGTACGGCACCTTCGGCGTCCCGGTCGCCCTGCTGCTGTGGATCAACTTCACCGCCAAGCTGCTGCTCTTCTGCGCCGCCTGGACGGCCACCTCCCCGGAGGCCGAGGCGGACCGCGTGAAGTGGGACGAGCCCGGCCCGGTGGCGGGACCCGAGGAGGGCGCGGCGGCGGGGGGCGCCACCGCGGTCACCGGGACCGACACCTCCGGCACCGGCACCGCCGCCGCACCCGGTGAGGCGTACGGCGGCGGTGGCAGTCCGGTCGGTGGCAGTCCGGGCGCCGGTGGCGATCCGGCCGCGGGCGAGGCCCGTGACGCGGGCGCCGGGGGCGCGGCGGCCGGGGACGCGGACGGCGCCGGGGTCAGGGACGAGGACGGCGGCGGACCAGGTCGGGGAGCGGCCAGCGGCGGTTGACCAGGAAGGCGGCCGCGGCGAGGAGGACCAGGACACCACCGGCGATGCCGAGCGCGGTGCCGACCCCGCCGGAGGAGGCCGAGTCCGCCTTCTGCACCTCGGTGTCGTCGCCGCCCGAGGCACCGCCGTCCTTGCCGCCGCTGCCGCCCGCGGCGCCCTCCTCACCGGACTCGCTCTTCGGGCGCACCAGATTGCCCACCGGCTCGGTCTTGCCGGAGGCCGCGAAACCCCAGTCCAGGAGCTTCGCGGTCTCCTTGTAGACCGCGTCGTGCTCCTTGGCGGAGGGGTTCATCACGGTGACGAGCAGCACCCGGCCGTCGCGCTCGGCGACCCCGGTGAAGGTCGCGCCCGCGTTGGTGGTGTTGCCGTTCTTCACGCCCGCGATGCCGCGGTAGGCGTCCAGGTCGTAGTCGCCGGTCAGCAGGCGGTTGGTGTTCTGTATCTCGAAGGTCGGGCGCTTCTTGCCCTTCTTCGCCTCCCCGGGGAACTTCGCCCGGGCTGTCGCCGCGTACTCCCGGAAGTCCTTCTTCTGCAGCCCCGACCGCGCGAAGAGGGTGAGGTCGTACGCGGAGGAGACCTGGCCCGGCTCGTCGTAGCCGTCCGGGCTGACCACATGGGTGTCCAGGGCCTGGAGCTCCTCGGCGTGCTCCTGCATGTCCCGGACCGTCTGCTTCTTGCCGCCGTTCATCGCGGAGAGCACATGCACCGCGTCGTTCCCGGAGCGCAGGAAGACCCCGAGCCACAGGTCGTGCACGCTGTACGTCTGGTCCTCCTTCACGCCGACCAGGCTCGACCCGGCGCCCATGCCCGCGAGGTCCGCCGCCGCGACCTTGTGGGTCGTGGTCTTCGGGAACTTCGGCAGCACGGTGTCCGCGAAGAGCATCTTCAGGGTGCTCGCGGGCGGCAGCCGCCAGTGCGCGTTGTGCGCGGCGAGCACCTCGCCCGACTCGGCGTCCGCGACCAGCCAGGAGCGCCCGGTCAGCTTCTTCGGCAGCACCGGGGCCCCGCCCGCGAGGCGCACCTGGGTGCCGGGCTTGCCGAGCAGCTCGCCGCCGAGCTTGGACATCGGCGCCGTGGGACGGGGGGAGGGGTCCTTGGGCTTGTCGTCGGCCAGGGCGGGCGCGGTGAGCGACAGGCAGAGCAAGGAGGCGGAAGCGACCAGGAAGGCGGTCTTTTTCGAGACAGGCACGGTCGAGAACGTACAGGGCCCCCGGCGCGACGCGCCCGGCGAGGTCCGCCCTTCGGTCGACTTCCGGCCGCCGGCACCCCGGCCGGTGCCGGGCGCGGCCGCCTCGCGCCCGGGGTGCGGACCCGCCGCCGGGCCCGGCCGGGCCGAAAGCGATACTGGGCGCATGAAGCTCAGCCGACCCGTCTCCTGGTTCCTGCTCGCCTTCGGGGTGTGGAGCTGGGTCATCTGGATCACTTTCGTCAAGAATCTCGTCAAGGACGGCAGCGGGCTCGCTTTCGACGACGGCGACCCCACCGCGTACTTCTGGGTGCACCTGACGCTCGCCGTCGTCTCCTTTGTTCTGGGGACGGTTGTCGGAGCCATCGGGTTGCGCGGACTGCGCGCCCTGCGACAGACGGCATGACCGGCCCGCCCGCCCGGCATCTCCGCGGACGGCACCCCTCCCCGCACCGCGGCCGAGGGACACCGGACACCCCGGGGAGCAGCCGGACCCCTCAGCAACCGACGCACCGGAAGGCCGACGCACCGTGGTGGTCGTCTTCGTCCTGATCTTCCTCGCCGTACTCGCGGCCTTCGCCGCCCTGCACTGGTACGTCTGGCGCCGCCTGTTCCGCGACACCACCCGCGGGCCCGGGCCGGTACGCCGCGCGGGCACGGTGCTGATCGTGGCGGGCCCGCTCTGCATGTTCGCCGCCCTCGCCACCGAACGCGCCGGGGCACCCTTCTGGCTCCAGCGGGTGCTGGCCTGGCCGGGGTTCCTGTGGCTGGCCCTGTCGCTGTATCTGCTGCTGGCGCTCCTGGTGGGGGAGTTGGTGCGGCCGCTGCTGATGCGGGGGCGGTGGGGGGACCGGGGGCGGGAGTCCCGGGAAGGGGAGTCCCTGGATCAGGGGTCCCAGGATCGGGGATCCCAGGGTCAGGGGGCCGAGGGTCAGGGGGCCGAGGAGCGTCGGTCCTCGGATCATGAGTCCACGGACCCGGAATCCCAGGACCCGGAATCCTCGGATCCGCGATCCCAGGATCGCGGCTCCCAGGACCGTGCGGGCCAGGACCCCGGATCCCACGATCCCGGATCCGAGGACCGGCAATCCCCGGACCCGGCCCCCGCTCCCACCCCCTCCCCATCCGCTCCCACCACCTCCACCCCCACCCGCCGCCTCTTCGTCTCCCGAGTCGTCGGCGGGGCAGCCGCCGCCGCGGCCGTCGCGACGGTCGGGGCCGGGACGTACGGCGTGCTGAGCGGGCCCAAGGTCAAGCGGGTGACCGTGCCGCTCGCGAAGC
Organism: Streptomyces physcomitrii; assembly: GCF_012273655.1. Lineage (GTDB taxonomy): Bacteria > Actinomycetota > Actinomycetes > Streptomycetales > Streptomycetaceae > Streptomyces > Streptomyces physcomitrii. The sequence goes on along the minus strand of NZ_JAAWWP010000002.1, from coordinate 288,604 downwards.
TGCCGCGGGCGGCGCACGGTTTCCGGATCGCGGTGGTCAGCGACATCCACCTGGGCCCGATCCTCGGCCGCGGCTTCGCCGAGAAGGTGGTGGAGACCATCAACTCCACCCAGCCGGACCTGATCGCGGTCGTCGGCGACCTGGTCGACGGCAGCGTGAAGGACCTCGGCCCGGCGGCGGCCCCGCTGCGGAAGCTGCGGGCGCGCCACGGCTCCTTCTTCGTGACCGGCAACCACGAGTACTTCTCCGGCGCCGAGCAGTGGGTCCGCGAGGTACGCGAACTGGGCCTGCACCCCCTGGAGAACGCCCGGGTCGAGATCGGCGCCTTCGACCTGGCCGGGGTCAACGACGTCCAGGGCGAGAGCGAGGGCCAGGGCCCCGACTTCACCAAGGCGCTCGGCGACCGGGACCGCTCCCGCGCCGCGGTCCTCCTCGCCCACCAGCCGGTGGTGATCCACGACGCGGTCCGCCACGGCGTCGACCTCCAGCTCTCCGGCCACACCCACGGCGGCCAGCTCTTCCCCGGCAACCTCGTCGCCGGGCTCGCCAACCCCACGCTCGCCGGTCTGGAGGAGTACGGCGACACCCAGCTCTACGTCTCCCGGGGCGCCGGAGCCTGGGGCCCGCCGACCCGCGTCGGCGCCCCCTCGGACATCACCGTGGTGGAGCTGGCCTCCCGCCAGGCGTGACGGCCCACCGGTACCGGTTCACCCGGCCCACCAGGTCTGCCCGGCGCACGCCGTCCGCCTGGTTCACCCCACCCGGCCGCCGAAGAACACCTCGGTCCGGGTGAGCATGCCGTCCCGCACCCGGCTCAGCTCGACATTGCGGTGCCGGGCGCCGGTGGTCAGCTCGTACTCGTACAGCAGGAAGACCTCGTCCTCGGAGGCCGGTACCAGCCGGAGGATGTGCTGGGAGCGGAACCGGTCGGCGGTCGGGAAGCAGCGGTCGAAGAAGGCCGCCCGGTCGATGTGGTCGTCCTGCGGGCTGGTGAACACGTAGTCGGGGGCGATGAGTTGCTCGGCGCGTACGCGGTCCTGGGCGAGATAGCTCTCCAGGACCGCGCGGACCACCTCGGTGTGCGACATGCCGCTCTCCTTCCGTACGGGGCGGCCCCGGGCCGGTCCGGACCGCCGCCCGGCATTATCGGCGGCCCGGGCACCCGGTCCCGGCAGCCTCGCCGCCGCGCACGGCACCCGCCCGTACGGAAGTCCCTCGGGCGCGTCCCCGGGCGTCAACACCCGTGCCCCGCCCATGACGTACCGCCGGCGCGGGCGGCACCGGAGAGCGCCGGGGCTCAGGAGCTGAGCGAGCGGGCGTAGTTGAGCTGGGCCATCACCTGGGGCATGGTCTGCGGGCCCTGGGCCGGGATCATCGTGGTGTGGTGGCGGCCGCCGCTGGTGACCGAGACCTGGATGAAGCCGGTGGTCTTCTTCTCCTTCATCAGGAGGAAGAGCAGTCCGAGCAGGCAGAAGATGAAGAAGATGATCGCGAGCACCACGGCATGGGTCGGGATCTTCTCCTCGGTGCGCGACATGTCGGTGGCGTTCCACACCGCGCCCTTGAGCGGGAGTTCACCCGCGGGGGTGACGATACGGTCCTGCAGCACCGTGATGTCCCCCAGCGACAGCAGCGGTACCGCGCCGCCGCCCTGTCCGGGCACCAGGGCGCCGCCCTGCGGGTAGCCGTAGCCCGGGGCGCCGCCCGGGTATCCGTAGCCCGGGGCGCCCTGGCCCTGCGCGGGTCCCCACTGGTAGTTCCCGTCCTGGTACGGGTTGGGCTGGCTCATCGTTCCCCGCTCTCTGCGAACAGCCGGTCGCCTCCCGCGGGCGTCGGCGGCTGTGGGTCGAGGGTATCGAAGAACACCGACACCGGGCCGCGGCGCTCGGCAGGTCCGTTACGCAGACCAGGACGCCCCCTGCCCTCACCCGGGTTCCCGCCGGAGGCACCGGGTTCCGGCTCCGGCACGCCTCGGCCCGAGCGGCTTCCGCTTCCGGCAGGATCGCCCGCATGACCGAGACCCCCGCCGCGGTACCCGCCACCCCCGCCTGCTGGCCGGATGTCGAGGAACTCCTCGGCAGGCGCGGCGCCGTGAAGGGCTGCTGGTGCATGTTCTTCCGGCTCACCCCGGCAGAACGCCGGACCCGGTGGGGCGAGGGCAACCGCCTCGCGCTGCGCGCCCTGGTCGACGAGGGCCGCGAACCAGGCCTCCTCGTCTACCGCGAGGGCCTTCCGGCCGGCTGGGTCTCCCTCGCCCCGCGTGAGGAGTTCGGCCGCCTGGACCGCTCCCCGGTGAGCAAGCCGGTGGACGACCGCCCGGTCTGGTCGCTGGTCTGCCTCTACGTCGCCCGGGAGCACCGCGGCCACGGGGTCGCCCGCCAACTGGTGCGCGCCGCCGTCGAGTTCGCCCGGGAACGCGGCGCCCGTACGGTCGAGGCCTACCCGGTGGACGACACCCTCGGCCCGGTCGGCGCGGACGACGCCTACCACGGCCTGGTCTCCCTGCTGACGCAGGAGGGCTTCGCGGAGGTCGCCCGGCGGGCACCCAAACGGCCCGTACTGCGCCGGGAGTTGAACTGAGTCGTCCTCAACCGGCGGACGCACGCCACCACTTGACCGCACGCGCCCGTACACCCCCGCCGCCTCCTCCTCCCCGGCACCGCTAGCGCTTCCCGCGCCGCACCCTCTTCCCCTTCGCCGCGCGTTCCGTCTTCGCGGCCCGCTCCGTCTTCGCCGCGCCGTCCGGCGGTGAAGTCCCGTCCGCTGCGGGGGAGTTCTCCGCCGCCGGTGCCGCCTGCGTCATCCCCGGCAGGAAGTCCGTGAAGAGCTCGTGCACTTCGCGTACGAGCGGGCGCAGCACCCGGAAGCGGGCCAGCGCCACGCCCCGGCTGGTCAGCCGGGCCCCGCGGTCCGCGAGACGGCGGCTGCGGCGGTGGCCCTCGGAGCGGTCGAAGACCCAGTAGAGCACCAGGCCCATCTGCGAGAGCCACATCAACTCCGGCAGGATCACCGCGAGTTCGGCGGGCACCTTCGCCTCGGCCCCGGCCAGCGTCGCGCGGTGCACATCGATCGCGGCCTCCCGCGCGTGCTCCGACTCGGCGGAGAAGGGGCTGAGCGGACTGTCCGGGTCGGCGGCGTTCTTGAAGAACTGCGCCGCGAACTCGTGGTACGGCTCGGCGATGTCCAGCCAGGCCTGGAGCACCCCCGAAAGACGCGCCTCCAGATCGGTCTCCCGGGCCAGGATCGGCCGTACCCGCTCCTGGTGTTCGGCGGCGATCCGGTCGTAGAAGCCCTGGATCAGGTGCTCCTTGCCCGCGAAGTAGTAGTACGCGTTGCCGACCGAGACCCCGGCCTCCTGGGCGATGGCCCGCATGGTGGTCTTGTCGTAGCCGCGCTCCTGGAAGAGCTCCATCGCCGTCTGGAGGATGAGCGCCCGGGTCTGCTCGCTCTTCTCCGTCTTCTCGGCCCTCTCCGTCTTCTCGGCTCTTTCGGCCTTCTCCGCCTTTTCGGGCCTCGGCTTCTCGGGCCTGTTTGGCTTCTTCGTCCTGACGGGCTCGGCCGGGGTGGCCGGCTTCTCCGACCCGGCCTGCCCTTCCGGCGTTCCGGACGGGCGGCGGCCGGGGCCCGGCGTCGGTGACTCGTTCGCGGTTGACACGGCAGCGAGCCTAACGAGTTCCGCACTCGCCCCCGGCGCAGGCGCCGGGCGGCTCCATGGTCCAGCCGGAGCCGGGCCGGTAGGTCCAGCCGTCCTGCTGCCGGTAGGCGCCGCCGCCCCAGCCGCTGCCGGGGTGGCCGCCGCGTACCGGGGCCCTGGCCGGGAGCTGCGCGGCGCGCCACTTGGCCGCGGCGAGGACGGCGCCGCGGGCGAACCGGGCGCCGGTGGGGCTGCTCATCCGGTGGGCCAGTTCGCGGTACTCGGACAGCGCCCACAGCACGACCACCCAGGCCGCGGTCCCCGTGTAGACCTGGCCGCTGTCGCCGACCACGGTGATCTCGTCCAGGGTCGCCCGGTGGTCGAGCCCCGGGTAGCGGCGCCGGGCCTCCGGCGAGGCGGCCGGGAGCAGTTCGAGCGGGACGAGCTGCCGCTGCCGCCGCAGCCAGCGGCTCAGGTGCGCGCACAGCGAGCAGTCCGGGTCGTACAGGACCGTGAGCCCGCGGACCGGGACGCGCGCGGCGCCCCGGTCCGCACCGGAGGGCTGGGCGGTCATGCCCGGGCCCCCGGCGCCACCCAGCCCTGCGGCGGAACGGGCGGCAGCTGCTCGCGCTCCAGGACGCCCCGGCGGCGGATCTTGTTGAGCACCCACACGTTGCCCAGGTGCAGGACACCGAGGACGAGCAGGACGACGCCGAGCTTGGTCGAGAGCGTCTCGAAGATCTCCCGGGTGCTGGTGATCTCCTCGTCGGCGTTCAGATAGAGCGCCACGAAGCCGAGGTTGACCAGGTAGAAGCCGACCACGAGCAGGTGGTTGACCGCGTCCGCGAGCTTCTCGTTGCCCTTGAGGACATCCGCGAGGAAGATCCGCCCGTTCCGGCTGAGCGTGCGCGCCACCCAGACGGTCAGACCGATGCTGACCAGCAGATAGACGATGTAGGCGACCACTGTGAGATCCATGTCCCCACCCCTTCTTGAACGTGTTCAAAAAGCTGTATGCCAGGACTGTAGGACGGTTTTTGAACGTGTTCAAGTGGGAGGGGGTCGCGGTGGGGTGATGTGACCGGCGCCATGCCACCTGCCGTTCGGGGTGCGGGAGTTGGGGCCAGCGGGATTCCGGCGCGGGACATGAGCGGACCCGGTGTGCGGCGGGCGCACACCGGGTCCGTGGGTGTCTGTGGGGAGGGGGAGCGGGCTGGGGTCGGACCCGCGGCCGTCTGCCGCCTGTCGTCTAGATCGCCTGCGCCGTCCGTGCCCTGCACGGCGCCTCGGGCTCCTCGGTGGAGGGTGCCGCCGGGCCGGCCGCGATCACCTGGTCGAGCAGCCCGCGGGAGGTGAGCAGCTGGCCGATCGCCAGGTCGATACGGTCCCGTTCCACCCGGAGTTCGGCCACCAGGTCCGGGCAGGTCGGGGCGAGGACCTCGGCCTCCTCGCGGACACAGGGCAGCACCCGGGCGATGGTGGCCGTGCCGAGGCCCGCCGCGAGCAGGCTCCGGATCCGGGCGACCGTCGCGACATCGGCCTCCGTGTACGCGCGGTAGCCGCTGGGCCGCCGGGCGGGGGAGAGGAGGCCCTGGTCCTCGTAGTAGCGCAGCAGCCGCTCGCTGACTCCGGTCCGCCGGACCATGTCTCCGATGCGCATGGCTTCTCCCCTCGCTCCGCGGGTCCGTCCCCGTCTCCGCCCCGCGTTCCCGTGCGTCTTGCGTGCGTCTCCCCGTACGGCGTCGCCCGCGGCCGGGACCAGGGGCGAGAGGGGGCTTGACCCTCACACCGATGTCAGACCTTAGCGTCCGGGCATGACCACGAACCCGCCGCACTCCGGTGCGCCCTCGCCCCGTACGACCCCGCCCTCCCCGGCTGCCGCGCCGGCCCCCGCTCCCGTACCCGCCGCGCACCTCGGCCCCTCCGGGCTGAGCCGGACCGTGCTCGGCAGCGGGCCGGGGCTGCTGCTGGCGCACGGGGCGGGCGGTGGTTTCGCGGCCAACTTCGGTCCGGTGGTCCAGGGGCTCGCCGAGCGGTACCGGGTCGTCGGGCCCGATCTGCCCGGCTCCGGCGGCACCCCGCGCGCCGAGCGGCCCCTCGAACTCGACGCCCTGGCCGACGACTTGGTGGCCACCGCCGTCGAAGAGGGACTGGAGAGCTTCGCCGTCTCCGGGTACTCGCTCGGCACCGCCCTCGCCGTCCGGGCCGCCGCCCGGCATCCGCGGCGGGTGCGGGCGCTGGTGCTGACCGCCGGGTTCGCCCGTCCGAGCCCGCGCTTCCTGCTCGCCGCACGGCTCTGGCGCCGACTGCTCGCCGAGCCCGAGCGGGACCGGCTCGCCGCCTACCTCTTCCTGTCCGGCCTCGGCTCCACCACCGCCGACGGCATGGACCGCGCGACGGTGGAGGCAGCCCTCGAAGAGGCCGCGCGCACGGTCCCGCCCGGCACCGACGAGCAGGTCGCCCTCCTCGAAACCCTCGACGTACGCGAGGACTTGGGGCGGCTGCGGGTGCCGGTGCTCGCCGTCTCCACCACCGAGGACGCCCTGGTGAGCCCCTTCCACCAGCGGCAGCTGTCCGAGGGGATCCCCGGCGCCGTGACCGTCGAACTGCCCACCGGGCACCTGCCGTTCGCCGAGCGCCCGGCTCAATGGCTGGACCTGCAGCGGGAGTTCCTCGACGGAGTGCTGTACGGCACGGATGGGACGGAGGGCGGGCAGCGCTCATGAGGACGCCCCGCCACCCGGAAGGACGGCGGGGCGTACCGGAGCAGGGGAGACCGGGAGGCCGGGGCGGGTCAGAAGCGCCGGGTGATCAGCGCGCGCTTGACCTCCTGGATGGCCTTGGTGACCTCGATGCCGCGCGGGCAGGCGTCCGTGCAGTTGAAGGTCGTGCGGCAACGCCACACCCCGTCCTGGCCGCCCAGGATCTCCAGGCGCTGATCGCCCGCCTCGTCACGCGAGTCGAAGATGAAGCGGTGCGCGTTGACGATCGCCGCCGGGCCGAAGTACTGACCGTCGTTCCAGAACACCGGGCAGGAGGAGGTGCAGGCGGCGCACAGGATGCACTTGGTGGTGTCGTCGAAGCGCTCCCGGTCCTTCGCGGACTGCAGGCGCTCGCGGGTGGGCTCGTTCCCGCTGGTGACCAGGAAGGGCATCACCTCGCGGTAGGACTGGAAGAAGGGCTCCATGTCCACGATGAGGTCCTTGTGGACCGCGAGCCCCTTGATGGGCTCGACGGTGATCGGCTTCTCCGGGCCGATGTCCTTGATCAGGGTCTTGCAGGCCAGCCGGTTCTTGCCGTTGATGCGCATGGCGTCGCTGCCGCAGATGCCGTGCGCGCAGGAGCGGCGGAAGGTCAGGGTGCCGTCCAGCTCCCACTTGATCTTGTGCAGGCCGTCGAGCACCCGCTCCTTGGGGTCGATCTCCAGGCGGAAGTCCTCCCAGCTCGCCTCCGCCGAGACCTCCGGGTTGAAGCGCCGGATCCGGAAGGTGACCGTGATGTACGGGGAGGCGGACGCCTCGGCCTCCACCTTGTCCATGGTCGGGGTAGCCATCAGTACGTACGCTCCATCGGCTGGTAGCGGGTCTGGACGACCGGCTTGTAGTCGAGACGGACGGTCTGTGCGCCGTCGTCGCCGACCTCGCGGTACGCCATGGTGTGGCGCATGAAGTGGGCGTCGTCGCGGTTCGGGAAGTCCTCGCGGTAGTGGCCGCCGCGGGACTCCTTGCGGGCCAGGGCCGAGACCGCCATCACCTCGGCGAGGTCGAGCAGATTGCCCAGCTCGATCGCCTCCAGCAGGTCGGTGTTGAACCGCTTGCCCTTGTCCTGCACGGAGACGTGCAGATAGCGCTCGCGCAGCTCGGCGATCTTCGCGACGGCCGTCTTGATGGTCTGCTCGGTGCGGAACACCATGACGTTGGCGTCCATGGTCTCCTGCAGCTCCCTGCGGATCTCCGAGACCCGCTCGCTGCCGGTGGCCGAGAGCAGCCGCTCCACCTGCGCGGCGACCGACTCCCCGGGATTCTCCGGGAGTTCGACGAGTTCGTGCCGGGCCGCGTACTCCGCGGCGGCGATGCCCGCGCGGCGACCGAAGACATTGATGTCGAGCAGCGAGTTGGTGCCGAGCCGGTTGGCGCCGTGCACCGAGACGCAGGCGACCTCCCCGGCCGCGTACAGGCCGGGGACGACGGTCAGATTGTCCGCCAGGACCTCGCCCTCGACATTGGTCGGGATGCCGCCCATCGCGTAGTGCGCGGTCGGCTGGATCGGGATCGGGTCGGTGTACGGCTCGATGCCCAGGTAGGTGCGCGCGAACTCGGTGATGTCCGGGAGTTTGGCGTCCAGTTGCTCCGGCGGCAGATGCGTGAGGTCGAGGTAGACGTGGTCGCCCTCGGGTCCGCAGCCCCGGCCCTCGCGGATCTCGGTGTAGATGGAGCGCGAGACGACATCGCGGGAGGCGAGGTCCTTCATGACGGGGGCGTACTTCTCCATGAAGCGCTCGCCGTCCTTGTTGCGCAGGATGCCGCCCTCGCCGCGGGCGCCCTCCGTGAGCAGGATGCCCATCCGCCAGATGCCGGTCGGGTGGAACTGGAAGAACTCCATGTCCTCAAGCGGCAGTCCGCGCCGGTAGCAGGCCGCCTGACCGTCGCCGGTGAGGGTGTGCGCGTTGGAGGTCACCTTGAAGAACTTGCCGGTGCCGCCGGAGGCGTAGACGACGGACTTCGCCCGGAAGACATGGATCTCGCCGGTCGCCAGCTCGTAGGCGACCACGCCCGCCGACATCCGGACGCCGTCCACCTCGGTGAGCAACTGGTCCAGTACGTAGAACTCGTTGAAGAACTCCACGCCCTGCTTCACACAGTTCTGATAGAGCGTCTGGAGGATCATGTGCCCGGTGCGGTCCGCGGCGTAGCAGGACCGGCGGACCGGGGCCTCGCCGTGGTTGCGCGAGTGGCCGCCGAAGCGGCGCTGGTCGATGGTGCCCTCGGGGGTCCGGTTGAAGGGCAGGCCCATCTTCTCCAGGTCGAGGACGGCGTCGATGGCCTCCTTCGCCAGGATCTCGGCGGCGTCCTGGTCGACCAGGTAGTCACCGCCCTTGACGGTGTCGAAGGTGTGCCACTCCCAGTTGTCCTCCTCCACATTGGCCAGCGCGGCGGCCATGCCGCCCTGCGCGGCGCCCGTGTGGGAGCGGGTCGGGTACAGCTTGGTCAGCACCGCGGTCCGGCTGCGCCCGGTCGCCTCGATGGCCGCGCGCATGCCCGCACCACCGGCGCCGACGATCACGGTGTCGTACGTGTGCATCTTCATGTCTGGCTGCCTCTTCCCCGGCGCCTAGCGGATGTTCGGGTCGAAGGTGAAGATCACCAGCGTGCCCAGCAGGATGGTGAACACCGTGGCGGTGTAGAGCAGGCCCTTGAGCCACATGCGGGTGCCGGGGCGCTCCGCGTAGTCGTCGACGACGGTGCGCAGGCCGTTGGTGCCGTGCAGCATCGCGAGCCACAGCATGCCGAGGTCCCAGGCCTGCCACCACGGGGAGGCCCAGCGGCCCGCCACGAAGGCGAAGCCGATCTTGGAGACGCCGCCGTCGAGCACCAGCTGGATCAGCAGATGGCCGATGACCAGGACGACCAGCACGATGCCGGACAGGCGCATGAACAACCAGCCGTACATCTCGAAGTTGCCGCGGGCCCGGGTGCCGGGGCTCTTCGCCGTGCGCTGCCGCGGGGGCTCGATGATCGGCGCGGGATGGTCCCGGTCGTAGAGCGAGGCGCCGTCCGGGGAGCCGGTTCCGCTCGTGCCGAGGGTGGTGTCGGACATCCGCCTCAGCTCCCGAAGACTTCGCGGAAGGCGTGCCCGAGGACCGGGTACAGCGCCCCGGCCATCAGCACGACCCAGATACCGACGGCGGACCACAGCATCTGCTTCTGGTAGCGCGGGCCCTCGGACCAGAAGTCGACGGCGATGATGCGCAGGCCGTTGAGCGCGTGGAAGAGGATCGCGGCGACGAGGCCGTATTCGAGCAGCGCGACGACCGGCGTCTTGTAGGTGGCGACGACGTCGTCGTACGCCTCGGGCGAGACACGGACCAGCGCGGTGTCCAGCACATGGACGAACAGGAAGAAGAAGATGAGGACGCCGGTGACTCGATGAGCCACCCAGGACCACATTCCTTCCCGGCCGCGGTACAGCGTTCCAGCCGGCACGGAAGAACCCTCCGGGAGCGGGGATCGGGGCCGCGCCGGCATCGAGGGTCGGACGGGCCCGGCCGGGTACGGTCCACCGGCCCCGGTCATCGTAGCGAGGCCCTGGCCGAAACCTGGTGCCTTGCCCGCTCAACTGATCAAAGTGGCCGTCAAACTTGCACGTACGGGCTATCCGAATGCCCGGAATCCGTAGATTCTTGCGATTCCTCGGCCCGGTGATGTCTGCTCAGCATGCGCGTGATCCGGCCACGGGCGAGGCGGCGCAGCTCCTCGGCGGCGAGCACCCGCTCCTCCTCCGGGTCGTTGCCCAGCCGGGAGCGGATGCCGTGCAGCACCTGGTCGAGCGTCTCCTCGGGCGGGAAGCCGTCGAGGCAGAGCACGAACACATGGCCGAAGCGGTGTTCGTAGGCGGCGTGCGCGGCGGTCAGCGCGGTGTGCGCGGCGGAGTGGCTGCCGCGGGGCGGGAGGGCGGCCCGCGGTTCCCTGGCGAGCGCGGCCGTGAGGTCCGCCGGGGTGAGATCGTAGGTGGCCTCGTCCGCGGCGGCGAGCAGCGCGGCCAGGTCCGGGTAGGGCCGGTGCCGGGCGAGCCGTCGCGCCCAGCGCAGGTCGGCCAGGCAGGCGAGCAGCTCGCCCTCCGCGGCCTCGGACGCCGTGGTGTTGAACCGCTGGAGTCCGCGCGGCCACGGGTCGCCCGGCCCCTGGGCGGGTATGGCCCCGGGGCCGCGGCCGCGGGGCAGTCGTGGCGTGTACAGCGTGTGCTCCAGGACAGGGGACGGGCAGGGACAGGGGAAGGCACGGGCCGGTCGCTGGATGCGGCCGGGGAGAGGACAGGACGCTTCGGTGTACGGGACGGACGGGTGCGTGCGCACCCGCACGGGGATGCGAGGAACGGCACCCACGCTAGTCACGCGGACGCGCCGTCGGTCGGGACGGAGAGGAAATTCACCCGGAAGGGAGAGTTTCGGCGCGTGTGGTGGACGTTGTCGGCAAGCGTCTGAGATACGGGCCTTAGGTTTCGGCTGGGCGGTGTGCCGGGTGAGGCAGGAGCCGGGCGCCGGTGCCGCAGCAGTGATCAGGAAACCGCGTACGGCCGCACCGGGCCGCACGCCGGGCGGAGGCGACAGCAGGATGGATGCCGCATGAGTCATGCCGCGAACGGCCGGTCCTCCCCACGCGGACCCGGCGACCGCAGGAAACTGCTCTGGATCCTGGTCGCCCTGGTCGCCGCCACCGCGGTGGCCCTCGTCTTCTCCCTGTGGCCGGGCGACGAGGACGGCGACCGCGGGGGCGGCGAGGCCTCCGGCGCGGACACCGCCGCCGCGGGCACCCCGACGCCCGAGCGCTCGTACGCCCTCTCGAAGCGGCCCCGGGTGATCCCCGCGGTCAGCGGCTTCGAGGCGGCCCGCGGGCCCGGCTGGAAGCCTGGCAAGGACGCCAAGGTGGTGGCGGAGGACGACGCCCTGGACGACGAGGCCGCCCTGCTTGCCTCCGAACTGAAGCTCGACCGCGCCACGGACGGCGACGCCGGGGCGGGCGACGTGGAACTCGCCCTGGACGAGGGCGTCAAGGGCGGCGGCGAGGCCTACACCCTGAAGACCGAGGGCGGCAGGGTCCGGATCACCGGCAGCCGCGACACCGGCGTCTTCTACGGCACCCGCACCCTCAAGCAGCTGGTGCGCACCGGCGGGGGCGTCCCCGAGGGCGAGGTGCACGACGTCCCGGCCAAGCCGCGGCGCGGCTTCATGCTCGACATCGCCCGCAAGAACTTCACCGCCGACTGGATCGAGCAGCGGATCCGCGAGATGGGCGACCTCAAGCTCAACGAGTTCGGCCTGCACTTCTCCGACGACCAGGCCTTCCGGATCGCCTCCGACTCGCACCCGGAGGTCGTCTCCGAGCCGCATCTGACCAAGGCGCAGGTCCGCCGGATCATCAAGCTGGCCGCGAGCCGCCACATCACCGTCGTCCCCGAGATCGACTCGCCCGGCCACCTCGGCGCGGTGCTCAAGGCGCACCCGCAGCTCCAGCTCAGGAGCGGCTCGGGCAGCCCGGTGCAGGGCACCGTCGACATCGCGAACCCGGCCGCGGGCAAGCTCGTCGACGAACTCCTCAAGGAGTACGCCGAGTTGTTCAAGGGCAGCGACTGGCACCTCGGCGCCGACGAGTACCTGGCCCTGATGTCCGCCGACCCGGAGGGCTCCTACCCCGGACTCGCCGCCGCGGCCCGCAAGAAGTACGGGCCCAACGGCCGCGTCCAGGACCTCGCCACCGGCTGGCTCAACGACCGGGCGAAGGCGGTCCGCGGCGACGGCCGGGAGCTGCGGGCCTGGAACGACGGCTTCTTCACCGGCGGTGCGGTCCGCCCCGCGAAGGACCTCCAGGTCGCCTACTGGACCGGCAAGGAGTCCGGGAAGCGCGAGCCCGCCGAGTTCCTGGCGGAGGGGCGCAAGGTGCTCAACTACAACGACGAGTACCTCTACTACGTCCTCGGGCAGCCGAACCAGTTCGTCTATCCGACCGGTGAGCGCATCTACAAGGAGTGGACGCCCCGGGTGATCCGCGGCACCGGCGCGGTGCCCGCGAAGTACGACTCCCAGATCCTCGGCGGCAGCTTCGCGGTCTGGTGCGATCTGGCCGACTCGCAGACCCAGGACCAGGTCGCCGCCGGGATCCGCCTGCCGCTCGCCGCGGTCGCCCAGAAACTGTGGGACGCGGGTGAACCTCCGCTGAGCTGGGGGGAGTTCAAGGCCCTCGCGGCCAAGGCGGACTGAGGCCCCGACCCCTCGGTGCGGCGGCTCCGGCCCGCACCGAGGGGTTTCGGACACTGGCGCGACCGCGTGGGTCTGTGGTGTATTCAGCCCTCACCAGCACAGTCGAGAACCGGGGGACGGCGTGGGCTACTGGGGCTACTACGTGGTGGGGCGCAGCCCGCGCCCGCTCGCGGACTGCGCGTCGCTGCGGGCGGTACGCCCCGAACTCACCCTGCTCGAGGACCGCGCCGCCGACTGGCAGGTCTGGGAGTGCCCGGCCGCGGGTGAGGCGGCGCCCCGTATCGGCAGCATGAACCGGCTCGCCCGGGAGACCGGCGCCCCCGCCCTGTTCGGCTACGTCCTGGACAGCGACTGCGTGGTGGTCGAGGCCGCCGCACCCGGCAGCGGCGCCTGGAGCGCCTGCCTCGCCCCGGCCGCGATGGCCGCCCACCTCGGCGAGGACGCCCGGGTCCTGGAGGACTATTTCCTGCCACCGGGCGACGCCGCCCGCCGGGCCGTGGCCTGGGCCGCCGAGGCCGGATTCACGGTGCCGTCCGCGCCGCTGCTCGAAGCGCTGACCGCGGTCGCCGAGCCCTCCGCGGAGACCCACTTCTTCCGCTTCCTCGACCTGCTCGGCGTGGTCGAGCGGTGAGCGTCCGGGCCCCGGAACGGGCCTCTCGGCGCGGTCCCCGGGCGGGTGGACGGTGGCCGAAGAGTGACGTTCGGCGGCGCGCGCACGCAGTACGAGTCGATGCCGGCGCACGGAAAGGCGTACGCAATGAGTCTGGTGGAGCTCCTCGCCCAGGCGGACGACCGCGGTCTGGCGGCGAGCGGACTCGCCTGCCTCGACCGCTGTGTGCCGCTGCTCGGTGACGACGACGAGGTGCTGCGCCCGCTGTGGGCCAGCCTCGCCGAGGAGGCCGACTGGCAGGCGCCGCTCGCCCGCGCGCGCGAGGCCCTGGACACCGCCCCCGCCCACGCGCGCGAGGCCCTGGACGCCGCCCCCGCCCAGGAGGACCGTGCGGTCACCCTCGCCCACCGCATGCTGGGCGCCGTACCCGTGACCCGGACGGCCGGTCCGCTGCGCGCCTGGGCCGACGCCTGCTCGGTCGCCGCGCTCCAGATACACCGGGAGCTGGACGCCCTCGACGACGGCGCCCGCACGGTCGCCGCCCGCCGCGAGGGCCGCACCGAGGACATGTCCCCCCTGGTCGCCGCCGAACTCCGCCGCCAGACCACCATCCTGGAACTCCTCGCGGGCCGCGGCGCCGGCGGCCTGCGCCAGGCCCTCGACGTCTCGGCGGAGGGCCGCCGCGTCCTGCGCGCGGTGGTCTCACGGCGGGCGCGGGGGAGGGTGTGATCGGTTCCGGCGCGGGGAGAGCGTGACCGGCTCGGGGACGGGGAGAGCGTGACGGGTTCCGGGACGGGGAGAGCGTGACCGGTTCCGGTAGGGGGAGGGCATGACCCGCTTCCGGCGCGGGTCGACTCTCCCCGGGGCCTCCGTGGACCGGCCGCCCTCGGGTGCCTCCGGCGTGGGCCGGCTGCCACACGGGCCCTGAACTGCTGCTCGACGCACGGGAGTTGTACGCGGACCCGGTGCGCTCGGCGGGCTTCGCCCCGGCCGCCGGAGCCGAGGTCTCTGTGAGTGGTGCCCCGTGGGCGAGGGGGAGCGCCGATGCCCTGGCCCGCCGACCGGAGGTGAACGTCCGGTGTCGAAGGCGGGCGGGGCGGTCGGGAAACGCCGCGGGCCCCTGCCAGCGGACGGCCAGGGCCGCCACCCCCCACAGGAGAGGCCCCGGCCGCCGCACGGCACGGGCCGCGCGGCGGCCCGTACTTCACTCAGCGCCGGGGCTGCGTTTTCTGTCACACCCCACTCGGTCACGTGTTAGTTGCGCGTTGTATCAAGCGTGGACGTGTGCCGCTCGACGCCGTAGCGTGCTGATTCGCACCGGCCGGCGCGGCGGATTCGGATGATCGGTAACCGGGCAAAGGACCCGATCCGCAGCGGGTGAACATCGACTGGGGCAGGATGAGGGAGTGCTGGGGGACGACGCGGAACTGACCGCCGCGGTGCGTGCGGCACAGGACGGAGACGAAACCGCCTTCCGTACTGTGTACCGGGCTGTGCATCCGCGGCTGCTCGGCTATGTCCGGACCCTGGTCGGCGAGCCGGACGCCGAGGACGTGACCTCCGAGGCCTGGCTCCAGATCGCCCGTGACCTCGGCAGGTTCAGCGGGGACGCCGACCGCTTCCGCGGCTGGGCCGCCCGTATCGCGCGCAACCGCGCCCTCGACCACATCCGGATGCGCGGGCGCAGGCCCGCCATCGGCGGCGACGAGACCGAACTGACCGGCAAGCCCGCCGAGTCCGACACGGCCGTCGAGGCGATGGAGTCCCTCGCCACCAGTTCCACCATGTCGCTGATCGCGCAACTGCCGCAGGACCAGGCCGAGGCCGTGGTGCTCCGGGTGGTCGTCGGCCTGGACGCCAAGAGCGCGGCGGACACGCTCGGCAAGCGGCCGGGTGCGGTGCGCACCGCCGCACACCGCGGCCTGAAGCGGCTCGCCGAACTCCTCGGCTCCGATCCGGAGCAGAACGGAATGCTCGACGCCGTACCGCCGCAGCGTGAGGCGCACACGACTGCGGTGACGTCCGCCGGTGTGACGCATTCGCGTACGCGGACGCAGAAGGACATGTGATGGCCGACGAGCAGTACGAGTGGCTGAGCCCCGAGGCCGTGGAGCGCCTGCTCTGCGGAGAGGCGCTCGGCAACGTCGACGATCACGCGCGTGCCCAGGCAGAACGCCTGGCCAGGACCTTGTCCGCGCTCACCCCCGCCGATCTCGGCGCGGGCGGTGAACTTCCCGGCGAGGAAGCCGCGCTGGCCGCCTTCCGCGAGGCCCGGCAGGCGCCGGTGGCCCGGGGCGCCGCGATTGCACACGGCGCCGCCGCCTCCGCCGTGCACCACGGCCACGGTTCCACCACCACGCTGCTCGCCCCGCGCGAGGTCCTGAACGGACGGCGCGGCGGCGGCGCGGGCGCGGTACGGATCGGCCGCCCGATGCGCTGGGGCATGGCGGCGGCGGTGGCCGCGTGCATGATCGGCGGGGTCGCCGTCGCGGGCTCGGCGGGTGTGCTGCCCTCGCCCTTCAAGGACCCGCGCCCCTCGCCCGCCTCCACCGTCTCCCCCGAGCCGGACCAGGAGGTCCCGCTCTCCTCGGAGTTCCCCGCGGTCCCGGACTCCGAGGAGAGTGAGAGCGGCTCCTCGCCGACCCCCGAGGACACCCCGCGGCGGAACACCGGCAACGAGCCCGAGAGCGGGGACGCCGAGGCACGCGGCGGCAAGACCCCCGTGCCCAGCCGGCCGGTGCCCGAACGCGACCGCCCCGGGCACCCGGACTCCGGCGCCAAGGAGTGGTGGCAGCGCGCGGTCCAGGCCTGCCGTGCCTACGAGGCCGGGACCCTGGACGCCGAGAAGCAGCAGGCCCTCGAAGAGGCCGCCAAGGGTGCCGGGCGCCTGAAGCGCTACTGCGAGAAGGTCCTCGACGCCGAGGAGGGCCACGGCGGTTCCCAGGACGGGCACGACGGCGACTGGCCCAGGCCGGGCGGCGGCCGCCCCGACCAGGGCAGCGGACACGACGACGACTCCGGTCAGGGACCGGTGCCCGACCCGTCCAAGGCCTCCACCCTCCCGGCGCCCCTTCCGCCGACAACGCTGCCGGCGGGCGACACCACCTCCTCGGCGCCGGAGACCTCGGGGTCTCCGCTGTCCCTCGCGGGCTGAGCCCGGCGGAACAGGCCGGCCCACAGGAAGGCCTCCCCGAAGTACGGGGACTCGGGCGGCTCCTCGCGCATCCGGCGCAGTTCGATCTCGGTCAGCCCGGCGAAGACGTGCCGCAGGGACGCGGGCGTATAGGCCAGACCGCCGTGCAGCCGCCGCTCGCGGTAGAGGTCGGCGTCGGAGAGTTCGGAGCCCATCGCCCCCGCGGCGAAACAGGTGAGGGCGAAGTGCCCGCCCGGTGCGAGATGCCGGTCCAGGAGATCCAGGTAGCCGACCCGGCGGTGCGGCGGCAGATGGTGGAAGCAGCCTGAGTCGTAGACCAGGTCGTACGGCCCGGCGAACTCCTCCCCGGCGAGCGCGAAGGCGTCCCCCTGGTGGAAGCCGACCCGGACGCCCGCGGCCCGGGCGCGTTCCCCGGCCCAGGTGAGGGCGGCGGGGGAGAGGTCGACGGCGTCCACCTCGAAACCCCGGCCGGCCAGATACAGGGCGTTGCGCCCCGGGCCGCAGCCGAGGTCGAGGGCGCGTCCGCCGCCGAGTCCGCCCCGCTCCACCAGGCCGACCAGGTTCTCATCGGGCTTCGCCGCGAAGAACGGCACCGGCCGGGACCGGTCCGCGTAGAACTCGTCCCACCAGGTGGCACCTTCACGCGTCCATCGATCTGCCCCGGACGCGAACAAGCCGTCCAGCAGCCGCATGACGTCATCCACCGTGCGTACGGTGCGGTCCATCCGGATCCCCTCCCCGGGTTCCTCTCCTGGGCCGGCGAGGGCGGCCCCCGCCTCGCCTGCCGGCGCTGCAACTCGGCCTCGAACCCTGCTCGGGCACTGCTGCGACCCCGCTTCGGCCACTGGCTCGGGCACTGCGTCGGTCATTCGCCCGGTCGCTGGTTCGAGCACTGGCTCGGTCGCTGGCTCGGGCACCGGCTTGGCCGCTGGTTCGGTGCGGGCATGCCGGTGGATCCGATGCGGTGAGCGTAGGGCCGAAGCGGGCAAGAGCCCAGCTCAGAGGGTGAGTTCGGGGGTGCGCGGAAGCCGTGTGGGCTTCACTCGCCGGGGCGGGGGCGAGGGGTGGGGCGGCGCCGCCGGGCTTGGGTGAGAGGGCGGTACGTGGATCGGTGAGTGCCGTACGGGGGGCTTTCCGGGCGGCGGCGGGGTGGCCTTTTGCCGCGGGGGGAGAGAGAAGGACGGGTGCCGGGGGCGAGCGAGGTCGGGCCGGTCGAGCGAGAGCCGAGGGAGAGGCAGGGGAGAGCCGGGGTAGAGCCAGGGGAGAGTCGGAGGCGGGCGGCGGGTGGGATTGCCGGGGCTGGGGGAGGGGTTGCGCCCGGCCCCGTGGGTGGTGCTGCCGGGTGTCTGGCGGCGGGAGGTCGAGGCGGGGCGGGGGAGGGATGAAAAGGGGCCGCGCGATGTCCGAAACTCCCCTTGCCCTGGGGTGAGGAGAGAGTGGGTGAAGCCGCCCACTTCGCTTCGGTCCACTCACTCAGCGTGAGGTATCCGGTGCTGAGCAGTCCATTTCCGGTCGGCTCTCACCCTGTGTGCAATATGCCAGGAGCATATTCGATTGAAGGTGTGACGTTTTTCGGCGCCGGGGCGCAGTACAGAGTGAGCCGACTGGTCATCGGCCGCGCACGAGCCCGGGTTCCCCCCGTACCCGAGGTTCAGTGCCAACCGGCGCGGGTGGGACACGTTCCCCCGGTCCCACCCGCGCCGCATTCTCTTCCTCGCCGAGCGGTTCCGCTCCTCTGGTGAGGTCGGCCCGCTCGGCCGGGCTTCCGCCTCTTCGGGATCCTCCCGGGCTCCTTCGCCAGGAGACGCCCCCGGTCGGGACGGTGCCCCGGTCGGACACACGCCGCCCGACGCGCGGACGAACTGTCCCGTACCTTCCGGTGACGTCCGCCCTGCCGGTGTCCTCGGCTCGTTTCCGGTCCCGGACACCGATCCGGCCCGGGCGAAGGGGAGTTCCCCTCCGCGCGGGCCGGATCGGTCCCTGTCCCCGGGGCTACTTGTAGACGACGACCTTGTCGCCGGTCTTCACCTGGTCGAAGAGCGCGGCGATCTTCTTCTTGTCGCGGACGTTGACGCAGCCGTGCGAGGCACCGCTGTAGCCGCGGGCTGCGAAGTCGGACGAGTAGTGCACGGCCTGGCCGCCGCTGAAGAAGAGCGCGTACGGCATCGGGGTGTCGTAGATCGTCGACACATGGTCCCGCGACTTCCAGAAGACGCTGAACAGGCCCTCGCGGGTGGGCGTGTACTGCGAGCCGAAGCGCACGTCCATGGCCGAACGCACCTTGCCGTTGACCATCCACTGCAGGGTCCGGCTGGACTTGCTGATGCAGAGCACCCGGCCCTTCAGGCACCGGGGGTCCGGCTTCGCGGGCGGCAGGGTGGTCGGCGGGTACAGGGCGTCCTGGCCGGGGGTGTCGCTCAGGTCCTGGATCTTGTTCCAGGTCTTGAGGTCGGTGTTCCCGGTACGGGGCAGACCGTGTGCGCTCTGGAAAGCGCCGACCGCGTTGGCGGTGATCGGGCCGTAGAAGCCGGTGGGCGCGAGGCCGAAGTGCTTCAACTGCCGCAGCCGCGCCTGGAGCTCACGTACCTTCGCGCTCGTGGTGCCCTGCGCGATCACGATCACGGGCTTCGCCGCCACCGGCCGCACCGCGGCGGCCTGCTGCGTCGGCGCCTTCGCCGCGGTCGCGGGCTTCTCGGGCCGGGCGGCGGCCGGCTTCTGCGCCGCCGGTTTCTGTACGGCCGGCTTCTGGACCTCGGGTTGCTGTGTCTTCTTCGCGGCGGTGGTCGGCGAGGTGTGCGCCTTGGGCGCCTCGCCCTTCGCATCGACCGCCTGCGCGGTGCACCCGGTGACCACGGCGAGAGCCGCTGCGGCCGCGAGTGACCGTTGTATGACGGGTGCGCGCATAAAAGCCCCCATGTCCTGGGTTGTTGTTCCCTGTCACGAATATCCGAAAAGGCACTCCCGGTGGGCTGTTGCCCGCCGTTCCTGCCCGGGCTTCGGTGCCCGAAGGCGTCGGCATACGCCGACTCCCCCTCCCGGGTGTACGACAGAGAAGATGCTTCCCAGCCGTTGATGGTTGCGAACTCTTCACAGCTCTTCGATGTGAGACTGGCGCGTTTACGGGACCGGAGGGGCGATCCCGCCGGATCCCGCCACGGCAAGCGTGCCGGACCCGCACCGCCTGCACCGCCGCGCGGGACCCCAACGGGCTTGCCCTGGGAGCCCGTTGGGACGGGCGCGGCATCCAGAGGTCCCACCAGCCCCTTTGCGCTCACGCGAGAGAGATAGCGTCGGCAAAGTTTTCGGCAAGCGCGCTTCCCTTCCTCTTCTGCTGTCTCCTCTCGACTCATCCCTGACCGCCCCTGGTCACCCTTGGGCGGGTGGCCGGGGTCATTCCCCGTGAGCGACGGTTTTCGGCAAGGCGCACCGCCAGACGGCGTCGCCAGGCGGCAGGCGTCCAGCTCACCCCAGCTCACCGCCCAGCAGCCTGAGGTGAACCTGGTCTGCCCGTGTCGCCGGGAGGCCGAGGCGGGCGAGCGCGTCGTGGTCGACGCCAACTGCTTCGCCCTCGACGCCGAGGAGTTCCGCACGCGGCTCAGGGCCCCGGCAACGTCCTCCACCCGAGGAAGGCCGCCCGCCCTCGGCGCCTGTCTCGCCCGCGCTCCTCCTTCTGTCCGGCAATCGGACAAAAGGGCAAACCCCCGGACGGGCGTGCGAGACTCCGCCTCATGCTGGGTGTCACCGATCTGCCGACCTACCTCGTCGGCCTTCTCGTCATCGTCCTCCTCCCTGGACCCAACTCGCTCTACGTTCTCTCCGTCTCCGCCCGGCGCGGTGTCCGTGCCGGGTACACCGCGGCGGCCGGAGTGTGGTGCGGGGACACCGTGTTGATGACCCTCTCCGCAGCCGGGGTGGCCTCGCTGCTCCAGGGGAACGCCTTCCTCTTCAGCATCGTGAAGTACGCCGGTGCGGGCTACCTCACGTGGCTTGCGGTCGGCATGGTGCGGACGGCCTGGAGCATGTGGCGCTCACGCCACCGGCAGGCGGAGGCGGAGGCGGAGAGCGAGGACGGGGCGGCCCCCGCGGGTGAGCGACCCTTCCGCAGGGCCTTCGTCGTCAGCCTGCTCAACCCGAAGGCGATCCTCTTCTTCGTGGCGTTCTTCGTGCAGTTCGTCGATCCCGGCTATGCCTATCCCGCACTCTCCTTCGTGATCCTGGGCGCGTTCGCGCAGGCCGCCAGCTTCCTCTACCTGAGCGCCCTGATCTTCAGTGGCACCCGGCTCGCCTCCGCCTTCCGCCGCCACAAGGGCCTCTCGGCCACGGCGACCTCCGCGGCGGGTGCGGTCTTCCTGGGCTTCGCGGTCAAGCTGTCTCTCGCGAGCGCCTGAGCGGTTCCGGTCGGTTGTTCCTGCGGTTTCTGCGGTGTGGTGATTCCTTTGGCCGTGGTGGCCGTGGTGGTCCCGGCGGTCGTGGCGGTACCGGCGGTCGTGGCGGTACCGGGCCCGGGTGCCGTCGGCCGCCGGGCGGTCAACCGCCGGTGACTGAGGTCAGATAGGCCTCCACCCCCTCCGCGGTCTCGCCCGCCCAAGCGAGGTAGCCGTCCGGCCTGATCAGGAAGACCCCGGTCCCGTAGGCCTCGTAGGCGGCCGCCCGGTGGGTCGTGACCGTGTCCGGGTCGAGCCGGGGCAGCGGGCAGTCCGTGCCGAGGGCCAGCAGGGTCCAGTGCGGGCCGCGGAAGAGGTCGAAGAGGCGGGTGCCGCCCGGGTTGCCGTCCGGGGCCCGGTCACCCGCCCGCAGTGCCTCCGGGGCCAGGCCGGTGCGGGTCTCCACCGACAGGGGCGAGTCCTGGTACCCGAGATCGAGTTGCCGGAACTCCCGCCCCCGCTGGACGGTCATGGTCCCGCCCTTGGCGACAGTGGCCCGGTGGGTACGGGTGGACAGCCCCAGCATCCCGGCGGCTATGGGCCGGCGCTCCTCCTCGTAGGTGTCCAGAAGGGACTCCGGGGCACCCTCTCGCAGCACCGCCGCCAGCTTCCAGCCCAGGTTGTAGGCGTCCTGGACGCTGGTGTTGAGCCCCTGGCCACCGACCGGCGAATGGACGTGTGCGGCGTCCCCGGCGAGGAAGACGCGCCCTTCGCGGAAGCGGTCCGCCAGCGCCGCCTTGGCCTGGAACTCCGAGGACCACTGCACCCGTACGACGTCCTCGGCGGTGAGGTGGGTGCGCTGGTCCACCAGCTTGACGACGCCGTCGGCCGAGGCGTCAGGTACGGCGTTCTCGTCGCCGTACCGCACCAGGACCTGGAAGGCGTTGCCCGGCGCGGGGAGCGGGCACATCGAGATGCCGTCGCCGCCCTCTCCTTCCCAGACGTGCCAGTGCTCGCGGTCCAGGGCTGCCCCCAGGGCGAGTTCGACGTCCGCGACCAGCAGGGGCCTCGGGTCCACCGTCTCGCCGGTCATCGGAATGCCGAGGGACCGGCGCACGGTGGAGCGGCCGCCGTCCGCCGCGACCGCGTAAGCGGCGCGCACCGTACGGGAGTCGCTCAGCCTCGCCCTGACACCCGAGGCGTCCTGGGTCAGCTCCTCCACCGCCACGCCGAACTCCACGTCACCACCCAGCTCGCGCAGGCGGGCGAAGAGGATCTCCTGGGTGCGTGCCTGCGGTATCAGCCAGCCGTTGGCGTACGGCACCTGCTCGGTGGCCTCGCCCCGCGGGGCCAGATGCCAGGTCTTGCCCGGCCGCCCGTCCTCCCAGAGCTGCATCGGCGGATAGAGGGAGCCCGCCGCGTGGATCCGCGGGAGGACGCCCAGGTCGTCGAGGATCTCCAGGGTGCGCGGCTGGAGTCCCTTGCCGCGTGACCCGGGGAAGAGGGTCTCCTGCCGCTCCGCCACCAGGCAGCGCACCCCGCGCCGGGTCAGATCCACGGCCAGCGCGAGCCCGGTGGGACCCGCGCCGACGATCAGCACCTCGGTGTCCTCGTCGGCGACCCCGGCCGCGCCTTCTCCTTGTGTGAAGACCGCTGTTGACGTCATCTCTCGCTCCTCTGTGCGTGCTCGTCTGCTCACCCAACGTGCCTTAACGGCGTTAAGCTCCGCCGAGGCCGAGATTGCCTTAACGGTGTTAAGCTGTCAAGCGTGACTGAGCGGGAAAGGGATTCCGGGGCCCGGAGCGGTGCGGGCAGAGGCGCGAAGTCCCCGGCGGCGCAGGCCGAAGGCGCCACGCGGGGGCCTGGTGCCGGGAAGCGGGCCAAGACGGAGAAGGCGCGGATAGACAAGACCCGGGTGGCCGACACCGCACTGGATCTGCTGAACGACGTCGGGCTCGAAGGCCTGACGCTGCGCGCGATCGCCAAGGAGCTCGACGTCCAGGCGCCCGCGCTCTACTGGCACTTCAAGAACAAGCAGGCGCTGCTCGACGAGATGGCGACGGAGATGTACCGGCGGATGGTCGTCGACATCGTCTACGAGCCGGCCGCGGGCTGGCAGGGCCATCTCCGGGAGTCCAACCACGGACTGCGCCAGTCACTGCTGCGCTATCGCGACGGTGCGAAGGTGTTCAGCGGCTCCCGCTTCACCGGGGATCAGCACGGCGAGGGGATGGAGGCCGAGCTCGGCTATCTCCTGCGGGCCGGGTTCACCTTGCAGCAGGCGGTGCGCGCGAGCACCACGGCCTTCCTGTTCACCATCGGTTTCGTCACCGAGGAGCAGGGTGTCAGCCCGCTGCCGGGCGAGCGCCGGGAAGGCTTCGACCTTGAGGAGCGTACGGCCATGCTGGCGGACTACCCGCTGGCCGCCGCGGCCGGTCCCGAGCTCTTCGACCGCTACGAGGAGCGCTTCGACGAGGGGCTCGACCTGATCATCGCGGGTATCGAGACGCGGTACGGAATCCACTGAGCGGGCGGATGCCCGTGAACAACTCCGCGCCTCGCGGCGGAAGTTGCCGCTCTGTCCCACGATCGGGTGAACACGGGAGGATTCTCCCCACAGCCGGGCTCAATGGTGCACAGTGGGCCCGCGAGGAAATGTCGGGCCGGTGTCCGGTTCGGTTCCCGGCCTCGCGTGCGGGTGCGCGCACGGTGGTGGCGGGGAGCACAGGGGGAGTGGGGACGGAGGGGGCAGGACTCAGCGGCGTGGAGCCAGGGCCGAGCGCAGCCTCGGAGTCGCCCAGTCCTCGACGAACCGGTTCAACAGCCAGGCAAGCAGCAGCATCGAGCCGATCGCGAGCCCCAGAGTGGCGTACGAGGGCAGACCGATCCGCTGATGCAGAACATCCACGGCAACCCAGCCGAGGTGCTCGTGCACCAGGTAGAAGGGATAGGTGAGTGCGCCGGCGACAGTCAGCCAACGCCAGTGGGCCCAGTTCATCGCGCCGAGGGCGATGGCGCCGACAGCCAGGAATCCGAGCGTGACGACCAGAATGATGCCCACCGAGGAGCGGTTGGAGAAGTAGTCCGGATTCGGCGGATGCCACAGCCGGTCCACCGCGTAGTGCTGGCCTATCAGCCAGCTGACACCGACTATGCCCCAGCCGATGGCATCGCGGCGGTTGCGGTGCAGCAGGTAGAGGCCGATACCGCCGATGAAGAACGGCGCGTACTCGGGCATGAGCACGAGGTCGAGCAGCGGTTCGTTCGCGGCCTCGGCTATGGCCGCCGCGAGCGTCCAGCCCGCACAGAAGAGGATGACGCGCTGCCGGGTGGCGCCCGGAAGGACAATGCACAGCGCGAACAGGGCATAGAAGCGGACCTCCGCCCACAGCGTCCAGCAGACACCGAGGACGCGGTCCACCCCGAGCGGCTGCTGCATCATGGTGAGGTTCAGCAGTGCGTCGCTCGGCGAGACCGCCTTATAGGCGATGGTCGGCAGCGCGAAGACCGCGGTGACCAGGATGATCGCCGCCCAGTAAGCGGGCAGCAGGCGCGAGGCGCGCGAGGCGAAGAAGGACCGCAGCGGGCGGCCCCAGCCGCTCATACAGATGACGAAGCCGCTGATGACAAAGAAGATCTGGACGCCGAGGCAGCCGTAGGCGAAGAACTCGTGGGCCGTCGGGAACTGCAGTCTGCTGGACGTGCCCCAGGCCTCGGAGATCTCCCCGTCACGTCCGCCGTAGTGGTAGAAGGCCACCATCAGGGCGGCGATCAGACGCAGTCCGTCCAATGCCCGCAGCCGGGGCGGGTGTTTGACCGGCTTGGGCTGTACCGGCCCCACTGCCCCGGGCGTCACCCCGGGAAGCTCCTTCGCCGCTGTGCCCGGGTCTGTGCTCGGGGCTGTCATCCGAGAGCTGCCCGCTTGAAGGAGCGCGCACGGCGGGCGACGCGGCGCACGGTGGCATTGCGCGGGATGAAGGCGAGTTGCTGGGGCACCGCGCCGGGAAGCGCCAGGGAGGTCAGGCGGCGGCGCTTGAAGTAGCGCCAGGTGTGGGCGTCGAGGTGGCGCGAGAGGTAGCGCTCGGCGGCGGGGCGCAGGCTCGGATAGATCTTCGCCTGCATCGCGAATCCGACGGCGACGATCAGCTCGCTCAGTTCGGCGACGGACATGCCGGAGGACTGCGTGCCGGAGGACTGGGCCTGCACCGCGCTCTTGTCGGTGAGTTCGGGCAGCAGGGCGTCCACGATGGTGACGGGGACGCGGTTGCTGTTCTGGTAGGGCGCGAGCCGGTCGAGCAGCGTGGTGGTGCCGAGGCGTGCGACCGGGATGTCGTAGAAGGTCTGGGCGGTGAGAAGGGCGGTGGAGAAGCAGCCCGCGACCAGGGCGGGGCGCATGCGCTGGTACAGCACCTCGGCGAGCACGGGCGAGTCGACGACGGTGAGTTCGACGCCGAGCTGCTCGGCCTCGCGTTCCAGGGTGCGGGACCAGCGGGCGGGGGCGCTCGGGTGCGGCTTGAAGACGATCTGGTGGTGGCCGAGGGCGGCGGCACCGCGTACGAGCCGGACGTGGAGGTCCTCTTCCTCCTCCGCGGTGAGGATGTCGAGGGCGGAGAGGTACTGGCCCAGAAGCAGTGCGGGGGAGGTGAGTCGGGGGAGGCCGGCGGTCGAGGAGGGGTCGTCGCCGAGTTCGCCGAGGACCTTCAGGAAGACCTCGGTGGGGATGATCTCGGGTGCGACACCGAACTCGGTCAGCAGCATCGGCTTCAGTCCGGGGACCAGGTCCAGGTGGAGCAGCCTGCGGACGCGTGAACCGACCAGCGGGTCGATCTTGTTGCGAGTGGGTCCGTAGCTCATCAGGCCGTCCGCGTAGACGTCCAGCGGGGCGCCCATGAAGATCTGGGCGAGCCCGAGGGCCGGGTTGACCTGGATGGACTCCAGGGCCAGCTCGACCGGGTCGTCACCGAGGTTCCAGGCGAGCCGCAGATGCCGCTCCCAGAGCGGGACGTCGTCGGCGCGCGGGGACCAGCCGCCGGGGTGGAAGGGGGTGATGGTCTCGTTCCAGGAGAGCACCTCGTCGAAGCGGTCGCGCAGCTTCGCGAAGCCGGGCATCTCGTCGACGGACGGGGTGACTTCGGGCGTCGCTGCGTTGTTGGAGACCAGCAGGATGCGCCGGTCGGCCGGGGCGAAGCAGTCGGCGTCGAGGGCCGCGGCGAGCGTGGCCGTGCCGTAGAGAGTGGAGGCGAAGAAGATCTGGGTGGTCACGCCGCGACCCCCGAGGAGGCCGGGCGGCGGCGCAGTCGGCGCAGCCGGGTGGCGCGCTGGACGTCCATCGAGTCCAGGGCCTCGTCCAGGACGTCCTGCGGCATGCGCCGCAGTGCCGCAGCGCTCAAGGCTTTCAGTTTCCGCGCCACGGGAGGTTCGAACCTTTCGATGGAGCCCAGGTGGTGGGAGATGATCGCGCAGTAGGTGCGGACGGCCTTGGGAAGGAGCTTCGCGGCCTCGCGGTCCTTCGCGGTCTCCTCGACCACCTGGTCGAACGCGCGGATGAAGTCGAGCTGGCGGACGTCGCCGATCTGGGTCAGCGAGGAGGCCACACCGCGGCGGTAGTACACGCCGAGCAGCCCCACCGCGGCGAAGCTCTCCGCCTCGCGGTGCAGCTTCCAGATCCAGGGCCGGTCCTCGGCGGTGCGCAGCCCGTCCGTGAAGTGCAGCAGCCCCGAGTCGACGAGGCGCCGGTGGTAGATCCCCGCCCAGGCGAAGGCGTAGTCGACGGAGGTGGAGCGGTCCGCGGGGAGGATGACCTCGCGCGGGCTCATCACCTCGCCCCGCCGCCCGTGCGGGACCCGGTGGATGCTGCGGGCCCGCGCGGTGCACTGCACATGGTCGGTGCGCAGGAAGTCGCAGCCCAAGTCCTCGATGGCGGCGACGAGTTGGGCGTAGTAGCCGGGGGCCAGCCAGTCGTCGCCGTCCAGGAAGGTCAGGTACTCGCCGCTCGCGGCGTCGATGCCCGTGTTGCGGGCGGTCGCGAGTCCGCCGTTCTGTTCGTGTCTGAGCAGGCGCGCGCCCGGCAGCTCGCGCTCTGCGCGCGCGAGGATGTCCGGGGTCTCGTCGCGCGAGCAGTCGTCGACGAGGAGGAACTCGAAGTCCTCGCGGGCGTTGGCCTGCAAGGATTTGAGGGTGTCGGGCGCGTATTGCTGCACGTTGTAGAACGGCACGATGACGGAGAGCTTAGCCACGTAGAGGACGGTAGGCCCCCGGGCCGAGCCTGTCGCGTACCTGGGTGAGATGTCAGATGAACGACACGTGCCAGATCGGTAAACCTAGGGGGGTTTTGCGCCGACTCGCGGCCGATTTTCGGCCCGTTGACCCACTGTTAACCGTTTGTTGCCCCGAGATTCGGGCAGGGCTTCATCTTGCTTCCTACTGTCTGAGGCGTGCCAGGAAGTACCACCACCTCCCAGTCCTCTCTGCGGGTCGCCGTGCTCGCGGATTCCGATACTCGGTGGAAATGGGGCGCCCTCACCGCGCACCGCATCGTGACGGACAGCAGGCTCAGCGGCTTCCTCCTGCGTGGGCGGGCCACCCCGACTCCACGCCAACTCCAGGAAGTTGGTGTCACCGCGGACTCGCTCGCCGAGGTCACGGCGGTCGAGTTCCTCAAGGAGATGGAACGCGACGCGGAGGAGTACGACGTCGTCGTGCTCGCCCTCGTCGGCGGAGCCGTCCAGGCCATGCTGCACGGACTGGCCCGCGCCTGGAAGGGTCGTGCAGAACGTCCGGTGGTCGTCACCGGTTATGTAGGCGTGGTCTACGAAAAGCTCGCCGACGGTCTGCTGCTGCGGCACGGCGCCGACCTGGTACTCGCCAACTCCCGCCAGGACGCGGAGCGTTTCCGCGCCGTCTACCGGGGGGTGGGCGCCGACGCCTCCGGCGTCACCGAGACCGCGCTGCCCTTCCTCGGCGGCGCGGAGTACACCAGGAGCGATCCGTACACCGTGGTCTTCGCGGCTCAGCCGTCCGTCCCGGACAACCGCAGGGACCGCATGTACCTCCTCGAACGGATGGTGCAGCACGCCAGGCTGCACCCCGAGCGCGAGGTGCTGCTCAAGCTGCGCAGCCGCCCCGGTGAGCACACCACGCACATCGAGGAGCTGCCGTACCAGCGGCTCGCACAGCGGATCGAAGGGGGACTTCCGTCCAACTTCCGCCTGGTGTACGGCAATATGGGGGAAGTTCTCGACCGTACCGACCTCCTGGTGACCGTCAGTTCCACCGCCGCGCTCGAATCGCTGCACCGGCGTATCCCGACCGTCGTCCTCACCGACAACGGAGTGCGCGAGGCGCTCGGCAACCACCACTTCATCGGCTCCGGATGCCTGGCCTCCTGGGACGAGCTGGACGCCGGGCACCGGCCCGTGCCGGATCCGGTGTGGGTCTCCCGGCAGGGCGTCGCCGCCGAGGGGGGGTACGAGCGGGCCTTCGACGAGGCCCGCGACCGGGTCCGGGAACTGCTCACCGCCGACTCCCTGCCACCGATCAGCCCCTACTACACCCTCGCCACCGCGCCTGGTTATCTGCCGGGCATCCTCGCCCGGCACCACCTGGACCGGGACGGTTCGCCGCTGCCCGGTGCCCCCGGGGCCGACAAGGACCCGGGTCCGGTACGGCAGATCGTGCGCCGGGCGGCCCGTGGCGCGTATCGCCACGGCGTACAGCGCGTGGCTCCCGTCATCCGTCGTATGGGTGAGCTGTGAACACGCCCGGCGACCAGGCCGCCCCGCCCGCCGGCGGTCCGCACCGACTGCCCCCCGAAGGAGCATCCATGACCCACCAGGAAGCGGGTTCGGCTGCGCCGGCACGCCGTGTGCTCGCGGTGATCCCCGCCCGTGGCGGATCCAAGGGCGTGCCCGCGAAGAACCTCGCCCCGGTCGGCGGCGCGCCCCTGGTCGCCCGCACCGTGCGGGAGTGCCGCGCCGCCCGCCTGGTCACCGATGTCGTGGTCTCCACGGACGACCAGTCCATCGCCGCCGCGGCCCGCGAGGCCGGTGCCGAGGTGGTGATCCGCCCGGCGGCCATCGCGGGCGACACCGCCACCAGCGAGGCGGCCGTCCTGCACGCCATGGACGCCCACGAGGAGCTGCACGGCGCGCGGGTGGACGTGGTCCTCCTGGTGCAGTGCACCAGCCCCTTCATCCTGCGCGAGGACATCGACGGCGTGGTCGGGGCCCTGGTGGAGGGCGGCGCCGACACCGCGCTGACCGTCGCCCCCTTCCACGGCTTCGTCTGGCGCGACTCCGCCGACGAGCCCGCGGGCATCGCCGCCGAACAGGACGGGCGGGGCGAGCGGGAGGAGCGGGCGACGAGCGGGGGCGGCACCACCCGGCTCGCCAACTCGACCGCCACCGAAGGCGGTTACGGCGTCAACCACGACAAGTCCTTCCGGCCGCGCCGCCAGGACCGCCCGCAGGACCTCCTGGAGACCGGCGCCGCCTACGCCATGGACGCGCTCGGTTTCCGCAAGCACAACCACCGCTTCTTCGGGCACACCGAACTCGTGCGCACCGACCCCGCACGCGTCCTGGAGATCGACGACCCGCACGACCTGGCCCGCGCCCGCGCGCTGGCCCCGCTCTTCGACGCGGAGCGGCCCGGCGCGCTGCCGGCCCGCTCGGACGTGGACGCGGTCGTCCTCGACTTCGACGGCACCCAGACCGACGACCGGGTGCTGATCGACTCCGACGGAAAGGAGTTCGTCTCCGTGCACCGCGGCGACGGACTCGGCATCGCGGCCCTGCGCAAGGCGGGCCTGCGGATGCTCATCCTCTCCACGGAGCAGAATCCGGTCGTCGCCGCTCGCGCACGGAAGCTCCGGATCCCCGTGCTGCACGGCATCGACCGGAAAGACCTCGCACTGAAGCAGTGGTGCGAGGAACAGGGCATCGCGCCCGAGCGCGTGCTCTACGTCGGCAACGACGTCAACGATCTGCCGTGCTTCAGCCTCGTCGGCTGGCCGGTAGCGGTTGCGAGCGCACACGACGTGGTGCGCGGAGCCGCACGCGCCGTCACCACCCTGCCCGGTGGTGACGGCGCCATCAGAGAGATTGCCGCCTGGATTCTCGGCCCCTCCCTCGATAGCTAAGGAAAGTACCATCATGAGCTCCAACACCCGCCTGCGCAGCTTCGGTTCCCGCACCGCCGGACCGGGCCAGCCCGTGTACGTGACCGGCGAGATCGGCATCAACCACAACGGCGAGCTCGACAACGCCATCAAGCTGATCGACGTGGCCGCCGCCGCCGGCTGCGACGCCGTCAAGTTCCAGAAGCGCACCCCGGAGATCTGCACCCCGCGCGACCAGTGGGACATCGAGCGCGACACCCCCTGGGGCCGGATGACCTACATCGACTACCGGCACCGCGTCGAGTTCGGCGAGGAGGAGTACCGCTCCATCGACGAGCACTGCAAGGAGCGCGGGATCGCCTGGTTCGCCTCCCCGTGGGACACCGAGGCCGTCGCCTTCCTGGAGAAGTTCGACCTCCCGGCGCACAAGGTGGCCTCCGCCTCGCTCACCGACGACGAGCTGCTGCGCGCCCTGCGTGCCACCGGCCGGACCGTCATCCTGTCCACCGGCATGTCCACCCCGAAGCAGATCCGGCACGCCGTCGAGGTGCTCGGCAGCGACAACATCCTGCTCTGCCACGCCACTTCGACCTACCCGGCCAGGGCCGAGGAGCTGAACCTGCGGGTGATCAACACCCTCCAGGACGAGTACCCGAACGTCCCGATCGGCTACTCCGGCCACGAGCCCGGACTGCAGACCACGCTGGCCGCCGTCGCCCTCGGCGCCGCCTTCGTCGAGCGCCACATCACCCTGGACCGCACCCTGTGGGGCTCCGACCAGGCCGCCTCGGTGGAACCGCAGGGCCTGGAGCGCCTGGTCCGCGACATCCGCGTCATCGAGACCGCCCTCGGCGACGGTGTCAAGAAGGTCTACGAATCGGAGCTGGGCCCGATGAAGAAGCTGCGCCGCGTCCCCGGTGTCGTCGCCGAGGCCGAGCAGGGCTGACGGCCGGGTAGCAGCCACACACCGATGAGTTCCCGCGTCGGGCCGCACGGCGGCCCCACCCTCGCCTTCGTCGAGAGCCCCGTCCAGCTGCTGAACGTCCTGGAGTGGGCGCACACAGTGGTGCCCAGCACGCTCGACGACCGCCCGCGCCCGGCCACGCCCCCCGCGGGCGTGGCGGGGCCGGACGGCAGCCCGGCCGGGAACCCACCGGTGACCCCTCCCTACGAGGACTTCACCGTCGTCGTCCTCTCCCCGCTCGACCCCATGACCCGCGGCCAGCTGCGGCGCATGGCGGAACTCGCCAGCAGCGAGGGCTGCACGGTCCGCTGGGAGGAGGCGCGCGGCGGTGCGAGCGCGCCCTTCCAGACCATCGGCGGGCTGACCCCGCTGCTGCGCCAGGCCGAGCGGATCGTCATCGGCGACCCCTTCTCGCGCTATGTGCAGCTGCTGCTGACCCTGACCAAGGTCCGGGACATCGTGGTGGTGGACGACGGCACCGCGACCATGGAGTTCATCACCCAGCTCGCCGAGGGGCAGCGGCTGGTGCGCTGGCACCGCAGGGGCGGCCGTCCCAGCCCGCGCGATCTGGCCTTCGGTCCGGTCTCGCGGGCGGCGCGGCGCCGGCTCACCCCGGGCGAGGGGCGCCGTGTCGAGGTCTTCTCCTCGATGCCGATCGACTCCGCCCCCGAGGGCGTGCACCTGAGCGCCAACGACTTCGGCTGGACCCGCTCCCGCTTCGGACCGCCCCGCCTCACCCAGGGCGCCGACCTGGTCGGCACCTCCCTGGTGGAGACCGGGGTGGTGGACCTGGACCGCTATCTGGTGGCGGTGGCCGAGCTGAGCGCCGCCCACCGGGCCACCCGCTACTTCGCGCACCGCCGCGAGAGCACCGAGAAGCTGCACCGGCTCTCCGCCGAGACCGGCCTGGAGATCGTCCGCCCGGACCTGCCGCTCGAACTGATCGCCCGGCGTGGCCCGATCGGGCGTACGATCCTCAGCTTTCCCTCGACCGTGGTGCACACCCTGCCGCTGGCCCTCGCGGGCACCGAGGTGCGGGTCGCGGTCTGCGACATCGACCCCGCCTGGCTGACCGCGCACGCCTCGCCCCGCGCGCAGGGCTTCCTCTCCGGGGTGACCGGCAGCGCCCGGGACGTCCAGCGGCTCGGCCCGGCCCCGGCCTCACCCGGCACAGCCGCGGGATGACGCTCCGTACGCACCGGATCGGGCCACGGACCGAACGTCCGTGAGGCAAACCAGACGACATACCCGCCGTATGTGGTGATCACGCCTGCGGCGGGGAAATTTCTCTGACCAATACGGCTGAAGAATCGTTCCACGCCACTCGGAGGCCCCCTTCGGCGCCGTATCCTGCCAAGGGTGAGCCACGTGATGCCGTACGAGTCAGAAGGTGACCTGCCCGAGGCGGAACCGCTGTCGGGGCTGCTCGGACTGCCGGGCCTGCCCGGGCTGCTCGGTGAGGAGCTCTTCGCCGAGCTGGTCGCCTTCCGGCGTGACCTGCACATGCACCCCGAACTGGGCAACCAGGAGGTGCGCACCACCGCCGCGCTCAAACACCGGCTGGAAAGAGCCGGTCTCAAGCCGCACGTCCTGAGCATGGGCACCGGCCTCATGTGCGACATCGGGGACATGGCCACCCAGTCCGGCGCCGGGGCGCCCCTGGACGGCATCGAGACCGAGCTGGGCGCGGGCGGGGCGCGGCGGATGCTCGCGCTGCGCGCCGACATCGACGCGCTGCCCATCCCGGACACCAAGACGGGCTGCGCCTACCGCTCCACCGAGCCCGGCCGCGCGCACGCCTGCGGACACGACGTGCACACCGCGGTGGTGCTCGGCGCCGGTCTCGTCCTCGCCGAGCTGGACCGCAGGGGCGAACTCCCGCACCCGGTGCGGCTGATCTTCCAGCCCGCCGAGGAGGTGCTGCCCGGCGGCGCCCCGGACGCCATCGAATCCGGCGTCCTCGAAGGCGTCGGGCGGATCCTCGCGGTGCACTGCGACCCCAAGGTCGACGCCGGGAGGATCGGCCTGCGCCGCGGCGCCATCACCTCGGCCTGCGACCGCCTGGAGATCACCCTGGACGGCGCCGGCGGCCACACCGCCCGCCCGCACCTGACCACCGACCTGGTCACCGCCGCCGCCCGGGTCGCCACCGAGGTGCCCACCCTGGTCGGGCGCCGGGTGGACGCCCGCTCGGGCCTCGCGGTCACCTGGGGGCGCATCGAGTCCGGCCACGCCTGCAATGTGATCCCGCAGCACGCCGAGCTGTCCGGGACCGTGCGCTGCCTGGACCTGGACACCTGGCGGCAGGCGCCGGACCTGGTGCACGCGGCGGTCGACGAGATCGCGGGCATGTACCGGGCCAAGAGCCAGATCAACTACGTCCGCGGGGTGCCGCCCGTGGTCAACGAGACGGCCGCCACCGAGCTGCTGCGCCGGGCGATGACGGCACGCCGCGGCCCCGACGCGGTGGAGAGCACCACTCAGAGCCTCGGCGGCGAGGACTTCTCCTGGTATCTGGAGCGGGTCCCCGGCGCTATGGCCCGGCTCGGGGTGCGCCGCCCGGACGACCGCATCGCGCGCGATCTGCACCAGGGCGACTTCGACGCCGACGAGTCCGCGATCCGGGTCGGCGTGGAGCTGTTCACCGCGGCCGCCCTCCTCGACGGGCAGCAGCGCTGAGTGCTCTCTCGTGCACGGGGCGTCCCCGGGGTGGACCGGGGCGCCCCGCGGACCGGCTCCGGGACCGGATTCCGGGCCGGTTTCCGGCCACCGGCGAGAGGTTTTCCACAGGCCGTGCCGATGTCCGCCGACCGGCGTAGCCTGGCTCCGCCACCTCTCGTAGGTTGCGCGTTCAGGACCCGTTCGCGTCGATACGGTAACGGCTGCGAATAGGGTCTGGCGAGGAAATCTACGCGCGTTACGATGCGGCGAAACTCTGCGCCACTCGTCCGAGCGGCGCGCACCCTCAGAGCGCCGGCTAAGGCGCTTAGGTCAGGTCTAAGGAGCCTCCCTTGCGCCGGGTAGCGAAGATTTCTGCCGCGTGTATGGCCAGCGCCGCACTGGCACTTTCCGCCACCGCGTGTGGCAGCACATCCTCCGAGAAGGAGGACTCGGACTCCGACTCGGGCAAGGGCGGGGTCAAGGTCGGCCTGGCCTTCGACGTCGGCGGCCGGGGCGACCACTCCTTCAACGACTCCGCGGCCAGCGGCGCCGACAAGGCCAAGAAGGACCTCGGCGCCGAGCTGAAGGAGCTCACCGCCAAGACCTCGGACACCGAGGCCGACCGGGTCCAGAAGCTCACCGACCTCGCCGACGCCGGGTACAACCCGATCGTGGGCGTCGGCTTCGCCTACGCCGGTGCCGTCAACAAGGTCTCCGCGAAGTACCCGGACACCACCTTCGGCATCGTCGACTCGGTCGTGGACCAGAAGAACGTCGACAGCATCGTCTTCACCGAGGAGCAGGGCTCCTACCTCGCGGGTGTGGCCGCGGCGCTGAAGACCAAGAAGGACCACGTCGGCTTCATCGGGGGCAACGACAACCCGCTGATCAAGAAGTTCGAGGCGGGGTACGTCCAGGGCGTCAAGGACACCGACCCCAAGATCAAGATCGACCGCCAGTACCTCAGCCGCGGCAACGACACCTCCGGCTTCACCAGCCCGGACAAGGGCGAGTCGGCCGCCGAGGGCATGCTCGACCGGGGCGCCGACGTGGTCTACACGGCCGCGGGCAACTCCAACACCGGCGCCATCGAGGCCGCCGCGGGCGTCAAGGGCGCCTGGGCGATCGGCACGGACTCCGACCAGTACGCCGTCCCGGCGCTGGCCAAGTTCAAGCACGCGATCCTCTCCTCGATGCTGAAGAACGTCGACATCGGCGTCTACGACCTGGTGAAGTCCGTCAAGGACGGCAAGCCGAAGACCGGTGTCAGCTCCTACGCCCTCAAGGACAAGGGCGTGGCGCTGGCGACCTCCGGCGGGTACCTGGACGACATCAAGGCCAAGCTCGACGCGGCCGAGAAGAAGATCGTCGCCGGCGAGATCAAGGTCAAGACCACCCCGTGACACCGGTCGGGGGGGGGGCGGTGGGATGCCCCCCCCACCCGGCCGGGACCCCCCCCCGCCCGGGGGGGGCCCC
>NZ_JAAWWP010000002.1:0-253639 GCF_012273655.1 Streptomyces physcomitrii | reverse complement strand
GCCGGCTTTTTCATGTCAACCCCCCCCCCGTGCCCCGGGGGGGGGGGGGCTTGGTGTGCGCCCCGCCCGACGGTGCCGGCACCCGGCTCGGCGAGGGCGGCGCACGCCGACGCGCCGAGCCATAACAATGTGTCAACTCTACGCGGGTAGCGCGGAGTTGCCGCGCTAGCGTCGCCGACGCCAGACCTCCCGTACTCCTCCGCTCCTTCTCCCGAGGAGAGTGCACCATCAAAGCGTCCGAGCCCGAAGTCAGTACCCCGGCCGTCGAACTGAGCGGCATCACCAAGCGCTTCCCCGGCGTGGTCGCCAACCGCGACATCGACATCACCGTCCACCGGGGCACCGTGCACGCCCTCTGCGGTGAGAACGGCGCCGGGAAGTCCACCCTGATGAAGATCCTCTACGGCATGCAGAAGCCGGACGAGGGCACCATCACGGTCGACGGCGAGCAGGTCTCCTTCGCCACCCCGGCCGACGCCATCGCGCGCGGCATCGGCATGGTCCACCAGCACTTCATGCTGGCCGACAATCTGACGGTCCTGGAGAACACCGTCCTCGGCGCGGAGAGACTGCACGGCATCGGGGCCAAGGCCCGCCGCAGAATCGAGGAGATCTCCGGGGCGTACGGGCTGAACATCCGCCCGGACGCCCACGTCGAGGAACTCGGCGTCGCCGACCGGCAGCGCGTGGAGATCCTCAAGGTGCTCTACCGCGGCGCCCGCACGCTGATCCTCGACGAGCCCACCGCGGTCCTCGTCCCGCAGGAGGTGGACGCGCTCTTCGACAACCTGCGGGAGCTCAAGTCCGAGGGCCTGACGGTCATCTTCATCTCGCACAAGCTCGGCGAGGTGCTCTCCGTCGCCGACGAGATCACCGTCATCCGGCGCGGCACCACGGTCGGCACCGCCGACCCCCGCTCCACCACCGCCAAGCAGCTCGCGGAGCTGATGGTCGGCAGCGAGCTGCCCTCGCCGGAGACCGAGGAGTCCACGGTCACCGACCGCCCGATGCTCACCGTCGACGGCCTGCGCCTGACCCAGACCGACCTCGACGGCGTCGAGCGCGTCATCCTCGACGACATCTCCTTCACCATCCACCAGGGCGAGGTCCTCGGCATCGCCGGAGTGGAGGGCAACGGCCAGTCCGAGCTGGTCGAGGCCGTCATGGGCATGCGCGACCCGGGCAGCGGACGCATCCGCCTGGACAAGGACGACATCACCCATGTCGCCACCCGCAGGCGCCGCGAGGAGGGCATCGGCTACATCCCCGAGGACCGCCACCGGCACGGTCTGCTCCTGGAGGCACCGCTCTGGGAGAACCGCATCCTCGGCCATGTCACCGAACGCCCCAACAGCAAGGGCGGGCTGCTCGACCTCCGCGCCGCCCGCGCCGACACCGCGCGCATCGTCGCCGCCTACGACGTACGCACCCCCGGCATCGAGGTCACCGCGGCCTCGCTGTCCGGTGGCAACCAGCAGAAGCTGATCGTCGGCCGGGAGATGAGCCACCGGCCCAAGCTGCTCATCGCCGCGCACCCGACCCGCGGCGTGGACGTCGGCGCGCAGGCGCAGATCTGGGACCAGATCCGCGAGGCCCGTCGCGAGGGCCTCGCCGTCCTGCTGATCTCCGCCGACCTCGACGAGCTGATCGGCCTGTCCGACACGCTGCGGGTGATGTACCGCGGCCGGCTCGTCGCCGACGCCGACCCCACGACCATCACCCCCGAGGAGCTCGGCTCCGCCATGACGGGTGCCGCCGCCGGCCACCTGGAGCACGTGGACGACTCGCCGGAGGACGAGGCCCGATGAAGAAGTACACCTCCCGCTTCGACAAGGAGCGGCTGTTCCTCGGAATCGCCGCCCCGCTGCTCGCGATCGTCGCCGCGCTCGTGGTCACCGCCCTGGTGATCCTCGCGACCGGCAAGAATCCCGGGCCCGCCTTCAACGACATGCTGACCTACGGCACCGCAAGCGACAGCCAGGTCTACATCCTCAACAAGGCGACCACGTACTACCTCGCGGGCGTCGCGGTGGCCATCGGCTTCCGGATGAACCTGTTCAACATCGGGGTGGACGGCCAGTACCGCCTCGCGGCCTTCATCGCCGCGGCGCTCGGCGGGGCGCTCACCCTGCCCGGCATCGTCTCCATCCCGCTGATCATCCTCTGCGCGATGGCGGTCGGCGCGCTCTGGGCGGCCATCGCGGGCGTGCTCAAGGTGACCCGCGGGGTCAGCGAGGTCATCTCGACCATCATGCTGAACTCCATCGCCACCGCGGTCATCGCCTACCTGCTCCAGCCCGGCCGCCTCGGCGAGCTGGACCGCGCGGGCACCAAGGTCTCCACCGAACCGCTGCCCTCCGGCTCGCAGTTCTTCGTCTTCGACACCGGTGCGGCCGGTGAGCTGTGGGGCTTCATCGTCGTCTCGGCCGTCGTCGGCGTCCTGTACTGGTTCGTCCTCGGCCGCACCCGCTTCGGCTTCGACCTCCGTACGGTCGGCATGTCCGAGTCGGCCGCCTCCGCCAGCGGTGTCGGCGTCAAGAAGATGATCGCGACCAGCATGATCCTCTCCGGCGCGGTCGCGGGCCTGATCGGCATGCCGACCCTGCTCAACGACAGCCACGAGTTCAGCAACGACTTCCCCGGCGGCATCGGCTTCACCGGTATCGCCATCGCGCTGCTCGGCCGCAACCACCCCATCGGCATCGCCCTCGGCGCCATGCTCTGGGGCTTCCTGGAGCGCACCACCAACCACCTCGAATTCCAGGGCTACGACAAGGAGATCCTCGGCGTGATCCAGGGCGTCATCGTCCTGTGCGTCGTCATCGCCTACGAGGTCGTACGCCGCTACGGCATCAAGCGGCAGCAGCAGCGCGTGGGTGCCGAACTCGCCGCCCAGGCCGCCGGCCCCGTCAAGAAGCAGGAGGTGGCGTGAGATGACCGCCACGATGACCGACGTCCCGCCTCCCGCGGCTCCCAAGGTCAAGGGAAGCGGCGGCCCGCGCTCGCGCAGCACGCTCACCCGTGCCCTGCTCTACACCTTCTTCGGACTGCTGCTGCTCTCCCTGGTCCGGGTGATCACCGACGCGGACCAGCTCACCTCCGCCGGGCAGATCGCCGCCTCGCTCGGCCTCGCGGTGCCCATCGGCCTCGCGGCGCTCGCCGGACTCTGGTCCGAGCGGGCCGGGGTCATCAACATCGGCCTCGAAGGCATGATGATCCTCGGCACCTTCGGCGCCGGCTGGCTCGGCTGGCAGACCAGCCCCTGGCTCGGCCTGCTCTGCGGTGTCGGCTTCGGTGTGATCGGCGGGCTGATCCACGGCCTGGCCACCATCACCTTCGGCGTCGACCACATCGTCTCCGGTGTGGCCGTCAACCTCCTCGCCCTGGGCGCCACCCAGTACCTCGCGAAGATCTTCTTCGCCGGGGGCGAGGCGCAGGCCAAGGGCGGCAACCCCAAGCAGTCGCCGTCCTCCGAGGCGCTTCCCGACTTCAGCGTGGCCGGGATCTCCGACGGGCTCAGCTCGATCGAGAAGCACCACTGGTTCTTCGTCTCCGACCTCGCCGGGATCCTCGGCGGCCTGGTCACCCACCTGTCCGTGGTGACGATCATCGCGGCGCTGCTCGTGGTCGCCACCTGGTGGGTGCTCTGGCGGACCTCCTTCGGCCTCCGGCTGCGCTCCTGCGGCGAGAACCCGATCGCCGCCGAGTCGCTCGGCGTCAACGTCTACACCTACAAGTACGCGGCCGTGGCGATCTCCGGCGGCCTCGCGGGCCTCGGCGGCGCCTTCCTCGCCCTGGTGACCTCGCACATCTACCTGGAGGGCCAGACCGGCGGCCGCGGCTACATCGGCCTCGCCGCCATGATCTTCGGCAACTGGCGGCCGGGCGGACTCGCCATGGGCGCGGGCCTGTTCGGCTTCTCCGACGCCCTCCAACTGCGCAACGGCGGCACCGTCGTGCACGCCCTGCTGCTCCTGCTGTTCATCCTGCTCCTGCTGCTCGCGGCCTGGAAGGGCTACCGCAAGGCCTGGCTCCAGTCCGGACTCTCGGCGCTCACTGCCGCCGCCGTCCTGGTCTGGTACCTGACCACCGACGAGGTGCCGAGCGACTTCGTCGGCGCCACCCCGTACTTCGTGACGCTGCTGGTGCTCTCGCTGTCCGCGCAGCGGCTGCGGATGCCACGGGCCAACGGCATGCGCTACCACAAGGGGCAGGGCAAGTGACCGCCTCCCCGGGGGCCGCCGAGGCGGACTGGGAGGCACTGCGGGAGGCGGCGCGCGAGGCGATGTCCCATGCCTACGCGCCGTACTCCGGCTTCCCGGTCGGTGCCGCCGCGCGCGTCACGGACGGCAGGGTCGTGGTCGGCTGCAACGTCGAGAACGCCTCGTACGGGCTCGGGCTCTGCGCGGAGTGCGGCCTCATCGCCCAGCTGCGGCTGACCGGCGGCGGGCGGCTGACCCACTTCACCTGCGTGGACGGGCGAGGGGCGGTGCTGATGCCGTGCGGCCGCTGCCGTCAGCTCCTCTTCGAGTTCGGCGGCCCCGAGCTCCTCCTGGAGACCGCCTCCGGAATCCGCTCCCTGGCCGAGATGCTGCCGGACGCCTTCGGCCCGGACCAGCTCGACTGACCCCGCCTGCCGGTCGGGCCGGCCTGGCTCGGCCGACCGGCCCGGCCGGGGCGGCTCCGACTCACCCGGCCCGGCGGCCGGTCAGGACCGCCGCGCCCCGCCCGGCCCGCCTCGCCCCACCGGCACAGGCGGGCCCCGCACTTCCCGCACGCACCACTCACCGAGGACAGACAGACCATGGACGTCATCTCCGTCATCCGCACCAAGCGCGACCGCGGCGCCCTCACCGACGAGCAGATCGACTGGGTCATCGACGCCTACACCCGGGGCGCGGTCGCCGACGAGCAGATGTCGGCGCTCGCCATGGCGATCCTGCTCAACGGCATGGACCGCCGGGAGATCGCCCGCTGGACCGCCGCGATGATCGCCTCCGGCGAGCGCATGGACTTCTCCCCGGCCTCCGGCATCACCCGCCCCACCGCCGACAAGCATTCCACGGGCGGGGTCGGCGACAAGATCACCCTGCCGCTCGCCCCGCTGGTCGCCGCCTGCGGCGCGGCCGTGCCGCAGCTCTCCGGCCGCGGCCTCGGCCACACCGGCGGCACCCTCGACAAGCTGGAGTCCATCCCCGGCTGGCGGGCCGCGCTCTCCAACGAGGAGATGCTCTCCGTCCTCGGCTCCACCGGCGCGGTCATCTGCGCGGCAGGCGACGGCCTCGCCCCGGCCGACAAGAAGCTGTACGCGCTGCGCGATGTCACCGGCACCGTGGAGGCCATCCCGCTCATCGCCTCCTCGATCATGTCGAAGAAGATCGCCGAGGGCACCGGCTCCCTGGTCCTCGACGTGAAGGTCGGCACCGGCGCCTTCATGAAGACCCTGGAGGACGCCCGCGAACTCGCCGCCACCATGGTCGGCCTCGGCACCGACCACGGCGTGCGCACCGTCGCCCTGCTCACCGACATGTCCACCCCGCTCGGCCTGACCGCGGGCAACGCCCTCGAAGTACGCGAGTCCGTCGAGGTCCTCGCCGGCGGCGGCCCGGCCGACGTGGTCGAACTGACCCTCGCCCTCGCCCGCGAGATGCTCGACGCCGCCGGACTCCCGGACACCGACCCCGCGCGCGCCCTCGCCGACGGCTCCGCCATGGACGTCTGGCGCCGGATGATCTCCGCTCAGGGCGGCGACCCGGACGCCCCGCTCCCCACCGCCCGCGAACAGCATGTCGTCACCGCCCCCGCCACCGGGGTCCTCACCCGCCTCGACGCCTACGGCATCGGCGTCGCCGCCTGGCGCCTCGGCGCCGGCCGCGCCCGCAAGGAGGACCCGGTGCAGTCCGGCGCGGGCATCGAACTCCACGCCAAGCCCGGCGCCCGCGTCACCGCGGGCCAGCCCCTCCTGACCCTCCACACGGACACCCCCGAACGCTTCCCCTACGGCCTCGAAGCCCTGACCGGCGCGTACGACATCGAGCCGGACGGCACCGCCTTCACGGCGCGGGGGATCGTGCGGGAGCGGGTGGCCTGAGGGGCGCAGTCCAGGAGGGAGAGGCCGCCGACCGGACATCCGTCGGAGACGGGAGCGGAACGCCCTCGCCCGACGAGCGGGACGTACCGGCCTTTCCTGCCGTTCGTGCCCCTCCGCCGTCCTCGGACCGATCGCGTGGGAGACGTCTAGACTGGCGCCATGAGCATTGCTCACGACCACTATCCAGAGCTGCACCGGCTCATCGACCAACTGCGGCCCGATCAGGCCGAAGCGGTTCGTTCCGTCGTGCTCCACCTGGTGGTGGACAACACCGAGACCACCGGGACCACCGAGAACACGGTCGAGGAGCCTCCGGCGCGTCGGCGGCGACTGTCCTTCGCGGGCTCCCTCGAAGCGGAGCCCGACCTGGCCACGCGGTCGTCCGAGATCCTGCGTGAAGGACTGGGCGGCACCGGTCGGTGATCATCTGCGACACGGGCCCGATCGTCGCCGCCTTCAACGCCAAGGACGACCGTCACGCCGACTGCCTCCGGGTGCTCGAAACACATCCCGGGCCCCTGCTCGTCCCGGGACCGATTCTGACCGAGGTCTGCTATCTCCTGGAGACCCGGGCCGGCACGCGTGCGGAGGGGCAGTTCCTCCGTGCGCTGGAGACCGAGGAACTCAGTCTCGTGGCGCTGACCTCACAGGACCTCTCGCGCATGGTGGAGTTGGTCG
Source organism: Streptomyces physcomitrii (assembly GCF_012273655.1). Classification (GTDB taxonomy): domain Bacteria; phylum Actinomycetota; class Actinomycetes; order Streptomycetales; family Streptomycetaceae; genus Streptomyces; species Streptomyces physcomitrii. The sequence goes on along the minus strand of NZ_JAAWWP010000002.1, from coordinate 246,870 downwards.
AGCAGTACGAGGACCTGCCGCTCGGCGCGGCTGATGCCTCTGTCGTCGCTGTCGCGGAACGCCTCGGCGTCCACGAGGTCGCGACCATCGACCACCGGCACTTCAGGGTGATCCGCCCTCGCCACTGCCCCGCGCTGACGCTCCTGCCCTGAGCGGGCCTCAGCCCATCCCTCACCCCAGCACCGCCGCCACCCCCACCATCACCGGGGCCGAGGCCAGGGTGGAGAGCAGGATCGACTCCCGGGCCAGGCGTTCGCCTACCTGGTAGCGGGAGGCGTAGGTGAACATGTTCTGGGCGGCGGGCAGGGCGGCGACCACCACGACCTGGAGCAGCGGTTCGCCGTCGAGGCCGAAGACCTCGGCGGCCAGGAACCAGGCGAGCAGGGGCTGGCCCACCGACTTCAGGGCGGTGGAGAGCAGCACCGGGAGGCGGTCGGGGCCGGGGCCGCCGGGGAGGCTGCTGCCGCAGAGCGAGATGCCGAGGGCGAGCAGGACGGCGGGGATGGACATGTTCCCGATCAGGGCCACCGGGTCGCCGAGCGGTCCCGGCACCGACCAGCCGGTGGCGGCCACCGTGACCCCGGCGAGCGAACTGAGCGCGAGCGGATTGCGCAGCGGGGTGGTCAGCCGCTTCCACAGCGGGTCCTTGCCGCCGGAGCCGGACTCCGCTCCCGACAGATCGAGCACGGTCAGGGCGAGCGGGGTGACCAGGATCTGCTGGAAGAGGAGGACCGGCGCGATCAGGGAGGCGTCGCCGAGGACGTAGGCGGCGATCGGGATGCCGAGGTTGCCCGCGTTGAGGTAGCTGGAGCAGAGGGCGCCGATGGTGGTGCGGCCCACTCCCCACCCGCGCAGGGCGCCCACCGCGACGAAGGCCCCGGCGGTGGCGGCCGTGCACAGGGCGGTGATCAGCAGGCGCCCGGAGAGGATCACCGAGAGGTCGGCCCGGGAGAGCGTGGTGAACAGCAGGGCCGGGGTGGCGACATGGAAGGCGAGGCGGGTCAGTACCTCGGGGCCGTTCTCGCCGAGGTGGCCGCGGCGTCCGATGAGGTAGCCGACGGCGATCACCACGGCGATCACCGCGAAGCCGCTCAGTACGCCCTGCACCGCGCCCCCTGTCCGCTGCCGTCACGGGAAGGGGGCGGGGGTATCGGCGTACACGGCATGGCGACAGCCTCCTCGGCGGGACTCGCCCGGGTCAATGTGATCTTCGCCGGGGCGGGCGGGAGTGCCGATGAGTTCCGTACGCGGGCGGGGTCTACCGGGGCGTGGATGCGAGGACACCGGAGGTGCTGGTCCTGCGCGGCGAGGTGGGCCGGGCGGAGCTGGCGCGGCTCTGCGCCGAGGTGCGGCTGCGGCTCGCCGCGGGCGCGGGCGGGGTGGTGGTCTGCGATGTCGCCCGGTTCGAGGCCTGCGGGGTGGGGGCCGTGGACGTACTGGCGCGGCTTCAGCTCACCGCGCGGCGGGCCGGGGGGCGGATCAGCCTGCGCGGACCCGCCCCGGGGCTGCGGGCGCTACTGGAGCTGACCGGACTGCTCGGCGGCCGCGGTATCGGCTTCGAGCCGGGTGGGCAGCCCGAAGAGCGGGAACCAACGGGCGGTGTCCAGGAAGGAGTTGAGCCCGGTGATCCGGCCCCCTGAGATCTCGATGACCTGGAGCGCCCAGGCCTCGTGACCGCTGCCGCTCCCGCTCGGGCGGTACTGGCCGAAGGCGGGGGTGCCGTTGGCCACGGTCGCCACCAGGCGGGAGTCGCGGCAGCCGGAGCCCACGCCCAGCATCCAGGCCTGGATCTCGGCGTGCCCCTGGAGCCACAGGTCGTAGGGCGGCATGGACAGGACCGCGTCCTCGTGGAGGAGGGCGGTCAGCTCCTTCATGTCGTAGCCCTCGAAGGCGCGGACGTACCGCTCCAGGAGCTTCTGCTGGTCCTCGTCCATCGGGTCGGCGGCGTCGCTGTCCTTGACGCCGGTGGCGGCGAGGGTGGCGCGGGCGCGCTGCAGGGCGCTATTGACCGAGGCGACGGAGGTCTCCAGGAGCTCCGCGCACTCGGCGGCCCGCCAGGCGAGCACCTCGCGCAGGATCAGCACGGCGCGCTGCTTGGGCGGCAGGTGCTGGAGGGCGGCGACGAAGGCGAGGCGCACCGACTCGCGGGCGACGGCCGCCTCCGCGGGATCGGCGGTGCCGCCGGGCAGCACCCGGCCGTCCGGGACGGGCTCCAGCCAGGTCGGCTCGGAGCGCTCCTTGAGGACGGCGGTGGCCGCGGTCTGCGGGGCGGTGAGGTCCATCGGGCGGGCCCGGCGGTTGCCCGCGTTCAGCATGTCCAGGCAGACATTGGTGGCGATGCGGTAGAGCCAGGAGCGCAGGGAGGAGCGGCCCTCGAAGCGGTCGAAGCTGCGCCAGGCGCGCACCATGGTGTCCTGCACCGCGTCCTCGGCCTCGAAGGAGGAGCCCAGCATGCGGTAGCAGTAGCCCGTCAGCTCGACCCGGTACTCCTCAAGGCGGAGGTCGAGATCGCTCGTCGCCGTCTGTGTCATCACCCACACACCCCTGGTGGCCCGGCCGCCACCCGAGCGGCGGCGGCACACTCACGGAAGCTAGCGGACCCCACTGACAATGGCCCCTGCAACGGCCCTCGGGTGGAGAAATCCCTTCATGCGAGGCTTCCTGCCCCGATGGTCCCGCTCCGCGCGGCGCGGGGCGAGTCCTCGGGACGCAGGGTCCGCGGCGGGGGACGCACGGTGAGCGGGACGGCTCGCCGGTACGGGAGTCCGGGCCCGTACGGACGAGGCCGCCCGGGGCTCAGGCCCCGTCCGCCGCGAGGCGTTCGGCGCGGGCCGCGCGGGTACCGAGCAGGGTGAGCGTGACCACGCCGAGCAGGGCGAGGAGTCCGAAGCCGACGGTGCCGGGCCAGCCGCCCGCGCGGAAGGCGACGGCGCCGAGGGTGCTGCCCGCGCTGGAGCCGATGTAGTACGCGGAGGTGTACAGCGCCGAGGCCTGCGCGCGCCCGTGCACGGCGGTCCTGCTCACCGCGGAGGAGGCCACCGCGTGGCCGGTGAAGAAGCCGGCCGTGATGAGCACCAGGCCGAGCAGCACCAGCGGCAGCGAGGGCGCGAGGGTCAGCAGCAGGCCCCCGGCTGCCGTACCGCCGCCCAGGTAGAGGGCGCCGCGCCGCCCGAGGCGGTCCACCAGGCGTCCGGCGGCGGCCGAGGCCCCGGTGCCGACCAGGTAGATCAGGAAGACCGAGCCGACCAGGCCCTGCGGGAGCGAGAAGGGCGCCTCGCTGAGCCGGTAGCCGATCACCGTGTAGCTCGCGCCGAAGACCGCCATGAACAGCGCGCCGATCGCGTACAGCCGCCGCAGCAGCGGGTCGCCCAGGTGCCCGCGGACGGTGCGGGCCAGCGCGCGGGCGGCGAGCGGGGCCGGGGTGAAGTGGCGCGGGGCGGGGAGCAGGGCGCGGAAGGCCAGGGCGCAGAGGACGGCGAGGGCGCCGATCACGCCGACCGCCACCCGCCAGCCCCACAGCTGCGCCGCCCAGCCGCCGACCACCCGGCCGCTCATGCCGCCGATGCTGTTGCCCGCGACGAAGAGCCCGATCGCCGCCACCAAGGCCCGCGGCCTGACCTCCTCGGCGAGGTAGGCTATCGCCGTCGCGGGCAGACCGGCGAGGGCCGCGCCCTGTACGGCCCGCAGCGCGACCAGGGCGCCGAGGCTCGGCGCGAAGGGCACCAGGAGACCGACGGCGACCGCGACCGCCAGCGAGCCGGTCATCAGGGTCCGCCGCCCGTACCGCTCGGAGAGCGCGCTCAGCGGCAGTACGCACAGCGCGAGGGCGCCGGTGGCCGCCGAGACCGACCAGCTCGCGGCGGACTCGGTGACGCCGAAGTCCGCGGAGATCAGCGGCAGCAGGGCCTGGGTGGTGTAGAGCAGGGCGAAGGTCGCGATGCCCGCGAGGAACAGGGCGAGGCTCATCCGGCGGTAGCCGGGGCCGCCCGGGGTGAGGCGGTCTGCTTCCTCGGCGGACTCGGCGGACTCGGCGGACTCGGCGGACTCGGTGGTCTCGGCGATCTCGGGGCTCCCGGCGGACTCGGTGGCCGCGTCCGCCCCGGCGCTCCCGGGACCGGTGCGGGCGGGAGCGGTCGTGGCGGCGGGGGCGAGGGCGTCCGGGGCGGTGCCGGGCGCCCGGCTACTGGCGGGGAGCATGCCTCGAACCTAGGCAGCCCGGGCTCATGCGTCCAATGCGGGAAAACCAGATAATCGATGCCATGGAGCATGAGCAGAGGTCAGCCCGGCGCGAGGGCGCGCACAGCCGCCGGAAAGAGCGCGCGGATCCCGGCCCCGGAAACGGCGGGGAGGCCGCCGCCCCCGAGGCCCCGCCCGGCACTGCCGTCGCCCTGGACCCGCGGTCCTGGCCGGCGCTGCTCGCCCCGCGCCTCGCGCAGTTCGCCGCGGTGGCGCGGACCGAGCATGTCACCCGGGCCGCCGAGGAGTTGGGGATGCCGCAGTCCACGCTCTCCCGGGCGCTGGCCCGGCTGGAGGCGGACCTCGGGATCGCCCTCTTCGCGCGCCGGGGCCGCGCCCTCGGCCTGACCGTCGCGGGCCGCGCCTTCCTCGGCTCCGTGGAGCGCGCCCTCGGCGAGGTCGAGCGGGCCGCCGAGGAGGTGCGCGCGGACGCCGACCCCGCCGCGGGGAAGGTCGCCTTCGGCTTCCTGCACACCATGGGTCCCGAGACGGTCCCCGGGCTACTGCGCGCCTTCCGCGCCGAGCATCCGCGGGTCCGCTTCAGCCTGGTGCAGACCTACGGGGAGGCGATGATCGAGCGGCTGCGCGCGGGCGAACTCGACCTCTGTCTGACCGCGCCCGTACCGGCCGCCCCCGATCTGGTCGCCCGCCGCCTCGACGAGCAGCGGCTCTTCCTCGTCGTGCCGGAGGACCACCGCCTCGCCGGGCGCCGCCGGGTCCGGCTCGCGGAGGCCGCCGAGGAGACCTTCGTGACCCTGGAGCCCGGCTACGGGCTGCGCCGGATCACCGACGAGCTGTGCGGGCAGGCCGGTTTCCGGCCCCGGGTGGCCTTCGAGGGCGAGGAGACGGAGACCCTGCGCGGACTGGTGGCGGCCGGGCTCGGGGTCGCCCTGCTGCCGCCACCGGCCTTTCCCCGCCCGGGACTTGCCGACCTGGCGGTGACCGCTCCGCGGGCCGTACGGGAGATCGGCGTCGCCTGGCTGGACGGCCACCCGGACACCCCGCCGGTGGCCGCCTTCAAACGCTTCCTGCTCTCGCGGCGGGGGCGGCTGCTGCCGCGGTCCTGAGCAGGCGTCAGTTCACCTACGGATACGAGTGGTTGCCGCCGAGCAGGGGATGGCGGGGCTCAACTTCCGCCCGGACAAGGGGCGTACGCTCACGCGATCCGGACAGGTGGTCGCCGCCATGCCAGGGGCAGCGGAACTCAACTGCCGTCCGGACAGGGGGCGTACGCTCACCCGTCCCACAAGTCGACGTGCCTACCGGCCACTTCGGGTTCTGCGCGCCCCGCTCACTTCCGCCGGGCCTTGTCGAGGGACTTCCCGAAGCCCGCCGCGAGCGGCATCCGCAGGCCGAGCGGCGGCGGGGCGGCCAGGGCGTCCTGGACGGGACGGGAGAAGGCGTGGCCGAAGAGGGTGCCGAGGACGAAGTCGGCTGCCAGGGCGAAGACTTCGCTGCGGTGCTGGGCCAGCCGGTGGCCGTCGGAGTGGACCTCGAAGCGGGCGATGTCGCGGTGGGCCTTCTTGGCGCGGGCCGCGAGGCGGAAGGAGAGTTCGGGGTCGGTGCGCTCGTCGTTGGTGCCGTGCACGATCAGGACCGTGCGGCCGTGCAGCTGCTTCACCGGCTCGGGGGCGGCGGCGACATCGTCCTCGGGGAGCCAAGGGGCCAGCGCGAACACGGAGTTGACCGCCGGGTGGCCGCTCGCGTGCAGTGCGGCCCGGGCGCCCATGTCCACCCCGGCCAGGCAGACGGGGACGTCTCCGTAGCGGCGGCGTACCTCCTCGGCCGCCCAGTGCGCGTCCTGGGAGAGGTCGGCCTCACGGCCGTTCCAGCCGCGGTTGCGGTAGTGGACCAGATGCGCGGCGAGCCCCTCGGTGCGGCCGGCCCGCGCCAGATGCCGTCCCATGCCGCGCATCCCGGAGGTGCGCAGCGGCGAGGGTTTTCGTGCGGAGACCGCCTCGCCGCCCGGCAGCAGCAGCACCACGCCGCTCACGGTGGAGGGCTCGGTTCCGATCGGAGCCGAGAGCCGCGCCGCACGGGCCGCCGTCGCTTGTGACTTGACTGAACCCATGGCAGAACAGTGTCAGAAGCGCCGCACCGCGCCACCCCTCTTGGCGATCACTGTTACGTATCGGCCGGAAAGCGCCCCCGGGAGTGATCTACGCGCGTAGGCGTTAGAGTGCGCAGATGACGAGCCAGACTTTCGCCGGACCGGGAGCCGAGCAGATCCGCCGCGCCCCGAAGGTACTGCTGCACGACCACCTCGACGGGGGCCTGCGCCCCGGGACGGTCGCCGAACTCGCCCGGGAGACGGGCTACACCGGCCTGCCGGAGACCGACGCCGACAAACTCGGCCTCTGGTTCCGCGAGGCCGCCGACTCCGGCTCCCTGGAGCGGTACCTGGAGACCTTCGCCCACACCTGCGCCGTCATGCAGACCAAGGACGCCCTGCGCCGGGTCGCCGCCGAGTGCGCCGAGGACCTGGCCGAGGACGGGGTGGTCTACGCGGAGGTGCGCTACGCCCCCGAGCAGCACCTGGAGCAGGGGCTCAGCCTCGAAGAGGTCGTCGAGGCGGTCAACGAGGGCTTCCGGGAGGGCGAGCGGATCGCCCGCGAGAACGGCCACCGCATCCGGGTCGGCGCCCTGCTCACCGCGATGCGGCACGCGGCCCGCGCCCTGGAGATCGCCGAACTCGCCAACCGCTACCGGGACTCGGGCGTCGTCGGCTTCGACATCGCGGGCGCCGAGGCGGGCTACCCGCCCACCCGGCACCTGGACGCCTTCGAGTACCTCAAGCGCGAGAACAACCACTTCACCATCCACGCGGGCGAGGCCTTCGGGCTGCCCTCGATCTGGCAGGCGCTCCAGTGGTGCGGCGCGGACCGGCTCGGGCACGGGGTGCGGATCATCGACGACATCGAGGTCGCCGAGGACGGCACGGTGCGCCTCGGGCGGCTCGCCTCGTACGTACGGGACAAGCGGATCCCGCTGGAGCTGTGCCCGACCTCCAATCTGCAGACCGGCGCCGCGGACTCCTACGCCGCGCATCCGATCGGGCTGCTGCGCAAGCTGCACTTCCGGGCCACGGTCAACACCGACAACCGGCTGATGAGCGGCACCAGCATGAGCCGGGAGTTCGAGCACCTGGTCGGCACCTTCGGCTACACGCTCGACGACATGCAGTGGTTCACCGTCAATGCGATGAAATCAGCATTCATTCCTTTCGATGAACGACTGGCGATGATCAATGACGTGATCAAGCCTGGATACGCAGAACTCAAGTCCGAGTGGCTGTTCCGTCAGACCGCTGTGACCAGGGGTTCTGACCTCGAAGAGGGCTGATTCCGATAAACCGATCGCGGCCGGTGATTCGTTTCTTCGGCCGCGATTCGGTGTTTGCGGCCGGGTAATCGCCTCGATACGTTCTTGGACCGCTCGATTCCCCGTCGCAAGGACCCACTGAACATGAAGCAGTCTGCAGTCAAGACCCTCGGTGTCGCCGCGCTCGGCGCCGCATTCGCCGCCGTCGGCGCGGGTGCCGCCTCCGCAGCCCCGGCCACCCCGGACGCCCTCGGCACGGTCACCGGCGCGCTCGACTCCGCCGAGGCGCCCAAGACCCTCCCCGCGGCCGACGGCGTCAACAAGGTCCTCGGCGTGCCGGAGCAGGTCGCGGACGGCGTGGACTCGGCGGCCCCCGTGGAGCAGATCACCGGAGGCCTGGAGTCGACCACCGCCATGGCCGCACGGGCCCAGGAGGCCCAGCGGGCGGGCCAGGGCCAGCAGGGCCGGCAGGACCAGCAGCGGGAGAGCGGCTCGCTGCTGCCCACCGGGGACTCCAGCCCGGTCGGCGGACTCCTCGGCGGGCTCCCGCTCGGCGGCGCGAGCTCCCCGGTCGGCGGCCTGCTCGGCGGCGGTCTGCCGCTGGGCGGCTGAGTCAGGAAGCGGCGAGGGGTTCCCGGCGGTGCCGGGAACCCCTCGGGTGCCTGTGTACCGTGCCGGTACGCGGGCCCCGGCTCACCAGGCTTCGCGGTGCGCCTTGCCCTCGCCCGGCAGGAAGATCCACAGGGCGAGGTAGAGCAGGAACTGCGGTCCGGGCAGCAGACACGAGACGAGGAAGATCACTCGCATCGTGGTGGCGGAGGTGCCGAAGCGCTTCGCCAGCGCCGCGCAGACTCCGCCGATCATCCGGCCGTGGGTGGGGCGGACAAGGGCAGACATACCGGGCTCCTTCGCGTGCCGTCTTCGCGCCGCTCACCGGCGCCGGGGGCCGGTCCCTGATGACCGGCTTCCTCTTCGAGGCTACGTTCAGGGCCGCCGCAGGGCGTCGCCCCAGGGAGCGAACTCGACCCTGGCAATCGTCGGGGTCGGACCCTGAGAACCCGCCCCGGTGCCGTCCGCCCCGCTCCGGCGGCGCAGCCGGGCCCGCGCCCAGGGCACCACGGCCAGGTGCGTGACGATCACCCCGAGGGTGTTGAGCAGCAGCGAGTCGACGTCGACGACCTGACCGGGGATGTAGGTCTGCAGCAGGCCGATCCACATGGAGACGACGACTCCGGTGGCGGTGGTCCGCATCAGCGAGAAGAAGGGCGAGGCGTTCACCCGCCCGGCGATCAGCGGCAGCAGGAAGCCGAGCGGCGCCAGCATGAACAGGTCCTTGCCGACCCGGCGGAGCCCCGGCCACCAGCCCTGCGCGAAGTCCGCGCGGATCCCGGCCAGCGGGTGCAGATTGGGCGCGCTCACCCAGGCGACCTCCACCGGCCGCAGGGTGAGCCAGGCGACGACGAGCAGATGCGCGACCAGGAGGACGACTCCCGCCGCACGAAGTGGTACCGCGACGATTCCGCCGCCCGAGCCTTGACGCTGCACGACCTCAAGGACGAGAGACCGGGGCCGATCGGTTCCCGCTCCTGACGCCCGAGTCAACAGGGCGCGCGGGAAAAGACGCCGGAACGGTACGCGGACCGCCCCTCGCGCCCCGTACGCCCCTCCCGTCCCGCCGCGGGAGCCGTACGGCCCTCAGTCCCGCTCGACCACGGTGTTCGGCGGCGCCTCCGTGCTCGGCCGGGAGCGGACCTCGGCCGGGCACTCGTAGCGCCGCAGCGGTTCGGCCTCGGGGCCGCCGAGGGTCACGCCGCCGCGGTCGTCCGCGGCGGCCGAATTGGCGTAGGTGCACACCAGTTGGGCCAGCGCGAAGGCCGAGAGGTCCTCGGGGGCGGTGCTCAGCCGCAGGGTGTCGGCGGGGTCGCCGGAGCGGGGGCCGCGCACGGTGAGACGGCGGATGTCGGTGGTGTACCCGACCTGGCGCTCGGTCGCCGAGGGCAGCCGCTCCAACTGGTCGAGGAGCGCCCGGGCCACCCGCAGCCGGTCCGCGGCGGCCGGGCGCTCGGGGAGCTGCGCCGAGCGGTCGGCGAGGACCAGTTGGGAGGCGCACACCAGGAAGACCTGCACCGGGATGCCGTCCTCGGCGGAGCGGGCCCCGGTCTCCGGCGCGGACAGCGTGCAGGAGGCCCGGGAGGGCGCGGCGCCGTAGTCGGTGGGCACCTCGGTGGGGCGGATCCCGCAGCCGGCGAGGAGCGCGCCGAGGACCCCGGCGAGGGTGGCGGCCGCCGTGGTGCGCCGCCGGGGCAGAACTCGCGTACTCATTTCTCCTCGCCCTCGCCCGGTGCCTCGCCGGTGGCGTCCGGGCGGTCGGTGTCGTCCGTGTCGGCCGGGGCCCCGGTTTCGGGGTCCTCGGGCGCGGGCTCGCTGTCCCGCGGCAGCCGCAGGGTGAAGACGGCGCCGCCCTCGGGGGAGTTGGCCGCGGTGATCTCGCCGCCGTGGATGTGCGCGTTCTCCAGGGCGATGGAGAGGCCGAGGCCGCTGCCCTCCGAACGCGGCCGGGAGGCGCTCGCCTTGTAGAAGCGGTCGAAGACGTGCGGCAGGACGTCCTCGGGGATGCCGGGGCCGTGGTCCTGCACCTCGATGATCATGTCCTTGCCGCCGTCCCGGGTGTCCGGGTGCACCGAGACCCGTACCGGCGAGCCGCCGTGCTTGAGGGCGTTGCCGATGAGGTTGGCGAGGATCACGTCGAGGCGGCGCGGGTCGATGCGGGCCATGATGCCGCGCTCCGCGTCGAGTTCGACGGCGTCCAGCCAGGCGCGGGCGTCGATGCAGGCGGTGATCTGGTCGGCGATGTCCACGTCGTCGCGGACCAGGCGGGCCGTACCGGCGTCGAAGCGGGTGACCTCCATCAGGTTCTCGACGAGGTCGTTCAGCCGCCGGGTCTCGCTGACCACCAGGCGCACCGCGGGCTCGATCATCGGGTCCACGCTGCCGGTCTCCGCGTCGAGTTCCTCCTCCAGGACCTCGGTCACCGCGGTGATCGCGGTCAGCGGCGTACGCAGCTCGTGCGACATGTCCGCCACGAACCGCCGGGAGGCCTCGTCCCGCGCGCTCATGTCGGCGACGCGTTTCTCCAGGGCCTCCGCGGTGCGGTTGAACGTCCGTGACAGCTCGGCGAGTTCGTCGGTGCCGGAGACCCGCAGCCGGGTGTCGAGCTTGCCCTCGCCGAGGCGCCGGGCCGCGGTGCCCAGCCGGTGCACCGGCTTCAGCACGGTGGTCGCGGCGGCCTGCGCGAGCAGGGCCGCGCCGATCAGCGCGAGCGCGGTGGCGATCCCCAGCGACCAGGCGAGCGAGTCCAGGTCCTTGGCCTCGGGTTCGAGGGACTTGAGCATGTAGCCGGTCGGCCCGCCGCCGATCACCCGGGCGCCCCCGATCAGATACGGGGTGCCGCCCTCCTCGGTGCGCTGCCAGTACAGGTGGTACGGGGCGGAGTTGTGCTCCCCGCTCGGCTGCCTGCGGTCCACCGCCTCGCGCAGCGGGCGCGGCACGTCGGCGAGGGTGAAGCGGTCCAGGTCGGAGTTGCCGACCACGGTGTTGCCGTCCTCGTCCTGCGCGATGAGCAGCACGCTGAAGTGCTGCCCGGTGCCCGCCATCAGGCCCGCGGTGTGCTGGAGTTCGGCCTGCGTCGGGTTGGTGGGCAGGGCGCCCGCGCGGTTCTGCATCTCCTGCTGGAAGTCGCCGAGGGCGGCGTCCTGGGCACGGGTGAGCACGGCCTCGCGGTTCAGCCAGTAGGCGATGCCGGAGGCGAGCACCGCCGCGGTCAGCGCGACCAGTGCGAAGACCACGACCAGGCGCAGCCGCAGGCTGGTCAGGCGCAGCCCCGCCATCAGTGCCCGGCGCGCGGCGGTCCAGCCGCGCCGTTCATCCTGCGCCTTCGTCACGTGCGCGGGCCGCCCGCCGCGGACACCGGGAGACGGCTCATGAGGGCGTGTCCAGCCGGTAGCCGACCCCGCGCACGGTGCGGATCAGGGTCGGCGAGGAGGGCACGTCCTCCACCTTGGCGCGCAGCCGCTGCACACAGGCGTCGACCAGGCGGGAGTCGCCGAGGTAGTCGTGCTCCCAGACCAGCCGCAGCAGCTGCTGGCGGGAGAGCGCCTGGCCGGGCCGGCGGCTGAGTTCGAGCAGCAGCCGCAGCTCGGTCGGTGTCAGCTGCAGGTCCTCGCCGTTCTTGGTCACGGTCATCGCGGCCCGGTCGATGACCAGGCTGCCGAAGGAGGCGGCGTCGTTGGCCTCCCGCTCGCCGCGCCGCAGCACCGCGCGGATCCGGGCGTCGAGGACCCGTCCCTGCACCGGCTTGACCACGTAGTCGTCGGCGCCGGACTCCAGGCCCACCACCACGTCGATGTCGTCGCTGCGCGCGGTGAGCAGGATGATCGGCAGCTGGTCGGTGCGCCGGATGCGGCGGCACACCTCGAAGCCGTCGATGCCGGGCAGCATCACGTCCAGCACGATCAGGTCCGGCCGCTGCTCGCGCAGCAGTTTCAGACCGTCCTCGCCGGTAGCAGCGGTGGCCACACGGTGCCCCTGGCGCGTCAGCGACAGCTCCAGGGCCGTACGAATGGCGTCGTCGTCCTCGATCAGCAACAGGGAAGGCACGCTGGACATTCTGTCCCATGGGGTGCCGGGGTTTCGACCTCGGGAGTTCACTCTCACCGCACCCACACCTCTCGGGGCCTGTGACAGCCCTGTGACAGTCGGCGGACACCGCCATGAAGTGGCCTCGGCAGGGTGGTGTCCACAAGCAAGGGACGACGGACCCGACGACGGGGGGCGCACGATGAACACACTGCACAGCACCACCACTGGCGCAGTTGTCACGCGCCTGCACGACGCCGTCGGGCGGAGTGCCGGTAAGTCCGGTCACCCCGGTGAGAAGTCCGGTGCCGTGAGCGGGCGGGGGTGCGCTCGCGGCACCGGGCGTCAGCACACCGTGTACATGACGGTGGTTGACGCGAACGAGGGGACGCGCGCCGGACAGGCGCGCGAGGAGGCGCAGGAGCGGCGCACCACCGAGACCGCGGCGGACGCGGAGGCCGCGTTCACCGCGTACGTCCAGGAGCGCCGCGCCTCCCTCTACGCCACCGCCTACCACCTGACCGGTGACCGCTTCGAGGCCGAGGACCTGCTGCAGAGCGCGCTGTTCTCGACGTACAAGGCCTGGGACCGGATCAGCGACAAGGCCGCCGTCGGCGGATACCTGCGCCGCACCATGACCAATCTGCACATCAGCGCCTGGCGGCGGCGCAAGCTCAACGAATACCCGACCGAGGAACTGCCGGAGACCGTCGGCGACACGGACGCGATGCGCGGCACCGAGCTGCGCGCCGTGCTGTGGCAGGCGCTCGCCCGGCTGCCCGAACTCCAGCGCACGATGCTGGTCCTGCGCTACTACGAGGGCCGCACCGACCCGGAGATCGCGGACATCCTCGACATCAGTGTCGGCACGGTCAAGTCCAGCATCTGGCGCTCGCTGCGCAGGCTGCGCGAGGACGAGGTGCTCAGCTTCGGCCGTGACGAGGAGGAGTCCTTCGGGGAGCTCGTCGCCTGAGCCCCTCCGGAGGTCTACGGGGGAAAGACGGTGAGCCGGGGAGACCCGGTGATCCGGTACGGGGGAAAAGAAGCCGGGGCGACCCGGTACGGGGGAACGGCCGGGGCGACCCGGTACGGGGGAAGGAAACCGGGGCGACCCGGTCCCGGGCGACCGGGAGAAGAAGGAAAACGGGGAAACCCGAGGGGGAAACCGGGAAATGCGGCGTCGTCGTTCGTGGGGGAACGGCGACGGCGCGCTTCCCGGGTCACGGGGGAACAAGGGGGAGGCCCGGAGCAACGAACCGGGGATCCACGGGGGTGGAGAGCGCAGGACCGGAAGGCTGGGGGGCCTTGCCGGTCTTGCGGCTTTTCCGGTGCCCGTTTTCCGTACGCACTGCGGCCGTACGTGCCGGTTCCGTACCCGCTCTGCCGTACCCGCTGTTCCCGTGACCGGTGGTCCCGCGGGTCCTGCCGGAGGGTGCCCGGCCCGGCCTCGCCGGGGCCGCTCGGCTCAGCGGGGCTGCGGCTGCTGGGACTTGGCCGGTGCGGTGGCACCCGGGACGCGGGTCCGGGGACGGCCGCCCGCGCGGTGGCCCGCGGCCGCGGCGGCGAGGCGTCCGAGCGCCTCGTCCTTCGCGCAGGGGTGGGCGCCCAGGGCGGACTGGCGCGCGACGATGCCGCGCTCCGCGCGCATCAGCCGCCAGCCGCGGCGGACCAGCACCGCCGGTGACTTGCGGCCCTCGCGCAGATCGCGCAGCAGGCGGCGGCGGAAGGTGGTGAAGGGCCGCCCGCGCAGGCACAAGGCATCGGCGAGCAGGCCGAGTTCACGGCAACGCTCCACGATGTCGGCGGCGAAGATCCCCTCGGCCACGAAGAGCGGGGTGCGCCCGACCTCCAGGGTCCGGCTGCCCGTACGGCTGCTGCTCGCGAGGTCGTAGAGGGGCACCTCGGTACGTCCCGTGCGGCACAGCGCGGCGACCGCGGCCACCGCGGCCTCGGCGTCCCAGGAGCCCGGCGCGTCCCAGTCGGTGGCCTCGGTGCCGGGGACGCGCGGCAGGCTCGGGTCGTCGCCCTCCTTGTAGAAGTCGTCGAGGGCGAGCACCGGCAGCCCCGAACGGACCGCCAGCGAGGACTTTCCGGAACCGGAGGGGCCGCACAGCAGCACCACGCGCGTCGGTATGTGGGGAGGTGAGCTCACGAGAATCCAGTGTGCGCCATTCCCGCCCGCGCTCCGAGCCCCGGGACGTCCTTCGGTGCCGGAATGAAGCCGGATTCACACACCCTCCACCGGTTTCCGCTTCCCCGACGGACCGTCGATCACCTTGTGTGAAAGATCGGATACCCGGTGTGTGTCTCCGTGACCGTGCGGTGCGCCCTTCGTTGGACAGCCCATCCCCGGCGGCGGTCCGGGTCCCCTCGAGAGGCGGCACAGCCATGGCCCGACACGCGGCCCCCAGGACGTCCCCGGCAGCCCGAACCCTGCTGCGCGCGGGTCTGACCCTCGGCGCGGCCGGTGCCGCACTCGCCGCCGGGACCGCCGCGGCCGGTGCGGCCACCTTCGCGGGCGAGGACTCCGGTGCCCCGGCGGCGCGGAGCGAGGCCCCGGCCCCGGAGAGCGCCGCGCCCGCCAAGTCCGGCCCCCTGGACGTGACCTCGGCCCTCGGCGCCGTCTCCGACCTCAAGCTCAACCCGCTGGCCCAGACCGGCGTCGACCCGCTGGACAACGGCATCTCCACCCAGGTCGCCGACTTCAAGCCGGTGTCGACCAAGGCGGTCACCGGTCCACTGTCGGACGGCGACTCCCTCAGCGAGCTGCCGGTGGTGGGCTCGGTCACCCGGGGGCTGCTGGGCTGAGGCCCCGGGGAGCGCGGGACGGCGGACGGGACCGCCTGCCGCGGCCTCGCGCCCGGACCCGCGGAAGCCCCCGTTCCTCCCCACGGGGGAGAGGAGCAACGGGGGCTTCCGGTCTGCCTGCGCCGGTGGTGCGGGGCGGGTCAGTAGGCGGAGCCCGAGGCGCCGAGGGAACCCGTGGGGTGCCAGACGGTCTTGGTCTCCAGGAAAGCGGTCAGGCGGTGGGTGCCGGGGTCGGCGTGCCAGTCGCCGTCGGTGCCCGGACGCAGCACCCGCTTGAGGTTGTCGGCCGCCGCGACCTCCAGGGCCTTGGCGAGCTGCGGGTCCTCGGCACCGGTCAGGTCCAGGGCGTTGACGTCCTGGTGGGCGGCGAGCGGTCCGGCCAGCTCCTCGGTGCGGCCGGAGAGGATGTTGACCACACCGCCGGGCAGGTCCGAGGTGGCCAGGACCTCGGCGAGGGAGAGCGCGGGCAGCGGGGCCTTCTCACTGGCGACCAGCACCGCGGTGTTGCCGGTGGCGATCACCGGGGCGAGCACCGAGACCAGGCCGAGCAGCGAGGACTCCTGCGGGGCCAGCACCGTCACCACCCCGGTCGGCTCCGGCGAGGAGAGGTTGAAGAACGGCCCCGCCACCGGGTTGCCGCCGCCCACGATCTGGGCGACCTTGTCCGTCCAGCCCGCGTACCAGACCCAGCGGTCCACCGCCGCGTCCACCACCTCGGCGGCCGCGGCGCGGGACAGGCCCTCGGCGGCGGCCACCTCCTCGGTGAACTGCTCGCGGCGCCCCTCCAGCATCTCGGCGACCCGGTAGAGGATCTGGCCCCGGTTGTACGCGGTCTTCCCGGCCCAGCCGCCGAAGGCCTTGCGGGCGGCGACCACCGCGTCCCGGGCGTCCTTGCGGGAGGCGCGCGGGGCGTTCGCCAGCCACTGGTCCTCGGAGTCCGTCACCTCGTACACGCGGCCGCTCTCACTGCGGGGGAACTTCCCGCCGACGTACAGCTTGTAGGTCTTGAACACGGCGAGCCGCCCGGGTCGGGCGGGGGCGGTCGCCGTCCCGGCCCCGGTGCCGGGCTGGTCCTTCTTGGCCGCCTTCGCGCTCCGGCCCGGCTTGGCCGGCTTCTGCGGTGCCTTCGCGGACTTGTCAGACATCGAGGTACGCCTCCAGACCGTGGCGGCCGCCCTCGCGGCCGTAGCCCGACTCCTTGTAACCGCCGAACGGCGAGGTGGGGTCGAACTTGTTGAACGTGTTCGCCCAGATCACGCCCGCGCGCAGGCGCTCCGCCACGGCGAGGATCCGCGAGCCCTTCTCGGTCCAGATGCCCGCCGAGAGCCCGTACGCCGAGTTGTTGGCCTTGGCGACGGCCTCCTCCGGCGTACGGAAGGTGAGCACCGACAGGACCGGGCCGAAGATCTCGTCGCGGGCCACCGTGTGCGCCTGGGTGACCTTGGTGAACAGGGTGGGCGCGAACCAGTAGCCCGCGGACGGCAGCGGGCAGTCGGCGGTCCAGCGCTCGGCGCCCTCCGCCTCGCCCCGGTCGGCCAGCGAGGTGATCCGGGCCAGCTGCTCGGCGGAGTTGATGGCGCCGATGTCGGTGTTCTTGTCGAGCGGGTCGCCGAGGCGCAGCGTGGAGAGCCGGGACTTGAGCGCGTCGAGCAGCTCCTCCTCGACGGACTCCTGGACCAGCAGGCGGCTGCCCGCGCAGCAGACCTGGCCCTGGTTGAAGAAGATGCCGGTCACGATGCCCTCGACGGCCTGGTCCAGCGGGGCGTCGTCGAAGACGATGTTGGCGCCCTTGCCGCCCAGTTCGAGGGTGAGCTTCTTGTCCGTACCGGCGACGGTGCGGGCGATCTGCTTGCCGACGGCGGTCGAGCCGGTGAAGGCGACCTTGTTCACGTCCTCGTGCGCGACCAGGGCGCCGCCGGTGTCGCCGTATCCGGTGAGGATGTTGACGACGCCCCTGGGCAGCCCGGCCTGGCGGCAGATGTCCGCGAAGAAGAGGGCGGACAGCGGGGTGGTCTCCGCGGGCTTGAGGACGACCGTGTTGCCGGTGGCCAGCGCCGGGGCGATCTTCCAGGCGAGCATCAGGAGCGGGAAGTTCCAGGGGATGACCTGGCCCGCGACGCCCAGCGGGCGGGGCGCGGCGCCGAAACCGGCGTGCTCCAGCTTGTCGGCCCAGCCCGCGTAGTAGAAGAAGTGCGCGGCGACCAGCGGCAGGTCGGTGTCGCGGGTCTCCTTGATGGGCTTGCCGTTGTCCAGGCTCTCCAGGACGGCCAGTTCGCGGGAGCGCTCCTGGATGATCCGGGCGATACGGAACAGGTACTTGGCGCGCTCCGCGCCCGGCAGCGCGGACCAGGAGGCGAAGGCCCTGCGGGCGGCCGCCACGGCGCGGTCCACATCGGCGGCCCCGGCGCGGGAGACCTCGGAGAGGACCTCCTCGCTGGAGGGGGAGACGGTCTTGAAGACCTTGCCGTCGGCGGCCTCGGTGAACTCGCCGTCGATGAAGAGCCCGTAGGAGGGCGCGATGTCCACCAGGGAGCGCGACTCGGGCGCGGGCGCGTACTCGAAGGCGCTTGAAGAAAGGGGCGTGTTCACGTCTCTCAGTCCACCGTCACGTAGTCGGGTCCGGAGTAGCGTCCGGTGCTCAGCTTCTGGCGCTGCATCAGCAGGTCGTTCAGGAGCGAGGAGGCGCCGAAGCGGAACCAGTGGTTGTCCAGCCAGTCCCCGCCCGCGGTCTCGTTGACCAGGACCAGGAACTTCACCGCGTCCTTGGCGGTACGGATGCCGCCCGCCGGCTTCACGCCGACCTGGACCCCGGTCTGCGTGCGGAAGTCGCGCACCGCCTGGAGCATCAGCAGGGTGTTGGCCGGGGTGGCGTTGACCGCGACCTTGCCGGTGGAGGTCTTGATGAAGTCCGCGCCCGCGATCATCCCGAGCCAGCTCGCCCGCCGGATGTTGTCGTACGTGGACAGCTCGCCGGTCTCGAAGATGACCTTCAGCCGGGCGGCGCCGCTCGCCTGCTTCACGGCGGCGATCTCCTCGTAGACCTTCAGATAGCGGCCGGAGAGGAAGGCGCCGCGGTCGATGACCATGTCGATCTCGTCGGCGCCCGCGGCGACGGCGTCCCGGACGTCGGCGAGCTTGACCTCCAGGGCGGCGCGGCCCGCGGGGAAGGCGGTGGCGACCGAGGCGACCTTGACGCCGGAGCCGCCCACGGCCTGCTTGGCGGTGGCGACCATGTCCGGGTAGACGCAGACCGCGGCGACCTTCGGGGTCTCCGGATCGGTCGGGTCGGGGTGGACGGCCTTGGTGCCGAGCGCTCTGACCTTGCCCGCGGTGTCGGCGCCTTCGAGCGTGGTCAGGTCGATCATCGAGATCGCCAGATCCAGGGCGTAGGCCTTCGCGGTGGTCTTGATCGAGCGGGTGCCCAGCGCTGCGGCGCGCGCTTCGAGGCCGACGGCGTCGACGCCGGGAAGGCCGTGCAGGAAGCGGCGCAGCGTGGCGTCGGACGCGGTCGCGTCGGCAAACGCGGCCCGCCCTGCGGCTGTGGAGGGTGGTGTGGTCGCCATAGTCACGAGGGGAGCATATCTACGCGCGTAGCAGCTGTACAGCCGGACAACAAGCCGAACCGCCGAGGTCACGACCCGGCCACTGCCGGGCCGTGAGCGGTCACCGGCGTCCGCCGGGCGGACACCCGTCAGGCACAATCGGCACCATGACGAGCCCGGACCCCCAGTCTCCCGCACCCGGCAGCGACGGCGATCCGCAGTACAAGGACCGCGTCTACCGCTCACCGGGCGGCATCGCCGGAGGCGTGCTGCTGCTCGCGCTGGCCGCCTGGCTGGGGATCGACGCGCTGATCCGCGGTGAGGGCAGGGTGCCGTGGATGACGCTCGCCGCGGTCCTGCTCGTCGTCCCGCTCCTGGTGGCCTTCACCGTACGGCCGGCGATCTTCGCCAATGACGACCGGATGCGGATCCGCAACCCCTTCCGGGTGATCACGCTGCCCTGGTCGCAGGTGGCCGTGCTGCGCGCGGGCTACTCCAACGAGGTCCTCGACGAGTCCGGCCGCAAGTACCAGATGTGGGCGCTGCCGGTCTCGCTGCGGGCCCGCAAGCGGGCGGCCTCCCGGCAGGAGAAGGCGGCCCGGGGCGGGAGCGGCCGGGGCGCCGGTCCGGCGCCGCGCGGCGCGGAGCCGGTGCAGGACCACCGCGCCTCCTCGGACCGCGCCATGGACGAGCTGCGCGAACTCCAGGAGAAGGGCGCCTCCGCCCCCGGCGCCCAGGGTCCCGTCGAGGTCCGCTGGGCGTACGAGATCCTCGGCCCGGCCGGTGCGGGGGCCCTCCTGCTGGTGATTCTGCTGCTGGTGGGCTGAGAGGGGTCCCGCCCTTCACGCGCACGTAACAGCCGCCCGGAATTTCCCGGTGCGCGGGGCCTGTTGCCCGAGGAGAGCGTCCGCGGCAGGCGGCCTCGCAGCGGTGTACCGGAGGGTGACAGGGATGACGGTCGGGATCAGTCTGCCCGCGGGCGGCGAACAGGGCGAGAACCTGGTGACCACGCTCCTCGACCAGGCGCGGCAGGCGGCGGACGCCGGGATCGGGGCCGTCTGGTTCTCGCAGCGGCAGGACCTGGACGCGCTGAGCCTGGCCGCGCTCACCGGGCAGGCGGTGCCGGGGGTGCGGATCGGCACCTCGGTGGTCCCCCTGTACCCGCGGCATCCGATCACCCTGGCCGCACAGGTGCGCACCGCGCAGGCGGCGAGCGGTGGCCGGTTCCAGCTGGGGCTCGGGCTCTCCGCGAAGTTCTTCGTCGAGGACAGCTACGGGGTGCCCTTCGAACGCCCCATCCGGCATCTGCGCGAGTACCTCGAAGCGCTCGGCACCCTGCTGCACGACGGCGAGATCGACTTCCAGGGCCAGACTCTGCGCGCCCGTACCGCCTTCGGGCCCGCCGGTGTCCCCGGGGCGCCGCCCGCGCCGGTCCTGGTCGCGGCGATGGGGCCGCAGGCCCTGCGGGTCACCGCCGAACTCGCCGACGGCGTCCTGCCGTTCCTCGCCGCGCCCAAGGCCCTGGACGACTATCTGGTGCCCACGCTGAACTCCGCCGCCGCCGAGGCGGGCCGCCGTCCGCCCCGGGTGGTGGCCATGCTGCCCGCCCTGGTGACCACCCGGACCGAGGAGCTGCGGGCCCGCGCCCACGAGGACCTCACCTTCTACGAGCGCTTCCCCTCCTACCGCGACATCCTGGACCGCGGCGGCGTGGAGCGCGCGGGCGACCTCTTCGCCCTCGGTGACGAGGAGGCGGTCGCCGCCGAGATACGCCGCTACCGGGAGGCCGGGGCGAGCGAGGTCGTCGTCACCCAGACCGGCTTCGGCACCGAGGAGGAGCGGCTGCGCACCTGGCGGCTGCTGGGTGAGCTGGCCCGGCAGGAGGCGGGCGCGGGGGAGTGAGCCGCGGGCCGGTGCGCCGACCCCCGGCGGGCCGGTCCACCGGTCGCCGCATCGCACCGGCTCGCCGCACCGCGGTCATCGCCGTCACCGCACCGCAGCCACCGCATCGCAGCCACCGCGCCGCAGGGCCAACTCCCGGGCGCCCTCGCGCCGTACGCCCCCGCTCAGATCCCCGCGGCCGCCGACAGGTCCGTCTTCAGCGCCTGGAGCAGTTGCACCGCCCGCTCCCGGGCCGCCGGGAGCGCGTCCGCGTCGGCCACCGGGAGGACCACCTCCAGGTAGCACTTGAGCTTGGGCTCGGTGCCGCTGGGGCGGACGATCACGCGGGCGCCCTCCAGGGTGTAGCGCAGCCCGTCGGTGGGCGGCAGGGCGGCGCTGCCCAGGGTCAGGTCCTCGGCCCGGGTGACCGCGAGGCCCGCCAACCGGGTCGGCGGCTGCTCGCGCAGGCGGCGCATGGCGTCCGCGATGAGCGAGAGGTCCTTGACCCGCACCGAGAGCTGGTCGGTGGCGTGCAGGCCGTGCTCGACGGCGAGTTCGTCGAGCAGGTCGGTCAACTGCCGCCCCTGCTCCTTGAGTTCGGAGGCCAGCTCGGCGACGAGCAGGGCGGCGGTGATGCCGTCCTTGTCGCGCACCCCGGAGGGGTCGACGCAGTAGCCGAGCGCCTCCTCGTAGCCGTAGCGCAGGCCCTCCACGCGGGCGATCCACTTGAAGCCGGTGAGCGTCTCCGCGTACCCGAGGCCCGCCTTCTCGGCGATCCGGCCGAGGAGGGAGGAGGAGACGATGGACTCGGCGAAGGTGCCGGTCACGCCCCGCCGCACCAGGTGCGCGGCGAGCAGCGCGCCCACCTCGTCCCCGCGCAGCATCCGCCAGCCCTCCGGGGCCGCCGGGTCCGGCACCGCGACCGCGCACCGGTCGGCGTCCGGGTCGTTGGCGATCACCAGGTCGGGCCGCTCCCGGCGGGCGGTGGCGAAGGCGAGGTCCATCGCGCCGGGCTCCTCCGGATTGGGGAAGGCCACGGTCGGGAAGTCCGGGTCGGGCTCGGCCTGTTCGGCCACCGGGACCGGCTCGGGGAAGCCCGCGCGGGCGAAGGCGGCGCGCAGGGTCTCGGTGCCCACGCCGTGCAGCGCGGTGTGGACGGTGCGCACGGTGCGAGGAGAGCCCTCTGCCAGGGCCGCGCCGCTGCGGGCCAGATAGGCGTCGAGCACATCCTCGCCGAGGACCCGCCAGCCGGACTCGGGCCGCGGCACCTCGTCGAGGGCGCCCACCGCCGCGATCTCGGCGGCGATGGCGCTGTCGGCCGGGGGCACGATCTGGGAGCCCTCGCCCAGGTACACCTTGTAGCCGTTGTCCCGGGGCGGATTGTGGCTGGCGGTCACCTCGACCCCGGCGACCGCGCCCAAGTGCCGTATGGCGAAGGCGAGTACGGGGGTGGGCAGCGGGCGGGGCAGCAGGGCGGCGCGCAGTCCGGCGCCGGTCATCACCGCGGCGGTGTCCCGGGCGAAGTCCGCCGAGCGGTGCCGCGCGTCGTACCCGATGACGACGAGCGCGCCCGTCAGGCCCTGGGCCGTGAGGTAGGCCGCGAGACCGGCGGCGGCGCGGATGACCACCGCGCGGTTCATCCGCATCGGGCCCGCGCCGATCTCGCCGCGCAGGCCCGCGGTGCCGAACTGCAGGGTGCCCGAGAAGCGCTCGGCCAGCTCCTCGCCGTCACCGGACTCGGCGCGGGCGATCAGCCGGGCCAGCTCCTCGCGGGTCAGGTCGTCGGGGTCCTCGGCGAGCCAGGTCCGGGCGCGCGCGAGCAGTTCTTCCTCCGGCACGTGTCCTCCGCCTTCCGTCCGGGGCGCCGCGGCTGCGCGGACCCGTCTCTCTGTGGTGTGGGGCAATCCTGCCTCAGCGGCAAGCGGCGCGGGCAGCCTGTGGAAAACTTCCGCGGGCCGGGAATTCCACCTGGTCAGCGCCCTGTTGGGGCGGGCCGGGCACAGCGAGGCCGCCCGGTTCGGGGCAGTGGGCTCCCTGTTCCGGCGGCCCGGTCAGATCCGGCCGAGCACCTTGGTGAGCAGGCTGCCCATCCGGGTGGCCGAGTCGCGGCCCGCCTGGAGGACCTCCTCGTGGTTGAGGGGTTCGCCGGTCATGCCCGCGGCCAGGTTGGTGACCAGTGAGATGCCGAGCACCTCCGCCCCGGCCTCGCGCGCCGCGATGGCCTCCAGGACGGTCGACATGCCGACCAGGTCCGCGCCGAGCACACGGGCCATCCGCACCTCGGCCGGGGTCTCGTAGTGCGGGCCGGGGAACTGCGCGTAGACGCCCTCTTCGAGGCTGGGGTCGATCTCCTTGCACAGGGCGCGCAGCCGCGGCGAGTAGAGGTCGGTGAGGTCCACGAAGTTGGCGCCGACGATGGGCGAGGTGGCCGTCAGGTTCAGGTGGTCGCTGATCAGCACCGGCTGGCCGGGGCGCATGCCCTCGCGCAGCCCGCCGCAGCCGTTGGTCAGGACGATGGTCTTGCAGCCCGCGGCGACCGCGGTGCGCACCCCGTGCGCCACCGCGCCGACCCCGCGGCCCTCGTAGAAGTGGGTTCTGCCCAGGAAGACCAGTGCGCGCTTCTCGCCGATCCGGTACGAGCGGACGGTGCTCCCGTGCCCCTCGACCACGGGCGGCGGGAACCCGGGCAGATCGGTGACCCGGAACTCGTGGTCGGCCTCGCCCAGCGCGTCGACGGCGGGTGCCCAGCCGGAGCCCATCACCAGGGCCACGTCGTGGGTGCTCTCACCGGTCAGTTCACGCAGGCGCAGGGCGGCGGCGTCGGCAGCGGCGTGCGGCTCGCGCCGGATGTCGTCCGAAGGAAGAGATGCGTTCACGCAATGAGGGTAGCGGGTTTTCACCTACGCGCGTAGACACGCAGGGTCACAGCGGCGGGATCGTGATCTCATAAGACGGGCCGAATGCGGGTGTTCGGTACGGAAAATCCGCTCACGGTCGGTCGCGAACGGCGTGAACGCCCCCAAGAGGGGCGCCGGAACGTCACCTTTCGCACACTCCGGGCCCCGGTGCGCGGCCGTTGCCCCGGCCGCCCGGCGGCCGTACCGGCGGGGCCCCGGGGCGTCGCGCCCGCAAAGCCGCCGCGGCGGCCGGCGCCTCAGCAGGGGCGCTTGCGCAGCTCCATCACATAGTCGTGCGGGGCGCCCGCGGACTCGGCGGCGTCCGCGAGTTCGCCCAGGTAGCGGGCCGAGGGGAGGCCGCCCTCGTAGCCGTTGAGCACGTACACCCAGGCGGGCTCCTCGCCGTCCAAGGTGTGGGCGCGCACCCGCATCCGCCGGTAGATGTCGAGGCCCACGCCCTCCCAGCGGTCCATGGAGTCCTCGTCCATCGGCGCGATGTCGTAGAGCGCCACGAAGACCTGCGAGCGCGGGGCCTCCACCACCGTGGCGAGGGCGCCCTCCCAGCCCATGTGCTCGCCGCCGAACGTCAGCCGCCAGCCCTCCAGCCACCCCGTGGCGCGCAGCGGCGAATGCGGGGCGCGGCGCGTCATCAGCCGCGGGTCGAGGTTGCCGGCGTACGCGGCGTAGAGCGACATGGCTTCGAGGGTACGGCAGCCGGGGCCCGCGCAGGCGACGGCCCGAAGCCGCCCGGCACCGGAAGCACGGCTTCCGCCTGACCTGGGGCGCGCGGCCCCCGCGGGGGCGGGATACCCCCGGGACGAAGCAATGCCGGGCGTACGGGACAATGGAGTACGTGACTCGGATCGTGATCATTGGCGGCGGACCCGGCGGATACGAGGCGGCACTGGTGGCCGCCCAGCTCGGCGCGGAGGTGACCGTCGTCGACTGCGACGGTCTTGGCGGGGCCTCGGTGCTCACCGACTGCGTACCCTCCAAGACCCTCATCGCGACCGCCGAGGTGATGACCACCTTCGACTCCTCCTACGAGGAGCTGGGCATCATCGTGGCCGACGACACCCCGCACATCGACACCCCCGCCCGGGTGGTCGGCGTGGACCTCGGCAAGGTCAACCGCCGGGTCAAGCGCCTCGCCCTCGCCCAGTCGCACGACATCACCGCCTCGGTCACCCGCGCGGGCGCCCGGGTGATGCGCGGCCGCGGGCGGCTCGACGGGCAGCAGGCGATGGACGGTTCGCGCAAGGTGATCGTGCGCGCCGCCGACGGCAGCGAGGAGATCCTCACCGCCGACGCCGTGCTCATCGCGACCGGCGGTCACCCCCGCGAGCTGCCCGACGCCCAGCCGGACGGCGAGCGCATCCTCAACTGGACCCAGGTCTACGACCTCGACGAGCTGCCCGAGGAGCTCATCGTGGTCGGATCCGGTGTCACCGGCGCCGAGTTCGCCGGTGCCTACCAGGCGCTCGGCTCCCGGGTCACCCTGGTCTCCAGCCGCGACCGGGTGCTGCCCGGCGAGGACCCGGACGCCGCCGCCGTACTGGAGGACGTCTTCCGGCGCCGCGGCATGAACGTCATGGCCCGCTCGCGCGCCGCCTCCGCGAAGCGGGTGGGCGACCGGGTCGAGGTCACCCTCGCGGACGGCCGGGTCATCACCGGCTCGCACTGCCTGATGGCGGTCGGCGCCATCCCCAACAGCGAGGGCATGGGCCTGGAGGAGGCCGGGGTCCGGGTGAAGGACTCCGGGCACATCTGGACCGACCGGGTCTCGCGCACCAGCGCCCCCGGCGTCTACGCGGCCGGCGATGTCACCGGCATCTTCGCGCTCGCCTCGGTGGCGGCCATGCAGGGCCGGATCGCCATGTACCACTTCCTCGGGGACGCGGTGACCCCGCTGAACCTCAAGACGGTCTCCTCGAACGTCTTCACCGACCCCGAGATCGCCACCGTCGGCTACTCGCAGGCCGATGTGGACGGCGGCAAGATCGACGCCCGGGTGGTCAAGCTGCCGCTGCTGCGCAATCCGCGCGCCAAGATGCAGGGCATCCGGGACGGCTTCGTCAAGATCTTCTGCCGCCCCGGCACCGGGATCGTGGTCGGCGGTGTGGTGGTCTCGCCGCGCGCCTCGGAGCTGATCCACCCGATCTCGCTCGCGGTCGACAACAACCTCACGGTCGAGCAGATCGCCAAGGCCTTCACCGTGTACCCCTCCCTCTCCGGCTCGCTCGCCGAGGTCGCCCGCCAGCTGCACACCCGCAAGGAGACCGGCCAGGCCTGAGCGCGGCCGGGTTCTGCCTCCGCCGACTCCCCATTGTGTAAAGGGAGTTGGGCGTTCCGGACGGCCGGTTCCGGTACGCCGGAATGGCGGCCGGAGGTCACTTGTGCGAGGGCTCGGCCATTTCGTGGTCGCATATACCACTTCGCGCGGCACACTGCGGACAACTTCCGTTGTTCACCGCAAACCGCTGAAAGCAGACGGTCGCCCGCGTTACTGTCGGTTTCGTGTTCGCTGCAGAACGTCGCCAATTGATCCTCGAAATGGTGCGGGCAAACGGAGCGGTCTCGCTCCGGGAACTCGCCCGCGTCGTCCAGACCTCCGAAGTGACCGTACGCCGGGACGTACGGGCCCTGGAGGCCGAAGGGCTCCTCGACCGCCGGCACGGCGGCGCGGTGCTCCCCGGAGGCTTCACACGGGAGTCCCCTCTTCCGCAGAAGTCCCACCTCGCCACCGCCGAGAAGACCGCGATCGCCGACGCCGCCGCCTCCCTGGTGGGCGAGGGGGAGGCCATCGTCGTCGGTGCGGGCACCACCACCCAGGAGCTGGCCCGGCGGCTCGCCAGGGTGCCCGGACTGACCGTGGTCACCAACTCGCTGCTCGTCGCCCAGGCCCTGGCGCACGCCAACCGGGTCGAAGTGGTGATGACGGGCGGCACCCTGCGCGGCTCCAACTACGCCCTGGTGGGCAGCGGGGCCGAGCAGTCCCTCCAGGGCCTTCGGGTCTCCCGCGCCTTCCTCTCCGGCAGCGGGCTGACCGCCGAACGCGGCCTGTCCACCTCCAACATGCTCTCCGCGAGCGTGGACCGGGCCCTGGTGCAGGCCGCCGCCGAGGTCGTGGTCCTCGCCGACCACGGCAAGCTGGGCACCGACACCATGTTCCAGACGGTGCCCACCGAGCTGATCACCCGCCTGGTGACCGACGAGCCGCCGGCCCAGGAGGAGCGCGCCGGTACCGCCCTGCAGGCACTCGCCGACCAGGGGGTGCAGATCACCGTCGCCGGGGAGCGGCCCCCCTCGGGGGGTGAGGGCGAGCGCCCGGCGGGCCGCAAGCCCCGGCCGCAGGTGCCGCTGCCGAGTCCGCGCCGCGGCCAGGTCGGGGGCGGCGGACCGCAGTTGCGCAGCGCCGCGGCACTGGAGCAGCCCGGCGCCCGGGTCGCCGATCTGCGCAGGCGCTGAGGCACGGCGGAAAGCGCAGGCAGCACAGGAAGCAGGAAGCGCAGGAAGCACAGGGAGCAGGAAGCGCGGGAAGCGGAATGCGGGAAGCCCCGCCGGACGGTGGTCCGACGGGGCTTCCCGGCTGAACTGGCGCCGGGGGCTCAGTCCTTGATCTCGCAGATGGCGGCGCCGGAGGTGATCGAGGCGCCGACCTCGGCCGCGAGGCCCTTGACGGTGCCGGAGCGGTGCGCGTTGAGCGGCTGCTCCATCTTCATGGCCTCCAGGACCACGATGAGGTCGCCCTCCTTGACCTCCTGGCCCTCCTCGACCGCGATCTTCACGATCGTGCCTTGCATCGGGGAGGCGAGGGTGTCGCCGGAGGCGGCCGGGCCGGACTTCTTGGTGGCGCGGCGCTTGGGCTTGGCGCCCTGGGCGAGCCCGGTACGGGCCAGCGACATGCCGAGCGAGGAGGGCAGCGAGACCTCCAGGCGCTTGCCGCCGACCTCGACCACGACGGTCTCGCGGCCCGGCTCCTCGTCGCCCTCGCCCTCACCGGCGGGCTGGAAGGGCGCGATGTCGTTGACGAACTCGGTCTCGATCCAGCGGGTGAAGGTCGTGAACGGGTCCTTGGAGCCGGTGAGTTCGGGCGCGAAGGCCGGGTCCCTGACCACCTTGCGGTGGAAGGGCAGCGCGGTGGCCATGCCCTCGACCTGGAACTCGTCCAGGGCGCGGGCGGCCCGCTGGAGCGCCTGCTCGCGGGTGGCGCCGGTGACGACCAGCTTGGCGAGCAGCGAGTCCCAGGCGGGGCCGATGACGCTGCCGGCCTCGACACCGGCGTCCAGGCGGACACCGGGGCCCGAGGGGGCGTTGAAGGTGGTGACGGAGCCGGGGGCCGGGAGGAAGCCCCGGCCCGGGTCCTCGCCGTTGATGCGGAACTCGAAGGAGTGGCCGCGCACCGCCGGGTCGGTGTAGCCCAGTTCCTCGCCGTCGGCGATCCGGAACATCTCGCGGACCAGGTCGATGCCGGTGACCTCCTCGGTCACCGGGTGCTCCACCTGGAGGCGGGTGTTGACCTCCAGGAAGGAGATGGTGCCGTCCGCGCCGACCAGGAACTCGACGGTGCCGGCGCCCTCGTAGCCCGCCTCCTTGAGGATGGCCTTGGAGGCGGCGTAGAGCTCGTCGTTCTGCGCCTCGCTGAGGAAGGGCGCGGGGGCCTCCTCGACCAGCTTCTGGTGGCGGCGCTGCAGCGAGCAGTCGCGGGTGGAGACCACCACGACGTTGCCGTGCTTGTCGGCGAGGCACTGGGTCTCGACGTGGCGCGGCTTGTCGAGGTAGCGCTCGACGAAGCACTCGCCGCGGCCGAAGGCGGCGACCGCCTCGCGCACCGCGGAGTCGTACAGCTCCGGGACCTCTTCCAGGGTGCGGGCGACCTTCAGGCCGCGACCGCCGCCGCCGAAGGCCGCCTTGATGGCGATCGGCAGGCCGTGCTCCTTGGCGAAGGCGACGACCTCGTCGGAGCCCTCGACCGGGTCGGGGGTTCCGGCGACCAGCGGGGCCCCTGCCCGCTGGGCGATGTGACGGGCCGCCACCTTGTCGCCGAGGTCCTTGATGGCCTGCGGGGGCGGGCCGATCCAGATGAGTCCGGCGTCCAGTACGGCCTGGGCGAAGTCGGCGTTCTCCGAAAGGAACCCGTAGCCGGGATGCACCGCATCCGCGCCCGAGTCCGCGGCGGCCGCCAGTACCTTCGCAATGTCGAGGTAGCTGGTCGCCGGAGTGTCACCGCCCAGGGCGAACGCCTCGTCCGCCGCGCGGACATGCAGGGCGTCCCGGTCCGGCTCGGCGTAGACGGCCACACTCGAGATACCCGCATCCCGGCATGCCCGGGCAACGCGGACTGCGATTTCGCCACGGTTGGCGATGAGCACCTTGCGCACGATGGCTCCCTCCTTGAAACAAGCTGAGTTTAGGGACAGCCGACACGGCCTTACGACCCGTCCCCAGTGGTGAGCTTGCCCACACGGAGCGTGATTCGAGGCCCGCTCTTTTGGTGAAACCCCTTGTCGTGCCGCCGTTGACAGGTTTCCTCACCCGCACCCTAGCCCGCTGGTGTGGTCAAGGTCTCTGTGAATTCATGCCGCGCCCTGCGGGGTTTCTTTGTGGAGTCCCTACGAATGGCCCAGTCATTCTTTGCCTTTGCCCGACCCCTTGTCCCAAGGTTTACCCGTTAGTAGCGTTCGCGGTGTTCGAACGTAGTGGTACGCAGGCCGGAAGAGTCCGTGGTCCACCGGCCCACCCGGGGCCGTCTGCCGGGCAACGGGCGGGCCCCTCAGGGGCGGTAAGTCGAAAGCGGGTGGGGTGCGGTGGTGCGCAGACCGGTGGCACTTGTGGGTGCGGTCGTCCTGGTGGGGGAGGCGATCGGGATCGGGCTCCTCAACTGGTTCCTCGGCCTCGTCGTCGACCGGCAGGACATGTCGATGGGCGGGCTCGACCCGGACGCGATGTCGATCGGCACCTGGATCGGCGGCGGGCTCTTCGGCCTCTACCTGCTGCTGTGCGCGCTGGTCATGCTCCTGGTCGGCATCCGCAACCGGCCCGCCGTCGGCATCGGCCGGATCCTCCTCATCAGCGCGGCAGTTGTGCACGCGCTGCTCGGCGCCTTCACCGTCGGCCTGGTCGGCTGGCTCGCCTTCGTCTTCATGATGGTGGTCTTCGGCCTGATCGTGCTGACCCTGGTCGCGGACGCCAGGACCGCCGACGCCGTCGACAAGGGCGAGGGCCCCGCGGAGAGCGGGCCCGGAACCGAGGGCGGCGCCCCGCAGCCCGCCTGAGCGCCCGCGTACGCGCCCCACGCGCCGTGCGAAGGCCGACCGCCCGTCCCGGGTGGCCGGCCTTCGGTCTGCGCACGGGCGTACGGGCGGGCGTGCGGGCGTGCGGCGGAGGGCCGGAGTCCGGCTCAGTCCCGTGCCCCGGCCGCCCACAAGTCGGTGATGCCCACGCCGAGTTCGGCGAGCAGCTTGCGCAGCAGCGGCAGCGAGAGGCCGAGGACGTTGCCGTGGTCGCCGTCGATGCCGTCGATGAAGGGCCCGGAGAGCCCGTCCAGGGTGAACGCGCCCGCCACGTACAGGGGTTCACCCGAGGCCACGTACGCCTCGATCTCCGCGTCGCTCGGGCTGCCGAAGCGGACCACCGTGGAGGCGGTGGCCGCGCGGTGCCGTCCCGAGGCCGTGTCGTAGACGCAGTGGCCGGTCTGCAGGGTGCCCGCGCGCCCACGCATCGCCTGCCAGCGGGCCCTCGCCTCGGCGGCGTCGGCGGGCTTGCCGAGCGCCTCGCCGTCCAGGTCGAGCACCGAGTCGCAGCCGATCACCAGGGCGCCGGAGGAGACCACCTCGGGGCGGGCGGCGACCACCGAGGCCTTCGCCTCGGCCAGGGCGAGCGCCAGCTCGGCGGGGGTCGGCGCGCTCACCGCGTCCTCGTCCACCCCGCTGACGATCACTTCGGGGGCCAGTCCCGCCTGCCGCAGCAGTCCGAGCCGGGCCGGGGACTGGGAGGCGAGCACGAGGCGGCGCTGATCACTCATGGGCTCAGCGTAGACGAGCGGCCGGGGCCCCTCGCCGCCGTCCCGGCGGACCTCAGCGCACCCCGAGGATCAGCAGCGCCAGGATCACGGCGACGGCGATCAGCACGGAGGCCCGCCGCAACATGGACTGCATCTCGCGCAGCTCCTGCGGGGGCTCGTTCTTCGGATCGGACCACAGCATGCGGACCATCCTGGCGCCCGCGCCGACCAGGGGCCTGAGTACGGGTACTCAACCCCCGCCGGGCGCCGCGGAGAAACCCCGCCGGACACGGCCGCGGGCGCCGCCGCACTCCTCGTGCGACGGCGCCCGCGGCGGATCGGCAACCTAGGCCGGCCAGTACGTACGGCCCCAGGACTTGGGGCCCGGTGCCGGTACCCGGCTGGCGGCGAGCCGCGCCGGGTCCGCCCAGGCCTCGGGCACCGCGGGGCCGCCGTCCGGCGCGGCGTCGGCCGCGGCGGCGCGGGCGCGGACCACCGCGAGCGCGGCGGCCAGTTCCTCGGGGGTCGGGTTGCCCCGTACGACCTTGATCATGTCCGCTCCTCCTGGGGGTTCGGGGGATGGGGGCTCGGAGGCCGGGACTACAGCGGGATGTTGCCGTGCTTCTTCGGGGGCAGGGACTCGCGCTTGCTGCGCAGCTGGCGCAGTCCGCGGACCAGGTGGCTGCGGGTGTCCGAGGGCATGATCACCGCGTCGATGTAGCCGCGTTCGGCCGCCGTGTACGGGTTGAGCAGCCGGTCCTCGTACTCCTGGATCAGCTCGGCGCGCAGGCCCTCGCGCTCGGCGTCGGGGGCGGCGGCCAGGGTGCGGCGGTGCAGGATGTTGACGGCGCCCTGGGCGCCCATCACGGCGATCTGGGCGGTGGGCCAGGCGAGGTTGAGGTCCGCGCCCAGGTGCTTGGAGCCCATCACGTCGTAGGCGCCGCCGAAGGCCTTGCGGGTGATGACGGTGATCAGCGGGACGGTGGCCTCGGCGTAGGCGTAGATCAGCTTGGCGCCGCGGCGGATGATGCCGGTGTGCTCCTGCTCGACGCCCGGCAGGAAGCCGGGCACGTCCACGAAGGTGAGCACCGGCACGTTGAAGGCGTCGCAGGTCCGCACGAAGCGGGCGGCCTTCTCGGAGGCGTCGATGTCCAGGCAGCCCGCGAACTGCATCGGCTGGTTGGCGACGATGCCGACCGGGTGCCCCTCCACCCGCCCGAAGCCGGTGACGATGTTCGGCGCGAAGAGCGACTGGGTCTCGAAGAACTCCCCGTCGTCCAGGACGTGTTCGACCACCGAGACGATGTTGTACGGCTGGTTCGCGCTGTCCGGGATGATCGAGTCCAGCTCGCGGTCCTCGTCGTTCGCCGCGAGATCGGCCTCCTCGGGGAAGGCCGGCGGGTCGCTGAGGTTGTTCGACGGCAGGTAGGACAGCAGCGTCTTGATGTACTCGATGGCGTCCTTCTCGTCGCCCGCCATGTGGTGCGCGACGCCGGAGGCCGAGTTGTGGGTACGGGCGCCGCCCAGCTCCTCGAAGCCGACGTCCTCGCCGGTGACCGTCTTGATGACGTCCGGGCCGGTGATGAACATGTGCGAGGTCTGGTCGACCATCACCGTGAAGTCGGTGATCGCGGGGGAGTACACCGCGCCGCCCGCACAGGGCCCGACGACCAGGCTGATCTGCGGGATCACCCCGGAGGCATGGGTGTTGCGGCGGAAGATCTCGCCGTAGAGGCCGAGCGCGCTCACGCCCTCCTGGATACGGGCGCCGCCGGAGTCGTTGATGCCGATGACCGGGCAGCCGGTCTTCAGCGCGAAGTCCATCACCTTGACGATCTTCTGCCCGAAGACCTCGCCGAGCGCGCCGCCGAAGACGGTGAAGTCCTGCGAGAAGACCGCGACCGGGCGGCCGTCGACGGTGCCGTAGCCGGTGACCACGCCGTCCCCGTACGGGCGGTTCTTCTCCAGGCCGAAGTTGGTCGAGCGGTGCTGGGCGAACTCGTCCAGCTCGACGAAGGACTCGTCGTCCAGGAGCAGCTCGATGCGCTCGCGCGCGGTCAGCTTGCCCTTGGCGTGCTGCTTCTCCACCGCGCGCGCCGAACCGGCGTGCGTCGCCTCCTCGATGCGCCGCTGCAGGTCGGCGAGCTTGCCAGCGGTCGTGTGGATGTCCGGCGCGGGGGTTTCCTGCGGCTGTTGCGGCTCTGACATCGGGCTGCGGCTCCCTGCCTGCTCAAATGGGGACGGGTCGGGGGGACGGTTCGGGGACGGAGATCGGGGGACCGTCCGACTGGCCTACGGTTACTGCGTCGTAGCGTATCGGCGTGCATACGGTTCAGCAGTGCGGCGTTGACCACACCTACGCTGGCTTGCATGACGTCTGAAGATGCCCGAGGCGAACCGGGCGGCCGCTGGTCCGACCTCGACCGCCCGCCGCTGGACGCCGCGTCGCTGCGCCGCGCCCTGGTCCGCCCCGGATCCCTGTGGACCTCCCTGGAGGTCGTGCCGAGCACCGGTTCCACCAATACCGATCTGACGGCCGCCGCCGACGCCCTGGACGAGGGCACCGTGCTGGTCGCCGAGGAGCAGAACGCCGGGCGCGGACGGCTGGAGCGGCGCTGGAACGCCCCGGCCCGCAGCGGCCTGTTCTTCTCGGTCCTGGTGCGCCCCGGTGACGCGAAGGAGGGCGCGGAGCCCGTCCCCGTCGAACGCTGGGGCTGGCTGCCGCTGCTCGCCGGGGTGGCCACCGCGACAGCGCTCTCCCGCACCGCGGGCGTGGACACCGCACTCAAGTGGCCCAACGACCTCCTGGTCACCGTCGGCGCCGAGGAGCGCAAGACCGGCGGCATCCTCGCCGAGCGCGCGGGCACCGGCGCCGTGGTCGTCGGCATCGGCCTCAACGTCAGCCTGCGCACCGACGAACTCCCGGTCCCCGGCGCCGGCTCCCTCGCCCTCGCGGGCGCCGCGAGCACCGACCGGGACCCCATCCTGCGCGCGATCCTGCGCAGCTTCGCCCAGTGGTACGGGGACTGGCGCGAGGCGGGCGGCGACCCCGGGCTCTCCGGGCTCCAGGAGACTTACGCCGCGGGCTGCGCCACCCTCGGCCGCCGGGTGCGGGCCGAACTCCCGGGCGGCGGGCAGATCATCGGCGAGGCGGTGGCCGTGGACGGCGACGGGCGCCTGGTGCTCGCCACCCAGGACGGTGTCCAGGAGCCGGTGGGCGCCGGGGACATCGTGCATCTCAAGGCGGCGGGGCCCGCTCCGCGCGAGTGAGACAGCGCACATCTGCCGTACTGTGTCGGCACGCGGGACCGCGTGGCCGAGGACGTCCGCGCTGACGGTCCGCCGGGGTGGTGAGGTACACCGCCCGGCGGTACCGGGCTCCGGGCGGCTCTCGTGAGCTGGATCTCATAAACTGGGGTTCCAGTTGTACACTGACCGCGGCAGATCGGAAGGGCAGCAGGCGTGAGCGTCGACGACACGGGCTCCGGCGCGGCACCCGGGCCCGGCCGCTCGCAGCGAGAGGCCGGGGAGGGGCAGCCGGAGACCCGGCGGGAGTCCGGCTGGCGCGAGCGGGCGACCGGCGACGCCGGGCTACCCCTCTCCGCGGAACCCTTCGACGAGGCGTATCCCGCCCCGGACGCCGGCGGCGCGGACCGCTCCGGGCCCGCGGGCCCGCAGGGCGAGGGCGCGGACGGCGAGTCCGAGGAGGCCAGCGAGAACCCGCTGGCGCTGCGCATCGAAGGCCTCATCCTCGGCGCCGAGCGCCGCTACACCCCCTTCCAGGCGGCCCGTACCGCCGGCGTCTCCATGGAGCTGGCCTCGCGGTTCTGGCGGGCCATGGGCTTCGCCGACATCGGCCAGGCCAAGGCGCTCACCGAGGCCGACGTCCTCGCCCTGCGGCGGCTCGCCGGTCTGGTCGAGGCGGGGCTGCTCAGCGAGGCGATGGCGGTGCAGGTCGCCCGCTCCACCGGGCAGACCACCGCGCGCCTCGCGGAGTGGCAGATCGACTCCTTCCTGGAGGGCCTGACCGAGCCGCCCGAGCCCGGCATGACCCGCACCGAGGTCACCTACCCCCTGGTCGAACTGCTCCTGCCGGAGCTGGAGGAGTTCCTCGTCTACGTCTGGCGGCGCCAGCTGGCCGCCGCCACCGGCCGGGTCGTCCAGGCCGGGGACGACGAGGAGATGGTCGACCGCAGGCTCGCCGTCGGCTTCGCCGACCTGGTGGGCTTCACCCGGCTGACCCGGCGGATGGAGGAGGAGGAGCTCGGCGAACTCGTCGAGGCCTTCGAGACCACCGCCGCCGACCTGGTCGCCGCCCGCGGCGGACGCCTCATCAAGACCCTCGGCGACGAGGTCCTCTACGCCGCCGACGACGCGGGTACGGCCGCCGAGATCGCCCTGCTGCTCATCGAGACCATGGCGCACGACGAGACCATGCCGGCGCTGCGGGTCGGCATCGCCTTCGGCACGGTCACGACCCGGATGGGCGATGTCTTCGGCACCACCGTGAACCTCGCCAGCCGCCTCACCTCCATCGCCCCCCGGGACGCGGTCCTGGTCGACGGCGCCTTCGCCCAGGAGCTGACCCGGACCTCGCTGGCCCCGGCCTCCGAGGCCGAGGCCGCCGAGGAGGCCGCCGCCGCGGAGAAGGAGGGCGAGGAGCCGCCGGACTACCGCTTCGCCCTCCAGCCGATGTGGCAGCGCCCGGTCCGCGGCCTCGGCGTGGTCGAGCCCTGGCTGCTCACCCGGCGGGGCTGAGGCGGGCGGCTCGCGCTCGCGGCGCCGGGAGGGGCGGTGCTGGGTCGGCCGGTGCCCGGGCGGGCGTGCGAGGTGCGGCGGGGCGCGTGTGCGGGTGTCGCGCGCCGGGGACCGGGAGTCCCCCGCTGAGGCCTTTTGCCGGGCACCGGAAAGCTGACATGATCCCCGGGTAACGATCGTTAACGTCAGCGGAGGGCGTCGTGGCGCAGGGTGTGGTGGAGCAGCGGTACGGGGATTTCGTGGCGGTCCGGAGGCATGAGGCGCATCCCTACGTCGCCGAACTGGCGCTGGACCGGCCGAAGGCGATGAACGCCGTCTCCAGCGCGATGGCGGCCTCGCTCGCCGAGGCCTGCGAGGCGCTGGCGGCGGACCGGGACGCCCGCGTCGTGGTGGTCACCTCCACCCATGAGCGCGCCTTCTGCGTCGGCGCCGACCTCAAGGAGCGCAACTCCCTCACCGACGCCGAGCTGGTCCGCCAGCGCCCGCTGGCCCGCCGCGCCTACACCGGCGTCCTCGAACTCCCCCAGCCGACCCTGGCCGCGGTGCACGGCTTCGCCCTCGGCGGGGGGTACGAGATCGCGCTCGCCTGCGATCTGATCGTGGCCGACAGCACGGCCCTGGTCGGGCTGCCCGAGGTCTCGGTCGGCGTCATACCGGGCGGCGGCGGCACCCAGCTGCTGCCGCGCCGGGTGGGCTCGGCCCGCGCCGCGGAGCTGGTCTTCTCCGCGCGCAAGGTGCCCGCGGTCGAGGCCCGCGAGATCGGCATGGTCGACTTCCTCGTCGAGGAGGGCGCCGACCGCGCCGAGGCCCTGGCCATGGGCGCCCGGATGGCGGCGAACTCCCCGGTCGGCCTGCGCAACGCCAAGCGCGCCCTGCGCCTGGGCAACGGCCTCGACCTGCCCAGCGGCCTGGAGATCGAGGACGCCGCCTGGCGGGCCACCGCCTTCTCGGGCGACCGCGCGGAGGGGGTCGCCGCCTTCAACGAGAAGCGCTCGCCGAACTGGCCGGGGGAGTAGCGGGCACCCGGGCCGTGTCCGGACACGGCCCGGCACCCCGGCTACCGGAGTCCCCTCCCGTCTCTGCCCTCCCGTCCCGGGAGCGCGGCGCCCGGCCGCCGTTCCCCCGCTTCGCCGCCTGATCGCCCCTCTCCGGGCAAACCTCCCTAATCTGGAGCAATGGCGGAGGAAATACGGCTCCGGGCCGTGGTGTCACTGGCGCAGGGGATGGCGGCGGCGCGGTCGTCCCGTGAGTCCTGGAAGGCGGCGGCGATCGGGGCCTGCCGGGGCCTGGACGGCAGCTTCGCCGCGCTCTCGGTCTGGGAGCGGGAGCTGGGCAGGCTGCGGGTCCTGGTGAACGTCGGCGAGCGGGCCGAGGGCGAGGAGGAGTTCCCGGCGGCCGAGGCCTATCCGGTGCACCAGTTCCCGGAGATCACCGAGTTCCTGCACGAGCGGTGGATCGGCGGCGGCGAACCGAACGCCTGGGTGGAGACGGCCCAGGGCCCCGCCGAGGCGGAGGCGGGGTACTGCCACCAGCGGGTCGCCGCCCTGCGCAGGCGCGGGCGCGGCTGCTGCGTGGTCGCACCCGTGGTGCTGCGCGGCCGGGCCTGGGGCGAGCTGTATGTGGCGCGACCGCACGGGCAGCCCGTCTTCGGCCAGGGGGACGCCGACTTCGCCACCGTGCTCGCGGCCGTCGTCGCGGCGGGCATCGCCCAGACCGAGCGCCTGGAGGAGGCCCACCGGCTCGCCTACACCGACGCCCTCACCGGGCTCGCCAACCGCCGCGCCGTCGATGTCCGGCTCGACGAGGCCATCGAGGAGCACCGCACCGGGGAGGCCGTGGTCAGCCTCGTCGTCTGCGACCTCAACGGCCTCAAAAAGGTCAACGACACCCAGGGCCACGCCACCGGCGACCGCCTCCTCGAACGCTTCGGCTCCCTGCTCTCCCTCTGCGGCGCCATGCTGCCGGGCGCCCTCGCGGCCCGCCTCGGCGGCGACGAGTTCTGCCTGCTCTCGGTGGGCCCCTCGACCGAGGAGGTGGTCCGCGTCGCGGGCGAGCTGTGCCGCCGGGCCACGGACCTCGGCGTCGGTGACGGCGTGGCCTGCGGGGTGGCCTCCACCGGCGACCCCATCGGCCCGGTGCGCTCGGCCCGCCGCCTCTTCCGCCTCGCGGACGCCGCCCAGTACCGCGCCAAGGCCGCGGGCTCCGACAAGCCGGTGGTCGCCGGTCACGAGGGCCCCGACGACGAGGTCATCCGCCTCGCCGACGCCCCGGCCCCACCGGAGGGCGAGCGCCGAAGGATCCGGGGGCGGAGACCGGCCTGAGGCGGGGGCGAGGGGTGCGCGCCGTAGAAGGCTTGCCCGGGGGCGGTCCGTCGGTCGGGTCTCTGAGGTACTGGACGCCCGGGTCCCTGAGGTATCGGCCGCTGGGGGTTCTTGAGGTACCGGCCGTCGGGGTCCTTGAGGTATCGGCCGCTGGGGGCGCTTGAGGCACCGGCCGTCGGGGTCCCTGAGGTATCGGCTGCTGGGACTCCGGAGCTGCTGCCGGTCGCCGGGGCTCTGGAGGTGTTACCGGTCGCTGGAACTCCCGAGATGCCGGTCGCTCGGGTCTCGCTGAGGCAGGCGGCCCGGGACCATCAGCCCCGCGCCCGTCGGCCCGAGTTGCCCCCGCGCCCGTGGGCCCGAGTTGCCCCCGCGCCCGTGGGCCCGAGCTGCCCCGCACCTGCCCCGCCCGAGCTGCCCCGCACTCGCCCCCGGCCACCCCCACCCGACTCGCCCCGCCCCCGCGCCCCCTCAACCGCCCCTCTCGCAACCGCGCGCCCCCTGGTCCCGCCCAGCCCGTGCACGTACCCCGTACGTGGCTCCGGTCGCCCCCGGCTGATGTGCCGCGCCCGGCGGCCCGATCGCGTACGTACACTCCCCGTACCCCTTCTGACGTGCCCGGATGAGGTGTGGCCGGACCCCTCGCAGGCGTGTCCCGGGTGGGCGGCCGGAGGCGAGTCGCTGATCAAACGACATTCACACTGTGTGCATTTCGCATAGGCAGCTGGTGACGATCGTGACTAGGCGCCCCCTGCCCCGCGTGGAACTGTCATCCCGTCGCCGAGCAGGCGCTGACCGACACCGAACAGGCCCCGAGCGCAAGCCGGTTGGCGGCCGATCCGGTACCCGGCAGCCCGGCCCGGCACCGAAAGCCCGGCCCGCGAGCCCTGCACGCGGCCGACAGCCCGACCCGGACCCCGGACTCCGAAAGCCCGACTTGGAACCGGAAGTCCGAAAGCCCGACCCGGAACCCAGGGCCCGACAGCCCAGCCCGGCTCAACCCAGCTCAGCTCAGCTCAACCCAGCCCAACCGGAACCCAGAGTCCGAACGCCCGGCCCGAAACCGACAGGGGGTGCGCATGAACCCGGAGTACGCCGTGTACTGCGATGCCGACCGCTACTTCTATGACGCGCCCCGCCGGGTCTCGTCGGCGGCGGACGCCCGTACCGTGCACTTCCCGACCGTACGGGGGCCGCTGCCGGAGGGCTGGGAGCGGCATCTGCGGGGGGACTGGGCGGCGTTCACGCCGGTCGGGGCGCGGCTGCCCGCGCAGGGCTGGAAGATCCATGTCTCGGCGGGCCTCGACAACGCCGCCTCGGTGCTCGACCGGGTGGCGGGCCACTGCTTCGCCGCGGGGGTGCCCTTCAAGTGCCTGCCCAGCCCGTATCTGCTGCACATGCGCAGCGCCAAGTACGCGGACCGGGCCGGGAGCGGGAAGTTCCTCACCGTCTATCCCGCCGACGAGAAGCAGTGCGAGGAACTCGCCGGTGCGCTGGACGCGTTGCTGGCGGGTGAGCACGGCCCGTATGTGCTCAGCGATCTGCGCTGGGGCGCCGGGCCCGTGTATCTGCGCTACGGCGCCTTCGCGCAGCGCTACTGCTACGGCGAGGACGGCGCGCTCTGCCCGGCGGTCGAGGACCCGGAGGGCCGGCTCGTCCCCGACCTGCGCGGACCCGCCTTCCGTACCCCGGACTGGGTGGAACCGCCCGACTTCCTGCGCCCCCATCTGGAGGCGCGGGCCGCGCTCGCCGTCACCGACCTGCCGTACGCCATCGAGGGCGCGCTGCACTTCTCCAACGGCGGCGGCGTCTACCTCGGCCGGGACAAGCGGACCGATGCCCGGGTGGTCCTCAAGGAGGCCCGGCCCTACGCCGGTCTGGCCGCCGACGGAGCGGACGCGGTGGCCCGCCTGGAGCGCGAGTACGAGGTGCTGCGGCAGCTCGCCGGGCTGCCCTCGGTGCCCGAGGCGCACGAGCTGCTGAGCGTGGGCGAGCACCGCTTCCTGGTGATGGAGTACGTGGCGGGCACCACCCTCAACACCGTCTTCGCCCGCCGTTTCCCGCTGGCCGCCAGCGAGCCCGGGCCGGAGGCGCTGGCCGAGCACGCCGCGTGGGCGCTGCGGATGCACGGCCTGGTCGAGGAGGCGGTGGCCGCCGTGCACGCCCGGGGCCTGGTCTTCAGCGATCTGCACATGAGCAATGTGATGGTCGCCGAGGACGAGTCCG
The DNA here is from genome assembly GCF_012273655.1 of Streptomyces physcomitrii. Lineage (GTDB taxonomy): Bacteria > Actinomycetota > Actinomycetes > Streptomycetales > Streptomycetaceae > Streptomyces > Streptomyces physcomitrii. The sequence continues at coordinate 207,245 of NZ_JAAWWP010000002.1, read as the reverse complement.
CGGTCTTCCTCCTCGACTTCGAGGCCGCGGCCCCGGCCGCCGAGAACCGCCGGCAGGTGGTCGCCAACCCCGCCTTCGTCGCCCCCGCCGACCGGCGCGGCACCGACATCGACCGCTACGCCCTCGCCTGCCTGCGCCTGGCCCTCTTCCTCCCGCTCACCACCCTGCTCCCGCTGGACCGGGCCAAGGCCGCGCACCTCGCCGACCTCATCGCCGCCCGCTACCCCGTGGACCGGAGCCTGCTCGACGAGGCCGTCCGCGAGATAGGCCGCGGGGACAGCCGCGCCACCGCGGTCCGCTCGGCGCCGCACCTCCCGGCCCAGCCGACCGAGCCGCACCTCTCGGCCGAGCCGACCGAGCCGTACCTCCCGGCCGCGCCGACCGACTGGCCCGCCGCCCGCGACTCGATGGTGCGCGCCCTGCTCGCCTCGGCGACCTTCGACCGCGAGGACCGCTGCTTCCCCGGGGACATCGCCCAGTTCGCCTCACCCTGCGGCGGGCAGTCCTTCGGCTACGGCGCGGCCGGGGTGCTGTACGCCCTCGACTCGGTGGGCACCCGATGTCCGGACGCCGAGGAGTGGCTGCTGCTGCGCAGCAAGCGCCCCGCCTCCGGCACCCCGCTCGGCCTCTACGACGGGCTCACCGGCACCGCCTGGACGCTGTGGGGGCTCGGCCACCGCGAACACGCCCTGGAACTCGCCCACTTGGCCGCCGAGCAGGCCCTGGAACCGCTCGCCCCCGATCTGCACTCGGGCCTCGCCGGGATCGGCCTCGCCCTCGGCGACCTCGCCGAGCAGTCCGGGGACGGCACCCTGCGCGAGGCCTCGCTGCGCTGCGCCGAACTCGCCGTACGCACCCTCGCCGCCCCGCCCCGCAAGGGCGGCCGCGCCGGACTCCTGCACGGCGCCGCCGGAACCGCGCTGCTCTGCCTGCGCACCTACGAACGCACCGGTGACCCCGTGCTCCTGGAGGCCGCCGCGGTGGCACTCCGCCGGGACCTGGCGCGCTGCCGGACCGACTCCCGCGGCGCCCTGCTCGTCGACGAGGGACGGCGCACGATGCCCTACCTGGGCGCGGGCAGTACCGGCATCGGCATGGTGCTCGACGCCTACCTGGAGCACCGCGAGGACGAGGAGCTCGCCGGACAGCGCCCCGCCGTGCTGGGGGCCGCGCTCTCCTCCTTCTACGTACAGCCCGGACTCTTCCGCGGGGTCGCCGGCCTGCTGCTGCACCTCGCGCAGACCAGTACCGAGGTGCCGGACCGGCCGGGTGCCCTGCACCGGCAGGCCGCCCTGCTCAGCTGCCACGCGGTCCCGTACCAGGGCGAACTCGCCTTCCCCGGCGAGCAGTTGTCGCGGCTCTCGATGGACCTGTCCACCGGAACCGCGGGCGTACTGCTCGCACTCGGCAGCGCGCTGGGCGGTACCGCCGCGCACCTGCCGTTCCTGCCGCCCACCGCGGCCCACAAGCCGGTCCTGTCCCAGGGCCGAAACGTAGGAACTCCCTGTCCCTGAAAGGAAAAAACCATGTCGCTTCTCGACCTCCAGACGATGGACACCCCGAAGGAAGAGGCCTTCGGTGACCTCGCCACCGGCAGCCAGGTGAGCCTGCTCGTCTGTGAGTACAGCTCGCTCAGCGTTGTCCTGTGCACCCCGTGATGCCAGGCCTCGTAGCCTGACCCCTCGGCGCCCGCGCGCAGTGCGCCGTGCTCAGAGGTGGTCCTGGTCCCGGGCGGCGATGCCGCCCGGGACCGTTCATCTGCCCGCGGTCCGTACCCGGGCCGCCCCGGCGCCGCGCGAGCGGCCCCGGGAGGGAGAGAGGAGACCCGGTGGACCAGGCCGCACCCGCCCCGGCGGACGGTCAGCCCGCAGCCTCAGCGGAGGAGCGGCCCGCGGTGTCCCCGGCGGACCGGTCCGAGGCGATCGCGGACCAGCGGCCCGGAGCGAGGGCGGATACCCGGCCCGGAGCGACTACCCGGCCCGGAGCGACCGCGGAGGAGCGGTCCGCGACGACCATCGAGAAGCAGCCCGCGGCGGCAGCCGAGAAGCGGCCCGCGGCCCCGGCGGCACACCGCCCCATGGCCCCGGCGGCACACCGCCCCGCGGACGCACCCCCCGGCCCGTCCGCCGTCTCGCCCCCCGCCTCGCCTGCTGTCCCGCCCTCCACCCCGTCTGACGTCTCGCCCCCCGACCCGCCCGCCGACGATCTCCTGCTCCGCGCCACCCTGCGGCACAGCCGGGGCCGGAGTGTCCTTCTGCTGCTGTGCGGTGCGGGGGCGGCAGCCGCGGCCGTCGCGCTGCCCGCGGTGCTCGGGCGGACCCTCGACCTGCTGCTCGCCGGCCGGGCCGGCGGCACTCAACTCCTGCTGTGCGCGGCCCTGTTGGTGACCGAGACCGCCCTGGACGCCGCGGTGGCCCTGCTCGGCGGACTCACCGGGGCGCGTTCCACCGCCTGGCTGCGCGGCCGGGCCACCACCGCCCTGCTCGCGGGCGAACCCCGGCGGGCCGCGGCCTTCCCGGCGGGCGACCTGGCCACCCGCCTCACCGCCAACGCCGCCGACGCGGGTACCGCCCCGGTCACCGCGGCCACCGCCACGGCCGCCCTGCTGCCGCCGCTCGGCGGACTCGCCGGGCTGCTGCTCCTCGACGCCTGGACCGCCGCCGCCTTCCTGGCCGGGCTGCCGCTGCTCGTCCTGCTGCTCCGCGCCTTCGCCCGCGCCTCCGCCGACGGCACCCTGCGCTACCAGCAGGCCCAGTCCCGGCTGGCCGGGCGGCTCACCGAGGTCCTGTCCGGCGCCCGCACCGTCGCCGCCGCCGGTACCGGTGCCCGGGAGCGTGCCCGGGTCCTCGCCCCGCTCGCCGAGATGAGCGAACAGGGGCACCGGGTGTGGCGGGTGCACGGCCGGGCCGCCGCCCGCGCCCAGATCCTGATGCCGCTGCTGATGGTGCTCGTCCTCGCGGTCGGCGGAATCCGTCTGTCCGCAGGGGAGTTGACCGTCGGCGAGCTGCTCGCGGTCTCGCGGTACGCCGCCCTCGCCGCGGGCATCGGCGCGCTCACCGGCGCCCTCGGCGCGCTCATCCGGGCCCGCACCGCCGCCCGCCGCCTCACCGCCCTGACCACGCTGGACGCCCTGCCGCACGGCTCCGGGGAGCTGCCCGCCGGGGGCCGCGGCGCGCTGGAGCTGCGCGGCGTCACCGTCGTCCGGGACGGCACCGCCCTGCTGCGGGACATCGACCTCGCGCTGCCCGGCGGGACGACGACCGCCGTGGTCGGCCGCTCCGGCGCGGGCAAGTCGCTGCTCGCGGCGGTCGCCGGACGGCTGACCGACCCCGACCGGGGCGAAGTCCGGCTCGACGGCGTCCCGTTGGCCACGCTCGACCGCTCCGCGCTGCGCCGCGAGGTCGGCTACGCCTTCGAACGCCCCGTCCTCTTCGGCGACACCGTCGCCCAGGCCCTCGCCTTCGGCCCGTACACCCCACCCGCCGAACAGGTTCACGGCGCCGCCACCGCCGCGGGCGCCGACAGCTTCGTACGGCTGCTTCCGAGGGGGTACGAGACACCGCTCACCGAGGCCCCGCTCTCCGGGGGTGAACGCCAACGCCTGGGCCTGGCACGGGCGTTCGCGCACGCGGGCCGCCTGCTCATCCTGGACGACGCCACCTCCAGCCTGGACACGGTGACCGAACGCCAGGTCGGCCGCGCGCTGGCCACCCAGGTCGGCGAGGGCGCCCGCCTGGTCGTCGCCCACCGCCTCTCCTCGGCCGCCCGCGCCGACCAGGTCGTCTGGCTGGACGAGGGCCGGGTCCGCGCGGTCGGCCCGCATGCCGTGCTCTGGCAACAGGCCGCGTACCGGGGGGTGTTCGGGGAGAGCGGGGAGGCCGAGGGGCGTACCGCGCTCGCGAGCGATCTGGGGGCGGGCGCCGAGGGCGGCACCCGTGCGGGCGCCGGTGTCGATGCCGATACCCGGCGGGGGACCGGTGCCGCTCGCGGAAGCCACGACGCTCACCGTGGCGATCACCATCGCCACGGCGATGGCGATGGCGATGGCGCCGATGGTGGCGACGGCTTTCGCGGAACCGAAGCCGCTCACCCCGGCTCCAGCGCCAGCCCCGGCCCCGGCCCCGGCGACACCGAGACCGTGACCTTGACCGATACCCCTGACAGCACCGAAGCCGCCCACCGAGCCGACCCCCCTCCCGCAAGCCCTGCCGACCCCCCTCCCGCGAGCCCTGCCGAGCCGCATGCCGTCACCACCCCGGAGGCCCGGCGATGACCGCGACCGAGTTGCCGCCCGCCGCCCCCGGTGCCGCGCCCTCCCGTACCCCCGCGCAGGGGGCCGGGGCGGATGAGCGGCGGGGGAGTCTGCGCCGGGTGGCGCCGCGGGCCGGGCGGTTCCTCGGGCGGCACCGGAAGGCGCTCGCCGGGCTCGGTGCCTGGTCGCTGCTGGAGTCGGCGCAGACCTTCCTCGGCGGCTACGGCGTCGCCCGCGCCCTGGACCAGGGCTTTCTGGCCGGGGACACCGCGAAGGGGCTGCTCTGGCTCGCGGTCGCGGCGGTCGGCGCGCTGCTCGGCGGGGTGGCCGTGCGGGGGGTGTTCCGCCACCTCGCCGGGCTCGTCGAACCGCTCCGGGACGCCCTGGTGCGCCGCGCCGTCTCCCGCTCGCTGGCCGAGGCCCTCGCCGACCCGGCCCGCGCCGACAGCGCCGCGGTCTCCCGGATCACCCACCAGACGGAGATCGCCCGGGACGGCTTCGCGGGGCTCGTCCTGACCGTGCGGTCCTTCCTCTTCACCTCGGTGGGCGCGGCGGCCGGGCTGCTCGCCCTGGAACCGGTCCTGCTGCTGCTCGTCCTGCCGCCGCTGCTCGCGGGGCTCGGCCTCTTCCTCGCCACCCTGGCCCCGATGGCGGCGCGGCAGCGCGCGCTCCTGGACGCGGACGAGGCGCTCGCCGCGCACGCGGGGCGGCTCGGCGAGGGGCTGCGGGACATCACGGCCTGCGGTGCGCAGGACCAACTGGCCCGCGAGTCGGCGGAGTTGATCGCCGCCGAGGCGAAGGCGGGCCGCTACCTCGCCCGTTGGGCCGCGGTACGCACGGTCGCACTCGGTATCGCCGGTCAACTGCCCGTGCTCGTCCTGCTGGTTGCCGTGCCCTGGCTGCTGCGCCGGGGCGTGTCCGCGGGTGCCCTGCTCGGCGCCCTGACCTATGTGACCCAGGCGCTGATCCCCGCCGTGAACGCGCTGCTCGCCTCGCTGGGCGCGGCCGGCACCCGCCTCCTGGTCGTCTGCGACCGCCTCTCCCGCCCGATCCCACCCGGCGGCCACCTCGACCCGGCACCGGAACCCGCTCGGAGCGACGGCCTCCCCCGCCCCGACCGGGAACCGGCAGCCCCCGCCGCCCCCCTCCGCAAGCCGCCTCCCGCCGCCGAACTGCGCGGGGTGAGCTTCGCCTACGGGCCCGGCGCGCGGCCGGTGATCGACGGGCTCGACCTGGTTCTCGGCGCCGGGGAGCATCTGGCGGTGGTCGGGCCGAGCGGGATCGGCAAGTCCACGCTGACGGCCCTGCTCGCCGGGGTGCTGCCGCCCCGGGAGGGGCTCGTCCTGCTCGACGGCGCCCCGATCGGCGCCCGCCGGGCCCAGGAACTCGCCGCCCTGCGCTGCCTCGTACCGCAGCAGGCCTATGTGTTCGGCGCCGCCCTGCGCGAGAACCTCGGCGCGCTGCGGCCCGAGGGCGTGCCGGAGGCCGAACTCGACGCGGCGGTCGCGGAGTTGGGCGCGGGCGAACTGGTCGACCGGCTCGGCGGCCATCAGGGGATGGTCGACCCCGCCGCGCTCTCCGCGGGCGAGCGCCAGCTGCTCGCGCTGCTGCGGGCCCACCTCTCGCCCGCCCCGCTGCTGATCCTGGACGAGGCCACCTGCCATCTGGACCCCCTGGCGGAGGCCCGTGCCGAGCAGGCCCTCGCCGCGCGCCCCGGGACCCTGGTGGTGGTCGCCCACCGGATCTCCTCGGCCCGCAGGGCGGACCGGGTGCTCGTCCTCGACGGCACCCGCGCGAGCCTCGGCACCCACGCCGAGCTGCTCCAGAAGAGCGCGCTCTACCGGGAGTTGGTCGGGGTCTGGGACGAGTACGAGGAAATCGGCGCCCCATGACCCGGCCCCGATCCGGCGCTTGCCCGCCCGCTCAGCGCCGCCCGCCCGCCGCGCACTCCACGCAGGTGCGGGCGGCCGGACGTACCTCCAGGCGCCCGGCGGGGATCGTCCGGCCGCACTCCTCGCAGCGGCCGTAGTCGCCGTGGTCGAGGCGTTCCAGGGCCAGGTCCAGGGCGGTCAGCTGCTCGCGGGCCTGGTCGAGCAGGGCGGCGACATGGGAACGCTCGAAGGCGGTGCTGGACCCCTCCGGATCGTGCTCGTCGTCCACCGCCACCAGGGAGTTGGCCTCGACGATCGCCGCGAAGTCGCGGTGCAGGGCGGCGATCCGGGCCTGGGTGTCGGCGCGCGCGGCGGACAGCCGGGCGCGCACGGACTCCCGGTCGGACCCGCCACTCGCCCCGGTGCCGGCCCCACTCGCCCCGATGCCGTCCACAAAATCTCCCATTACCTCCCGAACGGCACCGGCCGGCCGCCTATTCCGCGCCCGCCACGGAACACGGCACAGAGCAATACGGCACAGAGCAATACGGCACAGAGCAATACGGCACAGGGCAATACGGCACAGATCAGCACTGCACAGAGCGGTACGGCACCGCTCCGCACCGCCGCGAAACGGGGATCATTCCTCCGTGTCCACGAATCCCAGTCTGCGGTTCATGGCGATGGCGCTCGTATTCGCCGGGTGGTGAAAGGTGCGGACGGTGTGTGCCCGGTACTCCCTGGCGAAGCGCATGCCGACGGTCTTCATGGCGATGGAGATGCCGCGGCCCCGGTATCCCGCCCGGACGCCGGTCATCTGGTTGAAGACGAAATTCCCGTGTTTCGACATGGCCGCCATGCCGATCCACTCCGCCCCGTCCAGGGCGAGGACGACCGCGCGGGGGTCGTAGGAGGGCACCGCGAAGCGCCGTTCCGTGTACTCCTCGTAGGAGAAGAACTCGCCCCGCTCGGGGATGTCGGCGGAGCACTCCTTGTTGAGTGCGTAGAGTGCCCGGCGGTTCTCCGGGGTGTCCCCGAGTTCGGCCAGGGTGCACAGGCGGATGCCCTCGGTCTCGCAGCGGGTCAGATAGCCCGCGAATCGGCGGGCGTCGAATGCGGCGACGGCCAGTTCGAGTTTCACCCAGCGCACAGCCATGTTCTTCCTTCCGGGAGGTCTGGTCCGGCTCGACTCCGCTTGCCGCATCCACCCTGCTCCACACGCGTCCGCCCGCTACATCCACCCGGCTCCCTGCGAGATCCGTATCGCGTCGATGCGGTTGCGGGCGCCGACCTTGCGGGTCGCGGCGGCGATGTAGTTGCGGACGGTGCCGTTGGACAGGCGCAGGTTCAGTGCGATGTCGGCCACCGAATTGCCCTCGGCGGCCAGCGTGAGAACGCTCAACTCCCTTGGTGTGAGCGGCATTTCCCAGCCGCGTAAGACGCCGGAGGCCAGCGCGCCGTCGACGAAGCGCTCGCCGCGGGCGACGGCGCGCACCGCCTGGGCCAGTGTGGCGGCGGGGCCGTTCTTGTCGACGAAGCCGAGGGCGCGGGCCTCGTAGGCGCGGCGGAGCAGCCCGGGGCGGCCCGCGGGGGCGAGTACCAGCAGCCTGCCCTCCGCGCCCTCGGGGCGGGCGCCGCCCGCGAGGCGTTCCAGGAGAGAACAGGCGCCGGGACACTCCACGTCGATCACATGGACGTCCGGGGGCGCGTACTCCGGGCGGTGTCCCGGCCCCGGCCAGCCGCCGGAGGTCACGTCGAAGGAGTGCTCCCCCCGCAGCAGTGCCGCCAGTGCCGAACGGAACAGGTCCGCCGTATGCGCCACATGAACCCGAATCATGCCCACCCCTCACGATGCCGATCACGACGCCGAAGCACGTTCCGCAATCATCCGACTACGGTCCAGAGTTACCGTGCCTGGTTCGTCGCCACGGGACCACCACTTCTTCTCCACGCGTCGTGGTGTTTGGAGCGCGCGACGTGCGAACTGCTCCGGTGGTGCGCCGCCGTGCGCCCCATCGGGGGCCGGATGCCCCGACCGTAAGGATTTCTTCTCCCCGGTTCTGCCGGACGCGGGCCCCGGAGGGGGTATACGGGGTCGCCGTCCCGCACTCCCCGTCCTCGCGCCCCGCTCGTGACACCCGGCGATTCACTGCGTAGGCTCCTGAATATGAATATGCACACTGTGGTGGTGGGGACCTCGCACGTCAGCGCCGAGGACGTGCTCGCGGTGGCACGCGAGGGCGCCCGCGTCGAGCTCTCGGCGGACGCGCTGGCGGCGGTGGCCGCGGCGCGCGGGATCGTGGACGCGCTGGCCGCGAAGCCGGAGCCGGTGTACGGCGTCTCGACCGGCTTCGGGGCGCTCGCCAGCAGGCACATCGGGCACGAGCTGCGGGCGCAGCTGCAGCGCAACATCGTCCGCTCGCACGCCGCCGGGATGGGCCCCCGGGTGGAGCGCGAGGTGGTCAGGGCGCTGATGTTCCTGCGGCTGAAGACGGTCTGTTCCGGCCACACCGGCGTCCGCCCCGAGGTCGCGCAGACCATGGCGGACGTACTGAACGCCCGGATCACCCCCGTCGTCCACGAGTACGGCTCCCTCGGCTGCTCCGGCGACCTCGCGCCGCTCTCGCACTGCGCCCTGACGCTGATGGGCGAGGGCGAGGCGGAGGGCCCCGACGGCACCCTCGCCCCCGCGGGCGAGCTCCTCGCGGCGCACGGCATCGAGCCCGTCGAACTGCGCGAGAAGGAGGGGCTCGCCCTCCTGAACGGCACCGACGGCATGCTCGGCATGCTGATCATGGCCCTCGCCGACCTCGACACCCTCTACAAGAGCGCCGACATCACCGCCGCGCTCAGCCTGGAGGCGCTGCTCGGCACCGACCGGGTCCTCGCCCCCGAGCTGCACACCATCCGCCCGCACCCCGGCCAGAGCGCCTCGGCCGCGAACATGCTGGCCGTCCTCGCGGGCTCCGGGCTCACCGGGCACCACCAGGACGACGCCCCGCGCGTGCAGGACGCCTACTCGGTGCGCTGCGCCCCGCAGGTCGCGGGCGCGGGCCGGGACACCCTCGCGCACGCCCGCCTGGTCGCCGAGCGCGAACTCGCCGCCGCCGTGGACAACCCGGTGGTGCTGCCCGGCGGCCGGGTCGAGTCCAACGGCAACTTCCACGGGGCGCCGGTCGCCTACGTCCTCGACTTCCTCGCCATCGCCGCGGCCGACCTCGGCTCGATAGCGGAACGCCGTACCGACCGGCTGCTCGACAAGAACCGCAGCCACGGCCTGCCGCCCTTCCTCGCCGACGACGCGGGCGTGGACTCCGGGCTGATGATCGCGCAGTACACCCAGGCCGCCCTGGTCAGCGAGATGAAGCGGCTCGCGGTGCCCGCCTCGGCCGACTCCATCCCCTCCTCGGCCATGCAGGAGGACCATGTCTCGATGGGCTGGTCGGCGGCGCGCAAACTGCGTACCGCCGTGGGCAATCTGACCCGGATCCTCGCGATCGAGCTGTACGCGGCCACCCGCGCCGTCGAGCTGCGCGAGGGGCTGACCCCGGCCCCGGCGACCCGGGCGGTCCTCGCCGCGGTGCGCGCCGCGGGCGTCGAGGGGCCGGGCCCGGACCGCTTCCTCGCCCCCGACCTCGCCGCGGCCGAGGCCTTCGTCGGCGGGGGAGAGCTGCTCGCCGCGGTGGAGCCGGTCACCGGCCGCCTGGCCTGAGGCCCGCGGGCGCTCAGTCCGGGGCCGTACGTCCCTCGGGGGCCGTGCGGCCCCGGCGCACCGAATAGGCCACGAAGCCCGCGCCGAGGCAGAGGAAGGCGGTGCCGCCCACCACGTAGGGGGTGGTGTCGATGCTGCCGCTGTCGGCGAGGCGGAGGCCCTCGGTGTCGGCGCCCTCGCCCTGCGTGGTCACGATGATCGCCTGCTCGCGGGCTTCGCCGGGCGCCGTGGCGGCGGCGGGGTGCGGCCCCGCGCTGCCGGCGGGGGTCCCCGCGGTGGCGCCGGCCGAGGGGACGAACCAGAGGGCGCCGAGCAGGGCACCCGCGGCGGCGGCGGTCAGCAACGGGCGGCGTGCGGACACGGAGTATCGATCCCCTTGTGGCGCTGGCGAATTGGGGTGTCCGTACCGATGCTAGTGAAAGCCGCGGGTCGCAGGAAAGTCACAAGAGGAATGGGCCGTACTCTCCGTCGTATGACCCCAACGGAAACTTCACAGTTCGTCCGGCTACGCGTGGAGCTGGTCCTGGAGATCGGCGACGCCGAGGCGATCACCGGAGCGGCGCTGCAGCGGATCGCCGACGACGCGGCGGTGCGCGGGGACGACATGGCTCGTTCTGAGCGTGAACAGGCCGAGAGTGCGGTACAAGAGGACGAGGCGGAGGCCCTCGCCTATCTCGTGGACCCGTACGACCTGGTGAGCGAGGTGCCGGGGGTGGAGCTCGCCCAGGCCTCCTGGAGCAGTGAACGGATCGACTACGACCCCGATTCGCCGGACTGGGACCTGGACGAGGATGATGGCGCCGAGCAGGTGACCGCGAGCACCGAAGGCGCCGACGGCGGCCGGTAGGACCACGAGCACATCAGGACGTGAGCCCCGGACGGCAACCGCGCCCGGGGTTCTCGTCGTCTCAGGGGGAAGCGGTGTCCTGCGGCCACTCCTGGGGCGCACGTGGCTTTGCCCACAAACCATCCGGATTCGGGCGGGATGTCGCGGCGTGCGTGTTCTAGTGGTCTGCAGGGGACCTTCGGGTTCGGGAAAGCCTTATCTGGCTTGTGGGGAACAGTCGACGATGGAGAAGCGTGTGATGACGGACAGCAGACGGCGCAAGGGCCTGGCGGCCGCGTCCGCGCTGCTCGGCGGAGTGCTGGTGCTCTCGGCGTGTGGTGGCGGGGACGACAGCTCGGACTCCAAGGGCGACAGCAGCAGCTCCGGGGCACACAAGGACCAGTCGCAGGTCGACGAGGCCGCCGCCGAGAAGGCGTCCGAGGCGCAGATCAAGATCACGCCCAAGGACGGTGCGGACAACGCGAGCATCAACAGCGCCGCGAAGGTCTCCGTCACCAAGGGCAAGCTGACCGAGGTGACGATGCAGACCGCGGGCGGCACCGCCGTTCCCGGCCAGATCTCCGCCGACGGTCTCAGCTGGAAGCCCAACGGCCAGCTGGAGCGCGCCACCGCCTACAAGATCACCGCCGCCGCGAAGGACGCCGACGGCCGCGAGGCGCACGAGAACGCCTCCTTCACCACGGTCTCGCCGGACAACAGCTTCATAGGGAACTTCACCCCCGAGGACGGCTCGACCGTCGGCGTGGGCATGCCGGTGTCGATCAACTTCGACAAGGGCATCACCAACAAGTCCAAGGTGCAGTCCGGCATCAAGGTCAGCTCCAGCAGCGGCCAGGAGGTCGCCGGCCACTGGTTCGGCGCCAACCGCCTGGACTTCCGCCCCGAGGGCTACTGGCAGGCCGGGTCCACCGTGACCCTCAAGCTGAACCTCGACGGGGTCGAGGGCGCCGAGGGCGTCTACGGCGTCCAGCAGAAGACGATCACCTTCAAGGTCGGCCGCAGCCAGGTCTCCGTCGTGGACGCCAAGACCAAGACGATGAAGATCACCCGGGACGGCAAGACCCTCAAGACCATCCCGATCTCGGCCGGTTCACCGGACAACCCCACCTACGAGGGGCAGATGGTGATCTCGGAGAAGTTCCGCGAGACCCGGATGAACGGCGCCACGGTCGGCTTCACCGACGACGACGGCAAGGGCGAGTACGACATCAAGGACGTGCCGCACGCGATGCGCCTGTCGAACTCCGGCACCTTCATCCACGGCAACTACTGGGGCGCCGACTCCATCTTCGGCGCCGTCAACACCAGCCACGGCTGCGTCGGCCTGAAGGACGCCAAGGGCGCCAAGGACGGCAGCACCCCGGGCGCCTGGTTCTACGACAACTCGATCATCGGTGACGTGGTCGTGGTCCAGAACACCGGCGACAAGACGGTCCAGCCGGACAACGGCCTCAACGGCTGGAACATGGACTGGGCCCAGTGGAAGGCCGGTTCGGCGATCTGAGCACCTGATCCGGCCCGCTCCGGCCGGAAGGACCGCAGGCCCCGCACCTGAGCGTGACGCAGGACGGCCCGCACCCCGGGAAGCCGGGGTGCGGGCCGTCCGCCGTTCCGCCTCCCGTGGTCAGGGAGAGGAGGCGGTCGGTCCTCGGTGGCGGGGCGAGGGGGTCTCAGGCGGTCACGAGGGTGAGTCCGTACGTGGACAGGATCTCGTTGACCGGCTGGAACCAGGTCTGCCCGCCGCTGGAGCAGTTGCCGGAGCCGCCGGAGGTGACGCCCTGCGCCTGGTCACCGCTGACGAACGAGCCGCCGGAGTCGCCGGGTTCGGCGCAGACGGAGGTCCCGGTCATCTCGTAGACCGCGCCCTGGCTGTAGTTGACCGTGTCGTTCTTGGACTGCACGGTGCCGCAGTGCCAGTGCGTGGTGGAGCCGGAGCGGCAGATGGAGGCGCCCACCGGGGCCTCGCCCGAGCCGCGGACCAGGACGTCGCCGACGGTGCCCCAGCCGAGCACCACGGGCTCCGTCCACCAGCCGTTGCCGATCTGGACGAAGGAGTAGTCGTTGCCCGGGAAGGAGGACCCGGCGAAGGTGCCCATCGCCGAGCCGTCCCAGCCGGTGACCGAACTGCCCTGACCGCCGCAGTGCCCGGCGCTGACGAAGCCGCCGACCACCGAGAAGCCGATCGAGCAGCGGGTGTTGCCGTTGATGTAGTACGGGTCGCCGCCGACCGTCCCGGCGGCCAGCGGCCGGGCCGCTTCGGTGGTGCGCACCTTCAGCACCCCGGCCTTCTCGGCGGGGGCGAGGAAGCGCTTGACCTCGGCCCGGTCCTCGGCGCCCCGGGCGACCTCGGCCACCACCGCCCCGGTGCGCGGGTCGGTGCCCCACCTGTGCACCGCCGAGGGCGCCTTGCCGGATCTGGAGGCGCTGTCCAGCCGTCCCTTCACGGAGTCGAGGTACCGGGCGCTGTGCGCGGTCTCCCGCACCTCGGCGCCGAGCGCGCGGACGGCCTTCGCGGGGGCCGCGTCCGCCCGCGCCCCGGACCCGGTGAGGCCGACGACCAGGGTGCCGCGTGCGCTGTCGTACCAGGAGCCGCCGAAGGCGGAGCCCGCCGCCTTCTCCGCCTTCGGCGCGAGCGCGGTGGCGGCGGCCTCCTGGCGCAGCCGGGTGCGGGCCTCGCCGGTGCTGAGGCCGAAGTCCTTCTTGAGCGCGCCGAGCATGCCGGGCGAGACGGACTCGGCGCGCTGTGCGGGCCGCGGGGCGGGATCGGCGCCGGAGGCGACGGCGGGCTGGAGGACCGCGGCCGAGGCGGTGAGCGCGAGGGTCACGGGCAGGGCCCAGCGCAGGGAGAGGGAACGTCGCACGGGTGCACTCCTTCGTTTCTTGAACAAAGACAGCGGGGGGACGTGCTGCGGTGCGGGTCGGCGCGGGGAGCGCCGCGTGCGGGCGTGGTGGGGCCTGGTGCTCCCGGTTCGGCGCGTGAGGCGTGCCGACGCCGCTCAAAGTCTCGAATGTCATCGTGAGCACGTCAATAACCGGGACCGGACAACGTTGTCGGATCTTGAAAGCGCCACCCCGGGCAGCGGTGAAGAGGGAGCGGCGGCGGGGAAGCCCCGTACCGCCGTCCCTACGACCGTCGGCGGCCCGGGCCGTCCCAACCCGCCCTCACCTTGCAGAGGTTGAACGCGCGAAGGCGCCCCGGAAACCGCTCGGCGGTCTTCGCGCGGGCCTCAGTCCCGCCGTGCCTCGCGGGAGGCCGAGCCCGCGCGGGTGGCGTCCTCGCCCCAGCTGGCGAGGAGCCGCAGGGCCTCGGCGGAGGGGGAACCGGGCTCGGCGTGGTAGGTCACCAGGGAGAGGTCCTCGTCCGCGGGGAGCTTGAACGTCTCGTAGCAGAGGGTGAGTTCGCCGACCAGGGGGTGGCGCAGGCGCTTGGTGCCGTAGCCCTTCTCCTGGACGTCGTGGGCGGCCCACAGACGGCGGAAATCCTCGCTCTTGACGGAGAGTTCGCCGACGAGGGCGGAGAGCTTCGGGTCGTCCGCGTGGCAGCCCGCGTCCATCCGCAGATAGCTGACGATGTCCGCGGCCTTCGTCTCCCACTCGACGAACAGTTCCCGCGAGGACTCGCTGAGGAAGACCATCCGCGCCCAGTTGCGCTCCTGGCCCGGCAGCGAGCCCCACTCGCCGAAGAGGGCGGAGGCGAGCCGGTTCCAGCCCACCAGGTCGGTGCGGCGGCCCACCACGTACCCCGGTACGGAGTCCATCGAGTCCAGCAACTGCTGGAGCGCGGGCCGCAGTTGCTGGGTGCGCGGGGTCCTGCGGCGGCGGTGCTGCCGGGGCTTGGCGAGGTGGGTCAGATGGGCGTGCTCGGCGTCGGTCAGCCTGAGGGCGCGCGCGATCGCGCCGAGCACCTCGGCGGAGACATTGCGGCCGTTGCCCTGTTCCAGGCGGGTGTAGTACGCCACCGAGACCCCGGCCAGCTGCGCCAGCTCCTCGCGCCGCAGCCCGGGCACCCTGCGGTGCCTGCCGTACGAGGGCAGCCCGATGTCCTCCGGCTTGAGGCGGGCCCGGCGGCTGCGCAGGAACTCGCTCAGCTCGGCACGTGGGTCCAGCTTCCCGTCGGCGGCGGGCGGCTGCTCCGGGGGCTGCTCGTCCATGGCCCCAGTATCCCTCGCCGCCGCTGGTCCTATGCCCGCGAGCCTGACCCCGCCAGTGGTAGGACCGCTGGTCGTAGGCACCGCAGGGGCCTGGGTAGGCGCGGCGGATCCGGGCACGCTGGAGGGCGTGCCCGGCCGCATCCGGCCGTTCACACCGCGAACCCGAGGAGAACCCCGGCATGACCACCGTTGCCGCCTACGCCGCACCCGCCGCCAAGGCGCCGCTGGAGCGCACCACCATCGAGCGCCGTCCGGTCGGTGAGTTCGACATCCTGATCGACATCAAGTTCGCCGGAATCTGCCACTCGGACATCCACCAGGCCCGCGACGGCTGGGGCGAGGGGATCTTCCCCATGGTGCCCGGCCACGAGATCGCCGGTGTGGTCTCCGAGGTCGGCCCCGGCGTCACCAAGTACGCGGTCGGCGACCGGGTGGGCGTCGGCTGCTTCGTCGACTCCTGCCGCGAGTGCGAGTACTGCGAGCAGGGCCTGGAGCAGTACTGCGCCAAGGGCATGACCGCCACGTACAACGCCCTCGACAAGGACGGCGAGCCCACCTACGGCGGCTACTCCACCCATCTCGTCGTCGACGAGAACTACGCCGTCCGCATCCCCGAGGGCCTCGCCCTCGACGTCGCCGCCCCGCTGCTGTGCGCCGGGATCACCCTGTACTCCCCGCTGCGCCACTGGAACGCGGGCCCCGGCAAGAAGGTCGCCATCGTCGGCCTCGGCGGTCTCGGCCACATGGGCGTCAAGATCGCCGCCGCCCTGGGCGCCGAGGTGACCGTGCTCAGCCAGAGCCTGAGCAAGCAGGACGACGGGCTGAAGTTCGGCGCCGACCACTACTACGCGACCGGCGACCCGAAGACCTTCCAGGAGCTGGCGGGCACCTTCGACCTGATCGTCTCCACCGTCTCGGCCCCGCTCGACTTCGGCGCCTACCTCTCGCTGCTGAAGACCGACGGCGCGCTGGTGAACGTCGGCGCCCCCGAGGAGCCCGTCTCGATGAACCTCTTCTCGCTGATCGGCGGCCGCAAGACGCTCGCCGGCTCCGCGATCGGCGGCATCCCCGAGACCCAGGAGATGCTCGACTTCTGCGCCGAGCACGGCTTCGGCGCCGAGATCGAACTGATCCGCGCCGAGCAGGTCAACGAGGCGTACGAGCGCGTCCTGGCCAGCGATGTCCGGTACCGGTTCGTGATCGACACGGCGACCATCTGACCGGCCCCCGGTAACCGGAGCCCCGGCCGCCTCTCCCGCGAGGCCGCCGGGGCTCCGGTGTCTTCGGCGGCTTCGGCGTCTCCGGCTCCGGTGTCCCACCCGGCTCCGGCGCCATTACCTCCGGCGTAATCGACCCCCTCGCCCGCTCCCGGCAGCCTGGAGTCACCGGATCGGGGAGGCCGATCCGGGAACCCGCGGACCGGGGACCCGACGACTCGGGGCCCGACGATCCCGGGACCCCGACGACCCGAGGAGCAGCCGTGACCGTGTACGCCATCGCCCATCTCCAGCCCGCGCCCCCGAACGAGGAGGTCTTCCGGTACATCGAGCGCATCCAGGCGACCATGGACCCCTACCAGGGGCGCTTCCTGGTGCACGGGGCCGAGGTGGAGGTCGTGGAGGGCTCCTGGCCGGGGAAGATCGTGATCATCGCCTTCCCGGACGGGGAGCGCGCCCGCCAGTGGTACGACTCGCCCGCCTACCAGGAGATCCTGCCGCTGCGGACCCGGAACATCCCCGGCGACGTCATCCTCGTCCCGGGCGCCCCGGAGGACTACGACGCCGGCAGGACCGCGGCGGCCATGCGGGCGGCGGCGAAGGAGGAGGCGGCGGCGACCGCCTGAGCCGCGGCCCCGCCGCTGCCCCTCAGCCCCGCCGCCGTCCCTCAGCCTTGCCGCCGTCCCTCAGCCCGGCAGCAGATCCTTCACCTTGCCGCGGAACCGGGGCGCCGTCTCCGCGCTGCGCGACTGGGTCCCGGCCAGGTGCACCCACGCCCTGCCGGTGCAGCTGATGTCGAGGTTGGAGAAGGTGCTGCCGGACAGCAGCCACCGGGTGCCGAGGATGCCGGTGGCCCGCAGGTCGGTGTACCAGAGGGTGTTGCCGCTGAAGGTCGGCGGCAGCACCCCGTCCACCACCACCCCGGCCCCCGGATCGCGCGGCACACCACCGAGCGGGAAGGCGGCACCGCGGCGCCAGAGCCCGCCGGGAGCACCGTTGTTGGAGTGGTTGAAGGTGTTGCCGACCAGGGTGCCGTGGCCCCAGTTGTCCCCGTGCGGACCGCCCGCCGTCCCGTACGGGCTCGACTTCGAGAAGGAGTAGTACGCCCCGTAGCAGGCCACCACGGTGTTGTCGTTGACCGTCCAGTTCCCCGAGGAGTTCCAGACCGCGAGGCGGCAGTAGGCGAAGCTGTTCCCGGTGAGCTGGGAGTACTCGCTGCGGTCGGCGGTGGAGACCCCGAAGTAGCAGCGGTGGAAGGAGCAGCCCGAGACCTTCACCCGGTAGCCGAAGTAGTCGTCCCGCTCGGCACCCGTCACCGCGATCCCGGCGCCGCGCCAGTGCGTGAAGTCGCAGTCCAGGACCCGGACATTGGTGGCCCGGCTGCTCCGCAGGCCGACATGGGCGGGCACGATCCCGGTGCCCAGGGGATCGGCGTCCTGCCCCAGGAAGCGGACGTCGGCGATCGTGACATCGCTCCGCTCCCGCACCGTGAAGGCGCCGTACGAGGGCTCCGCGACGGTGACGGTGGCCCCGTTCCCGGCGAGGAAACAGCCGTCCGGGAGTTCCGCCGTCCTGGTGAGCCGGTACACCGCCCCGGGCACCAGCTGCACCTGCGGGGTCTCGGCGAGCGCGGCCGTCCAGTCCTCGGTGCCCACCGGCAGCACCGGCAGCGGCCCCTGCGGCGTACTGCCCGCGCCGACGGCGGCACCGGAGGTGAGCAGGGCCGCCGAGGCGGTGCTGAACCCGATCCCGGCCATCGCCCGGCGGCGGGACACCCGGCCTGCGCGGGGGCCCTCGCGGTCCCGCTCGCGGTCGGCTTCGGCGCTGCCTTCGGATTCCACGGAGCGGGTCCTTTCCGGGGTGGGGAGGGCTTGCCCGTCGATTCTGTCGTGTCTCGCGGGCGGGGGCGCGGGGCGCGGGGTGCGGGGTGCGGGGCACGCGGCGCGGGGCGCGCGGTGTCGGGGTGGGGGCCTGCCCGGGGTGTCCCGGACGGTCGCCGGGCTGCTGCCGGTGGGCCGCTGGGGGAGGGATTGCCCGGGGTGTCCCCGACCACTGGCGGGCCGCCGGGGGAGGGGCTGCCATTCGCCGCGCGCCGGGTGTCCGCTGTCGGCCGATTTCGCCGGGGGCGCAACGCCACGGGCTTCCCGCCCGGCGCCCGGCTCCTAACCTGGAGAGGTGAGCAGCCACGCGTCCTCCTCCGCCCGCGTCATCCCGCTGCGCCCGGCCACCGCGGCGCCGCCCTCCGCCGCAGCGCACGCTCCAGGCGCTCCCGGCGGTGGCCGCGCCCCCGTGCGGGAACCGCTGTGGCGACACGTGGTCGGTGACGTGCTGCGGCGTGAACGCCGGGCGCAGCAGCGGACGTTGAAGGATGTGGCCGCCGCCGCGCGGATCTCGATGCCGTACCTCTCCGAGCTCGAACGCGGCCGCAAGGAGGCCTCCTCGGAGGTCCTCGCCGCCGCGGCCAAGGCGCTCGGCCTGGGGCTCGCCGACCTCCTCGCCCTCAGCCACGGCGAACTCCTCCGCCTCACCCGGCCGGTACGGCACCGGGGTCCGGTACGGCTGCCGGCCGCGGGCGCCGTCCACGGGGAGCGCGCCCGGCCCCTCGACGGGGCAGCGGGCATGGCGGGCACCGCCGGGACCGCCGAGACGGAGGAGTCCGGCGAGTCCGCTGGGTCCGGCGGGTCTGCCGAGTCCGGTGGGTCCGCCGGCGAAGCGGGCGTGGGCGGCGCGGCCCCCGAGACGGGCCCGGAGGGCGACGCCCCGGACGAGGAGATCCGCGAGACCGGACAGGGCGGCGAGGAAGCGGCCCCGGCGGAGGAGACCCCGGCCGGGGACACCCCTCAGGCGGAGCCGGAGCCGGAGCCCGGCACGGCGGACGGCACGGCGGACGGCGCGGTCGCCGCGGCGAAGCCGCCGGTCGCGCTCACCTCGGTCACCGAACTCGGCGCCAGGCGCGAAGCCGCCCGCCGGACCCGCCACCAGGGCCACCGCTCGGGCAGCCACTCCGGGGACGTACGCCTCGCCGCCTGATCCGGCGACCGCCCCTCGCCGCCGCGGTCGGCGACCCGCCCCTCGCCCATCGCAGCCGGCAGCCGACGCCCTCCGGCACCGCGACACACGAACCGCCGACGCTCCTCCCCCGTGGGAGCGCCGGCGGTCCTGCTCTTGCCCTCGCTCTTGCTTTTCCTCTTCCTCTTCCTCTTCCCCCTTTTCCTCTTCCCCTCAGAGGCTCAACTCCCGTTGCCGAGAACCCTCTTGCTGAGCACCTGGTCGGCCAGGCCGTAGGCGACGGCCTCCTCGGCGGTGAAGACCTTGTCGCGGTCCATGTCCGCGCGCAGGGTGGCGACATCGTGGTGCGAGTGGCGGGCGAGCACCTCCTCGACCTGGGACCGGATCCGGATCATCTCCTTGGCCTGGAGGCTGAGGTCCGAGACCGTGCCCTGGCGTCCGCCGCTCGCGGGCTGGCCCAGCAGCACCCGGGAGTGCTCCAGGATGAACCGCCGCCCCGGGTCGCCGCCCGCGAGCAGCACCGCCGCGGTGGAGGCGGCCTGCCCCACGCAGAAGGTGGAGATCGGGGCGCTGACGAAGGACATCGTGTCGTAGATGGCCATCAGCGAGGTGTACGAGCCGCCGGGGGAGTTGAGATAGATCGCGATCTCGCGGTCCGGCGCCGCGGACTCCAGGTGCAGCAGCTGTGCGATGACGACATTGGCCACCCCGTCGTCGATCTCCGTACCGAGGAAGATGATCCGCTCGGACAGCAGACTGCTGTAGATGTCGTACGCGCGCTCTCCCTGGGTGGTCCGCTGGACGACCGTCGGAATCGTGTACTGGCTCATCTCAGATCCCCGCCCGTCGTCGCGAACCGGCCGGGCGTACGTCGTCCATGTTCTCCACGACGTGGTCGACCATCCCGTACTCCTTGGCCTGCTCGGCGGTGAACCACCGGTCCCGGTCGCCGTCGCGGGAGATGGTCTCCTCGCTCTGGCCGGTGTGCGCGGCGGTGATCCGCTCGATGGCCCGCTTGGTGAACTCCAGGTTCTCCGCCTGGATCTCGATGTCCGCGGTGGTGCCGCCGATGCCCGCCGAGGGCTGGTGCATCATGATCCGCGCGTTCGGCAGCGCGTAGCGCTTGCCCCGGGTGCCGACGGTGAGCAGGAACTGCCCCATGCTGGCGGCGAATCCCATGGCCAGCGTGGCGACCTCGTTCGGGATGAGCTGCATGGTGTCGTGGATCGCGAGCCCGGCCGTCACCGAGCCGCCGGGGCTGTTGATGTACAGGCTGATGTCGGTCCGCGGGTCCTCCGCCGACAGCAGCAGCATCTGCGCGCACACCCGGTTCGCCGAGACCTCGTCGACCTGGGTCCCGAGGAACACGATGCGCTGGTGCAGGAGTTGGGCCGCCAGATGGTCGTCGAAGCGGGAGGGCGGGGTGTCGCCGTCCTCCGCCCGCGGGCCGTGGGCCGGATACCGGCCGGTGATCAGGGATGACATCGGGCCTCCGAGAGGTGTCGGGCGGTGCGACCCGGCTGGGCCGCCTGCTCCCACTCTCGGAGCGCGGGGGCGCGGGGTGAAGCAATCTCGGCCCGCGGCAGATCTGCTGAGGGCAGAGCACGGGGGCAGACCGAGAGGAGACGGGGGCGGGCAGCGGAGCACGGGACAGCACGGCACCCGGCTGCTCCGAGGGGGACCACCCGGCAGATGAGCACACAACAGGAGCTGTCTGAGGGCCACTTGGGTGTTCACTCCATGCTGCGTCTGCATTCCCGTGCTGGTCCGCCCCGAGACGGCGGTCGACGGCGAGGAGGCGAACATCAGCACCCGCCGCCCGAGCCTGGACCAGGTCATGGGCCGCCTCGCCGAGGTCGCCCGCACCCTCGGCAACCAGATACGCCACAGCGAGGCCAGCAAGGTGACGATGGAATTCGGCTGCGACATGGCGCTGGAATCCGGGGCCCTGATCGCCGCCATCGGAAAAGCCAGCGCGAAGTCCGCCTTCAAGGTCACGCTGGAGTGGGAGAAGCCCTAGCCGTGCCGCCGCACCATCCGGGAGATCCGGAGTCGGCACTTCTCGATTCCGTTGTCGCTCTCGAATCCCCCTCGCCGCGCGGGCCGCTCTTCGGGACGGGTTTCTTCGTCGCCCCGGACATCGTGGCCACCTGCGCGCATGTGGTCGCCGATGCGCCCGAAGAACTCCCCGTGAGCATCACGGGACGTATCGCTTCCCGCTCACTGGCCCTCGGTGTCGAGGTCGAAGCGGCAGAAGACGCTCTTGCCACCTGAGTCGTGTGGGGCCCACCAGACCGCGTCCGCGAGCAGTTGCACGAGGAAGAGGCCGCGTCCGTAGGTGGGGAGGAGTTCGTCCTCGTCCAGCCGGGAGAGGTTCGGGCCCATCAGCTCGCCGACTGGCAGCATGGGAGGAGTGGAGTCCTCGTCGGCCACCTCAATGAACAGCCAGCGGGACCAGGCCCGGAACGACACCGTGATGCGTCGCTCGCCGCCGAAGTCCATGAACCGGCCGTCGGGTGTCGCGTGGTGGAACGCGTTGCCGACGAGTTCGGAGACACACAGTTCCATGTCCTGCGGCGAAGTGGACAGCCGCCAGTCCCGTGCCACCTCCCGTGCCGTTCGGCGGGCGACCTGGGCTGTGTCCGGCGAGTTCACGACGAGTACGAGTGAACGGAACCGTTCGGACGTCGCCAGCTTCACCGGCTCCAACGGTGCGAATTGCGCGACTCGCAAAGGCAGTTGTCGTAGTCGATCGGCATCCATCGCGTGCCCTTCTGTTCTTCGGCGAGGTCGGTTCCGCGCCGGGGTGACGCCCAGTGAACTGTTGTCGAGCCTGCTGGGGCAGCGTTCATTCCGGGGTTCACGCGCACAGTCGGGTTCACCCGGCGGCCGAAGGGGGGTGCCCGTGAACCCCCTTACGTGCAGTCGGTCGCGTGGCAGTATGAACACCCAGTGTTATCCCGCCTGTTGCAGGGGAAATCATGAGCAAGAAGCCGAACTACCGGCTGGCGGCACTCATGGGCGAAGCCGGCGTTTCGAACAAGGGACTCGCGAAGCGCGTCCAAGAGGTCGCCCGCCGACGCGGCTCGCACGTCGGCACCACGCATGTTGCTGTGCAGCGGTGGCTCGACGGCAGTGGAATCCAGCCGCAGACTGCCGCGTTTCTCGCGGACGCTCTGGGGGAGAAGCTGCGGCGCCGAGTTACCCCCGTCGATATCGGATTCCCCGAGACGGCGCAAAGCTCGGAACCCCGGGGTGTCACGTATGCGGATTCACTTCCAGGCGCCCTGTGTGTCATGGACGCCCTCACCCGGATAGCGCCGGAACAGCAGGTCCCGGGCACGGAACTGCTGCCGGAAGGAGAGATCAACTCGGCCGTGCTGTCCTGGCTCGTGTCTCGACCCGATGGGCTTGGGACCCGTGACAGCAGCGCCCGCCGGGTCGGCATGCGCGACGTCGCCGCGATGCGCACGGCCGCCGAGATGTTCATGCAGCTCGACTTCAAGTACGGCGGCGGTCACGGACACCGGCCCTTGCGGCACTACTTCCGCGAAGATGTGCTTCCTCTGCTCCACGCCGATTACAGCGACAAGGTGGGAGCAGTTCTCTTCGGGGCCGCTGCCGAGATCTCCCAGCTCCTCGCGTGGACCGCCTACGACACCGGCAGTCACGCCCTCGCGGACCGCTATTTGGTGGGGACGCTGCGGCTGACTCAGGTCGTGGACGACCGCATGATGGGCGCCCGGATCCTCAGCAACATGAGCCACCAGGCCAATTACCTGGGCCAGGTTCCGCGCGCCGTGCGGCTCGCACGCGCGTCCGTCGAGGGTGGCAGGGGCCGGGCCACGCCGCGCGCCATGGCGTTGTTCTCCGCTCACGAAGCCCGCGCGCTGGCCACCGCGGGCGACTCGAAGGGCGCCGGGCAGGCTATGAACGACGCCGCACGGCACTTCGGCCGTGCCGACACCGGCGACGATCCGGACTGGCTCGCGTACATGGACGAAGCCGAACTCGTCGGCGAGTTCTGCCACTGCTTCCGTGACCTCGGACAGGGGCCCGAAGCCGTCCGCCATGCTGAACGCGCCGTGCAGCTGACCGATCCCAAATACGCTCGCACGCTCGGTTTCTGCCGCATGGTGCTTGCCCAGAGCCAGCTTCTCAACGGCGAACTCGAAGCCGCCGTGCACACTGCGGGACTCACCGTCGAAGTCGGGGACGCGCTCCAGTCCGCACGCTTTCAGCGCTATGTGACCGACTTCCAGCGTGAGATCTCGGTCTACGGCACGGACCCGGCGGTGCGGGCGTTCAACGAGCAGGTGCACGACGCCATGGCCGATCTGGCGGATCACGGCGCATAGGCAGTCCGTCGGTCCGCTGCATGTCAGCCCGGCTGCCAGTGCCGCGGCGCGTCGGCGTCCCGCAGGGAGGCGATCCGGCGGGCGTACTCCTGCGCCACGTCGTGACTTTCGCCTACGTTCTGCATCAGCCAGGTGGTCATCTTGAACTCCTGGATATCGCGCAGGGTCCGGAAGCCGTCCCACTCCCGGAGGTCCCGTCCGTACGCGTCCACGAACGCCGCGTACTGCTCGTGCGTCTGCCACCCCAGGCTGTGGTGCTCGGTTGCCGTGACCATCAGGTCCCACTCGGGGTGGTCGAAGCTGAACGCCTCGAAGTCGATCAGGACCACCCGGCCGCCCCGGTCCACCATGAGGTTCTGCACGTGCGCGTCCCCGTGCACCGGGCCCTTCGGTGACTCGAAACGCAGCCCTACCAGCCGCTCGCGCAGCTCCCGTGCCCGCTCGCGAAGGAATGCCCGGTCGTCCTCCGGCACGGTCGCCTTCTCGATTCGCAGGTCCGTCCGCCCGAACACCGTGTACGGCGGCAGCTCCAGCCCCTCCGGAACGGTCAACGCGTGCAGGTCCCGCAGGACTCCGCCCAGCTCCCCGTAGTCCACCTTCCGGTCGCCTTCCTCGACCAGGTGCCAGAAGGTGACCGGAAGGCCGTCGGTGAGCAACGGCTGTTCGAGATCATCGAGTACGCGCGCCGCGGGGAAGCCCTCGCGCTCCAGCCATCGCGACACGGCCACCTCGACCCGCACCGAGGGCAGATACTCGGCGGAGCGCGCCACCCGGACGATCACCGGGTGGGCCGCCAGCCGGTACAGGGCGTTCTCCCCGAACCGGATCAGTTCCGCGCCCCGGCTGTCGAGCCCCGCGGCCCGGCATGCCTCGGCCATGGCCTGGTCTGCCACCGCCGACGTGAACTCCGCGTGCTCCTTGTGCGTACCGTCCGACGGCATGCGGCACTGCTCCCCTTGATCGCACTCAGCGCCCCGTACCGCCGAGGCAGACGGCGAGCCGAGGCACGGACAAGGGTGACGGTACATACGTCCGGCGAACGCCACGCACGTGCAGGTCCGGATCCGAGAGGGGGTACGTCAGCGGGCGATGCCCGGTACGAATGCCACGAGACCCGAGAGGAAACTTCCGATGCCCGCCAACGTCACTACGACGTGTACTCCGTCAGAAAAAAGGTCCTTGCAGAACTCCCTGACCTGACGCCGCACAAACAGCAGACGCAGGTTCGCGAAGGTGTGCTGTCGGACCTGGCGGCATCCCAGCATCAGCCCATACGCATTGTTCCGGCAGCCGTCGCTGCGTCCGCGTACAGGCGCACCGCATGCAACAGGGGCTTGGAAAGCACACCAGAGCAACGTGACGACCGAGAGGGCGAGGACCACGGCCGGGCCGACTGTGGAGTCCTTCCATGCAGCGATGAGCAGCAGGAATGTCAGAATTCCCCACCAGCGGCGCAGGCCGCCGAACATGGCTTTCTTCGCTGTTCCCATGCACACGTGTATGCGCATGGGAACAGCGAGTTACGCCTGGCATCGTGACTGTGGCGCGTTTTCGTCCGCTGTGGTGCTCAACCCGCGGGCGCGCTGCCTGTGGCACGTACGAGCGTGACCTGTACTGCGGGGCGGCGATACCCGTACTGCGGGGCGGCGATATCCGCCGCCCCGGGCCGGAGACTCAGCCCCCGGCCCCCACCCCCACCGGGCAGGAAACCCCCGTCCCCCCGATCCCGCAGTACCCGGCAGGGTTCTTGTCCAGGTACTGCTGGTGGTAGCCCTCGGCCGGGTAGAAGGGGCGGTCTTCGGCGGGGAGGATCTCGGTGGAGATGGTGCCGTGGCCGGAGGCGGTGAGGACCTGCTGGTAGCGGGTGCGGGAGGCTTCGGCGGCCTCGGCCTGGGCGGGGGAGTGGGGGTAGATCGCGGAGCGGTACTGGGTGCCGACGTCGTTGCCCTGGCGGAAGCCCTGGGTGGGGTTGTGGGACTCCCAGAAGAGCTTCAGGAGGGTGTCGTAGCTGACCTTGGCCGGGTCGAAGACGACGCGTACCGCCTCGGTGTGGCCGGTGAGGCCGGAGCAGACCTCTTCGTAGGTGGGGTGCGGGGTGTGGCCGCCCTGGTAGCCGACGAGGGTGGTCCACACGCCCTCGGTCTGCCAGAACTTCCGCTCGGCGCCCCAGAAGCAGCCCAGGCCGAAGTCCGCGGTCTCGTAGCCCTCGGGGTAGGGGCCGAGCAGCGGGGTGCCGAGGACCGTGTGGCGTTCCGGCACGGAGTAGGAGGGCTCGGGGCGGCCTCCGAGCGCCTGGTCGGGGGTCGGGAGCACGGGCGTACGGCCGAACAGCATGGAGTCCTCCTCGGGGGTCTGTGAGGGGAACGCGGCGGGCGGCCCGGACATTCCGCTGCCGGGTGCCGGGTGCCGGGGCCCGCCCCCTCGGTGCCGCAGCGTTCCTCAGTGCCGCAGTGTCGCCGGGCTTCCGCCGTTGGCCTCGTACCCCGCGACCGCGAGGGCCCGGTAGACCGCGTAGTCCGCCGCCGGGTCCGGGGAGAGGGTCCAGGGCAGGGCGCCGACGTGGCCGTCGATGTGCAGGACCTGTTCCATGGCCTCGCCCCAGCGTTCGCCGCGTACCAGGAAGAAGAGCAGGAGGTGGCGGACGTGGGCGGCCATCGGGTCGTCGTGGCGGGCCTGGTGCACGGCGTACTGGGCACCCTCGACGGCCTTGGTGACGATCTCGCTCTGGTGGAAGCCGCGGACCAGGTTGACGTCGGGCAGGTGCTCGAAGACCGCGAAGAGGGGGAGCGCGGAGAGCAGCGAGCCCTGGGGGGCGCGGGCCGCGGCGGCGTCGGTGAAGTGGTGGGCGTCGGCGCGGGAGCCGTGCCACTTCTCGCACCAGTAGTGCAGGGCGGCCAGGTGGGCGCCGAAGTGCGCCGGGTCGCGGTCCAGGACCTTGAGCCAGAGCTGCTCGAACTCCTCGCGGGGGTAGCCGAGCCCGCGGGCGAGGGAGAGTTCCACGATGTACGGGACCGGGTCGCCGGGGGCGAGCAGGGCGGCCTCCGCGCAGGCGCCGCGGGCCTCCTCCAGGATGATCCGGAACTCGTCGGTGCCCGCGGTCGCGGTGCGCCAGGCCTGCTGCACCAGGAACTCCGCGTGCACGGCCGCGCCGCCCGGGTCCTTGGGCGCCTCGGCCCGCCAGACCCGCAGCCACTGGGCGCCCGGGTTCTCGCTCACCCCGCCGGGCCGCTGGGCCAGCTCCAGGGAGGCCATGCCCGCGAAGGCCTGCACCCGCTGCCAGCGCAGCTCGCCCTCCTTGCCGGTCCCGGCGAGCAGCTGCGAGGCGGCCCGCCAGTCCTGGGTGCGCAGCAGGTGGTCGAGGACCTGCTCCAGATCCTCGTCGGGTCCGGGCAGCCGGATGTCCAGCTCCTCCTGGCGCAGGAAGCCGTAGTCCGCCGGGTCGGCCGCGTCGGGGGAGCCCGCCGGAACCTGGCGGATCGCGCCGCGCCTGCGCCGCAGTACGGGGCCGAGGGCCGCCCCGATCAGCAGGAGGGCCATCAGGACCCAGAGAATCTCCATGCCTCCAAGCGAACCAGACCGGTCCGCGAATTGGCGAACCTGTCACAGAGCAAGGGTCCGCGCGGTCCGCACCGGGGTCCGGTCGGGGCTACGCTCGGATTTCATGAGCGACTCCCACAGCACGCAGAGCTTCGAGACCGTGGCGATCCACGCGGGCAACACCGCGGATCCCCTCACCGGCGCGGTCGTGCCGCCGATCTACCAGGTCTCGACGTACAAGCAGGACGGCGTCGGCGGGCTCCGCGGCGGTTACGAGTACAGCCGCAGTGCCAACCCCACCCGCACCGCCCTGGAGGAGAATCTCGCGGCCCTGGAGGGCGGCCGGCGGGGTCTCGCCTTCGCCTCGGGGCTCGCCGCGGAGGACTGCCTGCTGCGCACGATCCTCAGCCCCGGCGACCACCTGGTGATCCCGGACGACGCCTACGGCGGCACCTTCCGCCTCTTCGCGAAGGTCGCCCGGCGCTGGGGCGTCGAGTTCTCGGTGGCGGACACCTCGGACATGGCCTCGGTACGGGCCGCGCTCACCCCGCAGACGAAGGCGATCTGGGTGGAGACCCCCTCCAACCCGCTGCTCGGCATCACCGACATCGCGGCCGTCGCGGACGTGGCGCGGGACGCCGGTGCCCGGCTCGTGGTGGACAACACCTTCGCCAGCCCGTACCTGCAGCAGCCGCTGGCGCTCGGCGCGGATGTCGTCGTGCACTCGCTGACCAAGTACATGGGCGGGCACTCGGACGTGGTCGGCGGCGCGCTCGTCGTCTCGGACCCGGCGCTCGGCGAGGAGCTGGCCTTCCACCAGAACGCGATGGGCGCGGTGGCCGGGCCCTTCGACGCCTGGCTGGTGCTGCGCGGGGCGAAGACGCTCGCGGTGCGGATGGACCGGCACAGCGAGAACGCGGAGCGGGTGGCCGAGGCGCTCGCCCGGCACCGCAAGGTCGCGCAGGTCTACTACCCGGGGCTGCCCGAGCACCCGGGGCACGAGATCGCCGCGAAGCAGATGCGCTCCTTCGGCGGCATGGTCTCCTTCCGCGTCCAGGGCGGCGAGCAGGCGGCCATCGAGGTCTGCAACCGCGCGAAGGTCTTCACCCTCGGTGAGTCCCTCGGCGGCGTCGAGTCGCTGATCGAGCACCCGGCGCGGATGACGCACGCCTCGGTCGCCGGCTCGCAGCTGGAGGTCCCCGCCGACCTGATCCGGCTCTCGGTCGGCATCGAGAACATCGACGACCTGCTCGCCGACCTGCAGCAGGCCCTCGGCTGAGCCCAGCCCCGAACCCCCTCCGTGCGCCGCCGGTCACAGCCCCGTGACCGGCGGCGTCGTGTCGGAGGGGCGCTCCACCCAGGGCCGGGCCGAGCAGGCCCACAGCGAGAAGGCGAGCACGGCCGCGAGCAGGGCGAGCCAGAGCAGCGTCCGGGCGGTCCTGCGGCGGCGCAGCAGGCGCTCCCCGCGGCGTACGGCCCGGGTGTGCAGGTCCGGCGGCAGCGGCACCGACCGCTCCTCGAGCAGTCTGCGTACGCTCTCCTCGCGCCGCTCGAAGGGGCTCGCGGCGCTCACGGCCGGACCGCCCCGGCCGGATCCGCCCGCTCGCGGGGCGGATGCAGCAGGACGGCGCAGGCGTGGGCGCACAGCCCGGCGACGCGCTCCCGCGGCAGGCCGAGCAGCGCCGCGCACTGCTCCTCGGCGACGCCCTCGAACATCCGCAGGACGACGATCAGGCGCTCCCGCGGTTCGAGCAGGGCGAGCGCGCCCCCCGCCGGGGCCTTGCGCAGCCGCCGCGGATACCAGGTGGTCCGGGCGTAGCGCAGCGCCAGGCAGCCGCGGGCGTACGCGTAGGGGTCCTCGCCGCTCAGCCGCTCCCAGGCGGCGTAGGTGTGCGCGAGGGCGTGCACCGCCAGGCGCCGGGCACCCGGATTGGCTTCCGGCGGCTCGGCGGTGAACAGGGTGGCGGTGTGCAGCAGCCGGGGCGCCGCGCCCGCGACGAAGGCTTCGAACTCACGTGCCCGGCGGGCCGCCTGGCCCGGCGGACGGCCTCGGGATCCTGCTCGCACTGCGCCTCCCGTCCGCCGCGGGCTCCGCGGAGCCGGGGCGCGCCGCGGCCTGCCGGGGGCGCGGCACACCGGCCGCGCGGCCCCGGAGGAACGCTCTCGTCAAGCGCTTCCGCTCTCATATGAGGCCGCCGCCGGGCCCAGGTCAAGAGCCCTGCGCGAGGTACCCGGCACCGGCGGTGAGCGGCGCCCCGCCGCGGGCGGTCAGTTGGCGGGCGGAAGGGTGTCGTCCGCCGGGAGCGGGCTGGCCGCCATGCGGGCCGCGAGGGCCAGGTTGAACCGGGTGAGCAGGGTGCAGAACCGGCTGCGGTCCTCGGGCTCCCAGTCCTCGGTGAGCTGCTCCATCAGCTCCCGGCGCGAGGCGCGGACCTCGGCCAGGCGCGCGATGCCGCGCGGGGAGAGCTGGAGGACGACCGCCCGGCCGTCCTCGGGGTGCGAGGTCCGCTTGACCAGGCCGCTCTCGACGAGGGGCGCCACCTGGCGGGTCACGGTCGAGGAGTCGATTCCCATGCTCGCCGCGAGCGCCTTCACGCCCATCGCGCCTTCCTTGTCCAGGCGGTTGAGCAGCAGATACGCGGCGCGGTCCATGGAGTTGCGCAATTTCCCGACCCCGCCGAGGCGGGTCTGCTCGGCACGGCGCGCGAAGAGCGCGACCTCGTGCTGCAGGGTGTCGAGGAGGCCGGCGTCACCGGCGGTAGTCATGTCCTGAGTGGTGGGCATGGCCGGATGCTCACTTCATGTATGGGAGTGGGAAGGGAGGCGGATCTTCTGCGGGGGGTGCGGGACTTGGTTGGGGGACAGGGTACGCGGAGACGGCGCATCTCGTACCGCCGGTGCACAAACCAGTCTGGACACGGCAGCGTCACGGGTCAGGCCTGTTCAGCGGCTTGACGACTGGCAGCCGGGGCACAGCGCCGGGGAGCAGGGCCGTTCCCGCGGGCGGCGGACCGGGGTGCGCGCGGCTGCGAGACTTGGGCCATGAGCTATCGCCGCGCCCGCCCGCTGCCCGCCGTGACCCTGGACGATGTGCGCGGCGCGCAGAAGATGCTCGCCGGGGTGGCGCGGACGACCGCCCTGGAGGGCAGCCGCCACCTCAGCGCGCTGGTGGGCGCCCCGGTCCACCTCAAGTGCGAGAACCTCCAGCGCACCGGCTCCTTCAAACTGCGCGGCGCCTACGTCCGCATCTCCGGACTGCTGCCCGAGGAGCGCGCCGCCGGAGTGGTGGCCGCCAGCGCGGGCAACCACGCCCAGGGCGTCGCCCTCGCCTCCTCCCTGCTCGGGGTGCGCTCGACGGTCTTCATGCCCGAGGGCGCCCCGCTGCCGAAGGTGGCCGCGACCCGCGAGTACGGCGCCGAGGTCCGGCTGCACGGCCAGGTCGTCGACGAGACCCTGGCCGCCGCCCAGGACTACGCGGCCCGCACCGGCGCGGTCTTCATCCACCCCTTCGACCACCGGGACGTGATCGCCGGGCAGGGCACGGTCGGCCTGGAGATCATCGAGCAGTGCCCCGAGGTGCGCACCATCGTGGTGGGCGTCGGCGGGGGCGGCCTGGCGGCCGGGATCGCGGTCGGCGTCAAGGCGCTGCGGCCGGACGTACGGGTGATCGGCGTCCAGGCGGCGGGCTCCGCGCCGTACGTGCCCTCGCTCGCGGCGGGCCGCCCGGTGTCCGTGGAGCACCCGGTGACCATGGCGGACGGGATCAAGGTGGGGCGCCCCGGCGAGGTGCCCTTCGCGATCCTCGCGGAGCTGCTCGACGGCGTCCGCACCGTCACCGAGGACGAGCTCTCCAGCGCCCTGCTGCTCTGCCTGGAGCGCGCCAAACTGGTCGTCGAACCGGCCGGGGCGAGCCCGGTGGCCGCCCTGCTCAGCGACCCGCGCGCCTTCGAGGGCCCGGTGGTCGCCCTGCTCTCCGGCGGCAATGTCGACCCGCTCCTGATGCAGCGCATCCTGCGCCACGGCATGGCCGCCGCCGGCCGCTACCTCTCCCTGCGGGTACGCCTCACCGACCGCCCCGGCGCCCTCGCCACCCTGCTCGGCGAACTCTCCGCCGCCGACGCCAACGTCCTGGACATCTCTCACGTCCGTACGGATCCGCAGCTCGGCCTCAGCGAGGTGGAGGTCGACCTGCGGATGGAGACCAAGGGGCCGGAACACTGCACGGAGGTCGCGGAGCGGCTGCGGGCGGCGGGGTACACGGTCGGGGGGTGAGGGCCCGCGCGGCCCGGTTCGCGCGTCCCGGCTTGCGCGGCGGTGCGCGAACTCCGGCTGGGGTGGACCCGGGTGGATCGCAGCCGGTGGCGCTCCCGGGCGGATCGCGGCCCGTGGCCCCGGCGGGGCGGAGCGGGCCGTACCTCTTGCCTCTCGGCGGTCGGTCACCGCCCGCCGTCGGCTGCCCGATATACGTGCGATGCCGGACCCGGCGATTAATTCCGGGGCCGATGTCAGACCCGGCTCGTACGCTTCCCCGGGAAGTGAACCGGCGCCTCCCGTTCGCCCGCGAAAGCGGCTTGAGGAGACGCGATGTATCGCGTTAGTCTGTGGTCCACCTCACGTGCCGCCGCCGCGTGTGCGGGTGCACGGGTACCCGCCGGTCGCTTCCTGCCTGCCTCCTGTAGCCCTGCGCCCGTCCCGTCCGTACTTCTCCGCCTCGTCCTCCCCTCCCCTCCCCTCCTCCCCTCCTCTTCTCCCCCTTCTCCCCTCCTCTCTTCTTCCCTTCCTCGCCGACCGTGAGTCGGGCGGCCCGACCCCTTGGAGCTCTCTCATGCCAGGCGCCATCCATGCCGAAGGTCTGGTGAAGACCTTCGGCGACGTCAGGGCGCTGGACGGCGTCGATCTCGACGTACCCGAAGGCACCGTGCTCGGCCTGCTCGGGCCGAACGGCGCGGGGAAGACCACCGCCGTGCGCTGTCTGACGACCCTGCTGCGGCCGGACAGCGGCCATGCCACCGTGGCCGGGATCGACGTGGTCAAGCACCCGAACCAGGTGCGGCGCTCGATCGGCCTGTCCGGGCAGTTCGCGGCGGTCGACGAGTACCTCACCGGCCGCGAGAACCTCCAGATGGTCGGCGAGCTGTACCAGATGAAGGCGAAGGCCGCGAAGGCCCGCGCCGCCGAGCTCCTGGAGCGCTTCCACCTCGCCGACGCCGGGGACCGCACCGCGAAGACCTACTCCGGGGGCATGCGCCGCAGGCTCGACCTCGCCGCGGCCCTGGTCGTCTCGCCGCCGGTGATGTTCATGGACGAGCCGACCACCGGCCTCGACCCGCGCAACCGCCAGGAGCTGTGGGACGTCATCCAGGAACTCGTCGCGGGCGGTACGACCCTGCTGCTCACCACGCAGTACCTGGAGGAGGCGGACCACCTCGCGCACGACATCTGCGTGGTGGACCACGGCCGGGTCATCGCCCGCGGCACCGCCGACGAGCTGAAGGCCCGCACCGGCGGCGAACGCGTCGAGGTCGTCGTGCACGACCGCGCCCACCTCGCCTCCGGCGCGGAGATCCTCGCCGCCTTCGGCAAGGGCGGCCAGGTCACCACCGAGCAGCACACCCGCAGGCTCACCGTCCCGGTGACCGGCGGCGCCAAGCTGCTCGCCGAGGTCATCCGCGAACTGGACGCCCGCGGCATCGAGATCGACGACATCGGCCTGCGCAGGCCCACCCTCGACGACGTCTTCCTCTCCCTCACGGGGCACCGCGCCGAGGAGGAGAAGAAGGACGAGGCCGGCCCGGAAGCGGAAGACTCCCCGAAGGACACGAAGGAGACCAGCAAGTGAGTACGGTGTCCCAAGCCGCCGAGGCCCGCGTCCCGGCCGTCAGCGGCGGTTTCGGCAGCGCGGTGCGCGACTGCCTCGTCGTCGCCCGCCGCAACCTCGTCCGGATGGTGCGCATCCCCGAGGTGCTCATCTTCGGCATGATCCAGCCGGTCATGTTCGTGGTGCTGTTCACCTACGTCTTCGGCGGCTCCATCCAGGTCGGCGGCTCCCTGTCGACCAGCGCCTACCGCGAGTTCCTGATGGCGGGCATCTTCGCGCAGACCGTCACCTTCGCCACCGCGGGCGCCGGTGCGGGTATCGCCGAGGACATGCACAAGGGCCTCATCGACCGCTTCCGCTCGCTGCCGATGGCCCGCGGCGCCGTCCTCACCGGCCGTACGCTCGCGGACCTCGTCCAGACCGCGCTGACCCTCGTGGTGCTCGCGGGTGTCGCGCTGCTCGTGGGCTGGCGGGTGCACACCAACGCGGGCAAGGTGCTGCTCGGCTTCCTGCTGCTGCTCCTGCTCGGGTACGCCTTCTCCTGGATCGGCGCCCTGATCGGGCTGACCGTGCGCACCCCGGAGGCGGCCACCTCCGGCGGACTCATCTGGCTGTTCCCGCTGACGTTCATCTCCAACGCCTTCGTGGACGCCAACAAGATGCCGACCTTCCTGCGGCACATCGCCGAGTGGAACCCCTTCAGCACCACGGTGCAGGCCTGCCGGGAACTCTTCGGCAACCTCCCGCCCGGCTACCGGACCCCGGACGCCTGGCCGATGCAGCACCCGGTGCTCGCCTCGGTGCTGTGGTCGCTGGTGATCCTGGTCCTCTTCCGCACCCTCGCGGTGCGCAAGTACCGCAAGGGCTCCGCCTGATCCCCGCCCGCGGGGGCCGCACGGACGACGCCCCCGGTACCCGCTCTCGGCGGGGTCCGGGGGCGTTCGCGCAGGCGGGCCGGGGTTCCTGCGGGCTCAGCCGTTGTAGGGCTTGCCGTCGAGGATCTTCACGGAGGCGAGCTTGCCGTTGGGCAGCTCGTACTCGACCGTGTCGCCGATCTTGTGCCCGTTGACGCCGCTGCCGAGCGGCGACTGCGGGGAGTACGTCTCGATCTCCTCGCTGGCGTACTCCCGCGAGGCCATGAGGAAGCTCAGGGTGTCGTCCTCGTCGCCGTCGAAGGCGATCGTCACGACCATCCCGGGCGCGATCACGCCGGTGTCCGCGGGCGCCTCGCCGACCTTGGCGTTCTCCAGGAGCTGGGTGAGCTGGCGCACCCGGAGCTCCTGCTTGCCCTGCTCCTCCTTGGCCGCGTGGTACCCGCCGTTCTCGCGCAGGTCGCCCTCCTCACGCGCCGCCTCGATCTTCTTCGCGATCTCGGTGCGCGCGGGACCAGACAGGTACTCCAGCTCCGCCTTCAGCTGGTTGTACGCCTCCTGGGTGAGCCAGGTGACGTTCTCGCTGGTCTGGGTCACAGGTGCTCCTCGTAGGTACTGGGAAGACAAAGCATCGCCCTACCCAGAAGCATGTTCCTTCACGGAAGGGCGAAACCACGAGCCTAACAATTCCCCCGCGAAACGGGGAGGACATATGTCATCCAGAAGAGGTCGTTCCAGGTCAGCGCCGGTCAAAGGGGGCGGACCCGGAGAGCCGGGCGAGGGCTCAGCCGGTGTGGCAGCCCACCAGCTCCGCGCTGGTCCCGCGCGCCGTGGTGCGCAGCGTGACGACCTTGTCGATCCGGTCCCGGTCCTGGTCGAAGCGGAAGTCGGCCCGGCCGACCTCGGTGCCGTCCGCCGAGCGGGAGCGCAGGGTGCAGTAGCCGTCGGTGCCCGCGTCCTTGCGTACTTCGAGATGGACCTCGACCGAGCGGTCCGAGACGGCCTGGAACTTGATGACCTCGCCGCTGATCCGCTGCCCGGTCACGTAGTCGTAGCCGAACCAGCCGACGACGCCGAGCAGCAGGACGCCGAGGACCGCCCCGAGGGTCTTCAGCCTGCGGTCGGTGCGCGCGTCCGCCTCCTCGGCGGTGCGTCCGTAGCGGCCCTGGGGCGGCTGGGCCGCGTCCTTCGCGCGCTCGCCCTCCACCGCGGAATCCATCGCATGTCCTCTCGTGGGCGATACGCCCGGGGTACCGGAATTTTTCGCCCGCTGCTTCGGTCACTATAGAAGTCGCGCAGTGCGGACCGGCCGCCGCCCCGGGGCCGCCGCAAGGCCGTCCCGCCGCGGGTGCCCGCCCCGGCGGGAGGGGGACGGACCGACCGGAACGCCGGATCACCCACCACGACCCACCATCACTCAACGAGGATCGAGCTTTGACTGAGCAGCTGCGACTGATGGCCGTGCACGCCCACCCCGACGACGAGTCGAGCAAGGGCGCCGCCACCATGGCCAAGTACGTGTCCGAGGGGGTGGACGTGCTGGTCGTGACCTGCACGGGCGGTGAGCGCGGCTCCATCCTCAACCCCAAGCTCCAGGGCGACCCGTACATCGAGGAGCACATCCACGAGGTGCGCAAGAAGGAGATGGACGAGGCCCGCGAGATCCTCGGCGTCCGCCAGGAGTGGCTGGGCTTCGTCGACTCCGGACTGCCCGAGGGGGACCCGCTGCCGCCGCTGCCGGAGGGCTGCTTCGCGCTGCAGGACGTGGACGAGGCGGCCGGCGCCCTGGTCCGCGCGATCCGCTCCTTCCGCCCCCAGGTCATCACCACCTACGACGAGAACGGCGGCTACCCGCACCCCGACCACATCCAGACCCACAAGATCTCGATGGTGGCCTTCGACGCGGCGGCCGACACCGTGAAGTACCCGGAGGCCGAATTCGGCGCCCCCTACCAGCCGCAGAAGCTCTACTACAACCAGGGCTTCAACCGCGCCCGCACCGAGGCGCTGCACCAGGCCATGCTGGACCGGGGCCTGGAGTCCCCGTACGCGGACTGGCTGAAGCGCTGGGAGAAGATGGGGATCCCCGAGCGCACCCTGACCACCCATGTGAGCTGCGGCGACTTCTACGAGATCCGGGACAAGGCGCTGATCGCGCACGCGACGCAGATCGACCCGGACGGGGCCTGGTTCCGGGTGCCGCTGGAGATCCAGCGGGAGGCCTGGCCGACCGAGGAGTACGAGCTGGCGAAGGCGCTCGTCGATACCTCCCTCCCCGAGCACGACCTCTTCGCGGGCATCCGGGACAATGCCTGATATGAGCGCAAGCGCAAGCCTGGCAATGACCCAGTTCGTCCCGCTGGCCAAGGAGCTGGACGAGAACAAGGTGACCCCGGGCGTTCTCGGCTTCATCGTCTTCGCGGTGATGGCAGTCGCCGTATGGGCACTGATGAAGTCGATGAACCGCCATATGAAGCGGGTCGACTTCGAGGAGGCCCCCGAGGAGACGCCCGCGGCGGCCTCCGAGGCGGCCGACGGGACCGCCCCCGAGGGGCGCCCGCAGGACAAGGCCGCAACCCGGGGCGCCGCGAAGCGCGGTTAGAGCCGGCTGCCTGCCTGCCTGCCTGCCTGCCTGCCTGCCCGCCCGTCCGCCGTGCCGCCCGCCCGGCTGCCCGTCTGCCCGCCCTTCCGCCCGGCCGGGACCCGGGCCCCGCGGTCGGGCCCCGGCAGCGCGGGGCGGCCGGGACCGGAGCCGGGGCGATGTGCCGACCGCCCCCGGCCCCGTCACGGGGCCGCGGGCACCGGGACTCCCATGACCTCCCGGGAGTGCCGGTTCGGGACCATCCCCAGCGACCAGGCCTGCCAGCCCGCGTCCAGGTCCACGCCCCGCTCCAGGAGCAGGGCGTAGGCCTCCAGGCAGTCCTCCAGGCGGGCGTCCCGCGCCGGATGCCCGGAGCGGGCGAGCTGGGCCAGCTCCTCCTGGGCGACGGCGGTGCCGATCTCGGTGCCGCCCGGTGAGGCGTACGGCAGCAGGGTGCAGCGCAGAAACTGCGCCCAGTCCGCGCCGCGCCGGTCCTCGTACGAGGCGAAGAGGGCGGCCGCCTCCTCGCAGAGGCCGAGGGCCGCGGGGGTGCGGG
The DNA here is from genome assembly GCF_012273655.1 of Streptomyces physcomitrii. Taxonomy (GTDB): domain Bacteria; phylum Actinomycetota; class Actinomycetes; order Streptomycetales; family Streptomycetaceae; genus Streptomyces; species Streptomyces physcomitrii. The sequence goes on along the minus strand of NZ_JAAWWP010000002.1, from coordinate 170,464 downwards.
CGTTCCCGGCGTCGACGACGGCGAGTTCGAGCAGGGTCCAGGCCTCGCCGTGCGCGACGCCGATGCGCCGGAAGTCGGCGCGCGCGTCGACCAGGAGCTGGCGGGCGAAGCCGCTGTTGCGCAGCGAGCCGGTCTGCGCGGCCCGCAGGTCCCGGGTGGCACGGGCCGAGTGGTGCCGGGCGCAGGCCAGCCCGTACACGTCCCGCATCCGGGAGAACATCGTGCGGGAGCGCTCCAGTTCGCGTACCGCCTCCTCCAACTGCCCGCTCTCCTCCAGGGCTTGGCCCAGGTAGTACAGGCTCCAGGCCTCGCCGCGCGCGTCCTCGTTCTCCCGGTGCCGCCCGGCCGCCGCCCGCAGCCCCTCGACCGCCTCGGCGGCGTCGCCCTCGACCAGGCGGGCGCGGGCCAGCTGGGTCAGCGCCCAGGCCTCGCCGCGCTGGTCGCGGGTGCGGCCGTACAGCTCCAGGGCCTGCCTCAACTCCTCCTCGGCGCGCGGGACTTCGCCCCGGCGCAGAAAGACCTGGCCGAGCTGGAAGTGCGCCCAGGCCTCGCCGTGCACCGACTCGCCCTCGCGGTGCAGGACCAGGGCCGTGTTCAGCAGCGACAGGGCCCGGCCGAGCAGACCGCGGTCGCGCTCCACGGCGGCCAGGGCGTGCAGGGTCCAGGCCCGGTCGGCGGCGAGTACCGGCGCGGCCTGGAGGTCCAGCGCCTCGCTCAGCTTCTCGGCGGCGCCGCTCAGATTGCCCTGGTGGTGCAGGGTGATGCCGAGCGAGCCCAGCGCCCGGGCGGCGCCCGCCTCGTGGTGCGCCTCGAAGTAGAGGTCGACCACCGAACTCAGCGTCGTACGGGCGGTGTCCAGCTCACCGAGCTGGCGGGCCGCGATACCGGTGCGCCACTGCACACTGCGCACCAGCAGCCCCTGGTCCACCGCCTGGGTCAACTCGCTGATCTCACCGAGGCGGTAGAGGTCGCCGCGCAGCAGGCAGTAGTCGCACAGTGCGCCCAGGAGGTTCAGTACGGCTCCCTGGTCGACGCCCTCCGCGTGCCGCAGCGCGGCGGTGATGAAGCTCGACTCGTCGTCCAGCCAGCGCAGCGCGGCGTCCAGCGAGGTGAAGCCGTGCGGGCCCACCGCGCTGGAGTGGAAGGCGCTGTCGGCGCGGGTGGAGGTCTTGCCGTCGACCAGGCGGATCACCGAGTCGGCCAGCTCGGCGTAGTTGACGATGAGGCGTTCCTGCGCGGCGGTGCGCTCGGCGGGCTCCTCCTCGTCGAGCAGCCTGGCGTGCGCGAAGCCGCGTACCAGATCGTGCAGCCGGTAGCGGTCGCCGCGGACGTGGTCGAGCAGACCGGTCCGGGCCAGCTGCTCCAACTGCCGTGCCGCTTCCGGCTCTTCGGTGGCGAGCAGGGCCGCGGCGGCGGCCACGCCGAGCGAGGCGCGCCCGGCGAGCGCGAGGCGGCGCAGCAGCCGCCGCGCGGTGTCGGACTGGTCGGTGTAGCGCAGCCACAGCACCCGCTCGACGGGTTCCACGGGCCCGTAGGCGGCCAGGTCCTCGGCGAGGCGGTGCGCGGTGCGCGGCCCGAGCGCGGAACCGGCGATGCGCAGCGCGAGCGGCAGCCCGCCGCACAACTCCCCGATGCGGGCAGCGGATTGGGAGTCGTAGGGGCCGGAGTCGTCCTCCGCCGACTCGCGCAGCAGCTCCTCCGCGCCGGTCTCCGCCAGGGATTCGACGGCCAGTTGGTGCACCCAGGCGTCGAGGTCCGGCGGCAGGTCGAGCGGCTTGGCCGTGGTGACCAGGACCAGGGAGTGGGAGCGCTCCGGGAGCAGGGCGCGCACCTGCTCGGCCTCGCGCACCTCGTCCAGGACCACGATCACGTCGAGACCGGTCAGATGCTGGTGGTACAGCTCGGTCAGCCGCCGAACCTGCTGCTCCGGCGAGGAACGCTCACGGAACAGGAGCTGTTCACGGGGCGCGCCGAGGCGGTTGAGCAGGTGCAGCAGGGCGTCCCGGACGGACAGCGGCGGCGAGTCCGGGCCCTCGCCGCGCAGGTCGACCACGCAGGCGCCGCGGAACTGGTCCTTGAGATCCTGCGCGGCCCGCACCGCGAGCGTGCTGCGTCCGGAGCCGGGCGCCCCGTGCAGCACCACCACGGTCGGCTTGGTCCGGGTGCTGGCACGGGCCGCGTGCACCCACTGCGCGATACGCGACATCTCCGCCCGGCGCCCCGCGAACACCCCCACCGGCTCAGGGAGTTGGGCGAAGGAGTGCTCCAGGACACTGCGCCGCCGGGCCGCCGCGCTCTTGTCCGTACGGCGCAGCTTGGGCGCGGCCTTCTTGCTCCCGGTGCTCGCGGTCAGCACCCGCTGCTGGTCCAAGAAGGGCCGGATACCGCGGACTTCGAGCGCGGTGAGCCACTGGAGTCTCAACTGCTCAGGCCCGCCTGGCTGGTTGAGCGCCCCGGCGTGCCTGCTCGCCGCCGGGAGATGTGCGGCGGTCACCTTGACCACGGTGGTGGCGGCACCCGCCACCGCGACGGTGGCCCCGGCGCCCACCGCGGTGCCGGGGCCGGTACCCAGCGCCAGGTCCGCGACACAGGCGGCCAGCGCGGCAACTCCCGCCACCAGCAGGGGAGTTCCGCCGCCCTCCCGCGCGAAGCGGCGACCGAAGCCGATCTGCCCCGCCGCCGCCTCGTCCAGCGCCTTCGTATAGGCCGCGTACTCCTCGGCCGCCGTCCGCGCCATGCCGTCCAGCGCGGCCCGCGCCCGCGCGAGCAGCACCTCCCCGTCCGTACGCCCGCCGGAGCGGCGCGCCTCCTCCTCCACGGCCCGGACCAGTAGCCGGTCCGCGTCGGCCCGGTGGCTGTCCCGCATCTCGTCCCCCTTCACCTGCTTTGTCGCACACAATCCGTCAAGTGTCCTGCGTACAGAGGCGGAAGGCGAGGCAGCGCACGGATGGGTGACGGGTGGGGTGGGCGGGGTGGAAAGCTCTGGACGGCTCACCGCCCCCGGAACGGCCGGAAGAACGAGCGGAGTTCCTCCGCGTAGCGTTCCGGCTGTTCGAACGGGGCGAAGTGGCCGCCGTGTTCGGGTTCGGTGAAGTAGACCAGGTTGGTGGTGCGGGCCAGCCACGCGCGGGGTGGGCGGACGACGTCGCCGCCGAAGAGGGAGAAGCCGGAGGGGACCTCGACGCGGCGGGTGAGCCGGGCCGGGTCGAGGGCGGCGTTCGCGTGGTACATCCGCATCGAGGAGCCGATGGTGCCCGTCAGCCAGTACAGCATGACGCCGGTGAGGATCTCGTCCTTGGTGTAGACCCGCTCGATGTCGCCCCCGCAGTCGCTCCAGGACCGGAGCTTCTCGACGATCCACGCGGCCAGCCCGGCCGGTGAGTCGGTGAGCCCGAAGGCCGCGGTCTGCGGCTTGGTGCGGTGCATCGCCCCGTAGGCGCCCTCGCTCGCGCCCCAGCGCCGGGCCTCGGCGAACCAGGCGCGCTCCTCGGGGGTCAGCTCGGCCGGGTCGCCGGTGAAGACGGGAAGGCCGCCGTCCGTGCGGTGCACCGCCACCACGCGGTCGGGGTGGTCGAGGGCGAGGTAGCGGCTGACGTGGCTGCCCATGTCGCCGCCCGCGGTGCCGAAGCGCGGGTAGCCGAGGAGCGACATCAGCTCGGCCCAGAGTCCGGCCACCGCGGGGGAGTCGAGCGGCGGGCCGGTGGGGCGGTCGGAGTAGCCGAAGCCGGGCATGTCCGGCACGATCACGTCGAAGGCGTCGGCCGGGTCGGCGCCGTGCGCGCCGGGATCGGTCAGCAGCGGGACGACCTTGGTGTACCGCCAGAAGGAGTCCGGCCAGCCGTGGCAGAGCACCAGCGGCAGCGCGGCGGAGGCCGGCGCCGCGGCCCGGGCGTGGACGAAGTGGATCCCGAGGCCGCCGACGCGGGCGCGGAAGCGGGGCAGGCGCCCCAACTCCGCCTCCCGGGCGGGCCAGTCGAAGCCGTCCGCCCAGTAGGCGACCAGCTCGCGCAGGTAGTCGAGGTCGGTGCCGAGGGACCAGCCCGCCTCCTCGGGCGCGTCCGGCCAGCGGGTGGCCCGCAGCCGGGTGCGCAGCTCGCTCAGGGCGGCGGGGTCCGCCCGCGGGGCGAAGGGCCGGGGCGGAACGGTGTCGGGGGAGTGGCTCATGGTTCTCGTCCTCCGGTGGGTGGTGGCCCCTCGCGCGGTCCGCCGGGGCGCGTACGCGGGTGGGGGTGCGGGGCTACCGCCCGGCGCCGTGCCGGAGGCCGTCGATGAGCAGGGCGACCATCCGCTCGTCGGCGGCGCGGTCCGCGCCCGAGCAGAGGCGGGAGACGGCGTACAGCAGGTCCAGCGGTGCGATGTCGCCGCGGATCTCGCCCGCGGCGGCGGCCTTGTCGAGGAGCGCGCGCAGTACGGGCTCGAAGCGCTCCTGGAAGTAGGCGGGCAGCGGTTCGAAGGCGGGGTTGCCCGAGTGCAGGGCCGCGGAGAGGCCGCGTTTGGTGCCGACGAAGCCGGTGAAGCGCTCCAGCCAGCGGACCAGGGCCTCGAAGGGCTCGTGCGCGGCGGAGAGAGCGGCCGCCTCCTCGGCGCAGGCGTCCACCTCGTGCCGGAAGACGGCCGAGACGAGGTCGGAGCGCTCGGGGAAGTGCCGGTAGAAGGTGGCGAGGCCCACCCCCGCGCGGCGGGCGATCTCGCGCACCGGGGCGTCCACACCGGAGGCGAGGAAGACCTCGCGGGCCGCCTCGACCAGGGCGTCGATGCTGCGCTGGGCGTCGGCGCGCACCCGCCGTGCGGGCTTGGGAGTGGGCGCGCTCATGGACGGCTCCCCTCGCTTCCGTGCTCTTCGGTTGCTAACTGAGAAGGTGTTCCGTATTGTCTAACTGGTAAGGCGTTCCGTTTCGGCGATGCTAACACCGGAGGCTTCCATGCAGTACCGCACGCTCGGCCGCACCGGCATCCAGGTCAGCCCCTACTGCCTGGGCGCCATGATGTTCGGCGCCATCGGCAACCCGGACCACGAGGACGGGATCCGCATCATCCACAAGGCCCTCGACTCCGGGATCAACTTCCTGGACACCGCCGACATGTACTCCCGCGGCGAGTCCGAGACAATCGTCGGCAAGGCGCTCAAGGGGCGCCGGGACGAGGTCGTACTCGCCACCAAGTTCCACGGCGCCATGGGCGAGGACCCCAACCGGCGCGGGAACTCCCGGCGTTGGATCATGACGGCCGTCGAGGACTCGCTGCGGCGGCTCGGCACCGACCACATCGACCTCTACCAGGTGCACCGGCTCGACCCCGAGGTCGACCTGGAGGAGACCCTCTCCGCTCTCACCGACCTCGTCCGCGACGGCAAGGTCCGCGCGATCGGCTCCTCCACCTTCCCCGCCTCCGCCCTCGTCGAGGCCCAGTGGATCGCGGAGTCCCGCGGCCTGCAGCGTTTCCGCGCCGAGCAGCCCACCTACTCGATCCTCAACCGCGGCATCGAGAGCGAGATCCTGCCCCTCGCGCAGAAGTACGGCATGGGCACCCTGGTCTGGAGCCCGCTGGCCCAGGGCATGCTCACCGGCCGCTTCCGCAAGGGCGAGCAGGCCACCACCCACCGCGCACACCTCTTCGCGCACTACCGCGACGAACGCCGCCTGGACGTGGTCGAGCAGCTCATCCCGCTCGCCGAGCGCGCCGGGATGAAGCTGACCCATCTGGCGATGGCCTTCGCGATCGCCCACCCCGGCGTCACCTCCGCCATCATCGGCCCGCGCACCATGGAGCACCTCGACGACCTGCTCGCCGGGGCCGAACTCACCCTCGACGACGCCCTGTTGGACGCCCTCGACGAGATCGTCCCGCCCGGCACCGACGTCGGCCGCCTCGACATGGCCTACCAGCCGCCCGCCCTGCGGCAGGCGGTCCTGCGGCGGCGCCCGGCGGCGGAGCGCGCGGCGGCCTGAGGCGGCAACCGCGCGAGGACGGCGTACGGTTCGCCAACGGGACGTGCGCGTACCTCGGTCGACCCCGGCGCAGGGCCTGCGGCTCCTCGGTGCCGCGGGGAGCAGGTCCACCTCCTCGGCGGTTAGCTCCCGGTCGCCGACCGTCTCGCGGGGCTCGCGGTAGCACCGCCTCGGTGACTGCTTCAGCGGCCCGCCCATGCCGTCGGGGCCGATGTGCAGGACGGTGCCGCCGTCCCGGGAGGCGCCCAGGAAGGAGTGCTCCCCGTCGAGCGCGCTCTCGCGGGGGCCGGTGAAGGAGCAGGACCTCTCGTGGCCGGAATCGCCGAGCCGGTGGGGCGCGGCGCCCTCCTCACAGGTCGTCCACGCCGATCAGGCCGTCCTGGATCGCGCGGGCCAGGAGGGCCGCCTTGGTCGGAGCCTCCCGGCCGCTCATCGCGTACTTGATCCGGATGTGTTCGAGATGGGTGTTGACCGTGCTGGGGGAGATGCCGAGGCGGCGGCTCACGAAGTCCTTGGACTCGGACTGGAACCACTCGATGAGCACCTCGGTCTCCCGGGCCGAGAGCACCGGCCGGTCGGTGGAGCGGTCGCCTGCCAGCGCCCCCGCCAGCGAGGGCGGCGTGTACGCGCGGCCCGAGGCCGCCGCGGCGGCGGCTTCGAGGAGGTGCTCGGCGCCCTCGGCCTTCGTCAGATAGCTGAGCGCGCCCAACTCCAGGCACTGCAGGGCGATCTCGTCGTCCGCGCGCATCGAGTAGACGACCACCCGGCGCCCCGCCTCGGCCAGCCTGCGCAGCTCGCTCAGGGCCGGGGCCGGCCCGCCCAGGTGCAGGTCGAGGATGACCACATCGGCGGTGGCGCCCTCGCCGGTCCACGCGACCCGGACATCCTCACCGGAGGCGGCGACCGTGATCGGCGGACTGCCGGTGGACAGCCACTGGGCGACCCCGGCGCGTACCGCGGGGTGGTCGTCGACGATGACCGCGCTCAGCTCGGCGGGGTGCGCCATCTGGCCTCCAGTCGCAGGTGCTCGCCGTAGGCGCCGTGCTCGACGCGGACCTGGCCGGTGGAGGCGGTGACCCCGTCCGCACCGGCGTCGGCCACCACCGCGATGCGGATCTCCCGGTCGGTGCGCAGCACGCTCACCCTGGCACGACTGCGCGCCGCCGACAACGCGGTGACCACCGGGGCGGTCAGCTCTCGGCGCACCTGCGGCGGCACCGGCACCGCCGCGCCGCTGACCGCGAACGAGACGTCCACGCCCAGGCGTTCGGCCGCGTCCACGCAGGCGGTGACCTCGTGCACCAGAGGGTCGGGCACCTCGTCGTTCTCGGCGAACTGCCGCCGCAGCTGGGTCGCGGCCAGCGCGCACCGCCGCCGGGTGTCCTCCTCGCGCGGATCGAGGTCGCCGTCGGCCAGGCCCGCGAGCAGCGGCAGCGTCGAGCCCAACTGCCCGGCGAGGGCGCTGCGCTGGCCCTGCTCCCACTGCCGTGCGAGCAGTACCCGGGTCTCCAGGCGGTCCCGCTCCTCGGCCACCGCGGTCGCCTCCTGGCTCTGCCGCTGCAGCACACGCGTGATCACGACGACCGCCAACTGGACGCTGACCGCCCCGAAGGCGGCGGCGCCGGTCGCCCCGAACGCGGCGCGATCCGCCACCCCCGAGGACAGGAGCAGCCCGAGGCTCGCCACCAGGTGCGCGGCGAGCACGGCGACCAGTACCCGCACCCGGTCCAGGAGCAGCAACAGCAGGTGCCAGCCGACCAGGCCGAAGGACCAGTCGGGCGCCGCGTGGCGCTGCCCGGGCGCGGCCGCCGCCATGGCGCCGAACGAGGCCGCGAGCACGAGGACCGTACCGGCCGCGGCGACGGCCGCGGGCAGCGGCCGCCGCCGCAGCACCCACCCGCAGCAGACCGCGGTGACGCAGGCCAGGGCGACGAAGGCGGCCACGGCGAGCCAGCGGTGGCGGTACTCCCGGGTGAGCAGCGGTTGCAGCCCGAGGCCGAACTGCAGGGCGCCGGTGGCGCAGACCAGGACGATCCGCATCGTCGCGTGGACGTGGCCGTCCGCCGTGCGGTACTCACTCACCGGGCCACTCCAGCCGCACACTGGTGCCCGCGCCGGGCCGCGAGGTGACCGCGGCGCTGCCGCCCGCGGCGGCCATCCGCTCGACCACCGAGCCCCGGATGCCGCGGCAGGAGTCCGGGACCTCGTCGGGCCGGAAGCCCACCCCGCGGTCGGACACCACGACGACCACCCGCCCGCCCTCGCCGCGCACGCTCAGCTCCGCGGCGTCCACCCCGGCGTGCCGGGCGACGTTCACCAGCGCCTCGCGCACCGCGCGTACGAAGGCGAGCGCCACCGAAGCCGGGACCAGCGCGGTCCCCTCCGCCCGGACCTCGACGGCCGGGCGCCCCGTCCCGACCGCGGCACGCAGCGAGGCGGTCAGCTCCACGGGGCTGTCCTGCCGGGTCGCCCCGCCCGCGGCCCCGGTGAGCACCGCGAGATCGCGCCGGGCGTACGCGGCGACCTGCTCGGGACCGGTGTCCTCGACCCGGGCCGCGACCATCAGGAAGGTGGAGGCCGCGGTGTCGTGCAGCAGCGCCAGGTACTCGCGCTCCTGCCGCTTCCGGGCCAGCGACACCGCCTCCGCGCGGGCGAGCGCGGAGCGGCGCTCCCGCAGCTCGTCCACCCGCCGCCCCGACCGCCGGAGCAGGATGAACCCCAGCCGGGCCAGCAGGCATTCGAAGACCAGGCGCGGCAGCAGCGTGCCGGTGGCGCCGGTGCCCGCGGCCGCCACCTCCACCGCGAACAGCCCGGCCGTGACGGGCACCGAGACCGCCGGGGGCCACTCCCACTGGAGCGTGATCGCCGTGGTGGTCAGGGTGTTCAGGGCCCACAGGTTCAGCGGCCCGCCGGTCCACTCCTGGCTCGCGCCGACCGCCGCCACCCGCAGCACGGCGAACACCAGCGAGAGCGCCGCGCCCCGCCCGGTGTACGCCGCCCAGCAGTCCACCCCGGCCCCCGCGACGACCAGGGCGAGCAGGGCGAGGCCCAGCGGCAGCGCCCTGGCGGGCACCGCGAGCAGTCCGAACGCGCTGATGACGAGCACCGTGACCCCGCGCACGGGCGGCGCGAGACGGCGGGCGGAGGCCAAGAACCGCGCCTCGACGCTGCCTTGGGGGGAAGCCGTCGCGGCAGCCACCGGGCCGCTGTCGGTGATGCCCCGCCCCCGCGCGCGGGCGAACCCCACCACGCGCTCCACCGGGGCGGCTTCGCGAAACGCGGATCCGGGCATCGGATCACCGTCCTCCGGGTTGAGCCGGGCGTCTCGACCGCCGGGTGCGTCCCGGTGACGCGGGACTATACCGAAGCGGTACGACGGCTCCGCAGGTCGTGTGCGGGCTCGCGCACCGGGCCGGGCGGCTCCGCGGAGGCCGCGGGTGTCGGGGCAGAAGCGACTCGGGCGGACATCCCGCCTCCCGCGGGTCGGTCGAACACCCGATGCCGGCCCGCGCCCCCGTTGCTACGTTCGGCCGCATCACTGTTCCTCGACGCCGGGAGTCGGGTCGATGCCAAGAACGAACGTCAGTCGTGCGTGGCTCGCGATCGCCGCGCTGTGCGCCTTGCTGGTCTCCCTCGGCCTCGCGCAGACGGCCGCCGCCGCCCCCAACTGGCCGGTGCTGAGCACGGGTTCGTCCGGCCCGGATGTCGCGACGGCCCAGTACCTGCTCCGCGGCCAGGGCCACGACATCGCCGCCGACAGCCAGTTCGGGGCCGCGACGGAGGCCGCCACCGTCGCCTTCCAGCAGTCGAAGGGGTACGCGGCGGACGGTGTGATCGGTGCGGAGACCTGGCCGGGTCTGATCAGTACGGTGCGTGAGGGCGACAGCGGGGACGCGGTCGCGGCGGCGCAGACGGCGTTGAACAAGTTCGGTTACGGGCTTGCTGTCGACGGTCAGTTCGGTGCGGGTACCGCGAGCGCGGTGACGCGGTTCCAGAGCGACAAGGGCCTGTCCGCGGACGGCATCGTCGGCCCCGAGACCTGGCAGAACCTGCTGGGGCAGAGCGGCGGCGCCGCCGGTGCCTACGCGCTGCCCATCGCGCACGACGCCCTCTCCCGCGACCACTACAGCGTCCCGCACCACGACTACCCGGCGCTCGACCTGCCGGTGGGCACCGGGACCGCGGTGTACTCCGTGCACGCCGGTGTGGCGAACCAGATCGACAACGACCGGTGCGGACTCGGCTACGAGGTCACCGGCGACGACGGCGCCACGTACTACTACTGCCACTTCTCCGCGCACGGAGTCGGCTCCGGCGCCCGGGTCGACGCGGGCACCCAGCTCGGCCTCTCCGGGAGCACCGGCAACTCCACCGGTCCGCACGTCCACGTGGAGGTCGTGGCCGGCGGCGCCAACCGCTGCCCGGGGCCCCTCCTGACGGCCGTCTACGACGGCACCACCCCGCCGGCGGTCGGCGACCTGCCGACCAGCGGCTGCATCGAATAGCGGCTGCCGGGTCCCGGCGGGCAGGCCCCCCACGGCCGCCCGCCGGGACCCGGCACCGTTCACCCGTCCCCCCACCGCACGCACGAGCAGGAGTCCGAGTTGCACGCGAGAACGATGACCAGGAAACCGGCGGCCCCTCGGATATGGCTCGCGCTCACCGCGCTCTGTGCGGCCCTGGTGGTCTCCCTCGGCCTGATGCCGTCGGCGAGCGCCGCACCGGCCTGGCCCGCCCTCAAGAACGGCACCACCGGGGCGAACGTCACCACCGCCCAGTACCTGCTGCGCGGCCACGGCTACGACATCTCCGTCGACAGCGACTTCGGCCCGGCCACCGAGAACACCGTGGTCGCCTTCCAGCAGTCGAAGGGGTACGCGGCCGATGGTGTGATCGGTGCGGAGACCTGGCCGGGTCTGATCAGTACGGTGCGTGAGGGTGACAGTGGTGACGCGGTCGCGGCGGCGCAGACGGCGTTGAACAAGTTCGGTTACGGGCTTGCCGTGGACGGTCGGTTCGGTGCGGGTACCGCGAGCGCGGTCACCCAGTTCCAGAGCGACAAGGGCCTGTCCGCGGACGGCATCGTCGGCCCCGAGACCTGGCAGAACCTGGTCGGCACCGGCGGCGGCGACGACGGCGGCGGCTGCGTGGTCCCGAGCGAGCCCGATCCCGAGGTCCTCAAGACCGTCTACCGGACCGGCGTCGACCTCGGCGTCAGCGACAAGGTGATGCTGGCCGGCTTCGAGGCGGGCGTCGTCGAGTCGAACATGAACAACCTCGACTGCGGCGACCGCGACTCGCTCGGCGTCTTCCAGCAACGCCCCTCGCAGGGCTGGGGCACGCCCGAGCAGATCATGGACGTCTCGTACGCCTCGAACGCCTTCTTCACCCCCGCCGTCCAGGTGGCCGCGGACAACCCCGACCTGTCCGCGGGCCAGGTGGCGCAGAAGGTGCAGGTCTCGGCCTACCCGGACCGCTACGACGCCGTGGAGGGCACCGCGCGTGAACTGATCGAGCGCGCCCAGCAGCTCCTCGGCTGACACCGGCGGGCACCGCCGCCCGCCAGACCCCCGGGTTTCCGGTCCCGTTCCCCCAGACGGGACCGGAAACCCGGCGCGCTACAGCAGCCGGTTCTCGGCGCCGCAACCGGAGTCCCGGCGCCGCAGACGACCGACGGCCACACGGTCCGCCAACTGCGCGCCGAGGAAGGCGAGGTCAGCTAATCGCCCGACACCGACAGCGCGCCCGCCGACGCCCCCGAGGGCAGCCGCTGCGGGCCCGCCGGTGCACCCGGACCAGCCGGGAGAGCAGCCGCCGGGCCACCTCCGCGTCCTCCGGCGGTACGTGTGCGGCCCGGACCTCCTCGGCGTGGTCGCCCAACGCCCCCGTGACACCGCCGAGTTGCTCGTACGCCCGGTGGGTGGGCAACCGGTTCCAGGAAGCCGGCGCGCAGGGTGGGCAGCATCCGTACGGTGCCGGGCAGCGCCTTGTCGTCGAGCAGGGCGGCGAACTCCGCGACGGCGTCCGGCTCCGGGCCGAGGACCTCCTCGAACCGGTCGACGACGACGAGGAGTCGGCGACCGCCGCGCAGCCGCAGCCGGGCCACCACGTCCGCGGGGCCGTGCTCACGCGGCACCTCGGCGAGTTCCGCGATCCGGCCGGGGCGCTCGGCCTCCGGAAGTCCGGGTTCGAGGTGCGGCAGCGGCCCCGCCGCGAAGGTGGTCGCCGGGCGGCTGTCGGGCGTCCGCCGCGGGACGACCACCTGGGCGCCCGCCGCGCGCGGCCGGGGCACCACACCGGCCAGGGCCGGCGAGGACGTGCCGGATCCGGAAGAGCCCACGACGGTGACCCGGCGCTCGGCGGCCAGTGCCCGCGCCACCGCCTCGCTCTCCGCCCGCCTGCCGTGGAAGAGCGCCGGGTCCTCCTCCTGGAAGGCGGCCAGTCCGCGGAAGGGCCGGGGCGGCCGGGTGATCTCGCGCAACTCCGGCCGGGCGGCCAGGAGTTGAGCCGTCGGGATCAGGCAGCTGACGGGCGGCCGACCGGACTCGGCGACCGCGAGCTTGCCGACCACGCCCGCGAGGCGTTCGTCCCGGACGGGTCCGCCGCTGAAGCCCCGGGAGACCGGAGACCCCTCGCCCACCAGGTCCGCCTGCCCCCAGCCGTCCGCCTGCCGCCCCCGCAGCACCCCCGCGTGCCACACCCCGCGTGCCACACCCCGCGTGCCACACCCCGCCCGGCCGCCCGGCGGGGCACCCCGCTCCGGCGACCCGGCGGTGCCGTGACGGCCGATGCGGCACCGCCCACGCACCTTCGGCGCCGGTGACCCGCGGCCGACCGCTCGGCGGCCTTCCGCCCGCGCGACGGAACCAATCCCTCCCCCCGCCCCGAACCAGGCGCGGCCGGGCGGAACCGGGGGATTGGGGAGGAAGGGGCGGCAGGTGGTGGGGGAGTCCCCTGTGCCTGGTGGTGCGGCACGCGGGAGGGAGCGCTCCGGGCGGGCGGCGGCGGCCGGAGGTGAGGGTCCGATCACTGTGCGATACCACCAGTGCGTGGTCCGGCACACCTGGGCCCGGTGCGAGTCCCCCGCCTACCTTTCCGAGGTGCCGATGGGACGTCAGCGCGGATGCACTTCAGTGACCACGCCCGGGGAGACCTCATGAACAGCACGACCTCGGCTGTGCCGCAGGGACCGCACGGGCCGTTGGCCGTGGGGGAAGCCTACGAGATCGTCCTCGACGAGCTGACCTCGGCCCTGTTCGCCTCGCTGCCCCGCAGCGACCAGCGCCGCCGGGGGGTCCAGTACATCCAGGGCCTGCTGCGCGCCCGGGGCCGCAAGTCGATCCGCAATATCGCGACGCTGATCGACGGAGCCGCCTCCGAGCAGAGCCTGCACCACTTCGTCTGCAGCTCCACCTGGGACTGGATGCCGGTGCGGCAGGAACTCTCCCGCTATCTCGACCGGTTGGCACCGCCGTACGCCTGGGTGGTGCGCCCCGTGCTGATCCCGAAGGCGGGCACCCACAGCGTGGGGGTGGGCAGGCGCTTCGTACCCGCGCTCGGCCAAGTGCTCAACGCCCAGCAGGCGGTGAGCGTCTGGGCGGTCTCGCCGCGGCTGAGCGCCCCCGTCAACTGGCGGCTGCACCTGCCCGGTCCGGCGGCGGACGGCACCCGGGCGGCGGCGGACACCACCCAGGCGGCGGACCGGGCCCCCGAGCCCCCGGCCCCCGGCGGCGGGACGCTGAGCGACTGCGTGGCCGAGACCTTCCTCGAGGTGGCCAACGGCTGGCAGCGCCCGGCGGTCCCGGTGGTCCTGGACGCCCGCGAACTGGCCGTACCCGCGCTGCTCGGCCGATTACGCGCGGCGGGCGTCCCGTTGATGCTCCGGGTGCGCCGCACGCTGCCGCTGACCCCGGCCGGTGCCGGGCAGCACGAGAGCGCGCTGCCGGCCCACCGGATCCTGCGGATGTCGGGGCTGCCGCACCGCCTGGCGCCGACCGCCGCGGCGGCGGGACGGGAGGGCCGCACCCTGGTCGCGAGTGTCCGGGTGAGCCTGCCGGGGAGCGCCGCCACCGCCGGGCCGCGCGGGGAGGGGGAGTTGGTCCTGCTCGGCGCCGGGCCGAAGGGGCGGCACTGGCCCACCGAGGTCTGGCTGAGCGACCTGGTGCACCACCGGCCCGCCGCGCTGCTCGGGCTCAGCCGGTCGGCCGCGCGGGTGGACCGCGACTTCGCCGAGATCGCCGACCGGGTCGGCGTACGGGACTTCGCCGGACGCTCGTACAACGGCTGGCACCGCCATGTCACCCTCGCCTCGGCCGCCCACACGGTGGCGGCGCTCGCCAGGAGTTCGGCCGCGCGGCTACCCGGGGCGCCCGGTGATCTCGTCCGGCGCGCCGCCGCGCCGCGCGAGCAGGGACTGCCGGATGCCGTGCAGCCGCAGGGCGAGCTGGATCTTCAGCGTGTGGTCGGGCTGCTGCCAGTCGGGGCCGAGCAGTCCGCCGATCCGCTCCAGCCGGCGGCTGACGGTGTTGGGGTGGACGAAGAGCTGCTGGGCGGCGTAGGTCGGGCTGCCGCCGGAGCGGAACCAGGCCTCCAGGGTCTTGGTCAGCTCGGTGAACCGCTGCCGGTCGTAGTCGAGGACGGGGCCGATCGCCGCGTGGACGAAGGCGGGGACGTCCCGGTCGTCGGAGAGCAGCGCCCCGAAGAAGCCGAGTTCGCGGGCGGAGGCGGCGCAGCCGGTGGCGCCGAGGGCGATCATCGCGTCGAGGCACTGGTGGGCCTCCTCGAACGCGGCCGAGGCGGCGGCCTGGTGGGTCACGGGTCCCGCCCCGGCGAGGGTCACGGCCCCGTCGAGCAGCGGCGCCAGCTCGTCCATGACGGCGCGGGCGGCCTGGCCCGGGTCGGTGCCCGGCAGGACCAGGACGAGCAGATCGCGCCGCTCGCCCGCGAGCCCGCCGGTGCGGTGGGCGTGCAGCGCCGCCCAGGCGACCGCCCGGCCCAGCTCGCCGGTCTTCGTCAGGGCGACCAGGACGACATGCGGCCGCCCGGGGTCCAGGGGGTAGCGCCCGGTCTGCCCGACCAGCGGCGAGGGGCCGGTGAGCAGGTCGTCCAGGTGTCCGTCGCGGCGGCGGCCCGGGGCCGCGGAGGAACCGGCCTCGACGCCGAGCAGCAGCACGGCCATCGCCTCGGCGAGGATGCCGAGGACCTGTACGTCGGTGTCGGTGACCGGACGGTCCTGCCGCAGCAGGACGGTGCCGAGGGCCGTGCCCCGGGCCCTGACCGGGGCGGCCCAGCGGCCCTCGCCCAGGGCGACCGGGCGGCCCGCGGTGTGCGCGGCCACCGTCGCGGGCCCGTCGCCCTCCTCGTCGCCCCAGGCCGGGGCGCCGCCGGTGGTGTCGAGCACGGTGCCGTCGGCGGCGAGGACGCGCAGCGCGCCGCCGGTCCGGGCCGCGGCGGCCTCGGTCAGCGCGGAGGGGGCCGCCCCCTCCAGGGCCCGGCCGATCAGGCGGTGGTGCAGCTCGCGCAGCTCGGCGGTGGTCCGCAGCCGCCGCTCGGACTGCTCGTGGCGGGTGCTGAGGGCGGACAGCTCGGTGCGGGCCCGCTCCAGGGCGGTGGCCTTCTCCAGGGCGGCGCCCACGAGTTCGCCGAGCAGGCCCACCAGGGAGATCTCCTCGTGCGTGAAGTGCCGGGGGCTGCGGTCGGCGAGGTAGAGGGCGCCGCCGGGTCCGCCGCGGCCGAGCGGTGCCACCAGGACCCCGCGCACCCCCTCGGCCGCGACCGCCGCGTCCAGCGCGGGGCTGTGCCGGACGCGCTCGTCGTGCGGGTAGTCGGGGGTCCAGACCGGGATGGCGCCGGTGACCGCGGCGTCGCCGAGGTCGGCGAGGGTGGGCAGGGCGAGGCCGACGGTACGGGCCGAGACATGGCCGTCCGCCGCGCGGACGAGGGCCGGGCCGCCGTCCGCGCCGGGCAGCACGACGCAGGCCAGGTCGGTCCCGAGCAGCAGGCGGGCCCGCCGGGTGACCAGGTCCAGGAGGGAGCGCGGGCCGAGGGGCCCCGCGAGTTCCAGGGCGACGCTCAGCAGGGCGGACAGTCCGGCCTCCCGCTGGCGCCGCTGTTCGCACCGCTCGTGGACGGTCCGGGCGAGCCGGACCCCCTCCTCGACGGCCGCGAGGCTCCGCGCGTCCGACTCGCCGCGGCGGGCCCGGGCGGCGAAGGCCTGGAGCCGTTCGGCCGGAGCACCTTCGGCCAGCAGTTCCAGGATGGTGAGGGCGCTGGGCTCCACCCCGGTGATCTCCCGCCTCCCGGCTCTCCCGTCCTCCCCCTGAGAACCGTCCGATGCGCGGGATCATGACAAGAACATGTAACTGCCGCGGGGGCGGAGCGGACCGTTCATTTTCGGTCATCTGCTGTTCCGCCCGGGACGCGGCGGTGGCCCGGCGCCGCACGCCCGCTCCCCGCCGAGAGATGCTCAGCGGAGCGAAGACAGCGTTTTCTCGCCGCGGCGGGACCCTCCGCCGCCCTTCCCCTCTCCTGTTCCGGCGCCCCGACGTTGTCCGGTTCTGTACGTCCGGACCGCCTCCCGGCCGCGCCGGTACGGCTCGTCCCCTCCCCGGGGCCCCGCGTTAGCCGGGCCTCCCGCCTGCTCGGCCGCCGGGTCCTCGGCGGCCGTACGAGAGCCGTGCCCGGTGCCGTGTGGTGCCCGGGTCCGGTGGAATCCCCGTCAGTCCAGCCAACTTGGAGACGCTCATGCAGAACAAGGTCGCTCTGGTCACCGGCGCGGCGGGCGGTATCGGCGCTGCCGTAGCCCGGGCTCTGGTGGGGCGAGGGGTGCGGGTGGCGGCGGTCGACCGGGACGCCGGGCGCCTCGGCGAGACGGTCGCGGCCCTGGCCGGGGACGGGCACCGTATCGAGGCGTTCCCCGCGAACGTCTCCGACAGCGCCGAGGTGGACGCGGTGGTGGCCGCCGCCGAGAGCCGGCTCGGGCCGCTGGACTTCCTGGTCAACGTGGCCGGGGTGATGCGCTTCAAGCCGGTGCTCGACCTCACCGACGAGGACTGGCGGACCACCTTCGGCGTGAACGCGGACGGTGTCTTCCATGTCTCCCGGGCCGTGGTGCGCGCCATGGTCGCGCGCGGCGGCGGGGCCGTCGTCACGGTGGCCTCCAACGCCGCCCTGGTGGCGAGGACCGGGATGGCGGCCTACTGCGCCTCCAAGGCCGCCGCCACGCTGTTCACCAAGAGCCTCGGACTGGAGGTGGCCCGCTACGGGATCCGCTGCAATGTCGTGGCGCCCGGCTCCACCGACACCCCGATGCTGACCGGGATGTGGGACGAGGAGGACGAGAGCAGCCGCAAGGCCACCGTCGAGGGGTCCCTGGAGAGCTTCAAGGGGGGTATCCCGCTGGGCAAGCTGGCCGTGCCGAGCGATGTCGCCAACGCCGTCCTCTTCCTGCTGTCGGAGGAGGCCGGCCACATCACCCTGCACGAGCTGACGGTGGACGGCGGCGCCACGCTCGGCGTCTGACGCGCGGACGGCGGGCCGCCCGGTGGGGCGGCCCGCCGTCGTGGTGCGGGGCGGGGCTCAGAGCTCCAGGTCGACGTCCTGGGTGCGCAGCCAGAAGTCCAGGGCGAGGACCAGCTCGGTGCCGGTGCGGTAGCCCGGGGCCGGGTCGTCCGCGGTGGCGGCGGCGAGCGCCTCCTCGTCCAGCAGCTCCCGTACGGGCGCGGCGGGGCCCTCGGTGACGCGCTTGAGGGAGGTCCGCAGCCCTTCGAGGTAGTGCGGGTCCCGGGTGATCGGGTACGGCGCCTTGACCCGGTCGGCGATCTCCGCGGGCAGCAGGTCGCGGGTGGCGGCGCGCAGCAGGCTCTTCTCCCGGCCGTCGAAGGACTTCATCGCCCAGGGGGTGTTGAAGACGTACTCCACCAGGCGGTGGTCGCAGAAGGGCACCCGGACCTCCAGGCTCGCCGCCATGCTGGCCCGGTCCTTGCGGTCGAGCATCCAGGGCAGGAAGCGGGTCAGGTGCAGGTAGCCGATCTCGCGCATCCGGCGGTCGGCGGCCGACTCCCCTCGCAGGTACGGGACTTCGGCGAGGGCCTCGTGGTAGCGCCGGACGCGGTAGCCGCCGAGGTCGATCTTGGTCAGCAGGTCCCGGTTGATCAGGGACTCGCCCGGGCCGCTGCCGGGTCCGGCGATGCCGGTGCCGAAGGGCGGCGCGAGCCAGGGGAAGGTCTCCGCGGCGAGGGTCTCGGGGTGGTTGAACCACCGGTAGCCGCCGAAGATCTCGTCGGCGGACTCGCCGGACAGGGCCACCGTGCAGTGCCGGCGCACCTCCTGGAAGAGCAGGTAGAGCGAGGTGTCGCCGTCCCCGAGGTCGAAGGGCAGGTCGCGGGCGCGCATGACCGCCTCGCGGGCGGTGGTGTCGAGCAGCGCCTCGGAGGGCAGCGAGACGACCCGGTGGTCGGAGCCGACGTGCCGGGCGAGCAGCTCCGCGAAGGGGGCGTCCGGGGTGCCGCGCCAGTCGTCGGCGCGGAAGGTGTCGGCGTGCCGGGCGAAGTCCAGGGCGAAGGACTTGATCGGGGCGGTCCTGCGGCGGGCGGCGAGGGCGGTGATGATGCTGGAGTCCAGGCCGCCGGAGAGCAGGGTCCCCACGGGTACGTCGGCCACCAGCTGGCGGTCGACGATGTCCTCCAGGAGTTCCCGTACCCGGCCGATGGTGGTGTCCAGGTCGTCGGTGTGCTCGTAGGACTCCACCGCCCAGTAGCGGCGCACCGCGATGCCGCCGCGGCCGATCCGCAGGGTGTGGCCGGGGCGCAGCTCGTACATCCCCTTGTAGAGGGCGTGGCCCGGGGTCTTGGTGAAGCCGAGGAGTTCGGCGAAGCCCTCGGCGTCGATCGCGGGCCGGATCCGGGGGTGGGCCAGGATCGCCTTGGGTTCCGAGCCGAAGAGGAGGCCGCCGGGGACGGGCTGGTAGTAGAGCGGCTTGATGCCCAGGCGGTCGCGGACCAGGAGCAGTTCCTCGCTCCGGGCGTCCCAGAGGGCGAAGGCGTACTGGCCGTTGAGGTGCTCGGTGACGTCCTCGCCCCACTCCAGGTAGGCGCGGAGCACCACCTCGGTGTCACCGGCGGTCCGGAAGGTGTGCCCGCGGCCGAGCAACTCCTGCCGCAGTTCACGGTAGTTGAAGACCTCGCCGCTGTAGCTGAGGGCGACCACCACCTCGCCCTCGCGTGCGAAGAACATCGGCTGGGCACTGCCGGCCGGGTCGACCACGGACAGCCGCCGGTGGCCGAGCGCCACGGTCGGGGTGGTCCACAGCCCCTCGGCGTCGGGGCCGCGGCAGACCATGGTGTCGGTCATCGCCTGGGCGACCTCGGCCGTGACGGGGACGTCCGGGTCGAAGGAGACCCAGCCTGCTATTCCACACATGCGTGTCGCCTCTCGGTGGGAGGGGGCGGGGACGGGGCGGACCCGTCCCCGCGGACTCAGGTGCGCGAGGGGGGCGGGCTGAAGCGCTTGAAGGTCCAGGTGGTGGCCATCACGACGAGGACGAGCAGGAAGCTCACCCCGGTCGCCCAGGCCATCGCGACGGACCAGTCGCGCCCCGTGGCGTCCCCGCCCGCCACGGCGAAGAACAGGGCGCCGACGGCCGCGACACCGGCGGCGCTGGCGAACTGCTGGCTGGTGGTGAGGATGCCGGAGGCGGTACCGGCGTCCTGCGGGCGGACCGTGGTGAGCGCCGCGCCGAACAGGGCGGGCAGCACCACGCCGTTGCCGCCGCCGATCAGGCAGAGGCACAGGACGATGTACGGCACTCCGGTGTCGGTGTCGGCCGCGATCAGGCGCAGCGCCAGCATCGCGAGGCCGAGCGCGGTCACCCCGCCGGAGACCACCAGGGCGTTCATGCCCCAGCGCCCGGTGAGCCGGCCGCCGACCATCGAGGTCGCCGTGAACATCACGCCCATCGGCGAGAAGACCAGGCCCGCCTCCAGCGGGTCGAGGCCGAGCCCGGACTGCAGCAGCAGCGTCAGGGTGAACATGAAGCTGCCGAAGTAGACCATGAAGGCCACACTGGCGATCACGCCGCCGCGGAAGGAGGCGCTGCGGAACAGGGACATCACGAGCACCGGGTTGCCGCCGCGGGCCGCCAGCGTCCGCTGCCACCACAGGGTGACCGCGCCCACCGGGAGGGCCAGCGCCATGCTGATCCAGGTCCAGGCCGGCCAGCCGGAGGCGTGGCCGGTGGTCAGCGGGACGAGCAGCAGGGCAAGCGCGAGCGAGACGCCGACCGCGCCCATCGGGTCCAGGCCGACCTTCTCGCGGCGGGTGTGGGCGGGCAGCACCTTCATCGCGGCGAAGGCGATGACCAGGCAGAAGGGCACGTTGATCAGGAAGATCGTGCGCCAGCCGAGCCCGGCGAAGTCGGAGGCCACCAGGCCGCCGCCGAAGACCTGCCCGGCGATGGAGCCGAGCCCTGCGGCGACCCCGTACCAGGCCATCGCGCGCGGCTTCTTCTCGTCCGGGAAGTAGGCGGTGACCACGGCGAGCACCGGCGGCACCATGACCGCCCCGGCGAGTCCCTGGGCGAGCCGGGCGGCGATCAGCTGCCCGGGGGTGTCCGCCAGCCCGCACAGCAGCGAGGTCGCGCCGAAGGCGAGCGTGCCGATGACGAACAGGCGGCGGTGGCCGTAGCCGTCGCCGAGCCGCCCGCCGGTGATCATCCCGGCCGCGTAGGCGAAGGCGTAGCCGCCGACGACCAGTTCGAGCGCCGCGGAGCTGGCGTGGATGCTCTCCTCCATGGACGGCGCGGCCACGTTCACGACGAAGAAGTCGAACTGGGCGAAGAACATGGCCGACAACAGCACCAGGAGAACCGGCCCGGTGCGCAGGACGGGCGGCGCCTCGGTCCCTGTCTCGTGGGGGTCTTGCAGGGTGGTCATGGGGTATTCCTCGGGGATCTGTGCAGCTCGATGGGGTGTCAGGCCGCGGAGTCGGAGGCCGAGTTCGTGGCAGGGCCCAGGGACGGGAACAGTCTCTTCGGCTCCGGCCCCCGCCGTGGTCCGCAGGCGCGCCTTTGCGTCACCCGCGCTCGCGCCCGCGTACGCGCCCGCGTGCGCCGTGCAGGGCGCAGGTGAGCCGCGCCGTGCAGACCCGGCGGCCCGCCTCGTCGGTGACCACGACCTCGTAGCTGGCGGAGGAGTCGCCGAGGTGCAGCGCGGTCGCGACCCCCGTCACCGTGCCGGAGCGCACCGGCCGGTGGTGGGTGGCGTTGAGGTCCACCCCGACGGCGATCCGCCCCGCACCGGCGTGCAGCGCCGCGCCCAGCGAGCCGAGCGACTCCGCGAAGGCCGCCGAGGCCCCGCCGTGCAGGATCCGCTGCAACTGCGTGTTCCCGGCCACCGGCATGGTCGCCACCACCCGCTCGGGGCCGGCCTCCTGGAAGACCATGCCCATCCGCCCGGCCAGGGTCGCGGCCCCGGCCTCGTTGACCCAGGCCGCGACCGCCTCGGAGGGGCCGTCCGGCATGGCGCCGAGCGGGTCCGCCGGACCGGGGACCGCGGCCCCCGGTCCGGTCGCCGCGGCGGAGGACGCGCTCACGCGCCCGCCGCCGCGGTGCCCTCGGCGCGGGCCACCGCCGCCGGGTCGGCCGGGCGGTACTCCGCCAAGTCCGCGTACCTCTCCCGCAGTTGGCGCTTGAGCACCTTGCCGGTCGGGCCGAGCGGGACGTCCTCGGGGGAGGGCGCGATCTCCAGGAGCGCCAGCGCGGGCTGCCCGGCCTCCGTCAGGATCGCGTTGGCCCGCCGCAACAGCGCCTCGGGCGCCACGTCCTGACGGAGCGTCACCAGTCCCACCGGTACGGTGCGGCCGCGGTCCTGTCCCGCGACCACCGAGCAGTCGGCCAACTCCTCGATGCCGAGCAGCAGTTCCTCCTCCATCAGGGCCGAGTAGCCGTCGCCCTCCGCGGTGCGGATCCGGTCCACCGCCCGGTCCACGTGGTAGAACTCGCCGTCGGCCGAGCGGCGCACCAGGTCGCCGGAGAGCCAGTAGCCGGAGAGCATCGACCGGTAGGTGGTGTCGGAGTCGTTCCAGTAGCCGTGGGCCACCGACTCGCTGCGCACCCCGAGCAGGCCGACCTCGTCCGGGCCCGCCTCGGTGCCGTCCTCGTGGAGCACCGCCACCTCGGCGATCGGCACCCGGGTGCCCAGGTGCCGGGCGCGCGCCGGGGAGTCCTGGGTGAGGACCTTGCGCAGCGCGGCCCAGCCCAGCTCGGAGGAGCCGAGGCCGTCGTCGATGATCGAACCGGGTACGTGCCCGCCCTCGACGGCGGTGCGTCCGAGCGCCATCAGCCGCCGCATGTGCGCGTCGTGGCCGCAGTCCCCGAGGTTCACCCACACCTCGACGGAGGCGAAGTCCGCCGGGTCGGGCTCATGGGTCGCCAGGTGCGAGAGGGCCTCGTTGAAGGCGAGGACCACGCTCGGGCGGTGGGTGGCGCAGCCCCGGGCGATGCCCGGCCCGGTCGGGTCGGACCAGCCGACGGTGGGCACCCCGGCGAGCAGCGAGTAGTAGGTGAAGGCGATGGCGCTGGAGTGCGACTGCGGCGCGCCCGCGAGCACCAGGACGTCCTCCGGCTCCGGGTGGTTGAGCAGCCGGTAGCAGGCGCCCGAGACGCTCTGGCGGTGGGTCCAGATCACCGGCTTGGGATTGCCGGTGGTCCCCGAGGAGTGGCAGATGACGACGGCGTCGTCGTCGCCGTGCCGGAACAGGTCCGCGGGGCGCGGGGCGCGGGCGCCGAGCACCCCCACCTCCTCGTCCAGGGCGGTCCAGCGCAGCTCGGGCAGTTCGCGCTCGCGCCCGCCGAACAGGGCCAGCCGCTCCCGGTCGGTGAACAGGCCGACGGCGCCGGTGCGCCGGACCAGGCCGAGGGCGAGCTCGGGCAGCATCCGGCCGTTGATCAGTACGCCGATCGCGCCGATCCGGGCAAGCGCCGTCAGATGCACCTGGTACGCGAAGGTGTCCGCGAGGAAGACGCCGACCCGGTCGCGCGGCCCCACCCCCCGGTCCAGGTACCAGGCCGACCAGGCGTCGGCCAGGGCGTCCAGCTCGCGCAGGCTGAACTCCGTGCGCAACTCCCCGTCCGTACCGGCCAGCGGCTTGTCGGCGAGCAGCACCGGAAGGTCCGCCGCCGGATTCGTCTCGGCGGCGATCCGCCAGGCATTGCCGCCGCCGAGACCGGAAAGCTCCGCGAGGTCTTGGCGCGCCTGCGGGGTCAGCATCGTTTTGGGCGTGAGCGGCATGAGATCACCTGACTTCGATCGGGGAAATCTTCCGTGGACGTCACCACCGGGCCGGTGCCGCGCCGGCACCCCGTGCGGCACCGGTGCGCGGTGCGCCCCGGCGCGGGCACCGGACAAGCCGTCGCCGGTGCGGCCCTGGCACGGGCAGTCCGCGGCGGCGGCTCGTCCACGGAAAGCTAGGGCGGGCTCCCGGCGGCCGCCAGCACGGTGCGGAAAGTGCGTCAGGTCGGCGCCCGCCCGCCCGGGCGCGGCCCCCGCGCGCTCTGCGGAACCGGTCGCACAAGCACCGACAGCCCTCCCCAGAAACGGACTTGACGGACTCCCGGACGGTCGCTGCCGCACCGAATCCGGCTCGGCTACGGTCCTGACGGCTCTCCGGAAGACCCGGAGCCGTTGCCACCGGAAGGCCCCCCGGCCCGACAAGGAGCGCGCCCGTGCCCCCTGAGCGGACATCCGACGCCGTGGAGCGGCTGCGCCACATCGTGGCCACCGTTCTCGAACTCGACCTCGCCGAGATACCCGCCGACGCCTCCTTCCGGCAGGACCTGAACCTGGACTCCCTGGAGAAGGTGGAGATCGCCGCGCGCATCGAGCGCAGCTTCGGACTCGCCCTCGCCGACGAGGAGTTCGCCGCGGTCGACAGCGTCCTCGACGCGGCGGGCCTGCTCGCGACGGGGAGCCCTTCGGGTACGGGCGGCCTGCCGGGTGCGGTGCGTGCTTCCGGCACGGAGAAGGCTTCCGGTACGGAGAGTGCTTCCGGTACGGAGAAGGCTTCCGGTACGGAGAGTGCTTCCGGTACGGAGAAGGCTGCCCGTACGGAGAAGGCTTCCGGCGGCGCCGGTCTCTCCCATGGGGGCGGTCCCTCCGGCGGGGGCGGTCCCTCCGGTACGGACAGCCCTCCCGCCACCGGTGCCTCGCGTGCCCCGGCGCCCGCGGGGGAGCAACTGCCGGGCGCCGACCGCGTTCCGGGCGCCGACGCCGTTCCGGACCCCGACCGTGTTCCGGACACCGACGCCGCGCCGAGCGCCGACCGCGTGCCGCGCGCCGACCGCGCGCCGGACACCGCCCCCGCGCCGGACACCGCCCCCGTCCCGGCAGCCGGGAGACGCCCGCGCACATCGCCGCCCCCCACCACCCCCCAGGCACCTCCGGCCCCCACCGACCTGGTCCGGCGCCTCGTCGGCCGTCACCTCGACGCCGGGCACGGCGACCGGACCGCCTACACCGACCCCGCCCTCGGCGACATCGGCTACCGCGAGCTGTACGAGGCGGCCCGCGGCTACGCCGGAGCGCTGGCGGGGCTCGGGGTGGCGCCCGGTACCCGCGCGGTGGTCGTCGCCGAGGACTCGGTGGCCACCGTCGCCGCGGTCCTCGGGCTCTGGTGGCACGGCTGCGTCCCCGTACCGGTCAGCCCCCTGCTCGGCGAGGGCGAACGGGAGCACATCGCCGCGGACTGCGCCGCCGGGGTCCTCCACCTGGACTCCGCCCCGGCGCACCGGGATCCGGCCTCCGCCCGGGCGGCCGGGGGCCGCGTCCTGCTCACCGGCGAGGAGGTCCGCGCCGGGCTGCGCGGCGGCGGCCCCAACGGCGCCCGCCGCCCCGGACTCGCCGGGGAGCCCGCGGTGCACCGCGCCGACCGGGCCGCCCTGATCCAGTACACCTCCGGCAGCACCGGGGAGCCCAAGGGCGTGCAGCACTCCGCCGCCGGGATCACCGCCATGCTGGACAGCTTCGGCGCCCAACTCGCCCTGCGCGCCGAGGACATCGTGCTCTCCACCGCCCGGATGTCCTTCGGCTACGGCTTCGGCAGCTCCGTCCTGTGCGCCCTGGACGCCGGTGCGCGGACCGTCCTGATCGGCGGCGCGGTCGACCCGCGCGCCGTCACCGCCGCCCTGCGCCGCCACCGCCCGACGGTGCTCTGCTCCGTACCGCGCCTCTACGCGGCCCTGCTGGACGTCCTCGGGCCCGGCGAGGAGGCGGTGGCCGCGCTGCGGCTGTGCCTGACCGCGGGGGAGAACTGCCCGGCCGAGCTGTACCTGCGGATCCAGGACACCTTCGGCGCCCCGGTGCTCAACTGCCTCGGCGCCACCGAGCTGATGCACGTGGTCGTCGCCACCCCGCCGGACCGCCCGATGCCGGGCCGGGCGGGCATGCCCGTCCCCGGCGTCGTCGCCACCGTCCGCGACGAGGCGGGGCGGCCGGTGCCCGACGGCACCGAGGGCCGGCTGCACATCGCGGGCCCCACCGTCTCGCTCGGCTACCTCAACCGCCCCGAGGCCGACCGGGTCACCTTCGCGGACGGCGGCGCCTACACCGGCGACCTGGTCCGCCGGGACCCCGACGGCGGCCTCACCCACCTGTGCCGCGTCGACGACGTCCTCAACCTCGGCGGCTACAAGGTCCCCCCGGCCGAGATCGAGGCCGTGATGCGCGCGGTCGACGGGGTCCGCGACTGCGCCGTGGTCGCCGCCCGCGACGCCGACGGACTGGAGAGCGCGGTGGCCTTCCTCGTCCCCGAGCAGGCCGGCGACCACGAGGCCGTACGCCGCGCGGTGCGCTCCCGTATCCGGTCCGGCCTCGCCTCCTACAAGCGCCCGGCGCGGCTGGAGTTCGTCGAGGCGCTGCCCACCACGACCACCGGCAAGGTGGCCGCCCACCGACTTCGGGAGCAGGCAAAATGAGCTGGGACATCACCGGGATGGGAGCCCTCGCCTGTGTCGGCGGCACCCCCGCCGGGATCTTCGACTCGCTGTGCGCGGGGCGCGGCGGCCTCGGCCCCCTCCAGGTCTTCGACCACGAGAAGTACCGCGCCCGGCAGGCCTACGAGATCCACGACCGCGCCCGGCCCGGCGTCGACGAGCCCGGCCGCGCCACCCGCTGGCTGCTCGCGGCGATCGACCAGGCCCTCGCCGACGCCGGTCATTCCGAGGACCTCGCCGAGGTGCCCGTCCTGGTCGGCACCACCCTCCAGGAGCAGCGCAGCGCCGAACTGTGGTGGCGCGAGGGCGCCCCGCTGGAGCCGGACGCGCTGCACTTCGGCACCGCCCTGCGCGAGCGCTACGGCGCCACCCGTACGTACACCTTCGCCAACGCCTGCGCGGCCACCCTCTACGCGCTCGCCATGGGGACCGATCTGATCGAGCTGGGCGAGGCCGACACCGTGGTGGTGGCGGGGACCGACGCCATCGGCGAGAGCGCCTTCGGCACCCTCGACCGGGTCCAGAACGACGTGCCCGAGGCGCTGCGCCCCTTCGACCGCTCGCACCGCGGCATGCTGATGGGCGAGGGCGCGGTCGCGGTGGTGCTCACCCGCGAGGCCGCCCCCGGCCGCCGGGTGCACGGGCGGCTGCGCGCGGTCGGCATGAACTGCGACGCCCAGCACTCCACCGCCCCCGACCCGGAGGGCATCGCCCGCGTCCTGCGCGAGACCCACCGGCGGGCCGAGATCGACCCGGCCGACATCGACCTCGTCCTGCTGCACGGCAGCGGCACCCCGAAGAACGACTCCACCGAGGCCGCCGTCCTCTCGCGGATGTTCCCGGCTCCCGGCGGGCCGCTGATGACCGCCATCAAGTCGATGACCGGCCACACCCTCGGCGGCTCCGGGCTGCTGAGCCTCGCCATGGGCGCGCTCGCCCTGCAGCGCGGCCAGGTGCCGCCGGTCCTCGGCCTCACCGACCCCATCGAGGAGGCCGCCGGTCTGCGCCTGGTGCGCGAGGAGGCCGCCACCGCCGAGCTGGGGCTCGCCCAGATCGACGCGTTCGGCTTCGGCGGGATCAACGCCGCCGCGATCCTGGAGGCAGCACGATGAGCAGCGCACACTCCCCGGCGCCCGCCCGCCGCGAGGCCGTCGTCACCGGCGTGGGCCTGGCCGTCCCCGGTCTCACCCTGCCCGATGAACTCCTCGGCACCGTCCGCGAGGGCGGCTTCGACCCCCGTACCGGACTGCTCGGACGCGATCTGCGGCACAAGGACCGCGCCTCCCGGCTCGCCCTGCGCACCGCCGCGCCCGCCCTGCGGGACGCCGGACTGCTCGGCGAGGACGGCTCCGCCGGATACACCGGAAACGGCGACGCCACCGCCGTCGTGGTCAGCAGCAACTTCGGCATCCTGGACAGCGTCTGCTCCTTCGCCGACATCATCGCCCGGGACACCGTGCTCGGCCTCGCCCCGATGGGACTGCCGCAGACCTCCAGCAATGTGATCGCCGGATCGGTCGCCATGGCCCACGGGCTGCGCGGCCCGAGCGTCACCCTGTGCAACGGCCCCACCAGCGGCCTGGACGCCCTCTACTGGGCCCGCGCGCTGCTCGTCGCGGGCCGCGCCGAGACCGCCCTGGTGGTCGGCGTGGAGCCGGACGGCGAGGCGGTGGCCAAGCTCCTCGGCGCGGCCGCCGTGGACGGCGCGGTCGCCCTGGTGGTCGAGACGGCCGAGCACGCCGCCGCCCGCGGCGCCCGGGTCCGCGCCACCCTGTCCGGCTGCGCCCGCGGCGCGGACCTGACCGCGGCCGTCACCGCCGCCCGCGCGGGCGGCCCCGGCCGCACGGACGGGGCCGAGGCCCCCGGGCCCGCCGTCGACCTGTGGCTCACCGACCGCCCGGCCGGCGAGGAGAGCGCGCCCGAGGACCCGCCCCCGGTCCGGGCCGCGGCCGTCCTCGACCCGACCGCCTCGCTCGGCCTCTGCTCCGGCGCGCTCGGCCTGCTCCAGGCCGCCGCCGCGGTCGCCCACTTCGACACCCACGCCGCCCACACCGCGCTCGCCACCTGCGGAGGCCCCGAGGACGACGCGGTCGCCGCGGTCTTCCTCAGCGGCCCCGCCCGTACCGCCTGATCCCACCCCACCCAGCCGAGGAGTCACCGCATGGCCGACCACACCGACACGCAGCTCGACGTCGAGGAGCTGCGCACCGTCGTCGCCGGGGCCCTGGAACTGCCCGTCGAGGAAGTCACCGACGAGGCGCGCTTCAAGGAGGACCTGGACGTCGACTCGCTGATCTCGCTGGAGATCGCCGTACGGGTCGAGGAGCACTTCGGCGTGAAGATCGACGAATCGCAGCTGACCGAGATGGGCAGCTTCCAGCTCGTCCGCGAACTCGTCGAGGCCGGTCTGAGCACCGGGTCGGCGCGGTGAGCGGCACCGGCACGGGCGGGTCGCCCGCGCCCGCCGCCCGCCCGGTCGCGCTGGTGACCGGCGGCTCCCGGGGCATCGGACGCGCGGTCGTGCTCCGCCTCGCCGAGGACGGCTACGACCTCGCCTTCTGCTACCGCTCCGACACCGCGGCCGCCGAGTCCGCGGCCAAGGCGGCCGAGGAGGCGGGGGCCCGCGTCCACCACCGGCGGGTCGACGTCTCCGAGTTCGGGGAGGTGAAGGAGTTCGTCGCCGGGACCGAGCGGGAGCTCGGCCCGCTGTCGGCCGTCGTCACCTCCGCCGGGATCACCCGGGACCGCCCGCTCGCCCTGATGAGCGAGGAGGAGTGGCACGGCGTGGTGGACACCAACCTCACCGGCACCTTCCACGTCTGCCGGGCGGCCGTCTTCGCGCTGATGAAGCGCCGCCGCGGCGCCGTCGTCACGCTCTCCTCCATCGCCGGGGTGCACGGCAGCGCCGCCCAGACCAACTACGCGGCCTCCAAGGCGGGGATCATCGGCCTCACCCGCTCGCTCGCCAAGGAGTGCGGCCGGTACGGGATCCGGGCCAACACCGTGGCGCCCGGCCTGATCGACACCGACATGACGGCCGCCCTGCCCGCGGAGGTGACCGAGCGCCACCTCGCGAACATCCCGCTCGGCCGGGCCGGCACCCCCGAGGAGGTCGCCGACCTGGTCGCCTTCCTGGTCTCGGACCGGGCGTCCTACCTCACCGGCCAGGTCGTCGAGATCAACGGCGGCCTGAGCGGCTGACCCGGCCGCCGCCCACGTCACGAGCCGTACGCGTCACGAGCCGTACGCGACAACAGGCGTACGCGTCACGAGCCGTACGCGCGACAGGAACGGGGAGCGAAGCCATGCCAGGGATACCGCCCATCGAGGCCTATCCGGCGCCCACCGCCGGTGACCTGCCCGCCAACACCGCCCGGTGGACGCCTGATCCGGCCCGCGCGGTGCTGCTCGTCCACGACATGCAGCACTACTTCCTCGCGCCCTTTCCGGCGGGCGTGCGCGGCTGGCTGGTGCGCAACGCCGCCGAGGTACGCGAACGCTGCGCCGCGCTCGGCGTCCCGGTCGCGTACACCGCCCAGCCCGGCAGCATGACGGCCGAGGAGCGGGGCCTGCTCGCGGACTTCTGGGGCCCGGGGATGCGCGCGGAACCGGCCGACCGCGAGGTGGTGGGGGAGCTGGCGCCCGCCGAGGCCGACTGGCGGCTGACCAAGTGGCGCTACAGCGCCTTCTTCCGCTCCCCGCTCCTGGACCTGATGCGCGAGAACGGCCGCGACCAGCTCATCCTCTGCGGCGTCTACGCCCATGTCGGCGTCCTGATGACCGCCGTCGAGGCCTTCACCCACGACATCCAGCCCTTCCTCGTCGCCGACGCCGTCGCCGACTTCACCGCGGACCACCACCGCATGGCGCTGGAGTACGCCGCCGCCCGCTGCGCGAGCGTCCTCACCGCGAAGGAGGTCCTGGCATGAGCGCCGCCGTCGCGCCCGAGGCCGGTGACCTGCTGGCCCGGATCCTCACCGAGCCGCCGGACGCGTACGCCCTCCTGTACCGGCCCGAGGCCGCGGGCGCCGGCACCCTGGACGTCCTCACCGGCGAGGTCACCGAACCCGCGCTGCTCGCCGAACTCCCGCTGCCCGCCGAGCCGTTGCACCCGGGCCGCGCGCACCACGAACTCCTCGTCGTCATCCCCTACCGGCAGATCGCCGAGCGCGGCTTCACCGTCCCCGACGACGGCGCCCCGCTGCTCGCGCTCTCCGTCACCGACCAGCAGCGGCTCAGCCTGCCGGAGGCGCTGGCCCGGCTGCCCCAGGTGCCGATCACCCTCAGCGGCGGCCACTTCGACGTGGACGACGCCGCGTACCAGGAGATCGTCCGCGAGGTCGTCGAGCGGGAGATCGGCACCGGCAAGGGCGCCAACTTCGTCATCAAGCGCTCCTTCGTCGCCGACATCACCGACTACGGCCCGCACAGCGCGCTGACCTTCTTCTCCCGGCTGCTCCAACGGGAGGCGGGCGCCTACTGGACCTTCCTCATCCACACCGGCGCCCGCACCTTCGTCGGCGCCACCCCCGAGCGGCACATCAGCGTGGCGGGGGGCAAGGCGGTGATGAACCCCATCAGCGGTACGTATCCGTATCCGCCCCAAGGACCCACGCTGGCGGGCGTGATGGACTTCCTCGCCGACCGCAAGGAGGCCGACGAGCTGTCCATGGTCGTCGACGAGGAACTGAAGATGATGGCCCGGATCTGCGAGGGCGGCGGCCGGGCCGTCGGCCCCTACCTCAAGGAGATGACCCGCCTCGCCCACACCGAGTACCTCATCGAGGGGCACACCACCCGCAGTTCCGCCGAGATCCTGCGCGAGACCCTGTTCGCCCCGACCGTGACCGGCTCCCCGCTGGAGAGCGCGTGCCGGGTCATCAGCCGGTACGAGCCGCAGGGGCGCGGCTACTACAGCGGGGTGGCCGCCCTCCTCGGACGCGACGGGGCAGGCCGGGCGGCGCTGGACTCGGCCATCCTCATCCGCACCGCCGTCCTCGGCGCGGAGGGCCGGGTGGGCATCGGCGTCGGCTCGACCCTGGTACGCCACTCGGATCCGCGCGCCGAGGCCGCCGAGACCCGCGCCAAGGCGGACGGCCTGGTCGCGGCCCTGGACTCCGGCCGCGGCGCCCGATTCGCCGACCACCCCGAGGTCAGGGCGGCCCTGGAGCTGCGCAACGCCTCCCTCGCCGACTTCTGGCTGCGCGCGGACGACGGGCGGGCGGCGGGCCGGGGCGGGTCGCCGCTCGCCGGTCTGCGGGTGCTCGTGGTGGACGCGGAGGACACCTTCACCGCCATGATCGCGCATCAACTCCGGTCCACCGGGCCCGCGGTGACCGTCCGCCGCTACGACGAGGAGTACTCCCTGGACGGCTGGGACCTGGTCGTCCTCGGCCCGGGCCCCGGGGACCCGGCGCAGCGCGAGGAGCCGCGGATGCGCCACCTGCACACGGCGGTACGCACCCTGCTCGCCCGGCGGGCACCCTTCCTCGCCGTCTGCCTGAGCCACCAGGTGCTCAGCCTCGCCCTCGGCTTCGAGGTCCTGCGCCTGAAGGCCCCCAACCAGGGCGTCCAGAAGCAGATCCACCTCTTCGGCGCACCCGAACACGTCGGCTTCTACAACACCTTCGCCGCCCGCAGCGAGGAGGACAAACGCGAGGTGCCGGGCGTCGGCCTCGTCGAGGTGAGCCACGACCCGGCCGACGGCGAGGTCCACGCCCTGCGCGGCCCGCACTTCACCTCGCTGCAGTTCCATCCCGAGTCGATCCTCACCCGGGACGGCCCCCGCATCCTGACCGCCGCGGTACGGGACGCCCTCGGGCGCTGAGGGCCGCTGAGGGACGCTGCCGGCCGGTGCGCGCGGGGGCCGGACCCGGGTGCGGAACAAGGGGTTTCGGCCCTGTGAGCTGCTGACACTCCCATCTCAGCGACATATCAGGGCCGTCTGGCACAGTTCTTCTTGTCGCTGGGGAACACCGGTGGACGCAGGGAGAGATTCCCGTAGTGGCCTAACGGGGGCCGGACTTGTCCGGTCGGGGCTTATGTCCCACGTAGGTTCGAATCCTGCTCTCTCCGCTCTTTTTGCAGGACACGTCGCCGTGCAGCGTTCATTGAAACCGCAGGAGACATTTCTTATGGAATCCGCCTGGACTTTCCCCATGCAGGGCAGGAACCATTTCACATGGGAATATGATTCCGAGCGTGAAACCCTGCTGAACCTTTACCAAAAGGGCAAGGACAAACAGTGGGACAGCGCGAAGCGCATCGACTGGTCCCTTGAGGTCGACCCCTTCGACGCCCTCGGCACCCCGGAGAACACGCTCGGCCTGTACGGCTCGAAGCAGTACTCCAAGCTCAACGTACGGGAGAAGCAGGAACTCCGGCAGCACATGGCGGCCTGGGAGTTCAGCCAGTTCCTGCACGGTGAGCAGGGCGCGATGATCTGCTCCGCGCGCATCGTGGAATCCGTGCCCGACATGGACTCGAAGTTCTATGCCTCCACGCAGGTCATGGACGAGGCCCGGCATGTGGAGCTCTTCTCCCGCTTCGTGACGGAGAAGATCGAGATGACCTATCCGATCAGCCCCCATCTCAAGGAGCTGCTCGGCCAGGCGCTTTCGGACTCCCGCTGGGACATGCCCTATCTCGGTATGCAGGTCCTCATCGAGGGGCTCGCGCTCGCCGCCTTCGGAATCCTGCGGGACAAGACCACCAAGCCGCTGCCCAAGCAGATCCTCTCGTACATCATGCAGGACGAGGCCCGGCACGTCGCCTTCGGACGGCTGGCGCTGCGGGACTACTACAAGAACCTGAGCAGCCAGGAACTCGCGGAGCGCGAGGAGTTCATCATCGAGGGCTGCTATCTGATGCGGGACCGGCTGCGGATGCAGGAGGTCTGGGAGAACCTCGGGTTCGACATGAAGGAGTGCATGGAGTACATGAACAACGGTCCGCGCATGCGGGCCTTCCGTTCACTGCTCTTCACCCGCATCGTGCCCTGCGTCAAGGACATCGGCCTGTGGAGCCCCAAGGTCCGGCAGGCCTACGACGACATGGGCGTCCTCGACCTCGCGGGCGCCGACCTGGTCAAGCTGATGGAGTCCGACGAGCTCCAGGCCGAGGCCCTCGACGCGGAGCGCCGCGAGATGGAGGCCAGGCGCGCCGAGGTCCACGAGGCCATCGCCGAGGGCGCGTTGGGATCGGCCGCCACCGGCTGATCCGGCAACCGCGGTGCGGCGTGCCGGAGTTCGAGGGCGCGCAAGGACGAGAGCGTGGGACCGGTGCCGTCACGGACGGCACCGGTCCCACGCCGTTTCCGCATGCGGCCGCCCGGCGCGGGAGCCGGACCCGCCACGTCGCCCACCGCCTCGCCGCCGGCCGCGTGAGCGGAGCCCGGCACCGCGCCTCCCGGCACCGGAGAGCCCGAACTGCCCAGCGGGGCCCGGCGGTTGAGACCGCCGGGCCCCGCTGCGTCATCTGTGTCGGCCGTGCCGACCGCGTCGTCCGTGTCGTCTGCGGAGTCGTCCCCGCGGCCGACTCCGCGCCGGTCTCAGGCGTCCTGGTCGAAGACCAGGGTCAGCAGCCGCCCCACTTCCTCGGCCGAGGCCTTCTCCAGGAGGTCGACGCCGTCGGCGAACTCCTCGCTGCCGCCCGTGCCGAGCCACTTCTCCCGCACGACCCCCGCGATCGGCGGGCGGCCCACGCTGCCGATGGCCCCCATCGGCACGTCCAGCTCCCGGCTGACGCTCCGCCCGTCCTTCATCCGGATCTGCACCCGCGCGCCGGTCACCTTGCGGGCGTCGCTGAAGTCCCGGCTCGGCGGCGGCAGTTCACCCACCAGGTCGACGAGCCACTGGCCGTCGCCCTCCCAGCCCGCGCCGAACTGCCGCAGCCACTCCTTGCCCCGCCCGCCGGCCAGCCGCAGCGCCTCGCCGAAGGGCACCTCGCAGTGGAACAGCTCCCGCGTCATGTCCTGGTCCAGGCGTACGTCGATCCGCTCGGCCAGCGCCCACCGCTCGGTGTCCGCGAGCCCCTTCTCGGTGAAGTCGCCGGTGCTCAGCTGCCCGGTGAGCAGCGCGGTGGCCAGCGTGTACCGCAGCGAGAAGACCAGCGCGCTGACGGGGGAGAGGGCGCCGCGCAGGTACTCCGCGGCCCGGCGCTCCACCACCGCCGTGTACAGCGAGGTGTCGACGCTGATCTCGGCGATGTCCTCGGCGCGCAACGGGCTGCCGGGGGTGGCCAGTTCGCGGTGCAGCTCCAGACCAAGGTCGATGGCGGAGTCCATGCCCGGTCCGCCGGGGTGCACCTTGAAGGACGTGGTACGGGTGTGCCAGCGGGTGCCGAGCCCGGCGACCACGGCCTCGGGCAGCGGGATGGTGGCGAACCGGGAGAGGAACCCCTCCGGGTGCTCGATGATCACCGGGCTGCCCGCGAGCCCCACCGCCGAGGCGTCGCAGGCGTCCAGCCCCACCCGCACCGGGGTCGAGGCGCCGAAGAGCTTGGCGTCGCCGTCGAGGAAGCCCACCGGCACCGTGCGGGGCGGCAGCCCGAAGCCGAGGCCGAGGGTGTCCACCCAGCGCTGGGCCGGCGCGTCCTCGCCGCGCAGCCGCCCGGCTATCGCCCCGGTGACATGCGTGAACGCGGCGCTCTGGCCGCGGAAGGGCCCGAGCGTCGTGGCGGCGGTGATCCGCGCCGCCGTCTCGTTCGCGACGATGATCGAGGTCAGCAGCTGCTCGCCGGTGAGCTGCTGGGTCCTGGCGTACGCGAGGGGGACGGCCACCGTCGAGTTGGACAGGTGCCCGGCGTAGGCCGTGTCGTCGAAGTGGAGCCAGGAGCCGAGACCGGAGAGCACGAAGGCGGACCGGGCCGGGTCCTCCTGGAGCGGCGCGCCGAAGCCCCGGACGAACTTCTGCCCCAGGGGGTGGTCCAACCCGGCCCGCACGGCGGCCAGTTGGGACAGGATCTGGTGCTTGGCGGTGGTGACCACATCCTCCGGTATGTCGTCGAGGCGCAGCACACTCGCCCATCCCGCCAGTTCTTCCGTGAGTGTCGTCACTGGGTCTCCCTCAATCCTCTCGGGCGCACTCGACTCGCGCTCCGGTGCCTACGCGTGTCTTACGCGGGAAAGGGCCCCACCCCTCATCTCCGCGGGCGCCGGCCGGGGCCGGATCCGCTCCCGAGGACGGCGGGACTTTTTTTGAGGGGTACGGCGGGCGCCCGCGTAACACGAGTGTTCGTCCCTGTCCCTACGTCCTTGCGAGGCAACCGCCGTGACAGCCGCACCTCCGCCCACCCGGCTGCAGTCCGGGCACGCGAGCGAGACCGCCCATCTCACCGCTCGCGCCCGTGCCGCCGACGCCGTCATCGAGCCGGACAGGCGACTGCTCGGCGACACCTACGCGCACCTCTTCGTCACCGTGCCGCCGCCCACCACCTCCGAGGAGGCCCTCGACCGGCTCCAGCGCCTGGATAGCGCCCACGGCGGCTTCATAGCCGAAATCCTGCTGCGCCAGCGCTACTTCGAGGACCTGGTCGCGCTCGGGGTCGAGGCGGGGGTGCGCCAGGTCGTGCTGCTCGGCGCCGGATACGACACCACGGCGCTGCGCTGGAGCGGCCCCGAGACGGTGCGCTTCTTCGAGGTGGACCACCCCGCGACGCAGACCGCCAAGCTGGCGGCGCTCACCGCGGCGGACCTCAGCTCCCCGGTCACCTCGGTGCCCCTCGACTTCACCGCGGGCGGCTCGCTGCGCACCGAGCTGGCCGCGCACGGCTTCGCCCTGGACGAGCCGTGCATCGTGGGCTGGCTGGGGGTGACCTTCTTCCTGCCGCCCGAGGCCTGCCGCGCCACCCTCGCCGACCTGGCGGACACCGTCGCCCCCGGCAGCCTGCTGCTCTTCGACTACATGGACGAGTCCGTCGTGGACGGCAGCAGCCGCTACGAGGGCGCCCTGCAGATGGCCCGCCAGGTGGCCGAACAGGGCGAGCCGTACATCAACGGCCTGACCCCGGCCACCGCCGCCGCGACGGCCCGGGACGCGGGGTTCGAGCCGGTGGAGCAGCTGCGCGTGGCCGGACTCGTCCGGCGCTACGGCGGCACCGATCCGTACTGCAGCGACGACGACTTCATGGGTCTGGTCACCGCGCGGCGCGTGGGCGAGGGGGCGAGCGGCCATGGTGACTGAACCCGGATGGGCCGCCCGCGCCCTGCTCATCGCCAATCCCCAGGCCGGGGTCCGCGACCGGCAGCACATCGACGAGGTCATCGCCCACTGCCGGGGCCTGGTGCCGGGGCTCGACGTCGTGCACACCGAGTACCAGGGGCACGCCGAGGCGAGCGCCGCCGAGGCCGTCGCCGCGGGGTACGACGCGGTGATCGTGCTCGGCGGTGACGGCACGACCCGCGAGGCGGCCTCGGGCCTGGCCCGCGCGGGCCTCGAACAGAGCGCGGGCAAGCGGCCCGCGATGGTCAACATCCCCTTCGGCACCGGGAATTCGTTCTACCAGGAGATCTGGGCCGACGCCCCCTGGAGCGCGGTCCTGGACCAGGCGCTCTCCGGCGAGCAGCCGCAGCTGCGCTGGGTGGACATGGCGCACATCCGGGAGATCGACGTCCTGGCGCTGCTCGGCGCGGGCTCGGGCCTGGTCGCCGACGCCCTGGAGGCGGCCTACGGCATGTTCGAGGTGCCCGGCCGCGACCGCTACCAGCAGGCCGTCGCCCAGACCATGGCCGCCTTCACGCCGTACGAGGGCCGGGTGAGCGTGGACGGCAGGGTCGTCCACGAGGGCCCCGTCGTCCTGGTGAACATCGGCGGCGGCCGCTACCGGGCGGGCCGGTTCAAGCTGCTGCCGCACTCGGTCATCGACGACGGACTGCTCGACGTCTGCGTCGTGGGCGGCCAGATGGGCGTGCGCGAGCTGGCCGGACTGACCGCGGACGGCAGCCACATCGGGCGCCCCGGCGTGGTGTACGAGCGCGGCTCCCGCTTCGTCGTGGAGCGCACCGACGGCAGGAAGCTCTCCTTCGAGCACGACGGCGAACTCTGCACGGGCGAGGCCTCCCGCTACACCATCGACGTGCTCCCCGGCGTCCTGCCCGTCCTGGCCCCGCCTGCGGCCGGCCTCGCGCACGCCGCCGGCTCCGCGGAGCTCGCCGAGGGCGTCGCATGAGCGGCGAGAGCGGCGGCGGCCTCACCCGGGCGCTCGCCCGGTGGACCGCGGAGCTGAGGTACGAGGACATCCCGCCGCGGGTCGTCTCGGTCGTCACCAGCCAGGTCGTCTCGCACCTCGCCGCGGTCCGGGCCACCGCCCCCCATCCGGTGGGCGGCACCCTCCTCGCGGCGTTCGGCCCGCTCGACACCGGGGGCGACCCGGCCCGTACCGCGCATCTGATGGCAGCGCTGTCCTCCAGCCTCTATCTGGAGGACACCCTCTACGCGGGCCATGTCTCGCACGCCGCCGTCGGCGTCCCGGTGGCCTATCAGCGGCAGCAGGGGCTGTCCGGGCGCGACCTCATCACCGCGGTGACCGCCGCCGACGAGTCCGCCGCTCGGGTCACGGCCGCCGGGACGCTCGGTCCCTTCCGGGGCCAGTGGGCCGGCCACACCCATGTCGTGGCGGCCTGCGCGGCCCTGCTGCACGGCAGGGGCGCGGACGCCGGGCAGCTCCTGAACGCCTGGGGCCTGGCGCTGGCCGCGCCCCCGCGCGCGCTGCGCCCGGCCGTGCTCGCCAGCGACGCGAAGGTGCTGTCCGCCGCCGCTCCGGTGCGCACCGCGATCGACGCCTGCGCCGCCGCGCTCGCCGGGCTCACCGGGCGCGACGACGTGATCGAGCACCCCGAGGGGCTGCTCGCGGTCTTCTCCGGCGCGGCCGTGCCCGAGCTGGTGGCGTACGGCCTCGGTGAGCGCTGGCACACCGAGACCCTCTCCTTCAAGCTGCTGCCCGCCGGTGTCCATCTGGACGCCCTGGTCGAGTGCGCCGCCGAACTGCACCGCAGGCTGCGCCCCGAGGGCCCCGCCGAGATCGCCTCGGTCGACGTCGCGGTGCCCGGCATGACCAAGGTGATGAGCAAGCACGCCGACCGCTATGTGCGGGGCGCGGCCACCTCGCTGCCCGCCCTCAATCTGAGCGCCGGGTACAACGTGGCCACCGCCCTGCTCACCGGCGGCCTCACCGTGGCCGACCTGGCGCCCCCCGGCCTGGCCGAGGAGGGCCGCTGGGAGCTGGCGGGGCGGGTGCGCCTGGAGGCGGACGAGGAGCTGAGCAGGCTGGGCATGATGTCCACCGCCCCGGTCGGCGAGACGCTGCGCCATGCCGGTCCGCGCGCCCTGGAGTGGGACACGGAGCTGCCCGGCATCCCCATGGAGAAGCTCCTGGAGGAGCTCGGTCCGCCCGTCGCCTCCTTCGAGGAGGCCACCAAGATGCTGGGCTGCCGCATGACGGTGCGGATGCGCGACGGCCGCGAGGAGACCTGCGAGCTGGCCGCCGGAACCGGCGCGGTCGGCTCGGCCTCCTGGCGGGACCACCCGGCCCTGGTGCGCGAGAAGCTGCTGCGTACCGGCGTGGACGAGGCCGCGGCCGACGCCCTGGCGCGTCTGGAGGAGCTCTCGGCCCAAGATCTCGCACAGGTGCTGCGCCAGGTCTTGCACCTCCGCGATTAATACCTACTGTTGGTATGTGAACTGGGTCACGTCATCCAGAGCTCGTTGACACCCGCTGTCGGCGCTCAATACATTCCTACCAACGGTATCTAAGAAAGAGGTGTGTTCCCGTGGCTACCACCGATGCCGACGCTCCACAGCGGCGGTCAGCGGCGTCGTTGCTGCTCCTCGCGTCCGGAGCCTCGTTCCTGGCGGTGCTCGACGTCACTGTCGTGAACCTGGCGATCCCGGACCTGCGTGAGGACTTCACGGGCTCCGCGTTCAAGGACCTCTCGTGGGTCATCACGATCTACGCGATCGTCTTCGCGGCCCTCCTCGCCCCGGCGGGACGCCTCGCGGACGCACTGGGCAGGCGCACGCTCTTCATCGCCGGCATCAGCGTCTTCACGGCGGCCTCGCTGGCCTGTGCCGTCTCGCCCGACCTCGGTATCCTCCTGGCGGCCCGCGCGGTCCAGGGACTCGGCGCGGCGGCGATGATCCCCGCCTCGCTCGCCATCGTGCTGATGGACTCCCCGGCCGAGCGGCGCCGGGCGGCCATCGGCCAGTGGAGCGCCGCGGCGGCCCTGGCGGCCGCGGTCGGTCCCGCCCTCGGCGGCGTCCTGGTCGACGTCTTCGGCTGGCGCTCGCTGTTCCTGATCAACATCCCCTTCGGCCTGTTCTTCATCTACGGCGCCATCGGGATCCCGCGCACCACCGGCCTCGGCACCGAGCGCAAGCTCCCGGACCTCCTCGGCACGATCATGCTCGGCGCCGGTGTCGGCCTGTTCTGCCTCGGCATCAGCAAGGGCGGCGACTGGGGCTGGAGCGAGGCCTCCACCCTGATCTGCGTCATCCTCGGCCCGATCCTGATCGGCCTGTGCCTGCTGCGCTCCGCCAAGCACCCGGCCCCCGCGCTGGAAATCTCCCTGTGGCGCAACCGCACCTTCGCCCTGGCCAACGCCGCCGCCTTCTTCTACGGCATCGCGCTCTTCTCCTGGCTCCTGGTCGGCGTCCTGTACGTCACCCAGGCCTGGGGCTACTCCGAGCTGGAGGCCGGCCTCGCCATGACCCCGGGCGCCTTCATGGCGACCATCGTGGCCATGCGGGTCGGCAAGCTCCCCCCGAGCTACGGTCCCCGCCTCGCCACCGCGGGCGGCGGCATCATCCTGGCCGGCACCGGCTTCCTGCTCGCCTTCACCCTCCCCGACCACGGGATGTTCCTCGCCTACTGGCTGCCGCTCGGCATGCTGGCGGGTGTCGGCATGGGCGCCATCACCACCGGTACGTCCACGGCGGCCGCGCTCTCGGTCTCCCCGCTGCGCTTCGCCGGGGCGACGGGCCTGAACCAGACCGCCCGGCAGATCGGCGGCGCCATCGGCATCGCGGTCCTGGCCACCGTGATCTCCGGCGGCATCTCGGAGATCGCCGACTTCGAGCGCATCTACCTCATCGCCGCCTGCGCCTCGGTGGTGGTGACCGCCCTCGGACTCGGCCTCACCATCAAGCTGCCGCCGACCCCGGCCGCCGCCACGCCCCCCGCGCAGCCGGCCGGCGAGCAGAAGACCCCGGCCCCCGACGCCGCCAACTAGAAACCCGGACGCCACACGCCTCGCCCCATCTCTAGGAAAGGTCAGCCATGACGAGCACGGAGATGCCTTCCGACCACGCGCAGGAGCTGCAGGACCCTCATCTCCTGACCGTGGAGGAGATCACCGCCCAGCTCCAGGGCGCCCCCTGGACCCGGTACGCGGCCATCGGCGACAGCATCGTCGCGGGCCAGCGCGAACCCGTCGAGGGCTACGCCGACCTCAGCTGGGCCGACCGCGTCGCGGCAGGGCTGCGCCGGATCAACCCGGAGCTCGAGTACCACAACTTCGGTGAGCGGGACCTCCCGGCGGCGAAGATCCGGGCCACTCAGCTCGACCCGGCCCTGGAGTTCGCGCCGGACATCGCCATCGTGGTGGCGGGCGGAAACGACCTGCTGGGCAAGCAGTTCGACACGGCCGCCGTGGAGACGGAGCAGGCCCGTATCGTCTCGGCGCTGCGCGCCCGGGGCTGCACCGTCGTGACGATGGGACTGTTCGACAACACCTGGACGCCGTTCGTCGCCGAGAAGTACAAGGCGGTCATGAAGCAGCGGCTCCAGCAGTTCTCCGACCTCACCCAGTCGGTGACGCAGCGGATGGGCGGACTCCACGTCGACCTGCCCAACCACCCGGCGGGCAAGGAGCCGATCTTCGCCTCCGACGGCCTGCACCTGAACGCCCGCGGGCACGCGGTCGTCGCAACCGAGGTGATCCGCACCCTGGGTGAACACCTCGCCGCCAAGAGGGCCTGACCCCGGCGGACCTGGCCGTGGTCCCGGCGGGCGCGTGACTGTTCTGTCCCCCGCAGCAGTCCGCCCCGCCGGGGCCACCGAGTTCCTCCTCCGGAGGGACTCGGGCTTTCGGCGTATCAGGAGGACCACAGGAGAACCACCGGCCGGACTCCCGCGTACGGGAGTGCGGCCGCCCACGCTTGTCACATGAGTGCCGTTCCGGGCCGCAGGACCCATGTGAAGGGCGCCGAAAGCAAGGAAGGTAGGAGACCGCCGTGAATGCTCGCTCTGCCGACGAGCAGTACGACCCCTACTGCATCGCTCCGGAGATGGCCACAGAGCTCCTGGCGCAGGCGCCCTGGCGGCGTTTCACCGTCCTGGGCGACGCCTTCGCGGAAGGACCGGGGGAGCCGTGCGAGGGGTACGAGGACGTCCCCTGGGCTCACGGCGTGGCCGCCGCGCTGCGCTCGGTCCATCCGGACCTCGCCTACCTCAACCTGGCCCAGCGGGACCCGATCGCCGCCGAGGTACGCGCCCGGCAGCTCGGCAAGGCGCTGACCTTCCAGCCCGACCTCGCGGCCGTGGCGGCGGGCGGCAGCGACGTACTGCGCGACTCCTTCGACGCCGACGCGACCGAGGCGGAACTGGCGCGGATCATCGCACCGCTCAGGGACGCGGGCGTCGAGGTGGTCGTCCTCGCCCCGTTCGGCAGAGGCAGCGCGGGGCAGATCCCCAAGGACGTCCTGCGCCGACGCCTGAGACTCCTGTCGGAGCGCACC
This sequence comes from Streptomyces physcomitrii, assembly GCF_012273655.1. Classification (GTDB taxonomy): domain Bacteria; phylum Actinomycetota; class Actinomycetes; order Streptomycetales; family Streptomycetaceae; genus Streptomyces; species Streptomyces physcomitrii. The sequence continues at coordinate 128,801 of NZ_JAAWWP010000002.1, read as the reverse complement.
TACGACCTGGCGCTGCGCAACGGCGCGATCCACGTGGACCTGGGCGCCCACCCCGCCAGCGCCGAGCCCGGCATCTTCGGCGCGGACGGCCGGCACGTCAACGCGCGGGGCCACGCCATCGCCGCCGCGGCGACCATCCGCCGTCTGGGCGTCCACCTCGGCGTCTACGGCCCGCCGTCCCTGCGCTGAAGAACCCGGGCCGCCGGGGTGCGGCCCCTCCCGGCGCGCTCAGGGGCCGCCGCGGGGCGCCGCGCCGACCGGTGCCGGGCGCCCGCGGCGAGGAGATCCCCGGTACGGGATTTCCCGGGGCAGGCGTCTACGGCCCGTGAGACACCTGAGCGGGATGCGGTCTACGCCGTCACGGTGGACGGCATGCGCCGGATGGAGTCGAAGAGGTAGCGGAACTGGTTCAGGGTGGCGTCGAGCAGCCCGTCGGGATCGTCCGCGTGGGCCATCGCCATGGCCGCCTCGCACTGGGCGCCGTAGACCATGGAGGCCAGGGACTCGACCTCGTTGCGGGGGAAACGCCCCTTGCCCAGGGCCTGGGAGAGGCCGTACAGCATCATCCGCCGGCAGTCGGCGCGGATCTCGCGCATCGCCTCCCACCCGAGCGCACCCGGGGCGTCGATGAGGGTGATGCGCTGGGTGCTGGGCTCCATGGAGCCGACCAGGAATTCCCGCATTCCCTGGAAGAGGGCTTCCCAGGGGTCGTTGTAGTGCGAGTACTTCTGGGCGATGGCGCTCGACAGATCGTGCTGTTCGCGTTCGTAGACCGCGCGGAACAGCTGCTCCTTGTTCTTGAAGTGGTGGTAGAAGGCGCCCTTGGTGACCTCGGCGGCCTCGCAGATGGCGTCGAGGGAAGTGGGGGTGTACCCGTCCCGGGCGAACAACTTCCGTGCGGCGGCGAGGAGTTGGTGGGTGGTCGTGGAGGAGCGCTCCTGTTGGGTGCGGCGTCCGGTCCGCCGTGCCACCGTCTGCTGGGTCATGGTCCTGTCCTCCTCCTTACGACCGGCTCCCGGCACCGGGCCGTGGCCGACCGCCGCTGCCACGACGCCCGCCCCCGGTGAGGGGCGCCGTCCTGCGCGACGCGCGCGTGAGTGACAGTCCAGGTTACATACCGCTAATCGGAAACTGCAATGGGGCGGCGTTCGGAGCGGCGGAAGCTGAATGCGGGATTCCAGGTCGTAGTTGTCCGCCGGTCCTTCACTCCTTCCGGCGGTCCCTTCGGGCAGCGGCCCGCCCGCCCGGGCGGAGCGCGGATATCGGCCTTCCCCGTGTCAAGCCCTTGTTCCGGCCCCTTGTCCCGGCGTAACCGGAAGCTGTCGCCCGGCGCCGGGTCGCGCACCGGCCGAGGGGGCGCCGCCGGGCCCCGTTCTCCCGGGGCGCCGGGCGGGAGCGGCGGTGTTCCCGCCCGGCGGGGGCCGTCCGCCGATCCGGAATCGTGCTGGCCAGGTCGCCGTCCGAGCCACAAGCGGAAGCGGAACGCCGCTCGGCGGCGCCCGTCCGTACCGGGGCGCGCATGCCGGGCGGGGCGCGCCCGCGGTGCCCCTCGGCCCTGCCCGAACGGACCGGTTCGAGCGCATTCCCGCTGTCCGATTGGCCCCTTCTGATGCCCTTGCTGCCGACTCGGTCAAGGGCTCCGCCGCACCCCGGCGTCTGGAATCCGAGGTTTAAGGATCAATACCTGGCTGGTTTCTTTCCAGTTGGCCCAAAAGTGCTCAACTTCGGGTTGAGGGAAGGGTTGTGCTCAAAACCAGCGCGTGTGTATCTTCTGGGACCGATAGAAAGTCGGTGTCACATCTCTCGGTCCGGAAAGGTTTAGCGGGCTCTTCTGCTCGTCAAGCAGTTCGTTCCCGACAGTTGTGCTCTTCTGAACGTCGAATTCGACGTTCGATGTGTGCGCAGTTTTTCTTTCTGACGTTTCCATGTGTGTGGTCGAGTTCAATGTGACACGTCTGTCCAGTTCCGAACCACGGGGGTTAAAGGTGCACGTCGGGCTACTCGGACCACTGACCGTTACGGATCATCGAATTCCCATCGATGTTCCAGGTGAGAAGCTCAGAGCCATCATCGCCACGCTCGCTCTCACTTCCGGTACCACGGTCTCTTCTTTCTCTCTGCTCGATGAACTCTGGGGGGAGCAGCCGCCGCGAAGTGCGGCGAATTCACTGCAAGGCCATATCGCCCGGCTGCGCAGGACGCTGGTGCAGCACAGCGGAAAAGAGGAATTGCGGAATGTCATCCGGACCTCGGGTTCCGGATACATGCTCATGCTCCCGCCGGAGAACGTCGACGCCCTGCGGTTCATCGTGGACGTCGAACTGGCGAGCCGGATGAAGGCCCGCGATCCGGAGAAGGCGATCGTCCTGCTCACCGACGCCCTCGGCAGCTGGCGCGGACCCGCGCTGCTCGACACCGGGCACGGCATCATCTGCCGTACCGCCGCCGCCCGGCTCGAGGAGACGCGCCTCATGGCCAGGGAACTCCTCATCGAGGCCAGGCTCGCACTCGGCGGCCACTACGAGGTGGTCTCGGAACTGGAGCAGCTGCTCTCGCGCCACCCGCTGCGGGAACGGCTGTGCGAGCAGCTGATGGTCGCCCTCTACCGCTGCGGCCGCCAGGCCGAGGCCATCGGCACCTTCCACCGGGTGCGCCAGCGCCTGTCCGCGGAACTCGGCCTGGAGCCCGGGCCCGGCCTGCAGAAGACCATGGCCGAGATCCTGCGCCATGGGCCGAGCCTGCTGCACCAGGTCGGCTGAGACATGGGGCGGGCCGCCGGGGCGCACCCGGTCCGGCCCGCCGGCTCCGCCTCCGGCGCGCGGTCCGCGGAGACCGCCGCGCCGCGGGGCGGGGAATCCGGTGTGCCGCGGGGCGGGGAATCCGGGGGCGGTGTGCCGTGGGGCGGGGAACACGGGGGCGGGGGCGATCGCGGTGGTCAGATGGACTTGGTCACGCGCAGGATCTGCCAGATCGCCCCGAAGCTGGGGCCGTTCTGGAACGCCAGGTATTCCGGCACCACCAGGTGCGGTCCCCATTTCTCCTTGTACGCCAGCTGGGTGGCCGCCGGGTAGATCGAGCCGCCCTTCTCCGCGAGCAGCCGCATGAACTTCGCCGTCAGCGGGCTGTGCCCGGAATGCTCGCAGGCCGGATCGAGGCCGGTGAACGGAGTGAAGCCGAAGTGCAGCCACTCGGCGTCCTCTTGGCGGAACTTCTCGATCGCCGCGGCGTTGATGGCCTCCATGACGCCCGGATTCACATCGGGCAGCCGCCGGCTCAGATCGTGCATCCAGCCCGGGCGGCTGCCGTAGGCGGGGGAGTAGGAGATGTAGGCGACCGGCTTCTCCTCGATGAGCCCCACGAACAGCCGGCGGTGCTCCTGCGCCGGGCCGCCCACCTGGCCCACCAGGAACTCGATCTCCTTGACGTGCCTGCCCTTCGAGCGCAGCCAGTGCCGGTCGATCTCCCCGATCTGCTGCTTGACGCCCTCGTCGTACGGCAGTTCGCGCACCTCCAGGCCGCTGCGCTTCGCCCGTGAGATCTTGTTGCGCAGCTTCATGAACTTCGTGCCGCGCAGCGTGAATTCCGGCAGATGCACCGAGTACGAGGAGCCCACCTGGTTCACGGTGAAGCCGGCGGAGGCGAACAGGTCGATGTCCGTCGGCTGGAGCTGGATTCCGACGATGCGGCGGCGCTGTGCGCGGGCGTACTTCTGGAACTCCGCGAGGAGTGTGCGCTGTTGATCCGGCTCGGCGGTCACTCCACCGAACTGGATGAAGTACCGGCCCGCCCTGCGATAGGTGATGACGCCTTTTACGCTGCCTTCGAAGTACTCGTTCCCCTCATTGACCGCGAGGAACGCGCTGGCATTGTCGCCGTAATCCCGGATGGATTTCAGAACTGATTCCAGCGTTGCCTGAGCGCCTTGAGAAGACTCCACCGACTGGCTCATCAGTTCACTCCATCGTCATGTCGCCTGTGAGTGCGCAGGAATGTAGCAGAGCACGGCGATTAACTGCTGAAAAGGCCGTATCAGTGAGATCTAAGCGGCCTCTCAGAGGGGTCTGTAAGCATCGTTCGCGAGGCTGGCGAAGGTTGAGTTTTCGAACGATGAGGAGTGTCCGTGGGCAGTACACAGCTGTCTCGCCCGGTGGAGCAGAATGAAACTGCGCCGCCCCCGAAAACCGCTTCCCTGCGGACCTATCACTCTTATGTGGGGGGTGGGCCACTGGAAAGCACTGACTGGGTGTACGTGCTCAATTCCAGCACTCTGCTCGATGACGTCTTCACCAGTCTGACACTCAAGCGGAAACTGGAACAGGGACGCATCACGGCCGAGGACCAGCGTGATGTCGTCGTGGGCCGGGTGGCCAAGGCGGATCGCGCCACCGTCCAGCGGGCCATCGACGCCGCGGCCCAGGCCGCCCCCGTCTGGGGCGCCTTCCCCATCGACGAACGCATCGGCCGCTTCGGCATGCTGCTGCACGACCGGCTCGCCGAACGGGCCGAGGAGATCGCGGAGATCCTGGTGCAGGAGGGGCATCCCCGGATGCTCGCCGAGTGGCAGGTCTCCGGGATGCTGGAGTGCTTCAGCCCCGAGTCCAACGCCTTCTACCGCTCGCAGATGCTCCAGGAGTTCGACCGTGACGAGCGGCGGCTCCAGGTCCGCAGACAGCCCGACGGCGTCGTCTGCCTCAACCCGCCCCAGAACGCGCCGCTGTCCAGCGCGCTGCTCGGCGTCACCGCCGTCATGGGCGGCAACTCGCTGATCGTCCGCGCCCCGCGCAGCGGCCCGCTCGGCGTGATGTACGTGATGCAGGAGATCGTCGCCCCCGCGCTCGACGAGGTGGGCGCCCCGCCCGGCACCCTCAACGTGGTCTGCGGCGACCCCGGCCCCATGCTCTCGGCCTGGCTCGCCAGCCCCGACGTGGACGACATCATCTACTTCGGCTCCAGCGAGAACGGCACCAAGTTCGAGGCGCGCTGCGTGGCCGAGGGCAAGAAGCCCATCCTCGAACTCGCCGGAAACGACGTCGTGACCGTCTGGAAGGACGCCGACATCGAGCTGGCCGCCGAGGCGCTCACCGAGAGCTTCTACGGCTCCGGCCAGCTGTGCATGATCCCCAACCAGGTCCTGGTCCACCCCGAGGTCGCCGACGACCTGGTGGCCGCCCTGGTCAGCAAGGTCGGTGAGATCAGACCGGGCTACCCGGGCGACCCCGACGTCCTGCTCACGCCGGTGCTGCGGAACGAGAAGTTCTTCAAGTGCCTGGACGACGCGCTGGCCAAGGGCGCCGAGGTGGCCTGCGGCGGGCACGCGATGCAGCTGGACGGCAGCCGCGACCCCAACGGCATCTTCCTGGAGCCGACCGTCATCGTGGTGCGCGGCATGGACCGGGCGCGCGAGGTCGAGGCCGTGGTGCACGAGACCTTCTTCCCGCTGCTGCCCATCGTGGTCGCGGAACCCGCGCCGGACGACGAACTCCTGGAACGCTTCATCGACTTCGTCAACTCCAACGCCTACGGGCTGCGCAACTCCGTGTGGGCCAGGGACACCCGGGTCGTGGACCGCGTCCTCGCGCGGATCAGCAACGGCGGCCTGCTCAAGATCAACGACTCCCACATCGGCTTCCTGCCCTGCCTGCCCACCCACGGCGGCACCGGACTCACCGGCGGCGTCTTCGGTGAGGCCAACTACCCGATTCTGCGCACCTCCCACGTCCAGGGCGTGAGCATCTCCACGGGCTCCCGTCCACGCGACGCGGTCTTCGGGGCCTGGCGCACCCTGCGCGAGAAGAAGAACTCGTAACCCCCCCCCGAATTCCGCCTCTGCGAAGGAGTACCCATGCGTGCACTGGATGCCGCCCGCGAGACCTGCGAGCGCTATCTGCCCGGACTGCTCGGCGCGCTCGCCAAGCACCCGCTCACCGACCTGGAGCGGCCCGAAAGCCCCGCCATCGAGCTGTTCCGCTCGCACGGCGGCCCCGGTCTCGTCATTCCCAAGACGTACTCCGGCCTCGGCGCCGGCCCCGTGGAGGCGGTCGAGGTGACCCGGGCGCTCGCCGCCGCGTCCCCCTCGCTCGCCGTGGCCACCACGATGCACCACTTCTCGGTCGCCACCCTCTTCTCGCTCGCCGACAGCCTGCAGTCCAGCGGCGTCGAGTGGGCGCTCCTGGAGGGGATCGTGGAGCAGAACCTCCTGGTGGCCTCCGGCTTCGCCGAGGGCAGGCCCGGGCGCGGCATCCTGGAGCCGACCATGAACGCCCGCCTGGACGAGGGCGGCAAGGGCTACCGCATCAACGGCGCCAAGAAGCCGTGCAGCCTCTCCTCCTCCATGGACCTGCTGACCGCGAGCGTGGCGCTGCCCCGCCCGGACGGCACCAGCGAGATGGCCGTGCTGCTCGTGCCCCGCCAGACCGAGGGCGTCAGCATCCACCCCTTCTGGTCCAGTTGGGCGCTGGCCGGCGCGGAGAGCGACGAGATCCGCCTCACCGACGTACTGGTCGACGAACAGCAGGTCATGCGGACCGAGTTGGGCGACAGCGGCGAGCTGGACCAGCTCCAGACCGTCGGCTTCATCTGGTTCGAGATGCTGATCTCCGCCTCCTACCTCGGCATCGCCAGCGCGCTCGCCGAGCGCGTCACCACCGCCGGACGCGGCTCGGTCTCCGAGCGGGCCGAGCTGGTCACCCGCCTGGAGACGGCGGCCCTGCTGCTCGAAGGCGTGGCCCGGATGATCCAGGACGGCGAGACCGGCAACGCCGCGCTCGCCAAGTCCCTGGTGGCCCGCTACGGAGCGCAGGACGCCATCGGCGACACCGTGCGCAAGGCCGTGGAACTCCTCGGCGGCATGGCCTTCATCAGCAGCGGCGACGTCGGCTACCTGTCGGCCGCCTCCAACGGGCTCTCCTTCCACCCGCCGTCCCGCTCCAGCTTCGCCGAGCCGTTCGTCGAGCACATCGGCGGCAAACCGCTGCGCATGACGTGAGGAACCGCCACATGACCACCACCACGGACGCGCCGGTCTACGACCGGGAGCACATCGGACGGCTGTACCGCGCCCACCTCAGCAAGGGCCGCGCCACCCTCGGCGAGCTCTTCGGCGGCCACATCGAGACCGGCTCCGAGGGCGCCTGGATCCACACCGACGACGGCCGCCGCTTCCTCAACTGCGGCAGCTACGGCGTACTGATCACCGGCGCCCGGCACCCCGTCGTCGTACGCCATGTCGCGGAGCAGCTGGGCCGCCATCCCGTAGCGAGCCGGGTCTTCCTCGAACCGCAGGCCGCGCTGGCCGCCGAGGCGCTCGCCGCCAGGGCACCGGCGGGCCTGGAGCGGGTGCACTTCGCCTGCTCGGGCGCCGAGGCGGTGGAGACCGCCATCAAGCTCGCCCGGACGCGGGGCAAGGACCAGCTGATCGCCACCCACGGCGGCTACCACGGCAAGACCATGGGCGCACTGAGCCTGACCGGCAAGGACCTCTTCCAGGAGCCCTTCCGCCCGCTGCTGCCCGGCGTCCACCACGTGCCCTACGGGGACGCGGCGGCGCTGGAGGAGCTCCTGAAGACGATGCCGGGGCGGGCCTGCTTCGTCGTCGAACCCGTCCAGGGCGAGGCCGGGGTCGTCCTGCCGCCGCCCGGCTATCTGCGCGCCGTGCAGGAGCTGTGCCGCACCTACGACGCGTACTTCGTGCTCGACGAGATCCAGACCGGACTCGGCCGCCTCGGCACCTGGTGGGGCGCCGACGACGAGGGCGTCACCCCCGATGTGCTCCTGGTGGGCAAGGCGCTCGGCGGCGGCATCCTGCCCGTCTCCGCGGTCGTCGCGACCCCGAAGGCCTTCGCCGCCTTCGACAAGGACCCCTATCTGCACACCTCGACGTTCTCCGGGACGCCGATGGCGATGGCCGCCGTACGCGGCGCCCTCGCCGCGATCGAGGAGGACGGCCTGGTCGAGCGGGCCCGCGACCTCGGTGCCGAGATGCTCACCACCGTGCGCGAGATCGCCCGGCGCCACTTCGGCCCGGTGGTCCGCGAGGTGCGCGGCCGGGGCCTGCTCATCGGGATCGAGTTCGCGATCCCCGGGCCCGCGGGCGACCTGCTCATCGAGCTGATCTCGCACGGCGTGGTGGCCAACCACTCGCTCAACTCGCACCTGGTGCTCCGGCTCACCCCGCCCGCCGTCCTGGACGCCGCGGACGCGCGCTTCCTGTACGAGGCATTCGACCGCGCCTGCCAAGCGCAGGCGGCCCGTTACGTACCGACTTTCGAAGGTGACTCCGCCCATGCGTAGTGTTCACGTGGCCGTCGAGCTGTCCGGCACCTCACCGGCCGAGGGGTACGACCAGGTGAGGCAGTTCGCCCGCTACCCCGAACTCGCCCCGGTGGTCCGCGCCGTGACCATCCATGAGATCGACGACGACAAGGAGACCAGCGACTGGGAGGTCTACTTCCGCAACGGCATCCTGCGCTGGACCGAGTCCGACCACTTCGACCCGGACAAGCTCTCGATCGACTTCACCCAGCTCGACGGGGACTTCGACTCCTTCGAGGGGACCTGGCGGATCGACAGCAGCGACAAGGGCTGTGTGGTCGACTTCCGGGCCGACTTCGACTTCGGCATCCCGAGCCTCGCCGGCATCCTCGACCCCGTCGCCGAACGGGTCATCAAGGAGACCATCGCCCGCGTCGTCATCGGCCTGTTCGGCGGCAACGGAACCGTCGTCGGCGACGAGGCCCTGGCCCAGGCCGTGGCCCTGCCGCCCGCGGAGATCCAGCTCGCCGGCGCACCGGTGGAGTGAGCCATGGACACCAAGAACCTGTTCATGACGCCGACCACCGCCTACCTGGTACGCGCCGAGTACGCCCTCGGGCTCGTGGTGAGCGTGGTCCTCTTCTTCACCCACCTCGGTGACATCAACTGGTGGGTCGCGATCGGTCTGTTCGTCTACATCGACCTCATCGGCTACATCCCCGGCGCCATCGCCTTCCAGCGGGCCGGGCACGGCGACATCTCCAAGGGCTACTACCTCGCCTACAACATCATGCACAGCCTGGTCACCCAGGGCCTGGTGACGCTGGCCTGGATCTGGCTGTGGGGCCCCGAGTGGGCGCTGCTCGCCCTGCCCATCCACCTCTTCGGCGACCGGTCCCTGTTCGGCAACTACCTCAAGCCGTTCGGGCTGCGCTTCGAGCCCGAGACCCACGAGGCGTTCCGCAGGTTCCAGCGCGAGTACGACTCCGCGGCCGCCGCCCCGGCCGGCACCACCGACGCCCTGCGCACGGTGTCATGACGGGCGCCGCCACAGCACCGGCCGCCGTACAGGCCGCCCTCAACACCACGATGCGGCACTTCGTCACCGGCGTCACGGTCCTCACCTGCGGCAGCCCCGCCGAGGCCGAGGGGGTCACGGTCTCCACCCTGACCACGATCCCCGGCGACCCGCCCATGGTCTGCATCGCGCTGCGCCAGGGCAGCCGGGGCCTCAAATCCCTGCTCGCCGCCGAGACCTTCGTGGCCAACGGCCTGGCCGCCGACCACGAGTGGCTCGCCCAGCACTTCGCCCGGCGCAGCCGGCCCCGGGGCCTGGCCCAACTGCCGCCCCGGGGCTGGGCGGAGCCCTCGCCGCACGGCGCGCCGCGGCTGCAGGGAGTCGTCTCCTGGCTGGAGTGCCGGCTCGAACGCACGGTGGCCGCGGGCGATCACGAACTGCTGATGGCCCGCGTGCTGAGCGGCGACGCCATCGCCGGCACCCCCCTGGTCAACTTCGCCGGCGTGCTGCACACCGGCCTGTCGAGCCCACCGCACCCCGCGGACCCCGCCCCTGTGACGCACCCCGAAAGGAAGCAGTGATGACCTCCCCGAACATCCCCTCCGAGGCGGACTGGGAGCAGGCCCCCTCGCTCATGGACGGGGCGCTGAACCTGGAGCTCTCGGCGGCGACCTGCGACCTGGCCTACTGGCTGAGGTCCGTTCCGCAGGGAACCCTGCGCGGCAACATCCTCGGGCACGACGACGACGTACGGCCGCTGGACGTGGTCCGGCAGGAAGGGCCGCTCAACGCGGCGATCACCCAGGAGCTGGCCTTCCGCTCCCTCGCCGAGGAGAAGGCGACCCGGGCCATCGGGCACATGGTCGCCCTGGCGCCCGACAACGACACCATGGAGTTCTACTCCACCCAGCTCATCGACGAGGCGCGGCACGCGATGGTGTTCCGCAGCCACCTGCTCCAACTCGGCATCCCCCAGGAGCGGTTGTTCGCCGAGGTGGACCGGCTGGCCGCCGAGGACCGCGACTCCATCCTGGTACCGCTGGAGAACTTCGGCCTGCGGGTGCTGCGCGACGAGCGGGACTTCATCGGCGGCGTCCTGGTCCTGACCGTCCTGGTCGAGGGCGTCCTCGCGCCCGCCGCCGAGCTGAGCGAGCGCAAGTGGCGGGTCTTCGACCCGGCCGCCGCCGACATCGAGCGCGGCGCGGGCATCGACGAGATCCGCCATCTGACCGTCGGCAGCTCCATCCTGCGCGAGCACCTGCTCAAGCACCCCGAGGACAAGCCGCGGCTCCTGGAGCTGATGGCCGAGGGGTACGAGCTGTGGGGGCAGCTGCCCACCAGCGAGCAACTGCTGCGCCGGGAGACGCTGTTCCAGAAGGGCATCGACGAGCACGGCCACCTCCTCGGCGACTACGAGGCCTGGCCCGGGCGGCGGCTGGCCGACACCACTCCCGAGGAGCGGATGGCGACCGGCCAGGAGTGGGCCGAGAAGATGCAGCACTCGCGGCTCGCCTACATGGGGCTCGAGGAGGCGATATGACCGCGGTCAGCGGGACCGGCGCCGAGGGCGGCCTCGGCAGCCCGACGGCCACCCTGGACGAGGTCACCAAGCTGGTGAAGCGGGCCGGCCTGATGGACCTCCAGCCCGCCTACTACGTCTTCAAGATCATCGCCAATCTGGTGCTGCTCGCCGCGGCCTGGACGGCCTTCGCCCTGCTCGGCGACAGCTGGTGGCAGCTGGCCGTCGCGGCCTTCCTGGCGCTGTGCTTCGGCCAGACCGACCTGATCGGCCACGACGCGGGGCACCGGCAGATCTTCCGCACCCGCAAGGGCAGCGACCTTATCGGCTACTTCCACGGGAACCTGCTCACCGGGGTCAGCTTCGGCTGGTGGGTGCAGCACCACACCAAGCACCACAACTTCCCCAACCACCTCTCCCTGGACCCGGACATCACCCGCCGCCAGGTCATCTTCGACGTCAAGCACCGCACGAAGAAGACCAGCACCATGGCCCGCTTCATCGTGCGCCACCAGGCGTGGATGTTCTACGTGGTGATCATGCTGGAGGGGCTGCGCATGCACCTCTCCGGGTACGTCGCGGCCCGGCTCGGCGCGATCAAGCGCCATCTGGTCGCCGACCTGGTCCTGCTCACCGTGCACCTGGTGGCCTACCTCGCCGCGGTGTTCCTGGTCCTGCCGCCGCTCAAGGCCGTCGCCTTCATCGTCGTCCACCAGGCCCTCTTCGGCTTCTACATGGGCCTGCTCTTCGCGCCCAACCACAAGGGCCTGCCGGTGCGCGACGGTGACGCGGAGGAGCTGGACTGGCTGACCCGCCAGGTGGTGACCTCGCGCAACATCCTGCCCAACCGGGTCACCGACTTCTTCTACGGCGGCCTCAACTACCAGATCGAGCACCACCTCTTCCCCTCCATGCCGCGCCGCAATCTGCGCCGCTCCCAGCCGATGATCAAGGAGTACCTGGTCGGCCACGGCATGCCGTACGTGGAGGTGTCGCTGATGCGCTCCTACCTCGACGTCTCGGAGTACCTCGGCGAGGTCGGCGACGAGGTCGCGGACCTGGAGCGGACCGGACGGCTCCAGGTCGGAGGCACCTGATGGCGGCGGGACGCGCGGCGGTGGTGTGCGGGCTCGGCACCCATCTGCCGTCCCGGGTGGTCACCAACGAGGACCTGGCACGGGAACTCGACACCTCCGACGAGTGGATCCGCAGCCGCACCGGGATCGGCCAGCGGCACATCGCCGAGGAGGGCATCGCCACCTCCGACCTCGCCGTCGAGGCCGGCGGGCGGGCGCTCAAGTCCGCCGAGACGGACGCGGTGGACACGGTGATCGTGGCGACCAGCACCCCGGACCACACCTGCCCGGCCACCGCGCCGACGGTGGCGGCCCGCCTCGGCCTCGGCACCGTGCCCGCCTTCGACGTGGCGGCCATGTGCACCGGATTCCTGTACGGCCTGGCGGTGGGCGGCGGCCTCATCGCCGCCGGTACCGCGGACAGCGTCCTGGTCATCGGGGCCGAGACGTACTCCAGCATCCTCGACCCCGAGGACCGCTCCACCCGGGCGATCTTCGGGGACGGGGCCGGAGCCGTGGTGCTGCGCGCGGGCGAACCGGAGGAGCCGGGCGCGCTCGGCCCGGTGATCCTCGGCAGCGACGGCACCGGCAGCGAACTGATCCGGATCCCCTCGGGCGGCTCGCGCGACCCGATCCGCGCCGAGCACATCGAGCGCGCCGACCCGTACTTCCGGATGGCGGGCACCCGGGTCTTCCGCAACGCGGTGGAGCGGATGGTCGACGCCTCCCGCGAAGCCGTCTCCCGGGTCGGGTGGACCCTCGACGACATCGAGGTCTTCGTCGCCCACCAGGCCAACGTCCGCATCATGAACGCGGTCGCCGACCAGATGCGGCTGCCCCGCTCCCGCTTCCCGGTCCATCTGGACCGGGTGGGCAACACCGCCGCCGCCTCCATCCCGCTGGCCCTCGCCGACGCGGTCACCACGGGCGCCCTGCGCCCCGGGCAGCGCACCGCGATCGCCGGCTTCGGCGGCGGCCTGACCTGGGGCGCGGCAACCCTGACCTGGCCCGATGTCACCCCTGTCTGACGCTTCGTCATCTCTGTAGGCCATCACCTCGCAAGGAGTACCGCCATGAGCGACACCTACCCGCGTCTGGTCCAGCTGCTGGTCAAGAACTTCGGCTTCGAGACCGACGAGGTCACCCCGGAGGACACCTTCAGCAAACTCGAACTGGACTCGCTGGCCCTGGTGGAACTGACCCTGACCGTCCAGCAGGAGTTCGGCATCGAGCTGTCCGACGACGACCTCGGCGCCGACGACACCCTCGGCCAGGCCGTGAAGGTCATCGAGAGCAAGCCGGTGGTGGCCTGATGCCTGGCTCCACCGGCCCGTTCCACGCCGCGGTCACCGGGATCGGCATGGTGACCGCGGCGGGGATCGGAACCCAGGCCTCCTGGAACCTGATCCGGGACCCCGAGGGCACCGCCGCCTCGGAGGTCCCGGCCCTGGAGGGCAACCCCGCCCACATCGGCTGCTGGATCCCCGGCTACGACGCCGACAAGGCCATCGGACGCCGCAAGGCCTGGCGCTACGACCGCAGCAGCCAGCTCGCCCTCACCGCGGCCGCCGAGGCGGTCGCCGACAGCGGGCTCGACCCGGGCGAGTGGGACGGCACCCGGGTCGCGGTGGTCCTCGGCAGCGGCATCGGCGGCGCCGGCACCTGGGAGAAGCAGCACAACGTCCTGCTGGGCGACGGTCCCCTGAACGTCTCCCCGCTGCTGATCCCCATGCTGGCGGTCAACATGTCGGCCGGATACGTGGCGATGGACCACGGCGCCCGCGGCCCCAACTTCGTCACCGCCACCGCCTGCGCCTCCGGGACCACGGCCATCGGCATGGCACGCGAACTGCTGCGCCAGGGCGTGTGCGACGTGGTGATCACCGGGGGCACCGAGGCCTGCCTGATCCCCTCGATCATCTCCGGCTTCAGCCAGATGGGCGCCCTCAGCAAGCGCCAGGACACCCCGCGCGCGGCCTCGCGTCCCTTCGACGTCGACCGCGACGGCTTCGTCCCCGCCGAGGGGGCCGCCGTCCTCGTCCTGGAACGCGCGGCCGACGCCAGGGCCCGCGGCGCCCGGGTGTACGCCAACCTCTCCGGGTACGGCGCCTCCGCGGACGCGCACCACGCCACCGCCCCCGACCCCAGCGGCGCGGGCGCCGAACTCGCCCTGCGCGCCTGCCTGGACGACGCCGGGCTCGCCCCCGACGCCGTGGACCACGTCAACGCGCACGGCACCTCGACGCCGCTCAACGACGCGGCCGAGGCGAAGCTGATCCGCCGGGTCCTCGGCCGGCGGCCCGCCGTCACCTCGATCAAGGGCGTGGTGGGCCACTCGCTCGGCGCCGCCGGTGCCATCGAGGCGGCCGTCACCGCCCTCACCGTCGGCGAGGGGGTCATCCCGCCCACCGCCAACCTCGAAAGCCAGGACCCGGAGATCGAGTTGGACGTGGTGGCCAAGACGGCGCGCACCGCCGCCGTGGAGGTCGCGGTCAGCAACTCCTTCGGCTTCGGCGGCCAGAACGCCGTGCTCGCCTTCTCCCGGGCCTGACCCGCCCCCGACCCCCTGGACCGGATTCCATGACCTATGTGATCGCCCAGCCCTGTGTCGACGTCAAGGACAAGTCCTGTATCGAGGAATGCCCGGTGGACTGCATCTACGAGGGGCAGCGGGCCCTGTACATCCACGCGGACGAGTGCGTCGACTGCGGGGCCTGTGAGCCGGTGTGCCCGGTGGAGGCCGTCTTCTTCGAGTCGGACCTCCCCGGCCGGTGGCAGGGCTTCCACCAGTCCACCGTCGAGTTCTTCGAGACCGTCGGCTCCCCCGGCGGCGCCGCCTCCTCGGGACCGTACGGACACGACTCCGCGCTGGTGTCCGCCCTGGAGCCGCAGGGTGTGGCGGGCTGATGGGCGGGCGTTCGATCCTCGTCACCGGAGGAAACCGCGGCATCGGCCTGGCCGTCGCCCGTGCCTTCGCCGCGGCCGGCGACCGGACCGCGATCACGTACCGCACGGGTGACCCGGCGGACCTGCGGGCCGAGGGACTGCTCCCCGTCCAGTGCGACATCACCGACCCCGAGCAGGTCGAGCGGGCCTACAAGGAGGTCGAGGAGAACCACGGCCCGGTCGAGGTGCTGATCGCCAACGCCGGGGTGACCCGCGACCAGTTGATGCTGAGGATGTCCGAGGAGGACTTCACCTCCGTCATCGACACCAATCTCACCGGTGCCTTCCGGGTGGTCAAGCGCGCCACCTTCGGGATGCTGCGGGCCAAGAAGGGCCGCGTGGTGCTGATCTCCTCGGTGGTGGGACTGCTCGGCTCCGCGGGGCAGGCCAACTACGCCGCCTCCAAGGCCGGGTTGGTGGGCTTCGCGCGCTCGCTCGCCCGCGAGCTGGGCTCGCGCAACCTCACCTTCAACGTCGTCGCGCCCGGCTATGTCGACACCGACATGACCCGCGCGCTCAACGAGGAGCAGCGCTCCCGGATCCTGGAGCAGGTGCCGCTGGGCAGGTACGCGCACCCCGAGGAGATCGCGGCGGCCGCGGTCTTCCTCGCCTCCGAGGAGGCCTCGTACATCACCGGAGCCGTCATCCCGGTCGACGGCGGCATAGGCATGGGGCACTGATGGGCGGAATCCTCGACGGCAAGCGCATCCTGGTCACCGGTGTGCTCCTGGAGTCGTCCATCGCCTTCCACGCGGCG
This sequence comes from Streptomyces physcomitrii, assembly GCF_012273655.1. Lineage (GTDB taxonomy): Bacteria > Actinomycetota > Actinomycetes > Streptomycetales > Streptomycetaceae > Streptomyces > Streptomyces physcomitrii. The sequence goes on along the minus strand of NZ_JAAWWP010000002.1, from coordinate 113,235 downwards.
CGGCTGGCTCAGGAGCAGGGCGCGGAGGTCATGCTGACCGCCTTCCCCCGCCCCAGCCTGACCGAGCGGGTGGCCCAGCGGCTGCCCCGACCGGCGGCCGTGGTCGAGCTGGACGTCTCCGACGACGAGCACCTGGCCCGTCTGGAGGACCTGGTCCACGCCGAACTGGGCGGCCTGGACGGGGTGGTCCACTCGATCGGCTTCGCACCGCAGGACGCGCTGGGCGGGAACTTCCTCCACACCCCGTTCGCCTCGGTGGCGACCGCGATGCACGTCTCCGCGTACTCGCTCAAGTCGCTGACCATGGCCTGCCTGCCGCTGATGCCCGAGGAGGGCGGGGCGGTGGTCGGCCTGACCTTCGACGCGCAGTTCGCCTGGCCGCAGTACGACTGGATGGGCCCGGCGAAGGCGGCCCTGGAGGCGACCTCGCGCTATCTGGCACGGGACCTGGGGAAGCGGAAGGTCCGCTGCAACCTGGTCTCGGCCGGTCCGCTCAACTCGATGGCGGCGAAGTCCATCCCGGGCTTCGCGGACATCCGGAGCGTGTGGAACCACCGCTCCCCGCTGGAGTGGGACGTGGAGGACCCGGAGCCCGCCGGCCGCGGCGTGGTGGCCCTCCTCTCGGACTGGTTCCCCAAGACCACCGGCGAGATCGTCCACGTCGACGGCGGGGTCCACGCGATCGGCGCGTAGCACCCTTCCGCGGACACATCCGCGTACACACCCGGGTACGGACCCGCTCACGGGCCGTACCCGGGCTCACGCATGGGCGCGTACGCGTGCCCCGTGCCCCGTGCGCGTGCGTGCGCGCGCCGGTGTGCGGGGAATCGCGTACGGGCCTGTACGGGGGCCCTGTTCAGGCAAGGGGTCCTGTGCACGGGCACACACAAGCCGCCCCGCTCCCGTCGCGTACCCGGGAACAGGGCGGCTGCTCCGTCTCATGGCCGCCGTGCTGTGCCTGCCGTGACTCCGGTGGCGCTCGCGGTCGTTCAGCCGCTGGTCAGGCTCGCCCCGTGCCAGCGGCGCAGGCGGGCGCGGGCCCGGGTGAAGGCGCCCTCCGCGGCCTTGATGGAGATGCCGAGGCGGCCTGCGGCCTCCCGGGTGCTGGTGCCCTCGATGCGCGCCAGGATCACCTCGCGCTCCTGGCCCTCCAGGCGCTGCACCTGCTGGAGCATCCAGGCGCCCTCGGCCGCCGCGCAGGCCGCCTCCTCCGGCCCCGAGGCGGTCTCCGGCACGAAGGAGTGCTGGTGGAGGAGCTTGCGGGTGCGCTCCCTGCGCCGGTAGACGTCCACGCACAGGCGCAGCGTGATCGAGGTGAGGAAGGGACCCACCCGCTCCTCGTCCAGGTCGCGGTAGGCCGCGGCCCGCAGCAGCGCCTCCTGTACGCAGTCCTCGACGTCCTGATGCCCGGTCAGCCGCAGCCGGGCCAGCCGGTACAGCCGCTCACGGTGCGGCAGCAGCAGCTCCCAGCGCTCGGCGGCGGGAGACCCTTCCGTACTGCTCAGCACTTCCGTACTACTCAGCACCGGTGCAGATCACCCCGCCCGGGTGAGACCTCCACCGGCACCGCGTTGAAGACCGCGTTGCCCGAGAGGGGGTCGACGACCAGTTCGTCGGTGAGAGCGTTCACATTCACCCCCGGCGCCTTCGCCGCATGCGCCATCCGCGTGCCGTCCCGGCCGTGGCCCCAGCCGTGCGGCAGGCTCACCACTCCCGGCCCGACCCGGTCGGTGGGCTCGGCGAGCGCCACCACCGCGCCCGCCCTGCCCCGTACCGTCACCTCGTCGCCGGGCCCGATGCCGAGCCGGCGCGCGTCCTCCGCGTTGATCTCCAGGGCGCAGTGGTTGGTGCCGCCGGAGAGCGCGGCGATGTTGTGCGTCCAGCTGTTGGTCGAGCGCAGATGGCGCCGGCCCACCAGCAGGAAGCTTCCTGCACCTCGTTCGCGCTCCGCCGCGAGGAACTCCACCAGGCGGGGCAGGTCGCCCGCCACCGGCTCCGGGAAGAGCGCCACCCGCGAGTCGGCGCCCACGATCTCGGCGAGCCGGGGGCGCAGCGGCCCGAAGTCCATGCCCTCCGGCCGCTCCCGCAGCACCGCCAGGTTCACCCCGTCGGGACGCAGCCCGAAGGCGTCACCGAAGGCGCCCAGCCGCAGCATCAGGTCGATCCGCCGCTCGGTGCTGTCCTCGCCGGTCAGCTGCGCCTTCAGCTCGGCGGGGTCGCGGCCCGCCAGCGGTGAGCCCGGCGCCGCGACCACGGCGCCCAGGATCTTGTCGATGATCAGTGAGTCCAGGGAGGCCGGATCCGCCTCGGGCCCCGCGCCGGAGAGGATGAGGGTCAGCTTGGCGAGGATCTCCGCCTCGCTCGGCCGGCCCTCCTCACGCGGCAGCAGAGGGGGCGAGTAGCGGGCCACCCGGCGCACCGCGAGCCGGGAGAGCACGATGTCGAAGTGCTCCGACTCCAGTACGCGCGGCGGCGGCAGGATGACATGCGCGTGCCGTGTCGTCTCGTTGACGTACGGGTCGACCGCCACCATGAAGTCCAGGTCCGCGAGCGAGCGGTCCAGACGCTCGCCGTTGGGCGCGCCGAGCACCGGATTGCAGGCGATGGCCACCAGGGCCCGCACCTGCCCCTCGCCGGGGGTGTCGATCTCGTCGGCGAGGGTGGCCGCCGGGAGCTCGCCGAGCACCTCCGGGAGCCCGCGCACCCTGCTGTGCCAGCGGCCGAGGGCGAGCGGCCCCGTCGGGCGCAGCGCGTTGTGCTGCGCCTCGCCGAACATCGCGCCGCCGGGCCGGTCCAGGTTGCCGGTGAGGGCGTTGACCACGTCCACCAGCCAACTGGCCACGGTGCCGAAGGCGACGGCGGTGGTGCCCATCCGCGCGTACACGGCGGCCGAGTCCGCGGCGGCCAGCTCCCGGGCGAGACCCCGGAGGGTGTCGGGGGTCGTACCGCACACCTCCGCCACCGCCTCGGGGCTGAACTCCTTCGCCGCTTCCCGCAGTTGCTCCTCACCGGCGTAGCGCGCGGGGTCGAGCGGAGCGGTGAGCCCCTCGTCGAAGAGCGTGTGCACCAGGGCGAAGAGCAGCAGCGCGTCGGTCCCCGGACGTATCGTCACGTGCTGGTCCGCGACCTCCGCCGTACGGGTACGCCGCGGATCGACCACCACCAGCCGTCCGCCGCGCGCCTTCAACGCCCGGATGCGGCCCGGCAGATCGGGCACCGTCCACAGGCTGCCGTTGGACACCAGCGGATTGGCGCCGAGGATCAGCAGATGGTCGGTGCGGTCGATGTCGGGTACCGGAATCGCCCAGGGGTCGCCGAACATCAGCCCCGCCGAGACGTTCTTGGGCATCTGGTCGACCGTGCTGGAGCTGTAGACGTTGCGGCTCTGCATGGCCTGGCGCATGGGGGTCACGTGCAGCGGGATGCCCACCGTGTGGATCACGGGGTTGCCGTAGTACAGCGCCACCGCGTCCTTGCCGTGCTGCTCGGCCACCCGGCCGAGGCCCCGCGCCACTTCGGCGAAGGCCTCGTCCCAGGTGACCTCGGCGAACCGGCCGTCCGGCTGCCGGACCAGGGGCGCGTGGCACCGCTCGGGGTCCTGGTCGATCTCGCCCAGGGAGATCCCCTTGGGACAGGCGTACCCCTTGCTGAACACGTCGTCCCGGGCGCCGCGCACCTTGACGGCGCGTCTGCCCTCGATGTCGACACTGAGCCCGCAACCCGCCTCGCACAGCGGGCAGATGCGGTGGTGCCGGGTGGTTCCGGTCACCATATGACGGGGATCTCCTCATAGCCGCCGAGGGCGGCGGTCATCCGCCAGCGCAGGTCCTCGGCGTCGACGTGCAGGCGCAGGTCGGGGAAGCGGGTGAAGAGCGACTTCATGGCGATCTGGATCTCGGCGCGTGCCAGCGCCGAACCCGCGCAGAAGTGCGTGCCGTAGGCGAACCCGATGTGCTTGTTGTCCTTGCGGTGGACGTCGAAGGTGTCCGGGTTCTCGAAGACGGAGTCGTCGCGGTTGGCGGCGCTGATCGGCGCGATCACCGCGGAGTTGGCCGGGATCGTGGTGCCGGAGAGCTCCACGTCCTCCAGCGTGATCCGGATGAAGGTGCCGTCGCCCGGGGTGACCATGCGGATGATCTCCTCGCAGGCCTGGTCCATCAGCGACATGTCCTGCTGGATCAGGCGGAGTTGCTCCGGGTTGCGCAGCAGCAGCACCGCGCCGCCGCCGGTGACGGTCACCGTGGTGTCGTGTCCCGCGAGCAGGAACATGACGCCGGTGCTGATCAACTCCTCGTGGGTGATGGTCTGTTCGTTGTCCATCGAGTGGACCAGCTTGCTCAGCAGGTCCTCACCGGGCTTCTCGCGCTTCTGGGCGGCCAGATCGGCGATGTAGTTCCGCATCTCGGTGTTGGAGCGCACGATCTCTTCGGCCGTGTACTTGGTCAGCGACATGAAGTGGTCGCACCAGGCGCCGAAGAGGTGCTGGTCCTCGTACGGGATGCCGAGCAGCTCGCAGATCACCTGGAGGGCGAGGGGGCGGGCCAGGGTCGCGTTGAGGTCCACCGGGCCGGTCATCTCGGCCATGTCGTCGAGGAGCCGGTCGACGATCTCCTGGATCCGCGGGCGCATGGCCTCCGCGCGGCGCGGCGAGAACTCACGGTTCGTCAGATTCCGCAGCACCGAGTGGCGCGGCGGGTCCATGCTGATCAGGCTGGACGAGTCGGGCTCCACCAGCTGCGCACGCGGAGCACCGTCGCGGAAGAGCGCCTCACGGCTGAACCGCGGATCCGCGAGCACCGTCTTCACGTCCTCGTAGCGGGTCACCAGCCAGGCCGGGTGCCCGGTCGGCAGCGCGATGGGGCAGACCGGCTCCTCGGTCCGCAGCTGCGCGTACTGGCACGGGGGCTCATTGGGCGAGGTGCGCGGAATCGGGTACGTGTACTTCGGCTCGTGGGCGGCCGGTTGCTCAGCCTTCGTCGTCTCCGCCATTGGTGGGTACTTCCCTTCACTCGGATGAACTCGTCGGACACCGGCCGTGCTTCTCCGCTGCGCACCGCCCTTCTCCGCGGCGCTCAGGAATTTCTTTCCGCTCCCTCTTCGACGGGCTTGAAGCTGTGGCGCAGAGCGGTATTCGAGCCTGCGCGGGGCAGTGTCTCCACGACGGTCGACGACCGTTTGCGCGGAGCGGCTTCGGATATCTCTCCGGGCGTACGTACCCAGGCACGATTACGGTGTCAGACTGCTCTGGAAGTCCGCTTACAAGCCGCTGAGATGGACGTCTCAGCGGACTCTTCTCCCTGGTCGACGAGGGGTACGCGGCTGTGCGCCACGGCCTTCACCCCTCTACGGGGACCACGAAAACGGGCCCCCGGTCCGGTGCCGGAGACATCGTTCACCGTGCGTCGCGGGGCGGTCCCGGGCTGCAGAGGGAGCCCCGGAGAGCGGAAAGCACGAGGGAAAACGACGGGGCGCGGGGGCGGATTGCGGAATTCCGGTCGGCGGGGGAATGGGGTGGGGGGAGCAGCAGGGGGACGGAGCAATGCCTCGGGGGAAACCGGCGGGGCCGCAATACGCCCTGGGGAAATCCGAACATCCGGAAGGGCGTTGAGCCGCTTCCTCACCTCGGTCCGGGGCAGCGAACGGCGCCGCCGCGGTGCGTACGCGTGGGGGTGGTACGCACCGCGGCGGCGCCTTGGGGCGGGGGAGCGGCTCCGGGGCGAGTCGGGGACCGGATCGCTGCGCCCGCTCAGCGGGGACGAGGTGGTGAGCCGGGTGCCGATCGCCGGGGCCCGCTCACGCGGCGGGTCTGCCCGGCTGGTCGTGGGTCGCGCAGTGGATGCCGCCCCCGCCGGAGGCGATGGTGTCGATGCGTACCCGCACGATGTCGCGGTCCGGGAACTGCTCCTGGAGGATCGCCTCGGCCCGGTCGTCGGCCCTGGTGTCGCCGAAACCGGGCATGAACAGCGCGTCGTTGGCCACGTAGAAGTTGGCGTAGGTGGAGACGAAGTCGTCACCGGCTCCGGTGATCCTGCCCGGGTCGGGCTGCGGCAGATCGATCACCTCCAGCTTCCGGCCCCGGGCGTCGGTCGCCTCGCGCAGCACCTTCCGTGCCTGGTCCGCCGAGCGCGACCAGACGTCCGGCGGGCTTCCGGGCGCGGCCCTGTCGACCAGGACCACTCCGGGCGCCGTGAAGCGGACGAGGCTGTCGACATGGGCGTCGGTGATGTCCTGGCCCCGCACCCCGGCCAGCCAGATCACCTTCCGCACACCGAGGGCGCTCTTGAGTTCGGCCTCGATCCGGGCACGGCTTCTGCCGGGGTTGCGGTTCCTGTTGACCAGCGAACTCTCGGTCAGCAGCAGCGTGCCCTCGCCGTCCGTCTCGAACGAGCCGCCCTCGCCGACCAGCGGAGCCTTGGCGCGCGCGATCCCGTACTCGGCGAGCAGCCGGCGCCCGACCGTGCCGTCATTGTCGTGGACCTGCTTGTCGCCCCAGCCGTTGAAGCGGAAGTCGACCCCCAGGGTCCTGCCCGACTCCTCGACGAACACGGGCACGGTGTCCCGCGCCCACAGATCGTCGACCGCGAGCGGGATCACCTCGACCTGGGAACCGCAGGCCCGCTGCGCCGTGTCCACCTGACCCGGCCGGGCCATCATCACGACCTCCTCGTACTCCGCGACCGCGCGCGCCACACGGGCGATGTCCTCGCGGACGTACGGCAGGTCCTCACCCCACACCGACCGCAGAGCGGGCCAGGACATGAACGTCCGGGTGTGGCTCTCCCATTCGGCACCGAAGTGCCGGGCACCGGCGGACGCCGGGGTGACGTCGCCACCCCCGCCCTCCTCGGGGCCGCAGGCGGCTGCCCCGAAGGCGAACACGCCGACACCGGCGAAGGTGCGCAGAACGCTGCGGCGGGACGTCGGCTCAGGGGACACGGAGAACTCCCAGGGGTTCGGTGGGCGGCCCCTCCCGGAAGTGGCCCCTCCTGCAAGGGGACTCCTGGAACCGCGGGCTCCGGGCAAGGCGGATGCAGTGACTCGGCCCCACTCCGGGACTTGGCCCCACTCTGACACTGACTGAATTTTCAGTCAAACAGTCCGGAGTGATCGTGTCACCGACGACCACGTGGACGCGACGTCCCGATTCCTCGTCCCGATTCCTCGCCCGGGCACGGACAGCGCTCAGCTGCCGCTCCACTGCCGGACCGGGTGCCCCCGGCCGGGGCCCGCCCGTCCGCACGGATCGCACCGGACTAAAGTTTCAGTCAGTACGGACGGTGCGAGATCGAAGGGCGGAAGATGGCTTCTCGCAGTACGCAGATCCTCGAAGCGGCCGCACGGATGATCGCCCGACGCGGGGTACGAGGACTGCGTGTCGAGGAGCTCGCGGCCGAGGCTGGAGTGTCCACGGGGCTGATCTACTACCACTTCAAGGACCGCACCGGGATCCTGCGTCACACCCTGGCCTTCATCAACGACCGGGCCGCGCGCTACACCCAGGACCGCCCGGCCGGTGCCGAACCTCTCGGCCCCCGCGAGGAGTTGGAGCATGCCCTGCTGCTCGAACTCCAGGACACGCCGGAGGTCGAGGAGAACAGTTCCGCCTGGGGGGAGCTCCGGGCGAGCGCTGTCTTCGAGCCCGTGCTGCGCGAAGACCTCGCCCGCGCCACCCTGGTCTGGGTGCAGGAGATCGCCGCCCTCCTCGGCCGGGTCCACCCCTTGTCCCCGGCCGCCGCCCTCGCCGCCGCGGCAGAGCGGCTGACCGCCCTGGTCGAGGGGCTCAGCATGCGCTGGCTGAGCGGAGGCCTCGCCATCGACCACGCGCGCACCCTCCTGAAGGAGGCCGTCGCCACCGAACTCGGCCACCTCGAAGCGGCCCGGAACTCCTGAGGTCTCGGCCACCGCCGCGGCCGGGGAACGCCGGAACCGGCCTCGCGAGGTGGGCCCGAGGATCCCGGTCGTGCAACGATGCCGACATGAACCGCCTGGCTCACTCCCAGTCGCCCTACCTCCTCCAGCACGCCGACAACCCCGTCGACTGGTGGCCCTGGGGAGAGGAGGCACTGGCCGAAGCGCAACGCCGGGATGTGCCGGTGCTGCTGTCCGTCGGATACTCCGCCTGCCACTGGTGCCACGTCATGGCCACCGAGAGCTTCGAGGACGCGCAGACCGCCGCCTATCTCAACGAGCACTTCGTGAACGTCAAGGTGGACCGGGAGGAGCGGCCCGATGTCGACGCGGTCTACATGGAGGCCGTGCAGGCGGCGACCGGGCAGGGCGGGTGGCCGATGACGGTGTTTCTGACGCCGGAGGCGCGGCCCTTCTACTTCGGTACGTACTTTCCGCCGGAGCCGCGGCACGGCATGCCCGGTTTCCGGCAGGTGCTCGACGGGGTCAGCCAGGCCTGGCGGACCCGGCGCGGGGAAGTCGACGAGGTTGCCGCGAAGATCGTGGAGGACCTGTCCGAGCGGGAGATCTCCTACGGCGACGGCACCGCACCCGGCCCCGAGGAGCAGGCGGCGGCGCTGCTCGCGCTCACGCGGGACTACGACACCGCGCACGGCGGCTTCGGCGGGGCGCCCAAGTTCCCGCCGTCCATGGTCGTCGAGTTCCTGCTGCGCCACCATGCGCGTACCGGTTCCGAGGGTGCGCTGCAGATGGCCGAGGACACCTGCGAGGCGATGGCCCGCGGCGGGATCTACGACCAACTCGGCGGCGGATTCGCCCGGTACAGCGTGGACCGGGAGTGGGTGGTGCCGCACTTCGAAAAGATGCTCTACGACAACGCCCTGCTCTGCCGCGCCTACGCGCACCTGTGGCGGTCCACCGGCTCCCCGCTCGCCAAGCGCGTGGCGCTGGAGACCGCCGACTTCATGGTCCGCGAACTGCGCACCGCGGAGGGCGGGTTCGCCTCCGCGCTCGACGCCGACAGCGAGCCCGCCGACGCGCCCGAGGGCAGCCACGCCCACGAGGAGGGCGCCTACTACGTATGGACGCCGCAGGAGTTGCGGGCCGTGCTCGGGGACAAGGACGCGGTCTTCGCCGCCGAGTACTTCGGGGTGAGCGTCCAGGGGACCTTCAGCGAGGGCGGCAAGGGCGCCTCGGTCCTCCAACTCCCGCGCAAGGACGGCCTGATGGCCGAGGCGGGGCAGATCGAGTCGATCCGGGAGCGGCTGCTCGCCGCCCGTGCCGAGCGCCCCGCCCCCGGCCGCGACGACAAGGTGGTCGCGGCCTGGAACGGCCTCGCCGTCGCCGCCCTCGCCGAGACCGGCGCCTACTTCGACCGCCCCGACCTGGTGGAGGCCGCGGTCTGCGCCGCCGACCTGCTGGTACGGCTGCACCTGGACGAGCACGCGCGACTGACCCGTACCTCCAAGGACGGCAGGGCGGGTACGAACGCGGGGGTCCTGGAGGACTACGGGGACGTGGCCGAGGGCTTCCTCGCGCTGGCCGCGGTGACCGGGGAGGGGGTCTGGCTGGAGTTCGCGGGCTTCCTGCTCGACCATGTGCTCGGCCAGTTCGCGGACGCGGACTCCGGCGCCCTCTTCGACACCGCCACGGACGCCGAGGAACTCATCCGCCGCCCGCAGGACCCCACCGACAACGCCACCCCCTCCGGCTGGACCGCCGCCGCGGGCGCCCTGCTCTCGTACGCGGCGCAGACCGGCTCCGCGGCCCACCGCATCGCCGCCGAACGCGCCCTCGGGGTGGTCCGGGTGCTCGGCCCCCGGGTGCCGCGCTTCATCGGGCACGGGCTCGCGGTGGCCGAGGCGCTGCTCGACGGCCCCCGCGAGATCGCCGTGGTCGGCGGCAGCGGCGGCGCACTCCACCGCCTCGCGCTGCTCGGCACCGCGCCCGGAGCGGTCGTCGCCGCGGGCGGCCCCGGCAGCGGGGAACTCCCGCTGCTCGCCGACCGGCCCCTGGTCGACGGCGCCCCGACCGCGTACGTCTGCCGGGGCTTCGTCTGCCAGGCACCGACCACGAGCGCGGCCGTACTGGCGGAGCAGGTGGGGGTACGGGAGACGGCGGAGGGCTGAGGAACCGTCGGCCGGGGCGGGTCGCGCGCGAAGGCGGCCGGCCCACCGCCCCTCAGCCGAACTCCGCCACCGCCCCCGCCACGATCGACTCCAGCTGTTCGTGGTGGGCGCCGCGCCAGTACACCCGTGCGCAGGCCGTGCACCGGGCGAAGACCTCGTAGCCGCTGCGGGTGCCGCCCTCCAGGCGGTCGGCCACCTCCTCCTTGCCGGCCGCGCGGAGCAGGCCGTTGCAGGCGGTGCAGCGGGTCCAGGGGTCGAGGCGAGGAGTGAAGCGGCCCAGTACGTCGCGGAGTTGCTCCTCGGGGCGGTCGCTGTAGACGTAGGCGCCGGCCCAGAGTTCGCGGCGGCGCAGCAGGCCGCGGTCCCGGCTGAGCAGGACCCGGCGCTCGGCGGCGGAGCGGGTGGCGAGGGCGGGGTCGCCGATGTCCTCCGACTCGTACGCGGCGTCCACGCCGAGCAGCCGCAGCCGCCGGGCCGGCGTGCCGAGGTGGACGTCGAGCAGGAAGCGCAGCGGGGCGCCCGGCAGCCGCTGGGGGCGGGTCACGGCGCGTACTTCGATGTGCTCCCCGGCGGCGGGTACGTGGGAGGGCTCGACCGGGCGGCCGTCCACCAGCAGGGTCCCGGCCTCGGTGAGCGGTACCCCGGCCGATTCGACGACATGGCCGAGGGTGGAGACGCCGTCGGTGCGCAGCGCGGTGGTCCCGGCGCGGCGGTGGTGCGGCACGAACAGGGCCGGCCCGGGGGCGAATCGGATGTGGATCTCCGGACCGTTCACCGGGCCAGGATGACATGCGGCGGCCCCGGTGGCCGGGGGATTTCCCGCCGGTCGCCGGGGCCGCCGGGTGCCGCTCAGGCGTGCTGGTAGGCCACCAGGGAGATGCCCACGTAGTGCACGACGAAGGCCGCGAGGGTGAAGGAGTGGAAGACCTCGTGGAAGCCGAACCAGCGCGGGGAGGGGTTCGGGCGCTTGACGCCGTAGATGACGCCGCCCGCGCTGTAGAGGAGGCCGCCGACGACCACCAGGACCAGGACGGCGATGCCGCCGGTCCGCATGAAGTCGGGGAGGTAGAAGACGGCCGCCCAGCCCATCGCGATGTAGCAGGGGGTGTAGAGCCAGCGCGGGGCGCCGACCCAGAAGACCCGGAAGAGGATGCCCGCCGCGGCGGCCGCCCAGATACCCCAGAGCAGCCACTGCCCCTTGCCGCCGGGCAGCAGCAGGATCGTCAGCGGGGTGTAGGTGCCCGCGATGATCAGGAAGATGTTGGCGTGGTCGAGCCTGCGCAGCACGCCGTCGGCGCGCGGGCCCCAGTTGCCGCGGTGGTAGAGGGCGCTCACGCCGAAGAGCAGGCAGGCCGTCAGCGTGTAGATGCCGCAGGCGATCCGGCCCCGGGGGGAGTCGGCGAGCGCGGTGAGCACGAGGCCCGCGATGACCACGGCCGGGAACATGCCCGCATGCAGCCATCCGCGCAGATGCGGCTTGATCAGGGCGGCCGTCTGGAGGGCGGCGGCCTTGGCCGGGGAGTCGGTGGACTGCCCGGCGGGCGAGGAGGGACGAGGCGCTGCGGTCGTCCCGATCGAGTCTGGGGCGGGAGAGCTCATAGGCCGATCGTACCTACGGCACCGTAAGTCGGCGGTATGCGCGTCTCGGTGAGCTGAGGGAAGTGGTGATGCTCACTCCGCTCAAGTGTGACGCCCTCTGGACAGATGAACACGTCCGTCGCATGATCTCAAATGAGAGCAGGCGGCACCGGATGAGCGGTCACGAAGCATCCGGGTCGCGGCCCCCACGGGGCACTCATCTCCACAACGGGGCACTCACCCTCAAAATCCCTCACTTAGGAGCAATCGTGGCGCGCGACATCGCGGCTCCCACCGTCCCCACCCGTCATCAGGGCCTCATCGCCTGGGTGAACGAGATCGCCGAACTGACCCAGCCGGACAAGGTGGTCTGGTGCGACGGAACCGAGGCGGAGTACGAGCGCCTCGCCGATGAGCTCGTGGCCAAGGGCACCTTCAGAAAGCTGGACCCGGTCAAGCGCCCCAACTCCTACTACGCCGCCTCCGACCCGACCGACGTCGCCCGCGTCGAGGACCGGACCTTCATCTGCTCGGCGAAGGAGGAGGACGCGGGCCCGACCAACCACTGGAAGGCGCCCGCCGAGATGCGCGAGGTCTTCCAGGGCAAGGACGGCGACGGAGGCATCTTCCGCGGCTCGATGCGCGGGCGCACCATGTACGTCGTCCCCTTCTGCATGGGCCCGCTGGGTTCGCCGCTGTCCGCGCTGGGCGTCGAGATCACCGACTCCGCCTACGTCGCCGTCTCCATGCGCACCATGACCCGGATGGGCCAGGAGGTCCTCGACCAGCTCGGTGAGGACGGCTTCTTCGTGAAGGCCGTGCACACCGTCGGCGCCCCGCTCGCCGAAGAGGACGAGGACGTGCCGTGGCCGTGCAGCACCACCAAGTACATCTCGCACTTCCCCGAGGACCGCGAGATCTGGTCCTTCGGCTCCGGCTACGGCGGCAACGCCCTGCTCGGCAAGAAGTGCTACGCGCTGCGCATCGCCTCGGTGATGGCCCGCGACGAGGGCTGGCTCGCCGAGCACATGCTCATCCTCAAGCTGACCCCGCCGCAGGGGGAGTCGAAGTACGTCGCGGCGGCCTTCCCCTCCGCCTGCGGCAAGACCAACCTCGCGATGCTGGAGCCGACGATCTCCGGCTGGACCGTCGAGACCATCGGTGACGACATCGCCTGGATGCGCTTCGGCGAGGACGGCCGCCTCTACGCGATCAACCCGGAGGCCGGCTTCTTCGGCGTCGCCCCCGGCACCGGCGAGCACACCAACGCCAACGCCATGAAGACGCTCTGGGGCAACTCGGTCTTCACCAATGTCGCGCTCACCGACGACAACGACGTGTGGTGGGAGGGCATGACGGAGGAGACCCCGGCCCATCTGACCGACTGGAAGGGCAACGACTGGACCCCCGAGTCCGGCGTCCCGGCCGCGCACCCGAACGCCCGCTTCACCACCCCGGCCGCGCAGTGCCCGATCATCGCGCCGGAGTGGGAGAGCCCGAAGGGCGTGCCGATCTCGGCGATCCTCTTCGGCGGGCGCCGGGCCAGCGCGGTGCCGCTGGTCACCGAGTCCTTCGACTGGAACCACGGGGTCTTCCTCGGCGCGAACGTCGCCTCCGAGAAGACCGCCGCCGCCGAGGGCAAGGTCGGCGAGCTGCGCCGCGACCCCTTCGCGATGCTGCCGTTCTGCGGCTACAACATGGGCGACTACATGGGCCACTGGGTCGACGTCGCCAAGGGCAAGGACGCCGCCAAGCTGCCGAAGATCTACTACGTGAACTGGTTCCGCAAGAACGAGGCCGGCAAGTTCGTCTGGCCCGGCTTCGGCGAGAACAGCCGCGTACTGAAGTGGATCGTCGACCGGCTCGACGGCCGCGCCGAGGGTGTCGACACCCCGATCGGCGTGCTGCCGACCAAGGCCGCCCTGGACACCGAGGGCCTCGACCTCTCCGAGGCCGACCTGGAGTTCCTGCTCACGGTCGACAAGGAGATCTGGCGCGAGGAGGCCTCCCTGGTCCCCGAGCACCTGAACACCTTCGGCGACCACACGCCGAAGGAGCTGTGGGACGAGTACCGGGCCCTGGTGGAGCGCCTCGGCTGAGTCCCGCTCCCGCCCAGCGGCTGTACGTGCCTGACCCCGCCGGTCCTTCGGCGGGGTCAGGCACGTATGGGGCCGTGTGCGTACGGGGCCGGACTCAGGTGCGGGAGCCGGGCCCGGGTGGGGGAGCGGGACTCGGGTGCGGGAGCCGGGCTCAGGCCGCGGCCGGGCGGAGTGCGGCCAGGGCCGCGGTGTGCGCGTCCATCCGCTCGGCGGCGAGGATCGCGGCCGCGGTGTCGGCCCGGGAGGCGGCGACGACCAGGGCGCGGCCCGCGAGGGCGTGGGCCCGGTGATGCAGCGAGGCGGTGTCGCCCTCGCCGGGGTCCGGGTGCCGGACGGGTGGGGCGCCGCGGAGCCGGGTGAGCTGCTCGGCGATGCGCGCGGCGGCGCTCTCGTCCCCGAGCTCGTCGGTGACGGCGAGCAGGGCGGCGAGATGCCCGGCGAGCTGGATGTCCAGCTCCTCCTCACGGCTGCGGTGGGGGTAGGCGTCGTCCTGCCCGCCGGCCATCGAGTGGACCGACTTGGTGCGGATCGGGTCGTACATGGATGGCCTCCCAGACTCTTCGGCCCGGCTTCTTCCCGGCTCGGAACTCTTCGCCCGTGACTCTCCGGCCCGAAGCCTTCAGGACGTCATCTTAGCTTGGATTGAGTCTAAAGTTGAGGGGTGTCGGAGGGTGAAGGTGCGGAATCCCGTAGTAGTCAAGAGGGCGGGCGGGAGCGGGGCGGCGAACAGTGTGGGCTGCCCACGCATCACCGGCGGCGGGACGATGGATGCCACGGACGACCGCGCCGCCGTCCGCCGGGCAGGGAGCGGCGGCCGGGGGAGACGCGGTCCGCGGATCGGCGAGGTGCGGGTGCCATGCGGATGCTGCTGATGGCGCAGATGGACACCGAGAAGGCGAGCGGGGCGGTCGCGAGCGGCTCGCTGCCCGAGATCATGCAGGCGACGATGGACCGACTCAAGCCGGAGGCCGCCTACTTCGTGGCCCTCCAGGGCAAGCGCACGGCGCTCATGTTCTTCGACCTGGAGCAGACCTCCGACATCCCGTCGATCGCGGAACCGCTCTTCGACCGGCTCGGCGCGCAGCTCACGCTGGTGCCCGCGATGGACTTCGACGATGTCGGCTCCGGGCTCGGCCGCCTGGGCTGATCAGGGCGCGCCCGTACGAACCGGCCTTCCTGGCCGCCGAGTTGAGGGAGCGGTACGTCCGTGGCTACGGGCTCCTCAGTGCTGCCCGTACCCGTCCAGGAAGTGGCCGATCCGGGTCACCGCGTCGGTGAGGTCGGCCGCGGTGGGCAGGGTGACGATGCGGAAGTGGTCGGGCTCGGGCCAGTTGAAGCCCGTACCGTGCACGACCATGATCTTCTCGGCGCGCAGCAGGTCGAGGACCATCTGCCGGTCGTCCTTGATCTTGAAGACCTTCGGGTCCAGGCGCGGGAAGAGGTAGAGCGCGCCCTTCGGCTTGACGCAGCTGACCCCGGGGATCTGGGTGAGCAGCTCGTACGCGGCGTCCCGCTGCTCGATGAGGCGCCCGCCCGGCAGGACCAGGTCGCTGATGGTCTGCCGCCCGCTGAGCGCGGCGACCACCCCGTGCTGGCCCGGCATATTGGCGCACAGCCGCATATTGGCCAGGATCGTCAGGCCCTCGATGTACGAGTCGGCATGCTGGCGCGGTCCCGAGACGGACATCCAGCCGACGCGGTAACCGGCCACCCGGTACGCCTTCGACATGCCGTTGAAGGTCAGCGTGAGGAGGTCGGGGGCGATGGCGGCGGTGGGGGTGTGGACGGCGTCCTCGTAGAGGATCTTGTCGTAGATCTCGTCGGAGCAGACCAGGAGGTTGTGGCGGCGGGCGATGTCGGTGAGCGAGCGGAGCATCTCCTCGCTGTACACGGCGCCCGTGGGGTTGTTCGGGTTGATGATCACCAGCGCCTTGGTGCGGTCGGTGATCTTCCGCTCCAGGTCGGCGAGGTCGGGCATCCAGTCCGCCTGCTCGTCGCAGCGGTAGTGCACGGCCGTGCCGCCGGACAGCGAGACGGCGGCGGTCCACAGCGGGTAGTCGGGGGCCGGGACGAGGACCTCGTCGCCGTCGTCGAGCAGCGCCTGCATCGCCATGACGATCAGCTCGGAGACGCCGTTGCCGATGAAGACGGACTCCACGTCGGTCTCGATGCCGAGGGTCTGGTTGTGCATCACCACCGCGCGGCGGGCGGCGAGCAGGCCCTTGGCGTCGCCGTAGCCGTGCGCCCCGGAGAGGTTGCGGAGCATGTCCTCCAGGATCTCCGGCGGGCACTCGAAGCCGAAGGCGGCCGGGTTGCCGGTGTTCAGCTTGAGGATGCGGTGCCCCGCCGCTTCCAGCCGCATCGCCTCTTCGAGAACCGGGCCGCGGATCTCGTAGCAGACGTTGGCGAGCTTGGTCGACTGGATGAGCTGCATGTCCGTGAGGATACGGGCCGGTAACGCCCGGCGCTCCGTGTTTTGCGCCACCCGGGAACCGGGGCGGGCGCCCGCCGGGCCCGGTCCGGCAGCACCGGCCGAAGCTGTTCGCTCACCTGTTCGGTTCTCGCGTTAGCCTGGAGCCATGGAGCACCTCCAGGCCTCCCTCTTCGACCAGGGCGACGAGATCCGGCAGGCACCCCTGACCGGCCTCGCGCGCACCGAGCTGTCCGACGGCGCCTGGATCGAGGAGCTGCCGGGCTGGCTCGGCGGCGCGGACGCGCTCTTCGCCCGGCTGCGGACCGAGGTGCCCTGGCGGGCCGAGCGCCGCCGGATGTACGAGCGGACCGTGGACGTCCCCCGGCTGCTCTGCTTCTACGGCGCCGGGGAACCGCTGCCGCACCCCGCGCTCACCGCGGCCCGCGAGGCCTTGAGCGCCCACTACCAGGCCGAACTCGGCGAGCCCTTCGTCACCGCCGGGCTCTGCCTCTACCGCGACGGCCGCGACAGCGTGGCCTGGCACGGCGACCGCTCCGGGAACCCCCGGCGGGGCTCGCGCGGTCCGGACCCCGAGGGCCGCGGCGCCCGCGAGGACACCCTGGTCGCCATCCTCTCCCTCGGCGAGCCCCGGGACCTGCTGCTGCGCCCCCGCGGCGGCGGCCGCACCGCGCTGCGCCGCCCGCTGGGCCACGGCGATCTGCTGATCATGGGCGGCTCCTGCCAGCGCACCTGGGAACACGCGGTGCCCAAGGCGGGCGGGGCCAGAGGAGCGCGGATCAGCGTCCAGTTCCGGCCACGCGGGGTGCGCTGAGCCCGCCGCCGCGGCACCCGAGGCCCGCGCTCGGCCTCCGGCAGGCGGCAGGGCGCGCCCCCAGAGGAACGTTCAGAAGAACGTGCGGACGTACTCCACCACCGCGCCCCCGCGCCGTACCACCGGGATCAGCGGCCACTTCTCGAAGACCGTGCACGGATGCGAGAGCCCGAGCGCCACCCAGTCGCCCACCTCGATCCCGCAGTCCGGAGCGGTACGCAGCCAGGCGTGCTGATCCGAGAGCCTGCTGACCTCGATGCCCTCGGCCGCCCGCTCCGCCCCGTCCCGCGCCGAGCGCACGAGGAGCGGCACCGGCAGCCCCATGTCGTACGAGACATCCCGCTTGCCCGCGTTGAGGAAGGCCTGCTCGGGGGTGGGCCGGGAGACGACCTGGGCCCACAGCCGCAGCGCGGGCCGCAGCGCGCCCTCCTCGGGGATCCGGTTGAAGGGGGTGGACTCCTGGTAGCGGCCGTCGTCGTGGCTCACATAGGCGCCGGAGCGCAGCACCTTGCGCACCGGGCGGGACAGGGCGGGCAGCCGGGCGAAGGCCGCCGCGACCGCGTCGAACCAGGAGCTGCCGCCCGCGCTCACCACGATCTCCTCGGCCCCGGCGAACAGCCCCTCGCCGTCCAGGAGTTGGGCGAGGCCGAGGAGCCGGTCCAGCCAGGCGCGTACCGTCGCCGGGCTCGCCCCGGGCAGGTCCGCCTCGTATCCGGCGACACC
This sequence comes from Streptomyces physcomitrii, assembly GCF_012273655.1. GTDB lineage: Bacteria > Actinomycetota > Actinomycetes > Streptomycetales > Streptomycetaceae > Streptomyces > Streptomyces physcomitrii. The sequence continues at coordinate 95,553 of NZ_JAAWWP010000002.1, read as the reverse complement.
GGTGAGCCGCAGGGTGCCGGTGGCCGCGACGGCGCGGGCCACCGTGAGCGCCTCCGCCTCGCCGCGTACGCCGGTGCGCGCCTCGTCCCCGGCGGCCAGCTCGACCATCACCTCGAAGGGGCGGTTCCGGCCGCGCAGGGCCTCGTCCATCAGGGCGACGCCGCGCACCGAGTCGACGTAGCAGAGCAGGCGGAAGCCGGGGTCGCGGTCGACTTCGGCGGAGAGCCAGTGCAGGGCGGCGCGGTCCACGACCTCGTTGGCGAGGAGGACCACCGGCGCCCCGAACTCCCGTGCCACACGCACCTGGTGGGGCACCGCGAGGGTGATCCCCCAGGCGCCGTGCGCGAACTGGCGCTGGAACAGCTGCGGCGCCATGGTGGTCTTGCCGTGCGGGGCGAAGGAGAGCCCGTGCCCGGCGGCGTAGCCCTCCATCAGGCGGAGGTTGTGCTCCAGGTCCTCGGCGGAGAGCGTGAGGACGGGGGTGGTGAAGCCGCCGGTGTACAAGTTGCGCTGCTGCGCCGCGAGTTGGCCGGCCAGCAGGCCCTCGGCGTCCGGCGGCAGCCCCTTGAACCGGTGGTCGACCGGTTCCTCGGCGAGCCGCGCGAGCCTGCCGGTGTCCATCCTCGTGGGGCGGCCGGTGTCCATGCGTCCCTCCAGGGCGGGGAGTCGGTGTCCGCGGGCCCAACGGCCGCGGCGGGGACGGGGATTCACGACCCCGGCCCGCGTGCGTCCGCAAACCGCAGGCGTCCGCGCGCCGTCCCTGCCCTGCGCGCCGGGGCGGCAAACCCCCGCCCACCTCGGAGGAAAGCATGCGCGCCCCCTTGTGCGCCCGCGGGATGTGCGCTTTCTTCCTGCGCATGGCGGAGACGACGAACAGCACAGGCGCACCCCCTCCCGGCAAGCCCGAATCGGTGCCGCGCAAGTCCAGTTGGAAGTACATCGGGCCCGGCATCGTGGTCGCGGCCACCGGTGTGGGCGCCGGCGACCTGGTGGCCACCCTGGTCGCGGGCAGCAGCTTCGGCTACACCCTGCTGTGGGCGGCCGTCGTCGGCTGCCTGGTCAAGATCTCGCTCGCGGAGGCCGCGGGCCGCTGGCATCTGGCCACCGGCCGCACCCTCTTCGACGGCTGGGCCTCTCTCGGCCGCTGGACCACGGTCTTCTTCGTCGTCTACGTCGTCATCTGGGGCTTCGTCTACGGCGCCGCGGCGATGTCGTCGAGCGCGCTGCCGCTGCAGGCGCTCTTCCCGGACGTCTTCCCGGCCGACTGGTCGATCAAGCCCTGGGGAGTGCTCTGCGGGATCGTGGGCCTGGTCTTCGTCTGGTTCAACAAGTACGAGGTCTTCGAGAAGGTGATGACCGTCCTCGTCGGGGTGATGTTCGTGGTCACCGTCTACCTGGCGATCCGCGTCACCCCCAACCTCGGCGAGGCCTTCGCCGGACTGCTGCCCGTCCTGCCCGACGAGAAGGACTCCGTCCTCAACACCCTCGGCCTGATCGGCGGCGTCGGCGGCACCATCACCCTTGCCGCGTACGGCTATTGGGTCAACGCCAAGGGCTGGACGCACACCGGCTGGATGAAGGTGATGCGCCTGGACAACCGGGTCGCCTACGTCACCACCGGCATCTTCGTGGTCGCGATGCTCTTCGTCGGCGCCGAGCTGCTGCACTCCTCGGGCACTGCCATCTCCAGCGGCGACAAGGGCCTCATCGACCTGACCAAGGTCCTGGAGGACGAGTACGGCAACGCCACCGCCAAGCTCTTCCTGATCGGCTTCTTCGCCACCTCCTTCACCTCGCTGATCGGCGTCTGGCACGGAGTGAGCCTGATGTTCGCCGACTTCGTGGCCCGCTACCGGCGCGCCCCGGGCGAGGCGGCCACCGCCGAGGAGGTCGCCACCGGGCGGCGCGAGAAGTCCTGGGCCTTCCGCGGCTATCTGCTCTGGCTGACCTTCCCGCCCATCGTCCTGCTCTTCCAGGGTCAGCCCTTCCGCCTGGTCATCCTCTACGGCGTCCTCGGCGCCGCCTTCATGCCCTTCCTCGCCCTCACCCTGGTCTGGCTCCTCAACTCCGGCCGTACGCCCAGGGAATGGCGCAACGGACGCCTCAGCAACGCCATGCTGATCCTCGCGGGCCTGCTCTTCGTGGTGCTGTGCGGGCAGCAGATCTGGGACCAGCCGTGGTCGGAGTTCTTCTAGGGCGCCCCATCCTCGGGACCGGCAGGGGAAGATAACCCCAACTCGGGTGTTGAGCCGCCCCCTGCGTGGATATGGTGCAGATGCAGGAGACAGCGCGAGGGGCGAGGGTGAGGCGGGCTCGGGCCCGGCCGTGAGCAGGGATGGGGGTGCGCGGGTGCCGACCGCCATAGCCGTCACCAGTGCGGACCTGGTACTTCCGTCGCTGGACCGGCACACCCCCTCCGCCGCCGTGCTGCAGTCCGCCGTACGCGCGCCGAAGTCCGCCAAGTCGGCCGCGCTCGCGCGGAGTTCGCCGGGGCACGGCAGGAGTTCCGCCGGGCACGGCAGGGGCAACCCGGCCGAGGCGGACGCCTACTCCCTGGACCAGTCCCTCGCGGAGATGCACACGCTCCTGGACCACCACGGCTATGTGATCGTGCTGTGCCCGAGGTCCGCGCCGGTCTCCGTGGCGCACCGGCTGCACGCCGTGCGGTCGATACTGGAGACCGACCGGATCGCCCTGCTGCGCCCCGAGCTGCCGCCGCTCGGACTCGCCGTACTCGCCCTGCAGCTACGGCAGTTGAGCGTCTGCGACTTCAGCCCCGGGGTGCTCGCCTCGGCCGCCCGGCTGCTCTCGCACTACATCTACGCCGGGGCCGTGCTCGGCTCGGTCTCCCGGCTCGACCGGGTGCCGGTGGGCCTCGGCTCGCACGCCCGGTCCTGGGTGCCCGGCTCGCAGTTCGCGGTCCTCGCCACACCCGAGCCCCAACTCCTGCGGCTGAACCCGCAGAAGTCCGAGGCCCCGGCCGTCCCCGCCGGGCCCGCCTTCGGCACCCGGATGGTGGTCGCCCCGGGCCAGCTGCCCGCGGACTGGGTCACCGGCACCCTCGCCCCGGCCTGGCAGGTGCAGGGCGTCACGCACGCCCGGCAGCCCGCCGCCTCGGCCGAGTGGTGGGGAACCGCGAAGCTCGCCGAGTTCGCCGCCGCCATCCCCGACATCTCCGTGCTCTACCAGCTGGTGTCCTCGGTGCGCCGGGAGCGCTGCCACTGGTGCGGGCTCGAACTCATCGGCGACCGCTGCGGGTTCTGCGCCGCGCCGCTGCCGCCGCCACCCGAGCTGACCGCCCCCGCCGCCCGTGCCCTCACCGCGGGCGCGGGCTGAGGGCGAAGCGGTGCCCCGTCCCCCGTACACGTCCCCGATCGAGGTAGTCCGGCCATGAACTCACGCCAGCGACGCGGCGTCATCCTGCTGGTGGTCTCCGTGCTGTGTGCCGTCGGCGCCTTCGCCGGTGTCCTGTCGGTGATCCGCGACGTGAACTCCAAGGTCGGCCCCGAGGTGAGCGCGTACCGGCTGAAGAGCGATGTGGCCCCGTACAAGGAGCTGGAGGCCGGGCAGTTCGAGAAGGTCGAGATGCCCGAGCGGTGGCTCTCGGACACCGCGGTGCGCAGCCTGCGCCAGATACGCGGGAAGATCGCCGTCACCACCCTGCGCAAGGGCTCGCTGCTGCAGACCGACATGCTGGTCGGACGGCCCGAACTCAAGCCGGGGCAGCAGGAGATCGCCATCATGATCGACGCCTCCACCGGTGTCGCGGGCAAGATCGACCCGGGCGCGGAGGTCAACATCTACGCCACCTTCAAGGCCGAGGACGAGCGCCAGAAGGATCAGTCGAAGATCATCGTGGAGCGGGCCCGGGTGATCGACGTCGGCAAGCTCACCCCCTTCGACCGCGACCAGGACGACCGCCGCCGCGAGCAGAACGAGGCGGTGCCGATCACCTTCGCCCTGGACGCCGGGGACGCCCAGCGGGTCGCCTACGCCGAGTCCTTCGCCACCCACGTGCGGCTGGCCCTGGTGGCGCAGGACGGGGACTCCGCGGTGCCGCCGGGCGACCGTTCGTACACCCTGGACGAGGACAAGTAGGCCCGGACATGGTCGAGTTGGGCGCCAGCGGCGCGAAGAGGCCGATCCGGGCACACCGGCGGGCGAGAGGGCGGGCGGTCCCGGGACCGGTCGCCGCGAGGAGGCCGTCATGAGCATCCGTGTGCACTCCGCGGTGCCCGACCCGGAGTCGGCCCGCGCGCTGTCGACTCTGCTCGGGCAGCTGGCCGACACCGAACCCGCCCTGCCCGTACCGGACTCGGCCACCCTGGTGGACACCCTGGACCGGCTCGCCGCCGAGTCCCTGGACGAACTGCCCGAGGTCGTCCTCGTCCACGAGCGCATCGGCCCGGTGCCCGCGCTCGACCTGATCCGCGACCTCGTGCTGCGCTACCCGGCGGTCGGCATCGTCCTGGTCACCGCCGACACCAGCGCCGGGGTGCTCACCGCGGCGATGGACTCCGGCGCGCGCGGCATCGTCACCCTGCCGCTCGGCTACGAGGCGCTGGCCGAACGCGTGCAGGCCGCGGCCTCCTGGTCGCTCGGCATGCGCCGCCACCTGGGCACCGGCGCCGAGCCCGCCCTCACCGGACCGGGCGGCCAGGTGGTCACCGTCAGCGGCGCCAAGGGCGGCGTCGGCACCACCCTCACCGCCGTCCAACTCGCCCTGGCCGCCCAGCACTCGGGCCGCTCGGTGGCGCTGCTCGACCTCGACCTCCAGTCCGGCGACCTGGCCTCGTACCTCGATGTGCAGTTCCGGCGCTCCATCGCCGACCTCGCCGCCATCGCGGACATCACCCCCCGGGTCCTCCAGGACGCCGTCTACACCCACGAGAGCGGACTCGGCCTGCTCCTCGCCCCCGCCGAGGGCGAACGCGGCGAGGAGGTCACCGACCGGGTGGCCCGCCAGGTGCTCGCCGCCCTGCGCAGCCGCTACGACCTCGTCCTGGTGGACTGCGGCTGCCAGCTGAGCGCCGCGGGCGCCGTCGCCGTCGAAGTCGCCGACCAGGCACTGCTGTTGGTGACCCCGGACGTGGTCGCGGTGCGCGCCGCCAAGCGCACCGTACGGCTCTGGGACCGGCTCCAGGTCCGTAAGGCCGAGGACACCGTCACCGTCCTCAACCGCCACTCCCGCGGTACGGAGATCCAGTCCTCCGTGGTCGAACGCGTCACCGGCACCCGGGTCGCCCGCACCACCGTCCCCGCGCACTTCAAGGAGCTCCAGTCCGCGGTCGACGCCGGACGCCTCCAGGACCTCGACGACCGCTCCACGGTGAAGCAGGCCCTCTACACCCTCGCCGGTGAACTCGGCCTCGCCACCGCCGAGGCGCCCGCGGCCAAGCGCCGTACCGGCGGCGCGCTCGCCCTGCGCAAGCGGGAGAGCCGGGGGGACCGGGGCGCGGTCACCCTCGAATTCGCGGGCATGTTCCCGATCCTGCTCACCCTCCTGACCATCCTGTGGCAGTGCGCCCTGTACGGGTACACCTACTCGCTGGCCGGGAACGCCGCCGACGAGGGCGCCCGCGCCGCCACCGCGGCCGCCGTCTCCGGCGCCGACCCCGGGGCCGCCTGCGCCCGCGCCGCCCGCGCCCATCTGCCCGGGGCCTGGCAGGACGCGGCGGTCGACTGCACCGACGAGGGCACCGTGTGGAAGGCCCACGTGGACGCCAAGGTCCCGCTGTTCCTGCCCGGCTTCGACGCGGGCTGGGAGGTCTCCGGCGAGGCGGGCGCGGCCCGTGAGGGCGAGGACTGAGGGCCGGGGGCCGCGGACCGCGCGGACATGGACGAGCACGGCGAGAGGGGACGGCCGGGGAGATGAAAGGAGGGGCTGATGCGAGGGCCGCACGGTGACCGGCGGGTTCGCCCGCGGCGTCCGGCAGGCGGGCGCCGGCGCCCGCTCGACGACCGCGGTGTCTCCATGCTGGAGTTCGCGGGCTTCCTGCCGATCCTGCTGCTCGTCGGGATGGCCGCCATCCAGCTCGGCCTGGTCGGCTACTCGGCCAGCCAGGCGGGCTCCGGGGCACGGGCCGCCGCCCGGGTCGCCTCCCAGGACGGGCCGGGCCAGGCCGCCGGGTACGCCGCGATGAGCGACTGGCTGGACGCCCAGGTGAACGTGGTGCGCGGCGGCGAGACCACCACCGCCACGGTGACCGTCCAGGTGCCGACCCTGCTGCCCTTCGTGGACACCGACTGGAGCGTCTCCCGCAGCGCGACCATGCCCGACGACGACTAGCGCCACCATGGCCGAGGACCACCGGTACGACCGCGCCCGAGGACGACCGGCCCGCCGCCGACACGTCATCATGGTTCCGGCAGCGGACCAACCGTACGACCGCAGAAGGGAGTTGAGCCGAGGATGAGCCTGAGGTCCCGTATCGCGCAGCCCGAGGAGGGCGGCGGAGCCGGACGCGAGGACGGGCGGCTCGTGGCCGCCTACCGCGCCAAACTCCTGGAGGAGATCGACCTCGCGGAGATGTCCTCGCTCACCGCCGCCGAACGCCGCGCCCGCCTGGAACGCGTCCTCGGCCATCTGATCAGCCGCGAGGGCCCGGTCCTGTCCACGGCCGAGCGCACCCAGCTGATCCGCCGGGTGGTCGACGAGGCGCTCGGACTCGGCGTGCTCGAACCGCTGCTCGCGGACGCCTCCATCACCGAGATCATGGTCAACGGACCCGACGCCGTCTTCGTCGAACGCTCCGGCCGCGTCGAGCAGTTGCCGCTGCGCTTCGCCTCCGACGAGCAGCTCCTGCAGACCATCGAACGCATCGTCTCCACCGTCAACCGCCGGGTGGACGAGTCCAATCCGATGGTCGACGCCCGGCTGCCCACCGGCGAACGCGTCAACGTCATCATCCCGCCGCTCTCGCTGACCGGCCCGACGCTCACCATCCGCCGCTTCCCGCGCGCCTACACCCTCACCGAGCTGATCGGCCTCGGCTCCCTCGACGAGCAGATGCTCCTGCTGCTCGCCGCCTTCGTCCGCGCCCGCTTCAACCTGATCGTCTCCGGCGGCACCGGATCCGGGAAGACCACCCTGCTCAACGCCCTGTCCGGGCTCATCCCGGACCAGGAGCGCATCATCACCATCGAGGACTCCGCCGAACTCCAGCTCCAGCAGGAGCATGTGATCCGCCTGGAGTCCCGGCCGCCCAACGTCGAGGGCAAGGGCCAGGTCACCATCCGCGACCTGGTGCGCAACTCGCTGCGGATGCGCCCCGACCGCATCATCGTCGGCGAGGTCCGCGGCGGCGAGACCCTCGACATGCTCCAGGCCATGTCCACCGGCCACGACGGCTCGCTGGCCACCGTGCACGCCAACACCGCCGACGACGCCCTGATGCGCCTGCAGACCCTCGGGTCCATGTCCGAGGTGCAGATCCCCTTCGAGGCGCTGCGGGACCAGATCAACTCCGCGGTGGACGTGGTCGTCCAGCTCGCCCGGCATGTGGACGGCTCCCGCAAGATCTCCGAGGTCGCACTGCTCGTCTCGCACGGCCGCGAGGAGTTCCGGATGGTGCCGGTCAGCCGCTTCCTCGCCCGCCCGATGGGCGCCGACCGCCTGGTCCACGGCCACTTCGAACACCTGCCGCTGCCCCGGGAGATGGCCGAGAAGCTCCACCTCGCGGGCGAGGCGGTACCGCCCGCCTTCGGCACCGGCGGCCGGGGCGGACCGTATCCGCCCCGGCCGCCGCACGCGCAGGGCCCGTACCCGCCGAGGCAGGCGATCGGATGAGCACGTACGCCGCCGCCCGCGGGACGCGGCCCCGTCCCCTCGGCCGCCGCGCCCACACCGACCGGAGTCCGGCATGAACAGCCCCGCCCTGCTCGCGCTCGGCGCCACCCTGCTCACCGGCGCGCTCGCCACCGCCGGGGTGCACGCCTACGCCTCCGGCCGCGCCCAGCGCCAGGCACTCGTCGACCGCCTCTCCGGGGAGGGGGCGGCGGGCCTCCCGGCGGGCCGCGCGCGCCGCTTCTCCGGGGTGGACCGCAGGCTGCGCGGCACCCGCCTCGGCCGCGCCCTGCAGCAGCGGCTGTCCGCCACCGGACTCGACGTCACCCCGGGCGAGTTCTTCGTCTACGTCCTCGCCGTGGTACTCGCCCTGTGGCTGATCGCCGCCGCGGCCCTGGCCCCCTTCTTCGGCCCGATCGCCGGGCTGATCGGCGCCTGGAGCGCCCTGCTCTTCCTCAACTGGCAGCGGCAGAAGCGCATCGAGGCCTTCATCGGCCAACTCCCGGACGTGGCACGGCTGCTGGCCAACGCCACCGCCGCCGGGCTCGCCCTGCGCACCTCGCTCGCCATGGCCGCCGAAGAGCTGGAGGCACCGGCCGGGGTGGAACTCTCCCTGGTCGCCGACAAGTTGAGCCTGGGCCGCAGCGTCGAGGAGTCCCTGGACGAGCTCGCCCAGCGGCTGCCCTCCCGTGAACTCAGCGTCCTGGTCACCACCTTGGTGCTCTCCAACAAGGCGGGCGGCTCCGTGGTCAGCTCGCTGCGCAACCTCACCCAGACCCTGGAGGACCGCAAGGAGACCCGCCGCGAGATCCGCACCATGCTCTCCGAGGTCAACGCCACCGCCTTCACCGTGCCGCTGCTCGGACTCGGCTCGCTGCTGCTGATCAACTCCTCGAACGAGGGCGCCCTCGCCAAGGTCACCGGCTCCCCGCTCGGCCAGGGGCTCATCCTGCTCTCGCTCGGGTTGTACACGGTCGGCTTCCTGGTGATCCGCCGCCTCGGAAAGATCGAGGTGTGAGCCCGCGATGACCGCCCTGCTGCTCGCCGCCCTGATGGCCCTCGCCGTCGGCGGCATCGCCTACGGCATCCGCCTCTACCGCGCCGAGACCAAGCTCCCCGACGACCTCGCCGTCGCCCTGGAGATCGGCGCCTCCCGGGTCTCCACCACCGGCTCCGCGGTGGACCGCCTCGGCATGCGCTTCGCCCCGCTGGTCCTGCGCCTCATGGGCCCCAAGCGGGTCGACGCCAAACGCCGCCGTATCGACATGGCGGGCAACCCCGGCGGCCTCACCCTGGACCGGTACGCCGCTCGCCGCGCCGTCTACGGGATCTTCGGCGCCGTGATGGGCCTGGTCTTCCTCACCAACGGCCGACTCCTCTTCGCCGTCATGACCTTCGCCTTCGGCCTGCTCGCCGCCGACGCCCTCATCTGGCAGGCCATCCGCGACCGCCGCGAGGTCATCGACCGTACGCTGCCCGACTTCCTCGACGTCCTCGCCGTCGTCGTCTCGGCGGGCCTCAGCTTCCGCCAGGCGCTCGACCGGGTAGCCGAGAAGTACGAGGGGCCCTGGGCCGACGAACTGCGCATCACCCTGCGGCAGATGGACATGGGGGTGAGCCGCCGCCAGGCCTTCGACGAACTGCGCAAGCGCAATGAGTCCGAGCAGGTCGGACAGTTCGTCTCGGCGCTCCAGCAGGGCGAGGAACTCGGCTCCCCGATCGCCGAGACCCTGATCCAGATCGCCACCGACATGCGCCGCACCGACGCCCAGAACTCCCGCCGCCGCGCCGCCCGCACCATCCCCAAGGCGACCATGGTCACCCTGGTCTTCATGCTTCCGGCCACGATGATCCTCATCGCCACCGGGATGTTCCTCGGCTCGGGCTCCGACTTCGGCTCCATCCTGGGGCGTTGAGCGGTGCGTGGAGTGCGACGTGCGGCGGGGCACGGGGGGACGGCGACCCCGTACGACCCCTGTTCTTCGCAGCTGCAACACGGCGTGGAAGATTCTTTCCGGATTCGTCATCCCCGTGTCCCCCGAAACGCGGATGATGAGCGAAAGCGCCCGGACGCGGACCGTGTGGGGACATGGCGATGCGGTCGGAGTCGGAGTCGGAGTCGGCGATGCGGTCGGGACCGGCGATGCGGTCGGGGCCGGTGGAACGGGCAGGACGGCTGGAGTGGGGAGGTGGCGGGAATGCGGACCGGAATCCGGGGGAGAGGGACCCCTCGCGGGCACTTTGTCCGCGATGCCCTCCTCGCCCTCCGCGCGCCCCCAACCTCCCTGCCCGCCGCCCGTTTCACCGCCCCGCCGACCGCGCAGAACCACAACAGCCGTACCGGCACGGGGGCACACCAGCCTCCGCGGGACCGCCGCGCGCGGTCCGGGACGGCGTACGGGGGGTGGTGTCAGTGAACACCGCGGGCATACACGGCCGCCGCACCGGCGGTGCACCGGGACGCAGGAACGGCGAACCCGGCGCGGACGTACGCGACCCCGCGTACGTCGCCCGCGAGGGCTGCGGAACAGGGCGGGACGGAGAGGGACATCGTGGCAAGGGAACTGTGGCTGAGAGCGGCGGTGGGCGCACAAGGGCGCCTCGCCACCTGGACGCGGACCGTGACCTCCCGGATGCGGGGACGCGACGGGGACGCGGGGGCGGGGTTCGTGGAGTATGCGGGGTTGATGATTCTGATTGCGGGGATCTATACGCTCATCGATCAGTTGGGGCTGAACGGGCGTATCTCGCAGGCGATCGGAAACGCCGTGGACGACGTCATCGGCGGCGGCTGACCCCCGAACGGCCCTTTGGCGACCGGGGATCGACGCTGCCGCTGTACATCTGGCTCACCGGGATGCTGCTCTTCGTGGCGTTCGTCTTCTTCGCCTTCGCCCAGGCGGCGGTCGCGAGGAACGGTGCGCAGTCCGCCGCGGACGCCGCGGCGCTCGCCGCGGCGCAGGACAGCCGGGACGAACTCCTCGACGGCCTCATCGACGCGATCGAGCAGGGCGACGGGAAGGATGAGGACTGGCTCGACTGGCTCCTCGGGGATGACCTCGAGGGCGCGGGTGCCGAAGGCGCGGCCGAAGCTCTGGCCGCCGACAACGACTCCCGGGTCTCGGCCTTCGCCGCGACCGAGGTCAACGGGTTGCCCGGCTACCAGGTCCAGATCGAGACCAACTACACGGTCGGTGACTCGATCATCCCGGGCACGGAGTCGAAGCACGCCAAGGCGGACGCTGTCGCCGTGATCAAGCCTCGCTGCGAAGTCGACGCGGACGCGGACGCGAAGAAGCCGGTGGAACTCGACTGCGAGGGCGAACCCGTCGAGATCGACCCCGGGGACTTCGATCCGGGAGACCTGCCCGACGCCTCGACACTGTTCTCCGTGCATCTGGCCGAGTGACGGCGAGATCGAAGACAAGGAATCTGGACCGATGAAGATGCGGCGTACCAACGGCCACAGGGCACTGACCGCAGTGGCGCTCGCGGCGGGAATGGCCTTCGTGGTGGCCGGCTGCGGCGGAGGCGGTGACGACGAGGGCAAGAAGGAGGACACCGGGTCCTCGTCCTCGGCGCCCGCTCCCGACGAGGACAAGGGCAAGGACGGCGGCAGCTCCAGCGAGCCCGGCCAGTCCGGTTCCCTGGCAACGGTCCAGGGCAACGGGATCAGCCTCACCGTCACTTCGGCGGAGCGCGACCAGGGAGGCTTTCTCACGCTGGCGGGGAAGGTGACCAACAACAGCTCCGGCCGTTGGATCGGTGCCGAATGGATCAGTGACGAGCAGGAGCTCAAGAAGAACGGCGGGTCGCTCGCGGGCGCCAGCCTGGTGGACACCGCGGGGAAGAAGAAGTACCTCGTGCTGCGCGACACTCAGGGCCGCTGCCTCTGCACCAAGTTCCAGGGCGGCATCGGTCAGGGCGACACCATCGACTGGTACGCCCAGTTCCCCGCGCCCCCCGAGGACACGGCCAAGGTGCAGTTGCAGCTGCCGACCATGCCGCCCGCCTCCGTGGCCCTCTCCGGGAGCGAGTGACCATGCCCCCCACCCCGCACCCCGGAACCCCCGCCACCCTCACAACCCCCGTCACCGCCACCGGGCTTGCCCTCGCCGCCCTCGTCCTCGCGCTCGGTACGGGCGCCGGTGCCGCCGTGGCCGACGACGCCGACCCCGGTCCGAGCCTGCCGCCCGGCAGTGTGACCTCCCAGGCGCCGCCGGAGGTGGATTCCGCGAGCCCCGGGCTCCGGTTGGAGGACGGGGCGACGCTGGCGCCCGCGAAGGTGCTGGACATCAAGTCCGTGGTGGAGGACCTCGGGGGAGAGGAGCGCCGCGAGGACACCAATGTCGATGTGAAGTTCGCGCTCCAGGCCGAGGTCCTTTTCGCCAAGGACAGCGCGCGCCTCAACCCCCGGGCGCAGTCCCGGATCACCGCGATCGCCGACGAGATCAAGGCCCAAGGCTCCACGGTGGTACGGGTCTTCGGCTTCACCGACGACCTCGGTACGTACGAGCACGGCAAGGAGCTGTCCCGCAAGCGGGCGGAGGCGGTGCACAAGGTGCTCGCGCCGGGGCTCGGCCCCGAGGTGACCTTCCAGGTGCGCGGCTACAGCGAGGACTACCCGATCGCGGAGAACTCCAGCGAGGAGGGCCGCCGCAAGAACCGCCGGGTGGAGATCACCTTCCCGCGCGGCGAGGAGGGCCAGGAGTCCCCCGGGAGCGGCAGCGGGGAGGACAGCGGCGACGGCGACGCGAACGAGGCGGCGGGTTCTGCCACCAGCCCCTGACGCCTGGCGGCCGCCCCCGCGTCAGGCCGCGCCCACCCGTCACCTCGCCCCTTCACCCCGTCCATCTGCCCGCCCCTCGCAAACCAGCCCCCTCCCGCTCCACCCCACGCCGCCCCGCCCCCGGATGCACCGGCAGCTGCCCGCCGAGGACCGCGATGCGCGCCCGCTCGGCCAGTACGCGGCGGTCGGTGCCGGTCAGTGGGGGGTGGGCGGTGATCCTTACCGTCAGGCCGGCGGCGCCCGTCACCCGGCGGAGTGAGGAGCCGAAGTGCTCCTCGCCGAGGAAGCCCGCCCACCGGGTGCGGGCGGTGCCCTGGAAGTAGTCGAGGGTCACCGGGCGTACGGGGGCGCCCGTCTCCACGGCGGCCTGGAAGCAGGCCTGGTGGAAGCCGCCGCCCGCGACCGAGCACCAGGTGGTGGCCTGCGGGAAGACCAGGACCGAGCGGCCGGAGGCGAGCAGGCGCGCCAAGTCCTCGACGAGGTACGGCAGTTCGCGGAGCCGTTCGCGGTGGACGAAGCGGGTGCCGAGCCGCCGGGCCAGGGTGCCGACCACCGGCCAGCCGCCGACCTGGCGCTTGGCGAGCAGGGCCACCGGCTCCACGGCGAGCAGCGCGGGCACGTCCAGCCAGGAGACGTGGTTGGCGACGACCAGGGTGCCGGGGCCGCCTGCCGGGGCGCTGCCGACCGCCCGCCCGCTGCCGGGCACCTCCGTACTCCCGGCCATCCGCGAGCCGTCCGCCGTCCGTGCGGCAAACGCCCGCGAGCCGTGCGCCGCCCGTGCAGTGAACGCCCGCGAGCCGTCCACCACCCCTGCGGCAAACGCCCACGAGCCATCCACCGCCCGTGAGTTCACCGGCGCCGGCAGCGGTACCGAGAGCGGGCCGGTGGCGCCCGTGGTCCGCAGACCGGCCGCGTCGAGTACCGCGCGTGCCCTGGTCCGCAGTACCTCCGGTTCGGCGAGCCGCTCGCCCAGGGTGAGGGTGCCGCCCACCGTCCAGGCCAGCGCGGCGTAGCGGCGGGCGCGGACGCGGGCCGGTACCGAGGCCGCCGACCGGCCGGCGCAGGCGGGCCGGCAGACCGGGGCCAGGGGCCAGGGATTGGCGGGGTTCACCGCACCTCCCCGAGGAAGTAGCGCCGGTAGCGTGCGTCCAGGCGGTCCATGTCGAGCAGGACGAAGAAGTCCGCGACGCCGAACTCCGGGTCGTGGGCGGGCGCCCCGCAGATCCACGCCCCGAGCCGCAGATAGGCGCGCAGCAGCGGCGGCAGCGCGGCGTACGAGGGGCGCTCGACGGGGGCCTGGTCCGCGGGTGCCCAGGGGCGGTGCGGGTGGACGCGCAGCTCGGCGGGGGAGGCGTGCCGGGAGGTGCCCAGCAGCCAGGCGTTGGCGGCCGCCTGCCCGCCGTCGGCGAGCGGGACCGAGGCGCAGCCCGCCAGATAGCGGTGGCCGGAGAGCAGGACGTAGCGGGCGAGCCCCGACCACATGAGGTTGACGACCGCGCCGGTGCGGTGGTCGGGGTGGACGCAGGAGCGGCCGGTCTCGATCAGCGCGGGCCGCAGCGGATCGAGGGCGCGCAGGTCGAACTCACCCTCGGAGTAGGAGAGTTCGCCCCGGCCGGGCGGCAGCAGCCGGTAGGTGCCGACGACCTCGCCGGTGGCGGTCTCGGTGACGATCAGATGGTCGGCGAGGGCGTCGAAGCCGTCGATGTCGTGACCGGCGAGCGGCCCGGTCAGGCGCGCCCCCAGTTCCTCGGCGAAGACCCGGTGGCGCAGCCGCTGGGCGGCCCTGACCTGGTCCTCGGTGTCCGCGAGCGAGGTGGTGTAGGTGGCGGCGGTGGTCTGGGTGCTGGTCAAGAGCATGAGGTGCCGTACTCCCGGGGCCGGGCCGCGGGGAGTCCGGCGGGGCGCCGGGGCCGCGGCGGTGCGCCGGTATGCGGGGGACGGACAACGGCCGCTCCGCGTCACGGACTTCGACGCGGCGCCGCCGGTGTTCGGCATACCGGTTCTGCGGTGTCCTGCCAGGGAGCATCGGGGCGCCGGGTGTGCGCCCGATGAATGGCGCGAGAAGCGGGGCGGAAGGGCGGCGGGCCCCCGGTGCGGAAGGGGGCGACCCGGCGCAGACGGCGCTCGCCGCCCCGGGGAGTGGCGCCCCCCGGAGTGGCGCCCCCGGAGTGGCGCCCCCCGGGGGCGACGCCGCCCCCGGAAACGGCACCGCTCGCCGCCCCGGAGTACGGGGACGGCGAGCGGCGCGGTGTGCGGTGTGCGGGTGTGCCCGCGGGCGGGTCAGCGGCGGAGGCTGAGCCCGTGTCCGTAGCGGAACAGCGGGTCGTAGTCCTTGTCGCCCACGTTGATCGGCTCCTGGGCCTCGGTGCGCGGCCAGCTCACCGGGAGCTTTCCGGTGAAGGGCTTGTCGCCGTAGAGGACGTCGGCGACGCCCGCGCCCTCGCTGCCGGGCAGCCAGGACATCACGAAGGCGTCGGTCTTCGGGAGTTCGCCGGTGACGATCTGCGGGCGGCCCGCGACGTCGAGCACCACGCAGGTCTCCAGGGCGCCGCAGACCCGCTTGATGTTGGCCTTGTCGGCGGCGGAGAGGTTCAGCGTGCGGCCCTCGTTGCCGACGTCGCCCATGCCCTCGGCGTAGGGGGTCTCACCGACCACCACGACTCCGACATCGTTTCCCCCGAGCGGCGCGGAGGCGTCCTGGCTGTAGGTGACCTGGTCGGGCTTGTCGGCCTTGGCGCGGATGCCGTCCAGGATCGAGGTGCCGGGGAAGTTGTCGCTGCCGGACTGGCCCTGCCAGGTGACGGTCCAGCCGCCGGCCTGGTTGCCGAGGTCGTCGGCGTTGACCCCGGCCACGTAGATCTTCTGCGAGGGCTTCAGCGGCAGCGCCTTGTTCTCGTTCTTCAGCAGCACCTGCGACTTGGCGACGGCCTCCCGGGCGACGGCCCGGTGGTTCTTGGAGCCGATGGTGTCCGCGTTGCGCCGGTCGGTGAACGGCTTCTCGAACAGGCCGAGTTGGAACTTGGTCCGCAGGATGCGGCGCACCGCGTCGTCGATCCGGCTCTGCTTGACCCGGCCCGCCTTGACCTCGGCGATCAGCGTGTCGATGAACTTCGGCGCCGTGTGCGGCTCCATGAACATGTCCATACCGGCGTTGACCGAGGCGCGCACCTGGTCCGGGTACTCGCCGGGCAGCTGCTGGATGGCCTGCCAGTCGCTGATCAGGAAGCCCTCGAAGCCGATCTTCTTCTTCAGGGTCCCGGTGAGCAGCTCCTTGTGGGCGCTCATCTTCACCGGCTTGCCGTCCGCGGCGTCGTCGGCGTCCGTCCACTGCACGCTGGAGTACGAGGGCATGATCGTGCCGACCTTGTGCTTCTGCACCGCGGGGACGTACGGCGCGAGGTCGGTCTTCTCGAAGTCCTTGCGGGAGGTGACCGTTACACCCTGGTCGAGGGTGTACGTCCCGTTGGTGGAGGAGCCGTACTCGGTGTCGCCGTCGCCCGCGAAGTGCTTGGCGGAGGCGAGGACGCGGTCCGGGCGGGCGAGGTCCTTGGTCTTCTTGCCCTGGAGCCCGTCGATGGCGGTCTCCATGCTGGTGACGAGCTTCGGGTCCTCGCCGTAGCTCTCGTAGCTGCGGCCCCAGCGGACATCGCGCACCACGCAGACGCAGGGCGCGAAGGCCCACTGCGGGCCGGTGGCGCGGGTCTCGGTGGCGGTGATGTGCGCGGCCTTCTCCACCAGCTTCGGGTCGCGGGTGGCGCCGAGGCCGAGGTTGTGCGGGAAGACGGTGGCGCCGACCAGGTTGTTGTGGCCGTGCACCGAGTCGACCCCGTAGAGCAGCGGGATGCCCAGGCGGGTGTCGAGCGCCTTCTCCTGGAACTCGTCGACCATGTCCGCCCAGCCCTCGGGGGTGTTGGACTTCGGGGTCGAGCCGCCGCCGGACAGCAGGGAGCCGAGGCCGAGTTCGGTGATCTGGTCCCGGTCCTCGTCGACCGCGATGCGCTCGGCCTGCGTCATCTGGCCGGCCTTCTCCTTGAGCGTCATCCGCCCGAGCAGGTCCTCGACCCGCCGCTCCACGGGCAGCTTCGCGTTCTGGTACGGCGCCTTCGCGCTGCTCTTCCCGTCGTCGGAGGAGACCGCCCCGGCCACGGTGGGCGCGGACAGGGCTCCGGCGAGGAGCCCGGCGGTGGCGAGCAGCGCGCCGGTGAGGCGGCGGGATCCGGCGGCTCTGGGCCGGCGGCCGGAATCGTGGGGGTGCATCAAGACGTCCATCCCTGCATTGGGACCGGCCCCCGGGACGTCCCCGCACCGGGTGGAGCCGATCGACGGTGGCGGCTGAAGGTGCGGTTCCGTGCGGAAACGACAGCAACGGCCGGGTGCCGACATGTCCCTGACGTCGCATCGGCGCCCGGCAGAGAATTTCCCGGCTTGTCGGATGACTGTCAAGACTTCAAGCGAGAAGCGCTCGTCCGGCCGCCCGTCCTTCACTAAGTGAACGGACGGCCGGGGCGCGGCGGTTCACCGGCCCGGACGGCCGCACCGGGCGGGCGCGACCGGCTCCGCCCGCCCTCAGCTCCGCCGGTGGTCGCCCGCCGCCCCGTCGATCAGCTCCCGCAGGATGTCGATGTGCCCCGCGTGCCGGGCGACCTCCTCGACCATGTGCACCAGCACCCAGCGCAGCGAGACCGTAACGCCCCGCCAGGAGGTGCCGAGCGCGTCCAGCGGCAACTCCTCGATGACCGCGTCGGCGGCGGCCCGGGCGCGGTCGTGGAAGGCGAGGATCTGCGCCGAGGTCTCCCCGGGGCCGAGGCTCATGTCCTCCTCGCTCGCCGGGTCGAACCACAGCGGCTCCACCTGGCGCCCGAAGGTCTCGCAGAACCAGCCGTACTCCACCGAGGCCAGATGCTTGACCAGCCCCGCGAGATTGCTGCCGGAGGGCGTCATGGGCCGTCGGAGCTGCTCCTCGTCCAGACCCTCGAGTTTCCACCGCACGGCGTCGCGGTGCCGGTCCAGGCTCTCGCGCAGCGCGCTCTTCTCGTCGATGCGCGCGGGATCACTGCTGCTCGTCATGGCCCGAAGCTAACAACGCCCACTGACATCGCGGCCGTGCGAGGAGAGAGCGCCCGCGGGTATGGCGGCCGTGTGAGGAGCAGCCACCCGTTGACCTCGCGGCCGTACGGGGAGAAGGCGGCCACTGACCTCGCGGCCCTACGAGGAGAGAGCGCCCACTGACCTCGCGGCCGTACCCGGTGAAACAGGGGGACGTACCGCGTCAGGAGGGCGGCGGTGTACTGCGGAAGAAGCGGTGTCCGGGCCGGGCCGTGCGACCGCAGAAGGACATGTACTCCCCGCGCAGGCGGCCCGAGTTCCTGCCCGCGGCCGAGGAAGGCGGCCCCGGCGGCTGCCAGGATCGTGGGTACCGGCGCCGCACCGCCGGTACCCGAACCGCTGGGGGCACATGTGATCCGGATCCAGCTGACCGCCCGGTCGCTCGCCACCACCCGCTTCGTGGTCTCGCCGCTGGCGCACCTGCGGATGGCCCTGGACACCCGGCTCGCCGTCCGGGGCGCCGGGGGACTGCCGGGCGGCGGCGAGGTCGCGGCCGTACTGAGGCGCCACCGGCTGCACCGGCTCGCCCTGCTGCGCGGGGTGCCCGGCGACTTCGCCTGGCTGCCCCTCACCCCCCTCGCCTTCCGCCCCTCCCTCGACGAGGAACTGCACGCCCTGACCGCCGCGCGGCCCGCACCCGCGTCCCGGCTGGCCGCGTACCTCGACGGCGCGGGCGGCGGCGCGCGGGGCGCCGGGGATCCGCGGCGGGCGGCGCTGCGCCACCAACTGCGCGCGGGCGGTGAGGAGTTCACCCGGGGGCTCGCCGAGGAGGCCGCCGAGTTCTTCGCCCGGGTGCTCGCCCCGCGCTGGCCCGCGGTCGCGGCCCGGGTGGAGGCGGAGATCGACCTCCGCGGCCGGATCGCCGCCCGCGGCGGAACGGCCGCGATGCTCGGCGGGCTGCACCCGGCAGTCGACTTCCGGGCCGAGGTGCTCCGGGTGCGCGAGGGCCGCGAGCTCACCCTCCGCACCCGCGGCCCGCTCACCCTCTGTCCCACCGCGCTGGGCGCCGGGCACCTCACCGAGGTGGGGCCCGCGGCGGCCGGGGCGCCGGTGGTGCTCGCCTATCCGGCGGCGCGGCGCGCGGAAGCCGCACCGCGGGGCTTCGTCCCGCAGGCGGCGGAGACGGGGCCCGGCGACGCCCTCGGCCGGTCGAGGGTGCGGCTCCTGAAGAGCCTCGGCGAACCGCGGACCACCTCCCAGCTCGCCGATCTGCACCGGCTCAGCCCCTCGACGGTCTCGTACCACCTCTCCCGGCTGCACGGCGCGGGCCTGGTGAC
Source organism: Streptomyces physcomitrii (assembly GCF_012273655.1). GTDB lineage: Bacteria > Actinomycetota > Actinomycetes > Streptomycetales > Streptomycetaceae > Streptomyces > Streptomyces physcomitrii. The sequence continues at coordinate 76,595 of NZ_JAAWWP010000002.1, read as the reverse complement.
CCGCACCCGGATGGGCAGCAACGTCTACTACGAACGCTCCGTCAAGGCCGAGGTCGTCTCCCGCCGCGCCGCGGTCACCGGCTGCACGCCCCGCCCGGCGGCGCCCCGCGGCGGCTGATCCGGGACGTGCCCCGGTCGCCCCGGACGCCCGGTGAACGCACCCCCGGAGACCGGGACGCACCCCACGATTTCCCGCATTGTTACCCGGACGGCCTACCGCCGCCGGGAGCCCCTCGCATAGGTTCACCGCAGGTGATTCGCGCAGGCAAAGCCGCGCGGGCGGCATCGCGCGGTGGAGGGGGCCGCGCGATGCCGTGCCACCTCGCGGGCCCGGGAACGCCGGTCGCGAGGCCCCGGTCCGCCTTTCCGGGCCCGCCCGGCGACCGCGCGAACCGGCGTCAAGCGGACGTTCCACGCGCCCTTAACCCCTCAGGGGGACGACGCGCCGGGGTGGGATCCGTCACGTACGGCCGAGGAGGCGGGTCCGGCGGCCGGTGTGCGGGGTGAAAACCCTTGGGGCGACTGGGCTCCGCGGGGGTGCGCGGCGGGCGGCTCGCGGTGGCCCGGAGGCCGGCGGCCGTTTCGGAGAGTAGTTGCGGCACGCCGATGCACCCGTCCGCCCTCACGAAGGGTTATGGTGGGAACCCCCCCTCGGGCCGGTCCGTCTCCCCCCCCACGGACCGGCCCGTTTTCTCTGTCCGGCCTCCGGACCCCCCGCCCACCTCGCGTTTTCGCTCCCCGCCCGGGCCCCTCTCCGCCGGACGCCCCCGGCCCCGGAAACTGCCGGACGGCGAACGGAACCGGCGGATCCGTTCCCCGCGTCCTCCTCCGTACGAGAGCGCCGCGCGCCCCCTGTCCCCGGCTCCGCGGCGCCGGGCCGGATGGCTCTCCAAACGGCTTTCGGCGGTAAGGTCACTGCGGGGGACAACCATCAACGGGCCCGCGCCGGCGGAACCCGGCAGGGCCGCGCCGCGCCCGGAAACTCCCGCCCGCCGGGGGTCCGTGGCCCCGTACCCGCACAGGGGCGGGCGGCGCTTCGGGGGCCGTGCCCCATGACGCGAGAGGTGAGACTCGGTGAACTTGCGCGACCTGGTGTACGGACTCTACGCCCGCAGGGTGGAGGGCCGACTCGACCACGACCAGGTGCCCAAGCACATCGGCGTGATCATGGACGGCAACCGCCGCTGGGCGAAGGCCGCGGGCTCCACGGCGGCCCAGGGCCACCGCGCCGGGGCCGAGAAGATCGGCGAGTTCCTCGGCTGGTGCTCGGAGACCGATGTCGAGGTCGTCACCCTCTGGCTGCTCTCCACGGACAACTTCGACCGCCCGGAGGAGGAGCTCGTCCCCCTCCTCGGCATCATCGAGAACGTGGTGCGCTCCCTCGCCGCCGACGGCCGCTGGCGGGTCCACCACGTCGGCACCCTCGACCTGCTGCCCGCGCCGATGCAGCTCGCGATCAAGGAGGCCGAGGAGGCCACCGCCCACGTCGACGGGATAGTGGTCAACGTCGCGGTGGGCTACGGCGGGCGCCAGGAGATCGCGGACGCGGTGCGCTCGATGCTGCTCGACCACTCCGAGAAGGGCACCTCCCTCGAAGGGCTCGCCGAGATCGTCGACATCGACCTCATCGGCCAGCACCTCTACACCGGCGACCAGCCCGACCCGGACCTCGTCATCCGCACCAGCGGCGAACAGCGCCTGTCCGGATTCATGCTCTGGCAGACCGCCCACTCCGAGTACTACTTCTGCGAGGTCTTCTGGCCGGCCTTCCGCAAGGTCGACTTCCTGCGGGCGCTGCGCGACTACGCCGCCCGCCACCGCCGCTACGGCGGCTGACCCCCACCGCCGCGGCCCGCGCCCACCACCGTCCGTACGGCCCCGGGCGCCCCGTTCCGCATGCCGCGCACCCGCCTTCCGGGTGACGGTCCCTCACCGGCCCGGCCGCTCTGCGCGTATCGGGCAATCGGGTCGGGGCAGGCGCCTCCGCTTCCTCAGGGGTTCACGGGTAACCCAGAGTTCACACAGCTGCCGTCATATGCCCTGGCATGGCGCAGACCCCGAACGGGCATAACTCCAGCAGGTCGACGCCCCTGCACGACAGGGTGGGGCGTCGCATCTCAGCGGACGGCATGGGGCCGTCCGCCCGGGAGGCCCTTTGCACCAGGACGACCGCGTGCTGAGCGCGGGCGACAGGGAGGGCCGGTCCCCGGCCCGTGCAGCGGGGCCGGGAACCGGTCCGGTATCCGTGGGTATCGGGGGGATCCCCGCGACCGTACGTGTCGCTCCCCGATCTCTTCCGAGGGGGTACGTCCTTCCGTGGTGACCAGCGCAAAGCGCCACAAGCCAGACCGGCGCACCTACGTACTCGACACCAGCGTCCTGCTCGCCGATCCGAGCGCCCTGACCAGATTCGACGAGCACGAGGTCGTGCTGCCGGTCGTGGTGGTCACGGAGCTGGAGGCCAAGAGGCACCATCCCGAGCTCGGTTACTTCGCCCGGCAGGCGCTGCGCCTGCTCGACGACTACCGGGTGCAGTACGGGCGCCTCGACGCACCCCTGCCCACCGGGGAGATGGGCGGCACGCTGCGCGTCGAACTCAACCACTCCGATCCCGGCGTACTGCCCGCCGGTTACCGGTTGGGGGACAACGACTCCCGGATCCTCGCGGTCGCGCGCAACCTCCAGGCCGAGGGGTACGACGTCACCGTCGTCTCCAAGGACCTGCCGCTGCGCATCAAGGCCTCCTCGGTCGGGCTCCTCGCCGAGGAGTACCGCGCCGAACTCGCCATCACCGACTCCGGCTGGACCGGGATGAGCGAACTCACCCTCCCCGGCGAGCAGGTCGACCTGCTCTTCGAGGAGGAGACCCTGTTCGTCCCCGAGGCCGACGGGCTGCCCGTGCACACCGGGCTGACCATCCAGTCCGAGCGGGGCAAGGCGCTGGGCCGGGTCACCCCGGACGGCAACGTCCGCCTGGTGCGCGGCGACCGGGAGGCCTTCGGGCTCAAGGGCCGCAGCGCCGAGCAGCGCATCGCGCTCGATCTGTTGCTCGACCCGGAGGTCGGCATCGTCTCCATGGGCGGCCGGGCCGGCACCGGCAAGTCCGCGCTCGCGCTCTGCGCGGGACTGGAGGCGGTGCTCGAACGCCGCCAGCACCAGAAGGTGATGGTCTTCCGGCCGCTGTACGCCGTGGGCGGGCAGGAGCTCGGCTATCTGCCGGGCAGCGAGGCCGAGAAGATGAGCCCCTGGGCGCAGGCCGTCTTCGACACCCTCTCCGCGGTCACCAGCCGCGAGGTCATCGAGGAGGTCACCGCCCGCGGCATGCTGGAGGTCCTGCCGCTGACCCACATCCGCGGACGCTCCCTGCACGACGCCTTCGTGATCGTGGACGAGGCGCAGTCCCTGGAGCGCAACGTCCTGTTGACCGTGCTCTCCCGGATCGGCGCCAACTCCCGGGTCGTCCTCACCCATGACGTCGCCCAGCGCGACAACCTCCGGGTGGGGCGGTACGACGGAGTCGTCGCCGTGGTGGAGAAGTTGAAGGGGCATCCGCTCTTCGCGCATGTCACGCTCACCCGATCGGAGCGGTCGCAGATCGCCGCACTGGTGACCGAAATGCTGGAGGACGGGCAGATCTGAAACCCGCTGTCCGCCTCGCCGCACTTTGCGGGCGGGCAGCCCCATTTCACCGTATACGCAGGTCAGTTGGCGCCGTCCGGGAAGGCCGAAGAGCCTAACCGGGCGGCGCCTCGGCGTCCCCCCGTTTCCGGAAAACGCCAGGGGTAAACGGCCTGTGAGCTTTCACACCCCAAGGGGAATTGCCTTGCGGCCCACCGCTAGGGCAGAGTCTGGGTCTTGTCAGGCCCCGCATACGACACACGTGTGTCCCCAGTGGCACCACACCACAGAACTCCATAGAGCTCGTCGTATGCCGCCCGAGTCACCACGCGGCGCTTCTGTCCCAGGAGTTGCCCACCGGGCCCGTGCTTCCCGTGACCTAGCTAGTGGGAGGCCAGTGTCGGGGGCACGATTGCGCCCGTGAGGTCACCTAAGCGGGCGATGCTGGAAGGAAACCGTGTGAGCCGGATTTCGGTCCGGGGATTCGCAGTGGCCTCGGCCACCGCGGTCACCACCGTCGGCGCCGTAGTGGGTGTTGCCTCGGGCAGCACCCAGACCCCTGCGGACAACCTCGAGGCGACGGCCGACGACGCGACCCTCCTCGCTGACATTCCCGCGGGCCAGCAGGCCCAGGTCCAGACGGCCTCGCTGAGCCAGCAGGCGGACGCCCAGGCGATCGCCGCCGACTCGGCCGCGAAGAAGTCCGCGGAGGAGGCGGCCCGCAAGCAGGCCGCCGAGGACGCGGTCTCGAAGCAGAAGGCCGCCGAGAAGGCCGAGAAGGAAGCCAAGGAGCGCAAGGAAGCGGAGAAGGTCGCCAGCCGCTCCGCCTCGCGCGACAGCTCGGACTTCCCCACGCAGGGCTCGTACAGCATCGGCGAGATCCAGGCGATGGCCCGTCAGATGGTTCCGGCGGACCAGTTCCAGTGCTTCAGCAACATCGTGGACCACGAGTCCAGCTGGAACTACCGCGCGACGAACGCCTCTTCGGGTGCCTACGGTCTCTTCCAGGCCCTGCCCGGCTCCAAGATGTCCTCCGCGGGCTCCGACTGGCAGACCAACCCGGCCACCCAGATCAAGTGGGGCCTCGGCTACATGGACGGCCGCTACGGCAGCCCGTGCGGCGCCTGGAACTTCTGGCAGGCCAACCACTGGTACTAGGCCGACCCCTGGTACGGGGCCCGGCACACGGTCTCCGCTCAACCACCCCAAGCCCCTCGCCGTCCTACGGTGAGGGGCTTGGTGCGTAGTACGTTCGAGAAGTGCCCGAGCGGGCACCTGTGACGGGACGTACGCGGAGACGGCGTACCGAGAAGACGACAGACACGGCGTACCGGGAGACGGTGCGCACCGGGGGGCGGATGTTCGCGCCCCCAGGGGGAAGAGGACGATTCATGTCGCGACTGCCAGCCTGGCTGGGCTCGGTCGGCGGCGGCCTCACACGGATGGGCGAACGCCTTGGTGAGCGCCGTGCCGAGGCCGAACGCCGAGCCGAACAAGACAAGTTGACCACCCCGGATGCTTCCGGCGCGAGCGCCGCGGCCGCACCGGTGAAGCCGCCGAAGCCCGATCCGGTGGCCGCCGTCCCCTGGGGTGTGCGGGTCGCGGCCGAGGCGAGCTGGCGGCTCCTGGTGCTCGCGGGCACCGTCTGGGTGCTGATGCGGATCATCAGCGCGATCCAGCTCGTCGTCCTCGCCTTCGTGGCGGCCCTGCTGATCACCGCGCTGCTCCAGCCCACCGTCGCCCGGCTCACCCGGCTCGGCCTGCCGCGCGGCCTGGCCACCACCCTCACCGCCGTGCTCGGCTTCGTCATCATGGGCCTGGTCGGCTGGTTCGTGGTCTGGCAGGTGATGGAGAACCTCGACAACCTCTCGGCCCAGATCCAGGACGGCATCGACGAGTTGAGGCGCTGGCTGCTCAACAGCCCCTTCCACGTCACCGAGGACCAGATCAACGACATCGCCAAGAGCCTGCGCGAGGCGGTCGGCGCCAACACCGAGGAGATCACCTCCGCGGGCCTCGAAGGCGTCACCGTCATCATGGAGACCCTCACCGGGATGCTCCTCGCGATGTTCTCCACGCTCTTCCTGCTCTACGACGGCCCGCGCATCTGGCAGTGGACGCTCAAGCTGGTCCCCGCCGCCGCCCGCCCGGGCATCGCGGGCGCGGGACCGCGCGCCTGGCAGACGCTCACCGCCTATGTCCGCGGCACGGTGATAGTCGCCTTCATCGACGCCCTCTTCATCGGCCTCGGCATCTACTTCCTCGGCGTGCCGATGGCGGTGCCGCTGGCCGTCTTCATCTTCCTGTTCTCCTTCATCCCGCTGGTCGGCGCGGTCGCCTCGGGCGCGCTCGCGGTGGTCGTCGCGCTGGTCACCCAGGGCGTGTTCACCGGCGTGATGACGCTCGTGGTGGTCCTCGCGGTCCAGCAGATCGAGGGCCACATCCTGCAGCCCTTCATCCTCGGCCGCGCGGTACGGGTCCACCCCCTCGCGGTGATCCTCTCGGTCGCCGCGGGCGGCATGATCGCCGGCATCGGCGGCGCCGTCGTCGCCGTCCCTCTCGTCGCGGTCACCAACACGGTCGTCGGCTACCTGCGCTCGTACGGCCACGAAACCGCCCCGCACCCACCCGGCCCGCACGGCGCCACGGCACTCGAAGTCGCCCCGGTCGGCGCCCCGGTGGACACGGCCCCGGCGGACCGCGTCACGGACCCGGGGGCCACCCCGCCGCCGGGCACCGCTCCGGTCACGGGGACCACCGGCCCGGCGGACACCCCGGCCGACCCCTCCCCCGGAAAGCCCCCACCGGGGAGCGAGCCCGGCTGAGACACGACGGAAGCGGGGCGGGTACCGGAGCTGACTTCAGCCCCGGCACCCGCCCCGCTTCCGTACGTCAGGCCTCCGTCCCGCCCGCGAAGATCTCCTCGGCCGTGGTGGCGGCGAGGCTGCGGTCGAACCAGGTGTCGAGGAGGTTCAGGTCCTGGCAGGTGGTGAGGTGTTGGCGGTGGGCGTCGGTGAGAGTGATGCCTCGGGCGTCGAGGACCTTGAGTACGGCCTCGGCCTTGGCGCTCGCTCGGCCTTCTTCTCGGCCCTCGTCCCGGATCTCGTTGGCGATGGGGGAGCGGAAGAAGGAGAGGCGAGTCACTGCTCGCGGGGCCTTTCCGTCGACTCCGGCGTGACCGTTCCCGCGGTGGCTGATCCGGCGACGCCACCGCCCGCGAAGATCTCCTCGGCTGTGGTGGCGGCGAGGCTGCGGTCGAACCAGGTGTCGAGGAGGTTCAGGTCCTGGCAGGTGGTGAGGTGTTGGCGGTGGGTGTCGGTGAGGGCGATGCCTCGGGCGTCGAGGACCTTGAGTACGGCCTCGGCCTTGGCGTTCGCTCGGCCTTCTTGTCGGCCTTCCTGTCGGCCTTCTTCTCGGCCCTCGTCCCGGATCTCGTTGGCGATGGGGGAGCGGAAGAAGGAGAGATCGACAGCCATCAGGGTCCTCCAGGTGTTCAGGGCCGGGCTGTTGGTCAGGCCCAGTGAGACCAGTTCGACGAAAGTGCCGGCGGTGGTTTCGTCCACCGTCTTCAGGGCTCCTGCCAAGGCCTTCAGTATGGCATCGGCGCCCTTGTCGTAGGCGTGGGTGATCGCGGAGAGTGCGGCCAGCGGGATGTCCTCGGCCGCGGTCGAGGGGTCGGTGATGACGGGAGTGTTGTCGGGGCCGACGACCAGGGGGCGCAGTTGCAGCGTCGCCCACTGCGGCGGCCCGATCCGGAAGGGGCCCGCGGCCCACCGCGCGGTGCTCCGGTCCTAGCACACCACCAGGAGCAGGGGCGGCACCTTGTACTTCGCGTGGAGATGGGAGGCGTAGTAGGCCCAGCTCGACGGCTTGGCGGGGTCGCGCTTGCTCTGGGCCTCCACGAGCAGCAGGCGGCTGTCGCCGTCCGCGCCGTCGAAGCGCAACAGGGTGTCGACTCTGCGTTCCAGGGGCTGGATCTCGGTGAGATCGGTCGGCAGATAGGACACCTGTACGGAGTGGGCGAAGGGCACGCCGAATTTCTCGAACGTCCGGGCGAAGATCCCCGGATCCTCCTGGAAGATCCGGTGCATCGCCTCATGAGAGGAACTGACCATGGTCAGGACGCTACGGAGCGTGAGGCGGGAAGATCGCCCAGTTGGGTGGATATTAGCTCGAACGGGTTAATGTTTGAAGGTTTAACACCTGGTCGAGAGCTTGATCGGCGGAATTCGTCCTTCCGAGGGGGTGCCTCGCGTGACGCAGGTCTCTGGACTGCGAAGTGACCGACGGGTAGCCTGATATGAGCAAGCGCTTAGACACCTTCTCGTGCAGCGGGTGAGCGCCCACCGCAGGGCCGTCCGGGAATCGGGGCCCGCCGAGCCGAAGCCAGAGTTCAGGGAGGCCGTTCGTGCGCCGTACCGTTTTCCAAGAGGACCACGAGGCGTTCCGGGAGACCATCCGGGCCTTCATCGAGGCCGAGGTCGTCCCGGTCTACGACGAGTGGTACGCCGCGGGTCAGGCGCCGCGCGACTTCTACTACAAGCTCGGTGAGCTGGGCATCTTCGGCATCGAGGTGCCGGAGGAGTACGGCGGCGCGGGCGAGGAGTCCTTCAAGTACCAGGCCGTGATCTACGAGGAGTGCGCCCGCGCGGGTGTCTCCTTCGGCGGCTCCGGGGTGCATGTCGCGCTCTGCCTGCCCTACCTCAAGGCGTACGCCACCGAGGAGCAGAAGAAGCGCTGGCTGCCGGACTTCGTCTCCGGGCAGACCATGTACGCCATCGCCATGACCGAGCCCGGCACCGGCTCCGACCTCGCGGGCATGAAGACCACCGCCAAGCTCTCCGAGGACGGCAGCCACTACCTCCTCAACGGCGCCAAGACCTTCATCACCGGCGGTGTGCACGCCGACCGCGTCATCGTCTGCGCCCGCACCGCGGCGCCCACCGCCGAGGACCGCCGCCACGGCATCTCGCTGCTCGTGGTGGACACCAAGTCCGAGGGGTACGCGGTCGGCCGCAAGCTGGACAAGCTGGGCCTGAAGACCTCCGACACCGCCGAACTCTCCTTCACCGACGTCAAGGTCCCGGTCGAGGACCTGCTCGGCGAGGAGCACAAGGGCTTCTCCTACCTCGGCCAGAACCTGCCGCAGGAGCGCCTCGGCATCGCCTTCGGCGCCTACTCCCAGGCCGCCGCCGCGGTCCGCTTCGCCCAGCAGTACGTCGAGGACCGCACCGTCTTCGGCAAGACCGTGGCCTCCTTCCAGAACACCAAGTTCGAGCTGGCCGGCTGCCAGGCCGAGGTGGACGCCGCCCAGGCCGTCGCGGACCGCGCCCTGGAGGCCCTGGACGCCGGTGAGCTGAGCCCCGCCGAGGCCGCCAGCGCCAAGCTGTTCTGCACCGAGGTCGCCCACCGGGTGATCGACAAGTGCCTTCAGCTGCACGGCGGTTACGGCTATATGAACGAGTACCCGATCGCCCGCCTCTACGCGGACAACCGGGTCAACCGCATCTACGGTGGCACCAGCGAGGTCATGAAGATGATCATCGCGAAGAACATGGGCCTGTGACCGGCAGTCCGCACCGCATGTGCCGGTGACCGCCAGGCCGTACGACATGCGCCGGTGACCCGGCAGGTCACCGGCGACGGAAACGAAGGCTGACAGGCTCCGCTCATGCACCAGGCACTCCAGTCCCTCCTCGATCTGCTCGACCTCGAACGGATCGAGGAGGACATGTTCCGCGGGCAGTCGCGTTCGGCCTTCGTCCCGCGCGTCTTCGGCGGCCAGGTCGCCGCACAGGCCCTGGTCGCCGCCGGGCGCACCGTCCCCGCGGACCGGCCCGCGCACTCGCTGCACTCGTACTTCCTGCGCACCGGCGACCCCGGCGCGCCGATCGTCTACAACGTCGACCGCATCCGCGACGGCCGCTCCTTCACCACCCGCCGGGTCGTCGCCGTCCAGCACGGCAAGCCGATCTTCCATCTCTCCGCCTCCTTCCAGGCGTACGAGGAGGGCATGGAGCACCAGGCGCCGATGCCCGAGGCGCCGGACCCGGAGACGCTGCCCACCGCCGAGGAGGCGCTGCCCCGCTACCGGGAGGTCTTCACCGAACCGCGGGTCGTCGAGTCCATGCTGGCCACCCGCGCCTCGGTGGACCTGCGCTATGTGGACGAGCCGCCGTGGGGCAGCGTCGGCACCCCGCGCGAGCCGCGGTCGCAGGTCTGGTTCCGCACCCGGGGCAAGCTGGACGGGCCGGTGGACGACCCGCTGCTCCACGTCTGCCTCGCCACCTATGTCTCCGACATGACCCTGCTCGACTCGGTGCTGCTCGCGCACGGGCGCGGCGGCTGGGCCGTCGGCGACGTGGTCGGCGCCTCCCTCGACCACGCGATGTGGTTCCACCGCCCCTTCCGCGCCGACGAGTGGCTGCTCTACGACCAGGAGTCCCCCTCGGCCTCCGGCGGGCGCGGCCTCGGCCAGGCCCGTATCTACACCCAGGACGGCAGGCTGGCGATCTCGGTGATCCAGGAGGGCGTGGTCCGCGTGCCCCGCTGAGCGGCGGCCGCCCCGCGGCTTACCGTCCGGTGCATGACGGGCGATCAGGGACCGGGCCAGGGACAGGAAAAGGAACGGCGGCAGGAGCAGCGGGACCGCCGGGCGCAGCAGCCGGGCGAGAGCACCTTCACCGTGCTCGTCGCCGCGGCCGCCAACTTCGGTATCGCCGCGGCCAAGGCGGTCGCGGGCCTGCTCAGCGGCTCCAGCGCGATGCTCTCCGAGGCCGCGCACTCGGTCGCCGACACCGTCACCGAGCTGATGCTGCTCACCGCCCTCAAGCGCAGCGAGCGCGCCCCCGACGAGGACCACCCCCTCGGCTACGGCCCCGAGCGCTATGTCTGGGCGCTCCTCGCCTCGGTCGCCACCTTCGTCGGCGGCGGCGTCTTCGCCCTCTACGACGGCGTCCACACCCTCACCCACACCGAGGAGCCGGGCAGCCCGCTGGTCTCGTACCTGGTGCTCGCGATCGCCGCCGTACTGGAGGGCTTCTCGCTGCGGACCGGGCTGAAGCAGGTGCGCGCGGAGGCCTCCCGGTACGGGGTGCGGACCCGGCACTATCTGCGCCGCACCACCGACACCACGGTCAAGGCGGTGGTCCTGGAGGACTCGGCGGCCCTGGTGGGTCTGGCGACGGCCGCGCTCGGACTGCTGCTCGGCCAGCTCACCGGCTCGGGTGTCTGGGACGGCGTCGCCTCGCTCGGCATCGGCCTCCTCCTCGTCTACGTGGCCTGGGTGCTCGGCCGCTCCAACGCCGACCTGCTCATCGGGCGCCCGCTGCCGCCCCGTACCCGCGCGGCCATCCGCGAGGAGCTGCTCGCCGTGCGCCATGTGCAGGACGTACTCGATGTGATCACCCTGGTGCAGGGGCCCGGCGACGCCCTGGTCGCGGCGAAGGTCGACTTCCGGGACGCGTCCACCGCGGCCGAGGTCGAGCAGTCCTGCGAGGAGGCCGAACGGCGGCTCAAGGAGCGCTTCCCCGCGGTGAGCCGGGTCTATCTGGACCCGACACCGGGCGGGGCGGCCCGGGGCGCAGCGGGGACGGGGTCGCAGGGGGAGCGTTAGGGGTGGGACGGCGCCGCCAAGTCCCCCTAGCCTTCGGCCAGTTGCCGTACCGGCCCGGAGCCGCGGTCGTCAGGGGGAGCACATGGGGGAGTCCGTGGAGGAGACGAGGGCGCCGCTGCCCTCGGGCACCTCGGGCGGGGCCGGGGCACCGCCGGTCTCCGGAGTCGCGGGTGGGGCTGCCGGGGCGCCGTCGGCCTCCGGCGCTGCGGGTACCGCGGCCGGCGCCGCGGCCCCGCCGGGTTCCACCGCGGGCGGCGCCGGGGTCGCGGACACCGCGCGCGGTTACGCCCCGGCCGTCGACGGGCTGCGGGCCCTCGCCGCGCTGCTCGTGGTCAGCATGCACGTCGGCATCTTCACCGGGCAGGTGCCCGGCCTCGGGGAGGAGGGGCCGCTCGGGCCCGTGCTGAGCGGCTTCGCGGTCGCCGTCCCGATCTTCTTCGTCATCTCCGGGCTGCTGCTCTACCGCCCCTGGGCCGAAGCCGCCCTGGACGGCCGCCGGGCGCCGCACACCGGTCGCTACTACTGGCACCGGCTGCTGCGCGTCGTCCCCGCGTACTGGCTCGCCGCCCTCACGGCGCTGCTGCTCTTCGAGCGCGAACGCCTCGACGAGGCGGGCCGCACCACCCGGATCCTGCTGCTCCAGGTGATCTACGAGCGGGACTCGCTGACCATGAGCCTCTCGCAGACCTGGAGCCTGGCCACCGAGGTCTCCTACTACGCGCTGCTCCCGCTGCTCGCCCTCGCCCTGCACCGGCTGCTCGCGCGGGGCAGGACGGGCGCGGCCCTCGCCCTGCTCGGTGCGCTCGTGCTGCTGAGCGTGGTGTGGGTGGCGGTCCTCTACCGGGACCCGCTGGTGCAGGAGCCCGTCGCCCGCCTCTGGCTGCCCGCCTACGCGGGCTACTTCGCCGCCGGAATGGCCCTCGCCCTGCTCGCCGCCCGCACCGCGCGCGCCGCCCGGCCGCCGCGGGCGGCCGAGCTGGTGCGGCGGTACCCGTGGGCCTGCTGGCTGCTCGCCCTGGCTGCGCAGGTGGTGGTCTCCACCCCGCTCGCCGGGGACGTGGCCGCGATCCCCTCCTCCCGCGAGGTCGTGGTGGAGCACCTCTGCCACCTGCTGACCGCGGCCGGCCTCGCCGCCCCGCTGCTCCTGGCCGACGGCAGCGCACCCGCCCGCCTGCTCGGATCCCCGCTCCCGGCCTGGCTCGGCCGGATCTCGTACGGGGTCTTCCTCTGGCACATGGTGGTGATCGTCGGCTGGCTGGAGTGGACGGACAAGCAGCTCGGCACCCTGGACATCGGCGACTTCGCGGTCCTCTACCCGCTCACCCTCGCCGTCTCGGTCATCCTCGGGTGGCTGTCGTACGCACTGGTCGAACGTCCGCTGCGGCGGCTGCGGTAGCGGCTTCCGGAGCCGGAGCCGGAGCCGGAGCCGGAGCCGGAGCCGGAGCCGGAGCCGGAGCCGCGGCCGGGGCGGGGGCCGGTGCCGTGTCCGCGGGGCGCCAGCCGGGCGGGCCGAAGACGTAGCCGAGCTTGTCCCGCAGGCGCCGGGCCCGGCGGACGTCGGCGATCATGCTGCCGTACTCGTGGTATTGGAGCCGGATGACGTTGTACGTGCCCACCGGCGTCGTCAACCCGTAGGTGGGGCGGTGCAGTTCCTCCTGGAAGGTGCCGAAGAGGCGGTCCCAGACGATGAGGATGCCGCCGTAGTTCTTGTCCAGGTACTCGGGGTCGCTGCCGTGGTGGACGCGGTGGTGCGAAGGGGTGTTGAGGACGAACTCGACGGGGCGGGGCAGCTTGCCGACCGCCTCGGTGTGGGTGAAGAACTGGTAGATCAGGTTGAGCGCGAAGGCCACGTAGATGGTCCACGGGGCGAAGCCCATCAGCGGCAGCGGCACCCAGAAGAGGGCCTCGGTCCACGGGTTCCACTTCTGCCGGAGCGCGGTCCCGAGGTTGAAGTACTCGCTGGAGTGGTGCGCCTGGTGCCCGGCCCAGCCGAAGCGCACCCGGTGCGAGAAGCGGTGGTTGGCGTACCAGGCGAGGTCCACCACCAAGAGCAGCAGCGGCCAGTGCCACCAGGCGCCGGTGGGGATGTGCCAGGGCACCAGCGACCAGAGGAAGGCGTAGAGGACCAGGGTGACCGCCTTGAACAGGGCCATCACCACCAGCGCCCCCGATCCCATGCTGAGGCTGCTCAGCGAGTCCTTGCCCAGGTAGCCCTTGAGCCCCTCGTCGTCGAGCCTGGCCAGCGCCGCCACCTCGATCCCGATGAAGAGCAGGAAGAAGGGGATGGCGTAGAGCACCGGGTTGTTGATCTGTTCCCACACCTCGGCGGGCATGGCGCCTCCTTGAATTGACTTCTAGGTAAGTTACTCAAAAGTCAATTCATGCTGTCAAGAGTCGGTCCGGCCCGGAACCCACCACGCGACCCACATCGGGACCCACTTCGGAACCCAGTCCAGAACCCAGTCCAGAACCCACTCCGAAACCGCCCGGGACCCCCGGTGATTAGATGGCCCGATGGGTGAAGTGGGGACCAAGGGCGTACCGCGGGCCGAGCGCGAGCGCCAGATCCTGGACGTGGCGACGGACGCCTTCGGGCGCAAGGGCTACGCCGCGGTGTCGATCGCCTCGGTCGCCGCTGAGGCGGGCATCTCCAAACCGCTGGTGCACGGGTACTTCGGGACCAAGGACGGACTGTTCGCCGCCTGTGTGCGGCGGGCCGGCGGGCAGCTCGCGGAGGCCATCGAGGAGGTGCTCGCCCGGCCCGGCGATACCGCGGCCAAGGTGGAGCAGACCCTGCGGGCCGTCTTCACCGTCCTCGAACCCCGGCCCTACGTCTGGAACACCGTCTTCGACCGGACCCTCCCACCGGAGGGCGAGGCGGCCGAGGCCGCCCTGGCGGTACGTGCCCGCATCGCCGACCAGGCCGAGCGCGGGGTCGCCGAGGCCCTCGCCGCGGCGGGCTCCGCCGATCCGCTGGACCGGGCGGCCCTCACCGAGGTCTGGGTGAGCGCGGTGACCGCCCTGGTCAACTGGTGGCTGCGGCACCCGGAGCAGTCCGCCGAGCAGATGGTCCGCCGCAGCCGCCTCCTCATGAGGACGCTGTCGACGGGGAGTTGAGGGCTCGGGCCCCGGATCTGCAGCCGGCCGCCGGGGACTCGGGGACTCGGGGACTCGGGGACTCGGGGACTCGGGGACTCGGGGACTCGGGGACTATGGAGTATGCACCCCGATGACTCGTACCGCTCCGGATCCGATGGCTGGCACCTGACCGGAGACGTCGGTGAATTCCTCGGCCACGCAGGGGAGTTCCTGCGCTCGCGCCCCGCGCTGCACACCACCCCGCTGTCGGTCACCGAGAAGCTGCGCGTGCTCGGAACGGCGGCGTACGGCGGCCGGACCCCCGTCCTCGGGTGGCTGGAGCGGGCGGGCGAGGTCCGCGCCGCCTTCCACCGCTTCCTGCCCGCCGGTCTGAGCGTCACCTCGCTCACCCCCGGGCAGGCCGAGGAACTCGCCGCCCACCTGCGCGCCCTCGGCCATACGCTGCCCTCCCTCACCGCGGACGAGCCCACCGCGCTCGCCTTCGCCGAGGCCTGGCGGCGGCACACCGGCGCCCTCGCGACGGTCCGTGTCCGGCTCCGGCTGCACCGCCTGGGCACGCTCACCCCGCCCGAGCCCTTCCCGGCGGGCCGGGGCCGCCTCGCGGGCGCGGCCGAGCATCATCGACTCATGCGCTGGTGCCGTGAGTTCGCGGCGGATGTCGCGGAGGACGTGGTGATCGACGCCGCCTCCTGGGCCGGCACCCGCTTCGCCGAGAAGCAGTACACCTTCTGGGAGACCCCGGACGGCACACCGGTCTCCATGGCGGGCGTGAACCCGATCGTCGGCGGCCAGGCCCGGATCGACCCCGTCTACACCCCGGCCCACCTGCGCGGCCGCGGTTACGCCGCCGCCGTCACGACCGAGGTCGGCCGCGCCGCACTCGCCGCGGGCGCCACCGAGGTCGTGCTCTACACGAACGCCGCCAACCCCACCAGCAACGCCCTCTACCGGCGCCTCGGCTACCGCCCGCTCACCGACGTCCTGGTCCACGACTTCGCGTACCCGGAAGAGACGTAGGAGACGAGACGTAGAAGAAGACGCAGGAGAGGTGGCCGGCGGGGCGAGGCCCGTAGGGCGGCCGCTCAGCCCAGCCCGGCCGCGTTCAGCAGGTAGGCCGTCATCGGGTCGTAGTACCGGGGGCTGCGGACATGGTCGTCGAGGGGGATGACGACCTGGAGGGTGCCCTCGGACTCGCCGAGGAAGAGGGCCGGGTCGTTGCAGTCCGCGTAGCCGACGGCGTCGATGCCGCGCTGGCCCGCCCGGCCCGCCCAGCCGTGGTCGGCGATCACCAGGTCCGGGGGCGCGCTGCCCTCGCGGGCGAGTCCGTCCAGGATGGCGTTCATCGGCTCGGGGGAGTGGGTGTGCCAGAGGGTCGCGCCGCGCTCCAGCATGGCGACGTCGGCGAACTGGAAGACCATGCCCTCGTCGGCCATCAGCCCCTCCGGGATCACCACGATGTCGCAGCCCGCGGCGCGCAGCGCCTGCGCGGTGGCCCGGTGCACATCGAGCAGCCCGCCCGGGTGGCCGGTGGCGAAGAGCACCCGCTGCCGGCTCGCGGCGGCCTTGTGCAGCCGGGCCGCGAATCTCTCCAGGGCGTCGACGGTCAGCTCCGGGTCGATGGTGTCCTGCCCGTGCCGGTGCTCCGGGTCGTCGTCGACCCCGCAGCGCTCGGCCATCACGGCGAGCACGTCCTGCTCGTCCCGCCAGCGGTCGCCGAGTTCCAGGCCGAGCCAGTAGTGCCGGTCGCCGTTCGCGAGTTTGCGGTAGTGGGAGAGGTTGTTCTCGCGGGGGGTCGCCACCTCGCCCGCGATGCGGGTCCGGACGAGGTGGGCGACGAGATCGGCGCGGCTGGGAGTCCCGGGTATCGGCATGCCCCCCATTGTGCCGCCGTCCGCTCAGCGGACGCGGGCCGTCCGCCCTGCCGGGACACGGGTCACGGAGCGGGGGCGGTACGGGCCGCGCTCCGGCGAGCCTCGGGGCGCCCGCGGAGCGCCTTCCACGCGGGGGCGCCCGGGTCGCCCGTCCGGGTCGTACGCGCCCCGGCGCGGGCGCCGTCCGGTGAGGCGGAGAGCCGGGTCCGCACGCTCCCCTCGGGGTCCGATCGGCCGGAAACGTACACTTCAGCGCCGTGGTCCGGCCCCCGGCGGGCCCCGGTATCGTGCAGAAACGCAAGGAAGCGTACGAAAGAAGGCCTGTCAGATGAGCAGCAACGAGACCAGCCCGGCCCCCGGCGAGCACGGCACCCCGGACGGATCCACCGGCCCCGCCGCCCAGGCCGCGCACGCCGCCCAGGCCCCCGTCGGTCCCGTTGACTCCTCCCGCGTCCCGCGCTTCGCGGGCCCGGCGACCTTCGCCCGGCTGCCGCGCCTCGACGAGGTGGGCCGGGCCGATGTCGCCGTGGTCGGGGTGCCCTTCGACTCCGGGGTCTCCTACCGGCCCGGCGCCCGCTTCGGCGGCAACGCCATCCGGGAGGCCTCGCGGCTGCTGCGCCCGTACAACCCGGCGCAGGACGCCTCGCCCTTCGCGCTCGCCCAGGTCGCGGACGCCGGGGACATCGCGGCCAACCCCTTCCGCATCGAGGAGGCCGTGGAGACCGTCGAGGCCGCCGCCGACGAACTGCTCTCCACCGGCGCCCGCCTGATGACCCTCGGCGGCGACCACACCATCGCGCTGCCGCTGCTGCGCTCGGTCGCCAAGAGGCACGGCCCGGTCGCGCTGCTCCACTTCGACGCCCATCTGGACACCTGGGACACCTACTTCGGCGCGGAGTACACCCACGGCACCCCGTTCCGGCGGGCCGTGGAGGAGGGCATCCTCGACACCGAGGCGCTCTCCCACGTGGGCACCCGCGGTCCGCTCTACGGCAAGAAGGACCTCGACGACGACGCCAAGATGGGCTTCGGCATCGTGACCTCCGCCGATGTGATGCGCCGCGGCGTGGACGAGGTCACCGACCAGCTGCGGCAGCGCATCGGCGACCGCCCCCTGTACATCTCCATCGACATCGACGTACTGGACCCCGCGCACGCGCCCGGCACCGGCACCCCCGAGGCGGGCGGCCTGACCTCCCGCGAACTCCTGGAGATCCTGCGCGGCCTCGCCTCCTGCCGGCTGGTCTCCGCCGACGTGGTGGAGGTCGCCCCCGCCTACGACCACGCCGAGATCACCTCGGTCGCCGCCTCGCACACGGCGTACGAGCTGACGACGCTCATGGCCCGGCAGATCGGGGCCTCGCGCTGAGCGGTGCGGCTCGGGGCCTCGCGCTGAGCGGTGCGGCACCGGATCCGCCCGCACCCGCAGCTCCTCCTCGCACACAAGGCTCCCCTGCGTCCCGTACGCGAGGCTCTCCTGGGCCGCGTACGCAAGTCGATCTTCGCCCCGGGGGCGGCGAACCCTCCGCCGGGAGGAGAGCCCGCTCACATCGGCGGGCCGCCCGAGGCCTCCTGACGGGCCCCGGGCGGCGCCCTCGCTCCCGCTGAGAGGTGCGCTACAGCACTGGATGTCCCCTTTCGCCCACACTGGCAGCCGTCGTACGGCGAGTGGATCCCGGAACTCCCGGCGCCGGTGCAGTGGGCACCGGAACGCCCTCGCCCCGGTCACAGGAGCAAGGGAGTTCCGATGCCTCGTCCGCTGTCCCGGTGCGCCCGCACCCTCGCGGGCACCGTCGCCGCCGGAGTGCTGCTGCCGCTGACCGCCCTGGCCGCCGCCCCCGCCTCGGCCGCCGAGCCGAAGCGGGCGCCGGGGACCGTCTCCGAGCGCCCGGCGGACAAGCCCGGCAAGGCCGCCGCTCAGGTGCGCTGCGCCTCCGGTGACTCCGCGCTCGCCGCGAGGCTGGAGCGCGACCTCAGGACGGCCCTGCGCGAGCGGGCGGGCACCGTCGCCCTCGGCCTGCACGACCGCTCCACCGGCACCTCCTGCACGCTCCGCGCGGCCGAGGCCTTCGACTCCGCCAGTATCGTCAAGGTCACCGTCTTCGCGGCCCTGCTCTGGGACGCCGAGCGCGAGGGCCGGGCGCTGACGAAGACCGAGGAGGCGCGCGCCGAGGCCTCGATCACCAGGTCGGACAACAAGGCCACCTCCGCGCTGTGGAAGCAGCTCGGCCCGAAGAAGGTGCGGGCCTTCCTGGCGGCGGCCGGGATGCACGAGACGGTGCCGGGCCCGGACCGCTTCTGGGGCCTGACCCAGGTCACCGCCGGGGACGAGCAGCGCCTCCTCGACCTGGTCACCCGCGAGAACGGCGTCCTCGGCAAGGACTCCCGTGACCGGCTGCTCGCCGAGATGGCCGCGGTCGTCCCGGACCAGCGCTGGGGCACCCCCGCCGGCGCCCCCGCGACCGAGCTGGCCCACCTCAAGAACGGCTGGCTCGAGCGGGACCAGGACGGCTGGCGGGTGCACAGCCTCGGCGCCTTCCAGGGCGCGGGCCGCGACTACACGATGACCGTGCTCACCCGGGGCAACAAGACCTTCGCCTACGGGGTCGACACCGTCGAACGCCTCGCCCGCGCCGCCCACCGGGACCTCGGCAACCACACGGCACCGGCCAGGGCGCTGCCCGTGCTGCGGGGTGTGCAGCCGCCGCCCCTGCTGGCGGCCTGAGGGTCAGCCGCCGAGGGCCGCGGTCAGCGGGGCGTAGCGCGCCCGCTCCTCGGGGCCGAGCCGTTCGAACCGTTCCCGGACCGCGGCGCTGAACTGTCGCCGCACCCGCTCCCGCAGCTCCTCGCCGGTCCCGGTGAGGACGACGCGGCTGATCCTGCGGTCCCGGGTGTCCGGTTCGCGGGCCAGTACGCCCCGCTTCTCCAGCCGGTTGACCAGGCCGGTGATGTTCGTCTTGTCGCAGCCGAGCGAGGCGGCCAGCTCGCCGAAGGAGGGGCGGCCGGCCAGCAGGCAGAGCAGCTGGATCTGCTGGCTCGTCAGCCCGAAGTCGCGGGCGACCTCGGCGTAGAGGGCGGAGGTCTCGCGGTGCAGCGCGGCCACGGCTGCGGTGAGGTCCCGGGGCTCCATGGGCTCAGCCTAGCCTTGCGATTAGTTGAGATGCTCGACTAAATTAGTCGAGCATCTCAACTGATCTGCCCGGGCCCCGACTGGCGGCCGGGCGCGAGCGGAGCGAGTGGGACCCATGGGAACAGCAACGCTGGACGGCCGGGTCGCCCTGGTCACCGGAGCCTCGCGGGGCATCGGACGCGGCATCGCCGAGCGGCTCGCCGCCGACGGCGCGCGGGTGGTGGTCAACTACCGCTCCGACGCCCGGGCCGCCGCCGAGGTGGTCTCCCGCGTCGAGGAGTCCGGCGGCCGGGCCGCGGCGGTACGCGCCGACTTGTCCCGACCGGCCGAGGTACGGCACCTGTTCACGGCGGCGGAGGAGGCCTACGGCGGAGTCGACATCCTGGTCGGCAACGCGGGCCTCGCCCGGTTCGCCCCCCTCGCCGAGGTCAGCGACGAGGACTTCGAGCTGCTCTTCACGGTGAACGCCCGCGCCACCTTCCTGCTGCTGCGCGAGGCCGCCCGGCGCCTGCGCGACGGCGGCCGCTTCGTGCTGATCTCCACCGGAGCGACGCGTACGGTACGGCCCGCGAGCGGGGTCTACGCGGCGAGCAAGGCCGCCGCCGAGCAGCTGGTGGCCACGGCGGCCAAGGAGCTCGGGCCGCGCGGGATCACCGTCAACAGCGTGCTGCCCGGCGCCACCCGTACCGAGGCCATGGTCGCGGGCGCCGACCCGGACACCCTGGCGGCGGCGCGGCGGGGCACCCCGCTCGGCCGCCTCGGCGAGCCCGCGGACATCGCCGCGGTCGTCGCCTTCCTGGCCTCGCCGGACGGCGGCTGGATCACCGGCCAGGCCCTCGGCGCCGGGGGCGGCCTCTTCTGACCACCGCCCGCCCCTGGGCCGGGGCCACCCGCGGACCGGGCCGGGGTTTTGTTGCGGCGGGATGAAATCCCAGCCCCGGGGCGTTGCAGCCTTCCGGCAGAGCAGTGGTGACGGAAGGCGGACGGGTGGCAGGGGACAGCGGGCCGGCGGGCGCGGCGGGGGAGCAGGGCTGGGCGCGGCGGCTCTTCGGGTACGCGTGGCGGCATCCGAAGGACGTGGTGCTCTCGCTCGGTGCCTCGCTGGCCGGGATGGGGGTGATGGCCCTGGTGCCCTTGCTCACCAAGGTCATCATCGACGATGTGATCGGCGACAAGAGCCGGTCGATGGCCGTCTGGGCGGGGCTGCTGCTCGCCGCGGCCGCCGTCGTCTACGTCCTCGCCTATCTGCGCCGCTACTACGGCGGACGGCTCGCCCTCGACGTGCAGCACGACCTGCGTACCGAGATGTACGACGCGATCACCCGCCTCGACGGGCGGCGGCAGGACGAGCTGTCCACCGGGCAGGTCGTCGGCCGCGGCACCAGCGACCTCCAGCTGATCCAGGGCCTGCTCTTCATGCTGCCGATGACCATCGGCAACGTCCTGCTCTTCGTCATCTCGCTGATCGTGATGGCCTGGCTCTCGCTGCCGCTGACCGCGGTGGCGCTCGCGGTGGCACCCGCGGTCTGGTTCATCGCCAAGCGCAGCCGGGCCCGGCTGCACCCCGCCACCTGGTACGCGCAGGCGCAGGCCGCCGCGGTCGCCGGGGTGGTCGACGGGGCGGTCTCCGGGGTCCGGGTGGTCAAGGGCTTCGGGCAGGAGGAGCAGGAGACCGGGAAGCTGCGCGAGGTGGGGCGGCGGCTCTTCGCCGGGCGGCTGCGCACCGTACGCCTCAACGCCCGCTACACCCCGGCCCTCCAGGCGGTGCCCGCGCTCGGGCAGGTCGCGATGCTGGCGCTCGGCGGCTGGCTCGCGGTGCGCGGGCAGATCACCCTCGGCACCTTCGTCGCCTTCTCCAGCTATCTGGCCCAACTGGTCGGCCCGGTGCGGATGCTGGCCGTGGTGCTCACCGTCGGCCAGCAGGCCAGGGCCGGGGTGGAGCGGGTGCTCGAACTCATCGACACCGAGCCCTCGTTCACCGGCGGCCCCAAGGAACTGCCCGCCGACGCCCCCGCCACCGTCGAGTTCGACGACGTCTCCTTCGCCTACGCCACCGGTGAGGGCACCGACGCCAAGGCGCCCCGCCCCGTCCTGCGCGGCCTCAGCTTCGAGATCCGCGCCGGGGAGACCCTCGCCGTGGTCGGCGCCTCCGGCAGCGGCAAGTCCACGCTCTCGCTGCTGCTGCCCCGCTTCTACGACGTGAGCCACGGCGCGGTGCTGATCGGCGGCCACGATGTGCGCGAGCTGAGCCTCGGCTCGCTGCGCGCGGCGATCGGCCTGGTGCCCGAGGACAGCTTCCTCTTCTCCGACACCGTGCGCGCCAACATCGCCTACGGCCGGCCCGGTGCCACCTCGGAGCAGATCGAGGCGGCGGCGCGGCTCGCCCAGGCGGACCGCTTCATCGAGGAACTGCCCGAGGGCTACGAGACCACCGTCGGCGAGCACGGGCTCACCCTCTCCGGCGGCCAGCGCCAGCGGGTGGCCCTCGCCCGCGCGCTGCTGACCGACCCCCGCCTCCTCGTCCTGGACGACGCCACCTCCGCGGTGGACGCCCGGGTGGAGCACGAGATCCACGAGGCGCTGCGCTCGGTGATGGCCGGGCGCACCACCCTGCTGATCGCGCACCGCCGCTCCACCCTGAACCTCGCCGACCGGATCGCGGTCCTGGACGGCGGACGCCTCGCCGACCTCGGCACCCACGAGGAACTGACCGCCCGCTCCGCCCTCTACCGCAGGCTCCTGACCGACCCCGAGGAGCTCGGCGCCGCCTCCCCGGGCCACCACGGGCCCGCCCGCGAGACGGATCCCGAGGTGTGCGAGTGCCCCTCCTGGTCCGGCGGCCACGGCACCGTACGGGAGGAGCTGGACGCGGAGTTCGACGCCGAGCGGGGGGTGACCCCGGCGCTGTGGAGCGGGGACCGCGAGGTGCGCGACACCGCGCTCGGCGGGATGCCCTCCACCCCCGAACTCCTCTCCCAGGTGGAGAAGTTGCCGCCCGCCACCGACGCCCCGGAGGTCGACGAGACCCGCGCGGTGCGGCCGGAGGACTCCTACGGGCTGCGCAGGCTGCTGCACGGCTTCGGGCGCCCGCTGCTCTTCGCGCTGCTGCTCGTCGCCGTGGACGCGGGCATGGGCCTGCTGCTCCCGGTGCTGATCCGGCACGGCATCGACGAGGGCGTCAACGCCCTTGCCCTCGGGGCGGTGTGGACGGCCTCCGCCTTCGGCCTGCTCGCGGTGGGCACCCAGTGGGCGGCCCAGACCGGCGAGACCCGGGTGACCGGACGTACCGGCGAACGGATTCTCTACGCGCTGCGGCTGAAGATCTTCGCGCAGCTCCAGCGGCTCGGACTCGACTACTACGAACGCGAGTTGAGCGGCCGGATCATGACTCGGATGACCACCGACGTGGACGCCCTGTCCACCTTCCTGCAGACCGGTCTGGTCACCGCCTTCGTCTCCCTGGTCACCTTCTTCGGCATCATGGTCACCCTGGTGGTCATCGATGTGCAGCTCGCCTTCGTGGTCTTCGCGACGCTGCCGCCGCTGATCGTGTGCACGTACGTCTTCCGCAAGAAGAGCGTGGCCGCCTACGAGTCGGCCCGTGAGCGCGTCTCGGTGGTCAACTCCGAACTCCAGGAGTCGGTCGCCGGTCTGCGCATCGTGCAGGCCTTCGGGCGGGAGGCCGACGGCCGGGAGAAGTTCGCCGCGCACAGCCGCTCCTACCGCGAGGCCCGGGTCCGCGGCCAGTGGCTGATCTCGGTGTACTTCCCCTTCGTCCAGCTGCTCTCGGCGGCCGCGGCGGTGGCGGTCATCATCGTCGGAGCGGGCCGGATCGACGAACAGACCCTGACCACCGGGGCGTTGGTGGCCTACCTGCTCTACATCGACCTCTTCTTCGCCCCCGTCCAGCAGCTCTCGCAGGTCTTCGACGGCTACCAGCAGGCCAGCGTCTCGCTGCGCCGTATCCAGGAGCTGCTGCGCGAACCGGCCTCCACCGGGGAGGCCGCCCAGGCGCAGGAAGTGCTCTCGCTGCGCGGTGAACTCGCCTTCGAGAACGTGGACTTCGCCTACTCCGGGGAGGAAGAGGCGCTCCGCGGCGTCGACTTGCGCATTCCGGCGGGGCAGACGGTCGCCTTCGTCGGCGAGACCGGCGCGGGCAAGTCCACCCTGGTGAAGCTGGTCGCACGGTTCTACGACCCCACCGGCGGGCGCCTCACCGTCGACGGCGCCGACCTGCGCAGCCTGGACCGCACCTCCTACCGGCACCGCCTCGGCGTCGTCCCGCAGGAGTCGTACCTCTTCCCGGGGACCGTGCGCGACGCGATCGCCTACGGGCGGCCGGAGGCGGGTGACGCCGAGGTGGAGGCGGCGGCCCGGGCGGTCGGGGCGCACGAGATGATCGCCACCCTCGACGGCGGCTATCTGCACGAGGTCAGCGAACGCGGCCGCAACCTCTCCGCCGGTCAGCGCCAGCTCATCGCGCTGGCCAGGGCGGAACTGGTCGACCCCGACATCCTGCTCCTCGACGAGGCGACCGCCGCCCTGGACCTGGCGACCGAGGCCCTGGTGAATCAGGCCACGGAGCGGCTGACCGGCAGGCGCACCACGCTGGTCGTCGCGCACCGGCTGAGCACCGCGGCCCGCGCCGACCGGGTCGTCGTGATGGACCGCGGCCGGGTCGCCGAGGACGGCACCCACGACCAACTCCTCGCCCGGAACGGCCGGTACGCGGAGCTGTGGCGCACCTTCATCGGCGAACCGGTGGAGGTGGAGGCGGCCGGCTGACCCGCGCCGGGGCCCCCTGGGGGCGGCCTCCGCAGGGCGGTTCCCGGCCGTGGCCGGGAACCGCGGTCTGCCGTACGGCGTCCGTACACCAGTACGCTGTGGCGCAAGCGGCGGGGAGGGGATCCAGAAGTGAGCAGCAAGGGAACGCACCGCCGACGGCGGCTGCGCGGCCCCGTCGTGATCGCCACGGTGCTCGGTGCGAGCGGCCTCGTCGCGCTCCTCGGGCCCGGGCTGCACTCCGCCGACGCCGCCGAACTGTGCAACGGCCGCAAGGCCCGCACCCTCCACTTCCGCACCGGAGAGGTCCGCGTCTACCGCGACAAGGGCTATGTCTGCGCGGTCGCCGTCGCCGACAGGGCCGGGACCCCGCAGGCGATGTCGGTGACCGTGCAGGCCCGCGGCAGCGCGGCGGTCGCGGACAAGGGCACCTTCAAGTACCACGCGGGCCCGGTCAAGGTGCACGCGGGACACCGCTGCGTCTGGGTGCGCGGGAAGATAGGGAACAAGTCGGTCAGTTCGGGGTGGATCCTCTGCTAGCGGGGCTGCCGCTGCGGTTGCCCTGAGCCCGGGCGGCTTCCTGCTGCCACCGCGAGCCCGTCCGCCTCCCGCCCCCGCCACCTGCACGGCCCAACGCCCCCGCCCGCCCCCTCCGTATCCGTCCGTCGTGTAACAGCGGGCCCACGGCTGCCCGGCGAAGCACCACAGGTCCCGGCAACCCCTGGTGCCACGCCCCCGGCTTCGCTAGGTTCCGGGCACACGTGTGTCTACACAGGAGGGTGCATGCGCAAGGCACTCAGATGGGTTCTCTCGCTCGCGGTGCTGATAGGCGCCGCGGGCACGGTGCCGGCGGCCACCGCCGCCGCGAAGCCGGAGCCCGACGACATCAAGGACCGGCTCCTCGCCGTCAAGGGGATGAGCCTGGTTGAGGAGAAGCCGTACGACGGCTACCGCTACTTCGTCCTCAACTACACCCAGCCGGTCGACCACCGGCACCCGTCCAAGGGCACCTTCAAACAGCGCATCACCGTGCTGCACAAGGACACCAACCGCCCGAGCGTCTTCTTCACCAGCGGCTACAACGTCTCCACGACGCCGAGCCGCAGCGAGCCGACGCAGATCGTCGACGGCAACCAGGTGTCGATGGAGTACCGCTTCTTCACTCCCTCGCGCCCCAAGCCCGCCGACTGGTCCAAGCTCGACATCTGGCAGGCCGCGAGCGACCAGCACCGCATCTACAAGGCGCTCAAGCCGATCTACGGCAAGAACTGGCTGGCGACCGGCGGCTCCAAGGGCGGCATGACCGCCACCTACTTCGAGCGCTTCTACCCCAAGGACATGGACGGCGTCGTCGCCTACGTGGCCCCCAACGACGTGAAGAACGACGAGGACTCGCGCTACGACGAGTTCTTCGAGAAGGTCGGCACCAAGGAGTGCCGCGACCGCCTGAACGCCGTGCAGCGCGAGGCCCTGGTCCGCCGTGAGCCGCTGGAGAAGCTGTACGCCGCCTACGCGGAGAAGAACAAGTACACCTTCAAGACCATCGGCACCCTCGACAAGGCCTTCGAGGGCGTCGTCCTCGACCTGGTCTGGGGCTTCTGGCAGTACTCGCTGCTCTCGGACTGCGACCAGGCCCCCGACGCCAAGACGGTGACCGACCAGGCCCTCTTCGACTACATCGACGAGGTCGGCGGCTGGAGCTCCTACAGCGACCAGGGCCTGGAGCCCTACACGCCGTACTACTACCAGGCGGGTACGCAGCTGGGCTCGCCCGACATCAAGCTGCCGCACGTCGCCGACCTGTCCCGCTACGGCTACCAGCCGCCGCGGAACTTCGTGCCGCGCGACATCCCGATGAAGTTCGACCGCACCGCGATGAGCAAGGTCGACAACTGGGTGCGCCACAAGGCCCGTTCGATGATGTGGGTCTACGGCGAGAACGACCCCTGGGGCTCCGAGCGCTTCCGCCCGGGCCACGGCACCAAGGACACCTACGTGTTCACCGCGCCCGGCGCCAACCACGGCGCCAATGTCGCGGGCCTGGTCGCCGACGAGAAGGCGAAGGCCACCGCGCGCATCCTCGACTGGGCGGGCGTCGCCCCCTCGGCCGTGGAGAAGGACCCGAAGAAGGCGAAGCCGCTGGCGCGCTTTGACGCCAAGCTGGACCGCCACGAGGTCGAGCAGCACCACGGTCTGCGTCCCTGATCCACGGGGAGGCACACCACCCGGCCGCCGTCCCTGACGGACAGCGGCCGGGCGGGCGCCCGCAGCCGTACTCCGGCGCGGGCGCCCGCGCGTGCACCGGCGCGCACCTCACCCACGCGCCCGCGCCTCCACCCGCGCGTGCCGCCTTCCCGCGCCGCGCGTGCCGCCTTCCCGCGCCGCGCGTGCCGCCTTCCCGCGCCGCGCTTTCTGCCTTCCCGCGCCGCGTGTCCCGCCTCCCGGCACCGCGTGTCCCGCCTCCGGACACCCGCCCTTCGTCCCGCCTTCGCGTACCGATCGCGTCCCGGAGCGCTGAACCCCGCCGTTTGCGGGTACCCGTGCGTCACCGTGCCCGCCGCACCATGGGCGGCACCGTCACCCGCGGAGAGACATGAGCCCTCACACCCCGGCGGAGCCGGACACCCGCCCGGCATCCGCCGCGTCCCGTCCGCTCTCGCCCTTCCGGCCCGGCGACTGGGCCCGCGCCCGCACCGCGCTGCGCCGCGTCCCGGTCCGGATGTGGAACGACGACGTCTCCGACCACGCGGCGGCCCTGACGTACTACACCGTGCTCGCCCTGCTGCCCGCGCTGCTGACCACCGTCTCGCTGATCGGGCTCTTCAGTGACACCGCCACCGAGACGCTGATCGCGGACGTCACCCGCTGGGCGCCCGCCGAGTCCGGGCGGACCCTGAACGAGACCCTCGAACAGACCGCCCAGGAGCGCTCGGCCGCGGTGACCGTCGTCATCGCCGGTTTCGCCAGCGCCCTGTGGTCCTCCTCCAGCTACCTCGCCGTCTTCCGGCGCGCCCTGCACGCCATGCACGGCATCGAGGACCACCGCACCCCGCTCGGCCGCGCGCACCGCCTGGTGCTCACCGCGCTCGCCCTGCTCCTGCTGCTGCTCAGCAGCGCGGTGGTGCTTGTGGTCGGCGGCCCGCTGGCCTCGGTGCTCAGTCGCCACCTGGGCTTCGGGGACACCGGCGCCACCGTCTGGTCCCTGCTGCGCTGGCCGCTCCTGGTCTGCCTGGTCGTCCTGCTGGTGCTGATCCTCTTCCGCAGCGCGCCCAAGCAGCGCCGGGGCGTCCGCCGGACCCTGCCGGGCGGCCTGCTCGCCGGGGTCCTGTGGCTGGTCGCCTCGGCCGCCTTCAGCCTCTACGCCACCGGTCTGGACACCTACAGCCGCCTGTACGGCTCCCTCGCCGGGGTCATCGTCTTCCTGATCTGGCTGTGGATGGC
The DNA here is from genome assembly GCF_012273655.1 of Streptomyces physcomitrii. GTDB lineage: Bacteria > Actinomycetota > Actinomycetes > Streptomycetales > Streptomycetaceae > Streptomyces > Streptomyces physcomitrii. Next base: position 49,039 of record NZ_JAAWWP010000002.1, on the reverse strand, counting down.
CAATCTGGCGCTGCTCACCGGCGCCCAGTTCACCGTCGAACTCCACCGGACCATGCCGGGCGAGCAGTCCGGGACCGAGACCCCGCGGAGCTGACCCGGCCGCCCGCCCCGCTCAGTGCCCGGAGCCGTAGTGGCCGCCGAGCTGGTCCCGGTAAGCGGGGTCGCCGAGATGCTTCTCCTTGTCGAACTCGGGGGCCGCCTTGATCTCGTCCTTGGTACGCGAGACGTGGATGTTCCGCTCGTCGTGGTCCACCCGGTCCACGGTCCCGGCCGGAAGCAGCACCGTCTTCCCGAAGATCCACACCCCGGTGTCGACGACGAGATACTGCGCGCCCACCTCGTCGGAGTGCTTGTCCACCTTTCCGATGTGCCCGTCGAGCGCCTCGACCCGGTAACCCGTCAGATCGGCGTCCGGGGTGTGACCCGAAGTCGGCTGGTAGTTCCAGAGGTACTCACTCATGAGGGTTCTCCCTTGGCTTTCTCGTGGCGTTCTCGCTCTTCGTGCGCGGCATTTCCCGGAATGCGGGAATACCGGAGAGGGGCAGATCCGCTCCTCTCGGCAGCCCGTGTGCCCTCTCGTACGGGAGTCATTCAGGGACCGGTCGCGCGATCCGGGGAGAACCCCGAAAGGCGAGGTCAAGGGCCGGAAGAAGGAGCGGGGAAAGCATCATCGCCAGCAGCGCGGAGATTTTTCTTGTTTACGCCGGGGAGTGCCGGACAGGCGAGTGGTACGGACCGAGGCGCACCCCGGGGAAATTCCGGGTCACCGGATGACCAGGGCGCGCCGGATGCCCGCGCACCGCATTGCCGAACAGGTACGGGAGTTGAGTGAGATGGCCGCCGAGGAAAAGAACCAGGCGAAGACCGAGCAGCTCAAGGGCAAGCTCAAGGAGACCCTCGGCCGGACGGTCGGGAACGAGCGGATGACCGCCGAGGGCCGCGCCGAGCAGTCCAAGGGCGATCTGCGCCAGGCCAAGGAGAAGGCCAAGGACGCCTTCGGCCACTGAGCCCGCGGCCAGGGGCGTACCCCGCCCCGACAGACACGCGCCGGGGGCGCGGAGTACATACTCCGCGCCCCCGGCGCCCTGTGTCTCCGGCGCGCTGTGTTTTTAGGATCCGCAGGGGACGTATCGCCTCCCAGGTCTCCCTACGGGGCAGGCGTACCGCGTCTCAGTACGAGAGGCCGTACCCCACCGGATACAGCTCCTTCGTGGGGTCGTCCGCCCGGCGCACCGGCACCGGCAGCCGGCCCTCGGGCGCCACGCGGCCCGCGAGCACCCGGGCGGCGGCCCTGACCTCCACATCGGTCCAGGAGTACGCGGCCACCACCGCGTCGGCGCCCGGCAGTTGGGCCACGTCGTACGGGTTGCGCACCGCCACCGCGATCACCGGGACCCCGGTCGCCGCGAGCGCGTCCACCAGCTTGCGCTGGCCGCCGGTGGCCGTGACGTTGTAGGTGGTGACCACCACCGCGTCCTTGCCCTCGGCCGCGGCCACCGCCGCGTCGATCTGGGCCTTGGTGGGCTCGGTGCCGGTGGGCAGCGAGTCGGCGGTGAAGCCGAGGCCGCTCAGCTCGCGGGCGAGCACGGTGGTCGGCGGCCCGGTGGTGCCGGTCGGCGAGGCCGGGTCGGCGCCGGCCACCAGGATCTTCCGCCGGCTCCGGCGGCTCAGCGGGAGCAGCCGCCCCTTGTTGACAAGGAGGGTGGTGGTGGACTCCGCGAGGCGGTCCGCCTCCGCGAGGTGCGAGCGGCGGCCCACCACCTCGTCCACCTCGCGCCGGCTCACATACGGGTCGTGGAAGAGCCCCAGCTTCGCCTTCAGGCGCAGGATCCGCAGGATCGACTCGTCGAGCCGCGCCTCGGTCAACTCGCCCTCGCGCACGGCCTTCAGGACCGCGTTCCAGGCGACCTTGAGGTCCGGCGGGTTGAGCAGCTGGTCCACGCCCGCCTTGAGGGCGAGCACCGGGACGCGGTCGTCGCCGTACTTGGTGCGCACGCCCTCCATGCCGAGGGAGTCGGTGACCACCACCCCGTCGTAGCCGAGCTGTTCGCGCAGGATGCCGGTGAGGATCGGCCGGGAGAGGGTCGCCGGGTCCTCGGAGGGGTCGAGCGCGGGGACCATGATGTGCGCGGTCATCACCGAGTCGATGCCCGCCGCGATGGCCGCCTTGAACGGCGGCGCGTCCAGGGTGTTCCACTCGGCCAGGCTGTGCTCGATGACCGGGAAGCCGTAGTGGCTGTCGGTCTCGGTGTCGCCGTGGCCCGGGAAGTGCTTGGCGGTGGAGGCGACCCCGGCGCCCTGGTAGCCCTTGACCTGCGCGGCGACCAGACCCGCGACCGCCTTCGGCTCGGAGCCGAAGGAGCGGACCCCGATGACCGGGTTGGCCGGGTTGACGTTGACGTCGGCGTCCGGCGCGTAGTTCTGGCGTACGCCGAGCGCGCGCAGTTCGGCGCCCGCGATACGCGCGGCGGCGCGCGCGCCGGAGCGCGAACCGCTCGCCCCGAGCGCCATCGCGCCCGGCAGCAGGGTCGCGGGCTTGCCGATCCGGCAGACGATGCCGTGCTCCTGGTCGGTGGAGATCAGCAGCGGCAGCCCGCCGGGCCGGGAGAGCCCGGCCTTCTGGATGCCGTTGGACAGCGCGGCGATCTGGTGCGGGTCGCGGGTGTTGTGCGCCCAGGTGAAGTAGATGATGCCGCCGACGTGGTACGTGCTGATCAGCTCGGCGGCGGTGCGGACGCCGATCTCCTTGAGGTTGGCGTCGATGTCGGCCTGGTCCGGGGCGGTCGCGGAGTGCCCGTAGACCCGCATCACGAAGAGCTGGCCGACCTTCTGCTCCAGGCTCATCCGGGACAGCAGCCGGCGCAGCGCGCGGTCGTCGTGGCCCTTGCCGGGGGTGGCGGCGGCCGCGGCGGGGGAGAGGGCGCCGCCGACGGTGAGCGCGGCGGCGCTGCCCGCGGTGGCGGTCAGCAGGGTCCGTCTGGTGGTGCCGGGGTCTCGGTCGTGCACGTGCGCTCCTTAGCTGGCGGTGTCGCCGACGGCCGGGTACGGGGGCGGGCGCGGGGCGCACTCGCCCGGCAACGTCCGTGCTTCCGTTGCCGGTTGCGGGAACGGAGGGCGGCAGGCGGATGGTTCGGGACGGGTCGCGGACTGGTTGAAGGAAACTTCCGTGGAGCACGGATAGCCCGAAAATTTCTGCCAGTCAAGGGATCCGGACGTCTCCGGCGCGGATGGCGGGAGCCCGTTCGCCGCCGTCCGGGGCCCGTTCGGCGCCCGCCTCCGGCCCGGGGCCGGGGCGCCCCCGGCGGGAAAGCGGCAGCTCAGTCGCCGGTTCCGGCCGAGAGCAGGGTGTCGAGCCGGGCCCGCCCCGCCGCGAGGAGCGGGCCGAGCGGCGCCGCCTCCTCGTACCAGCGCTTCTCGTACTCCCAGCACAGCCAGCCGCCGTAGCGGTGGCCGCCGAGCGCGCGCAGGGCCTCGCGCAGCGGCAGCACCCCGGCGCCCAGCGGCAGCGGGGTGGTGTCCTCGGCCGAGGCGATGTCCTTGACCTGGACGTAGTGGGGCACCGCGCCGAAGGCGGCCAGGCTCTGCGCGGGGCTCTCGCCGCCGAGCCAGGTGTGCATCAGGTCCCAGAGCGGTCCGGCGCCCGCCTCGCTGCCGGGCTCCCGCTCGCGGACGGCCGCGAGGACCCGGGCCACGTCCGCCGCCCGGCGGTGCGAGTCATGGGTCTCCAGGAGGACGCGTACGCCGAGCGGTGCCGTCTCCCGGGCTGCCGCCGCGAGCCGCCGTACCGCCGCCGCGTCGGCCTCCGCGCCGGGGGCCGTACCGCCGCCGGGGAAGACCCGGACACAGCCGGAGCCGAGGTCGTGGGCGAGCCGGGCCAGCGCGCGGATCTCGGCGAGCACCGGCTCGTCCGGGCCGGGCGCCGCCACCTGCGGATAGCCCGCCACGGCGCTGACGACCACCCCGGCGTCCCTGAACTCCCTTGCCACGGCGGCGCGTCGGCCGGTGTCCAGGCCGGGGTGGACCGGTTCCTCCGGGTGCGCGCGCAGCTCCACGCCCTGGTAGCCGTGGGTGGTGGCGAGGCCGAGTACCGTCTGCAGGTCCATGCCCGGCACGCCGAGCGTGGAGAAGGCGAAGCGAGGACTGTTCACTGTGCTCCTCGGATTGCGGGACTCCAGGATCGCCCACCGGCCGCCGCTCCCCGGGCGCCGCCTCGCGGACCCGCGCCGGGCGCCCTCAGCCCCGGGCCGCCGCCCGCTCCCGTACCGGACCCGTGGAGTCCCGGACCGTCAGGGTGCCCTCCACCGGGAGCACCTCGCCGGGGCGGGCCTCCATGCCGAGGGCGATCCGGCCCGCGCGGGCACCCGCCTCGGTGAGCGGCAGATGGATCGTGGTCAGCGAGGGCACCGCGTCCGCGCTGAAGGGCAGGTCGTCGAAGCCGGTGACCGAGACATCGCCGGGCACCGCGAGACCGGCGTCCCGCAGGGCGGCGCAGGCGCCGAGCGCGAGGCTGTCGTTGGCCGCCGCGACGGCCGTCAAGTCCGGTTCACGGGCGAGGAGTTCACGGGTGGCGGTGTATCCGGCGCCGCGCTCGTAGAGGGCGTGCACGCTGAGCGGCTCCGGGTCCGGGAGCCCGTAGGCGGCCAGCGCCTCGCGGTGGCCCTCCAGCCGGTGCCGGGTGGTGGTGCGCCCCTCGGGACCGGCGAGGTAGCCGATGCGGCGGTGCCCGAGGGCGAGCAGGTGCTCGGCGAGCAGGCGGGACCCGGCCCGGTTGTCGAAGGGCAGCGCGGTGGACTCGGTGCCGGTCAGCGGCGGCCTGCCGCAGAGCACCACCCGGGTGCCGGACTCCTCCAGGCGCCGCACCTTGGCCGCGACCGCCTCGGTGTGCTCCGGGTTCTCGTCGGCGCTGCCGGTGAGGACCACGGCCGCGGCCCGCTGGCGCTGGAGCAGGGTGAGATAGGTCAGCTCGCGCTCGTGGGCGCCGCCGGTCGCGCAGACCACCGCGAGCCGTTCGCCGCCCGCGCGGCCGCCGCTCGCCCCGATCTGCGACTGCACGGCCGCCGCGATCATCCCGAAGAAGGGGTCGGCGATGTCGGCGACCAGGATGCCCACCAGGTCGGAGGTGGCCGCGGCGAGCGCGCTCGCGGGCCCGTTCAGTACGTAGTCGAGGTCGGCCACCGCGCGCAGCACCCGCTCCCGAGTGGGGCCCGCCACCGGGTAGTTGCCGTTCAGCACCCGGGAGACGGTGGCCGGGGAAACCTGCGCACGGGCCGCCACGTCCGCCAGGGTCACGCTCATCTCGCCGTCCTTCACCGTCCGTCACCGTCACCGGCGGCCCATCGGCCCCCTGTGCACCAGTGTCGCAGGATCCCGCCCCGCGGGGGACCTCCCGGAAGGGGCCGGGAATCCGGGCGGCGACCTGCCGCCCGGACCGGCGCCCGGTGCCGCGGACCGGGCAGCCGGGGCGAAAGTGCGGAGAAAAGGTGTGGGCGAGGTGCGGATCACCCGCCGGAATCGGGGTACCGGGCTTCCTGCCGGTCCTCCGGCGCGGTTCCGCCCACCGGTGGAACCGCTTTCTCTTCCGTATCCGCAGATACCCGTGGGGGGTTTCCCTGATGATCTCAACCAGCCGACTGCGCGCGAGACTCGGCCTGGTGACCGCGGTCGCCGCGCTCGCGACGGCGGTGACCGCGAGCCCGCAGGCGGCGGCACCGGAGCCGGGCTCGGCGGCCACCGCCGCCGAACTGCAGGACGCGACCCTCGGCTACCGGGCCACCGCCCGGGGTGACAGCGCGGTGCCGGGGGCCACCGCCGCGGCGCCGTACAAGAAGCTGTGGGCGCGCGACTTCGGGCAGGTGGTCTCGGCTCCGGTGGCCGTCGGGAACCGGGTCTTCGCCGTGGTCAACGCCGACCGGGGGGACGAGGGCGGCCCCCGGATGGAGCTGGTCGGGCTCGACGCCGCCACCGGCAAGGACCTGTGGCCGCAGAAGTTCCTCACCTTCCGGCCGAACGCCACCGTCACCTACGGCGGCGGACTGCTCTACACCCAGACCTCCGATGCCGAGGTGACCGCCTGGGACCCGGCCACCGGCAAGCAGCGGTGGCGGGCCGAACTCGGCAACGGCTACTGCCAGTTCCCGCCGACCTGGTACGACGGCGTGCTCTACACCCACGACGGCCGCGGCCGGGCGATCGCGCTGCGGGCCACGGACGGCGCCGAGTTGTGGCGGGCGCCGCTCGCGGAGAACGGCTTCACCAATGTCGCCGTGGACGCCACCGGGGTCTGGATCGGCTTCGACGACATCGCCTACCAGCTCCTGGACCGCAAGACCGGCAAGGAGATCCGCCGCATGGAGGTCCCCGACGTCTCCGGGCCGGGCGGCAACCCGGGCGTGCTCGGCGACGGCGCCCTGTGGCTGCGCAGCAGCACCTACCAGGCCGAGAAGACGACCGCCTTCGAGGAGAAGACCGGCCGGGCGCTGCGCTCGCTGCCCGCCGACGCCACCCCCGCCTTCGGCCCCGGCCGCGCCTACGTCGCCTACCGCGGCAAGGTGAAGGCGCTGGACACCGCCACGTACAAGACGGCCTGGACGTACACCAGTCCGGTCGCGGCGGCCACCGTGCGCCTGGTCGCGAAGAACCAGGTCTATGTGGCCGACGCCGACGGGCAGTTGGTGGTCCTGGACGCCAAGTCCGGCCGCAAGGTGTGGTCGTACCGGCTGTGGCCCGCCCCGCACCCGCAGGAGCCGGTCTGGGCCGAGTCGGACTGGAGCGGCTGGACGGTGCCGGGCATCGCCACCGCCAAGGGGCGGCTCTTCGCCCCGGCCGACGAGGGCTTCCTGATCGGCTTCGGCAAGGGCTGAGCGGGCCGGTCGCCCGGCCGGTGCCCCGGCGCCCCGCCCGCTGTCGGCGGCAGGCGGTAGCGTCGGGGCATGTCCGGTCTTTCGGTGGTCGAGGGCGTCCTCGAACGGATCACGTACGCCAATGAGGACAACGGCTACACGGTCGCCCGCGTCGACACCGGCCGCGGCGCGGGGGACCTGCTGACCGTCGTCGGCTCGCTGCTCGGCGCGCAGCCGGGGGAGTCGCTGCGGATGGAGGGCCGCTGGGGCTCGCACCCGCAGTACGGCAAGCAGTTCACCGTGGAGAACTACACCACCGTGCTGCCCGCGACCATCCAGGGCATCCGGCGCTATCTCGGCTCCGGCCTGATCAAGGGGATCGGCCCGCGGATCGCCGACCGGATCACCGAGCACTTCGGCCTGAAGACCCTCGACATCATCGAGGAGGAGCCGGGCCGCCTGGTCGAGGTGCCCGGGCTCGGCCCCAAGCGCACCAAGCTGATCGGCGCGGCCTGGGAGGAGCAGAAGGCGATCAAGGAGGTGATGATCTTCCTCCAGGGCGTCGGCGTCTCCACCTCCATCGCGGTGCGCATCTACAAGAAGTACGGCGACTCCTCCATCGACGTGGTGCGCCACCAGCCCTACCGGCTCGCCGCCGACGTCTGGGGCATCGGCTTCCTCACCGCCGACCGCATCGCCCAGTCCGTCGGCATCCCGCACGACAGCCCGGAGCGGGTGATGGCGGGCATCCAGTACGCCCTGTCCCAGTCCACCGACCAGGGCCACTGCTTCCTGCCCGAGGAGCAACTCCTCAGCGACGCCGTCAAGTTGCTCCAGGTGGACAGCCAGCTGGTCATCGAGTGCCTGGACCGGCTCGCCGCCCAGGACGAAGGCGTGGTCCGCGAGCGGGTGCCGGGACCCGAGGGCGGCGAGGAGGTCACCGCGGTTTATCTGGTGCCCTTCCACCGCGCCGAACTCTCCCTGTCCGCCCAGGTGTTGCGGCTGCTGCGCACCGAGCAGGAGCGGCTGCCCGCCTTCGCGGAGGTCGACTGGGACAAGGCGCTCGGCTGGCTCGCCACCCGTACCGGCACCGAACTCGCCCCGGAGCAGCGGGAAGCGGTGCGCCTCGCGCTCACCCGGCGGGTGGCGGTGCTGACCGGCGGACCCGGCTGCGGCAAGTCCTTCACGGTGCGCTCGGTGGTGGAGCTGGCCCGCGCCAAGCAGGCCAAGGTGGTCCTCGCCGCGCCCACCGGCCGGGCCGCCAAGCGCCTCGCCGAACTGACCGGCGCCGAGGCCTCCACCGTGCACCGGCTGCTCGAACTCAAGCCGGGCGGGGACGCCGCGTACGACAGGGACCGGCCGCTCGACGCCGATCTGGTGGTGGTCGACGAGGCCTCCATGCTGGATCTGCTGCTCGCCAACAAGCTGGTCAAGGCGGTGCCGCCGGGCGCGCACCTGCTCTTCGTCGGTGATGTGGACCAGCTGCCGAGCGTCGGCGCGGGCGAGGTGCTGCGCGATCTGCTGGCGCCCGGCAGCCCGGTGCCCGCGGTGCGGCTGACCCGGATCTTCCGGCAGGCGCAGCAGTCCGGCGTGGTGACCAACGCGCACCGCATCAACTCCGGTACGCCGCCGCTGACTTCGGGCCTGGACGACTTCTTCCTCTTCGTCGAGGACGACACCGAGGAGGCGGGCCGGCTCACCGTGGACGTCGCCGCCCGCCGCGTCCCGGCCCGCTTCGGCCTCGACCCGCGGCGCGACATCCAGGTCCTCGCGCCCATGCACCGCGGCCCGGCGGGCGCGGGCACCCTCAACGGCCTGCTCCAGCAGGCGATCACGCCCGCCCGCCCGGACCTGCCGGAGAAGCGCTTCGGCGGCCGGGTCTTCCGGGTCGGCGACAAGGTCACCCAGATCCGCAACAACTACGAGAAGGGCGCCAACGGCGTCTTCAACGGCACCGTCGGCGTGGTCACCTCGCTCAGCACCGAGGACCAGCGGCTGACCGTACGCACCGACGAGGACGAGGAGGTGCCCTACGACTTCGACGAACTCGACGAGCTGTCCCACGCCTACGCGGTCACCATCCACCGCTCCCAGGGCAGCGAGTACCCGGCCGTCGTCATCCCGGTCACCATGAGCGCCTGGATGATGCTCCAGCGCAATCTGCTCTACACGGCGGTCACCCGCGCCAAGAAGCTCGTCGTCCTGGTCGGCTCCCGCCGGGCGCTCGGGCAGGCCGTGCGCACCCTCTCGGCGGGCCGCCGCTGCACCGCCCTCGACTTCCGGCTCTCCGGGGCCGCCACGTCCGCCGCCGCGCCGCGCTGAGGCGGTGCCGGGGCGGTGTCCGAGGAGCCCCGGACGAGGTCCGGAGGCGCCCCGACCCGGCCCGGAGCAGGCCAATCCGTCGGCCGGGGGCGGGTCCGCGCGGCCCCTGTCCTGCCGCCTCCCCGCCCCCGTGCGAAAATTTTGATCGATCAAACGAGTAGGAAAGGTCACACTGCTCTTCCGGAACCGGGGCGAAGACGGGCAGGATGAGCAGGTTGCGCGGCACTCAGTGCCGCGGATAGGCCTAATGGTCGACCCCGAGTGCACTCTCCTGAGCCAAATGGGGGAGGGTAGAGACAGTCAGGGCACCTCGAAGATGAGGCACTACGTCGGTGAGGGAAGACGTGAGCGACAACACCCAGAACAACGGCGCGGTAGTAGTCCGGTACGGCGACGATGAGTACAGCTACCCGGTGGTCGACAGCACCGTCGGCGACAAGGGCTTCGACATCGGCAAGCTCCGCGCCCAGACCGGCCTGGTCACCCTGGACAGCGGCTACGGGAACACGGCCGCGTACAAGTCCGCCATCACCTATCTCGACGGCGAGCAGGGCATCCTGCGCTACCGGGGCTACCCGATCGAGCAGCTCGCCGAGGGTTCCACCTTCCTGGAGGTGGCGTACCTCCTGATCAACGGCGAACTGCCGACGGTCGACGAACTCGCCACCTTCCGCAACGAGATCACCCAGCACACCCTGCTGCACGAGGACGTCAAGCGCTTCTACGACGGCTTCCCGCGGGACGCCCACCCGATGGCGATGCTGTCCTCGGTGGTCAGCGCGCTGTCCACCTTCTACCAGGACAGCCACAACCCCTTCGACGAGAAGCAGCGGCACCTCTCGACGATCCGGCTGCTCGCCAAGCTCCCGACGATCGCCGCGTACGCGTACAAGAAGTCGATCGGCCACCCGGTCGTCTACCCGCGCAACGACCTCGGCTACGTCGAGAACTTCCTGCGCATGACCTTCTCGGTGCCGGCCGCCGAGTACGAGCTGGACCCGGTCGTGGTCTCGGCGCTCGACAAGCTCCTGATCCTGCACGCGGACCACGAGCAGAACTGCTCGACCTCCACCGTGCGCCTGGTCGGCTCCTCGCAGGCGAACATGTTCGCCTCGATCTCGGCCGGCATCTCCGCGCTGTGGGGCCCGCTGCACGGCGGCGCCAACCAGTCGGTCCTGGAGATGCTGGAAGGCATCAAGCAGTCCGGCAGCGACGTCGACACCTTCATCCGCAAGGTGAAGAACAAGGAAGACGGCGTGAAGCTCATGGGCTTCGGGCACCGCGTCTACAAGAACTTCGACCCCCGGGCGAAGATCATCAAGTCCGCGGCGCACGACGTCCTCTCGGCGCTCGGCAAGAGCGACGAGCTGCTCGACATCGCGCTCAAGCTGGAGGAGCACGCGCTGGCCGACGACTACTTCGTCGAGCGCAAGCTCTACCCGAACGTCGACTTCTACACCGGCCTGATCTACCGGGCCATGGGCTTCCCGACCGAGATGTTCACGGTGCTCTTCGCACTGGGCCGCCTCCCGGGCTGGATCTCCCAGTGGCACGAGATGATCAAGGAGCCGGGATCGCGCATCGGCCGTCCCCGGCAGATCTACACCGGCGTGGTCGAGCGGGACTTCGTCCCGGTCGAGCAGCGCTGAGCCGCACCGCACCCCCGCACCACCCCGCACCGCCCGCCCGGCGCAGGAAGGGCGTCCACCGGACGTCCGCTCCGCGCCGGGACCACGGCGGCACACGCACAGCACCGCACGGCAGAGAACACAGCACGGCACGGCACAGAACACGGCGCCGCACGGCACAGAACGCGGAAAAGCGCCCCGTCACCAGTCCCCCCACGGGCCGGCGATCGGGGCGCTTTCCATGTCCCGGATTCGGATTCCCCCCACGGGATCCGGCCGGGCGCTGTCCCGAACGGATTCCCCCCACGGGATCCGGACGGGCGCTCTGGGTGCAGCGCCTGCTGCGGTGGTGCGGTGTGCCGGGACCCGTACGGACGGGAGGGCCGCTCAAAGCTCTCCGTGTACGTGTCCCGGCCACGCTGTCGAACCAGGAGGCGTCCCCCAAGACACCTCCCCGATGCCGGACGCGTCCCCCAAGACACTTCCGCCATCACCCTCTAAGACTCACAACCCCCGCCGATGGTTACGTAGTCCACGGTGTGATCTACGTCTCTCGCACAGCTTCTTTACAACTGCGCGAGCGCCGAGCGGTGATCGCGACTCAACAGTAAGGAAGTTGAGCAGGATCTGTGAAGGGCTGTATCCAGCCTAGCGTTCCGTTGACCAGATGGGCACGCCTGGTCCCGAAATTCGTGAAGGTTCTCGGGAAGGAGCGTGACCGGCCCGGCCGGAGGCCGCCGGCAACCGGGCCGGAAGCTGTCCGATTTTCGGCGCTCCCTGTCCGGTCACCTGAAGTTTCTCAGGCGAAGGCTGTTGCTGACCACAAAAACCGAGGAAAAAGCCATGGCTGCTCCTGCGATCATCGGGTTCAGCAGTCCGGCGGCCGCCAGCGGCAGGGCGGCGAGGTTGTAACCGAAGGCCCAGCAGAGATTCGAGCGGATCGTGCCCAGGGTGCGCCGGGAGAGCCGGATCGCCTGCGCGGCCACCCGCAGATCCCCGCGGACCAGGGTCAGATCGCTCGCCTCGATGGCCGCGTCGGTGCCGGTTCCCATCGCGAGACCGAGGTCGGCGGTGGCGAGCGCGGCGGCGTCGTTGACCCCGTCGCCGACCATCGCCACGGTGCGGCCCTCCTCCTTCAGGCGCCGGACCGCGGCCACCTTGTCCTCGGGCAGCACCTCGGCGACCACCTCGGTGATCCCGACCTCCAGGGCCACCGACTCGGCCACCGCCCGGTTGTCCCCGGTGAGCAGCACCGGCGTCAGGCCGAGAGCGCGCAACTCCCGTACCGCCTCGGCGCTGGTCTCCTTCACGGTGTCCGCGACGGTCAGCAGCCCCCGGGCCGCGCCGTCCCAGGCGACGGCCACCGCGGTGCGCCCGTCCCGCTCGGCCTGCCCGGCCGCCTCGGTCAGGGCCTTCGGCAGCGTGACGCCCTCCTGTCCGAGCAGCCCCGGGCGGCCCACCAGTACGCGGTGCCCCTCCACGGTGCCGCGCACCCCGAGCCCGGCCAGGCTCCCGAACTCCGTGACGGGCGGCAGCGCCCCGGTGCGCTCGGCGGCGCCCGCGGCCAGGGCGCGCGCCACCGGATGCTCCGAGGCGTGCTCCACGGCCCCCGCGAGCCGCAGCAGCTCGTCCGCGCCGGTGCCCTCGGCCGGGTGCACCCCCGCCAGCGCCATCCGGCCGGTGGTCACCGTGCCCGTCTTGTCGAGGACGACGGTGTCCACACGGCGGGTGGACTCCAGGACCTCCGGGCCCTTGATCAGGATGCCGAGCTGGGCACCGCGGCCGGTGCCCACCATCAGCGCGGTCGGCGTGGCGAGGCCCAGCGCGCAGGGGCAGGCGATGATCAGCACCGCCACCGCCGCGGTGAAGGCGGCCGTCGGCTCCCCGGTGGCGAGCAGCCAGCCGAGCAGGGTGCCCAGGGCGATCAGGAGCACCACCGGCACGAAGACCCCGGAGATCCGGTCCGCGAGCCGCTGCACCTGCGCCTTGCCGTTCTGTGCGTCCTCCACCAGCCGCGCCATCCGGGCCAGTTGGGTCTCGGCGCCGATCCGGGTGGCCTCGACGACCAGCCGCCCGCTCGCGTTGACGGTGGCCCCGGTGACGGTGTCGCCGACCGCGACGTCCACCGGCACCGACTCCCCGGTGAGCATCGAGGCGTCCACGGCCGAACTGCCCTCGACCACCGTGCCGTCGGTGGCGATGGTCTCGCCCGGCCGTACGGCGAAGCGGTCGCCCTTCTTCAACTCCGCCACCGGTACGCGCACTTCGCGGCCCTCGCGGAGCAAGGCCACGTCCTTGGCGCCCAGTTCGAGCAGCGCGCGCAGGGCGGCACCGGCCCGGCGCTTGGAGCGGGCCTCCAGATAGCGGCCGAGCAGCAGGAAGGTGACCACGCCCGCGGCGACTTCGAGGTAGAGGGTGGATCCGGCGTCCCCGCGGGAGAGCGTCAGATCGAAGCCGTGCCGCATCCCCGGCATCCCGGCGTGCCCCCAGAACAGCGCCCACACCGACCAGCCGAAGGCCGCGAGGGTGCCGACCGAGACCAGGGTGTCCATGGTCGCGGCGCCGTGCCGGGCCCCGGTGAACGCCGCCCGGTGGAAGCCGAATCCGCCCCAGACCACCACCGGCGCGGCCAGCGTGAGGCTGAGCCACTGCCAGTTGTCGAACTGCAGCGCCGGGATCATCGAGAGCAGGACCACCGGCAGCGAGAGCAGCGCCGAGACGGTGAGCCGCTCGCGCAGCGCACGCAGCGCGGGGTCCGCCTCGGCCGCGGGGGCCGCCGGGTCCTGCGCCGCCGCGGGCGCCGGCTCGGGCGGGGGCGGGGGCTCGGCGGTGTAGCCGGTGCGCTCCACGGTGGCGATCAGCTCGGTGACGGTCACCCCCGTGGGGTAGGCCACCTTCGCCTTCTCGGTGGCGAAGTTGACCGTGGCGCGCACGCCCTCCATCCGGTTGAGCTTCTTCTCCACCCGGGCCGCGCAGGCGGCGCAGGTCATCCCGCCGATGGTCAGCTCGACCTCCCCGGCGGCGCTCCTGCCGGCCGTGCTCTCCCCGGCCGTGCTCTTCCCCGCGGGGCGGTCCCCGCCCGCGGGCGGTGCTTCGGGTGCGGTGCTCGTCATCGTCATGCTCCACGGAATCCGTGTGCGGACCGCGCCGTACGGAACCGGTATCAGCCGGCCGGTACGGCCCGGTGCCCCGGCGGGTTTGCCGGGAGGTGCCCGGGGCGGCGGGGCGCCCCGGGCGCAGGCTCAGGCGGTGCCGGTCAGCTCGTAGCCGGCCTCGTCCACGGCGGCGCGTACCGCCGCCGGGTCCAGGGGCGCGGCGGAGACCACGGTGACCCGGTTCTCGGCGGCGGAGGCCGTCACCGAGGTGACTCCCGGCAGTGCGCCGACCTCCTCGGTCACCGCGCCCTCGCAGTGCCCGCAGGTCATCCCGCTGACCTGGTAGACGGTGGTGACGCCGCCCGTGCCCTCGGCGCCCTCGGCCGCTCCGCCGTGGCAGGAGCCGGTGGGGGAGCAGCAGGAGGCGGCGGACTCGGCGGCGGTCCCGGTCTGTGCGGCGGTCATGGGTTCTCCACGGGTCGTCGGGCGGCTCCGGTGCGGCCGTGCGGCCGGTGCGGGGCCGGGGGCATAGCGTGCGAAGGCGGCCCGGTGGTCCGGGGGCTCTCCACCTTTCCCACGGTATACCCCTAGGGGGTATGAATCCAAGCCGAGAGCGCCCGTGCGGCGCACTTCGCCCCCGGGTAATTCGCTCGGTACGCGCCCGCGCGCGCTCCGTGTCCGCACGCCCCCCGCGCACCCTGGCGCCGACCCGCCGACCCGCCGACCCGCCGACCCGCCGACCCGCCCCGGCGCAGAGAGGCGCCCCGCCACCGGAGTCCGGCGGCGGGGCGCGTGGGCGGGGTCGCTAGGGCGGGCTGTGCGGGGCGCTCAGGCTCTGCGTCCCCGGTTGCCGGGCCGGGCGGCGGCCCAGGAGCGCACCGTATCCGCGTACCAGTACGGCCGCCCGCCCTCCACCTGATCCGGTGGCGGCAGCAGTCCGTGCTTGCGGTAGGAGCGCACCGTGTCCGGCTGTACGCGGATGTGTGCAGCGATCTCCTTGTACGACCAGAGCCTGCGGTCCGTCATTCGTGCACCTCCAATGCGCGCGCCGGGACGGCGACCCGTTCGGGCGCCGGAGAAGTCCGGGCATCTCGCGCTGGCGATCTTCAGCCTGTGCCCGGACAACGACGCAGCGTGATGTCGCTGAGCCGCTGTCGGTGGCATGTGACCCAAAACCCGCGTAGGCGTGACGGATGTGACGAGTCACGGCTATTTGTGACAGAGGTGACGCATGGGCCGGCGGCCCGTACGGTCCGGCGATCCGCCCGCGTACGGGCGGGAGTTGGCGGCGCCGCTCCCGCTCAGGCCCCGCAGCTGCGCAGGAACTCCCGGGTGCGGCGGGCGATCGGCTGCGGACGGTCCGGTTCGCAGGGGTACATGTCCTGCTCGACGATGGCGAAGAGGTCCACGTCCAGGGACTGCGCGGCCTGCAGCACGGGTTCGAGCGCGGGCACGCCCGCGGGCGGCTCGCACATCACCCCGCGGCCCACCGCGGGCCCGAACGGCAGGTCCTCGGCGTGCACTTGGGCGAGGACCGCCGGGTCCACCTGCTTGAGGTGCAGATAGCCGATGCGCTCCCCGTAGGTCTCGATCAGGCGCACGCTGTCGCCCCCGCAGTAGGCGTAGTGGCCGGTGTCCAGGCAGAGCGAGACCAGGTCCGGGTCGGTCGCGTCGAGGAGCCGGGTGACGTGCTCCTCGGTGTCCACATGGGTGTCGGCGTGCGGGTGCACCACCGTGCGCAGCCCGTAGCGGTCGCGGACCTCGCGGGCCAGCCGCTCGGTGCCCGCGGCCAGGGTGCGCCACTGCTCGGCACTCAGCTCGCGGTCCTCCAGGACGGCGCCCGTCTTGTCGTCGCGCCAGAAGGAGGGGATGAGGACCAGGTGCCCGGCCCCGGAGGCCTGCGCCAGCGCCGCCACGGACGAGACGTGCTCCCAGGTCGACTCCCAGACCCCGGGCCCGCGGTGCAGCCCCGCGAAGACGGTCCCGGCCGAGACCTTCAGGCCCCGGCTCCCGGTCTCCTCGGCGAGCTGTACGGGATCGGTCGGCAGATAGCCGTACGGGCCCAGCTCGATCCACTCGTAGCCGCTGGCCGCCACCTCGTCGAGGAAGCGCCGCCAGTCCACCTGCCGGGGGTCGTCCGGGAACCACACCCCCCAGGAGTCGGGGGCCGAACCGATCCGGATCCGCGACAGCGTCGTCATGCCCGCCAGAGTCACCGTCCGCCGAGCGGGGTGTCAAGCGCGCCTGCCGCCCCGGACCGGGGCGCGGGCGGGCGCGGACGGGGCGCTTGGCACGGCACCCGGCGGGTGACGGAGGAGACCGGTGTGACGGGAGACAGGACACCCGTGCGGCGGCGTGCTTTGGTGGAGGCTGCGGTACGCGTTCCGGCGGGGTGCACAGCGAGTGGGTCGACGACGGGCGGGTGGGACGAGAGCGGACGGCCGAGGCGAGACGCCGAGGCGGTACGGGGCGTACGGCACGTCCGGATCGTCCGGCGGAACGGCAACAGGAACGACCAGGGACGAGCACGGGAACGGGAACGGCGACGAACAGAGACGGGACCGGGAACGGGCACGGCAGCGGGAACCGGAAGGGGAGTGCGGGAGTGAGCCAGGGGCGCGAGCACGGCAGGGGATCCGGGGCGGGCGAGGAGGCCGCGGGCCCCGGGGGCGGGGACGCGGCGCCCGGGGATCCCGACCGGGCCCCCGACCGGGACGCCGACCAAACCCCCGACCGGGACCCGGACGGAGCCGTGGTCACCTCTGCCCACGCCCCCCTCGACCTCCTGACCATCGGCCGGGTGGGCGTGGACCTCTACCCGCTCCAGAGCGGGGTGCCGCTGTCCGAGGTGAGCAGCTTCGGCAAGTTCCTCGGCGGCTCGCCCACCAATGTGGCCGTCGCCGCGGCCCGGCTCGGCCGCCGCAGCGCCGTCATCACCCGCACCGGCGCCGACCCCTTCGGCCGCTATGTGCACCAGGCGCTCACCGGGTTCGGGGTGGACGACCGCTGGGTCACCGAGGTCCCCGGGGCGGCCACGCCCGTCACCTTCTGCGAGATCTTCCCGCCGGACGACTTCCCGCTCTACTTCTACCGCCAGCCCAAGGCGCCGGACCTCGAAATCCGCCCGGAGGAACTGGACTTGGGCGCGGTGGCCGCCGCGCGGATCTTCTGGATGACCGGTACCGGGCTGTGCGAGGAGCCGAGCAGATCCGCGACGCTCGCCGCCCTCGCCCACCGCGGCAGGCGCGGCACCACCGTCTTCGACCTCGACTGGCGGCCCATGTTCTGGCGCGGGGATCCCACCGCCGCCTACGCCGAGGCGCTGCGCCACGCGACCGTGGCCGTCGGCAACCTGGACGAGGCCGAGGTCGCCACCGGCGAACGCGAACCGGAGGCCGCCGCCCGCGCCCTGCTCGCCCGCGGCGTCGAACTGGCGGTGGTCAAGCAGGGCCCCAAGGGCGTCCTCGCCCTGCACGCCGACGGCACCCGCGCCGAGGTGCCGCCGCTGCCGGTCGAGGTGGTCAACGGGCTCGGCGCGGGGGACGCCTTCGGGGGCGCCCTGGCCCACGGCCTCCTCGCGGGCTGGGACCTGGAGTACCTCATGCGGTACGCCAACGCCGCCGGGGCCATCGTCGCGGGCAGGCTGGAGTGCTCCTCGGCGATGCCCCGCCCGGACGAGGTGGCGGCCGCGCTCGCGAGCGGAGCGGTGCGATGAGGGCGGCGGTGCGGGCCGGGACGCGGGCCGGGCCGGCGGCGGGCGCGGCGTCCGGTGCGCCGGCGAGCGGAGCGGTGCGATGAGCGCCGGCAAGCGGAGCCGTGCGATGAGCGCCGGTGCGGTGCCGACCGGGGCGGAGGACATCGACGTACGCGCCCTCGCCCGGATCCGGGCCCGCCACCCGGAGGCGATAGCCGAGGCGGCGGCCCGGCGCAGCCGCCGTCCGCTCCTCGCCGACCCGGCCGCCGCGGAACCGCCGAGGCCGAGCGCGGCCCCGGGGTCCGCCGCGCCCGCCACCCCGGCGGCCGCCCCGGCCGTGCCCCCGCGCCCGAGTGCGCCCCCCGCCGCGCCTCCGAGGCCCGGCGAGCCGCCGGATCCCGGGGCATCCCCGGCTCCCGGCACATCGACGGATTCCGGTGTCCCCCTGAAGCCCGGCGCCCGGCCCGACCACGCCCCTGGCACCTCATCGCCCCCCGGCGCCCCGCCCGCCCCCGGCGCGACCCCCCGCACCCGCCCCGTGGACGCGAGCGCCCCCGCCCGCCTCCTGATCATCGCCGCCGACCACCCCGCCCGCGGCATGCTCGCGGTGGGGGACCGGCCGATGGCGCTCGCCGACCGGGGGGAACTCCTCGCCCGCCTGTGCCTGGCCCTGTCCCGGCCCGGGGTGGACGGGGTGCTGGCCAGCGCGGACATCCTGGACGACCTGCTGCTCCTGGGCGCCCTGGAGGGGAAGGTCGTCATGGGCTCGATGAACCGGGGCGGACTGCTCGGCGCCCGCTTCGAACTCGACGACCGCTTCACCGGCCACCGCCCCGAGGACCTCACCCGGCTCCGCTTCGACGCCGGGAAGCTGCTGCTCCGCCTCGACCTGGAGGACCCCGGCTCGCTCGACACCCTGCACACCGCGGCCCGCACCGTCGATGAGATGGCCGCCCGGCGGCTGCCCCTGTTCGTGGAACCCTTCCTGGTCCGCCGCCAACGGGGCGTACTTCGCGCCGAGTTGAGCGGTCGGGCGATCGCCACCTCGGCCGCCGTCGCCGCCGGGCTCGGCGGCACCTCCGCGTACACCTGGCTGAAGATGCCGGTCACCGAGCACCCCGAGGAGATGGCCGGGGCCCTCGCCGCCGTCACCCTGCCGACCGTGCTGCTCGGCGGCGACCTCGGCGACGGCAAGCAGGACCAGGTCTACGAGCGCTGGCGCCAGGCGCTGCGGCTGCCGACCGTGCAGGGGCTGGTGGCCGGGCGCGCGCTGCTCTTTCCGGCGGACGGAGATGTGGCGGGTGCCGTCGACACGGCGGTGGGGCTGCTGTGACGCGGGACGGGACGGGTAGGAGTGGGCCATGAACGAGACCGCAGGCCGCCGTGGGTGCCGGGCGCCCGCCCAGGCGGCCCCGCCCGAGCACCGGAGGAGCCGATGACCGACACCGGTCTGCATCTGCCGCGCGGCAGCGCCGCCGCGGGCCCCTACGAGCTGCACATCGATCCCGCGCGGGCGGGCTGGGAGTTCTCCGCCCTGCGGGTGCTGGACCTCGCCCCGGGCGCGGAGCACACCTTCGCGACCGGGGACAGCGAGTGGATCGTGCTGCCCCTCGCGGGCGCCTGCACGGTCGGGGTCCGGTCCGGCGGCGCCGGGGAGGAGACCCGTGCCCGCGGGCCGGAGACTCGCCCCCGCGGACCGGAGGAGCCTTGCCCACCCGGCGAGGAGACCTTCCAACTCCTCGGCAGGACCGACGTGTTCGCCGGTCCGAGCGACTTCGCGTACGTCCCCAGGGACGCCGGGGTACGGATCGCCAGTGCCGCGGGCGGCCGCTTCGCGCTGACCGGCGCGCGCTGCGAACGGCGGCTGCCCGCCCGCTACGGGCCCCGCGAGGACGTCCCGGTGGAGGAGCGCGGCAGCGGCAACTGCGCCCGCCTGGTACGCAACTTCGCCGCCGCCGGGGTCTTCGACTGCGACCGGCTGATCGCCGTCGAGGTGCTCACCCCCGGCGGCAACTGGTCCTCGTACCCGCCGCACAAGCACGACGAGGAGCGGCCCGGGACCGAGACCCGCCTGGAGGAGATCTACTACTTCGCGATCGCGGGGCCGCACGGACTCGGCTACCAGCGGATCTCCCCCTCCCGCCCCGGCGGCAGCGAGCTGCTCGCCGAAGTCCGGGACGGGGACGCGGTGTTGGTGCCGGACGGCTGGCACGGTCCGTCCATCGCCGCGCCCGGCCACCCGATGTACTACCTCAACGTCATGGCCGGCCCCGGCGCCGAACGCGCCTGGCGCATCAGCTTCCACCCCGACCACCAGGAGGGCTACCGGTGACCGGCACCCGCCAACTGACCGTCGCACAGGCCCTGCTCGCCTTCCTGGCGGCGCAGTTCACCGAACGCGACGGCGAACGCCGGCGACTGATCGGCGCCACCTGGGGCATCTTCGGCCACGGCAACGTCGCCGGACTCGGCCAAGCCCTCGTCGAATACGCCGAGTTGATGCCCTTCCACCAGGGCCGCAACGAACAGGCGATGGTGCACGCGGCCGTCGGTCACGCCCGCCAGTCCGACCGGCTGAGCACCCACGCGGTCACCACCTCCATCGGCCCCGGCGCCACCAACCTGGTCACCGGCGCGGCCCTGGCCACCATCAACCGGCTGCCGGTACTGCTGCTCCCGGGCGACACCTTCGCCACCCGGCCCGCCGACCCGGTGCTCCAGCAGCTCGAAGTCCCTTACGCGGGCGATGTGTCCGTCAACGACTGCCTGCGGCCCGTCTCCCGCTACTTCGACCGGATCACCCGCCCCGAGGCGCTGATCCCCGCCGCGCTCGCCGCGATGCGCACGCTCACCGACCCGGCCGACACCGGCGCGGTCACCCTCGCCCTGCCCCAGGACGTCCAGGCCGAAGTCTTCGACTGGCCCCTGGACTTCCTCGCCGAACGCGTCTGGCCGGTCCGCCGCCCCGCCCCCGACCCCGCCGAACTCGACGCGGCCGTACGGCAGTTGCGCGCCGCCCGGCGGCCGCTGATCGTGGCGGGCGGCGGCGTGCGGCACAGCGCCGCCGAGCAGGCGCTCGCCGTCTTCGCCGAGCAGAACGGCATCCCCGTCGCCGCCACCCAGGCAGGCAAGGGCGCACTGCCGTACGACCACCCCTGCGCGGTCGGCGGCATCGGCCACACCGGCACTGCCCCGGCCAACGAACTCGCCCGCGAAGCAGACCTGTTGATCGGCGTCGGCACCCGCTGGAGCGACTTCACCACCGCCTCCGGCACCCTCTTCGCGCACCCCGCCGTCCGCTTCCTCAACCTCAACATCGCCCCCTTCGACGGCCACAAGATGGCGGGCACCGCGCTGACCGCCGACGCGCGCACCGCACTCGAAGCGCTCACCGAGCGCCTGCGCGGCGAGGGCACCGGACCCGACCCCGAGTACGTCCGCTCCTGGACCCGCGCCACCCGCGACTGGGAGCGGCGCGTGGACGAGGCCTACGCCGCCCCCGACCCCGGGGCCGCCCCCACCCAGGCCCAGGTCCTCGGCGCCCTCGACGCGCTCGTCGGCCCCGAGGACATCCTCCTCAACGCGGCCGGCTCCCTCCCCGGCGACCTGCACAAACTCTGGCGTACGCGGTCCAGGGACCAGTACCACGTCGAGTACGGCTACTCCTGCATGGGCTACGAGATCCCCGCCGCGATCGGGGTCCAACTCGCCGCCCCCGGGCGCCCGGTGTGGGCCCTGGTCGGCGACGGCACGTATCTGATGATGCCCACCGAACTGGTCACCGCCGTCCAACTGGGCCTGCCCCTTAAGGTGGTTCTCCTGCAGAACCACGGCTACGCCTCCATCGGCGGCCTCTCCCGCACGGTCGGCGCCGAGGGCTTCGGCACCGCCTACCGCTACCGCGCCGCCGACGGCACCTACACCGGCGAACCCCTGCCCGTCGACCTCGCGGCCAACGCGGAGAGCCTCGGCCTGCGCGTCCTGCGCGCCCCCACCGTCACCGCCCTGCACCAGGCCCTCGCCGAGGCCCGCGCCGCCACCGGCCCCGTCTGCGTGTACGTGGAGACCGCCCCCGCGCCCGCCGAGGGACCCGGCGCCGCCCCGCCCGCGCAGGCCTGGTGGGACGTACCGGTGGCCGGGACCTCGGGGCGCCCCGAGGCGGTGGCCGCCCGCGCGGAGTACGAGCGCGCGGCGGCCCGGCGGCGGCGGCACCTGTGACCGGCGACGAACCCGCCTCCCCGGCGCGCCGGAAGTCAAGAGCGGCGGTCGCGGCGAACCGATGGCGCCCGCGGGGAGCGGTGCGGTACCCATGGACCGAAGCGAGCCGAAGGAGAGCAGCCCCATGACCGAGACGAGCACCCCGGCGGCCGGGCCCATCAGTACCCCGGTGGTCGGCCACTGGATCGGCGGCAAGCACGCCCCGTCCGCCTCCGGGCGTTCGGGCCCCGTCACCGACCCGGCGACCGGCCGGGTCACCCGGCAGGTCGCCTTCGCCGACACCGCCGAGGTGGACACCGCGGTGGCCGCCGCCAAGGAGGCCTTCCCCGCCTGGGGCGGCTCCTCCCTCGCCCAGCGCACCTCCGTACTCTTCGCCTACCGCGCGCTCCTGCACCAGCACCGCGCGGAGATCGCCGCGCTGATCACCGCCGAGCACGGCAAGGTGCACAGCGACGCCCTCGGCGAGGTCGCCCGCGGCCTGGAGGTCGTCGAACTCGCCTGCGGCATCGCCCAGCAGCTCAAGGGCGAACTCTCCACCCAGGTCTCCAGCGGCGTGGACGTCGCCGCGATCCGCCAGCCGCTCGGCGTGGTCGCGGGCATCACGCCCTTCAACTTCCCGGCGATGGTGCCGCTGTGGATGTTCCCGCTCGCGATCGCCTGCGGGAACACCTTCGTCCTCAAGCCCAGCGAGAAGGACCCCTCCTCCTCCCTGCTGCTCGCCGAACTCCTCGCCGAAGCGGGCCTGCCGCAGGGCGTGTTCAACGTCGTCCAGGGCGACCGGGTGGCCGTCGAACGCCTCCTGGAACACCCCGACATCGCCGCCGTCTCCTTCGTCGGCTCCACCCCGGTCGCCCGCCATCTGCACGCCACGGCCACCGCCCACGGCAAGCGAGTCCAGGCCCTCGGCGGCGCCAAGAACCACATGATGGTGCTGCCGGACGCGGACCTCGACGCGGCCGCCGACGCCGCCGTCTCCGCCGCCTACGGCTCCGCGGGCGAGCGCTGCATGGCCGTCTCCGCCGTGGTCGCGGTCGGCACCAGCGGCGACGCCCTGGTCGAGAAGATCAAGGAGCGCGCCGCCAAGGTCCGCATCGGCCCCGGCACCGACCCCGCCTCCGAGATGGGCCCGCTGATCACCGCCGCCCACCGCGACAAGGTCGCCTCCTACGTACGGGGCGCCGAGGCCCAGGGCTGCGAAGTCGCCCTGGACGGCACCGGGTTCACCGTCGAGGGGCACGAGGACGGCCACTGGCTCGGCCTCTCCCTGCTCGACCGGGTCCCGGTCACCGCCGACGCCTACCGCGACGAGATCTTCGGCCCCGTCCTGTGCGTCCTGCGCGCCGAGACCTACGAGGAGGGCCTCGCCCTCATCAACTCCTCGCCCTACGGCAACGGCACCGCCATCTTCACCCGCGACGGCGCCGCCGCCCGCCGCTTCCAACTGGAGGTCCAGGCCGGCATGGTCGGCGTGAACGTCCCCATCCCGGTCCCCGTCGGCTACCACTCCTTCGGCGGCTGGAAGGACTCCCTCTTCGGCGACCACCACATCTACGGCAACGACGGGCCCCACTTCTACACCCGCGGCAAGGTCGTCACCTCACGCTGGGGCGACCCGTCGGAGGGCGCCCGGGGAGTGGACCTGGGGTTCCCGCAGCACGACTGAGGGGTGGGGCGGGGAGGGGTGGCGGCAGGGACCTCCAGGTCCACCCCTCCCACGCAGGGCGCAGATCGCCGATGCGGCCGGTGCCCTCGAGAACGCCGACCAGAACATGGCGGAGGGCCAGGGCGATGTCCGGGTGGGCCCCACGCGCGCCCCGGAGCGAGCGGTGTCTGCCGGCCGGGTAAGTTGCGGGAGCGCGTCTTCCGCGCGTGCCACGGCGGCTGTGCCCGCTCCGGTCGGTGAGCCGGAGGCCGAGTGCCCCGGCCGGGCGGCGGCGGAAGCGGTCGCGGAGCGAAACGAGAGGTGGCGGAAGTGATCCGTAAGCTGCAGGCGGTCGCCCTGGACTGTGCCGATGCGGTGCAACTCGCCGAGTTCTACGCGGAGTTGCTCGGCGGCCGGGTGGTCACCGACCCGGAGGACCCCGACTGGATCGAGGTGCACGGCTTCGAAGGCACACCGCTGGCCTGCCAGCGGGTGGACGGCTACCGACCGCCCGCATGGCCGGGCCAGGAGCGCCCCCAGCAACTCCACCTGGACTTCGACGTGGACGACCTCGACGGAGAGGAGCAGCGAGCGCTCGCGCTCGGCGCGACCGTGCTGGAGCGCACGGACCAGCTCCGCCCGGAGGCCAACTGGCGCGTCTACGCAGACCCGGCCGGCCACCCGTTCTGCCTCTGCTTGCACTGAGCCTGCTTCCACTGAGCCCATCGGGCAGCCTTCTGGCTTGCTCCACGGCTATTCCAGCTGGCGTCGGCCGCGCGAGACCCTCGGGAACGTAGGCGCACCAGGTCTCTCGCGGTGCCGTCCTCTCGGTGGACGCTTTCGAGCAGAGCACTTGGAGTACCAGGGGCACCAGCGGCGGGCGATCCGGCTGAACTGCCCCTCGGACAGCAGGGTTCAAGCCCACTGCCTCTCGAACCCCCGGCCGAATTCAACTCCCAACACCCGCTGCAGGAGTGGGACCGAAATCCTTGCCGGGGGATGCCTGGCGCTGCCGCGCAGTACTGTTTCCCCTGGTCAGAACCGTGCGGCGAGCCGCTTGATCCGGCTATGCCGCCCTGTGTCGGGCCGTCTGCCCACGCGCGGTTGGCTGCTGAGCAGCGCGTGGGTCAGATCTTGTCGAGGTCGATCTCTGCCGGGAACAGGGCCGATTGGTCTGGGTCTCCACAGTCCGACCTCGGAGATCACCGCTTGCCGTCACGACAAGCTCACGCAGAAGTGGCGGGCGGCCGGGCTCGGCGCGATCGCCGACCTTAGATTCTTCGGGCTCGACGACATTGATCCCGGCGCCGACCTGGCGGCGATTAACGCCTGCAAGGCCGCCGAGAACGGCCTCTGACACGAGGGCAGAAGCTGTTCAACAGCTAGTGGCGGTCCGTCCGAGCATTGGGCGAGCATGGATTCGCTGGCCTGAAGAACTGCGGCGTCCTGGGCAGGATCCGCATCGCCCGGCGTAGGCGACCGCGCTGCTGAGAGCAGCAGCTGGTTGAGTAGATCGGCTGCCGACCGTCGTGCACCTTCCGTACCATAGGCCGGTGACGCAACGTCAAGCGCTACTCATCGGTGTGCCGCAATGTGATGACACGACATTTTCCCCCATCTCGCAGGTGGTGAGGAACGACCTCGAGAAGATGCGGTCGGCACTGACACTGTCTTCCTACTCGATCGATTCGATCGGTGAGGACACGCTGGATCCGAGCGGAAACCGCATTCGGGCTGCCATAAGGAAGGCCTGTGCTGGAGCCCCGGAGGGCAGTGTGCTGCTCCTCTACTTCTCTGGACACGGCGTTAGTATCGACGGTGTCGACTACCTGGTTCCCAGCGATGGCTTCCGCGAGGGCGGGGAGCTCGTCCTGGACAGTCTTGTTCCTGTGATTCCCGACTTGAGCCACTGCCGGGCGAAACTCGTGGTGTTCTTCGTCGATGCGTGCCGAGACTCCCCGGCCGGCCTTCCTTCGGAGGGCGGTGGCGGAGGTGTGCTCCACTATCCGGCGGGGGGCTCGCAGGTGATGGTGGCGGGATGCGCACCCGGGCAGGTCTGCCACTACGGCGAGGACGGCAGCGTGTTCACGAGAACACTCGCCCGGGTGCTCGACCGCCGCCACCCGGCGCGCACACTGTCCGCGGTACTCCATGAGGTCACCAAGGAAATGCGTAGGACTACGGGGAGAGGAGACGACCGCTCCCAGGTTCCGAATGCCTACCCGGTGACGATGTTGCGGGATGCCGCGGACCAGGTGATCTGTGAGGGTGACGAACTCGTTTCCGCGTGGCGCCGCGTCGCCGCGGACAACCGTCTCTGGGCCCTGACCTCCGGAATCACGGATGAGATACGGGCACATGTGACGGGGATCGCGGAGGACTGTGCGCGCGCACATCTGGAGGTCTCTAACCTGCTCCGTGAGAAGACGGGGATGACCGACCACTGGTTTGACCCGAACTATCCGGCCAGAACCATCGACTTCACCGCGGAAATCCTCACCGAGGGCCCCCCGATCCTGCCGGCAGAGGCAGCCGTGATGATTGCAGCACCCTTCATGCGTGAAGCGGTTCTCGCGGAAGGAGTGCGAAAGGCCGCTGTGATCCGGCCAGGTGACTTCAAGCGTTGCTACGAGCGGGGACACCGTACAGACCTTGAGCTCACCCACGAGATGTACCCCCAGGTGACCCGTCGGGTCGAGGGACTGACCCGACGACACGAGACGGAAGCCGCGGAGACCCTCGCCATGTGGCTGGTCCACCGCTGGCTTGATGGCTTCGTTGGTCTGTGGAAGCTCCAGCGATCACAGGCTTGTGCTGATCGAGGGGCGTACCTGATCCGCGGGACTGTGGACGATCTAAGCCAGGGTGAGTGCCGCCATCTGGTAGAGACGTTGATCCGCGCGGTTGCCGCAGGGCCGACCGATGGACGACTGGTGGAGAGACTCGCTGCGCTGCCGGACGACTGGCGGGGGAGGACTGGAGTTCTGTGGCTTGCGGGGACCCTGGCGGCCGATCCACGCCGCCTGCCCGCAGTGATCGCCGATCACATCGGCACCGGCCTTGAGCTCCCTCTTGCCTCGGTCAAGGACGCCGCCGATCTGCTTCGTATGCAGAGACGCAAGGGGGATCTCGATCTGGCACTGATCTGCACTCATCCCGCCCAGCAGGATGCCTTTCAGGCCGTGGCCAACGCCGGGCAGCATGTCTTGAGCCGTCTGCATGAACTCGGGCGGCTGGGCCTGGTCGCCGACGCACTGCCCTTCCGGATCACTCATGACGGAGTGAGGCCCGACCGTCCGGGCCCGGACGGCATCGCCGTGTACGAGGTGCCCCTCACCCGGTTCCAGCTCTCCGAAGACAAGATCCGCGAACTGCTGATGGGGCGACAGCTCTACGATGACCCCGCACTTGCGATCCGTGAGCTCTACCAGAACTCTCTGGATGCCTGCCGATACCGGGATACTCGTCTCGAAGGGCTACGGAGGAAAGGGCGGCATCCCGCGCCGTGGACTGGAGAGATCGGATTCCGGCAGGGCTTGGATGGCGACCGAGAATACATCGAATGCGAAGACAACGGCGTCGGTATGACCCGGGAAGTGCTGGAGCACGTCTTTTCTCGCGCCGGGGAGAGATTCGTCTACTCGCAGGACTACCGCGCTGAACACGCCGCCTGGCAGGAACTCGATCCACCACTACGTATGGTCTCCAACAGTCAGTTCGGCGTTGGGGTCTTTAGCTATTTCATGATTGCGGACGAGATTATTCTGTACACGCGCCCTGTGGATCAGCAGGGCATCCCCTCCTCTGAGGGATTTGCAGTCCAGATTGCCAGCAGTGGCAGTCTGATGCAGGTGACTCCGTCGGAAGAAATGCTGCAAGGTGGAACAAGAATCAGGCTCTACCTCACTGGAGACGAAGAATCCGACAAGAAGATCTCCCTTTTGCAGACGCTTCGCCGACTGCTATGGATCGCCGAATACAAGGTTGTCGCCGCCGAGTATGACTCGGCCCCAGAGGAGTGGAAGCCTCGCCAGCTGCGATATCAGGACGATTCAGCTGAATCGCTCGAATTTGATCGTGACCTTTGGTGGGTATCGGGCGCGGGTGGTCTGGCGGCGGATGGTCTGCGTACCAACGAGAAGATTTACGGGTTGATCGTTAATCTGCGCGACGAGCATCGCCCTCAATTCACCGTCGACCGAAAGAAGCTTCGCACCTGGCATGAAGACTGGGTTTATGGAAAAGTCGATGACTCGCTGCCTGCCCTGAGCGAATGGCCGGGATTAACGCTGTCCTGGTTGTGGGAAGTTACTGATTCCTCGGCAGAGGTGGCTGAGCGTATTTTTGAATATCTCGTCGAAGCTGCAGTGGAGATACCGATTGGTGGCGGCTGGGGTCAGAGTGCCAGTGTTCCACTGGCGGAAGTTGGTTGCGTTCCCCAGGACAAGGAACTCTTCGACCCAAAGAGCAGAAACTACTATCTTTACCCTCGATGGTTCACGATCTGGCGGTCCGGTGCCTGGAAGGGAAGGTCTAGTACTCAGCGAAACTCCCGTCGCATACCTCAGGCGCTCTCTGTCGAGGGTTTTCCCCTGGCCGATCCTATTGACGGAGCTCTCTTGGCCCGGCTTCGTCGCCGATATGGCGAGGACAGTCCCGTTCTGCTCGATGATATTCTCGAGGCAACCGCGCATGAGAAGCACACGGTTGCGGAACTTCTCCATCGGTTGCGGAAATTTGCAATAACGGGTCTGGACCTGCGCCATCTTCGTCGCTGTGCCTCTGTCGACCTGACATTCAAGGAAGGGGACGCCGCGCTTGCCGGGGCGCTTGCGGCCTGGTCCCCACCTGGTCTGCCGCCTTCTTCAAGCACTGCTGGGAGTCTGGTCAAGGCATCCGTGCGACTTGACCAGCCGCTGCGCGAGGTCGTGCGCAGGGCGGCCGCGGCAGCGCCCGCAAGATGGGCCGGGCCGTGTGCAGAACTCGGTCAGCTTGGAGACCACATCTGCACGGTGGCCGAAATGAGGCTTCTGTCAGTTCGACTCGGTACCTTTCCTCCCTGGACGTCTGGGGCGCTGCAGCCCGCCCATATCGCCCACGCGGCGGGTGAACTCGGCCGGGACATCTCGCAGATCCTTGAGATGTGCGAACGATTTTCCCCTCTGGGGGTGAGTGTGGCTGGACGTGAGCTGTACCCGGCGTCGCTCAATCAGGTGCAGGTGGAGGCGCTGCGGCATCTGGAGGTGGTTGGCAGTGCTCTGACACCCATCCAGCTGATTCATATCGCTGGACTGGCTGGAACGAGCTATCAAGAAGTTAGGTCGGAACTCGGGGCGCTGGAAGAGTGCGGACTCCTTCGGCTGCCGGAGACCAATGGTGTGGAGGATCTGGTGCCCGATGCCGACACAGTCGGATTCATCGGCCAAGCGCTGCAGACCATAGATCCTGAGACAGGCAGACAAGTATTCCTGCACCGCCCCGCCTCTTTGGCAGTGGCGGCGACATTATCCGGCCGCTATATACGGCGCGGTGTGACGACCCAGGTGGAAGAACTGGTCGCTTTCACAGTCCCGAACCTGGCGATCACCGAACCGGACCTAGTTTCTCTAGCGTCAATCATTATTGGATCGATCGGAGAAGCCCGAGAGCGTTTCTCCAGGACTTATCCTGAGGCCCAGCTCCCTGAGATCGCTCAAAGCGCCGAGGGCCTCCAACCTTGGCTGCTTCAGGAATATTTGATCACTCCACGCTGGGCTGTGGAGCCAGTAAACTGGAGCCTGGGTGTCGGGCAGATCATTTCCGGTGCCCTCGACTTCGGTTCTACTGTCGGTGAGTTCCTCAACACCGTCGCTCCCTATCGAGTACTGGGTGCGCCTCTCCCGGAGCTTTCGGATGAAGACGCCGCGGAGTTGAGCGCTTGGCATCCGGATCTTTACGACCATGAATTGCTCGTAAACCCTCGAGAAACACCCGCTCTCGGTATGCACGAGGTCTATCTGACGGAAGTAGACGCCTTGCGTCTGGTGCAGATCGCCGGACGGCTCGGCATGTCACTGCAGGAGACCCACCAGCGGCTCACCCGGATGGCTCCGCTCGGTCTGCGTCTCGTATACGCTGCCGACGCGGTCCCAGAGGGCATTGTGTACTGGCGTGATCTACTTGCGTTGACTGTCCATCTGGACGGACAAAAGCCAGAAATCAGGGGGCGCGTGAGCCCGGACCACTTCACACGGGCGGCCGAAGCGACGGGGGAATCAGTCGCGTACGTTCTGAAAAGAGTGCGAGTTTACGCCCGCCTGTTCTCCCTGGACCTCTCCGAAGAGCCTTTCGATGGTTGATCACGACGGCGTCACCTTTGCCGAAGTGGAGTTCCCTCTCCAGACAGGCTTCGCTGTGGTGCGAGACGAGGACGGGCTTACTGTCGTGGGACTGTGTCCTCAATGCGCGGCCCACACCGAGATGACGTTCGTGTTCGGCACTCCTCAAGGTGCGAAAGGCCTTTTCCGGCGGGCCCGGCAGACGCAGCTGAGAAAGGTGACGATGTACTGCGAATGCGGCTACTGGCACGGAGACAGGCCTCCCGAGTTACCGGATACGGGTTGCGGCGCCTACTGGTCGGTCGACATCGGATGAGTATCGAGCACAAGCGGTGGGCTCAGCGTGCCCAGGAGCTGCGGCTTGAGCAGTTGTCGACTGCACGCAAGCAGGCGGAGGCATGGCGGGCCGGGCTGGCCGGTATGACTGCACTGCTGGGGGTCGTGTTGGTCCTGAAGGGGCGCGAGACCGTGGGTGATCTGGTCCCCTGGACAAGGGTGACTGTCGCCGTGCTGCTCGTCACAACGTTCGGAGGCCTCCTTGCGGCGACAGTCTTCGCAGTCCGGGCGGCTGCCGGGACCCCCGGCGAGGAAATCCTCTTGACCGGCGAGGGACTTCGCGAGTGGACCAGGAATGAGGTCAGGGTCATCGCGCGGCGGATCTGGTGCGCGGCTCTCCTGACCTTAACGGGGCTTTCGCTCTTGGTGACCGCTCTCGGCTTCA
This sequence comes from Streptomyces physcomitrii, assembly GCF_012273655.1. GTDB lineage: Bacteria > Actinomycetota > Actinomycetes > Streptomycetales > Streptomycetaceae > Streptomyces > Streptomyces physcomitrii. Next base: position 18,563 of record NZ_JAAWWP010000002.1, on the reverse strand, counting down.
CCTGGTTCGGTCCGGCTTCGGACCCCGCAAGACCGATGGTTCGGGTAGTTACTCGGGGTGAGAGCATGTGCGGTGAACTTGTGGGAACTGCTGGAGATGACGTGGTAGTCAAGGGGGAGACCCTGAGGAAAACGCCGATTAAATGGATCGTCTCCATCGAGCCCGTGAAGAGTTGTAGCCGACCTTGATGGAACTGCACCCATGCCCAATGGCGGTGGTGGTGAGCCATGATGGGTCTTCGAAGTTGATGACCTTCAAAGCGTGGTGTCGGCAGGGGCTGACGGCCGGTGACCCCTGCGGCATGCCGAGTCCTGAGGTATGCACAAGGGGGGCGGACTGGCCGACGAACGGCGTGCCTTCCGTGAGAAGTTGAGGAGGGATGTGGCCGGATGGTTCGCCTTGGGCGAGGAGAACGCGGTCATTGCTCACGATCTGAGGGTCAGCGTCTGCTCGGTACAGTGTTGGCGCAGGGCTTGGTCGCAGGACGGATCGGGAGCGTTGGCCCAAAAGAGCCCGGCATCGGTGCCGCTGCTCAGCGATGAACTGTTCGCCGTGCTGGAGGGGACCTGGCCATGCAAGGCGTGGCTGCCCTGCTCAAGCGGCACGGCTGGAGCTCCAGGTTCCCGCCCAGCGTGCGATCGAGCGGGACGAGAACCTGGTGGCCGACTGGTTGAGAGAAACCTGGCCTCAGGTGGAAGGACCGTGGCAGCGCTCGACGCCTGGCTCGTCTTCGGGGATGAAGCCGGTTTTCGATGACGCCGTCGGCCACCCGCACCTGGTCCCGCTGCGGCCACACCCCTGCTATCCGCGTGTGGGGCCGCTTGTGCCGCCACTTATCGGTGGCCGCCCTGGCCTGCTACAAGTTGGCGAGCGATCGCGGCTGTTGTACCGGCCCTGCCCGGACGCCCGGCCTGACGGGCGCAAGAGCTTCCCTTAGAAGGACTACCGCGACCTGATCCAGACCGCGTACCAACAACTCGGCGGTCCGATCGTCCTGTCTGGGACAACCTGAACGTCCACCTCACCGCCGGGATGTACCGGTACGTTACTGAACGCGGCTGGCTCACCGTCTACCAGCTCCCGCCCCACGCACCCGGCCTCAACCCGGCCGAGGGCCTCTGGTCGGTCCTGCGCCGTACCACCACCGGCCAACAACGCGTTCTCCGACCCCGAAGACCTGATCACCGCCATCCGGTGCGACCTACGCCAGCTCCAGTACCGCCATGATGTCCCCTACGGCTGCCTCACTGGCACCGACCTCCGACGCCAGCCGCCATGACGACATCACACGTTCAAGGCCAGTGAGGGGTGCGCGCGTACATGACAACTGTCGACGGGAGCGCTGCGCGGCTCGGCGTCTGTGTCGCAACTGCCCGGAGTAACTCCTGCTTTACGGTCGGATGGCATGGCCATGTCCCACCGCTTGACTTCGAAGACTTGCTTTCCAGAGCGGTGCTCCACCCCTTTCTCCGGTCCCCAGAGTCAGCCTCCCCTCTCAGGAGAAGTCCCCCACATTCCGCCCCGTCACCACCTTCACCGGTACCTTCACCACCGCCTCGGTCTTCTTGTCGTCGGTTGCCGTGAGGGCCTGGCGTAGGGCCAACTTGCCGAGTTCTCGGGGCTGTTGGGCGACCGAGGCGTAGAGCGTGCCTGCCTTGACCGCCTTCAGGGCGTCGGGGGTGCCGTCGAAGCCCACCACCGGGATGCTGCGGGCGCGGGAGCCGAGGGCCTTGGTGGCGCCGAGAGCCATTTCGTCGTTCTCGGCGAAGACGGCGTCGATGTCGTCGTGGGCCTGGAGGAGGTTGGTCATGACGTCGAGGCCCTTGGCGCGGTCGAAGTCGGCGGGCTGGCGGGCCAGCACCTCGATGCCGGGGTACGCCTTGATGCCCGCGGTGAAGCCGGCGCCGCGTTCGCGGCTCGCGGAGGTGCCGGCGGTGCCCTGGAGGACGACCACGCGCCCTTCGCCGCCGAGGCGTTCGGCCAGGGCACGGGCGACCTGCTTGCCGCCGCTGACGTTGTCCGAGGCGACCAGGGAGGCCACCTTCGCCTTGCTGACCGCGCGGTCCACGGCGACCACGGGGATGTCCGCGGTGATTGCGGAGCGCACCGCGGGGGAGGCGGCGTCGGAGTCGACCGGGTTGACGATGATCGAGGACTTGCCGCCGCTGGTGAAGTTCTGGAGCTGGTTGGCCTGTTGGGAGGCGTCGTTCTGGGCGTCGGTGACGGTGAGGTCGACGCCGCGCGCCTTCGCCTCGGCCTGGGCGCCGGCCCGTAGCTGGACGAAGAAGGTGTTGTTGAGGGTGGAGAGGGACATGCCGACCGTGGTCCTGCCGCCGGAGCCGTCGTCGCGCCACAGGGCCGTACCGCCCATGACGGCGGCCACCAGGACCGCGGCGATCGCGTACCGCGCCGCCCGGGCACCCCTGCCGCCGGGGGAGGCCCGTCCGCTCGTACCGCCCGCCCCGGGGACGGGGGCCGGGGCGCCCGCCCGGCGGCGGGCGGTGTCGAGGAGCACCGCGAGGGCGATGACCGCGCCGATGACGACCTGCTGCCAGAAGGCCGATACGGACAGGAGGTTGAGGCCGTTGCGCAGCACCGCGAGGATCAGCGCGCCGACCAGGGTGCCGGAGGCGGTGCCGACGCCGCCGGAGAGGCTGGCGCCGCCGATCACCACGGCGGCGATCGCGTCGAGTTCGTAGCCCTGCCCGGCGGTGGGCTGCGCGGTGTCGAGCCGGGCGGCGAGGACGATGCCGGCGACGGCCGCGAACAGCCCGGACAGCGCGTAGACGGCGGCCTTCTGGCGGCGTACGGGCAGGCCGGAGAGGCGGGCGGCCTCCTCGTTGCCGCCGATCGCGTAGAGGCCGCGGCCGAGGAAGGTGCGGCCGAGGACGACCGCGGTGAGCAGTCCGGCCGCCGCCATCACCAGGACCGGCACCGGGAGCCAGCCGCCGAGGGTGTCGCCGAGCCCCGAGACCGAGGAGGGGAAGCCGATCGGGCTGCCGTCCGCGAGGACCAGGGCGAGCCCGCGGCCCACCGAGAGCATGGCCAAGGTGGCGATGAACGGCGGGAGTCTGCCGTACGCGACGAGGGCGCCGCTGACCAGTCCGCAGGCCGCGCCGGTGCCGAGCGCGAGCAGCACCGCGAGCCAGACCGGCAGGCCTTCGGTCGTCGCCGACCAGGCGAGCACGGTCGCGGAGAGCGCCGCGACCGAGCCCACCGACAGGTCGATGCCCGCGGAGACGACGACGAAGGTCACGCCGAAGGCGAGGATCGCGGTCACGGCCGCCTGTACGCCGACGTTGAGGAGGTTGTCGGTGGTCAGGAAGTCGCCGGAGAGGAGGGTGAGGGCCGCGATCAGGGCCACCAGGGCGCCGAGTGCGCCGTTGTCGAGCAGCAGGCCGCGGGCGGCCGCGAGGGTTCCGCCCGCGCCGCGGCCTCCTGCCGATGAGGTCTTGCGCCCAACTCCCGGGCCACCCGGGCCCTTTGGGGAGTCCGAGCCGTTCGGGGTGTCCGAGGTCGTGGTGTCGGCGGTCACCGGCTGATGCCTCCTGTCCTGTGGTTCTCCCTGCTGGTCGCGTTGCTGTTGCTGTTGCTGTTGCTGTTGCTGTTCCCGCTGCCGCTGCCGCTGCCGCTGCCGCTGGCGATCGCCAGAGCCATCACCGCGTCCTGGGTGGCGGTGGCGGCGGGGAGTTCGCCGGCGAGTCTGCCCTCGGCCATCACCAGGATCCGGTCGCTCATGCCGAGCACCTCGGGCAGTTCGCTGGAGACCATCAGGACCGCGTTCCCGGCGGCCGTGAACTCCCGTACCAGGCGGTGGATTTCGGCCTTGGCACCGACGTCGATGCCGCGGGTGGGCTCGTCCAGGAGCAGCAGCCGGGTGCGGGAGAGCAGCCATCTGCCGAGGACGACCTTCTGCTGGTTGCCGCCGGAGAGGGTGCCCACCCGCTGGTCGAGGGAGGCCATCCGCACCCCGAGGCGCTCCGCGATCCGGGCGGCGGCGGTGCGCTGGGCGCCGCGGTCCACGAACCCCGCGCGGGTCGCCGTACGCAGGGTGACCAGGCCGAGGTTGTCCGCGACGGAGGCGCCCGGCAGCAGACCCTGCCCCTTGCGGTCCTCGGGGACGAGCCCGAGCCCGGCGGCCATCGCCGCCCGGATGTCGTGGCGCGGCAGGGGCACGCCCGCCACTCGTACGCTGCCCTCCTCGTAGGGGTCGGCGCCGAAGAGGGCGCGGACGACTTCGGTACGGCCCGCGCCCACCAGCCCGGCCAGGCCCACGACTTCACCCGCCCGTACCTCGAAACTCACGTCCTGGAAGGCACCTTGGCGGCTGAGCCCCTCGACATGGAGAAGGGGAGGGGGAGTTGAGGGATCGGGGGGCTGGGCCGTGGTGGAGTCCGGGGCCCCGGTGACGGTCGCCGCCGCCGCGTCGGGCTTCGTCGACTTCCGCTCCCGTGGCGGGTACTGCCGGCTGAGGGTGCGTCCGACCATGAGGCGTACGAGGTCCTCGGCGGGTGCGGTGGCGGGGAGTTCACCGGCCACCCGGCCGTCGCGGAGCACGGTGACGCGGTCGCCGAGGGCGGCGATCTCCTCCAGGTGGTGGGTGATGAAGACCAGGCCCACGGACTGCGCGCGCAGACGGCGGACGATACGGAAGAGCTGCTCGGTCTCGGAGGCGGCCAGTGCGGCGGTCGGCTCGTCCATGACCAGGATCCGGGCCTCCCGGCTGAGCGCCTGCGCGATCTCCACCAACTGGCGGCGGGCTACGCCCAGTTCGGCGAGGCGGGTGCGGGGCGGGAGGTCCAGGCCCACCCGGTCGAGGACCTCCTCGGCGGCCCGTTCCAGACGCCCGCGGTCGACCAGGCCGAAGCGGCGCGGCTGGCGGCCGAGGAAGATGTTCTCCGCCACCGAGAGCTCCGGGACGAGGCTGAACTCCTGGTGGATGGTGGCGATCCCGAGCCGCTGGGCGTCCCGGGTGCTCCCCGGGCGCACCTCCCGCCCGTCGACGCGGATGCGGCCCGCCTCGGGCCGGTACGCCCCGGAGAGGATCTTGACCAGGGTGCTCTTTCCCGCGCCGTTCTCGCCGAGCAGTACGTGCACCTCGCCGCGCCGGAGGCCGAAGTCGACACCGTCCAGGGCGAGTACGCCCGGGAAGGACTTCCGGATGCCCTCAAGGCGGAGGATCTCGGCGGGGTCGGCCGCCGCCGAGTTGCCGGGCATCGGGCGGTCGGCCGCCGGGTCGCCGGGCGTCGGGCGGCCGGACCTCGGGTCACCGGGAGTCGGGACGCCGGGTGTCGGGTCGGTGGCCTGGTCACCGGCCAACTCCTCGGCTCTGCCCGCCGGTTGAGGTGGCTGCGGCAATTCCTCAGCCCCGTAAGGCTGTTGGGGCCGCGGCACATCCCCGCTCTCGGCGGGCCGTTCCGGCCGCGGCAGGTCCTCGGGGTCGCTCGCGGATGGTCCGGGGTCGCTCACGGGTGGTCCCGCCCCTCTCCGGGGGACCACCCGTCGTCGTACGGCATCCGGGCCCGGTGCTCCGGGGACGGCGGCGGGGTGCACCCCTCAGTGGGGCTTCCCGTCCGGTCGCGCCCCGAATCCCCAGCCCAGCATCGCGAACCGGCCCTCGTCCCGGGCGCCCGCCTTGGCGTAGGTGGCGAGGGCGGGCGCGTTGTCCGGGTCGACGCCGACCCACATGCCGTAGCAGCCGTGGGTGCGGGCGTAGTCGGCGAGCGCGTGGACCAGGGCGGTGCCGATGCCGCGGCGGCGGTGGGGCTCGTCCACGGAGAGTTCGTAGAGGAGCATCTCGGTGCCCTTGTCGGGGTGGATGGTCTCCACGCCGCTGACGAAGCCGACGGGGTCCGATTTGCTCGCGCGGTTCTCGGCGCCGCTGTCATAGGCGAGGAAGAGATGGTGGCCCGGATTGTCATGGAATCGCCGGGCCCAGTCGGGGTCGGCGCGCGCGTCGAAGAGGCGGCTCGCGGACAGTATCTGGAAGACGGTCGTGGCGCGTCGGATCTCCATGCGGGGTTTCCTACCACGTAGGCCGGGTGTGGGATGCGCCACGGAGGCGCCGGGGCGCGGGCGCCGCGAGCCCGGGCGCATGGCAGGGGGCGTGCACGGCGCACAAGGCGCTCAGGGAGGGGATCCGGGCGGCCGTGTACCGCAGGGGGTGCAGGGCGGCCGGGGCCTCTACTCCCCGGGGAGGCGCGGGGGTTCCGACCAGCGGGCGCCGCGACTGTCGGCGGGCGCCCGTACGGTGGGGCGCATGGATCTGAGACTGCCCGAGCTGCGGGCCGCGCTGCGCGGTGGGCTCCGGCCCGCCCTGCGCACGCCCCGCCGGTGGCTCGCCGCCGGGGCCGCCGTGGCCGTGCTCGCCGGGGCCGGCACCTTCCGTGCCGTCGCCTCCGACGAGGCGCCGCCCGTGCACCGCAGCGACCGCGTACTGGACTCGGGCGGCACCAGGATCGACACCTCCTACTTCACCTCCGGCGACGGCCGCCGCCCGGCCGTGCTGCTCACCCACGGCTTCGGCGGCAGCAAGGACGACGTCCGCGGCCAGGCCGAGAAGCTCGCCCGGGACGGATACGCGGTACTGACCTGGTCCGCCCGCGGCTTCGGCGACTCGGGCGGGAAGATCGGCCTCAACGACCCGAAGGCGGAGGTCGCCGACGTCTCCCGGCTCGTCGACTGGCTCGCCGCGCGGCCCGAGGTGCGGCTCGACGGCAAGGCCGACCCGCGGGTCGGCGTCACCGGCGCCTCGTACGGAGGCGCGGTCTCGCTGCTCTCCGCCGGGTACGACAAGCGGGTGGACGCGATCGCGCCGTCGATCACCTACTGGAGCCTGGCCGAAGCCCTCTTCCCGAACGGCGTGTTCAAGAAGACCTGGGCGGGCCTCTTCCTCAACACCGGCGGCGGCTGCGCCCGCTTCGAGCCCGAGCTGTGCCGGATGTACCAGCGGGTGGCGCGCACCGGCGTGCCCGACGAGGCGGCCAGGCGGCTCCTGGAGGCACGCAGCCCGGCCGCCGTCGGCAAGCGCATCGACGTACCGACCCTGTTCTTCCAGGGGCAGAACGACTCGCTCTTCCCGCTCGGCCAGGCCGACGAGGCGGCGCGGGCCATCCGCGCCAACGGCGCCCCCGTCGACGTCGACTGGATCGCGGGCGGCCACGACGGCGGTGCCATGGAGACCGCGCGGATAGCGGGCCGCGTCACCGACTGGTTCGACCGGTACCTGAAGGAGGAGAAGGGCACCGACACCGGACCCGCCTTCCGCGTCACCCGCACCGGGGGCGTGGACTCCACCGACGGCGCCGCCACCCTGCGCGGCGCCGACGCCGAGGCGTACCCGGGGCTCGGCAACCGCCGCCGGGACGTCGAACTCGGCGGCGGCACCCGGCACTTCGAGAACCCGGCGGGCGGCAGCCCGCCCGCCATCTCCGGCCTGCCCGGACTCGGCGGGCCGGGCGGCGGCGGAGGCGAGGAGGGCGGGGGCACCGCGCTCTCCCAGCTCTCCTCCTTCGGCCGCGGCATCTCCTTCGACTTCCCCGGCCAGCACGCCCGCTTCGACTCCGCGCCGCTCCGCCGCGATCTGCGGATCACCGGCGCGCCCACGGTGCGCGTCCAGCTGAAGTCCAGCAGCGAGGACATGGTGCTCTTCGGCAAGGTCTACGACGTCGGCGGCGACGGCACCAGCGAGGTGCTCCCCTCGAACCTGGTCGCCCCGGTACGGGTGAAGGGCACCGGCAGCGGCGGCGGCAAGGAGGCCGAGCTCACCCTGCCCGCCGTCGACCACGAACTGCGCAAGGGCCACCGCCTGCGCCTGGTCCTCGCCAGCACCGACCTCGGCTACGCCTCACCCGCCGAGCCCGCCGCCTACCGCGCCACCCTCAAGGGCCCGCTGCGGGTGCCCACCGCGCCCGCCGTGGACACCGACGCCGCCCCGCTGCCCTCCTGGGTGTGGTGGCTGCCGCTCGGCGGCGCCCTGCTCGCCCTCGGCCTGCTGCTCACCGGCCGCCGCCGCACCACGGCGACCCCGCCGCCGGACCCGGCTCTCGCCGAAGTCCCGCTGGAGATAAGCAATTTGAGCAAGCGGTACGCCAGGTCCGCGGACCGGTACGCGGTGCGCGAGCTGTCCTTCCGGGTGGAGAAGGGGCAGGTGCTCGGCCTGCTCGGGCCCAACGGCGCGGGCAAGACCACCACCCTGCGGATGCTGATGGGCCTCATCCGCCCCGACGAGGGCGAGATCCGCGTCTTCGGCCACGCCATCCGGCCCGGTGCCCCGGTGCTCTCCCGCGTCGGCGCCTTCGTGGAGGGCTCCGGCTTCCTGCCGCACCTGAGCGGCCGGGCCAACCTCGACCTGTACTGGCGGGCCACCGGCCGCCCCGCCGAGGACGCGCACACCGACCAGGCCTTGGAGATCGCCGGTCTGGGCAGCGCCCTCGACCGCGCCGTGCGCACCTACTCCCAGGGCATGCGGCAGCGGCTCGCCCTCGCCCAGGCCATGCTCGGCCTGCCCGACCTGCTGATCCTGGACGAGCCCACCAACGGACTCGACCCGCCGCAGATCCGCGAGATGCGCGAGGTGATGATCCGGTACGCCGCCGCCGGGCGCACCGTCATCGTCTCCAGCCATCTGCTCGCCGAGGTCGAGCAGTCCTGCACCCACCTGGTGGTGATGGACCGCGGCGCCCTCGTCCAGGCGGGCCCGGTCGCCGAGATCACCGGCAGCGGCGAACAGCTCCTGGTCGGCACCGCGGGCGCGGTTCCGGAACCGGTGGTGCACAAGATCGCCGCCCTGCCCGGCGTCCGCTCCGCCGTCCGCACCGACGGCGGGCTCCTCGTCCAGCTCGACGGCACCACCGGCGCCTCCCGGCTGCTGACCGAACTCGTACGCCTGGAGGTGCCCGTGGAATCCCTCGGCCCGCACCGCCGCCTTGAGGACGCCTTCCTGACCCTGATCGGAGGCAGCGCGTGAGCGCCCCGGCCGCACCCCCCGAGGTGGCCCCCGGCTACCGTCCGCTGCGCACCCTGCCGCTGCGCGTCGAACTCGCCCGGCAGCTGCGCCGGCGCCGCACCCTGGTGATGGGCGCCGTGCTCGCCCTGCTGCCCTTCGTGCTGCTGCTCGCCTTCGCGGTGGGCGGCGAACCGGGCGGCAGGAACGGCCGGGTCAGCCTGATGGACACGGCCACCGCCTCCGGACCGAACTTCGCGGCAACCTGCCTCTTCGTCTCCGCGGGCTTCCTCCTGGTCATCCCGGTGGCGCTCTTCTGCGGGGACACCGTGGCCTCCGAGGCGGGCTGGTCCTCGCTGCGGTATCTGCTCGCGGCCCCCGTGCCCCGGGCCCGGCTGCTGGTCTCCAAGCTCACCGTCGCCCTCGGCCTGAGCCTCGCCGCGATCGTGCTGCTCCCGCTGCTCGCCCTCGTGGTGGGCAGCCTCGCCTACGGCTGGGGCCCGCTGGAGATCCCGACCGGCGGCGCCCTGCCCGCCGGTACGGCCCTGCAGCGCCTGATGATCGTCACCGGCTATGTCTTCGCCTCCCAACTCGTCACCGCCGGGCTCGCGTTCTGGCTCTCCACCCGTACCGACGCCCCGCTCGGCGCGGTCGGCGGCGCGGTCGGCCTGACCATCCTCGGCAACGTCCTCGACGCCGTCACCGCCCTCGGCGACTGGCGCGACTTCCTCCCCGCCCACTGGCAGTTCGCCTGGGCCGACGCCCTCCAGCCCCAGCCCGAATGGGGCGGGATGATCCAGGGCACCGCCCTCTCCGTGACGTACGCGGTGGTGCTCCTGGCGCTGGCCTTCCGGGGGTTCCGGGGGAAGGACGTGGTGTCGTGAGGGGCTGAGTCCCCGGGTGGGGTACGCAGCCGAGCGGGGCCGGGTCCGAGCGGCCGCCGGGCTGTGCGCCTCCCGTCCCCGGCCACTGGGCGGACCGCGCTCCGTCCCGGCGTAGCCCCCAGACCTCCCCCAAGTCTCCCTCCCCGTGGCCGCCTTGTGACCGGCTCGCAACACTTCAGGCCGAGCGAAACGGGTGCCTGCCGCGTCGGAGTAGTGAGCGCGGTACCGCGCTCGCCGTCCGGCGGAGGGCCGGCCGGGGCAGTACGGGCGACCGTGCCCCCGCCCTGCCCGTTCCCGACATCGCCGGGACGAGGACGGAACCGGGAGAGGGAAGAGGGGGCGGGATGCACACGCAGACCGGGACGCGCAGGCGGGATCCAGGGAAGCCGGATCCAGGGAAGCGGGATCGATGGAGGCGGGGGCCGGGGCCGCTCGGCGTGGTGGTCGCGGTGGGGGCCGCGGGCGCGTTGCTGCTCACGGGGTGTACGAGCGACGGTGGCTCCTCCGACGACAAGTCGGGAGCCGCGCGGGAGGACGCCGCCGGAGGGGCGCCCGCGCGCAGTGCCGCGCCCTTCGCGCCGGGCGGCGCGCAGGACACGGACAAGGGGGAGGGCGAGCGGGACGAGAAGCCCTCGAAGCGGCCCGGGGCGGACTACCTGTCCACCTTCGCCCTCGACGTGGACACCGCCTCCTACGGCTTCGCCCGCCGCTCCATCGAGGACGGGACGCTGCCGGACCCGGAGACCGTACGGCCGGAGGAGTTCGTCAACAGCTTCCGGCAGGAGTACCGGCAGCCCGGCGGCGACGGCTTCGCGGTCACCGTCGACGGCGCGCGCACCGGCGGCGACTGGTCCCTGGTCCGGGTGGGCCTCGCGACCCGCTCGGTGCCGCGGGACGAGCGGCCGCCTGCCGCGCTGACCTTCGTCGTCGACGTCTCCGGTTCGATGGCGGAGCCCGGTCGGCTCGATCTCGTACGGGACGCCCTGGAGTCGGCGGCGGGCGGGCTGCGCGACGAGGACTCGATGGCGATCGTCGCCTTCAGCGAGGAGGCCGAGGAGATCCTGCCGATGACCCGGCTCGACGGCAACCGCGACCGGGTACGCGACCGCATCGAGGAGCTGGAGCCGACCAGTTCGACCAATCTGGAGGCGGGCGTCCGCACCGGGTACGACACCGCCGCCGACGGTCGCCGCAAGGAGGCGACGAACCGGGTGGTGCTCCTGTCCGACGCCCTCGCCAACACCGGGGAGACCGACGCCGACGACATCCTCGACCGGATCGAGGAGGAGCGCCGCGAGCACGGCATCACCCTCTTCGGGGTCGGCGTCGGCAGCCAGTACGGGGACGCCCTGATGGAGCGCCTCGCCGACAAGGGCGACGGGCACACCACCTATGTCTCCGAACGCGAGGAGGCCCGGGCCCTGTTCACCGAGCAACTGCCCGCCAACGTCGGCCTGCGCGCCCGCGACGCCAAGGCCCAGGTCGCCTTCGACCGGGACACGGTGCGTGCCTTCCGCCTGATCGGCTACGACAACCGGCAGGTCGCCGACGAGGACTTCCGCGACGACCGCGTCGACGGCGGCGAGGTCGGCCCCGGCCACACGGTGACCGCGCTGTACGCGGTACGTCTGAAGGAGGGTGCCGAGGGCGGTCTCGCCAAGGCGACGGTCCGCTGGCTCGACCCCGACGACCGCAAGCCGCACGAGACCTCCGGCCGCCTCGACTCCGGCGACCTGGCCGAGGACCTCGACGAGGCGGACACCGGTCTGCGCACCACCGCCGTCGCCGCCTACTTCGCCGACGCCCTGCGCGGCCGCGACGACCGCTGGGAGACCCTTCCGGCTACCCCGTCCCTCGGCGAACTCGCTGAGCAGGCGCAGGAATTGGCGGACAGCTCGGGCGACAGGTCGGTGGACGACCTCGCCGAGACCCTGGACAAGGCTGCCGAGCTACGGGAACGGGGGGCCAGCCAGCCGCCGGGGAGTGGTGGGGAGGAGGGGGAGTTGCGGTGAGGTGAGGACGAGGTGAGTTGAGGTGAAGTGAGGGGGTGGGGTGGGGAGTGGGTGGTGGGTGAGTGAGCGGGGGAAGCGGGGGAGTGGGGCGGGGCGGTGGATAACGGTCGGCTGGTGGCTGGTGGCTGGTGGTCGGTGGTCGGTGGTTGGTGACGGGTGACATGTGACAGGTAGCAGATGACAGATGACAGATATCAATATCCGTCATCTGTCATCCGTCACATGCCACCCGTCACCTTCGGTTCGTCAGCCGTCAGCCGTCAGCCGTCAGCCCCACCCGTCGTGCCTACGCCCCAGAACCCCAAGTCACGAGCCCTGCCCCACGAGCTGGGGGGACGGCACCCTGACGGCACCTGACCACGGCCACCTCACCTCACCGCACCTAACCTCCCCTCACCCCCGAACCCCCACCACCCGATACCCGTACGCATACCCCCGCCCCGCCCGCAGCCGATACGCGTCCAGCGGCGGCGCCCCCCAGGAGTCGTTGCCGCCCACGCCGGTCTGGCGGTGGTTGACGGCCAGCAGGGTTTCGCCGCGCCGTTTCAGTTCGTACGGGTGGCGGGGGCCGTCCAGGTCGAGGGCGGTGTAGTGCAGGGCGCTCGTCTCCAGGAGGGGTTCGTCGCCCTCGGGGTCGGCGTGGATCAGGAGACCCGTACCGGAGCGGTCGGTGAGGCGGAGGCTGCGGACGTCCGTGGTGTTGCCGGTCTCCTGCGGGCGGGTGTAGGCGGTGAAGCGGTCGTCCACGGTGGCGCGGTAGCGGCCGACGAGGGCGGCTGCCTTGCGGTCGGCGTAGTTCTCGTGCGGTCCGCGGCCGTACCATTCGAGCCGTTCGAAGCCCTCGGGGACCGTCAACAGGGCCCCGATCAGAGGGATTTCGGGCAGTTTCGCGGGGGCGTCGAGGTGGTGGCGGACCCGTACCGAGCCGTCTCCGAACACCCGGAAGACCGTCTGCCAGGTGGCGGGCTCCGGCTCGGTCGGCAGTTCCGCGGTGACCTCGATACGGACCTCGCCCGGTGCGGGCCGGGAGACCTCGACGGAGGTCACCTTCCGCCGGGCGCCCGCCTCGCGCCAGGTGCGGGCCTCCTTCTCGAAGCCGCGGCCGATGTCGTTGTCGGTCGGCGCCCGCCAGAAGTGCGGCACCGGGCCCTCGGAGAGCAGCAGCCGCCCGCCCGCGCGGTAGGAGGAGAGGGTGCCGGTGCTCTCGTCGAGGACCAGCTCGAAGGAGCGGCCGCCGACCTTCACCCGGCGTCCGGCACGGTCGAGTCGGAGCGGGGGCAGCTCGGCGGGCCGCGGTGCGGCGGGCGCGGGCACCCGCCAGTCGAGGGCGAACTGCCCGGCGCAGATCTCGTGTCCGGCCTCCGCCCAGGCTGTCGCCTCCGTCAGCACCACGCGCACCGTGAGCAGGTACTCGGCCCCGGGCTCCGGCTCGGCGGGCTTGCGTACGGGCAGCCGTACCCGCGCCTCCTGTCCGGGACCGGCCTTCGGCGCCGGGGCGGTTCCGCTCTGCGTCTCGGTGCCGTCCACCGTGACACTCCACCTCAGGGTGTAGGCGGCGAGGGTGGAGAAGAGGTGCTTGTTGCGGACCGCCACCTCGCCGTCCCGCTCGCCCGCGCCGAGTCCGACGGGGCTGTAGACCTGCTTTACCTCCAGGAGCCCGGGGTGCGGATGCCGGTCGGCGCGTACCAGTCCGTCGGCGCAGAAGTTGCCGTCGCTGGGGTAGGTGGGGTGCCAGTCGCCGCCGTAGGAGAAGTAGCTGTGCCGCGGGTCGCCGGGGACCGGCAGGCGCACCGAGTGCTCCACCCACTCCCAGACGAAGCCGCCGTGCAGGTTCGGGTAGCGGTCGAAGATCTCGCCGTACTCGCGCAGGTTGCCGGTGGAGTTGCCCATGGCGTGCGCGTACTCGCACAGGATGTGCGGGACGGGGTTGCCGGACCTGCCGTACTCCTCGACGGTCGCCGGGGTGCTGTACATCATGCTGTACATGTCGGCGACCTCGTTCATGCCCTCGTAGTGGATCGGGCGGGTGGAGTCGCGGGCGCGGGCCCAGTCGGCCATGGCGCGGAAGTTGTCGCCGCCGCCGGCCTCGTTGCCGAGGGACCAGGCGATCACACAGGCGTGGTTCTTGTCCCGCTCGACCATGGAGCGGATCCGGTCCACGCACGCGGCCCGCCACTCGGCCAGTGAGCCGGGCAGCCGGTCGCGCACCTCGTGGGTCTCCAGGTTGGTCTCGCCGATGACGTAGAGGCCGTACTCGTCGCAGAGTTCAAGCCAGCGCGGGTTGTTGGGGTAGTGGGAGGTGCGGACGGCGTTGACGTTGTGCCGCTTCATCAGGCGGATGTCCTCGCGCATCCGCGACTCGGGTACCGCCTGGCCGTGGTCGGGGTCGGTCTCGTGGCGGTTGACGCCGCGCAGCATCACCGGCTCGCCGTTGACGGTGAACCGGCCGGGGCCGCAGTCGACTTCGCGGAATCCGATCCGGGTGCGGTGGACGTCGCTCGCCTTGCCGTCCACCTCCAGGCTGAGGACCAGGGTGTAGAGGTCGGGTCGTTCGGCGGACCACAGGCGGGGCGCGCGCACCTCGCCGTGCAGCTCCACCTCCGTGCCGCCCCCGCCGCCCTCACCGAGGGGGACCTCGGCGCGCAGCGGCGGGTCGAAGACCGGTCTGCCCGCGGCGTCGTGCAGCTGGACCCGGACCGTGTGCGTCCCGCGCGCTCCGGCCGGTCCGCGCACCGCCGCGGTGACGTCCAGGCGGGCCCGGCCGAAGTCGCCGCCGGGGAAGGAGGTACGGACGAAGAGGTCCTGTACGTGGGTGCGCGGCACCGAGTAGAGGTAGACGTCGCGGAAGATCCCGGACAGGTCGATCATGTCCTGGTCCTCCAGCCAACTCCCGTCCGACCAGCGGTAGACCTCCACCGCCAGGGAGTTCTCGCCGGGCCGCAGATACGGGCTCACCTCGAACTCGGCGGGCGTGTAGCTGTCCTCGCTGTAGCCCACCCGCTCGCCGTTGACCCAGACGAAGAAGGCCGACTTCACGCCCTGGAAGGAGAGCAGGGTGCGCCGCCCGTCCCAGTCGCCGGGGACGGTGAAGGTGCGCCGGTAGGAGCCGACCGGGTTGAACTCCTGTGGCACATCAGGGAATTCGGGCTTCTCGAAGCCGGTCCAGGGATAGGGCACATTGAGGTAGACCGGCATCTCGTACCCGTGCAGCTCCCAGTTCGACGGCACCGGGATCCGGTCCCAGCCGCTGTCGTCGTACTCCGGGGTGAAGAAGCCCTCGGGGCGCGCCGCCGGGTTCTTCGCCCAGTGGAAGCGCCAACTCCCGTTCAGCGAGCGGTAGTACGGCGAGTCCGTGAGCTTGCCGCGCAGTGCCTCGGCGGCCGAGGCGAAGGGGACGAGGCGGGCGCGGGCGGGCTCCCGGTTGACCTGGAAGACCTCCGGGTCGGCGTTCCACTCCCCGCCCGGCGCCTTCCGGGCGGCGGCGGGGCCCTTCCCCGGGCGGCCCGCGCCCGCGGCGAAGGCCTGTTTCTGCGCGGCGAAGGCGGCCCATCCGGTCAGGGCGGCTCCGGCGGTCAGTATGCGGCGGCGGCTGGGTCCTGATGCGCTCATTCCGGTCTCCGAACAGAAGGCGACAAGAACAACCAGAGTCGGACAGCCGCTGTTCGGGGAACAAGAGGAAATACGCCAGGGCTGTGGCTGAAATTCCCTGAAGTCCGCCAACTGCTGTGTGTTCTCGCTCGGTTCTGCGGGAATCGGCTCGCTTCTCGTCAACTCGACTGGTCTGGCACGGGTGTTGGGTTTCGTGCCCTTGTCGTCCCGGGAGCGGGAAACTTCCGCCGTTCAGGGAACGGACAGCCTCCGTTCACCCTCTTCCGGGAGGGAACCCCCTTCCCGGGCGGATCGCGGTCCGCGGCCGCCTCGGCATCCCGGGTCCCAGGAGTGCACCCCGCCCCGAGTCGCCGTCGGGCCCCCTTCCCCCACCTCTGTGCGGGGCCCGGCGGCAGGCCGCGGCCGACGCGCACGCGCGTCGGCCGCGGCTGGTGCGGGAGGGTGGACGAGATACCGAAGTCGCCCTCCGCTGACCGCTACTGACGAGACGTCAGCACTTCTTGTAGTCCACCCGCGAGGAGTTGTAGGCGCAGCTGTCGACCTTGGCGCCGCTCGACTTCTTCAGGGTCGCGGTGTCCTTGTCGTTGTTCCAGACGTAGGCCGCCCGGCCCTGGTAGCGGGTGGCCGAGGTGTTGCTGCCCTTGCCGGTGCGCACGGTGACGGTCTTGCCCTTGCCGAGCGTGTAGCTGCCGAAGGTGTAGCTGTGCCGGGAGGAGTCGGTGACCGTCCAGCCCTTGAGGCTGACCGAGGCCGAGGTGGTGTTCCGGATCTGCACGTACTCGCCGTTGAGGCTCCCGTTGCTGCGGGTGTCCTTGCCCGGGCTGTCGTAGTAGATCTTGTACAGGTGGACCGAGCCCGCGGCCTCGGCGGGAGCGGGCAGCAGGGCCAGGCCGAGCGCGGCGGCGCCGACGGAGGCGGCCGCGGTGAGGCGTATACGCGTACGAGACATGCGTGTCCTTGGATTCGGGCCGGGCACCCCCCAGTTGAGGCCCGGCGGCACCTCAGATTATGCACGCCGCCGTCACATTTTCTTCACTTCGCAGAAAGCTCCTCGCCGCACGCGAGGTCCACCCGCCGCGCCTCTCGTCTCCGTACGCGGGTTCTGTGCGCGAGCTCTGTGCGCGGACTCCGTACGCGGTGGGCGCGTGCGACGTGGGCGTGCGCCGCATCCGTACGCCTACGCACCCTCCCCGGGCGCCGTCTCGTCCGGCAGTTGCCGCAAGGCCTGTAGTGCCACGGCGAGTTCGGCCGCCACCCGGGGGTCCTGGAGGGAGCGGCCGGTCAGCTCCTGGAGGCGGCGCAGCCGGTAGCGCACGGTGTTCGGGTGGCAGTAGAGCCGCTTCGCCGCGCGCGGCACCGAGCCGCCCGCCGCGTACCAGTGCTCCAGGGTGCCGAGCAGGCGGGCGCGTTCCGCGGGCTCCACGGCCAGGACCCGGCCGAGGACCGCGGTGGCGATCCGGCCCGCCTCCTCCGGCGCCGCCGCGACGAGCGGGGCGAGCACGCTGTCGTCGAACCGGGCCACCCCCGCGCTGCCGCCGGGCAGTCCGGTGAGCGCCAGCCGCGCGAGGCGCAGCGCCCGCGGTGTCTCCCGCAGGCTGCCGAAGGGCGGGCTGATCCCGACCCGGGCGTCCGCGTACAGCCGGGCGAGGCGCACCACGTCCTCCTCGCCGCCCGCGCCGCGCAGCGCGACCACGCCGGTCTGCAGGTCGGGCATCAGCCGCCAGGCCGAGCGGGTCTGCTCGCCGCTGAGCCGGGCCTCGAATCCGGGGAGCGCCTCCCGGCCGGGCGCCGGGACCTCGGCGGCGACCACCAGGAAGGTCCCCTCCGCCGGCAGGCCCAGCGTGGTGGCCGCCTCCCAGAGCGTGGTCCGGTCGGTGAGCAGGCCGGTGAACAGGGCCTCCACCAGCGCCGCCCTGGCCCGCTCGCGCTGGAGCAGCAACTGGGCGGCGGCCTGCCGGTAGGCGTCGCTCGCCGCGGCGGCCAGTCCTTCGTTCACCCACCAGGCGGCGAGCGCCACCACGGTCTCGGAGCTGACCTCGCCCGCCCCGCGCGCCGCGCTCGTCAGCTCCGACCACAGGAACTGCGAGCCGACGCGGTAGGCGTGCAGCAACTCGCCGAGCGGCGCGCCCTGCCGGGCCCGTTCGCGTCCGGTGTCGTGCGCCGAGGCCAGGTCCTCGGCCGGGCCCGAGTCCGCCAACTGCCCGAACACCAGACGGGTGTTGCGGCAACAGGACGCGGACAGCTCCCCGAAGGGGACACGCTCCTCGCTGCCGTAGTAGTCCACCTCGGCACGGATGCGGCGGGCCATCCGGGTGCCCAGGTGCGGGGCGCGTTCCAGGAGTGCGGTCGCCACCGGCGCGATCTCCGGCGGCGGTGCGGGAGGGCGGCTCATGGCGGCAGGCTACCGACCGGCCCGGGCGCGGGGGAGCGGCGGACGCCGGGGGAGCGGTCCTGTTGTACGCGCGCACAGACGGACCGCCCGGATTCTGTACGGGAGGACAGCGGGCCGGGGTCGGAGCCGTGGCGGGGACGGCCGGGCGTACCGGCGGTGGCGGGCCGGGAGGGCGTCCGAGCGGGTGCTCGGGCGGCCGTTGTGGCGGGCCACCACGGCAAGCGCCGGGAACTGTGGGCCGCGTCCAAGACTCCGTACCGCCGCCTTCCTCATTCTGGGACGCACTGCGGATCCGGTGATCCCCGGGCGGAGGACTGCTGTTCCGGGGATCGCCGGTCTCGGGGTTGTCGATCCGAGGACTGCTGGTCCGAGGGCTGCTGATCCCGGGATCGCGGGTCCTGGGGTTGTCGGTCCGAGGACTCCGGTTCCTGGGACTGCCGGTCCCAGGGCGGCCGATCCCAGGACTCCGGATCCCAGGACCGGCGGTCTCAGGACCACTCATCCCAGGACCACTCATCCCAGGACCCCCGCTCCCAGGACCCCCGCTCCCAGGACCCCCGCTCCCGGGACCCCCGCTCCGAGAACCGCCGATCCGCCGCCCCCGTTATCTTTTTCGCGGTCCTGCAAGAGGGCCGCTGGCCTCCGGGCCCGGTATGACTGTGTCCCCCTGTCGACGGGATGACCTGGGGGGTGGTGTCACCGGGTCCGAAGGGTGCCGTCGG
>NZ_JAAWWP010000019.1:87661-149586 GCF_012273655.1 Streptomyces physcomitrii | reverse complement strand
CACCCCCCACCACCTCCACACCGCCACCACCCACGCCTACACCCACGGCATCCCCCACCACACCCCACCCACCCCACCCCACCCCGACCTCCCCACCTACCCCTTCCAACACACCCACCACTGGCTGTCGAGCCTGCCCGAGGGCGGCGACCCGGAGTCGGTGGGCCAGCAGCTCATCAGCCACCCGGTGCTCGGCGCGGCACTGCACACCGCCGACGCCGACTCGCTGATCCTGACCGGCCGCGTCTCCCCGGCGACCCACTCCTGGCTCGCCGACCACGTGGTCGACGGCGCCGTGCTCTTCCCGGGCACCGCCTTCGTCGAGCTGGCCATCCGCGCCGGTGACGAACTCGGCTGCTCGGTCCTGGAAGAGCTGGTCCTGGAGGCGCCGCTGGTGCTCGGCGCGCAGGAGGCCGTCAGCCTGCAGCTCACGGTGGGCGCGGCCGACACCGAGGGACGGCGCCCGGTGCGGATCCACTCCGCGCCGCCGGACGCCGCGCACGGCGCCGCCGCCGACGAGTCGCTGTGGCTGCGCCACGCCGGGGGTTTCCTGCGGCCCAGCCGCGCGGACGAGAGCGCCGAGGGGGACTTCCCCTCCGTCTGGCCGCCGCAGGACGCGGAAGAGGTCGACGTGACGGGCGTCTACGAGCGGCTGGCCGGCGAGGGCTACGGCTACGGGCGGCTCTTCCGCGGGCTGCGCGCCATGTGGCGCAGCGGCGAGGAGGTCTACGCCGAGGTGACGCTCGCCGAGGAGAGCGCCGCGGAGGGCTGGGGCGTGCATCCGGGTCTGCTGGACTCCGCCCTGCACCCCGACATCCTGAGCGGCCCCGGCACGGGCGAGGGGGTGCGGCTGCCCTTCTCCTGGAACTCCGTACGGCTGTTCACCTCGGGGGCGACCGCGCTGCGGGTGCGCCTCAGCGGCGCGGGTTCGGACGGGGTCTCCCTCTTCGCGGTGGACCCGGCCGGTGAACCGGTCTTGGCGGTCGGCGCATTGACCACGCGCCCGATGGAGGGCGGCGCGGACGCCCCGGCGGCGCGGCTCACCCGGCAGTCGCTGTTCCGGCTCGGCTGGACACCGCTCGCCACCGAGCCCGCCGCCCCGGGCCGGGAGCGCTGGGCCGTCACCGGACCCGGCGCGGACGAGCTGGCGCGGGTGCTCCGTACCGCGGGCGCCGAGGTCACGGCCCACGCCCGGCCGCAGGAGGCCCTGGTGCTTCCCGCCGAGGGGGGCGTGGTGCCCGAGGTGCTGGTCCTGTTCGCGCCGCCGGTGACCGGGTACGAGGGGACGAGCGCCGAGGAGGCGCGCCGAGTCGCCCACCGGGCCCTCGCCGACCTGCAACACTGCCTGGGTTCACCGGAGTTCGACGGGTGCCGTCTCATCGTGGCGACCCGGGGAGCGGTCGCGGCCGGGACCGACGGCCACGGCAGCGATCTCACCACCGCCCCGCTGTGGGGTCTGGTCAGGGCCGCTCAGGCGGAGTACCCGGACCGGCTCACCCTGCTCGACCTCGACCCCGCGTCCGGTACCGAGGGCCCCTCGGCGGCCGACGCCGCCGCCCTGCTCGCCGCCCTCCGGGCCCGGGAGCCCCAACTCGCCGCGCGTGACGGCGGGTTGCTGCTGCCGAGGCTGGTCCGCGCGGGCGATCCCGAGGAGACCGCAAGGCCGCTGGACCCCGAGGGCACGGTCCTGCTGACCGGTGGCACCGGAGGGCTCGGCGCGGTCCTCACCCGTCATCTGGTGGCCGCCCACGGAGCCCGGCACCTGCTGCTCGTCAGCAGGAGCGGCCCCGCGGCCCCGGGCGCCGCGGAACTGGTCGCCGAACTCGCCGCGGCGGGCGCCGAGGCGGAGGCGGTCGCCTGCGACGTCGCCGACCGCGCGGCCCTCGCCGCGCTCCTGGACGGGCTCGACCGCCCCCTGACGGCCGTGGTGCACGTGGCCGGTGGGCTCGACGACGCGACCCTGCCCTCGCTCACGCCGGAGCGCATCGACACGGTGATGCTGCCGAAGGCGGACGCGGCCGTGCACCTGCACGAGCTGACCCGCGGCGCGGACCTCGCCCGCTTCGTGCTCTTCTCCTCGGTCGCCGGGGTCCTCGGCGGCCCCGGCCAGGCCAACTACGCGGCGGCCAACGCCTTCCTGGACGGACTCGCCCAGCACCGGCACGCGCTCGGCCTGCCCGCCACCTCGATCGCCTGGGGCCTGTGGGAGGACGGCGGCCTCACCGCCCACCTGGGCGAGACCGACCGGCGCCGGATCTCCCGCAACGGGGTACGACCGCTGACGGCCGAGCAGGGCACGGCGCTCTTCGACGCGGCCACGGCAGACCAGGGCCCGGCCTTCGTCGCCGCGCGCTTCGACCCGGCCGCCCTGCGGCGCCGCCCGGACGGCGTCCCGGTCCTGCTCACCGGCCTGGTGCCGACCACCCTGCGCCGCAGCGCCGCGGCCGCCACCGCGGTGCGGGCCGCGGACGGCCAGTGGCTGGCGGGACTGTCACCCGCCGAGGCCGCCCGCGAGGTGCTCACGGTCGTCCGTACCCACGCGGCCTCCGTACTCGGCCACGAGTCGGCGGAGGCGGTGCCCCCCGAGGCGGTCTTCAAGGAACTGGGCTTCGACTCGCTCGCGGCCGTCGAACTGCGCAACCGGCTCAACGAGGCCACCGGGCTGCGGCTCGCGCCGACCGTGGTCTTCGACCACCCCACCGCACAGGCCCTGGCCGAGCATGTCCACGAGACGGTCGGCGGCGCCGGAACCGAGACCGCGGCCCCGCTCAAGCCCTCGGTGAGCACCCTCGCGGACGACGACGCGATCGCCGTCGTCTCGATGGGCTGCCGCTTCCCCGGCGGCGTCGCCTCCCCCAAGGACCTGTGGGACCTGGTGGCCTCCGGCACGGACGCCGTCACCGGCTTCCCCACCGACCGGGGCTGGGACCTCGAAGCCCTCTACCACCCGGATCCGGACCACCCCGGTACGTCCTACGCCCGCGAAGGCGCCTTCCTGGACGACGCGGGCGGTTTCGACGCGGAGTTCTTCGGGATCTCGCCGCGTGAGGCGCTGGCGATGGACCCGCAGCAGCGGCTCCTCCTGGAGACCGCCTGGGAGACCTTCGAACGCGCCGGTATCGCACGGGCCGCCCTCAAGGGCTCCTCGACCGGGATCTTCGTCGGCGCCCTCTCCCAGGAGTACGGCTCCACCCTGCTGCACGAGGCACCCGAGGGCCTCGACGGCATGCTGCTCACCGGCAACGCGCTCAGCATGGTCTCGGGACGCCTGGCCTACTTCCTCGGGCTCGAAGGCCCGGCGGTGACCGTGGACACCGCCTGCTCCTCCTCGCTGGTGGCGCTGCACCAGGCCGCGCAGGCGGTGCGCAACGGCGAGTGCTCCCTGGCGCTCGCGGGCGGCGTGACGGTGATCGCGACCCCGGGCACCTTCACCGCCTTCAGTACGCAGCGGGCCATGTCCCCCGACGGACGCTGCAAGTCCTTCGCCGCCTCCGCCGACGGCACCGGCTGGGGCGAGGGGGTGGGTCTGGTCCTGCTTGAGCGGCTGTCGGACGCCCGCCGGGCCGGGCATCCGGTGCTCGCGGTGATCCGGGGCTCGGCCGTCAACCAGGACGGCGCCTCCAACGGCCTGACCGCGCCCAACGGCCTCGCCCAGCAGCGCGTCATCCGCACCGCCCTCGCCAACGCCCGCCTGAACCCCGCCGACATCGACGCCGTCGAGGCGCACGGCACCGGCACCACCCTCGGCGACCCCATCGAGGCGCAGGCGCTCCTCGCCACCTACGGTCAGGACCGGCCCGCGGACCGGCCCCTGTGGCTCGGCTCGCTCAAGTCGAACATCGGGCACACCCAGGCCGCCGCCGGAATCGCCGGGGTCATCAAGGTCGTCCAGGCGATGCGCTACGGGAAGCTCCCGCGCACCCTGCACGTCGACGCGCCCTCCCCGCACATCGACTGGACCACCGGTGAGGTCGAACTGCTGGTGCAGGAACAGGAGTGGCCCGCCTCGGAACGGGTGCGCCGGGCCGGAGTGTCGTCCTTCGGGATCAGCGGCACCAACGCCCACGTGATCCTGGAGGAGGCCCCCGCCCAGCCGACGGCATCGGCCGAAGGCGAGGCCGAGGACGAGGACGAGGAGGCCGCCGTCCCGCTGCTGCTCTCGGCGCGGGACGAACCGGCCCTGCGCGCCCAGGGGGAACAGCTCGCCGGCTTCCTGGAGGAGCACCCCGAGGTACCACTGCCGGAGGTCGCGCGGTCGCTCAGGAGCCGTGCGGTGTTCTCGTATCGGGCGGGTCTGGTCCCCCGCTCACGCCAGGACGCCATCACCACACTGCGCGACCTCACCCACACCGACCACCCCCACCTCTCCACCCACCACAGCCCCCCACAACACAACCCCGTCTTCGTCTTCCCCGGCCAAGGCTCCCAATGGCCCGGCATGACCGCCCAACTCCTTGGCACCAACCACGCCTACACCCAACGCATCCACCAATGCGAACAAGCCCTCAAACCCCACGTCGACTGGTCACTCACCGGCGTCCTCACCCAACAACCCGACCAACCCACCCTCGACCACGTCGACATCATCCAACCCACCCTCTGGGCCGTCATGGTCTCCCTCGCCGCAGCCTGGCAAGCCGCCGGCATCCAACCCGCCGCCGTCCTGGGCCACTCCCAAGGCGAAATCGCCGCCGCCACCGTCGCCGGCGCCCTCACCCTCCAAGACGCCGCCAAACTCACCACCCAACGCGCCCAACTCCTCACCACCCTCACCGGCAACGCCGGCATGACCACCCTCGCCCTCCCCCACACCACCACCCAACAACTCCTCGACCAACTCCACACCACCGACGCCCACATCGCCGCCATCAACAGCCCCACCACCACCGTCATCAGCGCACCCACCACCACCCTCACCACAATCGAAAACCACTGCACCCAACACGGCATCCGCCACAAACGCATCCCCGTCGACTACGCCAGCCACAGCCCCCAAATGGCACAACTCCACACCCCCCTCACCCAACACCTCACCCTCAACCCCCAACCCACCACCACCCCCTACTACTCATCCCTCACCGGCACCCAACTCCAAGGCCACCAACTCACCCCCGACTACTGGTACAAAAACCTCCGCCACACCGTCGACTTCCACACCGCCACCCACACCCTCCTCCAACAAGGCCACCACACCTACATCGAAATCAGCCCCCACCCCGTCCTCACCCTCCCCCTCGAAGAAACCCTCCAACACCACCAACCCCACACCCCAACAACCGTCCAACCCACCCTCCACCGCCACCACGACACCCCCCACCACCTCCACACCGCCACCACCCACGCCTACACCCACGGCATCCCCCACCACACCCCACCCACCCCACCCCACCCCGACCTCCCCACCTACCCCTTCCAACACACCCACCACTGGCTGAAGGCGGAGCCCACCTCCGGCGGCGGCGGGGGCATAGGTGCGGTCAAGGCGGAGCACCCGCTGCTCGGCGCGGCGGTCGAACTCCCCGACTCCGGGACAGTGGTGTTCACCGGACGGGTCTCGGCGGGCAACCACCCGTGGCTGACCCGGGAGGACTCGCCCGGTCTGCACCGGGTCCGGGAGACCGCGCTGGTGGACCTGGTGCTCAGCGCGGCGGACCAGACCGGCTGCCCGCACCTGGACTCGCTGTCCCTGACCGACCCCCTGGTGCTGCCCGACTCCGGAGTGGTGCAGCTGCGGGTGACCGTGGGCGACCCCTCACCGGAGGGGACCCGGCCGGTGTCGGTGCACTCGCGGCGCGGGGAGACCGGCGTCGGCAGGCCCTGGACCCGGCACGCCACCGGCGCCCTCACCCCGGCAGTCCCGGCCGCCGACTGGGACCTGGAGGCATGGCCGCCCGTGGAGGCGGAGACCGTGCCGCACGCGGAGGCTCTGGCCGAGGACGGCGCGGCAGAGAGCACCCGTACCGTCTGGCGGCGGGACGGGGAGCTGTTCGCCGAGGTCGCCCTGCCCGAGCAACTCGGCGCGGACGCGGGCGACTTCGGCCTCCACCCGGTGCTGGCCGACGCGGTGCTCACCCCGCTGCGGATCGAGGGAGCGGCGGCCGGGTCCCCCTGGCTCGCCGCGGCGTGGCAGGGCGTGCGGCTGCACGCCTTGGGCGCCTCGGTGCTGCGGGTGCGGCTGTCCCCGGCGGGCGACGGGACCTGGACGGTACGGGCCGCCGACGCGACGGGCGCCCCGGTGCTCACGGTGGAGTCCCTGACCCTGCGCCCCGCCTCCCGGCAGGACCTCCGTACGGCGGGTGCCTCCCAGCAGGACGGGCTCTTCCAGGTGGCCTGGAGCGATCTGGCGCTCCCGGCCTCCGGGGAGACGCCCGCGACCTGGGCGATCGTCGGCGAGGACGTGCTGCACGCCCGGTCCGGGCTGATGGCGGCGGGGCAGTACACCGAGGCCCACGCCGACCTGGAGAGCCTGGCGGCGACCGTCGCCGATCCCGCCAAGGCGCCCGAGGTGATCGTGCTGACCTGCGCCGCCGAGGAGGCGCCGCGCGGTGGTGCCCCACTGGCCGAGGCCGTCCACGAGTCCACCGCGAAGGTGCTCGGCTGGGCGCAGGCCCTGGTGACGCGGCCCTTCTTCGCCCGGTCCCGGATGGTCGTGCTCACCCGGGGTGCCGTCCCCGCCTGGGACGGCACCGGCCCGGGCGGGCGGCTCGACCTGACGGCCTCGGCCGCCTGGGGCCTGCTGCGTTCGGCCCAGGCCGAGTTCCCCGGCCGGTTCCTGCTCGTGGACACCGATGCGAGCAAGCCCGCCTGGCGCGCCCTGCTCAAGGCCGTCACCACCGACGAGCCCCAGTGGGCGCTGCGCAAACGGGCCGCCCGCGTCCCCCGGCTCACCCGGCTCGACGCCCCGGCGGCCGGAGCCGAGGACACCGGGACACTCACCGGCGAACCCGGAACGGTCCTGGTCACCGGCGGCACCGGAGTCCTCGGCACCCTGGTCGCCCGCCATCTGGTGACCGAACACGGCGTACGCGACCTGCTTCTGACGAGCCGTCAGGGTCTGGAGGCAGCGGGCGCGGAGACACTGCGGGCCGAACTGACCGCCCTCGGCGCCCAGGTCACGGTCGCCGCCTGCGACGCCGCCGACCGGACCGCGCTGGAGAAGGTCCTCGCGGAGCTGCCCGCGGACCGGCCGCTGCGCGCGGTGGTGCACACCGCGGGAGTCATCGACGACGGCGTCGTCCCCTCCCTGACGCCCGAGCGGCTGGACACGGTGCTGCGGGCCAAGGCGGACGCGGCGCTCGCGCTGCGCGAGGCCACCCGTGGGGCCGACCTCTCGGCCTTCGTCCTCTTCTCCTCGGTGGCCGGCATCCTCGGCGGCGCCGGGCAGGCCAACTACGCGGCGGGCAACACCTTCCTGGACGCCTTCGCCCACCAGGCGCGGGCCGAGGGCGTACCGGCGACCTCGATCGCCTGGGGCGTGTGGGCCGGACGCGGGCTGCTGGCCTCCGGCAAGGCGGGCCTGGCCCTGCCGGGCATCGGCGAACTCCCGCCCGGCCAGGGCCTGCAGCTCTTCGACAGCGCGCTGCGCACCGGCCGCGAGCTCACCGTCGCCGCGCAGTGGGACCTCAACGTCCTCTACGCCCGGGCGCGGGCGGGCGAGACCCCGGCCGTACTGCGGTCGGTACTGCCCGCACCGGAGCGCCCCCGGGCCCAGGACGCACCGGCCAGGGCGACCGAACTGCGGCACCTGCTGGCCGAGATGGCCACCGACACCGAGCGGGACACCGCGCTCAGCGATCTCGTACGGGAGCACATCGCCAAGGTGCTCGGGCACGGCTCCGCGGAGGCCGTGTCCGCCACGGCCGAGCTGAAGGACCTCGGCTTCGACTCCCTGACCTCGCTCAACCTGCGCAACGCCCTCAACACCGCGACCCGGCTGAGCCTGCCGCCCGGCGTCGCCTTCGACTTCACCTCACCCGCCGAACTCGCCCAGCACATCAAGAAAGAGCTGCTCGCCTGAGACCGGCCACGGTGCCGCACGGAAACGGAGATCACCCATGAGGGTAGAGAACGTCCACATCAATTCGCTGGGAGTCACGCTGCACGAGTGGGCGAGCGCCGAGAAGGCGGTCGCGGACGGCAGGGTGGAACCGGAGGTGACGGAGGCCAACGGCCTCACCGGTACGCATGTCTCCGGGGACATCCCGGCCGTCGACCTGGCGGTCTCGGCGGCCCGTACCGCCCTGGAGCGGTCCAAGCTGGAGCCCGAGGAGATCTCCTCGCACATCCACAGCGCGGTCCACTACCAGGGCCCGGCGGGCTCCTACCCGCCCGGGTACATCCTGCGCGAGCTGGGCCTCGCCGAGGTCTCCGCGCTCTACCTCCAGCAGGGCTGCAACGGCATGCTCGGCACCCTGGAGGTCGCGATCGGGCAGATGACCGGCGCCTCCGAGGCGGAGGCGGTGCTGCTGACCACGGGCGAGAACTTCACCTCCCCGGAGATCGACCGCTGGACCGGCTACGGCCAGTCGTACTTCCTCGGCGACGGCGGGGCCGCGGTCCTGCTGAGCGCGGAGGAGGGCTTCGCCGAGGTGCGCTCGCTGCACGCGGGGGTGCTGCCCGCGCTGGAGAAGTGGCACCGCGGCGAGGGCCCGCTGCTGCTGCGCGAGGCGGAGGGTTCGATGGCGGACATGGCCGCGCGCGCCGAGCACTTCACCGAGACCGAGCTGTCGCTCTCGGAGACCCTGGAGAAGCTCACCGTGTTCGACCTGGCCGTCATCCACCAGGCCCTGGTGGACGCCGGTCTGAACGCCGCCGACCTCGCCAAGGTCGTCCCGATCAACATGGACGGCCGCATGATCGAGTACTCGGTGATGATGCCGCTGGGGCTGCCCATGTCGCGGTCCAGCTTCGACTTCGGCCGGGGCGTCGGCCATGTCGGCGGCGCCGACGTGATGATCACCCTGGAGCACCTGGTCCGCACCCGCGAGGTGGAGCCCGGCGACCACGTCCTGCTGATCTCCCAGGGCCCGGGCTGGATCTGCACCGCCTGCATCGTCACCGTCACCGAGCACCCCGCCTGGGCGGTCTGAGCGGTCCGGCGGCAGCAGGACGCGGGCGGACGGGGCGCACTCCCGTCCGCCCGCGCCCCTGACCGGGGCTTTGCGCGCGGTCCGTTTCACGCCAGACTGCGGCCAGTGACCGAGCGGGGGAGGAACAGCGCCGCATGCTGAGTGCGATAGGTCTGGACGAGGTGCACGAGTCGGCGTACCGGGCGCTCGTCTCGGCGGGCGCGGCCGAGGTGCCCGAACTGGCGCGCCGGCTCATGCTCGGCGAGTACGCCACCGAGCGGGCGCTGCGCAGACTGGAGCGGCACGGCCTGGCCGCCCGGTCCACGGCCCGGCCGGAGCGCTGGGTCGCGGCCCCGCCGGGCGCCGCCCTGGGAGCCCTGCTCGCCGAGCGGCGCGGCGCCCTGGACCTCGCCGCGCAGGCGGCCGCCCAGCTCGCGGAGGAGTATCACAGCCGGTCCGGCGGGCCCGCGGGACCCGACCTGGTCGAGGTGGTCAGCGGCACCGCCGCGGTCGCCCGGCGCTTCACCCAGGCCGTGCTCGGCGCCCGGGAGGAGCTGTGCGTCCTGCTCCCCGGATCCGCCGCCGGGCGGCCCGGGGCGGAGCCGCGTCCGGGCAGGGCGCCGCGCAGGACGGTGGTGGAGCGCTCGGCGCTGGCACCGCCCCGGGGCGTACCTGAGCTGGGCGCGGCACGGGAGCCCGGCGAGGCGCTGCGCGTCGTCGACCGGGTACCCGCGCACCTGGTCGTCGCCGACCGCTCGCTCGCCCTGGTCGCGCTGGACGCGGGAGCCGCGGAACCCTCGGCGGTGGTGGTGCACGCCAGCGCCCTGCTCGACGCGCTCCTGCTGCTCTTCGAATCGGTGTGGAGCCGGGCGGTGCCGCTGCGGCTCGGCCCGCGCACCGGGCCGGTGGCACCGGAGCCGGAGACGGCGGAACCGGACGAGACCGACCTGGAGATCCTCTCCCTGCTCCTTGCCGGGCTGACCGACGCGAGCGTGGCCAAACAGCTCGATCTGGGGCTGCGCACGGTGCAGCGGCGGGTCAGACGGCTGATGGAGCTGACCGGCGTGACCACCCGGCTCCAGCTCGGCTGGCACGCCTACGAACGCGACTGGATCGCACGCGAGGCACGACGGCCGCTCTCCCCCTCCGGGTCCTGAACCGGCGCGGCTCCGGGTACTGATCCGGCGGGCTCCGGGTACTGATCCGGGGCGGCTCCGGGTCCTCAACCGGCGCGGCCCGAAGTCCCGGGGCGCGCGTCCTGCGGCCCGGCGCGGGTTCCGGCAGGCTGGAGGGATGGGAGCCTGGGAACTCCTGCTGGTCGCGCTGGTGATGCTGATCGGCCTGTGCGGAGTGCTGCTGCCCGGCGTACCCGGCTCGTGGCTGGTGTGGGCCGCGGTGCTGTGGTGGACGCTCACGGATCCGCACGGCCTGGCCTGGGGGATCTTCCTCGGCGCGAGCGCGGTGCTGCTCACGGCGCAGGCGGTGCGCTGGCAGCTCCCCGCGCGGCGGCTGCGGTCCTACGGGGCGGACCGGCGGATGGTCGCCGCCGCGGGCGCGGGGGCGCTGCTCGGCTTCGTGCTGCTGCCGGTGGTGGGCGCGGTGCCGGGGTTCCTGCTCGGCGGCTATCTCTTCGAGCGGCTGCGGCTCGGCTCCCACGCCGCCGCGGCGGCCGCGACGCGCACCGCGCTGCGCCACGGCGGGAGCCGGATCCTGGTCGAGCTCTTCGCCTGCCTGCTGATCATGGGGGCCTGGCTGGGTGCGGTGATCGCGGCCTGAGACGGCGGGGCCACGGGGCGCGGTCAAGAAGGCGCTCGCCGCCCCGTGCGCATACCGGATGTGTCTGCGAGCATCAGGACATGACCGGACTCAGTGAGCGGGAACGTGCCTATCTGGGCACACAGCGCATCGGCAGACTGGCCACCGTCGACACCGAGGGCCAGCCGCAGGCGAACCCCGTCGGCTACTTCCCGCAGGACGACGGGACCCTCCTGGTGGGCGGGCTGTCCATGGGGACGAGCAAGAAGTGGCGCAATCTCAAAGGGAATCCACGGCTGTCCCTGGTCGTCGACGACATCGTGAGCGAGCGGCCCTGGCGGGTGCGCGGGGTGGAGATCCGCGGGGAGGCCGAACTCCTCACCGGGCCGCATGAGTTGGGCCCGCACTTCAGCGAGGAGGTGATCCGCATCCACCCGAAGTGGGTGCACAGCTGGGGACTTGAGGAGTGACCCGCGCGCGGAGCCCGGGCGAGGCCCCCGGGCGACCGCCTGCGCGAGGTCAGCCCGTACCGGTCAACGCCCCCTCCAGCCCCAGCAGATGCCGCTTGCGCTCCAGTCCGCCGGCGTACCCGGTCAGTGAGCCGTCGGCGCCGACGACCCGGTGGCAGGGCCGCACGATCAGCAGCGGATTGGCGCCGATGGCTCCCCCGACCGCGCGGACGGCGGCCCGGGAGGCGCCGATCCGGGCCGCGATCGCACCGTAGCTGGTGGTCTGCCCGTAGGGGATGGCGTCCAGGGCGTTCCAGACCTGCTCCCGGAAGGCGCTGCCGACCGGCGCCAACGGCAGCCGGAACACGGTGAGTTCACCCGCGAAGTAGGCGGCGAGCTGCTCCTCGGCGGCCCGGAAGCGCTCCGGTGCGCGCCGCCAGTCCGCGCGGACGCCGCGCCCGCCCTTCTGCCCGGGCACGGAGAGCGAGGTCAGCGCCCCCGACTCGTCCCCGGTGAGCAGGAGTTCACCCACCGGGCTGTCCACGAGCGCGTAGTACACGGGGGCGGGGGCGGACTCGTACAGCCGCCCGGGGGGCTGGGTCACGGTGCTGGTCATCGCGATGACTTCCTTTCGGCGTACGGGAGTTGGGGCGCCCCCTGGCGGAGGTGCTGATGTGCGTAGGTGCGCCAGGGCCGCCAGCTGTCCGGGGGGTCCTCGCCGGGGTGGGCGGTGTCCGGGTCGCCCAGGGCGCGGGCGCGGATCCGGGCGGCCGCCGCCGCGTCGGCGCCGGGCAGGGCGAGGAAGGCGCGGTGGGCCTCCTCCCGGTCGGCGCCCGGGCCGAGGCTGAGGCGCCCCTCGGTCAGCGCGGCGGCGAGTGCGCCGACCGGCCCGGCCTCGGCGCGGAGTGCGGCGGGCGCCGGGAAGACATGGGTGAGCGTGCCGCAGGGCCGCTCCAGCGGGGTGCCGTGCCGCAGCAGGAGCCGCCGGGACTCCTCGGGCCCCGCGAGCACCCGTACCGCGAACTCCTCGGCCTCGGCGGCGCCCGGTGCGCGCAGCCCGGGGCGGGCGGCCACCAGGGGTGCCAACTCCGGGTCGGCGCCCAGGCGTTCGTCCACCGCGAAGGGGTCCGCGTCCAGGTCGAAGAGCCGGCGCAGCCGCTGTACGGCGGTGGTCAGGTCCCGCAGGTCGGCAAGGTGCAGCTTCGCCTCCAGCCAGCCGCCGGGGCGGGCCGCGCTGGTCCCCGAACCGTGCCCGCCGCGCTCGCCGACGGCCACGATGCCGGTGCCGTGCGGAAGGCGGAGCGTCCGCCGGTAGACGCGGGCGCCCGCGGGTCCGGTCAGCTGCTCGATGCCGGGCAGCGCCTCCGCGGCGAGCTGGTCGAAGAGGGCGCCGGTCCGGTGCGGCCCGCGGTGGGCGAGGCGCAGCGGGACACCGGCCGCCGGGCGTTCGCGGCCCCGCCTCGCCGGGCCCTCGCCCGGGCCGCTCCCGGAGGCGCCGCGCAAGGCGGTGGGCGTGCTGTCGTACACCGCCCGCATGGTGTCGTTGAACTGGCGCACGCTGGCGAAGCCCGCCGCGAAAGCGATGTCGGTCACCGGCAGCGCGGTGGTCTGCAACAGCAGCCGCGCGGTGTGGGCGCGCTGCGCCCGGGCGAGGGCGACCGGTCCGGCGCCGAGTTCCGCGGTGAGCTGGCGCTGCACCTGGCGGGCGCTGTAGCCGAGGCGTCCGGCGAGCCCGGAGACCCCTTCCCGGTCGACCACCCCGTCACCGATCATGCGCATGGCGCGGCCGACCACATCGGCCCGCTGGTCCCACTCGGCGGAGCCGGGCGCCGCGTCGGGGCGGCAGCGGCGGCAGGCCCGGAAGCCGGAGTGCTGCGCCGCGGCGGCGGTCGGGTAGAAGCGGACGTTCGCCCGCTTCGGAGTGACCGCGGGACAGCTGGGACGGCAGTAGATGCCGGTCGTCGCCACGGCGAAGAAGAACGCGCCGTCGAAGCGCGCATCCCGGCTGCGCACCGCCTCGTACCTGGTCTCTTCGTCCATCACGTTCCCCAGTGTGCGCCGGGGCCACGGCGTCGGCTGGCGGAAATCGGACATGGCGTTTGGAGGCCGGGGACAGGGCCCGCCGAGGGGTTCTGCCCCCGGCGGGCCCGCGCACGGGCGGGCGCTCGGCGGCCCGCACGCGAGCACCCCGGCTTCGCACCCGCGGGCCCGGGCCCCGCCGCGAGGGCCGTACCCTCCGCGTCCCGGCCCGGCCTCACCCGCGTGGCCACGGGCTCAGCGGAAGCGCCGTCCCCGCTTGATCTCCCCGGCCATCCGGCCCTCGGCGCCCTTGGCCTTCCACTCGCGGCGCAGCTCGGCGCGGAGGCGGGCGTCGGTCTTGGCGACGATGTGGCGGTTCTCGCGCATCAGCTTGCGGTAGCTGTCGAGCCGGCGGGCGGGCAGCGCGCCCTCCTCGACCGCGGTGAGCACCGCGCAGCCCGGCTCGGCCTCGTGGGCGCAGTCGTGGAAGCGGCACTCGGCGGCCAGCTCCTCGATCTCGGCGAAGACCTGGCCGACACCGGTACCGGCGTCCCACAGGCCCACCCCGCGCAGCCCGGGGGTGTCGATGAGCACGCCCCCGCCCGCGAGCGGCAGCAGATTGCGGGTGGTGGTGGTGTGGCGGCCCTTGCCGTCCACGTCCCGGGTGGCCTGGACCTCCATCACGTCCTGGCCGAGCAGGGCGTTGGCGAGCGTCGACTTGCCCGCCCCGGACTGGCCGAGCAGCGCGGTGGTGCCGCCCGCGACGACCGCGGCGAGGACGTCGACGCCCTCGCCGAGCCGGGCGCTGACCGGCAGCACCTGCACCCCGGGTGCCGTCTGCTCGGCGTCCGCGAGCAGGTGGGAGCGGGTGACCGGGTCGGGCACCAGGTCGGACTTGGTGAGCACCAGGAGCGGCTGGGCCCCGGACTCCCAGGCCAGCGCGAGGAAGCGCTCGATCCGGCCGAGGTCCAGCTCCGCGGCGAGCGGGACCGCGATGATCACCTGGTCGACGTTGGCCGCGAGGATCTGGCCCTCGGAGCGCTTGGAGGAGGTCGAGCGCACGAAGGCGGTGCGGCGGGTGAGCAGCGACCGTACGAAACGCGGGTCGCCGTCCGGGTCGACGGCGGCCCAGTCCCCGGTGCAGACCACCCGCAGCGGATCGTGCGGGGTGACGAACGCGGTGTCGGCGCGCACCGGCCCCTCGGGGGTGACCAGGTCGCAATGCCCGCGGTCGACCCGGACCACCCGGCCGGGCACAAGACCCCGGCGGGCGTACGGGGCGAAGGCCTCGGCACAGTCGTCGTCCCAGCCGTAGGCGGCGAGGGAGTGCGCGGCGGCGGCGGCGGACACGTCCGCGGACTCCGGACAGGACGCCGACTGCCCGGCGGCAGACGGCTGTCGGGCGGCGGAGGAAACGGAGGAAGAGCAGGAGGGGACGGAGGAGGAAGTCAAGGGGAACCCTTCGAGGGGCGGCCCCGGCGGCGCGTCAGACGCGCGGACGCGTGGTGCGGTGTGATCAGCCGGTGGCCGCGGAGGTGGCAAGGACGAGCGTGTGGATGCGGGCAGAGCCCTGCGCCGTGACAGTCATCAGTCGCACCTCCCGGGAATTCCGCTGGGCCGGGACCGGCTCTCGGCCGCCCGGCGAACTCCGCACACAGTAGGGCGGCCCCGGGCGGCCGTGCCACCGTATTTCCGCGCCGCCTCTCCCGGCGTTCTTGTGCCGCCTCTCCTGGCGGTCCCCGGTGGCCCGGACCGGCCCCGCAGGACCGGTCCGGGCGGGGTGGATCAGCCCTCGGAGCCGGGGAGTTCGGCGCGCAGCGAGCGGGCGGCGGCCACCAGGCTCGCCAGGGACCGGCGGGTCTCGGGCCAGCCGCGGGTCTTGAGGCCGCAGTCGGGGTTGACCCACAGGCGCTCGGCCGGGATGGCTTCGAGTCCCGTGCGGAGCAGTGCGGTCACCTCGGCCTGGTCCGGGACGCGCGGCGAGTGGATGTCGTACACCCCCGGGCCGACCTCGCGCGGGTAGCCCGCGGCGGCCAGCTCGCCGGCGACCTGCATGTGCGAGCGGGCGGCCTCCAGGCTGATGACATCGGCGTCCAACTCGTCGATGGCGCGCAGGATGTCGCCGAACTCGGCGTAGCACATATGGGTGTGGATCTGGGTGTCGGGCCGGACCCCGCCGGTGGTGAGCCGGAAGGCCGCGGTGGCCCAGTCCAGGTAGGCGGCGTGCGCCCCGGCGCGCAGCGGCAGGGTCTCGCGCAGGGCGGGCTCGTCGACCTGGATCACCGAGGTGCCGGCCGCCTCCAGGTCGCTCACCTCGTCCCGCAGGGCGAGCGCGACCTGCCGGGCGGTGTCGCCGAGCGGCTGGTCGTCGCGGACGAAGGACCAGGCGAGCATGGTGACCGGGCCGGTGAGCATGCCCTTGACCGGGCGGGCGGTCAGCGACTGGGCGAAGCGGGTCCAGCGCACCGTCATCGCCTCGGGCCGGGAGATGTCCCCGGCGAGGATCGGCGGGCGGACGTAGCGGGTGCCGTAGGACTGCACCCAGCCGTGCCGGGTGGCGAGGTAGCCGGTGAGCCGCTCGGCGAAGAACTGCACCATGTCGTTGCGTTCGGCCTCGCCGTGCACGAGGACGTCCAGGCCCGCCTCCTCCTGGAAGGAGACGACCTCCCGGATCTCGTGCTCGATGCGCTCCTCGTACCCGGCCTGGTCGATCCGGCCCGCCCTGAGGTCCGCGCGGGCCGTGCGCAGCCCGGTGGTCTGCGGGAAGGAGCCGATCGTGGTGGTCGGCAGCAGCGGCAGCCCGAGGCGGGCGCGCTGGGCGGCGGCGCGCTCCGGGTAGGGCAGGCCGCGGTGCCCGTCCGCCTCGGTGACCGCGGCGGCACGGGCGCGTACGGCGGGGTCGTGGACGAGGGAGGAACCGGTGCGCAGCGCGAGAGCGGCGCGGTTGGCGGCGAGCTGGGGGGCGATGGCGTCGGTGCCCCCGGCGAGGCCGCGGGCGAGGGTGACGACCTCGGCGGTCTTCTGCCGGGCGAAGGCGAGCCAGCGCAGGATCCCCGGGTCGATCTCGCGTTCGGCGGCGGTGTCCAGGGGCACGTGCAGCAGCGAGCAGGAGGCGGCGACGTCGACCCGCTCGGCGAGCCCGAGCAGGGTGCCGAGGACGGCGAGGGACTTCTCGTGGTCGTTGATCCAGACGTTACGCCCGTCGACGATCCCGGCCACCAGGCGCTTGCCGGGCAGGCCGCCGGCCGCGGCGAGGTCGTCGAGGTTGGCCGCCGCGGGTCCGGTGAAGTCGAGGGCGAGCCCCTCCACCGGTGACTTGGCGAGCACCGGCAGGGCCTCGCCGAGCCGGTCGAAGTAGGAGGCGACGAGCAGCCGGGGACGGTCGGTGAGCGCGCCGAGGTCGCGGTAGGCGCGGGCCGCGGCGTTGAGTTCGGCCGGGCCGCGGTCCTGGACCAGGGCGGGCTCGTCGAGCTGGACCCAGGCGGCGCCCGCGGCCCGCAGATCGGCGAGGATCTCCGCGTACACCGGCAGCAGCCGGTCCAGGAGGGTCAGCGGCTCGAAGTCCGCCGCCACCCCGGGGGCCGCCTTGGCGAGCAGCAGATAGGTCACCGGGCCGAGCAGTACGGGGCGGGCGGTGAGCCCGAGCTCCTGGGCCTCCCGCAGTTCGGCGAGCTGCTTGCCGGAGTCGGCGCGGAAGACGGTGTCCGGGCCGAGTTCGGGCACCAGGTAGTGGTAGTTGGTGTCGAACCACTTGGTCATCTCCAGCGGGGCCAGCTCCTGGGTGCCGCGGGCCATCGCGAAGTAGCCGTCGAGCGCGTCGGCTTCGACGGCGGCGCGGTGCCGCTCGGGCAGCGCGCCGACCATGACGCTGGTGTCGAGGACATGGTCGTAGTACGAGAAGTGGCCGGTCGGCACCTCGCTGAGGCCGCTCTCCGAGAGGCGGCGCAGGATGTCCCGGCGCAGTTCGCGGGCGGTCTCCCGCAGGGCGGGTGCCTCGACCCGGCCCTTCCAGTAGCCCTCGATCGCCTTCTTCAGCTCCCGGTCGGGACCCTGGCGCGGATAGCCGTACACGGTGGAACTCACTGCCGCGGCTACGGACTCGGTGTTCAAGGAACTCTCCTTCGCGAGTGTTCTCCTCTGGACCGGGGACGGCCGGGGGCGCGAAGGGACGGCACGGACAGCGGGGCGCCGGGCTCCGGAAGAGCGCGGGCGGCCGCTTCGCCTCGTGCACGCCGACCCGCCCTCGAGGTCACCGGGAACTCCGCGCACACCGGTGGCGCGCGGGCAGCGGGCAGGTCTTCGGACTCGCGAGCACGCCTGCCGGGGCAGGCACCTACCGGCCGTCGCTTCCCAGGCCATGGGCCCAGTGCACTTGACGGCTGTCGTTCTCGCTCACCGCTGCGGGGCAGTCCCGGAATCCCACCGGGTTCCCTCTTACGGCGCCGCTGCCTGGCGGGCAGGGCGAACCAGCTGCGAGTGCCACTCTAGGGGGTGTCCGCAGCGTCCCGCACGGCACCCGCGGCGCCCCGCACCCGCCCGTCGGGGCCGCCCCGGCGCGCGCACCGGAAGCCCTCGTACCGCCCCTAAATCCGCCGGGGCCCGCCCCTACTGCTCGCCGTCCAAAACCGGTGACGCACGGCGAGCAGCAGCAGCTCAGCGGGGGGTCAAGGAGGGGAAGGTCACAGAGACGTACGGCTGCCGGTTCCCCGGCCGCTCCCCTAGCCTGTGCCGCATGACGGTCCTCCCCGACGACGAACTCAGTCTGGCTGCCGAATTCCCGGACGCCACCCGCGAGCAGTGGCAGCACCTCGTAGAAGGTGTCCTGCGCAAGACGGGCAAGGAGGGTCTGACGGGTCCGGCCGCCGAGGAGGCGCTCGCCACGTCCCTGGAGGACGGGCTGAGCATCCGGCCGCTGTACACCGCGGAGGACGCCGCGGCCGTCACCGGCTACCCGGGCTTCGCCCCCTATCTGCGCGGCGCCCGCCCCGAGGGGACCGCCGTCTCCGGCTGGGAGGTGCGCCAGCGGCACGCGCACCCCGACCCGAAGAAGACGAACACCGCGGTCCTCGCCGACCTGGAGAACGGGGTGAGCGCCCTGTGGCTGGCGGTCGGCCCGGCCGGGATCCCGGTCTCCGGTCTGAAGACCGCCCTGGAGGGCGTCTACCTCGACCTCGCGCCCGTCGTCCTGGACACCGGCGGCGACTCCCGCGAGGCGGCCCCGGCACTCCTTCGGCTGTACGAGGACCAGGAGATCCCCCGGCACGCCGCCCTCGGCAACCTCGGCGCCGATCCGCTCAGCCACCTCGCCCGCACGGGTGAGGCGGCGGACCTCGACGCGCTCACCGCCTCGGCGGCCGAACTCGCCGCCCGGTGCCGCGACGAGTACCCGGGCCTGCGGGCGCTGACCGTGGACGCGCTGCCGTACCACGAGGCCGGCGGCTCCCCCGCGCAGGAACTCGGCTGCTCGCTGGCGACCGGTGTCGCCTATCTGCGGGAGCTGACCGCGGCCGGCCTCCCGGTCGAACAGGCCGCCGGGCAGCTGGAGTTCCGCTACGCGGCGAGCGCGGACCAGTTCCTGACCATCGCCAAGTTCCGTGCCGCGCGCCGCCTCTGGGCCCGGGTCCTGGAGGTCTGCGGCGCCCCTGGGAGCACCGGTGCCCAGCGGCAGCACGCCGTCACCTCGCCGGTGATGATGACCCGCCGCGACCCCTGGGTGAACATGCTCCGGGTCACCGTCGCCACCCTGGGCGCGGGGGTCGGCGGCGCGGACGCGGTGACCGTCCTGCCCTTCGACAGCGCGCTCGGGCTGCCGGACGCCTTCGCCCGCCGGATCGCCCGCAACACCTCCTCCGTGCTCATCGAGGAGTCGCACCTGGCCCGCGTCATCGACCCGGCGGGCGGCTCCTGGTACGTGGAGCAGCTGACCCGGGAGCTGTCCGAGGCGGCCTGGGCCTGGTTCCAGGAGATCGAGCGGGCGGGCGGCCAGGCCGAGGCGCTGCGGTCCGGTCTCGTCGGCGACCGGCTCGCGGCGAGCTGGCGGGAGCGGTCCGCGAGGCTGGCCGAGCGCCGCGAACCCATCACCGGCGTCAGCGAGTTCCCGCATCTGACCGAGCGTTCCGTGGAGCGCGAGGCGGCGTCCGAGCCCCCGCGCGGCGGGCTTCCCCGGGTGCGCCGCGACGAGGCCTTCGAGGCGCTGCGGGCCCGCTCGGACGCGCACCTCGCCGCCACCGGCGCACGACCCCGCCTCTTCCTGGCGGCGCTCGGACCGGCCGCCGCGCACACCGCGCGGGCCGGCTTCGCCGCCAACTTCTTCCAGACCGCCGGGATCGAGCCGGTCCACGAGCCGGTCAGCGTCGACGCGGAGACCGCCGCGAAGGCCTTCGCGGCGAGCGGCGCCACCGTCGCCTGCCTCTGCTCCAGCGACAAGCTCTACGCCGAGCAGGCCGAGGCGGTCGCCGCCGCCCTCAAGGGCGCGGGCGCCGAGCGGGTCTTCCTCGCGGGCCGCCCGGGCGAGGCCCGCGAGGCCTACGAACGGGCCGGAGTCGACGAGTTCGTCTTCGCGGGCAGCGACGCGGTCGCCGTCCTCACTTCGCTTCTCGACCAGATGGGTGTCGCGTGATGTCGTCAAGTACGGGGCAGCCGGGCCCCATTCCGGACTTCTCGGCCGTGGGCCTGGAATCGGACGAGGCGGCGGGCGGCGCGCACGCCGACTGGCAGGCGGCGGTACGCGAGTCCACCGGCAAGAGCGACGCCGACCTGCTCTGGGAGACCCCGGAGGGCATCGGCGTCAAGCCGCTGTACACCGCCGAGGACCTCGACGGCCTCGACTTCCTCGGTACGTACCCGGGCGTGGCCCCGTATCTGCGCGGCCCGTACCCGACGATGTACGTCAACCAGCCCTGGACGATCCGCCAGTACGCCGGTTTCTCCACCGCCGAGGAGTCCAACGCCTTCTACCGCCGCAATCTCGCGGCCGGCCAGAAGGGCCTGTCGGTCGCCTTCGACCTGCCGACCCACCGCGGCTACGACAGCGACCACCCGCGGGTCACCGGCGACGTCGGCATGGCAGGCGTGGCGATCGACTCGATCTACGACATGCGGCAGCTCTTCGACGGCATCCCGCTGGACCGGATGAGCGTCTCGATGACGATGAACGGCGCGGTGCTCCCGGTGCTCGCGCTCTACATCGTCGCGGCCGAGGAGCAGGGGGTGCCCCCGGAGAAGCTGGCCGGGACCATCCAGAACGACATCCTCAAAGAGTTCATGGTCCGCAACACCTACATCTATCCGCCGCAGCCCTCGATGCGGATCATCTCCGACATCTTCGCGTACACCTCGCAGAAGATGCCGCGGTACAACTCCATCTCCATCTCCGGCTACCACATCCAGGAGGCCGGGGCCACGGCCGACCTGGAGCTGGCGTACACCCTCGCGGACGGGGTCGAGTACCTGCGCGCGGGCATGGAGGCCGGGCTCGACGTGGACGCCTTCGCGCCGCGGCTGTCCTTCTTCTGGGCGATCGGCATGAACTTCTTCATGGAGGTCGCCAAGCTGCGCGCCGCCCGGCTGCTCTGGGCCAAGCTGGTCAAGCAGTTCGAGCCGAAGAACGTCAAGTCCCTCTCGCTGCGCACCCATTCGCAGACCTCCGGCTGGTCGCTCACCGCCCAGGACGTCTTCAACAACGTCACCCGCACCTGTGTGGAGGCGATGGCCGCGACCCAGGGCCACACCCAGTCGCTGCACACCAACGCCCTGGACGAGGCGCTGGCGCTGCCCACCGACTTCTCCGCCCGTATCGCGCGCAACACCCAGATCCTGCTCCAGCAGGAGTCCGGCACCACCCGCGTCATCGACCCCTGGGGCGGCAGCGCTTACGTGGAGCGGCTCACCCACGACCTCGCGCACCGCGCCTGGCAGCACATCGAGGAGGTCGAGAAGGCGGGCGGCATGGCCAAGGCCATCGACGCCGGCATCCCGAAGATGCGCGTGGAGGAGGCGGCGGCCCGCACCCAGGCCCGTATCGACTCCGGCCGCCAGCCGGTCATCGGCGTGAACAAGTACCGGGTGGAGACCGACGAGCAGATCGACGTGCTCAAGGTCGACAACTCCTCGGTGCGCCAGCAGCAGGTGGAGAAGCTGCGGCGGCTGCGCGCCGAGCGCGACGAGGCGGCCTGCCAGGACACGCTGCGGGCGCTGACCGCCGCGGCCGAGGCGGGACCGCGGTCCGGCGGCGGCCTGGAGGGCAACCTCCTCGCCCTCGCCGTGGACGCGGCCCGCGCCAAGGCCACCGTCGGCGAGATCTCCGACGCCCTGGAGAAGGTGTACGGACGGCACGCGGGCCAGATCCGTACCATCTCCGGTGTGTACCGCGACGAGGCAGGGACGTCACCTTCGGTGGAGCGCACACGCAAGCTGGTCGAGGACTTCGAGGCGGCCGAGGGGCGCCGCCCGCGCATCCTGGTCGCCAAGATGGGCCAGGACGGCCACGACCGCGGCCAGAAGGTCATCGCCACCGCCTTCGCCGACCTCGGCTTCGACGTGGACGTCGGCCCGCTCTTCCAGACCCCGGCCGAGGTGGCCCGGCAGGCCGTCGAGGCGGATGTGCACATCGTCGGGGTCTCCTCGCTGGCCGCCGGGCACCTGACCCTGGTGCCCGCGCTGCGCGAGCAGCTGGCCGAGGCGGGCCGGGAGGACATCACCATCGTCGTCGGCGGGGTCATCCCGCCGCAGGACATCGAGACCCTCCTCGGCATGGGCGCCGCGGCGGTCTTCCCGCCCGGCACGGTGATCCCGGACGCCGCCTTCGACCTGCTGACGACCCTGGCCGCCGGTCTCGGCCACGAGCTGTGATCCGATGCCGCGACCGATCGACATCGACAGCTACGCCAAGGGTGTCCTGGACGGTTCGCGGGCCTTCATCGCCCGTGCCATCACCCTGGTCGAGTCCACCCGCGCCGACCACCGCGAGCTGGCCCAGCGGCTCCTGATCGACCTGCTGCCGCACTCGGGGCGGGCCCGGCGCATCGGGATCACCGGTGTGCCGGGAGTCGGCAAGTCGACCTTCATCGACGCGCTCGGCACCATGCTCACCGGACTCGGCCACAAGGTCGCGGTGCTCGCCGTGGACCCGTCCTCCAGCCGTACCGGCGGCTCCATCCTCGGCGACAAGACGCGGATGGAGCGGCTCTCGGCGGACCCGAACGCCTTCGTCCGGCCCTCCCCCACCTCGGGCACCCTCGGCGGGGTCGCCCGGGCCACCCGGGAGTCCATCGTGGTGATGGAGGCGGCCGGTTACGACGTGGTGCTCGTGGAGACCGTGGGCGTCGGCCAGTCCGAGACCGCGGTGGCCAATATGGTCGACACCTTCCTGATGCTCACCCTGGCCCGCACCGGCGACCAGCTCCAGGGCATCAAGAAGGGCGTCCTCGAACTCTCCGACCTGGTCGCGGTGAACAAGGCCGACGGCCCCCACGAGCGGGACGCGAAGGCCGCGGCCCGCGAACTCGCCGGTGCGCTGCGGCTCATGCAGCCGGTCGACGCGGCCTGGACACCCCCGGTGCTCACCTGCAGCGCCCGGGAGGGCAGCGGCCTGGACACTCTCTGGGAGCGCCTGGAACAGCACCGCACCCTCCTGGAGTCCACCGGCCGCCTGGAGGCCAAGCGCCGCGAGCAGCAGGTCGACTGGACCTGGTCCATGGTCCGCGAGCAGCTGCTCACCCGGATGCGGGAGCACCCCGAGGTACGGCGCCTCGCACCCGAGGTCGAACAGCAGGTCAGGGGAGGCGAGTTGACGGCCACCCTGGCCGCGCAGCGGCTCCTGGAGGCCTTCGGCGGCGAGGAAGCCGCCACCGAGTGACGGCGAGAGGTACACCCGCACCATGACGCACACCGACCCCGAGGCCCCCGTACTCCCGCGCCGCGAGGGCCGGGCGGGCCACCTCCTGCTCAACCGCCCCCGCGCGATCAACGCCCTCACCCACGAGATGGTCCACCGCCTCGACGAGACCCTGCGGGCCTGGGCCGAGGATCCTGCCGTCGCCACCGTGCTGCTCACCGGCGCGGGCGAGCGCGGGCTCTGTGCGGGCGGCGACATCCGCGCGGTCCGCGAGTCCGCTCTGCGCGGGGGCGCCGAGGCCGCCGCCTTCTGGCGGGACGAGTACCGCCTGAACGCCCTCATCGCCCGCTATCCGAAGCCTTACGTGGCCTTCATGGACGGCATCGTGATGGGCGGCGGCGTCGGGCTCTCCGCCCACGGCAGCCTCCGGATCGTCACCGAGCGCTCCAAGGTGGCCATGCCCGAGACCGGCATCGGCTTCGCCCCCGACGTCGGCGGCACCTACCTGCTGGCCCGCGCCCCCGGCGAACTCGGCACCCACCTCGCCCTCACCGGCACCGCGGTCGGGGCGGCCGACGCCCGACTCTGCGGAC
Organism: Streptomyces physcomitrii; assembly: GCF_012273655.1. GTDB lineage: Bacteria > Actinomycetota > Actinomycetes > Streptomycetales > Streptomycetaceae > Streptomyces > Streptomyces physcomitrii. Next base: position 125,867 of record NZ_JAAWWP010000019.1, on the reverse strand, counting down.
TGGCCGACCACTTCGTCCCCGCCGAGCGCCTGGACGACCTCGCCGGGGACCTGGCGACGACCGAGGCCGCCGAAGCCGTGGAGCGTCACCGGCAGGCCCCGCCCGAGGGCGTCCTCGACCGGCAGCGCGAGTGGATCGACCACTGCTACGCGGCCCCCACCGTCGAGCAGATCCTCGACCGCCTGCACGCCGTGGGCTCCCCCGAGGCCAAGGAGACCGCGGAACTCCTGTTCGGCAAGTCCCCCACCTCCCTCAAGGTCACCCTGGAGGCGGTCCGCCGCGCCCGCACCGCACCGACCCTGGAGGACGCCCTGGCCCAGGAGTACCGCGTCTCCTGCGCCATGCTCCACTCCCCCGACCTGGTCGAGGGCGTACGCGCGCAGGTCGTCGACAAGGACCGGCGCCCGCGGTGGTCCCCCGCCACGCTGGACGAGGTGGGCGCGGCGGACGTGGCCGGGTTCTTCGAGGACCTCGGCGCGGACGAACTGACCTTCTGAGGGCCGGTCTCCGCCCCGGGAGCCGCTGCGCCGAGAGCCGGGCGTCCACCCCGCCCGGCGGAGCTTCCGGGGCCCGGTGTCCACCCCCTGGACACCGAGGTCACCGGCCAAGCCGGGGCAGCGGGCGGCACCTTGACACCGCCTCAGGGAGCCTGGCTTACTGTGGCTCCTGCACGGCCTGGTCACATGCTCGGCGAGCGGCACCGATTCGCCGGGCGGCAAGGGCAACCCCCGTACAGCGAGGGGGAGTTCCACGGCCCGACCGGGTGATCTTCCCCAGCGCGAGGCCCACGGGCCATGACCAGTGACGGTGGCGATGCACACAGCTCGGAGGACGGCCGTACTGCGGCCCACCGGCTGTGTCCTGCTGCGCGCCGACTACTGCGTCGATCTGCTCCGCGTCAGCAGCGCGCTCTGTACCACCACGGGCCGTGCCCGCCCTCAGGGCTGACGGCCTTCCCGCTCTCCGGGCGCCCTTCCCGCGTCCCGCCGAGAGCCTTCCGGGCCCGGTGACGGCCTGCCCGGCTCCCTGACGGCCTTCCTGCCGACTCCTGTCCACCGAAGGCCCTCTTCGCCGCCGACGTCCCACCTGGCTCGCCGAAAAGGTCGTCCCGTTCCTGACGACCGTCCTCCCGTCCCCGACGGCCGCCCCCGCCTCGACTGACGCGCACCTCGCGCAACCGGCATCACTCACGCAGTCGAGGCAGCGGCGTACGCCGTCCCCACACGCCCTCGTTCCTGTGCGTCCTCCGCGCCGCATCGGCCCAACTGCTCCCCGCCGGTGTGCCGTTGCGACGCCCTGGCCCGGGGCGTCTCGATCCGCCGGAGTCCTCCATGAGCGAAGCTCCCCGCCCTGCCGCGCCCCCGGGCCCGGCCGCCGACCCCGAGGCGGACCACCGCCCGGAGCACCGCACCGCCCCCGGGGCGGCACCCGTACCCGTGCGCGTCTCCGCACCCGGCTCCCCCACCGAGGCCGAGAAGCCCGGCGAACCAGCGCCCTCCCCGCTTCCCGCCGCGCAGCGCGTGCTGCCGCGGCGCCATCCGGGGCGCTGGATCGTGACGGCGATCGTCCTCGTGGTCCTCGCCCAGATCATCCACGGCCTGGCCACCAACCCCTTCTACCAGTGGGACCGCTTCGGGTACTGGTTCCTCCGCCCGAGGATCCTCGACGGCCTGCTGATCACCCTCGAAGTCACCGCGTACAGCGCCCTGCTGGGACTGCTCGGCGGCGTCCTGCTGGCGCTGGGCAGGCTCTCCCGGAGCCCGGTGCTGCGGGCGGTGAGCTGGACCTACATCTGGCTGTTCCGCTCCGTGCCGCTGATCGTGGTGCTGCTCTTCCTCTACAACTTCAGCGCGCTCTACCGGACGCTGAGCCTCGGAGTCCCCTTCGGCCCCGCCTTCTTCACCTTCGACGAGTCCCGCCTCGCCACCGACATGGCCGTCGCCGTGGTCGGACTGAGCCTCAACGAGGCCGCGTACGCCGCCGAGGTGGTGCGCGGCGGCATCCTCTCGGTCGACCAGGGCCAGCACGACGCCTCGGCCGCGCTCGGTCTGCCCAGGCGCCACCAGTTCACCAGGATCGTCCTCCCGCAGGCCCTGCGGTCCATCACCCCGAGCTATGTCAACCAGCTGATCGGCCTGATCAAGGCCACCTCACTGGTCTTCTACGTCTCCCTGCTCGACCTGTTCGGCTCCGTGCAGAGCATGAGCAGCACCTACCCCGGCGACATCGTCCCGCTGCTCCTCGTCGCCACCGTCTGGTACCTGATCCTGACCAGCCTCGTATCGATCGTGCAGTTCTACGTCGAGCGCCACTACTCCCGGGGCGCGACCCGGACCCCGGAGCCGACCCCCGTGCAGAAGCTCCGGGCCTCGCTCGGTGGACTGCGGGCCCGCGCCCGCAGGGAGGCGGCACTGTGACCGCCGCGAAGCCCCCGGCCCGAGCGGCCTCCCCCTCCGGCACACCATTCCCGCGACTCCGACAAGGACCCGCCATGCCCGACTCCCGTCCCGCCGCCCCTCTCCCCTCCCGACTCCGCCGCCGGTTGCTGCGCACCCTCGCCGCGGGCACCGCCCTCGCCTCCCTCGGCCTCGGCCTCGCCGCCTGCGGGGGTGACAGCGACGCGGCCACCGAGGGGGACGGGGCGCCGCCGCCCGGTGTGGTCAGGGTGGGCGCGCTGTCGGGCGGTGTCGCCACGCAGACGGACCTCAAGGTCTCCGAGGTGAAGTCCATCAGCGCCGGACTGCCCAAGTCCCTTGCCCGCAAAGGCAGGTTGACCATCGGCACCAGCGCCCTGCCCTCCGTCTTCCCGCCGCTGATCTACATCGGCCAGGACCAGAAGACCCTCACCGGCGCCGAGCCCGACCTCGCCCGCCTGGTGGCCGCGGTCCTCGGACTGGAGCCGGAGGTGAGGAACTCGACCTGGGAGAACCTCTTCCTCGGCCTCGACAGCGGAAAGGTCGACGTGGCCTTCTCCAATGTCACCGACACCGAGGAGCGCAAGAAGAAGTACGAGTTCGCCTCCTACCGCGAGGACAACCTGGCCTTCGAGGTTCCCGAGAAGAGCACCTGGAACTTCGACGGCGACTACCGCAACCTGGCCGGGCAGACCGTCGCGGTGGGGGCGGGCACCAACCAGGAGCGCATCCTCCTCGCCTGGCAGTCCAAGCTGAAGAAGGAGGGCAAGACGCTGCGCGTCAAATACTTCCCGAACAGCAACAGCACCTATCTGGCCCTGGCCGGCGGCAAGATCGACAGCTACTTCGACCCCAACCCCACCATCGCCTACCACATCTCCCAGACCGCGAAGACCCCGAACCCGACCCGCAACGCGGGCACCTTCTCCGGCGCCGGCATCGCACTCCAGGGCCTGATCGCCGCCACCGCCAAGAAGGGCAGCGGCCTCGCGGAACCCATCGCCGAGGCCATCAACCACCTGATCAGGAACGGCCAGTACGCCAAGTGGCTCGCCGCCTGGGACCTCAGCAACGAGTCGGTGAAAACCTCCCGGGTGAACCCACCGGGGCTGCCGCTGAACAACACGTGACGGTTCGAGGGGTGTTGATACCGGGTCCCGGGTGCCTGCTGCCCGGGGTCCCGGTGGACGGAGTGGCCCTGTCCGCCACGCCCCTGGGGGCGGAACCTTGTTCTTGTCAGGAGTCGGGCCAGGCATCGGCCATCGAGAAGGTGACGACCGTCCCGCCGAAACGACTGGGCCCGGAGTCCCAGGAACTGGCGAGGGAGTCGACGAGCAGGAGCCCCCGACCGTGCGCATCCTCGGCATCGGGGTGCCGCAGACGCACGTTCACCGGTAACCCGGGGTTGTGTACCTCGACCCGCAAGGAACTCTCTTCGCGGAACCACTCCACGCGTACGATCCACGGTTCGCCCGACTGCCCGTAGACGATGGCGTTGGTCACCAGCTCGGAGAGCATCAGCACGCAGTCCTCGACAGAACAGGCCATGCCGTACGGAGCAATGAGCCTGCGGAACCAGCGCCGCGCCCTGCCTACCGAATCGGGAAGAGGGTGCAAGGTCATCGCGCCCAGCCGCGGTGAGTCCTCGGAGGGGTATCGGTCGATCTCGTAGGTCTCCACGCTCACTCCTTGCCACTGCCGCCGCAGCGGCGCCCAGACGCTGCACGGGCAGGGTCGTCGACGATCGAGAACGCCGAAGACACAAGGGGGTTGACCCTCTCTTCGCCCGTGATCCGAAGTGGCCTTAGCCACTTACTGGATAGTGGCATTAGCCACTCGCCGTATGCAAGCCGTTCCGGAAAGCGAGATGCCGTCAGGCGAGTGGGTAGTCCTGCTCGAATGCCCAGCGGTTCGGCGGATAGGTGGCCTCGGCGAACTCCAGCGGACGGTCCTGGAGATCGAATACGACGTGGCGCACGAGCAGGACTGCGGATCCTGGTTCGAGCCGGAGAGCCGCCGCTTCCTCCTCGGTCGACAGCCGGGCGCACACACGGTCCTCGGCGTAGCTGCCCTGGCGACCCGTCATGCCCTCGACGTACCTCAGGGTGCCTTCCTTGATGCGCTCGGATTCCAGGAGCCTGGGCGCCCGCTGCCCGACATCAGGTGCGAACCACGAGGTGGAGAGGGTGATGGGCCCGTTCCGGTCGTTCGTGACGCGCTGCCGGTGCACTGCCGGACGGCCGCCCGCCAGACCCAGTGCGGCAGCGACGTGGTCCGGCGCCTCGATCCACCCGGCCGAAGTGATCACCGCGTACTCACCCGGGGTGTAGATCTTCCCGGTCTGCCGTGCCCGCCCGTACAACTCCCGGGCGCGCCGGTTGACTTCAAGGCTGCGCACATAGGTACCGGAGCCCTGCCGCTTCTCCACGAGCCCTTGGTTGCTCAGCGCCTCCAACGATCGGGCGGCGGTGGGCCTTGAGACCTTCCAGTCCGACGCCAGTTGCCGCTCCGAGGGGACCTCTTCTCCGGGCCGGAGATCGCCTCGGAGAATCTGATCGCGTATGTGGTGCGCGATCTGGAGATACTTCGGCTGCGCCTCCTCGATCTGCGGCATGTCCCCTCTTTCTGCTCAAGTGGCTATGGACATTGGCCACTATAGGGCGGCCCTCGGGAGGTCAAGCCCTAGCCTTGGGCGCATGACGCGGTTGATCGTCGCAGCAGGAGGCGGGGGCGACGCGGTCGCCGCCGCCATGGTCCACGCCGCCTTGTACGGAGCGGAAGAGCGGGCGGTGATCCTGACGTACGCCTGGGACCGCCTCCTGATCGACCCGTTGCCCGGGCCCCGGGGCACGGCGGACTTCACCGGCCTCGAACAACTCACCCCCTCCGTCTGGGCGGTGCCGCCGACGGCCCGCCCGGTGGACCCGGCGGGCTCGACACTTCCGCGGCTCGCCTCGGAGGTTCCGCATACCCTCGCTCTGATCGATCCGGACCACGGCGCCGAGGGAATCGCCCGCCAGCTCGACGAGTTGGCGGCTGACTCCGCGCCGACCTCGATCGATCTGCTCGACGTCGGGGGCGACGTCCTCGCGCGCGGGGACGAGCCCACCCTCAGGAGCCCGCTGGCCGACGCCCTGACGCTGGCCGCGTGCTGCCGGGCGGAGATGTCCGTCCGGCTGCTGGTCGCCGGTCCCGGCCTCGACGGCGAGCTGCCCGTCGAGGAGGTGCGCGCTCGACTCGGTCCCCTGGTTCACACCTTCACCGTCAAGGACACCGAACCCATCAGCTCGACCCTGGAATGGCACCCCTCCGAGGCGACCGGGATGCTCGCGGCGACGGCCCGAGGAGTCCGAGGCCTCTGCGAGGTACGCGATGCCGGACTGCTCGTTCCCCTCACGGACGAGAGCCCCACGGTCCACGAGGTCGACCTGGGCGAAGCCCTGGACCGCAATGTCCTGGCCAGGGCGCTACTGCGCACGAGCACCCTGGACGAGGCCGAAGCCCTGAGCCGGGAGGTCTGCGGGTACTCGGAGATCGACTACGAGCGCGACAAGGCCACCCGGCTGAAGGACCGTCCGGGCACCGCCCTCGCGTGCGAGGCCGTGCTGCCGCGTCTCGACGAGTTCGAGGAGCAGGCCCGCAGCCGCGGAGTCACCCACACGACCTTTCGCCACCTCACCGAGGCGCTGCGTCTCCACGGCTCGCAACGCGGCGATCTGCGCCGCTTCCTCATCGGCATTCGACCGCACCGCTACACCGCGCCCCTGTGGCATATCCCGCACCGGGCCGAGCCGTGACCCTGCACGGATGCCTCCCGCGGATACGGGGTCCCGGCGCCGACCCCGGGACCCCGTATCTCTGCCCGGTGCGGGCGGGGCGGGCCCGGAAAGCCCGGGCTGCCGCGCCCGCACCCGTCCTGTCGCGGGCGGCTGCTCACCGCGGTGTCGGTGCCGCGGTCACTGCGGTGCCGACTCCCCGGTGGGCAACGGGCCCTCCGCCGCCGCGCGTTCGGCCTCCTCGTCGGTGAAGAGGCGGGAGCGCAGGAGGAAGCGGACGCCCTCGGGGGCTTCGAGGGAGAAGCCGCTGCCGCGGCCCGGGACCACGTCCACCGTGAGGTGGGTGTGCTGCCAGTAGGTGTACTGGTCGGCGCTCATCCAGAAGGGGACACCGTCCGCCACCGTGCCGAGGAGGACGTCCGAGGCGCCGACGCGGAACTCGCCGCGGGGGTAGCACATCGGGGCGCTTCCGTCGCAGCAGCCGCCGGACTGGTGGAACATGACGGGGCCGTGCACCTCGGTGAGGGTGCCGATCAGTCGGTCCGCCTCCTCGGTCAGCCGGACCCGCTCCAGGCGAGCGCCGTCGGCGGGGGCGGCCATCAGAAGAAGCCGAGCTTCTGGGTGGAGTAGCTGACCAGGAGGTTCTTGGTCTGCTGGTAGTGGTCGAGCATCATCTTGTGGTTCTCGCGGCCGATGCCGGACTTCTTGTAGCCGCCGAAGGCCGCGTGTGCGGGGTAGGCGTGGTAGCAGTTGGTCCACACCCGGCCGGCCTTGATCTCGCGGCCGAGGCGGTAGGCGTCGTTGCCGTTGCGGGTCCAGACTCCGGCGCCGAGGCCGTAGAGGGTGTCGTTGGCGATCTTCAGGGCCTCGTCGACGGAGTCGAAGGTGGTGACCGAGACGACCGGGCCGAAGATCTCCTCCTGGAAGATCCGCATGTCGTTGCTGCCGCGGAAGACGGTCGGCTCGATGTAGTAGCCGCCCGCCAGGCCCTCGACGGTCCGCGCGGCGCCGCCGGTCAGCACCTCGGCGCCTTCCTTCTTGCCGATGTCGATGTAGGAGAGGATCTTCTCGTACTGGTCGTTGCTGGCCTGGGCGCCGATCATGGTCGCCGGGTCGAGCGGGTTGCCGGCCTTGATGGCCCGGGTGCGCTCCAGGCAGCGGGCCATGAACTCCTCGTAGATGGAGGAGTGGATCAGGGCGCGGGAGGGGCAGGTGCAGACCTCGCCCTGGTTGAGGGCGAACATCACGAAGCCCTCGACCGCCTTGTCCAGGTAGTCGTCGTCGGCGGCGGTGACGTCGCCGAGGAAGATGTTCGGGCTCTTGCCGCCGAGTTCCAGGGTGACCGGGATGATGTTCTCGCTGGCGTACTGCATGATCAGGCGCCCGGTGGTGGTCTCCCCGGTGAAGGCCACCTTCGCCACCCGGGGGCTGGACGCGAGCGGCTTGCCCGCCTCCACGCCGAAGCCGTTGACGACGTTGATCACGCCCGGCGGGAAGAGGTCGGCGATCAGCTCGACGACCAGCAGGAGGCTGACGGGGGTCTGCTCGGCGGGCTTGATGACCACGCAGTTGCCCGCGGCGAGGGCGGGGGCGAGCTTCCAGGCGGCCATCAGGATCGGGAAGTTCCACGGGATGATCTGGCCGACCACGCCCAGCGGCTCCTGGAAGTGGTACGCGACGGTGTCCCCGTCGATCTCCGCGATGCTGCCCTCCTGGGCCCGGACGACGCCCGCGAAGTAGCGGAAGTGGTCGACGGCGAGGGGGATGTCGGCGGCCAGGGTCTCGCGTACCGGCTTGCCGTTCTCCCAGGTCTCGGCGACCGCGATCTTCTCCAGGTTCTCCTCGATGCGGTCGGCGACCTTGTTGAGGAGGTTGGCCCGCTCGGTGGTGGAGGTGCGGCCCCAGGCTCCGGCGGCGGCGTGCGCGGCGTCCAGGGCGAGTTCGATGTCGGCCTTGGTGGAGCGGGCGACCTCGGTGAAGACCTCGCCGGTCACCGGGGAGGGGTTGCCGAAGTAGCGGCCCTCGGCGGGCGGGGTCCAGTCGCCGCCGATGAAGTTCTCGTAGCGCGGGGCGAAGCTGACGAGGCTTCCCTCGGTTCCTGGCTGCGCGTACACCATGGCGGCTCTCCTCGGTGCGGTACGGATGGCGGGGTGCGGTACGGCGACGCGCGGGCGGTGCGGCTCCGCGCGTCGCCAGGGCCCACTGTGCGAGGAAGAGGTTGGTGAAAGGTTGGCGGTGGGCGGCCGCCGGGCTTCTCAGCTGCGCAGGGCGGCGTCCAGGCGGCCCGCGGGGATGCCGCGTCTGCTGTCGCCGAAGGGCAGCAACCGCAGGGCGTGTTCGTGGACTTCGATGTCGTAGGGCGCCAATTCCCCGTACTTGAGGGCGTGTTCGGGATCGCCGCTGCTCAATACCGCCTGGCGGACGGCGACTTCGAGGCGGGCGCGCCACTCGGTGATGCCGGGGGCCTCGGAGCGGGGCAGCAGCGGGCCGCGGTAGCGGGCGAGGGCGGCGGCGGTGTCGCTCTCGCGCAGGGCGTGCAGCACCTCGGTGGCGTCGCAGCGGACCGGGACGGTCAGCGCGTAGGTGCCCTTGGTGATACCGCCGCCGAGGGTGCTGCGCAGATGGGAGACCTCGGCCTTGAAGGTGGAGGCGGCCACCGGGCGCTCGCCGTAGACCGCGTAGCGCAGCCGCTCCGGGGACCAGCCGCCGTCGTCGAGGGCGAGCAGGGTCAGGATCTCCCACTGGCGGGGCGGCAGCCGCAGCACCCGGCCCTCGCGTATGGCGGACTCCCGGCCGAGGCAGGAGAGGCGTACCGGGGGCCCGGCGGCCGGAGCGGGGCCCGGTTCGGTGCGCAGCCGTGCCTCCAGGGTGGAGACCAGGGTGCGCACGGTGGTCATCGCGAGCGGGTGGGAGCGGTCCCAGGTGGTGGACAGGTCCAGGACCCCGAGGGTGCGGCCCTCGGCGTCGCGGACCGGCGCGCAGTAGCAGGCCCAGCCGTGCAGCGCGGTGACCAGGTGCTCGGCGGAGAAGACACTGCTGGGGCGGCCGGTGCGCAGGGCGAGGGAGAGGGCGTTGGTGCCCATGGCGGGCTCGTCCCAGCGGCCGCCGGGCATGAAGTTGACGCGTTCGGCCCGGCGGCGCATGACCCGGCCGCCGCAGGTCCACAGGATGGTCCCGGAGGCGTCGGTGACGGCGGCGATGAATCCGGCGTCGTCGGCGATGCTGCGCAGTTCCGGGGCGAGTTCGGTGATCGGGCCGCGCAGCGGGGAGCCGTCCCAGCGCGGGGCGACCTCGCCCGCGTCGGTGACCGGGGCGCTGTCGCGGCCCGGGTCGACGGTGCTGAGCGAGCGCCGCCAGGAGTCGGTGACCTCGGGGCGGGGCTCCGCCTCACCCGGATCCCGGGGGCCGCCGCCGCTGTGCTCGCCCTCTGGGCTCTTCTCGCCGCTTCCGCCGTGCCGGGCGGGGCGCCTTCCCGGTTCCGGGCGGCGCGCCGCCAACTCCGGTACGACCCGGGTCCATTGGTCCTCCAGCGCCGCTCTGCGCTGCCGGAGCCCACCGCGCACTGCCATGGCTCGCCTCGACCTCTGCTTCGCCGTCCGAGGAGTGGTGGCGTCCATCCTGGCGCAGATCGGCGCGGAACGCAGCGGTCCGGAAGCAGTTGACCGCCGAGCGTACGCACAGGGGGCGCGTGCGCCGGTGCGCCTGCGCCCATGGGTACACCTGTGTCCAGGGGGACGGCGGGGACGGGGGTTGCCTCGGCCCGCTCCCGGGGATTGCCGGGGCCCCGTGGCCGTGGCTGCATCCATGGGGACGGCCGTACTCGGGGGCGGGGCCCGACGGCGGCTGCCCGCCGTACGGTCGGGCGCCACCGTACGTTCCCGGGCCGCTCTGCGGACGCGGCCGTCCGTACCAGGGCGGGGCGGCGGGGTGCCGAAGGGCGGCAGGGCAGGGTTCCGGAGCGCGGTTCAGGCCGCTCAGGCCGCCTCCGGGGCCGGCGTCCGGCGCAGGCGGAGGCCGACCAGCACGGCGAGCAGGGCGACGATCGCGGTGAAGAGGACGCCCGCGGGGCGCAGGCCGAGCCAGCGGGTGAGGGCGCCGACGCCGACGACCGGGAGCGAGATGCCGGTGTAGGCGACGACGAAGAACGCCGAGACGGTGGCGCCGCGCTGGGCCGCCGGTGCCGCGGTGCCCACCGAGGTGACCGCGGCGCGGAAGGCGAGGCCTTGGCCGGTGCCGCCGGTCACCGCGCCGAGGATCAGCAGCGGCAGCGACTCCGCCAGCAGCGAGGCGGCGATCAGCGCCAGGCCGAGGACGAGGACGAAGCAGCCGCGGGGCAGGGCGCGGCGGACACCGAGCCGCGGGGAGAGCAACTGGCCCGCGGTGGAGGCGAGGAAGACGGAGAAGACCACCGCGCCCGCGACGGCGAGGTTGCGCACCCCCAGGGTCTCCGCGAGGAAGCTGGGGGCGACCGCGGTGAACAGTCCGAGCAGCGAGAACCCGGCGAACCCGGCCAGGGCGGCGGGCACGAACACCGCCCGGGCCGCGGGCGGGACGATCATGCCCTGGGGCCTGGGGCGGGGCCGGTGTTCGCGGTTCTCGACCGTCTCCGGCAGGCCGAGCAGGAGCAGCGCGGCGAGCGCGAGCAGCGCCAGGTGGGTGAGGAAGGGGAGGGCCAGCGGCCGGGGCGCGTACTCGGCGAGCAGCCCAGCGAGGAGCGGGCCGCAGCCGAGGCCGCCCATGTTGGCGGCGGTGGCGGCGAATCCGGCGCGGGCACGGGCCTCGGGCGGCGCCAGGTCCAGGACGGCGGCGGTGGCCCCGCCGCTGAAGAGCCCCGCGGCGAAGCCGGAGAGCAGCCGCCCGGCGAAGAGCAGCGGCAGCCCGCCCTCGAAGAGGAAGCACAGCGCGCTGGCGGCGGAGAGCAGCAGCGCGAGCAGGAGGACCGGGCGGCGCCCGGCGCGGTCCGAGTAGTCCCCGGCGGTGAGCAGCACCGTGATGACGCCGACCGCGTAGACGGCGAAGACCACGGTCACCATCAGCTCGGAGAAGCCCAGCTCCTCGCGGTAGAGGCCGTAGAGCGGGGTGGGCAGGGTGGTACCGGCCATGCCGATGGCGAAGACGGCGGCGGCCGCCGGGTATCCGAGGCGTACGGGCTGGGGCATGGCCTCACGCTATGCGGTGGCCGCGGGGTGCGCCGGGACCGGCGTGCGGGGACCGGCGCGGCCTCGGTCCCCGGTCTCGGTCCCTCTCCCGCTTCCGGCCCGGGCCTCAGCTGGAGGGGCGGTCGCGGAGCAGGCGGTCCAGGACCCGGCCGAAGAGGAGCCGACCGGCGAAGGCCAGCGCGGGGTCGCAGAAGGCGGGCAGTCCGCGCAGCCGGATCTCCTCGTGCCACTGGGCGCGGGAGCCGGACCCGGCCGCCGGGTGCACGGCGATCTCCGCGTGCCCGGTGACGATCCGGCCGCGCTTCTCGATCCGGCAGTGGCCCGGTTCGCCGTCCCGAGGGGGCTGCCAGGACACCAGCTCCATCGGGTCGTCGAAGCCGAGCGGGCCGAGGCCGGTCCGGGCGAGGAAGCGGGTGCCGGTCCGGTTCGGGGGGCCGGTCTGCACGGTGATGCGGGTGAGCGGCACACCCCCGGCGTGCTGCTCCCAGCTCGTCAGGCGGCGCCAGGTCTCGGCCGGGTCGTGGGGCGAGGTACGCACGAGGCGGATGAAAGCCACGACCCGAGCCTAAGGGGTCTCGCCGAAGCCACCGCACAGGTCCGCCCGATCGCGCGGCGGCCGGGACAAAAACGGCTTCGCGGTCCGCGATGAGTTCGGTCGCCTCTGCCAGTCTGCATGTGTCGTGGGGCCAGATCACCTCACGGCACCGCACCACCGCTGCCTTCAGAGAGAAGCTGATGACCGACACCACCTGCCATATGTCGATCTCGCTCGACGGTTTCGTCGCCGGACCCGAGCAGAGCCGGGACCATCCGCTGGGCAAGCGCGGCCAGGAGCTGCACGGCTGGCACATCGGCGACCCGCGCGCGACCGAGGCCGACGAGACGGCCGACGGCTGGCTGATGCGCCCGCGCGGCGCCTACGTCATGGGCCGGAACATGTTCGGGCCCGTCCGCGGGGAGTGGGACGAGGCATGGGAGGGCTGGTGGGGCGCCGAACCCCCGTACCACGCCCCGGTCTTCGTGCTCACGCGCTACGCCCGTGAACCGGTCGGGATGGCGGGAGGGACCACCTTCCACTTCGTCACCGAAGGCTTCGACGCCGCGTACGCGCGGGCGCTCGAAGCCGCCGGGGGCAGGGGTGTGGACATCGCCGGCGGCGCCTCGACGGTACGGCAGGCACTCGGCGCCGGTGTGATCGACGAACTCACCCTCGACATCGCGCCCGTCCTGCTCGGCAGCGGCGAGCGGCTGTTCGACGGCGTCGAGACCTTCGACTTCGATCCCGTCGAGGTGCTCCACTCACCGCTGACCACGCATATCCGCTACCGCCGTCGCGACGCCGGCTGAGCGAGGACCGGGCCCTCGCCCCGCCCGGTCCCCACCGCACCGGTGAGCACCGGCCGGACCGGCACCGCCGGGCAACTGGGCAACTGGGCAACTGGGCAACTGGGCAAGCCCACAAGGCCGTTCGGCGGGGCGCAGCCGGTGGTGCGCCCCGCCGGGCGGGATCAGGCCTCCGCCGCCGGGGCTTCGGCGGCCGGGCGGTTCTCCTCCGGCGTACGGGAGGAGTCCAGGCTGTCCATGAAGGAACTGACGGAGAAGACCGCGCGGCCGGGGCCCGCGGGGCCGTATCCGGGCGGCGAGGAGAGGCCGAACTCGTCCATGGTGGAGCGGTAGGCGTCGAGGAGCCGGATGTGGTACTCCAGCGGGGCGCCCTGCGGATTGGCCTTGCCGAGCGGGGTGGTGGGCTCCGGGCACCAGGTGGTGAAGCGCGGGGTGATGCCGTGCGACATGAAGAAGCGCAGGCCCTCCGTGGTGGAGGTGATCGCCTCGTCGACGCTGGTGAAGCCGAAGGGCTCGGCCATCTCCACCCCAGCCACGAAGTTGGGGATGACATTGCGGGCGCCGAAGACGTCGGCGGAGTCGAGGATCCGGCGGTGCCACTCGTCGCGGCCGACGTAGCGCTCCTTGCCGGGGCAGTACAGCTCGAAGAGGCGGCGGTCCCAGACCTCGTAGTTGGGGTGGTAGATCTGCACCCCGTAGTCGTGGAAGCGCTTGACGTCGTCCTTGGGCAGGGCCTGGGCGACGACCTTGCCGATCCAGCGGCCCGGGAAGCGCTCCTCGATGGCCTTGGCGTACTGGCCGTAGAAGTCGGCCTCGTCCCGGCCGCCGATGTGCGAGGTGATCGCGCCGCCGGTCAGCGTGTAGGCGGTGGAGGACTTCGCGGTGTCGTACTTGTCGATGATGGCGAGGGCTTCGAGGACCTCCTCGACGGGCTTGACCCCGGTGTAGGGCCGCCCGGCCGCCTTGTGCTGGCGCCAGTTGTGGTTGATGTCGCAGTACTGGCACTCCTCCTTGGCGCCGAAGTACTGGCAGACCCGGAAGACCGTGAGGTAGATCAGATAGCCCCACTGGATGGTGGGGGCGACCTCCATCACGGACTTGCCGTTTTCCAGGGTGTGCCGGTAGTAGTCCGGCATCGGCGGCAGGCCCACGTCCGCGATGCGCTGCCCGTCGAGGTAGAGGCCGAGCATGCCGTCCTCGTCGGCGGCGACCCGGTAGGGGGAGCTGGGGTTGACCCGTACCGAGACCACGGTGCGGCGCAGCTCGTAGGGGCCGCCGGTGAGGACGATCTCCTCGGGCGGGCGGCGCAGGGCGGCCGCGCCCAGCTCGGGCAGGGTGCCGTGGTCGAAGGAGAAGATGAAGTACGACTTCGGCTTGACGTCGCCGCCCTCGTTGTCGCTGAGCGCGGACTCGTCGAAGGCGATACCGCCGCGCAGCAGGTCCTCCTTGAAGACCGCCTCACGCGGTACATGCGGGAACCGCTCCATCAGATCCTCGACCAACGCGGTGCGGCCGGCGCCCATGTCGTCTCCCTTGCCTCTAGAAACCCGGTACTGCGAGGCGGCGGTGCGGGGTCCCCGCGCCGACGCGCTCCCCTCACGGTATGCCTTCGCTCCGGCGGGCCCGTTCCCGGCTCGGGTCAGGTGACCCCCGGCACACCGTCCGGGCCGGGCGGCGCGCCCCGCCGCCCTTGAACACCGGACGTCCTACGTCCTAGCGTGGCGCGCGACCGGCCGCCGCAGGGACCCCCCGGCGCACCCGGACCACCGGCGAGGAGAGCGATGAGCAGCGCACCGCGGGCGAAGGCAGCCCTCCCCTACGCAGCCCTCCCCTACTACGAGCAGACCGCCCCCGGCACCGGGTGCCTGCCGCCGCGCACCGGCTACGCCCGCACCGACGCCGCCCGGCTGCCGCTCTCCGGCGGCTGGCGCTTCCGGCTCGCCCCGCGGGCGGACGCCCACGACGACTCCTTCGCGGACCCGGCGTACGACAGCGGGGACTGGGACCGGATCGAGGTGCCGGGCCACTGGGTCCTCCAGGGGCACGGGGCGCCCGCGTACACCAATACGCCCTATCCCTTCCCGCTCGATCCGCCGCGGGTGCCGGACGAGAACCCGACCGGTGACCATCTGCGGGTCTTCACGCTGCCGGCGGACTGGCCGGCGGGCGGCGAGAGCGTGCTGCGCTTCGAGGGGGTGGACTCCTGCGCCCGGGTCTGGCTGAACGGGGTGGAGCTGGGCGAGTTCAAGGGCTCCCGGCTGCCGCACGAGTTCGCGGTCGGGGGGCTGCTGCGCACCGGCCGCAATGTCCTCGCGGTACGGGTGCACCAGTGGTCCGCGGGCAGCTACCTGGAGGACCAGGACCAGTGGTGGCTGCCGGGCATCTTCCGCGAGGTGAACCTCTGGCACCGGCCGGACGGCACCGCCGCCGACCACTTCGTGCACGCCTCCTGGGACCACGAGCGGGACGAGGGCACCCTGCGCGTCGAGTCCACGGTGCCGGGGCGGGTGCGGGTGCCGGAGCTCGGGCTCGACCTCGCCACCGGGGAGTCGGCGACGTTGCCGGTCGAGCCGTGGAGCGCGGAGTCCCCGCGGCTGTACGCGGGTGAACTGGCCACCGGGGGCGAACGGGTGGGGCTGCGCGTCGGCTTCCGTACCGTCGCGGTCGAAGGCGGGCTGCTGAAGGCCAACGGCCGCCGGGTGCTCTTCCGCGGGGTGAACCGGCACGAGTTCCATCCGGAGACCGGCCGGGCCCTGGACCACGAGACCATGCGCGCCGACCTGCTCCTGATGAAGCGGCACAACATCAACGCCGTCCGCACCAGCCACTATCCGCCGCATCCGGCCTTCCTGGACCTCTGCGACGAGCTGGGGCTCTGGGTGATCGACGAATGCGACCTGGAGACGCACGGCTTCCACGCGGTCGGCTGGCGCGGCAACCCGGTCACCGAGGAGCGCTGGACCCCCGCCCTGCTCGACCGGATCGCGCGCACCGTCGAGCGGGACAAGAACCATCCCTCGGTGATCGTCTGGTCGCTCGGCAACGAGTGCGGCACCGGCGCCGGTCTCTCCGCGATGGCCGACTGGGCGCGGCGGCGCGATCCCGGCCGCCCGCTGCACTACGAGGGCGACCGGTCCTGCGCGGACACCGACCTGTACTCGCGGATGTACGCGGACCACGAGGAGGTCGGGCGGATCGGCCGCGGCGAGGACCGGGACGGACCGCCCGCCCGGGCCGAACTGCCCTTCCTGCTCTGCGAGTACGGCCATGCGATGGGCAACGGCCCCGGCGGGCTCGCCGAGTACCAGCGGCTCTTCGAGACCTATCCGCGCTGCCAGGGCGGCTTCGTCTGGGAGTGGATCGACCACGGCCTCGCCGACCCCCGCTTCGGCTTCGCCTACGGCGGCGACTTCGGCGAGGTGCTGCACGACGGCAACTTCGTCTGCGACGGCCTGGTGCTGCCCGACCGCACCCCCTCACCCGGCCTCGACGACTACAAGCGGGTCATCGCCCCGGTCCGCATCGAGGCAGGCGAGAGCACCGGTACGGTACGGATCCGCAACCTCCACGACGTCCTGGACCTCGGGCACCTCACCTTCAGCTGGGCCTACGAGGCCGAGGGCGAGGAGCTGTCCGGCGGGCGCCTGGAGGTGCCGCCGCTGGAGCCCGGCGAGCAGGCCGAGGTGAAGCTGCCCCCGGCGCCCGGCACCCCGCGCCCGGGCGGCGAGTCGTACTGGACCGTCCGCGCCGTCCTGAGCGAGCCGGCCGACTGGGCACCGCGCGGCCACGAGATCGCCTGGGGCCAGGTCCAGGACACCGCGCGCCGCTCCCCCGCCCCCGCCACCGGCACCGCCCCACGGTCCGCCGACGGGGGCCTCCTCCTCGGCCCCGGCGTCCTGGACGCCCGTACCGGCGAGCTGGTCTCGGTGGGCGGGGTGCCGGTGCGGGGGCCCCGGGTGGAGGTGTGGCGGGCGCCGACCGACAACGACAACGGCGCGCCCTGGCTGCCGGAGACCGAACTCGCCCGGCGGTGGCGGGCCTTGGGCCTGGACCGGATGCGGCACCGGGTGGACGCGGTGGAGAGCGCGGACGGGGCGGTGGTGGTGCGCGGGCGGCTGGCTCCCGACGCGAGCGACCTGGCGCTGGCGACCGAGCTGCGCTGGACCTCCGACGGCGAGCGGCTGACCGTGGCGGTGCGTGTCACCCCCGAGGGCGAGTGGCGGCTGCCGCTGCCCCGGCTCGGCCTGGGCCTCGCGCTGCCCCGGACGATGGGCGGGGTGCGCTGGTTCGGCGCCGGGCCCGGCGAGTCCTATCCGGACACCGGCGGCGGCGCCCGGCTCGGCCGCTGGCAGCGGGAGGTCGACGCGCTCCAGACCCGGTACGTACGGCCGCAGGAGAACGGCGCCCGGGCGGGGGTGCGCTGGGCCGAACTCACCGACGGCGACCGGGCCCTGCGCATCACCGGGGACCCGGAGTTCTGGTTCACGGCCCGGCGCTGGAGCACCGCCGAACTGGACGCGGCCCGCCACCTCACCGACCTGGTCCCCGGGGATTCGGTATGGGTGAACCTGGACCACGGCCAGCACGGCATCGGCTCCGCCTCCTGCGGCCCCGGCGTACTGCCCGCCCACCGACTCCGGGTGGCGCGGGCGCGGTTCGCCTTCACCTTCGAGGTGCTTCGGGGGTGAGCGGCGGGGTCCGGGGCGCGGCGTGCCAGGGATGGGCGGCAGGTTCCCAGGCGAGGCACTTCAGGGGTGAGCTGAGGCTCCGGGGTGAGGCGCTCCAGAGGGCTGAGCGGTGGCTCCCGGGCGAAGATGCTCCAGGGCTGGGCGGCGGCTCCCGGGCGAGGAGCGCCAGGGATGGGCGGCGGCTTCGCGCCAGAAGGCTGCGTGACGGTGCTCGGGTGCCCGCCGTACCGCGCGGCGGGCGCGCGGGCGGCGTGTCCGATTCCTTCAAGACCCGCGCCGCCCGCCGTGCCTACGCTGCGGAGCATGACTCCCACATTCGACGTGGTCGGCCTGGTCGCCTCCGACCTGTCCGCCACCCTCGCCTTCTACCGGCGGCTCGGGCTCGGCATCCCCGACGGCGCCGAGTCCGCACCGCACGTCGAGGTCGAACTCCCCGGCGGGATGCGGCTGCTCTTCGACTCCGAGGAGGTGATCCGCTCCTTCCAGCCCGACTGGCGGGCCCCCTCCGGCGAGGGCCGCATCGGGCTCGCCTTCCGCTGCGCGAGCCCGGCCGAGGTCGACTCCCAGCACGCGGCCCTGGTCGCGGCGGGCGCCAAGAGCGCCAAGGACCCCTGGGACGCGGACTGGGGCCAGCGGTACGCCGTGGTCCTCGACCCGGACGGCAACGGCGTCAGCCTGTACGCGGGGCTGGACGGGGCACAGGGGTAGGACCGGCACAGGGGTAGGACCGCTCGTACGGAACGGGGCCGGGCTCGCGAGATCCGGCACCGGTCCGTACGGCCGTGCCGCGAACGCCGGTTCCGCTGTCCGGTCGGCCCGGCCCGGGGACGATGCCGACACGGCCTAGGCTGGCCCCATGCGCGTCCGACTCGACGAGATCGTCTTCGACTGTGCCGAGCCCCGGAGCCTGGCGGTCTTCTGGGCCGGGCTGCTGGGCGGCGAGCCCGTGCACCGCTCCGCCGACTGGTCGTATCTGGACGCCCCGCTGGACTCTCCCGGGACCGTCCGCTTCGCCTTCCAGCGGGTGCCGGAGCCCAAGAGCGGCAAGAACCGGCTGCATGTGGACATCGAGGTGGACTCGATCCCCGAGGCGAGCCTGCGGGCCGAGGCGCTCGGTGCCGAGCGGTCCGGCGGGATCGTCACCGACGAGAACGGCTCCTTCCAGGTGCTGTACGACATCGAGGGCAACGAGTTCTGCTTCGTGCGCCCCTGAGCCCGCGGGCCCCCGCCCAGCTCTGAGCTTCGCCGGTCCCCCTGTGCGGCCGGGGGCTTCTCAACCCTCCCGGCCGAGCAGCTCGCCCAGTGGCATGCCCGTCAACTCCCGTACCTCGCGGGCGAGATGGGCCTGGTCCGCGTAGCCGGAGAGGGCGGCCGTGGTGGCGAAGGCGGTGCCCGCGCGGGCCAGGGCGAGGGCGCGCTGGAGGCGGAGGATCCGGGCGAGGGTCTTGGGGCCGTAGCCGAAGGCGGTCAGCGAGAGGCGGTGCAGCTGCCGGGTGCCGAGGCCCGCCGCCTCGGCGGTGGCGGCGACGCTGCCGCCCGCGTCCAGGGCGGCGACGAGCCGGGTGAGCAGCGGATCGGCCGGCTTGCCGCGCGCCGCCTGCCGCAGGGCCAGGGCCTCGAGCGCGGCGCCCGGGTCCCGGGCGGCGTCGACGCGGGCGGTGAACTCCCGTACCTCGGCCGCGGGCCACAGCTCGGCGAGGGGGACGCGCTGGTCGAGCAGCGCGTGCGCCGGTACCCCGAGCACCGCGGGGGCGCGGCCGGGCGGGAAGCGGACCCCGGCCATGGCGACATCCTGGCCGAGGGGTCCTTCGGCGGCGCCGGGCCGGAAGGCACGGGTGTCCGGGCCCGCCACGTAGAGGTGGCCGCGTACCCACAGCAGGTCCATGCAGCCGTCGGGCAGCACCGCGGAGAGCGGGCCGGGGCCGGGTGTACGGCTCCAGACCTGGGCGCCGTCGAGGCGGGCGGGGCGTTCGCGGTACACGTTCACCAGGCTACGCGCGGGCGCCGCGGAGGGCTCACCGCTCCTCGGGGCCCGGGCCCTCCTGGTGCGGTCTGGCGTGGGTGCGCAGGCGTCCGGTGAGGTCGTCCGGGGGCAGGAACTTCGACCAGCGCTCGGGGAACTCGGAGGGCATGTCGGGGGCGTCGTCCTCGGCGGCCTCGTCGTCCTGGCCGTACTCCGTGGGGTGCGGGGCGGGCCGCCGCGGGAGCCGCCTGAGGTGCGAGCCCTCCGGGGTCCTGCCGCCGCGGGCGGCGTGGGCCTCGCGGGCCGCCGCGGTGGCGACCGAGGGCCAGACCCGGTCGATCGCCGCGTTGACCGCGGCGCCCACCAGGACCGCGAAGGCGGAGACCCCGATCCACAGCAGTACCGCCACGGGTGCGGCGAGCGAGCCGTAGATGGAGGGGCCCTCGACGGTGTTGATCAGGTAGATCCGCAGGATGACGCTGCCGAGCACCCACATCGCGAGGGCCACGAGGGCGCCCGGGACGTCCTCCACCCAGGGTGACTTGGCGGGCACCGAGACGTGGTAGAGCGTGGTGAGGAAGACCACCGAGAGGACCAGGACCACCGGCCAGTACAGGATCTGCACGGCCGTCTCCGACCAGGGCACGATCTGCACCACCGCGTCCGGGCCCGCGACCATCAGCGGCAGCGCCACCGAGCCGATGACCAGGGCGACGAGGAAGAGCAGGAAGGCGAGCAGGCGGGTCTTGACGATGCCGCGCTCCCCGTCGAGTCCGTACATCACGGTGATGGTGTCGATGAAGACGTTCACCGCACGGGAGCCGGACCAGAGCGCGATCACGAAGCCGATCGAGATGACGTCGGGGCGGCCGCCCTTCAGCACGTCGTCCAGGATCGGCCGGGCTATCTCCTTGACGCCCTGGTCGGACAGGACGGTACGGGAGGCCTCCAGGAGGTTGGTCTGCAGGCTCGCGATGGTGTCGGTGCCGGTCCAGGCGTCCACGTAGCCGAGCAGGCCGACGATGCTGAGCAGCAGCGGCGGCACGGACAGCAGCGTGAAGAAGGCGGCCTCGGCGGCCAGGCCGAGGACCCGGTACTCGATGCAGGAGTTGACGGTGTCCTTGAGCAGCAACCAGGCGGTCCGTCGTTTGGACACGTTCCGGTAGAGGACGCGGGCCCGGTGGAGCCGGCCCCCGGCGGGTGTTTCCTTGGCGTGCTGCACCTCCTTACCGTATCGGCATGGCAGCGCGCACTCATACCGTGACCAACCAGGTCCCGCCCCTGGTGGAATACGACGTCTTCACGGCGGACCGGGCCCTGGCGGAAGGCGTCGCACGGCATGCCGACCCCCTGCTCCTCGACGGGATCCGGGAGGAGCTGTCCGGACTGGGCCGCTCCGCGGGCTCGGCGCAGGTGCAGGAGTGGGCCGAGCTGGCCAACACCCACACCCCGCGGCTGCGCACCCACGACCGCTTCGGCAACCGCGTCGACGAGGTGGAGTTCCACCCCTCCTGGCACCGGCTGCTCGGCAAGGGCGTGGCCGCGGGGCTCACCGACGCCTGGACGCGGCCCGCGGGGCATCTGCGGCGCGCGGCGGGCTTCCTGATCTGGTCGCAGGCCGAGGCCGGCAACGGCTGCCCGCTGTCGATGACGCACGCCGCGGTGCCCGCGCTGCGCGCCGACCCGGCGCTGGCCGCCGCGTGGGAGCCGCTGCTGACCTCGCGGGTCTACGAGCAGGGGCTGCGCCCGGCCGGGGAGAAGGCCGGGGTCCTGTTCGGGATGGGGATGACGGAGAAGCAGGGCGGCAGCGACGTCCGGGCCAACACCACCGAGGCCACCGCGCTGGCCGCCGAGGGCGAGTACACGCTCACCGGGCACAAGTGGTTCTGCTCGGCGCCCATGTCGGACGGCTTCCTGGTCCTCGCGCAGGCCGCGGGGGGCCTGACCTGCTTCCTGGTGCCGCGGGTGCTGCCCGACGGCAGCCGCAACGCCTTCGCCCTCCAGCGGCTCAAGGACAAGCTGGGCAACCGGTCCAACGCCTCCGGCGAGGTCGAGTTCGACGGGACCTGGGCGCGGCGGGTGGGCGAGGAGGGGCGCGGGGTGCGGACCATCATCGAGATGGTGGCGGCGACCCGGCTCGACTGCGTGCTGGGCTCCGCCGCCCTGATGCGGCAGGCCGTCGCGCAGGCCACCCACCACTCGGCCCACCGGGAGGCCTTCGGCGGGCGGCTGATCGACAAGCCGCTGATGCGCAACGTCCTCGCCGACCTGGCCCTGGAGTCGGAGGCGGCGACGGTGCTCGCCCTGCGGCTCGCGGCGGCCTGGGACGAGGGCGGCCCCCGCGAGCGCGCCCTGCTGCGGCTCGCGGTCCCGGCGGCGAAGTTCTGGGTGACCAAGCGGTGCACCCCGGTGACCGCGGAGGCCCTGGAGTGCCTGGGCGGCAACGGCTATGTGGAGGAGTCCGGGATGCCGCGGCTGCTGCGCGAGTCGCCGGTGAACTCGATCTGGGAGGGCTCGGGCAACGTCCAGTCCCTCGATGTCCTGCGGGCGCTGCAACGCGAGCCCGAGGCGGTGGCCGCCTTCCTGGAGGAGGTGGGCGCGGCCCGCGGCGCCGACCACCGGCTGGACACGGCGATCAAGGAACTGCTCACCGAGCTGGCCGACCTGGAGGGCATCGAGGCCCGGGCCCGCCGGGTCGTCGAGCGGATGGCCCTGGTGCTCCAGGGCTCCCTGCTCGTACGGCACGCCCCGGCCGAGGTCGCGGACGCCTTCTGCGCCTCCCGGCTCGGCCGCGACTGGGGCTCCGCCTTCGGCACCCTGCCGCGGGGACTGCACCTGGCCGCGCTGGTGGAGCGGGCGAGGCCGGAGGTGTAGGGGCGCGGCCCGGAGTGGAGCGGGCGCGGCCCGGGAAGGAGCGGGCGCGGCCCGGGGTCTGAGGGCGGCTCGGGGTGCCGGGGTCCCGCGGCCCCGGTACCGGCGGCCCGGCCAACCGGACCCGGCTTCCGGCCGCGCCGCGGACGTGATTCGCTGGGCGCCATGACCCTCACCGTCACCACCTGGTCCCTGGAGCAGAACTCACCGGACGAGCAGCGGCCCGCGAGCGCGCCCCGGGAGGAGGTGCGGATCGTCCGCGCCGAGGTGCCCTCCGCCGAGTTCAGCCGCTTCCTCTACACGGCGGTCGGCCAGGACGTGCGCTGGACGGACCGGCTCGGGCTCCCGTACGAGCAGTGGCAGCGGGAGATCTCGGGGCCCGGGGCGGAGACCTGGGTGGCCTATGTGCGCGGGACGCCCGCCGGGTACGCGGAGCTGGCGGCCCGCGAGGAGGGCGTGGTGGAGATCGTCTACTTCGGCCTGATTCCGGCTTTCCGGGGGCGGGGCATCGGCGGCCACCTCCTCGGCATCGCGGTGGCCCGGGCCTGGGACCTGGCCGGGCGCCACCCGGGGCTGCCGCCGACCAAGCGGGTCTGGCTGCACACCTGCAGCAAGGACGGTCCGCACGCCATGGACAACTACCTGCGCCGGGGCTTCACGCTCTTCGACACGGCGGTGACCGAGGAGCCGGACACCGCGGACCCGGGCCCCTGGCCGGGCGCCTTCCCCGCCCCGCGCGACTGAGCCGGGGCCGGATCCCGGCCGGTCCGCACCGGCGGGGCACGCCCGGGCCCGGGCCGGAGTCAAGACCGCGTACGGCCGATGTGACCACCACCACGCCATCCCGCAGAGCGAGACAATGACGTCCATATAGTGGATGTCGGTGGACTCCCCCGAGATCGCCGTGCCACGCTTCCGTCATGTCTCGAGCTGGAATTGCCTTGGTGAGTCGGCGGCACGTCGACCTCGGCCGCCTGTCCAGCGCCATCTGTCCGGCGCGCTGACACCTCCAGCAGCACCCGAGAAACCTTTCCCCGTACTCGTGCAGAGCCGCACGTGCGTCTTCGCACGCGCCCGTACCCGCACGTCAGAGCCGCCCCCAGCCTGTCCGAAGGACGTATCGCCATGGCTACCCCCCAGCAGTCCGACTCCGCCGCGCCGCGCCGCAAGGCGAGCCGTCATCGCGGCGAGGGTCAGTGGGCCGTGGGGCACCGCACTCCGCTGAACGGCAACGAGCAGTTCAAGAAGGACGACGACGGTCTCAATGTGCGGACGCGCATTGAGACGATCTACTCCCGGCGCGGATTCGACTCCATCGACCCCAACGACCTCCGCGGCCGGATGCGCTGGTGGGGCCTGTACACCCAGCGCAAGCCCGGCATCGACGGCGGCAAGACCGCGATCCTGGAGCCGGAGGAGCTGGACGACAAGTTCTTCATGCTCCGGGTGCGCATCGACGGCGGCCGGCTGACCGCCCAGCAGCTGCGCGTCATCGGCGAGGTCTCCCAGGAGTACGCCCGCGGCACCGCCGACGTCACCGACCGGCAGAACATCCAGCTGCACTGGATCCGCATCGAGGACGTCCCGGCGATCTGGGAGAAGCTCGAAGCCGTCGGCCTGTCCACCACCGAGGCCTGCGGCGACTGCCCCCGCGTCATCATCGGCTCGCCGGTGGCGGGCATCGCCGCCGACGAGATCATCGACGGCACCCCCGCGGTGGACGAGATCCACGAGCGCTACATCGGCTCCAAGGAGTTCTCCAACCTGCCGCGGAAGTTCAAGACCGCCATCTCCGGCTCCCCGGTGCAGGACGTGGTCCACGAGATCAACGACATCGCCTTCGTCGGCGTCGAGCACCCCGAGCACGGCCCCGGCTTCGACCTCTGGGTCGGCGGCGGCCTGTCCACCAACCCGCGCCTGGCCGAACGGCTCGGCACCTGGGTCCCGCTGGCGGAGGTGCCCGACGTCTGGGCCGGGGTCGTGGGCATCTTCCGCGACTACGGCTACCGGCGGCTGCGCACCCGCGCCCGGCTGAAGTTCCTGATGGCCGACTGGGGCCCGGAGAAGTTCCGCCGGATCCTCCAGGACGAGTACCTGGGCCGGGAGCTGCTCGACGGCCCGCCCCCGGCCGAGCCCCGCTCCCGCTGGCGCGACCACATCGGCGTGCACCGGCAGCAGGACGGCAACTTCTACGTCGGCTTCGCCCCGCGGGTGGGCCGGGTCGACGGTGCCACCCTGGCGAAGATCGCCGACCTCGCCGCGGCACACGGCTCCGACCGGCTGCGTACCACCGTCGAGCAGAAGATGATCGTCCTCGACGTGGCCGAGGACCAGGTCGACTCGCTGGTCTCCGGTCTGGAGTCGCTCGACTTCCAGGTCAGGCCCTCGCCCTTCCGGCGCGGCACCATGGCCTGCACCGGCATCGAGTTCTGCAAGCTGGCGATCGTGGAGACCAAGGCCCGCGGTGCCGCGCTCATCGACGAACTGGAGCGCCGGATGCCCGAGTTCGAGGAGCCGGTCACCATCAACCTCAACGGCTGCCCGAACGCCTGCGCCCGTATCCAGACCGCGGACATCGGCCTCAAGGGCCAGCTCGTCCTGGACGGGGACGGCAACCAGGTCGAGGGCTTCCAGGTGCACCTCGGCGGCTCGCTCGGCCTCCAGGCGGGCTTCGGCCGCAAGGTGCGCGGGCTGAAGGTCACCGCGGACGAACTGCCGGACTACGTCGAGCGTGTGCTCACCCGCTTCCAGGAGGAGCGCGAGCAGGACGAGCGCTTCGCCGCCTGGGCGGCCCGCGCCTCCGCGGAGGCCCTGTCATGAGCGAGCGCGCGGCACCCTTCTACTGCCCCTACTGCGGCGAGGAGGACCTGCGGCCCGGCGAGCAGGGCCACGGCGCCTGGGAGTGCGCGGACTGCAACCGGGCCTTCCAGCTGAAGTTCCTCGGGCTGCTGGCCCGCGGGCTCACCCCGGGCGGCGGCCCGGGCGACGGAGGGGAGACGGCATGACGACGATCCCGACGGCGAGGGACCTCGAACCCCTCGCCCGACAGGCCGGCCGGGACCTCGAAGAGGCCTCGGCCCTCGACATCCTGCGCTGGGCGGCGGACACCTTCGGCGAGCGCTTCTGCGTGACCTCCTCGATGGAGGACGCGGTCGTCGCGCACCTCGCCTCGCGTGCCCGGCCCGGCGTGGACGTGGTCTTCCTGGACACCGGCTACCACTTCCCCGAGACCCTCGGCACCCGGGACGCGGTGGAGGCGGTGATGGACGTCAACGTCCTCACCCTCACCCCGCGGCAGACGGTCGCCGAACAGGACGCCGCGTACGGGCCGAAGCTGCACGACCGGGACCCGGACCTGTGCTGCGCGCTGCGCAAGGTGCAGCCGCTCCAGGAGGGCCTCGCCGGTTACCAGGCCTGGGCCACCGGGCTGCGCCGCGACGAGTCGCCGACCCGGGCGGACACCCCGGTCGTCGGCTGGGACGAGAAGCGGCAGAAGGTCAAGGTCTCCCCCATCGCCCGCTGGACCCAGGACGATGTCGAGGCCTACGTCGCCGAACACGGCGTACTGACCAACCCCCTGCTGACGGACGGCTACGCCTCCGTCGGCTGCGCGCCCTGCACCCGCCGGGTGCTGGAGGGCGAGGACGCACGTGCCGGCCGCTGGGCCGGAACCGGCAAGACGGAATGCGGGCTGCACGGATGAGCGACGAGAAGACCCCGGGCGCGACGGTCTGGCTGACCGGGCTGCCGAGCGCGGGCAAGACCACCCTCGCCAACGAACTCGCGGGGCGGCTGCGCGCCGAGGGCCGCCGCACCGAGGTGCTGGACGGCGACGAGATCCGCGAGTTCCTCTCCGCGGGGCTCGGCTTCAGCCGCGAGGACCGGCACACCAATGTGCAGCGGATCGGCTTCGTCGCCGAACTCCTCGCCCGCAACGGCGTCCTGGTCCTCGTCCCGGTCATCGCCCCCTTCGCGGACAGCCGCGAGGCCGTCCGCAAGCGGCACCAGAGCCAGGGCACCGGCTACCTGGAGATCCATGTGGCCACCCCGGTCGAGGTCTGCTCCGTACGCGATGTGAAGGGCCTGTACGCGAAGCAGGCGGCCGGTGAGATATCCGGACTCACCGGAGTCGACGACCCCTACGAGGCACCCGTCTCACCGGACCTGCGGATCGCCTCGCACACCCAGAGCGTGCCGGAGTCCGCCGCGGACCTGTACGCGCTGCTGACCGAGAGGGGCCTGGCATGACGACGACCGCGACCAGCCCGCACGAGGGCACCGGCTCTCCCTACGCGCTCTCCCACCTGGACGCGCTCGAGTCCGAGGCGGTGCACATCTTCCGTGAGGTGGCGGGCGAGTTCGAGCGGCCGGTGATCCTCTTCTCCGGCGGCAAGGACTCCATCGTCATGCTGCACCTGGCGCTGAAGGCCTTCGCGCCCGCCGCGGTGCCCTTCTCCCTGCTGCACGTCGACACCGGGCACAACTTCCCCGAGGTACTGGAGTACCGGGACCGCACGGTCGCCGAGCACGGGCTGCGGCTGCATGTCGCCTCGGTGCAGGAGTACATCGACGCCGGGAAGCTGCGCGAGCGGCCGGACGGCACCCGCAACCCGCTGCAGACGGTGCCGCTGACCGACGCCATCCGCGAGCTGCGCTTCGACGCGGTCTTCGGCGGCGGGCGGCGCGACGAGGAGAAGGCCCGCGCCAAGGAGCGGGTGTTCTCGCTGCGCGACGAGTTCTCCCAGTGGGACCCGCGCCGCCAGCGCCCCGAGCTGTGGCAGCTCTACAACGGCCGGCACGCGCCCGGCGAGCACGTCCGCGTCTTCCCGCTCTCCAACTGGACCGAGCTGGACGTCTGGCAGTACATCGCCCGGGAGCGGATCGCGCTGCCGGAGATCTACTTCGCCCATGAGCGCGAGGTGTTCCGGCGCCAGGGCATGTGGCTGACCGCCGGCGACTGGGGCGGCCCCCGCGAGGAGGAACCGGTGGAGACCCGCCTGGTGCGCTACCGCACGGTGGGCGACATGTCCTGCACCGGCGCCGTGGACTCCGAGGCCACCACCCTGGCCGCCGTGATCACCGAGATCGCCGCCTCCCGGCTCACCGAGCGGGGCGCGACCCGCGCCGACGACAAGATGTCCGAGGCCGCGATGGAAGACCGCAAGCGCGAGGGGTACTTCTAGAGATGACCAGCATCAGCGAGCCGCTCGCCGGGCTCTCGGCGACCACCCTGCTGCGCTTCGCCACCGCCGGATCCGTGGACGACGGCAAGTCGACCCTGGTCGGACGGCTGCTGCACGACTCCAAGTCGGTGCTGACCGACCAGCTGGAGGCCGTCGAGCGGGTCTCCCTCGGCCGCGGCCAGGAGGCACCCGACCTCGCCCTGCTCACCGACGGGCTGCGGGCCGAGCGCGAGCAGGGCATCACCATCGACGTGGCCTACCGCTACTTCGCCACCGCCCGGCGCCGGTTCATCCTCGCGGACACCCCCGGGCATGTGCAGTACACCCGCAACATGGTCACCGGCGCCTCCACCGCCGAGCTGACCGTGGTCCTGGTCGACGCCCGCAACGGCGTGGTCGAGCAGACCCGCAGGCACGCCGCGATCGCCGCCCTGCTGCGGGTGCCGCACGTGGTCCTCGCGGTCAACAAGATGGACCTGGTCGACTACCGGGAGTCCGTCTTCGCCGCCATCGCCGAGGAGTTCACCGCCTACGCCGGGGAGCTGGGCGTCCCCGAGATCACCGCGATCCCGATCTCCGCGCTCGCCGGGGACAATGTCGTGGAGCCCTCCGCGCACATGGACTGGTACGGCGGCCCCACCGTCCTCGAACAC
This sequence comes from Streptomyces physcomitrii, assembly GCF_012273655.1. Classification (GTDB taxonomy): domain Bacteria; phylum Actinomycetota; class Actinomycetes; order Streptomycetales; family Streptomycetaceae; genus Streptomyces; species Streptomyces physcomitrii. Next base: position 97,816 of record NZ_JAAWWP010000019.1, on the reverse strand, counting down.
CTGGAGACCGTCCCGGTCAGCCACGACCTGGCCGAGTGCCACGCGCGCCTGCCGGTGCAGTACGTGATCCGGCCGGGGACCGCCGAGCACCCCGACTACCGCGGCTACGCGGGCCAGATCGCCGCCGGGACCTTCCGGGTCGGCGAGGAGGTCACGGTGCTGCCCTCCGGCCGCAGCTCGACGATCACCGGGATCGACGTACTCGGCGAGCCGGCCGAGGCCGCCTGGACCCCGCAGTCGGTGACCCTGCTGCTCGCCGACGACATCGACATCTCCCGCGGCGACCTGATCGTGCCGAGCCACGATGTGCCGCCCGCCTCGCAGGACATCGAGGCCACCGTCTGCCATGTGGCCGACCAGCCGCTGACCGTCGGGCACCGGGTGCTGCTCAAGCACACCACCCGTACCGTCAAGGCGATCGTCAAGGAGATCCCCTCCCGGCTGACCCTGGACGACCTCTCCCAGCACCCCGCGCCGGGGCAGCTGGTCGCCAACGACATCGGCCGGGTGAAGGTGCGTACCGCCGAACCGCTCGCCCTGGACGCGTACGAGGACTCCCGCCGCACCGGCTCCTTCCTGCTGATCGACCCGGCCGACGGCACCACGCTGGCCGCCGGGATGGCGGGCGAGTCCTTCGCCGCCGAGGCGGCGCGCGAGGTCCGACCGGACGACGAGGGCTGGGACTTCTGAGATGCGACTGCCCGGATTCTTCGTGACGTTCGCCAAGGAGGGCGGCCGCGTCGGCAGCGGCGCCCTCGGCAGCGGACAGGGCGGGGTCGCGCGATGTGTGCGCTGACGTACGCGCACTGCCTGCGCGCCCGCACCCCCCGCACACCTTCCGAACCTGCCGACCTCCCGGCCGCGCCGTAGCCGCGCCGTGCCGGTCCGACGAGAGGACCCCCTCCCGTGCCAGCCCACAGAACCACCCTGCGCCGCGGCCTGACCGCCCTGGCCGCCCTGCCCCTGCTCGCCCTGGCCGCCACGGCCTGCGGCTACGGGTCCGAGTCGGACGACAGCTCCGAGAACCAGAAGGTCGCCGACGGGGCGAAGAAGATCGACGGCCTGGACTCCGTCAAGATCGGCTACTTCCCGAACCTGACGCACGGAACGGCGCTGGTGGGCGTGGAGCAGGGCTTCTTCCAGAAGGCCCTGGGAGGCACCAAGGCCTCCTACGCCACCTTCAACGCCGGTCCCTCGGAGATCGAGGCGCTCAACGGGAAGTCGATCGACATCGGCTGGATCGGCCCCTCCCCCGCGATCAACGGCTACACCAAGTCCCAGGGCAAGAACCTGCGCATCATCGGGGGCTCGGCCTCCGGCGGGGTGAAGCTCGTGGTCGACCCGAAGAAGATCAAGACCCTGGACGACCTCAAGGGCAAGAAGATCGCGACCCCGCAGCTCGGCAACACCCAGGACGTGGCCTTCCTCAACTGGATCGCCGAGAAGGGCTGGAAGGTCGACGCGCAGAGCGGCAAGGGCGATGTCACCGTCGTACGCAGCGACAACAAGGTGACCCCGGACGCCTTCAAGGGCGGCTCCCTCGACGGCGCCTGGGTGCCGGAGCCGACCGCCTCGAAGCTGGTCTCCGACGGCGGCAAGGTGCTGCTCGACGAGGCCGACCTGTGGCCGGACAAGAAGTTCGTGATCACCAACATCATCGTGCGGCAGGGCTTCCTCAAGGAGCACCCGAAGGCGGTCGAGGCCGTGCTGAAGGCCGCCGTCGACGCCAACGAGTGGATCGGCAAGAACCCGGACAAGGCCAAGGCCTCGGCGAACAAGCAGCTGGAGGCGGACTCGGGCAAGGCGCTGCCGCCCGAGGTGCTCGACCCGGCGTGGCAGTCGATCCAGTTCACCAACGACCCGCTCGCCGCCACCCTCGACACCGAGGCGGACCACGCGGTCAAGGCCGGGCTCCTGGAGAAGCCGAACCTCAAGGGCATCTACGACCTCAGCACCCTCAACAAGGTCCTGAAGGAGCGGGGCGGCAAGCCCGTCGACGACGCCGGTCTCGGCGTCCGCTGACCCCGTACCCGACGAGTCCCCAGGAGGTGACGACCATGGCCACATCCACGACCCTCGCCAAGGCCGACGAGTCCGTGGCCCACGCGGCACGTCTCGATCATGTCTCGAAGTCCTTCCCGGGCCCGAGCGGACCGCAGCTCGTCCTGGACGACATCAGTCTCGATGTCGCGCCCGGCGAGTTCGTCACCCTCCTGGGGGCCTCCGGCTGCGGCAAGTCCACCCTGCTCAATCTGGTGGCCGGGCTCGACCGGCCCACCGCGGGCTCCCTCACCACCGACGGCCGCCCCGCCCTGATGTTCCAGGAGCACGCGCTCTTCCCCTGGCTCACCGCCGGGAAGAACATCGAACTCGCCCTGAAACTGCGGGGGGTCGCCAAGGCGGAGCGCCCCGGCAAGGCGCGGGAACTGCTTGAGCTGGTGCGGCTGAAGGGCGCGTACGGCAAGCGGGTGCACGAGCTCTCGGGCGGGATGCGCCAGCGGGTGGCCCTGGCCCGCGCGCTGGCCCAGGAGAGCAAACTGCTCTTGATGGACGAGCCCTTCGCGGCGCTCGACGCCATCACCCGGGACGTCCTGCACGACGAACTGACCCGCATCTGGGCCGAAACCGGTGTCTCGGTCCTCTTCGTGACACACAACGTCCGCGAGGCCGTCCGGCTCGCCCAGCGGGTGGTCCTGCTCTCCTCCCGGCCGGGCCGGATAGCCCGCGAGTGGACCGTCGACATCCCCCAGCCGCGCCGCATCGAGGACGCCCCCGTCGCCGAACTGTCCCTCGGCATCACCGAAGTCCTGCGCGAGGAGATCCGCCGTCATGGCCAGCACTGAGACGAAGACGACGGAGCGTACGGGACTCGCCGGTATCGAGGCGGGCCTCGACGCCCTGGAGTCCACGGCGGCCAGGCGTACGCCCTGGCGGCAGACCTTCACCGAGAAGATCCTGCCCCCGGTGATCGCGGTGGCCGTCGTCCTGGTGGTCTGGCAGGCGCTGATCTCGCTGAAGATCGTGGACGATCCCACCAAGCTGCCCTCGCCCGGGGCGGTCGGGGACCAGTTCGCCGAGTCCTGGCGCAAGGGCGAACTCCTCGGCTACATCTGGACCAGCGTCTCGCGCGGCCTCCTCGGCTTCGCCTTCGCCCTGCTCATCGGCACCCCGCTGGGACTGCTCGTGGCCCGGGTGAAGTTCGTCCGCGCGGCCATCGGACCCATCCTGTCCGGGCTCCAGTCGCTGCCGTCGGTGGCCTGGGTGCCGCCCGCGGTGATCTGGCTGGGCCTCAACAACTCGATGATGTACGCGGTGATCCTGCTCGGCGCCGTGCCCTCCATCGCCAACGGCCTGGTCTCCGGGGTGGACCAGGTCCCGCCGCTGTTCCTGCGGGCGGGCCGCACCATGGGCGCGACCGGGCTGAAGGGCGTCCGGCACGTCCTGCTGCCCGCCGCGCTGCCCGGCTATGTGGCGGGCATGAAGCAGGGCTGGGCGTTCTCCTGGCGCTCGCTGATGGCGGCGGAGATCATCGCCTCCTTCCCCGATCTGGGCGTGGGGCTCGGCCAGTTGCTGGAGAACGGCCGCAACGCGCTCGACATGGCGATGGTCTTCGAGGCGATCCTGCTCATCCTCTTCGTCGGCATCGCCATCGACCTGCTGATCTTCAGCCCCCTGGAGCGCTGGGTGCTCCGCAGCCGCGGACTCCTGGTCAAGAGCTAGGCCGTATCCGGAAAGTCCCGCCCGATCCGGACCGAGGACCCTCGCCCCTTCTCCGCCACTCCCCCGAAAGGCCCCGCACGTGCACGCTCCCGCCCTCGTCGTCATCGCCCACGGCAGCCGCGATCCGCGGCATGCCGCGACGGTGCACGCCCTGGTGGAGAGCGTGCGCGCGCTGCGCCCCGGGCTGCGGGTGGAGACGGCCTTCCTGGAGTTCACCTTCCCCTCCGTGCCGGCCGCCCTGCGGCGCCTGGCGGCGGAGGGGGTACGGGACGTCGTCGCCCAGCCCCTGCTGCTGAGCCACGCCTTCCACGCCAAGTCCGACATCCCCGCGGTCCTGCACAAGGCCCGCGGCGGCCTGCGCATCCGCCAGGCCGAGGTGCTCGGCCCCTCGCCGCTGCTGCGCACCGCCCTGGAACGCCGCCTCGCCGAGGCCGGGGTGCGCCGCGCCGAGCGGTCCCGTACCGGGGTGGTGCTCGCCGCCGCGGGCTCCTCGGACCCGGCGGCACTCGCCGTGATCGAACGCCTCGCCCGCGACTGGCAGTCCACCGGCGGCTGGCAGGCGGTACTGCCCGCCTACGCCTCCGCCTCACTCCCCCGCACCGAGGACGCGGTACGCGAGCTGCGGGCCCGGGGCGCCGAGCGGGTGGCCGTCGCCCCGTACGTCCTCGCCCCCGGTTTCCTGCCGGACCGGATCGCCGCCGGGGCCGCGGAGGCCGAGGTACTCGCCGGGGTCCTCGGCGCCGCGCCGGAGGTGACAAGGCTGCTGCTGCGCCGCTACGAGCAGGCCCTGCTCCCGACCTCGGCGGCGCTCGGCGCCTAGCGGTCCCCCGGCGCCTCCTCAGCCGAAGTCGATGCCGCCCGTCCGCCCCCGCTTGAGCTCGAAGAAGTCGGGGTTGCGGGCCAGTACCCGGAAGCTGTCGAAGAGTTCGAGCGCCGCCGGGCCGCGGGGGGTCGCGCGCAGGACCGGGCCGAACCAGACCGCGCCGTCGACATGCAGGGTCGGGGTGCCGACATGGCCCTCGGTGCCGGGGAGCAGGGCCGCCTCGTGGCTGCGGCGGACCGTCTCGTCCCAGGAGGGGTCGTCGGCCGCGGCGGCGAGGGAGGCGGGCAGCCCGGTCTCCGCGAGGGCGGTGGTGATCGCCCCGTCGTAGTCGCGGTCCTGACCCCGGACGTACCCCGGGAAGTGGAAGCAGTTGCCGAGGGCGGTGTACAGCTCGCGCAGGATCCCCTCGCCCTTGGCCTCGGTGGCGGCCGCCGCCACCCGCACCACGCGGAGGGACTGGTCCACGGCCCTGCGCTGCCAGTCGGGCAGCTGCCTGCCCTCGTTGTGCAGATACAGGCTCATGAGGTGCAGGCGCAGATCGAGCGGGCGCTGCCGCTCGACTTCGAGGAGCCAGCGGAAGGTGATCCAGGTGTACGGGGACACGGGGTCGAACCAGAAGTCGACGCGGGGGGTTTCCTCGGTGGTCATGGTGGCGACGGTAGTCCTCAACTCCCTCTGGTGTCCCGGGTGTTGCGGCCCCGGCGGGCCCCGGCTCACTCCTCGGTCAGCTCCACCAGCTTGCGGACGGTGTTCCAGTTCCGGGTGGTGGCGATCAGTCCCTCGGTGAGGGCGGGCCGGGCCAGCGCCGGGGCCAGCTTGGAGCGTCCGAGGCCCTCGGGGGCGTAGAGGTAGAGGACCCGGTCGCCGAGCCGGAACTCCTCGGGGAGGAACTGCGCGGGGTCGAGCGCGGCGAAGCGGGACTCCTCGACCGGCTCCGAGTAGTAGGTGGCGTGCAGTTGGCGGCCTTCGAGGCGCTCGGCGGGGAAGGGGCAGGCCTCGGCCACGGCCCGCAGATAGCCGTGGTCGCGCACCAGGCACTCCACCGCGAAGCCGTACTCCCGGGCGAGGGCCCGGCCCAGCTCGGCGGCGAGGGCCCCGGTGTCCCGCTCCTCGCTGCGGAAGACCGCGTTGCCGCTCTGCAGATAGGTGCGCACCTCCCGGTGCCCGAGGCCTTCGAGCAGGGCGCGCAGCCCGGCCATCGGCAGCTTCTTGCCGCCGCCCACGTTGATGCCGCGCAGCAGCGCCGCGTATGTCGTCATGCGGGCCACGATAGGACGGGGCGGTGACACCGCCCGCCCGGAGCGCACACCACGCCGCAGGGCGGGCGCGCCGGAGGGGCGGCCGGCGTACGGGGAGGACGGGCGGGCGCACGAGAAGGCGGCCGTCGCGCCCCGTGGGGGCGGGCGCGACAGCCGCCTGCTCACCGGTGCGGCCCGGGAGCGTCCTCCCGGGCCGACCCGTTGCGTGCTGTTACTCCACGACCTTCAGGAGCTTGTTCGGCGTGCCCTCACCCGGGTTGCTGATCTTGTCCGGGGTGGCACCGTCGGTCAGCGCCGTGGCGACGTCGGCCGGGGCCGCGTCGGGGTGGCCGGCCAGGTACAGGGCAGCCGCGCCCGCGACGTGCGGGGTGGCCATCGAGGTGCCGGAGATGGTGTCCGTGGCCTCGTCGTCGGTGTTCCAGGCGGAGGTGATGTCCGTGCCCGGGGCGTAGATGTCGACGGCCTCACCGTAGTTGGAGAAGTCCGACTGCTCGTCGTCCTTGGTGCTGGACGCCACGGTGATGGCTTCCTTGACGCGCGCCGGGGAACCCTCGGTCGGGGAGGACTCGTTGCCCGCGGCGACCGCGTAGGTCACGCCGGACTCGATCGACTTCTGCACGGCCGCGTCCAGGGCCTCGTCGGCGCCGCCGCCGAGGCTCATGTTGGCGACCGAGGGGCCCTCGTGGTTCTCGGTGACCCAGTCGATGCCCGCGACGACCTGCTCGGTGGTGCCCGAGCCGTTCTCGTCGAGCACGCGGACGGCGACGATCTTCGCCTTCTTGGCGAGGCCGTACTTGGCACCGGCGATGGTGCCCGCGACGTGGGTGCCGTGGCCGTACTCGTCGTTGGCGTCGTCGTCGTTGTCGACGGCGTCGAAGCCGGAGGAGGCGCGGTCCTCGAAGTCGGTGTGCGTGTAGCGCACGCCGGTGTCGATGACGTACGCGGTGACGCCCTCACCCGCGGAGTCCGGGTAGTTGTAGGCGTTGTCGCCCGCGGTGTCCTCCTGGTCGACCCGGTCCAGACCCCACGACGGCGGGTTCTCCTGGGTGGCGCTGATGGAGAACTTGTGGCTCTGGACGACCTTCTCGACCGCCGGGTCGGCGGCGAGGCGCTTGGCCTCGGAGGTGCTCAGGCCGGTGGCGGAGAAGCCGTTGACCGCGGAGTCGAAGCCGCGCTTGAAGGTGCCGCCGTACTCCTTGGCGAGACCCTTGCCCTCGGAGGCCGCCTTGATCTTCGCGCCGCCCTTGAGCATGACGATGTAGCTGCCCTTGATGGCGCCCTTGGCCTCGGTGCCGTAGACCTTGCCCTCGGCGGGGGCCGCGCCGGCGACCGATCCGGCGAAGACGGAGACGCCGACGGCCATGCCCGCGGTGGCGATGGCGGCGGTCAGCTTGAGGGAACGCGAACGCTTGTGAGTTGCCATGAAGAGAGGTCTCCTCGTGGTGTGTGGGGGGATCCGGGGATCGCGCAAGCTTTGCTGTCGCAAGCCCCGTACTCCCGGAGAATCTCCGGGTGTTGGGAGAAAACCCTGACCGATTGTCGGGGCCAGATCAAGACCTTCATACAGCTGTGACGTTTTCAACAAGCGGCTGTAATAACAAATCACCCTGCTCCTGACAGAGCTGACATCACGCTCCGCCGCGGTGTGACCTGGGCAACGTGAAGCCCATCTAGGTGTAAGGGGCCCGGATCCTTCCCCGTACGGAGCCGACCTGTCCCCTGGGAGGAGGGGCCGCGGCGGCGGTTCACCTGCCGGCACGAGGAAGGGCGGACGCGGCGGCCGTAAGTTTTCCGTGAAGGCGACGGCGCGGTGCCGTCCCAGGCACAGCTAGGGGGAGAGCCCGTCATGGGGAACACACACACGCGGGTCCGGGGCATAGCCGCCCGGGCCGGCGGATGGAGCGCGCGGCACCGATGGGCCGCGGTCGGCATCTGGGTGCTCTTCGTCGTCCTGTCCCTGGGAATCGGCACCGCGGTCGGCTCGGTCGAGGTCAAGGACAGCGACCAGCTCAGCGGCGAGACCAGCCGGGCGGCACAGATCGTCGAGGAGGCGGGCATCGAGGAACCCGCGAGCGAGAGCGTCCTCCTCCAGTCGAAGGACGGCGGGCCGAAGGCCACGGACCCGGAGTTCCGCAGCGCCGTCGCCGCGGTGATCAAGGCGGTCCGGGGCACCGGCGAGGCGGTCGACGTCACCTCGCCCTACACCGCGAAGACGATCTCCGCGGACGGGCGCAGCGCGCTGGTCCAGTTCGACATGCGCGGGGAGGCGGACACCGCCGGGGACCGGGTGGAGCCGGTGCTCGACGCGGTCGCCGGGGTGCAGGAGAAGCATCAGGAGCTGCTGATCGAGGAGATCGGCGGCGCCAGCATGAACAAGACCTTCGACGACGCCTTCGGTGACGACTTCCAGCAGGCGGAGATCTCGGCGGTGCCGGTCGCCCTCGGCATCCTGCTCATCGCCTTCGGCGCACTGGTCGCGGCGCTGCTTCCGGTGGCGCTCGCGGTCACCGCGATCATGGCGACGATGGGGCTGATGGCCGTGGTCAGCCATGTCCAGCCGATGAGCGAGACCGCCAGCTCGGTGATGCTCCTGGTGGGCATGGCGGTCGGCGTCGACTACTGCCTCTTCTACCTGAGGCGGGAACGCGAGGAGCGGGCCGCCGGACGGGACGCGGCGACCGCGCTGCGGATCGCGGCGGCGACCAGCGGCCGGGCCGTGATGGTCTCCGGTGTCACGGTGTGCGTGGCGATGGCGGGCATGCTCTTCACCGGGCTCGCCGAGTTCGAGGCGATGGGCCTCGCCTCGCTGATGGTGGTCGCGGTCGCGATGGTCGGTTCGGTGACGGTGCTCCCGGCGCTGCTCTCGCTGCTCGGCGAGCGGGTGGAGAAGGGCCGTATCCCCTTCCTGAGCCGTAAGGACCGCCGGACGGGCGGCGGCGAGAGCAGGCTGTGGCGCGGGGTGCTGCGGGTGGTGCTCGCCAAGCCGGCCGTCTCGCTGGGCGTCGCCACCTGCGCCCTGCTCGCGGTCGCGGCCCCCGCGCTCGGGATGAAGACGCAACAGCTCACCCTGGACCAGGAGTTCGGCAAGGACCTGCCGATCGTCGCCACCTACGACCGCCTCAACAAGGCCTTCCCCGGCGGCAGCGACCCGGCCGAGGTGGTGGTCGCGGCCGAGGACATCACCTCCCCCGCCGTCCGCGGCGCCCTGGCGGACTTCCGGAGCCAGGTGGTCGAGGCGGGCGCCTCGCACGGTCCGGTGGACGTCAAGGTGCACGAGAAGCAGAACATCGCCTTCGTCTACGTACCGCTGGTCGGCGGCTCCGACATGGACAAGGCCGAGCACAGCCTCCAGGTCATCCGGGACGAGGTGCGCCCCGCGACGCTCGGCACGGTGGACGGGCTGGAGGCGCCGGTGACCGGTCAGGTGGCGGGCTCCCACGACTTCAACGAGCAGCTGGTGGGCTCGGTCGCCCCGGTCTTCGTCTTCGTGGTGGTCTTCGCCTTCGGCCTGATGCTGCTCTGCTTCCGCTCGCTGACGATCGCGCTCACCTCGATCGTGCTCAACCTGCTCTCGGTGGGCGCGGCCTACGGCATCCTGGTCGCCGTCTTCCAGCACGGCTGGGGCGCCTCGCTGGTGGGTGCCGAGGGCGTGGGGGCGATCGTCACCTGGCTGCCGCTCTTCCTCTTCGTCATCCTCTTCGGCCTCTCGATGGACTACCACGTCTTCGTGGTCTCCCGGATCCGCGAGGCGAAGGTCCGCGGGCGCAGCACCAAGGACGCGATCACGCACGGCGTGGTGACCACGGCCGGGGTGGTGACCAGCGCGGCGGTGATCATGGTCGCGGTCTTCGCCATCTTCGGCACGCTGTCCATGCAGTCGATGAAGCAGATGGGTGTCGGCCTCGCCGCGGCGGTCCTGATCGACGCCACGGTGATCCGCGGGGTGCTGCTGCCCTCGGTGATGGCCCTGCTCGGCGAGCGCAACTGGTATCTGCCGAAGTGGATGCACCGCCTGCCGGACCTGACCCACGACGAGCCGGAGCCGCCCGCGGCCCCGGAACCGCCGCGGCCGGCCCAGGACCATCGGGTCGGGGTCTGAGCGGGGCGCGGGAGCGGGCGGCTCGTACGTGAGCGGAAGCATCCGTACGTGAGCGGGAGCGCCCGCAGGAGGTCCGTATAGAAGGGGAGCCCCATAAGAGGAGGAGCCGCCGCTGAGAAGCGGACCCCGTACACATGCGCTCTCCCTCTGTACGGACTTCGTACAGAGGGAGAGCTGCGGTACCGGGAGAGCCCCCGAGGAGCGGTACAAGAAGCGGTGCGCGGCCGGGAGTTGTCCCGGCCGCACACCGCGTC
>NZ_JAAWWP010000019.1:0-87651 GCF_012273655.1 Streptomyces physcomitrii | reverse complement strand
GGGCGTCCTCGCCCTTGCCCGCTGAGCCGTCCCCCACCGCACCAGAGCCACTCCCCTGCCCTTCTCTCCTGTGAGGCATCATGCGCTGTGTCATCGCACCGCTTCCCGTTCTGCCGCCCGGAGACGGCGCCGCTCAGGCGGCGACCGTCACCCCGGGCCGGTCGAAGGAGTCCAGGGTCCGCGCGAAGTCACGGGTGGAGAGCAGCAGCTTGTAGATGATGGCGAGTTCGAAGACGAGCAGCAGGGCACCGGAGGCCAGGGCGACCGGCAGCACCGCGTCGCACAGCGGGCCGACGATGAAGACGCCCATCTGGAACTCGATGCCGCTGATCAGGTGCGGCCGGACGCGGTGGCGCAGCAGGAAGGAGCGCAGCCGCAGATAGGCGGGGAACTTGCGCCGGAACTCCTGCTGGAGGTCGACCACTTGGGCCTTCTTGGGCAGCGCCGCGCCTTCCTCCGGCTCTTCGGCCTCGCGGTGGGCCAGGCCGGTCTCCGGGTGGACCGGTCCGGCCTCCGGGTGGATCCGCTCCGACTGCTCGGCCGCGGCGGCCGCCGCCTTGCCGAGGTCCTGCTCGATGTCGGCCTCGGGGTTGTCGCGGAGCAGGTCCTCCATGAAGGCGAGCGAGTCCGCGTCCTGGGCGCGGCGGGCCTCCCTGATGCGCGACTTGATCTGCTTGCGCATCGTGTGGCGGGTCTTGAAGATCTCCAGGGAGTTGATGTAGCGCAGCCCGTCGAGGAAGACGACCACGGCGGCGAGCCAGATGTAGCGGGTCTCCCCGGTGCGGTTGTACTGCCCGGCCGCGAGGGCCAGCGCGCAGGCCATCACCCGGATCCGGTCGAAGACGAAGTCCAGCCAGGCGCCGAACACCGAGCCCTGGCCGGTGAGCCGGGCGACCTTGCCGTCCATGCAGTCGAGCAGGAAGCTCAGGTGGTAGACGAGGGCGCCCGCGATCAGCCAGCGCCAGTCACCGAGCAGGAAGAATCCGGCCGAGACCAGGCCGAGCAGGAAGGCGCCCCAGGTGATCTGGTTGGGCGTGATCCTGGTGCGCAGGGCGACCTGGCGGACCAGGGGGGTGGCCAGTGGGTCGACGAGCATCACTGTCCACCACGCGTCCCGCTTCTTCTGTGTGAGGCGGCGCACTTCGGCGAGGGGGGGTATGTCTTGGCGCATGCTCTGCTTCCCGGCGTTCGAATGGAATTCACCTCACGCTAGAAAGCGGTTCACCGAAGGTACAAGAGCGTGCCCGTACAACCCTTTCCCCGTGCAACATGTCGTACGGGGTGAGCGTGGTCCCTAGGGTTTTCCCAACCGAGCCTCGTTACCCCAGCGTTATGTCTTGATCCTTCCGTGACGCGATCTCCCCGCTCGCTGCACAGAAACGAGGCAACCGGGCGCCCGGGCAAGGGAGTTCAGCCTCCGCGGACACCCGGGGCCCTTACCGCAGTTCGGCCTCGATCAGATCGGCGGCGCGCGAGGTGCCGCCCTCGGCCGCGGTCTGCTTGCTCAATTCCGCAAGCCGCCGGGCGACCTCGGGGTCGTGGGCGAGGGCGAGCACGGCCTCCCGCAGCGCCTCCGGGGTCACCTCCGCCATCGGCAGATGACGTGCCACGCCGAGACCTTGCAGGATGTCGGCGTTGCCGAACTGGTCGACGGCCTGCGGTACGGCCACCATCGGCGTCCGGGTGGCGATGCCCTCCTGGCTGCCGCCCGCGCCCGCGTGGGTGACGAAGGCGTCGGCCTGTTCCAGTACGGAGAGCTGGGGCACCCAGGAGTGGACCTCGATGTTGTCCGGGATCTCCCCGAGCTCCTCCGGCCTGACGAACTTGCCGATCTGGAGCACCACATGCCAGCCGGGCAGCGCGCCGAAGGCCTCGACGCAGTCGCGGTAGAAGGCCGGCTGCTTGGTGAAGCTCGAACCGAGCGAGACGAGGAGGACGTTCTCCGCGTCGGCCGGACGCCGCCAGGCTGTCTCCGCCCGGCGGCCGCCGCAGGTGCCGACGAAGGTGTAGACGCTCTCGTCCACCCGGTCCGCCTCGGGCTGGAGCGCCTTGGGGATGAGCGCGAGGCAGCGGTCCGGGCGGCCCATGAAGCGTTCGACGTCGATGTCCAGGCCGTTCTCCCGCAGCCAGCCCTCGAAGGTCTGGTAGAAGGCGCGGCCGCGCTCGGTCTGCTTGAGCGGTTCGAAGGTGGGCCTGCCGACCTCCTCCTCGTACCCCTCCCAGGCGACCAGATTCGGCGAGAGCTGGACGATCGGCACCGACCAGCGGTGGGCGAGCACCCGGGCCGGGTAGGCGGTGATGTCGTAGAGGATCAGATCGGGGCGGTCCTCTCCGTAGGCCTCGATGAGCTGGGGCAGGGCCTGGACGGCGTCGGCGAGGAAGGGCTCGATGTTGTCGATCAGCTCGGTGCCCCAGGCGTCGGGGTCCTCGTCGGTCGGCAGGGTGGAGTTCCACAGCACGGGCTCGGCGCCGGTCTCGGCCACCCGCTCGGCGAACTGAGGCGGGATCGCGTAGGTCACGCGGTGGCCGCGGGCGACCAGCTCCCGGATCACCTCCAGGCTCGGGTTCACATGCCCGAGCGCGGCGATGGAGAACATGGCGATATGGGCGGGCTTGATCCCTGGGGCAATCATGCGGCCACCATAAAGCGAGACGAAACGTCTCGTCCACTCGATTATTCGGCGCGTACGGTCCGGGCCGGCACGACGGGAGCACCCAGCCCGGCGCGGCCGACTACGGACCACCGGCACCCGGCACCCGCCCCAGCCCCCCCCCTCAGCGCTGATAGCGCGCGAGCACCAGATTCCCGTCGTCCTCCAGGCGGGCCTTGAGTTCCCGGAGGCCGATGGCGCCGCTGAAGAACTCCTGGAAGGCGGGGGTCGCCACCTTGTCCTTCCACTCCGGGTAGCCGCGCACGGTCTGCGCGGGCGCGGGGCTCAACTGCCGGGCCAGGGCGGTGCCGAGGGACCAGTCGTGCTTGCGGGTGTGCAGGGCGGGGTCGGCGAGGGCCGTGGTGCCGGTCGGCAGCATCCAGTCGCCGCGGGCGAGCCGGACCATGTTCGGGGGCCGCAGGAAGAAGTCGATGAAGGCCATCGCCTCCTTCTTGTGCGGGCTGTCCTCGGCGATGGAGAGGGTCTGCGGACTGACCCCCTGGGCGAGCCCCGCGCTGCCGGCCGGGGCGGGCAGCACCTGCCAGTCGAAGCCCTTCGGTGCCTGCTGGACGACCTGCTGCCGGAAGGAGAAGCCGAGCGGGACCATGGCGTACCTGCCGCCGAAGAAACCGGGCAGCGTGTCCGAGGCGCTCATGCCGAGGGTGCTCCCGCCGGCGCTGCGGTCGCTGTTCACCTGGGCCCGCACGGTACGCGGCATGACCTGGTCCCCGGCCTCGAAGCGGACCTCCGCCTTGCCCTCGGCGTCCCGGTGGAACATTCGGCCGCCCGAGGAGAGCCCGAGGTTGAGGGTGGCCGAGACCGGCTCCTTCAGCGGCCAGGCCACCCCGTAGCGCCCCTTGCCGGAGAGCCGCTCGGTGACCCGGCGGAACTCCGGCCAGCTCCAGGGCTTCTCCGGCGTCGGGATGCGCACCCCGGACTCGCGCAGCAGGCGGGAGTTGGCGAGCAGCACCCGCGGTTCCTGGAGGAAGGGCACCCCGTAGACGCCGTCCTGGAATGCGGTGGTGCGCCAACTGCGCGCGGGGATGTCCTCCTTGAGCCGCCGGGGCAGCAGCTTGCTCAGGTCGGCGAGGTAGCCCCCGTAGGCGAAGTCGGCGAGGTCGTCGGAGGAGTCGTGGACGATGTCCGGTGCCTCGCCGCCCTCGAAGGAGGTGAGCAGCTGGTCGTGGATGGTGTCCCAGTTTCCCTGGACGTACTCGACCTGCACCTTCGGATGGCGGGCGTTCCACTCCTCGACCAGCTTCTTGTTGATCTCCACGGACTCCTGCTGCCAGGCGAGCGACTGGAAGCGGAGCCGGACCACCCCGTCGTCGCCGCCGTCGCCGTCCGAGGAGCAGCCGGTGAGCAGCAGCGCGAGGACGGTCAGGAGCGCGGCGGCGAGCCGGGCGAGGACCGGGACACGGCGGGCGCGGGAGGTGCGGCGGGCGGGCGTCGGCTGCTCGGTCATCAGCTCTTCACCGCCCCGGTGAGCATGCCGCTGGTGAGGCGGCGCTGGATCAGGGCGAAGACGAGCAGGGAGGGCAGCGTGGCGAGCAGCGCGGCGGCGGCCAGCGGGCCGAGGTCGGCGACGCCCTCGGCGCCCAGGAAGTGGGTGAGGACCACGGGCAGGGTCTGTTTCTCCGGGGACTTGAGCAGGACCAGGGCGAAGAAGAACTCGTTCCAGGCGCTGATGAAGGCGAAGAGCGCGGTGGCCACGATCCCGGGGGCGAGCAGCGGTGCCGTCACCGAGACCAGGGTGCGCAGCCGCCCGGCGCCGTCCATCGCCGCCGCCTCCTCCAGCTCGACCGGGACCGCGCGGACGTAGCCCATCAGCATCCACAGCGCGAAGGGCAGCGCCCAGACCACGTAGACCACGATCAGGCCGGGGACGGAGTCGATCAGCCGCAGGTTCTTCAGGATCAGGAAGAGCGGGATGATGATCAGGACGAACGGGAAGGCCTGGCTGACGATCACCCAGCCGGTCGCCGCGCGGGAGAAGAGCCCCGGGCGGCGGGCGAGCACATAGGCCATCGGCGTGGCGAGGAGCACCGCGAGCACCGCCGCGGAGACCGCCGCCACCAGGGAGTTGAGGGCGGCGTCCAGCAGCGGCTGCTCGTCGAAGGCCTGCCGGAAGTTGTCCAGGGTGGGGTGGTGCGGGATCCAGGTGGGGTGCAGGCTGCTCAGCTCCCGCGGCGGCTTGAAGGCCGTGGAGAGCAGCCAGAGGAAGGGCACCGCGAGGAAGAGCAGATAGCCGAGCAGGGCGAGGTACTGCGCCGCCCGTCCCGGCCCCGAGGTCCGCAGTCCGCTCATCGCTGCTCGCCTCCCCGCAGCCGTCCGGCCAGCCGCACCGCGAGCACCAGGGCGATCACGCCGACCATGGCGCAGCCCATCGCGGCCGCGTAGCCGTACTGGCCGTAGCGGAAGGCCTCCTCGTAGGCGAAGAGCATGGGCAGCCTGGTCCGTCCGCCGGGTCCGCCGCTGGTCAGGACGTAGACCAGGGCGAAGGAGTTGAAGTTCCAGATGAAGTTGAGCGCGGTGATCGCGAGGGCGACCGGGCGCAGCGCGGGCCAGGTCACGGTGCGGAAGCGGCGCCAGGCGCCGGCCCCGTCGACGGCCGCCGCCTCGTGCAGTTCGCGCGGGGTGTTCTGGAGCCCGGCGAGCAGGGCGACCGTGGTCTGCGGCATGCCCGCCCAGACGCCGACCACGATGACGGCGGGCAGGGCGGTGCCGAGGCCGGTCAGCCAGTCGTGGCCGCTGCCGAGGTGCAGATCGCGCAGGGTCTCGTTGAGGATGCCCGCGTCGGGCTGGTAGATCAGCCGCCACATGATGCCGACGACGACCTCGGGCATGGCCCAGGGGATGATCGCGAGCGCCCGGGCCAGCCAGCGCAGCCGCAGGTCCTGGTTGAGCAGCAGGGCGAGACCGAGGGCGAGCAGGAACTGCGGAACCGTTACGCCCACGGCCCAGACGAGCCCGATGCGGAAGGACTCCCAGAAGAGGCTGTCCTCGGCCAGATCCCGGAAGTTGAGCAGCCCGATCCACTGGGTGGCGCTGGTGCGGCCCGACTGGGCGTCGGTGAAGGCGAGGCCGATCCCGTAGGCGAGCGGGGCGACGCTCAGCACCAGGATCGGGATGAGGGCCGGGAGCACCAGGAACCAGGCGCCGAAGTCGGCGGGGCCGCGCCGGTCGGGGCGCGGCTTGTTCGCGGACCGCTGCAGCGCGGTCGACGGCGTCACGGAATCGGCTCCTTCGGGGCGGCTCGGGAAAATCGGCCGCCCCGGACGGGGGATCCGCCCGACGGCACGACGTCATGGTCCTGATGGGCCGCCCCGGCGTCAAGGCAGCGCGCGTGCTCACCTCGGAGAGGGACGACCAGCGGGAATGCCAGACTGGGCCGAGGACGAGGTGCGGGTGCGGTGAAGGGGCCGGTGGATGGACGAGAAGAGGGCGCGGGAAGTCCTCGCGGCGGCCGGGGTGCTGCCCGGGGACGCGGGGCGGGCGCGCCTGCTGGCGCTCGGCGAGAACGCGGTCTTCGCCGCGGACGCGCTGGTGGTGAAGGTCGGCCGCAGCGCCGAACTCCTGGAGCGGGCCGAGCGCGAACTGCGGGTCGCCGCCTGGCTGGCCGGGCGCGGGGTGCCCGCGGTCCGCGCCGCCCGCGAGGAGGCGCTGCTCGTCGAGGGGCACCCGGTGACGGTCTGGCACGGCCTCGGCGAGGCTGTACGGCCCGCCGAACCCGCCGACCTCGCGGTGCTGCTGCGCCGGGTGCACGCCCTGGGGGCACCGGAGTTCGCTCTGCCGCGGCGCGAACTCCTCGGCGGGGTGGAGCGCTGGCTGCGGCTCGCCGGGGACGCCGTCGACCCGGCGGACGCGGCCTATCTGCGGGCCCGGCGGGACGAGTTCGCCGCCGCCGCGGGCGCGCTCGCCCCGCGGCTGGACCCGGGCCCGATCCACGGGGACGCGCTGCCGCGCAATGTGCACATCGGCCCCGGGGGACCGGTCCTGGTCGACCTGGAGACCTTCTCCTTGGACCTGCGCGAACACGACCTGGTCGTCCTCGCGCTCAGCCGCGACCGGTACGGACTGCCCGCCGAGGCCTACGACTCCTTTGTCCGCGCCTACGGCTGGGACGTACGGGAGTGGGAGGGCTGCGCGGTCCTGCGCGGCGCCCGCGAGACCGCGAGCTGCGCCTGGGTGGCCCAGCACGCCCCGGCCAACCCCGGGGCGCTGGCCGAGTTCCGCCGCCGGGTGGACTCGCTGCGCGAGGGGGACACCTCGGTGCGGTGGTATCCCTTCTGAGGTCCAGGACACCTCCGGGCGGGGCCCGTGCCCTCTTCGCGCGCCCCTCTTCCCATGTCCTCCTCTGTCTTCCTCGCTGCCCCTCCTCGCACGGCGAGCAGCGCCCGCCGACCGCAGGAGACCGTCCCTCCGACCGGCCCGGATGCCCCGGTCAGACCGTCTCGGACTCCCCCGCCGGTTCGCGCAGCGGCCAGACCCCGTCGACCACGGCGTCCTGCTCGCCCTGGCGGCGCAGGAACCGCTGGAAATCGGCGGCCAGTTCGGCGGCCCAGCCGATCTGGCTGCGGTGCAGCTCGGCGGCGGAGAGCTCGGCGACCTTGGGGTGGCGTTCGGCGACGGCGCAGGCCAGCCGGGCGGCGGCCAGGGCGTCCGCGGTGGCGTCGTGGGCGGCGTCGAGCCGTATGCCGTACTCGGTGCAGACGGCTTCCAGCTTGCGTTTTCCGCGGCGGTAGCGGTCCACGTACCGGTCGATGGTGTACGGGTCGAGGACCGGGGCCGGCTCCGTGCCGAGGCGTTCGCGCAGCGAGGGCAGCCCGTGGCGGCGCAACTCGGCGGCGAGCAGGGTGAGGTCGAAGGCGGCGTTGTACGCGACGACCGGGATGCCCGCGCGCCAGGAGGCGGTGAGCACCTCGGCGATCGCGTCGGCCACCTGGTCCGGCGGGGCGCCCTGGGCCGCCTGCTCGTCGGTGATGCCGTGCACCGCGGCGGCCTCGGCCGGTATCGGCACGCCCGGATCGGCCAGCCACTCGCGGCGGCCCAGGACTTCACCGGCGCGGAACTCGACGACGGCGCCGGTGACGATGCGCGCGCGGTGCGGATCGGTACCCGTGGTCTCCAGGTCGAAGCCGTGGACGAGCTCGCGGAACCAGGCCATGGGACCCCCTTCTCGATGGTGCGTTTCCCCCAGTGACCTCACGATCCCATGCGCCACTGACATCGCGGATCGAGGCATTCCGGTACGCCGGTGAGGGGCCGCGCGTGCCCGGGTGCCGGTCGCCGCCGGTTCAGGAGACCGGCCGCGAATCACCCCAGGCCAGCTCGAACTCCTCGCGGTAGGTGTCGAAGAGGCCGCTCTCCCCCGCTTCCGCCGGTTCCGGGTGGCGCACCACCCGGCCGCCGCCGCGCAGGACGAGCACCGGCGCCTCCATGCCCCGGGTGCGCCGAAGGTACGACTGCACCACCGCGATGCCGTCCGCGCCGTCGCCGTCGACCAGGTAGGCGGTGAAGCGCGGGGTCTCGTCGAAGACATGTATCTCGAAGGCCCCCGGATCGCGCAGCCGCGAGCGGACCCGGCGCATATGCAGGATGTTGGTCTCCACCGCGCGGCTCAACTCCCCGCGTTTCATGCCCAGTTCGCGTTCGCGGCGCTTGACCGCGCTGCTCGCCGGGTTGAGGAAGACCAGGCGGATCCGGCAGCCGGACTCCGCGAGCCGCACCAGGCGGCGCCCGGAGAAGTTCTGGCTGAGCAGATTGAGGCCGATGCCGATGGCGTCCAGCCGCCGGGCGCCGCCGAAGATGTCCTCGGCCGGGAAGTTGCGCAGCAGCCGCACCCGGTCCGCGTGCACCCCGACGACATCGCCGTAGCGGTCCCCGACGAGTTCCTCCACGGCGTCCACCGGCAGGCGGCGGGCCGAGGGCACCTCGGAACCGGTGCCGAGTATCTCCAGGAGCCGGGAGGCGGCGCGTTCGGCCTGGGCGAGCACCGTGACGGAGAGCGCCCGGTTGCGGGAGACCACATTGCGGGTGACCTCCAGCTCGTCCAGGGCCAGTTCCACGGTGCGCCGGTCGTCGAAGTACGGCTCGAAGCAGGGCCAGTGCTGCACCATCAGCTCCCGCAGCTGGGGCAGCGTCAGAAAGCTCACCACGTTGTCGTCCGCGGGGTCGAGCAGATAGCCCTTGCGGCGGGACACCTCGCGCACCGCGACGGCGCGCTGCACCCACTCCTGGCCCGCCGGACCCGCGGCGGCGACCACCCAGTCCTCGCCGTGCACCGGTTCGTAGACGGGCCGCAGCACCGCGGCGACCACGGCCCTGAGCCGCTGTTCGACGAGGTTCAGCCAGATGTAGGCCCGCCCCGCGCGCTGGGCTCTGGTGCGGACCTCGCTCCAGTCCTCGGACCCCCAGTCCAGCTCGGCGCCGATCTCCATGGGCCGTGCCAAGGACACCGCTCCGGGTGGGACCTCTGCCGTCCCTCCCTCCTGGCCGCTCTCGCCAGGCGGAAGTTCCAGCCCTCCCGAGCTCACGTGCTTACCGCCTTCCCCACCCCCGCGTACTCCCCCGTTCAACGATCAAGGAGGGTACTCCGCAAGAAGGCGCCGACGCAGCCGGATGCGCGGGAGATTTCCCAACCATCCTTGCTCACACGGGAGTTCTGCGCGAATCGAGGTCGGCGGCGGTGCCTGGTGCGCTGGTCAGCGGCCCGGCGCCCCCTGCCGCGAGCCCCGTGTCCCGCAACGCGCGCCCCGTACCCGCAGCGAAGGTCCTAGGTGGCCCGCCGCCTTTCGGGAAGACTCGGAGCAGGTGTCCCCAGCCGGGGGCCGGTAGCGGAAGAGTCGTCATCCATGCAGGTATGGCCTGGTCAGGCATATCCCCTCGGTGCCACGTACGACGGCGCCGGCACCAACTTCGCCCTCTTCTCCGAGGCCGCCCACCGCGTCGAGCTGTGCCTCGTGCACGACGACGGCTCGGAGACCGCGGTGGAGATGCGCGAGACGGACGCCTTCGTACGGCACGCCTATCTGCCCGGGATCATGCCCGGGCAGCGGTACGGCTTCCGGGTGCACGGACCCTACGAACCCGGGCGCGGTCAGCGCTGCAACTCCGCCAAGCTCCTCCTGGACCCCTACGCGAAGGCGGTCAGCGGCTCGGTCAGCTGGGGCGAGGAGGTCTACGGCTACCACTTCCGGGCACCCGAGCGGCGCAACGACCTGGACTCCGCCCCGCACACCATGACCTCGGTGGTGGTCAACCCGTACTTCGACTGGGGCGACGACCGCGCGCCCCGCACCGACTACCACCGCACCGTCATCTACGAGGCCCACGTCAAGGGCCTGACGATGCGTCACCCCGCCCTCCCCGAGGAGCTGCGCGGCACCTACGCCGCCCTCGCCCACCCGGCGATCCTGGAGCACCTGACCGAGCTGGGGGTGACCGCGATCGAGCTGATGCCGGTGCACCAGTTCGTCAACGACCACCGCCTGGTCGACATGGGCCTCAACAACTACTGGGGCTACAACACCATCGGCTTCTTCGCCCCGCACAACGCCTACGCCTCCTGGGGCGACCGCGGCCAGCAGGTGCTGGAGTTCAAGTCCGCGGTACGGGCCCTGCACGAGGCGGGCATCGAGGTCATCCTGGACGTGGTCTACAACCACACCGCGGAGGGCAACCACCTCGGGCCCACCCTCTCCTTCAAGGGCCTCGACAACTCCTCGTACTACCGCCTGGCGGAGGACCCGCGCTACTACACGGACACCACCGGCACCGGAAACTCGCTGCTGATGCGCTCCCCGCACGTACTGCAACTGATCATGGACTCGCTGCGGTACTGGGTCACCGAGATGCATGTGGACGGCTTCCGCTTCGACCTCGCGGCGACGCTGGCCCGGCAGTTCCACGAGGTGGACCGGCTGTCCTCGTTCTTCGACCTGGTGCAGCAGGACCCGGTGGTCTCCCAGGTGAAGCTGATCGCCGAGCCCTGGGACGTCGGCGAGGGCGGCTACCAGGTCGGCAACTTCCCGCCGCTGTGGACCGAGTGGAACGGCAAGTACCGGGACACGGTGCGCGACCTGTGGCGGGGCGAGCCGCGCACCCTGGCCGAGTTCGCCTCCCGGCTGACCGGCTCCTCCGACCTCTACCAGGACGACGGGCGGCGCCCGCTCGCCTCCATCAACTTCGTGACCTGCCACGACGGTTTCACCCTGCACGACCTGGTCTCCTACGACGAGAAGCACAACGAGGCCAACGGCGAGGACAACCGGGACGGCGAGAGCCACAACCGCTCCTGGAACTGCGGGGCGGAGGGGCCGACCGAGGACAAGGAGATCCTCGGCCTGCGGGAGCGGCAGATGCGCAATTTCATCGCCACCCTGATGCTCTCCCAGGGCGTGCCGATGATCTCGCACGGGGACGAGTTCGCCCGCAGCCAGCAGGGCAACAACAACGCCTACTGCCAGGACAACGCCCTGTCCTGGCTGGAGTGGCCGAAGGACGCCGCCGAACGCCTGCTCTTCCTGCGGGCCATGGTGTGGCTGCGCCGGGACCACCCGGTCTTCCGGCGGCGGCGCTTCTTCCACGGCAGGCCGGTCGAGGGCACCCACGACGAGCTGTCGGACATCGTCTGGTTCACCCCCGAGGGCGAGGAGATGACCCCGCGCGACTGGAGCGAGGCGACCGCGAGCGCGCTGACCGTCTTCCTCAACGGCAACGCCATCTCCGAGCCCGGCCCGCGCGGCGAGCGGATCACCGACGACTCCTTCCTGCTCCTCTTCAACGCCTCCCCCCAACCGCTGGAGTTCCAGGTACCGGTGCTGCACGGCCCCGAGTGGCGGATCGTGGTGGACACCGCCCGCCGGGACCCGGTGCCGCCGGGCTCGGCCTCCGAGGTGGCGGCGGGCGAGCGGCTCACCCTGATCGACCGCAGCCTGACCGTGCTCCAGCGCCCGGCCTGAGCACCGGCGGGCGGTGCAGTCGGGGGCCCTTCGGCGCGGGAGCGACAGCGGGGGCGCCGGGGCGGGTACGTAACGGTGCATGACCTCCCTGCGCCCGAAGCCCCCGGTGCCCGTGCCCACCGCCACCTACCGCCTCCAGCTCCAGCCCGGCTTCCCCTTCGCGGCGGCCGAGGCGGCCGTGCCCCGGCTCGCCGCGCTCGGGGTCTCCCATCTGCATCTGTCACCGGTCCTGGAGGCGGTGCCGGGCTCCACGCACGGCTACGACGTGGTGGACCACTCCCGGGTGCGCGGGGAACTCGGCGGCGAGGCGGGGCTGCGGGCGCTCTCCGCGCGGGCCCGGGAGCACGGCCTCGGCCTGGTCCTGGACCTGGTGCCCAACCACATGGCGGCCTCGCCGCGCCACAACCGGCAGCTGTGGGACGTACTGCGCGAGGGACCGGCCGCCGCGCACGCACACTGGTTCGACATCGACTGGGAGGCGGGGGGCGGCCGGGTACTGCTGCCCGTACTCGGCGGCCCGCTCGGCGGCGAGCTGGACCGACTGCGCGTGGACGGCGAGGAGTTGCGCTACCACGAGCACCGCTTCCCGCTGCGGCCCGGCACCGCGGGGCTGCCGCTGCCCGAACTGCTGGACGCCCAGTGGTACCGGCTCGGCTGGTGGCGGCTGGCCAGGACCGAGCTCAACTACCGCCGCTTCTTCACCATCGCCGAGCTGATCGGGATCCGGGTGGAGGACCCCGGCGTCTTCGCGGCCACCCATGCCAAGATCCTCGAACTCCTCGCGGACGGCGTCGCGGACGGCCTGCGCATCGACCACCCGGACGGGCTCGCCGACCCGGCCGGCTATCTGGCCCGGCTCGACGAGGCAAGCGGCGGGCGCTGGACGGTGGTGGAGAAGATCCTCGCCGACGGGGAGCGCCTGCCCGGGAACTGGCGGGTCGCGGGCACCACCGGCTACGACGCCCTGCGGCACCTGGACGGGGTGCTCACCGACCCGGCCGGTGCCCGTGAACTCGCCGCCCGCTTCCGGGAGTTCGCGGCGCCCGCGCCCGACCTCGGCGGCGACTTCGAGGCGACCGCGCGCCGTGCCGCGCACGAGGTCCTCGGCCACGACCTGGCCGCCGAGACCGCCCGGCTGACCCGCGACTGCGTCCGCCTGTGCGCCCGCGATCCCCGGCTGCGCGACCACGCCCCCTGGGCCCTGGCCACCGCCCTGCACGAACTCCTGGTCCGCGTACCGGTCTACCGCCCCTACCCGGGCGGCGACCCGGCGTCGGTACTGACCGCCGAGGCCGCCGCGGACGCCGCCGCCGCCTTCGAGGTCGCGGAGGAGGCGGGCGCGGTCGAGGCGGTACGCGGGCTGCTGCTGGGGGAGTTCGGCGGAGACGGGGGCGGCGGTACGGGCGAGGGCGTGGGGGGCGCGGGCGAGGGTGACGGCCGGGCGGGCGCGGACGGCGTGGGCGCGGACGAGGACACGGGCGCGGGTGAGGACCGTGTGGGTGACGGCCGTGCCGAAGTGGCCGCCTTCGCGGCGCGGTTCGCGCAGACCGCCTCCGCGCTGCGCGCCAAGTCGATCGAGGACCGAGCCTTCTACCGGTACGTGCCGCTGCTCAGCGCCGACGAGGTGGGCGGGGAACCGGGCGCCCCCGCGCTCGGCCCCGAGGCCTTCCACGCCTACTGCGCCCGGCTCCAGCGGGACTGGCCGCTGACCGGGACCGTGCTCTCCACCCACGACACCAAGCGCAGCGCCGATGTCCGCGCGGCGATCTCGGTCCTCGCGCAGTGCCCGGGCCGGTGGGCGGAACTCCTCGGCGAGCTGACCGCCCTGACGGCGCGCACCGGCGTACCGGCCCCCGACCACCTGGTCGCCTGGGCCGGGTGGCAGACCGCGCTCGGGCTCGGCGTACCGGAGGTCGGCCGGCTGCGGGAGGCCCTGCTCAAGCATGTGCGGGAGGCGGGGCTGCGCACGACGTGGACGGAGCCGGACGCGGCCTACGAGACGGCGGTCGCGGACTTCGTGGCGGCCGGTCCCGGCGGCCCGGCCGGGAAGGCGCTGGCGGAGTTCGGCGCGGGGCTGCGCCCGTTTGTGGAGGCCCAGATCCTCGCGGCGACACTGCTCCAGCTGACCATGCCCGGGGTGCCCGACCTGTACCAGGGCACCGAGTACCCGTACCGCGCCCTGGTGGACCCCGACAACCGGGCGCCGCTCGCGGCCGAACCCGACGACGGAGACGAGGAGACGGGTGAACTGCCCGCCCTGAAACGGCAGTTGACCGTGGCGGCGCTTCAACTGCGCCGCCGCAGGCCGGAGCTCTTCGGCACCGGGGGCTCGTACGCACCGCTGGCCGCGCGGGGCCCCGCGGCCGGACACTGCCTGGCGTTCACCCGGGGCGGGGCGGTGCTGAGCGCGGTGACGCGACTGCCGCTGCGGCTCGCGGAGGAGGGCGGCTGGGACGGGACGGTGCTCCAACTGCCGCCGGGGCGCTGGCGGGACGTATGCGCCCCGGAGCTGCGCCACGAGGGGCGGCTGCCGGTGGCGGAGCTGTTCGCGAGGCGGCCCTTCGCGCTCCTGGAACGGGAGGAGCCGGGTCGGGAGGAAGCGGGCCGGGAGGAGACAAGCGGGGGCTGAGCAGAGCCGGAACCGGACGGAACGGAACGATCGCTTCCGGGTTGCGTTCATTGAGTTCCCGGCGGGGAGGGCGAGTTCAGGATCCGGCGGTGGCACAGACCGCAGGCGCCTGCGGCTCGGCGGGCGGCGGGGCGTCTTCCTGCGGGGACCGTCGAGAGGTCCGGATCGTCCCTCGGCGCGGGGGCGCGTGCGGCTCGCCGCTGCCTTCAGGGAGTGCACTCACCACCCCCGAAAGAGGCACTTCCGCGTCCATTGACGGAAGGCGGGACGGCGGTAATCTCATGCCACGCCGGGCAGGGCCGCGCCCCGCACTCCCCCCACTCCCCCACCGTCCGGCCCCGTCCTCCCCTGGACGGGCGCGGACCCCACCGGCCTCCGCGCACCACGCAAGCCGTCTGAGCACCCTCCCGTCACAGGCCCCCCAGGCCTCCCCCCACTCCTCACGGAACAGAGGTCCTCATGAAGCAGCGTTCCCGCACACGGTTCCCCGGACGGCGGCTCGGCCGCCCCGCCGCGGGTGCCCTCCTCGGCCTCGCCCTGCTCGCGGTGCCGCAGTCGGCCCTGGCCGCACCCGCCCCGGTCGGGGCCGCCGCCCCCGCGGCGAGGGCGGAGGACGGGCTCGACGACCCGGCCAAGAAGGACATCGCCATGCAGCTGGTGTCCAGCGCCGAGAACTCCTCGCTCGACTGGCGCGCCCAGTACCCGTACATCGAGGACATCGGCGACGGCCGCGGCTACACGGCGGGCATCATCGGCTTCTGCTCGGGCACCGGCGACATGCTCGAACTGGTCGAGCGGCACGCCCAGGAGGAGCCGGACAGCGTCCTCGCGCCCTATCTGCCCGCCCTGCGCGCGGTCAACGGCACCGACTCCCACGAGGGCCTCGGCTCCGCCTTCGAGGCCGACTGGGCGAAGGCCGCGGGCGAGGAGTCCTTCCAGCGCACCCAGGACGCCGAGCGCGACCGCGTCTACTTCGACCCGGCCGTGGCGCAGGGCAAGAGCGACCAGGTCGGTACGCTCGGCCAGTTCATCTACTACGACGCCATCGTCATGCACGGCCCCGGCGAGGGCGGCACCAGCTTCGGCGGCATCCGCGCCCGCGCCCTCGACCAGGCCGCACCGCCCTCCGAGGGCGGCGACGAGACCGCCTGGCTGCACGCCTTCCTCGACGCCCGCGTCTGGGCGATGGAGCAGGAGGAGGCCCACTCGGACACCAGCCGGGTGGACACCGCCCAGCGCAGGTTCCTCGACGCGGGCAACCTCGCGCTGGACACTCCCCTGGACTGGCAGGTCTACGGCGACAGTTACCACATCGACTAGACCCGCCCCGCACGTGGAGCCCGGCCCGCACCCCGCCCCGCGGCCGGGCTCCACTGCTTTCCCTCTCCGGTTCTCCCTCTCCGGTTCTCTCCGGTCTCCTGGGCCGGGACCACCCCCGGCGAGAAGGCCGTCTACGACCGGGCCCGTACCGATCCGCGGGCCTGACGGACACCCCGGACAGCCGCCTTGACAGTGGCCGGGCCGCGTGGGGTACTGCCTGCGTCCGGGCGGCAGACGGGGGTGAGTCACCTGAGTGGAAAGCGCTATCCCAATGTGACGGAACTGATCGCCGCGGCACGGGAGTTGACGGCCGAGCGGCCCTCGCTGAGCACCCTGCGGCAGGTCGGCACCTCCCGCGGCGGACGCCCGATGCACCTGCTGTCGATAGGCCGGGCCCGGCAGTCGGTCCTGGTCGTCGCGGGCGCCCACGCCAACGAGCCCACCGGCGGTTCCACCGTGCTCGAACTGGCCCGCCGGACCCTGGCCGACCCGGCGCTGCGGGCCGCCCGCTCCTGGCACTTCCTGCTCTGCGCCGACCCGGACGGCGCCCATCTGCACCGCAGCCCGGCGCCCCGCTCTCTGCACGACTACCACCGGCACTTCTTCCGCCCCGCGGGTCCCGAGCAGCCCGAGTGGTCGCCCTCGGTGCTGCCCCCGGACCGGCTGCCGCCGGAGACCCGGACGCTGACCGCGGTCATCGACCAGGTGCGCCCGTACCTCCAGGTCTCCCTGCACGGCACCGATCTGGGCGGCAGCTGGGTGCAGCTCACCAAGGACATCCCGGGCCTCGCCGAGCCCTTCGCCAAGTCGGCCGCCGCGCTGCACATCCCGGTGGAGACCGGGGCCTCGGACGCGGCGGGCTGGCCCGCCTCCGGGCCAGGGGTCCATGTGATGCCGCAGCCGGACGCCGAGGCCGCCTTCCCCAGCCTGCCGGAGGACGCCCGCGCCAGCACCTGGCACCACGCGCACCGCTACGGCGGCCTCACCGCGATCGTCGAGGTGCCGATGTGGGCCAGCGACCTGGTCGACGACCCGGCCCCGCACCCGGCGCCGGAGAGCGCGCTGCGGGAGACCGCCGCCCGGCTGCGGCACGAGACGGGCCTGGTGGAGGAGATCCTCGCCGAGGCGCTGCCCCGGCTACCCGGACCGCCGGGCCCGCTGCTGCGCGGCGCGCGCTGGGCGCTCGATCTGGCGCCGGGTCTCGCCGCGGACTGGGCCGGGACCGAGGCGCCCGGGGCGACGGTGGCGTACATCGGCAGCATCGACGCCTTCGGGCGCCGGCTGCCGCTGCGGGCCGGGGCCATGCTGCTGCGGGTGCTGCGGGCGGCCGAGGACCCGGCTCAGGCGCGCCTCGAAGCACTGGTCGGCGGCTGGTGCGAGGCCTTCGCGCGCCGGTTCCGGGCCCGCTGGGTACCGCTGGCCTCCCAGGTGGAGCACCAGTCCCGCACGGTCCTGGTGGCGGCCAGGCAGGCGGCACCGGCGGCCTGAACCGCCTTCGTACGTACGGGAGTCGGGCCGGGCGGCGGAGGGCGGTCAGCTCGCGGAGAGGCGGAAGGACATCTGGCCGAAGCTCACCTGGTCGCCCTCCTGGACC
The DNA here is from genome assembly GCF_012273655.1 of Streptomyces physcomitrii. Lineage (GTDB taxonomy): Bacteria > Actinomycetota > Actinomycetes > Streptomycetales > Streptomycetaceae > Streptomyces > Streptomyces physcomitrii. The sequence continues at coordinate 70,494 of NZ_JAAWWP010000019.1, read as the reverse complement.
ACCGCGGCCCCGATGACCCGGCGGCCGTTCACGCAGGTGCCGTTGCTCGAACCGAGGTCCCGCAGCACCCAGATGCCGCCCTGTCGGATCAGCTCCGCGTGCACCCGGGAGACCGTCTCGTGGCTCAGCCGCAGGCCGTTGCCCGGCTCGCGCCCTATCCGCAGCGGCTCGTGCGTGGGGGCGGCGGGCAGCCGCAGCACCGGGAGCCGCTCGACCTGCCAGACCTTGCGCATCCGGGCGGTGAAGCCGGAGACCGCGCGCACCCCGCCGAACAGCGCCCGCTGGACCGGCCCCTCCCTGTCCGGTCCGCTCGTCAGATCCGCGGTGAGCGCGGCGAGTTCGTCGGGCCGCCGGGCGGCGAGGACGAGTTCCATGCGCCGGAGGAAGGTGTCATGGGAGAGCTTGCCGACGGCGGCACCCTCCCGGAGCGCCTGCAGCGCCTGGTCGCGCTCGGCGTCGGAGAGCCGCACGGGGACCGCGGGGAACTCGAAGGACGACGTCACATCCCGGATTGTCGATCAGCAGCGCCCGGGGTGTCCAGCAGGGCGCCGGGGTCGTCACACCCCGTACAGGTCCTTGACCAGCACGGACGGGGCATGAGGTGGACGAATCCGCGCGGCCGCCGCAGCAGCACTGTTACGGACGGCCGCCCGCGCCCCCATGGCGGCGAGCAGATCGGGCGACCCGGGGGCGCGGGGCCGCCTCCTGCCGCAGGATGGACGGGCGACATCACGGTGACTGTCAGAACGTCAGAACGTCAGAACGTCAGGACCGGCAGGGCAGAGACATCAGAGCTGTCAGAACTGTCAGAGCTTTCTGCGCAGGGCTGTCGGCACTTCCCGAAGGAGACGCGTCCGTGCAGTTCGAGGTGTGGGCACCGCAGGCCGCCGAGGTCACGCTGCACCTGTCGGGGGCGGAGCACGCCCTCGGCCCCGCCCCCGGGCGCCCGGGCTGGTGGGCCGGGCAGGCCCCGGCGCGCGACGGCGACCGCTACGGCTACGCCCTGGACGGCGGCCCCGTGCTGCCGGACCCGCGCTCGCGCCGCCAGCCGGACGGCCCCGACGGGCTCAGCGCGGTGGTCGACCACACCCGGCACACCTGGACGGCGCACCCGCCGGGCCGCGGGTTGCCGGGCGCCGTCCTCTACGAACTGCACGTGGGCACCTACACCCCCGAGGGCACCCTCGACGCGGCGGCCGGGCGGCTCGGGCACCTGGCCCGGCTCGGCGTCACACATGTGGAGCTGATGCCCCTCTGCCCCTTCCCCGGCCGCCACGGCTGGGGCTACGACGGGGTCGCGCTCTGGGCGGTGCACGAGCCCTACGGCGGCCCCGAGGCGCTGAAGCGCTTTGTCGACGCGGCGCACGCCGAGGGGCTCGGGGTGGTCCTCGACGTGGTCCACAACCATCTCGGTCCGGACGGCAACCACCTGCCCGCCTTCGGCCCGTACTTCACCGAGACCCACCACACCCCCTGGGGCGCGGCCGTGAACCTGGACGCCCCGGGTTCGGACGAGGTGCGGGACTTCCTCATCGGCAGCGCGCTCGCCTGGCTGCGCGACTACCGGCTCGACGGGCTGCGCCTGGACGCCGTGCACGCCCTGCACGACGACCGGGCCCTGCCCTTCCTCGAAGCGCTCGCCGAGGCGGTCGACGCGCTGGCCGCGGAGACCGGCAGGCCGCTCTTCCTGATCGCCGAGTCCGATCTCAACGACCCCCGGCTGATCCGCGCCCGCGGCGAGGGCGGCACCGGACTGCACGCCCAGTGGAACGACGACTTCCACCACGCCCTGCACACCGCCCTGACGGGTGAGTCCCAGGGCTACTACGCCGACTTCGCGAAGGCCCCGCTCGCCGCCCTCACCAAGTGCCTGACCGGCGGCTTCTTCCACGACGGCACGTACTCCAGCTTCCGGGGGCGCCGCCACGGCAGGCCGCTGGACCGCGAGCGGGTCTCGGCGCACCGGCTGCTCGGCTACGCCCAGACCCACGACCAGATCGGCAACCGGGCCCTCGGCGACCGGCTGGCCGCGGGCCTGAGCCCCGGCCTCCTCGCCTGCGCGGCCACGCTGACCCTGACCGCGCCCTTCACCCCGATGCTGTTCATGGGCGAGGAGTGGGGTGCCGGTACGCCCTGGCAGTACTTCACCGACCACACCGACCCGGAGCTGGCCGAGGCCGTACGGCGCGGCAGGCGGCGGGAGTTCACCGCGCACGGCTGGGCCGAGGAGGAGGTCCCCGACCCCCAGGACCCGGCCACCCGCGCGCGCTCCTGCCTGGACTGGTCGGAGCCCGGACGGCGACCGCACTCCCGGCTGCTCGACTGGTACCGCACCCTGATCGCCCTGCGCCACCGGTACTCCGACCTCACCGACCCGGACCTGACCGCGCTGCGCCCCGCCTTCGACGAGGGGGCCCGCTGGCTCGCCTTCCGCCGCGGCGACCTGCGGATCGCGGTGAACCTCGGCCCGGAGCCCGCCGCCATCCCGCTCGGCCGGGGCCGCCCCCGGGTCCTCGCAGCCTGGGACCCCCTCGGCCCGCCCGACGAGGCAGGCGTGCTCACCCTGCCGGGCGAGTCCTGCGTGGTGCTCGGCCAGGCCTGAGCGCGGCCGCCGCCGCGGTGTGCCCGATGCTGGTTGTCAGGGAGCCGAGCCGGCACCGGACGGGGGCGGGCCGCGCGCCCGGCCCGGACGGACACGGCCGCCTCTCCGGGTCCCGCCCCCCGGTTCACGTCATGACGCCCGGTACCGCGGAGAGTTGCTGCTCGGTGCCGTTCTCGTGCCGCACCGTCAGCGGGACCCGCTTGCCCGGCTGCGCGCGGGTCACGGCGCGGGCGAGGTCCCCGGCCGAGCGGATCTCCCGGTCCCCGAACCGGATCAGGGTGTCGCCGCGCACCAGTCCCGCCGTATAGCCGGGCCCCGGCAGATGCACCCCGACAAGGAGCGCGCCCCTGCCGTCCGGGGCGTCCACCGCCTCGATGCCGAGCGTGGCGGGCTCCTTGCCGCGGCCCTCACCGGCCGAACTGCCCTCGCCCGCCTTGCCCTTGGCCCCTGCCCCGGTCTCGGCACCGGACTCCCGGCCGGGCGCGGGGGCTCCCTTCTCGCCGCCCTTGGCCTCGCCGGGGGCGGCTGCCCCGGGGGCCTGGGGCGCCCCGCCCGGGCCGCCGCCGGACTTCTGCATGTCGGCGAGCTTGCTCATCCCGATGACGGTGGCGCTCACCGTGCCGAGGCCGACCCCGGAGAGCACCAGAGCGGCGGCGGCCACCAGCCCCGCGAGCAGGGTGAACAGGCGCCGCCTGCGCCTGCGTACCGCTCCCGGCCGTCGGCCGCCGGTGGGGCCGGGCGCACCCCCGGAAACCCGGCCCCGTACGCCGGCGCCACGGCCGCGGGTCTTCTCGCCGGGCGTCTCACGGCCCGGCATCGGCTTGGGTCGCAAAGCAGTCTGTTCCATGTCTCGCCTCCGCCGGAGAACTACCCGCCGCCACCCCGCGCCACGATTCACGAACGGGTGATAACAGGCGGAAATCCGGCATCACGGCGGGCAGTTGCGCGGCGCCGGGCAGCAAGGTGGCCCGGACGCCCTCCCGCCAGGCATCCGGGCCACGTCCGTGCCGCCGGGGCCGCCGGTGTGCGGCGCCCCGGTCGGTTCACCCCGCCGGGGGCGCGGCCCGCCAGGCGAAGGGCAGGGCAGGGCCGGCCGGCAGGGAGTCCGCGCGGCGGGGCGCGGGGGTGCCGGCGCCGATGCCGTGCGAGAGGTACTCCTCCCGGTAGCGCCGGCACTCGCGGTGCCAGTGGAGGATGGCGGTCAGCCAGTTCTCCAGCTCCGTGACATACCCGGCGAGAACCTCGCGCGCCTCCTCGTCGAGGCCGAAGTCCTCGTAGAGCACGGGCAGTTCGTGCTCCACCACATGCCGGAACTGGCGCAGCCTGCCCTGCATCAGATCGTGGACGAGGGCCACACCGGTGGCGTAGTCGCAGTCGAAGAAGTTCTGCACCACGAGGACGCCGTTGTGCACCTCGCCGTCGTACTCGATCTCCTTCTGGTACGAGAACAGGTCGTTGAGCAGGCAGGCGTAGTCCATCGCCGCGTTGACGAGCGAGCGCATCGGGCCGCTGGCGTAGATCTCGTCGGGTACGCGCTTGCCGTGCGAGATGCGCGAGAGGCTGGTCGTCATCTCGGAGCCGAAGGTGTCCCTGCGCATCTCGATGTAGTCGACCGGGTCCGGGATGCGGTGCTGGATCTCGTTGGACACCTCCCACAGCCAGCCGTCGAGCATGGCCACCACGCCGTCGCGGAACAGGGCGCGGCCCTCGGGCGGCATGGGCCCCGCGGTGCGCGACCAGAGGTCGGCGAGGGCGCGTTCCAGGGCGTTGGCCTGCGGGGCGGCGAGCGCCGCCTCCGGTTCGTCCACGACCATCAGGGCCTTCAGGCGCTCGGTGGCGAGCCGGGCGCCCGCGAAGTCGCCGGTACGGGCGTACAGCGCCGGGTACCAGTCGTCGCCGTAGGTGCCCCAGGCCAGCCAGGCGGAGCCGAGGTCGAGGTCCTTCTGGTCGGCGTCCGGATAGATCCCGGCGGCGCACAGCGCCAGGTCGTAGCGGTCGAGGGCGGCCTGGTCCCACAGGCCCTCGCGGGTGATGCCGGTGGCGCGCGCCCAGTCGGCCAGATGGTCCCGGGCGGTGGGCAGCAGGGGGCTCAGCCGCAGTTCGTAGCCGGTCTCGAAGTCGGGGATCTGCGAGGGGCCGACGCGCTGGTGGGGCACGTGCGCGTGGTTGCGCAGCCGCCGGGCGCTCGCCGGGGAGAGCAGTGAGCGCACCGCGGCGGCCGAGGTGCCGAGGCCGGTCGGCCCGGCCGGCGGCGAACTCTCGCGCACCGCGCCCTCGTTCATGTAGCGGCTGGAGCGCAGATGCCATTCGTGGCCGCCCGACTGCCAGTCCTGCAGGCCCTTCACATAGGCCGCGACCGCCGCGTACTCTCCCGGGTCGAGCGCGCTCTCGGCGCACTGCGCGGGCAGTTCGGTCAGCGCGGTGGCCTCGAACTGCTGGAGCCGGGAGGTGATCAGGTCGTTGACGGCGTCGGCGGCCTCCTGCGTCGTACAGCCGAGGAAGGTCTCCAGGACCAGGACACCGTTGCTGAGTTCGCCCTCGTCCTGGACCTCGCGCTGGTAGGAGAAGAGGTCGTTGCGCAGATGGACGCCGTCGGAGAAGGCGTCGCGGAGCACCCGCAGCGGGCGGGAGCGGGCGATCCGGGCGGGGACCTCGGCGGTGGCGTACTCAACGAGACCGGCGGACCAGGGCGCGCCGCCCACCTTGCGGCGCATCTCGATGTACTCGACCGGGTTGGCGATCCGGCCCTCGTTGATGTTGGAGAGCTCCCAGTCGGACTCGTTGAGCAGGTTCCTGGTCGACTCGGCGAAGCGGTCCCGCCAGGCCGCGGACATCGCGGGCACGGTACGGGTCCACAGATCGGCGAGCCCGGCCTCGACCGGGTTCTGCGGCTCGGGCATCGGCGTGGCGAGGTCCATCGGCATGAAGCGGGCCAGGCGGTCGAGGTGCGCCTTGCCGGCCGCGCGGTCCTGGCTGCGCTTGAAGAGTTCCAGGAAGTGGTCGTCGAAGAAGAAGACCCACACGTACCAGTCGGTGACCAGGGAGAGCGCGGGCCCGTCGCAGTCCGGGTGGGTGTACGCGCACAGGAGCGCGTAGTCGTGGGCTTCGAGGTCGGCGGTGTCCCAGACGCCGGAGCCCTCCAGCATCCCCCTCTCCCGCGCCCAGTCGGCGCTGTGCGCCCGGGCCTCCTCCAGGTGCGGATTGAGCTGGGCGGGATACGGCAGGTAGAAGTCCGGCAGAACGAACGGCTGCGTCATGGCCGGGCCCTACCCGGGGCCCCGCGGCGCCATCCGGGACGGCCGCCAGGATCGCCCCTTCGCGTGAACATGGCACGGAACGGGAGGCGGCTCAGGGATCGCCTGTTCCACGGCCGCCGCGCCCGCGCCGCCGGGGGCGCCCTTCAGCCGGTGGGCAGCATGTTCCTGCGGAGCTTCTTCAGGACGGCGGTGAGCAGCCGGGAGACATGCATCTGGGAGAGGCCGAGCTCGGCGCCGATCTGTGCCTGCGTCATCTCCTGGCCGAAGCGCATCTCCAGGAGCCGCCGGTCGCGCTCGCCGAGTTCGCCGAGGAGCGGCTTCAGCGAATGCAACTGCTCGACGAGTTCCAGGCGTTCATCGACGTCGCCCAGGAAATCGGCGGCATTGCGGCCCTCCGCGTCGGGGCCCTCGTAGGGCGCGTCCAGCGAGCTCGCGACATAGCCGTTGCTCGCCACAAGCCCTTCGAGGACCTCTTCCTCGCCGAGTTCGAGGAATTCGGCGAGTTCGGACACCGAAGGATCGCGGTCGAGAATTCCGGAGAGCTCCTCCTTGGCCTTTCCCAGCTCGATCCGCAGCTCCTGGAGCCGCCGCGGCACCCGCACCGCCCAGGTGGTGTCCCGGAAGAAGCGCTTGATCTCCCCCACGATGTACGGGATGGCGAAGGTGGTGAATTCGGTTTCCCGGGACAGGTCGAACCGGTCGATCGCCTTGATCAGCCCGATGGTGCCGACCTGGACGATGTCGTCCATCTGCCCGAGCGCCTGCCCGCGCCCGCGGAAGCGGCTCGCGGCGAACTGCACGAGGGAGAGGTTCATCTCGATCAGTGTGTTGCGCACGTACTGGTGGCCCGGGGTGCCCTCCTCCAGTTCCTGGAGCCGGACCAGGAAGATCCGGGTCAACTCGCGGGCGTCGCGCGGCGAGACGCGGCTCGGGTCGCCGACCTCGGGCACTCCCGCCTCCACCATGACCTGCCGCGACTCCCCCTCCGTCGCCTCCTGCCCGGCAACCTGGACTCCGGCTCGGTCTGCACTCATGTCCCACCCCTCCAACGGCGCGGCGGCTCCGCTTCAGCCGCCTGCCCGGACTTCAACCGTCTAATCCTTGCTGAGGGGAAACAGTTGTCGCCGGTTCCCCGGGGGCGATGGTACGGCCCTGGGGCGCGCGGGCCGGGACGGCACCCGTGGGGCGCCGCGCCGCCCCGCGGACGGGCGCCGGACCGCTCCGGAATCCCGCTTTTGGTTTGGATCTCCGTACCGGGGCACACGGCTCTCTGACACCGCTCAATTCGGAGGCTGATTCCCGTGGTTCCCCTTCTTGTCGTACTCCTGCTGATCCTGATCCTCTTCGGGCTCGGATTCGCGCTCAAGGCCCTGTGGTTCGTGGCGATAGCGGTACTCGTCCTGTGGGCCCTCGGTTTTCTTCTGCGCTCCACCTCGTCCGGCGGAAAGCGGTCCCGCTGGTACCGCTGGTGACAGTGCCGCACAGCGGCAGGGCAGTGGGCCGGGAATTCCCGGGCAGACGCGGATTTCCGCGCCGGCCCGGGAATTCCCCGCGTCCGGACCCGATCGACGGCGGACGGCCCTCGGCCCGCCGCCCCGCACCGATCGGCTGCGCAAGAGCACTGACCGCCCCGTGACAGCCCCGGGAGCGAAGCCCGTCCGCGCGGCCGTGAAGAATACGGGCATGGAACTCACCGCACAGTCGGTCGCCGAGCGGCTCGGCATGGACCGGGACGACGCCTGGCTGCGGCGCCTCGCCGAGACCGGACCCCCGGCGCGGCCGCTGGAGCTGCCCGGCCCCGAAGCGGCCCGCGTCCTCCTCGACCGGCTCCGGGTCGCCGCCGAGGACCGGGAGGAGATCTTCGCGGCCCTGCCCGCCGCGGCGGCCGACCCCGTACTGCGCTGGATCCTCGACCGGGCCCATCAGGTGCTCCTCGACGGCATGGGCCAACCGAGCGGCCAGGACATCTTCCCGGTGCTGCCGGCCGAGTACGGCGAGGGAGCCCGCTACTACCTGGTCCTCCTCTATCTGGCGACCCTCCCCGCGACGCTGCGCTTCCACGCCGCCCGCGGGATCCCCGAGGAGTCCTCCTGGGAAACCTTCGGGCAGCTCGGGGAGGTGCTGGACATCCACCGCCACAAGTACGGGCGCGGCGGGGTGCACGTACCGGGGTGGCTGACGCTGCATCTGCGCGGGGTGATCCACCGGCTCGGCCGGCTGCAGTTCGAGCTGTCCCGCTGGGAGGGCAGGCCGGTGCTCAGCGTGCACATCCCGGCGGTGGGCGGCCCGATCGGCGCCGAGGCCTGCGACTCCTCCTTCGCGCGGGCCCGCCCCTTCTTCGCCGCGCACTTCCCGGAGCACGGGGCCGAACTCGCCGTCTGCCACTCCTGGTTGCTCGACCCGCAGCTGGCCGCGTATCTGCCCGAGGAGTCCAACGTGGTGCGGTTCATGCGCCGTTGGGAGCTGTACGCCGGTCAGGAGGAGGAACGCGACGGCTCCATCCTGGAGTTCGTCTTCCGCCACACCGGCCAGCCGCTGGAACAGCTGCCGCAGCGCACCAGCCTGGAGCGCGCCGCGGTGGCCCATCTGCGCGCCGGGGGCCACTGGCGCGCGCCCTCCGGCTGGACGCGGCTGCCCTGAGGCGGGCCCGGCGGCGCGCCCCGGGCCCGACCCGGCCGGAGCCGCCCCGCTACTCCTCCGGGCTCAGCCGCAGCGAGATGCTGTTGATGCAGTACCGCTGGTCGGTGGGCGTCGGATAGCCCTCGCCCTCGAAGACATGCCCCAGGTGGGAGCCGCACTTCGCGCAGCGGACCTCGGTGCGCAGCATGCCGTGCGAGCGGTCCTCGATGAGTTCGACGGCGTCCGAGTCCTTCGGGTCGAAGAAGCTCGGCCAGCCGCAGTGGGAGGCGAACTTGGTCCCCGAGGTGAAGAGTTCGGCCCCGCAGGCGCGGCAGGAGTAGACGCCCTCGGTCTTGGTGTCGGTGTACTCACCGGTGAAGGCGGGCTCGGTACCGGCCTGCCGGAGCACCGTGTACTCCGCAGGGCTCAGCTCGGCACGCCACTGTTCCTCGGTCTTGTCGACCTCGTAGCCCATGGTCTCGGTCCTCACTTCGCCAGTCGGTCAAGGATCAGCGGGCCCAGGTCGGTGACATCACCCGCGCCCATGGTGAGAACGAGATCACCGGGCTTCGCCATTCCCGCGACCGCCTCGGGCACCCCGTCCTTCGCGGGCAGGGCGGTGACCTCGGCGCCCGCGGCACGGGCCGCCTCGGTGATCAGCGCGCTGGTGACGCCGGGGATCGGGTCCTCGCGGGCCGGGTAGATGTCGAGGACCAGCGAGGCGTCCGCGAGGGCGAGGGCCTGACCCATCTCGGTGCCCAGTTCCTGGGTGCGGGAGAAGAGGTGCGGCTGGAAGACCACCAGGATGCGGCCGTCCCCGGCCGCGGCGCGCATCGCCTCCAGGTCCGCCGCCATCTCGGTGGGGTGGTGCGCGTAGGAGTCGATGACCTGCACGCCGCCCGCCTCGCCCTTGAGCTGGAGGCGGCGCTTGACGCCGGTGTACGAGCCGAGGGCGGTGGCGAGCCCGGCGGCCGGGACGCCGAGGGCCGCGCCCGCCGCGAGGGCGGCGACCGCGTTGAGGGCGTAGTGGCGGCCGGGCACCGAGACGGCGAAGACGTGCTCCTGACCGTCGAGCACCGCGGTGACCTCGCTCGTCAGCCCCTGCGGGACCACCGAGAGCACCCGTACGTCGGCGTCCTCGGCCTCACCGTAGGTGACCACCCGGACCCCGCTCAGCCGCCGGGTCAGCTCGCGGGCGCCCGCGTGGTCGGCGCAGACGACCAGGGTGCCGCCGGGGACGACACGGTCGGCGAAGGTCTCGAAGGACTCGTAGATCTCGTCCAGGGAGGCGTAGTTGGCGTGGTGGTCCAGCTCGACGTTGAGGACGACGGCGACCTCGGGGGCGTACTTGTGGAAGCTGCGGTCGCTCTCGTCGGCCTCGGCGACGAAGATCTCGCCCTCGCCGTGCCGGGCGTTGGAGCCGGGCAGGTCCAGGTCGCCGCCGATCGCGTACGAGGGGTCGAGGCCGAGGGTGGTCAGGGCGACGGCGAGCATCGAGGTGGTGGTCGTCTTGCCGTGGGTGCCCGCGACCGCGAGCGGGCGCAGGCCGGTCATCAGGGCCGCGAGGGCGTCGGAGCGGTGGACGACGGGGATGCCCAGCTCGGCGGCGCGGACCAGCTCCGGGTTGTCCTCGCGGATGGCGGAGGAGACGACCACGCTGCTGGCGTCCTCGGCGAGGTGGGAGGCGTCGTGGCCGAGGTGGACGGTCGCGCCGAGTGCCCGGAGCGCCTCGGTGACCGGGGAGTCCTTGGCGTCGCTGCCGGCCACCTTGGCGCCGCGCTGCGCGAGGATCTTGGCGATCCCGGACATTCCGGCTCCGCCGATACCGATGAAGTGCGGTCGGTCCATGGCGGGGGGAAGGCCGGGTGCCATGCGAGTTCTCCCAGGGGTGACGAGCGGTGCCCACGAGGGCGGAGCGGGCCCCAGCCTAAGCCTTCCGCCCGGGACGCGGCCCCCACGACCGCCCCGGTGGCATCGGGTGTCCGAGGGCGCCGCCGCCTTAGCGGAGGAGGCTCAGGCCTTGCTGTGGGAGAAGAGCTTGAGCACCGGCACGCCGACCCGGTGCCGGGCGCGGGAGGCCCAGTCGCGGTGGAAGAACTCCTCCACGTAGTGCGGGTCGGTCAGCACGATGACCTCGTCCGCGGAGATCTCGTCGACGAGGGCCTTCAGGGCGTCCAGGGGGTGGTCCTCGATCAGGCGGCCGCCCGCCTCGCAGCCGGCCTGGTGCAGCGCGGTGAGCGAGACCTCCAGGGCCTGCTCGGCGGGGGCGAGCGCCTCCTCGCCCTCGGGGGTCTCGGCCTCGCGGGCCACCTGGTCGATCTCGCCGAGCGCCACGTCGTCGAGCGCGCGCAGCAGCCGGTCGGCCTGGTCCCCGCGCGGCTGGAGGAGGAGGTGGAAGCGCACCGGCTCGTCGCCGTGCAGGGTGGTGACGAACTCCACGTCTGCGGACGTCAGGGCCTTCTCGATCATCAGTACGCTCGTGAACACGTCGGCGCCCTTCCTTCCGCGGGCCCTCGGCCCTGGCGGAAACCATCCTGCCCCGTGCGGGCACGGGGACTGCGAGTCTTGTCATGCAAAGCGGCAAAACGGAATTCTGAATTCCGTTCAGCGTCAGGTGCGACGGTATCGGGTGAACAGGAAGCCGGCCTCCTCGATCACCGAAGCCAGGGTGAATCGTTTTGGCACTTCCATCGAGGGCCCGCCCCCGATCCGCTGCGCGTCCCCCGCCGTGAGCACCGGCGCGAGCGTCAGGCACAGCTCGTCCAGCACATCGGCGGCCACCAGCTGCCCGAGCAGCCTGGGCCCTCCCTCGGTGAGCAGCCTGGTCAGCCCCCGTCGCGCGAGTTCCGCCACCATCCGCCGCGGATCCACGCCCACCGCCTGCCCCGCGATCACCACCTCGACACCGGCCGCCTCCGCCGCGGCGATCCGCTCGGCGGGCGCCCCGGCACCGGTCAGCAGCAGGGTGGGCACCGGCGCCTCGGTGAACAGCGGGCGGCCGAAGTCCAGGTCCAGGCTCGCGCTGACCACGGCGATCACCGGGGCCGGGCCCTGCCCGCGCGCCGCCCGCAGCGGGGCGAAGACCTGCCGCGCCCTGGCCGGGCGGTAGTCCTCTTTACGCACCGTCTCGGCGCCCACCACCACGGCGTCGGCGATCCCGCGCAGCGCGCCGAAGATCCGCATGTCGGCCTTGCAGGACAGCGCCTCGGAGCGGTCCTCGTGCTGGGCGGCGCCGTCGAGCGAGGAGACCATGTTGGCCCGCAGCCAGGTCCCGGGCCCCTCCGGATACGCGTACGCCCCGGCGATCTCCACCGGGTCCCACTCGCGGTCGCCGGGCGGCGGGCCTCCCCCGCGGTCCGCTGTCTCGTCGGTCACAGGAAACAGGCGTCGCATGGCGTGCAGTCTCGCACGGGGTCAGGGCCCGTCCACCGGAGCCCGCCCGGCTCGCGTGGCACTCCCGGGGCCGCGCCCGCCGCGGCGCCGGTTCCGCCCCGCCGCCGCCCCCGGCCGGGGGCGGCGGCAGCCTCTAGAGTCGGTAGGCGTGTCCTCCACCCCCGCTTCCCCGGCCGGCGACTCCCCGCTCTCGCTGTGCGCCCGCGCACCGCGGGTGCCGGCCGACCGGCTGGTCGCCGAGCTGGTGCCGCCGCCCCGCTTCGACGCGGTCCGCTTCGCCGGTTACGTCCCGGACCCCGGGCAGCCGAGCCAGCAGGAGGCCGTCGAGGTGCTCGGCACCTTCGCGGCGGGGCTCGGCGGCGCGCACGCGAGCGGTGCCGGGAAGCGGCGCCGGTTCGGCGGGCGCGGCAGAAGGGCGGCGCCCGCCGGCCCGCGCGGGGTCTATCTGGACGGCGGGTACGGCGTCGGCAAGACCCATCTGCTCGCCTCGCTGTGGCACGCGGCCCCGGCCGCGCCGGAGCAGAAGGCCTTCGGCACCTTCGTGGAGCTGACGAACCTGGTGGGCGCCCTCGGCTTCCAGCAGACCGTACGGACGCTCGGCGGCCACCAGCTGCTCTGCATCGACGAGTTCGAGCTGGACGACCCGGGCGACACCGTCCTCGTCTCCTCGCTGCTCGGCAGGCTCGTCGACTCCGGGGTGGCCCTCGCGGCGACCTCGAACACGCTGCCCGGCAGGCTCGGCGAGGGCCGCTTCGCCGCGGCCGACTTCCTGCGCGAGATCCAGGGCCTCGCGGCGCACTTCCGCACCCTGCGGATCGACGGCGAGGACTACCGCCACCGCGGGCTGCCCGAGGCCCCGCGGCCGCACACCGACGCCGAGGTGACCCGGGCCGCGTACGCGACCGAGGGCGCCTCGCTCGACGACTTCCCGCACCTGCTCGACCATCTCTCCCGGGTGCATCCGAGCCGGTACGGGGCGCTCACCGACGGGCTGCGGGCGGTGTGCCTGACCGATGTGGGGCCGGTGCCCGACCAGGCGACCGCGCTGCGGCTCGTGGTGCTCGCCGACCGGCTCTACGACCGGGAGGTCCCGGTGCTCGCCTCCGGGCTGCCCTTCGACCGGCTGTTCGGCGAGGAGATGCTCCGGGGCGGGTACCGCAAGAAGTACCTGCGCGCCCTGTCCCGGCTGACCTCGCTGGCCCGGGAGGGGAAAGTGCTGGTCAACGGCTGAGCAGCGGCAAGGCCGTTCATCTCGGCCAGATCACGGTCAAGTCTCGGTCAAAATTGTGCAATATGCGGCCTGACCTGCTCCTTGTGCCCGTGGTGGGCACCCTGCGTGATGCAATGAAGCGAAACCTCGCGTTAACCACCACAGCACTGCGGCACGCTAGCGTTTCGCTACGGGAGATCTTTCCGCCGCGTCCGCGCGGCCGGGCTCCCCGGCGCCGTGACCCGCCGCACCGACCAGGAGAGCAGGAGAGGACGACCATGCGTATGCCACGCGTCCGTGCGCTCCTGGTGCTGTTCGCCGCCTTGGTCGCCGTGCTCCAGGTGTTCGCCGCCCCGGCGGCGAACGCCGCTCCGTGCACGGCTGCGGCCATGGCGGGCGCGGGGTTCCACCAGGCGCACCCGGCTCCCGGGGAGTCCGAGGAACTCCCCGACAAGGACCCGCGGGTACGTTTCCGCAGCGACCGGCTGCGCGCCGACGAGGCGCCCGAGCCCGGTACCGGGCAGAACCCGGACCCCGGCGAGGTCATCTGGACCCTGGCCGCCGCGGACGTCCCGCCGCCTGTCCTCAGCCCGCACCGGCCGACCGCCGCGAGCAACACCGCACGCGCGGCGGCCCTGCAGGTCTTCCTCTGCTGAGCTGAAACCGGGTCAGGACCGTTCCGGTCGGCCGGGTTCCCCATCACGGACCGCCCCGCCCCCGTACGCGCCCACGAAGCGCCGTGCGCCGGGACGATCACCCATGCCCGCTTGCCAGTGCTACGCCCCCCGTACTTGTCGACGCGCCCGCGCCAGGGCGCGCCCCCAGGAGGCAACTGACATGCAGCCCCTCATCGATCACGCACGCTCCTTCCCGCGCACCGGTGCCGCGCACGGCGAGGAATTCGCACGGCTGGCCGTCGGCCAGTCACCCCAGGCCCTCTTCATCACCTGCTCGGACTCCCGGGTGGTCCCGGCCCTGATCACCGGCGCCCGCCCCGGCGAACTCTTCGAACTGCGCACGGCCGGCAACATCGTGCCGCCCTACGACCGCGGCCCCACCTCCGAGGCGGCCACCATCGAATACGCGGTGGAGGTGCTCGGCGTGCAGGACATCGTGGTCTGCGGGCACTCGCACTGCGGAGCGGTCGGCGCGCTGGTGCGCGGCGACGACCTGACCGCCGTACCGGCCGTGCGCGACTGGCTCGCGCACGCCGCCGACCAGCCCTCGGGCGAGGCCCCACGGGATCCGGCCGTGGCCGAGGCGGTGCAGCACCATGTGCTCGCCCAGCTCCTGCGGCTGCTCTCCTACCCCTGCGTCAGCAGCCGGGTGGAGAGCGGGAAACTGCGGGTGCACGCCTGGTACTACGAGGTGCACACCGGCAATGTCTTCGCCCACCAGGGCGAGACCGACTCCTTCGTGGCGCTGTGAGCGGCCCCGTGAAGCTCTCGCGCTACTTCGAATCCTCCCTCTTCCGGCAGGACTTCACCGCCTCCCTGGTCGTCTTCCTGGTCGCGCTGCCACTGTGCGTCGGCGTGGCGGTGGCCTCCGGCGTACCGGCCGAGATCGGTCTGATCACCGGCATCGTCGGCGGCATCGTCACCGGTCTGCTGCCGGGCAGCAGCCTCCAGGTCTCCGGCCCCGCGGCCGGTCTCACCGTGCTCGTCTACGAGGCCGTGCAGGAGTTCGGGCTCCCGGTGCTCGGCGTGATCGTGCTCGCCACCGGGCTGCTCCAGCTGGTGATGGGCGCCCTGCGCTGGGGCCGCTGGTTCCGGGCCATCTCGGTCGCGGTGGTCGAGGGGATGCTCGCGGGCATCGGCCTCGTCCTGATCGCCGGGCAGCTGTACTCGATGGCCGGCGCCAAGGCCCCCGAGACCGGGATCGACAAGATCACCGGGCTGCCGGAGCTGCTCGCGGACTCCGTGGGCTCCTCCGGCGCGCGCGCCTCGCTGCTGCTCGGCGCGGGCACCATCGCGGTGCTCGTGCTCTGGAAGCACCTGCCCGCCAAGGTACGGGTGGTGCCGGGGCCGCTCGCCGCGGTCGCGCTGGCCGTGGCCGTCTCGCTCGGCTTCTCGCTGCCGGTGGCGGAGGTGGAGGTCCAGGGGCTCGTCGACTCCGTACAGCCCCCGGGGCTCGGTGAGTTCGGGGAGCTGGGCAGCCTCGCGCTGCTGAGCACCATCCTCGCCTTCACGCTGATCGCCTCCGCGGAGAGCCTGTTCAGCGCGGCGGCCGTGGACCGGCTGCACGACGGTCCGCGCACCCACTACGACAAGGAGCTGATGGCCCAGGGCGTCGGCAACACGATCTGCGGGATCCTCGGCGCCCTGCCGATGACCGCGGTGATCGTGCGCAGCGCGGCCAATGTGCAGGCCGGGGCGCGTACCAAGGCCTCCCGGGTGATGCACGGCGTCTGGCTGCTGCTCTTCGCCGCGCTGCTCCCGGCGGCGCTCGGCATCATCCCGATCCCCGCGCTCGCGGGCGTCCTGGTGCACGCGGGCTTCAAGCTGATCCCGCTCCAGGGGCTGCGCACGCTGTGGCGGGAGCACCGCAGCGAGGCGGTGATCCTGGTCGTGACCGCGCTCGCGATCGTGGCGATCAACATGTTCGAGGGTGTCCTGATCGGCCTCGCCCTCGCGGTCGCCAAGACCGCCTGGGAGGCCTCGCACGTCCGGCTGGAGATCATCGACAAGGGAGCGGGCCCGGTGCAGGCGCACCTCACCGGCAACGCGACCTTCCTGCGGCTGCCGAAGATCCTGGACAGCCTGGAGTCCCTGCCGCAGGACCGGCCGGTCGAGCTGGACCTCTCCCAGGTCCACCACCTCGACCACGCCTGCCGCACCGCCCTGGAGAACTGGGCGGAACGGCACAGCGACACGGACACCGAACCCGTGAAGGTCACCGCCCGCGCCTGAGCGGGCCCAGCACCGCAGCGCGGTGGAGCAGTACGGGCGCGGCGTTCCCTCCGGGGGCGCCGCGCCCTTTCCGTCCCGGGCCCTTTCCCCGGACGGGACCACCGAGGCGAGCGCCGCGCGGCGTCCTCGTACGCTGGCGGGCATGAGCGACTACTGCGCGGGCGAGGGGCGGTTGGAGGACACGACCCCGGCCGAGAGGCCGGATACGAGCACGGGCACGGGCACGGGCGGTACGGATACGGCCGCCGACGGCACGGCGGCGGCGGGCGACGGGGCGGGCGCCCCGGAGGCCTTCGCCGAGTGCGTGCTGTGCCGGGAGCCCACCGAGTACCCGGAGTCCCGGCGCGGGATCACCCTGTGCCCCGTGTGCGAGTGGCAGGAGGCACAGCGGACCGCGTGCTCCGGCTGAGGCTTGGCGGAGGGAGTGACGCCGGGTGCGAGCCCCGGTCCGTCGCTGGGGCGAGCCCCGGTCCCGCGCGGGAGCGATCCCGGCCCCTCGTCCAGGGACAAGTCCCGGTGCGTCGCTGAAGTATGAGCCCCGATTCACCGCCGGGGCGCGAGCTCCCGGGATCAGCCGCGCCGCGCGCTCGCCCAGCAGGTGGTGGCGGCCGCGGCGCCCGTGAGGAGAAGGGCGAGCAGCAGCGGGACCACGGGCGCGGGCACGCTGCCCCGCTGGGAGCCCGTCACCATCGCGGTGATCGCGGTACGGGCCGGGGAGCCCGCGAGGACGAGGGCGAGCACCACGGCTCCGGTCAGCGCGGTGACCGCCCGCCCGGTGGACCGTACGAGCGGCCAGGAGGTCAGCGCGCCGACCGCGGTGCCGACCAGGGCGCAGACGAGCACGGCGCACAGCCCGGCGAGGGCCGCGGGCAGCCGCCCCACCGGGGTGCGGTGATCGTCGGCGGCAGCCTCGCCGATCATCGAGACGAACCCGGTGGCCAGCGCCCCGAGCAGGCAGGAGGTCAGCAGGGCGGTCAGCAGGCAGGCCAGTTGGACCCGTCGGGGACCGGCCGCCGCCGCACCGCAGGCACGCGCCGCGGCCGGTTCGCCGCTCACACAGATCCGCGCCGTCCAGGCCGCCACCGGTACCAGCGCGGCCGCCGTCCAGCCCAGCGAGTCGAGCACCGGCTCCCCGGCACGGATTCCGATGGCGAGCACGGCGGCGTAGCAGAGCAGGGGCGCGATCAGCCGCTGCGAACGCAGCAGCAGGGCGCAGTGGTAGCGCAGGAGGGCCGTCACCGTCCGTTCCTCCTCGTCGGCGCCTCGGTGGGAGCGGAGCCGGACTCGGGGGCGGGGGCAGGCGCGGGCTCGGGGGCACGCGTGGACCCGGGGGCTGATCCGGGCGCGGGCGCGGGGAGGTCCGGGGGCGCGGGCGTGCGCGCGGGGTCAAGTGCGGGCGCGTGCGCGGGGTCGGGCATAGGCGTGCGCGCCGGTTCGGGTACGGGCGTGTGCGCGGGGTCGGACGCAGGCGTGCGCGCCGGTTCGGGTACGGGCCTGCACGCGGGGGCGGGTACGGGCGTGCGTGCCGGCGCGGGTGTGGGCGTGGCCTCCCGTGCCGAGGGCCGTGGAGTGAGGCGTACGACGTGCCAGGGCGGGTCGGCGCCGAGGAGGGTGCGCAGCAGGGCGTCCGAGGCGGTGGCCGGGACCGTGAGCAACCAGCTTCCGTGGGCGCCGAGTTGAGCCCGGACCGGTACCGGCCCGTGGCCGTCCCCCGGCACTCCCGTGGCCACCCGGGGCGGCGCCACGGCACCGGGCGGACCCTGCACCTCGACCTCGACTTCAAGCTCCGCGTCGGCCTCGACTTCAAGCTCGACCTCGGCCTCAAGCCCGGCGTCGGCCTCCAGCTCGGCCTCGACAGCCGCCGGGGCGTCCGCCGCTCCTCCGGCCCCCATCGCTCCCCCGGCCCCCGTCCTCAGGGAACCCGACCGCCCCTCCGCCCCCGCCCTGGCCGGAGCAAGGCGGACGAGGCCGCCGTCCGTCCCGAGCGTGCAGCGCAGATCAACCGACTCCGCGAGGCGCTCCGGGTGGTGGTCGACGTAGACCACGGCCGAGCCCGCGGCGGTGAGTTCCCGTACCGCCAGGTCGAGTTCGGCGCGGGCGGCGGTGTCGAGGCCGGTCCAGGCCTCGTCCAGGACGAGCAGTTCGGGGGCGGCCGTCAGCGCCTGGACCACGGCGGCCTTCTGGCTGCTGCCCTTGGAGAGTTCGGCCAGCGGCGCCGCCCAGTGGGCCCCCGCGCCGAAGCGCTCCGTCCAGTCGCGCGCCCGGCGGGTGGCCTGGGCGGTGCCGAGTCCGTGCACCCGGCCCATGTGGACCAGGTAGCCGCCGAAGGTGAACGGCAGCCCGGCGGGGAAGCGTTCGGGTACGTAGGCGGTCCTGGGACGGCCGAGGGCGCGGCCCTCGGTGGGGGTGTCGAGTCCGGCGAGCAAGCGCAACAGGGTGGATTTCCCGGTGCCGTTGGCGCCCTCGACGCGGACCAGGGTGCCGGGTTCGGCGGCCAGGTCCACCCCGCGCAGCACCCAGGGGCCCCGGCGCCCGTAGCGGCGTCCGGCTCCCACCAGGCGGCGGTGCCCGCGGGCGGGTCCGTGCTTCATGGGCCCATCCTCCCCCGTGGTCCGCGGCGGCCGGCGGGTGGCCCCGGCGGGCTGGCAGACTTCTCCCGTGAGCAGCGAAGACACCGCCCCCGCGGCCCCGCAGGACTCCCACTTCGAGCCGGACGGCAACTCCCGCGACCAGGAAGAGCAGTTCGTGCTCCCGCTGGTGGTGCGCCTGGAGAAGACCGCGCCCCCGGACCGTACCGACGCCCTGGAGGCCGCCGCCCGCGCGGTCCTCGTGCTGCTCGACGACGACCGGGCGCGCGGGGCGGGCGAGTGGGCCGAGCTGGTGCGCCGCTGGCAGGACGCGCGGATCCGCAAGGTGGTGCGCCGGGCGCGCGGCGCGGGCTGGCGCAAGGCGCAGGCGCTGCCCGGCATCACGGTGGTCCAGGGCTCGGCCGAGGTGCGGGTCTTCCCGCCGGTGCCGCTG
The DNA here is from genome assembly GCF_012273655.1 of Streptomyces physcomitrii. Classification (GTDB taxonomy): domain Bacteria; phylum Actinomycetota; class Actinomycetes; order Streptomycetales; family Streptomycetaceae; genus Streptomyces; species Streptomyces physcomitrii. The sequence goes on along the minus strand of NZ_JAAWWP010000019.1, from coordinate 51,483 downwards.
GACGGCTGGCCGAAGGAGCTGGCGGTGCTCCAGGTCTCGGGCACCGAACTGGACCCGGCCGCCACCCCGCCGGTACCGGACCCCTCTACGCCGGTGCTCTGGCTGAATCCGGGGATCACCATGTCCGCCGGGAAGGCGATGGCGCAGGCGGGGCATGCCGCGCAGCTGGCCTGGTGGGAGCTGGACGAGGCGGAGCGCGCACAGTGGCGGGAGCGGGGCTTCGCCCTGGCGGTACGGGAGGCGAGCGCGGCGCGGTGGCGTGAACTCGCCGGTGCGGGGCTGCCGTTGGTACGGGACGCCGGGTTCACCGAGGTCGCGCCCGGTTCCGCGACGGTGGTCGCCGATCTGCCGGTGCTGCGCGGGCGCGGGGAACCTCAAATGTAGCTCTGAACGTCCCTGCCTGTGGGTTCGGCTCTCGCCCACGGGGCGAGAAGAGGCTCAGGACGACCCGGGCGCGGCAGCTGCGACGCCCGGGCCTGTCGGGACACCGGGGGACGGAGAGACAGATGGAGCGACTGGGTACGGGCATCGGCTGGCGGCCGGAAATCGCCGAGGCGGTGGAGGCGATGCCCGGCATCGACTGGGTGGAGACGGTCGCGGAGAACCTCTGCCCCGGCCATCTTCCCCCGTCCCTGGTACGGCTGCGGGAGCGCGGTGTCACCGTCGTCCCGCACGGCGTCGGCCTCGGTCTCGGCGGCGCCGAACGCCCCGACGAGGAGCGCCTCGCCGCCCTCGCCGCCCGGGCCGAGAGCCTCGGCTCCCCGCTGGTGACCGAGCACATCGCCTTCGTCCGCGCCGGGGGCACGCGCACCGTCTCGCCGCCGCTGGAGGCCGGGCATCTGCTGCCGGTGCCGCGCACCCGCGAGGCGCTGGACGTGCTCTGCGAGAACGTCCGCATCGCCCAGGCCCAGCTGCCGGTACCGCTGGCCGTGGAGAACATCGCGGCGCTCTTCTCCTGGCCCGACGAGGAGTTGACGGAGGGTCAGTTCCTCTACGAGCTGGCCGAGCGCACCGGGGTGCGGCTGCTCATCGACGTGGCGAACCTGCACACCAACCACGTCAACCGCGGCGAGGACCCGGCCGAGGCGCTGGACGCCCTGCCCCTGGAGGCGCTGGCCTATGTGCATGTGGCAGGGGGCTTCGAGCGGGACGGCGTCTGGCACGACTCGCACGCCCACCCCGTGCCGCCCGCGGTGCTCGACGTCCTCGCCGCGCTCGCCTCCCGGGTCACCCCGCCCGGCGTGCTCCTGGAACGCGACGAGAACTTCCCCGAACCGGCCGCCCTGGAGCGGGAGTTGGCGGACATCACCCGAACGGTACGGGAGGCGGGGGCACCCGGGGCGAGGGACGCGGCCGACACCTCGGCGACGCCGAGGGAGGCAACTGCCGCCGGCGGCAGCGGAATCGGCACCGGGCCCCGCACTCCCGAGGCCGCCGCCCGGCCCACCACAGCCGTGGCCACCGCGCAGCCCACCACCTCCGAACCGCCCGAATCATCCGAACCGAGCGCTCAGGCCGCCGACTTCGGCACCGCGGCTGCCCCGGAAGCCCCCGCCACCTCGATCCCGGCACCGCCCGCCACCTCTCCCCCGTCCGCCGTCCCCGAAGCCGCCCGCCAGCGCCTCGCGCTCGCGCAGACCGCCCTGCTCTCCGCGCTGGTGGCGGGCACCCCCGCGCCCGAGGGCTTCGACCGGAACCGGCTCACCGTGCAGAGCCGCGCCCTGGCCGCCAAGCGGGCGGATGTGGTCGCGAAGGTGGCGCCGGAGCTGCCGGTGATCCTGGGCGCCGGATACCGCGCGGCCTTCCTCGGCTATGCCCAGGCGCGGCCGATGACCGGCGGCTACCGGCGGGACGCGCTGGACTTCGCCGAGCATCTGCTGCTGGCCGGCGGGCCCGAAGAGGCCACCGCGCGCGGGGAGTTGCGCGAGTGGTGGCTGGAGCGGGAGGGGCCGCGGCCCCGGTCCGCCCGGCCCCTGGCGAGGCTGCGCCGGGCCGCCCGCTCCGTACTCGCCGGGCGGTGAGGAGATGACGTACCTGACGGCTCTGGTCCATGTCCTGGTCCTCGGCTCGGCCGTCCGGCTCCTGACCGGTCTGCACCGGGCGCGCTCCTCGGCCGCCGCGCCCGGGGAGTTCGCCCGGGACGTCCTGGAGGTGGCCTTCCTCGCGGGCGGTCCCGGCCGGGTGGCGGACACCGTCGTGGTCGCCATGCACCTGGACGGGCGGCTCGCCGTGGCGGAGCCGGGCCTGCTCGGGGTGCGGCGCGCCGAGGTCCGGCACCCGGTCGAGCAGTCCGTGCTCGACGCCCACGCCCACGCCCCGAGCGGCGCGCTGCACTGGGTGCGTACGGGTGTGATGCGGGGCCCGCAGGTCCAGGCGCTCGGCGACGGGCTCGCCGCGCGCGGGCTCCTGGTGCCGCCCGGGGCGCTGCGCCCGCTGCGCCGCTGGGCGCTGGTGCACACGGTGGGCTGCCTGCTCGGCTTCCCGCTGGCGATCGCGCTGACGGTCCTGCAGTACGTGGAGTGGGACGCCGACTCCACGGCGCCGTTCGTCCTCACCGTGCTGCCCGCCCTCTTCTTCGGCATCGTCCTCGGCTTCGTCTCGCTGGTGCGGGCGCGGGGTTCGCTGACCACCGCCGGGCGCCGGGCGCTGCGCGCCTTCGCGGCGAGCGGGGCCCCGGCCGTGGACCTGGTGGCGCTGGTCGCGGTCCGCGGCCCGAGCGCCCTGCCCGATCCGGCGCTGCGCGCGATCCTGCTGCGGGCGCTGCGCGAGCGGGTCCGCCCGTCCGCGCTGTCCGGCAGCGCTCAGGGCGCCGCGTACGGCACGCCGCTGGTGGTCACCGGGGAGGTCAACTGGTGCGGCGGGGGCGGCTCCTCCTGCGGCGGCAGCAGTTGCGGCGGCTCCTCCTGCTCGGGCGCCTCCGGGGGCTCCTGCGGCGGCGGCTCGGGCTCCTCGTGCGGAGGGTCCTCCTGCGGCGGATCCTCGGGCTCGTCCTGCGGAGGCGGCGGGGGTGGCGGGGGCTGCGGCGGCGGATCCTCGTAGACCGGCCCGCTCGGCAGCACACCGTACGGGCGCGGAGGCGGGCGGCGGCGCGGAGGCCGGGACACCGGGGCACGCACCACGGAGAGCACCGTCGCGGAAAGCACTGTCACGGAGAGTGCGGCGAGCACCGTCACGGAGAGCGCTGTACGGCAGCCACCCGCCCCCGCCTCCCGGCACAACCGCCAATCGCCCCCACCGGCACGGCACTTCACCGAGAACCCGAGCCGTCTGCGTGCCGGTGGCCCGGATCGGGCAGTCAACCACCCCTGCTTCGGGGCGCCTCGACAAATTCGGCCGGGGCGCCTCGGCAGGTCGGCCGGCACCCCGGCCAGGGGCACCTCGGCTGCCGGACAAGGCCACCGCCACCCGACTTCCCTGTGCCAAGCGCCACATTCCGGCATCCGAGGTGAAGAAACCGTGGCGCCCGGGGGCCCGCTTCGCGTAGAACTCGGCCATGCTGTGGCTGCTCTTCCTCCTGCTCGCCTGTGTGGCGGCCCTCGTGTCCTGCATCCGGCTGTGCCTGGCGGCGGTACGCGCCGCCGCCGCGGACGCGGGGCCCGGCACCCGCCGCGAACTGACCCTGTACGAGGCCGCGTTCCTCTCCGGCGGTCCGCACCGGGCAGCCGAACTGACCCTGGTCTCGATGGCGTACGAGCGCCGGATGCTGCTCGCGCACACCGGCTGGGCCACCGTGGTCGACCAGGAGGCCAGGGACCCGATGGAGGCGGCCGTCATCGAGGCGGTGGGCCCCGGCGGCCAGTCGCCGATCGCCGAGGTCCGCACCGCCGCGGCCGCCGCGCCGCCGGTACGGGAGCTGGCGGACGCCCTGGTGCGCGCCGGGCTCGCGGTGCCCGAGTCCTCGCGAGGCACCGTCGCCGGGGCGGTGCGCCAGGTCAGGGCGGTGGCCCTCGCGGTGCCGGTCCTCGCGGCGGCCGCGGTCCTCGCGCCGGGCCGGGGCGCGCCCGGCGGTGACCTGCTGAGCTGGTTCGCGCTGCCGCTGCTGCTGAGCCTCTGCTCGCTCGGCATCGCCCGCTTCGAGACCTATCCGTACACCCGCTGGGCCTCGCAGGCGGGCCGGCGGCTCCTCGCCGAGCTGCCGTCCGGCGGCAGAGGCAGCGGGGCCGCGCTCACCGAGGTGGCGCTGCGCGGCACCGGGGCGGCGGGCGATCCACAGCTGCGGGCGGCCTTCGCGGTGCGTTCGGCGGCACCGCGCACTCTTTGAGCGGACAAGGGACCCGGGGTCCTTTACTTCCCCGGCCCCTCCCCCAAGCATCCCTTCTGTTCCCGTCCGCCCGTTTCCGGGCGTCTCACCGGACCGAAGGGATGAGGCCGAGCGATGCGCACCGCCGCCCTCGTGGCAGTCACCGGCTCCCTGCTCCTCACCGCCGCCGCGACGGCCCCCGCCCAGCCCGGCGCCGCGCCCCGGCCGAGCGCGGCCGAGCGACTGGCCGCGGGCACCGCCGAGGCCGCCCGGCAGTCCGCCGCCGCGGGCATCCGCTTCGGCCCGTGCCCGGAGCGGTACCACCTGGAGCCCCCGGTGGAGTGCGGCACGGTCTCGGTGCCGGTGGACTACGCGCGCCCCGGCGGCCAGAAACTCCCGCTCACCGTCAGCCGGGCGCGCGCCTCCGGGGCGGACGCCGAGGGCAAGCCGGTACGGCGGCAGGGCTCGCTGGTCTTCCAGACCGGCACGCCGGGCTCCTCCGGCCTCTACTTCCCGATGGCCGCGGGCCTCGGCTCCTGGCAGCGCGTGCACTCCGCCTACGACCTGGTGGGCTACACCCCGCGCGGGGTGGGCGCGGACGGCGGCCTCTCCTGCCAGGACCCCGCCGACGCGCCCACCGCGGCCCCGCAGCGGCCGGACGCCGTGTTCAAGGCGGAAGCCCGCGCCCGCGCCACCGCGTACGCGGCGGGCTGCCTCAGCTCCGCGGGCACCGGACTGGAGCAGTTCTCCACCGAGACCGGCGCCCGCGACCTGGACGTGCTGCGCGCGGCCCTCGGCGAGCGGCGGCTGACCTTCATGGGCGTCTCCTACGGCGGCTATGTCGGCGCGGTCCACGCGAGCCTCTTCCCCGGGCATGTGCGCCGGATGGTCTTCGACTCGGCGCCGGATCCCGCGCCGGGGCGGATGGGCTACCCGGACTCGCTGCGCCAGAGCGCCGCCTTCGAGCGGCGCTGGCACGACTTCCTCGACTGGGTGGCACGCCATGACGAGGCCTACGGACTCGGCACCACCGCCGCGGCCGTGCAGCGCCGCTACGACGGGGTGCGCGAGGAACTGGCGAAGAAGCCCGCGGACGGCACGGTGGGCCCGGCCCAGCTCCAGGCCGCCTTCGCCAAGACGGTCTTCTACGACGACTACTGGCCGATCCGGGCCACCGCGCTCGCGGCCTGGGTGCACGGGGAGCGGGAGTTCCTGATCCAGCAGGCCGCGCCCGTTCCGGAGGCGGCGGCGGAGCGGGAGAACGCGGCGGCGGTGACCGCGGCCGTGCGGTGCCAGGACAGCGCCTGGCCGCGCGACTGGGCCACCTGGGACCGGGACGCCACGCGGCTGGCGAGAACCGCCCCGTTCGCGGCCTGGGCGCACACCTGGGCCCATCTGCCCTGTGCGAGCTGGCCGGTGAAGGCGCGGAAGCCCGTCGACGTGGGGGCCGCCGGTGCCGCGCGGGCCGCGGGCTCCGCGCGCGGCACCCTGCCGCCGACGCTGATCCTGGCGGCCGAGCAGGACGCGGTCGCCCCGCTCGCCGGGGCGCGCGAACTGCGGCGGCGGCTGGCCGGTTCGGTGCTGGTGACCGAGCGGGACGCGGGGATGACCGGTCTCGGCGGCGGCCCGAACGACTGCGTCAACCGCCACCTCGACGACTACCTGGTGGCGGGCCACCTCCCCGCCGCCGACACCAGCTGCGCCCCGCACCCCGAGCCGCGTCCACTGGCCACCGGCGGCCGGGCCCGCTTCGACGTACGACGCGGGGAGTGAACCGGGGCGCGCACGGCGGCAGTTGCGACCTCCCGCGCCCGCCGTACCCCGGCCAGGAGGCAGCCGCCGGGACCGGTGCGGCGGATCAGGCCAGCGCGTCCACGAGTTCGGCGACGCTGCGGCGGCGCCCGGTGTAGAAGGGCACCTCCTCGCGGACGTGCATCCGGGCCTCGGAGGCCCGCAGATGGCGCATGAGGTCGACGATGCGGTGGAGCTCGTCGGCCTCGAAGGCGAGGATCCACTCGTAGTCGCCGAGCGAGAACGAGGCCACCGTGTTGGCGCGGACGTCCGGGTAGCCGCGCGCCATCTTGCCGTGGTCGGCGAGCATCCGGCGGCGGTCCTCGTCGGCCAGCAGGTACCAGTCGTAGGAGCGCACGAAGGGGTAGACGCTGACGTAGTCGCGGGCGGTCTCGTCGGCGAGGAAGGCCGGGATGTGGGAGCGGTTGAACTCGGCCGGGCGGTGCAGCGCCATGTTCGACCAGACCGGTTCCAGGGCGCGGCCGAGGCCGGTGCGGCGGAAGAGGTTGTAGGCCTCCTGGAGCTGCTCGGCGGTCTCGGCGTGCCACCAGATCATGAGATCGGCGTCGGCGCGCAGGCCCGAGACGTCGTAGGTGCCGCGGATGGTGACGTCCTTGGCGGCCAGCTGGTCGAAGAGCTCCTGGACCTCGGCGGCGAGGCGGGGGCGGTCGGTGTCGCCGGGCAGTACGTCGCGCAGCCTGAAGACGGACCACAGCGTGTACCGGATGACCTCGTTGAGGTCCTTGGCCTTCTTGCCGATGTTCGGGATCTTGGCGGATGCGTCGTCGCTCATGCCGCTATTCTCCCGCGCCGCCGTGGGTGCTCTGCACCGGGTTCCGGGCGAGCGCGGTCAGCGCCCCCGCGTCCCCGGTGAGCGCGTCCGCGGCGGCCCGGGCGCCGGCGATGCAGGCGGGCACCCCGACCCCGTCGTAGGCGGCACCGCAGACGGCGAGGCCGGGGAGCTGTGCCAGGTGGCCGCGGATCCGGGCGACCCGGGCGGCGTGCCCCACCGGGTACTGCGGCAGCCCCTCGTGCCAGCGGGTCACCCGGGAGGCGACCGGCTCGGCGTCCAGGCCGGTGGCGGCGCGCAGGTCCTGCCGGGAGATCTCGACCAGTTCCGTGTCCTCGCGGGCGAGTACCGCGCTCTCGCCGTGTCGCCCGACCGAGGTCCGCAGCACCAGCAACTCCGGGTCCTGCCGGGCGATCCAGCCCCATTTGCGGCTGGCGAAGGTGGCCGCCTTGATGGTGCGGCCCTCGACCGGCGGCACCAGGAAGCCGCTGCCCGCCGGCAGCCCGGCGGCGTCCCGTGCCCGGTAGGCGAGGGTGACAAGACCCATCGAGGCGTACTCGATCGTGCGCAGTTCGGCCGCGGCGGCGGGGGCCACCGTCTCCAGGAGCCGGGCGGCCGGGGCGGCGGGCAGCGCGAGGACCACGGCGTCCGCGGTGAGGACGCCCTCGCGGGTGCCGATCTGCCAGGGGCCGCCGGGCACCGGGCGGCGCAGCGCGGTCACGGGGGTGCCGGTGAGGATGCGGCCGCCCTGTTCGCGTACCCGCTCGGCGACGGCGAGCGGGAGGCTGCCGACCCCGCCGTCGATCCCGGCGAACACCGGCCCGGCGGCGGGGTTGCGGGCGGCCCGGCGCTGAATCTCGGTGACCGCGTCGAGCAGGGAGGTGTGCCGGCGGGCGGCCTCGAAGAGCTGGGGCACGGCCGAGCGCAGCGAGAGCAGGTAGGCGTCCCCGGCGTAGACGCCGCCGAGGAGCGGTTCCACCAGGCGGTCCACCACCTCGCGGCCCAGGCGCTCGGCGACATAGGCGCCGACCGCGATGTCCTCGCCGATCTCGGTCGGCGGCAGCTCCCGCTCCCGGGCGAGGCGGGCGAGGCCCTCCGCGGAGAGCAGCCCGGCGAGCGCCTCGGGATCGCCGGGTACGCCCATCACATGGCCCTTGGGCATCGGGCGCAGCGCACCCCCCGTCCACAGCGAGGCGCTCGCCGTCGCCGGGGCCTCGACGCGCGTGCCGAGTCCGGCGGCCCGGGCGAGTTCCACGGCCTCGGGGCGCCGGGCGAGCAGCGACTCGGCGCCGAGATCGACCCGTACGCCCGCGATCTCGCCGGGCAGGAGCTTGCCGCCGAGGCGTTCGGAGGCCTCGGCGAGGGTGACGGTGTATCCGGCGCCGAGCAGCCGGTGGGCGGCGGCGAGGCCCGTGATCCCGCCTCCGACGACGACGGCGTGCGGGGCCCCGGCCCGCGCCGGTTGCGCTGCGTCCATGGGGCCACTCTCTCAAACACCCGGCGCCGTACGGAGCGGAGGCCGGGCGCCGGGGGCGCCCCCGCTACGGTGATCACCAGTCGGGCCCCGGGCACGGGGCGGTGGACCCGGACCCGGGGAGTGTGCGATGCGCGAGCGGCTGGTCATCATCGGCGGGGACGCGGCGGGCATGTCGGCCGCCTCGCAGGCCCGGCGGCTGCGGAGCCCGGCGGAGCTGGAGATCCTCGCCTTCGAGCGCGGCCACTTCACCTCCTACTCGGCCTGCGGGATCCCGTACTGGGTGGGCGGGGTGGTCCAGGAGCGGGACGCGCTGATCGCCCGCTCGCCCGCGCAGCACCGGGAGCGGGAGATCGGGCTGCGGATGCGCACCGAGGTCACCGGGATCGACACCGGCCGCGGCCGGGTGCGCGCCCGGGACCTGGAGTCGGGCACCGAGGAGTGGACCTCGTACGACAAGCTGGTGATCGCCACCGGGGCGCGGCCGCTGCGCCCGCCGGTGCCGGGGATCGACGCCCCCGGGGTGCACGGGGTGCAGACCCTGGACGACGGGCAGGCGCTGCTCGACTCGCTCGCGCCGGAGGGGCCCCGGCGGGCCGTCGTCATCGGCGCCGGGTACATCGGGGTCGAGATGGCCGAGGCGCTGATCCAGCGCGGCTACGCGGTGACCGTGCTCAACCGCTCGGCGCAGCCGATGGCCACCCTCGATCCGGACATGGGGCGCCAGGTGCACGAGGCGATGTGCGGACTCGGCATCGAGATGGTCAACGGGACCGAGGTCACCGGGATCGAGACCGGCGAGGACGGCCGGGCCCGCGCGGTGACCACCGCCGAGGGGCGCCACCCGGCCGAGGTGGTGGTCCTCGGCACCGGGGTGCGGCCGGAGACCTCGCTCGCCGCGGCCGCCGGTCTGCCGCTCGGCGCGTACGGCGGGCTGCTCACCGACCTCGCGATGCGGGTGCGCGGGCACGAGAACATCTGGGCCGGGGGCGACTGCGTGGAGGTGCTCGACCTGGTCTCCGGTCAGGAGCGGCACATCGCGCTCGGCACCCACGCCAACAAGCACGGCCAGGTGATCGGCACCAACGCGGGCGGCGGCTACGCGACCTTCCCCGGTGTGGTCGGCACGGCGGTGAGCAAGGTCTGCGATCTGGAGATCGCGCGGACCGGTCTGCGGGAGAAGGACGCCCGCGCGGTGGGCCTGGAGTTCCACGCGGTGACCATCGAGTCGACCAGCCGGGCGGGCTACTACCCGGACGCCGGGCGGATGACGGTGAAGATGCTCGCCGAGCGCCGCACCGGACGGCTGCTCGGGGTGCAGATCGTGGGCCGCGAGGGCGCCGCCAAGCGGGTGGACATCGCGGCCGTGGCCCTGACCGCCCGGATGACGGTGGAGCAGATGACCGCCCTGGACCTCGGCTACGCCCCGCCGTTCTCGCCGGTGTGGGACCCCGTCCTGGTGGCCGCGCGCAAGGCCGCGCAGGCGGTCCGGGAGGCGGGGTACTGAGCTTCCGGTTCTCCCGGCAGCGGGGCGCGCGGCGCGTACGAGGGGCGCGGTCGCACAGGTGTCCGCGGGCGCGAAGGGGCGCGTTCAGCGGTGCGCCCCGCGCGCGGCACCGGTGTCGGCGCCGGGCAGGCGGTGATCGGCGCTGTCCGGTTCCGGTTGACCAATGGTCCAGGTCAGCGGCACCGGCGCGGATCCGGTGCAAGCGCTTCCCCAACTCGCCCTCCCCCAGGCACTGTTGACAGTTGATCAGCAGAGCTGCGCAAACGCGGCCGGGGTGCCGGGCGCCCCTCCCCGAGGAGCCCGTCCGCTGCCCGAAGTGGACCGGGATGACCTTGACGCCTTTTTTCGGTCAACGTTCACAGAATCCTCGCACCCTGCACACCCGAGCCGCACTATGTGACGCGGCAGAGCGAGCCGGACACGCACCGCGTGCTCCGGACCGCTGGGGGGGGGACGGGCCATGCCCCGGCATGGCCCGACGAAGGGAAACGAACACCGGATGAAGAACACCGCGCGAGCGGCGGCGCTGGCCGCAGGCTCCCTGCTCCTCACGCTCACGGCACCGGCCGGGGCATCCGCGGCGCCCGCGCAGCCGCAACCGCGGGTCGACCTGCGGGTCCTGCTCGTCTCGGACGGCGGCCCCGCCGTCGAGGCGGTACGGGCCGAACTCGACGCCCAGGGAACCCCGTACACCCGGGTGGACCTGAACAGTGCCGGGCGTCCGGTGCTCACCGCCGCCTTCCTCGCGGACTCCGTAGGGGGACGTCCGCGGGCGAAGTTCCAGGCCGTGGTGCTGCCGGACGCCAACCCCTTCGGCTCGGGGTCGCCCGAACTCGCCGCCCTCGCCGCCTACGAGCAGCGCTACGGGATCCCGCAGGTGGACGCCTACACCTGGGCCAACCCCGAGGCGGGCCTCGGCTATCCGGAGCCCGGGGACAGCCGCTCGCTGGACGGGGTGCGGGCCGCGGTCACCGAGGCGGGGCGCTCCGGCCCCTTCGGCTATCTGCGCGGCGCGGTGCCCTTCGAGGACAGCTCTCCCTCGGTGAGCGAGAGTTACGGCTTCCTCGCGGCACCCGCGCCGGGCGCCGACTTCACCCCGTACGTGGACGCGCCGCTGGCCGGGGGCGGGCGGGGCTCGCTGGTCGGCGAGTACCGGCACGACGGGCGGCGCGAACTCGTGGTCACCTTCGCCTACAACCAGTACCAGCAGCAGTTCCGGCTGCTGGCCCGGGGCATCGTGGACTGGATGACCCAGGGGATCCACCTCGGGGCCTCGCGCCACCACTTCACGGTGCACGTCGACGACGTCTTCGCCGCGGACGACCGCTGGGACAGCACGCTCAACTGCACGCCCGGGGACATCGACTGCGCGGACGGCGGCGGGGAACCCGACCCGATCCGGATGACCGCCGAGGACGCCGCCCACGCCCGCAGCTGGTCGCGCGAGCACGGGCTGACCCTGGACCTGGTCTACAACGGGGCGGGCAGCGACCAGTACCGCGAGCAGGAGGGCGGCGACCCGCTGGCCGACCGGCTGCTCGCCGACCGCGCGGACTACCGCTGGGTCAACCACACCTACGAACACCCCTTCCTGGGCTGCGTCCAGGACGTCTCGGCGGTGCCGTGGAAGTGCGCGACCGACGCCTCGGGCGCCGTGCGCTACGTCCCCCGCAGCGAGATCTCGCAGCAGATCTCGGAGAACCGCCGCTGGGGCCAGAAGGCCAAACTCCCGCTGAACGAGAAGGAGTTGGTCACCGGCGAGCACTCGGGCCTGAAGGTGCTGCCGCAGCAGCCCGCGGACAACCCGAACCTCGCGCCCGCGCTGGCCGAGAACGGCATCGGCTGGCTCGGCTCCGACAACTCCCGTGAGCCCGCGCAGCGTTCGGCGGGATCCGCCCGTACCGTGCCGCGCTACCCGATGAACATCTTCTACAACGTGGGCCGCGCCGAGGAGCAGGTCGACGAGTACAACTGGATCTACACCCGCCGCGCCGACGGCGGCAGCGGACTGTGCGAGACCTCCCCGGTGACCACCTGCCTGGACGCCCCGCTGGACACCGCGACCGGCTACCAGGACCGGATCGTGCCGCTGGAGTCGGCGCTCGCCCTCGGCCATGTCCTCTCCGGCGATGTGCGCCCGCACTTCATCCACCAGTCCAACCTGGCCGAGGACCGGATCGCCTACCCGGTCCTGGAGAAGGTCCTCTCCTCCTACGCCTCGCTCTTCGCCGCGAACACCCCGCTGGTGAACCCGCGGATGTCCGACACCGGCGAGGAACTGCGCAAGCGCGCCGCCTTCCAGGACGCGGTACGGGCGAACAAGGTCACCGCCTACCGCGTCGGCGAGACCGTCACCGTGCAGACCCCGGCGGGCGTGGAGACCCTCGCCACCATGCCCGCGGGCACCCGGCAGTACCTCCTCCTCGGCAGCACCCCCTTCGGCTCCGCCTACGCCGGGCGACTCAGCGGCTGGGTCTCCCCCGCCCTGCTCCAGGGGCAGGTCTCGCTGAACGTCCCGGACGCGCCCCTCGCCCCGGCGGCCACCGCGAGCCGCGCCCAACTGCCCGCCGAAGTACGGAAGTTGCCCGTACCGCAGGGCGTAAGGAAGCAGGCGGCTCCCGGCCCCGCCCGGCAGGCGCCGCCGTCCCGGGGCCGCTAGGGCCCGTCCTCACACTCCCCTCTGCGCCACGACGCCTGGCACGCACTCTCGCCGCACCGGGCGCAAGGCCGAGTACGTCCGGTACGAGGCCCTGCACCCGGCACTCCCCCGAGCTCTTCGAGCAGGGGGCACCGCCGGCGAGCAGGCACCAGACGCCGCGACGCCGCCCTCCGGGCGACGAGGGGAGTGTGACGACAGACCCCAGGCCCGCACCGCTGCACCCCGTCACCCACCCTCACCGGGACCGGCCCCGCCGCCCCGCCGCCGTGCCCCGGCGCGGCGGGCGGGCGCCCGTCCCGTGCACGGACCACCACTGGAGCGGCTCGATGCGTCCACCCGCGAGTCCCGCGCGCCCCGGCGGCGCGCCACGGGTCACGCTGCTGACCGAAGGCACCTACCCGCACAGCCACGGCGGGGTGAGCGTCTGGTGCGACCAGCTCGTCCGCGGCATGCCGGAGACCGAGTTCCACGTCCTCGCGCTGACCGGCACCGGCCGCGAGGAACCCGTCTGGGAGCTGCCCGCGCAGGTGCGCGGCACGCAGCAGATACCCCTGTGGGGCCCGCCGCCCGCGGGCCGGACCCCGCGCGGCCGGGCCGGGCGTCAACTCCGCGCGGACTACGAGCAGTTCCTGCGGGCGCTGGTCGACCCCGAGGCGGAGGACGGCTTCGCGCCCGCCCTCTACCGCCTCGCCCGGCACGCACGGCGGGGCGCGCTCACCGCCCTGCTCCGCGGCGAGCAGGCGGTGCGGGTGCTGACCCGGGTGTGGAACAGCCCCGGCCTCGCCGTGGCCGCGGCGCGCCCGAGCCTGCACGACGCGGTGACCGCCACCGGGCTGCTCGAACACGCCCTGCGCCCGCTGGCCGCGGCCCCGCCCGAGACCGGGCTGAGCCACGCGGTCAGCGGCGGGCTCGCGGCGCTGCCGGGGCTCGCCGCCCGCGAACTGCACGGTGTGCCGCTGCTGTTGACCGAGCACGGCGTCTATCTGCGCGAGCGCTACCTCGGCTACCGCACCGGCGGCTGCGGCTGGCCGGTCAAGGCGCTGCTGCTCGGCTTCTTCCGGCTGCTGGCCGAGGAGACGTACCGCAGGGCGAGCCTGATCACCCCGGGCAACCGCTACAACCGGCTCTGGGAGGAGCAGGGCGGCGCGGCCCCCGAGCGCATCCGTACCGTCTACAACGGCGTCGATCCCGCGGACTTCCCGCCCGCCGGTCCCGAGCCCGCGCAGCCCACCCTCAGCTGGGCGGGCCGGGTGGACCCGATCAAGGACCTGGAGACCCTGGTACGCGCCTTCGCCCTGGTCCGCGAGGAGATCCCCGAGGCGCGGCTGCGGCTCTTCGGCGGCACCCCGCGCGGCGGCGAGGCCTACCGCGAGCGCTGCGCACAGCTGGCCGACTCGCTCGGCCACGGCGAGGCGGTGGTCTTCGAGGGCCGGGTGGAGGACATCACCGACGCCTACGCGGCCGGGAACGTGGTCATGCTCTCCAGCATCAGCGAGGGCTTCCCCTTCACCCTGATCGAGGCGATGTCCTGCGGCCGGGCCACCGTCTCCACCGATGTCGGCGGTGTCCGGGAGGCCGTGGGCGAGACCGGTCTCGTGGTGCCGCCGAGGGACCCGCGGGCCATGGCGGACGCCGCCCTCGTGCTGCTGCGGGACCCCGGGCGCCGGGCGGCCCTCGGCGAGGCGGCCCGGCTGCGGGTGATCGAGCAGTTCACCCTCCGCCGCACGGTCGACACCTTCCGCGAGATCTACGGCCGTCTCGCCTCCGGCGCCGAGGACTTCACGCCTGCCCTGCACCTGGCCGCGGCACCGGACGAGGCGCGGCACCCGGCGGCCGGACCCCGGCGGGCGGCACGCGCCGCCGCCCCCCTGCGGATCTCCGCGCCCTCCCGGGAGGCCGCCGGATGAGCGGGCCGATGCCGCTGACCGAGGCGGCACGCACGGCCGAGCCGGTGGCCGCGGTGCTGCGGCTGCCCGGCGGGCGCGGCGCCCCCGCGGTGGCGGCCGCCGACGGCGCCGACCCGGTGGACCTGCTCGCCGCGGAACTCGCCGACCGGACCGGCCCCGCCGTGCACCCGTACGAGGTCGCCGCCCTCCTGGAGTCGCTCGGCATGACCGAGAGCCGGATCCGGCGCGAGTACGGGCACCGGGACCTGTTCCAGCTCGCCGAGGACCTGTACCGGCGGGTGCCGCGCAGCCACCCCGCGCCCCCGGCCGCGCCGGACCCCTGGCGCCCCGACACCCTCCGCTGCGCCCTGCGCGGGCTGCTGTTCGCGCTCCCCGGTCTCGGCTATCTGCTCGCCCCCGGACCGCTCGCGGACCGCGGCACCCTGCGCGGACTGGTCCTCGCGGCGCTGCTGTCCTGGGCCTGGTCCCAGGCGCTCAGCCACCGCGCCCATCTGCGCCTGGCCACCGGACGCCCGGCCGCCCGGCGCACCCTCGCCCTCGGGGCGCCGGCCGGGGCGGCGCTCGCCACCGGCGCCGGGGCGGCCTCGGCCCCCTCCGCCGAGGGCGCCGCCTTCCTCGCCGGGCAGTCGCTCTATCTGGCGGCGGCCGGGGTCCTGCTCGTGCTGGGCGGCGAACGGGTCCTCGCCTGCGCCCTGCTGCCGCTGGCGGCGGGCGCGGCGGCCCTGCCGTTCGGGGTGCTGCCGCCCTGGGCCGGGCCCTCGCTCTGCCTGGCGGCCGTGCTCCTTACGGCGGCGGCCGCGGTGCGCGCCCTGCTCCCGCTGCGCGGCCAGGAACGGCCGTCCGGACCCGCGCCCGCCTGGCACCGCTCCCTGCCCTACGGCCTGTTCGGCGTCGCGGCCGGGGTCCTCGCCCTGACGGCGGGACGGCGGGAACCGCTCTCCGTGGTGGTGCTGACCCTCAGCATGGGCCCGGCCGAATGGCTGCTCTTCCGCTTCCGGGGCCTCGCGGTCTCGGCACTGCGCGCCAGCCGCACCCCGGCCGCCTTCGCCCTGCGCGCGGCCCGGGCCCTCGCCCTGTGCCTCGGCTGCTATCTGCTTCCGGTCGCCGCCGGGGGCCTCCTGACGGGCAGCGCCCCGGCCCCGCTCGCCGCGCTGGCCGCGGTGCTCTTCACCGCCCTGCTCCTCCAGGCCTTCGGCACCGCCTGGCCCGCCGCCCTCGGCTGCGCGGCGGCCGCCCTCACCGCCGCCCTGCCGCCCGCCCTCGGCCTGCTCGACCCGGCTCCGGCCCAGCTCCTCGGCTGTACCGCGGCCGGGACCGTACTGCTCGCCCTCGCGGCGGCCCGCACGGCCCGGCCCACCGCCCACGCCTGACCCGCACCCGTACCCGCATCGCGATCCCGACCCGCCCGGACACCCGCTGCCCGTGCCCGACTCCCCGCCCAGGAGGCGAACGTGAACCGCACTCCCGCCGACCGCCCCGTCCCCGCCGACCCCGGTGACGACGGTGGCACGACCGTCGCCGTCACCGGCGCCGAGGGCTTCATCGGCTCCCATCTCACCGAGGCCCTGGTCCGCGCCGGACACCGGGTGCGCGCCATGGTCCAGTACAACTCCTTCTCCTCCTACGGCTGGCTGGAGACCCTGCCCGCCGAGGTGCGCGAGGAGGTGGACATCCAGCTCGGGGACGTCCGCGACCCGGGCTCGGTGCACGCGCTGATCGAGGGCGCCGAGGCCGTCTACCACCTGGCCGCGCTCATCGCGATCCCCTACTCCTACCGGGCGCCGCACAGCTATGTGGACACCAACATCACCGGCACCCTCAACGTCCTCGAAGCGGTCCGCCGCCTCGGCACCCCGCGGCTGGTGCACACCTCCACCAGCGAGACCTACGGCACCGCGCTGACCGTGCCGATCACCGAGGACCACCCGATCAACACCCAGTCCCCGTACGCCGCTTCGAAGGCCGGCGCGGACCGGCTCGCGGACAGCTACCACGCGAGCTTCGGCACCCCGGTGGTGACCCTGCGGCCGTTCAACACCTTCGGCCCCCGGCAGTCGATGCGCGCGGTGATCCCCACCGTGATCGGGCAGATCGCCGCGGGCGAACGCACCCTCACCCTCGGGGACCTGCGCCCCACCCGCGACTTCACCTTCGTCAAGGACACCGCGCGGGCCTTCCTCGCGGTCGGCACCGCCCCGGCCGCCGAGGTGGCCGGGCGCACCTTCAACGCGGGCACCGGCGGCGAGATCTCGGTCGGCGACCTGGTCCGCCTGATCGGCAAGCTGATGTCCGCCGACCTCGACGTACGCGAGGACTGCGCCCGCATCCGGCCCGCCAACTCCGAGGTCATGCGGCTGGTCGCGGACGCCGGGCGGCTGCGCGCGGCCACCGGCTGGCGCCCCGCGTACGACCTGGAGAGCGGACTCGCCGAGACCATCGCCTTCTTCCGCGAACCGGCCAACCTCGCGCGGTACAAGACGGACATCTACAACATCTAGCGCGGCCGGGCGCGGCCCTCGCTCGCGCCCGCCGCCGTCCCGCCACCGCACACCACCACGTACCGCCCACCACCGCCCGCAGGGCCCGACAGGGGAGGCATCCCGTGCACGCAGTCATTCTCGCCGGAGGAAAGGGTGTCCGGCTGCGGCCGTACACCACCGCGCTGCCCAAGCCGCTGGTGCCGATCGGCGACCAGCACGCGATCCTGGAGATCGTGCTGCGCCAGCTGGCCTCCGCCGGATTCACCAGCTGCACCCTCGCGATCGGCCATCTCGGCCACATCATCCGCGCCTACGTGGGCAACGGCGCCCGCTGGGGCCTGCGCGTCGGCTACTCCACCGAGGACAGCCCGCTCGGCACCATGGGCCCGCTGCTGACCATGATGGACCGGCTGCCCGAGCACTTCCTCGTGATGAACGGCGACATCCTCACCGACCTCGACTACGCCTCGGTCCTGCGCGGCCACATCGACTCCGGGGCGCCCCTGACCATCGCCACCTACGCCCGCGACGTGCACATCGACTTCGGGGTGCTGACCACCGACTCCAGCAAGGTGGTCGCCTTCACCGAGAAGCCCCGGATGAACTACCGCGTCTCGATGGGCGTCTACGGGCTCTCCCGCGAGACCCTGGCCGCCTACACCCCGGGCCTGCCCCTCGGCTTCGACGAACTCGTCCTGGACCTGCTCAAGGCGGACACCCCGCCGCACGCCCACGACTTCGACGGCTACTGGCTCGACATCGGCCGCCCGGACGACTACGACCGCGCCAACGCCGAGTTCACCACCCACCGTTCGCTGCTGCTGAAGGGAGCGTGAGCACGGGCATGCGGGTACTGGTGCTCGGTGCCACCGGCTTCCTCGGCGGGCACCTCACCCGGCTGCTCCGTGCGGAGCGCGGGATCCTCCTGCGCACCGCGGGCCGCGGGCCCGGGGCCGACCTCCACGCCGACCTGGCAACGGTCACCGTGCCCGGGCTGGCCGCCCTGCTCACGGCGGCCGCGCCGGACGCGGTGGTCAACTGCGCGGGCGCGGTCGGCGGCGGCCCCCGGGAGCTGTCCGCGCTCAACTCCCGGCTGCCCGCGGTGCTCTGCGCGGCGCTGGACCGGGCCGCCCCCGGGGCCCGCCTGGTCCACCTCGGCTCCGCCGCCGAGTACGGCAGGGTGCCGCACGGGGAGCGGGTACGGGAGGACGCGCCCGCCGCGCCCCTCGGCCACTACGGCGCGAGCAAGCTCGCGGGCACCCTGACCGTCACCGCCTCCGGGGCCGACGCGGTGGTGCTGCGGGTGACCAACCCGGTCGGCGCCGGGGCCCCGGAGGCAGGCCTGCCCGGCCGGCTCGCCGCGGCCCTGCGCCGGGCGGCGGCGAACGGCCCCGGCACGGTGGTCCGGGTGGGCGACCTCTCCGCCCACCGGGACTTCGTGGACGTACGCGATGTGGCCCGGGCGGTGCACCTCGCGCTGCGCGCGCCGGGGCCGCTGCCCGGGGTGGTGAACATCGGCAGCGGAGAGGCCGTGCGGGTACGGGAGTTGGCCACCGCGCTGCTCGCGATCGCGGGCTCCGGCGGGCACCTGCGGGAGGAGGCCGGGGGCGGCTCCGCCCGCTCCGGACAGGTGGACTGGAGCTGCGCGGACGTGACCCGCGCCGCCACCGCCCTCGGCTGGCGCCCGCGCCACTCGCTGACCGACTCGCTGACCGCGCTCTGGGAGGAGAGCGGGCAGGAGACGGCGGGGGCGGACGGGAACGACAAGGAGAGGACCGCGGGGCGGGCCGCGCGGGCGGGCGGACCGGGAGCAGGCGGACCGGCGGCCGGACCGCTCGTGCCCCGAACGCCCCTCGCCCCGCCGCCCGCCCCGGCGGAGGAGCCCGTATGACCCTGCTCGTACCGCTCTACGTCCACCCGGCCGTTGACCCGGCGGCCTGGGAGTCGGTGGCCGAAGCCCCGTCGCGGATGTACGCGGTGGTGCTCAACGCGGCCGACGGGCCCGGCAGTTCACCCGATCCCGCGTTCGCGGCCGCCGCCGGCGCGCTGCGGTCGGCGGGCGTGCGGGTGCTCGGCTACGTGGACACCGCCTACGGGCGCCGCCCGCGCCGGGAGGTGCTGCGGGACCTGGAGCGCCACCGGGACTGGTACGGCACCGAGGGCTGCTTCCTCGACCGGACGGACCCGGGGGCCTCGGGGCTGCGGGCCTGCCGGGGCCTGATCCGCGCGGCCCGCGGCCGCGGCGCCCGGACCGTCGTCCTCAACCCGGGCGTCCACCCGGCCCCCGGCTACGCCCGCGCCGCGGACCTGCTCGTCACCTTCGAGGGCCACTGGTCCACCTACCTCGGCTCCTTCACCGCCCCCGACTGGACCACCCGCCATCCCCCGGAACGCTTCTGCCACCTGGTGTACGGGGTACCGCCCGCGCTCGCCGGGCTGGCCGCGCGGACGGCCCGCGAGCGGGGCGCCGGTGTGCACTGCGCGGCGCCCGGCGCGGGACCCAACCCGTGGAACCGGCCGCCCGCCCTGCCACCGGAGGACGCCGTGAGCCCCCGGACCGCCCAGAACCCCCTGCGAACCGAGGACCCCGCGTGAACCTGCGCGCCGCCCACCCGGCCCGGCTGTGCCTGCTGCTCCTGCTCGGCCTGCTCGCCGCCTGCGCCACCGGCGGGGGCGAGGACCACCGGCCGCCGCCCGCCCGCTGGCATCCGCGGCCGGGCAGCGACTGGCAGTGGCAGCTCAGCGGCCCGCTCGACACCGGCGTGGACGTACCGGTCTACGACGTGGACGGCTTCGAGACCAGCCGCGCCCAGGTACGGCGGCTGCACCGGGACGGGCGCCGGGTGATCTGCTACGTCAACGCCGGGGCCTGGGAGTCCTTCCGGCCCGACGCGGACGACTTCCCGGCCGCGCTGCGCGGCGGGCAGAACGGCTGGCCCGGGGAGCGCTGGCTGGACATCCGGCAGCGGGAGCGGCTGCGCCCGCTGATGGCCGCCCGCTTCGACATGTGCCGGGCGAAGGGCTTCGACGCCGTCGAACCCGATCTCCTCGACGCCTACCAGGAGGACACCGGCTTCCCGCTCACCGCCGCCGACCAGCTCGGCTACAACCGGATGCTGGCCGCGCTCGCCCACGAACGCGGTCTCGCGGTGGGCCTGAAGAACGACCTCGCGCAGATCCCCGCACTCGTCGACGACTTCGACTTCGCCGTCAACGAGCAGTGCGCGCAGTTCCACGAGTGCGAGCGGCTGCGGCCCTTCCTCGACGCGGGAAAGGCGGTCTTCCACGCCGAGTACGCGGTCGCACCCGGCAGCTTCTGCCCGGGCAGCCGCCGGATCGGTCTGTCCTCGGTACGCAAACGGCTGGATCTGGGCAGCTGGCGGCAGGCCTGCTGAGCGGGCGAACAGCCGTGCGCGGCCCGGGAGTTCAGCGCTTGGTCTGGGTGTGCACGTACTCCACGAGCCTGCTCAGCGCGTCCGGGTCGGTGGTGGGCAGCACCCCGTGGCCGAGGTTGAAGACATGGCCGTCGAGACCGGCGGCCGCGTCCAGGATCTCCCGGGTCTTGGCCTCCACGGCCTCCGGACCGGCGAAGAGCACGGCGGGGTCGAGGTTGCCCTGGAGCGCCTTGCCGGGGCCGACCCGGCGCGCGGCCTCGTCCAGGGGCACCCGCCAGTCGACGCCGACGACATCCGCCCCGGCCTCGCCGAGCAGTCCGAGCAGTTCGCCGGTGCCGACGCCGAAGTGGATGCGCGGGACGCCGTACCCGGCGGTGGCCGCGAAGACCTTGGCGGAGGCGGGCAGCACCGAGCGGCGGTAGTCGGCCGGGGAGAGGGCGCCCACCCAGGAGTCGAAGAGCTGCACCGCGGAGGCGCCCGCCTCGATCTGCACCCTGAGGAAGGCCGAGGTGATGTCCGCGAGGCGGTCGAGCAGGTCGGCCCACAGCTGCGGATCGCCGTACATCATCGCCTTGGTGTGCTCGTGGTTGCGGGACGGGCCGCCCTCCACGAGATAGCTGGCCAGGGTGAAGGGCGCCCCGGCGAAGCCGATCAGCGGGGTGGCCCCGAGTTCGGCGGTGAGCAGGCCGATCGCCTCGGTGACGTAGGAGACGTCCTCGGGCGTGAGCGCGCGCAGCCGGTCGAGGTCGGCGCGGGTGCGCACCGGCCGCTCGACGACGGGGCCGACGCCCGGCTTGATGTCCAGGTCGATGCCGATGGCCTTGAGCGGGACCACGATGTCGCTGAAGTAGATCGCCGCGTCGACCTTGTGGCGGCGCACCGGCTGCAGGGTGATCTCGGCGACCAGCTCGGGCCGCATGCAGGACTCCAGCATGGGGATGCCCTCGCGCGCCTTCAGGTACTCGGGCAGCGAGCGGCCCGCCTGCCGCATGAACCAGACCGGGGTGTGCGGCACCGGCTCCCGGCGGCAGGCGCGCAGGAAGGCGGAGTCGTACGTACTCCTCGGGGCCCGGCCCGCGGCGGGGGCCTCCCCGGCCGTGACGGAGGACTGAGCTGGGGGCAGGTCGTTGGCGCTCACCGGGGAATCCTCCCATGCTCCGGACGGCCCGCCGCGCGCGGGGACGGCGCATTCCGGCCACCGGGAGCATCGCCGGTTCCGCTGCCGCGGTCCGGCGACCCCGCGGTCCGGGGCCGGGTGCGGGCGGTATCCCCGCGGGGCCGGGCGCCGGGATCGGCCAAGGTCACGACAAGATCCGGCCGGTGGGCGCGGCGCGGGGGTGTCCCTCCCTGCGTGCGGCCCCGCTTCCCCTTACCCTCCTCGGCATGGCTGCGGCTCAAGGACACGTGTCGGACGGTGCTGGCGGAACAGACACTCCCCGGGAGAGGGAAGCGGCGAAAGAGGCGGAGAAGAGTACGGCGCAGGAGGCGGAGCGGGCACCGGCGGAGCAGGTTCCGCCGGTGTTCCGTGCCGCCGTCGAGCAGCTCCACTCGGCGCGGCTGCGCCCCGGCATCGAGATCGAGACGGTCCGCGCGCCCCGGCGCCTGGCCCCGCACGCCCACGCCCTGGAGGCGGCCGTACTGGACGGCGAGGACGACCTCGCCGACGGCCGCCTCATCCTGCTCCACGACCCGGCGGGCCACGAGGCCTGGCAGGGCGGCTTCCGCCTGGTCACCCTGGTACGCGCGGAACTGGAGCCGGAGATGGCGGCGGACCCGCTGCTGCCCGAGGTCTGCTGGTCCTGGCTGACCGGCGCCCTGCAGTCGCGGGGCCTCACCGTGAAGGAGCCCGGCGGCACCGTCACCCGCGCCTCCTCGCAGCACTTCGGCGGCCTCGCCGAACGCCCGCCGGCCAGCCAGATCGAGATCCGCGCCTCCTGGACCCCGTACGAGAGCGCCGGTCAGGCCCCCGACACCGCCGGTCATCTCGCGGCCTGGTGCGAACTCCTGTGCCAACTGGCCGGGCTGCCGCCCCTCGCGCCCTCCGACGGCTCGGTGGTGACGCTGCCGCAGCGGCGGGGGCCCGAGGCGCACTGAGCGCACACCCCGGGCGGTCGGCGCCCGGGGGCCAATCGCCCGGGCGCCGCCGACCCGCGGCATGATCGTTCCGGTGCGTTTTCCACCGGGTTCTGTGATCTTTCTGCCGTCTTTCTGGCGCCTCCACCGCCCCGAGCGGGGCCGGTTCCGGACCGGTTCGCTCTGCTCCTGATCGATCGTGCGTCCGAATTGCGCGAATTGTTACTCACTAAATCGTGATCATTGCCTAAAGGCCGCCGCCCCCGCTGCCGAAGAGGTCTGTGACCTACAAAGCACGGTTCGTTACGGCTTCTCCCCCCAAGCCGACGCCGTTCCCGCACCCCAGGAGGCCTGGTGTCCGTTCTCCTCGAGCAGCCCGCAAGCCTGGTCGCCTACCGCCCGAACAAGCCGACCGCCATGGTGGTGGTGGCCGACCCCCGGGTCCGCTCCACCGTCACCCGTCACCTGTGGGCGCTCGGAGTGCGCGACGTCATCGAGGCGTCGTCGATCGCGGAGGCACGACCCCGAATCACCAATCCCCGCGACATCTGTGTCGCCGACGTCCACCTGCCCGACGGCAGCGGCCTGACGCTGCTGTCCGAGACCCGCGCCGCGGGCTGGCCCAACGGCCTTGCCCTGTCGGCCGCCGACGACATCGGAGCCGTACGCAACGCCCTCGCGGGCGGGGTGAAGGGCTACGTGGTCACCGGTACCCGTACCAACATCGGGCTCCCCACCCGTCCCGGCGCCGCCCCCATCGGCGCCGCCGCGGCCCGGATGCACCGCCGCCCCCCGGGTGCCCCGAGCCACCCGGGCGGCTACCGCGAGCTGTCGGGCCGCGAGGTCGAGGTGCTGCGCCTGGTCGCCGAGGGGCAGTCCAACAAGGCCATCGGCGTCTCGATGGGCCTGTCCGCGCTGACCGTCAAATCGCACCTGGCCCGCATCGCCCGCAAGCTGGGCACCGGTGACCGGGCCGGCATGGTCGCGGTCGCGCTGCGGACCGGCATCATCCACTGAGCCATCCGTCCTCCCCTGGCGCGCGGGGCCCTCGCCGGACCGTCCCGGCGGGGGCCCCGCGCGCTGCCGTGCGCCGGTCGCGGGCCACTCCCGCGCAGGTGAGGGGTGTTTTCGTGCGAAGGCGCAGCTCGGGCGTTCGGGCAGGCAGATACCCTTGACGGGTGACCGACGCCCAAGAGACCGCAGCAGACAGCCCACTGCGAACCACCGGAGGCGCTCCTCCGGACGACGTCGAAAAGGCGCCGACCCCCTTGCTCGAGCCCCGCGAGGGCATCCCGCCGGTCACCGCCGACGAGGAGTCGCTCGCCGCGGTGACCGCCGCCTTCGCCGCGGGCACCGGCCCCGTCGCCGTCGACGCGGAGCGCGCCTCCGGCTACCGCTACGGCCAGCGCGCCTATCTCGTGCAGCTGCGCCGCGAGGGCGCGGGCAGCGCGCTGATCGACCCCGTCGCCTGCCCCGACCTGTCCGGGCTCGGCGCCGCGATCGGCGACGCCGAGTGGGTGCTGCACGCGGCCACCCAGGACCTCCCCTGCCTGCGCGACATAGGCATGGTCCCGAGCCGCCTCTTCGACACCGAACTCGCCGGCCGCCTCGCCGGGTTCCCGCGGGTCGGCCTCGGCGCCATGGTCGAGGGCGTGCTCGGCTACGTACTGGAGAAGGGCCACTCCGCGGTCGACTGGTCGACCCGGCCGCTGCCCGAGCCCTGGCTGCGCTATGCCGCGCTCGACGTGGAACTCCTGGTGGACCTGCGCGACGCGCTGGAGAAGGAGCTCGACCGGCAGGGCAAACTCGACTGGGCCCACCAGGAGTTCGCCGCGATCGCCGCGGCGCCGCCCGCCCCGCCGCGCAAGGACCCCTGGCGCCGCACCTCCGGGATGCACAAGGTGCGCCGCCGGCGGCAGATGGCCGTGGTGCGCGAGCTGTGGCAGGCGCGCGACCGGATCGCCCAGCGCCGGGACATCTCCCCCGGCAAGGTGCTCGGCGACGCGGCCATCGTGGAGGCGGCGCTCGCCCTGCCCGCGGACGGCCAGGCCCTCGGCGCGCTGCCCGGCTTCGGCAGCCGGGTCGGCCGGCGCCAGCTCGACCAGTGGCAGTCCGCGGTGGACCGGGCGAAGGCCCTGCCCGAGTCGGCGCTGCCGCAGCCGGGCCAGCAGGTGACGGGCCCGCCGCCGCCCCGGGCCTGGGCCGACAAGGACCCGGAGGCCGCCGCCCGGCTCTCGGCCGCGCGCGCCGGGGTCTCGGCCCTTGCCGAGCGGTTGAACATGCCGCAGGAGAACCTGATCACCCCGGACACCGTGCGCCGCGTCTGCTGGGAGCCGCCCGCCGACGCCGACGAGGAGTCGGTGGCCGCCGCGCTCGCCTCGCACGGGGCGCGCGCCTGGCAGATCGAGCAGGTGACACCGCTCCTGGTGAGGGCGCTGGCCGCGAAGAGCGACTGAGGCACCGCCGCCGGATCGGGCGCCGAGAGCCTCTCAGGCACAGCGCTGACCAGCCGGTCCACCCGGGATCTCCACCCCCGGGTGGACCGGCTGTGCCGTTCCGGGGTCGGGCGGGGGCGGCAACCGGGTGTGACCTTCGCCGCTCATGCCCGCAGGACTGGGCAGCCTGGTTACTCGTAAGTAGCATGGCGGTATTCGCAGCACGCCGGTCAGTTGGGGCGTGCCGCGCGGCAGTGCCATCCCGCATTCTGGAGGAGAGCCATCGTGCCTCGTACCGTGAGGGACGTCGTCTTCGTCGACGGCGTCCGTACCCCGTTCGGCAAGGCGGGCCCGAAGGGCATCTACCACGAGACCCGCGCCGACGACCTGGTCGTCAAGTCGATCCGGGAGCTGCTGCGCCGCAACCCCGGCCTCGACCCGGCCAAGATCGACGAGGTCGCCATCGCCGCGACCACCCAGATCGGCGACCAGGGCCTGACCCTCGGCCGTACGGCCGGCATCCTCGCGGGACTGCCGCAGTCGGTGCCCGGCTACTCGATCGACCGGATGTGCGCCGGTGCGCTCACCGCGGTGACCACCACCGCGGGCTCCATCGCCTTCGGCGCCTACGACGCCGTCATCGCGGGCGGTGTCGAGCACATGGGCCGCCACCCGATGGGCGAGGGCGTCGACCCGAACCCGCGCTTCGTCAGCGAGAAGCTGGTCGACCAGTCCGCCATGTTCATGGGCATGACCGCGGAGAACCTGCACGACCGCTTCCCGCAGCTGACCAAGCAGCGCGCCGACGAGTACGCGGTGCTCTCCCAGGAGAAGGCCGCCAAGGCGTACGCCAACGGCAGGATCCAGCAGGACCTGGTGCCGATCGCGATCCGCCGCACCAGCCCCGAGGGCGGGGAGACCGGCTGGGGCCTGGCCACCGCCGACGAGCCGATGCGCCCGGGCACCACTCTGGAGAACCTCGCCGGCCTGAAGACCCCCTTCCGTCCGCACGGCCGGGTCACCGCGGGCAACGCCGCCGGTCTCAACGACGGCGCCACCGCCTCGATCATCGCCGCCGAGGACTTCGCGCGCGAGCACGAGCTGCCGGTCAAGATGCGCCTGGTCTCCTACGCCTTCGCCGGGGTGGAGCCCGAGGTCATGGGCTACGGCCCGGTCCCGGCCACCGAGAAGGCGCTCGCCAAGGCGGGCCTGTCCATCTCGGACATCGGCCTCTTCGAGCTGAACGAGGCCTTCGCCGTCCAGGTGATCGCCCTGCTCGACCACTACGGCATCGCCGACGACGACCCGCGCGTCAACCAGTACGGCGGCGCGATCGCCTTCGGTCACCCGCTGGCCTCCTCCGGGGTGCGCCTGCTGACCCAGCTGGCCCGCCAGTTCGAGGAGCAGCCGCACGTCCGCTACGGCCTGACCAGCATGTGCGTCGGATTCGGCATGGGTGCGACCACCATCTGGGAGAACCCCCACTTCGACGGAGGCACCAAGTGAGCACCACCACCGCCGAGCTGCTGAAGGGCGCAGCCGAGCTCTTCCCGGACGAGGTCGTGACCTCGGCGCACGTGCGCCACCTCGACCTGCCGCTGGGGGCCGGCCGCTTCGCGCTGATCACCCTCGACAACGGCTTCGACCACACCAAGCCGACCACCTTCGGTCCCGGCTCGCTGGCGAATCTGAACGCCGCCCTCGACCAGGTCGAGAAGGAGGCCGCGGACGGCTCCATCGTCGCCGTGGGCCTGACCGGCAAGCCTTTCATCTTCGCGGTCGGCGCCGACCTCAAGGGCGTCGAGATCCTGAAGAACCACGAGGACGCGCTCGCCATCGGCAGGAGCGGCCACGAGGTCTTCAAGCGCCTGTCCTCACTCGCCGTGCCGACCTTCGCGTACTACAACGGTGCCGCGATGGGCGGCGGCGTCGAGGTCGGACTGCACTGCACGTACCGCACGGTCGTGAAGTCGCTGCCCGCCTTCGCGCTGCCCGAGGTCTTCCTCGGCCTGGTGCCGGGCTGGGGCGGCTGCGCGCTGCTGCCGAACCTGATCGGCCCGGAGAAGGCCGTCTCGGTCATCATCGAGAACTCGCTCAACCAGAACAAGCAGCTCAAGGGCCCCCAGGTCTTCGAACTGGGCATCGCCGACGCCCTCTTCGAGGGCGCGGACTTCCTGGAGCAGTCGCTGCTGTGGACCGCCTCCGTCCTCAAGGGCGAGACCACGGTCGAGCGCCCCGAGGTCGACCGCGGTGCCTCCTGGGACGCGGCGGTGGCCAAGGGCCGCGAGATCGCCGACTCCAAGGTGCACGGCGCGGCCCCGGCCGCCTACCGCGCGCTGGACATCATCGCGGCGGTCAAGAACGGCGACCTCCAGTCGGCCTACGACGCCGAGGACAAGGCGCTCGCCGACCTGATCATGGGCGGCGAACTCCGCAGCGGCATCTACGCCTTCAACCTGGTGCAGAAGCGCGCCAAGCGCCCGGCCGGTGCCCCGGACAAGAACCTGGCGCGCCCGGTCACCAAGGTCGGTGTGGTCGGCGCGGGCCTGATGGCCTCGCAGCTGGCGCTGCTCTTCCTGCGCCGCCTCGAGGTGCCGGTCGTGCTGACCGACATCGACCAGGAGCGCATCGACAAGGGCGTGGGCTACGTCCACGCGGAGATCGACAAGCTGCTGCTCAAGGGCCGCGTCAACCAGGACACCGCCAACCGCTACAAGGCGCTGGTCACCGGTGTCCTGGACAAGGCCGAGGGCTTCTCGGACGCGGACTTCGTCATCGAGGCCGTCTTCGAGGAGATCGGCGTCAAGCAGACGGTGTTCGCCGAGGTCGAGGCGGTCGCTCCGGCGCACGCCATCCTCGCCACCAACACCTCCTCGCTCTCGGTCTCCGAGATGGCCTCGAAGCTGAAGAACCCCGAGCGGGTCGTCGGCTTCCACTTCTTCAACCCGGTCGCGGTCCTGCCGCTCCTGGAGATCGTGCGCGGCGAGCAGACCGACGACGCCTCGCTGGCCACGGCCTTCGCCGTCGCCAAGAAGCTGAAGAAGACCGCGGTGCTCACCAAGGACGCCCCGGCGTTCGTGGTCAACCGCATCCTGACCCGCTTCATGGGCGAGATCCAGAACGTCATCGACGAGGGCACCCCGATCGACGTCGCCGAGCGCTCCATCGAGCCGCTCGGGCTGCCGATGTCGCCGCTGGTGCTCCTGGAGCTGGTCGGCCCGGCGATCGGTCTGCATGTCTCCGAGACCCTGAACCGCGCCTTCCCGGACCGCTTCACGGTCTCCCCCAACCTGAAGGCGGTCGTGGAGGCGGGCAAGCGCGGCTTCTACGTCTACGACTCGGGCAAGCCGGAGATCGACCCGGAGGTCGCGGCGCTGCTCAAGCAGGGCGATGTGGCACTCACCGAGGAGCAGGCCCGCGACCGGGTCCTGGACGCGGTGGCCGAGGAGATCGGCCTGATGCTCGACGAGGGCGTGGTGGCCGAGGCGCAGGACATCGACCTCTGCCTGATCACCGGCGCGGGCTGGCCCTTCCACCTGGGCGGCATCACGCCGTACCTGGACCGCGCGGGCGTCAGCGAGCGCGTCAACGGCAAGCCCTTCCTCGCGCAGGGCGTGGCGAGCGTCCCGGCGTAACGCGCACCAGCACGCGGAACGGGCCGTACCGGAGCCTCCGGTGCGGCCCGTTGCGCTGTCCGGAAGCCGCGGGCGGGTCCCGGACACCCCCGAAGTCCGTACGGTGGGGGCGCACCCCGCTCCCGCAGCCCCAGGAAGGCCGTGACCGGCATGACGACGCTACTGATCGTGGACGCGGCGAATGTCGTCGGTTCGGTGCCGGACGGCTGGTGGCGGGATCGTGAGGGGGCCGCCCGGCGGCTGCGGGACGCCCTGGTGCCGTACGCCGGGGCGGGCCTCGCCGAACGGCCGGGACCGCTGGACATCGTCCTCGTGGTGGAGGGCTCGGCGCGCGGGGTGGAGCCGGTGCCGGGGGTACGGGTGGATCCGGCGCCCGGCAGCGGCGACGACCGCATCGTGGCGCTGGTCGCCGAGGCCGGGGCGCCCTGTGTGGTGGTCACCGCGGACCGCGAACTGCGGCGCCGGGTGGCGGCGCTGGGCGCCGAGACGGTCGGGCCGCGGGCGGTGTACGGCGGCCGGTGAGCGGGCGGGTTGCCGGCCCTGCGGTGCCCCCGCGTGATATCTGTGCGGAATGCAACAACCCCTGAGGCTTTCTTGTCGCGGACATGCCAACTGATTAGCGTGAGCGTGCCGCGCCGATCCGAGGCGCCTCACTGAACCGATCGGGGAGCGTACACATGTCCGTACATCCGACGCGACGGCGCACGACCACCGCCGTCCTTTCCGCCCTCGCCGTCCTCGGCCTCGCCGCCGCCGCGCCCTCGGCGCTCGCCGACGACTCGGCGAGATCGACGCGCGTAGCTGCCGGACCCGTCTCCTGGTCCGCCGCGCTGGACGAGGTGGACGCCGACGACGCCAACGTCCGCTGGACGGACGGCGCCCTGCGGCTGCGCGGCACCACCCTGCGCGCCGCCTCGGCCGAGGGGACGCGGGGCCACGGAACCCAGGTGCTCGCGGCGGAGAAGCTCGACAAGCAGGTCAACCGGGTCCGGGCCGAGCTGTCCGGCACCGTCCCCGAGGGCACCGTCCTCGTCGACGTCCGCGGCCGGGCCGCCGACGGCAGCTGGACCGAGTGGCGCGAGGCGACCGGCGCCGAGGCCGTGCTGCCGCGCACGGTCCGCACCGTGCAGGCGCGCCTGACCTTCCAGGACCCGAAGGGCGAGGCGCGGGTGAGCGGACTGCGGCTGACCGCCTCGCGCGGCGCCGAGCAGCCGGGCCGCGAGCGCGCCGGAGCGGCCGCCTTCTCCGCCCAGGTCTTCGCCACCCGGGAGGGCCTGGTCGGCGGCACCACCGCCAACGGCCATGTCATCCAGCCCAACGACCACTTCGTCGCGCTGCCCTCCCGGCGCGGCCTGTCGCCCAACGGCTCGGGCGACTTCTCGGTGGAGGTCTGCGGCCCGGTCCGCTGCGAGACGGCGCCGGTGTGGGACGTCGGCCCCTGGAACACCCGCGACGACTACTGGAACCCCTCCGCCGAGCGCGAGTCCTTCCAGGACCTGGCGCAGGGCATGCCGGAGTCGCAGGCCGCCTACGAGACCGGCTACAACGGCGGCAAGGACGGCTCCGGGCGCACGGTGCTCAACCCGGCGGGCATCGACCTCGCGGACGGCACCTTCTACAACATCGGCCTCAACGACAACGGCTGGGTGACCGTCACCTACCTCTGGACCGGCGCCGCCAAGTAGGCCCGTCCCGGAACGGTTGAGAACAACCGGGAGCGAGCACAACCGAGATCAGTGGGGCGCCGGCCGCACCTGCGCGGCCGGCGCCTCTTCCCTGCCCCGCCCTCCCCAAGGAGCTGATATCCCCATGCCTCTCAGACGCCTGCTGTCCGTCCTCGCCGTGACGCTGCTCGGCTTCCTCGGTCTGACCCTGCCCGCGCAGGCGCAGCAGGCCCCGGAACCGGGCTCCCGCGCCGCGCTCGCCGCGCCGAACTTCCGGGCGCCCTTCCCCTGCGGCCAGAAGTGGACCTACAGCCACCACTCGGCCGAGGTGCGGCGCGCGCTGGACTTCGTCCGCGCCGACGGCGGAACCACCGCGGGCACCCCGGTCCTCGCCTCCGCCCCCGGCCGGGCCACCCGGCACTCGCAGCCGAGCGGCGCCGGCAACTACATCGTCATCGACCACGGCGGCGGCTGGACGACCTACTACTTCCACCTGTCCGCGTACTCGGTGGCGGACGGGGCCCAGGTCGCCCAGGGCCAGCAGATCGGGGTCACCGGCTCCACCGGCAACTCCAGCGGGGCGCACATCCACTACGAGCAGCTGCTCAACGGCGTCGGCCAGAACATCGTGATCAACGGCCAGGGTCTGCCCTACCCGGGCTCGTACAACCAGGCCTTCCTCACCAGCGACAACTGCGGTGGCGGGCCGACCAACTTCACCACCTGGGGCTCGGGCGTGAACGTGCGCGCGGACGCCAAGCTGAACGCCGCCGTGGTGACCACGCTCAGCGGTCCGACCGCGGTCTTCGTGGAGTGCCAGAAGCAGGGCGACACCGTGACGGCGGAGGGCTACACCAACAACTGGTGGAGCAGGCTGCGCGACCAGCGCGGCTTCATCTCCAACATCTTCATCAACCACCCGGCCTCCCAGCTGCCGGGCGTGCCGCTCTGCTGAACTCCCGCTCCGTACCAGGGCTCCCGGTCCCCCGCGCGGTGCGGGCGGCCGGGAGCCTTTCGTACGGGGCCGGGCGGGGCCGGGTGCGGCGAGGTCAGCCGCGCCCGGCCTTCTCCCTGAGGCCGAGGCGGCTGTGACCGCGTCCGTAGAGGAAGTAGACGACCACCCCGATCACCATCCAGACGCCGAAGCGCACCCAGGTCTCGGCGGGCAGGTTGAGCATCAGCCACAGCGAGGCGAGCACCGAGGCGATCGGCACCAGCGGGACCAGCGGGGTACGGAAGGCGCGGTGCAGGTCGGGGCGCCTGCGGCGCAGGATGACGACCCCGACGGCGACCACCACGAAGGCGAACAGGGTGCCGATGTTGACCAGTTCGGCGAGTTCGTCGATGGAGGTGAACCCGGCGAGGGCCGCCACGATCACGCCGAGCAGGACGGTTGAGCGGTAGGGCGTCTTGAAGGTCGGGTGGACGTGGGAGAAGGTCCGCGGCAGCAGTCCGTCGCGGCTCATCGCGAAGAAGACCCGGGTCTGGCCGAGCAGCAGGATCATGCAGACCGAGGTCAGACCGACCGCCGCGCCGAAGCTGATCAGTCCGGACCAGAAGGGGTGCCCGGTGGCCTTGAAGGCATCCGCGAGCGGGGCGTCCACGCTGAGCTTGTCGTACTTCTGCATCCCGGTGACGACGATCGAGACCAGGACGTAGAGGGTGGTGCAGATCAGCAGCGAGCCGAGGATGCCGCGTGGGACGTCGCGCTGCGGGTTGCGGGTCTCCTCGGCGGCGGTGGCGACGATGTCGAAGCCGATGAAGGCGAAGAAGACCACGGCCGCGCCGGTGAAGATGCCCATCACGCCGAAGCTGGCCGGGTTGTAGCCGAACATCAGCTGGACCAGCGGGGCGGTGATGCCGCCGCCGCCCTCGACGCTCTCGGCGGGCGGGATGAAGGGATCGTAGTTGGCGCCGGTGACCAGGAAGGCGCCGACCACGATCACCAGGAGGACGACGGTCACCTTGACGGCCACCACCAGGCTGGTCACCCGGGAGGAGAACTTCACGCCGGCGACCAGGATCCCGGTCAGCACCAGGACGAGGACCGCGGCGAGCAGGTCGAAGCCGAAGGTGCCGTCATGGGTGCCGCTCAGCTCCTGCGGCAGGTGCCAGCCCGCGTTGTCGAGCAGCGAGCGGATGTAGCCGGACCAGCCGACCGCCACCACCGCGCAGCCCAGGGCGAGTTCGAGGACCAGGTCCCAGCCGATGATCCAGGCGGGGAACTCCCCGAGCGAGGCGTAGGAGAAGGTGTACGCGGAGCCCGCCACCGGCACCGTGGAGGCGAACTCGGCGTAGCACAGGCCGGCCAGGGCGCAGACCACGCCCGCGACCACGAAGGCGAGCGCGACCGAGGGGCCCGCCGTCTCCTTGGCGATCTTCCCGGTGAGGACGAAGATGCCGGTGCCGATGATGACGCCGACGCCGAAGACGGTGAGGTCCAGGGCCGACAGCGACCTGTTCAGCGCGTGCTCGGGTTCCTGAGTGTCCTCGATGGACTGCTCGACACTCTTCGTCCTGAAGAGGTTGCTGCTCACGGGTACCTCCCACGCTCGTCGTCCTCGACATGATCGAGAGGGCAGGGAGAGTACGTATGCCCCGAACGGCCCGATTCACGCGAATGGGCCGGTCCCAACCACCCGTACAGGGTGCGGGGACCGGCCCGGGACCTGTCCGGGCCGGACCGGCGGGAAGCGCCCTCCGGTCCGGTCCGAGGCTCAGTCGCGGGCGGACTCGACCGTCTGCGAGGCGTTGTCCGGGGCGTCGTAGCGGCCGTCGAGCCTGGCCACCAGGCCGGTGACCTGGCGGGCGACGGCGGGCGCGGTGAGGCCGATCTCGGTCAGGATCTCGCCGCGGCTCGCGTGGTCGAGGAAGCGCGGCGGGATGCCGAAGTCGCGCAGCGGTACGTCCACCCCGGCATCGCGCAGCGCCTGCGAGACGGCCGAACCGACACCGCCCGCACGGGAGTTGTCCTCGACGGTGACGACGACCCGGTGCTGCTCGGCGAGCGGGGCGAGCGCCTCGTCGACGGGCTTGACCCAGCGCGGGTCGACCACCGTGGTGGAGATGCCCTGCTTGTCCAGGAGGGCGGCGATCTCCAGGCACATCGGGGCGAGCGCGCCGACGGAGACCAGGAGCACGTCCGGCTTGCCGCCCGCGGGTTTGCGCAGCACGTCCATGCCGCCGACCCTGCCGACCGCCTCGACGGAGGGCCCCACGGCGCCCTTGGAGTAGCGCACCACGGTCGGCGCGTCGTCCACCGCGACGGCCTCGCGCAGCTGCTTGCGCACCTGCTCGGCGTCGCGTGGGGCGGCGATCCGCACCCCGGGCACGCACTGCAGGATCGACATGTCCCACATGCCGTTGTGCGAGGCGCCGTCGCTGCCGGTGACCCCGGCCCGGTCCAGGACGAAGGTGACGCCGCACCTGTGCAGGGCCACGTCCATCAGGAGCTGGTCGAAGGCGCGGTTGAGGAAGGTGGCGTAGACGGCGAAGACCGGGTGCAGTCCGCCGGTGGCCAGGCCCGCGGCGGAGACCGCGGCGTGCTGCTCGGCGATGCCCACGTCGTAGATGCGGTCCGGGAAGGCCTCGGCGAACTTCTTCAGGCCGACCGGCTGGAGCATCGCGGCGGTGATGGCGACGATGTCCTCGCGCTCGTGGCCGAGCTTGACCATCTCCTCGCCGAAGACGGAGGTCCAGTCGAGACCGGCGGCCTTGGTGGGCAGCCCGGTGTCGGGGTGGATCGGACCGATGCCGTGGAAGCGGTCGGCCTCGTCCTGCTCGGCGTGCTTGTAGCCGCGGCCCTTCTCGGTGATGCAGTGCACGATGACCGGGCCGCCGAAGCCCTTGGCGCGGGTGAGCGCCGACTCCAGGGCCTCGATGTCGTGGCCGTCGATGGGGCCGACGTACTTCAGGCCGAGGTCCTCGAACATGCCCTGCGGGGCGATGAAGTCCTTCAGGCCCTTCTTCGCGCCGTGCAGGGTGTCGTAGAGCGGGCGGCCGAGGACCGGGGTGCGCTCCAGGAGGTCCTTGCCGCGGGCGAGGAAGCGCTCGTAGCCGTCGGTGGTGCGCAGGGTGGCCAGGTGGGTCGCGAGGCCGCCGATGGTGGGGGCGTAGGAGCGCTCGTTGTCGTTGACGACGATGACCAGCGGGCGGTCCTTGGCGGCGGCGATGTTGTTCAGCGCCTCCCAGGCCATGCCGCCGGTGAGGGCGCCGTCCCCGATGACCGCGACCACGTGGTCGTCCTTGCCGCGCACCTGGTTGGCCTTGGCGAGCCCGTCGGCCCAGCCGAGCACGGTGGAGGCGTGCGAGTTCTCGATGACGTCGTGCGCGGACTCGGCGCGCGAGGGGTAGCCGGACAGGCCGCCCTTGGCGCGCAGCCCCGCGAAGTCCTGGCGGCCGGTGAGCAGCTTGTGCACGTACGACTGGTGGCCGGTGTCGAAGAGGACCTTGTCCCGGGGCGAGTCGAAGGTGCGGTGCAGGGCGAGGGTCAGCTCGACCACACCGAGGTTGGGGCCGAGGTGGCCGCCGGTCTTCGACACCGCCTCGACCAGGAAGGTCCGGATCTCTGCGGCCAGCTGGTCGAGCTGCTCCTGGCTGAGCCGGTCCAGATCGCGCGGTCCCGTGATGCGGGTCAGCAGCGGCACCCGTGCCTCCTTGCGCTTAGGGCTCTTCGAGCGTTTTCCGGATCCTCACGTCTTCCGGATCCAAGGAGTCTAATCTTTCGTGTTCGTCCGTGAGGGGCGGGCGGTCGATTCGGGCCGCGCGGTGCCCGCGCACGGCGGTGCCCCGCGCCGGTGCGGCGCGGGGCACTGCCGGATTCGGGCCTCGGGCCCCGGGGTCAGGCGCGTCCCGCGGTCTTCTGCGTGCGGCGGGAGACCGAGTCGATGACCACGGCGGCGAGCA
Organism: Streptomyces physcomitrii; assembly: GCF_012273655.1. GTDB lineage: Bacteria > Actinomycetota > Actinomycetes > Streptomycetales > Streptomycetaceae > Streptomyces > Streptomyces physcomitrii. The sequence goes on along the minus strand of NZ_JAAWWP010000019.1, from coordinate 16,528 downwards.
GCACCGCGCCGGTGATCATGTACTGGATCTCGCTCGCCATGCCGAGCAGGTTCAGGCCCTGCTGGATGGACTGCAGCACGAGCATGCCGAGCAGGGCCGACCAGACCTTGCCCCGGCCGCCGAAGAGGCTGGTGCCGCCGATCACGGCCGCCGCGATGACCAGCATCAGGGTGTTGCCGGAGCCGAGGTTCTTGGTGGCGCCGCCGGCGGTGCTGGCGATGAACAGGCCGCCGAAGGCGGCGAGCATCCCGGAGATGCCGAAGACGGCGATCCGGATCAGGTCGACGTTGATACCGGCGCGGCGGGCCGCCTCGGCGTTGCCGCCGACCGCGAAGACCTTGCGGCCGAAGGTGGTGCGCCGGGCGACGAAGTCGGCGATCACCAGGACCGCGAGGAAGAGCACCAGGGCGAGCGGCAGGCCGCGGGCGCCCTCCGGCTCGTTCAGCTCGTAGGCGACGACGAAGGAGATCACCGCGACGACGGCGGTGCGCAGCACGATCTCGCTGATCGGGCGGGAGGGCAGGTCGGCCGCGCGGCGGCGCCGGGTCTCCCACAGCAGCGAGGCCGCGTAGGCGAGGACGGCGACGAGGGCGACCCCGTAGCCGACGGCCTTGTCGGCGAAGTAGTGGCTGGTGAGGTTCTCGACGATGCTGCCCTCGGGCGTGTTGATGCTGCCCTCGGAGCCCATCAGCCAGATCTGCAGTCCGCTCCAGCCGAGGAAGCCCGCGAGGGTGACCACGAAGGCGGGCACGCCGACCTTGGCGAAGAAGACGCCGTGCAGGGCGCCGATGACCAGTCCGCAGACGACCGCGAAGAGCACCGCGGTCCAGTCGCTCCAGCCGTGGTTGACGCTGAGCACCGCCCATATCGCGGCGCCGAGTCCGGCCACCGAGCCGACCGAGAGGTCGATCTCGCCGAGCAGCAGGACGAAGACGATGCCGACGGCCATGATGCCGAGGCCGGAGGTGAAGACGGCGATGTTGGCGAGGCTGCTCGCCGACAGGAAGCTGTCGTTCTTCGCCTGGAAGATGATCGCGATGACGATCAGGCCCACCACCACGGGCAGCGAGCCGAGTTCACCGCCGCGGATCTTGCGGACGAACTCGGTCCCGTAGCCCTTGAGGCCCTGCTCGCGCACGAGCAGGCGCGGGTCCACGGCGGGGATGGGCGCCGCCGATCCCCCGGCGGCCGGGTCGGCCGGGTCCTTCACCGCGGTGGCGGTCTCCTGCGGCTGCGCGGAGTTCTTGGCGAGGTCGCTCATCGCGCGTCCTCCTTCGTGAGCGTCCGCGCCTTGCGACGGGTGACGGCGTTGTCCGTGGCGCCGGTGATCGCGGCGATGATCTCTTCGTGGGAGGTGTCGCGGACGCTGAAGACACCGTTGTTGCGGCCGAGGCGCAGCACCGCGACCCGGTCGGCGACGGCGCGCACGTCCTCCATGTTGTGGCTGATGAGGATCACGCCGTGGCCGCGCTCGCGCAGCCGCTCCACCAGGTCGAGCACCTGGGCGGTCTGCTCGACGCCGAGGGCGGCGGTCGGCTCGTCGAGGATGACCACCTTCGGGTCGCCGATCAGGGCGCGGGCGATCGCCACCACCTGGCGCTGGCCGCCGGAGAGCGAGGCGACCGGGATGCGCACGCTCGGGATGCGGATCGAGAGGGTGTGCAGGAGCTCCTTGGCGCGCTTCTCCATGCCGATCTCGTCGAGCACCTGGACCTGGCGCAGCTCGTTGCCGAGGAAGAGGTTGGCGACCACGTCGAGGTTGTCGCAGAGCGCGAGGTCCTGGTAGACGGTGGCGACGCCGAGGTGCTGGGCATCCTGCGGGCGGCCGATGCGTACCGGCCTGCCCTCCCACTCGATACCGCCCTCGTCGATCGGGTGGACGCCCGAGATCGTCTTGACGAGGGTCGACTTGCCTGCGCCGTTGTCGCCGACGAGGGCGACCACCTCGCCGGCGTGGATCTCCAGGTCTACGTCGGTGAGTGCCTGGACGGCACCGAACCGCTTGGAGACTCCGCGCAACGCCAGCACGGGCGTAGCGGACACGTGAATCATCTCCTTCACCGCCTCACCGGCGGGACGGGAGCGCCCCGGCCGGAGCGCTTGATGCTGTGCGGGGGACGGTGCCCGTCCCGCTCCGCGCGCGGCGGAGGGGACGGGCACCGGGAGCCGGGCGGCCCGGCCGTCGAACGGCCTTGCCCGGTGGGGTGGTTACTTGATGCCGGCCTCGTCGCAGTACTTCTTGTACTTCGGCGTGCAGATCTCAGAGGCCTTGTAGACCTTGTCCCGGACGATGGTGTCGGCGATGTCGTCCTTGGTGATGACCTGGGCGTCGTACAGCTTGGCCGGGATGCCCTTGAACTCGCCGCTCAGGCTGTCGACCTTGGTGTCGGTGAGCGCGCCCAGCTTCTCGCCCTTGAGCAGGCGCACCGCGATCTCCGCGGTGGTCTCCGCCTCGGGCTTGATCTGCTTGTAGATGGTGAAGGTCTGGTCGCCCTTCAACAGGCGCTGCAGGCCCGCGAGTTCGGCGTCCTGGCCGCCGACCGGGACCTTGATGCCGCGCTGCTTGAGGGCGGTGATGATGCCGCCCGCCATGCCGTCGTTGGCGGAGTAGACGGCCTGGAAGCCGTCCTTGCCCTTGCTGTCGATCGCGCTGGCCATCTTCCGGTTGGCCTCGTCCGGGGACCAGTCCGGGATGTCCTGCTCGTAGACGATCTTCTTGACCTTGCTGTCCAGCACCGAGTGCGCGCCGCGCTTGAAGAAGGGGGCGTTCGGGTCGGTCGGCGAGCCGTTGATCATCACGACATCGCTGTTCTTGGCGTCGTCGCCGAGCGCCTTGACCAGACCCTCGCCCTGGAGGCGGCCGATCTTCTCGTTGTCGTAGGAGACGTAGGCGGCGAGGGGGCCCTCGGCGAGGCGGTCGTACGCCACCACCTTGACGCCCTGGTCCTCGGCCTTCTTCACCCAGGACTTGGTGGCCTTGTAGTCGACCGAGTCGAGGATGATCACCTTGACGCCCTGCGTGAGCAGCGCCTCGAACTGCTTCTTCTGGGTCTCGGTGTCCTGCGAGGCGTTGTTGTACTTGACCTCGCAGTCCGAACAGAGCGACTTGATCTTCGCTTCCATGATCGGACGGTCGAAGGTCTCGTACCGCGTGGTCTTGTTCTCCGGCAGGAGCAGACCGATGGTCTTACCGTCACCACCGTCGGCCTTGTCACCGTCGCCGGCCTTGCCGCACGCGGCCGTCGCCAGTGCCATGGAAACCGCGACCGTGCCTATGACGGCGCGACGCGCCATTGCGTTCATCTGGGGTGCCTCCCTGACACGAGGCCGCGTCGTCGCGGCCGAGGTGGCTGGAAGTCAACTCGGCCGCGAGGTCGTCGTCAAGGAGTAAATCCTTAACGAGATGACAACGGTGCCATACGTGAACTAAGTGAAGGCTGGCAGCGAAGCCTGGAGAGAGCCGTCGAGCAGGGCGGAATCGCCCATCTCGCTCAGCGCCAGAGCAAGCGCGCCCAGCACCTCCGCACGGCCGCCAAGTGCCCCCGGGAGCACGGAAAGCTGCCGTGCCGCGCTCGGGATCGCATAGCGCCCGACGGACTCCCGGATGGGCCCGAGGACGAGCTCCCCGGCCTCCGCGAGGTCACCCCCGAGCACTACCCGGCTGGGGTTCAGGAGATTGCAAAGATTTGCCACACCGCTGCCGATGTGACGGCCGACGTCGGCGACCACCCGGCGGCAGCCCGGATCGCCGTCCCTGGCGAGCCGCACCACCCGCCCCATGGTCAGCCCGGTGCCGTGGCTCGCCTGGAGCAGCGGCAGCACGTACCGGGCGGCGGTGAAGGTCTCCAGGCAGCCGCGGTTGCCGCAGCGGCACACCGGCCCCGCCTCGTCCAGCGTGATGTGCCCGATCTCGCCCGCGGTGCCGCCCGGCCCCCGGTAGATCTTGCCGCTGATCACGAGCCCGGCGCCGACACCGCTGGCCACCTTGATGTACGCGAGGTCGCGCACCCCGCGGCCGCTGCCCCAGACCAGTTCGCCGAGGGCGCCGAGGTTCGCGTCGTTGTCCACGTGCACCGGCACCCCGAGCCGCCCGCGCATCTCCTCGGCGGGCCGGGTGCCGGACCAGCCCGGCAGGATCGAGGTGGAGCCGAGGGTGCCGGACTCCACGTCGATGGGCCCGGGGACGCCGAGGCCCACCCCGGCGATCTTGGCGCGGTCCACCCCGGTCTCGCCGATCAGCCGGGAGACCAGTTCCTCGGCGCGGTCGAAGCCCTGCGCGGCGGAGGCGTCCACGTCGAGCGGCTCGGACTCCTCGGCGAGCACCTGGTGCGCGAGGTTGCCGATGGCCACCCGCAGGTGCTCGTGGCCGAAGTCGACGCCGATGACGATGCCCGCGTCGCCGCTGAGCGAGACGCTGCGGGCCCGGCGGCCGCCCGCCGAGGTCGGGGTGACCTCGACCGTGCCGCCGTCCTTCAGCTCCCGGACGATATTGGAGACGGTCGCGGCGGACAGGCCTGTCGTACGCGCGATCTCGGCCTGCGTGAGCGAACCCGCGAGGCGTACGGCGCGTACGACCCGCTCCAGATTTGCCCGGTGCAGCGACGACTGCGACCCCGGAGTCTCCATCGACTCATCCACTCCTGCCCGTTCCCGGCGGCACCGGTGCCGCCCGTGACCGGGGTCCGAGGCGCAGGAACGCGCAGGGGCCCGCGGCGCTTACAAGTTGTGAAGACCAAGCTCCGCTCTTCTGGTATTGGGCGTCAAGTCCTTGAGGCGATCCAGTACCTGGACTCTTGTTCACCTTTCACCTGGACTTCTGCCGCCCGCGAGGTGCCGGAACACCTCGATCCGCCGCCCTGACGAGGGGCGGAGGACTCCGCGGCCGGGCGCCCCGGCGAGCGCTTTCCGCCGCGGGCCCGCCGAGCGCCTTGTGTTCAGGGTCCCAAGACAAGGCGGCCCGCGGCCGGTTCCCCCGAAGAACCCGGCGGAGGGCGCCGCTCGCAGGAACGGGGATTCATGTACGTCGACGGTCTTCCATGTACATGACTGTTCGCCAATACTGTCCGGCAACCTGCAACGGCTTCGGGAGGCAGTTGTGCGCGATGAATCCAGCGGTGGGCCCACCCCCCGCAGACCACAGGGCCGTACCTCGTGGCGCAGGACGGCCGCCCTCGCGATACCCGGCTTCCTCGCCGTGGGCGCGCTGGCGGTGATGATGTCCGAGGGCGCGCTGGCCGCGAACTTCGCGGTCTCGGGAACCAACTTCCAGGTCAGCTCCGGAAAACTGACCAGCGACGGACTCGCCTCGTACGTGGACGTGGACCGCTCGGTGGACGGCACCGGGCACCCGGTGTCCCTGCTGGCCCTCAACGACGTGAAGCTCTCCGACATCTGCCAGTCGACCCGGGTGAAGACCCCGGTCGGCACGGTGGTCTTCCGGCTCCGCGCCGGGGGCAAGGCCGGCGAGGTCACCGCGGACAAGCTGGTCATCGACGCCGACGACCTCTCCGGCGACTCGCGCTTCCGCAGCGCCCAGATCGGCCGGGACGCCTCCACCCTGGACGCCGTACCGGGGGTGAAGGGCAAGCGCGGCAGCTTCGGTCTGCAGGTGGAGGGGGTCGAGGTGTCCGGGGTGCGCTCGCGCGCCTGGTCGGCCGTGGGCGGCAACTTCAAGCTCAACGGCATGAAGATCAACGTCGGCCTGGGCGGCAAGGGATGCTACTGAGGACCGGGCGCCGCACGGCGGGCGAGGGCACGCGCGGCTCCGCCCGCCGCCGCCGGGGCGAGTGGCTGGACGCCCGTCTGCCGCTGCCCCGGGCGCGGGCCGCCTTCCGCGACTGGCGCGGACGGCGGCCCTTCTGGGGCGGGCTGCTGCTGATGGCCGCGGGCGCCGAGCTGCTGCTCGTGCCGCTCTCCCCCATCGGCGTCCTGGTCAGCCTGGGCCTCGGCGGGATCGCCGCCATCGGGCTCGGGCTCGCCCTGATCCTGGCGGGCTCCTTCCTCTGGGCGGCCCCGCACGCCCGCGCCTACGTCAGCCTCAACGCCCTGCTCCTGTCCGTCCTGTCCTTCGTGGCGACCAACCTCGGCGGCTTCCTGCTCGGCACCGCGCTCGGCATCGCGGGCAGCGCGCTGGGCTTCGGCTGGAACCCGCCCGCCGACCCGGCCGGCCCCGCCGGGAGCGAGGGCGGAGCCGGGGAGAGGAGCACCCCCGCCGGCGCCCGGGAGGACCGCAAGGTCCGCGGCACCCTCGCGGTACTGCTGCCCTTCGCCCTGCTCGCGGCGCTGCTCGGCTCCGGGGCGCCCGAGGCGCGGGCGGCGGACCCGGGCGGACGGGCAGACTCCGGTGAGCCTGCGGACTCCGGTGGACGCGCGGACTCCGGTGGACGCGCGAAGGCCGCCGGTCGTGTGGAGGCCCGGCTCGCGGCGGGGGCGCCGCAGGCCGGTGCGGTGCCCGCCGCCATCACCACCACCCGGTTCGCCCCGAAGGGCTTCGCGCTCTCCGGGATCACCGAACTGCCCACCGCCCAGGGCCCGATGAAGGTGATCGTGCTGCGGATGGCGGCCGCCTCGCTGGAGAACTACCGGATGACCACCCGCGATCCGGGGGCCGCGCACGAGGAACTGACCGCGGACGACCTGGAGATGCGCGGGCACGTCACCCTCTACATGAAGAAGTTCTCCGGCTGCATCGAGGGCATCCTCTGCCTCAGCTTCTCGCCCGAGACGCTGCCCACGCCCCCGATCATCCCGCCCTTCGTCTTCATGACCGAGGTGAAGGCCGAGCAGGCCCTGGTCACCACGGACGAACTCCTCGTGGACGGGCTCGGCATCACCTCGGGACCCGGGCCGGGCGCCGCCGTCGACCCGGAGAAGGGCCGCCCCCCGGCCACCGGCGACGAGAAGCCGCCCTCGCCCTCGAAGCCCGGCCGGCAGCCGGACGGCTCCGGTCAGCAGCCGGACGATCCGGGGCAGAAGCCGGGCACCCCGGCCGACCCGCCCTCCGGACAGCCGGATCCGGACCCGCCCTCGGACGGCCCCGGCACCGAGCCGCCCTCAAAGCCGGACCCCGACGAGGTGCTGAAGATCCGCTCGCCGGAGCGGGAGCGGGGCGAGCGGCCCTGGTGCGAGAAGGTGAGCCTGACCCTGGCCAACACCGGCAAGGGCACCGTGAAGGACGCCGAACTCTCCTTCCGTACCCATACCTTCGGCGCGCTCGGGCACGACTGGGGCGCCACCGAGGCGAAGCCGGTACGGCTCGATCCGCTGAAGGGCGGCCGGAGCGTGACCCTGAAGCAGACGGTCTGCGTCTCCCCCGCCCTCGGTCTGGTCCTGCTCACCGGCGGCCACCTGGAGCACCAGGTGCGCATCGAGCGGCCGGGCGGGAAACCGCTCACCGCCGAGGTGCCGCGGCGCTGAACTCCGGTGCGGGGGACCGGAACCGCTGGCCCGTGGCCCGCTCCCGACAGGGGCGGGCCGCGGGTCCGGCCGTGCGCCGGCACGGCCGCCGGGGCGGCACCGGATCGACCGCCGCGGACAGCTGAACACCTTTCATGTACACCATCGTTCGTCAACGTTAGGGTGCCCCGCATGAAACGACCCGAACTGCACGACCTCAGTGGCCGACGGGTTCTCCTCACCGGCGCGGCGGGCGGCATCGGCCGGGCCACCGCGCTGCTCGCCGCCGCCGAGGGCGCCGAACTCTTCCTCACCGACCTGGACGAGGCCGGGCTCATCCGTACGGTCAAGGAGATCCGGGAGCAGGGCCGCGCGACGGGCTGCCACGCGCTGGCCGCGGACCTCACCGACCCGGCACAGGTCGAGGCGCTGGCCGCCCACTTCCACGCCGAGGCGGGTCCGATGGACATCGTCATGAACATCGCCGGGATCTCCACCTGGGGCACCGTGCAGGACCTCGGGCCCGCCGACTGGCGCGCGATGGTCGAGGTCAACCTGATGGGCCCGATCCATGTCATCGACCAGTTCCTGCCGCCGATGATCGCGGCAGGGCACGGCGGCCACCTGGTCAACGTCTCCTCGGCGGCCGGACTCCTCGGCCTGCCCCGGCATGCCGCGTACAGCGCCGGGAAGTTCGGGCTCCGGGGGGTCTCCGAGGTGCTCCGCTTCGACCTGCGGAAGCACGGGATCGGGGTGAGCCTGGTCTGCCCGGGCGCCGTGGACACCCCGCTGACCGAGACGGTGCGGATCGTGGGCGCGGACACCCAGAGCCCCTCGTACCGCAGGTTCCACCGCCTCTTCCGGCGGGTGGCGGCGAGCCCCGAGGCGGTGGCGGCCGCGATCCGGGACGGGGTGCGCGAGAACCGGTACCTGGTGCACACCTCCCCCGCGGTACGCGCCCTGCACCACGCGGAACGCTGGGCGCCGCCGCTGTACCGGGCGGCGATGCGGGGCCTCGGCGCCCTCGCCGACCGGGTGCTCGTCGCCCCGGACGAGAGCGCGAGGAGACGGCCGGGGCAGGGCGGCGGACTCACCGGCGGTGTCCGGTGAGCGGGCCCCGTATCCGCCCCGGCTCGCGCGCCGAGGTCGGCCGGGTCATCTGGGGCTTCAGCCGGATCGCCGGCCTGGTGAGCGGCACCCGGCCGCCCGCGCTCTTCCTGGTGCTCGGCCGCCACCGGCGGCTGTTCTGGGGCTGGCTGCGCTTCGCCGGGCGGCTGATGCCCGGCGGCAGACTGCCGCGCCGCGAGTCGGAGCTGGTCATCCTGCGCACCGCCCATCTGCGCGACTGCGCCTACGAGTTCACGCACCACGTCCGGCTCGGGCGCAGGGCGGGCCTCGGCCGCGAGGACATCCGGCGGATCCAGGAGGGCCCGGACGCCCCGGGCTGGGGCCCGCGGGAGCGCGCCCTGCTCGCGGCCGTCGACCAGCTGGAGGACAAGCGGGATCTGGACGAGGCGGCCTGGAAGCGGCTGCGGGAGCATCTGGACGAGCCCGCTACGATCGAATTCCTGCTGCTCGTCGGCCACTACCAGATGCTGGCCACCACGATCGGCACGCTCCGGCTGGAGCCCGACCCCCGACGCGGAGGCAGACCCCGTGGCTGAGACCTCTCAGGACCAGGTGAGTTCCGGACCGCTGCCCAGTGGCCGGCACCGCCTGTCCCGGGAGCAGGTCGTCGCCTCGCAGCGCGGCCGGATGCTGGCCGCGATGGCCGAGACCATGATGCAGAAGGGGTACGTGGGCACCTCCGTGGCCGAGATCATCCGGCGCGCGGGGGTGTCCCGGGAGACCTTCTACCAGCAGTTCCGCTCCAAGCAGGACTGCTTTCTGCAGGGCCTGGACACCGCCCTGGAGATCTTCAACCAGCTGCGGATGACGGTCCCCGACTCCGGCCGCGCCCCCGAGGAGGTCTTCCGCGACCTGCTGCGCGGCTACCTCGGCACCCTCGCCGCGCAGCCCGCCCTCGCCCGCCTGTTCCTGGTGGAGGTGTACGCGGCCGGGCCCGAGGTCCTGGAGCATCGCAGGCAGGCCCAGTCGCTCTTCGTGGCGGCGATGGCCGAGGTCTTCGGCGTCGAGTCCGAGGAGGACCGCTTCGCCTGCGAGGCCGTGGTGGCGGCCGTCGCCCAGCTGGTGACCGCCCACCTCGTCGCGGACGACATCGAGGGGCTCAAGGCCCTGGAGGGCCCCATGACGCGGCTCGCGGTACGCCTGCTCACCTGAACCGCCCCTCCGGGCATGGGAGTTCGGCAGGCGCCCGCTCGGCGCGGCGCACCGGCACCCGGAAGCCCGCCGCCCTCCCCTTCTGTGACCAGCGGCGTCAACATCCTTGACAGCACGGGCCCCTTGGCGACCTACTGGACCCTGCACCACCATTTGACAACGTTGTCTGCACTCCTGGGAGGGCGCGCCCGCATGCTGTTCAGACCGAGACCCGCCGTCAGGTACCAGGCCGCGCTTGGCGCGGCCGCCGTACTGCTCCTGGCCACCGCCCAGGGCGCCGCCGTCGCGCAGCCCGCCGGGCAGAAGGCCGCCACCGACCGGGAGTTCAGCTCCTCCTTCGAGGAGGGCGAGCCGGCGCCGGACTGGGTCTCCACCGTGGAGCGGGGCCCCGACGGCACCCCGCGCGCCTCCGGTGTCAACGGCGGCTACGCGGGCGGCCTGCCCGGCAGCGTCAACGGCCGGGTCTCCGAGGTCCGCGCCAGCGACGAGAACGCCGAGGGCGGCGAGACCAAGGAGAACCTGCTCGACGCCGAGCCCGGCACCAAGTGGCTGAGCCTGAAGCCCACCGGCTGGATCGAGTACGCGCTCGACGAGCCCGCGAAGATCGCCGCCTACGCGCTCACCTCGGCCAACGACCACGAGGAGCGCGACCCCAAGGACTGGACCCTGAAGGGCTCCACCGACGGCAAGGAGTGGAAGACCCTCGACACGCAGTCCGGCCAGAGCTTCGGCAAGCGCTTCGAGACGAAGACCTACGAGCTGAAGGAACCGGCCGCGTACACGCGGCTGCGGATCGACTTCACCGCGAACAACGGCGCGGACGACGCCATCCAGCTGGCCGACCTCCAGGTGGGCACCGGCGACGGCGACCAGCCGCCGCCGGAGGACATGCTCTCGCTGGTGGACCGGGGCCCCTCCGGCTCCCCCACGGCCAAGGCCCGCGCGGGCTTCACCGGCACCCACGCGCTGCGCTACACCGGTACCCATGAGGCCAAGGGCCGGGCGTACTCGTACAACAAGGTCTTCGACGTCGATGTGGCGATCGGGCGGCGCACCGAGCTGTCCTACAAGGTCTTCCCGGCGATGGCCGACGGGGACCGCGACTACGACGCCACCAATGTCTCGGTGGACATCGCCTTCACCGACGGCAGCTACCTCAGCGAGCTGAAGGCCCGCGACAGCCACGGCGGACTGCTCACCCCGCAGGGGCAGGGCGCGGCCAAGCGGCTGTATGTGAACCAGTGGAACGCGGTCGCCGCCGACCTCGGCTCGGTGGCCCGCGGCAAGACCGCCGACCGGATCCTGGTGGCGTACGACTCGCCCGAGGGCCCGGCGAAGTTCCGCGGCTGGCTCGACGACGTCAGCCTCAAGGAGAAGGCCCCGGCGAAGCCCAAGGCGCATCTGGCCGACTACGCGGACACCCGGCGCGGCACCAACTCCAGCAACGGCTTCTCGCGCGGCAACACCTTCCCGGCCACCGCGGTGCCCCATGGCTTCAACTTCTGGACGCCGGTGACCAACGCGAGCTCGCTCAGCTGGCTCTACGACTACTCGCGGGACAACAACGAGGACAATCTGCCGACCATGGAGGCGCTCAGCGCCAGCCATGAGCCGAGCCCCTGGATGGGCGACCGGCAGACCTTCCAGATGATGCCGTCCACCGAGGCGGGCGATCCGGCCACCGCGCGCGCCGCGCGGGCGCTGCCCTTCCGCCACGAGAACGAGACCGCGCGCCCCTACTACTACGGGGTGCGCTTCGAGAACGGCCTCAAGGCGGAGGTGGCGCCCACCGACCACGCGGCGATGATGCGGTTCACCTACCCCGGTGACAACGCCAGCGTGACCTTCGACAACGTCTCGGAGCAGGGCGGGCTCAGCCTCGACAAGGACAAGGGCATCGTCACCGGCTACTCGGACGTCAAGTCCGGCCTGTCCACCGGCGCCACCCGCCTGTTCGTCTACGGGGTCTTCGACAAGGAGGTCACCGACGGCGGCAGCGAGGGCGTCAAGGGCTATCTGCGCTTCAAGGCCGGCGAGGACCGCACCGTGCAGCTGCGCCTGGCCACCTCGCTGATCTCCACCGAGCAGGCGAAGGCCAATCTCGCCCAGGAGCTGCCCGAGGACTCCGCCTTCGAGGCGGTGCGCGACAGCGCCCGCGGCCAGTGGGACAAGCTGCTCGGCAAGGTCGAGGTGGAGGGCGCCACCGAGGACCAGCGCACCACGCTGTACTCCTCGCTGTACCGGCTGTACCTGTACCCCAACTCCGGCTTCGAGAAGGTCGGTTCGACGTACAAGTACGCCTCGCCCTTCTCCCCGATGGAGAAGCCGGACACCCCGGAGCACACCGGCGCGAAGATCGTCGAGGGCAAGCCGTACGTGAACAACGGCTTCTGGGACACCTACCGGACCACCTGGCCCGCGTACTCGCTGCTCACTCCCAAGAAGGCGGGTGAGCTGGTGGACGGCTTCGTGCAGCAGTACAAGGACGGCGGCTGGATCTCGCGCTGGTCCTCGCCGGGCTACGCGGACCTGATGACCGGCACCTCCTCGGATGTCGCCTTCGCGGACGCCTACGTCAAGGGCGTGGACTTCGACGCCGAGGCCGCGTACAAGGCGGCGGTGAAGAACGCCACCGTGGTGCCGCCCGCCCCGGGCGTGGGACGCAAGGGCATGGAGACCTCGCCCTTCCTCGGCTACACCAGCACCGAGACCCACGAGGGCCTGTCCTGGGCGCTCGAGGGCTACCTCAACGACTACGGCATCGCCCGGATGGGCAAGGCGCTCTACAAGAAGACCGGCAAGAAGCAGTACCGCGAGGAGTCGGCGTACTTCCTCAACCGGGCCCGCGACTACGTCAAGCTCTTCGACGGCAAGGCCGGCTTCTTCCAGGGCCGCGACAAGAAGGGCGACTGGCGCCTGGACTCGGACAAGTTCGACCCCCGGGTGTGGGGCTACGACTACACCGAGACCAACGGCTGGGGCTACGCCTTCACCGCGGTCCAGGACAGCCGGGGCCTCGCCAACCTCTACGGCGGCAAGGCCGGACTCGGCAAGAAGCTCGACACCTACTTCCGCACCCCGGAGACCGCGGCACCGGAGTTCGCCGGTTCCTACGGCGGCATCATCCACGAGATGACCGAGGCCCGCGATGTGCGGATGGGCATGTACGGGCACTCCAACCAGGTCGCCCACCACGCCACGTACATGTACGACGCGGCCGGGCAGCCCTGGAAGACCCAGGAGAAGGTCCGCGAGGTCCTCTCCCGCCTCTACACCGGCAGCGAGATCGGCCAGGGCTACCACGGCGACGAGGACAACGGCGAGCAGTCCGCCTGGTACCTCTTCTCCTCGCTCGGCTTCTACCCGCTGGTCATGGGCAGCGGTGAATACGCGGTGGGCTCCCCGCAGTTCACCAAGGCCACCGTGCACCTGGAGAACGGCCGCGACCTGGTCGTGAAGGCGCCGCGGAACAGCGAGCGGAACATCTACGTCCAGGGCCTCAAGGTCGACGGCAAGAAGTGGAAGTCCACCGCGCTGCCGCACGACCTGCTCGCCGAGGGCGCGGTGCTCGACTTCGACATGGGCCCGAAGCCCTCGGCCTGGGGCACCGGCAAGAAGGCCGCCCCCGTCTCGATCACCGAGGGCGCCGAGATCCCCGCACCCCGCGAGGACGCCCTGGCGAGTGAGGGCCCGCTGACCGACAACTCCTCGGCCACCACCGCCCGGACGGACACGGTGGAGCTGGCGCCCGGCAGACGGACCAAGGCGGTGCAGTACACGCTGACCTCCGCCGACAAGGGCGCGGCGCCCACGGGCTGGCGTCTGGAGGGCTCCCGCGACGGGGAGCACTGGCGGACCCTGGACCGGCGCGGCGGCGAGGAGTTCGCCTGGGACAAGCAGACCCGGGTCTTCTCGGTCGCGGCCCCGGGGAAGTACCGCTCCTACCGGCTGGTGCTGGACGATCCGGCGACCCTGGCGGAGGTGGAACTGCTGTCCTGAGGACCCGCGGCTGAGTGGGCCGTGCGCGAGAAAGGGGGCCGGACGGGAGTTCTCCACTCCCGTCCGGCCCCTTCGCCCTCGGCACCTACCGGTGCGGCTCGGGCACCCGGCTCAGGCGGCGAAGCCCCGGATACGGTGCTGCATCACCCGGTAGGGCCATCCCGCGCCGGTGTTCCACTGGCTGACCGACAGATGCAGGTCGTTCAGTGTCGAACCCGGGATGATGTAGCCCCCGTAGAGCTGCGCGACGTGCGCGTCGTCCTCCTGGCCCCAGGCGCCGCCCCAGATCAGGGTCTGGCGGTGCGCGGTGTAGAGGTTGGAGGTGGGGGTGTCCATGATGATGCCGTCGATCCGGTAGTCCCCGGCGTTGAACCAGGTGAGCACCCACTTGCCGTCCAGCGGCCGCAGGCACAGCTCGCCGAACTTGCCCTCCAGGATCGGAGTGGCGGGCTGGCCCCAGGCCCACTGGCCGTCGCGGTAGCCCCAGGGCTCGTAGGCCCCGGGGTCCGCGATCCGGTCGGCGCGCACCCGCTTGAGGATGATCGGTCTGCTGCGGGTGAACGAGGTCGAGTAGACGTACACCCAGCCGTCGTCGCCGAGGCCCCAGCTGAGGCACTGGAAGAGCCCGCCGTCGAGGTCCGGGGCGAACTTCGCGCCGGTGTGGTACCAGTTGGCGCCCGAGTTGTCGGAGCGCCAGATCTCGGTCCACACCACGTTGCCCAGGCCCTTGTTGACCATCACGTGCAGATACATGCTGCCGCCGATGGTGATCACGTCCGAGGGCAGCACGGTGGAGAACTGCGGGTTGTCGTGCTCGTAGGCCCACAGCTGCTGCGCGGCCGCCCCGCCGACGGCGCCGTCGAAGCGCACTCCGGCGTTCAGGTCGGTTGTCCCCGACCAGAGCGCGACCGGCGAGCGCCACCATCCGGCGCCGACCGCGGCCCCCTCGAAGGTGTCGCCGAAGACGAACAGCAGGCGTCCGTCGGGCGTACGGGCCGGGATACCGAGATCGGTGGCCTCCATCCGGAAGGCCGTGGTCAGGCCCGGTCCGGTGAGGTCGGCGATCTTGGTGACCTGCGGGGCCGCCGCCCCGGCTGCCCGTGCGCTGCCCGCGGCGCCGATCAGCGCGGGCGCGCCGACCACGGCTCCCGCGGCGGCCCTGAGGAAGGTCGAACGTTTCATGGCTGGCTCTCCTCAACTCGTCCTGATTCTGGGGGGTGTTCGGCTCTGATCGGCCGAACACCCCTGGCAGGGCGGCTGCTTACGCGGGTACGGAGAGCCAGGGGAACTCGGCTATCCGGTTGCGCATGTCCGGGGGCAGCAGCGGGAGAAGCTTGTCACGGATCTCCTTCACCTTGCCCTGCGCTCCGGGAAGATTCCCGTTGAACATCTCCCAGGGGGTGGGGATCGGCACCGGCAGCGGGGCGCCGTGCGGGACCCGCGGCGGCTGGTCGATCAGGCGGTCGCCGTTGCCGTTCTCCACGTTCGGGTTGATGTCGTAGCCGTGGTCACCGAGGAAGTATCCGGCGACGCCGTTGGCGAACCCGAGCAGGTTGGTGATCGGGTTCTCGGAGTGGCAGATGCCGTCGTTCTTGTTGCAGATCTCCTGGACCGTGAGGTCCCCGAAGCCGCGCGGGCCCTTCATGCTCAGGCCCGGGATGATGGTCGGGATGTTGCCCTCGATGCCGCCGGGGCCGTTCACCCCGGGGCGCCGGGGGTCCCCGTACAGGACGCCGTTGATCTGGTGGTGCGGGATGTCACCGGTCTTGGAGAGCGCGTTCAGCTCGTCGCCCGCGACGATGGCGCCCTGCGAGTAGCCGGAGATGGTGATGTGGCTGCCACCGCAGGCGGCGTGGAAGTCGCGCACCGCGCGGTCGAGGTTGCCGATGCCCTCGGCGACCGAGTCGTCCATGGAGACGGTGTCCCCGGGGAACGGCGCGATCGAGGCGGAGTAGTGGATCTTGGTGAACGCGACCCCGGCGGGCAGCCCCGCGTTGGTGCGGTCGTAGGCGGTGGCGTCCTTGTCGAGGTGGCCGCCGACCTCGAAGATCATCTTGTCGGGACAGGCCGCCTTGGGCTTCTCGGCGGGCGCCGCGGCGGCGACCGAGGCCCCGGTGACCACCAGGACGGACGGGACGGCGAGCGCCGCCAGGACCTTCTTTGTGCGCATCACACTCTCAACTCCCCCGTCGGAGCGACGGATTCGGGCAGCCGGGACCGGCCGCACGGCGGCGGGCGGCTGCGTTTTTGTCCAGGAAGCGCAAGAACACTGCGCGCAGGCGCCGCGGACATCGATGTCGACCGCGACACCTGTGGAGTACATGACAGAGAATAGGAGCGGCCCACGGGCAGTGAACAGCACTGTTCGCGAAAGCGCGCACCCACCGCCGCTCCCCCGCGCCAACCGCCCTGTTCAGAGCGTGCACCGGGCCCGCCACGCGCTCCGCGCCGTAAGTCAGGCCTTACGGATCACGCCTGCCGGACGGCTCTCCCGGCGCGCCCCGTGTGTGCGCGGGTACGGCGAGGGGGCGTGGCGGGCGGTTCCGCACGTGGGTACGGACAACGCGCGGCACCCCCCACAAGGGTGCCGCGCGTTGGGGTCCTGCTGTCCGGGGTTGGTGTGTCGGGGGTGGTTATTTGACGGCGCCGGCGGTGAGGCCTTGGACGACTTGGCGTTGGAAGATGATGTAGGCGGCCAGGACGGGGAGCATGGCCATGACGAGGCCGGCGAAGAGTCCGGACCAGTCGCCTTTGTAGCCCTGGGAGACGGCGAGTTCGACCAGGCCTTGGGAGAGGACTTTCTTCTCGGGCTGGGTGTTGAGCACGGTGGGGAGCATGTACTGGTTCCACTGGC
>NZ_JAAWWP010000018.1 GCF_012273655.1 Streptomyces physcomitrii | reverse complement strand
CGGTTACATTCCGAACCCGGAAGCTAAGCCTTACAGCGCCGATGGTACTGCAGGGGGGACCCTGTGGGAGAGTAGGACGCCGCCGAACTAAATGTAGAGAAGAGCCCCTGTACCGGGAGAACCGGTACAGGGGCTTTTCTCATTTCCGGAGATATTCCAGGGGCATTTCAGGGATGTTCTCGCCCTCCCCTTTCCCGGGGCCCTTTCCCGGCGCCGTAAGGTCAGGGCATGCGCTACGACCTGGTCATCTTCGACAATGACGGGGTGCTCGTCGACAGTGAGCCCCTGTCGAACCGGCTCCTGGCCGCGTACCTCACGGAGCTCGGGCACCCGACCACGTACGAGGAATCGCTGCGGGACTACATGGGCGGGGCCATGCACCGGGTGCATGAGACGGTCCTGGCGCGGACGGGGCGGAAGCTGCCCGAGGACTTCGACGAGGAGTTCCACCGGCGGGTCTTCGCGCTCTTCGAGCGGGAGTTGCAGGCGGTGGCCGGCGTACCGGAGGTGCTGGAGGAACTGGCCGCCGAGTCCATTGCCACCTGTGTCGCCTCCTCCGGGAGCCATGAGCGGATCCGGGTCGGGCACCGCAAGACCGGCCTCGGCAGGTTCTTCGACGAGGGCCGGATCTTCAGCTCGCAGGATGTGGGCCGGGGCAAGCCAGCCCCTGACCTCTTTCTGCACGCCGCGGACCGGATGGGGGTGGCACCGGCCCGCTGCGCCGTCGTCGAGGACAGCCCGCTCGGGGTGCGCGCGGCGGTAGCGGCCGGGATGGACGTGTACGGATTCACCGCCATGACACCGGCCGGGCAGCTGTCGGAGGCCACCCGGCTCTTCGCGGACATGCGGGAGCTGACCGAGGTCCTGGACCGCCGCCAACCGTGACGTTCCCCCGCCGACCAGGAGGTTCCGGGTCGTGAGGCATGCCACGCTCCGTCGAGGACGGGGCGGGCGGCCGGTACGGTGACGGGCATGAGTGGCCGCACGCAGCTGATGTGGGACGAGGCAGTTACGCGCTACGACTTCGGTGCCGGGCATCCGATGGACCCGGTGCGGTTGGCGCTGACCCGTGGGCTCGTCGGCGCCCTCGGCCTGGACGCGGCCGTGGATGTGGTCAGGGCGAAGCGCGCCGGGGAGTCCACGCTGCAGCTCGTGCACCGCGAGGACTATGTGAACGCCGTGAAGGCGGCCTCCGAGAACCCGGCCGCCGCGGACGGGACGTACGGGATCGGGACGGTGGACGATCCGGCCTTCGCGGGGATGCACGAGGTCTCGGCGGTGATCGCGGGCCAGTCGGTCGGCGCGGCCGAGGCGGTGTGGCGGGGCGAGGCGCCGCACGCGGTGAACTTCGCGGGCGGGCTGCACCACGCGATGCCGGGCGGCGCCTCCGGGTTCTGTATCTACAACGACGCCGCACTGGCCATCGCCCGGCTGCTCGAACTCGGCGCGGAGCGGGTCGCGTACGTCGATGTGGACGTGCACCACGGGGACGGGGTGCAGGCGGCCTTCTGGGAGGACCCGCGGGTGCTCACCGTCTCGCTGCACGAACACCCGCGGACCCTGTTCCCGCAGACCGGATGGCCGCAGGAGACCGGCGCCGACTGCGCGGAGGGCTCGGCGGTGAATGTCGCGCTGCCCGCGGGCACCGGCGACCAGGGCTGGCTGCGGGCCTTCCACGCGGTGGTGCCCGAACTGCTCGCCGACTTCCGGCCGCAGGTCCTGGTCACCCAGCACGGCGCCGACACCCACTTCGAGGACCCGCTCGCCCACCTCGCGGTCTCCCTGGACGCCCAGCGAGCCGTCCAGGTCGCCCTGCACGAGCTGGCGCACCAGCACGCGGGGGGCCGCTGGGTGGCGCTCGGCGGCGGCGGATACGCGGTGGTCGACGTGGTGCCGCGGTCGTGGACGCATCTGGTGGGCATCGCGGCCGAGCGGCCGGTGGCGCCGGAGACGCCGATCCCCGAGGAGTGGCGGCAGTCCGTGTACGCGCGGACCCGGCAGGACGCCCCGCGCCGGATGACCGACGGGCGCTGGCCGGTCGACTTCGCGGAGTGGGAGGCCGGCTACGACCCGGCCGACCGCCTCGACCAGGCCGTCCTCGCCACCCGCAAGGCGGTCTTCCCGCTGCGGGGGATGCTGCCGTAGCCGCGGGGGACCCGGGCCGGACCGCCGGGAGCCGGGCGCGACCGGCCGCGCGCGACGCTCGGTCGGCCTCGCGCTTGTCCCTCCGTCAGGACATACGTACGTACCGTCCGTCGACCGGGTGCCGTTTCGCCGGTGCGGGCGCCGGGGCGGGGCCGCTGCGCGAGCATCGGGGCGTGCTCACCATCCAGGCGCTGCGGGCGCACCTGCTGGCGTCCGGGATCGCCGGGGCGGTGGCCACCTCCCGGGAGGCCAATCTGCGCAGCTACCGGTTGTTCGCCGCCCGGGACCCCCGGGTACTGCTCGGTCTCGATCCGCGGGGGGAGTGGCCGCAGCGGGCGGTGCTGGCGCTGATGGCCGAGCGGTGCGGGGTCTCCGGCGATCCCGCGCGGTGCGGCGGGCCCGACGCGATCGACCCGGAGCGCACCCTGGCCGCCCTGGACGCCTTCGCGGACCGGCTCGGTCAAGCGGCCCGGCTGCGCAGCCCGGTGCTGTTCGGCACCGGGCATCCGCATCGGCTGCTCGGCTTCCATGCCGCCCTGGCGCGCGGGATGGCGGCGGCCGGCTGCCCCGTGCTCACCCCGGCGCGGGGGGTCGTCCTCCCCCTCATGACGCGCTTCGGTCTACGCGCCCATCACCTCGACTACGTAGCCGGGGTCGCCCTGGTGCGGGAGGCGGGGCAGACGGGGGCGGGGCGTGCGCCGGGGCGTGGGCAGCCGGCGCACTCGCATTCCCCGCGCCCGGTGCGCACCGCGCTCGCGGCGCTCGCCGAGGCGGGCGGGCCGCTGCCCGCGCTGGTGGTCGGCGACCACGGCTGGGTCTGCGGGGCAGGTCAACTGGGCATTGATGCCATGGGACTTGCCGACACCGATGATCCGGCGCTCTTCGTCGGCGAGGCCGAGGGGCGGATTTCGGTCGTCGTCCCGCTGGATGACGCGGTTCACTCCGATCACTACCGGCCACTTGTGCGCCATGTGCTGACGCGGGCCGGACTGTCGGGATAAAGGGGACCCGCTGCTCCTCTTCCCCACTCGCACCACCCGCCTCTACTCTGGTGAGTGAGCACGCAACGACGAGGAGTCACCGGAAGGGGAAGCCGGGGCGCGTCGTGTGCGGAAGGTTCAGGTGTGTCATGGCTGGTGGCGAGAGGCCTCTGAACGAGGTTCAGTTCCTTACCGTGGCGGAAGTCGCCTCGGTGATGCGCGTATCCAAGATGACCGTGTACCGCTTGGTGCACAGTGGTCATCTGCCCGCGATCCGGGTCGGCAGGTCGTTCCGAGTCCCGGAGCAAGCGGTTCACGAGTACCTCCGCGAGTCCTATGTGGGGGTGGAGACTGCCTGAGGCAAGGTCCGGTTTCCACCGGCCCGTCACCCGATTACGGGCTCAGCGCTCGGGCGGGTAGGCTAGCCCCTCGTAGGTCGTGTGGGCCCATGTCGCCCCGCACCAAGATCCCCGAAGTGTGGGGATGTTCCGAGAAGTGAGCGAGGGTAGTCGTGGGCTCTGTTATCAAGAAGCGGCGCAAGCGGATGGCGAAGAAGAAGCACCGCAAGCTGCTGAAGCGCACGCGTGTCCAGCGTCGTAACAAGAAGTGAGCGACGCTGACAAGAAGCGCTCTGCGGCCCCCCTGCTGTGACAGCAGGGGGGCCGCGGTCGTTTTCGCGTCCCGCGGGCCGCTCGGCGTCCGGCCCGGATTGAGCGCGCGCCGGGCGGGCAGGCGCCCCGGAGTCCGGAATTCCGGACCGGCGGGCGGCCGGTGGGGGCAATCCCGCGAATCCGTGCCGCGCGGCGATTACAGCGCGGCGGTGAAGCGCTACGGTGGCGCGTACGGCACGTACCGGTGAACGCGCGGTGCGGGTCCGGGGCGGCGAGCGGCGACGGGAAGGTGGGCGCGGATCGTGGGCGAGGTCGTGCTGGTGACAGGGGCGGCCCGGCAGCTGGGCGGGCGTTTCGTGCGCCGGATCCAGCGCGATCCCGAGGTGGACCGGGTCATCGCCGTGGACGCGGCCCTGCCCCAGCACCATCTGGGCGACGCCGAGTTCGTGCAGGCCGACATCCGGCAGTCCACCATCGCCAAGGTCCTCACCGAACGCGGCGTGACCACCGTGGTGCACCTGGACGTCAGCGGCACCGGACTCGGCGGCACCGGCCGGACCACGGTCAAGGAGACCAACGTCATCGGCACCATGCAGCTGCTCGGTGCCTGCCAGAAGTCCCCCGCGGTGCGGCGCCTGGTGGTGAAGTCCTCGACCAACGTGTACGGCGCGGCGCCCCGCGACCCGGCCGTCTTCACCGAGACCACCCCGCCGAAGTCGCTGCCGAGCGGCGGCTTCGCCAAGGACACCGTCGAGGTCGAGGGCTATGTGCGCGGCTTCGCCCGGCGCCGCCCCGATGTCGCGGTCTGCGTGCTGCGCTTCGCCAACATCCTCGGGCCCGGCGCCGAGACCCCGCTGACCGAGTACTTCTCGCTGCCCGTGCTGCCGACCGTCTTCGGCTACGACCCGCGGCTGCAGTTCGTGCACGAGGACGATGTGATCGAGGTGCTGCGGATCGCCGCCCGCGAGCCGCGCCGGGGCACCCTCAACAGCGGCACCTTCAACATCGCCGGTGAGGGCGCGCTGCTCCTGTCGCAGTGCTCGCGCCGGCTCGGCAGGCCGACCGTGCCGATGCTGCTGCCCGCGGTGAGCTGGTTCGGCTCGGCGCTGCGCAATCTCGGCGTCACCGACTTCTCGCCCGAGCAACTGCGGCTGCTCACCCACGGCCGCATGGTGTCGACGGCCCAGATGCGTGAAACCCTGGGATACGAGGCCGGGTACACCACGGCCGAGGCCTTCGAGGACTTCGTGCGCTGCCGGGGCGCGGGGCTGCTGCCCCCGCAGCTGGTGGCGTCCGCGGTCGACAAGCTCGCCGCCCTCCCCTTCCTGGCGGGCGCGCGCGAGGCGGCAGGCACCGACACGGGCGGTACGGCCCCCGCGCAGAGCGCGAACTGAGGAGCGCAGCAACATGGCGGACGCCAAGGTCATCCCCTTCGACGACGACCGCTCCCGCGCGGGCGAGCGGCGCCCGGCCCGGCGCAGGCCCGCCGCCTCCGGGCGCGGGGCGGACCCGGTGCCGATCCACAAGAGCGCGACCCTGCCCGGCCAGCAGGCCGGACCGGCCGGGCAGGAACCGGAGCCCGACCTCGAGCCCGGTACGGCACCGCCCGAGCCCGGCCCCTGGGAGCGCCGGATCGCGGGCGGCCTCAGCTTCCTGCGCCGCCGGCTGACCGGTGACTACGAGGTCGACGACTTCGGCTACGACGCCGAACTGACCGACCAGGTCCTGATGTCCGCGCTGCGCCCGGTCTACGAGAAGTACTTCCGGGTCGAGGTGAAGGGCATCGAGAACATCCCCGCCGACGGGGGCGCCCTCGTCGTCGCCAACCACTCCGGCACGCTGCCGCTCGACGGGCTGATGCTCCAGATCGCGGTGCACGACGAGCACCCGGCGGACCGCAATCTGCGGCTGCTCGCCGCCGACCTGGTGTTCATGCTCCCGGTCGTCAACGAGCTGGCCCGCAAGGCCGGGCACACCCTGGCCTGTGCGGAGGACGCCGAGCAGCTGCTCGCCCGCGGGGAGGTGGTCGGGGTGATGCCGGAGGGCTTCAAGGGGATCGGCAAGCCCTTCGGGGAGCGGTACAAGCTCCAGCGGTTCGGGCGGGGCGGCTTCGTCTCGACGGCGCTGCGGGCCCGGGCGCCGATCGTGCCCTGCTCGATCGTCGGGGCCGAGGAGATCTACCCGATGATCGGCAACGCCAAGACGCTGGCCCGCCTCCTCGGCTTCCCGTACTTCCCGATCACGCCGACCTTTCCGCTGCTCGGGCCGCTCGGCGCGGTGCCGCTGCCGACGAAGTGGACCATCCAGTTCGGCGAGCCGATCCCGACGGACGGCTATCCGCCGGAGGCGGCCGAGGACCCGATGCTGATGTTCAACCTCACCGACCAGGTGCGCGAGCAGATCCAGCACACGCTGTACAAGCTGCTCGTGCAGCGGCGGTCGGTCTTCTTCTGAGGGCCTGGGCCGCTCAGCCCACCAGCCGCCGCACCTTCAGGGTGGTGTCCTCGCGGGTGTCCATGACCCCGTCGGGGCGGGCGGCCGGGCGTTCGTAGGTCTCGCTGACCAGGACCTCCCAGGCTCCGGCCGGCAGCCGGAGTTCGGCGAGGACGTCCTCGGGGGTCGGGAAGTACACCTCCGGATCCGGGTCCTCGGCCCACCGGGGCCAGCCCGCGTGGCCGACGACCAGGAGGATGCCGCCGGGGGCGACGCAGTCCACGGCCCGGCGCAGCACCTCCTCCCTGCGCAGGGCGCCGTAGGTGTGCAGGAAGTGCGCGGAGATCAGGTCGTAGCCGCCCGCCGGGAAGCTGTGGCCGAGGTCGTGCCGCTGCCAGTCGATCCGGTCGGCGACGCCCTGCTCGGCGGCGTGGGCGGCGCCCCGGTCGAGCGCCACCCGGGAGACATCGGCGGCGGTGACCTGCCAGCCCCGGCGGGCCAGCCAGATCGCGTCGGCGCCCTCGCCGCAGCCGAGGTCCAGGGCGCGGCCGGGGGCCAGCTGCTCGGTCTCCCGTACCAGGGCGTGGTTGGGCAGCCCGCTCCAGACGCGGGTGTTCCCCGCGTAGCGGCTGTCCCAGAGCTCCTCGTCGGTGACGGGTGCGGGGTCGGGGGCGGTGCTGCCGGTCATGGGTCCTCCGTACGGCTCGGATGCGGGGCGCGGCGGGTTCGGCGCCCGCGGCTGCCGACGATGGTCCGGCCGGGCGGCCCGGAGTGACCAGCTTTGTTGCCGGGTCGGCAAATCGGGGCGTGCGGTACGGGGGTGCCGGGGCGCGGTACGGGGTGATCGGGGCGTGCGGGGCAGGGCGATCGGGGGTGTGCGGCACGGGGCAACTGAGGGTGGGCAGTACGGGGCATGCGGACGGGCCCCGGTGGAAACCGGGGCCCGGTGCTCGCGGGCCGCGAGGGTGGAGCAGCGGGCCGGCGGATGCTCAGGCGACGCCCGGTCGGCTGTCCACTGCCGGTCGGCCGCTCACTCTCGTCGGGCGCTCACCCTCGGGTCGTTCAGTCCTCGGCGTCCCGGGCGTCGAGGCCGAGGCCGGGGAGGAGGCCGGGGAGGAGGGGCGGGAGGGTGACGTCCGGCTTCGGGCCCTGGCCGCCGCCCGGCTTCTGCGAGCCGGAGTCCTCGGGGTCGGGGAAGAGGCCGCCGGTGTTGCCGCCGAGGAGGCCGTCGTCGGCGCTCTCGGTGGGGGAGGGCTTCGGTCCCTCGGGGCTCTCCTTGTCGCGGTGCTTCCCGTCCGGGCTGGAGGAGGGGGAGCGGTCCGCGGAGCCGGGGTCCCGGGAGTCGGAGCTGCCGGGGGCGGCGGGCTCGGACTCGTGCGCGGGCGGGTCGGGGAGCAGCGAGCGCAGCGGTTCGACCTCTTCGTCTATGGCGTCGAAGACGCTGCTGACCTGGTCGCGGATGTCGCCGAGCTGCACCGGGAGCTTCTCGCGCAGCAGGCTCCAACTGTCGCGGTGCGCGCGGGAGAAGGAGGACAGGGTCTGCAGCGGGCCGAGCGAACCGTCGCGGGTGTAGGCCTCGTGGAGCAGGCGGTGGCCCTCGGTGGCGTCGTGGTTCATGCCGGACAGGGCGCGGCGGACCTCGCCGAGCGCCTCGTGGTCCAGGTCCCTGCCGTGCCGGCCGCGGTCCATCAGGCGGCGGGCCTCGCTGAGCCGGGTGGAGGCGTGGTCGAGGTAGATGCGGCCGCGGTCGGAGTCGCTTCCGGCGAGGCCGAGCTTGAAGTCCTCCATGCCGCGCTTGAGGCCGTAGAGGGAGTCCCCGGGCAGGGCGTCGGAGCTGGCCGCGGCGACCCCGCCGAAGGCACCGGCGGCGACGCTGACGGTGAGTCCGCCCGCGGCCAGGCCCTTGGAGAGCCGGGTGCGCGGGCGCAGGGAGCGGAGCGGGCTGGCGCGGTGGCGGCCCGGTCCGCGCTGGGAGGGCACCGCGGGTCCGGCCGGTTCGGCCAGGGTGCCTTCCTGGGCGAGGGACTCCATCGCGGCCATCAGCTGTGCCCGCTGGGTGGCCTTGACGTCGGGGTCAAGTGCCGGTCTGGGCAGGGCGCCGAGCTCGCTCACCAGCTGGGTGAGGCGTCTGGGCTCGGCCGCGGGGGCGGAGTCCGCGCTGTGCTCGGCGGCCGCACCCTGGCCGGAGGCCTCCTCCAGGGCGCGGGCGAAGGCGTTCGCCCGCCGCTGCCCCGACATGTTCGCGATCACGGGCGGCACCTCCTCTCGTCAGGACGGTCGACTCCCCAAGGGGTCCGAGTGGTTCCTGGATCCGCCCAGCCTCACCCGATCGAGTGGGCGGGACTGGACAGGAAGCAACCAGAGGGAGCCTGTATCCCGCACAACGACGGGGGCGGCACTTGGGTTACGGACAGCGGATGATCCGACCGCGAAAGCCAACAGGCTTCTACGGAAGGTGAGTTGACGACTGCGGGCGGTGTCCGCCGGGTGGTGGCCCGGCCTCAGCGGGCGTCGTCGGGCAGCAGCCGGGCCAGGGTGCGTACGGCCCGGTACTGCAGGGTCTTGATCGCGCCCTCGTTCTTGCCCATCACCCGGGCGGTCTCGGCGACCGAGAGTCCCTGGAGGAAGCGCAGCGTCACGCACTCCTGCTGCTGGGGGTTGAGCCGCTTCACCGCCTGGAGCAGGGCGGCGTTGGACAGCGATTCGAGGACGGAGTCCTCCGGGGAGCGCTCGACCTCGTTGGCGTCGAGCATTTCGCCGGTGGTCACTTCGAGGCGGAAGCGGCTCGACTTGAAGTGGTCGGCGACCAGATTGCGCGCGATCGTGACCAGCCAGGCCCCGAAGTCGCGGCCCTGGTAGGTGAAGGTGCCGATCCGCCGCAGCGCGCGCAGGAAGGTCTCGCTGGTCAGGTCCTCGGCCGTGGCCTTCCCGCCCACGCGGTAGTAGATGTACCGGTACACGGTGTCGCTGTACTGGTCGTAGAGGCGGCCGAAGGCCTCGGTCTCCCCGGCCTGGGCGCGCTCGACGAGTTCCATCATCCGGGCGCTGTCGCTGTCCGCGGCGGGACGGCGCACGGGGGAGGCGGTGGTGCTGGGACGGGTGCGGCGACCGACGGCGGCATGGCTGTTGGTCATGGCGTAGCAGGGGCCGACCGGGCCACCCACGGCGGTTTGCGGTCCGGCGAGGGCGGGGACGGCATACGCGGGAACGGCGTACGCGAGGGGGACGAGATCGCGCAGGCGGTCGAGGACCGCTCCACGCAGCGTAGCCAGGCCCGAGGCGTCAACCCCGACGTGTGGGTACACGGGACTCCCAGAGGCAGAGCTTGCTTGCATCAGGTGCAGTACCGGCACGTTCACCCGCCGAGGCGACAAAGCCGCGTCCGGGTGGGCACCGGATTGCGTCTGAGGAGAATAACGCTTCGTACAGGGGGCGCTACGCCCAGTTGCTCAAAACTGTGAGGACGTCGCCTATCCTGACGTTCCGTGTTCGGTCGATCGCCCTTTGCTGATCACCGGTTGACCGAAAAGCTTCGTCTCGGGGTAGCCCCGGGGCGAGTTGTGGCCGAGCGTCACCGAAGCGACCGGCGGGACGGGTGGCCGGGTAAGAAGAAACGATTGACCTGGGGCCGAACGGGGTCCGCGTGTGTCGTACGAGCCGGTGAGCAGATTTCTGTGGCCCGAACGAGTGCGCTTTCCGCCGTCCGGGCGCGTTGGCGGACGGGCGCGCCCGTGGGTCCGAGGGGGTCCGAGCGGGGGCTCGAACCCGTGCTCAGCTGGGGCTCAGCGGGTGGTCGACCAAGGGCGGCGGCGGGGCCGCGGCGGGACTCAGCGGGCGAAGCGGCGGCGGTGCAGGGCGATGGCGGCCGCGGTGCCGCCCGCCATCGCGCCGACCCCGGCCGCCGCCGGGATGCCGATCTTCGCGGCCTTGCGGCCGGTGCGGTAGTCGCGCAGCCGCCAGTCGCGCTCGCGCGCGTGCCGGCGCAGCTTGGCGTCCGGGTTGATCGCGTAGGGGTGGCCGACCAGCGAGAGCATCGGGATGTCGTTGTGCGAGTCGCTGTACGCGGCGCAGCGTGTGAGGTCGAGGTCCTGGGCGAGCGCGAGGGCGCGTACCGCCTCCGCCTTGGCGGGGCCGTGCAGGGGTTCGCCGACGAGCCGCCCGGTGTAGACCCCGTCGACCGACTCGGCGACCGTGCCGAGCGCGCCGGTCAGGCCGAGGCGGCGGGCGATGATCGTCGCGGTCTCCACGGGGGCCGCGGTGACCAGCCACACCCGCTGGCCCGCGTCGAGGTGGGCCTGGGCGAGCGCCCGGGTGCCCGGCCAGATGCGGTCGGCCATGTACTCGTCGTAGATCTCCTCGCCGATGGCCATGAGTTCGGCGACCCGGTGGCCCTTGACGATGGAGAGCGCGGACTCGCGGGCGTCCTCCATGTGCGAGGCGTCCTCGATGCCCGCGAGCCGGAACCAGGCCTGCTGCCAGGCGAACCGGGTCAGGTCGCGGGTCTGGAAGAACTTCCGCTTGTACAGGCCGCGCCCCATGTGGAAGATCGCGGCGCCCTGCATCACGGTGTTGTCGAGGTCGAAGAAGGCGGCCGCGTGTTCGTCGCCGACGACCGGGAACTCCGGTTCCGGCGGCGCCTGCTCGACCAGGAGGCGCCCGGCCTCCTCGGCCGCGGGCACCTTCGCCGGTTCGCCGGTCTCGTCCGCTGCCCTGCGCGCGGCCTCGGCGGAGGCCTCGCCTGCCAGCACGCTGCGTGCGGTGGCGGAGCGCCTACGGGAAGTGAGCCATCCGAGAGAGGCCATGGCGTCGAGCATAACGAGTCGGGCCACCGGCTCCTAAGTCGCTGAGCTGCGAGGCTGTGAACTCTCCCCGACAGGGGCGTGAACCGGCCGCGGGCAGGGCGGAGGCGCCGGACCGTGAGGGGTCCGCGTGCCCCGCGCGGAGGTTGTGGGACCGCCGGGTGCGCAGTTGGCCGGGCAGGGGTCCGGTGGGGCGAGAATGGCAGGCATGAGCCCTCTGTTCCGGCGTACCGAGAAGAAGCGGCCCGAGGACCGGGTCGTGACCCTGATCCGCAAGCCCGGCTGCCACCTCTGCGACGACGCGCAGCGGGTGGTCGAGGCGGTCTGCGCGGAGCTGGGCAGCAGCTGGGAGCAGCGGGACATCACCGAGGACGAGGAGTTGTACCGGACGTACTGGGAGCAG
This sequence comes from Streptomyces physcomitrii, assembly GCF_012273655.1. Taxonomy (GTDB): domain Bacteria; phylum Actinomycetota; class Actinomycetes; order Streptomycetales; family Streptomycetaceae; genus Streptomyces; species Streptomyces physcomitrii. The sequence goes on along the minus strand of NZ_JAAWWP010000018.1, from coordinate 141,951 downwards.
ATCCCGGTCGTGCTGGTGGACGGCGCCCAGCACGACTTCTGGCGAGTGAACCCGGACCGGCTGCGCAGGGCGCTCACCTCCTGAGTGCTGCGGCCGCCGCCGTCGCGCCCGTTCGGATGTCTGCGCACTGGCGGAAAACAGCCCGCAAGTCCCGTAGCATCTGGGGCTGTTGGGCCTCCGGGGACGGGGACCGGCGAGGAGCGTGTCCTGTTCGTGACCCCCATCGACGGGCGAGAAAGAGCCGGTTGCCACGGCTGTCGTGGCAGGTGGCGGGGCCGCGTGAGCCCTATCACGTTGCCCGGGCAAATCGGACACAATCTTTGTGCACGCGTTCACAAAGACATAGCCTGCTGTCGATGGGGCGGCCGCGGGACGTGCGACCGCCCACAGCCCCGCTCTACCCGCAGGAGCACCGTGGCAACTGGCCGAACTCACCGACCGGCGACCCGTAGCCGAGGGATTCCCGAGGCCACTGTCGCCAGGCTTCCGCTGTATCTGCGGGCCCTGACCGCTCTGTCCGAGCGCTCGGTGCCCACGGTCTCCTCCGAGGAACTCGCGGCCGCGGCGGGCGTCAACTCCGCCAAGCTGCGCAAGGACTTCTCCTACCTCGGTTCGTACGGAACCCGCGGTGTCGGCTACGACGTCGAGTACCTCGTCTACCAGATCTCCCGCGAGCTGGGCCTCACCCAGGACTGGCCGGTCGTCATCGTCGGCATCGGCAACCTCGGTGCGGCACTGGCCAATTACGGAGGGTTCGCCTCCCGCGGCTTCCGGGTGGCGGCGCTGATCGACGCCGACCCGGCGATGGCGGGCAAGCCGGTGGCCGGGATCTCCGTGCAGCACACCGACGAGCTGGAGCGGATCATCGACGACAACGGCGTCTCCATCGGGGTCATCGCGACCCCGGCGGGCGCCGCCCAGCAGGTCTGCGACCGTCTGGTCGCCGCCGGGATCACCTCCATCCTGAACTTCGCGCCGACCGTGCTCTCGGTGCCCGAGGGCGTCGACGTACGCAAGGTCGACCTCTCCATCGAGCTGCAGATCCTCGCCTTCCACGAGCAGCGCAAGGCCGGTGAGGGCGAGGCCGCCGAGGACCGCCTGCCGCCGCCGCCCGCCACCAAGAGCGACCGCAAAGGACCTGACGGGGACCTGCCCGCCGTGATGCCGGCATGAGTCTCCTCGTCGTCGGCCTCAGCCACCGCAGCGCCCCGGTCAGCGTCCTGGAGCGGGCCGCCCTCGGCGGCGACGCCCAGGCCAAGCTGCTCACCGACACGGTGGCCGCCGAGCCCGCCGCCGAGGCCGCGGTGCTCGCCACCTGCAACCGGGTCGAGCTGTACGCGGACGTGGACAAGTTCCACGCGGGCGTCGCCGAGCTGTCCACCCTGCTCTCCCAGCACAGCCAAGTGGGCCTGGAGGAGCTGACCCCGTACCTCTACGTGCACTACGAGGACCGGGCCGTGCACCACCTGTTCTCGGTGGCCTGCGGGCTGGACTCGATGGTGGTCGGCGAGGGTCAGATCCTCGGCCAGATCAAGGACGCGCTCGCCACCGGGCAGAGCCTGCACACCGCGGGCCGGCTGCTCAACGACCTCTTCCAGCAGGCCCTCCGGGTCGGCAAGCGCGCCCACAGCGAGACCGGTATCGACCGGGCCGGGCAGTCCCTGGTCACTTTCGGGCTCGGGCAGCTCGCCGAGGGCCGCCCGGTGACCGAATGGGCCGCGGGCAAGCGGGTCCTGGTGATCGGCGCGGGCTCGATGTCCGCGCTCTCGGCCGCCACCCTGGCGCGCGCGGGCGCGGGCGAGATCGTCATCGCCAACCGCACCCTGGAGCGCGCCGAGCGGCTCGCCCGGATCCTCACCGAGCCCGGCAGCGACACCGCGGGGGCCGTCGCCCGCGCGGTGCCGATGGAGCGGGTCCCGGCCGAGCTGGCCCGCGCCGACCTCGCCCTCTCCTGCACCGGGGCCACCGGTCTGGTGCTCACCGGCCAGGACGTCGAGGCGGCGCTGGCCGGGCGCGAGGCGCCGCTCGCCCTGCTCGACCTCGCGATGCCCCGGGACATCGACGCCGCCGCGCACCGCCTCGACGGGGTCCGCCTGGTCGACATCGAGTCGCTCGCCGAGGCCAGCGCGGACGCCCCGATGGCCGCCGACGTCGACCAGGTGCGCGCGATCGTCGCCGACGAGGTCACCGCCTTCGGCGCCGCCCAGCGCGCCGCCGTGATCACCCCGACCGTGGTCGCCCTGCGCACCATGGCCGCCGGGGTGGTCTCCGGGGAGATCGCCCGCCTCGAAGGACGGCTGCCCGGTCTCGACGAGAAGGAGCGCGGCGAGATCACCCAGACCGTCCGACGCGTGGTGGACAAGCTCCTCCACGCCCCCACCGTGCGGGTCAAACAGCTCGCCGCCGAACCCGGCGGGGCCGGTTACGCCGACGCCCTGCGCACGCTCTTCGACCTGGACCCGGAGACGGTGGCCTCCGTCTCGCGGGCGGGCGGGGCCGACCGGACCGAACCCTCCACGAACCGAGGCCGCTCATGACCCAGAACGCACTGAGGCTCGGGACCAGGCGCAGCAAGCTCGCCATGGCCCAGTCCGGGCACGTCGCCGAGGCCGTACGGCAGGTGACGGGACGGCCCGTCGAGCTGGTGGAGATCACCACCTACGGCGACACCTCCCGCGAGCACCTGGCGCAGATCGGCGGCACCGGGGTGTTCGTCACCGCCCTGCGCGAGGCCCTGCTGCGCGGGGAGATCGACTTCGCGGTGCACTCCCTGAAGGACCTGCCGACCACGCAGCCCGAGTCCCTCGCGCTGGCCGCGGTGCCGCGCCGCGAGGACCCGCGCGACGTGCTGATCGCCCGGGACGGCCTCGCCTTCGGGCAGCTGCCGCACGGCGCCCGGGTGGGCACCGGCTCGCCCCGGCGGATGGCCCAGCTGAACGCGTACGCGCGCGAGCACGGGCTGATGATCGAGACCGTGCCGATCCGGGGGAACATCGACACCCGCATCGGCTACGTCCACAGCGGGGAGCTCGACGCCGTCGTGCTCGCCGCCGCCGGTCTCAACCGGATCGGACGAGCGGCGGAGGTCACCGAACTCCTCGCTCCCGAAACGGTTTTGCCCGCCCCCGGCCAGGGAGCCCTGGCCGTCGAGTGCGCCGCCGCGAACGTCGCCCTCGCCGCCGAACTGGCCGAACTCGACGACCCGCACACGCGGGTCGCGGTGACGGCCGAGCGTTCCCTGCTCGCCGCCCTGGAGGCCGGTTGCAGCGCACCCGTGGGTGCCCTGGCCGACCTGTTGGGCGACGGGCAGATTGTCACTGAAATGCGCCTGCGGGGCGTCGTCGGCTCGATCGACGGCGCGACGCTGGTGCAGCTGTCCACCACCGGTCCCGTGCCCGAGACACACGACCAGGCACTGGCGCTCGGTCGCGAACTCGCCACCGAGATGCTTGCCAAGGGCGCGGCCGGTCTGATGGGGGAGCGAGCACATTGAGCCCCACCACCTCGAACCGACCCGCGGCCCCCGGCGCCGGGCACGTCACCTTCCTCGGTGCCGGCCCCGGTGATCCAGGGCTGCTGACCCTGCGCGCCGTCGACGCACTGACGCATGCGGACGTACTGGTCGCCGAGCCCGAAGTGCTCGACGTGGTACGCAGCCACGCTCGCGCGGACGTGACGGCGACCGAACTGGCCACGGACACGCCTCAGCTCACGCTTGTCGACGGTCCGTCAGCAGGCGAGGCCCCTGCACCGAGGGACGCGGCCAATCTTGTCATGGAGGCCGCGCGCGGCGGCAAGCGGGTGGTCCGCGCGGTGACCGGCGATCCGGGCCTGGACACCTACGCGGCCGGCGAGATGCTCGCCTGCTCCGCCGCGGGCATCCCCTTCGAGGTGGTGCCCGGCATCGCCTCCGCGGTCGGCGTCCCCGCCTACGCGGGTGTGCCGCTGCGCGACGCCCAGGGCGCGGACGTACGGTTCGTCGACGCGCGGACCGCCTCCGAGCGGTGCTGGACGGAGACGGGCGCCTCGGACGGCACCGTCGTCGTCTCCGCCACCCTGGACTCGGTGGCCGCCGCCGCGGGCGAACTGGTCTCCGCCGGGCGCAAGCCGGACACCCCGGTGACCGTCACGGTCGGCGGCACCACCACCCGCCAGCGCACCTGGACGGCCACCCTCGGCACCCTCGCCCAGACCCTGAAGCAGGCCAAGGTGCTGCCCTCGGCGGAGGGCGGCAGGCCGGTGATAGCCGTGGTCGGCGAGCGCAGCGCGGCCGCCCAGCGCGAGCAGCTGTCCTGGTTCGAGTCGAAGCCGCTCTTCGGCTGGCGGGTCCTGGTCCCGCGCACCAAGGAGCAGGCCGCCTCGCTCTCCGAGCAGCTGGTCTCCTACGGCGCGGTCCCGCACGAGGTGCCGACCATCGCCGTCGAACCGCCGCGCACCCCCCAGCAGATGGAGCGCGCGGTCAAGGGCCTGGTCACCGGGCGCTACGAGTGGATCGCCTTCACCTCGGTCAACGCCGTGAAGGCGGTCCGGGAGAAGTTCGAGGAGTACGGCCTCGACGCCCGCGCCTTCGCCGGGATCAAGGTCGCCGCGGTCGGTGAGCAGACCGCGAAGGCCCTCGTCTCCTTCGGCGTCAAGCCCGACCTGGTGCCCAGCGGCGAGCAGTCGGCCGCCGGACTCCTGGAGGACTGGCCGCCGTACGACCCGGTCTTCGACCCGATCGAGCGGGTCTTCCTGCCCCGCGCGGACATCGCCACCGAGACCCTGGTGGCCGGTCTGATCGAGCTGGGCTGGGAGGTCGACGACGTCACCGCCTACCGCACGGTGCGCGCCTCGCCGCCGCCGGCCGAGACCCGGGAGGCGATCAAGGGCGGCGGCTTCGACGCGGTGCTCTTCACCTCCTCCTCCACGGTCCGCAACCTGGTCGGCATCGCGGGCAAGCCGCACAACGTCACCGTGATCGCGTGTATCGGCCCGGCGACCGCCAAGACGGCGGAGGAGCACGGCCTGCGGGTGGACGTCATGTCGCCCGAGCCCTCGGTGCACAAGCTCGCCGAGGCGCTCGCGGAGTTCGGCGCCCAGCGCCGGGCGGCCGCCCTCGACGCGGGCGAGCCGGTGACCCGGCCCAGCGAGCGCAGGCCCGGCTCCCGGCGGCGCCGGACGACCTGAGCGCGGAAACCTCACTGCGGGCCCGGACGCGGGAAGCGTCCGGGCCCTTGTGCCGCCCGGGGCCGCGCGGACGGCGGGGCCCCGGGGTCCTCGCCCGGCGGCGGGCGGGCGTAGCGTGAAGAGGTACGGCCCGTGGGGCGGGCGTAGAGGAATGGCGAGGCGGAGCAGATGACGACGAAGTACGGTTCCTTCCCCGGCGCCCGGCCGCGGCGCCTGCGCACCACCCCGGCGATGCGCCGGCTGGTCGCGGAGACCCGGTTGCACCCGGCCGACCTGATCCTGCCCGCCTTCGTCCGCGAGGGCGTCGGCGAGCCGGTGCCGGTCGGCTCGATGCCCGGCGTGGTCCAGCACACCCTGGACAGCCTGCGCAAGGCCGCGGTGGAGGCGCTGGAGGCCGGGGTCGGCGGGATCATGCTCTACGGGGTCCCCGAGGAGTCCAAGAAGGACGCCCTCGGCACCGCGGGCACCGACCCGGACGGCATCCTCCAGGTCGCGCTGCGCCAGGTGCGCGCGGAGGTCGGCGACGAGCTGATCATCATGTCCGACCTGTGCCTGGACGAGTTCACCGACCACGGCCACTGCGGCGTCCTGGACGACCGGGGCCGGGTGGACAACGACGCCACCCTGGAGCGGTACGCGGAGATGGCGCAGGTCCAGGCCGACGCGGGCGCCCATGTGGTGGGCCCGAGCGGGATGATGGACGGCCAGGTCGGCGTGGTCCGCGACGCCCTGGACCAGACCGACCACGAGGACGTGGCGATCCTCGCCTACACCGTGAAGTACTCCTCGGCCTTCTACGGCCCCTTCCGCGAGGCGGTCGCCTCCTCGCTGCGCGGCGACCGCAAGACCTACCAGCAGGACGCCCCCAACTCCCGTGAAGCGCTCAGGGAGTTGGCGCTCGACCTCCAGGAGGGCGCGGACCTGGTGATGGTCAAGCCCGCGGGCCCCTACCTCGACATCGTGGCGAAGGTCGCGGCCGAGGTGGACGTGCCGCTGGCCGCGTACCAGATCTCCGGTGAGTACGCGATGATCGAGGCCGCCGCCGAGCGCGGCTGGATCGAGCGGGAGAAGGCGATCCTGGAGACGCTGACCGGCATCAAGCGGGCCGGGGCCAACCTGATCCTCACCTACTGGGCGACGGAGGTCGCGCGGGGGCTGTGAGCCGCCCGCGGAGGCGGGGCCGCGGCCCGCGGGCGGCGGCTCAGCCCAGGTCCCGGGCCCGCTTGCGCACCTGCTCGGCCAGCTCCGGCGGCAGCGGTCCGAAGCCGAGCCCGGCCGTCGCCGACTGGGCCTCCCGGCCCGTCGTATAGGCGAGGAAGGAACGCAGCGAGGGCAGCGTCCCCGGGGCGTTGCCCTGGTCGCAGACGAGCGCGTAGCCGAGCTGCACGAGCGGGTACGCGCCGGGTGCGCTGGTCCCGTGGTCGATCTCCACGGCCAGGTCGGCGCCCTCACCGGTGACCCGGCCCGCCGCCACGGTCCTGGCGGCGGACTCCGGGGTGAGCGCGACCGGATCGGCCGCGCCGGTGTCCAGGGCCGCCTTCGCCGCCTTCCCCTCCTGCCCCCGCTCGACGTACGAGAGGGAGCCCTCCGTCCCGGCGACCTCCTCGGCCAGCTCCTTCGAGGTCTGCTTCCCGATGCCCGCCTCCGCGGCCATCTCGGTGTCCGGCGCCTCTGGCCAGTCGTAGGCGGCGGCCTTCGCGAGGTACTGGGTGAAGGTCAGATTGGTGCCGGACGCCAGGGACTTGAAGAGGGGCTTCACCGCGGTGGCGGGCAGCTTCGCGCCGGGGTTGAGCGCGGCGATCCGGGAGTCGTTCCACTTGCTGATCTCGCCCCGGTAGATCCCGGCGAGGATCTTCGCGTCCAGGACCAGCGAGTCCACCCCGCTCAGGTGGTAGATCACCGACACCGGCATGGTGGCCAGGGGGAGTTGGACCGCCTTGCCCTCCTTCCCGCCGCTGCCCCCGGCGCAGCGGGTGGCGGAGGCGGCGCGTTCCTGCGGGCGCAACGTGCCGTCGGTGACGGCCAGTTCGGTCGTGCCCTCGGCGAACTCCCGTACGCCCTGGCCCGATCCGGTCGGCGTGAAGGAGACCTCGTTGCCGGGGCAGGACGTCGCGTACCCCTGGGTCCAGTGCTGGAAGAGCTCGGCCTGCAGACCGGAACCGCTGGTGGCGAAGCGGCTGCCGGTGCGGGGACAGCTGACGGCGGCCGGGGCCGGGCCCGCGGTGCCGGCTCCGCCGGTGGGCGCGGCGCTCCCGCCCTCGCCGCGGTCCCGCCCGGCCAGCGCGGAGAACCCGATCGCGGCCCCCACGGCGACCACCGCCGCCGTCGCCACAAGGACCTTGCGGCGCAAGGGGCGTGGCGCGGGGGCGGCCGGGGCGGCCTTGTCCGGGGCGGTCGCCGGGTGGGGCGGTACGGGGGCGGATGTACGGTCCGCGGGGTCCTCGGCAGGGTCCTCGTCGGGGTCCTTGTCGGGGCGCTCGGTGGCGGGCTCGTCGGCGGGCGGTACGGGGTGGCCCGCGACGTGCGCGGCCTCGTCGAGGGGCGGGATCGGTGCGGCCTCGCCGAGGGATGGCGCCGGAGTGCGCGGGGCCGGAGTGCGCGGCGCCGGGGTGCGCGGGTCCGGGGCTCCGGTGGGCCGGGCGGGGGTCTGCCGGGCTCCGGGCGGGCCGGGTTCCTCGGCGGCCAGGGTGCTCAACAGCCCCTGCACAGTGGCCCGTTGGTCCGGCTCCTTGGCCAGGCAGGAGTCGATCAGCGGCCGCAGGGCCGCGGGCAGGGCGGACAGCTCCGGCTCCTCGTAGACCACCCGGAAGCCGACCGAGTGCGCGTTGTCGCCCTCGAAGGGGCTCCGCCCGGTGGCCGCGTAGGCGAGCACCGAGCCGAGCGAGAAGACATCGGTCGCCGGTCCCGAGGCACCGTGCCGGAACTGCTCCGGGGCCATGAACGGCGGGGTGCCGACGACGAGTCCGGTGCTGGTGAGCGGCGCCTCGTCGGCGGCGCGGGCGATGCCGAAGTCGATGACCCGCGGCCCGTCCCCGGCGAGCAGGACGTTGCCGGGCTTCAGATCGCGGTGCACGAGACCGGCCCGGTGGATGTCGCGCAGCGCCTCGGCCAGCCCCAGCGCGAGACGGCGCACCTCGGGCACGGTCAACGGCCCTTGCTCCGCGACGTGTTGGGCGAGCGAGGGGCCGGGGACGAAGAGGGTGGCGAGCCAGGGGACGGCGGCCTCCGCGTCGGCGTCCACCACCGGCGCGGTGAAGGCCCCGCTGACCTGCCGGGCCGCCTCCACCTCCCGGCGGAAGCGGGCGCGGAAACCGGCGTCCTCGGCCAGCTCCGGCCGGATGACCTTCACGGCGACCTGCCGGCCGGACAGCGAACGCGCGCGGTAGACCACGCCCATCCCGCCCGCGCCGAGCCTGCCGTCCAGCCGGTACCCGCCCACCGCGCGCGGGTCGCCCTCCTGCAGCGTCACGTTCTCCCCCGTCTCCGTGCCGCGATCTGCGCGCACCGGCGCTCCGCGGCCGGGCACAAGCCGGTCGTACGGGGCCGCGCGCGGCGGAACCGGCACAGGGTATCCGCGGCGGGTGAACGGACGGTGGGCCGGCACCTGCACCGCCCGCTCCGGACCCGCCGTCCTGGTCGGCCCGGAGACCGCGGTGACGTCATCGCAATACGTCGGTCACCGAACGCGGACTTCTGTGCCGACTCGGTGAAACACCGAATTTACGCGGCGGAGGTACGGGCGTCTCCTGCGCGCACTCTTCCGGCGCCGACTCGGCGGGCGCGCAGGCGAATTACTCCCCGCGCCGATGCGAACAAGCCGTACGGAGAGTGATTTCACGCCGTGGATACCGTAAGGGCCGAAGCGATCGGGCAAGCGTTTTCCGACAGTGATTGTCCGGAAGTGGACAGGCGGGGGAGAGGTGCGGTGTCCGGTGATCTCGGGGTGCCGGTGTGCGGACGGGGGTGTGGGGCGGGACCCCGAGGGCGCCGCCGGCTCGGCTCTTCTCCCCAGTTCGGGGCGGGTGTTGAGCGGAAGACCGAGGGCGGCCGAGCGGTGGCCGGGCGGATGCCGATCGCGTCCTCGGGTTCTCCGGCCCCCGCCCGCGTATGCCCCTTCGGGTTACTGACCGGTCAGTGAAAAAAACCGGATCGGCGGCCCGGTGCTTTCCGTTCATCGCGCGGGCGAGGCGCCGGGGTGCGTACGTACGTGACCTGTGAAACAAATCGGCCATTCGGTACGCCGGGGCGTATGGAATGCACCAAGAAGTCACCTCGCCGCTGTCCCGGACGATTGATTCCGGCGTACCGTCGGGTGGTGTGAGTTCACGCCGAGCCGTCGGCGTGATGGGGAAACAGAAAGACAGAATACGGAGGGGATTCGGTGTTGTTCGACGACGAATGGGCTTTCGCCCGGACGGGCTCGGCACGCTGAGCCTGACCGGCTCGCAACCAGGCGCTCATCCGCCTCCGGCTGACTCCGGGGCGGGTGGGCGCACAGCCACGCGGACCCGCGCCCCGCCCGGCCCGGCGGTCACCAGGCGCCGCCCGGCCCTCCGCTGGATCCCTGGGCCCCCGGAAACCCCTGAGCCCCCGACTGGCCCTGAACGTCGCCGACTTGGGGCGAGACCATCCCGCGCACCAGATCACCGAGCACCGTCGGCCATCGCCACGGCGGCGGAACCGCCAGAGGCCGCCTGCGGGCCGGGGGGCGTCTGCTGCGGCACGGGTCCACCAAGGCTGGCCCCGGAGGCGGGGCAAAGGCACTCCCACCAGGCCGCGCCGCACCGACGAACGTGCCGAGAGTGCAGCCGTGCCTATCTGAACTCGCCCAGTATCTGACCGAGTTGGCGTTCCCATCGGCGCGGTACGGAAGCTCCGCGACGGTGCCGGTTCCCGCCACCGAGGTGCGGGAACCGTGGCAAGTACAGCGGTGTCCTCCTGGGCAGGGACCGCACACGAGGTGCGCCCTCGCGGGGTGGGACCCGTGAGCACCATGGGAGAGAGCCATGCCGAAACCGCTGGACCAGCAGCGGCCACAGCCCGAACCGTCCGACGCCGAGCCGGAACCCGACCCAGCTCCGGAAACGCTTCCGGATACGGAGCCCGGGGCGGAAACTCGTTACCCGGACGCGGAGTTGACCGCCGCTCAGCGTGAGCCGGAGCCCGAGTCGTCCCACGCCGGTCGGCGGCTGGACTGCCTCCGGTCCGGATCAGGGTGCGGCAACACCCTCGCGGTGCGATCGGGGCCGGGACGCCGCTCGGTGCTCGCGGCCGGTGCCGGGGCCGCGGCGCTGGCCGCGGTGACCATGAGCGGCACCGCCTGTGCGGTGGCCGCCGCGGCCACGGGCCGGGTCGGCGGTGGCGTACCCGGCAAGGGCACACCGGGCAGGGAGACCGCGAGCCCCGGGGAGGCGGCACCGCGCGGCACCGTGGACCGGCTGCGCGTCCTGGAACGCGCCCACGGGACGACCCTCGGAGTATTCGGCCGGAACCTGGCGACCGGCCGCACCGTGCGCTACCGCGCCGGCGAACTCTTCCCCCTCTCCGGCCTGTTCGCCCCCCTCGCGGCCGCCGCCCTCCTCCGCGACGGCGACCGCGCCACCATCTCGGAGAGCGCCCGCACCACCGGCGGTGCGGAGGCCCGCGCCACCGACCGTGCCACCGGCCACCAGGACAACCGCGCCGCCGACCGCCCGGCCGACGCCGCCCGCCCCGCGGACGCCCGCGCCCTCGCCGAACTTGTCCGGTACTCCCGCGCCGACCTTCTGCCGGGCTCCCCGGTCACCGGCGCCGCGGAGCACCTCGGGCGGGGCCTGTCCCTCGCCGCGCTGTGCGAGGCGGCGGTGCGGCACGGGGACCGTACCGCCGGGAACCTGCTGCTCCGTCGGCTCGGCGGGCCGGGGGCGCTCACCCGCTTCGCCCGGTCGGTCGGGGACCGGGTGACCCGCCTCGACCGCTGGGAGCCGGAACTCAACTCGGCCGAGCCGGACCGGCGTACGGACACCACCACCCCGTACGCGATCGCGCGCACCTACGCCCATCTGACGGTCGGGGACGCGCTCGGCACGGCGGACTCCTGCCTCCTCACCGGCTGGATGCGGCAGCACACCGCGGGCCCCGCGCGCTTTCGCGCGGGACTGCCCGCGGGCTGGCTGCTCGCGGACACCACGGGCGGCGGTCCCTACGGCACCGGCCACGACGTCGGGATCGTCTGGACACCCGAGGGCACCCCGCTGCTCCTGGCCTGCCTCACCCGGGGGGCAGAGCCCGGCGAGGAGCCCGATGACGCGCTCCTCGCCGAAACGGCGGCCCTGCTGGCCGAGGTCCTGGTCTGAGCGGTCGCGGTCCCCGCGGTCCCGGTCCGAGCCCTCCCACGCGACGTCATCTCTCACGCACATCCGTGATCCCGCAGGCGGTGTCTCTCTGTCAGAACCGACGGACAAACGCCGTCACTTGAAGTGAACGAGGCCAAAAGTGTCAATTGCCCGTGTGGGGGGAATCACCCCACGGCGCGCCAACTCGCTTCAGGCTGTGCTGAGTTGCCAACCGGGGGAGGCCGATGGGCGTGGAGCTGACAACCGAGCACGTTGTGGTGATCGGCTTGCTCTGTTGGGCGATCTACGGACTGTTCGTAGGGACTCGAAGAGTCGTACACCGATGGGGGCTGCCGGAGCCGCTGCTGCCCCCGGAGCAGGTGGAGAGGTGCCAGGGGCAGGCGTTCCGTGAGATCTGCAGACGGGCTGCGCACCCGGGTACTCGCGTGGTGATGACGGACTACTTCGCCGAGCGGGGGTGGAACCGGGGGGACGTCATGCGCGTTCTGGCCGAGCCGCTCAAGCACGACCTGATCAGGGTCAAGGGGTGGCACTTCGGCGGGTACGGCGTGACGCGCAGAGGCTGGACTGAGTACCAGAGGCGGTTCATCTGGAGGGGAGGAGGCGAGGAAGTGCACATCACTTCTCAAGGGGGCGTCTTCATGGCGGTCGTCAACAGCCCCCACGCTGTGGCCCATGGCGGCTATGGCCATCATGCGCATGCACCCGAGATCCCTTACCGGCGTCTCATCGACGCTCTGCGTGCGGACGCGGATACCGCGACGTCCGACGAGGCGGTACGGGCGCGTGAGTACGCCGAAGATCTGGCCTCGGCCGTTGAAGTGCAGGACGCTGACGCAACCTCCCGAGTCCTCGGAAGGATCAACGCTCTCCTGTCCACTGCAACGGCCGCCTTCACCTTGACCCGTGAACTTCTGCCGTAGCGGACCTGTCCTCGCGCAGTCGCAGTGAGCTGCTAGGCGATTGGCAGACCGCCTGCCACGCCCCGTCCCCTGCTCAGTCCCACCAGAAGGTCCAGAAGTGCTGACCGAGGAGTTCCTTCTTCGCGTAGGCGCGCAGGTCGGTGTGGTCCCCCTGCTGGAGGTTGTCCGGGCAGAACGCGAAGTGCTCGGCGGCGAGTTGCTCCGCCTCGGCGAGGGTGGCCGGGGGGGCGGCGACCGAGACCACCATGATGTCGAAGCCGAGCGCCACGACCCGTATGCCGAAGCGGTCCTCCCAGGAGCGGAGCACGGCGCACAGGCGCGCCACGTCGTTCTCGTGGTTGACCGGGCCCGACCAGCCGATGGCGGCCGGGATGTCGGCGCTGCGGCGGGCGGGCACCAGGCCGAGGCGGGAGTGCGGCAGCAGCTGGTTCCCGCCCGCCACCAGGTCGGCTATCGCGGCGGCCCGCACCTCGGGGTCCTCCTCCTCCCGCCCGGCGGGCGCGAGCCCGGGCCAGTCGAAGCCGGAGGCGGGATCCTGGTCCTCGGAGTCCGGCCCGGAGGAGTCCGGCCCGGAGTCGGCCGCGGAGGTGCCGGAGCCTTCGGAGCCTATGGAGTCGGAGGTCCCGGCAGCGGCCGGGGGCGCGTCCGAAAAGGACGGGGTGAAAAGGGACTTGACCCGGGAGAGCACGCCCGGCGTCCGGTTGTCCGAGGACGACTGGCCGTGGGCCTCGGAGAGTTCGTCCTCCGCGTACTCCTCCCAGAAGCCCGCGAGGACGTCCTCGGCGTCGTGGTCGCCGGGGTAGCTCGCCAGCTCCGGCATCAACTCCCAGGCGGCCGGGTCGACTTCGGGCCGGTCGGCGCCGAGCAGTACCGGATGCAGGCCTGCCGTACGGCGGGCGGGCAGCAGGGCCGACCAGTCGCCCGCGCGCGCGGGCGCGGTGGAGCACCACAGCAGGGGCTCGGGCCAGGGGCCGTCCGCCGTGTCGGAGACCAGGCCGCCGGGCGGCAGTTCGAGGCCGAGACCGCGACCGGTGGGGTCGTCGGCCAGCTTCGGGAGCGGGTTGGGAAGCATCGCCATGCCGGTGACTGTAAGCGGCCCCACTGACAACGCGGCGGCGGCCCGGCACCCGGGCGGTGACGCGGGCGGGAACTGCCTGGTCGCGGCCGCGGCGGGGCGGCGGACAGCGCGGAGGGCGGGCCGGCAGCAACCCGCCGTCCCGCCCTCCGCATACGCCGCGTGGCCCGCTGGCCCGCTCACTGTGCCGAGCGGTGCGCTCAGCCCTTCACGCACACCACCTGCTTGAGCTTGGCCACCACCTCGACCAGGTCCTGCTGCTGGTCGATGACCTGCTCGATCGGCTTGTAGGCACCCGGGATCTCGTCGACGACGCCGGAGTCCTTGCGGCACTCCACGCCCTTCGTCTGGTCCTCCAGATCCTTCGCCGTGAAGCGCTGCTTCGCCGCGTTGCGGCTCATCCGGCGGCCGGCGCCGTGCGAGGCCGAGTTGAAGGAGTCCGCGTTGCCGAGGCCCCGCACGATGTACGAGCCGGTGCCCATCGAACCCGGGATGATCCCGTACTCACCGGAGCCCGCCCGGATCGCGCCCTTGCGGGTGACCAGCAGGTCCATCCCCTCGTAGCGCTCCTCGGAGACGTAGTTGTGATGGCAGCTGATCTCCTCGCCGAAGAGCGGCTTGGCCTTCTTGAACTCCTTGCGGACCACGTCCTTGAGCAGGCCCATCATGATCGCGCGGTTGTGCTTCGCGTACTCCTGCGCCCAGAAGAGGTCGCCCCGGTAGGCGGCCATCTGCGGGGTGTCCGCCACGAAGACCGCCAGGTCCCGGTCGACCAGGCCCTGGTTGTGCGGCAGCTTCTGCGCGATGCCGATGTGGTGCTCCGCGAGCTCCTTGCCGATGTTGCGGGAACCGGAGTGCAGCATCAGCCAGACCGCGCCCTCCGAATCCAGACAAACTTCGACAAAGTGGTTGCCTCCGCCCAAAGTCCCCATCTGCTTCCCTGCCCGCTCCGCGCGGAACTTCACCGCGTCCGCGACCCCGTCGAAGCGTGCCCAGAAGTCGTCCCAGCCCGCGGTCGGGAAGCCGTGCAGGCGGCCCGGGTCCACGGGGGAGTCGTGCATGCCGCGGCCCACCGGGATGGCCTGCTCGATCCTGTTCCGTAGCCGGGACAGGTCGCCGGGGAGGTCGTTCGCGGTGAGCGAGGTGCGCACCGCGGACATGCCGCAGCCGATGTCGACGCCGACCGCCGCCGGGCAGACCGCGTCGCGCATGGCGATCACGGAGCCGACGGTCGCGCCCTTGCCGTAGTGGACGTCGGGCATCACGGCCAGGCCCTTGATCCATGGCAGGGTGGCGACGTTCTGGAGCTGCTGGAGCGCCGCGCCCTCGATGGAGGCCGGGTCGGTCCAGATCCGGATGGGTACCTTCGCCCCCGGAACCTCTGTGTACGGCATAGTCCTCATTCCCCCGTGGTTCCACCGAAGTGCGGCAGAACGTACATACAGCTGAAATCCTCGCGCGCCTCGCGGGCAGATAACCGTCCCGATCCGGTCGAACAGGACAGCGAATCAGCGGTACGGCAGCGCGTGCGATAGACATTGTGTTCACTGTCCGCCGGGGGGCGGCAAGCCAATAAGCAGGTCCGAGTACGTCGAGAGGGGTCACCGCGGTGCAGCGGCGGAAGAGTGCAGCGGGTGCCATCGCGCTGCTCGCCCTTGTCCTGGCCGCCTGCACCGGCGGTTCCGGCGAAGAGGGCGCGGACGACGGCAAGGCGGGCAGTCCCGGTTCCCCCACGAAGGCCGCGCAGCCGGGGAAGTACCGCACGCTGCCGGAGGCCTGCGGCGCGGTCGGCCAGGACGCGCTGGACTCGCTGCTGGGGGGCCTCAAGTCCATCCCGGACGAGATCCAGCGCGAGCGCGCCTACGCGGGTACGGCCCTGGCCACGTACAACACCGACCGGCGGGTGGGGTGCAGCTGGAAGGCGGAGTCGACCGAGGCCACCCAGCATCTGTCGGTCGGCTTCGAGCGGGTGGTCTCCTACGACCCCGCGGTGAGCGACGCCACCCGCGCCGAGGACGTGTACGCGAAGAAGGCCACCGCCGCCGGGATCTCGCCGGTGCGGCCCTCGGGGTCCGGGGACGCCGGGGACGGCGGCAAGGGCGCCGAGACCGAGGACGAGGGCGGCAAGGGCGCGGGCGGCGAGGAGGCGCGCTCCTCGGAGCGGGGGGCGCGCGGCGCGGCGCGGAGCCTGTTCGGGAGCGCCGCGGACGCGTCCTCGACGGCCGACGGGACCGCTTCGGGCGCTTCGACCGCTTCGGGCGACCGGGCCCTGGCCGACGAGAAGTCCCCGTCCGGTGAGGGGCGTCCGTCCGACGGGAAGAGCCCGTCCGACGGGAAGAGCCCCTCCGGCAAGAAGAGCCCCGCGGACGAGGAGAGCCCGGACCCCGAGGAGAGCGGGAGCGGTACCGGTGAGGACCTGCCCTCCCGTGCCCTGGACGACCTCGGTGACTCCGCCTTCCTCGACGACAAGCTCGGGGAGTCCTCCTCGCCGAACCGCACCGTGACTGTGGTGTTCCGCACGTCCAACGTCATCGTGACGATCCAGTACGAGGATCAGGCGGTGGGTGCCGCGGTGGCGCCCGACAGCAAGGAAATGCAGGACAGGGCAAGGGGACTGGCGAGTCGGCTCGCCGACAAGCTGGACGACTGAAGTCCCTTTGGTCCGCTTTGTCGTGGGGTGTCGGCCAGGTCCGGGGCCCCGCCCCGACCGTCCGGCTCCGCGTACCGTGGCCCCGTCGAGCGAACGTGAAGAGTGAAGGAACCATGCACCGATCTGCACAGCGACTCTCCCGCCTCCTCGCCGTGGCGGCCGTCCCGGTGATCCTCGTGGCCTCCGGCTGCTCCTCGGACGACTCCGGCTCGGATGAGGACAAGAAGGGCAGCGCCACCCCCTCGGCCAGCCCGTCCGTCGCGAAGGCGCGCTTCGCGGACCTGCCCGACCCCTGCGAGGTCTTCGAGAAGAAGACGCTGAAGGACCTGGTCCCGGAGACCGACGACGAGTCGGGCAAGGCGGGCAAGTCCGAGGACAACGCCACGCGCGGCACCTGCGCCTGGACCAGCCTCGACAACAAGGGCGTGAAGGGCTCGCAGTTCCGCTGGCTCAATGTCTCGCTGCTGCGCTTCGACTCCGACCAGACCCGCGGTACCGGCGACAAGCTCGCGCACGCCTACTTCCAGAAGCAGGTCGCGGGCGCCGAGGCCACCCAGGAGGCGAAGGGCGTCAAGACCCAGCCGGTGGCGGGCACCGGGGACGAGGCGTCGACCGTCAGCTACGAACTGAAGAAGAAGGAAGGCACCTTCAAGCAGCAGACCGTGGTGGCCCGTACGGCGAATGTCGTGGTCACGGTCGACTACAACGGT
Source organism: Streptomyces physcomitrii (assembly GCF_012273655.1). GTDB lineage: Bacteria > Actinomycetota > Actinomycetes > Streptomycetales > Streptomycetaceae > Streptomyces > Streptomyces physcomitrii. The sequence continues at coordinate 125,092 of NZ_JAAWWP010000018.1, read as the reverse complement.
GCCGGTCTCGCGGGCGACAAGTCCCCGAGCGCGGAGGATCTGGTGAAGGACGCCCAGGCCGCCGCCAAGGAGGCCGTCGCGGCCGTGGAGAAGGCCAACTCCGGTGCGGACGCGGGGTCCGGCGCGGACTCCGGCTCCGGCGAGAAGAGCGACAAGGACGAGAAGAGCGACAAGGGCGAGGGCGAGAAGGGCGACTCCGGCAAGAAGTCGTAGCGGTCGCGCGCGGGCCCCGCTTGCGGTCCGCTTCCCGTGCCCGTGCCCGTGCCCGGCTCCGGCCGACGGCTCCCGGTGCAAGATTCCGGATCCGTAACGGAGCCGGGGCGTCCTCCCCGCTCGCCCCGGTCGGGCAAAGCGGGATCCACGCACCTCAACCAGGGTGCGGACGCGGGTACTTGACCACCGTGGCGCAGAGCCCGGTGACCTCCGGTCGCCGGGCTCTCGGCCTGCCGGTCGTCCGTTCCCCGTACAGGTGTGCCAGTCTGTTGCGCGCATGTCCCGGATCCGCGGGCCCGCCCGTGGGACGGGCCACCGGTGCGGAGCCGGTGCCCGGAGCGGGACTCGGAGAGCGGGAGGGGAGAAGGTGGCCGCGCCACTGCAGCTGACTCGGACGCATCGCATACTCATCGGTGTGGTGGTGGCCGGTGCGGTCGTCATCGCGGGTATCGGTTTCGCGGGTTCGTATGCGGCCGTGCGGGAGTTGGCGGAGAAGAAGGGGTTCGGGGACTTCTCGCTGGTGTTCCCGATCGGTATCGACGCGGGGATCTGTGTGCTGCTCGCGCTGGATCTGCTGCTGACGTGGATCCGGATCCCTTTCCCGCTGCTGCGGCAGACGGCGTGGCTGCTGACGGCGGCGACGATCGCGTTCAACGGGGCGGCGGCCTGGCCCGATCCGCTGGGTGTGGGCATGCACGGGGTGATCCCGGTGCTGTTCATCGTGGCGGTGGAGGCGGCGCGGCACGCGATCGGGCGGATCGCGGACATCACCGCCGACAAGCACATGGAGGGCGTGCGGCTGACCCGCTGGCTGCTCTCGCCGGTGCCGACCTTCCTGCTGTGGCGGCGGATGAAGCTGTGGGAACTGCGCTCCTACGAGCAGGTCATCAAGCTCGAACAGGAACGTCTCGTCTACCAGGCCCGGCTGCGCTCCCGCTTCGGCCGCGCCTGGCGCCGCAAGGCCCCCGTCGAATCCCTGATGCCGCTGCGCCTGGCCCGCTACGGCGTCCCCCTCGCCGAGACCGCCCCCTCCGGCCTCGCCGCCGCCGGTATCGAGGCCTCCCTGCTGCCGAGCGCACCGCCCGCCCGCGCCCTGGAGCCCGCCGCGGAAGCCGCCCGGCCCGCCGCCGGGCCCGTGCCGGGGGACGCCCGGCAGCGCTACGCGGAGCCGGAGCGGGAGCAGCAACTCCCGCAGGAGAGCCCGTGGTTCGCGGCCCAGCCGCATCCGGTGCCGTACGAGGGCGCGTACGACCCCACGTACGTACCGGAGGAGCAGTACGAGCAGTGGTACGAGGAGCAGCAGCAGGCGGGTGGCGGGCCGGGCTGGGAGAAGGCGGCACGGCCTGAACACCCCGAGAGCGCCCGGCACTTCGAGAAACCCGAACACCCCGAACACGCCGAGCACCCCGAGCACCCCGAGCAGTACGAGGACCGTGAGTCCTACGAGGACCTCGCGGACCCCGAGGCCATGGACCCGGCGGCGGCCCGGCGGGCCCGGGTGCCGGAGGCCGGGCAGTACCCCGTGGCGCCGGAGGAGGCGCTGCCGCAGGAGCTGCCGGTGCCGGACGAGTTGCCCGAACCGGAGCCGTTCCAGGGGGAGTTCGGGGAGGAGGAGGCCGGCTGGCGGGTGCCCTCGGGCCCGAACCGCACCCGGCGCCTCGGCGGTTCCTCGGCGGCTTCCGGGCGGACCGGGGCGCAGATCCCGGGGCCGCGCGAGGAGCAGGCGGGGCCCGAACAGGGCGTGCCGGGGCCGGAGTTGCCCGATGACGTCTCCCGTGGGGAGATCTACTTCCAGGCCTTCCGGAAGTATGTGAGCGAGAACCAGGGCTTCCCCAACGCCCGCCAGTTCGGGCGGTACTTGCAGGAGCTGTACGGGATCCGCGGCCAGTCCGGGGAGCCCCTGGCGGAGAGCACCCTGCGGCCGTACCTGCGCGACTTCCAGGTGCGCTACCAGCAGGAGCTGGACGCGGAGTCCTACTCCTAGACCGTGTCCGGAAAGTCCCGACACGGCCCAGCCTTCCCAACCGGCTTGCCGCGTACGGCCGTTGAGCGGCCCGGCACCCGCGTAGGGACCGGGTCTGAGCGGCCCGGCACCCGCGTACGGACCGGGCCGAACCCTCAGCCCCCCTCCGTACCCGCCCCCGCCCCCGCCGGAACCGGCTGCCCCTCGCCGCGGGCCGCGTGGGTCAGGCGCAGGCCGTTGGTCTCCGGGGCCCAGCGGTAGGAGGTGATGCCGCCGATCAGCGAGACCGTGGCCATGAAGATCATCGACCAGCTCAGGCCCAGGTGGTCCAGGGAGAGCGGCAGCAGGAAGGTGCCGATGGCCGCGCCGATCCGGCTGGCGCCCGAGGCCATGCCCACCCCGGAGGTGCGGATCGAGGTCGGGAAGACCTCCTCCGGGTAGATGCCGGGCAGGATGCTCATGATCCCGTACGAGTAGAGGTAGCCGAAGAAGCAGCCGGTGGCGAGCCAGATCGGGAGCAGGTCGCCGAGGCTGACCAGGAAGAGGGCGAGCGCGCAGCCGAACATCGGGCCGACCAGGATCTGCCGCCGCCCGACCCGGTCGACCAGGTACCAGCCGGTGACCGCGCCGAGCAGCGCGATGAAGGTGCCGATCAGGGCACCGGCCAGCGCGCTGCCGCCGAGGCCGATGGCGCGCAGCACGGTGGGCTGGAAGAAGGTCAGCGCGAAGTAGGGCAGCACGATGCAGATCCAGAAGGTGCAGACGAAGAGCGAGCGCTGCCGGTAGGCGGGCGAGAAGAGGTCGCGGTAGCGGGTCTCCTCGGCCTGCTCGGCGCGCAGGTCCTCGGCGTCCGCGGCCGCCTGAGCGCGCTGGGCGGCGGAACCGCCGGCGCCCACGTGCCGCAGATGGGCCTCGATGACGGCCTTGGCCTCGTCCTTGCGGCCCTTGGAGAGCAGCCAGCGCGGGGACTCGGGCAGCCCGTGCCGGGCGAGCAGGCAGAGCACGGCGGGGACGGCGCTGGCGGCGAGCGTCCAGTGCCAGGCGTCGGGCCAGTGGGTGTTGATCAGGTAGCCGAGGAGGTAGGCGACCACGTAGCCGACGTTCCACAGTATTTCGAGGATGCCGAGGTAGTGGCCGCGCCGGGCGCTCGGCGAGAACTCGGCGAGCAGCGGGGAGCCGATCGAGTAGTCGGCGCCGACCGCGAGGCCCATCACCAGGCCGAGGACGAAGAGCTGCCAGACCTCGGTGACGGTGAACATCAGCAGGGCGGTGACCAGGAAGACCGAGAGGTCGAGGGTGAACATCGGCTTGCGGCCGAGCCGGTCGGTGACATAGCCGAGCAGCAGTCCGCCGAAGAAGGTGCCGATGAGGGTGGAGGCGGAGATCAGCTCGGTCCAGGTCGAGGTCACCCCGATGTCCCGGGACATCGCCCCGCCGGCGAGCGCGGCGGCGAAGGAGGCGAAGACGAAGCCGTCGATGAACATGCCGCCGCCGGTGGCCAGGGTCAGCCTGCGCAGAAAGGCCCGCTGGTGCGCCGCCTGGTCCGCGCCCGGTTCGCCTCGCGGTTCCTCGTCCTTGGGTGAGATGTCCGCCGCTGCCGTCATCCGCACTGCCTCCTCGGTGTGCCCGCCTGCCGCCGGTACCTGCTCGTGCTCCCGCTCCTCATCTGTCCGCGGCCGGGGAGGCCATGCGGGGCGGGAGCGCCCGGGCCGCGCCCCGGCAGCGAAATGGTGCAGATTGCAGTGATACGTATACGCCGGGCCGGGCGTGCGGAGGGCCCCGGGCACGCCGAAGGGCGCCGTCCCGGTGCGGGGAACGGCGCCCTTCGGCGGAGGCGGGGCCGCGGTGCTCAGACCTCGGGCGGGCTCGGTGCTCAGGCCCCGAGGCGGGCCCGGTGCTCAAGCCCCGGGGTGGCGGGGCTGGTGCTCAAGCCCCGCGGGCGGCGGTGGGCTTCAGGACCCGAGCAGCTTGCGTACCCGCTCCGCGCCGACCGCGAGCAGCAGGGTGGGCAGCCGCGGTCCGGTGTCCCGGCCGACCAGGAGCCGGTAGAGCAGGGCGAAGAACGCGCGCTGGGCCACCTTGAGTTCGGGCGTCGGCTTGGCGTCCGGCGCGAGGCCCGCGCGCTGCTTGGGCACCCCGTAGACGAGGGTGGTCAGGCCGTCCAGGGACCAGTGGGAGTCCAGGCCCTCGACGAGCAGCCGCAGCGATTCGCGGGCCTCCTCGTCCAGGGTGGAGAGCAGTTCCCCGTCGGGCGCGGTGCGCACCAGGGTGCGCTGGTCGGCGGGGACCTGGGTGTTGATCCAGGCCTCGGCGCGGTCCAGGCGGGGGCGCACCTCGTCCAGGCCGGTCAGCGGGGTGTCCGGGTCGAGTTCGGTGAGGATGCGCAGCGTCTGGTCCTCGGCGCCCGCGGTGATGTCGGCGACCGAGGCGAGGGTGCGGTACGGCAACGGGCGCGGGGTGCGCGGCAGTTCACCGGCGGCGGTGCCGACCGCGCGGCTGTGCGCGGCGGCGTCGGCGGGCAGCGCGCTGCCGTCGGCGACCTTGGCGCTGAGCTTGTCCCACTCGTCGTACAGCCGCTGGATCTCCTGGTCGAAGGCGATCTTGAAGGACTGGTTGGGGCGGCGGCGTGCGTAGAGCCAGCGAAGGAGCTGGGGCTCCATGATCCGCAGGGCGTCGCCGGGGGTGGGCACGCCGCCCTTGGAGGAGGACATCTTGGCCATGCCGCTGATGCCGACGAAGGCGTACATCGGGCCGATCGGCTGCTTGCCGCCGAAGATGCCGACGATCTGCCCGCCGACCTGGAAGGAGGAGCCGGGCGAGGAGTGGTCGACGCCGGAGGGCTCGAAGACCACGCCCTCGTAGGCCCAGCGCATCGGCCAGTCGACCTTCCACACCAGCTTGCCCCGGTCGAACTCGCTGAGCCGCACGGTCTCCTCGAAGCCGCAGCCCTCGGCCCCGCAGAGGTAGGTCAGCGCGGTGGACTCGTCCTCGTAGGCGGTGACGGTGGTGAAGTCGCGCCCGCAGCGCCCGCAGTAGGGCTTGTACGGGAAGTAGCCGCTGCCGGAGCTGCCGTCGTCCTCGGCCGCGGCGCCGGAGCCCTCGGCGGCCTCCAGCTCGGCCTCGTCCACCGGCTTCTGCGACTTCTTCGGCGGGGCCTTCTTCGTGCGGTACTGGGCGAGGATCGCGTCGATGTCGCCGCGGTGGCGCATGGCGTGCAGGATCTGCTCGCGGTAGGCGCCGGAGGTGTACTGCGCGGTCTGGCTGATGCCGTCGAACTCCACGCCCAGCGCGCCGAGGGCCTCGGTCATCGCGGCCTTGAAGTGCTCCGCCCAGTTCGGGTGCGGGGAGCCCTCGGGGGCGGGCACCGAGGTCAGCGGCTTGCCGATGTGCGCGGCCCAGGACTCGTCGACGCCCGGGACCCCGGCCGGGACCTTGCGGTAGCGGTCGTAGTCGTCCCAGGAGATGAGGTGGCGCACCTCGCGGCCGCGGCGGCGGATCTCGTCGGCGACCAGGTGCGGGGTCATGACCTCGCGCAGGTTGCCCAGGTGGATGGGGCCGGAGGGGGAGAGCCCGGAGGCCACCACGACGAGTGCGCCCGGGGCACGGCTCTCGGATTCGGCGATGACCTCATCGGCGAAACGGGAGACCCAGTCGGCGGTCTCGGTGCTCTGCGCCACGATCGGTACGTCTCTTTCTTCCAGAGGTTCCTGAGGTTCCCGCGGTCCTGGCGGATTCCGGGGGCCCGGAGGCCGGACGGCACCATTGTCCCAGCACGGGCGCCGAGCGCGAAAACCACTTTCTCCCGGGTGCGCGGCGGGGGCGAGGCACCTCACCCGGCGGGGGACGAAGCCCTCACGTACGGGCGGGCGCGGGGCGCGCGGGACGGGAAAACCGTTTTACACCCCATGGGATACTGACCGTGTCTGTCCACATCCTCCAGGAGAACGGCTTCCCTTCCATGGCCTCGGTCACGTCGCTCACCGCTTCGGTCCACCAGCGTCTCGCGGACGCGCTTTCGGCTGCCCTGCCGGAAGCCGGCGCCGCCGACCCGCTGCTGCGACGCAGTGACCGGGCCGACTTCCAGGCCAACGGCATCCTCGCGCTGGCCAAGAAGGCGAAGGCCAACCCGCGGGAGCTGGCCGGGCAGGTCCTCGACTCACTGGACAAGGGCACCGTGATCGCGGAGGCCGAGGTCTCCGGGCCGGGCTTCCTCAACCTCACCGTCACCGACCGGGCGATCACCGAGAACCTCGCCGCCCGGCTCGCGGACCCCGAGGGGCGGCTCGGTGTGCCGCTGTCCCCGGCGGCGGGCACCACGGTCATCGACTACGCCCAGCCGAACGTCGCCAAGGAGATGCACGTCGGCCATCTGCGCTCGGCGGTCATCGGCGACGCGGTCGCCCAGATCCTGCGGTTCACCGGCGAGAGCGTGGTGCCCCGGCACCACATCGGCGACTGGGGCACCCAGTTCGGCATGCTCATCCAGTACCTGATCGAGCACCCGCACGAGCTGGACCACTCCGCCGAGGACGCCGGGACCGCCGGGAGCGCCGCCGTCTCCGGCGAGGAGGCCATGTCCAACCTGGACCGGCTCTACAAGGCGGCCCGCGCCCTCTTCGACGCCGACCCGGAGTTCAAGGACCGGGCCCGGCGCAAGGTCGTCGACCTCCAGGCCGGGGACCCCGACACGCTGGCCGTCTGGCAGAAGTTCGTCGACGAGTCGAAGGTCTACTTCTACTCCGTCTTCGACAAGCTCGACATGGTCATCGAGGACGCGGACATCGTCGGCGAGTCCGGCTACAACGACATGCTCGCCGAGACCTGCCGGCTCCTGGAGGAGTCCGGTGTCGCGGTGGTCTCCGAGGGCGCCCTCTGCGTCTTCTTCGACGACGTCAAGGGCCCGGACGGCAACCCGGTCCCGCTGATCGTGCGCAAGTCCGACGGCGGCTACGGCTACGCGGCCACCGACCTCTCCGCGATCCGCAACCGGGTCTTCGACCTCAAGGCCACCACGCTGCTCTACGTGGTCGACGCCCGGCAGTCCCTGCACTTCAAGATGGTCTTCGAGACCGCGCGGCGGGCGGGCTGGCTGAACAAGGAGGTCACGGCCCGGCAGCTGGCCTTCGGCACGGTCCTCGGCAAGGACGGCAAGCCCTTCAAGACCCGGGAGGGCGAGACGGTACGCCTGGTGGACCTCCTCGACGAGGCCGTCGAGCGGGCCGGCGCGGTCGTACGGGAGAAGGCCGAGGGGCTCCCGGAGGGCGAGCGGCTCTCCGAGGCGGAGATCGCCGAGCGGGGCGCCCAGGTCGGCATCGGCGCGGTGAAGTACGCGGACCTGTCCACCTCCGCCAGCCGGGACTACAAGTTCGACCTGGACCAGATGGTCTCGCTCAACGGCGACACCAGCGTGTACCTCCAGTACGCCTACGCCCGGATCCAGTCGATCCTGCGCCGGGCGGGCGAGGCGCGGGGCGCGGCCCACCCGGAGCTGGCGCTCGCCCCCGCCGAGCGGGCCCTCGGGCTGCACGCCGACGCCTTCGCGGAGACCGTGGCCGAGGCCGCCGCCGAGTACGCCCCGCACAAGCTGACCGCGTACCTCTACCAACTGGCCTCGCTGCTCACCACTTTCTACGACAAGTGCCCGGTCCTGAAGGCGGAGAGCCCGGCCCAGGTCGAGAACCGCCTCTTCCTCGTGGAGACCACCGCCCGGACCCTCCACCAGGGCATGGCCCTGCTCGGCATCCGGACCCCCGAGCGCCTCTGAGACGCCGGGGGGCGATGGCTCCTCGTACGGCACGAGCACCTCGTGTACGCACGCCTGGTGTACGGCACGAACCCCTCGCGGGAGGCTTCCGCGAGGGGTTCCGTGTGTGTGGGGCCGCCGGAGGCGGGACCCGGTGGGGTGGCTCAGCGCTTGGTGGTGGTGCGGAAGAGGGAGCGGGACCAGAGGTAGCCGATCAGCGTGATCCCGGCGCACCAGGCGAGCGAGATCCAGCCGTCGGCGCCGATCTCGGAGCCGGTCAGCAGTCCGCGCAGGGTCTCGGTCATCGGGGTGAACGGCTGGTTCTCGGCGAACCAGCTGAGGCCCGGCGACATCGACCCGGCCGGTACGAAGGCGGAGCCGAGGAACGGCAGGAACTGCACCAGGAGCGGCTTGTTGCTCGCGGACTCCACGGTCTGGGAGATCATGCCGAGCGGCACCGACAGCCAGGTCACCGCGAAGGCGATGGCGGTGAGCAGTCCGGCCGCCGCCAGCCACTGGAGCGGGCTCGCCGAGGACCGGAAGCCGAGGGCGAGCGCGAAGCCCACCACCAGGACGAGGCAGACCATGGTCCCGAGGACGCTGCCGAGCACATGGCCCGTCATGAACGAGGAACGGGTGATGTTCATGGTGCGGAAGCGGTTGATGATGCCCTCGGTCATGTCGGAGCAGACCGCCACGGAGGTCGACATCGAGCCGGAGGCCACCCCCATGATGAGGATGCCGGGCGTCAGGTACTCCAGGTAGGCGTCCCGGTCGCCGCCCATCCCGGCGCCGATCGAGTCACCGAAGGCGTACACGAAGAGCAGCAGCATGAGGATCGGGGTCAGGGCGCTGCCGAGGCCCACGGCCGGGTAGCGGATCGCGTGCTTGAGGTTGCGCCGCAGCATGGTCATCGAGTCCTGCACGGCGTAGCCGAGGGTGCTGCTCATCGGAGGGTCTCCTTGACGTGGAGCGGGGTGTCGGCGGCGGTCCCGGCGGTGCCGTGGCCGGTCAGGGTGAGGAAGACGTCGTCGAGGTCGGGGGTGTGCACGGAGAAGCCGTCGGCGCGGATCCCGGACGCGTCGAGCCGGTCGAGCAGGGCGCGCAGGGCGTCGAGTCCGCCGTCGCCCGCCACCCGCAGAGCGAGGTTCTCCTCGTCCCGGGCCGCGCCGGAGAAGACCCCGGCGGCCCGCTCGTACTCCTCGGGGTCGGTGAAGCGCAGCCGCACATGGCTGCCGGGGATCCGCGCCTTCAACTCGTCGGCGGTGCCCTCGGCGACGATCCGGCCGCCGTCGAGCACGGCGATCCGGTCGGCCAACTGGTCGGCCTCCTCCAGGTATTGCGTGGTGAGGAAGACCGTGGTGCCGCCCGCGACCAGTTCCCGCACGGTCTCCCACATGGTGCGGCGGCTGCGCGGGTCGAGCCCGGTGGTCGGCTCGTCCAGGAAGATCACCCGGGGGTCGCCGACCAGCGTCATGGCGAGGTCGAGCCGCCGCCGCATCCCGCCGGAGAAGGTCGCGGCCCGCTTCCGCGCCACGTCCGCGATGCCGAAGCGGGTGAGCAACTCCCTTGCGCGGGCCCGCCCTTCACGCTTTCCGAGGCGCAGCAGGTCGGCCATGAGGAGGAGGTTCTCCTCGGCGGTGAGCAGATCGTCCAGGGCGGCGAACTGCCCGGTGACGCCGATGGCGGCGCGTACCGCGTCGGGGGCGGAGTCGATGTCGTGGCCCGCGACCTCGGCCCGGCCGCCGTCGGCCGCGATCAGCGTGGACAGGATCTGCACGGTGGTGGTCTTGCCCGCGCCGTTCGGGCCGAGCAGCGCGAAGACGGAACCGGCCGGGATGCGCAGATCGATGCCGTCGAGCACGGTCTTCTCGCCGTACGCCTTGTGGAGGCCGGTGGCGGCGATGGCGGGGGCGGCGGGTGCCGGGTCGCCGTCGCCCTTCCTAGATGTGGGCATGACAAAAGAAGGCATGGGGCCCTCCGTTCGAAGGCTGGGTGGATGAGGGGGAGGGGTGGAGGGATGCGTGCGGGAGGGGGTGGGCTCGCCGGGCGGGAGCGGGGGCGGTGCGTCCTCGGACCCCCGCGCGTGCTCAGGCCTTGGCGCGCCGGATGTCGATGTTGCCGTGCCGGGTGCGGGCGCGGATCTTGACGGTGTCCTCGCTCTCCTCCGGGCTCCCGGCGGCGGTGAGCGTGTTGCGCACCTGCCCGGAACCGGAGCTGACGTCCAGCCAGGCGGCCGTGCCCTCGCGCACACCGACCTCGATGGTGCCGTTGGAGGTCTCCAACTGGACGGTGCCGCGGGCCACTTCACCGATGCGCAGGGTGCCGTGGGCGGTGGTGGCGGTGACCGAGTCCGCGGCGCGGGCGATCTCGATGTCGCCGTTGGCGCCGCGCACCCGGAGCTCTCCGCGCGCGGTGCCGACGAGGGTGGTGCCGTGCGAGTTCTTCAGCTCGGCGGCGCCCTCGACGAGGCCGAGGCGCAGGCTCCCGGAACTGGTGGTGATCTCGGCCGCGCCCTCGACCCGCTCCACGGTGATCGAGCCGTGCGCGGCGTTCAGCCGTACCGCGCCTGCGGTGTCGAGGCGGACGTCCCCGGAGGAGATCTTGGCGCGGACCTCGCCGAGCCGCCCCTCGCCGAGCACCTGGACCCAGGCGCCGGTCACCTCGACGCCCGAGCCGGCGGGCAGTTCGACCGCCACGTCGACGGTGCCGGTGCGGCCGAACAGCCCGGGCTTGGGCATCCGCACCTGCAAGGCGCCGTTCGCACAGGTGACCCGGGTCTGCTCGGCGGCTCGTACGTCCTGGTCCCGATTGGGGTCGCGGGGCCGCACCTCGACCAGGGTGTCGACGCGGTCGCTCGCGGTGAACTGGAGGGATCCGGCGTCCACATGGGCGGTGACCGAGATCGGTTCGGGGGTGTCGAAAGCAGGCATGGCTGTCCCGTCCTCTGGGCTCTTCGGGGCGTCCCCGCTGGTGGGACGTGGTGTGGGTGTGGCGGTGAACTGGGGCCTCGAAGGCTCGAGTTGACCTGGTACGAGTGAAGTGGCGTGTCCGGGTGGGGAGTCGGCCGGGCGTGGCGGGCTGCGGCTAGCGCACCCAGCCCGTGAAGCTCTGGCCGACCGTGCGGGCCTTCTCCGGGGCGGGCGGCCGGGTGCCGCCGTCGACCGCGGCCGAAACCGCCCGTACCAGCCAGGAGTTGACCGAGAGCCCCTCGCGGTTCGCGGCCTCCTCGGCGCGGGCCTTGAGGGGGGCGGGCAGGCGCAGGTTGACGCGTGCGGTGCCGCCCTCCTCGCCCTCGGCGGGCGGCTGCGCCGCGGCGGCTGGCGCGGGGCCCGCCGCGGTGGTGTCGCCCTCGGCGGGCGGCGGTGTCACCACGAAGTCGGGGTCGAGACCGCGCAGCCGTACGTCGACGGAGCCCGGGGCGAGCTCGCGGGTGATCTCGTCCATCGCGGCGGAGAGCACATGGAGCATGGTCAGACGGGTCGCCGACTCCAGCGGGGCGGTGAGCCGCTCGGCCAGGGCGCGGGCTTCGTCCCCACCGGCTTCGGCGGCCACCGCGAGTTCGCGGCGGAGAGTGTCGACATAGGGCGTGAGGTCCATGGCGTCATAGTGGCACCACTTTGGCGCTACGCGCAAGCCTGTGTGGTGTCTTCGCGGGACGGGGCAGGGGTGGGTGCGCGGGAATGGATGGCGATCGGCTCTCTGGGCTGGGATTTTGTGCGGGTGGGATGCTGCCGCGAGGTGATGCGGAAGTGCTTGCGTCCGGCCTGATGGAGAAGTCGGAGCCCTCTGGTGGCGTCCCGAGTGGCACCCGTGTGGCGCCATCGTGGTGTCGTATGGCGTCACCTGCCGCCACGTGATGCCACGTAGGCGTCAGCCTGGTGCCAGCCGACGCCCGCACACCGGACGGCGCTGCCGACCCTCCGCCGCGACCGTCTGGAAGGCTGCCCCCATGTCGATCCTGCGTTCCGTGGTCCTCTTCGTCGTCGCCGCGCTCTTCGAGATCGGGGGCGCCTGGCTGGTGTGGCAGGGCGTGCGGGAGAGCCGGGGCTGGGTGTGGGTCGGGGCCGGGGTGGTGGCGCTCGGGCTCTACGGCTTCGTGGCCACGCTCCAGCCGGACGCGGAGTTCGGGCGGATCCTCGCCGCGTACGGCGGGGTCTTCGTCGCCGGTTCGCTGGTCTGGGGGATGGCGGCCGACGGCTACCGCCCCGACCGCTGGGACGTCCTCGGCGCGCTGATCTGCCTCGCCGGGATGGCCGTGATCATGTACGTGCCGCGCGGCGGGCGTTGAGCGGACCCGTGGCGCGAGGTGCGGCGCCCGGGGCCCTGACCGCGGTGAGGGCGGCGCCCCGGCCACTGTGAGAACCGGCACCCCGGCCCCCGCGCCCCCGGTCCGCCGGTGCCGCCCGCCTATCCTGGGTGCGGATCGCGCGCCCGTACGAGCGAGGGCGCCCCGCCGGACGAGGAGCACCGTATGACCGCCGCGCAGGATTCCGCCCGTACCGCCGTGGTGACCGGCGCGAGCAGCGGGATCGGGGCGGCGACGGCGCGGCAGCTGGCCGCGGCCGGGTTCCGGGTGGTGCTGACCGCGCGCCGCAAGGACCGCATCGAGGCGCTTGCCGCGGAGCTGCGGGAGTCCGGCGCCGAGGCCGTGGCCCAGCCGCTCGATGTCACCGACCGCGGCGCCGTCGAGGACTTCGCCCGCTCGCTCGGCTCCTGCCACGTCCTGGTCAACAACGCGGGCGGCGCCCTCGGCGCGGACCCGGTGGCCTCCGGCGACCCCGCCCAGTGGCGGCAGATGTACGAGACCAATGTGCTCGGCACCCTGCACGTCACCCAGGCCCTGCTGCCCGCCCTGACCGCGAGCGGCGACGGCACCGTGGTCGTCCTCACCTCGACCGCGGGGCACGGCACCTACGAGGGCGGCGCGGGCTATGTGGCCGCCAAGCACGCCGAGCACGTCCTCGCCGAGACACTGCGCCTGGAGATCGTCGGGCAGCCGGTGCGGGTGATCGAGGTCGCGCCGGGGATGGTGAAGACCGAGGAGTTCGCGAAGACCCGCTTCGGCGGCGACGAGGAGAAGGCCGAGAAGGTCTACGCGGGTGTCGCGGCGCCGCTGACCGCCGAGGACGTCGCCGAGACGATCACCTGGGCCGTCGACCGCCCCTCCCACGTCAACATCGACCTCCTGGTGGTCCGCCCCCGTGCCCAGGCCTCCAACAGCAAGGTCCACCGGGAGCTGTGAGCGCGGTGACCGGGACGGGAGGCGGCGGCACGGGTCCGGCCGGGGGCGAGGAGCGGGATCCGGCGGCCGATGCTCCCGCGCGCGCCGACGCCTCCGCCCGCGCCGATATCCCTTCCCGCGCCGACGCCCCCGAGCCCGAGGCGCAGGCCCGGACGCGGCGCGCGCACCAGAAGCACAACGAGCGGTACGCCTGGTGGGCCCTCGCCTACTTCCTGTTCGGTCTCCACATCGTCGCCTTCGTGATGATCTACGCGGTACGGCACGCGAAGTAGCGGGACTCCGGCCGCTTGTCCGTGGGGCCGTGGGGGTGCCGCGGGCCGGCCGGACAGGTCCCGGTCGCGTCTGTCCGGGGCTGGGGCGCCCGCTGCTCGTACCGTCGTCGGCATGAGCGACCTGCCGAAGATGCCGTCCTTCTCCGCCCCCAGCCGGGGCATCGCCGACTACCTCGCCGCCGCTGCGGACCACTGCGTCCGGGTGGTGCACGGGATCGCCGACGAGGACCTCGGCCGCCCCACACCCTGCCCCGACTACGACGTACGCCGACTCACCGACCACCTCATCCAGATGTCGGAGCAGTTCCAGCTGCTGGCCCGCAAGGAGGACTCCGACTTCGGCACCACCCCCGGCAACGCCGGTGTCCGGCCGGACTGGCGGGAGCACTTCGCGCGCGAGTGCGAGGGGCTGGTCGCCGCCTGGGCCGAGCCCGGCGCCGAGGAGGGCACCACCGGTTCCCTGGAGATGCCCGCCGCGACCGTCGGCCGGATGGCGCTGCTCGACCTCGCCGTGCACGGCTGGGACCTGGCCCGGGCGACCGAGCAGGGTTACGTACCGGATCCGGGCGGCCTCGGAGTGGTACGGGAGCTGCGCGAGACCATGGCGGCGATCGGCCCGACCGGCCGCAGCATGGGCGCCTTCGGACCGGCCGTGCAGGCGCCCGCCAACGCCACCGAGTGGGACAAGCTGCTCGCCGAGACCGGCCGCGACCCGCACTGGAGCCGCGGCTGAGCCGGTCCGCGCCCGGCGGTGGAGGAGCGCCGGGGCCGGTCGCGCGGACCGGTTCCGGCGCTTTTCCGGTCCCGGCCCCGCGGCGGCCGGTCGGCAGGAATAGTCGTGGGGGCGCCTCCGTTCCAGGGTGTAGTTGAATCGTCAACAATCTGGGAAGTGAGCGGTCATGCAGTTCGGGATCTTCAGCGTCGGCGACGTCACACCGGACCCGGTGACCGGGCGTACGCCGAGCGAGCACGAACGCATCAAGTCCATGGTCACCATCGCGCAGAAGGCCGAGGAGGCGGGCCTCGACGTCTTCGCGACCGGCGAGCACCACAACCCGCCCTTCGTGCCGTCCTCGCCCACCACCATGCTCGGCTGGATCGCGGCACGCACCGAGAACCTGATCCTGTCCACCTCGACCACGCTGATCACCACCAACGACCCGGTGAAGATCGCCGAGGACTTCGCGATGCTCCAGCACCTCGCCGAGGGGCGCGTCGACGTGATGATGGGCCGCGGCAACACCGGCCCGGTCTACCCCTGGTTCGGCAAGGACATCCGCGACGGGATCCACCTCGCGGTGGAGAACTACGCCCTGCTGCACCGGCTGTGGCGCGAGGACGTGGTCACCTGGGAGGGCAGGTTCCGTACGCCGCTCCAGTCGTTCACCGCGACGCCGCGACCCCTGGACGGGGTGCCGCCCTTCGTCTGGCACGGCTCGATCCGCTCGCCGGAGATCGCTGAGCAGGCCGCGTACTACGGCGACGGCTTCTTCCACAACAACATCTTCTGGCCCAAGGAGCACACCGCCCAGATGGTCCGGCTCTACCGGGAGCGCTGGGCCCACTACGGGCACGGCACCCCCGAGCAGGCCGTCGTCGGACTCGGCGGCCAGGTCTTCATGCGCCGCAACTCCCAGGAAGCGGTACGGGAGTTCAGGCCCTACTTCGACCGGGCGCCGGTCTACGGCGGCGGCCCCTCCCTGGAGGAGTTCTCGGCGCAGACCCCGCTCACGGTCGGCTCGCCGGAGCAGGTCGTCGAGAAGACGCTCTCCTTCCGCGACTACGCGGGCGACTACCAGCGGCAGCTGTTCCTGGTGGACCACGCGGGGCTGCCCCTGAAGACCGTCCTGGAGCAGATCGACATGCTCGGCGAGGAGGTCGTCCCCGTGCTGCGCAAGGAGTTCGCCAAGGACCGGCCCGCCGGGGTGCCGGAGGCGCCGACCCACGCCTCGCTGCTGCGGGAGCGGGCGGCGCGGGCGGCCGGGGAGCCGGAGCTGTCCGTGAGCGGGCAGGCGTCGGGGAGCGCGCGGGCGTCCGCGAACGGGAACGTGGAGTCGGAGGTGGAGAACACATGACCAGGATCGTCGTGGTCTCGGGCGGGCTCGGCTCGCCCTCCTCGACCCGGCTGCTCGGCGACCGGCTCGCCGAGGCGGTGCGCCGCGCGGCGGGGACCGGGCCGGACGGCGCGGCCCCGGTCGAGGGGGAGACCGTCGAACTGCGCGACCTCGCCGTGCCCCTCGCCCACCACCTGCTCACCGGCTTCCCCGGGCCCGAACTGGGCGCGGCGCTCGACAAGGTGGCCTCGGCCGACGGCATCATCGCGGTGACCCCGGTCTTCTCGGCCTCGTACAGCGGGCTGTTCAAGTCCTTCTTCGACGTGCTCGACCCGGACGCGCTCACCGGCAAGCCGGTGCTCATCGGCGCCACCGGCGGCACCCCGCGCCACTCCCTCGTGGTCGAGCACGCCCTGCGTCCGCTCTTCGCCCACCTGCGGGCCGTGGTGGCGCCGACCGGCGTCTACGCGGCCTCGCAGGACTGGGGCGCCGACGGCCTGGCGGAGCGCATCGACCGGGCGGGCCGTGAACTCGCCCTGCTGGTACGGGAGTCGGCGCCGGGCACGGCGGCCCCGGGCGCTACCGCCCCCGAGCGGGAATCCGGCGCGGAGTCCGGGCAGGGCTTCCCAGCGGAGTCCGTGCAGGGCTTCCAAGTGGTGCCGTTCGCCGAGCAGTTGGCGGCGGTACGGGCGGCCTGAGCGGGGACCGGCGGACCAGCGGACCTGCGGGTCGCCGGATCGCCGGTTCGGTGGATCGGGGCGGCCGAAGCTGAGCTGCCCCGTACACAGAGCTGCCCCAGGTCGCACGGAGCACGTCGGGGCAGTCGAGGGCAAGCCGCAGGCAAGGTGAAGCCCAGGCGGGGGAGGGGAGGAAGGGCGGCGAAAGGAGGAGACCCACTCCTTGCCACTCTCAACGTATAGCGCACTGGGGGGCTTGCGGCAAGGCCCCCGTTGTCCCGCAAGATTGGCGGCCGAAGCCAGGACCTGCGGAAACGGGAGTACGAAGTGCGTGTGGTGCTGTCGACCTACGGGTCGCGCGGAGATGTGGAGCCCCTGGTGGCGCTCGCGGCGCGGCTGCGGGAGCGGGGCGCGGAGGTGCGGGTGTGCGCGCCGCCGGACGAGGTCTTCGCCGCGCGGCTGGCCGAGGCGGGCGCCCCGCTGGTGCCGGTCGGGCCCTCGGCGCGGGCGCTGACCGTGGCGAAACCGGGGCCCGCCGGGCTGCCCCAGCGGGCGGCCGCGCTGATCGCCGGGCAGTTCGAGGCGGTCACCGAGGCCGCCGAGGGCGCCGACGTGCTGATGGCGACCGGCATGATGCCCGCCGCGGCCGGGGCGCTCTCGGTGGCCGAGAAGCTGGGCGTCCCCACGGTCTCGGTGACCTTCCAGCAGCTCACCCTGCCCTCGCCGCACCACCCGCCGCTGGCCTATCCGGGGCGGCCCCTCCCGCCGGAGGTGACCGACAACAAGGCGCTGTGGGAGCTGGACGCCGAGACCATCGACCTGCTCTTCGGCGAGGCGCTCAACAGCAACCGGGAGTCCTCCGGGCTGCCGCCGGTGGCGCATGTCCGGGACTACGTCGTCGGCGAGCGGCCCTGGCTGGCCAGTGACCCGGTGCTCGACCCCTGGCTGCTCCCGGCCGACCTCGACGTCGTCCAGACCGGCGCCTGGCTCACCCGGGACCGGCGCCCGCTCCCGGAGGAGCTGACGGCCTTCCTGGACGCGGGGGAACCGCCGGTCTACGTCGGCTTCGGCAGCATGCCGCTCGGCACCGCCGCGGAGGTCGCCGGGGCGGCCGTCGAGGCGGTCCGCGCGCGGGGCCGCCGGGTACTGCTCGGGCGCGGCTGGGCGGACCTGGACCTCAGCGAGGACCGGGCGGACTGCTTCGTCCTCGGCGAGGCCAACCACCAGGCGCTCTTCCCCCGGGTCGCCGCCGTCGTCCACCACGGCGGCGCCGGCACCACCACCGCGGCCACCCGGGCCGGTGCGCCCCAGGTCGTCGTCCCCCAGGCCGCGGACCAGCCCTACTGGGCCGGCCGGGTCGCCGCCCTCGGCATCGGCGCGGCCCACGAGGGCCCGACGCCCACCTATGCCTCCCTGTCGGCCGGACTCCGGGTCGCCCTCGCTCCCGAGACTGGGGAACGCGCGACCGCCCTGGCGGGTGCGATCCGTACGGACGGAGCAGAGGTGGCGGCCAAGTTGCTCTTGGAAGCGGCGACTTGAGGGGGCGGGTGCTGCTAGGCGTGCGGCGGACATCCTCGGTGTGCGCCGCGGCCTCGTACGTTCCTGTCGTCAAGTCCCCCTATGGCATTCGCACTTGGGGTCTTCGGGTCAAGTCCCCATCCCACGGCCGTACTTGACGGCCAAGCCCCCGGCCGGCTCCCGTGCCCTGACTGCACTTGAGACACCTCGCCAAGTCCACCCACCGCGGCTCCACTTGCGATGACGCGCCGGTCAAGTCCACCCGCGATGCCTGCACTTGCGGGCGAACCCGCGAAGCCCTCCCGCCCCACCCGCACGTGAAACACCCCCGGCCCCCGCGGCCCCCAGAACGGAGCTGTACCAGTGAAACCCCCGCCCCGCCCCACTGCCGCCACCACCTCCACCGGCGCCCGTACCAGCGCCTTCGAGCTTCCCGAGCGGCTCGCGGCCAAGGCCGATCCGGCGCTGATCGCCCGTGACGAGGAGCACTTCGCGGCCGTCGAGGCCTGCCTGGCGGAGTCCATCGGCGAACTGTCCGAGCAGCTCGCCGCCGAGCTGAGGGCGCCCGGGGGCGCGGGGCGGCAGGCGATGGACCGGGATGTGGAGGTCCACCGGCTCAGCGGACGGCTGCGCGCGCTGCGCCGCTTCGGTCTCGACCTGTGCCTCGGGCACATGGTCGCGGCGGACGGCTCCGCACCGGTGTACGTGGGGCGGCTCGGCCTGAAGGACAGCGCGGGCCGGCGGCTCCTGGTGGACTGGCGCTCCCCGGCCGCCGAGCCCTTCTTCGGGGCCACCCACGCCCGCCCGATGGGCCTGGCCAGCCGCCGCAGATACCGCTGGACCGGCGGTCGGATCAGCGACTACTGGGACGAGGTCTTCACCGCCGAGGGCTTCGCCGGGCATGCCGCGCTGGACGACCAGTCCGCCTTCATCGCCAGTCTGGGCGGCCACCGTTCGGCCCGGATGCGGGATGTGCTCGGCACCATCCAGGCCGACCAGGACGCCATCATCCGGGCCGGTTCGCAGGGCGCCCTCGTGGTGGACGGCGGCCCCGGCACCGGCAAGACCGTGGTCGCCCTGCACCGCTCGGCCTATCTGCTCTACGCCGACCCCCGCCTCGGCCACCGCCGCGGCGGAGTGCTCTTCGTCGGCCCGCACCAGCCGTACCTGGGCTATGTCGCCGATGTGCTGCCGAGCCTCGGCGAGGAGGGCGTGCGGACCTGCACCCTGCGGGACCTGGTGCCCGAGGGTGCCGAGGCGGTGGAGGAGTCCGACCCGGAGGTGGCCCGGCTGAAGTCCGCCGCGGACATGGTGCGGGCCGTCGAGACGGCCGTACGGTTCTACGAGGAGCCGCCCACCGAGGCGCTGACGGTCACCACCCCCTGGTCCGAGGTCCGGCTCGGCCCCGAGGACTGGGCCGCGGCCTTCGAGGCGGCCGAGTCGGGCACCCCGCACAACGACGCCCAGGACCAGGTCTGGGAGGAACTGCTCACCATTCTGACGGACCGTCACGACGAGCAGGTGCCGACCGAGCTGCTGCACCGATTCCTCACCCACCACCGGGAGTTGGTGACCGCCCTGCACCGCGCCTGGCCGCTGCTCGACCCGGCCGACCTGGTCGGGGACCTGTGGACGGTGCCCGCCTATCTGCGGATGTGCGCGCCCTGGCTCGCCCCCGAGGAGGTACGCAGGCTGCGGCGTCCGGAGGGCGCGGCCTGGACGGTGTCCGACCTGCCGCTCCTGGACGCGGCCCGGCAGCGGCTCGGCGACCCCGAGGCGCCGGTGCGCAGGCGGCGGCAGCGCGCCTCGCTCGCCGCGCAGCGCGCGCGGATGGCCGATGTCATCAGCGACGCGGTCGCGGCCGATGCCGACGGCGAGGGCGCGGTGACCATGCTGCTCGGGCAGGACCTCCAGGACACCCTGGTCGACGAGAGCGGGCTGCCCGGGGCCGAACCGGAGCCGCTCGCCGGGCCGTTCGCGCACATCGTGGTCGACGAGGCGCAGGAACTCACCGACGCCGAGTGGCAGATGCTGCTGCTGCGCTGCCCCTCCCGGAGCTTCACCATCGTCGGGGACCGCGCCCAGGCCCGGCACGGCTTCACCGAAACCTGGGCCGAACGCCTCGCCCGGGTCGGCTTCGACCGGATCGGCCTGACCTCGCTGAGCGTCAACTACCGCACACCGGAGGAGATCATGGCGGAGGCCGAGCCGGTCATCCGAGCCGTGCTACCGGACGCCAATGTGCCCACCTCGATCCGCAGCGGCGGCGTCCCCGTCGTGCGCGGCTCCCGCGCGGAACGGGACACCGTCCTCGGCACCTGGCTCGCGGCGCACCCCGACGGCACCGCCTGTGTCATCGGCGACCCCGGCTTCCGCGGAAGCGACCGGGTGCGCTCGCTGACTCCCGTACTGGCGAAGGGACTTGAGTTCGACCTCGTCGTCCTCGTCGACCCGGAGAAGTTCGGCGAGGGCATCGAGGGCGCGGTCGACCGCTATGTGGCGATGACCCGGGCGACGGGGCGACTCGTGATCCTCACGGGCAGTTGAGTGCTGCGGCGCATGCCGCCCCCCGGCCTTCGGTGCCCCCGTCGTCGGCCTGCCCGCCTCGTCCCGTCAACTCCCGCTCCCGGAAGGTAGGTTCAGGGGACCGTACGGCCCCGTACCAGGAGAGGACGCATGGCTTCCGAGCGAGGACGCACGGCACCCGAACGCGGGCGGGCGCCCTCCGAGCGTGCCCGGACGGCCTCCGAGTGGGGGCGGACGGCCTTCCGCCCGCAGCCGCCGCCCGAGGCGCCCGGCATGATCGTCTGCGGGGACGACGCGCTCGCGCACCGGCTCGGCACCGAGCTGGCCGAGGTCTACCGGGTGCGGACCACCGTCGTCGTCGCCACCGACACCGCGCTGCCCGGCGAGGGCGCGCGCGAACGCGGATTCGCGGGCGGCGGCGCGGCGGGCCGGGCGGCGGCGCTGCTCGGCCGGATGACCACGGCGATGGCCCGCGGCACCGCCGCACCGGCGAACGGCCACGCGGGACACGGGAGTTCGGGCCCGGCGGATGCCTCGGGGCACGAGCCGCAGGGCGGCCCCGGCGCCCGCGAGGGCGTGCCGCGGCAGGGCGGCGGGCAGCGCGGGGCGGCCCGGCCGGTGCCCACCGCCGAGGCGCAGGTCCTGGTGGCGCCCACCGTGGACGACGCCCTCCTGGTACGGCTCGGCGTGGAGGAGGCGAGCGCGCTGGCGCTGGTCTTCGAGGACGACGAGCTGAACATCCACACCGCGCTGCGGGCCCGCCGCCTCAACCCCCGGCTGCGCCTGGTCATCCGGATGTACAACCGCAAGCTCGGCAGCCATCTGGAGGAGGTCCTCGACCAGGCCGCCGTGCTCGGCGACCCGAGCCTGGACGCCGAGGCCCTGGACGCCACCACCACCGTCCTCTCCGACGCCGACACCGCCGCCCCGGCGCTCGCGGCCACCGCCGTCGCCGGCACCCGCAAGATCGTCCAGGCCGACGGGCTGCTGCTGCGCGCCGTCGAACGCACCCCCGCCGACCAGGACGAAAGTGCCGGGCAGGGCCTGTGCACCCTCGCCCTGCTCTCCTCCACGGCGGGCGACCCCGCGGGCAGCGAGGGCTCCGACAGCAGCGGCACCGAGGGCCCGCTGCTGCTGCCGGACGAGGAGACGGTGGCCCGGGCGCGCGGGCGGGCCGCCGTGGTCCTGGACACCGTCGCCGCCCCGGCCGCCAGGCGCTCCCGCCCGCAGCGCCTGGTGAGCCTGGCTGCCCCGATCTCCTCGCTGCTCTCCCGGCGCCTGAACTGGTCGCTGGCCGCGATCCTCCTCCTGGTCGTCGCCCTCGGCGTGGCGGGCTGGCTCACCACCGGTGAACACCCCCTGCACGCCGCCTACTTGTCCCTGCTCGACCTGCTCGCCATCGGCGACCCCGCGGACGGCGAGCCGGTCAGCCGCCAGATCCTGCAACTCCTCTCCGGCTTCGTCGGACTGCTCCTGCTGCCGGTCCTTGTGGCCGCGGTCCTGGAGGGGCTCGGCACCTTCCGCACCGCCTACGCGCTGCGCCGCCCGCCGCGCGGCCTGTCCGGCCATGTCGTCCTGCTCGGCCTCGGCAAGATCGGCAGCCGGGTCCTCGGACGGCTGCGCGAACTCGACATCCCGGTGGTCTGCGTGGAGGAGGACCCCGAGGCGCGCGGGGTGCCGCTGGCCCGCAGACTGCGGGTGCCCACCGTGCTCGGCGACGTCACCGAGGAGGGCGTACTGGAGGCGGCGAAGGTGCACCGCGCCGCCGCCCTGCTCGCCCTGACCAGCTCCGACACCACCAACCTGGAAGCCGTCCTGTACGCCCGCGGGGTCAAGCCCGACCTCAAGGTCGCCCTGCGCCTGTACGACGACCGCTTCGCCACCGCCGTCTACCGCACCCTGCGCGCCGCCCACCCCGAGGGCCTGACCCGCAGCCGCAGCGTGACCACCCTGGCCGCGCCCGCCTTCGCCAGCGCCATGATGGGCCGTCAGATCCTGGGCGCCATGCCGGTGGAGCGCCGGGTACTGCTCTTCGCCGACCTCCAGGCGGGCGCCCACCACCAGCTCAGCGAGCGCACCGTCGGCCAGGTCTTCCGGCCCGGCGTCTGGCGGGTCCTCGCCCTGGACACCGAGGCCGAGGAGGCCCCGTCCCGCCCCGAGACCCCGCACGGCACCGCCCGCGAGCCCCGGCTGCTGTGGGACCCGCCCGCCGGGTACGTACTGCGCCCCCAGGACCGGGTGATCCTCGCGGCCACCCGGCAGGGGCTCGCCGAACTCCTGCTGGACGCGGGGGAGTAGCCCGGCCGCGGCCGAGGAATTCCCCGGCCGCTGCCGGAGAATGAGGAAGGGCGGCCTTCTTTGTCCACCGGACGGGGAAGGAAGGCTCTTCGGCAGACCGCCCGGGAATCGAGTCCGCGGTTTCGAGGGGGAATCGGTCCGGCAGCTGCCCGGGGAATCGGGATATCCCTGCCGATGCGTGCGGGAATGCCCACGCGTGCGGGAAAGGGAACGGCTTGCGGTAGGCGGCCGGGCACCCCGCGCGGGGAGCACGCCGCGAACCACTGACCCCTGCTGCCGGTCTCCGGCCGCCCCTGACCGGCCGAAAGCCCGCGACGGGGCCCGCCGCCGGGCGCCGGTTCCCGGCGGATCGGGGCCGCGGGGAACACTAGTGAAACTTGCAGACCGGTCGCCCGGGACCATTTGGGCGCCCCTCTCCCGGGCTAGGTTGTGCATTGCCCGGCCCGCCGCCGAGGACCGCTTCCCGCTGTCTTCCACGGCGCTCCGGCGCGATGTCCGGCTCTTTCCGAGAAACACCGGAAGGAATAGCACAGTACGTTCACGGGCCCGGTCTTCGGAGCCTCAAGGGAGACGTCATGCGAAAAGGTCCCCCACGCGTCGCCGATTACGTCATCTCCTCCCTGGCCGACCAGGGAACCGACCACGTCTTCGGAGTGGGCGGCGCGAACATCGAGGATCTCTACGACGCCGCCCACCTCTCCGGCGGGCGGGTCACGGCGGTCGTCGCCAAACACGAGTTCTCCGCCGCCACCATGGCCGAGGGCTACCACCGCACCTCCGGCCGCCTCGGCGTGGCCATGGCCACCTCGGGCGCCGGCGCGATGAACCTGGTCCCGGGCCTCGCGGAGGCGTACGCCGCGCGCATCCCCACCCTCGCCCTCGTCGGCCAGCCGCCCCGCCCCCTGGAGGGCCGCGGGGCCTTCCAGGACTCCAGCGGCCTCGCCGGCACCTTCGACGCGGTCGACCTCTTCAGGCCCCTCACCCGCTTCTGCGCCCGGGTCGACGACCCGGCGGACATCGGCAAGCTGCTCGCCGAGGCCGTCGCCGCGACCCGCGGCCCGTGCCGGGGACCGGCCGTACTGCTGCTGCCCAAGGACGTGCAGCAGGCCACCGTGGACCAACTGCCTTCCCTGGACCAGCTGTTGGCCGAGCCGGACCGGCCCGCCGCGGCGGCGGGCAACCGGACGGCCGCGGCACGGATGCTCACCGGCGCCGCCGCGAGCGGGGCCGGGGTCCTGGTGATCGCCGGGGACGGCGTCGGCCGCGCCGGGGCCCGGGCCGAACTCGCCGAACTGGCCCGGCTCCTGGGAGCTTCGGTGGCCGTGACCCCGGAGGCCAAGGACGCCTTCGACAACGGCGATTCCCGGTACGCGGGCGTCGCCGGAACCATCGGACACCCCACGGTGCGGCGGCAGTTGGAGCGGGCGGCCCTGTGCGTCCTGGTGGGCACCCGGCTGCCGGTGATGGCGCGGGCCGGACTCGAAGCGGCCCTCGACGCCACCCCCCTGGTCTGCTTCGACCCCGAAGCGCCCTACCCCGGGGCGCTCCGCGCGGACGCACCGGTCGTCCATGTCGACGGCGATCTGCGCACCGAACTGCGCGCCGCCGCCGAGGCCTTGGCCGCGCTGCCCGACCGCGGGCCCGGGGGACCGCCGTCCGGCGGACCGGAGTACCTGGTGGCACCGCGCCCCGACTCCCCCGGGGTGCGCCTGGACGACGCGGTGCGGGCCATCGAGTCCGCGCTCCCGGACGGCGCCACCGTGGTCTCCGACGCCGGGAACGCCAGCTCGGCGGTGATCCACCATCTGAGCGTGCCGCGCGAGGGCCAGTTCGTCCTCGCCCTCGGCATGGGCGGCATGGGGCACAGCTTCGGCGCCGGGATCGGCGCCGCCTTCGGCACCGGCCGGCGCGCCTACGTACTCTCCGGCGACGGCGGCTTCTACGCGCACGGCATGGAGCTGCACACCGCCGTCGAACACCAACTGCCCGTCACCTTCGTGGTGTTCAACAACAACGCGCACGCGATGTGCGTGACCCGGGAGCAACTGCTCTACGCGGCCGACTACTCGTACAACACCTTCCGGCCCGCCGACCTCGCGGCCGGGGTGGGCGCGATGTTCCCCTCGCTGCGCACCGCCACCGCGACCACCGCCGAGGAACTGCGCCGCGCCCTGCTCGCCGCGAACGAGCGCACCGGCCCCGCGCTGGTCTGCGTCGAGGCCGACCCGGACGAACTGCCCCCGTTCCTGCCGTTCCTCAAGCTGATCGACGACCGCGCCACCTCTTCAGGAGCACATGATGACGACCGCGTCACACCAGTTGGCTGACATCCCCGGGCTCGTCCGGTGCGAGACGCACAGCGTGCCGGACATCCTCGCGCGGGCCACCGGGATGACCCGCACCGCGTACCCGCACGAGGAGGTGTACGGCGACTACTGCACCATCCAGCAGTACATCGACTGCCCGCCCGAGGACGTCTTCGACTACCTCTCGGACATCAACACCCTGGACGAGTACTCCGTCAGCACCCGCGCCTTCGAACCCGCGGGCGAGCCGGGGCTGTTCGTCGGCTGGGACACCCTGGCCGAGAACACCAGGATCTATATGCGGATCGAGCCCAACCGCGAGGCGCTGACGCTGGACTACCACTGCGCCTGGGACCAGGGCGAGGAACTCTGGATGATCTACCTCTTCCGGATCGTCCCCGCCGAGCAGGTGCTCGGCAAGCCGGGCTCGGTGGTCCTGTGGACCAACTGCCACCACCCGAACTACGACAAGAACCCCTACCCCGAGCTGTCCCCGGACCCGGAGCGGATCTGGGTCGGCGACCTGTGGCCCCTCTTCTACGCCGGCCACCGCATCGAGCTGGAGAACCTCAAGCGCATCCTGGAGTACCGCAGCGGCCGGGGCCTGCCCCTCGCGGTCGCCCCCGGTCCGGAGGCCGCCGCGTGATCCCGGTCAGCCTGGTCGACGTGGACAGCTACCTGCCCGAGCGCAGCGTCGGCACCGAGTTCTACACGGGCGGGAGCGCGCAGGACTCCGAGGGCGCGATGTTCGGACCGCCGCTCGCCCGGCGGCACGCCGCACCCGAGGAGAGCGCCACCGACATGGCGGTGGCGGCGGCCGGACCGCTTCTGGAGCGCCGCCGCGCGCGCGGCGACGGGCCGCTGGACGTGCTGCTCACCAATGTCGCGCTGCCGGACAGGGCGTTCACCGGGGCGGGCGCCGACATCGCGGCCCGGCTCGGGCTCGACCCGGTGCCCGAGTGGATCATCGACGTGCACAACAGCGGCTGCGCCGCCTTCGTCCACCTGATGAAGATCGGCCGGGCCCTCATCGCCTCGGGCCAGGCCCGCACCGCGCTGATCTGCTGTGTGCAGAACATGGCCGGCCAGGTCTTCGCCCGCCCCGGCGTCCGCGGCCGCAAGCACGCCCCGGTGCCCGGCGACGGCTGCGGCGTCGGCTACCTCACGGCGGGCGACGAGTCGCCGATCCTGGACGTGGTGACCCACCACGGGGTCGAGTACGCCAACGACATGAGCCTCTCCGCGGACACCCGCAAATACTGGGAGCCCGGCGAGGGCGAGATCGACATCGGCTTCACCGACAGCAAGGTCGAGCAGATCGTCGCGCGGGGCAACCAGCTCGTCCCGCAGGTGACCAGGGAGCTGTGCGAGCGCCTCGGCACCCCCACCACCGACATCGACCTCCTCGTCACCAACCAGCCGAACCGGATGTTCCTCAGCAACTGGCGCCAGGACCTCGGTCTCAAGCCGGAACGCCACCCGGACACCTTCGACCGCTACGGCAACCTCTTCGGCGCGGGCATCCCGGTGACGCTGACCCACGCCCGCGACGAGGGGAGCCTCCGCAAGGGCGACCTCGTCGTGCTCTCCGGCTTCGCGCACGCCGGGGACTTCGCCGCCGCTGCCGCCGTGCGCTGGTAGCCCCCGCCGCCACCCGCCCGACCGCCACCCCTCTGGAGCCCGCCGATGACCGACACCCCGCCCGCACCCACCGCGCCGCGCCCCGCCGGAGAGGAACTGGCCGAGCTCGACCGCCGCCACCTGCTGCACCCCTGGACCCCGTACGGCGTCGGCGACCAGCTGGTGCTGGTCGAGGGCAGCGGGGTCGAGGTCACCGACGCGCACGGCAACACCTATCTGGACGGGCGCAGCGGCCAGTTCAACGCCACGCTCGGCTACAGCCACCCGCGGGTGGTGGCCGCCCTGACCGAGCAGGCCGGCAAGCTCATGACGTACGCCCTGCTCGGCTCGTCCAACGAGCCCGCGGTGCGGCTCGCGGCCCGGCTGGCCGAACTGCTCGGCGAGCCGGACGGGCGCACCCTGTTCTGCAACTCCGGTTCGGAGGCCACCGAGGCGGCCATCCGCATCGTGCGGATGTACCACGCCCTGCGCGGCCAGCCGCAGCGCACCACGGTGCTCTCGCTCGCCGACAGCTACCACGGCACCACCCTCGCCGCCGCCGCGATGTCCGGTTCCCCGCTCGCCTGGACGGGCTGCGGCCCGCTGCCCGAGGGCTTCGTACGGGTGCCCACCCCCGGCTCGACCGTGCGCGACCGGGGCGAGGTCCGGCCCGGCGCGGAGGCCCTGGAGGAGGCGATCCTCGCCCAGGGCGCGGAGAACGTCGCCGCCTTCTTCGTGGAGCCGGTCCTCGGCGTCGGCGGCATCCGCCCGCTGCCCGCCGGATATCTGCGCGCCGTCCGGGAGATCTGCGACCGGCACGGGGTCCTGCTCGTCGTCGACGAGGTGACCACCGGCTTCGGCCGCACCGGCGAGTGGTTCGCGCACCGCCGCGAGGGCATCCGCCCCGACCTGCTCACCCTGGGCAAGGGACTCGCCGCCGGATACGTGCCCTTCGCCGCCGTCACGACCACCGCGGAGATCGCCGAGGCCTTCGCCGCCGACCCGATGCTCGGCGGCCTGCGGCACGGCCACACCACCAGCGGGCACGCCCTGGGCGCGGCGGTCTCGCTGGCCGTCCTGGAGACCATCGAGGAGGAGGGCCTGATCGAGCACGCCGCCGCCATGGGCGAACGCCTCTGCGGCGGCCTCACCGACCGGCTCAAGGACCTGGAGGGCGTCAGCGACGTCCGCGGCGTCGGCCTCTTTGCGGGCATCGAGTTCGACACCTTCGACCGCGCCACCCAGGTGATGCTGGGCTGCCTGCGCGCCGGGGTGATCGTCCGCAGCGAGGGCCCGGTCCTCGCCGTCGCCCCGCCGCTGATCGTGAACGCGGCCCAGATCGACCGCATCGTCGACACCCTCCACCGGGCGACGACGGCCGCCACGGGCTGAGGTCGGGAGGCAGGTGGCGGGGGCCGCCCGACGCGAAGGAGGCGTGGGGCGGCCCCGGCGTCGGGCGGACCCCCGTCCAAACCCTTGACAGCCCCGCCCGCGCCCAGAAGCATCTACCGGCAGATTCTGACAACGTTGTCTGGTCAAGTGCGCGCAACGGCCGGACAGTTCACCGCCCCGCCCCCCACCCGTACGCAGGAAGGGCAGCAATGGTGTCGTACAGATCCACCAGGCCGGACACGTCCCCCGCCCCGCCCGGCCGCCCCCGCGGGCGCCTGGCCCTCGCCGCCCTGGCGGCCGCCACCGCCCTCGCAGCCGCCGGTCTCACCGCCCCCGCGGCCACCGC
Organism: Streptomyces physcomitrii; assembly: GCF_012273655.1. Taxonomy (GTDB): domain Bacteria; phylum Actinomycetota; class Actinomycetes; order Streptomycetales; family Streptomycetaceae; genus Streptomyces; species Streptomyces physcomitrii. Next base: position 96,919 of record NZ_JAAWWP010000018.1, on the reverse strand, counting down.
GGCGACCCCCTCGGCCCCGGCGGCCGAGAAGCTGACCACCGACCCCGTCCCCTACGTAGACCCCCTGATCGGCAGCGCCAACCTCGGCAACACCTACCCCGGCGCGGTGGTCCCCTTCGGGATGCTGGCCTGGAGTCCGCAGAACTCGAAGGGGAGTCAGGTGGCGACGCCCGCGCCCGGCGGGTACCAGTACGACGCGACGCGGATCCGGGGCTTCAGCCTCACGCACCTGAGCGGGGTGGGGTGTTCGGGGGCCAACGGGGACATCCCGATCATGCCGCACGTCGGTGAGGTGACCTCCTCGCCGAGCGCGGACACCGAGGACGAGGTCTACGCGAGCACCTTCTCGCACCGGAACGAGAAGGCGGCCGCCGGGTACTACAAGGTCGGCCTGGACAGCGGGGCGAGCGCGGAGCTGACCACCACCGCGCGTACCGGCTCGGGACGCTTCGGCTTCCCCGCGGACAAGCCCGCGAGCATGCTCTTCCGTACCTCCAACTCCGAGACGGGCAGCACCGGTTCACAGGTGAAGGTGGACGCCGGGCGCCGTACCGTGACCGGCTCCGTCGACGCGGGCAACTTCTGCGGGCCGCAGAGCGAGAACAACCGCAGGAAGCTCTACACCCTGCACTTCACCGTCCGCTTCGACCGGCCCTTCGCCGCCTCCGGTACCTGGCAGGACGAGAAGCTGCGCCCCGGCACCGACGCGGCGCGCGGCGGCACCGGCTTCGACAAGAACGGCAGGCCGGTAGCGGGCAAGGGCTCGGGCGCGTACGTCACCTTCCCGGAAGGCACCCGGCAGGTACGGGCCCGGGTCGCGATCTCCTACGTCAGCGCGGCGGGCGCCGAGGCCAACCTCCGCGCGGAGAACCCGAGTTCGCGGAGCTTCGGGGCGGTGCGGTCGGCCGCCCGGGAGCAGTGGCGGCGGGCCCTCGGCCGGGTCCAGGTCGGCGGCGGCACCCGCGAGCAGCGCACCACCTTCTACACCGCGCTCTACCACGCGATGCTGGAGCCGACCCTCACCAGCGATACGGGCGGCCGGTACCGGGGCGCCGACGGCCGCACCCACCGCCTGACGAGGGGTCAGCACGCCCAGTACGGCACCTTCTCCGGCTGGGACCAGTACCGCAGCCAGGTGCAGTTGCTCGCGCTGCTCCAGCCGAAGGCCGCGAGCGACTATGCGCAGTCGCTCTTCAACTACGCCCGGCAGCGCGGCGGCGAGTGGGACCGCTGGCTGCTCCAGCACGGCAAGACCAGCGTGATGAGCGGGGACCCCTCGGCGCCCGCGCTCGCCGGGATGTACGCCTTCGGCGCCCGGGACTTCGATGTGAAGGGCGCCCTCTCCTCGCTGGTGCACGAGGCCACCGTGCCCACCGCCAACGACTCCAGCGACGCGGGCTGCAATGTCGAGTGCGTCGGCCAACGCCCGTCCCTGGACAAGTACTTGGCGAACGGCTACGTCCCCGCCGACGACTGCCACTGCTGGGGCGGCGCCGCCGAGACCCTGGAGGACAGCGCCGCGGACTTCGCCCTCGCCGAACTCGCGGGCGAGACCGGTGACTTCGCCACCCGGCGGACCTTCCTGAAGCGGGCCGGGAACTGGACCAAGGTCTTCGACCCGGGCGCCACCCCCGAGGGCGGCTATATGCGCGACCGCAAGGCGGACGGCTCCTGGGCGGGCGCGTCCTTCGACCCGGCCACCGAGCAGGGCTTCGTGGAGGGCACCAGCGCGCGCTACTCCTGGATGGTCTACTCGGACGTCGCCGGGCTGGCCGAGGCCATGGGCGGCCGGAAGCGGACCACCGAACGCCTGGACGCCTTCTTCCGCACCCCGGACGGGAAGTTCGACTTCTCCGCCGAGGACCCCACGCGCTACGACCCCACCAACGAACCCGACATCAACGCCCCTTACCTCTACGACTACTTGGGCGCCCCCTACAAGACCCAGGAGACCGTCCGCGCCGAGCTGGACCAGCTGTGGACCACCGGCCCGGGCGGCATCCCCGGCAACGACGACGCGGGCACCATGTCCGCCTGGTACGTCTTCTCGGCGCTCGGGATGTACCCGCAGGTCCCCAGCCGCGCCGACCTGGTGCTCTCCAGCCCCGTGTTCCCGCGGGCGGTCGTGCACACCGGAGGCGGCAAGAAGATCACCGTCCGGGCTCCGGGGGCCTCCGCGGAGAACATCTACATCCACGGCGTCGAGGTCAACGGCCGCTCCTCCGACCGGCCTTGGGTCCCCGCCTCCTTCGTGGAGCACGGCGGCACCCTGGACTACACCCTCGGCGGCAGCCCCGACACCTCCTGGGGCAGCGACCCGCGGGACGCGCCGCCCTCCTTCCGTACCGGGGAGTCGCCGTTCTTCGCCGGGACCGTGCCCGACCAGGTCAAGGCCGAGCCCGGCACCTCGGTACGGGCCGCCCTGGAGGTCTCCACGCTGCGCGACCGGCGAGTCCCGGTCCGCTGGTCCGCGAAGCCGCCGGAGGGGATCCGGGTGTCCCCGAGCCGGGGCGCCCTGACCGTGCCGAAGCGGGGGAGTGCCACCGCGAAGCTCTCGGTCACCGCGGCGGCGGGCACTCAACCCGGGCTTTACAAGGTGCCGTTGACGGTGTCCTCGGCGCAGGGCGGCAGCGTCCCGAAGGCCTGGCTCTCGGTGACGGTCGGTCAGCGCGGCACCCTCAGCTGGCTGGTCAACAACACCGGCATCTCCGCCGACGACACCGAGCCCACCGGCAACTTCGACGGCGGCGGCTGGAGTTACTCCGCCAAGGCCCTCGCCGCGGCGGGCGCGGTGCCCGGCGGGAAGGTCACGGCCGGCGGCTTCGACTTCAACTGGCCCCAGGTGAAGCCCGGTTCGCCGGACAACGTCCAAGTGGGCGGCGGCGAACAGGTGTTGGACCTCTCGGCCGGCTCCGCCGGTGCCACCCGGCTCGGGCTGCTCGGCAGCGCCGCCTCCGGCCCGAGCAGCGGAAGCCTCACCCTCACCTACGCGGACGGCAGCACCGAGAAGGCCGAGTTCGGCTTCAGCGACTGGACCCTGGGCGGCGGCAGCGAGGAGCCCTCGTACGGGAATGTGAAGGCGGTGCACACCCCGTACCGGACGGTCGAGGGCGGTACCACCGAGCCGGTGGACACCTATGTCTTCGCCACCGCCCCGATCCCGCTGCGCCCGGGCGCGCGGTTGGTGAGCGTGACGCTGCCGGAGTCGACCCAGGGCGGTGACCTGCACGTCTTCGCGGTGGCGACCTCCTGACGGTCGCCGCACCCGGGAGAGCACCGAGGCCGGGCCCCGCGAACCGCCGGGGCCCGGCCTCGGTGCTCTCCCGGTCAGGACCCGGCGGTCACGGGACCGGGCTCCGCGGTCCGGTCGTCACGACCCGGAGGTGGGCCGCTCCGGCTCCAGGGAGTTGCCCGCGGGGATGCGGCCGCAGTCGGAGGGTGCCTTCTTGCCCGCGAACCGGTCGTTGAGCCAGCCGAGCGCGCCCGGCGCCCAGACCGCGGCGCTCGGGAGATGGCTGAGCAGGCCGTACTGCTGGTAGCGGATGGAGTCGTTGCCGGTGGCGCAGTACTGCCGGGCGAGCGCCCGCACGTCCCCGGCGACCATGACCCCGTCGCCCCTGCCGATGCCCTCGGGATTGCCGAGGGTCCCCTCGGTGACGCCGCCGACGCCCTGCGCGATGTGCCCGGGGACGGTCGGGGTGGCGGCCGAGCCGAGGTTGACCTTGTTCACCGCCGTGACGAACTCCGGCACCGAGTTCGGGTCGGCGTACTCCGGCTTCGCCAGCTTCTTCCAGGTCAGCCCGGGGTAGTGGCCCAGGGCGTCGAGGAGGCTGCCGTCCTCCAGCTTCTCGTAGACCTCGACGCCGTAGGGGCTCATGTATTTCTTGAGGTCGATGTCGTACGAGCGGGCGACGCCGATGATCGCCATCGGGATGACCCCGGACCAGACCAGGGAGCCGCTCACGTACTTCAGGTTGTGCGCCGGGGCGACGAGCAGTCCGCCCTCGGTGAAGCCCACCAGGCGCTTGTTGACGTCCGGCGCGTACTCGGGGGCCCGGGCCGCCGCCCAGTTGGTGGCGATGGCGCCGCCGGAGTAGCCGATCAGGCCGACCCGGGTCGCGGCGTCCATCCCGGCCCCGGCCTCCGCGCGGGTCGAGGCGCGGATCGAGTCCAGGGTGTTGGCCCCGTACTCCGGTCCGGCGGCGAAGTCGGCCCGCTGCCCCTCGGTGTCCGGGATGATCACGTTGTAGCCCTGGAGCAGCAGCGGCGCCAGGAAGATGTTCTCGGCGTTGGCGATGAGCCCGCCGAGCCGGACATCGCCCGCGATGGCCCGGGACGGCGCGTCCTCCGGGTTGAGGGAGTCGTAGAAGGACTGGTACGAGACCGCCTTGGTGGAGTCGCCCTTGATGCTGCGCACCACGGTGGTGACATTGGCGGCGGGGCGGCCGAGCGCGTCGGTCGAGCGGTAGAGCAGCTGGATCGCCTTGACCGGCGTGGGGATGCCCACCACGTGATAGGTCAGCGTCCGCTTCTTCAGGACGTCTCCGGGCCGGTACGAGGAGAGCGGCTTGCCGCCGTCGTAGCGGTAGAAGGCGTCCTTCGCCGTGGCCGCGGCGGCTTCGGGCGCCGCCTCCGCCGTGGCGGCGGGGGCGATGCCCGCGGCGAGGGCGGTGACGACGGCGGCGGCCGGCAGCCGTACGGACTTCCTGGGCATGGGTCCCCCGGGGTGAGTGAACTGGAACACACTGGTGGTCTCGGAGGAAGGTATCCGGCGGTAACGCGGCTTCCTAGTCGCCGGATGAGCGTTCCCCCGGAACCGCGCGCCCCGATTCCGTACGCCAGGCGATTGCGCCGGGGCGGGGGACCTGCTAGGGCCTGTCTTTACACTCCCCTCGTCGCCCGGAGGGCGGCGTTGCGGCGTCTGGTGCGTGCTCTCGGTGTGCCGGGTGCAAGGTCTCGTACTGGACGTACTTGGCCTTGTGCCCGGTGCGGCGAGAGTGCGTGCCAGGCGTCGCGACGCAGAGGGGAGTGTGAAGACAGGCCCTAGGCGGGGCGCGCGTGGAGCGGTTCAGGTGTGCAGGGTCGGCCGGTAGACCAGCTCCTGGATGCGGCCGTCGAGGGTGCGGTGGTCGAGCAGTTCGAGGTCGAAGTCGGCCGCGCCCCGGAAGATCGGGTCGAGTCCGGTCCGGCCGGTGATCGCGGGGAAGAGCGTGACCTGGACGCGGTCGACGAGCCCGGCGGCCATCAGCGCCCGGTTCATCGACAGGCTGCCGTGCGAGCGCAGCGGCACCGCGGACTCCTCCTTCAGCCGGGCCACGACCTCGACGGCGTCGCCGCGCACCAGCTGTGCGTCCGGCCAGTCCAGGGGGCCTTCCAGGGTGGTCGACACCACCGTGGCCGGCATGTTCCGCATCCGCGTGACCCAGGGGTCGCGTACATCGGAGTCCTCGGTGCTCGACGCCAGCATCGCGGCGAACGCCCGGTAGGTGCCCGCCCCGAAGACCATCCGCTGCTCCTCGGCGTACAAGTCGAGGCGGTGGTCGAGGAGTTCGGGGCCCTGCTTGCCCCAGTAGCCGGTCCAGTCGCCCCCGGCGGCGCCGAAGCCGTCGAGACTGGAGAAGACGTCGAAGGTGTAGGTGGCGGTCATGGTGTTCTCCTCGGTGCGGCCGATGGGTCTGTCGACGGAGTCCGCCGACGGGATCCGACGGGATCCGACGGGATCCGACGGGATCCGACGGGATCCGACGGGATCCGACGGGATCCGACGGGGTCCGCCGGGGTCCGTCGATGGGGTCTCCGGAAGGGAGACCGGCCATCACGACAAGAGTCATCGCCCGGGCCGGAGGAGAAGTGCGGCACGCCGAGCGGGCCGGGGCGGGCGGCTCCGGCACAACCCGGGTGCCCGTACGGGGCCCCTGGCCGCTCGGCACCGCACCCGGAACATGCCGAGGGCGAGGCCCGAAGACCCCGCCCGAAATCACCGGCCCCTCAGCTCAAGGCCACACCGGACGGTACGGCTGATGTCCCGCCTCGTGCAGCCGGTGGCTGAAGTCCTGCCATGCGGGGAGGGATTGGTGAGGGGAGGGCGCTGACCTGGGGGTTCGCAAGAGAATGTGCGTCGGCCTGGGAAAGCCCCCGCAGCTTGTCCCCGATGACCAGCCGTCGGTGGAAGCCGTCGGCCACTGAGCATCGGTTCGGCACTGAATGCCCGCACAGCCCGGGGCAGTCCGCCTGGTGTCCGAGCGAGGTGAAGGCCGGTCCGGGCCGTGGACGGCCGGAGGCCCGCCGCTGCGGTGTCCGGCTCCTTGCCGGATCGCCCGCCGCAAGCAGCGTGCTCGTCCCGGGTGGGTGGCGTGGGCGGTTCGTCAGACCAGAGAGATCCTGCGGAAGCGGCGCAGGGACAGGGCCATGAACACGGCGGTGATCAGTGCCGCGCAGCCGAGTGCGTAGGGGAGGGCGTGGACGACGGGCCAGGCGGTGCCGGGGTCGGTGCCGGGCGGGGGCGGGTTGCCGAGCAGGTCGCGGACGGCGGTCGCGGTGGCGGAGACCGGGTTCCACTCGGCGACGGTCCGGAGGGGGCCCGGCATGGTGCGGGTGGAGACGAAGGAGGAGGAGACGAAGGTGACCGGGAAGAGCCAGATGAGCCCGGCGCTCTGCGCCACCTCGACGCTGCGGGCCATCAGGCCGATGGCGGCGCCGACCCAGGACATGGCGAAGGCGAAGAGCAGGATGAGCAGGTAGGCGAGGACGGCCTCGAGGGCGGATCCGCCGACGCGCCAGCCGACGAGCAGGCCGCACAGCGAGGTCACCGTGAGGGTGACGACGCTCATCGAGAGGTCGGAGAGGGTGCGCCCGAGGAGGACGGCCATGCGGGGCATCGGCAGCGAACGGAAGCGGTCGACGATGCCGTTGTCGAGGTCCTTGGCGAGCCCGAGGGCGGTGAAGGCGGCGTTGAAGGTGACCGCCTGGGCGAAGATGCCGCCCATCAGGAAGGTGCGGTAGTCGCCGCCGCCGAGGCTGCCGCCGAAGACGTAGGCGAGCAGCAGGACGAACATCACCGGCTGGATCAGGGCGGCGATGACGGAGCCGGGGGTGCGGCGCAGGTTGAGCAGGTTGCGCCAGGCGACGATGGTGGCGTCGCGCGGGATGCGGTGCACGGCGCTCATGCGCGGCTCCCCGTGGTCAGGGCTGCCGCGGCGTCCGGCTCCGCGGGAACCGGGCCCGGGGGCGGTGCTCCGCCGGTGAGTTCGAGGAAGACGTCGTCGAGGGTGGGCGGCGCCAGTTCCACGTCGCGCACGGTGACTCCCCAGCCGCGCAGCAGGGAGAGGGCGTACTCCAGGCTGTGGGCGCCGTGTTCGACGGCGACGGTGAAGCGGCCGGTGCGGGGGTCGTGGTCGCAGCGGTGCGGGCCGAGGGAGTCGAGGAGCTCGCCGACCGGTGCGACCGCGCGCGGATCGGCGACGGTCAGGGTCAGCCGCTCGCCGCCGATCCGCGCCTTGAGCTGCGCGGCGGAGCCACGGGCGATCACGCGGCCCCGGTCGATGACGGCGATGCTGTCGGCCAGTTGGTCGGCCTCTTCGAGGTACTGGGTGGTGAGCAGCACGGTGGTGCCCTCGCCGACCAGGTCGCGTACCGCCTTCCAGGTGTCGGCGCGGCCGCGGGGGTCGAGGCCGGTGGTGGGTTCGTCGAGGACGACGACCTCGGGCCGGGCGACGAGCGCCCCGGCCAGGTCGAGGCGGCGGCGCATCCCGCCGGAGAAGGTGCCGCTCGGCCGGTCCGCCGCCTCCTCCAGGCGGAATTCGCCGAGGAGCCGGTCGGCGCGGCGCCGGGCGGCCCGTCGGCCCATGCCGTAGAGGCGGGCCACCAGGTAGAGGTTCTCGCGCCCGGTCAGCTTCTCGTCGACGGCGGCGTACTGGCCCGAGAGGCCCAGGTGCTCGCGTACGCCCTCGGGGTCCGCGAGGACGTCCCGTCCGGCCACCTCGGCGCGGCCCGCGTCGGGGCGCATCAACGTCGTGAGGATGCGCACCGTGGTGGTCTTCCCCGCGCCGTTCGGGCCGAGGACGCCGAGGACGGTGCCGCGCGGGGCCTCCAGGTCGACCCCGGCGAGTGCCTGCTTCGCGCCGAAGCGCTTGACGAGGCCTTCGGCGCGGATGGCCGGGGCCGGTGGTGCCGGACGAGACGTCATCATTGCCTTTCTCGGTGGTCGAGGGCCGGATCAGCCGACGGCGATGCGGGCGCTGCGGGGAGTGAGGTCCGTCCAGTTGCGGTCGACGTAGTCCAGGCACTCCTCGCGGGCGGCGGGGCCGTGCACGCTCTCCCAGCCGTCGGGGACGGAGGCGAAGGCGGGCCACAGGGCATGCTGCCCCTCGTCGTTGACGACGACGCGGTGCTCGGTCTGGGGGTCGTCGAAGGGATTGGTCACGAGGCTTCTCCTGACGGGGTGGGGAGGAGGGCGCGCAGCTGCGCGGCCACCGTGGTGCCGATCTGTTCACGGCCGGGCGGCCGCATCATCTGGGCGTGTGCGCAGGGCACGTCGTGCCGGTCGATCGGACCGGTCACGTAGGGCGCCCAGAGGTCGGTGCCGAAGGCGTCCGCGGGACGGCCCTCGGTGGCGTTGAAGAACAGCAGCGGGCCGTGGAAGGCGCGCGGGGTGTAGGCGCGCATCAGCCGGGCCTGTCCCGCGAAGTTGTCCACCATCCGCTCGATCGTGGGCGGTTCGAGTCCACCCAGCGGGCTGCCGAGGCGGCGCAGTTCGTCGCGTACAGCGGTGGCGTCGACGGCGGTGTCCTCGGGGAGCAGCTCCTCGTCGACCCCGAGGTTGCTCAGCAGGGCCCGGAAGACGGTGTCGCGGTCCGCGCTGTCCAGGCTGTCCAGCGGCGCGAGCGGGAAGGCGTCGAGGATGGCGAGCAGGGCCACCTCCTCGCCCGCTTCCTGCAGTTGGACCGCGACCTCCTGGACGACGTTGCCGCCGAAGGACCAGCCGAGCAGGCGGTACGGTCCGTGCGGCTGGACGGTGCGGATCTCCTGTGCGTAGACCGCGGCCATGGCCTCGATGCCGGCGGGGAAGGGCGCCTCGCCGTCCAGGTTCGGTGTCTGGAGTCCGTAGAGCGGCTGGTCTGGGTCGAGGTGGGGCAGCAGCCCCGCGTACGACCAGGCGAGACCGCCCGCGGGGTGGACGCAGAACAGGGGCGGCAGCTCGCCCTTGGTGCGCAGGGGCAGCAGGGTGGCCAGGGAGTTGTCCTCGCCGCCGTCGAGGAGTCGTGCGCCGAGCGCGGCGACCGTGGGGGCCTCGAAGAGGGCTCGGATGCCGACCTCGACTCCGAGGGCGTCGCGGATGCGTGTGATGAGGCGGGTGGCGAGCAGTGAGTGGCCGCCGAGGGCGAAGAAGTCGTCGTCGACGCCGATCTGCTCGAGGCCGAGGACCTCGGCGAAGAGGGCGCACAGCACGTCCTCGCGCGGGTTGCGCGGACCGCGGCCGCCGGTGCCCGTCTCGGGGGTGGCGGGCGCGGGCAGGGCGGCCCGGTCGAGCTTGCCGCTCGGGGTGAGCGGGAGGCTCTCCACGACCTTCCAGGCGGTGGGGACCATGTGGCCGGGCAGGTGCGCCGCGCAGTGTGCGCGGAGGGAGGCGATGCCGGGTGCCTCGCCGGGCTGTGCGGGGACCACCCAGGCGGCCAGCCGGGTGCCGAGCCGCCCGTCCTCGTGGACGGCGACCGCGGCCTGTACGAGGGCCGGGTGCTTCCGCACGACGGTGGCGATCTCGTCGGGTTCGACGCGGAAGCCGCGGATCTTGACCTGGTCGTCCGCGCGGCCCTCGAAGAGGAGGGAGCCGTCCGCGGTGCGGCGGGCCCGGTCGCCGGTGCGGTACATGCGGGCACCGGGTGGTCCGAACGGGTCCGGGACGAAGCTTCGGGCGGTCTCTCCGGGGCGGCCGAGGTAGCCGAGGGCGAGGCTGTCGCCCGCCAGGTGCAGGTCGCCGACGGCACCGGGCGGCACCGGACGGAGCCGGGTGTCCAGAAGGTAGGCACGGGTGCCGGTCACCGGGCTGCCGAGCACCGGCTGCCCGCCGCCGACCGGGCCGGTGAGGGTGTCCACCGTCGCCTCGGTGGGCCCGTAGAGATTCCAGCACCGGAGGTCCCCGGTGCCGTCGCCCAGCTCGCGCCACAGACTCTCGGGTACCGCCTCCCCGCCGAGGGCCAGGACCCGCGGGCCGGGTGCGTGCGGGGCGAGCAGTCCGGCGTCCAGGAGCTGCCGGGCGTAGGTCGGCGTGGTCTCCAAGACATCGAGTCCTGCTGTTCGCACCCGGTCCACCAGGGCCTCGGGGTCACGCCGGGTCAGGTCGTCGATCAGGTGCAGTTCGTGCCCGTCGCACATCCACAGGATCGGGTCCCAGGACGCGTCGAAGGAGAGGGAGGCGGTGAGCGCCACCTTCAGCCGCTCCCCGGTGCCGCGGACGGCCGAGGCGAAGAGGTGCTCCCGGTGGTGGCCCAGGAGACGGGCGAGGGAGCCGTGCCCGACCAGGACTCCCTTGGGGCGCCCGGTGGATCCGGAGGTGTGGACGAGGTAGGCGGGATCCGCGGGACCGGGCGGGGGGCCCGGCCGGACCGCTTCCCGGGCGAGCGCGGCGGCCACGGGGGCGCTGTCGAGGAGCAGACGAGCCTGCTCCCCGGGTATGCGGCTGGCCGTCTCCCGCGTGGTGACGACGGTACGGGGGCGGGTGTCGTCCAGGAGCAGCGCGAGCCGGGCGGGTGGCAGGCCGGGATCGAGCGGCGCGTAGACGGCCCGGGCCCGCAGCACGGCGAGCAGCGCGGTGAGCGAGTCCGCCGAGCGGGTGAGCAGCACGGAGACCGGTTCGCCGGGCCGTACGCCTTCCTCCGTGAGGAGGGCCGCCAGTCGGCCGGCACGCGCGTCGAGTTCGGCGAAGGTCAATCGCCCGTCGGGCGCGACGACCGCGAGGTCGTCCGGGCGGGAGGCCGCGGTCCGGGCGAAGTGGGCCACCACCGTCTCCGGGCCGTCCTCGGGCGGGCACGGTCCGGTACCGAGGGCGAGTTGCTGCGCCTCCTCTCCCGGCAGCAGGACGGTCAACTCCCGCAGCGGGGTGTCCGGTGCGGCGGTCGCCTGCTCGACCAGCCGCACGAACCGCCGGGCGAGCAGCTGGGCGGACGCGAGGTCGAAGAGGTCCCGGTCGAATTCGAGGGTGCCGTCCATGACGGCGGCGGGATCGGGCTCCTGGACGGATCCCGCCTGTCCGGCGCCGTGCGGGGCCTGGCGCGTGGGGCGCAGACTCAGGGACAGGTCGAACTTCGTGCCGCCGGTCGCGACGGGCTCCACTCGTGCTTCCAGACCGGGCAGCCGCAGGCTGGGCGGCGGGGTGTTGTCGAGCGTGAGCATCACCTGGAACAGGGGATGGCGGCCGAGGGAGCGGGCCGGCCGCACTTCCTCGACCAGACGCTCGAAGGGGATGTCCTGGTGGGCGTAGGCGGCGAGGTCCGTCTCCCTGGCCCGGCCGAGGAGTTCGCGGAAGGTGAGATCGCCGGTGGCGCGCACCCGCAGCGCGAGGGTGTTGACGAAGAAGCCGACCAGACCGTCGAGCGCCTCGTCGGTACGTCCGGCGATCGGCGTGCCGACGGTGAGGTCCTCGTCGCCGCCGAGCCGGTGGAGCAGTGCCGTCAGCGAGGCGTGCAGCACCATGAAGACGCTGGAGCCGCTCGCCCGCGCCAGGTCCGCCACGGCCGCCGTTGCCTCAGGGCCGAGCCGCAGTCCGACGAGACCGCCCTCGCCCGAGGGCACGGTCGGCCGTGCCCGGTCGGCGGGCAGCGAGGTCTCCTCCGGGGCACCGGCCAACTGGGCTTTCCAGTAGTCGAGTTGCCGGACGGCCACCTCCTCGGGCGCGCCGGTCCCGCCGAGCAGCGCGCGTTGCCACAGGGTGTAGTCGGCGTACTGCACGGGCAGTGCGTGCCGGCGCGGGGCCGAGCCGCCCGCGCGCGCTGCGTAGGCACCTGCCAGGTCCTGGGCCAGCGGGCCCATGGACCAGCCGTCCGCCGCGATGTGATGGACCGTCACGAGCAGTGCGTGGCGGTGCGCGTCCAGGGTGAAGAGGCGGGCACGCAAGGGCGGTTGACGGCTGAGGTCGAAGGGTTCCGCGGCGGCGGCCCGCAGGGCGGTGGCGAGTCCGTGCTCGGCCGTCGCGGTCTCCGGCAGTTCCACGGCGGCGTCACCGGCGCCGAGGACGATCTGGACGGGGCCCTCGGAGCCGTCCCGGAAGACGGTGCGCAGGCTCTCGTGCCGTTCCACCACATCGGCCAGCGCTCCCCGCAGGGCCGCCCGGTCGAGTGCGCCGTCCAGCCGGATGACGACCGGCAGATGGTACGAGGGGTCCTCGGGGTTCATCCGGTGCAGGAACCACACCCGCTGTTGCGCGTACGACAGGGGAAGCGGGTCGGGGCGGACCGCGCGGCGCAGTGCCGGGCGCGCGGCCGCCGCGTCCCGCAGCCGCTCGGCGAGCAGGGCCGGGGTGGGCGCCTCGAAGAGGGCGCGTACCGGGAGTTCGGCGCCGAAGGCGGAGCGGATCCTGCCGATCACCCGGGTGGCGAGCAGCGAGTGGCCGCCCGCGTCGAAGAAGTCGTCGTCGCGTCCGATCCGATCGAGGTCCAGCGCCTCGGCGAAGAGCGCGCACAGGATCTCCTCCTGGGGCGTACGCGGAGCGGCCCGCTCCTCGGTGTCCGGAGGGTCGGACACCGTGAGGGCGGCGAAGTCGGTCTTGCCGTGGGCGGTGAGGGGCAGCGCGTCCACCACCGACAGCCTCGCGGGCACCATGTAGGCGGGAAGCCGTTCCCTGGCGAAGGAGCGCAGGTCGGAGGAGGCGAGGGGCTGTCCCTCCCGGTTGACCGCCCAGGCGAGCAACCGGGCCGTGCCGGTGTCGTCCTCGCGTACGGTGACCGCGGCGTCCGCCACCGAGGGGTGCCGGGCCAGGACGGCCTCGACCTCGCCGGTCTCGACGCGGAATCCGCGGACCTTGACCTGCCCGTCGGCGCGGCCCACGTACTCCAGGCGTCCGCCGCGCCGCCTCACCAGGTCCCCGGTGCGGTACATGCGGCTGCCGACAGGTCCCCAGGGGTCGGGGAGGAAGCGGTCGGCGGTGGCCGGGCCCTGCCTCTCGTATCCGCGGGCCAGCCCCGGACCGCTCAGGTACAGCTCACCGACCACGCCGGGTGCCACCGGCTGGAAGCGCGAGTCCAGGACCCGGGCCCGGGTGCCGGCGACGGGATCGCCGAGGTGCGGGGCGGTACCCGGGGTGAGCGGTGCGACGAGGGCGTCGACGGTGGCCTCGGTGGGACCGTACAGATTCCACGCCTCCACGCCTTCCAGCTCGCTCAGGGCGGTCCAGAGCCCCTCGTTGACCGCCTCGCCGCCCAGGGCGACCAGCCGGGGGTGCGCCTGCGCGCGGTCGAACAGGCCGCAGGAGCGCAGCTGCTCCAGGAAGGACGGGGTCGTCTCGATCACGTCGACGGCGTGCTCGCGCAGGTAGGCGGTGAGGCGCTCGGGGTCCGTACGGGTGGCGTCGTCCACGAGGTGCAGTTCGTGGCCCGCGACCATCCACAGCAGCGGGTCCCAGGAGGCGTCGAAGGTCATCGCCGCGGTGAGCGCCACCCGCAGGGGGGCGCCGCCGACGGCGTGCTCGGCGGGTCCGATCAGCCTTTCCTGGTGGGTGGCGAGGAGATTGGTGAGCGCGTGGTGTTCGACCACGACGCCCTTGGGCCGGCCCGTGGACCCCGAGGTGTAGAGCACGTACGCGGCGTCGCACGGCCGGGGCGGGAGGGGCGACGGGCTGTCCGGGCGCCCCAGGGCGGCGGTGTCGTCCACGAGGAGCAGTGCCCAGTCCTCGACCGGGGGCAGCCTGTGGCTCAGCCCGCTCGTGGTGACCAGGAGCGCGGGTCGCGCCGTCTCGACGATCAGCCGGTTGCGGTCACGAGGACCATGGGGATCCAGCGGCACGTGGACCGCGCCCGCGCGCAGCACCCCGAGCAGCGCGACCACGTAGCCCGCCGTACGCGGCAGGGCGACGGCCACCCGGTCGCCGTGCGCCACTCCCGCCGCTCGCAGCAGCCGGGCGAAGTCCTCCACCCGGCGGTGCAGTTCGTGGAAGGCGAGGGTTCCGTCCGCGTCCACCACGGCGACGCGGTCGGGGGTGACGATGGCGCGCGTGGCCAGGACGTCCAGGAGCGTCGCGCTCCGACCGTCCCCCGAAGCGGCGCCGGAGCTCTGGGTGGGGTACGGCGGTTCGCCCAGGGCCGTGTCCCGCTGGCTGCCGGTGAGGAACGCGATGTCGGTGAAGGGGCGGTCCGGGGCGTCGAGGAGGGCGGTGAGCAGCCGGGTGAAGTGGGCGGCGAAACCCTGCGCCGTCGCCTCGTCGAAGAGGTCCTCGCTGAACTCCAGGACACCGTCGATCCCGGCGGGAGCGCCGTCCGCGCCGAAGTGCTCGGCCAGGTCCCAGGTCAGGTCGAACTTGGCGCCGGGACGGCCGAAGGAGGGGTCGTGGCGCACGTCGAGGCCGGAGAGCGCCAGTTGCGGCGCGGGCGTGTTGTTGAGGCTGAGCATCACCTGGAACAGCGGGTGCCGCGCGGGAGTGCGCGGCGGGTTCAGCTCCTCCACCAGTCGCTCGAAGGGGAGTTCCTGGTGGGCGTACGCCTCCAGGTCCCCCGCCCTGACACGGTGCAGGAGTTCACGGAAACCGGGTGCTCCCGAGGTGTCGGTGCGCAGCACCAGGGTGTTGACGAAGAAGCCCACCAGGTCGGTGAACTCCTCCTCGGTACGTCCGGCCACCGGGGTGCCCACCACGATGTCCTCACCGGCACCGAGCCGGCTCATCAGAGCCGCGAGCGCGCCGTGCAGCACCATGAAGGAACTGACACCGCACTCCGTCGCGATCTCGGTGAGCAGGCGGTGGACCGCCGCTTCCACTCGCACTCCGGTCGCACCGCCCCGCCCTGAGCGGTGCGCCGTCCGCCGCCGGTCGGCGGGCAGGGTGACCTCCGCGGGCAGACCCCGCAGGGCCTCGCGCCAGTGGGCCAGCTGCGTGTGGGCCAGGCTGCCCGGGGTGGTCGTGGCGCCGAGGGCCTCCCGCTGCCACAGGGCGTAGTCCGCGTACTGGAGCGGCAGTGGCTTCCAGGCGGGCACACTGCCCGCCCGACGGGCCGCGTAGGCCGCCGAGAGATCCCTCAGGAGGGGAGCGAGCGACCAGCCGTCCACGGCGATGTGGTGCAGGGTCAGGACGAGGAGCGCCTCCTCGGGCCCGGTGCGGAGCAGTTGCCCGTGCAGGGGGAGGTCGCGGTCCAGCGCGAACTCCGGGACACGGGGACGGGGTACCGCGGGTCCGTCCGCGGGGTGGTCCGTCACCTCCAGTCCGATCCGGGCCTCCCGTGGCGGCAGGATCACCTGGAAGGCTCCCTGCGCGTCCTCCTTGATCAGGGTGCGCAGGCTCTCGTGCTGGTGGACCAGGTCGGTGAGGGCGGCGGACAGCGCCGCCGCGTCGAGGTCGCCGCGCAGCCGCAGGGCGAGCGGCAGGTGGTAGGCGGTGCCGCCCTCGCCGAGCCGCTCCAGCATCCACAGCCGCTCCTGCGCGTGCGAGAGCGGCAGGCGCCCGGGGCGGGGCCGCGGGCGGGCCGAGGGCGTCGACGCCCGTTCCGCGGAGGCCAGCAGGCGGGCCACCGCCGCCGGAGTGGGCGCGTCGAAGAGCGCTCCGATCGAGAGGTCCACGCCGAAACGGCGGCGTGCGCGGCTCACCAGGCGGGTGGCCAGCAGGGAGTGACCGCCCAGCGCGAAGAAGTCGTCCTCGCGCCCGACATGGGGCACGTCGAGGACCACGGCGAAGAGTTCGCACACCGCACGTTCTTCCGGTGTGCGCGGTTCCCCGCCCGCGCCCGCGCCGACCGGCCGGGCCGGTGGCAGGCCCGCCGCGTCGAGCTTGCCGTTCGCGGTGAGCGGGAGCCGTTCGACCGCCGCCCAGAGCGCCGGGACCAGGTGGTCGGGCAGCATCCGGCCCAGGGACTCGCGCGCCTCGGCGAGTTCCACGGACCGTCCGCCCGCCGGTACGACATAGGCGGCGAGGCGTTCACCGCCGTCCCCGGGGGCGGCCACGACCGCCGCGTCGCCGACTCCGGGAAGAGCGCGCAGCGCGGACTCGATCTCGCCGGTCTCGACGCGGAATCCCCGGATCTTCACCTGCTGGTCGCTGCGGCCGAGGAACTCCAGCGTGCCCTCGGTACTCCAGCGCGCGAGGTCGCCGGTGCGGTACATCCTGCTGCCGGGGCCCGCGAAGGGGTCGGGGAGGAAGCGGTCGGCGGTGAGGCCGGACTGCCCCGCGTAACCCCGGGCCACCCCCGCACCGCCCAGATAGAGCTCTCCCGCGACGCCCACCGGCAGTGGATGCAGACCCGAGTCGAGTACGTAGGCGAGGGCACCGGCCACCGGGCGTCCGATCGAGGGGGCGGTGCCCTGGACACGGGCGGTCACCGCGTTCACGGTCGCCTCGGTAGGGCCGTAGAAGTTGAAGACCAGCAGATCCGAGCGGCCGGTGAGTTCCTCCCAGAGGGCCTCGTCGACGGCCTCACCGCCCAGGGCCACCACCCGCGGTCCGGCGGAGCCGGGGTCGAGCAGCCCGGCCGACATGAGCTGGCGCAGGAAGCTGGGCGTGGTCTCGACGGCGTCGATGCGTTCCGCCGCCAGGAAGGCCGCGAGCGCTTGCGGATCACGGCGGGTGGCCTCGTCGACGAGATGGAGTTCGTGTCCGGCGACCATCCACAGCACCGGGTCCCAGGAGGCGTCGAAGGAGGCGGCGGCGGTGAGAGCGACCCGGAGCCTGCGCCCGAAGACCCGCTCGGCCTGCGTGTACGCCTCCGCGCGGTGGTGTGCCAGGAGGTTGCTGAGCGAACGGTGCTCGACGACCACGCCCTTGGGCCGCCCCGTGGAGCCGGAGGTGTAGATGACGTATGCGGGGTCGTGCGCGGAGGGGTGCGGCGGGGTGGTGGGCACGGCGCCGGGGGAGGGGCGCCGATCCGCGGTCACCAGGGGTACGGAGCCGTCCGGATCCACCCGCCGGGCGGTCTCCGGGGTGGCCGTCAGGACCGTCGGCCGCGCGTCGTCGAGCATGTGGACCAGGCGCTCGGTGGGGTAGCCGGGGTCCAGCGGTACGTAGGCGGCACCTGCCCGCAGGACGGCGAGCATCGCCACCACGAGGTCCACGGAGCGGGGCAGCCCGACCGCGACCCGGGTGCCGGGGCCCGCACCGGTGTCGGCCAGTACCGAGGCGAGAGCCGCGACGCGGTCCTCCAGCTGCCGGAAGGTCAGGGAGGCGCCGCCGGCGACCACTGCGGTGAGCTCGGGGGTGCGTGCCGCCTGGGCGGAGAACTCCTCCGAGAGTGTGGCGAAGGCACCGGAACCCTCCGAGGCGCGTTCGCTGCGCCCGAGTTCGAGCAGCCGCAGGTGCTCGCCCTCGGCGGTGGTGCGCAGCGCACCGACCCTCAGGCCGGGGTCGGAGGCGAAGGCGGAGAGCAGCCGCAGCAGACGCGTGTGGTGGCCTTCCAGCGAGGCGCGGGTGTGCACTGCCGGGTTGCCGAGGACGTCGATCCGCAGGCCGCCGTCCGTGAAGGAGCCGTGCACCGCCACCACGAGGTCGTCGACCGGGCCCACCGACAGGTTGTGCAGGGTCGCCGTATGAGGACCGAAGCGGAGGGTGTCGTCGAAGGCCATGACGTTCACCGCCGGACCGGTCAGCCGGTCCGCGGGGCTGGTCAGGCCCTGGTCTCGGCGAATCCTTTCTGTCGGGTAGCGCTGGTGCCGGAGCACCTTGCGGGCCGCCGCCGAGGCGCGCTTCGCCACGTCGGCCACCCGGTCGGAGGGGGACACCGTCAGTCGCACCGGCAGTACGCCGGAGAGCATGCCGGGAGTGGAGCGGGCGAGTTCGGTACGTCTGCCCGTCACCGGCAGACCGAGGACCACCTCGCCCAGCCCGCGGCTGCGGTGCAGATACACCGCGGTGGCCGCCATGAAGAAGACCGGCCAGGCCACCCCGGCGGACCTGGCCGCCGACCGGAGACGGGCGGTGCGCTCGGCGTCCAGCGTCCTGCTGACCGCGACGAAGCCGTGGGCGGCGGTCGGGGCTCCCTCCTCGAACCCTGCCGGAGCGGGCGCTCCGTCGAGGTACGTGCTCCAGAACTCCCGGTCGGCCGCGCACTGTTCGGAGGCCAGGTAGTCCCGCTCCTCGGTGAGCAGCGGCCTGAGGGGACGGGGCTCCACGGGCACCGGCTCGCCGCCGTCCGCGGCGAGCCGGGTGTAGACGTCGGCGATGCGGGCGAGTGCGAGCGCGGCGCTGTAACCGTCCAGGGCGAGGTGGTGCACCTGCTGGTGGAAGAAGAACAGCCGGTCGGCCAAGCGGTAGAGGGTCAACCGGATCAGCGGGCCGGTCGAGGTGTCCGCCGGGCGGCCGAGGTCCGCCGCCATCCGCCGCTGCGCCTCGCGCTCCGGCTCCGGCTCCGCGGAGAGGTCGACGAGGTCCACGTCGAGTGCGGACTCGGCCCCGACCCGCTGGTACGGAACGCCGTCCCGCTCGCCGAAGACCAGCCGCAGCGCGTCCGTCTCCCCGGCGACGTGCCGTACGGCCGCGCGGAGCACCTCATGGTCGACCGCGCCGGGTATGACCGCGTATTCGGCGATGTTCCAGCCGGGATTTCCCGGGTCGATCTTCTGCGCGAACCAGATTCCCTGCTGAGCGGCAGTCAGTTCCTGCACGATGCCTGCTCCGGACGTGTTCTCCGTGGCCCCCGTGTTTCCGGAGTCGGTCATGAAGGAATTCACCTCTCGGCTCGGTGATGCTCGAATTCCGGATTCGCAGGGACGGCTGGTCGGCGCCGCGGCCTGGCAGGCAAGAAAGGTCATCCGCACATGCGGTGAATTCCTGCATCCGTGACGCCGCAGATATCTGCTGGTTCAGGAGACCGCCGCAGCCGGCCACGGCCCGCGGCAACCCCCTCGTTGTGTCCGGGCACAACGAGGTGAGTCCCCGTCATGTCGGCTTTTTCTCGGTTGCGTTGCTGTGGAAGCCTTCGGGGCCGTGGTCCAGATGGATTGCTCGTGTGTCACAGGTCACATCAACCCCATGCGGTTGGAGAACCGTACAACCGCCGCCCGGGCCGCTTCCGCGGCATCCGCACCAATCCGGGGAGCCGGCCGCTCCGAAGGGAGGGGGCATCTGTGTATTCCTCGAACCCGGAGATGATCTTGAATAAGTCGATGACATCCCGCCGTTGGTGGGCGCTGCCGATATCCGCCGCACTTCTGCTGGTTTCCGCGGGTGCCGCGGGGGCGACCACCGGTGACTCCGGATCCGCCGAGTCCCGGACACTGTCCACGCGTGCGGCTGGTGAGCCTTCGCCACTCGCCGCTCTCGCCGACGCCTACCGCGGAGTTCAGGGAGGAAATCTCTGCCTGCTGTCGCAGTGCACGGTCGGCGACTCCGGACCGAATTCCGGACCGAGCAACACCCAGGGTTTCAATCTCTGCCTGCTTGCCCTGTGCACCGTGCGTCCGTGAGGCTGCGCCGGTCCCTCGGGGGAGGTGTACGGCCCACTGTTCTCCGTGTGTGCGGGCGCCGAACCTGATGTGTGAGTCCCTGTCGACGCGCTCGTCGTGGTCGACCGGGCGGAGATCGCGGCGGCTCAGGAGCGCCCGCGTATCGACCGGGACCACGACGGGAGCGTCGACGCGGGTGAGGCGCACCGCTACGCCGCCGCCCAATGCGCCCGGCTGGCCGACCAGTACACCGGTGCGCTGCGCGCTTCCGGGCGTTCCTCGACGCAGCCGCGTACGGTCCCCGTTCCTCCTTCTCCTCCGTCTGGTGGACCCGGCAACGGGCCGACGGCTTTGCCGCGGGTGTGGTAAGCGCGCTGCCGCCGGTCCGGGCGGGCCGAGCGGGCCGTCCGGATGCGGCCCGGCGGTGACGGCGTAGGGGCTCGGTCGCCGCGCGCTTCGGCTCCGAGGCGTGCACCTCACCCACCCGGCGCCGCGCGTCCGACCGGTTCGGCGGCACCTCACACGGGGTTGCCGGCTCCTCTGGTCCGGCGCCGATTGCCGCGGCGGTTCACCCGTGGTGCCCTTCTGGTGACGCAAACGTCGCTTATGGGACTTTTACCGCGCAGTGGTCGCTCCACCGGCGAGCCCCTGCCCGGCCCGTTGTGGCGCGTCGAGCACCGCCTGCTCCGCCCTGCACCCACGGCCCTCGCAACGGGCCCCACCGGAACGGATCGACCATGCAGTCTCTCCCGCGCTCCCGAAAACGTCCCGCGACCCGGCGCATCGAACGCGCCTTCGCCACGACCGGCACGCTCGCCCTGGTGACCGCGGCCGCCCTCACCGGGCTCGCCCCCGCCACGAGTTCGGCCTCCAGCCACCGCGAAGCGCCGATGACCTCGGGCGACCCGAAGGCCGACAACACCGATGTCTACGCCTTCACCAGCCCGGACAAGCCCGACACCGTGACCCTGGTGGCGAACTGGATCCCCTTCGAGGAGCCCAACGGCGGTCCCACCTTCTACCCGTTCGCGAACGACGCGCAGTACCACATCAGGATCGACAGCGACGGGAACGGCAAGCCGGACACCACCTACACCTGGACGTTCACCGACCATGTCCGGGACGCGGCCGACCAGTTCCTCTACAACACCGGCGTCGTCCGGTCGGTGGACGACGAGACCCTGAACTTCCGTCAGACCTACAAGCTGACCTCCACCGACAGCGGGGGGAACACCAAGACGCTCGTGGAGGACGCCCCGGCCGCGCCCTCCAACGTCGGCAAGGCCTCGATGCCCGACTACGCCGCGCTGCGCGACGAGGCCCTCACCCAACTGCCCGGCGGCGGCGTGACCTTCGCCGGGCAGGCCTCCGACTCCTTCTTCCTCGACCTGCGGATCTTCGACCTCCTCTACGGCGGCAACCTCAAGGAGACCGGCCACAACACCCTGGCCGGGTACAACGTCAACACCCTCGCGATCCAGGTCCCCAAGAAGGACCTGGCCCTCAAGGGCGACGTCCGCCGCAACCCTGTGATCGGCGTCTGGGCCACCACCGACCGCAAGGGGGCGGAGGTCACCGGCGCCGGGAGCAAGGGCGGCGAGAACACCGCGCCCCGGGCGGGCGGGGGCGGCGACGGCAAGGGCGTACCCGGTAAGGGCGGCGAGAGCGGCTGGCGCCAGGTCTCCCGGCTGGGCAACCCGCTGGTCAACGAGGTGGTCGTCCCCCTGAAGTACAAGGACGCCTTCAACGGCCTCAGCCCCGACAAGGACAACACCGTCACGCCCGTCGTGGACAAGGTCAAGGACCCGATCGTCCCGAAGCTGATCGAGAACATCTACGGCGTGCCCGCCCCCGCCACGCCCCGCAACGACCTGGTCGAGATCTTCCTCACCGGCATCTGCAAGAGCTGCGGCCCCATCAAGGCCGACCTCAACTCGCAGCAGCTCAACGCCGACGCCGACAAGAGCGCCATCCTCCCGGCCGAGGAACTGCGGCTGAACATGTCGGTCCCGCCGACCGCCCGCCCCAACCGCCTCGGCGTCCTCGGCAAGGACCTCCAGGGCTTCCCCAACGGCCGCCGCCTGAACGACGACGTCGTCGACATCGAGCTGCAGGCCCTCGAAGGCGCCGCCCAGACCGGCAAGATCGTGCCCGCGCTGGCCGCGGGCGACGCCGTCGACGAGCCCTACCGCCAGCCCGGCGACTCCTTCCCGTACGTCGCGCTGCCCAATACGGCGGCCGTCAACCAGGCCGAGAACCTGCACCCCGAAGGCGGTGTGGGCGCGGGCCTCGGCGGCACCGCGCTCGGCGGCGGCTTCCCCGTCGTCCCCGTCACCGCGCTCGGCGGCGGCGCGCTCCTCGCTTGCGCCGGAGTGCTCGCCCTGCGCCGACGGCGTACCGGCCGGGCATGACCGCCCCCGCCCCTTCGGGCAGGCCGCCCCGCGTTGAGCGGGGCGGCCTGCCGCAGTGCACCGCAGCGGAGCGCTCGACCCTGCCCCGCCGCATAGCGGCGACCGTCGCCGTCGGCGCGGGTGTGGCACTCGCCGCCTTCGGGACGGTCGAACTGACCGCCGCCGAGCCGGATACGCCCGCCCATGTCGAGGTCGGCTCGCTGCCCGTGGGCCGCTCCGCCGGGACCACTTCCTCCGCCCGGGACGAGCCCTCGGCCTCGCCGGTCCTCCTCAGCATCCCCGCCCTCGGACTCGAACAGCCGCTCCGGGACCTCCGGGTCCAGCAGGACGGCCGCCTCGGTGTCCCGGAGGACGCGTCGGAGGTCGGCTGGTGGAGCGACGGACCCGCCCCCGGCCAACCAGGCGCTGCCGTGATCGTCGGCCATGTCGACTCGGCGACCGGCCCCGGCGCCTTCCACCGTCTGTCCTCGCTCCGCCCCGGGGACCGGATCGTCCTCGCCCGCGACGACCAGTCCACCGTCACCTTCACCGTCCGGGCCCTGCGCGAGTACGGGAAGAACTCCCTGCCCACGGACCGCGTCTACACCGACACCGGACCACCGGCACTCCGCCTGATCACCTGCAGCGGCCCCTACGACCGAGCGAAGGGCGGCTACCAGGACAACCTGGTCGTGTACGCGGCACTCGCCTCCGGCTGAGTGCGGCCGCCATGGAGGGGCGAACTGGTGCCGCTCTACCGGCCGCCGTCGGTGAGGAGTCGGCCCAGCGCCCCCACCGCCCGAGCCCAGGGAAAGCCCCGCGGGTCCCCTTGCTCGGGCGGATGCGCCCCGGGGCCCTGCGGTCCGTCGAGCACCAGCACGCCTTGTTCGCGAAGGACCGCCAGTGACCGGGCGACGGCAGGCTGCGCTCCCTGGGCCTGGTTGAAGTGCGGTACCGCGGCCACCGGTACGCCCAGGTGCGCGGCTTCCGAGGCCAGCCCGATGGCCAGGGTGTCCGAGATTCCCGCGCCCCATTTGTTCAGGGTGGTGCTCGACATGGGCGCCACCAGCATCGCGCTCGCTTTCGGCAGCACGTCCTTCTCCCAGGGCAGCTTGTACTGGGAGCGCACGGGGTGGCCCGTCAGCTCGGCCATCTCGGCCATGCGCGGTTCCCACCAGCGGGCGGCCGAGGGGGTGAGCACCAGGCAGACGTCCCATCCGGCTTCCTGGGCTGCCCGGACTCCCTCGTCCACGTACTGTGCGGGGCCGGCCGCACAGGCGATCAGGTAGAGCACCGGCTTCGTCATGCCCGCAGTCCACACTCCGGGGCCAGCCTGCGCAACACCCTGCTGGGCTGGTGAGCGCAGGTGGCGGCAGCGCAGGTGGCGGCACTGCAGGCGGTGGCAGCGCCGGCGGGAAGTTCACCGGCCCCGTGGAGTGCAGGAAACTGCGCGAGCAGCGCCAGCCGCCCGTCCGCCACCGGGACTACGTCACCGCCGACGCCGAACGCGAGGAAGGCACCAGCCACTTGACCAAGCAGCAGTTCCTCGGCGGCCCGTTGCCTTCAGCCCCTGGCCGCTCGGCACCGCACCCGGAACATGCCGAGGGCGAGGCCCGAAGACCCCGCCCGAAACCACCGGCCCCTCAGCTCAAGGCCACACCAGACAGTACGGCTGATGCCCCGCCTCGTGCAGCCGGTGGCTGAAGTCCTGCCATTCGTGGAGGAGTTGGTAGACGTCGAAGGCGTCGCGGGGGCCGCCGCGGTCGGGGACCGTGGACCAGATGAAGGCGGCGGCGCCGACCGATTCCTCGCCGATGCCGCGGAGCGGGTCGACGACGGTCATCGGGAGCTTGACGACGGCGTAGTCCGGGTGGAGGACGACGAGTTCGAGCGGGGGGACGCGGTGCAGGGGGACGCCTTCGATGCCGGTGAGGACCATCGCGGCCATGGTCTCGGGTTTGATCTTGGTGAACATGCCGCCCATGCCCAGCTCGTCACCGCCGAGCTCGTCCGGCCGCATCGAGATGGGGACCCGGGCCGCGGTCGCGCCGTCGGGCGCGCCGAAGTATTTGTAGGTGACCCCCACCCGGCCATTCCTGCTTTCCGGCACCGTTCCGCTCGTCTCGCTCCGTTCGCCGGGCAACTGGCCGCCGGTCGTGTCCGTCTCCGCCGCGTGCGCGTCCCGGCGATGCCTGCCCCGCCGGGCACGCCTGGGACCGAGGTCGTCAGTGCCCTCGCCCAGTCCGCCACCGCGATGCATATCTCCACCCGACTGCTCATCTGGATGCACAGCAGTACCGCGCAGCCCGATCATCGTGTCAATGACCTCCCCCACGGCCGCCCGCCGAAACGTGCGGCGGCACAAGCTGTCCGCGAGGCGCGGGCGCGTGGGGCGCCCGGACGCGGCGGCATGCGGGAGGTGCTCGTGAGAACCCCGGCCCATGGTAGGTGGTGTGCCCGCGCCGCGACCACGGAAGAAGAGGGCCGATCGCTTGCGGGAGCGTATTTCCGCCGCCGCCCCCCTTTCGCCACCCGCCGCTCCCGCCGCCGCCACCCCGCGGCCCGCCCGCCCGGGCCCGGCCGGGGTGCCCGCCGCGCGGGCCGTACGCTGAGGGGTATGGCAGAGGCGAACATTGACCACGGCACCGTTCACCCGGCGGAGACCGTGCCCTACCCCGCGGACGCGCCCCGGTCCGCGGCGCTCTTCGACCGGGCCGCGCAGGTGACCCCAGGTGGCGTGAACTCGCCGGTCCGCGCCTTCCGGGCGGTCGGCGGCACCCCGAGGTTCATGGTCTCGGGCACGGGTCCGTACCTGACGGACGCGGACGGGCGCGAGTACGTCGACCTGGTCTGCTCCTGGGGGCCGATGATTCTCGGCCATTCGCACCCGGAGGTGCTCGCCGCGGTGCAGGCGGCCGTCGGGCGCGGCACCTCCTTCGGTACGCCGGGGCAGGGCGAGGTCGAGCTCGCCGAGGAGATCGTCGCCCGGGTCGCGCCGGTCGAGCAGGTGCGCCTGGTCTCCTCCGGCACCGAGGCGACCATGTCGGCCATCCGCCTCGCCCGGGGCTTCACCGGGCGCAGCAAGGTGGTCAAGTTCGCGGGCTGCTACCACGGGCATGTCGACGCCCTGCTCGCCGCGGCCGGTTCGGGGGTCGCCACCTTCGCGCTGCCGGACACCCCGGGCGTGACCGGTGCCCAGGCCGGCGACACCCTGGTGCTGCCGTACAACGACCTGGAGGCGGTACGCGCCGCCTTCGCCGCGCACCCCGGCGAGATCGCCTGTGTGATCACCGAGGCCTCGCCCGGCAACATGGGCGTGGTGCCGCCGGAGGACGGTTTCAACGCCGGGCTGAAGGAGCTGTGCGCCGCCGACGGCGCGCTCTTCGTCTCGGACGAGGTGATGACCGGCTTCCGTACGTCGAGGGCGGGCTGGTTCGGCGTCGACGGTGTGGTGCCGGACCTGATGACCTTCGGCAAGGTGATGGGCGGCGGCTTCCCCGCGGCGGCCTTCGGCGGCCGGGCCGAGGTGATGGCCCACCTCGCCCCCGCGGGCCCCGTCTACCAGGCCGGCACCCTCTCCGGGAACCCGGTGGCGACCGCGGCGGGCCTCGCCCAGCTGCGGCTGCTCGACGAGGCGGCGTACCGGAAGGTGGACGCGGCCTCGGAGCGGATCCGCTCGCTGGTCACCGAGGCGCTGAGCAAGGAGGGCGTGGCGCACCGGGTGCAGTCCGCGTCCAATATGTTCTCGGTCTTCTTCACCGAGCGGCCGGTGCGCGACTTCGCGGACGCCAAGTCCCAGGAGAGCTTCCGCTTCACCGCCTTCTTCCACTCGATGCTGGCGCAGGGCGTCTATCTGCCGCCCTCCGCCTTCGAGTCCTGGTTCGTCTCGGCCGCGCACGACGACCGCGCCGTGGAGCGCGTCGCCGCCGCGCTCCCGGCCGCCGCCCGCGCGGCCGCGGAGGCCACCGGATGAGCGGGCGGCAGCAAGAGCGCACGGGCGGGCAACGGCAGGGGAGCGGTGAGGCAGTGAGCGGGGAGCGGACCGTCGTCCATGTGATGCGGCACGGTGAGGTGCACAACCCGGAGGGCGTCCTCTACGGCCGCCTCGACGGCTACCACCTCTCCGAACTCGGCCGCCGGATGGCCGACCGGGTCGCCGAGCACCTGGCGCCGCGCGACATCACGTACGTCGTCGCCTCCCCGCTGGAGCGGGCGCAGGAGACGGCGGCGCCGATCGCCAAGGGCCACGACCTGGAGCTGGCCACCGATCCGCGGCTCATCGAGGCGGAGAACGTCTTCCAGGGCAAGACCTTCGGCGTCGGGGACGGTGCGCTGCGCCGCCCCGCCAACTGGAAGCACCTGGTCAACCCCTTCCGCCCGTCCTGGGGCGAGCCGTACACCGAGCAGGCCGAGCGGATGCTCGCCGCCGTCGAGGCGGCGCGGGACGCGGCCCGGGGGCACGAAGCGGTGTGCGTGAGCCACCAGTTGCCGATCTGGACGCTCCGCAGCCATCTGGAGAACCGCAGGCTCTGGCACGACCCGCGCAAGCGGGAGTGCACCCTCGCCTCCCTCACCCGCTTCACCTTCGAGGGCGACCGGCTCGTCTCGGTCGGCTACAGCGAGCCCGCCCGCGATCTGGTCCCGGCCCACCTCCTGGCGGGCGCCAAGCCGGTGAAGGGCGAGAGCAAGGCGTACGGGGCGTAAGGGACTTCGGTCCGGAGCGGCCTCGGGGCCCGTCCGCGTCCGCCCGCGCTGCACGCCTCGCCGGGCACGGCGGAACGCCTGAGCGAAGGGCGACCGAGCAAGGTACGACACGTACGACATGGGGGCGCACAACCCCGCGCACACGGCGCACGCACGGCCCGAAAGGGAACCATGCGTGCGCCGTGGTCGTCGTTGTCAGTGATGCGCGTGGCTCCTCGCACCTTCGGTGATCCGGGCCCGCGTGGTGCCCCTCGGGGGCCGGGCCCTGCTGCCCGTTCGCGCTCGCTCCCCGTGGTGGAGGGGGAGCGGAACGTGGCGAATCGGTGCAGGGGGGTTCACAGCACGGCAGAAGGCTGCATAGGGCATTGAACACAGCAATCCGGCGCAACCTCCGCGCCCTTCGCGGCCTCTCACACAGTGTCCGGCAGCCGCCGGGCGCGCAGCAGACGACCAGAGAGAGGCGGGGCCGGAGATGAGCGGCATAGGCGGGGTCAGCCGCAGGGGCGTACTGGGAGCGGGGGCCGCGGCGGCGGCGCTCGGGCTCACCGGGTGCGGCACCCTCAGCCACGACAAGGGCGGCAGTGGCGGACCCGGCCGGACCCGGCCCGAGGGGCGGCCCCCCGCCTCGGTCCGCGATCCGCAGCTGATCGGCGACGGCTCGACCGCGTACACCGGGCGCCAGCCGCACCAGCCAGAGACGCCGAAGCCGCTCGAACCGGGTGAGACGCCGCCGCAGTTCGTGGTCTTCTCCTGGGACGGCGCGGGCGAGGTCGGCAACGGGCTCTTCCCCCGCTTCCTGGACCTGGCCAAGGAGCACGGCGCCTCGATGACCTTCTTCCTCTCCGGGCTCTATCTGCTGCCCGAGTCGAAGAAGCGCCTGTACCGCCCGCCGAACAACCCGGTCGGCGCCTCCGACATCGGCTACCTCACCGACGCGCACATCAGGGACACCCTGACCAATCTGCGCCGCGCCTGGCTGGAGGGCCACGAGATAGGCACCCACTTCAACGGGCACTTCTGCGGCGGCACCGGCTCGGTCGGCAACTGGACCGGGGCCCAGTGGCGCGACGAGATATCCCAGGCGAAGTCCTTCGTGACCAAGTGGCGCACCAACACCGGCTTCGAGGACCTCGACCCGCTGCCCTTCGACTACGAGAAGGAACTCGTCGGCGGCCGCACCCCCTGCCTGCTCGGCCAGGAGAACCTGCTGCCGACCGCCCGCGAACTGGGCTGGCGCTACGACGCCTCCTCGCCCGGCGGCATCCAGCGCTGGCCGGGCAAGAAGAACGGCGTCTGGGACCTGCCGCTGCAGGCGGTCCCCTTCCCCGGGCACAGCTTCGAGGTCCTGTCGATGGACTACAACATCCTCGCCAACCAGTCGAAGAACTCCACCCAGGCCCCCGCCCACAACTACCCGGGCTGGCGCACCCAGGCGACCGAGGCCTATGTGGCGGGATTCACCCGCGCCTACGAGTCCAACCGCGCGCCGCTGTTCATCGGCAACCACTTCGAGGCCTGGAACGGCGGGATCTACATGGACGCCGTGGAGGAGGCGCTGAAGCGGATCGTGCGGGCGGGCGAGAAGAGCGGGAAGAAGGACGTCCGCCTGGTCTCCTTCCGGCAGTTCACCGACTGGCTCGACGTGCAGAAGCCCGCGGTGCTCGAACAGCTCCAGGGCCTCGACGTCGGCCAGGCCCCGGCCGCGGGATGGAGCGGATTCGCCAAGGAGACCGGGGGCTCCGCCGGATCGGGCACCCCGGAATCCGACGGGCAGGGCGGCCAGGAGAGCGCGGGCTGAGCCACCCCGCCGGAGACCGGTGCCGCACCCCGCCCAAACCCCCGCTGAAATGGGAAAATCCGTACAGGCGGGGGGCGGCCAAGATCCCCTGATACGGCATGCGAAACTTTTCACATGAGTGCCGCCAGCCGCGATTCCCGCCCCGCTGCAACCGTTCGTCGTGCCGTCCGCCTCGGCGCGCTGACGGCGGCCGCCGCGCTCGCGCTGGCCGCTTGCGGGGCCGGCGGCACCTCCGGCGGCTCCGGCAACACCAACTTCGTCACCAGCAAGGACGGCATCTCCACGGTCAAGAGCGCGGACCGCAAGCCGGGCCCCGAGATCAGCGGCAAGACCCTCCAGGGCGAGCCGCTCGACCTCGCGGACCTGCGCGGCAAGCTCGTCGTCCTCAATGTCTGGGGCTCCTGGTGCCCGCCCTGCCGCGCCGAGGCCCCCGGCTTCGTGAAGGTCGCCAAGGCCACCGGGCCGAAGGGCGTGGAGTTCGTCGGCCTCAACACCCGGGACACCGGCACCGGTCCGGCCAAGCGCTTCGAGGAGAACTTCGGCGTCCCCTACCCGAGCCTGTACGACCCGGCGGGCAGGCTGATGCTCCGCTTCCCCAAGGGCACCCTCAACCCGCAGGCCATCCCCTCCACGCTGGTCCTCGACCGGAAGGGGCGGGTGGCCGCCCGCTCGCTGCAGCCGCTCAGCGGGGAGGATCTGCGGAAGATGCTCGACCCCCTGATCGCCGAGAAGTGATGTTGTGGACACCCTCGCCGCCGGCATGAACCAGACGGTCTACAGCGGAGCCCTGCTGCTCGCACTGCCGATCGCCGTCATCGGCGGGCTCGTCTCCTTCTTCTCCCCGTGCGTACTGCCCCTGGTCCCCGGCTACCTCTCGTACGTCACCGGGGTCAGCGGCACCGACCTCGCGGAGGCCCGGCGCGGCCGGATGGTCGGCGGCGCGGGCCTGTTCGTGCTCGGCTTCACCGCGGTCTTCGTCTCCGGCGGCGCCCTCTTCGGCTACTTCGGCGCCACGCTCCAGGAGTACCAGGGGCCGCTGTCGAAGATCCTCGGCGTGCTGATGGTGCTGATGGGGATCTTCTTCATGGGGCTGATGCCCTGGCTCACCCAGCGCGAGTTCCGCTTCCACAAGAAGCCGGTGACCGGGCTCGCCGGCGCCCCGGTGCTCGGCGCGCTCTTCGGCATCGGCTGGACGCCCTGCCTCGGCCCGACCCTCACCTCGGTGAACCTGCTCGCCGCCGAGCAGGGGAGCGCGTGGCGGGGGGCCATACTGATGACCGCCTACTGCCTGGGACTCGGCCTGCCCTTCGTCGCCGCCGCGGTCGCCTTCCGCAAGGCACTGGGCGCCTTCGGCTGGGTCAAGCGGCACTACGCCTGGGTGATGCGCATCGGCGGCGGCATGATGATCGCGACCGGACTGCTGCTGCTCACCGGCGCCTGGGGGCGCGTCGTACAGGAGATGCAGGTCTGGTCCAACGGCTTCACGGTGGGGATCTGAGATTCGATGAGCAAGTCTTCCGCCCCGACGGGGACCAGTGCCCCGGGCGAGTCCGAGGCGCCGGACACCGCGCCGCCCCGCTCCGGGGACACCCGCCCCGAGAGCGAACCGGAACTCGGCGCCGCCGGTGCCCAGCTGTCCACCGCGCCCCGGGAGGAGAGCCTCGCCCAGCTGCCGGCGCTCGGGGTGATCGGCTGGGTGCGCTGGTTCTGGCGCCAGCTCACCTCGATGCGGGTGGCGCTGCTGCTGCTCCTGCTGCTCTCGCTCGCGGCCATCCCCGGCTCGCTGATCCCGCAGACCGGCGCCGACGAGCTGAAGGTCGAGGAGTTCAAGCGGACCCACACCACCCTCGGGCCGCTCTACGAGAAGGTCCAGCTCTTCGACGTCTACAGCTCGGTGTGGTTCTCCGCGATCTACATCCTGCTCTTCGTCTCCCTGGTCGGCTGCATCGTGCCGCGCTCCTGGCAGTTCGTCGGCCAGCTGCGCAGCCGCCCGCCGGGCGCCCCCAAGCGGCTGACCCGGCTGCCCGCGTACACCACCTGGCGCACCGCGGCCGGTGAGGAGGAGGTCCGGGCCGAGGCGCGGGCCCTGCTCGGGCGGCGGCGGTTCCGGGTGCACGGGAGCGGGGACGCGATCGCCGCGGAGAAGGGCTATCTGCGGGAGGCGGGCAACCTCGTCTTCCATCTCTCGCTGATCGTGCTGCTCATCGCCTTCGCCTGCGGCCAGCTCTTCAAGTCCGAGGGCGGCAAGCTGATCATCGAGGGCGACGGCTTCGCCAACACCCTCCCGCAGTACGACGACTTCAAGTCCGGCAGCCTCTACGACCCCGAGGACCTGGCCCCGTTCAGCTTCGACCTGGACAACTTCGTCGGCACCTACGAGCGCAGCGGCCCCAACACCGGCACCCCGCGCACCTACCGCGCCGACATCACCTACCGCGAGGGCGCCGACGGCCCCCCGAAGAAGAAGTCCATCGAGGTCAACAAGCCGCTCGACGTCGACGGTTCCAAGGTCTACCTGGTCGGCCACGGCTACGCCCCGGTGATCACGGTGCGCGACGGGCGCGGCGAGAAGGTCTACAGCCAGGCCGTGCCGCTGCTGCCGATCGACTCCAACCAGACCTCCACCGGCGCCGTCAAGGTCCTCGACGGATACAAGGACGGCAAGGGCAGGAAGGAGCAGCTGGGCTTCAACGCCTTCTTCGTGCCGACCTTCGCGGGCGCGGGCAAGGGCCAGATGTTCTCCCAGTTCCCGGCCCTGGACTTCCCCGTCCTCGCGCTCTCCGCCTACCACGGCAGCCTCGGCGTGGACTCCGGCATCCCGCAGAACGTCTACCAGCTGGACACCCGGAAGATGGCGAAGTTCAAGGACGCCAAGGGCGAGCTGCTCAAGAAGCGGCTGGTGCCCGGCGAGACGCTGAAGCTGCCGAACGGCGCGGGCTCGGTCACCTTCGAGAAGGAGATCAAGGAGTGGGCCACCTTCCAGGTCTCCCAGCAGCCAGGCAACGGCTGGGCGCTCGGCGGAGCCGTCGCCGCCATCGCCGGGCTCAGCGGTTCGCTCTTCATCCAGCGCCGCCGCGTCTGGGTGCGCGCCCGCACCGGTGAGGACGGCGTGACCGTCGTCGAGATGGCGGGCCTCGGCCGCAGCGAGTCCGCCCGGCTCGGCGAGGAGCTCGGCCAGCTCTCCGGCGCGCTCCACACCCGTGTACCGTCCGTCGGCGAGCCGGAGCACGAGACCTCCGCCGCCACCCCGCCGACCGCCGCGGCCGGCGCCGACCCCGACCTCGTACCCGCCGAAGGGGCTGAGAAGTGACCCTCGCCGTCGCCAACAACGAGAACCTCGCGCAGATCAGCAACGTCCTGATCTACTCCGCGATGGCCGTCTACACGCTGGCCTTCTTCGCGCACCTGGCCGAGTGGATCCTCGGCAGCCGGAGCAAGGTCGGCCGGACCGCGGCCGCCCTCACCGCCACCGGGGAGGCCGCCACCCCGGCGGCGCCCGCCGTGCGGGTCAAGCAGCAGGGCGGCGGCACCGCGGTCCTGGAGCGGCCGAAGGTCGTGACCCGGTCCGCGGCCGGTGCCTCGGACGTCCCCGACGGCCCCGGCGCCGCGGGCGGCGACGAGCAGGGCGACCTCTACGGCCGCATCGCCGTCTCGCTCACCACGCTCGCCTTCCTGATCGCCGCGGCCGGCGTCCTCACCCGCGCGCTCTCCGTGCAGCGCGCGCCGTGGGGCAACATGTACGAGTTCAACATCACCTTCTCCACGGTCGCGATCGGCGTCTACCTCGGCCTGCTCGCACTCGGCAAGAACATCCGCTGGCTCGGCCTGATCCTGGTCACCACCGTCCTGCTCGACCTCGGCCTCGCCGTCACGGTCCTCTACACCGAGAGCGACCAGCTGGTCCCCGCCCTGCACTCGTACTGGCTCTGGATCCACGTCTCCACCGCGATCTTCTGCGGCGCGGTCTTCTACGTCGGGGCGATGGCCACGGCCCTCTTCCTCTTCCGCGACTCCTACGAGAAGAAGCTGGAGCGCGGCGGGCAGCCCGGCCGCTTCGCCACCTCGGTCCTGGAGCGGCTGCCCGCCTCGGCCTCGCTGGACAAGTTCTCCTACCGCGTCAACGCCGCCGTCTTCCCGCTGTGGACCTTCACGATCATCGCGGGCGCCATCTGGGCGGGCGACGCCTGGGGCCGCTACTGGGGCTGGGACCCCAAGGAGACCTGGTCCTTCATCACCTGGATCGCGTACGCCTGCTATCTGCACGCCCGTGCCACCGCCGGCTGGAAGGGCCGCAAGGCCGCCTACATCGCCCTGCTCGCCTTCGCCTGCTGGCTGTTCAACTACTACGGCGTCAACATCTTCGTCAGCGGCAAGCACTCCTACGCGGGCGTCTGAGCCCGCCGGGCCCTCCGCGCGAGGGCCCGAAGGCCCGCCCCGGAACAGCACGGAGGCCGGTCCCCGCACGCGATGTGCGGGGCCGGCCTCTTCCGTGGGGGGAGGACTGAAGGGTGCGGCGTTCAGCCGCGCAGGCGGCCGGGGACCAGCTGCCGTACGGTGCCGCTGCTGCCCGAGGGCAGTCCGGGCGCGGGCACGCTGCTCAACGGGGAGCCCCCGGAGGGGAGTGGAGAGCCCCCCGCGGCAGCGGCGGCGCTGTGCCGGGGGCCGGGGGCGGCCGCCAGCGTCGGGCGCAGCACCCGCCACATCCGGGACATCCACTGCTGGGTGCTCTCCGCCGGAACCTCCGGGCGCCCGAGCGCGGCCCACTGGTACGGGGTGCTGGTCAGCCGCTCGGCGCCCATGGTCACCGACATGATCAGGGCGGTCGCCGCCCGCACATCGGTGCCGGGGGCCAGACTGCCGTCCACGACCGCGCGGTTGAGCATCCGGTGCAGCGTGCTCAGCCAGTAGACCTGCGCGTTGAGGGCCGGGTCCTGGGGGCTCTCGAACTCCTGGGCCAGGCGGGTCCCCGCGCGCACCACCACGTCCGCGGTGAGCAACTCGGCCAGCGCGTGCGTCATTTCGACCACGATCTCCAGGGCGGGGCCCTGCCGCTCGGCCAGGTCCTCCAGGACCGCCGCGGAGAGCGAACTGGCCTCGGCCTGGACGGCGCGGCCCAGTTCGGCCTTGGTGGTGAAGTGGAAGGACAGCCCGCCCTTGGTCACCTTCGCCTGTTCGCTGATGGTCATCAGGGTGGCCCGCTGGTATCCGACCTCGTCGAAGACGGTCGCCGCGGCCTGGATCAGCTTCGCCCTGGTTCTCTCGGCTCGTTCCTGAAGTGCCACTTCACACCGCCCCGATGCTCGGCCCGCCACCGCGTGTGCGCGATGGGTACGTGGAGATACGCACGGTTCGGCCACGGCCGTTGGCAGTCGCCGAACCTGACTCTGACACTGCACAGCCTAAAAACAGACCGACCGGTCCGTCAACTGTGTGTCGGCTCCACTGTTTTCTGGCGTGAACCCCCGTGGTTCCTGGCGCGAACCGTGCGAAGGAAGCGGGCGAGGTCACAAATGCTGACGATTGATAAACCAGGCACCCGGTTTTATGCTCAGCCCACCGGACGGCCGGAGCCGGGGCCCTGGGGGGCCGCGGCCGGGGGAGTCGGTCAGGGAGGGGAGGGCGTGAACGCGATGCGAGAAGTCCGCGGCGAACCCGCCATGCCCTCTCGGGACGCCCTCGACCGCCGTGCGGGAAAGGTGAGTCACCGGGGAGCGGATCCTTCACGCTCCGGCCGGCCGGTGCGCTCCCGCCGCGTACAGGGGGCGCGGCGGCGAGCGCACGGCGGGCGACCGCGGGGGACGCGACCGCGGAGTCCGAAGTGCTCGCGGGGCGCGAAGTGACGTACGGGACCGGCGCGTTGCGCGAGGTGCCCGGGGCCGCGGGAGCAGGCGCGGGTGCGGCTGCCTCAGCCGACGCGGTCTATGCGGTCGAGGTCTCCGGCCTCCGGGGACCCGGCGGCGGCATCGATGTCGCCGCCCGCGCCGCGCTCGTCCGGGGCCGCGCCGCGCTCCTTCTCCTCCAGCGCCGCCAGCTCCTCCAGCTGGAGGGTGCCCTCGGTCTTGATCCAGGAGATGACGGCGGGGTTGGCGATGCCGGGCAGCAGGTGCCGCCACAACTGGGCGACGCGCTCCCGCAGATCGGCACGCTTGGTGACCGACTCGGAGATCAGCTGGATCCCGGTGAACGAGGAGACGATCAGCTCGGCCGTGGTCTCCGGATCCACGTGCGGCAGCACCTCGCCGCGCGCCTTGCCCTCCTTCAGGAGGTGGGCGGTGGTGTCGAACCAGTCGCCCCAGGGGTGCGGCCCCCCGAAGAAGACGCCTTCTATGGAGAGCCTGGTGCCGGCCCGCGCCATCGGGTCGTGCCGCAGTGCGTACGCGAACTGCTGGCCGCCGTCGACGAGTGCCTGGAGCGGGGAGCCGCCCGCGCGCTCGTGCGAGGTGAAGTCGACGGTCGCCGTCTGCTCGTCCATGATCGCCTGGGCGATGGCTTCCTTGGACTGGAAATGGAAGTAGAGAGCACCCTTGGTGACGTTCGCCCGGCGCAGTATCTCGGAGATGGCGGCGCGTTCGTAGCCGTAGTCGTCGAAGACGCTCGCGGCGGCTTCCACGATCGAGCGCCGCGTCTGCACGGCACGCGCCTGCTTCGCCATTCGTTTGCCTCCGGATGTTGCTCGCGTTCACCCGCTTCGCGCCGGGTAATCAACAAGGGGGTGACGATCTGTCCAGTCTACGTGAGCACCGGTTTGTTTTGTGCGGGCAGGGGATTCCCCTCTTTGCCGGGTAAAGGGTTCCAGCCAGCGATTGCCGAGCGCCCCCGGGCTCGTGTGAGCTGTGCTTCGGCACCTGCGTTACCGGCGTCACCGGGCCGAAATCTCTGGTAATTCGCCGTTCTGTCCGTTATCTCGGCCGCCTCGAATCGCGGCCGAAGATGACAAAGAATGTTTGAGACCCAAACAAACCGGTCCGGTGGTTTTTTTGGTATCGTCACCACACGAGAGGCGCCCCGCTTCTCACGCAAGGGGGGAGAATCAGATGAGCTTGATCGTCGCCGCATCCGGTCAGCCCGTTCACGCCGCCCAGCGCCACCTCGCCGTGGACTCCCCGGATGTCACCTCCGTTCCGCGCCAGATCGTCCACCGCGCCGACGATGCGGACGTCCTCCTCACCCACTTCCGCCAAGTGGACACCGACAGCTACCACTTCGCCGTCCGCTGGCCCCAGACGCACGCCCTGTTCCGCCCGGTGCGCGGCAGGCAGAACCCGATGCTGATCGCCGAGACGATCCGCCAGGCCGGCACCGCCCTCGCCCACGCCGCCTACCACGCCCCGCTGGACAACCAGTTCCTCCTGTGGGACCTGCACTACGAGGTGCCGGACCACCCGGTCGTCGCCGCGCTCGGCGCCCCGGCCACGGCCGCCGTGCACGCCCGCGAGATCAAGATGCGCGGCAAGCGGCTGGCCGTGATCCGGGTCGAGGTCGAGCTGTACTGCGAGGGCATCCTGGTCGGCCGCGGCGGCGCCGCCGCCAACTGCGTCTCGCCCGCGGCCTATCGGCGGCTGCGCCCCGGCCGCGCCGACTCCGTCCAGATCGAGGTGCCCTCGCCCGTGCCGCACGGGCTCACCGGCGCCGAGCCGGGGGACGTGATGCTCGCCGCCTCCGGCCGCCCCGGCACCCTGCTGCTGCGCGCCGACCCGGCCCACCCGGTCATCTTCGACAGCCAGAGCGACCACGTCCCCGGCCGCGGCATCCTGGAGGCGATGCGGCAGGCCGCCCAGCTCGCCACCGGCTTCGAGCACGCCCTCGCGCCCTACGTCAGCGCCGAGTTCAGCAAGTACGTCGAACTCGACCGCCCCTGCTATCTCACCGCCCGCCAACTCGGGCCCCAGGACGCCGAGTCGACCGGCCCCGTACCGCACGGGCAGATACCCGTCGCGGTGACCCTGACCCAGGACGAGGAGACGGTCGCCCGCGGCCTCCTGCGCATCCAGGACGCGGAATCCGCGTTCCCCCACCAGCACCCCGCCCCACCCCGGTGACCGCCCGCGGACGGCTCCTCCTCACCGGAGCGACCGGGTTCATCGGCTCGGCGGTACTGCGGGTCCTGGCCGAGCGCCTCAACGGGTCGGCGCACCGGCCCGGTTGCCCCGACCCGGGCGCTTTGGCCGCGCCCGCCCGCGGGCTGCCCCGCCCTCGGCCCGTGGTGCCGGCCCCGCGCGTCGAGGGCCGACCTCCACGTCCACGCCATCTCACCGCTCTCGTACGGCAGTTCCCCGATCCCGGCAGCCGCGGCTGGCAGCCCGGCGTCGAGTTCTGCGCCGGCGACCTGACCGACGTGCCCTCGCTACGCGCCGCCTGCGAGGGCGCCGACACCCTGGTGCACTGCGCCTCGTACGTCGGCGGTGACGCCGCCGCCTGCGAGGCGGTCAACGCGCAGGGCACCCGGGACCTGCTCGCCGCGGCCGAGCGGGCCGGGGTGCGCCGCGTCCTGTACGTCAGCACCACCGCCGTCTACGGCCCGGGCCCGCACCGCGGCCTGAGCGCGCAGGAGCTGCCGCCCGCGCCGGCCTCCCCGACCAGCCGCAGCCGCCTCGCCGCCGAGCAGGCCGTACTCGCCGCGGGCGGCACCGTGCTGCGCGCCCCCTTCGTCCTCGGCCCCGGCGACAAGTGGGTGGTCCCCGCCCTCGCCGAACTCCTGCACCGCGTCCCCGCCCTCCCCGCCGAGGGACGCGCCCTGCTCTCCTTCGTCGCGGTGGACGACCTCGCCGCCCTCCTCACCGAACTCGCCCTGAGCCCCGACGACTTGACCCCCGGCATCCAGCACGCCGCGCACCCGGACCCCGTCCCGCTGCACGAGTTCGCGGCCCTGCTCACCCGCCACCTGGGCCTGGCGGCACCCACCGCCTCCCTGACCGCCGAGCAGTACCTCGACCGGGTGCGGGACACCCCCGGCCGCGTCACCCCCCACCAGGCCCGGATGCTCACCGAGGACCGCTGGTACCGCACGGAGGCCTGGCAGACGGCGGGCACAACTCCCGGCCCGGGCACGGCGATTCGGCTGGCGGAGTACGCGGGGTGGTACCGGGGGGTGCTCACCCCCCGGGCTCATCGCGTGCCGTGACGAGGGTGAGGCGACCGCTACTCAAGAGGGCGGTCCGGAGCGGGAGTTGGCGAGGGGCGCGGTACACGCGTGGGCGCGGCCAGCAGGCTGCCGACCGCGCCACATAAGCGTCTCTACGACTGTTGCTGTTGCTCGCGCATGAATTCCTCGACGAGTGCCGTGTCACGTCGCATCGCCGCACGCAACTGGCTGCGATGGAATCGGTTCCGGCCCTCCTCGACCACCTGCTCCCAGCCCTCCCGGGGCTCAGCCAGCCGCTCGTTGACGAGAAACTCGATGACGTCCTCCAGGCTCGGCCGGAAACGCTTGCCGCCGACTGGAAAGTGGATCTTGTCCAGCGCTCTCTTGCGGTCGCCTTCTCTGTTCAGGGCCTGCAACGCCGCGGACTGTCCGTAGACCTGGAGGTGCGCGGCCGTGTACTGCTCCTTCTCGCGCTCGAAATCGAAGTGGCAGAGGGCCGTCTTCAGATCCGCGT
This sequence comes from Streptomyces physcomitrii, assembly GCF_012273655.1. GTDB lineage: Bacteria > Actinomycetota > Actinomycetes > Streptomycetales > Streptomycetaceae > Streptomyces > Streptomyces physcomitrii. Next base: position 58,868 of record NZ_JAAWWP010000018.1, on the reverse strand, counting down.
CGGAGAAGATGCCACAGTACGACTTACTTACCGTTAGGTATTTCTGCTCATGATCTAAGTGCACCTGGTAGCTGAGGTTCATCCACAGCCGAGGGGCCTTCTTGTCGATCCGGACGGGGAAACCCTCTGGTTGCGTCAGGTTCTGACGAGAGAGACCTGAACCCACAGTGAAGACGTCCAGCGTCCGTGACGGTCGCTGGACAGCCATGATGCGTACATCGCTGCAGATCGTGGCGTTCAGTGTGTATTGCAGATCCCTGGCGAAGTCACGAGCCTGACGCGCAAGCTCAAAGGTCAACCGTGCCGCCGATGGATACCCAGAGGGCGTGTGCCTGAGCCGAGGAGAAGTCTCTGCGTTCCGCCTGCTCTTCCAGGTCCGCGTAGGTCAGGCCCAGGTCGGCCAGCGCCCGTGCTGCGGCCTCCCGGAACTCGTCTTCGGAGACAACGATGACGGACTCGTCTTCATGATCGGTCGTCCACTGCTCAACCACTGTCATCGTCTGCCCCCAGCGAACGGTGCCTTGTGTAAGTGAGTGTTCTCCATAGCTCTGACACTCTCTCGTACTCGCAGGTACGTGCACTACTTCCGTTCCCAAAATGGCCAAAGATCCACCGTCATGGCGTCAACCTCGAACGGCTGAACCCATGCCTCGCGGTCTGTCCGCCGCGACCACTCTCTTCACCCCTCCCACCGCTCCACCCCCACCACAGCCCCCACCTCGATCGCCCCGTACACATGCGGAAAGGTCTCCTCGGAGTCGGGGGAGCCCGGCTCGTGGCGGATCGGGGCGGTGAGGCGGGTCGGGTCGACGACCAGGACGACGAGTTCGTCGGGGCCCTGGTAGGAGCCGTACAAGAAGGCGGCCACGCGCGGGAGTTGGTGGCGGGCGGAGCAGTGGATGAAGCCGACCTCGGCGAGGGTCCTGCCCCGGGTGGACCACTCGTAGGTGCCGCTCGCCTTCGCGGCCTCCCACAGGGAGCGTTCGGTGAGGTGGAGGAGGGGTTCGGGTGCGGTGTCCGGCATGGCGGGAGGCTACCCGGCCGGGCCGCCGCCGAGTCCGGGTTCCGCCGCGCGCTCCCGGCAGTTGGGGCAGCGGTCCCGGCCGTCCCAGCTCTGCCAGCCGAAGGCGGCGGGTGTCAGCGAGCGGCCCTCCAGCTCCCGGCGTACGGCGACCCGGTAGCGCCAGACGCTGTCCAGGTAGGGGTGGTAGGCCTCGTGGAAGGCGGCCGAGTCCTGGGCGGCGCCGCCCGCCACCGCGCGCTGCAGGGCGCGCAGGTGCTCGAAGAGGGACTGACCGGCGCCCGCCACGGCGGTCGTCGCGTCGATGTAGAGGCGTTCGCGGGCCTCGTATATACCCGCGTCGTTCAGGGCCGCCCGGGAGTCGGTGTCGCGGCCGGCGGTGGTGGCCGGGTGCTGGGCGATCTCGCGGAGGCGGGTGTGGCAGGCCCCGGCGGCGGCGATGAAGTCGAGGTAGAGGGCGCGGCGGCGCTCCTCCAGGCCGCGGTCGTCCTCGTGGTGGTGGCGCAGATGGTCGGCCAGCACCGTGCCGGTCACGGCGAGCAGGCCGCCACTGGCCGTCGCGACGAGGGTCCCCCAGTCCACCGTGCTCCCCCTGCTGTCAGCTCCTCGGATCCGCGGTCAGGACTCGTCCTCCGACCTGCGGCCCTCTCCCTCCGGCCGGTCCGCGGACTCGCGCCGCTTCAGCTCCTCCTCGCGGCGGCGCAGGTCGGCCTCCCAGTCCTTCAGGAGGGCCGCGTCCTTGTCCGGGGCAGCCGGGTCCGGGTCCGCGGGGCCGTCCTCGTCCGCCGCCCGCGCGGGCCCCTCCTTCTTCAGCCCGTGCAGGAAGTCGGGGTTGTCGTCGGGGGCGACCCAGCCGCCCCGGGAGCCGCCCCGGTTCCAGGGGGTGTGCGCGCCCCCGGCTCCGGCGGGGCGGCGCGCCTTGCCCGCGACGAGCCAGGCGACCGGGCCGATCAGCACCTCGCCGAAGAGGAGCACGATGATGACCCACACCACCTTCGGGAGGTGCTTGACCTCCTCCTCGGGGGTGTTCAGGCAGTCGATGAAGGCGTAGATCCACAGCGCCAGGACCAGCAGGAACGGCAGATACCTGAGCATGGTGGTGCTTTCCCCCAGCAGGAGACGGTGCGGCGGGGAGCGGGCCCCGGTGACGGGCTCAGGGTAGCCGGTGCCGGATACTGGGCCCCATGGCTTACGACGATCTTCGCTCGCTGCTCCGGGCCCTGGAGCGGGACGGCGACCTCAAGCGCATCAAGGCCGAGGTGGACCCGTATCTGGAGGTCGGGGAGATCGTCGACCGGGTGCAGAAGTCCGGCGGCCCCGCCCTCCTCTTCGAGAACGTCAAGGGCTCGGCGATGCCGCTGGCGATGAACGTCTTCGGCACCGACCGGCGGATGCTCAAGTCGCTCGGGCTGACCTCGTACGACGAGATCGCGGAGAAGATCGGCGGGCTGCTGAAGCCGGAGCTGCCGCAGGGTTTCGTCGGCGTACGGGAGGCCTTCGGCAAGCTCGGCCGGATGGCGCACGTACCGCCGAAGAAGGTGAAGGACGCGCCGGTGCAGGAGGTCGTGCTGCGCGGGGACGAGGTGGACCTGGAGCGGCTGCCCGCGCTGTTCACCTGGCCCGAGGACGGCGGCTCCTTCTTCAACCTCGGGCTCACCCACACCAAGGACCCGGACACCGGCATCCGCAACCTCGGCCTCTACCGGCTCCAGCGCCACGACCGCCGCACCATCGGCATGCACTGGCAGATCCACAAGGACAGCCGCAACCACTACCAGGTGGCCGCCAAGCGCGGGGAGAAGCTGCCGGTCGCCATCGCCTTCGGCTGCCCGCCCGCGGTGACCTACGCGGCGACCGCCCCGCTGCCGGGCGACATCGACGAGTACCTCTTCGCCGGGTTCCTGCAGAACAAGCGGGTGGAGATGGTCGACTGCAAGACGGTGCCGCTCCAGGTGCCCGCGCAGGCCGAGGTGGTCATCGAGGGCTGGCTGGAGCCCGGGGAGATGCTGCCGGAGGGGCCGTTCGGCGACCACACCGGTTTCTACACCCCCCAGGAGCCCTTCCCGGCGCTGCGGATCGACTGCCTCACCATGCGCGAGCGGCCGCTGCTCCAGTCGACCGTGGTGGGCCGGCCGCCGATGGAGGACGGTCCGCTGGGCCGCGCCACCGAGCGCTTCTTCCTGCCGCTGCTCAAGATCATCGTGCCGGACATCGTGGACTACCACCTGCCCGAGGCGGGCGGCTTCCACAACTGCGCGATCGTCTCGATCGACAAGAAGTACCCGAAGCACGCGCAGAAGGTGATGCACGCGGTCTGGGGCGCGCACATGATGTCGCTGACCAAGCTGATCGTCGTCGTCGACTCCGACTGCGATGTGCACGACCTGCACGAGGTCGCCTGGCGCGCGCTCGGCAACACCGACTACGCCCGCGACCTCAGCATCGTCGAGGGCCCCGTCGACCACCTGGACCACGCCTCGTACCAGCAGTTCTGGGGCGGCAAGGCCGGGATCGACGCGACCGCGAAGTGGCCCGAGGAGGGGTACACGCGCGACGGCGGCTGGCCGGGGATGGTGCTCTCCGACCCCGACACGGCCGCCACGGTGGACCGCCGCTGGAAGGAGTACGGACTGTGAGCACGGCGGAGGAGGTCCTCGGCGGCCCCGGCGACGCCCGGCCCGAGGGCAGGGTGCGGGCCTTCCTGCGGCTCGTCATGATCGAGCACTCGGTCTTCGCGCTGCCCTTCGCCTATATCGCCGCGCTGACCGCGATGTACGAGTGGGACGAGAACGTGCACTGGGGGCGGCTGCTCCTGGTCACCGTCGCCATGGTCGGACTGCGCACCTTCGCGATGGCCTGCAACCGGATCATCGACCGCGAGATCGACGCCCGCAATCCGCGCACCGCGACCCGCGAGCTGGTCACCGGCGCGGTCTCGGTCCGCTCGGCCTGGACCGGCGCGCTCGCCGCCCTCGTCGTCTTCCTCGGCGCGGCCGCCCTGCTCAACCCGCTCTGCCTGGCGCTCGCCCCGGTCGCCGTGGTGCCGATGGTGGTCTATCCGTACGGCAAGCGCTTCACCCACTACCCGCACGCCATCCTCGGTCTCGCGCAGGCGATGGGCCCGATCGGCGCCTGGCTCGCGATCAGCGGCGCGTGGAGCTGGGAGGCGGTGCTGCTCGGCCTCGCCGTCGGCGTCTGGATCGGCGGCTTCGACCTGATCTTCGCCTGCCAGGACGTCCAGGCCGACCGCGCGCACGGCGTGAAGTCGGTCCCGGCCCGCTTCGGCATCCCGGCCGCCCTGCACGGCGCCCGCGCCTGCCACCTGATCACCATGGCGCTCCTCGTCTGGTACGCCCTGGCCACCGGCGCCGGCCTCTTCTTCTGGCTCGGCCTGCTGATCGTCGCCGCCGCCTTCCTCTACGAGCACGCGATCGTCCGCCCGCACGACCTCTCCCGCCTGAACCGCGCCTTCTTCACGGTCAACGGCTTCATCGGGATCGCCCTGTTCGGGTGCGCGCTGCTGGATCTGGCGGTGCGGGGGCTGACGGTCTGAGGCGGACGAGGGGCGGCGCTCGCGGAGCCGCGGACGGGCACGGTCCCGGCGTGGGGAACGGCTCGCCGCCTGCTCCGGCGGGTACCGCTCAGCCGGCCCCAGGCGCCCCGCCGAAACTCCGTTGTCCCCGCCGTGCGGCCTGGGCCAGACTCCGTACGGCGCCGTCGGTGCGCCCCGGACCGCCTTCTGGACCCGTCGAAGGACACCCGCCTTGGCACCTGATCCCTCCGTCGTCCATCCGCTGCCCGCGCACGAGCGGGTGGTCTTCCTCAGACCCCTGGTCAGCTCGCCGAAGATCGCGGTGGGGGAGTACACGTACTACGACGACCCCGAGGGCGCCCGGGAGTTCGAGCGGCGCAATGTGCTCTACGCCTACGGGCCGGAGCGGCTGGTCATCGGCAGGTACTGCGCGATCGCTGCGGGCACCCGGTTCCTGATGGCCGGTGGGGAGCATCCCTCGACGGGGGTGTCCACGTATCCCTTCGCGATGTTCGGCGGGGAGTGGGCCGAGCGGACCCTCGACCTGGTCACCACGATGCGCAGCCGCGGCGACACGGTGGTCGGCAACGACGTCTGGTTCGGGTACGGGGCCACCGTCATGCCGGGGGTGCGGATCGGGGACGGCGCGATCGTGGCCGCCGGGGCGGTGGTCACCGCCGATGTGCCCCCTTACACCGTGGTGGGAGGCGCTCCGGCCCGGACGATCCGCCGCCGTTTCGAGGCGGAGGACGTCGCGCGGCTACTGCGGGCCGCCTGGTGGGACTGGCCCGCCGAGCTGGTCACCGCGCACGCCCGCACCCTGATGGCCGGTTCCCCGCAGGAGATCGCGCGCATCGCCGCGGCCGAGGGACAGGAGCGGCAGGGATGACACCTCGAGAGGGAGAAAAGGCGGAGGAGTACGTGGAGATCGAGGGGGAGGGAGCCGAAGTGCCCGTGGCCGCCGGGGAGTTCGCGGGAGCCGAAGGAGCCGCGGAGGTCGAGGAGTTCACGGTCTGCGATCCCGGCGGCGGTCCGTACGCGCTCGTCGCGGGTCCCGACGGGGCGCTCTGGTTCACCCTGGTGCACAGCGGGCGGATCGGGCGGCTCGTCCCGGGGGAGGAGCCGCGCAGCCACCGGCTCGACCCGGACAGCGGTCCCACCGTGCTCTGCGCGGGGCCGGACGGGGCGCTGTGGTTCACGCAGTACAAGGCGCACCGGATCGGGCGGATCACGGTGGCCGGTGAGGTCACCGGGTTCGCGCCGCCGACCGCGGAGTGCGGGCCCTTCGGCATCGCGGCGGGGCCGGACGGCGCGCTCTGGTTCACCGAGACCGCGGCGGACCGCGTCGGGCGGCTGGGCACCGAGGGGACGTTCACCGAGTACCCGCTGCCGGTGGCCGGTGCCTTCCCCTCCGCGATCGCCGCCGCGGGGGACGCGATGTGGTTCACCCTGAACCAGGCCGACGCGCTCGGCCGGATCGGCATGGACGGCGCCGTCACGGTCCACGAACTGCCCACCGCGGGGGCCGCGCCGGTCGGCATCGCCGTGGGGCCGGACGGCAGCGTCTGGTGGACCGAGATCGGGGCCGGGCAGATCGGCAGGCTGGCGCCGGGCGGCCGGATCACCGAGTACCCGCTGCCGGACCGCTCGGCCCGGCCGCACGCGATCACCACCGACGCGGCGGGCGCGGCCTGGTTCACCGAGTGGGGCGGCAACCGCCTCGGCCGGATCACCGCCGAGGGCGCGCTCACCCACTACGCGCTGCCCACCCCCGCCGCCGAACCCCACGGCATCGCGATCGGGCCGGACGGTGCGGTGTGGGCGGCCCTGGAGATCGGCGCCCTGGCCAGGCTCGGGCGGGCGGGCACCGGCGCCTGAGGCCCGCCGCGCGCCGGGCACCCGGCAGGGTCCGCCCCTCGGCTCCCGGGGTGGCCGGATAGGCTCGGGGTGTGAATCCAGGAGAGAAGCAGCGGCGGCCTTGGATCGTGGGGGTGTCGGGGGCCTCGGGCACCCCGTACGCCGCCGCGGTGCTGCGGGCGCTGCTCGCTGCGGGGGAGAGCGTCGACCTGGTCGTCTCGCGTGCCTCGCGGCTGACCCTGCTCGACGAGACGGGGATCGCCTTCCGGGACGCGCACTGGCAGGAGGACCTGGCCTCATGGCTCGCGCGCGGGGCGGACGGCAAGCCCCTCGGTTCCGCTGCGGACCTCGCGGACGTGCGGTACTGGAGCGCGGGTGACCTTGCCGCCGGGCCGAGTTCGGGCTCGTACCCGGTGAAGGGGATGCTGATCGTCCCGGCGTCCACGGACTGTGTGGCCGGGGTGGCGCTCGGGCTGTCGAAGGACCTGCTCCAGCGCGCGGCGAGCGTGACGCTGAAAGAGGGCCGGCGGCTGGTCGTCACGGTGCGGGAGACCCCGCTGAACGGCCAGACGCTGCGGCACCTGGTGACGCTGGACGAGGCGGGCGCGGTGGTGCTGCCCGCCTCGCCGGCGTTCTACGCGGGCGCGAGCCACCTGCAGGATCTGGTGGACTTCGTCGCCGGGCGGGTGCTCGACGCGGCGGGTGTGCCGCACGGCCTGTACCGCCGCTGGGAGGGAGAGCTCTCACGTGGCGCGCGGGAGAGTTGACCGCTGCCCGGCGCCGGGGCGCCGGGCGGAACCGGGGGGTGCCGGTTCCCGCGAGGGCAGCGCGAAAGGGCCGGGCGCGGGCCCGGCCCGGCAGGTCAGCGCTTCTTGGCGGTGCGCCTGCGGCCGAGAGCGGCGCGGCGCGGGGAGGCGGACTGATGAACACGCGAGCGGTGGGCAGCGTCCTGCAGCTCGCGCATGCGGGCGTACGCCATCTCGATCGTGTACACGGGGTAACTCACTCCTGAATGATCGTTGCTGAACGATTGAATGCTTCGTCGCCAGTTCGGCGAAGATTCACAGGGTGTCGGACCCTGTGTGCCTTAGATTCTACACCAAAACTGCGGGCATTGCAGAAGAAGGAAAGGCATCGACCTATGGACGCCGTGGACAGGCAGCTCATCCAGGCACTCCGTGAGAACGGCAGAGCCTCGTACGCCGAACTGGGGCGCCTCGTCGGCCTCTCCGGCCCCAGCGTCACCGACCGCATCAACCGCCTGGAGGTCGCCGGGGTGATCACCGGCTACCGGGCCACCGTCGACTCCAAATCGCTCGGCCTCGGGGTCACCGCCCTGGTCGGCATCTCCCTCTCGGACGCCACCGACCACGAGGACGTGGCCGAACGGCTGAAGGACCTCGGCGAGATCGAGGACTGCTGGTTCATCGCGGGCGAGGACTCGTTCATGCTCAAGGTGCGGGCCAGCGACGTCGACGGCCTGGAGCGGACCATCCGCCGCCTCTCCGCGATCAAGGGGATCTCCCGCACCCGCACCATGGTCGCCCTCTCCACCAAGTGGGAGAACCGGGTCGGCGAGCTGCCCGAGGCCGAGTGAGGCGCGGGTGAGCGCGGCCGTCCCCGGTGGGGCGGCGGACGGCGCGCGAGCAGGGAGTACGGTGGCGGCGGTACGGGGCACGGACGAAGGAGAGGCGGTCGGCGCATGGACGCGGGGCTGAAGCGCGAGCTGGAGGAGAAGGTCCGCGGGGGCGAGCGGCTGAGCCGCGAGGACGGCCTCGCGCTCTACGACTCGGACGACCTCGCCTGGCTCGGCGGTCTCGCCCACGAGGTGCGCACCCGCAAGAACGGCGATGTGGTCCACTTCAACATCAACCGCCACCTCAACATGACCAATGTCTGCACCGCCTCCTGCGCCTACTGCTCCTTCCAGCGCAAGCCCGGCGAGAAGGACGCGTACACGATGCGCATCGAGGAGGCGGTACGCCTCGCGGGGGAGATGCGGGGCGAGAACCTCACCGAGCTGCACATCGTCAACGGGCTGCACCCGAAGCTGCCGTGGCGCTACTACCCGCGCTCGCTCAGCGCCCTCAAGGAAGCGCTGCCCGAGGTCTCGCTCAAGGCCTTCACCGCCACCGAGATCCACCACTTCGAGAAGATCTCCGGGCTGCCCGCCTCCGAGATCCTCGACGAACTGATCGACGCCGGACTCGAATCGCTCACCGGCGGCGGCGCCGAGATCTTCGACTGGGAGGTCCGGCAGCACATCGTCGACCACGAGACCCACTGGGAGGACTGGTCGCGCATCCACCGCCTCGCCCACGAGAAGGGCCTCAAGACCCCCTGCACCATGCTCTACGGGCACATCGAGGAGCCGCGCCACCGCGTGGACCACGTGCTGCGGCTGCGGGAACTCCAGGACGAGACCGGCGGTTTCCAGGTCTTCATCCCGCTGCGCTACCAGCACGACTTCGTCGACATGAAGGACGGCAAGGTCCGCAACAAGCTCCAGGCCCGCACCACCATGGCCACCGGCGCCGAGGCCCTCAAGACCTTCGCCGTCTCGCGGCTGCTCTTCGACAACGTCCCGCACGTCAAGGTCTTCTGGGTGATGCACGGCGTACAGACCGCCCAACTCGCCCTGCAGCACGGCGCGGACGACATGGACGGCTCGGTCGTCGAGTACAAGATCACCCACGACGCCGACGACTACGGCACCCCGAACAAGCTCACCCGCGACGACCTGCTCGACCTCATCCGCGACGCGGGCTTCCGGCCGGTCGAGCGGAACACGCGGTACGAGATCATCCGCGAGTTCGAGGGCCCGGACCGCGGGCGGCGGGAAGTACCGCAGGCCATGCGGGTCTGAGTCCGAGCCCGAGTCCTGGCCTGAGCCCGAGTCCGAGGGCCGGGTCCGGGATCCGGGGCGGCTGCCCCGACCGGGGGTGCGTGGTGCGTACCGCACGCGTGGTGCGTACCACCCCGAAACCCCCTTGAGCGCCTTGGCGGGTAATAATTACCCTGCCCAGATGGCCCTTACCTTCACCCTCGACCCCCCGCTCACCCCCGAGCTGCACGAAGGCCTGCTCGGGCTCTGGGCGGATGTCACCAACGCGGGCGGGGCGGTCGGATTCGTCCCGCCGGTGGTGCCGGACGACATCCGGCCCATGCTGATCAAGACCCTGCACGAGGTGGCCGAGGGCCGCAGCAGGCTGCTCGTCGGGCGGGACGGGAGCGGCGCCGTCGCCGCGACCGCCTTCCTCACCCACACCACACACCGGCTGATGCGGCACTGGATCTGGGTCTACACGGTGATGGTCCACCCCTCCCACCAGGGCAAGGGCTACGGCCGCGCCCTGATGGCGGCCACCGCCGCCTCGGCCCGCGAGCTCGACGGCATCGAGGCGATCCGGCTCACCTGCCGCGGCGGCATGGGCATCGAGCGCTTCTACGAGTCCTGCGGGTACAAGGAGGTCGGCCGGGTCCCGGGCGCCATCCGCGTCGCCCCCGGTGACGACCGCGACGACATCACCCTGCTGCTCCCGCTGCGCTGAGCCGCCCCGCCGGGCCCGGCCGCGTGCTCCGGCCGCACCCGGCCCCGCTCCACCCCGTTCCGGGACTGCCGCCGCCGCGTGCTTCACTGGAGTGATGCCCGGCGCCGTCCCGCCGGGCCGCACCGCCGGACAGGAGACGGAAACGACATGCTCCGCTACACGCTGATGCGCCTCGGGATCTTCGCGGGCTGCTTCCTGGTGGTCTGGGGTCTGGTCGCCACCGGAATCGCGCCGCGCGGCCTCGGCGACTCCAACTACCTCTGGATCCTGCTGCTCGCCTTGGTGCTCTCCGCGCCGATCAGCTTCGTGGTGCTGCGCGGCCAGCGCGACCGCGCCTCCGAGCAGATCGTCGCCCGCGTCCAGCGCGCCAAGGACGGCTTCGAGGCCAGCCGCAGCCAGGAGGACCTCGCCGACGACGCCGCCCGCGCCCACGGGCAGACGAGCTGACACCCGCCCGGCTCGCGGGTTCGCGTACGGGGGCCGTCGCCTCTCGTACGTCCAGCTCTTCGCCTTTCGTGCGTCCAGCTCTTCGTCCGCCGTACGTCCAGCTCTTCGTCTGCCGTACGTCCAGACCCTCGCCTCTCGTGCGCCCGGCCCCTCGCCGCGAAGCCGTACTTTCCCGCCGCGAAGCCGTACGTTCCGTGCCGAGCGCCCATGTACCCGCCCACGTACGGCAATTGACGCGCGCGTAACCGGGGGCCGCACCGGGCCCGCGTACCCTGGCCGGTGACCATCACGGGGAGCCGCGGCGTGCGTCCTGTGAACACCGCGGGGGTGAAGGGGCGTTGGCGTGGGTGCGGTGAGGCGGGAGGGCGCGGCGGGCGGCGGGGCGGCCGAGGGGGCGGCGGGATCCGCTCGTCCCAAGGCGGCGCGCAACCGGCGCATGCCGCGGGCCGTCCGCGAGAAGCAGATGCTCGACGCGGCGGTACGGGTCTTCGCCGCGCAGGGCTACCAGGCCGCCTCCATGGACGAGATCGCCCGGCGCGCGGGGGTGTCCAAGCCGCTCGTCTACCTCTATCTCCACTCCAAGGAAGAGCTGTTCAGCGCCTGCGTCGAGCGGGAGTCCCGGGCGCTGATGACCGCGGTGCTGCGGGGCGTCGACGTACGCCAGCCCGCGGACCGCCAACTCTGGGACGGGCTGCGGTCGTTCTTCCTGCACACCGCCGAACACCCGGACGGCTGGGCGGTGTTCCACACCCGGGCCCGCACGCACGAGCCCTTCGCCACCGCCGCCGCGAAGGTGCGCGAGGACATGGTCAGCTTCGTCACCGCCCTCATCCACGCCGCCCACCGGGAGCAGGCGCAGCACGGCCCCCTGCCCGGGCCGCCCGCCGGTGCCGAGGGCAAGGAACGCGAAGCCGTCGCCCTGGCGCAGGCCCTGGTCGGCGCCGCGGAGTCGCTCGCGGGCTGGGCGCTGACCGACTCCCGTACGGGCGGAATGAGCGCGGACCAGGCCTCGGCCACCGGCGCCAACCAGGCCGCGGCCACCATGATGAACTTCGCCTGGGCCGGACTCGGCAACCTCCTGGAGGGCCGCCCCTGGACGGCGGCCGCGGCCCAGCCGACGGGGTGAGCTGCGGGGGCGGCGGGGTGAGCGGTGAGACTGCCGGGCGCCGGGACAGCCTCCGGCCGTGCGCCGCCCCGTACCGCCCTCGCCCTCTCCCCCTCAGCCCAACGCGCCCACGCGCCCTGTCAGATGCACCCGCTCCCCGCTGCGCAGCGCGAAGTCGCCGCCCTCGGCCGCGTAGGTCACCGTGGCCGGGAGCAGGACCGGGGCCTTGAACTCCGCCCGTACCCGCACCGGGCCGGTGGCTCCCTGTGCCGCCAGGCAGCGGGCGACCGTCCACATGCCGTGGGCGATGGCGCGCGGGAAGCCGAAGAGGCGGGCGGTCAGCGGGTGCAGATGGATCGGGTTGCGGTCGCCGGAGGCGGCGCCGTAGCGGCGGCCGAGGTCGCCGGGGAGCCGCCACTCGGCGGCCTCGGGCAGCTTCAGCGGGTCCGGGGCGTCCGCCTGCGGGGCGTCCGCGCGCTCGCGCTGCTCGGCGGGTACCGCGTGCCGGGCGAGATAGGTGCTGCGCGACTCCCAGACCAGGGCGCCGTCCACCCGGGCCTCGGTCACCAGATGGGCCTCGGTGCCCCGGCGGTGCGGTGCGAACTGATCGGCGTAGACGGTGACTTCGGACTCGGCGAGGGGGTGCAGGGCGCGGTGCTGCTCGATGCTGATCGAGGTGTGCACCAGGCCGAGCAGCGGCAGCGGGAAGGCGCGCTCCGACATCAGGAGCATCTGCAGCGGGAAGCCGAGCAGATGCGGATAGGTCACCGGCAGCGCCGCCCGGTCGGGTGCGAAACCGCAGATCTCCTCGTACGCGGCGAGGCGCCCGGCGTCGGCCCGGGCACCCGGCAGCACGATCCGGGTCGGCGGCGCCACCGCGCCCGGGCCCGCCTTCTTCAGCGGCGAGAGCAGCGCGCCGCGGGCGAGCAGCGGCGCCAGCGAGGGCGGGCCGCCGAGGGTCACCGTCCGCGGGCGGTCCCCGGCGGGCGGCTGCGGGTCTGGTTGCGGGTGCGGCATGGGTTCTCCGTACGTTTCCGTGAGTGCGTCGGCGCGTTCCATGAGCGCGCCGGCGCCGCGGCCGGGTCGGGCGGCCGCGGCGGAGGGCGGGCTCAGGCGCCGAGCAGGCTCTGGCCGCAGACGCGGACGACCTGGCCGTTGACCGCGCCGGAGGCGGGGTTCGCGAACCAGGCGATGGTCTCGGCGACGTCGACCGGCAGCCCGCCCTGGGCCATCGAGTTCATCCGGCGGCCGGCCTCGCGGATCATCAGCGGCACCGCGGCGGTCATCTTGGTCTCGATGAAGCCGGGGGCGACGGCGTTGACGGTCACCCCGTGCTCGGCGAGGGCGCGCGGCGCCAGCGAACGCACCAGGCCGATGATCCCGGCCTTGCTCGCCGCGTAGTTGGTCTGGCCGACGTTGCCCGCGACGCCCGCGATGGAGGCGGTGGCGACGATCCGGGCGCCCCGGCCGAGGGTGCCCGCCTTGAGCAGGTGGTCCGTGGTGCGCAGCACCGAGGCGAGGTTGACCTCCAGGACGGAGGCCCAGCGCTCGGCGGGCATATTGGCGAGCTTGCGGTCCCGGGTGATGCCCGCGTTGTGGATCAGGATGTCCAGGCCCTCGGGCAGGGCTCCGGCGATGTGCTCGCCCGCGTCCTCGGCGGTGATGTCCAGCGGCAGGGCGCTGCCGCCCAGCCGGTCGGCGGCCTTCACCAGGTCGGCCTGGGCGCCGGGCACATCGAGCAGCACGACCTTGGCGCCGTCCCGGGCCAGCGTCTCGGCGACGGCCAGGCCGATGCCCCGGGCCGCGCCGGTCACCAGGGCGGTCCTGCCCTCCAGCGGGCGGGCCCAGCTGGCGGGCGCGGTCACCTCCGCGGCCCCTGCGCCGGAGACCTCGATCACCTGGCCGCTGACGTACGCGGACTTGGGGGTGAGCAGGAAACGCAGCGTCGACTCCGCCGCGGCGGCCGAGCCGGTGCGCACCAGGGTCACCGTGCGGCCCCTGCCGCTCTCCTTGCCGAGCGAGCGGACGAAGCCCTCCAGGCCCTGCTGGGCGGCGGCCTGGTGGTGGTCCTCCGGGTCCGGCACCGAGCCGAGGACCACGATCCGGCCGCTCGCGGCGACCGAGCGGACGACCGGGTGCAGGGCGGCGTGCACCTCGGCGAGGGCGGCGACGTCGCGTACGCCGGTGGCGTCGAGGACGACGGCGGCCGGGCGTTCGGCCTCGGCCTGCACCGGCAGACCGGTGCGGCGCAGCACCTCCTCCAGCGGGTCGGCGAGGGCGGAGCCGCCCGCGGTGAGGTGCAGCAGGGGGCCGCCGAGGTCCGGCTTGCTGTCGCTGTACCGCTTGAGCGGGACGGGCTGCGGCAGTCCCAGCCTGCTGGTGAGGAAGCGGCCCGCGCCGGTGCCGGTGAAGTTCAAGTAGCGGTCGGCCATTGTCCAACTCCCTGCTCGGTCGTAAATTTACTTCTGAGTAAGGTTACTCAAGAGTCAGGAGCTGGTCGAGATGCAGTACCGCCCCGGGGACAAGGCCCCCGACGCCCGCCTGCCCCAGATCCGGCGGGTCGCCGTGGTCGGAGGGAGCCGTATCCCGTTCGCCCGCTCCGACGGCGCCTACGCCACCGCCTCCAACCAGGAGATGCTGACCGCGGCGCTGGACGGGCTGGCCGAGCGGTACTCGCTGTCCGGGCCCGGCGCGGTCGGCGAGTTCGTCGCCGGGGCGGTCCTCAAGCACAGCCGGGACTTCAACCTCGCCCGCGAGACCGTCCTCGGCTCGGCGCTCGACCACTCCACCCCCGCCTACGACCTCCAGCAGGCCTGCGGCACCGGGCTCCAGGCCGTCATCGCCGTCGCCAACAAGATCATGCTCGGGCAGATCGACTCCGGTGTCGCGGGCGGCGCCGACACCACCAGCGACGCCCCGCTCGGCGTCAACGACGAGCTGCGCCGCACCCTGCTCGCGGCCCGCCGCGGCAAGACCACCGGGGCCCGCCTCAAGGCGCTCGCCCGGATCCGCCCCGGCCACATCGTGCCGGACATCCCGGAGAACGCGGAGCCCCGCACCGGCCTCTCGATGGGCGAGCACGCCGCGATCACCGCCCGCAAGTGGGGCATCGGCCGCGAGGCGCAGGACGAACTCGCCTTCCGCAGCCACCGCAACCTCGCCGCCGCCTACGAACGCGGCTTCCAGGACGACCTGGTGGTCCCCTTCCGCGGACTGGCCCGCGACAACAACCTGCGCCCCGGCTCCACCCTGGAGAAGCTCGCCACGCTCAAGCCCTGCTACGGCGTGCGGGACCCCGAGCCGACGATGACCCCCGGCAACTCCACCCCGCTGACCGACGGCGCCTCCACGGTGCTGCTGGCGAGCGAGGAGTGGTGCGAGGCCCGCGGGCTCAGCCCGCTCGCCTATCTGACGGTGTACGAGACGGCGGCCGTCGACTACGTCAACGGCGATGTGCGGGACGGCGAGGACGGGCTGCTCATGGCGCCCACCTACGCGGTGCCGCGGATGCTGGAGCGGGCCGGCCTCGGCATCGAGGACTTCGACCTGATCGAGATCCACGAGGCCTTCGCCTCCCAGGTGCTGGCCACCCTCGCGGCCTGGGAGAAGCGCGGCCTCGCCCCCGTCGACCGCGAGAAGCTCAACGTCGCGGGCTCCTCCCTCGCCGCCGGGCACCCCTTCGCGGCCACCGGCGGCCGTATCGTCGCCAACCTGGCCAAGCTGCTCGCCGAGCGCGAGGGCCCCTCGCGCGGGCTGATCTCGGTCTGCGCGGCGGGCGGACTCGGCGTCACGGCGGTCCTGGAGAAGGTCTAGCCGCGGCGGGCGCGCGGGGCGGGGCGGCAGGGCACCGGGAGCCGAGGAGGCGCCGACCGGCCGCCCCACCCCCGCTCACCTTCACCTTTTCCGCCCCGGCCCCCGCCGTCCCCGCTCTTGTCCCGCACAGCTCCCGTCGCATACGGTCCCGCAACCGCTGTACGCAAAGGAGTGCAAGTGCCCCGTAAGGCGTCCTCGCTGCCCGCCCTCGTCGCACCGCAGAAGAAGTCCGTCGACGGCGTCGTACGCGAGGTCGGCATGCCCGCCCTGGCCGCGCCGCCGGTGCGCGGCTCGCTCGCCGACATCCCCTTCGACAACGCCCGCGAGGAGCCGGCGGCGCCCGTCCTCGCGCGCAAGGACGCGGCGGGCCGCTGGCAGGACGTCACCGCCGCCGCCTTCGCCGAGGAGGTCGCCGCGCTCGCCAAGGGCCTGATCGCGCAGGGCCTCGCCCCCGGCGAACGGCTCGCGATCATGGCGCGCACCCGCTACGAGTGGACCCTCCTCGACTTCGCCGCCTGGGCCGCCGGGCTGGTCACCGTCCCCGTCTACCCGACCTCCTCGGCCTTCCAGACCCGCGCGATCCTCCAGGACTCCGGGGCCGTCGCCCTCGCCGTCGAAACCGCCGCGGCGGCCGCCGCCCTCGGCCCCGAACGCGACCGCCTCGCCGACCTCGCGCACGTCTGGGCCTTCGAGGCGGGCGACCTCGGGCGGCTCGCGGAGCTGGGGCGCGCCACCGGGGTCACCGACGCCGAGCTGGCGGCCCGCCGCGCCCGGCTCGGCCCCGCCGACCCGGCCACCCTGATGTACACCTCGGGCACCACCGGCCGCCCCAAGGGCTGCGTCCTCACCCACGGCAATGTCTTCGCCGAGATCGACAACGCCGTGGAGCTGCTCCACCCGATCTTCCGCGCGACCAGCGAGGAGCAGCCCGCCACCCTCCTCTTCCTGCCGCTCTCCCATGTCTTCGGCCGGATGGTGGCGCTCGGCTGCCTGCGCGCCCGGGTGCGCCTCGGCCACGCGCCCAGCATCGCCACCGAGGACCTCCTCGCCGACCTCGCCTCCTTCCGCCCGACCTTCCTGCTCGCCATCCCGTACGTCCTGGAGAAGGTCTTCAACACCGGCCGCGCCACCGCCGAACGCCTCGGCCGGGTCTCCTCCTACGACCGGGCCGCCCGTATCGCCCGCCGCTACGGCGAGGAGACGGAGGCCCAGCAGCTCGGCACCGGACCGGGCCCCGGCGCGGGACTGCGCTTCGCGCGCGGGGTGTACGACCCGCTGGTCTACCGCCGGATCCGCGCGGCCCTCGGCGGCCGGGTGCGGTACGTCATCAGCGGGGGCTCCCCGCTCGGGCGGCGGCTCGGCACCTTCTACACCGGCGCCGGGATCGAGCTCTTCGAGGGGTACGGGCTGACCGAGACCACCGCCGCCGTCACCGTGACCCCGCCGCAGCAGCAGCGCCTCGGCACGGTCGGCTGGCCGATGCCCGGCGCGCGGCTGCGGCTCGGGGCGGACGGCGAGGTCTTCCTGAAGGGGCCGCAGGTCTTCGCCGGGTACTGGGACGCGCAGACCCGCGCCGCGGTGCCCGCCACCGAGGACGGCTGGCTGCCGACCGGCGATCTCGGCAGCCTGGACGCCGACGGCTATCTGACCCTCACCGGACGCAAGAGCGAGATGCTGATCACCACCGGCGGCAAGAACGTCGCCCCGGCCCCGCTGGAGGACTGGCTGCGCGCCCACCCGCTGGTCAGCCAGTGCCTGGTGGTCGGTGACGCCCGGCCGTTCGTCGGGGCGCTGTTCACCCTCGACCCGGAGGGCATCGCGCACTGGCAGCAGATGCGCCGCAAGAACGTCCCGCTGGAGCGGCTCGCCCAGGACCCGGAGCTGCACGAGACCCTGCAGCGCGCCGTCGACGAGGCCAACAAGCTGGTCTCCCGCCCCGAGTCCATCCGCAAATTCGCCGTCCTCGCGGGCCAGTTCACCGAGGAGGCGGGCCATCTCACCCCCTCGCAGAAGATGAAGCGCGAGGCGCTGGTCCGCGACTTCGCCGGGGAGATCGACGCACTGTACGAGCGGTAGCTGCACGAGCGGTGGCGGTACGAGCGGTGGCGGTACGAGCGGTGGGCGGGCCGCTTCGCGGGGCGGCGCGGACTCACGTACACCCGGGAGCACACCCGGGCATGCGGATGCCCCGCCTCCGTGGTGCCGGTGGAGGCGGGGCACTGTGCCGCAAGGAGGTCGCCCGGCTGCCGGAGCAGTGGGGTCTGTGCACTTGCTGCGTAAGGCAGGAGCCCCGTGGTACCGCACGAGACGGGGGTGGGGCTCCTTGGGTACTACTTATCCGTTCCGGATCAGCTCCCGAGTGGCCTCGGGAACCTGGATCACACCGGGGTGACGTTCTCCGCCTGCGGACCCTTCGGGCCCTGCGTGACGTCGAAGGACACCGCCTGGTTCTCCTCGAGAGAACGGAATCCGCTCGCGTTGATCGCGGAGTAGTGAACGAAGACGTCCGGGCCGCCGCCTTCCTGGGCGATGAAACCAAAGCCCTTTTCGGCGTTGAACCACTTCACGGTTCCGGTAGCCATAAGCCCTCCTTGGGCCAAAGGGTTGCCCTGCTCCAGAACCTGCTGTTGTAACAACTGCAAAAGTCTGAAAACGACGAAAGCCTGCGGGTTACATGCTCCGCAGGCTTTAGTACTGCAAGGGAAACCAAACTGCAACTTGCGTTCAGCCTAGCACGCGGGCAGCCGAAAGCGATAGAGGGCAAGATCACGTCACCCGGATGTTTGACGATCGCGAGGATCGGGGTAACGCCGGACCGTCGGGCGGCCCTTAAATGATCTGACTTTTCTGCCCCGGTGGGGTGTCGTGCGCGTGGCGCCGGGCGGGCCTCGAATCCGTACCGCCCGCCCCGAAGAGGGCCCCGGCTCCGCCGGACCCGGGCGGACGCACGCGGCGCGCGGCGCCGCCGGACCACCCTGGAGTTCGCACCGTACCGCACGAGGGCTAGCCTCGCGATGTGGACAATTCTCCCGCGGACTCGCTCGCCGGACCGGCCGCCGCACAGCCGCCGGCCGCAGAACAGGTGCCAGGCCCCCGCCGCACCCGGCCGCGCGTCGGCCATATCCAGTTCCTCAACTGCCTTCCCCTCTACTGGGGTCTCGCGCGCACCGGGACCCTGCTCGACCTGGAGCTGACCAAGGACACCCCCGAGAAGCTCAGCCGGCAGCTGATCGAGGGCGAGCTCGACATCGCCCCGGTCACCCTCGTGGAGTTCCTCAAGGCGGCCGACGACCTGGTCGCGCTGCCCGACATCGCGGTCGGCTGCGACGGCCCGGTGATGTCCTGCGTGATCGTCTCGCAGGGCCCGCTGGAGCAGCTCGACGGCGCCCGGGTCGCCCTCGGCTCCACTTCGCGCACCTCGGTGCGGCTCGCGCAACTGCTGCTCGGCGAGCGCTACGGGGTGCGCCCCGAGTACTACACCTGCCCGCCGGACCTCGGCCTGATGATGCAGGAGGCCGAGGCCGCGGTGCTGATCGGCGACGCCGCGCTGCGCGCCAATCTGCACTACGGGCCGAAGCTGGGCCTCCAGGTCCACGACCTCGGCCGGCTGTGGAAGGAATGGACCGGGCTGCCCTTCGTCTTCGCGGTCTGGGCCACCCGCCGCGCCTATCTGGAGCGCGAGCCCGAGGCGGTACGCGAGGTCCACCGCGCCTTCCTCGCCTCCCGCGACCTCTCGCTGGCCGAGGTCTCCAAGGTCGCGGAGCAGGCGGCGCGCTGGGAGCTCTTCGACCAGGACGTCCTGGAGCGCTACTTCACCACCCTCGACTTCCGCTTCGGCGACCACCAGCTCGCCGCGGTACGGGAGTTCGCCCGCCGGGTCGGCCCGACCACGGGCTTCCCCGCGGACGTACGGGTGGACCTGCTGCACGACTGAGCCCGCCGGCGGGGGCGCCTCCCGGGGGGCCTTCGGCTGTCGCCGGGGCTGCCTCGGGCGCGGGGGCTGCCTCGGGTGTCGCCGGGCCGCGATCTGCCGGTGCCGGGTCGGTGCCGCGACCGTCGCCGGGGTCCGGGGTCGGGTCGTCTTCCGAGGGCCGTTCGCTGCGGGCGGAAAGCGGTTGCCGGGGCCTCGGCGCGTCGCCGGGAGCTTCGCGGTCCGAGGGGTGCCGGGCGCGAGCCGCGAGGGCCCCGCGGGCAATGGCGGAATTCACCCGACCGGAATGCCAGACGTGTGACAGTCAAGCGGAATCATTTATTCCGAGCGTTCGCCGCGCACCCGAAGCCTTTCCGTCCGCGCGCCGCCGAGGGCTTTCCGCCGAGTCGCCGCCCGATGGTCTCCCGAAGCCCTCGCGAGTTTCCCGCCCACCGGAATGCGAATTCCCTGTGGCAGCGGTGCGACGGCTCGATGAACTCTTCCGCTCCGTGAGAGGGAAGGGCCCTGCCGGACGGCCCCGGACGGGTACCGCACTCTCCGGATGCGTCCTCGTACGCGCCCCTCACCGGAACCGGAACCGGTGAATTCGCTGCCATGGAGAGGACCGGGAGAGGACCCGGAGAGGACCTGGAGAGGGTCTGGAGAGGAACAGGCAGGAACCGGACGGGGGCCGGAGTGGGGCGGTGTGGGCCGGAGAGGCAGGCGCACCGCCCGGCCCCTGCCCGCGGGCAAGGCGCGGCCCCCCGGCAGGGCCCCGGGGCTCCCGCGGCTGGCCGCCTCTGCCCCCGGAACCGTGCAGGGCCTACGCTGCTCGGTGCAGCCGGACAGCAGGGGGAGGCCATCGCGTGGGGGACAGCGCCGTGCAACCGCTGAACGCCGACGAGCCCGCGGCCATCGGCCCCTACCGCCTCCTCGGCCGGCTCGGCTCCGGCGGCATGGGGCGCGTCTACCTGGGGCGCAGCACGGGCGGGCGCACCGTCGCCGTCAAGGTGGTCCATCCGCACTTCGCCCTGGACGAGGAGTTCCGCGCCCGGTTCCGGCGCGAGGTGGCGGCGGCCCGCAAGGTCGGCGGGGCCTGGACCGCGCCGGTTCTCGACGCCGACCCGGACGCCCCGGTCCCCTGGGTGGCGACCGGCTATGTGGCCGGGCCCTCGCTCACCCACGCGGTCGCCGGGTCCCCGGAGCCCTCGCCGCTGCCGGAGCAGGCGCTGCGCGTCCTCGGCGCCGGTCTCGCCGAGGCGCTCACCGAGGTCCACGCCCACGGGCTGGTCCACCGGGACGTCAAGCCCTCCAACGTCCTGCTCGCGCTCGACGGCCCCCGGCTCATCGACTTCGGCATCGCCCGCGCGGTGGACGGCACCACCTCGCTCACCTCCACCGGCGCCTCCATCGGCTCACCCGGCTACATGGCACCGGAGCAGATCCTCGGCCAGGGCGTCACCGGCGCCGCCGACGTCTTCTCGCTGGGTGCCGTGCTGGTCTACGCGGCCTCGGGCCTGCCCCCGTTCCCCGGCGACACCTCGGCGGCGCTGCTGTACAAGGTGGTGCACGAGGAGCCCGAACTGCGCGCCCTGACCGGGGAGTTGCGCGAACTGGCGGCCCGCTGCCTGGCCAAGGACCCCGCCGCGCGCCCGGCCCCGGCTGAGCTGGCCCGGGCGCTGGCCCCGCAGGGCACCCGGCAGCTGATGACCGGGGGCTGGCTGCCGCGCCGCCTGATGGAAGAGGTGAGCCGCACCGCCGTGAGCCTCCTCGACCTGGAGGCCACCACCGCCGACCCGCCCCAGGCGTCCTCGGCCCCACCACGTCCCACCGATCCGCCTTCGGCGCCGCCGCGGCCGGGGGCTCCGGACCCCGCCGCCCGGCGGGCTGCCGCCCCGGACTCCGCTGCCCTCGACTCCGGCGCCCCGGACCCCGCTGCTTCCGACTCCGCCGCCTCGGGCGCCTCCGCCCGGCACGCCTCGGCCCCGGGCTCCGCCTCCGGGCTCCCGGGGACTGCCCCGCCCCAGCCCGGCGTCTTCGGCCCCCCTGACCCCTCGTACGGAGACCTGGCCGCCGCGCCCGCCTGGCCCGCGCCCGCGGCCACCGGGGTGCCTTCGTACGCGACGGGTGGCAGTGAGCCGCAAAGCGGGACCGGCGGTCCGGCGGGCGGGGAGACGCGCCGCGGTCCCGGGCGGCTCTCGGTGACGGTGGACGCGCACAGCACCGCCGTGGGTCCGAACAGCCGTGGCCGCAAGCTCAGTTGTACGGTCGCGCTCGCGGTGGCCGGTGCGCTCGCGGCGGTGACCTTCGGCTCCGTCTTCGTCTTCGACCTGATGCCGGGCTCCGACTCGGACTCGTCCCAGGACGCAGGACCGGCCCCCGGTGCCAGCAGCCCCGGCGAACCGAGCACCGGCGGCGCCGCCTCCACGCAGGTGCCCGCCGCGTACCTCGGCACCTGGGAGGGGCCCGCGTACAGCCGGGGCACTGAACTCCCGCTCGGAACCTTCAAATTGACGGTGCATCAGGGAACGCCCGGCAAGAAGTTCGCGGTGATGCGTCAGACGGACCCGCTCGGCGGTGTCTGCGAGGTGGACCTGAAGCTGGACCACAGCACCCCGCAGGAGGTCGTCGCCACCGGCCAGGGCAGGCCGGACAGCGCGGCGACCTGCACCAAGAACGCCCACACCGTCCACCTGGTACGCACCGGCGACGACCTCTCGTACATCTCGGAGAACGAGAAGGCGGGCCGTCCGAAGGCCAGGATGGAGAAGAAGGCGGAGAAGCAGTAGGGAAGGGAGGGGCCGGGGAGAGCGGGGTTCGGAAGGGTCGGGGAGCTTGGGGGGAGCGGAGCGGCCACTCGCCGGCAGTCCGGGCCCAGGCTCGGAACCGGGCGGATCCGCCAACCAGTCACCCGCACTGGCCAGTTGAGCCCTCGCTGCCCCAACTCCCGCCCCCACCCGACCGGGTTACCACTGCGCCGCCGTCTGCGTGAGGTGGTAGACGCTGACCTCCGGGTGGGCGATCGGCAGGTCGGGGCGCCAGGTGCTGAGGACCTGGCCGCTCGGTACGAAGAGCGGGGAGGGCAGCCGCTCGGGGGTGTGCCAGGTCCAGCGGGAGACCAGGTGCGGCTCGGCCGCGTAGGGGCGCCCGGTGAAGCGGTGCACCCGCGCCGCCATCGTCACCCGGGTGACCCCGCCGACCTCGTCGAGCAGCATCGCGAGCACCTCGACGTCCTCCGCGAGGGCCACCAGGCCTGTCTCCTCGGCGAGTTCACGCACCGCCGCCTCGGCGACCGGCTCCCCGCCCTCCACCTTGCCGCCCGGCAGCTCGTGCACCCCCGAACGGTGCCGCCCGAGCAGCAGCCGCCCCTCCTCGTCCGTGACGATCACCCCGACCCCGACCGCCGCGTGCGGCACCGGCGGCTCGGGCGCCCGGGGCGCGGTGGTCACGGTCAGCCGGTCGCGGGGTGCCGGATTCACGGTTGCCTGCCCTCTCTCTGGTCGGACGCGGCGGGCGCCGGGTCACCGGCTCCATTCTCGCCGCTGGCCTCCGCGGCGGGCCCGGTCGTTTTGGCCAAGCGTCCGCGGGTGCGCCGCCACAGGCCGCCGACCTGCCCGAAGAGGTACATGCCCAGCACCGCGCTGCTGCCGCCGACGAGCCAGGCCCAGGGATAGTGCGCATCGATCCAGCAGTAGGTGTCGTAGGCGCCACAGGAACTCCGCCGGCCCTTCGGCGGCCAGGACTGGGCGGCGATCGCGAAGAACATCACCGTCGCCGCGACGGCCGGCAACGACAGGGCGACCAGACCCACCGAACGCGCCCTGTGGCGCTTGAAGTCGGTGCCGAAGAGCGCCCAGGCGGCCAGCGAGGGTGCCAGCGGCGAAAGAAGCCCTGCGCTGACCGTGAAGCCGTACCCGCCGCCCGGCCAGTGCGGAGCCACCTCCCGCCACCAGCTGTCGGCCACCCGGCCCGGGCCGAGCACGAGCGCGGCGATGACGGCGACGGCACCGAGGAACACCGCGAGTCCGAAGCCGAAGGACTTCAGCCGAGCCGGGCGAGGCCGCGGCTCCTTCTCCCCGTGCCGAGTCGTACGCACCGACTTGGTCGGCCGGTACGCCGCCTGGGCCGCCCTGGGCCGTCCCGGTCGCTTCGATCCGCTGGCCGTCCGCCGCCGCTGGTTCCTGGACATCCCGCAGGCCTAGAGAGGAGTGGTGACGGTGAAGTGCTCGCCGTCGCCCAGGTGCAACAGGCCCTTGCCGGGAGCGACTTGGCCGCCGACCATGCTGCGCGTCGTACGGATGCCGATCAGCTCGCCGCTGGAGGAGTCCTGCGGTGAGAGCAGAATGCCCCGGCGGGCCTTCTTGGCGTCGACCTGCCAACCGGAGAAGCCGCTGCACACGTCGTTCTCGTCACCGGCGATGACCAGACCGAGGCCGCGCTCGCTGCCGCGCTGGATGAGCCGCTTGAACTGGCTCTCGGCGTCGCAGTCCTCCAGGATCTCGCCGTCGTCGACGAGTACGACGATCGGTTCCTCCGGGGAGGCCGAGTCGATGGCCTCCTCGAAGTCGTCCTCGTCGATGTCGTCCTCCATGAACACCTTCAACACGCCTTCGCTGCCGTCGAGTTCACGCAGCGGGGACTGGCGCGGGGCGGCGATGACCAGCCGGACGCCCTGGGTGAGGTAGGAGCGGGCGAAGTTCATCAGCACCGTGGAGCGGCCGGACTTGGCCGGACCCGCCACCACGAACGCGGGGACGCCGGAGGCGAGATCCGGCCCGAAGCCCATGATCTCGTCGCCGCCGATGCCGACCAGGCCCCACATGCGCGACCGGGAGAGCTCCGGGTCCCGCAGTTCCCAGGCCTCCGGGAAGGAGATCCGGCTCGGCAGGCTGTCCACCCGGAACGGCCGCCTGGCGCGCGGTACTTCGGCGTCCCGCGCGGTCGCCTCCTCGCCGATCGCGGAGAGTGCGGCGGCCTGGCCCTGGCCCGTCGAGTCCTGCGAGAGCAGCGCGAACTGCGTCTCCGTACCGGACTCGTTCTTGTAGGCGCGGCCCGGCGGGATCTCCTCGGGGACCTTCTTGCCGGGGATCCCGAGCATCGCGAAGTCGGAGCGGTCCGCGAGCCGCAGTCCGTACTTGTCCTCGGTGAGCGAGGAGATACGGCCCACCAGGAGCTGGCGGTCACCGGTCATCACCAGGTGGATGCCGACGCTCGCACCCTCGCGCATGATCGCGGTCAGCTCGTCCGTGAGGGAGCCGTGGTCGATCTCGCCGAGGGTGGGCAGCCAGCCCTCCCAGCGGTCCAGGAGGATCACCAGATGGGGCAGTCGCTCTTCCTCCGCCGCCACCGCCCGCTGTTCGCCGATGTCCGCGAACCCGCTGTCGGCGAGCAGATCCTGACGGCGCGTCACCTCGTTCTTGAAGCGGGTGACCAACCGGACCACCCGCTCGGTCTGGTTGCGCCCGACGACCGCGCCGCAGTGGGGGAGCCGGGTCAGCGCGTTGAGGGCGCCGTTGCCGCAGTCGATGCCGTACAGGTGGACATCGGCGCAGCTGTGCGTGCGGGCCAGGGAGCCCGCGATGGTCCGCAGCACCTGGGAGCGGCCGCTGCGCGGGGCGCCGCCGATCATCAGGTGGCCGAAGCTCGCGAAGTCCACCACCACCGGCCTGCGCGCCTGGTCGGACGGCAGGTCCTCGACACCGAACGGCGCGGGAGCGAGCTTGCCGGGCGCCGGGGCGGGCAGAGCGGACACGTCGATCTCGTCGAGGAGCAGTGTCTCGGAGAGCGCGGGCAGCCAGGGGCTGTGCTGCGCCGGGATGCGCATCGCCTCGTTGCCCGCCCGGATCGCGTCCACGAGCACCTTGAGGTCGGTGACCTCCTCTTCCTCCCGCTGCTCGGCCTTCGGTTTGACGAGCTGCTGACGACCGAGGTCGTTCCAGCCGAGGGCGCCGGTCCACGGAGCGAGCGCGGCCGGGTCGGCCGCACCGGGCCGGCGGCCGCCGACCCGGCCGGACTGGAAGGGCACCAGGGAGGCGTGCCCCAGGCGCACATAGGCGCGGCCGGGCGTCGACTTGGCGATGTGGCCCGCGTCCGGCGCGTCGATGACGTCCGAGGACTCACCGGCGTCGGTCACCCGCAAGGCGATCCGCAGGTTGGTGTTGGCGCGGATCTCGGGGGAGACCACACCGCTCGGGCGCTGGGTGGCGAGCAGCAGGTGGATGCCGAGCGAACGGCCCCGCTGGGCGATGTTGACCAGGCCGGTGACGAAGTCCGGCAGGTCGCGCACCATGGAGGCGAACTCGTCGATCACGATGAGCAGCCGGGGCAGCGGCGCATACGAGGCATCGCGGCGCAGCAGGTCCTGATAGTCCTCGATGTCCTTCGCGTCGGCGGCGGCGAGAATGTGCTCGCGGCGCTTCAGCTCGGCGCCGAGCGATTCGAGGGCGCGCTCGACGAGGTGGGCGTCGAGGTCGGTGACCATGCCGACGGTGTGCGGAAGCTTCACGCAGTCCTTGAACGCCGATCCGCCCTTGTAGTCGACGAGGACGAAGGTCATGTTCTCGGGGGTGTTGGCCACCGCGAGCGCGGCGACGATCGTCTGCAGCAGCTCCGACTTACCCGAACCCGTGGTACCGGCGATCAGGCCGTGCGGCCCGTCCTTGCGCATGTCGATGCCGAAGGCGCCGTCATAGGACTCACCGATCAGGGCGAGCGTCGACTGGCCGCCCATCCGCCAGCGGGCGGTGATCGCGTCGGGCGTCGGCGGCTCCAGCTGGAGCACGTCGAGCAGCCGGCTGGAGCCGGGCAGCGCCGAGTCCTCGGTCTCGCCGCTGATGTCGCGCAGCGCGGACAGGGAACGCGAGAGGCGTACGCACCAGGCGGGCGAGACGAAGTCGGGGCGCACGTTCAGGATGCTCGCCGAGCCGGTCTCCTCCACCCGCAGCCGCAGTTCCTCGCCGTTCTGCCGGGCGGGCTGCTCCTGCGGGGTGTGCCAGGCCTGGAAGGAGGGGAAGCCGCCCGGTCCCTGCTGCGGCATGCTCGGCGCGAACTGATCCGTGCCCGCCACCGGCGCATGCTCCACCGGCTTCGGCTCGGCCACCACGAAGGCCTGGCACTCACCGGGCAGGAAGCGCTCCTCGGTGTCCAGGCAGACCGCGTACATCGACACGCTCGGGCCTTCACGGAGCAGCTTCACCACACCGGGCAGGGAACGCAGCCGCCGCGAGCCGTCCCAGAAGACCACGATGTCCGGGTCGGCGAAGGACTTCAGCTGCGAGTTGGCGGCCTTCGCCTTCTGCCGCGCGTCGAGGATCTGGGTCAGCTCGCCGATGCGGGCGGCCACGGTCTCGGCATCCGTGCCGATCAGTACGTTGATCTCCTGGCCGCCCGAGGGCTGGGTGTGCGGCAGCCAGCGCACCCATTCCCAGCTCTCCTGCGCGTTCGCCTCGGTCAGCACGTAGAACTGCACGTCCATCGGGCTGTGCAGGGCCGCGGTCTGGGCCAGCGCCCAACGGCCCATCGCCCGCGAGGAGTCGCCGGGGCCGGCCATGCCGATGACGCCGAGCGAGCGCAGCGGCAGCGAGACGGGGGCGTCCTCGATGTTCCAGGTGACCTGGCGCCGGTGCTCGTCCTGCTCCGGGTCGTCGAGGACCACCTCGGAGGGCAACTTTCCCGTCCCCACGCGCAGTTGGAGGTGGTCCTGGTCGGTGCGGCGGCGCTCCCACAGACGGGTGCGCGGGCCGGTGCCCAGCGAGAGCACGAGCGCCGGGTCGGGTATCGCGAGGCGCCGGTCGAGGCGTTCGGCGACCAGGGCGTCCTGGGCGTCCTTCTCGATCCTGGCCTTGGTCTCCTTGTACTCCTTGACCTGCTTGGCATGGGACTTGCGCCCGTGCTTCTTGTCCATGAAGTAGTTGCCGAAGAGCATGATCGGGCTCAGCCCCGCCATGATCAGGTAGTACCAGCGCCCGAAGACCACCACCGCCACGATCGCGCCGACCAGCGGGAAGAGCGCCATCAGCCAGGGCAGCGGCCTGGCCTCGTAGTCCCGGGGCGGCGAGGGCAGCCGGAACTTGGTCTGGCGGACCGGAGGGCGCAGCCGCGGCGGCCGGTTGTAGTCGAGGGCGATGCCGTCCTCCGACCACTTCAGGGCGGCGTTCGGCGGCGTGTAGCGGGTCAGCTCCAGGAGCGTGTTGCCGACGGAGATCTGCCGCCCCAGCGGCCAGTCCCCCTTGGCGAAGTCCCGCTGCGGCGGCACGGATTCGGCCTCCTCGCCGTCCTCCCCGCGCCGCCTGCGCCCCTTCTTCCCGCTGTCCCCGCGCCCGTTCCCCTTCTCCTTCTTGTCCTTCTTCTCCGCGTCGATCTCGGAGTACTTCTCACCGTCGAGGGTGACCTTCTCCTCGTCCGTGTGCACCCTGACCTTGCAGCTGCCGTCGGTGGCCACCGAGAGCGTCAGCGCGCGTTCGGGAAGCTCCGGGTCGGCGATACGGATGTGCGCCGTCGGCCCGCTGCCGATGTCGTACCGTCCCACGCCCAGGCGGTGCACGGCGCCCGACACCGGTCCGCTGACCACCCGCAGTTCGACCAGGCCGGAGGGCTCCCCGGGTATGCAGGCGGCGGGATCGTCGAGGCTGACCACCACGCCGTCCCGCAGCGGCGATCCGACGACGGTCGCCGCGGGGTCGACGGCGAAGCCGTCCACGTACACGACCGGTCCGCCCCCGGCCCCCAGGCGGTGCTGACCGATCGGGATGACCTGGGCGCCGCCCTGCCCGACCTGCTCGGAGAGCTGCCTGCCGATGTCGCCGACGGTGGTCTCGGGATCGGCGTCCACGACCACATCGGCGCTGCTGCCGGTGAACGGATCGACGACGGTCAGACTCAGGCGCACCTCGGTCCCCCTCATGGACGCCGCGGACGCTTCCGGAACGCGACCACAGTGAACGTGACGATATCTTCCCCCGGCAATCCCCGGACGGTGGCCCCGAACCCGTTCCGCGCAGCCCCGGCGACGCCCGTTCCTTCCCTGGTGCAAGCTCCTCTGCAACAGCTCGTCAACGCTTTCGGCGGGGGAATGCGTGCCGATCGGCCCCGCACGTAGGGTGAGGCGGCACAGCGCGGTCGCCCGCAGGCACCGCGGAGGACAGGAGCCACGGGGGTTGGCCCTGCGGCGAGTTGATGAGGGAGTGGCTTCATGGCCAAGGACCTTGACGTTACATATCAGGACATGCGTGACGCGGCCAAGCATGTCGTCAAGGAGAAGGACAAACTCAAGGAGAAGCTCGACGGCCTGCGGAAGTACATCGCCAACCTGGTCGAGTCCGGCTACGTCACCAAGAGCTCGTCGAAGGCCTTCGACGAGAACTTCGACGAGATGACCCGCGGTGCCAAGGATGTCCTCGACGGCCTGGACGGCATGGGTGACTACCTCACCAACGCCGCCGACAAGTTCGAATCCATCGACGAGGAGCTGGCCAAGGCCGCGAAGGGCTGAACGCCCCGTTTCCTTCCCGCTTTTCCTGACCGGCCCGGTTCGCCAGGGGTGAGCCGGGCCGCTCTGCTCCTGCCACCATGAGCGCTGAGTAGCCGGGGAGGCGGGATGAGTCACCACACGAAGATCGATGACCTCGAGGTCATCCGCGAGATGGGCGAAGGCCTCGGGCGGATCAAGACCGCCTTCGAGGGCCTGTCCAGACTCAAGGGCAGATACGAGGACGACTTCGGGGAGCATGACCTGGCCTGGCAGTTCGGGGACTTCGTGGGCAACTGGGAGAAGCACCGGGAGGAGTTGACCGAGGAGATCGGGAGCCTCTCGGAGATCGCGAAGGCCGCTGCCAAGACCTACGACGCCTTCGATCGCGCGCTCGCCGACGCGATCCGGGGGTCCGACAAGGCGGCCGGGAAGAAGAAGCAGAGGCGGGGCGAGTGAGTCAACGCCCGCACGACTGGCACCCGTTGGCGGACAGCGATCCGATTCCGGGCGATCCGGAGCGTCTGGAGAAGCTGGGCAAGGACCTGAGGAAGACAGCCGACGAGTTGGAGAAGCAGGTCCGGCATGTGAAGGCCGCCTCCGAGGTCGAGTCCTGGGACAGCGATGCCGGCAAGGAGTTCAGGGAGAAGGCCAAGGGCGCGAGGGGCAAACTCGAAGCCGCCCTGAAGCGGTACCGGACCGCCGCCGACGCGATCGGCGACAGGATCACCGAGTACGGGCCGGACTACGAGTCCAACGCCACCGCCAGGCCGACCGACTACGTGACCGACCTCAACCGGGCGCAGAAGATCGCCGAGGTCGCGCGCCGGGAGGCACAGGAGGCGGACGGACGCCGAGGCGCCGCCGCCAGAGGACTCGATGCCCTCGACTCGGACGCCGAGGCGCGCGACAAGAACAAGCTCGAAGACAGGCGCGACTCCGCCGAGCGCGACCTGGAGGCGGCCCGGGACAAGCTCGACAAGGCGAAGGCGATCCGCGACGACGCCGCGAAGGCGGCCCGGGACGCGATCGACGACGTGATCTCGGGCGACTCCCTGAAGGACGGGTTCTGGGACGCCTTCGACGCTGTGGTCGACTTCGTCGCCGGGGTGATGGACCTCATCGCCGAGTACGCGGGGATCGCCGCACTGGTCGTGGGGTGGATACCCATTGTCGGCCAGGGCCTGGCCGGCATCCTCGGCGCCATCTCGATGCTGGCGACCCTCGTCAACTTCGTCTGCACGGTCATCCAGGTGGCCCGAGGCGACGCGGAGTGGACGGACCTCGCCACGGCTGCGGTCGGCTTCCTGATGATGGGGGTGGGGAAGGCGTTCTCCAAGGTCGCGGGCAAGTATGTGGCTTCGGCGACCAAGCGTCTTTCCAAGGCTGGAAATGCTCGAACAGCGGCAGCCGCCAGGCGGCAGGCGAAAAAAATGAACAAGCTGTCCGGAACAAAATTCAAACTCACTCGCCAAGATGTTTGGGATTCCCTCAGGGAACCTTTTTCGGAACCTTTCACCAAGGCGCCTTATCGTGATGCCTTCAAGGGCGGCTACCGAGATTCGTGGAACACGGTGGTTGCACGTGGGCAAGGAGATGCGGTAAAAGGTTTCATTCGTTCCGTTTCGCTTTCGGATCCCGGAGTCGCGGCGCAGTTGAAGAATGTCGAAGAAAGAGTATTCGACTTCAGTCATGTAGCAGGCGCCAACACTCTCGCTGCTAAAGCGAACTCGATGTCGCTGGCCGGTTCCGGCGTCACGTTGGGTGGCGTCTATCTTGACGAGGCAACGCAGTAAACGGAGGAACACGATGGAGAGTTCGTCTCGCGTCGACGGCTATCGCTTTGACTTCGACCTCGGTAAGGATTGGATTGACCTCACTCTCAGCCAGGGCACCCGGGATGAAGCCGAGGAGCTTGCCAGGTCTGCTGTGAAGAATTTCAATCCGTTGAAGCTTCTGGTGAAGGAGGGGGCGCTGGTGAAATCGATCGCCAAGAGAACCCTGGAAATTCACGAGAACAATCCCGTGTATGTTGCGGCTTGCTATACGTCGGGTGGCGTCTATGTGGCTGAACTCGTGCTGGACATCTATGCAGACGAGGGTATTCCCCATCCGTCGGAAGATGATGTGATCTCCATGTTGCTCGACTGGTCGAACGCCAGCATCTCGGGCGAACCCAGAATTTCCCGTTTGAGCATCTCCGGGCTTTCGGCGGTACGCGTGAGTGCCCTGATCGAGATGAAGCGCGCATTGGGGTTTGGTCGGAGACTTGCGGAGTCTTTGAAGTATGCGGTCTTCTTGCCGGACGGGGAGACAATCGCGGGAATCGACGTCCGCTGGGAGGCGCTTGATATTTCTGAGGAGGTGTCACACTCAGTGGACGACATGGTGCAGAGTATGCGAGTCGTCCTCCTCGACGCGGACGGAGAAGAGCTCGGAACGGGGCTCTGAGGTGAATGGATTTGTACTTGTGAAGAAGGAATGGGACTCCCCACCCTCCGACTACACCCTCATTGTCCCGAACGGCTGGTTCCTCGTCTCCCTCGACCCCGAGGAACGTGACCGGTGCATCCTGGCACTCGCCGAGCAGCAGTTCCGGGGGAACGACAGCGCTCCCGTCCTGAAGGAACGCCTGATGCGGGACCTTCAGAAGCGGGCCAAGGCGGCGTACCGCGCCGGTGGTGTGGAAATGTACCTCTCCACCCTGACCGTCGGCCCCGTGCCTTTGGCCTCGTCCTTGCTGGTGAGCGTCCTGCCCAGCGGCTGGCCCGGCTGCCGTACCGCGAGCGATCTGGCGGGGAAGCTGACGGAGAAGGGGCATGACTGCCGCCTCGTCCCTCTGGAGGCGGCGGGAGACGCGGTGCGCGAGCAGCGCACCAAGGCGCCGCAGCCCGAAGAACAGATGGGGAATACCCTTTCGACCACGACCGTCGTCTACCACGTGCCCATTCCCGCTACGGGAACATGGCTGATGCTCACCTTCTCCACTCCACTGGAACCTCTGGCGCCCACAATGGTGGAGCTGTTCGACACGGTGGCCGGCACGCTCTACTGGTCCGCCTGAGCATCCGTCCGAGGTCTCCCGTAGGCCGAACCCGGGCCGGGAACCTCTTCCTCGGCTGTCACACCCACCGCAGCGAGGAAGCAATCGCCTCGCACAGCTCGCCCATCGGGCTCTCGACTCCGCTCAGTGGTACGGAGAAGGCCAGGACCAAGTAGCCCACCCGGCCCGGCATTTCGACGTAGTAGTCCAAGGTCGAGGCGGTGGCGATCCGTATGGTCTCGCCGGCGGTCAGGCCCTCCACGGTGACCGTGCCGGTGCGCTTCTTCGCGAGTTCCGGGGCCCAGTCCCGAGCGCTGACGTACAGGTCTCCCGGCATGGGCAGCAGCGAGATCAGCAGGGTGGCCGGGGTGGTGCTGTACAGGCCGGCGTCGGCCTTGAGGAAGAACTCCAGAGAGCCGTGCGCGACGCTGCTCTCGGCGGTGTTGCGCAGCGAGGTCCACAGGCCTTGACGGGACTGCGTGGAGAGCTTCTTGCGGGCGGCCTGCTGGTCCACGAACTTCTTGAGCTGGGGCCGCCACCCCTCCTGGGTGAGGTCGACCCGGAACCAGTCGCGGGGGACGAGGAGGCGGTAGTCCTCGGGGGGCGCCGTATCGGGCGGGGGCTGTGCGCTCACCCGGCCATCACCACGGGGCGCCCCACCTCGTCGTAGAGGCGCAGGCTCTTCGCCACTCCGGCGAACATCTGGGAGAAGACCTCCCAGCCCTCGGGTGTCGGGGTGCTCATCTCCAGTACGACAGCGGTGCCGTTCGACAGCGGGACCTGCACCTGGATGAAGGAGGTCCAGAAGGGCTCGTCCACGCCCGAGGGGGTGATCGACTTGTCGACCACGGCCTGCCGGGTGCCGACGCAGGAGACCGCGGGACCGCAGGGGAGCCGGAACTCCTGGACCTCGCCGAGTTCGAGGGCCCGCAGGGCGGCGGCGATCGCCGCCGCCGGGCGGTCGAGCGCGTCGTCGACGAGATCGATCAACGAGACGTTGACGTGTGCGGTGCACCGGGTCTCGTCGACCTCCGTCATGACGAAGGCCGAGTACTGGACCCCGGCTTCGTAGAGCATGTCGTAGCTGGCCATGCACATGATGGCCCACTCCAGCTGCATGTCCGCGCTGCCCTCGGGAAGCACCCGCCGGGAGAGGTCCATCATCTGATCGGCGAGCTCTTCGATCGTGTCGGCTTCCATGGGGAGTTCGAAGAAGCCCTCCGGCATCACCCAGCGGACGCGGATCAGTTCGTCCTCCTCGCCGGGGCCCGCCTGCGGTGTCGTGCCCTTGGCGGCGACCAGGCCTCCGGCGGCGAGCGCGGCATCGAGCTCGGGCGGGGAGGAGGGTGAGGGCACGCCGGTCTCCGGGCGCAGGGCGCTCATGGTGTGCTCTCCTTTCAGGAGAAGTGCTGGTCCGCTGGGCTGTGCCGGTCATGCGGCGCGGCGGCCGGTCCGGCAGTACGCTTCCTCGCCGTCCCGGCCGACTAGCCGGTCGCCACCGCGGTGTGGAAGGGAGAGGGAGAGGGGGTCGGCGCGGGGCCGGGGGACGGCTTCGGCGTGGGGCCCTTGTAACTGTCGCCCGGGTCGCCGGTCGAGGCTCCGTTGTGCCCGGTGAACACCTTGTGCAGGGCGCTGCCGAAGCCCGCGCCCTTGATGGCGGCGGTGATCTTCTTCCCCTCGATGAGGGGCTTGCCCGCCTTGCCGAGCATCCAGTTGACGCCCTTCACGGCGATACCGTTGAAGAACTTGTCGCTCACACCGCTCTTGACCCCGCGGGCGAAGCGGCCCGCGCGCCCCACCAGCGACAGGCCCTTGAGCCCCCGCAGCGCACCGAAGCCCTTGATCACGCCCAGACCGGGGACCACGCCGAGGACGTCGAGCCCGAGCTTGAGCAGGTTGAGCTTGCCGCCGCGGGCGAACATGTCGTACGCGTGGCCGGCCAGGGCCGCGGCGCTGCTGATCACCGCCAGCGCCGCGAAGACCGGCGCGAGCACCTGCAAGGGCGGTACGAAGGCGCAGATGACCGCCAGTACCGAGAAGACCGCCGAGAGGTTGGCGAAGGCGTCCGCCCAGTCGGCGAGGAAGTTGAAGAAGCCGCCGGGATCGCGGACACCGTCGTGGTGGATGATGTTCTTGATCTTCTTGGCCGCGGAGTTGGCGGCGTCGTCGCGGATCTGCTTCGCCCGGGCTATCTCCCCGTGGGCGTCCCGGATGTCGCTCCATGCCTCGTCGCGCTGCTTCTCCATCTTGGCGCGGTCGCTCGCGTCCTCCTTGGAGGCGGGCACCTTTCCCTGATGGGGTTCGAGGCCCTTGATCGCCGACTTGTGGCTGCCCTCCGCCTCGCGGAAGTCGCGCAGCGCCTTGTCGGCGACCTTCTGCGCCCGGTGCAGCTCGCTGGCGTACTCACCCGTCTCCGAGTCGCCCTCGTTGACCTTGGTGCCGAGCGCGAGGGCTGCCTCGTCGTACCGGTCGTAGGCGCGCTTGAGCCGCGCCGAGGTGTCGCCCGCGATGTCGTGGAAGGCCCGACCGGCGTCGCTGTCCCAACCCTCCACCGAGGCAAGGGCCTTGATGTTGCGGGACTGCTTGTCGATCTCGTCCGCCATGGTGCGCAGCTTCTTGCCGAGCCGGGCCACCTCGTAGGGGTCACCGGGTGTGGGGTCGCCGTCGTGCAGCGGTTCCCAGTCCTTGGGCCGGCTCATTTCTTCCCCTTGGCACTCTTCCGGGCGTCTCGCAGCGCCTCGGCAAGCTTGTGATCGATCTCGTCGTAGGTCTCGGCTGCCTTCTCGGTGTACTTGGCCAGCTTGTCGATGTCCTTCATGAGCTTCTTGCGGGTCTTCTTCCAGGTGCCCGAGAAGTCGTCGAAGACGTCGCGCAGTTTGTCGTGCCCGAGTTCTTCGCCGTATCCGTCGGCCGGGTTCCCGTTCTCCTTGAACTCGTTGTGGATCCGCGACAACGAGTCCGAGCAGTCCCGGATCATGTCGAGATCGGCACGCGTGCGCTCGCTCATGACTCCCCCATACAGAAAGCAGTGCTCACCAGAAGGCCGACGGCCGGGCCTCGGCAGGAGACGAACCTAGTACGCGGCGAGGTGCTCCTTCAGCGGTGCCCCCGACTTGTCGACGGGTTGAGACATGGCACGGCCGAAATGCCCCAATTGCTGTACTCGAAAGGCCGGTTGACGGACCACGGGTCGAGTCCGGGGCGGATGGCGGCTGTCTCCGTGCGTGAAGACGGATTCAGCTGGATTTCCCTTCTCGGTCCATCCGTCCGGATTCCCTCTCCTCGTCCAGTACTTCCTCCAGGCGCCGGGAGAGCGGCGGTACGCGGACCCCCGCCTGCTGGGCGGCCAGTACCGCGCGGGCGTAGGCCAGCGCGTCCTCGCGGAGCCGCGCCTTCTCCTGCCCGTCCCGGTAGGCGGCGATCCAGAGGACCACGGTGAACGCGAGCAGTGCGGCGCCGCCGATGTACCCGGCGGGCTCGTCCTGGCTGAACGCCCAGCCCGCCGCGATGCCGCCGGCCAGCAGAGTCAGACACCCCAACTGCCCTTGCCAGCCACCCTTGTTCTCGGACTCCTCGTATTCGACGACGGCCGCCGATTTCACCGGCGCGGTCTGAGGCGGGCGCAACTCCTGCTGATCGGAGGAGGGTTGTGTGCCGGGCGCTTCGGATGCGCCTCCCACATAGGGGAGTTGAGGCACCGGAGCGAGGGCGGGCCTCTCCTTCGAGCGCCCCACCAGCCAGTCCGGGACCGGTGAGACCGGCAGCCCGTGGGCCCCCGCCACGGCCAGGACCTCGCGATATCCCACGAGTACGGGGTGCGCCAGCTCCCGCTTCCACCGCCCCCGCGCGAGGACGAGCAGGACGACCCCGAGGAGCAGGAGGACCGCACCGGGCGCGGCGCCGGCCGCCACCGGGATCTCCGTGGTCTCCGCGGTGTCGGAGGTCGAACGCTTCGACAGCAGAGCCGGACCGGCGAAGAGCAGCACCACGCCGAGGAGGAGAAGCAGACCGCCGGACCACATGAGCAGCCCGCGCTCCGCCGTTCGCAACGCCCCTCGCCGCTGGGCGAGTTGGGCCCGGGTCTGCTCGTCGTCGGTGAAGTCGGCGCCGCAGCCCTGCCCGATTCTGACGACCTCTGCGGCAACGCGCGGGTCGGACCGCAGAACATCCGAGCTGACCGGCAGGGCTTCCTCGCTCATGTCCCCTCACTCCATCGGGTTGATGCCCCGCCATGTGCAGGCAGACTGCGGAGGCGGAGCCCACTGTAGGCGGCAGTGCGCGGCGCCGTTCGGAAGGTCGGCCAACTGCCTGTATCGCGAAAGTCGAGAGTTTTCACCGTTCTGAATCGGAAGGTCGCGAACTGTCGGCCTTGCGGATTCTCGTGCGGGGCACCGGGGTGGGGCCGTCAGCGGTTGACCGACTGCACCTCTTCGACGACCACTTGCTGCTCGTTGCCGAAACTGCCGTCGGGGAGCTTGTTCGGGCCGGGTTCGCCGGTTCCCTGCCAGCTCACTTCCCACGTCACGGTCGCCCTGAGGTCGTACGAGCCCTTGCGGAGATAGGCGACACCGCACGGCGGGTCCTGTTCTGCCTTGCCCTTGGCGTAGGGCTCCCCGATGGAACCGTCGCCCTTGATACGGCAGATTCCCGAGCCGGGGAAGGTCCTGGCCTCGCCGGTGCCGGGTTCGAGCTTGAGGGCTACGGGGCGGGCGGTGGTGGTGGCTTGGATGTTGACGCCCTGGGCGTTCAGTGCGGCGGAGACGGACACCTTCTTGAACTTCGCCTTGTCGAGCCAGGCCCATGCCGGGAGATTCACCTTGGAGGCGCCGGCGGGCGCGAGGGTGACCTTGGTGTCCGGCAGCTTGATCTTGTTGTAGGCGAGCTGGGCCAGGACCTCGGGCGAGACGGCGTGGGGATCGTTCACCGGGTCACCGTTCTCGACCCAGAAAGGCTGCCGGTCGCACTTCTGGGCGGCGTCCTCCAGCCAGCGGTCCGGGTCCCGTTTCGCCACCCACCAACTGCCTTCGTCGCCCTTGCCCTTGTTGTAGTTCTTGTACTTTCCGTCCTTGTAGATGTCGCGGAACTCACCCACCGAGCGCTTCGCGTAGTTCGGTTGCCGGGGGTCGTCGGCCACCATGTGGAAACCGCGCTCGGTGTCCTTGGCGAATTCATCGGCGGAATAGGGCTCGTACCAGCAGGCGGGCGGGGTCCAGTTGCCCACGGGCTGCATGCTTCCGTTGCCCTCGCCGCCGCCCCCGCCGGTCTGCCCACGAAACGTGATGCGGGAAACAAGGGTGTGGTCGGACTTCTCCCCCTGCGGCGTTGCCGACTGCGAGGGTCCGCCGTGCTTCTTCGTGGCGTGCGCGGTCAGCGGCAGGGAAGTGAACCCCACCGCGAGCGCAGCGCAGACGAGCAGGCGTCGGGCTGTTACGGCGTGCACGTCTTGTTCCCCCGTTCAGAGGCGAGCTGTGTGGTCTGCCAGATCCCGGCTTCGTTCTTGACCAACTGGGCCTTGTAGTAGACGTAGGAGTCGTCGCTGGGCGTGGACTTGTCCAGCTTCTCCGTCTTGCGGTCCTTGTCGAACACCTTCGTCTCGTCCGAGCAGTAGGAGACGCTCGCTTTGGTGCCGCCGTTCTTTGTGACGGAGGGCAGGAAGTAGCGGGTGGTTCCGGTGAACGTGTAGTTGTCGCCGGTATAGCCCGTGATCCACTTCGCCGCGTCCAGCAGGGCTTTTCCTTCGTAGTAGAAGGGGACGGCGGGGGACTCCGGGTCGTTGTTCGTAATGGCGGCGTCGGTGGCGTTGATGCGCTCTCTGGTGTCGTTCAGTACGGCGTCGGAAACCGCGTCCGTGTCTTTCCAGTTCTGGAAGACGTTCTTGACGTCACCGGGGAGCGAAACCGAAGGGCGCTCCGTGCCCTTCGAAGCAGAGGCACTCGGGGAGGCCGACTTCCCGTCCCCCGTCTCAGCCCCCGCGATCGGATCCTTCTCCTTGGGCGACTCGTCATCGCTGCCGCAGGCGCTCAGCAGCAGTGCTGCGGCCGAGGCGAAGGCGGCGACGGCGGGCAGGGTGCGGCGCTTCACAGTGGTCTCCCGGTGGGGCGAGTGAGGTTCGACCAGAGGACGCTAACCGGCGGTCCCGGGTCGATGCCACTGAGTGTGTTCTCTTCCGCACCACCCGCACACGGAGTTCAACTCCCGGCGTGTACCGGGAGTTGTGGGGATGTTCCGGACAGCGGCGGAGGTCAGGGTGGTTCCGCCCTCCCTGGTCGGGCCCCGCGTCGCCCGGCCCCTCGCCCCTTCGTTCCCGTTGTGCTTCGCACCCGTGTATCCGCAGGTCCCGCCGGGTCCCGTCGACCGCCGTGGCGGTCGACGGGGCGGGTCGCGGTGGCCCGATGCGGCCGGTCGGGAACCAACGGGCCGCCGGGAGCGTGGACAAGCAGGGAACGGAAGGCGGAACGCGGGGTCCGCAAGGGGTTTCCGGGGTTGTCCACAGCCGTCCGGATGCGCCTTGAGGGCCTTATGTGCTGCTGATACGGTGCGGAGACTTGACATACGCGGCGGGTCGCGGGACCGGACCGGCAGACGCGAAGTGCGGGGAATGCCCGGCCTGTTCCGCCTGTGTGCTGTGCGTGTGAAGTGTATGAGTCGACCGAAATCATCTTGGGTGTGCGGGGAGCTTTGCGTGAAGATCCAGGAGCGTGCGGGGGCGGGTAACCACCGCTCCAGCGCACCGGCCCAACCGGCCATGGGGGAGCGTCTTCCCTCGGCGCCTCGCGAGCGCAAACCGGCACTCGCCGCTCTCGCCGTGCTGCTCATCCTCGTCGGCGCGCTCGGCGCCACCATGCTGGTCCTCCAGGCGGGGGACCGGATCGAGGTCGTCAAGATCACCCAGGACATCCCGCAGGGCGGCTCCGTCAACAGCGGCAACTCGGCCCATGTGATGGTCGCCGAGGACAGCGGCATCCACTACGTGAAGTGGAACCAGCGCGGCCAGCTGGCGAAGCTCAAGGCGAAGAGCGGCATCCCGGCCGGTGCCCTGGCCGTGGGGGAGATGTTCACCAAGGAGAGCGGTCTGGACGACGACGAGGCATCCGTCGGCCTTTCGCTCAAGGAGGGCCAGTACCCGGCCCAGTTGAAGGACGGGGACATCGTCGCCGCCTACCGCGTCGGCAGCGACACGGGGAGCAACGAAAAGGACGACGATGCCGGTGCCCCCAGCGGCAGCACCCCGCTCGTCGCCCAGGCCCGTGTGGACAGCCTGCGCAAGAAGGAAGACGGCCAGATCTCCAGCGGCAACCAGACGCTGAACCTCATCGTCGGCACCGACGAGGCCGCCGCCCTGGCGTCGGCGGCGTCCGACGGCAAGGTCGCGCTCGTGCGCGTCCCCGGAAAGAACTGAGGCGCGGGCACCCATGGCGCTCATCGCTCTCGCCGCGGACAAGGGTTCGCCCGGCGTCACCACCGCGGCTGTCGCCCTCGCCGCCGTCTGGCCCCGGCGGGTCCTGCTCGCCGAGACCGACCCGGCGGGCGGCGACCTGGTCTACCGCAGCGCCGCCGCGCACGGCGGACCGCTGAACCCGAACACCGGGATGCTGTCCATCGCGGCGACCGCGCGCCGCGGCCTCGTACCGGATCAACTCTGGGACCACACACAGCCGTTGAGCGGCGGCCTCGAAGTGCTGGTCGGGCTCGGCATCTCCGAGCAGGCGGCCGGTCTCGCCGGTCTGTGGCCCACCCTCGGACGGGCCTTCGCCTCGCTCGCCGATTCGCCGCACCAGCCCGCCGACGTCATCGCCGACTGCGGACGCATCAGCGGCGACACCCCGGCCATCGAGCTGTTCCCGCAGGCCGCGCTGCTGCTGCTCGTCTCGCGTACCGAGCCGGAGGCGCTCGCCCGGGTGCGGGACCGCGCCGCGGCCCTGTCCATGAAGCTGCACGGCGGGCCGCGCGGCGCCGCCTCGCTCGCCACCCCGCTGATCGGCGTCATCCTGATCTGCGACACCGGCGACGCCCCCAAGACCGTGCACCAGGTCAACGACATGCTGATGGCCGCGCAGACCGGCGCCCGGGTCTTCGGCACCCTCGCCGACGACCCTGCAGGCGCCGCCCAGTTGGCGGGCCGCCGCCGCGGGCGCCTCGACAAGTCGCTGCTCATCCGCTCGGCGCGCAAGGTGACCGCCGACCTCTACCAGCAGTACGGCGCCGGCTGGCAGACGCCCGCCGCGGGGGCCGGGCGATGAGTTCCGCCGTCGACCACCAGCTGGTCAAGCGGTTCCGGCAGGACGCCGGTGACCGCATCGCCGAGCAGCGCCGCCTGGACCAGGTGTCCGGGGTCACGCCGATGTCCAGCGAGGACGAGCGGCAGTACGCCCGGGCGGTGATCGCGCAGATCCTGGAGGAGTACGCGCGCACCGAGATCAACGCCGGGCGCACCCCGCTGGACGCGGAGACCGAGGAGCAGTACGCGGCCGCCGTGCACGCCGCGCTGTTCGGGGTCGGGCGGCTGCAGCCGCTGCTGGACGACCCCGAGGTCGAGAACATCGACATCAACGGCTACGACCAGGTCTTCGTCGGCTACGCGGACGGCCGCGAGGTCAAGGGCGACGCGGTCGCCGAGACCGACGAGGAACTCATCGAGCTGATCCAGATACTCGGTGCCTACTCGGGCCTGTCCTCGCGTCCCTTCGACTCCGCCAACCCGCAGCTGGACCTGCGGCTGCCGGACGGCTCCCGGCTCTCCGCCGTGATGGACGTGACCCGCAGGCCGGCGCTCTCCATCCGCCGCGCCCGGATGGGCAAGGTCTTCATGTCCGACCTGGTGGGCAACGGCACGCTCACCCCCGAGGTGGCGCACTTCCTGGCCTGTGCGGTCCGGGCCCGTAAGAACATCATGATCGCCGGGGCCACCAACGCGGGCAAGACGACGCTGCTGCGCGCGCTGGCCAACGAGATCCCGCCGCAGGAGCGCCTGATCACCGTAGAGCGCGCCCTCGAACTCGGTCTCGACACCTTCGCCGACCTGCACCCGAACGTCGTCGCCTTCGAGGAGCGGCTGCCCAACTCCGAGGGCCAGGGCACCATTTCGATGGCGGAGCTGGTGCGGCGTTCGCTGCGTATGAACCCCTCGCGGGTCATCGTCGGCGAGGTGCTCGGCGACGAGATCGTCACCATGCTGAACGCGATGTCGCAGGGCAACGACGGCTCGCTGTCCACGATCCACGCCAACAGCTCCAGCGAGGTCTTCAACCGCATCTCGACCTACGCGCTCCAGGCGAACGAGCGGCTGCCCATCGAGGCCAGCCAGATGCTGGTGGCCGGCGCGGTCAACTTCGTCGTCTTCATCCAGCGGCGCAACAACTACCACAGCGGCGGCCGCCTCCAGCGCATGGTGACCTCGGTGCGCGAGGTCAACGGCGTCGACGGCCGCGTACTGTCCAGCGAGATCTTCGCCGAGGCGCCGAACGGCCAGGTCGTCCCGCACGCGCCCATAGCCTGCCTGGAGGACCTGGCCGCCTTCGGCTACCGGCCCACGGGGAGTTGGGGGTGAACCGGATGACACAGGACTCGGACCCGGTGCGGATCGCGGTGGGCAGCCTCGACTCCATGGGTTCCACGGGCGGCCTCTTCTCCACCACCGTGCTCTTCTCGCTGATCTGCGGGGTCGCGGCGGGCGGCGGGCTCGCGCTGCTCGTGCTCGCGCTGCGCGGACTGCCCGCGAAGCCCGCGCACGAGAAGCACAAGGCCTCCGAACGCGCCTCCGAACTGGTGCGCTTCGCGGGGCAGCGCGGCTCGATCGCCGTCGGCGCGGGGCTCGTGGTGCTGCTGCTCACCCGCTGGGCGGTCGCCGGTATCGCGGCCGGCATCCTCGTCTTCTTCTGGGACAAGCTGTTCGGCGGCGCCGCCGAGGAGCGGGCCGCGATGCGCCGGGTCGAGGCCCTTGCCGCCTGGACGGAGTCGCTGCGCGACACCATCGCCGGCGCGGTCGGCCTCGAACAGGCCATCCCCGCCTCCGCGCGCGCCGCGGCCCCCGTGCTCCGCCCGCACCTGGACGCCCTGGTCGACCGCCTGCGGTCGCGCACCCCGCTGCCGGACGCGCTGCAGATCCTCGCCGACGAGATCGACGACGCCTCCGCCGACATCATCGTCGCCGCCCTCATCCTCAACGCCCGGCTGCGCGGCCCCGGCCTGCGCCAGGTCCTCGGCGCGCTCGCCAAATCGGCCCGCGAGGAGGTCGACATGCGCCAGCGCGTGATGGCCCAGCGCTCCTCGACCCGGCGCTCGGTGCAGATCGTCGTCGCCGTCTCGCTCGCCTTCGTGCTCGGCCTGTCCGTCTTCAACCGCGAGTTCGTCAAGCCGTACGGGACGCCGGTCGGGCAGCTCGTACTGGCCTGCGTCTGCGGCCTCTTCGCGCTCGGCTTCTGGTGGCTGCGCAAGCTGTCCACCATCGAGACCCCGGAGCGCTTCCTGGTGCACGACGAGCCGGGAGTGCAGTTCGTCCGGCCGCGGGCGGGCGCGCCCGGCCCCGGTCAGCCGGGCGCCGCCGAGGGCCCGGCGCAGCAGACTCTGCCCAGCCACGAGGAAGGGGTCCGCCGGTGAACCTCACCCTGCCGGTGGTCATCGGTGCCGTCCTCGGGCTCGGCATCTTCGTCCTGGTCCGCGCGCTGATGCCGTCCCGGCGCAGCGCCGTGGCCACCGTCGCCCGGATCGACGCGATGCGGGCCCGCGGCGCCGCCTACGAGTCCTCGCACCGCACCCAGGAGCAGGACACCGGGCGGCTCGCCGGAGTGCGCTCGGGTGTCGGGCGCCGAGTCGCCGACTTCTACCTCCAGCAGGGCTGGGAGCAGCGCTCGCTGCGCGCCGATCTCGCGGTCCTGGACCGCAGTTGGGAGAAGTTCCTCGCGACGAAGGTGCTGCTCGC
Source organism: Streptomyces physcomitrii (assembly GCF_012273655.1). GTDB lineage: Bacteria > Actinomycetota > Actinomycetes > Streptomycetales > Streptomycetaceae > Streptomyces > Streptomyces physcomitrii. The sequence continues at coordinate 16,205 of NZ_JAAWWP010000018.1, read as the reverse complement.
CGTCGCCGGGCTGTTCTTCGGCCCGTTCCTCTTCGCGATCGTCTGGACCCTGGGCTTCGGCAGCAGCCCGATCATCCCGGTCTGGATGGCCCTGCTGTGCGCCGCGCTCTTCTTCTTCCTGCCGGACCTGGAGGTGCGCAGGGACGCCGCCGACAAGCGCCGGGATCTGCGCCGGGTCATCGGTGCCTATCTCGACCTGGTCTCCATGAGCCTGGCGGGCGGGCGCGGTCTGCCCGAGGCGCTGATGGCGGCCGCCGAGATCTCCGACGGCTGGGCCACCCAGCGCATCCGCAACGCGCTCGCCGACGCCCGGATCACCGGCATCAGCCAGTGGCAGGCGCTGGGTTCGCTCGGCGAGCGGCTCGGGGTGGAGGAACTCAAGGACCTCTCCGCCTCGTTGGCGCTGGTCGCCGACGACGGCGCGAAGGTCCGCGAGTCGCTCGCCTCCCGCGCGGAGACGATGCGGCACCGCGAACTCGCCGAGATCGAGGGCAGCGCGGGCGAGAAGTCGCAGTCCATGCTCGTGGCGCAGCTGCTGCTGTGCGCGGGTTTCCTCGTCTTCCTGATCTTCCCGGCGGCGATGCGTGTGTTCCAGGTCTGATACGTGTGCCCGCCACCGCAACCACGTCGTGCACCCTGGACGTGGCATCCCCCGGAACCCCGCGGAGCGGGCGACCGGCCGCAAGTCCCCTGACAGCAGAGGCCGTTGAGAGCAAGGGCCGCCGATGAGTGAGCAGGACCGCCGACGCGGAGCACTGAGCACCGACCACCGAGAACACCGAGAGGACTGAGAGAGCCATGAACGGACAGCGATTCAGCCACCCCGCTGTGGACTTCCTGATCACTTTTCTGAAGACCCGTATCGACCGGGCGCGTTCGGGTGAGCTCGACCGCGGTGCCTCCGCGGTCGAGTGGGTCATCATCTCGGCCGTCGTCGTCGCCATCGTCGGCGTGGTCGCGGCCATCATCAACCAGGCGCTCAAGGGCGGCGCCGACAAGGTCAGCGACTGCATCGAGGGCGCGGACGCCAGCAAGACCTGCTGAGACGCGCCGGGCACCGGGGCCTTGGTCCGCCGGTGCCGGGCGCCGGGGCCTTCCGTACACCGGGCGGCCGAAGAAGCGAACCGGGGAGCGAGTGACTGTGGTGCGCGTGCGCCGATGGGTCCGCCGCCGGGTGGAGGAGGCCTCCGCCCGCGGTGACTCGGGCATGACCGCGATCGAGTTCGTGCTGCTCACGCCGGTGCTCTTCTTCATGATCTTCGCCACGGTGCAGTTCGCGCTCTACTTCTTCGCCGACCATGTGGCCCAGGCCGCCGCCCAGGCGGGCGCCCGCAAGGCCCGGGCCACGGCGGACAAGGAGCCCGGCTGGCGCGGCCAGGCGCGCGGGGTGGTCGACGACTACATCGAGCAGCTCGGCCCCAAGCTGGTGCTGCGCCCCCAGGTGAAGATGCTCCAGCCGGAGCCCGACACGGTCGGCGTCGAGGTCACCGCGGACATCCCGAGCGTCTTCCCCGGGCTCGACCTGACGGTGCACGCGCAGTCCTCGGGCCCGGTCGAGCGGTTCGTCGAGGATGTCAACTGATGGCGGCGGCACGGCGGTTGAGTCCCCTGGCCGGTGCCCTGCGGCGCCGTGCCCGCGGTGCGGGGCGCCCGCCCGCGGACGACCGGGGCCTGTCCACCATCGAGGTGGTCATCCTCGCCCCGGTGATGATCCTGTTCATCCTGGTCCTGGTCGCCTTCGGCCAACTCGTCGACGGGCGCGGCGCCTTGGACGGCGCGGCCCGGGACGCGGCCCGCGCGGGCTCCATCCAGAAGGACCATGCGACGGCGATGGCGGAGGCCCGCAAGGCGGCGGAGGCGGACCTCGAAGACGTCTGCTCGGGCCCGGTGACGGTCCGTCAGACCAGCCCGGGCTTCGAACCGGACACCCTGTTCACCGTCGAAGTCAGCTGCAGGGTAAGGGGACTTGCGATGCTCGGCCTCGACGTGCCGACCACCCTCACCGCGAGTTTCAGCTCGCCACTCGACCCTTACCGGAGGACGGTGTGAACGCGGCGCGGCGAGCGGTCACTCCCGTACGACGAGGCCCCGGCGCCCTGTTCGCCCGTACCCGGCAGCTGTGCGCGGCGCGCCGGGAGCGGCTGGACGACCGCGGCAGCGGCGCGGGCGCGGTCATCATCTTCGCCCTGCTCTTCCTCTCCCTCTCCGCCTTCGTCATCGACGGCGGCATGTCCATCTCCAAGCGGGAACGCGCCGCGGACATCGCCGAACAGGCCGCCCGCTACGCCGCCCAGGACATCGACCGCGAGTGCCTCTACGCCGACTGCGGCGAGGACGGCCCGATCAACTACGAGAACTGCGACACCCGGGTCAAGACCTTCGCCCGCGAGATGGGCATGTCCGGCCCCGACATCGCGGCCACCCACTGCATCAACCCGACCGCCGCCCAGGTCGAGGTCGAGGTCCAGCTCACTTACGACCCCGTCTTCACCGGCATGTTCTACGGGGGCTCGGTCACGGTGAAGGGGCGCTCGGTGGCGGAGAACCTGGTGGGCTGAGACCGCCGGGTACCGGGATGGCGGGCTGCCTGCCGAGGAGTCCGCGTCCGCCCCCCAACAACCCCGGATCGGCGGGGAGTTGAGCCCGCTGCGCGAGCCCGCTGCAGGAGCCCGCTGCGCGAATCGCTGTACGAGTCCGCTGTACGAGGAGAGCCGAGAGTGCCGTACGAAGAGAAGCTTCCCCGCGCCTACACCCGCGTCTGCCTGGCCCTGTACGTGGCGCTCGTGGTGTGGATGGGCGTCACCTCGCTGCCCGAGGACTTCGCCATCTGGCTCGGGCTGAGCGTGCTCTTCGGCGCGGTCGTCCTGCTGCCGCTCCTGGGCGTACCGCTCTCCAAGCGGATCTACCACCGCATCCGCATCGACGGCCACACCCTCCGCGTCGGCAGGGAACGCCTCCCGCTGGTCCGGCTGGACCCCGACTCGGTGGGCGCCGCCCTGCACGAGGCGGCCCCCGGCGCGGCCCGGCGCTACGCGCGCTCGGCGCAGCAGATCGATGTTCCCGTGTCCGGTCTGCGGGCCCGCGATCTGGGCAACGCCCGTCTGGTGGGCGGCGGTTGGAGCGTTCCGATGGGCATGGACAGCGTGGTCGTCGCCACCCGGCAGGGGGAGGGCCTGACGATCGCCACGCATGACCGGACGGCTTTCCTCACCGCGCTGCACGGGGCGCTCTCGGGGGCCCAGGCCTAGGGTATTTCGTTCGGATCATCTGATCGTTGTTCTGGGTGTGCCGTTAAGCGACGCGCAGTGGGCGCGGATCGAGCCGTTGTTGCCGGACCGGACGCCCAGGCGGGGTGGGCGGTGGCGGGATCACCGCGAGGTGATCGATGCGATCGCCTGGAAGTTCCAGACCGGGTCGCAGTGGGTCCATCTGCCAGAGAAGTACGGGAACTGGCGAGGGGTCTATAACCGGTTGCGGATGTGGGCGGTCGATGGCACCTGGAAGCGAGTCTTGACTGCGTTGATGGCCCGGGCCGACGCCGACGAGGACCTGACCTGGGCTGTCTCGGTCGACTCCACGATCGTGCGCGCTCATCAGCACGCCGCCGGTGCCCGCAAAAAAGGGCCCCGGCCGGCGAGCCGCACGACCATGCCATCGGACGGTCCCGCGGAGGACTGACCACCAAGGTCCACCTCGCCGCCGACGACAGGTGCGGGCCGATGGCCTTCGTCCTCACCGCCGGGCAGGCCGGTGACGCACCCGCCTTCCCCGACGTGATGGACGCCCTGCGCGTTCCCCGCCCCCGCGGACGACCCCGCACCAGACCGGACGTGGTCCTGGCCGACAAGGCTTACTCCTCACGCGTTATCCGCGAGCACCTGCGCCGACGTGGCATCCGCGCGGTCATCCCCGTCCCGGCCGACCAGCGCGGACACCGACTACGCCGAGGCCACCAGGGCGGCAGACCACCCGCCTTCGACCGCGAGGCATACAAGCAGCGCAACACCGTCGAACGCTGCATCAACCGAATCAAGCAGTGGCGCGGCCTGGCCACCCGATACGACAAGACCGCGACCGTCTACCTCGCCGGACTCCACCTCGCAGGCATCTTCATCTGGTCAGCCCGATGATCCAAACGAAACGCCCTAGGTCCTGTCTTCACACTCCCCTCGTCTCCCGGAGGGCGGCGTCGCGGCGTCTGGTGCGTGCTCGCTGGGGGTACCCCCTGCTCGAAGAGCTTGGGGGAGTGCCGGGTGCAAGGCCTCGTACTGGATGTACTCGGCCTTACGCCCGGTACGGCGAGAGTGCGTGCCAGGCGTCGCGACGCAGAGGGGAGTTCGACGACAGGGCCTAGGGTCCCTCGCGCGGATCGGATGGATCGAGTGGATCGGGTCCCTCGGGTGGATCGGGCGAAGCCGGACCGTCGGTCCGGCCTCAGTCCGACAGGTCCAGCAAGCCCTCCGTGAAGCGCCTGGTCCTCGCGATCACCGCGCCGCGGAAGCTCAGTTCCCGGGTGTAGACGCTCTCCAGCAGGACGCCGAGGCTGATGTCCAGCGCGTCCAGGGGGCCGCTGCCGGAGACCGTGATCCGGCGCGGGTTCATCCAGCTGGAGCGCGCGCAGTGCAGGGTGACGCCCGCCCTGGCCAGCGTGTGGTTCCGCTTGCTCGGCTGCTGTGCGTAGGTGTATCGCCGGTCGGCGGCGAGGATCCGCAGCGCCCGCCCCCGGCGGGTCAGTCCCCGCGGCCGGGACAGGTCGCAGGGGCGGTACTCACCGGACCCCGGGTCGAGCAGGCTCAGCTGGTGGCCGCGCAGGGACGGGCGGTCCGCCTGCTCGATCCCGGTGAAGACGAAGGACGGAATGCGCTCGCCCTCGGTCCACGAGGTCCAGTGCTCGCCGTAGGTGCCGGCCTCCGGGTACACGAGCTTGACGGCGCCGAAGGGCCCGGCCACCCCCTCCCAGAGGAAGCGGCGCTCGCTGCGGTGCACGCTCTTTTCCTGGATGCGCTGGAGTTCGAAGCTCAGGTTGGTCATCTCGGTCCTCAGGGGTGGCGGAGCGTTCCCTGGCGGTCTGCGCCCGCGTACGGGAGGGGCGGTATTCGGAGGTGAGGGCCTCTCACCGTGTCATGCGCCAGTGGCGAACTGCTCGGCCTCGGGCAGCAGATCGGTGATCTTCTCCCAGACCTCCTTGGCGGTGGTCTGCCGTACCCGCAGGGCGCAGTCCTCGCCGACCTCACCCTCGCGGATGGGCTCGGCCGGCAGTTCGCGTACCCAGTACCCCTCCAGGCCGCAGTCCCAGACGGCCAGCGCCGTGACGCTCATCCCGCCCTCCTCCGCTTCCTCTCCGCGCCAGGCGAGGGTGATCCGCCACATGCAGTTGAGCTGGGCCAAGACCTCGGCGAGCCGCGCGGGCGCGCCGACCTCCGCGCCCGCCTGCTCGAAGGCGTCCTCCCCGTCACCGACGGCCTCCAGGAGGCGGTCGACGGTGCTCACCGTGGAGTCGATCTGCTCGGCGGCATCACCGTGGTCGAGCGGCTCCGTGTGCAGGTCGACCATGCGCGCCAGTTCCCAGACCAAGTTACGGATTTCCAGGGGTGCGTACACGGACTCGGTCTCTCCCGGCCAGCCCTCGTGGGAGAAGGCGAACTCGTAGCCGACGACGGCTCCGCTGCTCAGCACTCCCTGCGGGCCGGTGACTTCGATACGCGCGATCAGGCGCGGGTCCATCAGCGTGGAGACCAGCGGGTACAGCTCCGCGTGGAGCGTGCCGTCCTTCAGGATCAACCCGGCCCGCTCCAACGCGTCGCGCGCCTCGGTCAGTTCCGCCGCGAGTTTCTCCTCCTCGACGATCATTCCCAGCACACTGATGTGGGAGTCGGAGAGACGCAGTCGTCGTCGGGCATGGTCTATGGAGGGCATACGGGCTTTCCTTCGGAGGTGAGCGGGGGCGAGGACTTCAGGAGTCGAAGGACATGATCATTCTGCCGAGTGTCGAGGTGATTGCGCCCGGAACCGAAAGGTCGCGGGCGTATACGCCCTCCATCAGGATGGCGAGGGCGAGATCCAAGACATCGAAAGAGCCGGTAGCGGTGACGGCGATCCTGCTCGGGAAGAGCCAGGAGGACCGGACCACAGTGGCTTCCGACCCGGGGCGTACGGGCTTGTGGCGTCGCTTGTTCCGGACCTCCGCGTACCTGTAGGCGCAGCCCTGGACCGTAAGGGAGACGGTGCGCGAGTGTCTGGTCAGCCCGCCGCTGGAGCGGCTCACGACTGCCGGAATGAGCGATTGCCCGACGGGGTCTACGAGGCTCAGCTCCGCCCCCCCCCAGACTCGGCCGGTCCGCCTGGCTTTCGCCGTAGCAGGTGAGGGTGGGCACGCCTTGTCCGTGCACGGTGGAACGCCGGTTTCCGGCAGGCGGGTGCGCGACGCCGTCTCCCTCTCCTGGAAAGAGGACTTCGGTATCACCGAAGCCCCGAACGATGCCGCTCCAGCAGCGTCGGACCGCGCGCGAGTGGAGCCGATCGCCTCCACGGCTACCGGCCGGCGTGAACGAGAGGTTGCTCATGGGCATGATTCCTTCGGAGATGCGTCGCCTGGTCTGAGACGCTCAGTCGAACGGATTCAGCTTGCTGCCGAGTTTCTTCGCTCCGTCCACGGCATTGCCCACGCCCTCCTTGACCTTGTTGCCCGCCCACTTGGCGCCGTCGGCCACCTTGCCCGGGAACTTCTTCACGGTGTCCCAGTTGTCGACGATGGTCGCCACTCCGTACACGGCGCCCGTCACCACGGCGGCGCCGATCGTGACGGGGTTCGGTGCGACCATCGCCGCCGTCAGGGAGGCGTTGAAGGCGACGCCGGAGACATCGGCGACGTAGCCCGCGCCATTCTTCTTGAAAGCGTCGACGGGGTTGCCCTGCTGGATGACGTCGACGGCGCCCGCGACGGTGGCGGCGGCGCTTCCGCCGACGCCCGCGACTCGCCAGAAGCCCGCCGTCTTGCTCGCGACGCCGAGACCGGTGGCCAGCGAGGAGAACTTCCCGGCGCCGCCCGCGGCCTTGAGCGCCGCGGCGCTCTTGCCCGTCTTGAGGAGGTTGGCCTCCCAGGCCCAGAGCTTTCCGCCGTGAATCTGCGCGAGCTTGTTGGAGCCGGCCAGGAAGTCGAGCAGCGGGGCCGGTGTCCTGGTGCCGATCTTGATGCCCAGCTTGGCGATGCTTTTGGGGATGTAGCTCGGGGCCCGGCCGCGCAGGATCTGCGCCAGGGTGGTTCCCGGGGCCTTGAGGGGATGGTGGGTACCGGGCTTGTAATACTTGATCAGGCCGAGCGTGCCGGTGGCGACCATCTTGAAGGCGCCGGGGACCGTCGAGGTCATGCCCGTCAGCTTGATGTAGTCGCTGACCGTCTCGCCCAGCTTCTTGTTGTTGGTGAGCTTGCCGACGGCCTCACCGCGGACCCGGGTCGCCCACTGGCTGAACGACTCGTTCTTCTCCCGTTTCAGCCACTCGAAGTCGCGGTCCCCGCTCGCCGCCCCGGCCATAGCGAGCAGGGCGATGTCCGGGTGGAGGGCCAGCCGCCCCGCGTCCCCTTTGGAGAACCCCGCCCACAGCAGCCCGCCCAGCGGATCGCCGTTCTCGGCGCGGGCGATGGCCGCCCGCTTGCGCAGATCGGGCGCCGTGTCGGTCAGCCAGGACCGGATGGGCTTGAGGGTGGTGAGCTTGTCGGAGACGTCGAGGTTGCGCGCCCGGGTGAATGCCTCGTCCAGTTTGTCCTTTGTGCCGCCTCTGCCGTCGAGGAGCTTTGCCAGCTCTTCGAGTTGCTCAGGATTGACAGTGCGCACGTCTGGTCCCCCGGGTCGGTGTGAAAGTGCGGCGCCGGCAGTGGCGGACGTACATCATGCTGTCTCGAAAGCGTTGTTGACCATGCGGGCTGCGTCGCTGTCCTATTGCGTCATGACCTTGGTCGTTCGGGGCGTTTGTGTTGTTGTGCGTTCTCTCGGGCGACTCGGCCGACCGGTGGAAGCCCTCCTCGCTGCCGGACCGGTGAGCCGACGCATGCGGTGGGGACAAGGCTCCCGCCGCGATGGCCGGAACCCGTATCCTCACGCGCGAACCGAGCGGGATTCCGGTACGCATGACGCGGGTGTGCCGACCGTTCACCGCGAGCCGTGGCGTCCGGACCGCCCCCGGGCGTGCTTCCGCCGCCGGACCGCCCCCGGTACGCCGCTCCCCCCACGCCGTGCACAGGAAGGATGAGCAATGGAGGGCAAGAAGAGGCCGGACCCGCCGGACGGTCCGCTCGGCGGCCCCGCCCCGGAGGTGTTCGCCGTCACCGACCTCGAACGGCGGACCCCGGACGGCAAGCCGGTCAGGGGCCGCCTCGCGGTCCGCGTACCACGGTCCGAGGAGGGCACCGAGCACTTCCCGCCGCACCTGTGGGTGGTCCCCGCCGAGGACGCGAGCCGCGGCTACGAGCTGTACGAGACCGAAGGGGAGGCCGCGTTGCTGTGCCGCGTCGAGCCGGTGCCCGGCGCGGGCGGCGAGCGCTTCCGGGTGAAGGACGAGCTGGGCACCGAACTCGGCACCGTCCAGCGCACACCCGCGGCCAAGCGCACCGTCCAGCACAGCTGGTGGATCCAGCAACCGGGGCACGGCGAGGCGGTCGCGCGCTACCACTGGGCGAAGCCCGCGGCGGTGGAGGCGGGCGAGGACAGCGGCGGCAGGCTCTTCGGCGGGATGCTCGGCGCCTTCACCGACCCGGGGGCCGAGGGCGGCGAGGCGGTGCCCTTCATCCGCAGACCGGTCACCTGGGAGGCGGACAACGAGATGGTGCTCACCGCGCAGCAGCACACCGGCTACCGCTCGTATCGCGTGCACGCCGACTGGTTCGACGCCCGGCTCGGCTTCGCTCTGGCCCTGCTGCGGGAGAGCTGAGGGGCGCCGTCGATCGGCTGCGTACGGGAGGTCGGCGGGTCGCGTGCGGAGGTCGGCGGGCCCCGGCGCTCAGCGGTCGACGGGAGCCCCGCCCCTCACCGGTTGACGGACTGGATCTCCTGCACGTTCAGGTCCTGGGTGGTCTCGAAGGTGCCGTCGGGCAGGTCGCCGCCGGTGTTCTGGGAGCCCTTCCAGGTGATCTCCCAGGTGACGGAGGCCTTCAGGTCGAAGTCGCCCTTGCGCAGGTAGCGGATGCCGCAGGGCGGGGGCTTCTCGCTGCTGCCCTTGGTGTACGGGGCGCCGATGCCGCCGTCCTCGGCGACCTCGCACTCGCCGGAGGCGGGGAAGGTCTCGGCGTCCCCGGTGCCCGGTTCCAGGTGGAGGCTGACGGGCCGGGCGGTGGTCTCGGCCCAGACGCCCACCTCGTCGAGGGAGGCGCGCACCGTGACGTCCTTGAAGACGCCCTTGTCCAGCCACACCCACGTGGGCAGATTCACCGTGGACTTGGCCGCCGGGCGCAGCTCCACCTCGGTCTCGGGGACCTTGATGTGGTCGTAGGCGAAGGCGGCCAGGGTCTTGGGCGTGGGCGCGTGCGGGTCGTCGGGGATGGTGCCGGCGTCCTGCCAGAACATCACCCGGCCGCAGTCCCAGGCCTTCTGGTCGTCCTCGTGGCCCTTGCGGACGACGCTGCGCCAGAACTTGCCCTGCTCGCCGATGTTGTAGTTCTTGTAGCCCTCGGCGGTGGAGTTCTTGCCGGAGCCGTCGTCGAGGTCGAAGTTGTCGGCGGGCTCGCCCTTGTCGTAGTGGTCGACGAAGAGGCCCTTGGACCACCACTCATGGGCGTTGACCGCGCCCATGCCGTCGAGTCCGCCCACGCTCTTCTTGAGCTGCTCGGGGGTGAAGACGGGTTCGTACCAGCAGACCGGTGGTTCCCAGTCGGGGTCGGTCGAGGTCACGGAGCCGACCGGGACGCCCTTGGGTACGTCGGGGGCGGTGACCCGGATCTGCGAGTCGGTGACCGAGGCGATCAGGCCGCCCTTGCCGTCGGTCCCGCCCGAGCCGCCCCCGTTCTCGTGACCGGGGCCGCCGAGGGCGGAGGCGGCGCTCGGCAGGAGCGCGGCGGAGAGCGCGGTGACCGCGACCAGGGCCGCTCGGGCGCCCCTCCGGCACGCGGGGAGGGGATGTACCGCGGGGGCGCGGCGTCCCGTGGCGGAGCTCCGTGCCGCGCGGATTCGGCGTATCGCGTACGAGGGGCGGGTCACCGGCAACCTCCTGGCTCCGACTCGACGGACGTCGTCACCCAGACCCCCTGCGCGTTCTTCCGCAGGGCCGTCCGGTACTGCACCTTCGGGGACTCGCCCTTCGGAGTCCCCTCCTTCTTCCCGGTCTTGAGGTCCTTGCTGAAGCCCTTGCTCTCGTCGACGCAGTAGAAGAGCGTGGCCGCGCCTTCGCCGGTCAGCCGGGCCTGCGGGTCGTAGACCCTGACCTCGCCGACGATGGTGAGGCCCTGGTATCCGGCCACCCACTTCCGGCCCGACTCCCGTGCGCCCCGGGCGCTGTAGAAGGAGAGGTACGAGGCCTCCGGGTCGGCGTCGCCGATGGCCGCGTACGAGCCGCGCAGCCGCTCCTTGCCGTCGTCGAGGACCGCCTGCGTCTTCGGGTCGCTGTCCGTCCAGCCGGTGAACTCGGCCCGGAATCCGGCCGGGAGGGTGATCTCGGGCCGGTCCGCGCGCGGTGAGGCGGAGTCCGAGGGCGAAGGCGACTTCGAGCCCTTGTCCGCGCCCTCGATCGTGTCCGGGGAGTCCCCGTCGTCGCCGCAGGCGGTCAGGAGGAGGGCCGCGGCGGTGGTCAGGGCTGCGGCGAGGTGCAGGGTGCGGGTGCGGCGGGCCACGGTTGCGGTTCCCCTCGGGTCGGTCTGGGCGGCGGTGTGCTGGGCGGCCTTGCCGGCGGGAGCGCTGGCCGGTTCCAGGCCGCCGACGAAGCTATCAGCAGGGCCTCGGCCGGGGGCGGGCACCGGCTGGTGATCCTGTGCACGTTCGGGAAGGCCGCTCGGGGCCGGTGGTCGGGGCACGGGCATCCGCTCCCTGGTGGACGTCGGACCGGCGCCGGAGCAAGGGCTCCCGCATCGTTTCGCGGCGCCGGGTTTCCTGGGTCTACGACGCGGTGCGGTGCCTCGGCAGTTCCCTCGGGAGCGGTCATGCGGCCTCGCCGGTACGGGGGTTGGGGGACCGGGGCCGTGAACTGCGCGCAGGCGATGGGAACTTCGCGGACGGCGGGTGGGCCGGGCGCGGCCTGCCGGGGAGGGGAGGGAACCGGGCGGGCCGTTCGTGGCGTCCTCGCACCAGGCCGGGTGAGGTCGTGCGAGGACGGGCGAGGCCGGGTGAGCCCGGGCAGGTCAGGGCGAGGTGGTCGTAAATCGCCTCTCCCCACCCGAATACGCACTTTCGTGTCCCATGCCGCAAGCCCGGCCCAGGGTTGTCCACAGGCCTGCACCGGCCTTCGACACTGTCCGTACGATCTCAGTAGGGTCGCCATTCCGGCTTCCTTCCTGTCACCCGCACCCGGCCCCGCACCGGCCCCGATCACCGCACGACCCCGCACCACCGCACGGCCTCAGCACCCCGCACCCTCACCACTCCACTACTCCCCACAGGATTTCCGTCATGGCGCGCTCCACCTCACGCTCGACCGGCTCCGGCGGCCGGCCGAACCAGCCGCGTACGCAGACGTTGCCGCGGAGCCGTACCTTCCTGGACTTCGTGCGGGCGTTCTTCGCCTTCGTGGCGCTCGTGGTGCTCCTCGTCGGGGTGCCGGGCGCGCTGGCGGTGACCGTCGGCTGGCCGCTGCCGGACGGTCCGCCGTCCATGGACTGGCTCCAGCAGGAGATCACCGTCGAGACCTTCGTGGGTGTGCTCACGGTCGTGGTCTGGCTGGCCTGGGCGCAGTTCACCGCCTGTGTGCTGGTGGAGATCAAGGCCGCGATCACCGGGGTCGGGGTGCCCGGGCGGGTGCCCGGCGCGGGACCGAGCCAGCTGCTGGCCCGGCAGCTCATCGCCGCCGTCCTCCTCATCGGGGCGACCGCGGCGAGCTTCGCGCCCGGGCTCTCGCAGCTCGGCCAGCAGTTCCAGGAGCCCCACCAGACGCCGGTGGCCTCGGCGCAGCAGACCCCCGGACTCTTCGGGCAGGGGCAGCAGACCGCCGAGCAGACCGCGAGCGCGGTGGCCGAACAGGCCGTGCACGCGGGCGAACAGGCCGCCGAACAGGGCGGCGGCGCGGCGCAGGACGACACGAAGTTCTACCGGATCCAGCCCCCGGAGGGCCGCCACCACGACTCCCTGTGGGAGATCGCGGAGCGGCACCTCGGCGACGGCCGCCGCTACCACGAGATCTACGAACTCAACAAGGACCGTGCCCAGCCCGACGGTTCGAAGCTCTCCGAGGCGAGCCTGATCCGGCCCGGCTGGATCATGGAGATGCCCGGCGACGCCCGCGGCGGCGAACTCGTCGAGATGCCGCACGCGGCGCCGAGCGTCTCCCCGGACGTCCAGGAGCAGATCGCCGACTACGCCAAGACCGGCGGCCAGGGCGCGGGCGGCGGCCAGCAGGGCGGCCGGGTCGACCAGGACACCACCAATATCGCGCTGCCCACTCAGCGCCCGGCCCCCGACGCCGGCTTCGAGCACGCGGACCTCAAGGGCGACGGCCACCCGGCACCGCAGGCCGCCGACACCGGGAGCGGCTTCTCCTTCGGCCTGCCCGAGGCGCTGCTCACCGCCCCGCTGCTCGCGGCCGGGCTGCTCGGCGCGCTCGGCGCCCGGCGCCGCCAGGCCCTGTGGCAGTCGGCGATGGGCGCGGTGCGCGGGCGGGGCATGGAGCCGCCGACGCCGACCGGTGACGCCGCCGATGTCCAGGACGCCCTGCTCGTCGGCGCCGATCCGGAGGGGGTGCGGCTGCTCGACCTCTCGCTGCGCGGCCTGGCCGCCTCGCTCGCCGAGGACTCGCGCCCGCTGCCCACGGTGTACGCGGCCTGGCTGAGCAACGGCGATCTGCACCTCCAGCTCGCCCAGCCCGCGGGCAACCCGCCGGCGCCCTGGCAGCTCGGCCAGGACCAGACCTTCTGGATGCTCGCCCGTGCCGACGCTGCCCGCTACGGGGACGTGGACACCGCGGCCCCGTACCCGGGCCTGGTCTCCCTCGGCACCCTGGAGGACTCCCGGCTGCTGCTCAACCTCGAAGCGGTGCCCGGCATCGTCTCGCTCAGCGGCAGCGCCGAGGACCGGGCGGCCGTCTTCGCCTCGGTCGCCGCCGAACTGGCCACCAACGGCTGGTCGGACCGGATGACCATCACCCTCGTCGGCTTCGGCCAGGACCTCACCCCGCTGGCGCCCAACCGGCTGCGCCACCTCGACGGCATCGAGGCCCTCATCGAGACCATGGAGGCCGAGACCCGCCAGCGCCGCGGCGCGCTCGGCGCGGCCGGACACGACTCGGTCCTCACCGGGCGCACCGGGCCCGCCCAGCACACCCGCTGGGCCCCGCACCTGGTGCTGCTCGCCGCCGAACCGGAGGCCGAGGACGCCGTCACGCTCGCCGAACTCGCCGCCGACGCCGGCAGGCTGGGCATCGGCTACCTGGTCGGTACGGGCTCCGGGGACCTGCCCGGCGCGGCCTGGGAGATGGAGATCACCGCCGAGGGCCGGCTGCTCGCCCCGCTGCTCGGACTCGAACTCGACGCCCAGCTGCTGCCCGCGGCCCAGCAGCGCGCCGTGGTCGACCTGTTCGTCGCCGCCGACCCGCAGCAGGCCCCGCAGGGCGGGGAGTCCGCCACCGCCCCGCCGCCCTTCCTGGTCGACATCAGCGAACAGGGGCGGCCCGCGGTCTACGCCCGCCTGGTCGGCCCGTACGAGATCATCGGCCTGGAGACCCCGGACGGCGAGCGCAGCGCCCAGCTGCACGAGGCGCTCGCGCTGCTTCTGCTGCACCGCGAGGGCGTGCATCCACGGGTGCTCGCCTCGGCGCTGTGGCCGCGCGGGGTCACCGAGGACGTACGGGACGCGCTCATCGCCCGGCTGCGGGAGTGGCTCGGCACCGACGCGGACGGCACGGCCCGGCTCGGCACCGACGCCACCGGGCGGCTCACCCTCGCCAAGTCGGTCGTCTCCGACCTGGACGTGCTGCGCTCGCTCTACCACGAGGCGACCCAGGGCCGCGGGGTCGACTCCCGGGCGATCAGGGGCCGGTTGCTGACCGACGCCCTCGTGCTGGTCCGCGGTCCGCTGCTGCCGGAGCGCCCGCGGGGCCGCTACGGCTGGCTCACCCACGAGATCATCGACGCCCAACTGCCGCTGCTCGTCGCGGACATCGGGCTCGCCCTCGCCGACTTCCACCTGGAGAAGGACCGGGCGCAGAAGGCCATCGAGGCGCTCAACGCCGCGCTCGGCTCGGCCCCCGCCGACGAGCGCCTGTGGCACGAACTGCTCCGGGCCACGCACGCCCTCGGTGACACCGACCGCCTGCGCGCCCTCGCCACCGACCTGATAACCCGCAGCGGGGCCCGCGGCCTGCCGCCCCGCACCGAGGCGCTCCTGGACGAGCTGTTCCCGGCCTGGCGCGAGACCCCCTCGGCCACGGGCTGACCACCGGCACGACCGACGAGCACCCCTACGACTGCGACCAGGACGACGAGCACGGTCATGACGAGGACCGCGACCAGGACGACGACTGTGGCCAGGACGACGACCGCGACCAGGACGACGACTGTGGCCAAGGCGACGAGCACGGCCATGGCGACACCCGTCACCTTGACGAGGTCCGTCGCCTTGGCCACGCCCGTCGTCTTGACCACGGCCGCGCCCATGACGACGACCGCGCTCACGCACGAGAACGAGGCCACGAGCAGGACCATGACCGCCACCCCGCCGACCGTCACTCCGCCCTCGACCCCGGCTCCGGCTCCACCCTCGACCCCGGCTCCGGCTCCGGCTCCACCCTCGACCCCGGCTCCGGCTCCACCCTCGACCCCGGCTCCGGCCTCGATCACGACCCCCGCCCCGCCGGCTCGCAGCCGTGAGGGCCGTGGGGGCTGCGAGGGCCGTGAGGGGCACCCGTACCCATGAGCCTGGAGAACTGGCTGGTCCTCGGCGCCCTGCTGTGGGGTGCCGTCGCGGGGTGGCTGCTGCCCCGGCCCGTGTACCGGCTCGCGGTGCCCGCGGGGGAGGAGCGGCCGGAACGGACCCCGCAGGGGCGGGAGTTCGGCGGGGCGTTCGGCGGCTGGCTGGGACCGGCGCGGGCGGGCGGGGAGCGCTACGGCCCCTCGGCGCCGCCGACCGCGGTGGCCACCGCGCTGGTGTGCGGGGCGCTCGCCGCGGCCACCGGCACCCGGCCCGAGCTGGGGGCCTGGCTGCTGCTCGCCCCCGTGTTCGTGCTGCTCGCGATGGTCGACTTCCGGGTGCAGCGGCTCCCGGATCCGCTCACGCTGCCGCTCGCGGGCGGTGCGCTGCTCCTCCTCGGCGGTGCCGCGCTGCTGCCGGAGCACGGCGGCGACTGGACCGGGGCGCTGCTCGGGGCCCTCGCCCTCGGCCTCTTCTTCTTCGTGCTGTTCCTGATCAATCCGCGCGGCATGGGCTTCGGCGATGTGAAACTCGTCCTCTCGCTCGGCGCGGTCCTCGGCTGGTACAGCTGGGGCGGACTGCTGCTCGGCACCTTCGTCGGCTTCCTGCTCGGCGCGCTGTACGGGGTGGGCCTGGTCGCCCTGCGCCGGGCGGACCGCAAGACCTCGATCCCCTTCGGCCCCTTCCTCATCGCGGGCGCGCTGCTCGGCGTACTGATGGGGGCGTACGCGGCCTGAGCAGGCACCCCGCGCCGCCGCGTCCCGGTGGCTCACCCCGGCACCCCGCCCACCGGGCGATTCTCCGCCGAGGGCCCTGGCGTACGCTGGACCGGTCCGTCACGCCATGAACGTTCCCCCGGGAAATCCGGGAGATCCCCGCCGGAGCGTCGTGGAGCACCTGTCGAAAGGGACCCCGGTGACCGAGCAGGCCGACCTCACCTCTGTGGACGTCCACGCCGTACTCGACCGAGCTGCCGCGGGCGGACGGATCAGCGCCGAGGAAGCGCTCGCCGTGTACCGCGACGCGCCGCTGCACGCGCTCGGCTCGGCCGCCGACGCGGTGCGCCGCCGCCGGTACGCGGGCACCGAGCACATCGCCACGTACATCATCGAGCGCAACATCAACTACACCAACGTCTGCGTGACGGCCTGCAAGTTCTGCGCCTTCTAC
>NZ_JAAWWP010000017.1 GCF_012273655.1 Streptomyces physcomitrii | reverse complement strand
TCCGTCATACGAAGCCGCCTAGTGGGAATCGGGGTGGCCGAAAGTCCCGGGACCACCGTGAATGCCCGGCGCTTTTCAGGAGCGCGC
Organism: Streptomyces physcomitrii; assembly: GCF_012273655.1. GTDB lineage: Bacteria > Actinomycetota > Actinomycetes > Streptomycetales > Streptomycetaceae > Streptomyces > Streptomyces physcomitrii. The sequence continues at coordinate 167,260 of NZ_JAAWWP010000017.1, read as the reverse complement.
CCACTAGAGAGTTTCGTACGTGACGTGGCTCCTATTGCGCGGCTCACATCGCGCGCCCTTTTCCCTGACAATCCGTCGGTCGCGGGTGACGCGGAGTGGGGAAATCCAGCGCTCAATCCGAGATGTCCGGTGGCGGTACCGGTCCGCGTTGCCGACGGTGGTGCCGGTCGCGGGCCGCGCGGTGGCCGCCCCGTGCGAGGCCCGGTGTGAGGCCGCGCCGATGTGTGCGGCGTGTAGTGCCCTTCTCGCCCTCCGTCCCGCTCTCGCGCATCACGCTCGCCCGCGTGCGAGATGCGCGCGCGGTGAAGAGAAGAGGGGTGATCTGCCGGGACTGTCCCCAACTATCCGTGTGGATCCCCGGAGTTGAGGTTGCCGGGAGGGTGCATGTTTCGGTTATGTTAGGTTAGCCTTACCTAAGTTAATGGGGGTGTTGAGGCGTGCTGGATTCCGAATTGCAGGGCAGGACCGCACTGGTGACCGGAGCGGGGCGCGGCATCGGCGCGGCGGTGGCCCGGCTGCTCGCGGAGCGCGGGGCGACGGTGCTGGCGACCGACCGCTCGGCCGACTTCGAGGACCCCGGCACCGCCGAGCGCACCGGCACCCTGTCCACCCGCCCCCTGGACGTGACCGACCCCGCCGCCGTCGACCTCCTCGTCGAGGAGGTGGTCACCGCCCACGGCCGCCTCGACATCCTGGTCAACGTCGCGGGAGTGCTGCGCCCGGCCCCGGTCGCCGAACTCAGCGACGAGGACTGGGCGTCGACCTTCGCCGTCAACAGCTCCGGGGTCTTCCACACCTGCCGCGCCGCCGCCCGCGTGATGACCGGGCAGGGGCGGGGCAGCATCATCACGGTCGGTTCCAACGCCGCGGGGGTACCGCGCACCAATATGGCCGCCTACGCCGCCTCCAAGGCGGCCGCCACCCATTTCACCCGCTGTCTCGGACTCGAACTCGCCCCGAGCGGGGTCCGCTGCAATGTGGTCTCGCCCGGTTCCACGGACACCGCCATGCAACGCCAGTTGTGGGCCACCCCCGACGCCCCCGAACGCGTCATAGCCGGTGACCCGGCGGCATACCGCACCGGAATTCCGCTCGGCCGTATCGCGGGCCCGGAGGACATCGCCGAAGCCGTGGCATTCCTGGCCTCCGACCGGGCCCGGCACATCACCCTGCACGACCTCTACGTGGACGGCGGAGCCACGCTCAAAGTCTGAATTGCCTCCAGCGCTTTCGCATACCCCCACACCGGTACCCATTGCGTGCCGCAGACTCCGGGAGAAGAACCAGTGACCGCGGTCCAAGACCTCCTCGGTACAGACGAGCCCAGATCCTCCACGGTCGGCGCCGCCACCGCGCTGCTCGACGCCTACCAGCCAGAGACGGACCACTTCCTCGCCTCGCCGACCAGGACCCTGCTCGGCCACGGCGTCCGCGCCCGGGTGCCGCACGACGCGCGCCCGCTCGCCGCCCGGGTCCGGGAGACCCTGGAGGCCACCGGCGACCCCGAGGCCCTGGTCCTCGGCGCGATCCCCTTCGACCAGTCGGGGCCGGTGACCCTGGCCGTGCCCGCCTCGGTGCGCCGGGCCGGAGCGCTCGGCACCGACCCGCTGCTCGGGCTGCCCGCCCCGGCCGCCCCGCCGGCCGGCTGGGAGCTGCGCCCGGTGCCCGAGCCGCCCGCCTACGCCGCCGCCGTGGCGGACGCGGTACGGCGCATGACCGCGGGGGAGTTGGACAAGGTCGTCCTCGCCAGGGCGCTCGATGTGCGCGGGGCCGGGCGGCCCGACGTCCCCGGCATGCTCCAGCGCCTCGCCCGCCGCGACCCGGGCGGCTACACCTTCGCGGTGCCCTCGGGCCCCGGCCGCACCCTGCTCGGGGCGAGCCCCGAACTCCTCCTGTCCCGGCGGGGGAAGCGGCTGGTGACCAACCCGCTGGCCGGTTCGGCGCCGCGCAGCGCGGACCTCGCCGAGGACGTCCGCCGGGCCGCCGCCCTCCTCGACTCCGCCAAGGACCTGCGCGAGCACGCCCTCGTGGTGGACGCCATCCGCGCCGCCCTCGCCCCCTTCTGCACCGGTCTCGACGTCCCCGAGCGGCCCACCCTGGTCCGTACCGCCGCCATGTGGCACCTGTCGAGCACGCTGACCGCCACCCTCGCCGACGACTCGCTCAGCGCCCTCGACCTGGCCTGCGCCCTGCACCCCACCCCGGCGGTCTGCGGCGCCCCCACCCGGCTGGCCCGCGAGGTCATCCGCGAGCTCGAACCCTTCGACCGGGGCCTGTACACCGGCATCGTCGGCTGGGGCGACGCCCGGGGCGACGGCGAGTGGGTCGTCACCATCCGCTGCGCCGAGGCGGGCGCCGAGGGGCTCAGGCTCTTCGCGGGCGCGGGGGTCGTCGCCGACTCCTCCCCGCAGGCCGAGACCGAGGAGACCGAGGCCAAGTTCGGCACCTTCCTGCACGCCCTGGGAGCCTCCCTGTGAGCACCGACGCACCCCGGAGCGCCGACGCGCCGCCGAGCACCGCGGCGACCGCGGGCGCCGACGCCCCCACCTGGCCCCCGGAGTTCGCCGCCCGCTACCGCGCCGCGGGCCACTGGCGCGGTGAGACCTTCGGCGCGATGCTCCGCGAGCGGGCGGCGGCGCACCCGGACCGGATCGCCGTCGTCGACCCGGCGGGTGCCGGACGCCGCTGGACCTACCGGGAGCTCGACCGCCGCGCCGACCGGCTCGCCGCGGGCTTCGCCGCACGCGGCATCGCCAAGGGCGACCGCGTGGTGGTCCAACTCCCCAACACCGCCGAGTTCTTCGAGGTGGTCTTCGCGCTCTTCCGGCTCGGCGCGCTGCCCGTCTTCGCGCTGCCCGCGCACCGCGAGGCCGAGATCGCCTACTTCTGCTCCTTCAGCGAGGCCGTCGCCTACATCCACCCCGGGGTGCACGAGGGCTTCGACTACGGGGCCCTGGCCACCCGGGTGCGCCCCGAAGCCCCCACCCTGCGCCAGGTGTTCGTCTCCGGCGGCGAGCCGGGCGAGCACACCCCGCTGCGGGCGGTACCGGCGGCGCCCGTCGCGCTGGACGGCCCAAAGGCCTCGGACCTCGCCTTCCTCCAGCTGTCCGGCGGCAGCACCGGCGTGCCCAAGCTCATCCCGCGCACCCACGACGACTACCTCTACTCGCTGCGCCGCTCCAACGAGATCTGCGAGGTCGACCAGGACAGCGTCTACCTGGTGGTGCTGCCCGCCGCCCACAACTTCCCGCTCAGCTCGCCCGGTTCGCTCGGCGCGCTCTGCGCGGGCGGCCGGGTGGTGCTCTGCCCGCGCCCCGACCCGGAGACCGCCTTCCCGCTGATCGCCCGGGAGGGCGTGACGATCACCGGCCTGGTGCCCCCGCTCGCCCTGGTGTGGACCGAGGCCGCCGCCTCCGACCGGTACGACCTCAGCAGCCTCGACGTCCTCCTGGTCGGCGGCGCCAAGTTCAGCGAGGAGGCGGCCCGGCGGGTCACCCCCGCCCTCGGCTGCCGGCTCCAGCAGGTCTTCGGCATGGCCGAGGGGCTGGTCAACTACACCCGGCTCGACGACGACATCGAGACCATCGTGACCACCCAGGGGCTGCCCCTCTCCGCCGACGACGAGATCCGCGTCGTCGACGACCACGACAACGAACTCCCCGCGGGCGAGACCGGCCATCTGCTGACCCGGGGCCCGTACACGATCCGCGGCTACTGGCGGGCCCCCGAGCACAACGCCCGCTCCTTCACCGGGGACGGCTTCTACCGCACCGGCGACCTGGTGCGGATGACCCGCACCGGGCACCTGGTGGTCGAGGGGCGCGCCAAGGACCAGATCAACCGCGGCGGCGAGAAGATCGCGGCCGAGGAGGTGGAGAACGTCCTGCTCGCCCACCCGGCCGTCTTCGACGTCTCGGTGGTGGCCGTGCCCGACGCCTACCTCGGCGAACGCACCTGCGCCTACGTCATCCTGCGCCAGGGCGCCGAGGCACGGCCCGCGGCGCTCAGGCGCTTCGTACGGGAGCGGGGCCTCGCCGCCTACAAGGTCCCCGACCGGGTGGTCTTCGTGGCGGAGTTCCCGCAGACCGGCGTCGGCAAGATCAGCAAGAAGCACCAGCGGCAGACCGCGGCGCTCCCCACTCCCCGCTGAAAGGCCCGCACATGGCGCTGCCCGCCATCTCCCCCTACCCCATGCCCGGCGAGGACGCGCTCCCCGCCAACCGCGTCGACTGGACCCCGGACTTCTCCCGGGCCGCGGTCCTCGTCCACGATCTGCAGAACTACTTCCTGGGCGCCTTCACCCCAGGAGCCTCCCCGCGCACCGAACTGCTCGCCAACACCGCCCGGCTCACCGAGGAGGCGCGGCGCCGCGGCGCGCCCGTCTTCTACTCCGCGCAGCCCGGCGGCCAGAGCCCCGCCGAACGCGGCCTCCAGCAGGACTTCTGGGGCCCCGGACTCCCCGACGACCCCCAACTCGCCGCGATAGCCGAGGAGGTGGCCCCGCGGGAGGGGGACACCGTGCTCCCCAAGTGGAAGTACAGCGCCTTCGTCCGCTCGCCCTTCGCCGAGCAGCTGCGCGCCGCCGGGCGCGACCAGCTGATCGTCTGCGGGGTGTACGCGCACATCGGCGTCCTGATGACGGCCGCCGACGCCTGGATGCGCGACATCGAGGCCTTCGTGGTCGCCGACGCCGTCGCCGACTTCAGCGAGCGCGAGCACCACGAGGCGCTGCGCTGGGCGGCCGGCCGCTGCGCCGTCGTCACCACCACCGACCGAATCCTCACGAAGGACTGAACCGTGGCCCTGACCCTGCGGCAGATACGCGAAGACCTGGCGGACGTGCTCGACGAGGACGCCGAGGAGATCCCGGTCGACGAGAACCTGGTCGACCACGGCCTCGACTCGGTGCGCCTGATGAGCCTCGTGGAGCGCTGGCGCCGCGAACACGGCACCGAGGTGGCCTTCGTGGACCTCGCCGAACGCCCCGCCATCGAGGCCTGGTTGCCCCTGCTCGGAGCCGAGGGGTGACCACCTTCGCCCCGGCGACCCCCGCGGTGCGCGGGCTGCCGCTCACCGCCGCCCAGCGCGGCATGTGGTACGCCCAGGCCCTCGATCCGCTCAGCCCGGCGCAGAACACCGCCGAGTACCTGGAGATCCACGGCCCGGTGGACCCGCGGCTGTTCACCGAGGCGCTGCACCGCACCACCGGCGAGGCCGACGCCCTGCGCATGCGGATCGCCGACACCCCCGAGGGGCCCCGGCAGTACCCCGTCGGCATCGAGGCGCCGGGCCGCGGCTTCCCGCTGTACGCGGACGATCTGCGCCACCACCCGGACCCCGGGGCGGCGGCCCTGGCCTGGATGGAGCGGGACCTCGCCCGCCCCTTCGAGCTGAGCACCGGACCCCTCTTCCAGCACGCCCTGCTGCGCGTCGGCGACGCCCGCTGGCTCTGGTACCGGCGCGTCCACCACCTGGTGATGGACGGCTTCGGCCACGCGCTCCTGGCCCGCCGCACCGCCGAGGTCTACACCGCGCTCGCCGCGGGCGGGGACCCGGGACCGAGCCCCTTCGGCCGCTTCGCCGACCTGGTCGCCGAGGACCTCCGCTACCGCTCGGGCGAGCAGTGCGCCCGCGACCGCGCCCACTGGCACCGGGTCCTGGACGGCTGCCGGGGCGCCGCCACCCCGGCCGGCCGGGGCGCGCCCGCCTCCCGCACCCTCCTGCGCCGCACCGCCCGGCTCCCGGCCGGGACCGCGGCCGGGATCCGCGAACTCGCCGCCGCGCTGCGCGCCACCTGGCCGGACGTGCTCATAGCGGCCCAGGCCCTGTACACCGCCCGCGCCTCGGGTGCCGCCGACGTGGTGATCGGGGTGCCGCTGACGGGACGGACGGGGACCTCCGCGCTGCGGGTCCCCGGCATGGCCGCCAACGTGGTGCCGCTGCGCCTGAGCGTGCGCCCCGAGGGCACCTTCGCGGAGCTGACCCGGCAGGTCGTCCTCGGCATCCGGGCCGCGCGCCCGCACCAGCGCTACCGCTCCGAGGACCTGCGCCGGGAACTGGGCCTGCTCGGCGGCGGCCGGGCCCTGCTCGGTCCGCTGGTCGACATCATGCCCTTCGCCTACGGACTCTCCTTCGCCGGAGCCCCCTCCACCCCGCACAACCTCTCCGCGGGCCCGGTCGAGGACCTCACCGTCCACGTCCACGCCGACGGCAGCGGACTGCGGGTGGACCACGACGCCAACCCCGCGCGGTACGGACCGGACGAGCTCGCGGCCCACCAGACGCGCCTGCTCGCCCTCCTGGAACGGCTCGTGCGCAGCGACCCGGGGGCCCCGCTGGCCGCCTGCCGGATCACGACCGGGCCCGAACTGCACCTGGTGACCGAGGAGTTCAACGACACCGCCCGCAAGCTGCCCGCCACCACGCTGATCGGCGCCGTGGAGGCCCAGGTCCTGCGCACCCCACACGCCCCGGCGCTCACCGGGGCCGGTGCCACCCTCAGCTACGCCGAACTCGACACCGCCGCCAACCAGTTGGCCCGGCACCTGGTCGCCGAGGGCCTCGGCCCCGGCCGCCTCGCCGCCCTCGCCCTGCCGCGCTCCCCGCGGCTGGTCGTGGCCCTCCTCGCGGTGCTCAAGGCGGGCGGCGCCTGTCTGCCGCTCGACCCCGGACACCCGCCGGACCGGCTCGCCCACCTGCTCAAGGACTGCGCGCCGCACTGCCTGCTCACCGACTCGGACTCGTCCGCCGCACTGCCGGAGACGGGGACCCCGCGGCTGCTGCTCGACCGCATCGACGTACGGGAGCAGCCGCGGGTGCCGCCGGCCCGCGCCCTGACGCCCCGTCACCCCGCCTACGTACTGCACACCTCGGGCTCCACCGGCCGCCCCGAGGGCGTCGTCGTCGCGCACCGCGCGGCCGACAACCGGTTGCGGTGGATGCAGGACGCCTTCCCGATCGGCCCCGGGGACCGGGTACTTCAGAAATCGCCGCTCGGATTCGACGTCTGCGTAGGGGAGTTGCTCTGGCCGCTGCGCACCGGCGCCACGCTCGTGCTCACCGGCCCCGAGGAGCACCGGGACCCCGCGGCCCTGGCCCGCGCCATCCGCGAACTCGACGTCACCGTCTGCCACTTCGTGCCCTCGCAGCTCCGGGAGTTCCTCGCCGAACCGGCCGCCCGCGACTGCCGGGGACTGCGGCACGTCTTCAGCAGCGGGGAGGCGCTGACCCGGCGATGCGTCCGTGACGTCCACCGCCTGCTGCCCGGGGCGCGGCTGCACCACCTCTACGGTCCCACCGAGGCCGCCGACGTCACCCGGCACTCCTGCCCGCCCGGGGCCGAGGGCCCGGTGCCGCTCGGGCGGCCGGTCTGGAACACCCGGCTGTACGTGCTCGACGCCGGGCTGGGGCCCTGCCCGCCCGGTGTCGCCGGTGAACTCTTCCTCGCCGGGGCGCAGTTGGCCGACGGCTACCTCGCCAGGCCCGCCCTGACCGCCACCCGCTTCCTCGCCGACCCGTACGGTCCGCCCGGCTCCCGGATGTACCGCACCGGCGATCTGGCCCGCTGGCGGCCGAAGGGCGACCTCGACTTCCTCGGCCGCACCGACGACCAGGTCACGCTGCACGGAGTGCGCCTGGAACCCGGGGAGATCGAGGACTGCCTGCGGGCGCACCGCTCGGTCGCCGCCGCCTGCGTGGTGCTGCGCGAGGACCGGCCCGGCGAACGGCGCCTCACCGCCTATGTCACCGCCCGCGAAGGCGCCGCCCCCGACCCGGGGGCCCTGCGCGCGCACACCGCCTCCGCCCTGCCCGCGGCCCTCGTCCCCTCGGCCTTCGTCGTCCTCGACGCCCTCCCGCTCGGCCCCTCCGGCAAGGCGGACCGTACGGCCCTGCCCGCGCCCGCCACCGCAGCCGGGCAGGGCGGGCGCGCCCCGCGCACCCCCGCCGAGGAGACCCTCACCCGGCTCTTCGCCGAAACGCTCGGCGTCCCCCGAGTCGACCCCGAGGCCGACTTCTTCCTCCTCGGCGGCACCTCCCTGCTCGCCGCCCGGCTGATGTCCCGGGCCCGCGAGGCCCTCGGCACCGACACCCCCCTCGGCGCCCTGTTCCGCGCCCCGACCCCGGCGGGCCTCGCCGCGTGGATCACCGGCGGCAGCGGGGAGCAGAGCGCCACCGCGCACAGCACGACCGAGGGAGAACCGCCGATGACCGGTCCCTCGGGCGTGTCCTAGGCAGGTCCGAAGTCCCGCCGTTCGCCCGGCGGGCGGGTCCCGCGACGCCGGTGCGGTGCGCGTCCGTGCCAGGCCTCGCGGGGCGGGCGGGGCTTCCCGGACCGGGCCTCGGCCCAGGCCGCCCCGTCCGGCGGGGAACCGTCCCGGAGTCACGGCCGGGGCACCCGGGCGCGGCGCCCGGGCGGCACACCGCGCCCGTCCCCCTGGTCACGCAGGGGACGGGCGCGGCGGTGTCCGCGGGTGTTCGTGGGTGTCTGCGGGCGGGCTGCGGGCGCGGCCCTCACCGCTCGCGCGGGCTCCTCACCGTGCGGCCAGCGGGGTGCCGATGCCGGAGAAGGCCTCGGCGAGCGCCTCGGGCCAGGGCCGCAGCGGAGCGAGACCGGCGGCGGCCCAACGGCCGTGCCCGAGCACGCTGTTGGCCGGGCGCGGGGCGACCCGGTCCAGGTCCTCGCTGCTGAGCGGCCGGACCAGGGCGGGGTCCGCCCCGGCCAGCCGGTAGATCTCGCGGGCGAACTCGTACCAGGTGGTGCGCCCGGCCGAGGTGGCGTGGAAGATCCCCGCCGCCCGGCTCACCTGGATCTCGCCCAGCGCGTAGAGGCGCTCGGAGACATCGCGGGCCCAGGTCGGCTGGCCGTGCTGGTCGTCGACGACGCGGACCGTCTCGCCCGCGGCGGCCTTCTCCTTCATGGTGGCGACGAAGTTCGGGCCGTGGGCGCCGTACAGCCAGGCGGTGCGCACCACCGTGCCGCTGTGCGGGAGTTCGGCGAGTACCGCCTGCTCCCCGGCGAGCTTGCTGCGGCCGTACGCGGTGCGGGGTACGGGCCGCGCGTCCTCGGGCCAGGGGGCTTCGGCCTGCCCGTCGAAGACGTAGTCCGTCGACAGGTGGAGCAGCCGGGCGCCGGTCGCGGCGCAGGCCTGGGCCAGCCTGCGGACCGCGTCCCCGTTCACCCGCAGCGCCGCCGCCTCGCTGGACTCGGCGCCGTCCACGTCCGTATAGGCCGCGCAGTTGACGACCACCCGGGGCCGGGCGCGCTCCATCGCCATCCGTACGGCGTAGCCGTCCGCCAGGTCGAGGTCGCCGTGGCTGAACGCCAGCACCGGCTGCCGCCGCGCGCGCAGCAGGGCGCACAGTTCGCTGCCGAGCATGCCGCCCGCCCCGGTCACCATCCATCCGTTCACCGCCACCACCTCCGGTTCTCGCGGTACCGGTCCTTCGTGCGGCCCGGCCCCCGGGTGGAGGAGTGCCGGAGCCGGTAACCGGGTTCCCCAGGGATCCTCGGGCAACGGGCCGCCTTCCGGGGCGCGGCGCCCCGGGCGCCCCCCGAACGGTCGCCGCGTTTGTGGCCGGTGCCGCAGCGCGGACGGAGGCGCGCGGGCCGTCCGCCCGGCGCCGAGCCGGGGAGAGGTCTGGCGAAGGGGGAGCCGGGCAGGCCCGGGCCCAGGGGCCGCGGGGTGCCGCGGCCGCGCTGTGCGGTCCTCCGGAGGGGGAAGGGAGATCCCGGATGCATGAACTTAGCTTAGGCTAAGCTAAGTTCCGTTCATTCCGAGGTGGTCCACCCCGACCCGGCGGCCCGCCTCAGGCGGTCGGCGCGCGCCGCCGCCGGACGAGTCATGACGGCAAGTCATCCAGGAAAGCGGGGATTCATGCGCGTTCTGTCCGCCGGACCGCCCTCTTTCGGGCCGCTGCGCCCGAGCAGGCCACGCGCGGGTGCGCAGGCGCGAGCGCGGGCGGCCCGGGCTCAGGCGCCGCGAGCGCAGGCGACGCGGGCACGGACGACGCGGACGGGAGCGACCCCCGCGGGTCCCGGCCGCCCGGCGGCGACCGCCCGCCCCGCCGCCGTCCCCGCGATCGGCCACCCCGCCACCACGACAACTCGCCCCGCCCCCGCGCCCGTCCGCCCGGCCCGCGCCCGTGTCCAGGGTGCGCCGCGATGAACGAGGCCACGCTGATGACGCCGCAGCAGTCGGAGCAGCCGGAGCTGTCGGAGCAGGCCGAGGACATCCGGCCGCTGCCCGCCACCGGGCCCTGTGTCGAGCGCCTCGCGGCGCGGCTCGCGGGCACCGCGGGGTCCGAACGCGAGGCCGTCCTGGAGGAGTTCTGGGCGGGGGTCGCCCGCGGCGGCACCCCGCTGGTCGAGGAGGTCCCGGGCGAGGCCGGAAGCGGCCACCGGGTGGTGACCTTCCTGTGGCGCGGCCACCACGCGACCCGGCAGGTACTGCTGGTCGCCAACCGCCTCGTCGACCGCTCGAACCTCACCCGCTCCCTCCTCCACCGGCTCTCCGACACCGATGTCTGGCACCTCTCGTACCGGCTGCGCGCCGACCACCGCGGCTCGTACAAGATGGCCGCCGACATCTCCACCGGACCGCTGCCCGAGGACCCGGTCCGGCTCCAGCAGCGGCTGCACGCGCTGATGCCGCACGCCGCCTCCGACCCCCTCAACCGCCGTCCGATGCCCAGCCGTTGGGGAGCCTCGGACAGTTCGGTCTACGCGCTCCCGGACGCCCCGGAGCAGCCCTGGGCCCAGCGCAGGACCGGACTGCCCGCGGGCGAGCTGGCCCGGCACCGCTTCACCAGCGCGGCCCTCGGCGGCGACCGCGACGTCTGGGTCTATCTGCCGCCGGAAGGGCCCGCTCCCGAGTCCGGACGGCGCGAGCAGCCCGAACTGCCGGTGCTGCTGCTCGCGGACGGGGACATGTGGTTCGGCCGGCTCGGCTTCCGGCACACCCTGGACGCGCTCATCGCCGACGGGGCGCTGCCGCCGCTCGCGGTGCTCTCCCCGGACGCGGTGGACAACGCCACCCGCTGGCAGGACCTGGGCGCCCGGGAGCCCTTCGTCTCCTTCCTCGCCGACGAACTGCTGCCCTGGGCCGCCGGCCGCTGGCCCCTGACGACCGACCCGGCGCGGACCGCCGTCTGCGGGCAGAGCCTCGGCGCGATGACCGCGCTCTACGCCGCCCACATCCGGCCCGAGCGCTTCGGCCGGGTCCTCGCGCAGTCCAGCTCGCTGTGGTGGCGGCCCGGACTCGCGCCCGGCGTCCCCAAGACCGTGCAGGGCACGGTGCCCTGGCTGGTCACGCAGTTCCACGAGGCCGCCCCGCGCCCCGTCACCGTCCATCTCGACGTCGGCCTGCACGAGGGCGCCATGGTCCTCTACAGCAGGGCCCTGTACGAGGTGCTGCGCGCCCGCGGCCACCAGGTCTCGCTGAACGAGTACAACGGCGGCCATGACTACGCCTGCTGGCGCGGCGCGCTCGCGGACGGCCTCGTCCGGCTCCTCGGGGGCCCCGGCTGACCCGTGGGCGGCCGACGTGGGGCCGCCCTCGACCACCTCACCGCCGAACTGGCAGCATGAACGACCCCGGCCTGGTGCGGGGAGAAGAGAGCGAGAACATGGTGAACAAACCCGGAGTGTCCCGCCGCGGGATACTCGCCTCCGCGGCGGCCCTCGCGCTGGCCGCACCGCTGACCGCCTGCGGCGGCGACGCGGACGAGGACTCCACCGAGGGCGGTGCGAAGTCCGGCGGCAAGGGCCCCTGGACCTTCAAGGACGACCGCGGCCGGAAGGTCAGCCTCGACTCACGGCCCCGGACCCTGGTCGCCTTCGTGAGCACGGCCGCCGCACTGTACGACTACGGCGTCGAGGTCAAGGGCATCTTCGGTCCCAGCAAGCCGGTGGACGGCAAGCCCAACCCGCAGGCGGGCAGGCTGCCGCTCTCGAAACTGACCAGCCTCGGCACCGAGTTCGGGCAGTTCAGCATCGAGAAGTACGCGGCCCTCGGGCCCGACCTGCTGATCAGCAACATGTTCCCGCCGCCCGATCTGTGGTTCGTCCCCGAGGAGAGCCGCAAGAAGATCGAGTCGCTGGCGAAGACCGTGGGCATCAGCGTCGCCCACACCTCGCTGCTCCAGCCGCTGCGGCGCACCGCCGAACTCGCCGAGAGCCTGGGCGCCGACCTCAAGGCGCCCGAGGTGGTGAAGGCCAAGAAGGACTTCGACAAGGCTGTCGAGGAACTGCGCGCCGCCGCCCGCGACAACGGCGGGATCAAGGTCCTCGCGATGACCGGCGACGACCAGCAGATGTACGTGGCCGTCCCCGACTCCTACTGCGATCTGCACTTCTTCAAGGAGCTGGGGATCGAGTTCGTCGAGGGCAAGAAGAGCGACGAATGGGGCTTCTGGGAGTTCCTCAGCTGGGAGAACGCCGACAAGTACCACGCGGACCTGATCATGATCGACAACAGGTCGAACGCCCAGTCCCCGGAGGAGCTCAAGCGCCACAAGACCTGGCTCCAACTGCCCGCGGTCAAGGCCGGCCAGACGGTGCCCTGGGCCATGGAGGAGCGCTACAGCTACCTCGGCTACACGCCCGTACTGAAGTCGCTCACCGAGGCGATCCGCAAGGCGAAGAAGCTCAAGGGCTGAGGCGGGGGAGCGGGTTCGAGGACCGGTTTTGAGGACCGAGTCCGAGGGTCGGGTTCGAGGAGCGGGTCCGAAGACCGAGTCCGAAGACGGCGTTCGTGGACTGCGGTCCGAGGCGGAGATCAAGGACTGAGACGGTCGGCCGCGGGTTCCGGGAGCGGGCGCTCGGGACCGTCGCCGCGTGAGAGCCGGGGAGCGGGCAAGAGCCGGGGAGCCCGCGCCCCGGCTCTTGTCCGCTCCCTGCCGCCCTGCCCCCTTCCCGCTTCTCTGCGCCCGGTTGTCGGCAGGGCGGGCCGTGCGTCCATTTACCGGTCCACCATGCGGGCACCGCGTTGACCTGCATTCCGGCCGGCGGTTAGGTTGCGCGCCATGCACCGTTCCGCGCTTCTGACGTCCCGAGGTCATGTCGACCTCAAGCGCGTCTGCTCGGCGGCGTGTCAGCGCGGCTGACCCCCGTCGTTCAGCGTGGACCGGCAGCGCGCGGCGGCTCCTGACGCGGCCCCGGTGAACCGGGCGCGTACGGGCGCCCCTCTCCCTGTCCCTCCCGCAGGTCGCGGCCCCGGCCGCGTGGCTCCCGGTGTCCGGGGGCCGTCACCGGAGCAGTCACCAGCCGTGGGGCGGGTGGCGCGGCTCCGGCCAACTCGCCGCCCAGGCAGGGAAGTCCCGTGGAAACACCGTCCGTGAGCCGACCGCGCCCGGTCCGCCGCTCCGAGATCCCCGCCGCACCGGTCCGGCGGTCCTCGGGCATCGCCGCCGTGCTCGGCGCGGTCCTCGACCACCAGCCCGTCGCCCGCAGCACGGTCGCCCGGCTGACCGGCCTGTCCCCGGCCGCCGTGAGCGGCCACTGCAACCGGCTCCTCGCCCGCGGACTGCTGCGTGAACGCCCGCAGACCACCGGGCCCAAGGGACTCGGCCGCCCGCATGTCCCGCTGGAGATCGACACCCGGCGCTATCTGGTGGCGGGCGCGCACATCGCGGTCGCCCACTCCACGGTCTCCCTGATGGACCTCACCGGCCGCATCGTGGCGGAGGACCGGCGCCCGCACCGTGACACCGAACCGTCCCGGATACTGGACGACCTCGCCGCCCGGCTCCCCGCCCTGCGGCGCGCCCACTGCGCCGGACGCGAGGTGCTCGCCCTCGGCGTAGCCACCGGCCACCGCGTCGACCCGGCCTCCGGCACGGTGGTGGAGCACCCCCAACTCGGCTGGCGGGACGTAGGAGTACGCGGCCATCTCGCCGCCGCCACCGGTCTCCCGGTCCATGTCGACAGCCACTCCCGGGCGCTGGCCAGGGCCGAGCAGCTCTTCGGCGAGGTGTCCACCCGGACCAGTACGGTGCTGCTCTTCGTCGGCGCCGTGGTGGACGCCGCCTTCGTGACCCAGGGCGCGGTCCACCTCGGCCCGCACTCCGGGGCGGGCAGCGTGGCCCACCTTCCGCTCGGCACGGAGGAGGCGGGGGAGCCCGGACTCCTCGCCGGGCCGGGACCGGGCGAGGACACCGGAGGCCCCCCGTGCTCCTGCGGTCGCCCCGACTGCCTCCAGTCGCAGGTCTCCGAACTCGTGATGGTGCGGCAGGCAGCGCAACTCGGCCTGAACCTCGGCACGTTCCGGGAACTCCTCGGGCTCGCCCTCGCCGGGGAGCCGCGCGCGGTGGCCCTCTTCCGCCGCCGGGCACGGCTCGTGGGCCGGGCCGCCGCCCTGCTCCTCGACATGTTCGACCCGGAGGTCCTGGTCGTGGTCGAGGCCGGGTCGAGCCGGGAACCCGCCCTGCTCGCCGAACTCAGGGAGGAGGTCGCGGCCCGCTCCTGGGTGTGCGAGGACCCCGCCCGCGCCGTGGTGCCCGGCAGCTTCACCGGCACCGTCCTCGCCACGGCGGGCGCCGCGGTGGCACTCGGCGCCCTCTACGCCGACCCGCTCGGACCCTGGCCGGCCCTCTCCGCGGCTTCCTGAACAGCGGCCGCGGCGGGCCGACTTAATTCAGTGAGTTGCATTGTTGACCCGCCTCGGAGAAGAACGAGAAGATGGATTCATGAGCAGCCGACAGCGAGTGGAAAAGAGCACGCCCCACCGGGCGCCGCGCTGTCCCGGCGTTCTCCCGCTCGACCCGCCGGAATTCTGTCGCCACTCCTGTCCGGGTACGCGATAACCCTTTCCCGGCAGGGTTCTTGAGCCTCCGGGAGTCTTCCGTATCACCTTCGCGGTTGCCCGCGTATGAGGGCGCGTCCGCAGGTGTACGAGTATCCGAGGCGCCGTGCATTCCCGTTCTCCGGGCGGCTCTTGACGACCGCGCGGCGGACGTGCGGACGACGGTTCCGGTCCTTCGGCGGTCAGCTCCTCGCGACGCGCGGCCCCAGGCTCACCGCATTCCTGTGCCTTCCCCGCCAAATCCCTGCGGCTTCCCCGCCAAGCCCTGAATCCGCTCGGCGGTGACATCCCTTTCCCCAGGTGTTGCCCCCCACCGCCCTGGGCCCCGTACCCCTCGACTCCGTACGCCTCCGCGCCCCGTCTCCGTACCCCCGCATGCCCGCATGCGCCCCGCCCCCGCCCCCGCCGCACACCGCGCCCCGCCCTCCCAGGAGGAGAACATGACCCTCACCGCCGCCTCTCCCGTGCACACCGGTGTCGCTCCCGACCGCTTCCGGCAGGCCTTCGGCCGCTATCCGGCCGGGGTCGTCGTGATCACCGCCGACGCGGGCAGCGGGCCGGTCGGCTTCACCGCGACCTCGCTCACCTCGCTCTCGCTGACCCCGCCGCTCGCCTCCTTCGGTATCGCCACCGGCTCCTCGTCCTGGCCGCACATCGAGCGGGCCGAGACCGCGGTCGTCAACTTCCTGGCGGCCGAACAGCAGGACGTGGCACGGCGGTTCGCCACCAGCGGCATCGACCGCTTCGCCGCGCCGACCGCCTGGCGGCGGCTCGACGGGGGCGCCCCGGTGCTCGACGGGTCCGCCGGATGGCTGCGGCTCGCCGTGGAGCAGCTGGTGCCCGCGGGCGACCACCGCCTCGTCATCGGCCGGGTCGAGGAGGTGGACCTCGACGAGAGCCGCACTCCGCTCCTTTTCCACAACGGCGGCTATCTGCCGCTCTGAGCGCACCGCCCCTCCGACCCGCACTCCTTTCCGTTCCCCTCTCCTTCCCCATTTCCCCTTTCCCCCTTCCCCTTTCCCCCTTCCTCAGGAATTCCCATGCCTCCGCTGAACTCCGCGCCCCTCGCCCGTCGTTCCTTTCTCACTCTCGCGGGCGGTGCGCTTGTCTCCCTCTCCGCCTGCGCCCCGGCGACCCAGAACGCGGCCAGTGAGAAGCCCCTCGGTAAACTCCCGACGGGAGATCCGCCGCCCGGCACCAGACTCACCGTCGCGGTACGCACCGCGCGTCTTCAACTCGGCCCCGCGGGACTGACGAAGGAACTCAAGTTCAAGGTCCCCGAGTGGCCGAACCTCTCCGCGGGGCCGGACATCATCCAGGGTTTCCGCGCCCATTCCATCGACCTCGCCGGTAACGCCGGAATTCCGCCGATCCAGGCCGAGGCAATAGGCGTCGGGGCGAAGATCGTGGCCGTACAGGAACGCGACCACCCCCTCTACGTCTTCGCCACCGCGCCCGGCTCCGGCATCCGCGAGGTGAGCGGATTCCGGGGCAGGAAGATCGCCTTCTCGCAGGGGCAGGCCCAGGGCGTCGTGGTGCTGCGCGCCCTGAAGAAGGCCGGTATCGGCTACCAGGACGTCGAGTTGGTGCCGCTGCCGAGCACCCAGTTCCTCACCGCCCTGCAGTCGAAGCAGGTCGATGTGGCGCCGCTCAGCGAGCCGACCCTGACCAAGTACCTGAGCCAGTACGCGAAGGACGGCGCCCGCCCGGTCCGTACCGACGTCGTCGACCTGCTGTCCGTGCTGTGGGCACCCACCTCCGTACTGGAGGACGAGGCGAAGGCGGCGGCGGTGCGCAACTTCGTACCGCTGTGGGCCCGCGGCCAGGTCTGGGCCTGGGAGAACACCGACGAGTGGATCGACACCTACTACGTCAAGGACCAGGGCGTGACCCGCGCCGACGGCGAACGCATCGTCAAGTCGCTGCGCAAGCCCCGGTTCCCGGTCAGCTGGGACCGGGCGATCGCCTGGGAGCAGGAGACCGCCGACCTGCTCACCGAGGGCGGCTTCGTGCCCAGGACCGAGGTCACCGACCTCTTCGACCGCCGTTTCGAGGGCCTCGCCGCCAAGGCCGTCCCCGCCGCGTACCAGGAGACCCGATGAGCGAGACACTGTCCCGCGCCCGTACGGCCACCGCGCCGCCCGGCACGCCGGGAGCGCCGCCCCGCGAGAGGGCCGACCGGCCCGCGCCGACCGGGTCCGGCGCCGCCCCTGCCGAGTCCGCCCGCCAGGGGCACCGCCCCCGCCGCCTCGGCCCCGGGCGGGCCGTCCCCTTCGGGCGCCTGATCGGCCCGGTGCTCCTGGTCGCCGTCTGGTGGCTGTCCTCCGCGCTCGGCTACCTCGACCCGCGCATCCTGTCCGGCCCGGGCACCGTCCTGGCCACCGCCTCCGACCTGGTGTCCACCGGGCGGCTCCAGGACAACGCCCTGGTCTCCCTGCAACGGGCCGCCCTCGGGCTGCTCTTCGGCGTCCTCGCCGGGGTGCTGCTCGCCGTGGTGGCGGGGCTCAGCCGCAGCGGTGAGTACCTGGTCGACGGGCCGCTCCAGATCAAGCGGGCGATCCCCTCGCTGGCCCTGCTGCCGCTGCTGATCCTCTGGCTCGGCATCGGCGAGCAGATGAAGGTCACCGTCATCGCCCTCGGCGTCGCGGTCAACGTCTACATCAACACCTACGCGGCCCTCACCGGCATCGACGGCCGCCATGTCCAGCTCGCCGAGAGCCTGCGGCTGGGCCGCTGGACCTTCCTGCGCAAGGTCGTCGCGCCCGGCGCGCTGCCCGGCTTCTTCGTCGGACTGCGGCTCGGGGTGACCTCGGCCTTCCTCGGCCTGATCGTGGTCGAGCAGGTCAACGCCACCAGCGGCATCGGCTACATGATGTTTCAGGCCCAGCAGTACGCCCAGTCCGATGTGATCATCGTCGGCCTGGTCGCCTACGGCATCTTCGGCTACGCCTCCGACGCCCTCGTCCGCATCATCGAGAGGAGGGCCCTGTCGTGGCGACACACCCTGGCCCGCTGACCGCGGCGCCGCCCGCCATCCGCACCAGCCGCCTGGTCCGCCGCTTCGGTGAGCGAGAGGTGCTCCGGGAGATCGATCTGACCGTCGGGGCGGGGGAGTTCACCGCCCTCCTCGGGCGCAGCGGCTCCGGCAAGTCCACCCTGCTGCGGGCTCTGTCCGGGCTCGACCACGGGGTGCGGGGTTCGGGTGAACTCGCCGTACCCGAGCGGGTGTCGCTCTCCTTCCAGGACTCGCGGCTGCTGCCCTGGCTGCGGGTGCTCGACAATGTCGTCCTCGGTCTCGGCGGGCGCCGGGCCGAGGACCGTGGCCGGGAGGCCCTCGCCGAGGTCGGCCTCGCGGGCCGTGAACGCTCCTGGCCGCACGAGCTGTCCGGCGGCGAGCAGCAGCGCGCCGCGCTCGCCCGCGCCCTGGTCCGCGAGCCCGAACTCCTGCTGGCCGACGAGCCGTTCGGCGCCCTGGACGCCCTCACCCGGATCAAGATGCACGGGCTGCTGCGGGAGTTGTACGAACGCCACCGGCCCGCCGTGCTCCTGGTCACCCACGACGTCGACGAGGCGGTGGAACTCGCCGACCGGGTCCTGGTCCTGGAGGAGGGCCGGATCGCCGTCGACCTCGCCGTCGACCTGCCCACCCCGCGCAGCCGCCGCGCACCCCGCTTCCAGGAGTACCGCGACCGCCTGCTCACCGCGCTCGGCGTGCACCCCGAGCCCGTACCTTCGGAGAAGAACGATGCCTGAGCGCAAGCCGCTGCACCTGAACGCCTTCTTGATGTCGGTCGGCCACCACGAGGCGGCCTGGCGGCTGCCGCAGAGCCCGGCCTCCGGCGGCACCGACCTCGACCACTACACGAACCTCGCCCGGATCGCCGAACGCGGCAAGCTGGACTCGCTGTTCCTCGCCGACAGCCCCGTGCTGCAGGGCGACCCCGGGCGCCGCCCGGTCAGCAAGCTGGAACCGACCGTGCTGCTCACCGCGCTCGCCGGGGCCACCAGCCGCATCGGCCTCATCGCGACCGCCTCCACCAGCTACAACGAGCCCTACAACCTGGCCCGCCGCTTCGCCTCCCTCGACCATGTCTCGGGCGGCCGGGCGGGCTGGAACATCGTGACCACCGCCGGTGCCGACGCCGCCCGCAACTTCGGCCTCGACGACACCCCGCAGCACCACGCCCGCTATCTGCGCGCCGCCGAGTTCGTCGAGGTCGCCACCAAGCTCTGGGACACCTGGGCCGACGACGCGGTCCTCGCCGACAAGGAGAGCGGGGTCTTCGCCAGCGCCGAGCGGGTGCGCGCCATCCGGCACCAGGGCACGTACTTCCGGGTCGACGGACCGCTGAACGTGCGGCGCTCCCCGCAGGGCTACCCGCTGCTCGTCCAGGCCGGATCCAGCGAGGACGGCAAGGAGTTCGCGGCCCGCTACGCGGAGGCCGTCTTCACCGCGCAGCAGACCCTCGAGGAGGGCATCGCCTTCTACAAGGACGTCAAGCAGCGCGCCGAAGCCCTCGGCCGGAATCCCGAGGGCATCAAGATCCTGCCCGGGATCGTCCCCGTCATCGGCGAGACCGAGGCCGAGGCCCGCGAACTCGACGCGGAACTCGACCGGTTGATCGTCCCCGAGTACGCCAAGCGGCAGCTCGCCGAGCGGCTGCGGATCGCCCCCGAGGACCTCCACCTCGACGAGGAACTGCCCGAGGACATCCCCACCGAGGACGAGATCGAGGGCGCCAAGAGCCGCTACACCCTGGTCGTCGAACTCGCCCGCCGGGAGCGCCTGACCGTGCGCGAACTCATCGGCCGGCTCGGCGGCGGGCGCGGCCACCGCACCTTCGCGGGCACCGCCGAGCAGGTCGCCGACACCATCGAGCACTGGTACGACAGCGGCGCGGCGGACGGCTTCAACATCATGCCCGCCGTGCTGCCCTCGGGGCTGGAGGTCTTCGTCGACCGGGTGGTGCCGATCCTCCAGGAGCGCGGACTCTTCCGCACCGAGTACGAGGGCAGCACCCTGCGCGAGCACTACGGGCTGCCGCGCCCGGCCAACCGGCTCTTCGAGGACGTCGACCGCAGCGAGGGCCACCTCGGCATCGGCCTGGCGGCGGCCACCTGAACCTCGGTACGCCCGGCAGGCGGAACCCGGCCGCCGCCACCCGCGCGGCGGCGGCCGGGGACCGGCTCGGCCGGGCCCCCGCGGCTCCCGGACCCGCACCCGCGGCCGGGGGACAGCCACCCCGCGCCTCCCCCCGCCAAGTCCCCTCTCACCACCAGGAGTTCACGATGACCGCCTACCGCCCCCTCGGACGCACCGGCGTCCAGGTCAGCCCCCTGTGCCTGGGGACGATGATGTTCGGCGCCCGGGGCAACCGGGACCACCAGGACAGCGTGCGCGTCATCCGGCGCGCCCTGGACGCGGGCATCAACTTCGTCGACACCGCCGACGTCTACTCGGCCGGGGAGTCCGAGACCATCGTCGGCAAGGCGCTCGCCGGAGGCCGCCGGGACCACGTCGTGCTGGCCACCAAGTTCCACGGCGCGCTCGGCGAGGACGTCAACGAGCGCGGGAACTCCCGGCGTTGGATCATCCGGGAGGTGGAGAACAGCCTGCGCCGCCTCGGCACCGACTGGATCGACCTCTACCAGGTGCACCGGCCCGAGCCCGGCACCGACTTCGACGAGACCCTGGGCGCCCTGTCCGACCTGGTCCACCAGGGCAAGATCCGCTACATCGGCAGCTCCACCTTCGAACCCTCCGCGATCGTCGAGGGCCAGTGGATCGCCGAACGCCGGGGCCGGGAACGCGTGGTGACCGAGCAGCCCCCGTACTCGCTGCTCGCCCGCGGCATCGAACGCGAGGTGCTGCCCCTCGCCCAGCGCTACGGACTCGGCGTACTGACCTGGAGCCCGCTGGCCGGCGGCTGGCTCTCCGGACGCTTCCGCAAGGACGCCGCACAGCCCCGGGTCACCCGCGCCGACCGCCAGCCGGAGCGCTTCGACGTGAGCGCGGCGGAGAACCGGGCCAAGCTGGAGGCGGCGGAAGCCCTCGCCCAGCTCGCCGAGAAGGCCGGGCTCACCCTGGTGCAGCTCGCCCTGGCCTTCGTCCTCGAACACCCGGCGGTCACCTCGGCCATCATCGGTCCGCGCACCTTCGAGCAGCTCGAAAGCCAGCTCGGCGCCGACGCCCTCACCCTCGGCCCGGAGATCCTCGACGCGATCGACGCCATCGTGCCGCCGGGCACCAACCTCTCGGCCCGGGACGCCGGTTACCGGCCCCCGGTGCTCGACGAGCCCGCGCTGCGGCGGCGTTCACACGGCTGAGCGGTTCGCCTCGGGGGCGTGCTCCCCGGGCGGCGCGGGACCGCGCCGCCCGGGGAACGCCGTCGTCTCAGGCCCGCAGCCAGAAGCCCGCGCACTCCAGCCAGAGGTCGAGCAGCCCCGCGTCGCCGCGGACCTCGACCCCCTCGTCCGCGGCGGTGCGCCGCCGGTACAGAAGCAGCGCCAGATCGGCCACCGGGGCGGTCACGGTGACGGCGGCCTCCCGCGCGGAGTCCTCCGCTACGGGGTGGCAGCGGACGGCCTGCCCGGTGAGGTCGACCAGCCACCGGACCGGGGTACGGGTACCGGTTCCGTGGAAGTACAGCCGGCGGCCGGGCCCCAGCAGGGGCGGCAGGCCGGGCTGGGGTTCGAGGACCTCCGGCACGGTGCCGAAGCCCATCCACTCCTCCACCGCGTCGGCGGCCAGCTCCTCGTCCAGGGTGAACTCCACGCCGAGCGCCCCGCAGGCGTCGGCCCGGTGCACCACCGTCTCGTACAGCATCCGGCGGGCCCAGAAGTCGGTGGTGCCCTCCGGCCCGGGGCTCCACACGGGTGTTCCGGGCCCGGCGTCGCGCAGCGCCTCGGCCAGCCCGGCCGCGCCCTCGGCGAGCCAGGCGTCCAGCTTGCCGGGGTCGGCCTCGGTGTACGCGGAGACGTCGTTGACCAGGTCCTCCGAGACCGGCTCGGTGGTCCGGCTGCGGACGACGGACCCGGCCCAGTGGTGCGCCCCGCCGACATGGCCGAGGAGCTGGCCGAGGTGCCAGCCGGGGCAGGTGGGAACCGGCACCCGCAGGTCCGCCCCCTGCGCGTGGGAGCGCAACAGGCCGGTCTGCACGCCGAGTTCGGCGAGGCGGCGGTCGTAGCTCAGCACAGTCATGACGTGATCGTAGTCCGGCGGGCGCGGGCGCCCGGGCCCGCGGGGATCAGCGCGGGATCGGCGGCGAGGCGGCGGCCACCAGCCGGGCGCGGGGGTCCTCGGGTTCGGTGATCGGGAGCGTCTTCACGGACAGCGGGCGCGGCAGGTCGAAGACGACCGTCTGGGCGTGCAGCCGGGCGTCCGCGCCGAGTTCGGGCCGGGCCGGGTGGTCGAGGAGTTCGCGTAGCGGCGCCGGGACCGCGACCACGGTGGGCCGCGACCAGGTCAGCGGGCAGTGCGCGCGGTCCCCATAGAGGCTGCGCAGGTCGGCGCTGCCGAAGGCGCCGGTGGCGTGCACGACCCGGCGGGGATCCACGGCGCCATGCCCGGCGGCAGCATCCAGGTGTCCGCACCGGCGCGCAGGGACAGCAATCCGCTGCGCGGCCAGGCCAGTTGATGGGCGGGATGCTTCCGGGCGCGCCGCCCCTGAACCGGCGGATCTCTCGCGCGGGTGGGCGGCCGGGCGGGGGAAACGCCCTCGCGGGGCCGACCGGGCAGGGCCTGCCGAGGAGTCCCGTTTATCCAAGAGGCCTTCTGGGTAAAGGAGTTGCCGCCTTTTCTCCCGGCGGCTCCGAATGGTTCTCGCGGTCGCTATCGGTGACACGGGCGATGCCGACTGTGAACCGCGCGTACCAGTGACGGATACGTAAAGGCCGTGCGTTATTGCCCCGATTTTCACCGTCTTTGGCTCGGCTGCCGGGGTGCGGGTGTGCGCCCCTTTCGGGGCTTCGCGGAAGGGGCTCGCCGGGCCGGCGGCCGTCCCGCGCCATTGTCATTTCCCGCGCATGATCGTGCTGCCCCTGGCCCCCGCGGGGGGTAATTCCGGCCGCCCGGGGGAAAATACTTTCCAGTTGAGTTGTCCGTTTCGCGTCCATCGCCTGTCCTGAAGCGGACCAGGTGGGGACCTGAAATGAATACTGCTCATCTTTCCCCCGGGGTGCCGTCGCCCCGGGTCCCCGGGTGCCCGGACCGCGTCTGTAGTGCGCAGACAGGCGTGACGGGGCGGCTCCGCGCGGAGGCTGGCCGGCCCGAGGCCGGGTGTGTGGGCCGGGAGCGGCTGCCGCGCCGCGGGTCCCCGGGATCAAGTGGTCCGATTTGACTGGGAACCGATGGGTCGACTTATCGGAATCCACTGAATAGTATGCCCAACGGCTTTTGGCCACCGAACAGTTGTCCATACTCCGTGCTCACTGCGCACTTCCCGGAGTTGGTTTCATGGTGGTCCTGTGTTCACCGTGATGTGTGAGCACAGGTCATTAACAACGCCGAGGTTCAAGGGGGGAACTCGTCGATGCGGTGCCGAACTGGGCGGTATCAGGGCGGAAGGAATCACTCCGGTGAATCCTTTTCCGGGAGTTCCGCCGGGGACCTGCCCGGCGGCCGGGTGCCGGTTCACGGCCTTGTGCCCCTCGGTGGCTGTCGCTGTTCCGCGTGGAGACATGACACGGAGTGCCGCCCATGCGGTTCCAGCTGCTAGGCCCGCTCAGCATCGCCAACGGTGACGAGACCGCCGTACTGAAGCCCTCCAAGCCCACCAGCCTGCTCGCGGCCCTGCTCCTGCACCCCAACTCGGTGGTGTCCACCGGCTATCTGCTGCGCGCCCTGTGGGACGAGGAGCAGCCCGCGACCGCACGGGCCGCGCTGCAGACCTGTGTGCTGCGGCTGCGGCGCATCTTCGCCAAGTACGGCATCGACGGCGCCACCATCGAGTCGGTGCCCGGCGGCTACCGCATGCACGCCAGCGACCGGACCCTCGACCTGGTCCGCTTCCGCGCCCTGGCCGACACACCCGCCGGGGAGGACGCCGAGGGCGAGCTGTACCGGCTCAAGGAGGCCCTCGCGCTCTGGCACGGGCCGCTGCTGGCCAATGTCGCCTCCCGGATGCTGCACCGCGACGCGCTGCCCGGCCTGGTCGAGGAGCGCCTGGGCGTCCTGGAGCGGGTCTGCGACCTCGAACTCGCCGCGGGCCAGTGCCGGCAGGTCCTGGTGGACCTCTGGGACACCGTCCGCGACCACCCCGGACGCGAACGTTTCGCCGAGCAGCTGATCGAGGCCCTCTACCGCACCGGCCGGCAGGCGGAGGCGCTCGCCGAGTACCGCGCCGTCAAGGAGCGGCTCCACGACGAGCTGGGCATCGACCCCGGCCCCGGGCTCCAGCGCCTGGAGCTCGCCATCCTGCGCGCCGAGGACCTCGGCCCGCTCAGCCCCGCACCCCGCGCCGCCCTGCCTGCCCAGGGTCGCCCCCAACTCACCGCCGCCGGAGCCCCGTTGACCGCCCTCGTCGGCGCCCCCGAGGAGCCCGCGCCGACCGGGCCCGCCCGCGTCGCGGTGACCGCCACCGCCCTCGCCGTGCAGGCGCCCCGGACGGTCACCGCCGAGGTCCCGGCCGCGCCCGCGCCCCGGGCCGTGCCCGGCTTCACCGGACGCGTGCGCGAGCGCGCGGAGCTGGCGCGGCGGCTGCTCGCCGACGGTGGCGAAGGCGCCCTGGTCGTCGTCTCCGGGGCACCCGGCATCGGCAAGACCGCCCTCGCCCTGCAGACCGCTCACGAGGTACGGGACTCCTTCCCCGGCGGCGTCACCGTGGTGACCATGTCCCGGCCGGACGGCTCCGTGCTCACCAGCGAGGAGGCCGCCGCCCGCCTGCGGCCCGCCGAACCGGACGCGGGCCGCCGCCTGCTCGTCCTGGACGACGTGGCCAGCGGCTGGCAGGTGCGCCCGCTGCTGCCCGCCCCCGAGGGCGCGGCGGTGCTGCTCACCAGCCGCCGCGGACTCGCCGCGGTGGTCGCCACCCACGGCGGCGCCGTGCACCGGCTGGACGTGCTGCCCGCCGCGGACTCCCGGAGCCTGCTCGCCGCACTCCTCGGCGAGGAGCGCACCGCCGCCGAGCCCCGCGCCACCGCCGAACTCGCCGAGCTGTGCGGGCACTTCCCGCTGGCCCTGCGCATCGCGGCGGCGCGCCTGCTCACCCGCCCCGGACTGACCGTCGAGGCCTGCCTGGACTGGCTCGCCGGGAACCCGCCCGCCCGCCTCACCCTCGCCGAGGACCCGCGGCTCTCGGTGCCCGCCGTGCTCGGGCAGGCGCTGGACGCCCTGGACCCCGAGGCCGGTGCCGCCTTCCTGCACCTGGGCGCGGAGGCGGACGGCGGCATCGTGCACCCGGCGGACGTACCGGAGCGCTTCGGCGACGCCGAGACCGTACTGGAGCAGCTCGCCGAGGCCGGACTCCTCGAAGACGGCCCGCCCGGTCCTTACCGCATGCATTCTTTCCTTCAGCTCTACGCGCGTTGGCATCACCGTACGAAGTCAGCGGAGCCCGCCGCCGTACCGCACTGAAGCGGGAGGAGCCGCCGGCCGCGCCCCGGTCCCCGTACCGTCCGCCGCCCGGCCCCGCCCTACCGCACCGCTCGCCCGAACCGCTCCGATTCCGCAAACAGGGGTGTCCACTCATGGCCTCAGCCAGCTACGAAGCCGTCGCCGCGACCCGGCCGCGCATCCGCCGGGACGTGCTCTTCACCGAGACACCGGAGGGCGTGCTCTTCCACAACGCCGACGGCGGCTTCCGGCTCAACGCGAAGTCCGCCTACCGCTTCGCCACCCTCATCGTCCCGCATCTGACCGGCGAGAACTCCGTCGCCCAGCTCTGCGAAGGACTGGGCGAGGCACAGCGTGCCATGGTCGGCGAACTCGTCCGGACGCTCTACGACCGGGACTTCGCCCGGGACGTCCCCGCCCCGGACCCGGACGCGGCTCGGACCCCGCTGTCCGCGGACGTGGCCCGCCGCTACGGCCCGCAGATCGCCTACGCCGACCACTACGCCGACGACGCCGAGGCCCGCTTCGCCCGCTTCCGGGACACCCGGGTCGCCGTGCTCGGGCAGGACCTGGTCGCCGAGTGGGCGGTGCGCAGCCTGGTCCGCAACGGCTGCGCCGCCATCGGCACCGAAGCCGGTCTCGACCTCGCCGCGGCCGAGGCCGACGCCGCCGAGGCGCAGGCCGACGGCTGCCCCGTACAGCTCGTGGCGCTGCCCGGTGAGGGCGCCGCGCACCCCGCCTCCTGGGCCGGACTCGACGGCTGGGACGTCGTCCTGGTCACCGGGGAGACCGCGCCCGCCCGGATCGCCGCCCTGCTGCGGGCCGGGGTGCCCGAGGGGCGGCGGCTCCTCGCCGCCTGGTCCTTCGGCAAGGACACCGTGGTCGGCCCGCTGATGAGCCACGGCTCGACGGGCTGCTGGTCCTGCGCGGCCCTCCGGCTCGGCTCCAACGGCGACCGGGGCGCTGCCGCCGACCTGTGGAGCGCCCTGGCCGTCCCCGGCAGCGCGCCGCACGGTGCCGTGCCCGGCCGCCCGCTCGCCGCGATGACCGGCAACCTCCTCGGCTACGAGGTCTTCCGGCTCACCTCGGGCGCCCTGCCGCCGGAGACCGAGGGCCGGCTCGTCGTCCAGGACACCGAGTCCCTGGACGTCACCGCCGAGCCGCTGCTGCCGCACCCGCGCTGCCCGTACTGCGCCGAACCGGAGCCGGTGCCCGCCGCCGACCTCACCACCGCGGACGCCGCGAGCGGCCCCGCGCTGCCCACCCTGGAGACCGCCCGGGAGGCCGAGGAACTCGTCGAGGAGCTGAACTCCCGTACCGTGCTCGTGCGTTCGAGGGCCGGGGTCTTCAAGCGCTTCGCCGACGAACCGCTCACCCAGATCCCGCTGAAGACCGGCGCCGTCGAACTCGGCCTGGGACACGGGCCGAGCCGCACCGTCGCCGCCTTCGACATCCACCACGTCGCCGGGGCCCGGCTGCGCGCCCTGGACGCCGCGGCCCGCGTCTACGCCGAACACGTGGTCCCGGCCCGGGACGTGGTCGACGCCGCCGAGGCGGGCACCCGGGTCGAACCCGGCTCCCTGGTGCTGGCCAGCGGACTCACCACCGGCGGCCCGGTGCGCCACCTGCCCGCGGTCTCGCTGGTCACCAAGGAGCCCGCGCTGGTCCCCGCGGGCGCGGTGCGCCCCTTCGGCCCCGACAACGAGGACCGCCGCTTCGAGCGCAGCTCCGCGGGCACCGGCGCGGGCCAGGACCCGGCCGAGGCCGCCGTGCGCGGGCTGCTCTCCGCGCTCGGCCACGACGCCCTGCTGCGCGCCGTCCGGGGCGCCGCCGCCTCCCGGGTCCCGCTGCCCGCGCCGGACGCCGTCGACGAACCGGACGGCCGGGACGCCGAACTGCTCTTCCTGGTCCGCTCCGCCGCCCGGCTCGGCATCGAGGCCGAACTGCTCGACCTCGGCGAGGAGGACCGCAGCGGAGTGAGCGTGCTGCTCGCCCGGCACGGCGAGCACTGGGCCCTCGGCAGCGAAAGCGACCGGCGCACCGCGGCCGTCGCCGCCCTGCGCGAGCTGCTCGGCGCCGTCCAGTACGCGGCCGACGAGGCGGGCGGTCCGGTCGACACCGGCGACCCGCTGCTGCGCGACTTCGACGCCCGCACCCTCACCGTCTCGGGCACCGCCCCCGAGGCGGACCGGGGCACCCCCCTCGCCTGGACCGAGGTCCTGGACCGGCTGCGCGCCGCGGGCCGGGACGCCTACGCCGCCGCCACCGGCTCCGCCGACCTGCGCGCGGCGGGCATCCACACCGTACGGGTGCTGCTCGGCGCGGAAGCCGCCCGGTGAGCGCGCCCACCCTCAGGAGCGCCCCGCCGGGCCCGGCCCGGCTGGGCGAGCTGGGCGACTTCACCGCCCGACTCGACCGCGCGCTACGGGACTTCGGCGGCCCGGCGGTCCGCCTCGCCGCGCTCGGCTTCACCGACGCCTTCCAGGAGGACGCGGAGGGGGACTCCGGGAACGCTGCCACGGGCGGCTCCGGAGCCGCCCGCCCGGACGCCTCCGGTGCGGACCGCGAAGGCGCCGCCCGCACCGGGGACGCGCTCCTCCTCGGCGGCCCGGTCACCGGATCGGCGCCGCTGCCGGTCTGGCTCTACGGGCGCCACGCGGTGCTCGGCCCGGTCACCGCCGAGGGCGCGCCCGGCTGCGCCCGCTGCCTGGAACGCCGGTGGCAGGCGGTGCGCTCGGTCGCCCTGCGCGACGCCCTGGAACTGGGCGGCGGCACCCGTACCGCGGGGTCCTGGCCCTTCGCCACGGCGCTGGTCGCCGACACCCTCGCGGCCCTCGCCTGCGCGGTCGCCCAAGTCCCGCCGCCCGAGGGCCCGTTCGCGGAGATCCGGCTGCTCGACCTGGCCTCGCTCGCGGTGCGCCGCTATCCGTTGGTGCCCGACCCCGAGTGCCCGCGCTGCGGCGTCCGGGAGCAGGACACCGCCGAGGCGGCCCGGCCCCCGGGCGAGCCCTCGCCCAAGCACCGGACCGGCACCTTCCGCACCCGTGCCCTGGAGTCGTACCGACTGCCGGTGGCGGCCTTCGCCAACCCGGTCTGCGGGGCGCTCGGGCCCTCCCTGGTGCAGGACGTCTCCTCCACCTCCACCTCGGCCACCATCGGCTGCTTCTCGATGCGCTCCGGCGAGTACCTGCGGGAGACCTTCTGGGGCGGGCACACCAACTCCTTCACCCGCAGCGCCCGCGTCGGCGTCCTCGAAGGGCTGGAACGCTACGCGGGGATGCGCGCGCGTGGGCGCGCCCTCACCGTCCGCGGCAGCCTGAACGAGCACCGCGCGCAGGCCGTGGACCCGCGCCAAGTCGGCCTGTACGCCCCGGAGTTCTACCGGGACAACCCGCGGGTGCGCCCCTTCGACCCGGACCGGGAGATCCCCTGGGTGTGGGGCTGGTCGCTGCGCGACAATGAACCCCGCCTGGTGCCCGAGATCCTGACGTACTATCACGCGCCGGGCCTGGAGAACCGGTTCGTGCAGGAGAGCTCCAACGGCTGCGCCTCCGGCGGCAGTTGGGCCGAGGCCGCCTACTTCGGCCTGATGGAGGTCGTGGAGCGGGACGCCTTCCTGCTCACCTGGTACGGGCAGCAGCCGCTGCCGGAGATCGACCCGGCGAGCAGCACCAGGCCCGCCACCCGCGCCATGGTCGACCGGCTCGCCATGTACGGCTACCGGGCCCGCTTCTTCGACACCCGGATCTCCTTCCCGGTGCCGGTGGTGACCGCCGTCGCCGAACGCTTCGACGGCGGCCCGGGCCGGATGTGCTTCGGCGCCGGAGCCGGGCTCGACCCCGAGTCCGCCCTCGACTCCGCGCTCTGCGAGATCGCCACCGACGCGGTGAACCTCCAGGACCGCACGGTGCGCGACGAGGACCGGCTGCGCGCCATGGCCGCCGACTTCGACCAGGTCACCGCCCTGCACGACCACCCGCTCGTCTACGGCGTCCCGGAGATGGGCCGGTACGCCGACTTCCTGCTCCGCGCCCCCGGCGCCGCACCGGACCCGCGCCCGCTCGCCGACCTCGCCTGGCCGGACGCGCAGGGCCGCGAGGCCGCACCGGACCTGGGCGAGGACCTGGCCCGCTGCGTCGGCGCGGTGGCCGAGCGGGGCTTCGACGTGGTGGTCGTCGACCAGAGCCTGCCCGAACAGCGGCGGCTCGGCCTGCACACCGTCTCGGTGCTCGTACCGGGGCTGCTCCCGATCGACTTCGGCTGGTCCCGGCAGCGGGCCCGCACCATGCCCCGGATGCGTACCGCCCTGCACGAGGCGGGCCTGCGGGACCGGGAGCTGCTGCCCGAGGACCTCAACCCCGCACCGCACCCCTTCCCCTGACCGCCCGCCGGTCGTGCCCCGCAGAGCCCCAGAGAGCCGCAGAGAGGAGGACCCCATGGGTGTTGCCCATGAGTACGCCAAGGACATCATGTGGCGCAGCCGGGTCCCGATGGAGCCCGTCGACTTCGTGCCGAACTGGGCGGACCGCCCCCGCAAGAACAAGTTCTATCCCGGGACCGAGACCTTCCCGCTGCCCCAGAGCCCGGCCGAGGCGGCGCAGGCGGACATCGCCGCCGGCTGCCTGCCCGGGCCCGGGCAAGCCGCGGACGGCGCCGCCTTCACCCTGCCGCTGCTCGCGGGCATGCTCCAGGACTCCTACGGGCTCGTCGACCGCCGGCTCGGCGTGCAGGCCAACACGGACCTCGCCGGGCTGCCGCACGCGACCCACGCCAACTTCTCCCGGGGCACGGCCTCCGGCGGCGGCCTCTACCCGGTCAGCGTCTACTGGGCCGCGGGCCCCAGCGGGCCGCTGACGCCCGGCCTGTACCACTACTCCCCGTCCCAGCACGCGGTGAACAGGCTCCTCACCGGCGAGGTGACCGGCGAGGTCAGGGCCGCCCTCGGGGAGGGCGCCGAGGGCGCCGACACCGACCAGTTCCTCATCCTCGGCATCAAGTACTGGCAGAACGCCTTCAAGTACAACAACTTCTCCTTCCACGTGGTCAGCATGGACCTCGGCACCGTGGTGCAGACCTGGCGGATGTGGGCACGGCCGCTGGGCCTGCGCATCGCGCCCGCGCTCTGGTTCGACGAGGAGCGCCTGTCCCGGCTGCTCGGGGTGGACCGCCCCGAGAACCCGGCGGACGAGGCCGAGGAGGGCATCTTCGCGGTCGTGCCGCTGTCCTGGGAGGGCTCCCGGCCGCCCGGCCCCGCGCCGAGCCCGGCCCCGGTCGTGCGGCACCGGGACGTCACGGCCTCCCGCACCCTGCTCTCCTTCGACACCCTGCAGAAGGTCCACCGGGCCACCGCCGAGCACGCCACCGAGCGCCCGGCCCCGGGCACCCTGGCGTCGGCCGCCGGGGCCCTGCCCGTCCGGGGCGAGGGACAACTCGCGCTGCCCGCGCCCGAGTTGCCGAAGGCCTCGGTCTCCGAGGTGCTGCGCAGACGGCGCAGCAGCTTCGGCCGCTTCGACGCCCGCCGCCCCCTGACGGCGGTCCAGCTCGCCTCCACCCTCGCCGCCTGCGCCGCCACCTCGCTCGGCAGCGACGCCGAGGAACCCGGCGGCACCGCCCTGACCCGGCTCTACGCCTTCGTCAACCACGTCGAGGGCCTGAAGCCCGGCGCCTACGCCTACGATCCCGAGGCCCACGCGCTCAGGCTGGTGACCCCCGGCTCCTCGGGCGCCTTCCTCCAGCGCAACTACTTCCTCTCCAACTACAACCTGGAACAGGCGGGCGCCGTCCTGGTGCCCACGGTCCGCACCACCGCCGTCCTCGACGCGGTCGGCGACCGGGGATACCGGCTGGTCGCCGGCACCGTCGGTGCCGTCTCGCAGACCTTCTACACCGCGGCCTCCGCGCTCGGCCTCGGTGCGGGCGTCGCCCTCGGCTTCGACAACATCTCCTACGTCGAGGAACTCGGGCTCCAGGACGGGGACGAGGCCCCGCTGCTGATCATGCTGCTCGGCAACGAACGGCCCCGGCCCGCCGAATTCCGCCACGAAATCGCCTGAGAGGAACGAAAGATGAGTTCCCCGACCTCCGCGACGCCCCGGCCCGCCGAGAGCGCGCCCGGCGACGCCGACTGGCACCTGGGCCGCCGCTTCATGCTGCGCGTCGCCGGACTCCCGGCGGCCGCCGCCGACGGCCTGCGCTGCGCGGACGCCCACCGCTGGGCCGAGGATGTCCTCGCCGCCGAGGAAGCCCTCGCCGCCGGTGCCGAGCCGCTGAGCGACCTGCTGCACCAAGCGGTCGGCGCGACCGACACCGACTCGGAGGAGGGCGCCGCCCAGCGCCGTGAACTGCTCGCGCTGCGCCGCCGGATCCACAACAACCGGCTGCCCGCCGACCCGGCCCGCGCCGTCCACCTCCTCTCTGTCGTGCACCCCGCCGCCACCGCGCCCGTCCGCGCCTGGATCGAGGGACGCCGGAAGCTGGACCGCCTGCACGCCGAGGGCGCCCCCCTGCTCGGCACCGAACTCGCCGCCGCCCGGGCCGTCCTGCGCGAGCTGCTCACCGACCCCCGGCTGCGGCGCGGCCTGCTGCTCGCCTCGCCCGTACTGGAGGGGCAGCTCGACGGCTATCTGCGGGCCGGGGAGCGGGCGCCCAACGGGCGGATGCGCAAGATGGAGCGCTCGGTGCTCCAGTACCTGTACCGCACCGCCCTGAAGACCAGCCCCTTCAGCACGCTCACCGGGGTCGCCACCGGCCTCTTCGCCGAGGAACCGGCGGCGCCGGACGGCGCGGGCACGGCCGAGATGCGCATCGAGGAGGAGTGGACCAGCCACGTCCGCCTCAACGTCGTGGTCCTGGCCCGGCTCGCCGAACTCCTGCTCGCCCGGCCCGAGTACCGGCGCGACCTGCCGCTGCGGCTCGCCTCCGGCTGGGGCCGCGACGACGACCGGGTCCGCTACGTGCGGCGCTGGGTCACCGCGGGGGACGACTCGGCCGCGATGACCTTCGACGCCGTCAAGGACCGGCTCTTCTTCCTGCGCCGCAGCGGCACCCTCGACCGGCTGCTCGGCCTCTTCGGCGAGCGCACCGAGGTACGCCACCACGAACTCGCCGACTGGCTCGCCGAGGAGCACGGCGCCGACGCCGAGGGCTGCGAGGCCTATGTCGCGGCCCTGCTCCAGCTCGGCATGGTGCGGGTGCCGCTGCTCGACACCGATGTGCACAGCGGCGAACCGCTGCGCACCTTCCAGGAGGCGCTCACCGGCCTCGGCACCGACTGGTCCCTGCGCCTCGCCGGGCTGCTCGACGAGCCCGCCGAGGCGATGGCCCGCTACCCGAAGGCCGACCACACCGAGCGGGCGGCCCTGCTGCGGACACTGCGCGCCGCCCTCGGCCGCGTCCAGCGGGAACTCGGCGCCGCCGAGGACACCCCGCTCCCGCAGACCCTGCTCTACGAGGATGTCACCGCGGGCGCCGACCTGCCCTGCCCGCCGCCCGCCTGGGCGCACGGGGACGGCGGCAGCCTGCGGCGGGTCGAGGGCGTCCTGCCCGCCTTCGACGTGACCCTGCCCCAGCGCATCACCTTCGAGGGCTTCTTCACCGCGCGCTACGGTTCCGGCGGCCGCTGCGAGGACCTGCTCGGCCTGGTGCACGACTTCCACGAGGACTTCTTCGACCAGTACCTGTCCTTCACCTCCGGGCGCAGCGCGATCGGCCCCGACGGCGAGTACGTACCGGAGGAGAACTGGCTCGGCCTGCCCGGCATCAAGGCCGTCGACAGCGCCCGCCGGGCCTTCATCGACCGGATGCGCGCCGCCTGGTCCGGCCACGATCCGCGGCGGGGCGAACTCCGCCTGGACTCCGCCGACCTCGCCGGGGTCGCCGCCGAGATCACCCCCCTCACCTCGGGCTTCGCCCCCCGGTGCCACCACCTCCAACTCGTCCGGGACCCGGAGACCGGCGCCGAGCTGACGGTGCTCAACCGCTCCTACGGCGGCCTCTCCTTCCCCTTCAGCCGCTTCACCCAGGCCTTCGACGGCGAGGGCACCGCCTTCTCCGACGAACTGCGGGCGACCGCGGGCCGCGTCACCCCGCCCGGAGCCGTCCTGGCCGAGGTCACGGGCGGCCCCGTCACCACCAACCTCAATCTGCACGGCCGCCTGACGGACTACCAGATCGTCTGCCCCGGCGAGACCGCCAGCGTCCCCGAGGACCGCCAGCTCCACCTGGACGACCTCTACGCCGTGCACGACCCCGGCGAGGACCGCGTCCTGCTGCGCTCCAAGCGGCTCGGCACCGAGGTGGTCCCCGTCTACCTCGGCTACCTCGTCCCGCTCGCGCTGCCCGCCATCTCGCGCACCCTGCTGCTGCTCTCCCCGTCCTCGATGTCCCCGCTCGACGTGTGGGCCGGGGTCCCCGAGGGCGCCGAGCGGGACGGCGTCACCACCCGGCCCCGGGTCGTGCACGAGGACATCGTGCTCAGCCGCCGGAGCTGGACCACCACGGCCGGGCGGCTCCCCGCCCCGGCCGCCGGCACCGGCGAGGCGGACCACTTCCTCGACTGGCAGCGCTGGCGGCACGCCCACGGACTGCCCGACGAGGTCTTCGCCACCGTCTCGGCGGGACCGGGACCGCTCGGAGTCAAACCGCAGTACGTGGACTTCGCCAGCCCCTTGTCGCTCAGCGCCTTCGAGACGCTGCTGCGCGAGCCGGAGCACCGGGTCGTCTTCCGCGAGATGCTGCCCGGCCGCGGCGGACTGCACGTGCGCTCCGCCGCGGGCACCCACGTCGCCGAACTCGCCGTGGAAACCTTCACCACCCGCCGACACCCGAAGGGCGACCCCCATGCCTGAGCCCACCCCCCTTGCCGCCGAGGGCGTCGAACCGGGCCCCTGGCAGGCGATGCACATCTTCTACGCCGCCAACCCGCAGCCCCTCCTGGTGACCTGCGTCCGGCCGCTGATCACCGCCCTCACCGAGGAGGGCCTGATCGACGGGCACTTCTTCATCAACTACTGGCTGGAGGGCCCGCACGTACGGCTGCGGCTGCGCCCCGCGCGGCCCGCGCTCACCGAGGAGGTGCGCCGCCGCGCCGAGGAGGCCGTGAGCGCCTTCCTGCGGACCCGGCCCGCCCTCTACCAGGTCGACTCCGGCTTCCTGAACGAGTTCTACAACGCCCTCTTCGAGATCGAGTTCCCCGAGGGCGACCGCAGCGCCTTCATGGGCCCCGACGGCCGGATGAACCTGCGCCCCAACAACTCCTACACCTGGGAGGCGTACGAGCCGGAGTACGGCAAGTACGGCGGCCCCGCCGGGATCGAGCTCGCCGAGTGGCACTTCGCGCACTCCAGCGACCTCGTCATGGAGGGGCTGCGCTCCATGAACCTGCACCTGCGCACCGTCCTGCTCGGCTCCTCCGCCCAGCTCATGATGGTGATGGCCGCCGCCTTCCTGCCCGACCGCGAGAGCCTGGCCGACTTCTTCGACCGCTACTACGAGTTCTGGAACCGGGCCTTCCCCGGCACCAACTTCATCGGCTCCGAGGAGTACGACCGCCAGTACGCCGCCGCCGCGCCCGGCGTCGCCAAGCGCTTCGCCGCCGTGCGCGAGACCATGGCCTCCGGCGAACTCGGCAAGCTCCCCGCCTTCCTGCGCGGCTGGGCCGAGCACTGCATCGAACTGCGCACCCGGGCCGCGGAGCTGGCGCGGCAGAAGAAGCTGGTCTTCCGCTTCCCGAACACCCCGCAGGACCAGGTCTTCGAGGACCCCGCCGCCGCGCTCCCGCTGCTGCTCTTCCCGTACATGCACATGACCAACAACCGGCTGCATGTGACCGTCCGCGACGAGGCCTACCTGTCCCAGCTCCTCGGCCGGGTCCTGCGGGAGCAGGAGCCCTCGGCCACGGCGGTGGCACCGTGACGCCCGTCGAACGGGGAGCACTCACCGCCCTCAAGCCCGCGCTCAGGGACGGGATCCTGCTCTCGCCGCCCCTGCTCAACGGGGCGGCCACCGTCCACCTGGTCAAGGACCCGGTGAGCGGCTCGGCCTTCGAGGTCGGACCGAAGGAGTTCTTCCTCCTGTCCCGCCTCGACGGCCGCCGCACCCTGGAGGAGATCGGCACCGAGTACGGCACGGCCTTCGGCCGACGGCTCGGCGAGGCCAACTGGCAGCAGCTGCTTGCCCTCCTCGGCAGCCGCCGCCTCCTCGCGGGCGCCCCACCGGAGGCCGCGCCCCAGCGGTCCGCGAAGCCGTTCAGCGGCACGCTCCTCAAGGGCACCCTGCGCATGGTCGCCGACGCGGACGCCACCACGGCCCGGCTGCACCGCGGGCTGCGCCCCCTGCTCAGCCGTTTTGTCCTGCTGCCGCTCCTGCTGCTGTGCCTCTGCATGGAGGTCCTGCTCGCCACCGAGGTGCCGGTGCTCGCCGACGACACCTGGTGGCTGCTGCACCGGCCGGTCGCGCTGTCCGCCGTCGCCGCCCTGATGTGGCTGAGCACCGCCCTGCACGAACTCGCCCACGGGGTCGCGGCCCGCCATGTCGGGGGCACCGTCAGCGAGATCGGACTGCGCTGGCGGCTGCCGGTGGCCATCATGTACTGCACCGTCGACAACTACCGCTATCTGCGGCGGCGCAGGGACCAGCTCGCCGTCGCGGCGGCGGGCGCCTTCGCCAACCTGCTGTTCCTGCTGCCGTTCTGGCTCTGGTGGACGCTGCTCGACGAGGGCGACCCGACCCGCAGGGTGCTGTCCGTGGTGCTGCTCGCCGGCAGTCTGCAGGCGCTGGTCAACCTGGTGCCGCTGCCGCCGCTGGACGGATACACGATGCTCGGGCACGCCCTGCGGGTCACCCGGCTCGCCCCGGGCAGCAGCGAGTACATGCGGCTGTGGCTGCGCGACCGTACCCGGGCCGAGGCCTATCCGCCCCGCGCCCGCACGGTGTACACCGTCTACGGCGCCGGTTCCGCGGTCCTCGTCGGCTGCCTGCTCGCCACGGCGGTCCTCGCCGTCTGGTCCTTCGCCGCCACCCGCTGACCGACCCCCGACCCCGACACCCGCCACCACCCGAACCACACCGAGGGGCACGCCCACCATGACAGCAGCCGTCCACCACCAGCCCGTACCCCCGGCCGAGGGCGACGCGGCGATCCACGTCCGCGAGGTACGCAAGAGCTACGGGGCCCACCGGGCCGTCGACGGTGTGTCCCTGGACGTCCGGCACGGGGAGTTCTTCGGGCTCCTCGGCCCCAACGGTGCCGGCAAGACCACCCTCGTCGAGATCATGGAGGGCCTGCGCGAGGCGGACTCGGGCGAGGTCACCGTGCTCGGCCAGTCGCCCTGGCCCCGCAACACGGCACTGCTGCCGCGGATGGGCGTGCAGACGCAGTCCTCGGCCTTCTTCGTCCGGCAGACCGCCCGTGAACACCTGGTCACCGTCGCCGCCCTGTACCGGGCCGGTGCCGCGGCCGCCGACCGGAGCCTGGAGACCGTGGGCCTCGGACCGCAGCGCGACACCCTCGTCGAGAACCTCTCCGGCGGCCAGCGCCAGCGCCTCGCCATCGCCTCCGCGCTGGTCCACGGCCCCGAACTCATCTTCCTCGACGAGCCGACCGCCGCCCTCGACCCGCAGGCCCGCCGCGACCTGTGGGAGGTGCTGCGCACGCTCAAGGGCGAGGGCCGCACCATCGTCTACACCACCCACCACCTCGACGAGGCCGAGGCCCTGTGCGACCGGGTCGCGATCCTGATGGCGGGCCGGGTCCGCGCCCTGGACTCGCCGCACGAACTGGTCAGCGCCACCGGTGCCCCCTCCCGGCTGATGCTGCCCGCCGGGCGCCTCAGTCCTCAGAAGGCCGCCGAGATACCCGGCGTCGACCGGGCCTCGGTCCAGGGCGGATCCCTCGTCCTGGAGACCGCCGCCACCGGAAAGGTCCTCCAGGCACTCGACGCCCTCACCGGCCTGGACGGCGTGATGACCCGCACGGCCACCCTCGAAGACGTCTACCTCGAACTCACCGGCGCCCCCGCGCCCGACGGTACGAGCGCGCACCACCACCCGACGGAGCAGAAGGCATGAGCGCATACACGACACTGACCGCCGCCGGATACCGCGCCGCGGTCCGCGACAAGGTGACCCTCTTCTTCACCTTCGCCTTCCCGCTGATCTTCCTCGTCGTCTTCGGCCTGATCTACAGCGACCAGGACGTCAGCGAGACCGGCCGCCCGTACATCTCCTACATCGCGCCCGGCGTCATGTCCTGGGGCGTGGCCAACGCGGCCGTCTTCGCCATCGCCTTCACGCTCATGCAGTGGCGCCGCGACGACCTGCTGCGCCTCATCCGGCTCACCCCGACCCCGGTCACCTCGGTCCTGGCCTCGCGCTATGTGCTCGCGCTCGCCATCGGTCTGGTCCAGGCGGTCTTCTTCGTCGCGGTGTCGCTGCTGCCGCTCTTCGGCCTCAGCCTCGACGCCCAGTGGCCGCTGACGCTGCCCGTCCTGCTCGCCGGCATCACCGCGTTCCTCGCGATCGGCGTGATCATCGGCTCCCGGGCCGACTCTCCCGAGTCGGTCGCGGCCATGGCCAACTGCCTGATGGTGCCGATGGCCTTCCTCTCCGGCTCCTTCCTGCCGATCGACATGATGCCGTCCTGGCTCCAGACGGTCGCCAAGGTCCTGCCGCTCTACTACTTCAACGACGCCGCCTCCGCCACCCTGACCGGCGACGGCGGACTCGCCGACATCGGCGTCGACTGCGCCGCGATGGCCGCCTTCGCCGTGGTCTTCGGTGTGATCGGGCTCAAGGTCTTCAGATGGAGCAACCGCACATGACAGAGGTCATCCGGCACCCGAGCACGACCGCCGCCCCCGGCACCACCGTCACCGACCGGGCCCCGGCCGCCCCCGCGGCCCCGCCCGGCGACGTCCGCGCCCCGGACGCGACCGCCCTGGAGTCGGCCCGCCGGGAGCTGTGGCACGCCTTCGCCGCCTCGCTCCCGGGCGCGCCGGCGGGCCTGCCCACCGTGGTCACCGTCGGCGTGCACGACGCGCTCGGCCCCCGCGCGGCGGACCCCTT
The DNA here is from genome assembly GCF_012273655.1 of Streptomyces physcomitrii. Lineage (GTDB taxonomy): Bacteria > Actinomycetota > Actinomycetes > Streptomycetales > Streptomycetaceae > Streptomyces > Streptomyces physcomitrii. The sequence goes on along the minus strand of NZ_JAAWWP010000017.1, from coordinate 128,845 downwards.
CGCCGCCGTCCGCCCCGGCGCCCGGGTGCACCTCACCGCGGGCGCCCTGCTCATCGGGCCCTGGGGCGGCGACGGCACCGCGCCCGCCTGCGGGCAGTGCCTGGCCATGCGCTGGCAGCGGCTGCGCTCCCGCAGCGAACGCGACGCCCTGGAGACCGGCTCCCGCCCCGCCACCAAGGCCACCACCGTCGCCCCCGACTGGCCCCGGCTGCCCGGCTACCTCCTCGACACCGCCCTCGCCCTGTACGAGGCCGTCTCCGGCGGCGGCCGGACCCCGCTCGCCCCCGGCCCGACCGCGGCCGACCGGGCGCTGCCCCAGGTCACCCGGCTCGACCTCGCCACCCTCCAGGTCCGCAGCTACCCGCTGCTCGCCGACCCGCTGTGCCCGCACTGCGGACCGCGCGGCACCGACAGCGCCGAGGCGGCCCGCTTCACCCCGGCCCCCCGGCCCAAACCCGCCCCGGACGCGGCCCGGCTGCGCCGCGCGGCCGACTTCCCGCTGCCCTCCGACGCCCTCGCCAACCCGGTCACCGGGCTGCTCGGCGGCGGCACCTGGATCAACGTCACCTCGCCCACCACCGCCCCCGTCGCGGGCAGCGTCTTCATGCGCGGCTACGCCGGACTGACCGACGTCACCTGGAGCGGCCAGGCCAACAGCTTCACGCACAGCCGCGACCTGGCCTTCCTGGAAGGCCTGGAGCGCTACGCGGGCACCCACCGCCGCACCGGCAACACCCTGCTCACCGCCTCCTACGAGGAACTCGGCGACCGCGCCCTCGACCCGGCCGCCTGCGGCTTCTACGCCCCCGAGACCTACCGCACCGACCCGCTGGTCTCGCCCTTCGACCCCTCCCGCCCGATCCCCTGGGTGTACGGGCACTCGCTGCGCGACGACCGGCCGGTCCTGGTGCCCGCCCGGCTCGTGCACTACAGCGCGGGTCTCGCCGCCGACAACTTCGTCTTCGAGTGCTCCAACGGCTGCGCCATCGGCAGCTGCCGCGAGGAGGCCATGCTCGGTGCCCTGCTCGAACTCATCGAGCGGGACGCCTTCCTGCTCGCCTGGTACAGCGGGCTCACCCTGCCGGAGATCGACCTCGCCACCGTGGACTCGCCCGCGGTGCGCACCATGACCGACCGGGCCGCCCTCCAGGGCTACGAGGTGCACGCCTTCGACAACCGGATCGACCTCGACGTCCCGGTCGTCACCGGCCTCGCGGTCCGCAGGGACGGCGGCCCCGGTACGTACTCCTTCGGCGCGGGCGCCGCCCTCGACCCGGTCGGCGCCCTAGAGGCCGCCCTCTCGGAGGTGCTCACCTACATCCCGCACCTGCCCGGCCAGGTGGCCGGACGGCGGGCCGAACTCGACGCCATGGCCGAGGACTTCCGCCTCGTCAAGCACCTCAAGGACCACGCCCAGCTGTACGGGCTGCCGCGGATGACCGAGCACGTCGCCCCGTATCTGCGCGCCCGCAGGCACTCCGTGGCGGAGCTCTACGGCGACTGGCAGGAGCGCGGCCGCCCCCGCACCGGCGACCTCCGGGACGACCTCGGGCACCTCAGCGCCGAGCTGACGGCCGCCGGGCACGATGTGCTGATGGTCGACCAGACCACCCCGGAGCAGCAGCGGATGGGCCTGCACACGGTCTGCGCCGTGGTGCCGGGACTGCTGCCGATCGACTTCGGCTGGACCCGGCAGCGCGCCCCGTACCTGCCCCGGCTGCGCACCGCGGCCCGCCGGGCGGGGCTGCGGACCACGGACCTGGCCGAGGCGGAGATCCGGATGGTGCCGCACCCCTTCCCCTGACGGGCCCGGGCAGCCGACCGGCGAAGGCCGCACCCCCGCTGGGCAGGGGGTGCGGCCTTCGCCGTGGTGGAGCCGGGGTCAGCTCCAGCGCACCGTGTTGCTCAGCACCACCCCGTGGCTGGCGAAGTCCAGGGTGATCCGGTCGCCGTCGGCCATCTGGTGGCCGCCGTGGAAGCTGCTGCGGTCGGCGCCCAGGTAGACGTAGTGGATCCGGCCGGGGTGGTGCAGCGCCCGGTAGGAGAACAGCTCCGTCATGATGTCGGCGAGGCCGTAGTGCAGGGCCTTGGTCCCGGTGGTGAACTCGCCCTGGTAGGCGGCCTGTCCACCCCGCTCGATGGTGACCGTGCCGGTGACCGACTCCGGCGGCTCGCCGAGGAAGAGGAAGGGGGAGATCCCGGCCTCGCAGAGCTTGGCGTACGAGAGGTGGCCGGCGTGCCGCTTGAAGCGGCCGATGTCGGTGAGGTCGTTGCCGAAGCCGTGGCCCAGGTAGCGGGGCTCGCCCGAGGCGTCGACCGCGTAGACGAGGACGACCTCGGCCTCCTCGCAGATCGCCAGCGAGGAGGCGGGGACGGCCAGTTCGCTGCCGGAGACGCGCAGGCCCTCGCCGAGGCTCTTGAAGAACCAGTTGGGCTGGGACTGGGTGGCGGCGTCCACCTTGACGTTGTGCGTCTGCATGAAGCCGCCGATCAGGGCGTCCCCCACCGAGTCCGGCAGCAGCGGCGGCCGGAACTCCACCCCGGCGGACTCCGTCCAGGGCACCTCCACGGCGGGCCGCCCGGCGGTCAGCGCCGCCCGGGGGTCCGCACCGGAGGCCGCGGCGTCGAGCAGGGCGGCGGACAGGTCGAGTCCGTCCAGCCGGTGCAGCCGCAGCGGTTCGCCCTCGGCAGGAATGCCGAAGCCGAAGTACCGCTCGCCCTGGTGGACGCATTCGAAGAGCACCGTCATCTTGCCGTCTCCTTGCGGGAGTTCGTACGGGAGTTCTTGCGGGTTCCGGCGCGGGCGGGGAGCCGGACCGGTGCGGTCCGGCTCCCCGCCCGCGCCGTGGGTAACCGGCACGAGAGCGCGCGCCCCTGGGCGGGGGGGGGTTTTCGGGGGGGGGGGGGGGGGGGGGGGGCCCCGGCCGGGGGCGGGCCCCCCCCCCCCCCCGGCCGGAGGGATCCGGTCACGAGAGCGCGCGCCAGTGGCCGGAGGCCTCGTCGTAGCGGAGGGCGGCCCACTCCCGGGCCGAGGGGTTGAGCCGCAGTCCGAGCCCCGGACCGGGGGCGGGGGAGAGGGTGTTGGCCGTGCGGTCGACCACCGGGGCGGGCGAGACGATCATCTCCGGGAAGAAGCGGTCCGACTGGCCGCCCTCCACGGTCAGCGCGTCCGGGTTGCGGAAGGCCAGCGCGCGGCCCGCGTTGATCAGCGGCCCGACCTCGGCGACCTGCACCCCGAACTGGAAGCCGAGGCCCTGCTGCCGGGCGTGGGCGGCGAGCCGGGCCGAGCGCAGCAGTCCGCCGTTCTTCGCGAGCCGGATGTTGAAGACGTCGCAGGCCTCCTCGGCGACCGCCCGCCGGGCGTCCTCGGCGGTGCACAGCGACTCGTCCAGCATGACCTTGAGCCCCGACTCCCGCCGCAGCGCCCGCAGTTGCTCCCAGGAGCGCGGGGGCAGCGGCTCCTCCACATAGGCGGCACCGGCCTCGTGCAGCCGCCTGCCCCAGTCCACCGCGTCCTCGGCCGTCCAGCTCATATTGGCGTCGACCAGGATCGGCACCGCCTCGCCCAGCCGCCCGCGGATCGCGCGTACGGTCCGCAGGTCCCGCGCGAGGTCGTCGCTGGCCTTGACCTTCACGAAATGGAAGGGGCCCCGGGTGTCGAGGAACTCCTCCACGTCCAGGCTGAGATCGAGGACCTGCGAGACCGGCAGCCGTGCGGGCGCCGGGCCTTGGCCCTCGTCCGGCAGCAACTCGTAGGTGGAGAGGCCCAGTTGATGTCCGAGCAGGTCGAGTACCGCGGTCTCCAGGAGGCAGAGGAGATTGCTGCCGCCGTCGATGCCGAAGACCGCGCCGAAGTCCTCCTCGCGCAGCCTGGCGAGCAGGTCCGCCGGGGAGCTGCCGCGCAGCACGGCGAAGAGCTTGTCCAGCGGCACCCGCCGCAGGGCCTCCGTCACGCTGCCGGTGGTCTCCCCGGTGACATAGCGCCGGGGCGCGCACTCGCCGAGGCCCTGGGCGCCGTCCAGACGCAGCCGAAGGACCAGGCTGTCGCTGGTGGAGCGCTTGGCCGCCGGGTGGTCGAAACTGATCCGCATGGGCAGCGCCACCCGGTGCAGCAGGGCCTCAGCCATCGCGGTCCACGCCCTGCAGCAAGGTGTGCGTGCTGGTCCAGTCGACCAGGTCGTCACGGACGTCCGTGTAGAAGAGGTAGTGCTTCGGGGTCGGGAACTTGAGGATCATCCCGCGGTCGGCGGTCAGTTCCCCGAAGACCCGGTGGGTGGCGTCCAGGTCGACGATCGGGTCGGTCAGCCCGGAGACGAAGGCCGAGGGCACCTCGGGCAGCGTCCGCCGCGGAGCGAGGTACAGCTCCTCCAGGCCCAGCAGGGTGGCGCGGGAGCGGCGGGTGATCCGGCGCAGTGCCAGGTCGTCCTCGTCGATGAAGCGCCGGTAGAGCGGATCGTCGGTGAAGTCCTCGGACTTGAGCCCGGCGTCCCACAGCTCCGCGCTGTCCTCCGCGGCGAGGGCGGCGCGCTCCTCCTCGCCGAGCAGGGCGTGCAGCCGCCCCAGCCAGGTGGAGCAGTAGACCACCGCCTGGTAGGGCACCCGGAAGGACTCGTGGTGCAGAAGGGCCGCCAGGAAGGAGCCGCCCAGGCAGTGCCCGAAGAGGGTGAGCGGGACCGTCTCGCCGATCCTGCGCCGCACCTCGGTGAGGGCGTGCACATAGTCGGCGACGACGGTCTCCACGTCCGGGATCTCGTGGCGCTCGCCCTGGCTGACCCCGCTGCCGCGCCGGTCCAGTACGTAGAGCGCAACATCGTTGTCGGCGAAGCGGGGCCCGACCTCCCACAGCCACCCGGCGTGGCTCTGCAGCCCGTGGAAGTAGAAGACGGCTCCCTTGGCCGGCTTCTCGGGCTGCCAGCGGTGCAGGGCGAGTTCGGTGCCGCCGGACACCAGGGGGATGATCTCCTTGCGCACGTTCTGCGGCGGCCTCTTGGTCTCGATCACGGTCTGTGTGTCCCCTCAGCGGCCGACGATGTCGGCGAGGAATCCGACGTCCTTCTGGAACGGCTTGTACTTGTGCTGGGTCGGATTGGCCGGGTGTCTGCGGGCCTCGTTGTACGCGTTGATCGCGTCCTTGGGCACGGTGTAGAACTCCAGGGCCCCGAGCCGGCCGCTGGTGCGCTTGGAGGCGTACTCCAGGTTGATCTCCATCAGCTGCCGGTCGACGGCCGAGGAGAGGGTGTGGTCCAGCTCCGGGTCGGGGAGCGGGACCTCGCTCACCACCACGTAGTGCGGCGGCTCGGCCCAGTTCGGCCCGCACATGTACAGGCTGGTGTCGATGCCGTGCGCGGCGGTGCCCTCCCTGATGGCCTGGGTGACCTGCGCCTCGGTGATCTTCTCCCCGGTGAAGGAGTGGAAGACGCCGTCGCGGTGGACGAAGTGGATCCAGGGGGTGCCGTCGACGATCCGGTCCACCCGGTAGATGTCGCCGCTCCACAGCCGGAACAGGCCGTTGCCCTGGGTCATGATCAGGTGGTAGTCGCGGCCCGGCTCCACCTCGTCGAAGAGCAGGGTGTCCACCTTCTCCCCGGCCTCGATGAGGGAGCCGAGCGGCACCTCCGCCGGGACGAACTCGAAGAAGGCCTGCCCCACCGCGAGCGGCTGGCTGTCCAGCGAGTCGTCCACCGGGATGGTGGTGACCCCCTCGGTGCCGCAGCTCATGAACGGCATCTTGGCGACGCCGGGCAGCACCTCGTCCAGCTTGGCCTGGTAGAGCCCGGCGGAGGAGGAGAGCCAGCAGCTGTACAGGCTCAGCGAGGGCCAGATGTCCTTGAGGCTGAACTCCTCCCGGGCGAGCACGGCGGCGAGGCGCTCGGCGCCTTCCGGGTCGGGCGCGCCGAAGGGCTCGCCCTCCAGGGTGCCCTCGCGCAGGTCGCGGACGAGGGCGGGCCCGTGCGCGGCCACCAGGTCGCGCAGCGAGATCAGCGTGCTCGGGTTGATCGCCGAGATGAAGTGCAGGTCCTCACCGAGGAGTTGGCGGATCCGGTGGTACATCCGGCCCTCGTGCGAGGCGGGCGCGCGGGTGCCGAACCAGGGTGCCTCGCCCCAGGGCGGGTTCCAGTCGCGGCTGTTGAGCTGCGGGTAGCGGTTGCTGATCGCCTGGTACTGCACCCCGTACAGCTGGTCGGTGACCGCCTCGCGCACGGTCTGGGTGTCCAGCGTGGCGTGCGGGTGGTCGAGCAGCTCGGGGTGGTGCTCCAGATAGGTGCCCCACATGGCGGCCATCGCGGGGATCCGGTACGTCAGCAGCCAGTGCAGGGTGTACGGGACCCGCTTGGGGACGCCGGTGGTGCCGCTCGTCTTCAGCCAGCGCAGCACCGGGCTGCAGGAGAGCACGCCGCCCTTGGTCCGGGTCTCCCGGTCGATCTGCCGCTCGAAGTCGCCGTAGCGGGTCAGGGGCAGGATGTCGCGGAAGGTGCCGGGGTCGGCGGCGATGCGGTCGTAGCCGTTCTCCTTCCAGTACAGGGAGTCGGCGCAGAGAGCGATGACGTCCTCCAGGACCCGGCGCTGGGCCGTCTGGGGGTCCTTGAGGTCGGCCAGCAGCTCGGCACGGGCCTGTCGGCATTCCTCGGCGAACGGGGTGCGACGCGCTTTCCAGTGTTCTTGCCAGTCAGGTCGGTCCACTGCCTTCAGCTTCTCTCTGGCTCGTTTCCGGTACGGAGAGTGTGCGGATGAGTGCGCGGTGAATTGTCCGGCCGCGATGAACGTCCGGTGCCCGGTGTGCTTTTCAGGTCCGGCGGCCCGGGCCCGGTGGAACGGGCCCGGCCCTTTGTCGCTCGGTCGTCTTGTTGCTCAGTCGTCGAATGCGGCGAAGAGTTCGCGCTTGCTGACCTCGCCCAGCCGATTCACGTCGAACTCCTCGGGATCGGCGACCGACAGGGAGTCGAAGACCAGGTTGATGGCGGCCACAAGGCCCCAGGCCTCCTTGTACGGGGGCCAGCCGGGGCTGCCCCGGTCGGCGTCCTGCTGGCGGGCGAAGAGGTAGTCGGCCCACTGGCGGGTGGCGGGGTAGCGGTGGTGGAAGTCGTGCACCACCGTGTCGCCGGTGAGCACCAGGTAGCGGGTCGGCGCGTGGACGAAGGCCATCCGCGAGCCCCACCGGAGCCAGCCGGCCGCGCGGCGGACCGGGGGCAGCGAGCGGTCAGGCGCGGCGTCCCCGAGGAAGATCGCGTTGGTGAGCGAGCCGAAGTACTCCTTGCCGCGCTTCACCTCGGTGCCCGGCGCCGGGAAGGTGTGCTTCACGCACAGCCGCAGGGTGTTGCTCACCTGGAAGAGCGGAACCAGCGGCACCAGCCAGGCGAGGACCAGGTACTCCCAGGTGCCGGTCGCCACCGTGACGGCGCCGAGTCCCACGTAGAGGCCGAGGGCGCCCGCCTTCTCGCTGGGGGCCGAGGCGTTCCAGAAGGACCGGCTGCGGGCCACCGCGAAGGCGAAGTGGAACCTCGGGGAGAACAGCTTCCCGAGGAGCCGGCGCCACATCTGGCGCCGCGTCATGCCGGGGTGCACGTCGAGGCTCACCAGGAAGGCCTGCACCGTGGGGTCGCGCATCGTCATGTGGTGCGCGGCGTGGTGGTCGCTGACGTGCTCGCGGCTGTAGCGGGCGAAGTTCTGGATGATCAGCGTGCTGGAGATCGCGCGCCCGATGATCCCGTCCGGCCGGCGGCGCCGGTACATGTTGCTGTGCGCGCACTGGTGGAAGATCATCATCCGCAGGTTGCGCATCCCGTGCAGGGTGGCGGCCCAGCCCGGGAGGAACAGCAGCAGCCAGGCCCCGGAAAGGGAAAGGCCGGTGCAGCTGAGTGCGATGCCGACCGCCATGGAGAACACGGCAGAGACCAGATGAAAAGTCGGTGACCACCAGGAAAGAGGTTTCTGCCCGGCGAGCGGCTTACCGGTGAGCAGGGTCAACGGGTACTGCGTGAACCTGGGTAGCGGACGCATTGATTCACGGGGGTCTAAGAGATCTTCCGCGAAGTCATCGGTTCTCGGGTCGCTTTCGATGGCGGCCATCGCGCTCCTGTGGAGTCTTGAACGAGCGGGTTCTCGAATTCGATCGCAAGGATCGGGTGGAACACCGTGCGCATAGCAGCAGGGCCGCCCTGAGGGAGGCACGCGAATTATCTTTTCAGCGGACCGGTAAGCCGTCAACCGTTATTTTGCTGCAACTTCCTGCATTTAACGGAAGTGCAGCAGACGACACCTCCGTGCAGTGATCCGGCAAAGTTCACCGGACTTTTCCTGGCACGCGTATGTGCCGTTCCGCACAGGTGCGGAACGGCTTCGCGGTAAATCCTGTTCTGTGGAATCAGGAATCGGCGGGTGCGGATTTGCGCACGACCTCCTCCTGTTGTTCGGGAAGCTCGCGGCGCCTTCGCACGGGGGACAGGAAGACCGGCAGGAAGGCGAGCGAGAGGATCACGCCGCCCACCCACAAGGTGGTGTGCACGCTGGTGAGTTCACCGATGGCGCCGGCCACGGCCGAGCCGACCGCGAGGGCGCCGGTCAGCATGAAGCGGAAGGTGGCGTTCATCCGCCCGAGCAGGGAACCCGCCGTCATGCGCTGGCGCAGGCTGACTCCGAGAACGTTGTCCATTCCGGTCTTGAACATCGCGAGCAGGTAGCCCGCACCGGCGAGATACAGCCATCCTCCGCGGTCGACCAGCGGGATGAGCAGCCCGGCGGGGGCCATGCAGAGCCCGGCGAGACCGAGCGTGCGGCCGTAGCCGAGCCGTCCCGCGATGGGCCGCGCACAGCGCGCTCCGGCGAGGAGCCCGGCGCCGCCCGCCGCCCAGAACAGGCCCAAGGCGCCTGCGGGCAGGTCGAGTTCGCGGACGAAGAGCACCGGCAGCATGGTGTTGATGATCTGCGAGCCGAGGTTGGTGAAGGAGGCGGTCAGCGCCAGCGCCCGCAGCTCCGCGTTGCGGAAGACGTGCCGTACGCCCTCGGCGATCTGCGCGCGTAGCGTGACGGCCGCGCCGGACGGCGGGGGAGGCGGCGGGGGAGTGTGGCGGATGCCGGTCAGCCGCAGCCCGGAGGCGAGGTAGCTGCCCGCGGTGAAGGCCACCGCGACCGGCGCGGTGAGCAGCTGGACGAAGCCGCCGCCCGCGCCGCGGCCCGCGACGTTGCCCGCCGCGATGAGCGTCATGACGGCGGCGTTGGCCTGCACCAGGCCTTCCTTGCCGACCAGTTGGGGCAGCACGCTCTGCGAGCCGACGTCGAAGAAGACGGTGGCGCAGCCGTTGAAGAGCACCACGGCGTAGAGCTGTCCGAGGGTGAGCGAGTCCAGCCACCAGGCGATCGGCAGCGAGGCGAACAGGGCCGCCCTGGTCAGGTCGGCCGCGATCAGCACCCTGCGGTGCCGCATCCGGTCCACCCAGGCGCCCGCGGGCAGCCCGATGAGCAGGAAGGCGACGGTGCTGAGGGTGGCGAGCGCGCCCACCTCACCGGGGCTGGCGTCGAGTTCGGTGACCGCGATCAGCGGTACCGCGACATAGCCGATGTTGGTGGCGAGCTGGCTGAGGGTGGTCGCGGTGAACAGCGTGCGGAAGTCGGGTATCCGCCATGGGGAGTTGGTCTGCATGATCCGTTCAGCTCAGCCGATGGTCGCTCTGGAGTGGCGCAGCGGTGCGGGCCTCCGGCGGGAGGCGGCGAGGTCGTGGGTCCCGGGACCGGGTGCGGTGGTCACCGGGTGCCTGTCCACAGGCGTGACGCACCTCGGCGCTGACTGAACCATGGATCCCCCGTGTGCTGTCGTCACCGACTGCTTCGACGTACAACCTAGCGTGGCGGAGGAAATATTGGACCAGGTTGCAACACGTTTGCAATGTATACGGGGGTCGTCGAGGGAAAGTTCTTCCGCAGTTGAACCCTGTCCGATTCTCGACGTCGCGAATTCCGTCTTGACAGCGACTTCCCTGGTGAAGGTGTGATCCGAAGGGTTCGCCCTTTCCCCGGCGGTCGTGACGTGCGTCACACCTTCACATTGCTCTGTGACTTGCGTCACATTGTGATCAGTGCGTGAACTCGTTGACAGCTGCGCGTAGTTGGGTGATTGTCAGATTCGAAACCAAGAGCGCGTGCCTCGTCCGGGCTGGGAATCACAGGGGGGAAGAGCGGTGGACCGCCGCTGCGTGTTTTCCGGGTGGGGATGCCGCCGCCCGAATGGCCGGAGCCCTCGGGCCCGTATTTCTCTCATTCCCCCGCCGGTATTCAGCAGCCCCCGCATCCGGATATCCGGAGCCCGGAGTTCACTCGGCCCTGCGCCTCAGGCAGGGCTTGCCGCAATCAGACAAGCCAGGTGAAGAGCTAATGACCGTACGAACTGCCCTCCTCATCGGTGCCGCCGGTGGAATTCTGCGCGAGGTCTCCCGCGCGCTCGCCGACCAGGGCCACTCGCTCGTCCTCTTCGACCGGAACGAGGAGGCGGTGAACGCCCTCGCCGCCGAGCTGTCCGGCCGGACCAAGGTCGAGACCGTGGTCGGCGACATCACCGACATCCCCGCCGCCGAGCGGCAGTTGGCCGAGATCGCCGAGCAGCACGCCCCCTCGATCCTGATCAACGGCGTCGGCGGCGACACCCGGGTCATCGGCTACGAGGACCTGACCACCGAGCACTTCGAGCAGACCCATCTGGAGAACGTCACCAGCACCTGGATCGCGATCAAGGTCTGCGCCCCGTACATGGTCCGCGACGGCTACGGACGCATCGTCAACTTCGCCTCCGCCGGCGGCCGTACGTACAGCCACTTCAACAACGCCGCCTACGTCGGCGCCAAGGCCGCCGTCATCGGCATGACCAAGCAGATCGCCTACGAGCTGGCCGCCACCGGCGTGGTCGCCAACGTGGTCGCGCACGGCCCGATCGCCACCGAACGGGTCGCCGGCGCCTGGGAGAAGCGCGACCCGGCCTCCAAGGAGGCCGTGCTCTCCAAGCTGCCGATGAAGCGCATGGGCACCGTCGAGGAGGCCGTCGGCAGCGTGCTCCACCTGGCCTCGGAGAGTGCCGGCTACTCCACCGGCGCCGTCATCGACATCAACGGCGGCCTGTACATGTGACCGCGGCACCCCCCAGGAAAGGCCAAGCCATGCCGAAGTTCGTCGTCGAGTTCAGCTACAACGTCGACCGCGCCGGACGCCAGGAATTCCACCCGGCGCACGCCGCCTACCTGCACCAACTCACCGACCAGGGCATCCTGCTGCTCGCCGGCCCGGTCGAGGGGGAGAACGCGGGACTGCTCATGTACGAGGCCGCCGACCGGGCGGAGCTGCAGCGGATCCTCGACGAGGAGCCCTACATCAAGGGCGGCGTGGTCGCCGGCACCCGCGTCCTGCAGTGGGCCCCCGGCAAGGGGACCCTGGCCGCGGGGCCGGCCCGCTCCGCCGTCTGAGAAGCCACCGCCCGGCCGTTCGAAGCAAGAGGAAGCAAAGGGACATGAATACACCGGCAGTTCAGGGCACCGAGGCCCGCACGGCGCGGATCACCGGCGAGGACGGACTCGTCTCGCTGCGGCAGGAGTGGCTGCACCCGGCCATCGTCGACCCCGAGATGGACTCGATGCGCCTGCTCAGCGAGACCGCGATGCGCTTCCCCGAGGCGCTCTCCTTCTCCTCCGGTGCCCCCTACGACGGCAACCACGACCTGGCCGCCCTCAGCTTCCACCTCGAGCGCTATGTGAAGCACCTGCGGGAGAAGGGCCTGCCCGAGGAGCGCATCACCAGGACGCTCTTCCAGTACGGCCCGGTCAACGGCTTCATCCAGGACGAGGTCGCCCTGATGCTGAAGCGGGACGAGGACATCGATGCCCCGCCCGGCTCCATCATGATCACCCACGGCTACCAGGAGGCCGCGCTGGTCGCCCTGCGCGGCCTGTTCTCCTCGCCCGACGAGGTCCTGCTCACCGTCTCGCCCGCCTACGTCGGCATCCGCGGCGCCGCCCGCATGCTCGACATCCCGGTGCGCGGAATCCTGGAGAGCGGCCCCGACGGGCTCGACCCCGAGACGGTGCGCGAGAGCGCGCGGGCCCTGCGCGCCGAGGGCAAGCGCGCCGTCGCCCTCTACCTGGTCCCCGACTTCTCCAACCCCTCCGGCACGGTGATCCCGCTGGAGGCCCGGCGCCGCCTGCTCCAGGTCGCCGCCGAGGAGGAGCTGATCCTCCTGGAGGACAACCCGTACGGACTCTTCGCGCGGGACGGCGAGACGCTGCCCACCCTCAAGTCCCTGGACACCACGCGCAATGTGATCTACCTGGGCTCCTTCGCCAAGTCCGCCTTCCCCGGCGCCCGCCTCGGCTATCTGGTCGCCGACCAGCCGGTCACCGACGCGGAGGGCACCACCCGGCTGCTCGCCCAGGAGCTGTCCAAGGCCAAGGCCATGTACAGCGTCGGCTCCTCCTCGCTCTCGCAGGCGGTCATCGGCGGCATCCTGGTCGAGAACGACTACACCCTGCGCCCGGCCACCCGCGAGCTGGCCGCCGTCTACCTGGAGCGCCTGGACACCGTGCTCGACGCGCTCGCCGGGCACTTCCCCGCCGAGCGGCACGAGGAGCACGGGGTCAGCTGGAACGAACCGCGCGGCGGCTTCTTCCTCACCCTGCGGGTCCCCTTCACCGCGGACCTCGCCAAGATGGAGCGCTCCGCGCGGGACTACGGGGTCAGCTGGGCGCCGATGAGCATGTTCCACATCGAGGGCGGCGGCTACCGCGAGATCAGGCTCGGCTTCAGCAACCTGGCCCCCGAGGCCATCCGCGAGGGCATCGCCCGCCTCGCGCGCTTCATCGCGGACACCCCCCGCGACTGACCGGCCCCCGGCGGCCCGCGGACACCCGGGGCGGACTCTCAGCACACAAGCGGACTCTCAAAGGGACGAGTATGAGTGGCACCAGTGACAAACCGACCGCGGTCGTGGTCGACGGGTACTCCGCCGGGAACTTCTACCCCGCGGCCTTCGCCGCGGCCGGTGCGCGGGTGATCCACGTCCAGAGCACCCCCGAGCTGATCCCGAGCATGCTGGCCCCCGACCTCACCGCGTACGCCGAGAACATCGTCGACGGCGACGTGGACTCCCTCGCCGCGCGCCTCGCCCCGCTCGACCCGGTCTGCGTGGTGCCGGGGCAGGAGTCCGCGGTACGGCTCGCCGACGCGCTCAGCGAGGCCCTCGGCGTCAAGAGCAACGGCACCCGCCTCTCCCCGGCCCGGCGCGACAAGTACGAGATGATCGAGACCCTCCGCCGCGCGGGGGTGCGCTGCGCCCGCCAGTTCAAGAGCGCGGACCCCGCCGCCCTCGTCGACTGGGCAGAGCGGGAGGGCGGCTTCCCGGCGGTGGTCAAGCCGCTCAGCTCGGCCGGTTCGGACAGCGTCTTCATCTGCCGGGACGGGGCCGAGGTGCGTGCGGCCGCCGAGCGCATCCTGGACGGGCACAACATCTTCGGCGCCGCCAACACCGAGGTGCTCGCCCAGTCGTATCTGGAGGGCACCGAGTACATCGTCGACACCGTCAGCTGCCGGGGGCACCGCTACGCCTGCGGCATCTGGGAGTACGAGAAGACGCTCCTCGACTCGGGCCAGCGGATCTACAACCGGGACATCCTGCTCGCCGAGGACCAGGAGCCCGCCGCCGACCTCGTCGCCTATGTGGACGAGGTGCTGAAGGCGCTCGGCGTCGAGTGGGGCCCCGCCCACGCCGAGGTCATCGTCACCGCGGAGGGCCCCACCCTCGTCGAGATCGGCACCCGGCTCAACGGCAACCTCAACCCGGGCTTCCACGACGTGGCCCTCGGCCAGAACCAGGCCGCCCTGTCCGCGCTGGCCTACGCGGACCCCGACGCCTTCCTCGCACGGTTCTCCGGCGGCGTCTACACCAAGCGCCAGCACGCCTACGTCTACAACGCCCCCACCGTGCTCGACGGCATCGTCAGCGCGGTGGACAGTGCCGCGGTCGCGGAGATGCAGGGACTGGAGAGCGTCTTCCAGGCCGCCCCGCGCTATGCGCCCGGCGCCCGCATCAACCCCACCAACGACCTGATGACCACCTCGATGAAGATCTTCCTGACGGGCCCCCACCACGAGCAGCTCACCGCGGACTACGAGAAGGTCCGCGTGCTCAAGGACCTCGTCTACCGCGTCGACCAGTAGCGGCCGGCGCCGCCCGCCCGGCGGGCGGCGCCCCGCACCGCCCGGGCCCCGCCCCCTCCCATCCGTACACCCTTCCGTTCCATCCACCCCACGGAGGAAAGCTGTGCACAGCCGTATCGGTCTCTTCCTGTCCCCGGTCCACGAGACCGGACAGGATCCGCACCTGGCCATCAGGCGCAATCTCGACCTGGTCGACCACGCGGACCGGCTGAACTACGACGAGGTCTGGTTCGGCGAGCACCACACGCTGGGCTGGGGGCTCGTCGGCGCGCCGGAGACGATGATCGCCGCGGCCTCGCAGCGCACCACGCAGATCAAGCTCGCGCACGGGGTCACCCCGCTCTCCGGGCACCACCCCTTCCACGTCGCCAGCCGGGCCGTCCACCTCGACCACCTGACCCGCGGCCGCTACATCCTCGGCGTCGGCCCCGGCGTGCCCTTCGACGCGGCCACCTTCGGCCTCGACCCCAAGGTGCAGCGCAAGCGCCTCGACGAGGCCCTGCCCACCGTGCTCGAACTCGTCAACGGCGAGGAGCGCATCACGCAGAAGACCGACTGGTTCGAACTGCGCGACGCCAAGCTGCAGTTGCCGCGGTTCAGCCCCCAGGGCATCGAGATCGCGGTGGCCACCAGCGGCACCTCGGTCACCAGCCCCCGCCTCATCGGCCAGTACGGCCTGAGCATGACCTCCTTCGCGCTGCCCTTCGCGCTGATGACCCCGGGCGCCCCGGACCACATCGGCCTCGCCGGGCAGTGGAAGCACGCCCAGGAGGCCGCCGAGGAGTACGGCCAGACCCTCGACCGCGACGCCTGGCGGGTGGCGCTGCCGGTGCACGTCGGCGAGACCCGCAAGCAGGCCTTCGACGAGGTCCGCGAGGGCTACGACCGCTGGCTCTTCGAGTACTTCGGCAAGGCCGCGGGACGGGACGTGCTCAGCCCCGGTGCCTCCCGCGAGAAGGCCCTGGAGGACCGCGTCGAGGCCGGGGGCGCCCTGGTCGGCTCGGTCGAGGACGTGGTCGACGGCATCCGCCGGATGCAGGAGGCCACCGGCGGCTTCGGCACCCTGCTCGTCTACGTCGCCGACTGGACCTCCTGGGAGAACACCAACCGCAGCCTGGAACTGCTCGCCCGCTACGTGGCGCCGCAGATCAACGGCGCGGTCTCCCGCCCCCGGGAAGCGGTGGACTTCGCCATCGCCCAGCGCGCCAAGTAACGGACCGCAAGGGCCCGTTGATCTCCGCCCGCCGCGCCGGCCCGTCCGGCGCGGCACCGAGACCTCACCCGTCACCGCCGGACGTCCACGTCCAGCCCGGATTGAGTGGAAGACAGATGCTGGAGCAGCGTTCGTTTCGCGACATCCTCGGCCGGTTCACCACGGGCGTCGTGCTGGTGACCGCGCAGACCAAGGAAGGACCCGCGGGGATGGCGGTGAACTCCTTCACCTCGGTCTCCCTCGAACCTCCCCTGGTCGCCCTGTGCGCCGCGCACACCTCCACCACCTGGCCCGCGATCCGGGAGACCGGAGGCTTCGCGGTGACCATCCTCGGCGACCAGCACGCGGACCTGTGCCGCCTGTTCGCCACGCACGGAGCCGAGCGCTTCGCCGGACGCCAGTGGGGGCTGACCTCCGCCGGGCACCCGCTCCCGGCGGACGGGCTCGGCTGGCTGGACTGCCGCATCACCGACATCCACCCGGCCGGCGACCACGAGCTGGTGGTCGCCGAAACGGTGGCGGGGGCGCTGACCGACTCGGCCGGCCCGCTGGTCTTCCACGCGGGCCGGTTCCGCGAACTCATCGGCTAGCCCGGGGAGTTCAGCCGGGTGCGCCCCCGAGTCCGCGCCCGGCTGCCCACTGCCCGCCCCTTCCCCTCCGATCCCTGCTCTCCTCTCCTCCGCTTTTTTCTCTTCTCTTCACCGATCGTCTTCTCTCAGTCCGTCCGTCTCAGCACCGCACTCTCCGCTCTCTCCGCGACGGGGGTTTCCATGCCGTACGAAAGTGGTCCGCAGTCCGCCGGCTCCGCCGAGCCCAGAACCCGGACGGTCATCCTGGGGGTCGCCGCCAGCGACAGCCATGTGGTGGCCAACCACCTGATCGCGCACGCGCTGCGCGCCCAGGGATTCCATGTCGTGAACCTCGGCACCTGCACCACGGTCGGCGAGTTCGCCGAGGCGCACGCCGAACACCCCTGGGCCGAGGCCGTCATCATCGGCAGCCTCAACGGCCACGCCTACGAGGACCTCCAGGAACTGCCCGAGGCACGGCGGGCCGGGCAGCTGGCCTGCCCGGTGATCGTGGGCGGCAACCTCTCCGTCGGCAGCCACAAGGACAGCAACGACATCGAGCGGCTCAAGGGCCTCGGTGTCGACGTGGTGCTCTTCGACCCCGAGGAGCTGCCCGCCACCCTGGACCGGCTGCGCACCCCGGTGGCGGAACCCCTGCCCGTCGCCTCATGAGCCACCAGCCGGACAGCGAGAGAACCGCGCTCCCCCCGGTCGGCGAAGGTCCGGGGGTCGCCGCCCAGGCGGTGGCCCCCCTGCCCTCGCTCGCCGAATCGGTCGCCTACGTACGGGAGTTGGGCAAGCCCACCGCGGCCGAGGTGCTCGGCGAGGCCCGGGCGCGGGGGCGGGTCGCCCTGCAGCCGCGCTGCGGGGTCGGCTCGCACGTCCAGATGACCACCCTGCTCCAGGACCTGGAGCGGCACGGGAACCCCGACATCCTCTCGCTGACCATCGACTCGCACACCCGGCTCAAGCGCTTCGACAAGGCCGAGGCCGCGCTGCGCAGGAACCCGGCCGACCTGAACGGCTACCCGCTCGTCACCCACGGCTGGCAGCGCGGCCGGCAGCTGAACGAATCGGTCGGCGTGCCCCTGGAGATCCGGCACGGATCCCCCGACGCCCGGCTGCTCTTCGAGACCGCCGTCGCCTCCGGCATCACCTCCTTCGAGGGCGGCGGCATCTCCTACAACCTGCCGTACTCCAAGGCCGTACCGCTCAGCGAGTCCCTGGCGGCCTGGCGGGACGTGGACCGGCGCTGCGGCGAACTCGCCGAACTCGGCCTGGTCATCGACCGGGAGCTGTTCGGCACCCTGACCGCGGTGCTCGTCCCGCCCTCCATCAGCCTCGCGATCAGCGTCCTGGAGGCGGTGGCCGCCGCCCGCGAGGGGGTCAGGTGCATCTCGGTGGCCTACCCCCAGGGCGGCCACTGCGAGCAGGACGTGGCCGCGCTGCGCACCGTCCCGGAGCTCGCGGCGCGCTATCTGCCCGAGGGCACCGAGGTGCACGCCGTCCTGCACGAGTACATGGGGCCCTTCCCCAAGGACCGCGGCGACGCCGAGGACCTGATCCTCTACGGCGCCCTGGTCGCCCGGCTCGGCGGGGCCACCAAGCTGATCACCAAGACCTACCAGGAGGCGTACGGGATCCCCGACACCCGGGCCAATATCGACGGCCTCGTCCTCGCCGCGCGCGCCAACTCCCCGCTGCTTTCCTGCCTCCGGCTGGACGAGGACCGGATCGCCGAGGAGCGGGAGTGGATCCTGCGCGAGGTGGCCGAGATCGTCGAACCGGTCCTCGCCGCGCCCGAACTGCTGCCCGCCATCGTGGAGTCCTTCGCCTCCGGGCGCCTGGACATCCCCTTCAGCGCCAGCCGCTACGCCCTGTCCGAGGTGATCCCGCGGCGCGCCCCCGACGGCGCGATCCGCTACCAGGCCACCGGCGGGCTGCCGCTCTCCGACACCCTCAAGCGGCGCAACGAACAGGCCCTCGCCACCGGCGGCGGCGAGGAACTCGGCGAGATGGTCCGCGGTCTGACCGCCGACATCAACTACTTCCTGACCGCCTTCGACACCCCCGGCGCGCCCCGGTGACCGCGGCCGGGTGCGAGGGACAACGGGATGCCGGAAGTGGCATCGTGGGCGCCGTCGCGAGTGATCCTCTTTTCCCAGCAGGAGCCTGACATGCAGTCGATTCGTGTGCACAAGCCCGGCGGCCCGGACGCCCTCCTCGCCGAGGAGACCGAGGTCCCGCGGCCGGGCCCCGGCCAGGTCCTGGTGCGCAACACGGCGGTCGGCGTCAACTACATCGACGTCTACTACCGCGACGGCAGCTACCCCGCCCCGGCCCCGCTCGTGCCCGGACAGGAGGGCGCGGGCGTGGTCGAGTCGGTCGGCCCGCAGGTGGCGGGCTTCGCCCCGGGCGACCGGGTGGCCTACGCCTCCGGGCTCGGCGCCTACGCCGAGTACACCGCGGTCGCCGCCGAGAAGCTGGTCCCGGTGCCCGAGGCGGTACCCCTCGAACAGGCCGCCGCGGTGCTCCTCCAGGGGCTCGCCGCGCACTACCTCACCCACCAGACGCACCCGGTGGCCGAGGGCGACACCGTCGTCGTACTCGCCGCCGCGGGCGGACTCGGCCGCTTCCTGGTGCAGTTCGCCGCGCACCGCGGGGCCACCGTGATCGCGGTGACCTCCAGCCCGGAGAAGGAGAAGGCGGCCCGCGAGGCGGGCGCCCGGCACGCCGTCGGCTACGACTCCTTCGACGAGCGGGTGCGCGAGATCACCGGCGGCGAGGGCGCGCACGTCGTCTACGACTCGGTCGGCGCCGCCACCTACGAGGCAAGCCTGCGCAGTCTGCGCCGCCGCGGACTGCTCGCGCTCTGCGGTCTCTCCAGCGGCCCCGTGCCCCCGCTGGACGTCGAACTCCTGCGCGGCGGCGGCTCCTTGTACCTGACCCGGCCCACCATGCGGGACCACCTGTACGACGCCGCCACGCTGCGCGCCGGGTCGGCCGCGGTCTTCGACGCGCTCGCCGCGGGGGTGCTGCGCCCGCTGATCCACCGGCGCCTCCCGCTCGCCGAGGCGGCCACCGCGCACCGCCTCCTGGAGGGCCGCGAGACCTCGGGCAAGCTGCTGCTCACCCCGCCCGCCGCCTCCTGACCGCCGTACCGTAGGACTTCCGAGCCCGTCGAACGCCCAACTCCACCCGACCACAAGGGAGTCGGCCGCCCCGCACCGCGGGGCCGGCCGCCGCCCCGACCGAAGAACCGCCCGGGGGACCACCCGCCGCGCGCCCCGCACCGGGGCCCGGCGGCGGTGCCCCGCGCGCGGACCGTACCCGCATCCCGCAGGAGCACCGAATGTCCGATCCCACCCACCGCAAGCTGCTCTTCGTCGGCGGTGCGGGTGACGCGACCCTCGCGGTCGACGTCGTCACGCACGCGATAACCGAGGCCCGCAAGCGGGGCCTGAGCGTGCATGTGACCAACCAGGAGGCCACCCTCGCGGCGACCCCCACCATCAGCGAGCAGGCCGACGCGGTCAGCGCCGTCGACTTCTCCGAGCGGGGCGCCAGCGCCGCCTGGGCCCGTGAACAGCTCGCCGCGGGCGAGCAGTTCGACGTCGTTTTCGGCGTACGGGAGATGGCGCAGGAGGCGGTCGCCGAGGTCGCCGACGCCCTGGGCCGCCCCGGCAACACCCCGGCCGCGGTGCACCGGGTGCGCACCAAGGACGCCGCCCGCGCCGCCCTCGCCGAGCGCGGCTTCCGGCAGCCCGCCTTCCGGGTCTGCACCACCGCGGCCGAGGCCGCCGCCTTCCTCGCCGAGCACAAGGGCCCCTGGGTGGTGAAGCCCCGGGACGCCATGGGCAGCGAGGGCGTCAGCAAGATCTCCGGGCCCGAGGAGCTGGACGCCGCGGTCGCCTTCCTCCCCGAGGCGGGCGAGCCGTTCATCGTCGAGCAGTACGTCGAGGGCCGCGAGTACAGCGTCGAGGGCGTCTTCCTCGGCGGTGAGCCGCACGCGCTGGCCGTCACCGACAAGGAGAAGCTGCCGCCGCCGTACTTCTTCGAGACCGAGTACGTCATCCCGGCGATCGTCCCGGAGGAGCTGCGCGCGGAGATCGTCCGGGAGGTGACCGCGGCGCTGACCGCCCTGGACCTGCGCTACGGGCAGTTCCACGTCGAGCTGTGGGCCACCGAGGACGGCGTGGTGCTCGGCGAGTTCCACGTCCGCAACGCGGGCGGCTGGATCCACCGGATGCTGAGGCACGTGGTGCCCGGCCTGGAGTGGTTCGGCCTGGTCTTCGACGACGCCCTCGGCCTGCCGGTCGACCGCGCCGCGCTCGCCCCCGTCAAGGGCTCCGCGGCCCGCTTCCTCACCCCGCAGCCGGGCCGGGTCGTCTCGGTGCACGGCTGGGACGAGGTGCTGGCCCACCCCGCCGTGCTCTACGCCGAACTCCGGGTCGCCGAGGGCGACATCATCCCGGCGCCGCGCTCGGTGGAGGACCGGATGGGCGTCATCGTGGTCGGCGCGGACACCCCCGAGGAGGCCCGGGACCTCGGCCGCAAGCTCGCCGACTCGGTACGGGTGGAGACCGAGCCGGTGGCGGAGCAGCAGGACTGAGACGGGAGTCGGGCCCGCCCGACTCCCGCCCCGCAAAAGGGCGTTCGCCCCGGTTCCGCGGAGAACCGGGGCGAACGTCTGTGCTGCGCGAGCGGAGGGCTCAGGCGCTGCAGGAGGTGGTGCTGGTGGTCGAGGAGCAGGTCGAGGTCGAGCTGCAGCTCGTCGAACCGGCGAGAACGACCTCGCTCGCGTCCGAGTAGTCCGAGATCTCGAAGGTCTCCGACTCGAGCTCCAGGATCTCGTCCGCGAGGGAGGCGAGCGGCGTCTTCTCCATGATGACTCCTTGGGGTACGAGCGGCCCCCGGGAGGGATCCCGGAGGTCCGTGGTGCCACAACCGCATTCCACCCCCCGCCGCCGACAGGAGGCCCGGCGTCCCGCTGACACCTCACTGACACCTTCTGTCAGCGGCCTGCCGTCCGGCCCCGCGGCCCGGCCGTGGACGATGTCCCCATGAACGCCGCAGCAGCACCCGACGCCGCGACCGGGACGGTCCTCGAAGGACTCGGCGCGGCGCTGCGCCCGCTGACCGCCTTCTGCCTCGACGTCCACCAGCACCCCGAGCTCTCCGGCCAGGAGACCCGTACCGCCGCCCGCTTCGCCGAACTCCTCGATGCCGAAGGCCTGCTGACGACCCCTCAGGTCGGCGGCACGGGAGTGGTCGGCGTACTGGAGAACGGCCCGGGCCCCACCGTGTGGCTGCGCGCCGAGCTGGACGCCCTGCCCGGCCGGGAGGAGACCGGCCTGCCCTATGCCGCCACCGGCGAGGCGGCGCACAGCTGCGGCCACGACCTGCACCTCGGCGCGGCGGCCGGCGCCGCGGTGCTCCTCGCCCGGGCCCGGGAGTCCTGGCGGGGCACCCTCGTCGTCCTCGGCCAGCCCGCCGAGGAGACCCTGGAGGGCGCCCGGGCCATGCTCACCGACGGCCTCTACCGCCGCTTCCCGCGCCCCGAAGCGGTCCTCGCCCAGCACAGCGCCCCGCTGCCGGGCGGGATGCTGGCGCACGGCTACGGACCGATGACCGCGGGCAGCGTCACCCTGGACGTGGTGGTGCACGGCACCGGCGGGCACGCGGGCGCCCCGCATCTGGCGGTCGACCCGGTGCTCACGGCCGCCTCCGCGGTGACCCGACTCCAGGGGGTGGTGGCCCGCGAGTGCGCCCCCGCCGAGCAGGTGGTGGTCTCGGTGGGCTCCTTCCACGCGGGGGAGCGGGCCAATGTGATCCCCGGCAGCGCCCGGCTGGGACTGACCGTCAGGGCGGTGGGCCCGGAGTCGCTGGAGCGGGCGGTGGCCGCGGTGGAGCGGGTGCTGCGCGCCGAGTGCGCCGCCTCCGGCTGCCCCCGCGAACCGGAGATCACCCGGACCTCCTCCTCCCCGCTCACCCACCCGGACCCGGCGGCCACCGCCCGGGTGCGCGAGGCCCATGTACGCCACTACGGCCACGAGCGGGTGGCGATGTGGCCGCCGACCCTGGCCACCGAGGACTTCGCGCTCTACGGGGACGCGGGCCGCGCGCTGCACGGCGAGGAGGGGATCGCGCTCTGCTACTGGATGCTGGGCGCGGTGGGCCCCGCCGCCTGGTCGGCCGCCCCCGGGTCCACCGCGGCCGAGAAGATGGCCGCGCTGCCCGCCAACCACAGCCCCCGCTTCACGGTCGACCTGCGCACCGCGCTGCCCACCGGCATCGGGGCGCTGGTGACCGGCGCGATGAGCTGGCTCGGCGCCGACTGAGCCTCCCGGCGGCGGGGGACCACCCCGCAGCGTTTGACAAGCGGCGGTGCGGTGGGACCGTGGAAGCGGGTGCCGGTGTGGCGCGGGACTTCCCGCGTGCCACGGGACGCGGGGCGCCGGGCCCCCGCGCGAAGGAGGCCTGAAGGATGAACACCCCCGGAGACAATCTGGTCTGCTCGCACCTCGACCAGGTGCGGGAGGTCACCCCGGACAGCCCCGACTCCTGTCCCGAATGCCTTGAGCTGGGCGACAGTTGGGTCCATCTGCGCGAGTGCCAGATCTGCGGGCACGTCGGCTGCTGCGACTCCTCGAAGAACAAGCACGCCACCGCGCACCACGAGTCCAGCGGCCACCCCCTGATCCGCTCCTACGAGCCGGGCGAGCGCTGGTGGTGGTGCTACGAGGACCTGGTGACCTTCGAGGTGGAGGGCGTCGACCCGGCCCGGGCGGCGTGAGCGCGGCGGGATCCGGCCGCCGCCCGGCCGCCCCCGACCGGCGGCAGCGGCTCAGGACATGTCCCGCATCCGGTTGATCTCGGAGGTCTGCTGGGCGACCACATCGGTGGCCATCTCCTCGATCTGGATGTTGTTGCCCTCGGACTGCACCTCGGTGGCCATGGTGAGGGCGCCGCCGTGGTGCGTGATCATCAGCTTCAGGAAGAGGGCGTCGAACTTCTCGCCCTCGGCGGCGCGCAGCTTCTTCAGCTGGGCCTCGCTCGCCATGCCCGGCATGTCGTGGTGGTGCGCGTGCGCGTCCTCACGCGGCCCGCCGTGCCGGGTCAACCAGCCCTCCATGGCCTCGATCTCGGGGCCCTGGGCGGCGGAGATCCGGGCGGCGAGACGGCGTACCTTCGCCTGCCCGGCCTGCTTCGGGGCGAGCCGGGTCATCTCCAGTGCCTGCGCGTGGTGCGTGATCATCATCTGCGCGTACCGGAAGTCGGCCGAGTTGGGCCGGTCGTCGGACTTGCGCTCCGCCGCCTCCTTCGGGTCCAGCGTCTCGGCCGCCTCACCCGGCTTGCCCGGCGCGATCACCGAGGGGCTCCCCGAGCCGCCCCGGGCCTTGCCCTCGCCGTCCGACTCGCATCCGGCGAGGGCGAGGACGACGGCGAGCACCGCGGCCGCCGCGGCCGCCCGGCTCGGTCTCCGGTGCGGCCGCGGCGAGCGGGCCTGGGAGCGGTGGGACACGGCAACCTCCTGTGCTGCGGGGGGAGTTGGAGCGTACTGCGAGTCTGTCCTGATCTGGGCGCTTCCAGGGAGGGGGAGAACAACAAGTCCTCGTGTCGAGGACGTTGCCACCTGTTGATTTCAGCGTGCACATGACGATACTGCGGGTGTCCTCCAAGCATTCCACCCCGAATGGAGACAGAGGAGACCGCAGTGAACCTGTCACCCACCCCCCGCACCCGGCGCAGACGGCTGGCGACCGTCGCCGCCGCGGCCGGCCTCCTGGCCGGGCTGCTCACCGCAGCGCCCGCCGTGGCCACCCCCGACCCCGGAGACAGCCCGAAGAGCCCCTCCGCGGTCTCGCGGAGCGACGCGGCGAAGACCAGGTCGGCCATCGAGAAGGGCGACATTCCCGGCCCGGGCGTCGTCGACCACTCCGACAACATCCAGCACCTCGCGAACATCCCCAAGGAGGCGCTGCCGGGCACCAACTCGGACCTGGCCTTCCAGGGCAAGTACGCCTTCGCGGGCAACTACGACGGCTTCCGCGTCTTCGACATCAGCAACCCGAAGCGCCCGCGGACCGTGGCCCAGGTGCTGTGCCCCGGCTCGCAGAACGACATCTCCGTCTCGGGCGATCTGCTGTTCCTGTCCACGGACTCCTCGCGCAGCGACAACTCCTGCGCCAGCGCCACCCAGCCGGCGACCGAGAAGTCGTCCTGGGAGGGCATGAAGGTCTTCGACATCAGCGACAAGGCGAACCCGAAGTACGTCGCCGCGGTGGAGACGGCGTGCGGTTCGCACACCCACACCCTGGTGCCGGAGCGCAGGAACGTCTACGTCTATGTCTCCTCGTACGGGCCGAGCGACACCTTCCCCGACTGCAAGCCGCCGCACGACGGCATCTCGGTGATCAAGGTCCCGCGCAAGGCCCCGCAGAAGGCCGCCGTGATCGATTTCCCGGTGCTCTTCCCCGGTGAGGGTCCCGACGGCGGCGGCAACCCCGGTGACCCGACCAACCCGGGCGTCTCCAAGACCACCGGCTGCCACGACATCACCGTGCTGCCGTCCGAGGACCTCGCGGCCGGGGCCTGCATGGGCGACGGCATCCTCTTCTCGATCAGGAACCCGGAGCGCCCCCGGGTCATCGACCGGGTCCAGGACAACGTCAACTTCGCCTTCTGGCACTCGGCGACCTTCAACCAGCGTGCCGACAAGGTGGTGTTCACCGACGAGCTCGGCGGCGGTGGCGCGGCCACCTGCAACGACGAGGTGGGCCCCGACCGCGGCGCGGACGGCATCTACGACGTCACCGGCCGCGGCGACAAGCGCAAGCTCTCCTTCCGCAGCTACTACAAGATCCCCCGGGCCCAGGCGGACACCGAGAACTGCGTGGCGCACAACGGCTCGCTGATCCCGGTCAAGGGCAAGGACCTGATGGTCCAGGCCTGGTACCAGGGCGGCGTCTCGGTGTGGGACTTCACCAACTCCTCCCGTCCGAAGGAGATCGCGTACTTCGAGCGCGGCCCGCTCTCCACGGACACCCTCTCCGTCGGCGGCTCCTGGTCCGCGTACTACTACAACGGCTACATCTACTCCAACGACATGTCGATGGGCTTCGACGTGCTGAAGCTCGACGACCGCCGTACGGATCCGGCCAAGGGCGTGCGCCTGGACGAGCTGAACGTCCAGACCCAGCCCGACTACTTCGACCGGCACCGCCACTGAGTCTCTGCTCCTCGCGCGTGGGGCCGTCCCGGGAGACCGGGGCGGCCCCACGCCCGCGTCCGGGAGCCCCGCGGACGCGGGCCGGTCGCGGACCCGGCCCCGCTCAGCCGGTGCGCCGCAGCGCCAGCACCGCGTTGTGCCCGCCGAAGCCGAAGGAGTTGCTGAGGGCGATGTCGGCCGCCTCGGGCAGGGCGCGCGCCGCGCCGGTCACCACGTCCAGGCCGAGGCCCTCCTCCGGCTCCTCGCAGCCGAGCGTGGGCGGGATGACCCCGTGGTGCAGGGTGAGCGCGGTGACGATGGCCTCCACGCCGCCCGCCGCGCCCTGCATATGGCCGAAGTGGCCCTTGTTGGCGGTGATCGGCACCGCGCCGTAGGCGGTCTGCCCGTCCAGCACCTCGCACAGCGCGAGCGCCTCCGCGCGGTCCCCCTCGACGGTGGCGGTGGCGTGCGCGTTCACATGGGCGACCGCCGAGGCGTCGGTCCCGGCGTCGTGCAGGGCCCGGCGCAGGGCGAGGGCGACCCCGGCGCCGGTGGCGTCCGGCGCCGCGATGTGGTGGGCGTCCGCGGACAGGCCCCAGCCCGCGGCCTCGCAGTAGATCCGCGCCCCGCGGGCCCTGGCGTGCTCCTCGGACTCCAGGACGAGTACGCCCGCGCCCTCCCCGCAGACGAAGCCGTCCCGGTTGCGGTCGAAGGGGCGGGAGGCCGCGGCGGGGTCGTCGTTGCGGGTGGACAGCGCCCGCATCGCGGCGAAGGAGGCCATCACCACCGGGGTGATGACGGCCTCGGCGCCGCCCGCGACCACCACGTCGAGATGCCCGTGCCGGATCCGGTCGACGGCCTGGCCGATGGCCTCGGTCCCGGAGGCGCAGGCGCTGGTGACGGTGCGGGCCTCGCCGGTGATGTGCAGGTCCAGGGAGATCTGCGAGGCGGCCTGCGAGGGGACGGTCATCGGATTGGTGAGCGGTGAGACCCCGCGCGGGCCCTTCTCGCGCAGCTTGCGGTCGCTGGCCACCATCACCGGGGTGCCGCCGATGATGGTCCCCATCGACACCCCGACGCGGTGTGCGAGCAGCCCGCCGGCCAGGGTGCCCTCGGGGTCGAGACCGGCGTCCCGCCAGGCCTCCCGGGCGGCGAGCACCGCGAACTGCGCGGCCCGGTTCATCCGCCGCGCCCGCGAACGGGGCAGCAGCGGGGCCGGGTCGGGCGCGGTGGCGGCGATCCGCACCGGCTGGTCCGCGAACTCCTCGTCGATCAGGGTGTGCACCCCGCAGTGGTCCTCCAGCATGCCCTGCCAGAGTTCGGCCACGGAGGGCCCGAGCGGGGTGACCGCCCCCAGCCCGGTGATCACCACCCGGTGTCTCGGCCCCGGCGCGGGCCCGACCGGTACGCGCCCTTGCTCCTCGGCGGCGGTGTCCCCGGCTCGGGTCATG
Organism: Streptomyces physcomitrii; assembly: GCF_012273655.1. Lineage (GTDB taxonomy): Bacteria > Actinomycetota > Actinomycetes > Streptomycetales > Streptomycetaceae > Streptomyces > Streptomyces physcomitrii. The sequence goes on along the minus strand of NZ_JAAWWP010000017.1, from coordinate 102,214 downwards.
GCTGCACCTCTCTCGCCTCGATGACCGGTGCCGCCGGGGCGGGCTGCCCGCCGCCGGTACGCACCTCGTGGTGGGCGCCCCCGGAGTGCTCGCCGCAGGGAGTCGGCGGAGGCCTCCGGTACCCGGCATCCCGGCCGGAACCCAGGGGATCCGCCCGAGATGTCATCGCTTGTCGATTTTACTGCCGCCTGGGTGGTTCGAGCCCGTCCGGACCGGGGCAGGAAAGAGGGCGTGCGCACGGAGGGGAGTGGGGCGGGTGCGGAGGGTGGCGAATCGCCGGGTGCCGGGAGGCCCGGGCGGTCAGTCGACCGGGAAGCCGGCGACCCGGGTGGTGATGCGGGCGATCCGCCGGGCCGACTCCTCGGGGGAGCTGCCGGGCTGCACGATATGGCTGACGGTCAGCCGCACGATGGTCTCCACCGCGAGGCCGCGCCACTCGGGCTCGACCTCGGACCAGTGCTCCTCGGCGTAGGCCTCCAGCATGGCGATGGCCGTGTTGAAGACCGGCTCCGGCCGGGTGGTCAGATAGGCGAGGAGGTCCTCGTCGCCGGTGCGGGCGTAGGTGAGGATGGCCTTGATCAGGCCGTTGTCGGCGGCCTCGCGCAGGGTGAAGCCGACACCGGCCGCGGCGGCGGACTCCAAGTCGCTTCCGTGCGGCCGCAGTTCGCGCTCGATGCCGACCAGGAAGCGCTCCGCCTCGCGCTCCACCAGGGCCCGTCCGACGGCGTCCTTGGAGCCGAACTCGTTGTAGAGCGTCTGCCTGCTGATCCCGGCCTTCCTGGCGATCGCGGCGAGCCTGAGGCCCGCCCAGCCCTGGGCGGTCACGAGTTCGTAGGCGGCGTCCAGTACCCGTTCTCGCAGGAGGGATCGGACGTTCTCCCGAAAGGTAGTCATCGTGTTCCCACCCTATCGACTCCATACTTGTCAAAGGTATTGACGCTCAGTGGGGTAGTGCCTACGTTCTGGACACCCCACCGGAAAAGTGTCCAGTGAAAGTGAGACGGTCATGTCAACGACCGGCGGTCCGGACACCGCGACCGACGTCACCTGGCGCGATCCCAAGCGCTACCTCTGGCTCATCGGCCTGGTCGTCCCCCTGTTCCCCTTCATCGCCTGGGCACTCGTCGAGGCCACCGGGCTCGGTCTGCTGTGGTGGACCGGGATCCTCCTGCTCTATGTGATCTTCCCGGTCGTGGACATCCTCTTCGGCAAGGACAGCGCCAACCCGCCCGAGAGCGCCACGGCCTGGCTGGAGCGGGACCGCTACTACCGCTGGTGCATCTACCTCTACCTGCCGGTGCAGTACGCGGGCCTGGTCTTCGGCTGCTGGCTGCTCACCCACGGCGGCCTCTCCTTCCAGGGCAGGCTCGGCCTGGCCATCACCCTCGGCGGCGTCGCGGGCATCGGCATCAACACCGCCCACGAACTCGGGCACAAGAAGGAGTCCGTGGAGCGCTGGCTGTCCAAGGTCGCGCTCGCCCAGACCTGCTACGGGCACTTCTTCATCGAGCACAACCGCGGCCACCACGTCCGCGTCGCCACCCCGGAGGACCCGGCCAGCGCCCGCCTCGGCGAGAGCTTCTGGGCCTTCTGGCCGCGTACCGTCTCCGGCAGCCTGCGCTCGGCCTGGCGCCTGGAGAAGAAGCGCATGGAACGCCTCGGCAAGAGCCCCTGGTCGCCGCGGAACGACGTCCTCAACGCCTGGGCGATGTCCGCGGTCCTCTTCGGCGCCCTGGTCCTCGCCTTCGGCCCCGGACTGCTGCCCTGGCTCGCCCTCCAGGCGGTCTTCGGCTTCAGCCTCCTGGAGGTCATCAACTACACCGAGCACTACGGGCTGCTGCGCCGCCACACCGAGAGCGGACGCTACGAGCGCTGCGCGCCCCGGCACAGCTGGAACAGCGACAACGTCGCCAGCAACGTCTTCCTCTACCACCTCCAGCGGCACAGCGACCACCACGCCAACCCGACCCGCCGCTACCAGGCCCTGCGCCACTTCGAGGAGGCGCCCGAACTCCCCACCGGCTACGCGGGGATGATCGTGCTCGCCTACATCCCGCCGCTGTGGCGCCGGGTGATGGACCACCGCGTACTGGCCCACTACGGCGGCGACATCAACCGCGCCAACCTCCACCCCGGCAAGCGCGAGGCGCTGCTGACCCGCTACGGATCCGCCGCATGAGCCGCTGGACCTGCCCCGTCTGCGACTACGGGTACGAGGAGAGCCGGGGCGCGCCCCGCGAGGGCTTCCCCGCGGGCACCCCCTGGAGCGCCGTCCCCGACGACTGGTGCTGCCCCGACTGCGGGGTGCGCGAGAAGATCGACTTCGAACCCGACAGCGGCTCCGACAGCGGCTCCGACAACGGCTGAGGAAACCATGAAGAAGTGGCAGTGCCTGGTGTGCGGATTCATCTACGACGAGGCCGAGGGCTGGCCCGAGGAGGACATCGCCCCCGGCACCCGCTGGGAGGACATCCCGGACGACTGGTCCTGCCCCGACTGCGGCGCCGCCAAGGCCGACTTCGAGATGGCCGAGATCACGCACGCCTGAGCCGTACGCCGCCGTCGGTACCGGGACCGCCGGTACACGGCCACGCCCGCCCCGCGCGCTCGGGGCGGGGCCCCGGTCCTGAGCGGCCGGGAACCGGACCCCCGAACCCCCGTACCGGCGGCCCCCGCCCGGGCCGTCAGCTCTCGCTCGCCGCCGCCTCCAGTGCGATCGCGGTGACCACGAAGCCGCGGCGCGCCAGCCACTTGCCCTCGAAGACGTCGAGGCGTTCGCCCGCCACCAGCGGGCCCGGCACCTGGAGCCGGGCGCGGAAGGTGCCCGCCTCCGGGTCGATGTCCAACTCGGCCTCCTCGAAGTCGAGTTCGAGACCGGTCAGCGGATACCAGGTCTTGAACACCGACTCCTTCGCGCTGAACAGCAGCCGGTCCCAGGAGACCGCCGGGTGGCTACGGGCCAGTTCGGCGAGCCGCGCGGTCTCCGCGGGACGTGCGACCACCTCCAGGACGCCCTCGGGCAGCGGCAGGTTCGGCTCCGCGTCGATGCCCAGCGAGGTGAGGTCGGCGGCCCGGGCCACCGCCGCGGCACGGAATCCCGCGCAGTGCGTCATCGTGCCCACCACGCCCTGCGGCCAGACCGTCGCCCCGCGCTTGCCCGGCACCAAGGGCACCGGCGGCAGGCCGAGTTCACCGAGCGCCCGGCGCGCGCACAGGCGCACCGTGGTGAACTCCTCGCGCCGCTTGGCCACCGCCTTGGCGATCGCGGCGGCCTCGGCGGGGAAGAGCCCCTCCTCGGCGGTCTCGGCCAGGTCGCCGAAGGACGAGGCGCAGGCCACCTGGGCGGGCAGTATCTCCTCGATCACTTCTCATTCTCCTCGCTCACGTCCGCCGCCTCGCGGGCGGCGGGGAGTCTCTGCTTCAGGCCGGGGGCTGGGGGAGGATCTGCCGCAGCGGCTCGCGCGGCGGGCGCGGGCGCCACTCGCGCGGGTAGCCGATGGACACCTCCTCGAAGCGCACCCCGTCGTACCAGGTCACCCGGGGGATGTGCAGATGACCGTAGACCATCGCGGCGGCCCGGAAGCGCACATGCCAGTCGGCGGTCAGCTCGGTCCCGCACCACTGCGCGAACTGCGGGTAGCGCAGGACCAGGGTGGGGTCGCGCACCAGCGGATAGTGGTTGATCAGCACCGTCCGGTGCGCCGGGTCGATCGCGGACAGGCGCTGCTCGGTGAGCGCGATCCGTGCCCGGCACCAGTCGTCCCGGGTGGGGAAGGGGTCCGGGTGCAGCAGGTACTCGTCGGCGCAGACGATGCCGGAGTCGTGCGCGACCTTCAGCGACTCCTCCTTGGTACGGGTGCCGGGCGCCCGGAAGGAGTAGTCGTACAGGGTGAACAGCGGGGCCACCGTGACCGGTTGCTCCTCGTCCTGCCACACCGGGTACGGGTCCTCCGGGGTGAGCACCCCGGCGCCCCGGCACATCTCCACCAGCGCCTCGTAGCGGGCCACCCCGCGCAGGGTGACCGGGTCCTGGGGGTGGGTCCACAGCTCGTGGTTGCCCGGCGACCAGATCACCTTGGCGAAGCGGCCGGCGAGCAGCTTGAGCGCCCACTCGATGTCGGCGAACTTCTCGCCGACATCGCCCGCGACGATCAGCCAGTCCTCGTCCGAGCCCGGACGCATCTCCTCGGTGAGCTTGCGGTTCTCCTCATGGGCGATGTGCTGATCGCTGACCGCGAGCAGTTTTCCTGTGGTCACTGACGCTCCTTTCGCCGGGACGGACCGAGTGGCTGGCCCGGGACTGTCGTGATGCCGCGGGCTTCAGGCGGGGGTGAGCCGGTCCGCGAGGCTCTTCAGGATCGCGGGCTGGTGGTCCACCAGGTAGAAGTGGCCGCCCCGGTACACGTCGAGGGTGAAGGGCCCCTCGGTGTGCTCGGCCCAGGCGCGCGCCTCCTCCTCGGTCACCATCGGGTCCTGGTCGCCGATCATCGCGTAGACGGCGCTCTTCAGCTTCGGGCCCGGGTGGTAGCGGTAGGTCTCCGCCGCCTTGTAGTCGCCGCGCACCGCGGGCAGCGTCATGCGCAGCAGCTCCTCGTTGCCGAGGACCTGGTCGTTGGTGCCGCTGAGGCCGCGCAGCTCGGCGATGAGCTCCTCGTCGGTGCCGAGGTGCACGGTGCAGTTCTCGCGGTGCCGGGAGGGCGCGGGCCGGGCGGAGGGGAACAGTGCCTCGGCCACCAGGCCCTCGGCCTCCAGGCGGCGGGCCAGCTCGAAGGAGAGGGTGGCGCCCATGCTGTGCCCGAACAGCGCGAAGGGGCCGTCGAGTTGGGAGCGCAGCACCGGGAGCAGCTGGTCGGCGAGCTCCGCCACGGACTCGATCAGCTTCTCCGCGTGGCGGTCCTGGCGGCCCGGGTACTGCACGGCGAGCACCTCGATGCCGGGGGCGAGCGCCTTGGCCATCGGGAAGAAGAAGGTGCCGCTGCCGCCGGCGTGCGGCAGCACCACCAGCTTGGGCGCGCCGGGGCCGGCCGGGTGGTAGCGGCGTATCCACAGGTCGTCGGTGTTCCTGGTGCCGGTCATGGGGAAGTGCTGTCCTTCCGTGCCGCGCCCGCGCGGGCGCTTCGTCGGGTGAGAGGCGGCTGCTGCCGGTTCGATGGAGACGGTCAGGGGTTCAGCGGAGCGCCTCGGGGGCGATCCGGTCGTACGCGGCGGTGAGGCGCGCCAGTACCGGGTGGTCCGCGGGGAAGGCCACCTCGCCGACCGCGGCCAGCGGGCGCACGCCCACCGCCGCGTTGGTCGCGAACGCGGCCTGCAGGCCCGGCAGCTGATCGAGCGTCAGCGGGCGTTCGGCCTGGGGCAGTTCGGTGGCGGCCAGCAACTCCCGGGTGACACCGGGAAGTTGCTCGGCCGCCGGCCACAGCAGCCGCTCGCCGTCCCAGAATCCGGTGTTCCAGGTGGCGCCCTCGGAGATCTCACCGCCGGGCGAGACGAACAAGGCGTCGTCCCAGCCGTCGAGTTGGGCCCGGCGGCGCAGGTACAGGCTCTCGAAGAGTCCGGTGTGCTTCACGCCCGCGCACTGGCGGACGTACGTCACCGGGGTGACCCGCAGCGGCTGGGGCGGCAGCGCCGGCGCCTCGCGGGTGGTCACCAGGATCCGGGGGCGGGCCCCGTCCGCCGGACGGGCGAGGCCGAGCGCGGGGTCGAAGACGGTGACCCGGGCGACGAGCGCGCCGGTGCGCCCGGCCAGGGCACCCCGCAGCCGCTCCCGTACCGCCTCCGGGTCCAGGGCGGTGCCGAACACGGCGCGGCAGTCCCGCACGAGGCGGGCCAGGTGCAGCGACAGTCCCCGTACCGCGCCGTCCTGCACCCGCATCGTCGTGAAGTGTCCGTAACCGGTCAGCGCCAGCGCCTCAAGCGCCTCGGTGCTCACCGGCCCCCCGTCGAGCTCTCCCATGCGGCACAGTGTTCCACCTGGTGGGCGTGGTCGGCGTACGGGGACGGTGATGATTGTCACGCGCCGGGTTCCCGGCGGGCGGCCCCCGCCGCGAGGGTGCGGAAGGCGGCCAACCGCCCGGATCCCGGACGTAGGCGGACGTCTCGGCGGGGCGGCCCGGCGGCCGGGCGCCCGGGGCCCGCTGCGGGAGCCCACACAGGGGCATTGGCACAGGCCTCGGGCATCTGGCACGATCGCGACGGCCGTCGATGGCGCCCGCAGGGCTTCGATGTCGACCGTGGAACGGGGAACCACCGCTGATGGAGATGTTCGAACTCGCCGCACAACGGGCAGGGTTCGCCCTCGACAGTTCCCAGTTCGCGGCGGCCCGGCGGCTCACGGCGCTCGGCGAGGCCCTCACCCGCAGGCGCCGCCTCCTCGGCCGCGTCCGTGAAGTCCCGCCTGCCGTGCGGCGCCCGGGCCGCGCCGCGCCGGCCCGGGGCCTCTACCTCTGGGGCCCGGTCGGCCGCGGCAAGAGCTGGCTGGCGGACACCTTCTACGAGTCCCTGGAGCTGCGGCACAAGCACCGGGTGCACTTCCACGAGTTCTTCCGGGAGTTCCACGCCGCCTACGCCCGCCACCGCGGCGACCGGGCCGCCGCGGACCTCGCGGTGGCCCAACTCCTCGGCGACTGCCGCTTCCTGTACTTCGACGAGTTCCACGTCCACGACCCCGGCGACGCGATGATGATCGGCCGCGTGCTGCGCTCCCTGGTCGACCGCAGGATCACCCTGCTCGCGACCTCGAACTACCGGCCCGCCGAGCTGCTGCCCGACCCCGTCCACCACCCCCTGTTCGCACCGGCGATCGCGCTCCTGGAGGGCCACCTCGACGTGGTCGAGGTGGCGGGCCCGCGGGACCACCGCGCCGCCCGCCGCCCGGGCGCGGTACGCACCGGGTTCGAGCGGGGCGGCTTTCTGCGGCCCGGCACCGAGGAGCAGTTCGCGGCCGCCGGACTGCGGGTCCCCGGGCCCGCGGAGCGGGAGAGCCTCACCGTCCGCGGACGCGGGATCGCGGCGCGCGCCGTCCGCGGTGACCTGGTCTGGTTCGACTTCCACGAGCTGTGCTCCACCCCCACCTCCACCCTCGACTACCTCGACCTCGCCGACCGCTTCGGCAGCTGGGTGCTCTCCGGGCTGCCCCGCCTTCGCCCGGGCCACCGGGACGCGGCCCAGCGCTTCGCCAACCTGGTGGACGTGCTCTGCGACCGCGGTGTACGCCTGCACCTGGCGGGCGAGGCACCGCCCGCCGAGTGCCTGGGCGGCGGGGCCCTGCCCCTGGACCTCGACCGGACCGTGAGCCGCCTCGGACTGCTCCCGGACCTCGCCGCGCCGGAGGCCTCCAGGACCCCGGCGGGCGCCTGACCTTCGGGGCGCACCGCCCCCGCCCCTCGCGGGCACCCGCGACAGCTTCGGAGAAAGAGGCGAGACCCCCATGGCGGCTGAAGAGAAGCTGCGCGACTACCTCAAGCGGGCGACCGCCGAGCTCCGCCATGTGCGGCAGCAGCTCCAGGACGCGCAGGACCAGGCGCACGAACCCGTCGCGATCATCGGCATGAGCTGCCGCTACCCGGGCGGCGTCACCTCCCCCGAGGAGCTGTGGCAGCTGGTCGCGGACGGCACCGACGCCATCGCGCCCTTCCCCGCCGACCGCGGCTGGGACACCGAGGGCCTCTACGACCCGGACCCGGAGCACCCCGGCACCTCCTACGTCCGCGAGGGCGGCTTTCTCGACGGCGTGACCGGCTTCGACGCCGCCTTCTTCGGCATCAACCGGCGCGAGGCCCTGGCGATGGACCCGCAGCAGCGCCTGCTCATGGAGACCTCCTGGGAGGCCGTGGAGCGCGCCGGGATCGACGCGAGCACCCTGCGCGGCAGCCGCACCGGCGTCTTCGCCTCGGTGATGTACCACGACTACGCCGGACTCCTGGAGGGCCAGGAGGAGTTGGCCGGGTACGTCATCAACGGCAGCGCGGGCTCCATCGCCTCCGGCCGGATCTCCTACACCTTCGGCTTCGAGGGGCCGGCGCTCACCGTCGACACCGCCTGCTCCTCCTCGCTGGTCACCCTGCATCTGGCCGCCGAGGCACTGCGCGGCGGCGAGTGCACCCTGGCGCTCGCGGGCGGGGCGACCGTGATGTCCACACCCGCCTCCTTCGTGGAGTTCAGCCGCCAGCGCTCGCTCGCCCCGGACGGCCGCTGCAAGGCCTTCTCCGCCGCGGCCGACGGCACCGGCTGGGGCGAGGGCGTCGGCATGCTCCTCCTGGAACGCCTCTCGGACGCCCGGCGCAACGGCCACCCGGTGCTCGCCGTGGTCCGCGGCTCGGCCGTCAACCAGGACGGCGCCAGCAACGGCCTCACCGCCCCCAACGGCCCCTCCCAGCAGCGGGTGATCCGGCAGGCCCTGGAGCGTGCCCGGCTGCGCCCGGAGGAGATCGACGCGGTCGAGGCGCACGGCACCGGCACCGCCCTCGGCGACCCCATCGAGGCGCAGTCCCTCCTCGCCACCTACGGCCAGGAGCGGGCCGCGGACCACCACCTCTGGCTGGGCTCGCTGAAGTCCAACATCGGGCACAGCCAGGCCGCGGCCGGGGTCGGCGGCGTGATCAAGATGGTCATGGCGATGCGGCACGGCGTCCTGCCCCGGTCCCTGCACAGCGAGGAGCCGACCGCCCACGTCAACTGGGCCTCGGGGCCGGTGCGCCTGCTCTCCGAGTCCCGGCCCTGGCCCGAGACCGGCCGCCCCCGCCGGGCCGCCGTCTCCTCCTTCGGCATCAGCGGCACCAACGCCCACGCCCTCCTGGAGGAGCCGCCCGCGCCCGAGCCCGCGGCGCCCAGGACCCCGGAGGCGACGGCCTCAGCAGCGGCTGCCGAGGCCCGACTGCCGCCCACCGAAGACCTGTTCACCGCACCCGGCGCGGCCGGCACCGCCCCGCTGCTCCCCTTCGTCCTCTCCGCGCGTTCCCCCGAGGCACTGCGGGAACGCGCCCGCCTGCTCGCCCGGCAGCTGACCGCCGCGCCCGGCGAGAGCCTCGCCGCCCTCGCGGCCTCGCTGCTCGCCTCCCGCGCCCTCTTCGAGCACCGCGCGGTCGTCCTCGCCGCAGAACGCGCCGCCCTGCTCGCCGAACTCGACCGCCTCGCCGCCGGTGAGCCCGGCGAGTCCACGGTGGCCGGGACCGCGCTCGCCGCCGCGCCCCGCCCGGTCTTCGTCTTCCCCGGCCAGGGCTCCCAGTGGACCGGCATGGCCCGCGAACTCCTCGACACCTCAACCGTGTTCGCCCGCCGGGTCACCGAGTGCGCCGAGGCGCTCGCCCCGTACACCGACTGGTCGCTCACCGAGGTCCTGCGGGGGACCGGGGGCGGCCCCTCGCTCGACCGGGTCGACGTCCTGCAGCCCGCGCTCTTCGCGGTGATGCTCGGCCTCGCCGAACTCTGGCGCGCCGCCGGGATCGAACCGGCCGCCGTGGTCGGCCACAGCCAGGGCGAGGTGGCCGCCGCGGTGGTCGCCGGAGCCCTCACCCTGCCGGAGGCCGCCCGCGTGGTCGCCCTGCGCAGCCAGGCCCTGCGCGACATCTCCGGCACCAGCGGCATGGCCTCGCTCGCCCTGTCCGCCGAGGAGGCCACCGCCCGCCTCGCGCCTTGGTCGGACCGGCTCTCGGTGGCCGCCGTCAACGGCCCCGGCTCCACCACCGTCTCCGGCGACGGCGAGGCCCTCGACGCACTCCTCGCCGCCCTGGACGCGGACGGCGTCTGGGCCCGCCGCATCCCCGGCGTGGACACACCCGGCCACTCGGTCCACATCGAGGCGGTACGCGACCGTATGCGCACCGCCTTCGCCGACCTCGCCCCGCGCCCCTCCCCGGTGCCCTTCTTCTCCACGGTGACCGGCGCCCCGCTCGACACCGAGCGGCTCGACGGCGCCTACTGGTACCGCAACATGCGCGAGACGGTGCTCTTCGAACCGGCGGTACGCGCCCTCGCCGAAGCCGGGTACGCGCACTTCCTGGAGATCAGCCCGCACCCGGTGCTGCATGTCTCGCTCGGCCAGACCCTGGACGCGGCCGGACAGCAGCACTTCCTCGGCGAGAGCCTGCGCCGCGAACAGGGCGGCCGGGAGCGGCTGCTGACCTCCTGGGCAGGGGCCTGCACACACGGCCTCGCCCCGCGCTGGGCCGCCGTACTGCCGCCCGGCACCGAGCCCACCACCGCGCTGCCCACCTACCCCTTCCAGCGGGAGCACTTCTGGCCGCGTCCGCGCCGGGCGGGCGGCGACGCGGCCTCGCTCGGCCTCGGCGCCGCCGGGCACCCGCTGCTCGGCGCGGCGGTGGAGCTGCCGGGCGCGGACGGCCATCTCTTCACCGGCCGCCTCGCCCGCGGCACCCACCCCTGGCTCGCCGAGCACGCGCTCGGCGAGAACGTCCTGCTGCCCGGCACCGCCTTCCTCGAACTCGCCCTGCACGCGGGCCGGTTGCTCGGCTGCCCGCAGGTGGGCGAACTCCTCCTGGAGGCCCCGCTGACGCTGCCCGCCCAGGGCGCCGTACAGCTCCAGCTCACCGTCGGCGCCCCCGAGGAGTCCGGCAGCCGCGCCCTCCAGGTCCACGCCCGTACCGAGCTGCCCGGCGAGGAGCCCGCGCCCTGGACCCGGCACGCCACCGGCGTCCTCACCATCGGCACCGCCACCACCCCGCTGCCGGGGGCCAGTTGGCCGCCGCCCGGTGCACAGCCGCTCGAACTCGACGGCCACTACGAGGACTTCGCCGCGGCGGGCTTCGCCTACGGCCCCGCCTTCCGCGGTCTGCGCGCCGCCTGGCGGCACGGCGAGGAGATCCTCGCCGAGATCGCGCTGCCCGGTGAACCCGCCGCCGAGGCCGCCCGGTTCGGACTGCACCCCGCCCTCCTCGACGCCGCCCTGCACGCCATCCCGCTGGGCGCGCTCGGCGGCGAGGGGGGCATCGGGGCGGGCCGCCTGCCCTTCGCCTGGCACGGGGTACGGCTGCACGGCCCGGGCGCCACCGCCCTGCGGGTGCGTCTCGCGCCCGCGGGCGAGGAGGCCGTCTCGCTGGAGGTCGCGGACCAGTCCGGGCTGCCGGTGGCCTCGGTGGAATCCCTCCTGCTGCGCCCGCTGCCCAAGGGCGCCCTCGCCGCCGCCCGCACCGACTCCCTGTTCCGTCTGATCTGGGAGAAGACCACGGCAGCCGGGGACGCGCCGGTCCGCTGGGCGGCCCTCGGCGCCGGGGTTCCCGCCCCCGAGGGCAGCCAGCGCTTCGGCGGCTACGAGGAGTTGGCCGCCGGGCTCGGCGAGGGCCCCGTACCGGACGCCGTCCTGGTGGCGGCGGAGCCCGGCGCCGAGCCGCGGCCGGAGCTGGCCCGGGTGCTCGCCCTGGCCCAGCGCTTCCTGGCCGAGGAGCGCCTGTCGGGCACCCGGCTCCTCTACGTCACCCGGGGGGCCGCGGCCCTGCCCGGTGACCCGGCCGCGCCGGCGGAGCGGGCTGCGGCGCGGCTCGCACCGGCCGCCGCCCGGGGACTGCTGCGCTCGGCCGCCTCCGAGAACCCGGGACGGTTCGTCCTGGTGGACCTCGCGGAGGCCGGGCCCGGCGCGGCGGACCCCGGTTCGCAGGAGTCCGCCGAGGGCCCCGCGCTGGCGGCGGCACTCGCCACCGGGGAGCCCGAACTCGCCGTCCGCGAGGGCCAGGTGTACGTACCCCGGCTCGCGCGGGCGGCCTCGGCCGAGCCCCCGGCGCTCGACCCCGAGGGCACCGTCCTCGTCACCGGCGGCACCGGCACCCTCGGGAGCGCGGTCGCCCGGCACCTGGTCACCGGGCACGGGGTGCGCAGGCTGCTGCTGGTCAGCCGTACCGGCAAGGCCCCCGAGCTGGAGGCCGAACTGACCGCTCTGGGCGCCGAGATCACCCTCGCCGCCTGCGACACCGCCGACCGCGAGGCCCTCGCCGCGCTGCTGGCCCGGATACCCGCCGCGCACCCGCTGACCGCGGTGGTGCACGCCGCCGGGGTCCTGGACGACGGCGTGATCCAGTCGCTGACCCCGCGCCACCTCGACGCGGTACTGCGCGCCAAGGCCGACTCCGCCCGCCATCTGCACACCCTCACCCGCGAGTTGGACCTGGCGGCCTTCGTCCTCTTCTCCTCCGCGGCCGCGCTCTTCGGCGCACCGGGCCAGGGCAACTACGCCGCCGCCAACGCCGCGCTGGACGCCCTCGCCGCCGAGCGCAGGGCCGAGGGGCTGCCCGCCGTCTCGCTCGCCTGGGGGCTCTGGGCCGAGGCCAGCGGGATGACCGGGCACCTCGACGGCGCGGGGCTCGCCCGTATCGAACGGGACGGAGTGCGCGCCCTGTCCACCGAGGAGGGGCTCGCCCTCTTCGACGCCGCGCTCGGCCACGAGGAGGCCCTGCTCGCCGCGTTCCGGGTGGACACCGGCGAACTGCGCCGCCTGCCCGCCGGGGTGCCGCCGCTCTTCCGGGGCCTGCTGCCCCCGGCGCCCGCCCGCGAGGAGGCCCCGGCACCGGCCGCCGTTCCGCCGGCCCAGCAGCTCGCCGGGGTCGCGGAGGGGGAGCGGCGCCGGATCCTCCTGGACCTGGTCCGGGGGCACGCCGCGCGGGTGCTCGGTCTCGCCGGGGCGCTCGCGGTGGAGGAGCACAAGGGCTTCTTCGACCTGGGCATGGACTCGCTGACCGTGGTGCAGCTGCGCAATCAGCTCGGCGCCGCCACCGGTCTCACGCTGCCGACCACTCTGGTCTTCGACCACCCGACCCCGGTGGCGCTGGTCGCCTATCTGGAGACCCGGCTGACCGCGGAGCCCGCCCCGGCCCCACTGCCGCTGACCGGCGAACTCGACGTACTGGAAAGGGCCTTGAGGCCGCTCGCCGACCAGGGATCCGAGGAGGTACGGGCCCGGCTGCACGCCCGGCTGACCGCCCTCGCGGAACTGGTCGCCGTCCCGGGCGGCGCCTTCGGGGGCGGGGGCGCCGCGGCGGACGAGGGTGCCGGAGGCGGTGAGGAGGCGACGGCCGAGAAGCTCGGCTCGGCCTCCGCGGACGAGATCTTCGACTTCATCCAGAAGGAGTTCGGGAAGTCCTGAGCAGTCCGTGTGAGCGGAAAAGGGTCCGCGGGGAGCCGTGACCGGCGCCTCCCGCGGACCCTTTCCCGCCCTGCTCAGTCCTTGCTCAGCCCTTGTGCAGCCGCACCGGCAGCCGCTCCAGGCCCTGCATCATGAAGCTCTTGCGCCAGCGCAACTCGGCGTCGGGGACGGCGAGTTCGAGGTCCGGGAAGCGGGTGAGCAGATGCCGCAGCGCGATCTCCATCTCCAGCCGGGCGAGCGGGGCGCCCACGCAGTAGTGGATGCCGTGGCCGAAGCCGAGGTGCCCGGTGGTGGAGCGCTTGACGTCGAGCTGGTGCGGGCAGGCGAACTGGGCCCCGTCGCGGTTGGCGGAGCCGAGCAGCACCGAGACGTACTCGCCGGTGCCGATGGTCACCCCGCCGAGTTCGAAGGGCTCGGTCGCGAAGCGCAGGGTGGCGCGGTTGCCCGGGCCCTCGTAGCGCAGGAACTCCTCGTTGGCCCCCGGGATCAGGCTCGGGTCGGCGCGCAGTTCGGCGAGCTGCCCGGGGTGGTTGAGCAGCGCGCGCAGGCCGTGGCCGATCATGTTGACCGTGGTCTCGTAGCCCGCGACGACCAGCAGGAAGACCGTGGAGATCAGCTCGATGTCGCTGAGCTTCGCGTCCTCGTCCCGGGCCTGGATGAGCGCGCTGACCAGGTCCTCGCCGGGATCGGCGCGCTTGAGCCGGATCATCTCGCCGAGGTGCTGCCCGAACCTGGCCATATTGGCCCCGGCGTTCTCGTTGTCGTTGGACATGATCGCGGCGGTCAGCGAGACCAGTACCGGGAAGTGCTCCTCGGTGATACCGAGCAGCCGCCCGAGCACCTGGACCGGGAACTTCGCCGTGTACTCCTCGACCAGGTCGACGCTGCCGTCGGCGGACTCGGCGGCCCGCAGCTCCACGGCGTCCAGGAGGGCCGTGCTGATCTCCTCGATCACCGGCTCCAGGCGCTTCACGCTGCGTGCGGTCAGGGCCCGGTTGACGAGCTTGCGCAGCCGGGTGTGGTCCGGCGGGTCCATGTTCAGCATGTGCTGCCCGACCGAGCTGTGCTCCAGGCGGGGCGTACCGCCCTCGGACATCTCCCGGTCGAAATAGCCGAGTTGGACGGAGGCATCGATGTCCTTGGACAGCGAGGGATGAGCGAGCGCCTTGCGGGACTCCTCATAACTGACCACCGCCCACACTTTCAGGCCACTGGGCAGCAGCATGCGGTGCACGGGTCCCCCGGCCTGCAGTCTGTCGTAAGCAGGGTAGGGATTGGTCAAGAACTCCTCGTCCATGAGGGGCAGGCTCACCAGGAACTCCTTGCTGGGTACGGCGAAGAGGCGACAGGGAACCCGGTGAGCGCGGGAGAACCCGGGGGAACCCGGGTACCGCGCGGATTGCGGGAATTGGCCGGTCCCACGGGAGTTCTCCGGGGACTGCCCAGTGCGGACCGGTCGGGTCCGGTGCCGGCCCCGTCCTTCTCCGCGTGAGCGTACAGCGGGCCCGTCCGGCTGTCAGCGCCGCACCCGGGAGGCTGCGGAGAGTGACGGCGGGGAACCCTGTGTACCCTCCATGTGTTCCCCGTCCGGCTTCCGGTCGGCCGGCGACCGTGCCGCCCGTCCGGTTTGACGTCCCGTCAGCTCCCAGGTGGGGGCGGGGCAAACGTCCCATCTATGTGACGAGCGCAACACTCATTGATCTGTGCCTCCCCTTCCCTTAGTGTCGGCCCGAAACGGCTCACCGGCTCTCGGACCGCGACACGGGAGAACTGCTCAAAAGGCACGCTCTTGTGCTGCACTGACACGCCGTCAACAGCCATATAACAGGGGCTACTTGAGTGGGGGGTCACGGGGTGGGCACTGCTCCCGTCCGTACGCTTGCGGACATTCTGCGGACGCATGCCCTGGAGCGTCCCGAGGTGATCGCCTACGTTGACAAGGCGCGCAGCCTCACCTACTCCGCTTTGGAGTCCTCCACCGCCCGCCTCGCGGGACATTTCGCCGAATGGGGAATCGCCCCCGGCAGCAATGCCCTTATCTGCCTCGGTAACCGCGTGGAAATGGTGGAGAGCGCGCTCGCACTCACCCGCGCGGAACTCGTCGGAATTCCCGTGAACCCGCATTCCTCGGACGTCGAGATCGCGCACATTCTCACCGACTCCGAGGCCGTTCTCGTCATCACGGACGAATCCCGAGCCGATCTGTTCCGGGCCCTGGACGAGGGTTCCGGCCGCCTGCACCGGGTGGTGGTCGCCGATTCCGGAAAGATCACTGAGGGTGATCCCCGGCTGCACGACCACCGCACCCTGCGGACCACCGAGCCCACCGCGCCCGCCCGGGACGGCATGCGCCCCGAGGACCTCGCGTGGATGCTCTACACCTCCGGCACGACCGGCGCACCCAAGGGCGTGCTCTCCACCCAGTACGCCGGACTCTGGTCCGCCGCCCACGGCTATACCGCCCTGCTCGGCATCGAGCCGGGGGACCGCCTGCTGTGGCCGCTGCCCCTGCACCACAGCTTCGCCTTCAACCTCTGCGTCCTCGGGGTGGTCACCGCCGGGGCGACCGCCCGGATCATGGCCGATTTCGCACCCGACGAGGTCCTCGCCGAACTCCGCGACGGGCAGTACAGCCTGATGGCGGCCGTTCCGGCGACGCTCCACCAACTGGTCGCCGCCGCCGAGGAGATCGCCCCCGCGCTTGGCGGACTGCGGGCCCTCCTGGTGGCGGGCGCCCTCACCGGCGCCGCGCTCGGCGAACGCTTCAGGACCGCCTTCGGCGTGCCCCTGATCGACAGCTACGGAAGCTCCGAGACCACCGGCGTCATCACCTGCAACACCCTCCACGAGCCCCGCAGGCCCGGCTCCTGCGGCAAGGCGGTGCCCGGAATCGGGGTACGGGTCGTCGACCCCCGGACGCGGCGGGACCGCGCGGCCGGCGAGGAGGGCGAGATCTGGGTGTCGTCGCCGAGCCTGATGACCGGCTACCATCGCGCCCCCGAACAGAGCGCCCGCGCCTTCCACGACGGCTGGTACCGCACCGGCGATATGGGAACCCTCGACGAGGACGGCTATCTGCGCATCACCGGCCGCCTCAAGGAACTCATCATCCGCGGCGGCGAGAACATGCACCCCGCCGAGATCGAGGACGTGCTCCGGGAGAGCCCCGAGGTCGCCGACGCCGCCGTCGTCGCCCGCCCGCACACCCGGCTCGGCGAGGTCCCGGTGGCCTATCTGGTGCCGAGGCCGGGCCACCGGCTGCCCGTCGCCGCCCTGGTACGGCGGCTGCGGGAACGCCTCGCCTACTTCAAGGTGCCCGCCGAACTGCGCCTGACCGGGCGGATACCGCGGACCGCCTCCGGCAAGACCCTGCGCCGCCTGGTCGCCGAGGAGCCCTCCCGCCTGCTCGCCGCCACCGCGAGCCACCACCCCCGCCTGCTCGCCGCGGCCCCCGGTCACCCGGCCCTGCCCGCCACCCTCCCGGCCGAGGACACCAGCCCTCTCGCCGGACGGCCCGTACTGCTGCTGACCCCGGGCACCGTGCCTCCCGGGGCGACCGGCCCCACCGATCGGACGGGGGACGGCCCCGGACCCGCCGACTCCCCGTCCGCCACGGCGCCCGGAGCCGCCGAGGGCCCGGCACCGGATCCGATACGCCAACTGGCCGACCACCTCGCCACCCAGCACGGCTGCCCGGACGTGCACCAGGAGACCGCCCGCGAAGCCTGGCGCGCCACCGCGGCACGGCACCCGGACCATGCGCTGGTGGTCGTCGTCCCGGAGACGGCCGCCACCGAAGAGAGCGCGCTCGAGGCCGCCAACTGGGCAGCGGAAGCCCGGCAGTTGACCGGTGAACTCACCGCCGCCGGACGGACGGTCCTCCTCCTCGGCATTGAGCCCGGCGTCACCCCGGCCGGACTCCGGGACGCCCTCGACGCCGCCCTCCTCGAAGGAGCCACCGAGGTACGGGTGCGCGCCACCGACCTGCCCGCGCCCGCGCTGCCCACCGCGCTCGCCCCGGACCCCGACCGCGCCGCCCGGCTCGCCGAGGCACTGGGCGCCCTGACCGGACCCGCACGGCGCGGCCGCCTCCTCACCCTGGTCGGCCGCGCCCTCTCCGATGTCCTCGGCACCCCGTTTTCGGACAGCGGCGACGCGCGTAAACCCTTCCGCTCCCTCGGCTTCGACTCACTCGCCTCGGTCGAACTGCGCAACCGCCTGGTCGCCGAGACCGGTCTCGCGCTGCCCGCCTCCGCCGCCTTCGACCACCCGAACCCCGGCGCCCTCGCCGACCACCTGCACACCGCGCTGCTCGGCGCCCCCGCACCCGTACCGGCCACCGCCGCGCAGCCCCTGAGCAGCGAGGACGACCCGATTGTGCTGGTGGGGGCGGCGTGCCGGTTCCCGGGTGGGGTGCGTTCGCCGGAGGAGTTGTGGGAGTTGGTGGCCTCGGGCGGGGACGCGGTCGGGCCGTTCCCCGAGGACCGGGGCTGGGATCTGGAGGGGCTGTTCGCCTCGGACCCGGAGGTGCCCGGGACCACGTATGCGACCCAGGGCGGTTTCCTCGGTCAAGTGGCTGATTTCGACGCCGAGTTCTTCGGGATCTCGCCGCGTGAGGCGCTGGCGATGGATCCGCAGCAGCGGCTGCTCCTGGAGACCTCCTGGGAACTCCTGGAGAACGCGGGCATCGACCCCGACTCCCTGCGCGGCAGCCGCACCGGTGTCTTCGCCGGGCAGATGTACCACGACTACGCCCAGCGCCTCACCGAGGAGCCCGGACTCGACGGATATCTGAGCACCGGCCTCGCGGGCAGCGTGCTCTCCGGCCGTCTGTCGTACTTCTACGGGTTCGAGGGCCCGGCCCTGACCGTGGACACGGCGTGCTCGTCCTCGCTGGTCGCGCTGCACCTGGCGGCGGAGTCGCTGCGGCGCGGTGAGTGCAGCCTCGCGCTCGCGGGCGGCGTCGCGGTGATGTCGACCTCGGCCTCCTTCGTGGACTTCAGCCGTCAGCGCGGACTCGCCGCCGACGGCCGCTGCAAGCCCTTCGCCGCCGCGGCGGACGGCACCGGCTGGTCGGAGGGTGTGGGCCTGCTTCTGGTGGAGCGGTTGTCGGACGCGCGGCGCAACGGGCACGAGGTGCTGGCAGTGGTGCGCGGTTCGGCGGTCAACCAGGACGGTGCGTCCAACGGCCTGTCCGCCCCGAACGGCCCTTCCCAGCAGCGGGTGATCCGTCAGGCGCTCGCCAACTCCGGTCTGTCGGCTGGGGATGTGGACGCGGTTGAGGCGCACGGTACCGGGACCGCGCTCGGCGATCCGATCGAGGCACAGGCCCTGCTCGCGACCTACGGGCAGGAGCGGGCCGAGGGCCGTCCGCTGCTGGTCGGCGCGGTGAAGTCGAACCTCGGGCATACGCAGGCGGCGGCCGGTGTGGCGGGCGTACTGAAGATGGTGTGGGCGATGCGCGAGGGTCTGCTGCCGCGCACCTTGCACGTGGACGAGCCGAGTCCGCATGTGGACTGGTCCTCGGGTGCGGTGGAGCTGCTGACCGGCGAGCGCGCCTGGCCGGGAGCTGCGGACCGGCCGCGTCGGGCTGCCGTGTCCTCCTTCGGGATCAGCGGCACCAACGCCCACGTCATCCTCGAAGAGGCGCCCGCGCCCGCTGCCGGGGAGGAGAACCCCCGGGACACCGCGGCGGCACCCGGCTGGGCGGCTCCGCTCGTCCTCTCCGCCCGCAGCGAGCCGGGCCTGCGCGCCCAGGCCGCCGCCCTGCACGCGCACCTCACCGAACGCCCCGAACTCCCGCTACGTGACGCCGCGTTCACCCTCGCCACCACCCGCGCCACCCTGGAGCACCGCGCCGCGTTCCCCGCCCAGGACAGGGACACTCTGCTGCGCGCGCTCTCCGCGCTTGCCGAGGGCACCCCGACACCGGACACCTTCCGGGGCAAGGGCGCACCCCAAGGCGGCGCCTCAGCCTTCCTTTTCACGGGGCAGGGGGCGCAACGGGCGGGGATGGGACGGGAGTTGTACGAGGCGTTTCCCGTCTTCGCGGAGGCTTTCGATGCGGTGTGTGCGGAGCTGGACGCTTGCCTGAGCGCGGGTGAGTCGCTGAAGGCTGTTGTCTTCGGTGGGGAGGCCGAGTTGTTGGAGCGGACGGGGTGGGCGCAGCCTGCGTTGTTCGCTGTGGAAGTGGCGTTGTTCCGGTTGGTGGAGTCGTGGGGTGTGCGGCCGGACTTCCTTCTGGGGCATTCGATCGGTGAGATTGCTGCCGCGCATGTGGCGGGGGTGTTCTCGCTCGCGGATGCGGCTCAACTTGTCGGGGCGCGGGGCCGGTTGATGCAGGCGTTGCCGTCGGGTGGTGCGATGCTCGCGGTGTCGGTCCCGGCGGAGGAGGCTGCCCGGCTGTGTGCGGGTTACGTGGGCCGGGTGGAAGTGGCCGCGGTGAACGGTCCGTTGGCGTGCGTGCTGTCCGGTGACGCGGATGCGGTGGCGGAGATCGAGGAGGCGGCGCGTGAGGCTGGTCACCGGGTGAAGCGGCTCGCGGTGAGTCATGCGTTCCATTCCCCGCGTATGGACCCGATGCTTGCCGACTTCGCCATGGTCGTACGCGGGTTGACGTTGTCGGAGCCCCGGATCCCGCTCGTCTCGAATGTGACCGGTGAGCTGGCGCAGCCCGCCGAGCTGACCTCTCCGGACTACTGGGTACGCCATGTCCGGCAGACCGTTCTCTTCTATGACGGCGTACGCACTCTCGCCGACGCGGGAGTGACCCGTTTTCTCGAACTGGGCCCGGAAGCGGTCCTGACCGCCTTGGTGCGGGAGGCTCTGCCCGCTGCGGGGGAGGAAGCGGACCCGGTTGCGGTGCCGGTGCTCCGAAGTGACGCCGGTGAGGAGCGTTCGGCCGCTGCCGCGCTCGGTGCCCTGTTCTGTGCCGGTGTTGTCCCCGACTGGCGTGCCGTGTACGGGAGTTCGCCCACGACACGTGTCCCACTCCCCACCTATGCCTTCCAGGGGCGGCGCTACTGGCCCTCGCTCCCCATGAAGGCGGCTGGTGGCGGCCCCCGTGCCGAGGAGCTGCTGTACGAGGTCGTCTGGGAGCCCCTGGACCTCGCCCCGGGCACCGGCGGTCCGGCTCAGGTCGGAGGCGTCGGCGGCGCCGGTACCTGGCTCGCGGTGACGGACACCGAGGACGCGTTCACCGGGGAGTGCCTGGCGGCGCTGGCGGCGGCGGGAGCCGAGGTCGTACGGCTGCCGCTGACCGACGGGCTGGACCGCGCCGCGCTCGCCGAGCAGCTGTCCCAGGCCACCGCCCCGGCCCGGCCGAGCAGGATCGTCGCCCTGCTGCACGGTGAACACGCCCCGCTGCACGGCCTGTTGCTGCTGCAGGCCGCGGCCGACTGCGGAACCGAGGCGCGCCTTCACCTGGTCACCCGCGGTGCCGTGGAGGTGGGCTCGCCCGAGGGCGCCCCTGCCCCGGAGGGCGGCTCCCGCGCCGCGCGGGAGCAGGGCCGCGTGCGGGTCGATCAGGCGCAGCTCTGGGGGCTCGGCCGCGTCGCCGCGCTGGAGGCGCCCGGCACCTGGGGCGGACTCGTCGACCTCCCCGAGCCGGAGGCGTACGAGGACGGCGACGGGGACGCGGCCCATGCGTCCGTGGCCCGTGCCTTCGCCGCCCAGCTCATGGGCGGGTCGGCGGAGGGCGAGGTGGCCGTGCGGGCGGACGGCGCCCATGCGCGGCGCCTGGTCGCCGTCCCGAAGCCGCGGGCGGCGGCGGAGACCGGTGAACCCTGGGCCGCCTCCGGCACGGGCACGGTCCTCGTGACGGGCGGCACCGGCGCGCTCGGTGCGAAGGTGGCCCGGCACCTCGCGAAGGCGGGCGTCGCCCATCTGCTGCTCACCGGCCGCCGGGGCCCCGATGCCCCGGGTGCCGCCGAACTCCGGGCAGAACTGGTGGAGTTGGGCGCCGAGGTGGCCCTCGCCGCCTGCGATGTGGCGGACGGTGAGGCGCTGGCCGCGCTGCTCGACGGCATCCCGGCCGACCGTCCCCTGACCGGCGTGGTGCACGCAGCGGGCGTCCTGGACGACGGGGTCCTCACCGCCCTGACCCCGGAGCGCGTGGAGCGGGTGCTCGCCGCCAAGACGGGCGGCGCGCTGCACCTGGACCGGCTGACCCGCGCGTACCCCCTCGACACCTTCGTGCTGTTCTCCTCGCTCGCGGGAGTCGTCGGCGCGGCGGGCCAGGCCAACTACGCGATGGCAAATGCGGCCTTGGACGCGCTGGCCGTCCGCCGCCGCCAGGAGGGGCTGCCCGCGACGGCGGTGGCCTGGGGCGCCTGGGAGGGCGAGGGCATGGCCGCGGAGGTGGCGACCGTCCGCGAGCGCCTGCGCCGCACCGGGATGCGCCCGATGCGGGCCCGCGCCGCGCTCGGCGCCCTGGAGGCCGTACTGCGGTCGGGCCGGACCGCGGTACTCGCCGCCGATGTCGACTGGGAGCGGTACGGGCAGGCGCACGGCGCCGCGGCGGTGGCGCAGCGCGGACTGCTGCGGCAGCTGCTCGCGCTGCCGGCCGCGCCCACCGCCCCCGAGGACGCCGGGCCGAACGCGCTCCTCGCCTCCCTCACCGGCCGCCCGGCAGACCAACAGCAGGCGCGGCTGGTCGAGTTGATCCGTACGCACGCCGCCGAACTGCTGATGCACGAGTCCGCCGAAGCGGTCGACCCGGCGAAGTCCTTCCGGGCCCTCGGCTTCGACTCGCTCGCCTCGGTGGAACTGCGCAACCGCCTCGCCCTCGCCACCGGGCTGGCCCTGCCCGCCTCGCTCGCCTTCGACCGGCCGAGCCCCGAGGTGCTCGCCGCCTTCCTGCGCACCGAACTGCTCGGCGACCCGGAGGCGGCACGGGAGGCCGCCCTCCCGCACCCCGTCACCACCGGCGACGACCCGATCGTGCTGGTGGGGGCGGCGTGCCGGTTCCCGGGTGGGGTGCGTTCGCCGGAGGAGTTGTGGGAGCTGGTGGCCTCGGGCGGGGACGCGGTCGGACCGTTCCCCGAGGACCGGGGCTGGGATCTGGAAGGCCTGTTCGCCTCGGACCCGGAGGTCCCTGGGACGACATACGCCACCCAGGGTGGCTTCCTCCGCCAAGTGGCTGATTTCGACGCGGAGTTCTTCGGGATCTCGCCGCGTGAGGCGCTGGCGATGGATCCGCAGCAGCGGCTGCTCCTGGAGACCTCCTGGGAACTCCTGGAGAACGCCGGGGTGCTGCCCGGCTCGCTGCGCGGCAGCCGGACCGGGGTCTTCGTCGGCTCCAACGGCCAGGACTACACCTCCCTGGTCGCCCGTTCCGCCGAGGACCTGGAGGGCTACCTCGGCACCGGTGGCGCCGTCAGCGTCGCCTCCGGCCGTCTGTCGTACTTCTACGGGTTCGAGGGCCCGGCGCTGACCGTGGACACGGCGTGCTCGTCCTCGCTGGTCGCGCTGCATCTGGCGGCGGAGTCGCTGCGGCGCGGTGAGTGCAGCCTCGCGCTCGCGGGCGGCGTCACCGTCATGTCCACCCCCCAGGCCTTCGTGGACTTCAGCCGTCAGCGCGGGCTCGCTGCCGACGGCCGGTGCCGCGCCTTCGCGGCGGACGCGGAGGGCACCGGCTGGGGCGAGGGTGTGGGCCTGCTTCTGGTGGAGCGGTTGTCGGACGCGCGGCGCAACGGGCACGAGGTGCTGGCGGTGGTGCGCGGTTCGGCCATCAATCAGGACGGTGCGTCCAATGGCCTGTCGGCGCCGAACGGTCCTTCGCAGCAGCGGGTGATCCGTCAGGCGCTCGCCAACTCCGGTCTGTCGGGCGGGGATGTGGACGCGGTGGAGGCGCACGGTACGGGGACCGCGCTGGGCGATCCGATCGAGGCGCAGGCCTTGCTCGCCACGTACGGCGAGGAGCGGGCCGGGGACCGTCCGCTGTGGCTGGGTTCGGTGAAGTCGAACCTCGGGCATACGCAGGCGGCCGCCGGTGTGGCGGGCGTACTGAAGATGGTGTGGGCGATGCGGGAAGGCTTGCTGCCGCGCACCCTGCACGTGGACGAGCCGAGTCCGCATGTGGACTGGTCCTCGGGTGCGGTGGAGCTGCTGACCGGCGAGCGCGCCTGGCCGGGAGCTGCGGACCGGCCGCGTCGGGCTGCCGTCTCTTCCTTCGGGATCAGCGGCACCAACGCCCACGTCATCCTCGAAGAGGCACCCGCCTTCCTCGAAGAGATATCGGGCCCGGACCTCGGCCAGGCCCCGGCGGAGCAGCCCTCCGAGGGCCAGACCCCGGTGGCACGAGTCCCCGTACCCCTGCTGCTCTCCGCGCCCAGCCCCGAGGCCCTGCGGGACCAGGCCGACCGTCTGCGCGCCCATCTCGCCGCGCACCCGGACCTCGCGCTCACCGAGGTCGGCCGCGCCCTCGCCCAGTCCCGCACCTCCTTCCCCTACCGCACGGCACCTCTCGCCGACCCCCGCGACCCGGCCGCCGTCCTCGACGCCCTTGCCGCCGCCACCCCGGAAGCAACCTCCGTCCAACCGGGCGGTCTCGCCTTCCTGTTCACGGGGCAGGGTGCGCAACGGCCGGACATGGGACGGGAGTTGTACGAGTCGTTCCCCGCCTTCGCCGAGGCTTTCGACGCGGTGTGCGCGGAACTCGACCGTCACTTGGGCCGATCGCTGAAGGGCGTCGTCTTCGGCGGAAAGGCAGAGGAGCTGAACCGGACCGGGTGGGGGCAGCCCGCTCTCTTCGCTCTGGAAGTGGCGTTGTTCCGGTTGGTGGAGTCGTGGGGTGTGCGGCCGGA
Source organism: Streptomyces physcomitrii (assembly GCF_012273655.1). GTDB lineage: Bacteria > Actinomycetota > Actinomycetes > Streptomycetales > Streptomycetaceae > Streptomyces > Streptomyces physcomitrii. The sequence continues at coordinate 78,325 of NZ_JAAWWP010000017.1, read as the reverse complement.
CTTCCTGCTGGGGCATTCGATCGGTGAGATTGCTGCCGCGCATGTGGCAGGGGTGTTCTCGCTCGCGGATGCTGCTCAACTCGTGGTGGCGCGGGGCCGGTTGATGCAGGCTCTGCCGTCGGGTGGTGCGATGCTCGCGGTTTCCGTGGCGGCGGAGGAGGCTGCCCGTCTGTGTGCGGGTTACGTCGACCGCGTGGAAGTGGCCGCGGTGAACGGTCCGTTGGCGTGCGTACTGTCCGGTGACGCGGACGCGGTAGCGGAGATCGAGGAGGCGGCGCGCCAGGCTGGTCACCGCGTGAAGCGGCTCGCGGTGAGCCATGCGTTCCATTCCCCGCGTATGGACCCGATGCTTGCCGAATTCGCGGCGGTCGTGGGCGGGTTGAGCCTGTCCGAGCCCCGCATCCCGCTCGTCTCGAACGTGACCGGCGAGCTGGCGCAGCCCGCCGAGCTCACCTCTCCGGACTACTGGGTACGCCACGTCCGGCAGACGGTCCTCTTCCACGACGGCATACGCACCCTCGCCGACGCAGGAGTCACCCGCTTCCTCGAACTCGGCCCCGACGCGGTCCTCACGGCGCTGGCGCAGGACTGCCTCGGCGCGTCCGGAGCGGTGCCGGGCGCAGTCGGGGCCGGGCAGCCGTCGCGGGCGCCCCGTGCCTTCGCCGCCGTGCTGCGCCGGGACCGGTCCGAGCCGCATACCGTGGCGGCCCTGTGGGGTGAGCTGTTCCGCTGGGAGGTCCCGGTGGACTGGGCCGCCTGCCTCGGTCGGCCCGCCAGGCGGGTGCCGCTGCCCACCTACGCCTTCCGGAAGGTGCGCTACTGGCCGCGTCCGCGCAGCGGCGCCTCGTACGAGCCGGGGGCGCATCCGCTGCTCGACGGCATTGTCGAGCGGGCCGGGTCGGCGGAACTCCTGTTCACCGGGCGGCTCTCGGTGCGTACGCACCCCTGGCTGGCGGACCATGCGGTCGGCTCGGCGGTGCTGCTGCCGGGCACGGGCTTCGTGGAGATGGCGCTGTACGCGGGCCGGGTGGCGGGCGCCGGTGCGCTGGAGGAGCTGACCGTCCAGGCGCCGCTGAGGCTGACCGGGTCGGCCGCGGTCGAGGTGCAGGTGGCCGTGGCCCCGCTCGGCGCGGCGGAGGCGGCCGAGGAAGGGGAGCCGGAGCGCTGGTCGGTGACCGTGTACGGACGGGCCGCCGGGGACCCGGAGGCCGCCTGGACGCGGCACGCCACCGGGGTGCTGGGCCCGGAGCCGGAGGCGCCGCCCGCCTTCGAGGAGCCCTGGCCGCCGCGGGACGCCGAGCAGCTCGACCCCGCGGAGATCTATCTGCGGGCCGAGGAGATGGGCTTCGGCTACGGTCCCGCCCTGCGCGGTCTGCGTGCCGTATGGCGGCGCGGGGAGGAGATCTTCGCGGAGGTGGCCCTGGAGGGCGAGGACGGCGCCGGGCACCTGGTGCATCCGGCGCTCCTGGACGCGGCCCTGCACACCGGCTTCGTCGACACCCCGGGGGCCGGGGACACCGCCGGGCGGCTGCCGTTCGTCTGGCAGGGCGTGACGGTCGCGGGGTCCGAACCGGTCGCGGGCCGGGTGCGGTTGCGGCGGCTCGGGGAGGACGAACTCTCCCTGGATCTACGGGATGTGGCAGGTCGCACGGCCGTCCACATCGCCTCGCTGAAGCTGCGCCGGGCCGGGTCCGGGGACCTCGCGCCCGCGGGCGTGGGCCTGCGCACCCTGGAGTGGGAGCCGCTGGCGCGGGAACTCCCCTCCTTCGCGGGCGAGGTGGCGGTGCTCGGCGCCGATCCGGCCGGGGTGGCGAAGGCCCTCGGGGCGGACGCCCACCCCGACCTGAAGGCGCTGGAGGACTCCTTCGCGCTGCCGGACGCCGTGGTCCGCGCCCTGGACCTCACCGGGCCCTCGGGCACCGAGGACTCCGTACGCGAGGCGAGGCGGGCGGTGTGGGAGACGGCGACGCTGCTGCGGGAGTGGGTGGAGAGTCCGCTGTACGAGACCGCGCGGCTGACGCTGCTCGTCCCGGCGAGCGGCACCGGCACCGCCTCCGGCGCGGTGCGGGCGATGCTGCGGACCGCGCAGTCCGAGCACCCGGGGAAGATCCAGGTGGTGGCGAGCGACAGCGGTCTCCCGGCCGCCGCGCTCGTCGCCGAGGAGCGCGAACTGGCCGTACTGGGCGACGAGTTGCACGTACCGCGGCTGGTGCCCGCGCAGGCTCCCGGTGGGGACGCCTGGCCGGAGCTGAGCGGTGGCGCGGTCCTGATCACCGGCGGTACCGGCGGGCTCGGCGCGGTCCTGGCCCGGCACCTGGTGCGGGCGCACGGGGTCCGCGATCTCGTCCTGCTCAGCCGTGCCGCGGGAGAGCAGCGGGACGCCGAACTGGCCGCCGCGCTACGGGAATCGGGGGCCGAGGTGGCGCTCGTCGCCTGCGAGGTGACCGACCGGGCGGCGCTGGCCCAGGTGGTGGAGGGGCTCGGCAGGCCGCTGACGGCGGTCTTCCACGCGGCGGGCATCGTCGACGACGGGCTGCTGACCGGGCTCACCGAGGAGCAGTTCAGCCGGGTGATGGAGGTCAAGGCGGAGGGGGCGCTCGCCCTGCACGAGGTCACCGCCAAGCAGGCGCCGGGGGCCTTTGTGCTCTTCTCCTCCGCGGCCGGGGTGCACGGCAGCCCCGCGCAGGCCAACTACGCGGCGGCCAACGGCTTTCTGGACGCCTTCGCCGTCCATCTGCACGGGCTCGGGCTGCCCGCGCTCTCCCTGCAGTGGGGTCCCTGGGCGGAGGAGCGCGGGATGGCGGGGCGCCTCGGCGCGGACGCCCTCGCCCGGATGGCCCGGCACGGCACCCTGCCGCTCGTCAACGAGGAGGCGCTGTCCCTGCTCGACGCCGCGCTCGCCGCCGGAGGCCCCCCGAACCTGGTGGCCGTCAAGGAGTCCGTGCCCGCCGCCGCCCCCCGGCGCGCGCCCCGCCCGGCACCGGCCGCCGGGCCCCCGCTCGCCGCGCAGCTCGCCGCCGCCGACGAGGCCCGGCGCGGGCGGCTCCTCGGCGACCTCGTCCAGATGGAGACGGCTGCCGTCCTCGGGCACGGCGGGGGCGCGCGGATCGCCGGGGAGAAGTCCTTCCGGGAACTCGGGCTCGACTCGCTCGCCGCCGTCGAACTGCGCAACCGCCTCGGCGAGCGGACCGGCCTGAGCCTGACGCCGACCCTGGTCTTCGACTTCCCGACCCCGGCGGCGCTCACCGAGCACCTGGTGGCGGAGCTGGCCCCGGCCGCGGACGCGCCCGCGCAGTCGGTGATCCGCGGGCTCGACGAGCTGGAGCGGATGCTCAGGGCGGCCGGACCCGGTTCGGCGACCGAGCGGTACGCCGAGCAACGACTACGCGCGCTGATGGCCCAAGTCGGCGGCGCGGCAAGGAAATCGGAGTCCGATGAGGCGAGGGCCGCGATGGACGTCAGCGACGAGGAGCTGTTCGAGATCTTGGACGGGGAGATCGGGATCTGACCGGCACGGCCGGGAGACCTGGGGAAACTGATGGCACATATCGCATTTTTCAGCGTGGCCGCGCACGGCCATGTCTCGCCGACCTTCGGCATCGTCGCGGAGCTCGCCGCGCGCGGCCACAAGGTCACGTACTTCACCACCGGGGCCTTCGAGGAGCGGCTCACCCGGCTCGGCGCCACCGTCTGCCGCTATGACGTCGCGACCTCGCCGGGCCAGTCGCCGGGCGCCTTCGCCGCCGGGGACCCGAGCGCGCTGCCGCTGTTCTTCCTGCACGGCAGCGCGGAGCGGATCGCCCTGGCGGAGCGGCAGTTCGCCCAGGGACGCCCGGATCTGATCGTGTACGACAACACCGTGCCCTTCGCCGGGCGCGCCCTCGCCCGGCGCTGGGGCTGCCGCGCCGTGCAGTTCTTCCCCAGCATCGCCTCCAGCCGGGGCTACGCCCTGATGGACGCCATGCTGGAGCGCACCGGCCGCTCCGCCGAACACGAGGCCCACACCGCGGAGTTCGACCGGCGGCTCGGCGCCTTCCTGGCCGAGGCGGGGCTCGGCGGACTCGGCACCGAGGAGTTCATGGACTTCGAGGAGGAACTCAACCTGGCTTTCCTGCCGCGGGAGTTCCAGCCCCGCGAGGAGAGCTTCGGCCCGCACTACCGCTTCGTCGGGCCGAGCCTCGGCGGCCGCGATGACGAGGGGAGCTGGCAGCCCCCCGCGGACGGCAGGCCGGTCGTCTACGTCTCCCTGGGCACCGTCTTCAACCGGGCCACCGACTTCTACCGCCGCTGCGTCGAGGCCTTCGACGGCAGCGAGTTCCACCTCCTGATGTCCGTGGGGGAGGGCACCGACCCGGCCGTCCTCGGGGCGCTGCCCGGCAACGTCGAGGTGCACCCGTCCGTGCCGCAGCTGTCGGTGCTGGAACAGGCCGCCGTCTTCGTCACCCACGGCGGCATGGGCAGCACCATGGAAGCGCTCTCCTTCGCCACCCCGATGGTCCTCGTCCCGCAGATGGTCGAGCAGGAGATCATCGCCGACCGCGTCGCCGACCTCCACCTCGGCATCCGCCTCGACCCCGCGGACTCCGCCCCGGGAGCCCTGCTCGACGCCGTACGCCGGGCGGCCGGTGAGCCGCGGATCGCGGAGCACGCGGCGCGGATGCGGCAGCGGATCCGGGCGGCGGGCGGCGCAAGGGCCGCCGCCGAGGCCGTCGAAGACGTGCTGCGGACCGCGGCGGAAAGGACGGCCGGGAAGTGAACGACCCCCGGATACTCATCGTCGGCGGCGGCGCCGTCGGCTCCCTGCTCGCCTGCGATCTGCTCCAGCAGGGGGTGCCGGTACGCCTCGTCGACTCCAAGCCCTCCCTCGCGGAGAGCGACCCGCACTCCCGGGCCGTGATGATCTGGCCCCGGCTCCTGGAACTCCTGGAGAAGACCGGCCTCACCAAGGCGCTCACCGCCCGCGGCCGCCCCGCGCACGACGTCAGCTTCTTCGCGGGCGGCGAGCGCCTCGGCACCGTCCCGCTTGGCGGCCTCGACTCCCCGCACCCCTTCGGACTCGGCCTCGTCCAGCGGGAGTTGGAGGATCTGCTCTGGGCGCGCCTGGCGGAACTCGGCGGCACCGTCGAGTGCGGGGTCACCCTGGAGGCGCTCGACAACTCCGGTCCGCTGCCGCGCGCCACGCTGCGGCACGCCGACGGCCGCACCGAGGAGACCAGCCCCGAGTGGCTGATCGGCGCCGACGGCGCGGGCAGCGCCACCCGGCGGCTGCTCGGCATCGACTACCCGGGGCTGCCCTTCCCGCTCGGCATCGCCCTCGGCGACTTCCCGCTGACCGGCCCGGCCGTCTCCGGCGTCGAATACCACTACGGCAGCACCGGACTGCTGCCGCTGGTCCATCTGCCGGACGGCATCTGCCGCCTCGCCACCATCGTCATGCCCGGCGAGGACGACTGGTCCGAGAAGCCGCTCGCGGACTGGCAGGCCATGGTCGACGCGCGCACCAGCATCCCCTACCGGCTCGGCGAGCCGCTGTGGAAGCGCACCTACTACCCCCGGCCCGGGGTCGCCGAGAGCTTCCGCGCCGGGCGGGTCCTGCTCGCCGGGGACGCCGCGCACTCGGTGGTGCCGCTCGGCGGCCAAGGCCTCAACCTCGGCCTGGGGGACGCCCTCAACCTGGGCTGGAAGCTCGCCGGGGTGCTCCGCGGCGACTTCGGCGCGGACCTCCTCGACAGCTACGACAGCGAGCGGCGGCAGGCGGTCGAGCACATCCGGGCGCTGATCCGCACCGAGATGGAGCTCTCCGCGCCGCCCACCCCCGAGGACGCCGCCGGGCGCGACGCGGGCATCCGGGCCGCCGAGGCCTCCGGCTTCCTCGCCAGGGTCGCCGCACCCCTGATGAGCCAGACCGGGCTGAGCTACGCCCCCCTGAACGGACCGCTGTGGCGCTCCCCGCTGAGGCGGCGCGCGGTGCCCGGCGACCGGCTGCCGCTCTTCCACGCCTCCCGCCCCGACCCGGCCGCCCCGCTCCTGGAGCAGGGCGCGCACCTGGCCGTGGTGTGGCCCGGCGACAGCAGGCCCCCGCAGTGGGACGCCCTCGTGGCGCGGGCCCGCACCGCCCTCGCCGGCCGGGCGGGCGTGCACGACCTGGCCGCCCTCGGCGCCGCCGGGCACCGCCTGCTGCGCGGCCGCTTCGGGCCCCGGCCGCTGCTCGCCCTGGTACGCCCCGACGGCCACCTGGCCCACCTCGCCCCGGCCGACCGGCCCGAGGAGAGTCTCGCCCACCTCGACCGGCTCACGCCCCGGTCCCCGGCCCCCAGCGAGAAGTGAGTGCGACCGTGCGGACTCTGCTGATCGACAACTACGACTCCTACACCTACAACCTCTTCCACCTCCTGGGACAGGTCAACGGCGAGGAGCCCGACGTCCTCACCAACGACGCCGGGGAGCTGCCCGACCTCGACCGCTACGACAACGTGGTGATCTCGCCCGGGCCCGGCCACCCGGCGCGCCCCCGCGACTTCGGCATCTCCCTGGACGTGCTGCGCAAGACCGAGCTGCCGGTGCTCGGGGTCTGCCTCGGCCACCAGGGCCTCGCCGTCTCCGAGGGCGGCGAGGTCATCCCCGCCCCGCGCGCCCGGCACGGGCACGTCACCCGGGTGGTGCACAACGGCGACCCGCTCTTCGGCGGCATCCCCGTCGAGTTCGGGGCGGTGCGCTACCACTCGCTGTGCGTGGCCGAGCCGCTGCCGCACGAGCTGGAGGCCATCGCCCGCTCCGAGGACGGCGTCGTCCAGGCGCTGCGGCACCGGCGGCTGCCGCGCTGGGGCGTGCAGTTCCACCCGGAGTCCATCGAGACCGAGCACGGCCTGCGGCTGATGGCCAACTTCCGTGACCTGAGCCGGAGTTCGGGCAGCGCCCCGAGGAGCCGCGGCAGCGCGGCGGGGACCGGCGTGTCCGCACGGGAGGAGCCCGGGGCCCCCGTCCAGCCGCAGCGCTACCGGCTGCACGTACGCGAACTCGCGGGCGCCGTCGACACCGAGGCCGCCTTCCAGGAGCTCTACGCGGACTCCGCGCACGCCTTCTGGCTGGACAGCGCCCGCGTCGAGGAGGGCCTGTCCCGGTTCTCCTTCCTCGGCGACGCGTCGGGGCCGCTCGCCGAGACCGTGCGCTACCGCACCGGCGAGGGGCTCGTCGTGGTCGACGCCGCACGGCCCTCGGTACACCGCGAGTCCGTATTCGACTACCTCAAGCGGGAGTTGACCCGCCGCGAGATCGAAGCCCCGCCGCTGCCCTTCGACTTCACCGGCGGCTACGTCGGCTACTTCGGCTACGAACTCAAGGCCGACTGCGGCTCCCCGAACGCCCACACCGCCCGGACCCCCGACGCCGTATGGCTGTTCGCGGACCGCTTCCTCGCCGTCGACCACGCCGCCCGGCGCACCTACCTCCTCGCCCTCAGCGAGGGCCCCGACACCGGGGCCGCCACCCGCTGGCTGGAGCGGACCGCCGCCCGGCTCGGCGCGCTCGGCCCCCTCGACGAGCCGCCCGCCGTCGCCTCCGGCCCGGTCGAGCCCCGCCTCGCCCACGGCCGGGAGGCCTATGTCCGCGCGGTCCAGGCCAGCCAGGACCACCTGCACGCGGGCGAGAGCTACGAGGTCTGCCTGACCAACTCCGCCGACTTCCCCGCGTACGACAGCGGCTGGGAGACCTACCGCAGGCTGCGCAGGCTCAACCCGGCGCCGTACGCGGCCTTCCTGCACCTCGGTGACCTCGACGTGGCCTGCTCCTCGCCGGAGCGCTTCCTCAGGATCAGCCCGGGCGGCACGGCCGAGACCAAGCCGATCAAGGGCACCGCCCCGCGCGGCGCGACCCCCGCCGAGGACGAGGCCGCCCGCCGCGAACTGGTCTCCAGCGCCAAGACCCGCGCCGAGAACCTGATGATCGTCGACCTGCTCCGCAACGACCTCGGGCGGGTCTGCGAGGTCGGCTCGGTCGAGGTGCCGGTGCTGATGGCGGCCGAGAGCTACGCCACGGTGCACCAGCTCGTCTCGACCGTCCGCGGCCGCCTCAAGCCGGGCGCCGACGCCGTCGACTGCGTACGGGCCTGCTTCCCCGGCGGCTCGATGACCGGCGCGCCCAAGCTGCGCACCCTGGAGATCATCGAATCCCTGGAGCGGCGCGCCCGCGGCATCTACTCCGGCTCGCTCGGCTATCTGTCCTGCAACGGCGCCGCCGACCTCAACATCGTCATCCGCACCATGGTCCGCACCGGGGACCGCTGGGAACTCGGCGCGGGCGGCGCCATCGTCCTCGACTCCGACCCGGTGGACGAGTACGAGGAGATGCTGCTCAAGGCCGACGCCCCGGCCCGCGCCCTGCGCGCCCACCCCCTGTCGGCCGCCGCTGCCGCCGCACCCGCCGAGTCCAACGGAAGTGACCTCGCATGACCCCGCAGACACCCCAGACCGATGTGACCGCTCTGGTCGAGGCGATGACCCGGCAGGAGAAGCTCTCCTTCCTCCACGGCGCCGACGACCCGGAGCAGCTCGGCCAGTCCGGCTACATCCCCGGCGTCCCGCGGCTCGGCATCCCCCCGCTGCGGATGACCGACGGACCCGCGGGCGTGCGGATGAAGCGCAAGACCACCACCGCGCTGCCCGCCCCGATCGCCCTGTCCTGCGCCTTCGACGAGGAACTCGCCGCCCGCTACGGGGAGTTCCTCGGCCACGAGGCCCGCGCCAAACGCCAGGACGTACTGATCGGCCCGATGCTCAACCTGCTCCGCCAGCCCTTCGGCGGTCGCAACTTCGAGCTGTACGGGGAGGATCCGCTCCTGGTCACCGCGATCGGCACCGCGGTGGTGCGCGGCATCCAGGCGCAGGGCGTCATCGCGATGCCCAAGCACTTCCTCGCCAACAACCAGGAGGAGAACCGGATGGCCGTCGACGTACGCGTCGACGAGCGCACCCTGCGGGAACTCGAACTCCCCGCCTTCCAGGCCGTGGTGGAGGCCGGAGCGGGTGCCCTGATGGGCGCGACCAACAGCGTCAACGGCGACTTCTCCTGCCAGAACGAGGCCCTGCTCACCACCCTGCTGCGCGAGGAGTGGGGCTTCGAGGGCTGGGTGATGAGCGACTGGGACGCCGTGCACGACACCGCCGCCGTCGAGCGCGGACTCGACCAGGAGATGCCCGACGGCAAGCACCTCGGCGCCGCCCTGGACGAGGCGGTCACCGAGGGCCGTATCGACGAGAAGGTGCTCGACCGTTCGGTCGCCCGCATCCTCGGCCAGATGGCCCGCTTCGGTCTCCTCGACGGCAGCCAGGCCCCCGTCACCACCCGCGACGCCGCCCGCGGGAGCGCCCTCGCCCAGGAGATCGCCGAGGCGGGCGCGGTGCTCCTGCACAATCCGCGCGGGGTGCTGCCGCTGTCCGAACAGGCCTTGCGGGGCAAGGGACTTGCCGTGATCGGGCTGCCCGCCCGCACCCCCAAGACCGCCGGGGTGGGCAGCGCCCTGGTCGTCCCCGAGCGGGCGAGCACCCCCCTGGAGGTCCTCACCGAGCGGCTCGGCGCCGAGGACGTCGTCTTCCGGGTCGGCGAGGACCCGGCGGGCCGCCCGGTGCCCGCCTCCGCTCTCCAGCCGCCGTTCCGCGAGGGCGAGGTCGCCCCCGGCCCCTCCACCGAGCCCGACTACTTCTACGAGGGCCGCCTCACCATCGAGACCCCCGGCCGCTACCGCATCGCGGTCACCGCCCTCGGCGGCTACGCCGCCATCGACCTGGAGGGCCACCCCCGCGTCTTCGCGGGCAGCTCCTTCGGCGACACCGCGGGCCTCACGGCCGACCTGGAGCCCGGCACGTACAAGCTGGTGCTCTCCGCGCTGCCGGTGCCCAGCCAGCCGGTGCGGCTCACCCTCGGCTGGGTCACCCCGCGGCAGGCCCGCGCCGACATCGAGGAGGCCGTGGCGGCGGCCCGGGACGCCGAGGCCGCCGTCGTCTTCGCCTACGACGAACTCGCCGAACTCATCGACCGCCCCGCCCTCGGACTCCCCGGCCTCCAGGACACCCTGATCACCGAGGTGGCGAGGGCCAACCCGAACACCGTGGTGGTCCTCAACACCGGCTCCTCGGTGCCGATGCCCTGGCTGGACGAGGTCGCCGGGGTGCTCGACATCTGGTACCCGGGGGAGCGGGGCGCCGAGGCCACCGGGCGGCTGCTCTTCGGCGAGGTCAACCCGAGCGGCAAGCTCACCCAGAGCTTCCCGGTGGACGCCGCGCACACCCCCTTCGCCGGGGACGCCCGCCGCTACCCGGGCGAGGACGGCCGAGTCGACTACTCCGAGGGCCTGTTGAGCGGCTACCGCTGGCACGACAGGACCGGCACCGCCCCGCTCTTCCCCTTCGGACACGGCCTCAGCTACACCGAGTTCGGCTACCAGGACCTCGAACTCGCCGTGCGGGGCGAGGAGTTGGAGGTCTCCTTCACGGTCCGCAACACCGGCGGGCGCCCTGGCCGCGAGATCGCGCAGGTCTACCTCGGCGCGGGCCCCGAGGCCGGCGCCGAGCAGCCGCCCCGGGCGCTCGCCGGATACGCCGCCGCCACCCTGGAACCCGGCGCCGCCACCCGGCTCACCGTCACCCTGGACGCCCGCCGCTTCGCCCACTGGGACACCGGACTGCGCGCCTGGGCCCCGGCCCCGGGCCGCCGCGCCCTCCAGGTCGGCCCCTCCTCGGCCCTGCTGCCGCTGACCGCCGAGGTGAGCGTCTCGGCGACGGGGGAGCTGAGCCTGTGAGCACCGTCAGAACCCTGCGCACCCCGGTCTGCATCATCGGCGCCGGCCCCTCCGGGCTGCTCCTGTCCCGGCTCCTCAAGCTGAACGGCATCGACTCCCTCGTACTGGAGCGCCGCAGCCGCGCCTACGTGGAGAAGCGGGTACGGGCCGGGCTGCTCGAGGAGGGCACCGTGCGGACCCTGCGCGCCGCCGGGGCCGCGGACCGCCTGGACCGCGAGGGCCTGGTCCACGAGGGCTTCGAGTGGCGGCTCGACGGCGAGCACCACCGGATGCCCTTCGCCGAACTCAGCGGCGCCGCCGTGTGGATGTACGGGCAGCAGGAGGTCGTCAAGGACCTGATCGCCGTCCGCGAGGACGAACCGGGACTGCACTTCGGGGTCGAGGACGTCTCGGTGGACGCCGTCACCGGCGACGGCGCGCTCCTGCACTGCACCCTGGACGGCCGGCCCACCGAGATCGCCTGCGAGTTCCTCGCGGGCTGCGACGGCTTCCACGGGGTCAGCCGCCGCGCGATACCCGCCGGGAAACTCACCGGCCACTCCCGTACGTACCCCTTCTCCTGGCTCGGGGTGCTCGCCGCAGCCCCGCCGATGTCGCCGGAGCTGGTCTACGCCGTCAGCGGGCACGGCTTCGCGCTGAGCAGCATGCGCTCGCACACCGTCAGCCGCCTCTACCTCCAGGTGCCGCCGGGCGAGCGCGCCGGGGACCGCAGCGACGAGGCGATCTGGCGGGAGCTGGACTTCCGCCTCACCGGCGGCACCGGCGCCCTGCCCACCGGCGAGATCCTGGAACGCGTCCTGGTGCCGCTGCGCGGCTTCGTCGCCGAACCGGTCCAGTACCGCAGGCTGTTCCTGGTCGGCGACGCCGCCCATATCGTCCCGCCGAGCGCGGCCAAGGGGCTCAACCTCGCCGTCGCCGACGCCCGGCTGCTCGCCGAGGCGCTGAGCAGCTGGTACGGGCAGGGGCGGCGCGCGGACCTCGACGCCTACGCCCCCACCGCGCTGCGCCGGGCCTGGCTCGGCCAGGAGTTCTCCGAGGCGATGACCTCCCTGCTGCACGAGGCGCCCGACGAGGAGCCCTACTCCCGCAGGCTGCGCCGGGCCCGCTTCGCGCACCTCCTGTCCTCCGAGGCCGAGGCACGGAACTTCGCCGAGCAGTACACCGGCGTGGCCCGCCGCTGAGCCGCCCGCGGGAGACGTCCCGCGCGCGGTGCACCTTCCTTGACCAACTGGAGTCCGGACGTCATGACCAACGAACAGAAGCTGCTCGACCACCTCCGGTGGGTGACTGCCGAACTGCACCAGACCAAGGAGAAGCTGCGCGCCGCCGAGGAGGCCGAACCGGTCGCGATCGTCGCCATGAGCTGCCGCTTCCCGGGCGGGGTGCGCAGCCCGGAGGAGCTGTGGCGGCTGCTGCTCGACGAGCGCGACGCGGTCGGCGCCTTCCCCGCCGACCGCGGCTGGGACCTCGAAGGCCGCTACCACCCCGACCCCGACCACCGCGGCACCACCTATGTCCGCGAGGGCGGCTTCCTCACCGAAGCGGGCGCCTTCGACGCGGAGTTCTTCGGGATCTCCCCGCGCGAGGCGCTCGCCATGGACCCGCAGCAGCGCCTCCTCCTGGAGACCGCCTGGGAGGCCGTGGAGCGCGCCGGGATCGACCCGCGGAGCCTGCGCGGCAGCCGCACCGGCGTCTTCGCGGGCGTCATGCACCACGACTACGTCTCCCGCCTGGACGCCCTGCCACCGGGCGTCGAGGTGTACGCGGGCAGCGGCAACGCGGGCAGCGTCGCCTCCGGGCGGATCTCGTACACCCTGGGGCTCGAAGGGCCCGCCGTCACCGTGGACACGGCCTGCTCCTCCTCGCTGGTCACCCTGCATCTGGCCGCCCAGGCACTGCGGCAGGGCGAGTGCGGACTCGCGCTCGCGGGCGGCGTCACCGTGATGTCCTCCCTCGACCTCTTCGTCGACTTCAGCCAGCAGCGCGGACTCGCCGCCGACGGCCGCTGCAAGCCCTTCGCCGCCGCGGCCGACGGCACCGGCTGGGGCGAGGGCGCCGGCATGCTGCTCCTGGAGCGCCTCAGCGACGCCGAGGCCCACGGCCACCCGGTGCTCGCCGTGATCCGCGGCTCCGCCGTCAACCAGGACGGCGCCAGCAGCGGCATGACCGTCCCGAACGGGCCCGCCCAGCAGCGCGTCATCCGCCAGGCCCTCGACCAGGCGCGGCTCACCCCCGCCGAGGTCGACGCGGTGGAGGCGCACGGCACCGGCACCACCCTCGGCGACCCCATCGAGGCGCACGCCCTGCTCGCCACCTACGGCCAGGACCGCGAACGGCCGCTCTGGCTGGGCGCGGTGAAGTCGAACCTCGGCCACACCCAGGCCGCGGCCGGAGCCGCCGGGGTCATCAAGATGGTCATGGCGCTGCGCGCGGGCGTCCTGCCGAGGACCCTGCACCTGGACCGGCCGAGCCCCCAGGTCGACTGGTCGGCCGGGAAGATCGGCCTGCTCGGCGAACGCACCGACTGGCCCGAGACCGGCCGCCCCCGCCGCGCCGCGGTCTCCTCCTTCGGCATCAGCGGCACCAACGCCCACCTCGTCCTGGAACAGGCACCGCAGCCCGCGCCCCGACCCGCCCAGGACGAACCCCGACTGCCCCTGTACGCCTGGCCGTTGAGCGCCCGGAGCCCCGAGGCCCTGCGCGGCCAGGCGGCGGCCCTCCTCGCCGCGACCGACCCGGCGCGCCCCGGCGGCACCCCCTCCCTCGGCGGCACCGCCCGCGCCCTGGCCACCACCCGCACCGCCTTCGACCACCGCGCCGTGGTCCTCGGCGCCGACGCCGCGGAGCTGCGGACCGCGCTGACCGCGCTTGCCGCGGGCACCGGCGCCGACTCTCTGGTCGAGGGCACCGCCGTGCCCGGACGGCTCGCCCTGCTCTTCACCGGCCAGGGCTCCCAGCGGCCCGGCATGGGCACCGCCCTGTACGCCGCGCACCCGGTCTACGCCCGCGCCTTCGACGAGGCCTGCGCCCACCTCGACCGCTACTTCGACACCCCGCTGCGCGAGGTCGTGCACGCCGCCGAGGGCAGCCCCGAGGCCGCGCTGCTGCACCGCACCGCCTACACCCAGGCCGCGCTCTTCGCCCAGGAGAGCGCCCTGTTCCGGCTCGCCGAGAGCTGGGGGGTGCGCCCGGACGTGCTGCTCGGCCACTCGGTCGGCGAGATCGTCGCCGCCCATGTCGCGGGCATGCTGGAACTCCCCGAGGCCTGCGCCCTGGTCGCCGCGCGCGGCAGGCTGATGGAGGCGCTGCCGGCGGGCGGCGCCATGCTCTCCGTGGCCGCCCCCGCCGAGGCGGTCCGCCCGCTGCTCGCCGGATACGAGGGCCGGGCCGCGCTCGCCGCGATCAACGGACCGGCGGCCGTCGTACTCTCCGGCGACGAGGACGCGGTGACCGAACTCGCCGCCGGGCTGGGGGAGTTCCGCACCAAGCGGCTGCGGGTCAGCCATGCCTTCCACTCGCCGCGGATGGACCCCATGCTGGACCGCTTCCTCGCGGTCGTCTCCCGGCTGGAGTTCAAGCCGCCCACCGTGCCGCTCGTCTCCAATGTCACCGGCCGCCTCGCCCGCCCCGAGGAGCTGTGCGCGCCCGAGTACTGGGTGCGCCACGCCCGCGGGACTGTCCTCTTCCACGACGGGGTCCGCGCCCTCGCCGCCCACGGGGTCACCGCCTGCCTGGAGTTGGGCCCGGACGCCGTGCTCAGCGCCCTCGCCGAGGACTGCCTCGCCGCGGAGCCCGCCGCCCAGCCGGTCCGCTTCAGCGCCGCCCTGCGCCGGGACCGCGAGGAGGTGGGCACCTTCGCCCGCGCCCTCGCCGAGATCCACACCCACGGCGCCCGGGTGGACTGGGCCGCCCCCCACCCGGACGCGCCCCGCGTCGAGCTGCCCACCTACGCCTTCCAGCGCAGCCGCTACTGGCTCGACGGCGCCGCCACCGGGAGCGGCGCGGTCCCCGCCGGGGCGGAGGGCGCCGGGCATCCGCTGCTCGGCGCCGCGGTCGCCCTCGCCGGAAGCGACGGCTACGTCTTCACCGGGCTGCTCTCACCGCGCCGCCAGCCCTGGCTGGCCGACCACGCGGTGGCGGGCCGGGTACTCCTGCCGGGCACCGCCTTCGTGGAACTCGCCGTCCGCGCCGGGGACCACGTCGGCTGCGCCCGGCTCGACGAACTCACCCTGCACGCCCCGCTGGCCTGGGCCGAACAGGAGGAGATCCAGCTCCAGTTCGCCGTCGGCGACGCCGCGCCCGACGGGCGGCGCCCGCTCACCGCCTGGGCCCGCCCCCGGGGCGGCGAGTGGACCCGGCACGCCGAGGGCCTCCTCGCCCCCGACACCGACCCGGCCCCCGCCCCCGATCCCGAGTGGCCCCCGCGCGGCGCCGAACCCCTCGCCCTGGACGGCTTCTACGCCGACCGCGCCGCCGAGGGCTTCGCCTACGGGCCCGCCTTCCAGGGCCTGACGGCCGCCTGGCGGCGCGGGGCGGAACTCTTCGCCGAGGTCCGCCTGCCCGAACCGGCGCCGGAGGCCGCCCCCGCCGAGGGCTACGGCCTGCACCCCGCCCTCCTGGACGCCGCCCTCCAGCCCGCCGCCCTCGGGGGAGTGCTCCCCGGCTCCGCGGGCCCCCGGCTGCCCTTCGCCTTCGGCGGGGTGCGCCTGCACGCCGGCGGTGCCACCACCCTGCGGGTACGGCTCACCGCCGCCGGACCAGGCGCCCTCGCCCTCGATGCCACCGACGAGAGCGGCCACCCCGTGGTCTCGGTCGCCTCGCTGGCCCTGCGCCCCCTGGACCCCGCCCTCCTCTCCACGGCCGGACAGGACCTCCTCCAGCTGGACTGGGTGCCCGCACCCGCCACCGGCACAGCCGAGGAACCGCCGGTGACCGTCGCGCCCGACACCTCCCGGGGCCTGCGCACCGCCCTGCACGAGACCCTGGAGGCCCTGCACCGGGCCCTCGCCGAGGAGAACGCGCCGCGCACGGTGTTCCTGACCCGGGCCGCCGAGACCGATCCGGTGGCCGCGGCGGTCCGCGGACTGGTCCGCTCCGCCCAGTCCGAACACCCCGGCCGCTTCGCCCTGTTGGACGCCGACCCGGCCGCGGAACCCGAGGCCCTCGCCGCAGCGGCGGGCCAGGGCCACCCTCAAGCAGCCCTGTACGAAGGCGAGTTGCGGGTGCCGCGCCTGGTGCCCGCCGCCCGGGACACCGCCGAGAGCGAAGTGGCCCCGCCCGGCGGCGAGTTCGGGCCCGAGGGAACCGTCCTGATCACCGGCGGCCTGGGCGTCCTCGGCCGCGCGGTCGCCCGGCACCTGGTCGCCGCGCACGGCGTACGCCATCTGCTGCTGATCGGCCGCGGCGGTGCGAGCCCCGAGGCCGAGGCGGAGGTCACCGCCGAACTGGCCGCGCTCGGCGCCGAGTCGGTGCGCACCGCCGCCTGCGACGCGGCCGACCGGGAGGCGCTCGCGGCACTGCTCGCCACCGTGCCGGAGAAGGCGCCGCTGCGCGCGGTGGTGCACGCGGCCGGGGTGCTCGGCGACGCCACCGTGGAGACGCTGACCGCCGACCGGCTCGACGTGGTGCTGCGCCCCAAGGCCGACGCCGCCCGCAATCTGCACGCACTCACCCGTGAACTCCCGCTCACCGCCTTTGTGTTGTTCTCCTCGGCGGCGGGTGTGCTCGGCGCCCCCGGGCAGGCCGCCTACGCCGCGGCCAACTCCTTCCTGGACGCCCTCGCCGCCCGGCGGCGCGCCGAAGGGCTGCCCGCACTCTCCCTCGGCTGGGGACTGTGGGCCGAACGCAGCGGCCTGACCAGCGGACTCGCGGAGACCGACACCCGGCGGCTGGGCCGCGGCGGCATGCGCGCCCTCCCCACCGAGCAGGCCCTCGCCCTCCTCGACCTGGCCCTCGGCCACCCCCGGCCGGTGCTCTTCCCCGTACGCCTCGACCGCGCCGCACTCGCCGCCGCGGGCGAACTGCCGCCCGTACTCGCCCACTTCGCCGCCCCCGCCGCGCCGAGGCCGGCGGCCCGGGCCGCGACCGCCCCCGGCTCCTTCGCCGGACGCCTCGCGGCCCTCGGGGCGCCGCAGCAAGAACGCCTCCTGCTCGACCTCGTCACCACCGAGGCCGCCGCAGTGCTCGGCCGGGCCGCCCATGAACTGCCCGAGCCCGCCCAGGTGTTCAAGGACGCCGGGTTCGACTCGCTGAGCGCCGTCGAACTGCGCAACCGGCTCTCCGCCGCCACCGGCCTGCGGCTGCCCGCCACCCTCGTCTTCGACCAGCCGACCCCCGCCGCGCTCGCCGCCCATCTGCGCGGCAGGCTCCTGGACGACCGGGGCACCGCCGCCACCGCCCCGGCCGGGCCCGCCGCCGCCCCCGAGGAACCCCTCGCCGTGGTCGCCATGAGCTGCCGCTTCCCCGGCGGGGTGCGCTCCCCGGAGGACCTGTGGGAGCTGGTGCGCTCCGGCGGCGACGCCATCTCCGGCTTCCCCACCGACCGCGGCTGGGACCTCGACGCCCTCTTCGACCCGGACCCCGCGCGCAAGGGCACCTCCTATGTCCGGGAGGGCGGATTCCTCGACGGGGCCGCCGAGTTCGACCCGCTGCTCTTCGGGATCTCCCCGCGCGAGGCGCTGGCGATGGACCCGCAGCAGCGCCTCCTCCTCGAAGCCTCCTGGGAGGCCTTCGAGCGCGCCGGGATCGCCCCCGCGAGCCTGCGCGGCAGCAGGACCGGCGTCTTCACCGGCGTCATGTACCACGACTACGTCAACCTGCTCGCAGACGAGCCCGAGGTCGAGGGCTACGCGGGCAACGGCAGCGCGGGCAGCGTCGCCTCCGGCCGGATCGCCTACACCTTCGGGCTCGAAGGCCCCGCGGTCACCGTGGACACCGCCTGCTCCTCCTCGCTGGTCTCCCTGCACCTGGCCGCCCAGGCGCTGCGGCAGGGCGAGTGCGGACTCGCGCTCGCGGGCGGGGTCACCGTGATGGCGGCGCCGCACACCTTCGTCGAGTTCTCCCGGCAGCGCGGACTCGCCCCCGACGGCCGCTGCAAGCCCTTCGCCGAGGCCGCCGACGGCACCTCCTGGTCCGAGGGCATCGGCATGGTCCTCCTGGAGCGGCTGTCCGACGCCGAGCGCAACGGCCACCGCGTGCTCGCCGTGCTGCGCGGCTCCGCCGTCAACCAGGACGGCGCCTCCAACGGCATGACCGCCCCCAACGGACCCTCCCAGGAACGCGTCATCGGCCAGGCTCTGAGCCGCGCCCGGCTCACCCCCGCGGACATCGACGCGGTGGAGGCGCACGGCACCGGCACCGCCCTCGGCGACCCGATCGAGGCCGGGGCCCTGCTCGCCACCTACGGGCAGGGGCGGCCCGAGGACCGCCCGCTGTGGCTCGGCTCGGTCAAGTCCAACCTCGGGCACACCCAGGCCGCCGCGGGCGCGGCCGGTGTGATCAAGATGGTCATGGCGATGCGGCACGGGGTGCTCCCGCGCACCCTGCACGTGGACGCGCCGACCTCGCACGTCGACTGGTCCGCGGGCGCCGTACGCCTGCTGACCGAGGAGCGCCCCTGGCCGGAGACCGGCCGCCCCCGCCGGGCCGCCGTCTCCTCCTTCGGCATCAGCGGCACCAACGCCCACCTCCTCCTCGAACAGGCCCCCGCCGCCCCCGCCTTGGAGACCCCGGCCGCCGAAGCGCCCCGGCCCGCCGTCGCCGTGCTGTCCGGCCGCACCCAGGAAGCGGTCCGCCGCAAGGCCGGGCAGCTGCGTGAACTGCTCCTCGCCCGACCGGAGCTGACCGCCCCTCAGGTCGCACGCGCCCTGGCCCTCGGCCGCTCCCCGCTCGCCCACCGCGCCGCCCTCGTCGCCGGGGACCGTACGCGACTCCTCACCGCCCTCGGCGCCCTGGCCGAGGACCGCCCCGCGGCGGGACTCGAACAGGGCGTACCGCTGCCGGGCCGCCTGGCCTTCCTCTTCACCGGCCAGGGTGCCCAACGCCCCGGTATGGGCCGCGAGTTGTACGAGACCTTCCCCGTCTACGCCGAGGCCTTCGACGCGGTCTGCGCGGCCCTCGACCCCCATCTGCCCCAGCCCGTACGGGAGATCGTCTTCAGCCCGGAGGCCGACGCCGACGGCGAGGCGGCGGGGGCCGGAGCCCTGGACCGTACGCAGTGGGCGCAGGCGGGCCTCTTCGCCCTGGAGGTCGCGCTCTTCCGGCTCCTGGAGTCCTGGGGTGTGGTCCCGGACTTCCTGCTCGGTCATTCGGTCGGGGAGATCGTGGCCGCGCATGTGGCGGGGGTGTTCTCGCTGGCGGATGCGGCTGAACTGGTGGCTGCGCGTGGCCGGTTGATGGAGGCGTTGCCGTCGGGTGGGGCGATGGTGGCGGTGTCCGTGTCGGGTGCGGACGCGGTGGGGTTGTGTGCCGGGTACGAGGGTCGGGTCGAGGTCGCGGCGGTGAACGGGCCGCGGGCGAGTGTGCTCTCGGGTGACGCCGATGCGGTCGAGGAGATCGCGGTTCTCGCGGAGGCGGTCGGCCATCGGATCAAGCGGCTCGCGGTGAGCCACGCCTTCCACTCCCCGCGCATGGACCCCATGCTCGACGAATTCGCGGCGGTGGTCCGGGAGTTGACTCCCGCCGAGCCGCGCATCCCGCTCGTCTCGAACGTGACCGGACGCCTCGCCACCGCCGAGGAACTGCGCGACCCGGGGCACTGGGTACGCCACGTCCGCGGCACCGTCCTCTTCCACCAGGGCATCCGCACCCTGGCCGACTCCGGAGTCACCCGCTTCGCCGAACTGGGCCCCGACGCCGTCCTCACCGCCTTGGCCGAAGAGACCTTGGCTCAGCACCGGCTTGAGCAGGGCCCTGCCGAGCGGGTCGCTGACGCCTCCGCCGGTGGGGAGGCTCCCGCCGGTGGGCACGCTCCCGCCGAGTCGGCTCCCTCGGCCGTACGGGAAGCGGCCCCCGTACGTGAGGAGGCCCCCGTGCGGGAAGCGGTCCCCGTACGTGAGGAGGCCCCCGTACCCGACACGCCCGCCGACCGCGAGACCGGGATCAGCCGGGAAACCTCCGCCCACCCCGGCCACCGCCTGACCGCCCTGCTCCGCCGCGACCGGGACGAGGCCTCCTCGCTGGCCGCGGCCCTCGGCGTGCTCTACTGCTCCGGCACCGTCCCCGACTGGGAGGCCGTGTTCCCCGGCCCGCGCGGCGCCCTCGTGGACCTGCCCACGTATCCCTTCCAGCGCCGCCGCTTCTGGCCCGCGAGCGCCGCGCCCTCCGCCCGCGCGGGTGGCGGCACTCCGGCAGGAACAGGACCGGCCTCGGAGCCGGAGGAGGCGCCCGGTTCGTCCGCGCCCGCCGGAGCGGGTTCGCCCCTGGCGCGGCGGCTCGCGGCGGAGGCCGACCCGGGCCGGGTGCTGCTCGGCCTGGTACGGGACCATGTGGCCGCGGTGCTCGGCCACACGGCGGAGGAGGCGGCCGACCCCCAACTCGCCTTCCGGGAGCTCGGGTTCGACTCGATGACGGCGGTGGAGTTCCGCAACCAGCTCGTCCGTGCCACGGGTCTGGAGCTGCCCGCCACCCTGGTCTTCGACCACCCGACGCCCGCCGCGCTCGTCGCCCATCTGCGGGGCGAACTGCTCGACGGGCGTGGCGCCGCCACCGTGGCGCGCCACACCGCGGGCAGCGAGGAACCGATCGCCATCGTCGGGATGAGCTGCCGCTTCCCCGGCGGTGTCGGCTCCCCGGAGGAGCTGTGGCAGCTGGTCGCGGAGGAGCGGGACGCGATCACCCCCTTCCCCGCGGACCGCGGCTGGAATCTGGACGCCCTCTTCGACCCGGACCCCGGGCGGCTCGGCACCACGTACACCCGGGGCGGTGGATTCCTCGGCCAGGCCGCGGAGTTCGACGCGGCCTTCTTCGGGATCTCGCCCCGTGAGGCGCTGGCGATGGACCCGCAGCAGCGCCTGCTCCTGGAGACCTCCTGGGAGGCCTTCGAACGTGCCGGGATACGGCCCGCCGAGGCGGGCGGCACCGGTGTCTTCGTCGGCACCAACGGCCAGGACTACACCGCCCTGGTCGGCCACTCCGCGGAGAACCTGGAGGGCTACCTCGGCACCGGCGGCGCGAGCAGCGTCGCCTCCGGCCGGATCGCCTACGCCCTCGGGCTCGAAGGTCCCGCGCTCACCGTGGACACGGCCTGCTCCTCCTCCCTGGTCGCCCTGCACCTGGCCGCCGAGGCGCTGCGGCGCGGCGAGTGCGCGCTCGCGCTCGCGGGCGGCGTGACCGTGATGTCGACCCCGCAGTCCTTCATCGACTTCAGCCGCCAGCGCGGTCTCGCCGCCGACGGCCGGTGCAAGCCCTTCGCGGCGGCGGCCGACGGCACCGGCTGGTCCGAGGGCGTCGGCATGCTGCTCGTCGAACGCCTCTCCGACGCCCGGCGCCACGGCCACCAGGTCCTCGCCCTGGTGCGCGGCTCGGCCGTCAACCAGGACGGCGCGAGCAACGGTCTCACCGCGCCCAACGGCCCCGCCCAGCAACGGGTGATCCGCCAGGCCCTCGCCAACTCCCGCCTGCGGGGCGGCGACATCGACGTCGTCGAGGCGCACGGCACCGGCACCGCCCTCGGTGACCCGATCGAGGCCGGGGCCCTGCTCGCCACCTACGGTCAGGAGCGCCCGGAGGGCCGCCCGCTGTGGCTCGGCTCGCTCAAGTCGAACCTCGGGCACACCCAGGCCGCCGCCGGAGTCGCCGCCGTCATCAAGATGGTGGGGGCCCTGCGGCACGGGGTTCTGCCGAGGTCCCTCCACCTCGACGCGCCCACCCCGCATGTCGACTGGGACTCCGGCGCCGTCAGCCTGCTCACCGAGCGCCGCGACTGGCCCGCCACCGACCGCCCGCGCCGGGCCGGTGTCTCCTCCTTCGGCATGAGCGGCACCAACGCCCATCTGATCCTCGAAGAGGCCCCGCCGGTACCGGAGTTGGCGCAACCCACGGCCGCCGCGACCGGGCAGCCCACCACCCCGCCCGCACTGCCCGCGCTCTGGACCCTCTCGGCCAAGTCCCCCGAGGCCCTGCGCGCCCAGGCCGAGCGCCTGCGCGGCCACCTCGACGGACTCGCCGGGCTCCCGGCCCCCACCGCCGACCCGGACGACCTCGCCCGGATCGGCCGCCAACTGGCCGCCACCCGGACCCCGTTCACCCACCGCGCCACCGTCCTCGGCGACACCGCCGACGAGCTGCGAACCGCCCTGGACGCCGTGGCCGGGGGCCTCACCCCGCCCCGTACCGCCCGCGAGGACGCCCGGTGGGCCTTCCTCTTCACCGGGCAGGGTGCCCAACGCCCCGGCATGGGCCGGGAGTTGTACGAGACCTTCCCCGTCTTCGCCGAGGCCTTCGACGCCGCCTGCGCCGAACTGGACCGCCACCTGGGCGAGTCGGTACGGGACGTCGTCTTCGGCGGTGACGCGGAGACGCTGAACCGCACGGTGTGGGCGCAGGCCGGGCTCTTCGCCCTGGAGGTCGCGCTCTTCCGGCTCGTGGAATCGTGGGGCTTCCGGCCGGACTTCCTGCTCGGTCATTCGGTCGGGGAGATCGTGGCCGCGCATGTGGCGGGGGTGTTCTCGCTGGCGGATGCGGCTGAACTGGTGGCTGCGCGTGGCCGGTTGATGGAGGCGTTGCCGTCGGGTGGGGCGATGGTGGCGGTGTCCGTGTCGGGTGCGGACGCGGTCCGGTTGTGTGCCGGGTACGAGGGTCGGGTCGAGGTCGCGGCGGTGAACGGGCCGCGGGCGAGTGTGCTCTCGGGTGACGCCGATGCGGTCGAGGAGATCGCGGTTCTCGCGGAGGCGGTCGGTCACCGGATCAAGCGGCTCGCGGTGAGCCATGCCTTCCACTCCCCGCGCATGGAGCCGATGCTCGATGAATTCGAGGCGGTGGTGAGCGGGTTGACCCTGTCGGCACCCCGGATTCCCCTCCTCTCGAACGTCACGGGTGAACCCGCCGCGGCCGAGGACTTGTGCTCCCCGGCGTACTGGGTACGGCACGTGCGCAGCACCGTCCTCTTCCACGCGGGCGTGCGCAGTCTGCTCGCCGAAGGGGCCACCCATTTCCTGGAGTTGGGCCCCGACGGCGTGCTCACCGCCGCCGCCCAGGACTGCCTCCCCACCGACACCGGGGCCGAGACCCACGGCAGTGCCGCACCCCCCGCCCCCCAGGATCGCTTCGTGCTGCTGCCGCTGCTGCGCCGGGACCGGCCGGAGGTACGGACACTGCTCGACGCCGTGGGACAGGCGTACGCGAGCGGCGCCCGGGTCGACCTGCCGAGGCTGCTCGGCGGTACCGCCACCTCGGCGCCGGACCTGCCCACGTACGCCTTCCAGCGGTCGCGCTACTGGCCCGCCCCGGCCGAGGAGGCCGTCCTGCCCGCCTGGCTGGGCGGCAGCACCGGACCCTCACTCGACAGCCTCCTCTACGAGGTGACCTGGCAGCCCTTCACCCCACCGGAGGCCCGACTCTCCGGCCGCTGGCTCCTGATCGGCGAGACGACCCCGGAGACGAAGGGGATGAAGGGGGCGAAGGGGACGGCGGAGGCAGCGGAGCCCGGCACCACGTACGAGGTCGAGCGCGCGCTGACCGCCGCGGGCGCCGAGGTCGTGCACTGCGCCTCAGCGGACCCCCGGGCACTCACCGAGGCGGCGGCGGGCGGTCCGGTGGCCGGTGTGGTCGCCTGCCCGGTCTCGGCGACCGAACTCCTGGCGTTGGTGCAGGCGTTGGACGAGGTGGGGGTCTCGGGGCGGTTGTGGTGTCTGACCAGGGGCGCGGTGTCGGCTGCTTCGGGTGAGGCGCCCGATCCCGTACAGGCGCAGGTGTGGGGCTTCGGGCGGGTGGTCGCGCTCGAACGGCCGCAGACCTGGGGCGGGTTGGTGGATCTGCCCCGTGACGGCGAGGGCGGCGGGCTGCTCGCCGCGGTGCTGTCCGGCGCCACCGGCGAGGATCAGGTCGCCCTGCGTGCTCAGGGTGCCCTCGGCCGCCGTCTCGTCCACCGGAAGCCCGGGGACCGTACCGCCCTCGCCGACTGGCGGGTGCCGTCCGGATCGGTCCTGGTGACGGGTGGTACGGGTGCGTTGGGTTCGGGTGTGGCGCGGTGGTTGGCGGGTCGGGGTGTGGAGCATCTGGTGTTGACCGGTCGTCGTGGTGCTTCGGCGCCTGGTGCTGGGGAGTTGGTCCGGGAGCTGGAGGGTTTGGGTGTTCGGGCTGACGTCATGGCGTGTGAGGTGAGTGATCGGGAGTCGGTTGGCGCCCTGTTTGCGGAGTACGCGTTCTCGGCGGTGTTTCATGTGGCGGGTGTGGTGGATGACGGGGTGGTGGAGTCGTTGTCCGCGGAGCGGTTTGCGGGGGTGTTGGGGCCGAAGGCGGGGGGTGCGGAGTTGCTGGATGAGTTGACGCGGGGGATGGACCTCTCCGCTTTCGTCGTGTTCTCCTCGTTCGCGGGTGCGGTCGGTGGTGCGGGGCAGGGGAACTACGCGGCGGCGAACGCGCAGGTGGACGCGCTGGTGGAACGCCGCAGGGCCGAAGGCCTCCCGGCGCTCTCGCTCGCCTGGGGCCCCTGGGCCGAGGGCGGCATGGCGGTGGACGAGGCGGTGGTGGAGCGGATGCGGCTCGCCGGGATGACGCCGTTGCGCCAGGACACCGCCTTCGGGGTGCTCGACCGGGCGCTCGCCGCGGACCTGACCACGGCCACCGTCGTCGACATCGACTGGGAGCGCTTCGCCCCCGGCTTCACCTCGGCCCGCCCGAGCCCGCTGCTCGCCGCCCTCCCCGAGGTCGCGGCCGGGCAGCGGGGCGGCCCCGAGGCGGAACCGCTCACCGCGCGCCTCGCCGGGCTGTCCCCGGCGGAGCGGCACGAGGCCCTGCTCGACCTCGTCGGCACCCACGCCGCCGCGGTGCTCGGCCACGGCGGCAGCGGGGGCATCGACGCCGAGGGCGCCTTCAAGGACCTGGGCTTCGACTCGCTGACCGCGGTCGAACTGCGCAACCGCCTCGGCGCCGCCACCGGGCTCGCCCTCTCCGCGACCCTGGTCTTCGACCATCCCACCCCGAACGCCCTCGCCGCCCACCTCCTCGGCGAACTGGGCGCGGACCTCGGCGGTGCGGACCCCCGGGAGGCGCGGCTGCGGCAGGCGCTGGCGACGCTGCCGCTGGCCCGGATCGAGGAGGCCGGGCTCCTCGACGTACTGCTGAAGCTCGCGGATGTGGAGGAGGAGCCCGCCGAAGAGGGCGGGACCGGGTCGGCGGACATCGACGAGATGGACGCGGACGCCCTGATCCAGCTGGCGCTGGACAACAGCGAATCCTGACGGCGCGCGGGAAGTATGGGACTGGACGACATGGTTGCCTCGAACGACAAGCTGCTGGAAGCACTGCGGACCTCGCTGAAGGAGACCGAGCGGCTGCGCGAGCAGAACCGCCGCCTCGCCGAGGCCTCCCGCGAACCCCTCGCGATCGTCGCGATGGGCTGCCGCTTCCCCGGCGGCGTGCGCTCACCGCAGGACCTCTGGGAGCTGCTCGCCGAGGGCCGGGACGCCCTGTCGCCCTTCCCCGCCGACCGGGGCTGGGACCTCGACGCCCTCTTCGACCCGGACCCCGACCGGGCCGGATCCTCGTATGCGCGCGAGGGCGGCTTCCTGGACGGGGCCGCGGACTTCGACGCCGAGTTCTTCGGGATATCGCCCCGCGAGGCCCTCGCCATGGACCCGCAGCAGCGGCTGCTCCTGGAGACCTGCTGGGAGACGGTGGAGGCCGCCGGGATCGACCCGGCGAGCCTGCGCGGCAGCAGGACCGGTGTCTTCGTCGGCTCCAACGGCGCCGACTACGGCACCGTCCTGGTCGGCGGCCCCGAGGAGACCGACGGCTACCTCGCCACCGGCAACGCCACCAGTGTGCTGTCCGGCCGGGTCTCCTACGCGCTCGGTCTCGAAGGTCCCGCGCTGACCGTGGACACGGCCTGCTCCTCCTCCCTGGTCGCCCTGCACCTGGCCGCCCAGGCGCTGCGCCAGGAGGAGTGCGCGCTCGCCCTGGTGGGCGGGGTCACCGTGATGGCGAGCCCCACCACCTTCACCGAGTTCTCCCGGCAGCGCGGCCTCGCCGCCGACGGGCGCTGCAAGGCCTTCGCGGCGGCGGCCGACGGCACCGGCTGGGGCGAGGGCGTCGGCGTCCTGCTTTTGGAGCGCCTGCCCGACGCGCGGCGCAACGGGCACCGGATCCTCGCCGTGCTGCGCGGCTCCGCCGTCAACCAGGACGGCGCCTCGAACGGTCTCACCGCCCCCAACGGCCCCTCCCAGCAGCGCGTCCTGCGCGCGGCCCTCGCCCAGGCTCGCCTCACCCCCGAGCAGGTCGACGCGGTGGAGGCGCACGGCACCGGCACCACCCTCGGCGACCCCATCGAGGCGGGGGCCCTGCTCGGCACCTACGGGCAGCAGCGGCCCGAGGGGCGCCCGCTCTGGCTCGGCTCCGTCAAGTCGAACCTCGGGCACACCCAGGCCGCCGCCGGAATCGCGGGCGTGCTCAAGATGGTCCTCGCCCTGCGCCACGACGAACTGCCGCGCACCCTGCACGTGGACACCCCCACCCCGCAGGTCGACTGGTCCTCCGGCGCCGTACGCCTCCTCACCGAGCCCCGGCCCTGGCCCCGGTCCGCGGAGCCGCGCCGCGCCGGTGTCTCCTCCTTCGGCATGAGCGGCACCAACGCCCATGTCCTCCTGGAGGAGGCCCCCGCCGAGGAGCACGAGTCCGCCACCGCGCCCGAGAGCGGCGGGCCGCTGCCGTGGGTCCTCTCCGCCCGGTCCGAGTCCGCGCTGCGCGCCCGCGCCCGTGATCTGGCCGCCCTCCTCGCCGCGCGGCCCGATGCTCAACTCGCCGACATCGGCCTCTCCTTGGCCGTCACCCGCACCCGCTTCGCGCATCGCGCGATCGTCGTCGCCGCCGAACAGCCGCAGTTCCGGCAGGCCTTGACCGCGCTCGCCGAGGGCCGCCCCGCACCCTCGGCCGCCGAGGGCCATGCCCCCACCGCCCGCAAACCGGTGTTCGTCTTCCCCGGGCAGGGCGCCCAATGGCCCGGCATGGCACGGGAGTTGCTCGACACCTCACCGGTCTTCGCGGACCGCTTCGGCCAGTGCGCGAAAGCCCTCGCAGCCTATGTGGACTGGTCGCTCCCCGAGGTGGTGCGCGCTGCGGAGGGCGCGCCGGGCCTGGACCGCGTCGATGTGGTGCAACCCGCGCTCTGGGCCGTGATGGTCTCCCTCGCCGCCCTGTGGGAGTCCTACGGGGTGCAGCCCGCGGCGGTGGTGGGGCACTCGCAGGGGGAGATCGCCGCGGCCTGTGTCGCCGGTGCCCTGAGCCTGGACGACGGGGCACGCGTGGTGGCCCTGCGCAGCCGGGCGCTGGTCGCGCTCGCGGGGCGCGGCGGCATGGTCTCGGTCGCCGCCGACCGGGAGACCGCCGAGGCACTCGCGGCCCCGTGGCCCGGCCGGATCTCGGTGGCCGCGCTCAACGGGCCGTCCTCGACCGTGCTCTCCGGCGACGCGGAAGCCCTCGACGAACTGGTTGCCCGGGCCGGCGCCGGGAGCGTACGGGTCCGGCGCGTCGACGTCGACTACGCCTCCCACTCCGCGCAAGTGGAGGAGATCCAAGCGGAGTTGGCCGAGGTTCTGGCGCCGGTGGCGCCGGGTCGGGCCCGGGTGCCCTTCCTCTCCTCGGTGACGGCGGAGTGGCTGCGGGGCGAGGAGCTGGACGGCGGCTACTGGTACCGCAACCTGCGCGGCACCGTCCGCCTCGACGAGGTGATCCGGCTCCTCGGCGAACGCGGCGGACACCAGTTCATCGAGGTCGGCCCGCACCCGGTGCTGCTGCCCTCGCTCCCCGAGGGCGGGGTCGGCACCCTGCGCCGCACCGACGGTGGCCTCGACCGCTTCCTGCGCTCCCTCGCCGAGGCGCACGCCCGCGGCGTCGAGGCCGACTGGAGCGCCGCCTTCCCGGGCGCCCGCACCACGGCCCTGCCGACCTACCCCTTCCAGCGCACGCGCTACTGGCCGCGCCCCGGCACCCCGGGCGGGCAGCAGACCGACCCCGCCGAGCGCGCCTTCTGGGCCGCCGTGGACCGCGCCGACCTGCCCGCCCTCGCCGAGGAGATCGGCGCCGCGGAACCGGCCCGTACCGCCCTCGAAGGCGCGCTGCCCGCCCTCCGGCACTGGCGCCGCGACCGCCGCACCCGCGCCGAACTCGCCTCCTGGGCCTACCGCGTGACCTGGTCGCCCCTCGCGGCCCCGCCCACCGGAGCCCGGCTCAGCGGCCGCTGGCTCCTGCTCTCCGAGACGAGTCCCGGCACCGCCGGCACCCCCGACATCGAGGGCGCGCTGACCGCCACGGGCGCCGACACCCTCGTACTGCGGACCGGGGAACCCACCCGGGAGTCCCTGGCCGCGCTGCTCACCGAGGCGGCGGCGGGCGGTCCGGTGGCCGGTGTGGTCGCCTGTCCGGCCTCGGCGACCGAACTGCTGGCGTTGGTGCAGGCGTTGGACGAGGTGGGGGTCTCGGGGCGGTTGTGGTGTCTGACCAGGGGTGCGGTGTCGGCTGCTTCGGGTGAGGCGCCCGATCCCGTGCTGGCCCAGGTGTGGGGCTTCGGACGGGTGGTCGCGCTCGAACGGCCGCTGGCCTGGGGCGGGTTGGTGGATCTGCCGCCCGAGGGCGCGGATGCCGGTCTGCTCGCCGCCATGCTCTCCGGAGCCACCGGCGAGGACCAGGTCGCGCTGCGCGGAAGCCGTCTGCTGGGGCGGCGTCTGGTGCGCGCGGGCACGGCGGTGACCCCGCCGGCCGCGTCGGCGGCCCCCGGTGCGGGCTGGCGGGTGTCGTCGGGGCCGGTCCTGGTGACGGGTGGTACGGGTGCGTTGGGTTCGGGTGTGGCGCGGTGGTTGGCGGGTCGGGGTGCGGAGCATCTGGTGTTGACCGGTCGTCGTGGTGCTTCGGCGCCTGGCGCTGGGGAGCTGGTCCGGGAGCTGGAGGGTTTGGGCGTTCGGGCTGACGTCATGGCGTGTGAGGTGAGTGATCGGGAGTCGGTTGCCGCCCTGCTTGCGGAGTACGCGTTCTCGGCGGTGTTTCATGTGGCGGGTGTGGTGGACGACGGGGTGGTGGAGTCGTTGTCCGCGGAGCGGTTTGCGGGGGTGTTGGGGCCGAAGGCGGGGGGTGCGGAGTTGTTGGATGAGTTGACGCGGGGGATGGACCTCTGCGCTTTCGTCGTGTTCTCCTCGTTCGCGGGTGCGGTCGGTGGTGCCGGTCAGGGGAACTACGCGGCGGCGAACGCGCAGGTGGACGCGCTGGTGGAACGCCGCAGGGCCGAAGGGCTCCCGGGCCTCTCCCTCGGGTGGGGCTCCTGGGCCGGAGGCGGGCTCGCCACCGGAAGCGAGGCCGTCACCGAACGTCTGAAGCGCGGCGGCATGCGGCCGATGGACCCCGCGCTCGCCCTCACCGCCCTGGGCGCCGCCCTCGACCGCGAGGAGACCCATCTCGTCGTCGCCGGGGTCGACTGGGAGCGCTTCGCCGACTCCTTCCTCACCGGCCGCCCCAGCCCGCTGCTCGGCGAACTCCCCGAAGTACAGGCCCTGGTGGCCGCCCGCGCGGCCGAGGAGGACCAGGGATCCGCCCTGGCGCTCCGCCTGCGCGACCTCGCACCCGCCGACCGCGAGAGCGCGCTCCTCGACCTCGTACGCGCCCAGGCCGCCGCCGTCCTCGGCCACAGCACACCCGCCTCGGTGGCCGGTACGAAGGCCTTCCGCGACGCCGGCTTCGACTCCCTGACCGCGGTCGAACTGCGCAACCGCCTCGGCGCCGCCACCGGCCTCACCCTGTCCGCCACCCTCGTCTTCGACCACCCGACCCCGGCCGCGCTCGCCGCCCACCTCGCCGCCGAGCTGGGTGCCGGTGACGGGAGCGGCTTCGAGGAGGCCTTCGACCAGGTCGAGCGGCAGCTGCGCGGCCTCGGCGCGGGCAGCGCCGAGCACACCAGGATCATGCTCCGGATGCAGGCCCTGGTCGCCGCCTGGCGGGACGGCCCCGGCGAGGGACCCGGAGAGGAATCCGCCGCCGAGGAGCCCGCCGCCGAGGGCTTCGACACGGCCGACGACGACGAGCTCTTCGGGCTCATCGGCGAGAAGTTCGGCATCTCGTGAGCACCGCGCCGCCACCGGCCTCCCGCCCCACCCCTCGCACGACCCCGACGGAGAACCCGCCCGTGTCCAACGAAGACAAGCTGCGCCACTTCCTCAAGCGCGTCTCCGCCGAGCTGGAGCAGACCCAGGAACGGCTGCGGGAGAGCGAGTCACGCGACAGCGAACCCCTCGCGGTCGTCGCCATGAGCTGCCGCTTCCCCGGCGGCGCCGACACTCCGGAAGCGCTGTGGGACCTCCTCGCCGCGGGCACCGACGCCATGACGGGCTTCCCCACCGACCGCGGCTGGGACCTCGACGCGCTCCTCGACCCGGACGCGCCGCACGGCTCGCACGCCCGCGAGGCCGGTTTCCTGCCCGGGGCCGCCCACTTCGACGCCGGGTTCTTCGGCATCTCCCCGCGCGAGGCGCTCGCCCTCGACCCGCAGCAGCGCCTCCTCCTGGAGACCTCCTGGGAGGCCTTCGAACGCGCCGGGATCGACCCGGACAGCCTGCGCGGCAGCAGGACCGGTGTGTTCATCGGCACCAACGGTCAGGACTACGCCCCCGTCGCCGTCAACTCCGCGCAGGACCTCGGCGGTCACATCATGACCGGCAACGCGGCCAGTGTGCTCTCCGGCCGCCTCTCCTATGTGTACGGGCTCGAAGGCCCGGCGGTCACCGTGGACACCGCCTGCTCCGCCTCCCTGGTCGCCCTGCACCTGGCCGCCCAGGCACTGCGGCGCCGGGAGTGCGCCCTCGCGCTCGCGGGCGGCGCCACCGTCATGGCGATGCCGACCCTGTTCTCCGAGTTCAGCCGCCAGGGCGGTCTGGCCCGCGACGGCCGCTGCAAGGCCTTCGCGGCGGGCGCGGACGGTACGGGCTGGGGCGAGGGCGCCGGGCTGCTGCTCCTGGAACGGCTCTCGGACGCGCGGCGCAACGGCCACGAGGTCCTGGCGGTGCTGCGCGGTTCGGCGGTGAACCAGGACGGCGCCTCGAACGGCCTCACCGCCCCCAACGGCCCCGCCCAGCAGCGCGTCATCGAAGAGGCCCTGGGCAACGCCCGCCTCACCGCCGACCAGGTCGACGCCGTCGAGGCACACGGCACCGGCACCGAGCTGGGCGACCCCATCGAGGCCCAGGCGCTCCTGGCCACTTACGGCAGGGCTCGCCAACTCCCGCTGCTGCTCGGCTCGGTGAAGTCCAACCTGGGGCACACCCAGGCCGCCGCGGGTGTCGCCGGTGTCATCAAGATGATCCTCGCCCTGCGCCACGGCCGGCTGCCGCGCACCCTGCATATCGACGAGCCGACACCCCGGGTCGACTGGTCGGCGGGCACCGTACGCCTCCTCACCGAACACACCGACTGGCCCGAGACCGGCCGCCCCCGCCGCGCCGGAGTCTCCTCCTTCGGCATCAGCGGCACCAACGCCCACGTCATCCTGGAACAGGCACCCGAGCGCGCGCCCGCACAGGTCGCGGGCGGGACCCCCGCGCAGGTCGCGGACCAGGCACTCGGGCAGGTCGTGGGGCAGCGGTCCGCGGAACAGCCCGGCGGGGGCGTCGTGCCGCCGGAGCCCGTCCGCCGCGGCCCCCTCCCGTTCGTCCTCTCCGCCCGTGACACCGCGGGCCTGCGCGCCCAGGCCGCCTCCCTGCACGCCCACTTCTCCGCCCTCCCCGAACTGCCCCTGACGGACGCCTCGTTCGCCCTGGCCACCACCCGCGCCGCCCTCGACCACCGCGCCTCCCTCACCGCCGAGACGCCCACCGAACTCCTCACCTCCCTCCACGCACTCGCGACCGGCGACCCCACCCCCGGAACCGTCCAGGGCACCCCGCCCGACGGCCGGACCGCCTTTCTGTTCACGGGGCAGGGTGCGCAACGGGCGGGTATGGGGCGGGAGTTGTACGAGGCGTTTCCCGTCTTCGCGGAGGTTTTCGATGGGGTGTGTGCGGAACTCGATCGTCATGTGGGCCGGTCGCTGAAGGTTGTTGTCTTCGGTGGGGATGCCGAGTTGTTGGAGCGGACGGGGTGGGCGCAGCCTGCGTTGTTCGCTGTGGAAGTGGCGTTGTTCCGGTTGGTGGAGTCGTGGGGTGTGCGGCCGGACTTCCTGCTCGGGCATTCGATCGGGGAGATTGCTGCCGCGCATGTGGCGGGGGTGTTCTCGCTCGCGGATGCGGCTCAACTTGTGGCGGCGCGGGGCCGGTTGATGCAGGCGTTGCCGTCGGGTGGTGCGATGCTCGCGGTTTCCGTGGCGGCGGAGGAGGCTGCCCGGCTGTGTGCGGGTTACGTGGGCCGGGTGGAAGTGGCCGCGGTGAACGGTCCGTTGGCGTGCGTGCTGTCCGGTGACGCGGATGCGGTGGCGGAGATCGAGGAGGCGGCGCGTGAGGCTGGTCACCGGGTGAAGCGGCTCGCGGTGAGTCATGCGTTCCATTCCCCGCGTATGGACCCGATGCTCGCCCAATTCGCCACCGTCGTGGGCGGGGTGACGTTGTCGGAGCCCCGTATCCCGCTCGTCTCGAACGTGACGGGCCGGCTTGCGCAGCCTGCCGAGCTGACCTCTCCGGACTACTGGGTACGCCATGTCCGGCAGAGCGTCCTGTTCCACGATGGCGTACGCACTCTCGCCGACGCGGGAGTGACCCGTTTTCTCGAACTGGGCCCGGAAGCTGTCCTGACCGCCTTGGTGCGAGAGGCCCTGCCCACTACGGGGGAGGAAGCGGACCCGGTCGCGGTGCCGGTGCTCCGAAGCGACGCCGGTGAGGAGCGTTCGGCCGCTGCCGCGCTCGGTGCCCTGTTCTGTGCCGGTGTCGTCCCCGACTGGCGTGCCGTGTACGGGAGTTCGCCCACGACACGTGTCCCACTGCCCACGTACCCCTTCCAGCGGGAGCGCTACTGGGCGGCGGCGCGGAGCGGAGGTGCCGTTGCCGGGAGGGAGGCCGCCGCGGGCCTCCAGTACCGCGTCGTCTGGGAACGCCTCGCGGAGCCCTCGGCCGCCGGGCCTGCCGGGACCTGGCTCCTGGTCGGTGACCGGGGCGGGACCGTACGGCAGGCTCTCCTGGAACGGGGGGCCGAGGTACTGAGTCTGGCGGCGGCGGAGAGCCGGGAGGGTATGGCGGAGCGGATCCGTGCGGCGCTGGCGGGGCGCCAGGCGCCCGCCGGGGTGCTGAGCCTGCCCGCCGCGCCGGGGAAATCCGGACTCGACGAGGTGCTGCTGCTGCACCAGGCGCTCGGCGACGCCGCCGTGGCGGCCCCGCTGTGGTGCGCCACCCGGGGAGCCGTCTCCACCGGGGAGGGCGACCGGCTCGCCGAACCCGCGCAGGCCCAGGTCTGGGGGCTCGGCCGGGCCGCCGCCCTGGAGAGCCCCGAGCGGTGGGGAGGCCTGCTCGACCTGCCCGTGGCGGAGGGCACGCAGACGCTCGATCTGCTCTGCCGGGTGCTCGCCGATCCGGCGGGGGAGGACCAACTCGCCGTGCGCGAGGGCGGGTTGTACGCGCGCAGGCTGGTGCGCGCCGAGCGTCCCACGGCGGCGGCCGGGGAGTGGCGGCCCTCCGGAACCGTCCTGATCACCGGGGGTACCGGGGCCCTCGGCGCCCACCTCGCCCGCCGTCTCGCGGACCGCGGTGCCGAGCACCTGCTCCTCACCGGCCGCCGCGGGCCGGAGGCGCCCGGGGCCCGGGAACTGGCCGCCGAACTCGGCGAGCGGGGCGTCCGGGTCACCCTGGCCGCCTGCGACGTGGCCGACCGGACCGCGCTCGCCGCACTGCTCGACGAGGTGCCGGCGGAGTTCCCGCTCACGGCGGTCGTGCACACCGCGGGGGTCCTCGACGACGGCGTCCTGGACGCGCTGACCCCCGAGCGGCTCGCCACCGTACTGCGGCCGAAGGCGGAGGCCGTGCGCCACCTGCACGAACTCACCGCCGACCGGGACCTGGACGCCTTCGTCCTCTACTCCTCCTTCTCCGGGGCGGTGGGCGGCGCCGGGCAGGCCAACTATGCGGCCGCCAACGCCTTCCTGGACGCCTTCGCCGAGCAGCGCCGCGCCGACGGGCTGCCCGCGACCGCGCTCGCCTGGGGCGCCTGGGGCGGCGGTGGCATGGCCGCCGCCGCGGACGGTGTCAGCGCCCGCCTGGACCGGCACGGCGTCCGCGCCATGGCGCCCGCCCGGGCACTCGACGCCCTGCAGCAGGCACTCGACCACGGGGATGCCTGCCTGGCCGTCGCCGACATCGACTGGGAGCGCTTCGCCGCCGGGCTCACCGCCGTACGGCCCAGCCCGCTGCTCGCGCGGATACCCGAAGCGGCCCGGCAGCGCGCGCAAGCCCCGGAGGGGGGTCTGCGCGAGCGGCTCGGTACGCAGAGCGAGGAGGAACAGCTCGGCACGCTGCGGGAGTTGGTGCGCGGGCAGGCGGCGCGGGTGCTCGGCCACGGCGGCGCCGACCGGGTCGAGACCCGCAAGCCCTTCCGCGACCTCGGCTTCGACTCGCTGATGGCCGTGGACCTGCGCAACGCCCTCGGCGCGGCCACCGGTCTGAGCCTGCCCGCCGGGGTCGTCTTCGACCACCCGAACCCGGAGGCGCTCGCCGCCCACCTGGTCTCCGCCCTCGGCGGCACCGCGGCCGGCCGGGCCCTCGACGGCCTCGCCCGCCTGGAGGGCTCGCTGCCCGGACTCGACGACGCGGCCACCCGGGCGGAGGTCGCGGACCGCCTGGAAACCCTCCTCGCGGCCCTGCGCGACACCCCGGCCGAGGACCTGGCCGCCGAGGAGGACGCGGGCAGCGCGGGCCTGGACACCGCGGACGACCTGTTCGCGTACATCGACGAGAAGTACGGAACCCGCTGACATGAGCGACGCGCAGAAGCCGACGGGCAACGAGCAGAAGCTGCTGTCCTACCTCAAGCGGGTCACCAGCGACCTCGACGAGGCCAATAAGCGGCTGAAGGACGCCGAGGACCGCGAGCACGAGCCCATCGCCCTGGTCGGCATGGGCTGCCGCTTCCCCGGCGGCGTGCGCTCACCGGAGCAGCTGTGGCGGCTCCTCGCCGAGGGCACCGACGCCCTCGTCCCCTTCCCCGCCGACCGCGGCTGGGACCTGGCGGCCCTCTACGACGAGGACCCCGACCGGCCGGGCACCAGCTATGTGCGCGAGGGCGGATTCCTCGACGGGGCGGCCGAGTTCGACCCCGCCTTCTTCGGCATCAGCCCCCGCGAGGCGAAGGCGATGGACCCGCAGCAGCGGATCCTGCTCGAAGTCGCCTGGGCGGCCCTGGAAGGCGCCGGACTCGACCCGGCGGCCCTGCGCGACAGCCGCACCGGTGTCTTCATGGGCACCAACGGCCAGGACTACGGGGCCCTCTTCGGCGCCCTGGCCGCCGAGGACGGACTGGAGGGCTACCTCGGCACCGGCAACGCGGCGAGCGTCCTCTCCGGGCGCCTCTCCTACGTCCTCGGCCTCGGCGGCCCCGCCGTCACCGTGGACACCGCCTGCTCCTCCTCCTTGGTCTCGCTGCACCTGGCCGCCGAGTCCCTGCGCCGCTCCGAGTGCGGCCTCGCGCTCGCGGGCGGGGCCACCGTGATGGCGACCCCGCGCGTCTTCGTGGAGTTCTCCCGGCAGCGCGGTCTCGCCGCCGACGGCCGCTGCAAGGCCTTCGCGGCGGGCGCAGACGGTACCGGCTGGGGCGAGGGCGCGGGCGTCCTCGTCCTGGAGCGCCTGGCGGACGCGCGGCGCAACGGCCACCAGGTCCTGGCGGTGCTGCGCGGTTCGGCGGTGAACCAGGACGGCGCCTCCAACGGGCTGACCGCCCCCAACGGTCCCGCCCAGCAGCGCGTCATCCGCCAGGCCCTCGCCCAGGCCCGCCTCACCCCCGACCAGATCGACGCCGTCGAGGCACACGGCACCGGTACCATCCTCGGCGACCCCATCGAGGCGGAGGCCCTCCTCGACACCTACGGCAGGAACCGCCCCGCCGAACGCCCGCTCTGGCTCGGCTCGGTGAAGTCCAACCTGGGGCACACCCAGGCCGCCGCCGGGGTCGCGGGCGTCCTCAAGATGGTCCTCGCCCTGCGGCACGGCACCCTGCCCCGCACCCTCCACGTCGACAGCCCCACCCCGCACGTCGACTGGTCCACCGGCGGCGTCCGACTCCTCACCGAGCAGAGGGAATGGCCCGCCCTCGGCCGGCCCCGCCGCGCCGGCGTCTCCGCCTTCGGCGTCAGCGGCACCAACGCCCACGTCATCCTGGAAGAGGCCCCCGAAGGGCCCGCCGCGGACGAGAACCACGACCGGCCCCTGCCGCCCGCGCACACCTGGCTGCTCTCCGCCGCCACCCCCGAAGCCCTCCGCCGCCGCGCGGACCAACTGCGCGCCCACGCCGTCCGGCACCCCGGCCACACCCCCGCCGACCTCGCCCACTCCCTCGCCCGCGCCCCCCGCTTCCCGCACCGCGCCGCCGCCACCGGCACCACCCGCGAGGACCTGCTCACCGCCCTCGACGACCTCGCCGTACGAGAGGGCCGCAGCGAGCCGACGACCGCCTTTCTGTTCACGGGGCAGGGGGCGCAACGGGCGGGTATGGGGCGGGAGTTGTACGAGGCGTTTCCCGTCTTCGCGGAGGCTTTCGATGTGGTGTGTGCGGAACTCGACCGTCATGTGGGCCGGTCGCTGAAGGGCGTCGTCTTCGGCGGTGATGCGGAGGCTTTGGAGCAGACGGTGTGGGCGCAGCCTGCGTTGTTCGCTGTGGAAGTGGCGTTGTTCCGGTTGGTGGAGTCGTGGGGTGTGCGGCCGGACTTCCTTCTGGGGCATTCGATCGGGGAGATCGCCGCCGCGCATGTGGCAGGGGTGTTCTCGCTCGCGGATGCGGCTCAACTCGTGTCGGCCCGGGGCCGGTTGATGCAGGCGTTGCCTTCGGGTGGTGCGATGCTCGCGGTTTCCGTGGCGGCGGAGGAGGCTGCCCGTCTGTGTGCGGGGTACGTCGACCGCGTGGAAGTCGCCGCGGTCAATGGCCCGTTGGCGTGCGTACTGTCCGGTGACGCGGATGCGGTGGCGGAGATCGAGGAGGCCGCGCGTCAGGCCGGTCATCGCGTCAAGCGCCTCGCGGTGAGTCATGCGTTCCATTCCCCGCGTATGGACCCGATGCTCGTCGAATTCGCCACGGTCGTGGGCGGGTTGACGTTGTCGGAGCCCCGGATCCCGCTCGTCTCGAACGTGACCGGTGAGCTGGCGCAGCCCGCCGAGCTGACCTCTCCGGACTACTGGGTACGCCATGCCCGTCAGACCGTTCTCTTCCACGACGGCATACGTACCCTCGCCCGCGAAGGCGCCTTGGTCTTCCTGGAGTTGGGGCCCGAAGGGGTGCTGACCGCCGCCGCCCAGGAGTGCCTGGCGGAGTCCGCGTCCGGCGGTCACGGCTGCACCGCCCTGCTGCGCCGGGACCGAGGGGAGGCGCAGTCGGTGCTCGCGGCCGTGGGGGAGCTGTTCACCCACGGGATCGACGCCGACTGGGCCGGGGTCCTGCCGGGCCGCCGGGTGGAGTTGCCGACGTATCCCTTCGCACGGGAGCGGTACTGGCCCGAGCCGGAGCGCGTGGGCGATGTCGCCGCGGCGGGGCTGCGGGGTGCCGCGCATCCGCTGCTCGGCGCGACCGTGACCCTGGCCGAGGACGAGCAGGTGCTCTTCACCGGCCGTCTCGCGCTGCGTACCCACCCCTGGCTGGCCGACCACGCCGTCGAGGGCACCGTCTTCGTTCCCGGAACCGCCTTGGTGGAGCTGGCGGTTCGGGCCGGTGACGAGGTGGGGCTCGGGCGGCTCGACGAGCTGACCATCGAGGCGCCGCTGATACTGCCCGAGCAGGCCCCCGTACAGCTCCAGATCCGGCTGGGGGCGCCCGAGCCGGACGGCGGCCGTACTCTCGCCCTCCACTCCCGGCAGGACGGGGACCCCTGGATCCGGCACGCCACCGGCCGGCTCGGCGCCGCTGCCGCCCCGCAGCTCCCCTCGCTCACCTGGCCGCCCGCCGATGCCGAACAGGTCCTGGTGGAGGGGCTGTACGCGCATCTCGCGGAGTCGGGCTTCGGCTACGGACCCGCCTTCCAGGGGCTGCGCGCGGTCTGGCGCCAGGGCCAAGAGGTGTACGCGGAGGTCGAGTTGCCCGAGGAGGCGGGCGCGGCGCACCGGTTCGGGCTGCACCCGGCGCTGTTCGACGCGGCCCTGCACGCGGTCGGCCTGGGCGAGTTCGTCACCGGCAACCGGCCGAGCCTGCCCTTCTCCTGGACGGGCGTCACCCTGCACGCGGCGGGCGCCGAGGCCCTGCGGGTGCGGATCTCCCCGGCGGGCCGGGACACCGTCGCCCTGGTGGCCGTGGACCCCGGCGGCGCGCCCGTGGTCAGCGTCGAGCAGCTGGCGCTGCGGCCGGTTGAGGGAGCCGCCGCCCGGCGCCCCGATTCCCTCTTCGAGGTCGACTGGACCGAGCTTCCCGTGCCGGAGGCGACGCCCGACTCCGCGTCCGTGTGGGTGAGTTCGGCCGAGGAGCTGGCCGCGCTGGAGACGGTGCCCGCCAGGGTCCTGGTCTCCTGCACCGGTTCGGGGCACTCCCCGGCGGGGCCGGTCCCCGCGGCGCACGGCCTCGCGCATCGCGCCCTCGGGCTTGTGCAGGCCTGGCTCGCCGAAGAGCGGTACGCCGCCGCCCAGTTGGTGTTCGTCACCCGGGGCGCGCTGGCCGCCGTACCGGGCGAGGAGGTGCCCGACCCGGCGGCGGCGACCGTCTGGGGACTGCTGCGGTCCGCGCAGGCGGAGAACCCGGGAGCCTTCCGGCTGGTGGACGCGGAGGACGTGGGGCCCGGCGCCGGATCGCCGACCCAGGCGGCGCCCGACGCCGGACCGTCGACGCCCACCCGCCTCGATGCCCAACTGCCCCCGCAGGCCGACCTCGACGCCGCCCTCACCCTCGACGAGCCCCAACTCGCCCTGCGCGGCGGCCGGGTGCTGGCCCCCCGGCTCGCCCGTGCCACCGCCGGGCCCGAGCAGGCCGCCTCCCTCGACCCGGAGGGCACGGTCCTCATCACCGGCGGCACCGGCGGTCTCGGTGCCCTGCTCGCCCGCCATCTGGTGCGCGCGCACGGCGTACGGCACGTGCTGCTGGTCGGCAGGCGCGGCGCCGGAGCCGAGGGGGCCCGTGAACTCGTCGCGGAGCTGGCCGAGTCGGGCGGTGAGGCGCGGCTCGCGGCCTGTGATGTCGGCGACCGGGCGGCCCTCGCCGCGCTGCTCGCGGGCATCCCCGCCGCGCATCCGCTGACCGCCGTGGTGCACGCGGCGGGCGTACTGGACGACGGGGTGATCGGCTCGCTCACCCCTGACCGCCTGGACACCGTGCTGAGGCCCAAGGCGGACGCGGCCTGGCATCTGCACGAACTCACCGCGGACCGGGACCTCGCCGCCTTCGTGCTCTTCTCCTCCGCCTCCGGTGTCTTCGGGGCGCCGGGGCAGGGCAGTTACGCGGCGGGCAATGTCTTCCTGGACGCGCTGGCCCAGCACCGGGCGGCCCGCGGACTGCCCGCGACCTCGCTGGCCTGGGGCCTGTGGGCCGAGGGCGGCGGCATGGGCGGGCGGCTCGCGGAGGGCGACCGGGGCAGGATCACCGGCTCCGGGCTCGCCGCGCTCACCGCCCCGCAGGGCCTCGCCCTCTTCGACCGGGCGCTCGGCCACCCCGCGCCGCTGCTCGTGCCCACCCCGCTGGATCTGCGGCCCTCCGGCGCCGAAGTACCGCCGCTGCTGCGGGGGTTGATCCGTACCGCCACCCGCCGCCCGGCCGCGGGCTCCGGCGGCACGGAACCCGGCGGCACCTGGACCGCCGAGGGCGTGGCGGAGCTGGTACGGCGGCAGGTGGCCGCGGTGCTCGGCCACTCCGGCACCGCCGCGGTCGCCCTCGACCGCGCCTTCACCGAGCAGGGCTTCGACTCGCTGACCGCCGTCGAACTGCGCAACCGCCTCACCGCCGAGACCGGCACCCGCCTCACGGCCACCCTGGTCTTCGACCACCCCACCCCCGCGGCCCTCATCGCCCACCTGCGCGCCCGGCTCGTGGCGGGACCCGAAGCCGCGCCGGCGCCGTCCCCGCGGGCGCCCTCCCGGACCCGTACCGAGGACGACCCGATCGTGGTCATCGGGATGGCCTGCCGCTACCCGGGCGGGGTCCGCTCCCCGGAGGACCTCTGGGAGCTGGTCGCGGCCGGACGGGAGGGCATCGCCGGGTTCCCCGAGGACCGCGGCTGGGACCTCGACGCCCTCTTCGGCGAGCCCGGGGAGGCGGGACGCTCGGCGGTCCGGGAGGGCGGATTCCTCTACGGGGCCGCCGAGTTCGACGCGGGCTTCTTCGGGATCTCCCCGCACGAGGCGCTGGCGATGGACCCGCAGCAGCGGCTGCTCCTGGAGACCGCCTGGGAGGCCTTCGAACGCGCGGGCATCGACCCGGCCTCGGTGCGCGGCAGCAGCACCGGCGTCTTCGCGGGCGTGATGTACCACGACTACGCGAGCGGGCTCGGCGAGGTCCCCGAGGGCGTCGACGGCCATCTCAGCACCGGCAACGCGGGCAGCGTGCTCTCCGGGCGGATCTCCTACGCCCTCGGTCTCGAAGGTCCCGCGCTCACCGTCGACACGGCCTGCTCCTCCTCCCTGGTCACCCTGCACCTGGCGGCCCAGGCGCTGCGGCAGGGCGAGTGCGGACTCGCGCTCGCGGGCGGGGCCACCGTGATGGCGACGCCGACGACCTTCGTCGAGTTCTCCCTCCAGGGCGGACTCGCCGCCGACGGGCGCTGCAAGTCCTTCGCCGCCGGGGCGGACGGCACCGGCTGGGGCGAGGGCGCGGGCCTGCTCCTCCTGGAGCGCCTCTCCGACGCGCGGCGCAACGGCCACCGGGCCCTCGCCGTGGTGCGCGGCTCGGCCGTCAACCAGGACGGCGCGAGCAACGGCCTCACCGCGCCCAACGGCCCCTCGCAGGAGCGGGTGATCCGCCAGGCCCTCGCCAACTCCGGCCTGCGGGAAGGGGACATCGACGCGGTGGAGGCGCACGGCACCGGCACCCGGCTCGGCGACCCGATCGAGGCGGGCGCCCTGCTGGCGACCTACGGGCAGGGGCGCGAGGAGGGCCGCCCGCTGTGGCTCGGCTCGCTGAAGTCGAACCTCGGGCACACCCAGGCCGCCGCCGGGGTCGGCGGGGTCATCAAGATGGTGATGGCCCTGCGGGAGGGCGTGCTGCCGCGCACCCTGCACGCCGAGGAGCCGAGCCCGCACATCGACTGGGACTCCGGCGCCGTCAGCCTGCTCACCGAGCGCCGCGACTGGCCCGCCACCGGCCGCCCCCGCCGCGCCGCCGTCTCCTCCTTCGGGATCAGCGGAACCAACGCCCACGTCATCCTGGAACAGGCACCCGCAGCCCAGGCCCCGGCCCCCCGGGAGCCGGTGCTCCCCGGCCCCGCCGTGCCCTGGCTGCTCTCCGCCAAGTCACCGGCGGCCCTGCGCGCCCAGGCCCGCGCCCTGGCCGCGTACGCCGCACAGCGGCCCGCGCTCGACCCGGCCGACCTCGGCCTCTCCCTCGCCACCACCCGGGGCGCCTTCGAGTACCGGGCCGCGGTGGTCGCCGAGGACCGGGCGCGCCTGCTCGCCGGGCTCGCCTCGCTCGCGGAGCGGGAACCCGCCGACCACCTCCACGAGGGCCGGGTCCGCCAAAGCGCCGCCCCCGTCTTCGTCTTCCCGGGGCAGGGCGCGCAGTGGCAGGGCATGGCCCTCGAACTCCTCGACGGGGCACCGGTGTTCGCCGCGCGCCTCGAAGAGTGCGCGCGGGCCCTCGCGCCCCATACGGACTGGTCGCTCACCGAGGTCCTGCGGGGCGCCGAGGGCGCGCCCGGGCTCGACCGGGTGGACGTGGTGCAGCCGGTGCTGTGGGCGGTGATGGTCTCGCTCGCCGAGCTGTGGCGCTCCTGCGGGGTGCGCCCCGCCGCGGTCGCCGGGCACTCGCAGGGCGAGATCGCGGCGGCCTGTGTCGCGGGCGCGCTGAGCCTGGACGACGGGGCGCGGGTGGTCGCGCTGCGCAGCGCCGCCCTGCGCTCCCTCGCCGGACGCGGCGGCATGGCCGTACTGCCGCTGCCGCTCGCCGAGGCCCGCGCGGCGCTGCCCGAGGGCGTCTCGGTGGCCGCGGTGAACGGCCCGCGCTCGGTGGTGGTCTCCGGCGGCACCAGCGCCTTGACGGAGGTGCTCGACCGGGTGCCCGGCGCCCGGCGGGTTTCCGTGGACTACGCCTCGCACTCCGCCCAGGTGGAGGAGCTGGAAGCGGAGTTGGCCCGCGCGCTGGCCCCGGTGCGCCCCAGGCCCGCCGAGGTGCCCTTCCTGTCCTCGGTGACCGGCCGGTGGCTGGACGGCACCGAACTCGACGGCGGCTACTGGTACCGCAACCTCCGCGAGACCGTCCGCTTCGACGAGGTGACCCGGATCCTCGGCGAATCCGGGGGCCATGTCCTGATCGAGGTCAGCCCGCACCCCGTCCTCGTCCCGGGACTCGACCACCCGGGCCTCGGCACCCTGCGCCGCGACGAGGGCGGCACCGGCCGCTTCCGGGCCGCGCTCGCGGAGGCCTTCACCCAGGGTGTCGAGGCCGACTGGGCCGCCGTCCTCGCCGGGGCCCGCCGGGTCGACCTGCCCACCTACGCCTTCCAGCGCGAGCGGTACTGGCTGCGTTCCACCGCCCGCACCGGCGAGATGGAGTCCGCCGGGGTGGAGTCCCTGGCCCACCCGCTGCTCGGCGCCCACCTCGCCCTCGCCGAGAAGGACACGGTGGTCCTCACCGGCCGCCTCTCCGCCCGCGAGGACCGCTGGCTCGCCGACCACGCGGTACGCGGCACCGCCCTGCTGCCCGGCACGGCCTTCGCCGAACTCGCCCTGCAGGCGGCGGCCCGGGTCGGCGCCGCCGAGATCGCCGAACTCACCCTGGAGACACCGCTGTTGCTGCCGGAACAGGGCGCAGTCGACCTCCAGGTGACGGTCGAGGCAGCCGACGCCGGGGGCCGCAGACAGCTCGCCGTCCATGCCCGCCGCACCGGCGAGCCCTGGACCCGGCACGCCTCCGGCACCCTCGCCCCCGCCGCCACGGCCGAGGCCCCCGCCGTGGACACCGTGTGGCCGCCGCGGGGAGCCGAGCCCGTCCCGCTCGACGGCTTCTACCCGGCGCTGGCCGAGGCCGGTCTGGAGTACGGGCCCGCCTTCCGCGGACTGCGCGCCGCCTGGCGGCACGGCGCGGACCTCTACGCCGAGGTCGGGGCCCCGCAGGACGCCGACCCCGCACGCTTCGCGCTGCACCCGGCGCTGCTCGACGCCGCCCTGCACGCCGCGGGCCTCGGCGGCTTCGGGGACGGGGTCCGGCTGCCGTTCTCCTGGACCGGGGTACGGCTCCACCGCCCCGGCGCCGAGGCACTGCGGGTGCGCCTGTCCCCGGCCGGCGCGGACGCGCTCGCGCTGACCGTCCTGGACGGCTCGGGGAACCTGGTGGCCACCGTCGGCTCGCTCCTCCTCCGCCCGCTCGCCGCGGGCCGACTCGGCGTCCAGGACGCCCTGTTCCAGGTCG
This sequence comes from Streptomyces physcomitrii, assembly GCF_012273655.1. Classification (GTDB taxonomy): domain Bacteria; phylum Actinomycetota; class Actinomycetes; order Streptomycetales; family Streptomycetaceae; genus Streptomyces; species Streptomyces physcomitrii. The sequence goes on along the minus strand of NZ_JAAWWP010000017.1, from coordinate 34,686 downwards.
ACTGGCGGCGGCTGCCCGTACCGGAGGCGGGCCCGTACCCGCAGGCCGCGCGCACCGTCGAGGTGGACACCGGCGCCGGGCTGCGCCCCACCCTGCACGCCGCGCTCGGCGCCGTACAGGAGTTCCTGCGCGCGCCCGCCGCGGGTCCGCTGGTCTTCGTGACCCGGCGGGCGATGGACGTCCCCGGGCAGGCGCCGGAGGCGGGGACCGACCCGGTGGCCGCGGCCGTCTGGGGGCTGCTGCGTTCGGCGCAGTCCGAGCACCCGGGGCTCTTCCGGCTGCTCGACACCGACGGCACCGAGCCGCCCGCCCTCCTCGCCGCCGCCGTCCGTGGCCTCGACGAACCGGGCCTCGCGCTGCGCGGGGGAGCGGCCCACGCACCGCGCCTGACCCGCGCCGCGCTCCCGGCCGCCGATGCCGAAGCCCCGTGGCCCGGCGGGGAGTTCGGCCCCGAAGGCACGGTGCTGCTCACCGGCGGCCTGGGTGTGCTCGGCCGCGCCGTGGCCCGGCACCTGGTCACCGCGCACGGCGTACGCCATCTGCTGCTCGTCAGCCGCAGCGGCGGCGGCGCGGGCGCGGCGGACGAGGTACGGGCCGAACTCGCCGCCGCGGGCGCGGAGTCGGTGCGCCTGGCCGCCTGCGATGTCGCCGACCGCGAGGCTCTCGCCGCCCTGCTCGCGACGATTCCCGCCGAGGCTCCGCTGCGGGGCGTCGTGCACGCCGCGGGCGTACTCGACGACGGTGTGGTGCAGTCGCTGACCCCCGAGCGGCTGGACACCGTCCTCGCCCCGAAGGCCGAAGGGGCGTGGAATCTCCATGAGTTGACCGCCGGGCTCGACCTCACCGCCTTCGTGCTCTTCTCCTCCGCCTCCGGCCTGCTCGGCGCGCCGGGACAGGCGAGCTACGCCGCCGCCAACGCCCACCTCGACGCCCTGGCGGCCCTGCGCCGCGCCCAAGGGCTGCCCGGACTCTCCCTCGCCTGGGGACTGTGGGCCGAACGCGGCGCGATGACAGCGGGGTTGGACGCGGCGGAGCCGGCACGGGGCGGCGGGGTGCGGGCCCTGAGCACCGAGGAGGGGCTCGCCCTCTTCGACGCCGCCCGAGCCCAGCGGGACCCGCTGCGGGTGCCGCTGCGCCTGGACACCGCGGCGCTGCGGGCCCGCGCCGCCGAGGAGGGCATCCCGCATCTGCTGCGCGAGCTGGTCTCCGCCCCTGCCGTGAGGCCCGGGGCGGACGCCGCCGCGGCGGCGGACCTCTCGGACCCGCTGGCCGTGGTGCGCGCCCAGACCGCCGCCGTGCTCGGCCACGCCTCGGCCGAGGAGGTCGAAGCGGACCGCAAATTCCTGGAGTTGGGCTTCGACTCGCTGACCTCGGTACGGCTGCGCAACCGCCTCAACACGGCGACCGGCCTCAGCCTCACCGCCACCGCGATCTTCGACCACCCGACCCCGGCCCAGCTCGCCGCCCACCTCGCCACCCTGCTCGGCGCATCCCCCGGGGCGCCTCGGCACCCGGCCGAGAGCGGCGGACCCGTCGCCGCCCTCTACCGGGCCGCCTGCGCCGAGGGCAAGATCGAGGCGGCCACCGACCTCCTGGTGGCCGCCGCCCGGCTGCGGCCCGCCTTCACCTGGCGGCCCGGGGACACCGATCAGGCCCCGCTCGAAGCGGTCCGCCTCGCCGAGAGCCGGAGCCAGGAACATGACCAGAGCCAGGGCCAGAGCCGGAGCGGGGACCAAGGCGCGGGCGGACTCCCGCTGTTCGCGCTGCCCTCGCTGACCGCCCTGTCCAGCCCGCACCAGTACGCCCGGTTCGGGGCCGCCCTGCGCGAGCGCCGCGCCCTGTCCGTACTGCCGCTGCCCGGCTATGTGGACGGCGAGGCGCTGCCCGCCGACCTCGGCTCGCTCGTCGGGCGGGTGGCCGAGGCGCTCGGGCAGCACACCGGGGGCGCCCCCTTCGCGCTCGCCGGATACTCCTCCGGCGGCTGGCTGGCCCACGCGGTCGCCGCCCGCCTCGAAGAACTCGGCGCCCCCGTACGGGCGTTGGTGCTGCTCGACACCTTCCTGCCGGGCGATGCCGCCGACCCGGCCTTCCGCGGCGAGATGGTCAGCGCCATGTTCGCGCGAGAGGAGGACTTCGGCTGGGCCACCGACGCCCGGCTCACCGCGATGGGCGGCTACTTCGGGCTCTTCCACCGCTGGGAGCCCGCACCGCTGGCCACCCCGGTCCTCCTCGTACGGGCCGAGCGCTCCCTCACCGGGGACCACCGGCCGCGCTGGCCGGCGCCGCACACCCCGGTGGACGTCCCCGGCGACCACTTCACCATGCTGGAGCAGGAGGCGGCCGCCGCCGCGGGCGCCGTCGACGCCTGGCTGCGCACCGCAGCGGGGGCGCAGCGCATCGAGGGGGAGAGGACCCGGCCGTGACCGGACGACACCGTGAGACGAGGAACGGCCGGGCGCCGGGACCCGGCCGGGCGCCGCGCCTCGGGCCCGAGGTACGGCGGGCCGCGACCGTGGTGATCCTCGGGGCGACCCTGTCCTTCCTCGACACCACCATCGTCAACGTCGCCCTGAAGGCCCTCGCCTCGGACTTCGGGACCTCCCTGGACACCATCCAGTGGATCGCCACCGCCTACCTCCTCGCGGTCGCCGCCGCCCTCCCCGCCTCCGGCTGGGCGGCGCGGCGCTTCGGCGCCCGGCGCGCGTACACCACCGCGGTCGTCCTGTTCACCCTCGCCTCGCTGCTGTGCGCGCTGGCGCAGAACGAGGGCCAGCTCATCGCCTTCCGGGCCCTGCAGGGCCTCGGCGGCGGGCTGATCATGCCGGTCGGGCAGATCATCCTCGCCCGGGCGGCCGGACCGGCGAACCTGCCCCGGGTGATGGCGGTGGTCGGGGTGCCCCTGGTGCTCGCCCCGGTCTTCGGCCCCTTCGCCGGCGGGCTGCTGCTGCACTTCGCGGACTGGCGGTGGATCTTCCTGGTCAACCTGCCGGTCGGCGCGTTCGCCGTGCTGTGCGCGCTGCGGCTGCTGGCACCCGACCGGCCCCAGGAGGCCGCCCCGCTCGACGTCCTCGGCCTCGCGGCGGTCTCGCTCGGCATGGCGGGCCTCACCTACGGATTCGGCGAGGCCGGCCGGGACGCCTCGGCGGGCACCTTCTTCGCCCTCGGCGCCGGAGCGCTGCTGCTCCTCCTCTTCGTCGTCCGCACCCTGCGTATCCCGCACCCCCTCTTCGACATCCGCCTCTACCGCGACCCCGTCTTCCGCGCCGCCTCCCTCACCACGGTCTTCCTCGCGATGGGCATGTACGCGGGGATGGTCCTCATGCCGCTGTACTTCCAGAGCGTGCGCGGCGAGGACCCGGTGGCCACCGGCGTCCTCCTGGTGCCCTCCAGCATCGGCGCCGCCGCGGCCACCTGGCTCTCGGGCCGGGTGGTGGAGCGCCTCGGCGGCGGGCGCACCGCACTCGTCGGGGCGGCGCTGAGCCTGGCCGCCGCCGTGCCCTTCGTCCTGATCACCGCGGACACCCCCTACGCGGTGGTCGCCGCCGCCATGGGGGTCTCCGGTTTCGGCGCCGGGCTCTCCGTGATGCCCGCGATGACCTCCGCCTTCCGCGCCCTCGACCCGCAGAAGATCAGCGACGCCTCCCCGCAGCTCAACATGGCGCAGCGGCTGGGCGGTTCGCTCGCCACGGCCGTCTTCGTCGCGGTCCTGCAGAACGGCCTCGACGAGGCGGACGCCACCGCCGAGCAGCGGATGGCGGCGTTCACCGCGACCTTCCGGTGGTCGCTCGGCGCCGCCGCGCTCGCCGCCCTCACCGCGCTCCTGCTCGCCCGGGCCCAGCGCCGCGCCCGGCACCGGGGCCGGACCTCCCGCCGCCGGGCCGCCGGGCGCGCTCCGGCCTGAGCGGGCCCCGACTCCCCTTCCCCCGGGGCGGACAGCACGCGGCCCGGCACCGGCTGACGACCGGCACCGGGCCAACTGCCCTGTCCGTACGGGAGGTTGGCTGCCCGTCCGGTAGCGGTGCTCAGTGCCGCGCGTGCAAGGACTCGGTGTGCGCGCGTACCTGATCCGGCGTCAGATAGGTGTCCGTGTACTCGAAGTCCCGCAGCCGGGCCGGGCGGCGGGACTGGAATCCGGTACGGACGTAGTCGTCCCCGGCCGTGGCGTTCAGCAGCCAGTTGGTGAGGGTGCGCACCTTGGCGACATTGGTGCGCAGCGCCATCAGGTGGTAGCCGCGCGCCACCGCCTGCGCGGGCACCCCGGTGAGCTGCACCCCGAGCGGCTTGGACACCGCGTCCCGGCCGCCGAGGTCGACGACCAGGCCGAGATCCTTGTGCACATACGGCTCCAGCGGCTTGCCGCGCAGGCTCGCCAGGACGTTGTCGGCGACCGCCTTGCCCTGGCGCTGGGCGTGCTGCGCGGTCGGCGGGCACACCGCCCCGTCGCCCTTGGCGAGGTCGGGCACGGCCGCCGCGTCGCCGAGCGCGAACACCCCGTCGAAGCGCGGCACCGTCATCCGGTCGGTGACCACCAGCCTGCCCTTGACGGTCTCCGCGCCGAGCGTGCCGATCAGCGGGCTCGCGGCGACCCCCGCGGTCCACACCAGGGTCCGGCAGGGCAGCACCCGGCCGTCGGTGAGCGTGACCTGCTCCGCCTCCACCTTGGCCACCGAGACCCCGAGGGAGACCTCGATGCCGCGCCGCTGCAGGACGTGCATGGCGTCCGTGCCGAGCCGGTCGCCGAGTTCGGGCATCAGCTTCGGCGCGATGTCGACGATGTGCCACTTGATGTCCCGCGGGTCGAGCCGCGGATAGCGCTCGGCCGCCGCCGCGGTGATCCGCTGCAGGCAGGCCGCGGTCTCGGTGCCCGCGTAACCGCCGCCCACCACCACGAACTGGAGCCGGGAGCGCCGCTCCCGCTCGTCCGTCGTCGCGGCGGCGAGATCGAGCTGGCTGATGACGTGGTCGCGCAGATAGGCCGCCTCGGCGAGGGTCTTCATCCCCTGGGCGTGCTCGGTCAGACCGGGGATGTCGAAGGTGCGGGTGACGCTGCCGGGGGCGAGCACCAGATGGTCGTAGGGCTCGTTGACGAGTTCGTCGGTGATCTTGCGCAGGACGGCGACCTTGGCCACCGGGTCCACCCCGACGCAGCCGCCGGGGATGATCCGGGTGCCCCGCAGCCCGCGCCGCAGGGAGACCGCGACCGACTGCGGAGTCAGCACACCGGAGGCCACCTGGGGCAGGAGTGGCAGATACAGCTGGTAGCCGAAGGGCGTCGCCAGGGTGACCTGCGCCTCTCCCGGGCCGAGTTTGCGTTCCAGCCGACGGGCGCACTCCACTCCGGCGAAGCCGCCGCCGACGATGAGGATCCTGGGTCGTGTCATGGTCCTTCTCCTGCTCGCTCCCCGCCCGGTTCAGTCCACCGGTCCGGCAGGTGGGACAGTTCGGGGGAAACGGCCTACGCCGCCCGGGCGCCGGGCGCTTCGCGGCTTGCGGAACCGGCGACTCGGCGGGCGGGATGGGCGACCCGTGCGCGCACCGGCTCCCTTGGCAGGTGAGTGCGGAGGTGAATGCGAATTCACCAGGTAAGGTGAATACGAATTCACCTCCCTGATCCGCCGCCCCCGAACCGCCGTGCCGCTGGAGACGCCCATGGAGCCCGCGATATCCGACGCCGGGCCGCCGACCGGTCTGCGCCGAAAGCTCACCGTGCCGGTGCTCGCCTTCGGCGGCATCCTGATGGCCGTCATGCAGACCGTGGTCGTCCCGCTGCTGCCCGATCTGCCCCGGCTGACCGGCGCCTCCCCGGCCGCCGTCTCCTGGACGGTCACCGCCACCCTGCTCGCCGGCGCCGTGCTCACCCCCGTCCTCGGCCGCGCGGGCGACATGTACGGCAAGCGGCGGGTGCTGCTCGCCGCGCTCGCCCTGATGACCGCGGGCTCCGTGGTCTGCGCCCTCACCAGCGAAATCCGGCTGCTCATCGCCGCCCGCGCGCTCCAGGGCGCCGCGGCCGCCGTCGTCCCGCTGTCGATCAGCATCCTGCGCGACGAACTGCCCCCGCACCGCACCGGTTCCGCCGTCGCCCTGATGAGCTCCACGGTCGGCATCGGCGCCGCCCTCGGACTGCCGCTGACCGCGCTGATCGTCCAGTACGCCGACTGGCACGTGATGTTCTGGGTGACCAGCGGGCTCGGTGCGAGCGGCCTCGCCGCCGCCTGGTGGGCGGTGCGCGAATCCCCGGTCCGCACCCCGGGCCGCTTCGACACCCTCGGCGCCCTCGGCCTCGCCACCGCCCTGGTCTGCCTGCTGCTCGCCGTCTCCCAGGGCGGCCAGTGGGGCTGGACCAGCGCCACCGTCCTCGGCCTCTTCGCCGCGAGCCTGCTCACCGGCGCCCTGTGGTGGCGCCAGCAACTGCGCGCCCCGCGCCCGCTGGTGGACCTCCGCCTCGCCGTCCGGCCCCGGGTCGCGCTGCCGCATCTGACCGCCCTGCTCGCCGGGTTCGCCTTCTACGCCAACTCCCTGGTCACCGCCCAGCTCGTCCAGGCGCCCACCGAGACCGGCTACGGACTCGGCCTCTCCATCGTCGCCAGCGGCCTGTGCCTGCTGCCCAACGGCCTGATCATGCTGCTCTTCTCGCCGCTCTCGGCCCGTATCTCCGCCTCCCGCGGCCCGCGTATCACCCTCGCGCTGGGCGCCGTGGTGATCGCCCTCGGCTACGTGGTCCGCATCGCCGACAGCCACGCCCTGTGGGTGATCGTCCTCGGCGGCGCCGTCGTCTCCACCGGCACCACCCTCGCGTACTCCGCGCTGCCGACCCTGATCCTGCGGGCCGTCCCCGTCGAGCAGACCGCCTCCTCCAACGGCGTCAACGTCCTCATGCGCACCATCGGGCAGGCCCTGTGCTCGGCCGCCGTCGCCGCGATCCTCGTCCACCACACGAGCACGGTCGGCGGCGCGCCCGTACCGACCCTGCACGGCTATCTGATGGCCTTCGCCCTCGCCGGTACCGTCGCCCTGGTCGCCTGCGCCGCCGCGCTCGCGATACCCGCCGAACCGCGGGCGGACCACCCGGGGCCGGGCAGCGGCCTGAGCACCCCGAAGCAGGCTCTCGAAGGGGCGTGAACGCCATGACCACTCCGGCGACCGGGCAGCGGCAGGCGGACGGCGGCGCCCCCGCGCGGCGGGACGCCGAGGAGACCCGGCGGGCCATCCTGCGCGCCGCCCGCCACCTCCTCGCCCGGCAGCCGCACGCCGACATCACCCTCAAGGCGATCGCCGCCCGCGCCGGGGTCAGCCCGCCCCTCGTGCTCAAGTACTTCGGCAACAAGGACGCCCTGCTCGCCCGCGTGATGTCCTTCGAGGAGGACGCCGCCGCCCTCCTCGACGCGCCCCTGGACTCCCTCGGCCGCCATATGGTCGAGCACCTGCTCCGCAGCCAGCTCGAACAGGGCGCCGACCCCATCCTGCGGATCGTCTTCGCCCCCATGCACCGCGAGGACGGCGAGATCCTGCGCGCCAACTTCCGCACCCAGGTGGCCGAACGCCTCACCGCCCGGCTCGAAGGACCCGACGCGGGGCTGCGCGCGGAACTCGCCGTCGCGATGCTGCTCGGCCTCGGCGTGATGTTCGGCATCGCCCGCGGCCCCCGGCTACGGGCCGAACCGGTGCCCCGCCTGATCGACCGGTACGCGCCCGGGGTGCAGGCCCACCTGACGCCCTGACGCCCTGACGCCCTGACGTCACGGGCGCCCGCTCACTCCTCGCCGCTCTCCCGCCGGCCGTAGCGGATCCGCGCCCAGACCGGCAGGACGAACCAGGTCAGCACGAAGACCGCGGTGACGCCCGCGGCGATCCACGGCACCGCGTCGTTGTGCAGCGCGACCCGCAGGATCAGCAGCATCGCCGAGCTGATCGTGCAGAGCAGCAGCACCAGCCCGACGATCGTCATCCCCGAGGCCCAGGTCACCGTCTCCGGCTTGAGCCGCTTGCCGGTCACCAGGCGGTGGAAGGAGACCGGGCCTATCAGCACGCCCGTCGCCGAGGCCCCGAGGACCGCGGTCACCACGTACAGATTCCGGTCCGCAGTGGACAGTTCGGGGAAGCGCGGGGTGAACGCGACCGTCAGCAGGAAGCCGAGCAGGATCTGGACGCCGGTCTGCGCCACCCGGACCTCCTGGAGCAGCTCGGCCCAGCGGCGGTCGGCGCGCTGCTCGGCCGTCTCCCGGCGGCCCGGTGTGGTCCAGCCCCCCTCCGGTTCGGTCATGCCCGCGACTCCTCCCTCAGGCCCGGTCCCGCTGCGCGCCGAACTCCCGTACCGCCGCCGCGCAGAAGGCCTCCAGATCGTCCGGTTTGCGGCTGCTGATCAGGGTGTTGGGGCCGCTGGTGCAGACCATGACCTCCTCGTCCACCCAACTGCCGCCCGCGTTGCGGATGTCCGTCTTCAGGCTCGGCCAGGAGGTGAGGGTGCGCCCCGGCAGCACGCCCGCCTCGACCAGCGTCCACGGGCCGTGGCAGATCACCGCCACCGGCTTCCCCGCGGTGAAGAAGCTCCGGACCAGGGCGACGGCGGCCTCGTCGGTGCGCAGGAAGTCCGGGTTGGCCACCCCGCCGGGCAGCACCAGACCGTCGAAGTCCGCCGCGCTCGTCTCACCCGCCGTCAGGTCCACCGGGAAGGTGTCCGCCTTGTCGAGGTGGTGGAAGCCCTGGGCGCTGCCGGGTGCGGTGGACACCAACTGCGCCTGGCCGCCCGCCTTCTCGACGGCCGCCCAGGGCTCGGTCAGCTCAACCTGCTCGACGCCCTCGGGCGCCACGAGGAATGCGATACGCATGGTGTGCTGCTCCTTGCTGGGGTTGTCCGGCTAGTTCGCCGCGGTCCGATCCGCCCGGTGGGCCGGACCGGATCTCACGACCAGGTCCACTCCCTGATCTCCGGCAGGTCCTGTCCCTCCCGTACGACATACGCGCGGTGGTCGGCGCGCTTGTCCTTGAGCCGCTGCCGTACCGAGATCGCCGTCAGGGCGAGTCCGGGGACCCGGTCGATGACGTCCATCGCGAGCCGGTAGCGGTCCATGTCGTTGAGGACGAGCATGTCGAAGGGGGTCGTCGTGGTGCCCTCCTCCTTGTAGCCGCGGACATGGAAGTTGTCGTGGCCCCGGCGCCGGTACGTCAGCCGGTGGATCAGCCAGGGATAGCCGTGGTACGCGAAGATCACCGGCTTGTCGGTGGTGAACACCGCGTCGAAACCACGGTCGTTGAGCCCGTGCGGATGCCGGTCCGGGGGCAGCAGCCGCATCAGGTCGACCACGTTCACCACCCGCACCGCGAGCCCCGGCAGCTCCTCGCGCAGCAGCTTCGCCGCCGCCATGACCTCCGTGGTCGGCACATCGCCCGCCGCCGCGAGGACCACGTCGGGGGTCCGGCCGGTGTCGGTGCCCGCCCAGTCCCAGACGCTGACACCGCGCTCCACGTGGTGGACCGCCTCGTCCAGGTCCAGCCAGTCGAAGGAGGGCTGCTTGCCCGCGACCACGATGTTGATCCGGTCCCGCGAGTCCAGGGTGCGCGCGGCCACCGCCAGCAGGGAGTTCGCGTCCGGCGGCAGATAGACCCGGATCGTCTCCGGATCCTTGTTGACCATGTGGTCCACGAAGCCGGGGTCCTGGTGCGAGAAGCCGTTGTGGTCCTGGCGCCACACATGCGAGGTCAGCAGGTAGTTGAGCGAGGACACCGGCATCCGCCACGGCAGCTCCCGGGAGACCTTGAGCCACTTCGCGTGCTGGTTCGCCATCGAGGTGACGATGTGGATGAAGGCCTCGTACGAGGAGAAGAGGCCGTGCCTGCCGGTGAGCAGGTAACCCTCCAGCCAGCCCTGGCAGTTGTGCTCGGAGAGCATCTCCAGGACCCGGCCCTGACGGCTGAGGTCCTCGTCGGTGCCGAGCAGCTCCTCCTGCCAGCCCTTGCCGGAGACCTCGTAGACCTCCTGGAGCCGGTTGGAGGCGGTCTCGTCCGGGCCGAAGAGCCGGAAGTCGCGGCGCTCGGCGGTGTCCCGCATCAGCTCGCGCAGCAGGCCGCCGAGGACCCGGGTCGGCTCGTGCTGCCCGGTGCCGGGGCTCGGCACGGGCACCGCGTGCCGGGCGATGTCCGGAGCGGGCAGGCTCCGCAGCAGCCGGCCGCCGTTGGCATGCGGATTCGAGCCGAGCCGCCGCTCACCGTCCGGTACCTGGGCGAGCAGTTCCGGCCACGGCCGCCCCCGCTCGTCGAAGAGCTCCGATGGCCGGTAACCGCGCATCCACTCCTCCAGTTGCGCCAGATGTCCGGGATCGTCGCGCACCCCGGACAGCGGCACCTGGTGCGCGCGCCAGGTCCCCTCCACCGGCTTCCCGTCGACCTCCCGCGGCCCGGTCCAGCCCTTGGGCGTACGCAGCACGATCATCGGCCACCGGGGCCGCACTTCCGAGCCCTCCTCGCGGGCCGCGCGCTGGAGCGCGGCGATCCGGTCCAGGCAGTGGTCGAAGGCGGCGGCCAGGGCGTGGTGCACCCGCTCCGGGTCCTCGCCGGTCACGTACACCGGCTCGTGCCCGTAGCCGCGCAGCAGGGCGTCGAGCTCCTCCCGCGGGAGCCGGGCGAGCACCGCGGGGTTGGCGATCTTGTAGCCGTTCAGGTGCAGGATCGGCAGCACCGCCCCGTCGTGCACCGGGTCGAGGAACTTGTTGCCGTGCCAGCCGGTGGCCAGCGGCCCGGTCTCCGCCTCACCGTCCCCGACGATCGCCGCGACCACCAGGGAGGGGTTGTCGAAGGCGGCACCGTAGGCGTGCGCGAGCGAGTAGCCCAGTTCGCCGCCCTCGTGGATCGAGCCGGGGACCTCGGGCGCCACATGGCTCGGGATCCCGCCGGGAAAGGAGAACTGCTTGAACAGCCGGGCCATCCCCGCGCCGTCCCGGCTCACATCCGGGTACACCTGCGAGTAGCTGCCGTCCAGCCAGCAGCAGGCCACCGTCGCGGGGCCGCCGTGGCCGGGCCCGGTCACATGGATCATGTCCAGGCCGCGGGCGCTGATCACCCGGTTCAGATGCGCGTAGACGAGGGTGAGCCCGGGTGTCGTACCCCAGTGCCCGAGCAGCCGGGGCTTGATGTGCTCCGGAGCCAGCGGCTCGCCGAGGAGCGGGTTGTCGAGCAGGTAGATCTGCCCCACGGCCAGGTAGTTCGCCGCGCGCCAGTACCGCGAGAGCACCGAGATCTCGCCCTCGGACAGATAGTCGGTGTGCTCGGACGGGTACGCGCTCTCCTCGGCCGGGGTCCCGGCCGCCTCGTTCGGTTGGGCAGTCTCAGCAGCGCTCATGAAGGGCCGCGCCTCTCCGCTCGCGGACATGTGCGGGTACGTGTTCCCAGACTCCGGCGGTCCTCACCTCCGCGCGACTCCGGCTTCCGCCATGGGCCGTCTCCGGGCGGCGCACGGCGGACCCGCCGCGCCTTGCGGCCGGGCTTCACCTCCGGGCGGGCCGCCTTCCGTCGGGGCGCGGCGCATACGACCGCGGGGCGAGTGGCATACGACACGGGGCGCACCCGTGTCGCAGTTGGGCCGATCGGGTGAAGACGGGTAAGAATTGCGCCGTGCAGAAAACCAGGACGAGCCAGGGCGAGGTGGAGAAGTGAACGGCCACGACGTCACCGACGAACAGTGGGAAGGGCTCGCCCAGGTGGTTCCGCTGCGCAACGGCGGGGACTGGCCCTCCTGGCCCGGGCATCCGGCCCTGGCCGACCCGGGCGCCGGCACCGAACTGCGCCGCAAGTTCGTCGTGCTGCGGATCAACGTCTTCGCCGACGCCCGCGAGGTCGCCGAGACCCTGATGGCGCAGATCCCGGTGCTCCTCGACCTCACCGGGGCCGAGACCGCCGTCGCCAAGCGGGTCCTCGACTTCAGCAGCGGAGTCGTCTTCGGCCTCAACTGCGGGATGCACCGCGTCGATCGCAATGTCTTCCTGCTCTCCCCGGCCGACACCGAGGTCCAGGGACTCATCGAGGACGCCACGGCACCCGGCATCTAGCAGCCTCCGGGTGTGGCCGGATCCGTACGCCGCGCCGCCGCTTTCCGGACACGTGGTTCGTCTGGCGGAAAACCGTACAGGGCACCGGCCCGGTCGCACGATCGTGGGAAGCGGTACCGGGCAAAACGGTTCGCCTGGCGGGCGCGCGCTTAGCGTCCGGAATATGACCTTGACCATGACCGCCGCCGCCCCGGGGCCCTCCGGCCGGGCCGGCGCGGCCGCGCGGCCCGACCGCCCTACGCTCACCGAACTGCGCCTGTCCGCCTTCGCGGGCCACCGCAGGACCACGATCCCGCTCGGTCCGCTCACCTTCCTCAGCGGCCCCAGCGGCAGCGGCAAGTCGACCGCCCTGCGCGCCTACGCGGCACTGGCCCGGCTCGCCTCCGGGGACGCGCTGGACGAGGTCTTCCCCGACCCGGTCTCCTGCGTGCCGGAGTCGGCCCGGGCCGACAGCCAGGGCCGCCGCGGATTCCGTATCGGCTGCACGGTCGAAGGACCGGCCGGACCGGTCCGCCTCGACCTGGCCGTACAGGCCGAACCGGGGCTGCGCATCGTCGGCGAGCGGCTCACCGCGGGCCCGCTCACCCTGCTGGAGACCGCACTGCGCGACCCCGGCAAACGCGCCGTCCAGGCGGCCTGGCACACCGCGGGCACCGCCCCGGTCACCCGCGCCCCGCTCCCCGACGACCTCCTCGGCACCGCGCTGCTCCCGCTGCGCGTCGCGGGCAAGACCGCCGGGCAGCGCCAAGTCCTCGCCGCCGCCGAGCAGATGGTGGTGGCGCTGCGCTCGGTCTTCGGCTGCGACCCGCAGCCGGACCGGATGCGCGGGCCTGCCCCCGCCGGCCAGGGCCGGCTGCTCGGCGACTGCGCCAACCTCGCCGAGGTGCTGCGCCGCACCCACGACGAGTGCCCCATCCGGCACGGCATCCTGGTCCGCACCCTGGGCGCCGGATGCCGGGGCACCACCGCCGACCTGCTCGCCGAGGAGCTCGGCGGCGGACGGGTGCGGGCCGTGCTCCAGCGCCGGGACGGCGGCCGCACCCCCGTCGAGCGGCTCGGCGACGGCGAACTGCGCTTCCTCGCCCTGGCCTTGGTCCTGCTCACCGGGCCCGGGGTGCTCGAAGTCGATCCCGCGGCCGAGGTGCCGGAGGCCTTCCAGGCGCTGACCGTGCTCGCCGACGGCTTCGACCGGGGCCTGGATCTGCGCCAACTCGGCGAGCTGGGGCGGCTCGCGGCCCAGACCTGCGCCCGCGGCCACATCCGCCTGCTCGCGGCGGTCGGCAGCACCGACTGGCTGCCGGAGCCGCCGGACGGGGCGGGGCCCGGTGCGCTGCGGGTGGTAGACCTGGGGCGGTGACCACAGCCGACACCCCGCCCCCGCCCGACCTCGCGGCCCTGCGCCGCCGCCTCGCCGACTTCGCCGCCGCGCGCCACTGGGAGCCATACCACACCCCGAAGAATCTCGCGGCGGCGCTCAGCGTCGAGGCCTCCGAACTCCTGGAGATCTTCCAGTGGCTGACGCCCGAGGAGTCGCTGCGCGTACTGGACGAGCCCGGCGGCGCGCACCGCGTTCGCGACGAGGTGGCGGACGTCCTCGCCTATCTGCTGCAGTTCTGCGAGGTGCTCGGCATCGACCCGCTGGCCGCCCTGGACGCCAAGATCACGCGCAATGAAGCGCGCTTCCCGGTGCCCGGGAGCGGCCTGGCGGCCGACGGCGACGGGGGAGCGGCGCAGCGATAACAAGCCCTGGACGCCCCCCAGTTGCCCGGGTTTCGTCACTTTACGTCACCTTCGAATGTCACTCTCCGGAGTGGCAAAGTTGTCCACAGGTAACTTCTGTCCACAGTTTTCCGACTACCCCTGGCTTTTTGTTGCTGGAGCCCTCACGCTGGGTAGTGACAAAGGGAGTTCGGGTAAACGCACAGTAAGCGTGTGGACAGGGGAGACGGGGCAGCGCATGGATGCGGTGCGGCTCATCGGAGTAGGCAGGCGTGCCCTGGCGGACAGTCATGAGGCGCCGGACGTGATGGTGGAGGCCTGGCAGGCGCAGTCGCTCGCCCAGGCCATCGGAAGCAGGCTGGCGGTCGCCGGACCCCCGGAATTACGGGGCGAGGCACTGGGGTTGAGCGAGATCGGCGGTCGCGGCTGCGGCGCGCTCACCTCGCCGTTGTTCGGCGTCGACCGGATCCGCGCCGCGCAGCTGTCCGAGATCCCGGACGCGCGCGAGACCCTCACCGGCCTCGGCGCACTGCTGGGAGAAGTGGGCATCGCCCTGGTCGGCATCGCCTCGACGGCGGCGGAGGACAGGATCTACTGGCAGTGCATGGAGGCCATCGACGCCGCCGACGAGTGCCAGGACCGGATCCTGGAGATGCTGCGCCGCCTCACCGACCGCGAGCACGCGCTCACGGAGTCGGCGGGCGACCCGGACCCGGCCGAGGAGGAGGCCGGGTCCGGCGGAGGCGGCGCGGGCGGCCTCGGCGGCAGCCATGGACCCGCCTTACGGGCCCGGCCCGGGGTGACCCGGCGCGCGGTGGTGGAGATGGGAGCCGTGATGGAGATACAGACCGACCCCGAGTGGGTCGGGTGAACCGCCGCCGGGCGGGGCGGACATGGGTCTCGCGCGCCGCGGGGGACGGGACGGCGGCCCGTATGGCCGCCCGTGCGGATCGCGCCCCGCACCACGGGCCCGGCCTGCGCGGATCGACGGCGGGGCGGAGTGCAGGATGGAGGCATGGATCTCCGCATCTTCACCGAACCGCAGCAGGGCGCCACCTACGACACCCTGCTCAAGGTCGCCAAGGCGACCGAGGACCTGCACTTCGACGCCTTCTTCCGCTCGGATCATTTCCTGAGCATGGGGGGTACGGACGGGCTCCCCGGCCCCACCGACGCCTGGATCACCCTCGCCGGACTCGCCCGTGAGACCAGCCGCATCCGCCTCGGCACGCTGATGACGGCGGGCACCTTCCGGCTCCCCGGCGTGCTGGCGATCCAGGTCGCCCAGGTCGACCAGATGTCCGGCGGACGGGTCGAACTCGGCCTCGGCACCGGGTGGTTCGAGGAGGAGCACACCGCGTACGGCATCCCCTTCCCGAAGGAGAAGTTCGGCAGGCTGGAGGAGCAGCTGGCCATCGTGACCGGGCTGTGGAGCACCCCGCTCGGCGAGACCTTCACCCACCAGGGCAGCCACTACCAGCTCAGCGACTCGCCCGCGCTCCCCAAACCGGCGCAGGCGAAGGTGCCGGTCCTGGTGGGCGGCCACGGGGCGAAGCGCACCCCCCGGCTCGCGGCCCGCTACGCCGACGAGTTCAACATCCCCTTCGCCTCCCTGGAGGACACCCGCCGCCAGTTCGGCCGGGTGCGGGAGGCGGTCCAGGAGGCGGGCCGGGCCCCGCGGGAGATGGTGTACTCCAACGCCCTGGTCGCCTGTGTCGGCAAGGACGAGGCCGAGGTCGCCCGCCGGGCCGCGGCCATCGGCCGCCAGGTCGACGAGCTGAGGGCCAACGGGCTCGCGGGCTCACCGGCCGAAGTGGTCGACAAGATCGGCCGGTACGCCGAGGCCGGGTCCGAGCGCATCTACCTCCAGATCCTCGACCTGGACGATCTGGACCATCTCGAACTCATCTCCGCCCAGGTCCAGTCGCAGCTGAGCTGAGAGGGCTCACGCCGGGCCCCTCCGCTCCGGCGGGGGCCCGGCCGCTCACCCCTCCCGTCCGTCCCGTCACGCTTCGTCGCCCCCGCGCAGGAAGACCTCCGGTGCGGAGGCCCGCTTCGTACACGGTGATCACGGAAACCGGCCTCAGACCCACAACTTTCCGGTGGAAGGACCCGCATCGGGCCCCCGGCCGGGGAAATATGGACCCCATGGGATATCACGTCGACTCCGAGACCGGACGCCTGCGCCGCGTCATCCTCCACCGGCCGGACCTGGAGCTGAAACGCCTCACGCCCAGCAACAAGGACGCGCTGCTCTTCGATGACGTCCTGTGGGTACGCCGTGCCCGGCAGGAGCACGACGGCTTCGCGGATGTGCTGCGCGACCGGGGGGTGACCGTGCACCTCTTCGGCGATCTGCTCCGCGAGACGGTGGCGCTGTCCAAGGCCCGGTCCCTCGTGCTGGACCGGGTCTTCGACGAGAAGGAGTACGGGCCGCTCGCCACCGACCATCTGCGCGCCGCCTTCGAGACGATGAGCGCGGCGGAGCTGACCGAGGTGCTCATCGGCGGCATGACGAAGCGGGAGTTCCTGGAGCAGCATCCCGAGCCGACCTCGGTGCGCTTCCACGCCATGGAGCTCGACGACTTCCTCCTCGGCCCGCTGCCCAACCACCTCTTCACCCGCGACACTTCGGCCTGGGTCTACGACGGCGTCTCGATCAACGCCATGCGGTGGCCGGCCCGGCAGCGCGAGACCGTGCACTTCGAGGCCATCTACCGGCACCACCCGCTGTTCGCCGCGGAGAGCGCGGGCCCCTTCCACACCTGGTCCGAGGGGCAGGCGGACTATCCGTCGACCATCGAGGGCGGCGACGTCCTGGTCATCGGCAACGGCGCGGTGCTGATCGGCATGAGCGAGCGCACCACCCCGCAGGCCGTGGAGATGCTCGCGCACAAGCTCTTCGCGGCCGGTTCGGCCCGCACCATCGTGGCCCTGGACATGCCCAAGCGCCGTGCCTTCATGCACCTGGACACGGTGATGACCATGGTCGACGCCGATACGTTCACGCAGTACGCGGGGCTCGGGATGCTGCGCTCGTACAGCATCGAGCCCGGGGTGGACGCCAAGGAGCTGAAGGTCACCGACCACCCGCCGGAGCACATGCACCGGGCGATCGCGGCGGCCCTCGGGCTCGACGAGATCCGGGTGCTCACCGCGATCCAGGACGTGCACGCCGCCGAGCGCGAGCAGTGGGACGACGGCTGCAACGTCCTCGCCGTGGAGCCGGGCGTGGTGGTCGCCTACGAGCGCAACGCGACCACCAACACGCATCTGCGCAAGCAGGGCATCGAGGTCATAGAGATCCCCGGCAGCGAACTCGGCCGCGGCCGGGGCGGACCGCGCTGCATGAGCTGCCCGGTCGAGCGCGACGCGGTGTCCTGAGCGCGTCCGCCGTCCGGTCCCCGGCGGGCCGGTCCACCGGGGTGCCGGGGGACCGGCCCGCCACAGTGAGGACGGTCACCCGCCCCTCTCGCATAGAAATGTGGCTCGCCGTATAGAATTCCATTGTCTTTGTCTGTTGTGCGACCCAGGAGCGCCCCGATGGCGACTGTCCCGCCCGGCCTCGCCGGCCGCCACTTCCTCAAGGAACTCGACTTCGACGCCGAGGAGTTCCGCTCCCTGATCGCGCTCGCCGCCGAGCTGAAGGCGGCCAAGCGGGCGGGCGGCGAGGCCCGGCGCCTGGTGGGCAGGAACATCGCGCTCATCTTCGAGAAGACCTCCACCCGGACCCGCTGCGCCTTCGAGGTCGCCGCGGCCGACCAGGGCGCCACCACCACCTACCTCGACCCGGCGGGCTCGCAGATGGGCCACAAGGAGTCGGTGAAGGACACCGCGCGGGTGCTCGGCCGGATGTTCGACGCCATCGAGTACCGCGGGGACAGCCAGGAGAAGGTCGAGGAGTTCGCCGCGCACGCGGGCGTCCCGGTCTACAACGGACTGACCGACGACTGGCACCCCACCCAGATGCTGGCCGACATCCTCACCATGACCGAGCACGCCGACCGCCCCCTGGCGGAGCTGGCCTTCGCCTACCTCGGCGACGCCCGCTTCAACATGGGCAACTCCTACCTGATCACCGGCGCCCTGCTCGGCATGGACGTCCGCATCGTGGCGCCCGAGGCCTACTGGCCCGCCGAGCCCGTGATCGCCCGGGCCCGCCTCCTGGCCGAGCAGAGCGGCGCCCGGCTCACCCTCACCGAGGAGGTCGCCGAGGGCGTCCGGGGCGCCGACTTCGTCGCCACCGACGTCTGGGTCTCGATGGGGGAGCCGAAAGAGGTCTGGGACGAGCGCATCCTGGCGCTGCGGCCCTACGCCGTGACCATGGACGTCCTGCGCGCCACCGGGAAACCGGCGGTGAAGTTCCTGCACTGCCTGCCCGCCTTCCACGACCTCGGTACGAAGATCGGGCGGGAGATCCACGAGCGCCACGGCCTCAGCTCGCTGGAGGTCACCGACGAGGTCTTCGAGTCCGCGCACTCGGTCGTCTTCGACGAGGCGGAGAACCGGATGCACACCATCAAGGCGGTCCTGGTCGCCACCCTCGGCGGCAGGTGACGGCGGCCGTACGGGGGCGGCTCCCGCTCAGGCGGTCGGGTGCCGCTGCTGGGGGATCGCGGGCAGCGTGAACCACACGGCCTTGCCCGAGTCGGTGGGGCGGTGGCCGCAGGACAGGCTCAGCGTGCGGATCAGGAGCAGGCCCCGGCCGTGCTCCAGCCACGGGTCGGGCTCCTCGGCCGGTCCGGGGAAGGACATGTCACCCGGCGGCTCCGGGTTGCGGTCGTGCACCTCGACCTGGCAGCCGGTCGGCAGGACCTCCACCACGAGTTCGATGGGGGCGTCCCCCGAGCTGTGCTCCACGGCGTTGGCGACCAGCTCGGCCGTCAGGAGTTCCGCGGTGTCGCAGTCCGCGCCGTGTTCGAGCTCCGCCAGCGCCGTACGCACCAGGGAGCGCGCGACGGGCACGGCCGCCGCGGTGTGCGGCAGCTCGACACGCCACGTGGGGAGTCCGGTGAGTTCGTACAAGGCCCTCGGTCCGTTCCACAGCGGGCATTCCTCCGCCCACCTTACGAAGGCCCGTCCGGGAACGGGGAGAGGCTCCCGTCACACACCGGCCGGGACCTTCGGCCCTCCCGCACACTCGGCGTCCCCGGCCCGCGACAGCCCGTGAGAGCGCCGCGCTCACGCCCGTACCGCTCACGCCCGTACCGGGCACGTCCTAGAGTGGGCCCGACGCACGAGCGAGGGTGCCCCGCCCGAGGGCGAGGGCCGGAAGGCGCGCCGATGCCGGAGATCGAACTGACCGCGGGGCCCGTCGCCTACGAGGACACCGGCGGCACCGGCCCGGTGATCGTCCTGCTGCACGGGCTGGTCCACGACGCGAGCGTCTGGCGCAAGGTGGTCCCGGGACTCCGCGGCGACTACCGCGTCCTTTCGCCCACCCTGCCCTACGGTTCGCACCGCAGGCCGATGAACCCGCGGGTGCCGCTCTCCCCGGACACCGTCATCGCGCTCGTCGCCGAGTTCCTGGAACGGCTCGACCTGCGCGAGGTCACCCTGGTGGAGAGCGACTGCGGGCGCGCGCAGACCGTCGCCGTCCGGCACCCCGAGCGCCTCGCCCGTCTCGTCCTGGTCTCCTGCGAGGCCTTCGACAACTATCCGCCGGGACTGCCCGGCAAGATGCTCTCCCTCGCCTGCCGGATGCCCGGCGGGGTGCCGCTCCTCGCGTGGGTGCTCGGCCTCAGGGCGCTGCGGCGGCTGCCGGTGGGGCTCGGCGCGCTCACCAGGCGCCCGGTGCCCGCCGAGGGATGGCTGCGCCCGCTGCGCACCGACCCGGCGATCCGCCACGACTTCCGGCGCTACAACAAGGGCGTCCGCAGATCCGAGCTGACCGAGGCGGCCGAGGGCCTGACCGGCTTCGACAAGCCCGCCCTCGTGGTCTGGGCGGCGGACGACCTGATGATGCCGCGGGCCCACGGGCGGGAACTCGCCGCACTGCTGCCGCAGGGCCGCCTGCACGAGATCGCGGACACGCGCACCCTGATCGCCGAGGACCAGCCGGAGCAACTGGTCGCGGTCCTGCGGGAGTTCATGACCACCACCGGCTGAGGCACGCGGCGGGGGCGGCTCGGCGCGGGCGGCGGCTGCTGGTACCGTCCGGGTCCCGGCCACCACCGGCACCGGCGCGCTGCCGCAGCCGCCGCACCCCACCGCCCGGGAGGGCCCGTGCACGTACTTCTCTTCGGCGCCTCCGGCATGGTCGGACAGGGGGTGCTGCGCGAGTGCCTGCGCGACGAGGGCGTCGCGTCGGTGACCGCTGTGGTCCGCGCGCCGCTCGGCGTCTCGCACCCCAAGCTCCGCGAGCTGCGGCACCGGGACTTCACCGACTTCTCCGCGCTCACCGCCGAGTTCGCCGACACCGACGCCTGCTTCTTCTGCCTCGGCGTCTCCGCGGCGGGCCACGACGAGCGCGCGTACACCACCGTCACCTACGACTACGCCCTCGCCGCCGCCCGCGCGCTGCCGGCAAAGCCCGAGCTGACCTTCGTGTACGTCTCGGGGGAGGGCACCGACGGCACCGAGCGGGGCCGCCGGATGTGGGCCCGGGTGAAGGGCCGTACCGAGAACGCCCTGCTCGCCCGGGACTTCGAGGCGTACATGTTCCGGCCGGGCTTCATCAAACCGCTGCACGGCGCCCGCTCGCGCACCCGCTGGTACCGCCTCTTCTACCTGGCCACCTCCTGGCTCTACCCGGTGCTGCGCCTCCTCGGGCCCGCCCATGTCACCACCACCGAGAACGTCGGCCGCGCCATGCTCGTGGTCAGCCGCCGCGGCGGCACCGGGCCGCGCGTCCTGGACAGCCGGGCGATCAACACGGCGGCGCGGGAGTACGTGCGGGGGTAGACGCCCCGGGGCCTGCCCCCGGCGGGTGCCCTCTTCCAGTGATTGGCGTGCCCCTGACAATATGGCCGCTCCTGATCACGCCCGCGGGGCCCGGCAGGCCCGGGGCCCGCGGCGACGGCCAAGGGAAGGAGCAGGCATGGAATCGCTCAGCAGGAGGCGCGCCCTCGCACTCGGCGGCGGCGCCGCACTGGGCACGGCGGGCGTCCTGGCCGGTGCGGCGGGAGCGGGCACCGCGGCCGCCGGGAACCGGGGCACCCGTCCCGCGCGGGCCCGGGCCGCCGGCGCCTGGCACCGGCTGGTGGTGGTCACCGCCAACATCGGCCGCGAGCACCTCACCGAACGCGAGCGGGCCATCCGCGACGTACGCCACGCGGTGACCGTCGACGGCGCGCTCGCCCAGCCCCTGGTGGGCTGGCAGGAGATCGGCGAGGGCGACGACGACGGCAAGGAGGCCGGATTCATCGGCAAGCACTTCGGCAGCGCCTACCGCAACCTCTTCGTCGGCGACAAGACCGCCTCCCGCGTCCCGATCTCCGCCCCGACCGCCTTCAACGTCACCGCCCACCGCGTCACCTGGGCGCACGGCGGCAAGGCCGGGGTCTCCCCGCACCGCGTCCTCACCGAGGCGGTACTGGAACTCGCGGCGGACCCCCAGGTGAAGTTCGTCTTCGCCAACACCCACTACGTCGCCGGGGCCTTCAACGGCAAGGACGACCCCGCGGAGGCCTGGCGCGACAAGATGTGGCAGCAGCACTTCGCCGCGCACCGCGACAAGGTCCTCGCCCACTGGCACGCCCAGGGCTACCCGGTGATCTGGACCGGCGACGTCAACCGCACCCCGCTGCCCCTGCTCGTCCCCGGCCAGGAGCAGCGCGCCTTCGCCAAGGGCATCGACCAGATCGCCTGGCTCCCCGGCACCAACGGCACCGAGCTGCGGCTGAACCGCACCGCGAGCGTCCCGATGCACGTCGACGGACACGACGCCCGCGTCGCGATCATGCAGATCCGCCACGCCTGAGGCCCCTGGCCCGCCCCCGGCCCGCTGAGCCTGCGCGCACCGCCCGCCCGTGCGACGGTGAAGAGCGACAGGCGCGCGGCCGGGGGCGCGTGCGCGGCGCACATAGCCGTGCGCCGCGTCCGCCGCCCGGTCCGCGCCCGCTGTCCGCGAGCGGCCACCCGGTGCGCGAGGGCCCGTGTGCGCAGGCACGTACCGGGCACCCGTACGCGCGCGGGCGACCGCCCGTACGACCGGAAGGGCTGAGGACATGGTGGACATCGGCTACACGATGATGACCGAGCAGGCCGGGCCGCGGGACCTTGTCGCGCACCTGGTCCGCGCCGAGCAGGCCGGTTTCGACTTCTCCGTCACCTCCGACCACTACTCGCCCTGGCTCACGGAGCAGGGGCACGCCCCCTACGCCTGGAGCGTCCTCGGCGCCGCCGCGCAGGCGACCACTCGCATCCCGCTGATGACGTACGTGACCTGCCCGACCACCCGCTACCACCCGGCCGTCGTCGCGCAGAAGGCGGCCACCCTGCAACTGCTCAGCGAGGGGCGCTTCCGGCTCGGCCTCGGCTCCGGCGAGAACCTCAACGAGCATGTGGTGGGCGGCGGTTGGCCCGGCGTCGTGGAGCGGCAGGAGAAGCTCGCCGAGGCGGTGCAGATCATCCGGCAGCTCTTCGAGGGCGGCACCCTCAACCACCACGGCCCCCACTTCGACGTGGAGTCCGCGACCCTCTGGGACCGCCCCGCCGACCCGCCCCCGATCGGCATCGCGGTCTCCGGCAACGCCTCCTGCGAACTCGCCGGGGAACTCGCCGACCTGCTGATCGCCACCGAACCGAAGCCCGAACTCGTCGCCGCCTTCGACCGCTTCGGCGGCGAGGGCAAACCACGGGTGGGCCAGATCCCGGTCTGCTACGACCCCGACCGGGACACCGCGGTCAAGCGCGCCCACGCGCAGTTCCGCTGGTTCGGCGGCGGCTGGAAGGTCAACTCCGAACTGCCCACCACCGAGGCCTTCGCGGGCGCCACCCAGTTCGTCCGCGAGGAGGACGTGGCCGCCTCCATCCCCTGCGGCGACCGTACGGAGGACTTCGTGAGCGCGGTGCGCCCCTATGCGGAGGCCGGGTTCACCGAGGTCGCCCTCGTCCAGATCGGCGGTGAGAGCCAGCCCGCCTTCCTCGACTGGGCGGAACGCGAGCTGCTGCCCGCGCTGCACGCCCTCTGAGCCCGTGGCCACCCGGCGCGCCACCCCCGCCCGCTCGCGGCAGACTGGGGGACAGGTGCGTACCGGCCCCGGAGAGATGGCATGAGCAGTCCTCGGCCCGTCCCGCCCCCGGCGCCGTTCGAGGGCGCGGTGGTGGCGGTCCTCGACGCGCGGGGCCGCTTCACCCACGGCACCGAGGCGGCGGCCCGGATGCTCGGCCGCAGCAGCGCCGAGCTGACCGGAACCGCGGCCCGCGCCCTGGTCCTGCCGCATCCGCCCGGGGCGCGCCCGGGCCCCGTCCCCGGCGGCCGGTGGCTCCGGCTGCGGCGCCGCGGCGGGCGGCCCGCCGAGGTCTGGGTACGCCTGCTGCCGCTCTCCGGGGAGCGGGGCGCCCTCCTCGCCCTCGGCGTGCCCGAGGAGGAGATGGAGCGCTGGGGCGCCGCCACCGCGCTCGGCCGGGCGGTGCTCGGCCAGGACCGCTGGCAGACCGCCGTCCACGACCTCGACCTGCGGGTACGCCATGCCAGCCCCGCCGCGCTGCGGGCCGGACGGATCGGCCCGGACGGCCGCGACCCGCTCGTCGATACCCCCTGCCTGGACGGCACCGGCACCGCGGGCGAGCTGCTGCGGCAGGTCGTCGACAGCGGTGAGCCCCTGGTGGACACCGCCGGTGTGCTCCGGGCGCGCACCCCGGGCGAGAACGACCGCTTCGTCTCCCTCACGGCGGTCCGCCTGGACGGGCTCGACGGGCGGCCCACCGGCGTCTTCACCTCCCTCGTCGACGTCACCGAGCGCTACCGCTCCCGCAAGCGCCTCGACCTGGTCTACCGCGCCTCCCGCAATCTCGGCGCCTCCCTCGACATCGAGCAGACCGCCCGCGACCTGGTCGACCTCCTGGTGCCGGGCTTCGCGGACCTCGCGAGCGTGGAGATCGTCGAGAACATGGCCCAGGGCGCCGAGCCGCCGCCCGGCGCCATCGGCACCGAGATCAGGGTCCGGCGCACCGCCGCCAAGAGCGCCACCGGGAGCTGGCCCGCGGACCAGCGGGGGGTCGGCGCCTCACTGCCGCGGCTGCCCACCGGGCCGGACTTCCGCCGCATGGAGAACGGCGAGGCGCTGATCACCCGCAGCCGCGCCGAGCACCTCGCCCTGCTCGGCGGCGGACCCGAGGCCGCCTCGATCACCCCCGAGGACCTGCACACCGCGATGGGCGCGGTCCTCCTCGCCCGCGGCCGGCTGCTCGGCTACGTCCAGGTGCAGCGCACCCACACCCCCTTCGTCTACGACGAGGAGGACGCCGAGCTGCTCCTGGAGATCGTGGCGCGGGCCGCCCTCAGCATGGACAACGCCCGCCGCTACACCCGCGAGCACAATATGGCCGTACTCCTGCAGAAGAGCCTGCTGCCGCCGCTCGCCACCAGCTCCGCCGCGGCCGAGACCGTCGGCAGGTACCTGCCCGCCGGCGGGGGCGCCAGTGTCGGCGGCGACTGGTTCGACGCGCTGCCGCTGTCCTCGCTGCGTACCGCCTTCGTGCTCGGCGATGTGATCGGGCACGGGCTGAACGCCGCCGCCACCATGGCCCGGGTGCGCACCGCCGTGCAGACCCTCGCCGACCTCGACCTGCCACCCGGCGAACTCCTGGTCCGCCTCGACGACCTGGTCGTCCGCATCGCCGAGGAGGCCGAGCACGCCGACACGGTGGGAGCCTCCTGCCTCTACGCGGTGTACGACCCGGTCACCGGTCACTGCCAAATGGCGAGCGCCGGGCACCCCGCCCCCGCGGTGCTGCGGCCGGACGGCACGGTCCAGCTGGTCGAGGTCGAACCGGGCCCCACCCTCGGCGTCGGCGGCATGCCCTTCGCGCAGACCGAGGTCGAACTCCCCGAGGGCAGCGTGCTGGTGCTGTACAGCGACGGCTTCACCGACGACGGCCACGGCGGCCGGTCCGCGGGCGAGGAGCTGTGCGCACGGATCGCCCGCGCCGGGCGGCCGGGACGCCCACTCCAGGAGATCGCGGACGCACTCCTCGCCCCCGTACGCGCGGCGCCGGGGCGGCAGGACGATGTGACGCTGCTCCTCGCCCGCACCCGCCGGGTGCCCGGACGGGACGTCGCCTCCTGGCAGTTCCCGCCGGAACCCGCGGCGGTCGCGAGCGCCCGCGAGGCGGCGGTCGGCCGGCTCACCGACTGGGGGCTCGACTCGCTGGCCTTCAGCACCGAACTCGTGGTCAGCGAACTGGTCACCAACGCCGTCCGCTACGCCGCGGGCCCGGTCGCCCTGCGGCTCATCCGCGACCGGGTGCTGATCTGCGAGGTCGGCGACTCCAGCGAGAGCCAGCCGAGGCTGCGCCAGGCACGCAGCACCGACGAGGGCGGCCGCGGGCTCTTCCTGGTCGCCCAGCTCACCAACCGCTGGGGCAGCCGTTACGGAGACGCCGGCAAGACCATCTGGACCGAACAGGCCCTCGGCGGCACCGGGGAGACGGCGGCCGAGGGCCTGTGGGGCGACGTGGGAGACCTCGAAGGGCTGGAGGACGAGCCGGGCGAGTCCGCTGCCGGCGACCCGGAGGAACCGCGCGGTTCCGGCGGCGACGCCCGGCCCTGACCCCTGTGCGGGGAGGTACGGGAGTCACCTCCGTACGCCCCGGTGGGTGCCGGGGCGCGGGCTCACCGGCAGAGCAGGGGGCCGAGCGGCAGGTCGAGGATCGTGGTGCAGCGGCGTTCCGAGGGCCGGGGCTTCGGCTCCCGCTCGCCCTCCTCCTCGCGCGGGCCGGGTGAACTCGGCCTGGCGCCCGGCTTGTCGTCCCCCGCGCCGCCGCCCGGGGCGCTGCTCGGACCGCTCGCCACCGGCTCCTGCTGGGCGGGGCCTCCCGCGCCCGTGCCCTGCTGGGCGGGGGCGGACGGCCCGGGAGTGGGCGGCGCGGTGTCCGCACCGTTCCGGTCCTGTGCGGCGCCGGTGTCCCGGTCCCGGGCGGGCTCCGAGGGGCGCGGATCGCGGGGCGAGGGAGACGGGGAGGCCTGGCCCTCGGCGGGCGGCGTCCAGGGGCGGGTGGCCACCGAGGGGGAGCGGTCCGGCTTCGGGGTCAGGGCCCAGGACAGCACCCCCACCAGGCAGGCGCACAGGACGAGTCCGAGGACGAACCAGACCCGGCGCCGCGCACCGAACCAGGCGCCCATCCGCTCCCGCTTCTCCTGCGCCACATAGCGCCGGAAGAGGAAGCGCACCAGGGCACTGGTCAACTGCCAGAGGATCAGGACGACACCGAACAGCGGCAGCAGCAGGAGGAGGATCTGCACCAGCGCGGAGAGCACCCCGAGCACCGGGTTGCCGCCGCTGAGCGCCCCGCCCGCGAGGCCGCTGGTGGACTGCCACGCCGCCCCGGTCCACTGGGGCAGCCGGGTCACCACGATGCCCAACTGCACGGCGATGGCGGGCAGTACGGTGAGCACCCAGGCGGTCACCACGATCTGCGGCCACTTCTTCAGCGCGTCGAGCCGGGCGTCCGCGGGCTTGCGCAGCACCGCGCGGCGCAGGATCGGCCCGATGTACTTGAAGAGGTCCGGGATGCCGACCAGGTCGGAGACGATGTAGTAGCCGTCGAAGCGCAGCGTGGGCAGCAGCTGCTGGGCCATCTCCAGGTTGGTGAAGAGGATCGCCGCGAGGATCACTGGCGAACCGGTCTGCAGATACAGCAGGATCAGCCCGCAGATGAAGATGCCGTTGAAGTAGACGCCGCCGAGGTCGCAGCGCAGCCGTCCCGCCCGGCCGAGCCGGTAGGAGTTGGTGACATCGGTGTAGAAGGCGGGCCACACCAGGTAGATGCCGCAGCCCATGACGCCGGGTTTGACCTTGCTGTACCGGCAGGCCGCGGCGTGCCCGCACTCGTGGAAGGCGGCCGAGGCCAGCGTCAGGAGGACCACGATCAGCACCGAGTTGGGCTTGGCCATGGTGGTCGCGACCGCGCCGCCGACGTTCTGGCTCATGAAGACCCAGACCTCGCCGACCATCACGGTGGCGACCACGGCCATCAGGACCAGCGGCTGGAAGAGCCAGGCGAAGAGTCCGCTGATGAACCAGGTGGCCCGCTCGGAGAGCACGGCCTTGCGGAAGCGCAGGGCCAGAAAGCTGGTGGCGGTGGGGATGTCGGGCGGCGAGCCGTCGCTGTAGCGGGCGATCCCGAGCGGGGCGAGCTTCTTGTCGATCAGATAGGCGATGTGCTCGGCGGTGAAGGCCCGTCCGGTGGCCTGGCTGAGCTGCATCGCCACCCTCGCCATGGCGGCCTGCCCGTCACGGGGCCTTCGCGCCCCGGCGGACTCCAGCTCCGCGAGCAGCTTGGTCGCCTGGTAGAGCAGCGGGGGCAGGTGGATGACCTGGCCGTCGTAGCGGTGTACGAGGTGCGGCGGGACGCGGTATCCGGATCCCGCGAACTCGCCCACCAGTTCGGTGCCTTCGGTGAGCCTCGGTACGGCCCAGGCGGTGAGCTGAGCGGTCTGGTCCGGGGGGCTGGACACTCGCGTATTGATGACGATCTCCAACGGTGGGCTGTCACAGGCGCCGACGAGGGCATCGG
Source organism: Streptomyces physcomitrii (assembly GCF_012273655.1). GTDB lineage: Bacteria > Actinomycetota > Actinomycetes > Streptomycetales > Streptomycetaceae > Streptomyces > Streptomyces physcomitrii. The sequence continues at coordinate 7,246 of NZ_JAAWWP010000017.1, read as the reverse complement.
GCGCGAAGGCCTCGAAAGGGCAAACGATCCGGCCCCCGCGCCGGTTACGCCCGCCGCCCGGGGTGCCGTCACCGACGGGCCGGGACGGCGCGGCTCAGGTGCCGGGCCCTGAGAACGCCACGGGGGCCGGGAGCCGGGCGGTCAGTTGCTCACGACGGCGGCGGGCACACAGGTCATGCTGCTGCTGGGCCCTTGGCCGAGTCCGAGCGAGCCGATGAGTCCGGGGGTGCCCTGGGTGGTGGTCGCCTGGCAGGCGTAGGCGACGGTGGTGTTGCCGCCTCCGCCCTGGGGGCTCGCACCGGGCTGGAGGCCGCCTCCGGTCTGGGGGGCGCCTCCGCCCTGACCGTTGTCCTGGGGCTGGCTGACATCGTGACTGCGGTTGCCGAAGGTCACGTCGACGAGCGAGAGCAGCATGCGCGGTGGCAGCAACTCCCCGTCGAGGGACGCGAGTTCCCGGTAACTGACGGCGGTCATGTGGTGTTCCTTTTTTCCGGTGGGTCGCGATGCGGGACCGGAGGCACGGGAAGTCCCGTGACGGCGGATCGGGCATGGTGCGCCGGGACCCGGTCCGGGTTCCGCGGGGGCGCCGTACCGCGGTCCGCCGTGAGCCGGACGCCAGGTGCGGGCCCCGGTCCCTAAGGGACCGGGGAAGGCCCGGCGTCGCCGCCGTGCCTTCCCCGGTTTCAAAGGAACTGTCAGTACGTCGCGAGCGAGGTCGGGACGCAGGTCAGGCTGGCGCTCGGGTTGTTGGAGCCCAGGCCGAGGGCGCCCACCAGACCGGGGGTGCCGTGGACCTGCTGCGCCTGGCACGCCGACGAGGAGATGGCGCCGTGGTTGCCGCTGTCGCCACCGCCCAGCGCGACAGCGCTGGAGCTGGAGCCGCCGCCGTCGTGGCCACCGGCGTTGTTGAACGGAACAACGGTGGACAGAACAGCGCGCTCGGGCAGCAGCTCGCCGGTGAGACCGTCAAGCTCCTCGAAGGTGATCGCGTTCATTGTTTTCCTTTCGTGGATCCCGGGCGGCTTGCCCCGCCCGAGGGTGTGACGCCTGGTGAACGCGAGTAAATGCGGGCTGGTCACGGTCGTTCACTCTTGCGCGCATCGTTGCTGGTCAGGGGACTTCATGAACGTGTCAGCATTGCCTCGGCGTGAAGTGTCTGATGATCTGACAATTTTCGGAAGTTAATTTGGCAACGAAATTCCCGGGTGAGCTTGGACGGACGGTGACCCTGAGGTGCGGAGAATTCCCGAAAACCGAATTCGAGCCCCGGGAACGGGCAGGTGAATTCGGCGCGCAATGCCCGCACGAAATTCTCCGTTCTCCTCGCGCGGCGCCCCCAGGGCCCCCGTCCTCCCGAGCCGCCGCCGCTCAGGCCACCTCGTCGACGGGCGGCGTCGCGGGCTCGGGGACCTTGACGGCACCCGCGTACTGCGCGGCCTGGATCTCGTACAGCGCGCGGAAGGCGCCCGGACCGGCGGACTCGGCGGAGAGCAGCTCCTCGAAGGTGCCGCTCTCGACCACCCGGCCGTCCTCCAGGACGTGGATGAGGTCCGCCGCCCGTACCGAGCCCAGGCGGTGGGTGATGAGGATGACGGTCTGGCCGGCGTCCGCGAGGGCGCGGATCTGCTCGAAGAGCTGCTGCTCGGCCCGGGCGTCGAGGGCGGAGGTGGGCTCGTCGACGATGAGCACGTCCCCGGCGCGGTAGTGGGCGCGGGCCAGACCCAGGCGCTGCCACTGCCCGCCGGAGAGCTGGTGACCGTCCTTGTACCCGCGGGCCAGCAGGGTGTTCCAGCCCCGCGGCAGTCCGCTCACCAGCTCCTCGGCGCCCGCGTAGGCGGCCGCCGTACCGAGCCGCTGCGGGTCGGGCGCGGTGTCGGGCCGGCCGATGCTCACGTTCACGGACGCGGTGAACGGCCAGCGGTAGAAGTCCTGTCCGACGACGGCGATCCGGGAGACCAGCTCCTGCCGGTCGGCCTCCCCGGCGTCGGTGCCGTCCCACAGGATGCGCCCCGAGTCCGGCTGGTAGAGCCCGCTGAGCAGTTTGACGAGGGTGCTCTTGCCGCTGCCGTTCTCCCCGACGAGGGCGACGACCTTCCCGGTGGGGATGGTCAGGCTGGCCCCGTCCAGCGCGCGGGAGTTGTCCTTGCCCCGGTAGGTGAAGGAGACCTGCTCGAAGCGGATGGCGGCGGGCCGTGCGGGCAGGGAGCACCCGCCGCGCGGGATGGCCCGCTGCTCGGCCTCCTCGCAGAGCCGGAACAGGTCGGCCACGAACAGGCTCTCCTCGTGGCAGTGGTTGAGCTGGACGACGAGGCTGTCGAGGCTGGCGGCGCCGGTCCGGATGGCGAGGACGGCGGTGCCGCCCACCGAGAGCGCCATGGCGCCGGTCCACAGCAGGGCGCCGAGGGTGGCGTAGGCGGCGAGGGCCGCGACTCCGCTGAAGGCCGCGGCGATCAGGCCGGTACGGGCGGCCAGGTGGGCCAGGCGTTTCTGCTCCGTCTCCTGGGTCTGCGACATGGCCCGGAAGTGGTGCAGCAGGAAGGGGCCGACCTGGTGCACCCGGATCTCCGGGGCGGCGTCCGTGGAGATCAGCAGGCGGCTGAGCAACTGCCCGGCCCGTGAGTGCTGCACCCAGGTGTGGAAAGAGTGGTACCGCCGCCGCGCGATGGTCAGCGCGGCCCAGGCGCTGGGCAGCGTCATGGCGAGCAGGATCGGCAGCAGTACCGGGTGCAGGACGGTGAGCACACCGGTGGCGGCGATCAGCGAGAGCAGCGCGTTGATGAGGTTCTGGCAGTACTTGATCATGCGGCGCGCCGAACTGGCCCCGAAGGCGGCGCTGTCCAGGAGCTTGTGGAACTCCTCGTCCTCGACCGCCTCCAGCTCGACGCCGGCGGTGTGCGCGAGGTACTTCTCGGTCGCCACCCGCTCGACCTTGGGCTCCAACTGCCCCGTACCCGCGGTGGACAGGGCCCGCAGGGCGGCGCCCGCCACGGCGGTCAGGCCGGCGACGGCGAGCGCGGGCCCCGCGGCGCCCAGGCGCTCGGCGGTGGTGCCCTCGCCCAGGAGGTGGGCGAGGACCCGGTTGACCGCGACCAGCCCCACGGCCTGCGCGATCCCGCGTCCGACCTCCGCCGCGGTCACCAGGCGCAGGGCGTTCCGGTCGGCCTGCCAGGCCAGCCGCGCGGTGGTGGCGAGCATGGACGGCAGGCGGGTGACCATGGCGCGTAAGCCGAGTTGGAGGAAGGCGTCCTCGTGCTTGCTCCAGCCGAGGTCGTAGCGCAAGGGGCCGCCGAACAGGAGCTGTTCGGACTCGGAGGTCTCGGGGTCGGGGCGGTGCCGGGGCGGCGGGGACTGGGTGGGCATGACTTCTCCGGTTCACGTACGAGCGGGCAGGCCGAGCGGACGCCGTGGGTGAGCGGCGGGTAGCTCAGCGTGAGAACCGAGCATGCCAGCCACCACTGACAACGGGCCCCGACCGCGGCCGCCCCGCCGGACACGCCCACCCGGAGCGACCTGGGTGAGCCGATCCGCACCCGCCTGAACAGGGCACTTCCGCCCAAGGCCGAGCGTCGGCAGGGCAGTCGAGAGGGCCGGTGGCTGCGGAGCCGGATCGGGCGGGGAGTGAGGACTCCGGGAAAAATTCAGCTGTGCATCTATTGCACAGCCAGTGCGCTATGCATACCTTGAGGATTCGCGCCGCCCGTTCAGGGACGTACGGGCAGCCCGGAGGACCAGGAGCCGCAGTGTTCGATCACGCCACCCGCCCAGCCGCCGACCAGGGCATCCCGGAGCAGGCGATCCGCAAGGTGCGCCGCCGCGTCCTGCCGGTGATCGTCCTGCTGTACTTCATCGCGTACCTGGACCGGAACAACGTCGGATTCGCCCGCGCGGGCCTGGAGGAGGACCTCGGCCTGAGCGATGCCGCCTACGGGCTCGGGGCCGGGATCTTCTTCATCGGCTATGTGCTGATGGAGGTCCCCAGCAACGCGGGCATGTACCGCTACGGCGCCCGCCGCTGGATCGCCCGCATCCTCGTCAGCTGGGGGATCATGGCGGTGGCGATGGCCTTCGTGCGGGGCGAGGCCTCCTTCCATGTGATCCGCTTCCTGCTCGGTGCCGCGGAGGCCGGCTTCTTCCCCGCCGTGCTCTTCTACTTCACGCTCTGGTTCCCGGTGGCGCAGCGGGTCGCCGCACTCGGCGTCTTCGTCCTCGCGCAGCCGGTGGCGAACGCCCTGGGCGCCCCCTTCTCCGGGCTGCTGCTCAACCTCGACGGGGCCCTGGGCCTCCAGGGCTGGCAGTGGGTCTTCCTCGTCGAGGGCGCCCCCGCGGTGCTGCTCGGGCTGCTCGCCCCGCTGCTGCTCACCGACCGGCCCGCCGAGGCGCGCTGGCTGAGCGGCCCCGAACGCGAGTGGCTGACCCGCACCATCGACGCCGAGGCCGCGGCCACCCCCGCCGCGGGCCGCGCCGGATTCCTCGCGGGCCTCAAGGACCGCAGGTCCCTGGTGTACGGAGCGCTCAACTTCGGCATGGTGTGCGGCATCTACGGCCTCGGGCTCTGGCTGCCGACCATCGTCGACGCCATCGGCGGCTACAGCAGCACCCAGCTCGGCCTGATCACGATGATCCCGTACGCGGTCTCCGTGCCCTGTGTCTACTACTGGAGCAGGCGCGCCGACCGCACCGGCCGCCGGGCCTGGCACGCGAGCGTCAGCCTGGTGCTCGCCGCGGTCGGTCTGGTGGGGGCGGCCTTCCTGCTCGCCGTGAGCCCGGTGGCCGCGCTCGCCTCCCTCTCCCTGGCCGCGATCGGCATCTACGCGGCCGTCGCCCCCTTCCTCGCGATGCCCTCCGCGGCACTCTCGGGCGCCGCCGCCGCGGCCGGACTCGGCCTGGTCAACGCGCTCGGCAACGTCGGCGGCTTCGTCGCCCCCTATGCCGTCGGCCTGATCAAGAGCGGCACCGGCGACCTGCGGATCGCCCTGGTGGCCCTGGCCGCCTGCCTCGCCGTCACCGGGCTCCTCGTCCACCGCTTCGCGGCCTCGCGCCCCGAGAGCACCGCCGCCCCGCGCATACCCGCTGCCGACCGCCCCGCGACCCGTACGGCGGTCGGGCGCTGAGCGCACCCGACCGCAGCGCTCGACCGCAGCGCATCCACCCGACCTCACCCTCACCCCTGGGAGAACCCGGAATGACACGGCAGTTGGCCGACCGGACCGCGCTGATCACCGGCGGCGGCATCGGCATCGGACAGGGCATCGCCCTCGCCTTCGCCCGGGCCGGTGCGCGTATCGCCCTCACCTACCGCAGCCACGAGCCCTCGGCGGAGTTCCTCGACGCCCTCGCCGAGGCCTCCGGCCGCCCCGCCCTGGCGCTCGCCACCGACGCCACCTCCGAGACCGAGGTCGCCCGGACCGTCCGCGCCGTACAAGAGGAGACCGGCGGCCCGGACATCCTGGTGAACAACGTCGGGGGCCTGGTGCGGCGCGCCACGATAGGCGAACTCGACCTGAAGCTCTGGCACCGCATCCTCGCGGTGAACCTGGACAGCATGTTCCTCTTCACCCAGCAGGCCGTGCCGCTGATGACCGCCGGGGCGGGACGCGTCATCAACATCGCCTCGCTCGCCGGACGCAACGGCGGCCACCCCGGGGCGCTGGCCTACGCCACCTCGAAGGCCGCGGTCTTCGGCTTCACCCGGGGCCTCGCGAAGGAGCTGGCCCCGCGCGGCATCACGGTGAACGCGCTCGCCCCCGGCTTCATCGAGGCCACCCCCTTCCACGACACCTTCACCACGGAGGACTCCAAGCGGGAGACCCTCACCACCATTCCGGCGGGCCGGGCGGGTACCCCCGAGGATGTGGCGGGGCCCGCGCTGTGGCTGGCCTCCGCCGACTCCGGGTATGTCACCGGGACGGTGGTGGACGTCAACGGCGGCCAGTACTTCGGCTGAGGGGCCCGGACGGGCCCGTACGCAGGCGGGTCGGGGATGGGTGGCGCACTAGAATGGCGCCAGGGCGCGGGGCTTCAGGAGGCATGGTGGCGCAGACGGTCAGCAGGGCGATCGAGGTGCTGGAATTCTGCAGCCGGCGGCCCCGTGAACTCCGCGAGATCTCCGAGCTGTGGGGGGTGCACCGGACCACGGCGCTGCGGCTCGTGCAGACCCTCATCGCGGGGGGCCTGATCCGCAAGGACGAGCGCGGCCGGTACGGCGTCGGCTTCCGGCTCGCCGCGCTGGCCGAATCGGCGCTGGAGCAGTTCGACCTGCGGACCGTGGTGCACCCGCACATCGTGGAACTCAGCGAACGGGTGGGCCAGACCGTCCAGTTCGCGGTCCCGCAGGGCGATCACCTGGTCTATGTGGACAAGATCGAGCCGCCCAGCTCGATCCGGCTGAACACCCGCATCGGCGGGTACGCCACCGTGCACACCGCCGGGGTCAGCAAGGCCTATCTCGCGCACGTGCCCAGCGCGGTACGCGAACGCATCCTCGCCGGGGCGGACTTCGAGAAGTACACGGACACCACGCTCACCAGCAGGACCGCCTTCGAGGAACGCCTCATCGAGGTCGCCCGGCAGGGCTGGGCCTACGACGACGGCGAGTACGAGACCCTGTCCAACTGCATCGCCGCACCGGTCTGGGACCACTCCGGCTCGGCGGCGGGCGGCATCTCCATCACCGCCATCAAGACGCAGTCCGACCTCGGCGAGCTGCGCAAGCTGCTGCCCACCCTCCTGGAGACCACCGAGGTCATCTCCAGGGAACTCGGCTGGCTCCCGCCCGAACCGACCGAGCCCGCCGCCGACCCTTCCTGAACGGGCGGCCGACCGGCCCCGGTGACGCACGCCCCCGAACTACCCTGCCGGGCCACTCGGTCACGGCGCAGACGGGACACCGCACCCGCCCGCGCGGATCCCCCCCCATCTCATTCCTCAGGGAATGGAACGACAACGCGCGGCACCCCCCACAAGGGTGCCGCGCGTTGGGGTCTTGTTGTCCGGGGCTGTCGTCCGGGGCTGGTGTGGTGGGTGGGTTATTTGACGGCGCCGGCGGTGAGGCCTTGGACGACTTGGCGTTGGAAGATGATGTAGGCGGCCAGGACGGGGAGCATGGCCATGACGAGGCCTGCGAAGAGTCCGGACCAGTCGCCTTTGTAGCCCTGGGAGACGGCGAGTTCGACCAGGCCTTGGGAGAGGACTTTCTTCTCGGGCTGGGTGTTGAGCACGGTGGGGAGCATGTACTGGTTCCACTGGC
>NZ_JAAWWP010000016.1 GCF_012273655.1 Streptomyces physcomitrii | reverse complement strand
CCCCACCCTCTCCAAGGTCTACTCCCTCGAAGAGACCGGCCAGGCCGCCTACGACGTCCACAAGAACCTCCACCAGGGCAAGGTCGGCGTCCTCGCCCTCGCCCCCGAAGAAGGACTCGGCGTCCGCGACCACGAACTGCGCGCCAAGCACCTGGACGCCATCAACCGCTTCCGGAACGTCTGAGGTCCGAAACCCATGACAGAGCGCAAGAAGGACCGCCCCTGGCTCATGCGGACGTACGCCGGTCATTCGACCGCGGAGGCGTCCAACGAGCTGTACCGGCGTAACCTCGCCAAGGGCCAGACGGGTCTGTCGGTGGCCTTCGACCTGCCGACCCAGACGGGCTACGACCCGGACCACATCCTCGCCCGCGGCGAGGTCGGCCGGGTCGGCGTGCCGGTCTCGCATCTCGGTGACATGCGGCGGCTGTTCCAGGACATCCCCCTGGACCAGATGAACACCTCGATGACGATCAACGCCACCGCGATGTGGCTTCTCGCGCTCTACCAGGTGGTCGCCGAAGAGCAGGGTGCGGACATCACCAAGCTCCAGGGGACGACGCAGAACGACATCGTCAAGGAGTACCTCTCGCGCGGGACGCATGTCTTCCCGCCGGTGCCCTCGCTGCGTCTGACCACCGACATGATCACGTACACGGTGGCCCACATCCCCAAGTGGAACCCGATCAACATCTGCAGCTACCACCTGCAGGAGGCCGGGGCCACACCGGTGCAGGAGATCGCGTACGCGATGTCGACGGCCGTGGCGGTCCTCGACGCCGTGCGCGACTCCGGCCAGGTGCCGCCGGAGAAGTTCGGTGACGTGGTGGCCCGCATCTCCTTCTTCGTGAACGCGGGTGTCCGCTTCATCGAGGAGATGTGCAAGATGCGGGCCTTCGGCCGCCTCTGGGAGAAGGTCACCCGGGAGCGGTACGGCGTCGAGAACGACAAGCAGCGCCGCTTCCGCTACGGCGTGCAGGTCAACTCCCTCGGCCTGACCGAGGCGCAGCCGGAGAACAACGTCCAGCGCATCGTCCTGGAGATGCTGGCCGTCACCCTTTCCAAGGACGCCCGCGCCCGCGCCGTGCAGCTGCCCGCCTGGAACGAGGCCCTGGGTCTGCCCAGGCCCTGGGACCAGCAGTGGTCGCTGCGCATCCAGCAGGTCCTCGCCCACGAGAGCGACCTGCTGGAGTACGAGGACATCTTCGCGGGCTCGCATGTCATCGAGTCCAAGGTCGACGCGCTCGTCGAGGAGTGCCTGACGGAGATGGACCGGATCGAGGAGATGGGCGGCGCCATGGCGGCCGTCGAGTCCGGTTACCTCAAATCGCAGCTGGTGTCCTCGCACGCGGAGCGGCGGGCCCGTATCGAGGCCGGCGAGGAGAAGATCGTCGGCGTCAACTGCTACGAGTCCACCGAGCCGAACCCGCTCACCGCGGACCTCGGCACCGCGATCATGACCGTCGACCCGCAGAACGAGGCCCGGGTCGTCGCCAAGCTGCACACCTGGCGCACCGAGCGGGACGAGGCCCGGGCCCAGGACGCGCTGGAGGCCCTCAAGCGCGCGGCGGCGGGCACCGACAACCTGATGGCGCCGACCCTGGAGTGCGCCAGGGCCGGGGTGACGACCGGGGAGTGGGCGTGGGCCCTCAGGGATGTCTTCGGCGAGTTCCGGGCGCCCACGGGTGTCTCCAGCGCGCCGGTCGCGGTCGCCGCGGAGGAGGGCAGCCCGCTGGCGGTGGTCCGCGAGAAGGTGGACCGCACGGCCCGCGAGATGGGCGTCGGCAAGCTGCGCTTCCTGGTGGGCAAGCCGGGCCTGGACGGGCACTCCAACGGGGCCGAGCAGATCGCGGTGCGTGCGCGGGACGCCGGCTTCGAGGTGGTCTACCAGGGCATCCGGCTGACGCCCGAGCAGATCGTCGACGCGGCCCTGGCCGAGGACGTGCACGCCGTGGGCCTGTCGATCCTCTCCGGCTCACACGCCGAACTCGTCCCCGACGTGCTGACCAGGCTGCGTGAGACAGGGGCCACAGACATTCCTGTCATCGCCGGTGGGATCATCCCCCAGTCGGACGCCGAGACCCTCATCTCGGCGGGCGTCGCCGCGGTCTTCACCCCGAAGGACTTCGGCATCACGGAGATCATCGGCCGCATCGTCGACGAGATCCGCAAGGCCAACAAGCTCGACTCCTTTGAAAGCACTGAGGTCCCCGCATGACAGTGAACCGCCTCCGCCCGCGCCGCTCGTGTCTGGCGGTGCCCGGCTCGAACCCCCGCTTCCTGGAGAAGGCCCAGGGGCTCCCGGCCGACCAGGTCTTCCTGGACCTGGAGGACGCCTGCGCCCCGCTGGCGAAGCCGGACGCGCGCCACACCATCGTCAAGTTCCTCAACGAGGGCGACTGGACCGGCAAGACGCGGGTGGTGCGCGTCAACGACTGGACCACGCACTGGACCTACCGCGACGTGGTCACCGTCGTCGAGGGCGCCGGGCCCAACCTCGACTGCATCATGCTGCCGAAGGTGCAGGACGCCCAGCAGATCGTCGCCCTGGACCTGCTGCTCACCCAGATCGAGAAGACCATGGGCTTCGAGGTCGGCAAGATCGGCATCGAGGCGCAGATCGAGAACGCCAAGGGCCTGGTGAACGTCGACGCCATCGCCGCCGCCTCGCCGCGGGTGGAGACCATCATCTTCGGCCCGGCGGACTTCATGGCCTCCATCAACATGAAGTCCCTGGTGGTCGGCGAGCAGCCGCCCGGCTACCCCGCCGACGCCTACCACTACATCCTGATGCGCATCCTGATGGCCGCGCGCACCCACGACCTGCAGGCGATCGACGGCCCGTACCTGCAGATCAAGAACGTGGACGGCTACCGCGAGGTCGCCGGCCGCAGCGCCGCGCTCGGCTTCGACGGCAAGTGGGTGCTGCACCCGGGCCAGGTCGAGGCGGCCAACGAGATCTACTCCCCCTCGCAGGACGACTTCGACCACGCCGAGCTGATCCTCGACGCCTACGACTACTACACCTCCGAGGCGGGCGGGAAGAAGGGCTCCGCCATGCTCGGCGACGAGATGATCGACGAGGCCAGCCGCAAGATGGCACTCGTGATCTCCGGCAAGGGCCGGGCGGCCGGCATGCAGCGCACGTCCACGTTCGAGGCCCCGGAGGCGTAGAGAGATGCAGTTCGGCCGCACCTACGAAGAGTTCACCGTCGGCGACGTCTACAAGCACTGGCCCGGGAAGACGGTCACCGAGTACGACGACCACCTCTTCTGCCTGCTGACGATGAACCACCACCCGCTCCACCTGGACAGCAACTACGCGGAGAAGACGACCGACTTCGGGAAGAACGTCGTCGTGGGCAACTACATCTACTCGCTGCTGCTCGGCATGTCCGTGCCGGACGTCTCCGGCAAGGCCATCGCCAACCTGGAGATCGAGTCGCTGCGCCATGTCGCGCCGACCTTCCACGGCGACACGATCTACGGCGAGACCACGGTCCTGGACAAGACGCCCTCGAAGTCCAAGAACGACCGCGGCATCGTCTACGTCGAGACCAAGGGCTACAAGCAGGACGGCACGCTCGTCTGCGTCTTCCGCCGCAAGGTGATGGTCCCGACCGAGACGTACATCAAGGAGCGCGGCGGAGAGCAGCCCGGCCGCCCGGAACTCCAGGAGAAGAAGCAGTCATGAGCCGACTCGCGCAGACCCACGGTCTCAACGACGTCCAGCAGGAGATCCTGAAGACGGTCCGGGACTTCGTGGACAAGGAGATCATCCCGGTCGCGACCGAGCTGGAGCACCGGGACGAGTACCCGCAGCAGATCGTGGAGGGTCTGAAGGAACTGGGCCTGTTCGGGCTGATGATCCCGGAGGAGTACGGGGGCCTCGGCGAGTCCCTGCTCACCTACGCGCTGTGCGTGGAGGAGATCGCCCGCGGCTGGATGTCCGTCTCGGGCATCATCAACACCCACTTCATCGTGGCGTACATGCTCAAGCAGCACGGCACCCAGGAGCAGAAGGACACCTTCCTGCCGCGGATGGCGGCGGGCGAGGTCCGGGGCGCCTTCTCGATGTCCGAGCCCGCGCTCGGCTCCGATGTCTCGGCGATCTCTTCGAAGGCGGTGCGGGACGGCGAGGAGTACGTCCTCAACGGCCAGAAGATGTGGCTGACGAACGGCGGCACCTCGACTCTGGTCGCCGTACTGACCCGCAGTGACGAAGGACACCCCGAGGGCACCGCGCCGCACAAGTCGATGACCACCTTCCTCGTCGAGAAGGAGCCGGGCTTCGGCGAGGTCCGCCCGGGCCTCACCATTCCCGGCAAGATCGACAAGATGGGCTACAAGGGCGTCGACACGACCGAGCTCATCATGGACAACCTGCGGATTCCGGCCAATCGTGTGCTGGGCGGCGAGACCGGCCGTGGTTTCTACCACATGATGGACGGAGTCGAGGTGGGCCGGGTGAACGTCGCGGCCCGTGGCTGCGGAGTGGCACAGCGTGCCTTCGAACTGGGTGTTTCCTACGCCCAGCAGCGCCAGACCTTCGGAAAGGCCATCGCTCAGCACCAGGCCATCCAGTTCAAACTGGCCGAGATGGCTACCAAGGTCGAAGCGGCCCATGCGATGATGGCCAATGCTGCACGCAAAAAGGACTCCGGCGAGCGAAACGACCTCGAAGCAGGGATGGCGAAGTACCTCGCCTCCGAGTACTGCAAGGAGGTCGTCGAAGACGCCTTCCGGATCCACGGCGGCTACGGCTTCTCGAAGGAGTACGAGATCGAGCGTCTCTACCGGGAGGCCCCGATGCTGCTGATCGGTGAAGGTACCGCCGAGATCCAAAAAATGATCATTGGTCGTCGGCTGCTCGAAGAGTATCGACTGCAGGGCTAGATGTTCGGGTACGGGGTGTTTTCCTCCACCTGAGGATCACACCCCGTCACCCTCTGCGGGCGCCGACTCGGCTTCCTGGCTTGCCCAGTTGCTGCCCGCAACCGATACGATCGCCGGAAAGCCGCCGTCCCCCGTCACCGCGCGGCATCATCCGCTACGAAGGTCATCCATGCCCCACAGCCCTACCTCTGCACCTCGCGACAGCCTCACCGGCGTCTCCCTCGCGCGCGGAGCTTCGCCGTGGCTCCTGCCGACCGTGGCCACCGCGGCCCTCGGCCTGGCCCGTGCCCGCCGCTCCAAGGCTGCCGCCGCCCTCGCCGTGCCCGCCACCGCGCTCGCGGCGGGCATGCTGTGGTTCTTCCGCGACCCGGAGCGCGAGATCTCCCAGGGGCGCGTGATCTCCCCCGCCGACGGCGTGGTGCAGAGCATCATGCCGTGGAAGGACGGGCGCACCCGCGTCGCGATCTTCATGAGCCCGCTGAACGTCCATGTGAACCGGGCGCCGCTGGCGGGCACGGTGACCTCCGTGGAACACGTACCGGGCGGCTTCGTACCGGCGTTCAACAAGGAGAGCGAGAACAACGAGCGCGTTGTCTGGCACTTCGACACCGAACTCGGCGACATCGAGATGATCCAGATCGCGGGTGCCGTGGCACGCCGCATCGTGCCGTACCTCCCCGAGGGGACGAAGGTCGAGCAGGGCGAGCGGATCGGTCTGATCCGCTTCGGCTCGCGCGTCGACCTGTACCTCCCCGAGGGAGTCGACATCGCGGTCGAGGTGGGTCAGAAGACGACAGCTGGGGTGACTCGAATTGACCGTGATTGATGATCCGAAGACCTCTTCGGACACCGACTGGGTGCCCGAGGCGGACCAGGAGGACGACGGGGAGGAGATGCCGCTCTCACTCCGTCTCTCGATAGCGGACGCCCTCACCTTGGGCAACGCCACCTGCGGCTTCATGGCGGTGTACTTCACCACCACCGGCATCCTCATCCCGCACCTGACCGGCAGCACCGAGTCGGGCATGGCCCGCCACTCGGCGGCCACCGCGGTGATCCTGATGCTCTGCGCCGCGGTCTTCGACCTTTTCGACGGCCTGGTGGCGCGCAAGCTGCGCAGCTCCCCGATGGGCGCCGAGCTGGACAACCTCTCGGACCTGATCAGCTTCGGCCTGGCTCCCGCGTACTTCGTCCTGGTGTACGGCATGGTCGCCGAGGACGCCTCGCAGCGGGTCGCCGCCCTGGGCGGGATCGTGGTGCTCCTGGCGGTGGTGCTGCGGCTTGCCAGGTTCTCCTGCGTGACCGTGAAGGACGGCACCTTCCAGGGCATGCCGAGCCCCTTCGGCGCGCTCACGGTGGTCTCGATCGTGCTGCTCGAGCTGCCCTTCGCGGCCACCCTGCTGGCGATCATCGGCACCGCCTGGCTGATGGTGAGCCGGGTCGAGTACCCGAAGCCGCGCGGCCCGCTCGCCGTGGCGATGCTGGCCTGGATCGCGAGCGCCATGGGCATGCTCTCCGCCTGGGCCTTCGACGCCCCCGGCGGTCAGCTCCTGCTCCAGACGGGCTGTGCGCTCCAGGTGGTGCTCGGCGCGGTGATCCCGATCTTCGCGACGGCCCGCCGGGTGCACAACTTCCGCGACAACCGCCGCGAGGCCCGGGCGACCCAACTCCCGTAGGGCACGCGGTACGCACGACAGGCCTGAGGCCCGGACCGGATCTTCCGGCCCGGGCCTCAGGCGTTTCCGGCCCGTCTTCCGGCCACGGCGCCGTGCGGCTGCTTCTCCGGCCGTGCGGCGACTCCGGCCGCTCCCCCGCCGCGCGAGGCGGAGGTACGGATCCGGGTGGCTGGGCGGAGGGACGAAACCAGGCGGCTACGCGGAGGCGCGAGTGCCCGTCAGGAAGTCCCGGGCGATCCGTGCGCCGAGTCGTTCGAGGAGGGGGCCGGGGGCGGCCAGGCAGCGGTCCAGGTCCGGTTCCACCTCGGCGAGGGCGTAGGCGCGGGCGATGCCGGCCCCGGCGAGCTGTTCCGGGCCGAGGGCCAGCCTGCCGCAGACGGCGACCGTCTCCCGCCCCGCGGCGCGGGCCGCCGCCGCCACACCGGCCGGGGCCTTGCCGTGCAGGGTCTGCGCGTCGAGGGAGCCCTCGCCGGTCACCACCAGCGAGCAGCGGGCCAGCGCCGCCCCGAAGCCGAGCACCTCCAGGAGGACGTCGATGCCGGGCCGGAAGACGGCGCCGAGGCCCGCGAGGGCTCCGTAGCCGAGTCCGCCCGCCGCTCCGGCTCCCGGCGCCTCGGCGAGCCGAGCGGCACCGGGCCCGAGGGCGCGGCCGAGGACATCGGCGCAGTGGCCGAGGGCGGCGTCCAGGAGGGCGGCCTCCTCGGGGTTCGCGCCCTTCTGCGGGCCGTAGACGAGGGCGGCGCCGCGCGGGCCGGTCAGCGGGTTGTCGACGTCGCTCGCGAGCACGATCTCCGCTGGGGCGAGGCGGGGGTCGAGCCCGCCGAGGTCCACCGCGGCGAGCCGGGCCAGAGCGCCGCCGCCGGGCGGCAGCAGGCGGCCCCCGGCGTCGGTGAAGCGGGCCCCGAGGGCGCTGAGCATGCCCGTACCGGCGTCGGTGGTGGCGCTGCCGCCCACGCCGAGGACGAGGGTCCGGGCGCCGGAGTCCAGGGCGGCGCCGATCAGTTCGCCGGTGCCGCGGGTGGTGGCCGTGAGCGGTGCGAAGCGCCCCGGCGGCAGCAGCCCGAGACCGGAGGCCTCGGCCATCTCCAGTACGGCGACGCCCTCGCGCAGCGCCCAGGTGGCGGTGACCGGCTCGCCCAGCGGTCCGGTGACCCGTGCCTCGCGGGCCCGGAACCCGGCGGCGAGGGCGGCGGCGACCGTGCCGTCTCCCCCGTCCGCGACCGGCAGCGACTCCACCGGCAGCGAGGGCAGCACGGAGCGCAGCCCGGCCCGTACGTGACCGGCGACCTCGGCGGCGGAGAGGGTGCCCTTGAACTTGTCGGGGGCGAGGAGCACCCGGGCGCCGGGCGGCGCGTCCGTGGCCGCCGCGTCCGGTCCGCTCTCGCCCACCGTGTGCTCCTCGCCTCGGGGATGTCTTGGTCAGCGGCCGGGCGGGTCTCGCCGGGGCCGGTATCCGGACCCTAGCAAGACTTAGAAAGCGCTTTCTACCGCCCGCGGGGCACCACCTTGCTCCTCAGTACCTCCCCGGGGCTCCCCGTCCCCCCTCCCCCGCGCTATCCGCTCGCCCGGGCCGCGGCCTCCTGCGTACCCTCGCGTCATGGCTTCCGACGGCGCGCAGACCCAGGCCTCGTCCACCGAAACGCCCGCCTCCGGCGAGGGGCGCGGGCCGCTGGTGGCGATCCTCAGCGGGGCCGGTATCTCCACCGACTCGGGCATCCCCGACTACCGCGGACCGCAGGGGCTGTGGCGGCGGGACCCGGAGGCGGAGAAGCTGGTCACCTACGCGTACTACATGAACGACCCGGAGATCAGGCGCCGTTCCTGGCAGCTGCGGCGGGCCAACCGGACCCTGGACGCGCGGCCCAACGCCGCGCACGAGGCGGTGGCCCGGCTTGAGCGGGCGGGCACGCCGGTGCGGGTCATCACGCAGAACGTCGACGGGCTGCACCAGCTCGCCGGGATGCCCGCCCGCAAGGTGCTCGAACTGCACGGCAGCGCACGGTCGATCGTGTGCACGCAGTGCGGGGCGCGTTCCGGGCTGCGGGAGGCGCTCGACCGGGTCGAGGCGGGCGAGGCGGATCCGGGCTGCCTGGTCTGCGGCGGCATCCTCAAGACGGCGACCGTGATGTTCGGCCAGAGCCTGGACAGCGCGGTGCTCGCCGAGGCGGTGGCGGTCGCGAAGGCCTGTGAGGTCTTCTTCGCGGTCGGCAGCAGCCTCCAGGTGCAGCCCGCGGCCGGTCTCGCGGGCGTCGCCGCCG
The DNA here is from genome assembly GCF_012273655.1 of Streptomyces physcomitrii. GTDB lineage: Bacteria > Actinomycetota > Actinomycetes > Streptomycetales > Streptomycetaceae > Streptomyces > Streptomyces physcomitrii. The sequence goes on along the minus strand of NZ_JAAWWP010000016.1, from coordinate 183,285 downwards.
ACCACGGGGCGCGGCTGGTCATCGTCAACGCCGAGGCCACCCCGTACGACGAACTGGCCGACGAGGTGGTCCGCGAGCCGATCGGCACGGCGCTGCCGAGGCTGCTCGCCGAACTGTCGGGGTGAGCATCCAACAGGACGGCAGGGGGCGCCAGTTGGGACCGCAGAAGCGGGATCGCGTCGGTGCGCGGCCCGGTGGAGTCCGGCCCGTCCGGCACCGCGGAAAAACCGTTGAACGGACCGCGGCGGCCGCTGCTACTCTGCCGGAGGCCGTGCGAGAGAACGAGGAGGTGGTACCCGTGAACGTATCGACATGGGTGCTCTCCTCCGGGGTCACGGCTGGGCGACAGGTCGTCCGGGAGCGCCGTTTCTGAGCCCTCCCGAAAGGCACGACCATGCACTTCACCTCTGAAGAGCGCCACGAAGACGGCGTGCTCTCCCGCGAGTTCACCCTCGGCGAGATCCCCGGCATCCTGTGGACGCCACGGTCCGCCGCGCCGACCCCGCTGGTTCTCATGGCCCACAACAACGGCCTGCCCATGGCGCAGCCCCGGCTGCGGGCCCGGGCCCGGCACACCGCGGCGGCCGGTTACGCGGTGGCGACCATCGACGCCGCCGGGTGCGGTGACCGGCCCCGTACCGCCGCCGAGGAGCAGGCCCGCGCCGATCTCCGCCGGGCGATGGGGGCCGGCGAACCGGTCGACGAGATCTTCGAGTCCCTCGTCGGCTCGATGGTCGAAAGGGCGGTCCCGGAGTGGCGGACCACCCTGGACGCCCTCCTGACACTGCCCGAGATCGACGGCCCGGTCGGGTACTCGGGGTGGACCGCCCTCGGTATCCGCCTCGCGGTGGCCGACCCGCGCATCCGGGCCGCCGGCTTCTTCGCCGGGGGCTATGTGCCCCGCGCCCAGCGCGAGGAGGCCCGGCAGGTCACCGTCCCGCTGCTGTTGCTGCTGCAGTGGGACGACGAGGGGAATCCCCGGCAGCGGGCCCTCGACCTGTTCGACGCCTTCGGAAGCGAGGAGAAGACGCTGCACGCCAATATGGGCGGGCACGTCGGCACCCCGTGGTTCGAAGTGGAGGACGGGGGCCGCTTCTACGACCGGCACCTGAAGTAGCCGGGCCGGGCCTCGGCTCCCGCCGCCGACGCTGAGCGGCGCCGGCCGCGGGAGCCGCTCGGCCACTGCTCGGCCACCGCTCGGTCGCCGTAGTCGAGGACGGGCACCGGCTCTCCTCGACGGCGGGTGGCCGACTCCTGCACACCGCCCCGATCGCGGCGCTACCGGCCATCGGCGGTACCGCCCGGTCGGGGCGCGGCAGTTCCGAGGACAGCCGGGTCCCGCGGCCCCTCGGAAGAGCGCCGCGCCCTTTTGGAACGGCGCCGCACCGTCCTCAGAACACCACCGCACCGTCCTCAGAACAGCGCCGCGCCCCGCTCGAAGTCGAGCAGTCCGCGCTTGCGTTCGATGCCGCCGCCGTAGCCGGTCAGGCTGCCGTCGGCGCCGATGACGCGGTGGCAGGGGACGATGATGCTCACCGGGTTGCGGCCGTTGGCCAGGCCCACCGCGCGGGAGGCCTTCGGATTGCCGAGGGCGGTGGCAAGTTCGCCGTAGCTGCGGGTCTCGCCGTAGGGGATGTCGAGGAGGGCGCGCCAGACCCGCTGCTGGAACGCGGTGCCCGCCGCGGCGAGCGGGAGGTCGAACTCCTTGAGCTCACCGGCGAAGTAGGCCGCCAGCTGGGCGCGGACCTCGGTGAACGGCTCCGGGTCCTCGTGGCCGAACTCCTCGAAGGGCGGCCGGTGCCGGTGGTCGGTCATGTACAGGCCGCTGAGACGGCCGTCGGTGGCCACCAGGGTGAGCGGGCCGTAGGGGCCCAGCCCTTCGGTGACCATGTGCTGCTTCATGCGAGTCTTCTGCCTTTCGGGTTTCCTGCTGCCGGGGACGAGTCTCGCGTACGGGCGGCGGCTCAGGCGGGGAGTTCGTTGATCGGGTGGTCGTCGGTGGCCCAGAGGTACTGGACCGCGTAGGCGCGCCAGGGCCGCCAGGCCGCGGCGCGGGCGGTGAGCGCGGCCGGGGTCGAGGGCAGCCCCAGCTCGCGGGCCGCGCGGCGGATGCCGAGGTCGCCGGGGAGGAAGGCGTCGGGGTCGCCGAGGGCGCGCATCGCGATGACCTCCACGGTCCAGGGCCCGAAGCCGGGCAGCTCGCCAAGGCGGGCGCGGGCCTCGTCCCAGTCGGACTCGGCGCCGAGCCGCAGGCCTCCCGAGGTGAGGGCCGCCACCAGGGTGGTCAGGGTGCGGCGGCGGCTGCGCGGGAGGGCCAGCGCCTCCGGGTCCAGGGCGGCGAGGGCCTCCGGGTCGGGGAAGAGATGGCTGAGCCCGCCCTCGGTGTCCTCCACGGGCTCGCCGTACGCCGTCACCAGGCGGGCCGCGTGGGTGCGGGCAGCGGCGGTGGAGACCTGCTGGCCGAGCACCGCGCGTACCGCGAACTCCGCCTCGTCGACGGTGCGCGGCACGCGGCGCCCCGGGGCCTTGTCCACCAGCGGGGCGAGCGCGGGGTCGGCGCGCAGTTGCTCGTCGACGGCCACCGGGTCCGCGTCGAGGTCGAGCAGGCGGCGGCAGCGGCTGATGGCCACGGTCAGATCGCGCTGGTCGGTGAGGGTGAGGCGGCAGGCGATGTGGTCCGGGGCGGGGCTGAGGGCGGCGAGTCCGTGGCCGTAGGGCAGTCGCAGGGTGCGGCGGTAGGCGCCCGCGTGCCACTCCTCGACGCCGGGTACGGCGGTGGCGGCCAGGTGGCCGAAGAGGTTGTCCGGGGTGAGCGGGGCCCGGAAGGGCAGCCGGAGGCTGATCACGCCGGGGGTGGCCGCGGAGCGCGGGGCGCGGGCGCGCAGGGCGCTCGGGGAGAGCGCGAAGACCTCGCGGACGGTGTCGTTGAAGGTGCGGATGGAGGCGAACCCGGCGGCGAAGGCGACCTCGGCCATCGGCAGCGTGGTCGTCTCGATGAGCAGCCGCGCGGTCTGGGCGCGCTGGGAGCGGGCCAAGGCCAGGGGCCCGGCGCCGAGTTCGGCGCGCAGCTGGCGTTCCACCTGGCGGGCGCTGTAGCCGAGGCGGTCGGCGAGCCCGGGCACTCCCTCGCGGTCGACCACCCCGTCGGCGATCAGCCGCATCGCGCGGGCGACCAGGTCGGCGCGCTGGTTCCACTCCGGGGAGCCGGGGCTGGTGTCGGGGCGGCAGCGCTTGCAGGCGCGGAAGCCGGCCTGCTGGCAGGCGGCGGCGCTCGGGTGGAAGCGCATGTTCTCCGGCTTGGGCGGCACCACGGGGCAGCTGGGGCGGCAGTAGATCCCGGTGGTGAGGACCGCGGTGAAGAACCACCCGTCGAAGCGCGCGTCCTTTGACCGGACGGCGCGCAGACAGCGCTCGGTGTCGGTGTGCATGGGTCAAGGATCGGGCACCGAGGGTGTCCGGCGCTGGCGGGAATCCGACATCGATGCCCCGCTGCCAGCGGTCCGGCGGGCGCCGGGTGCACGGATCCGCGCACCCGGCGACTTGGACCGGTCAGACTCCGAGTGCCGGGTCGCTGCTGCTCGGGCGGCCGGTCTCGACATGGCCCGCGTAGCGCCGCAGATAGCCCTTGTCGTGGTCGGTGGTCACCGAGACGTCGTACCAGCCGTGGCCGGCGTCCCGGGTGAGGTGCTCGACGCTCGTCCCGGCCTTCAGGCTGCGCCGCACCGAGCGGCTGCCGTGGTAGGCGTCGGTGACGGTGACGGCGACGGCCGTCTTGCCGGTGTTGCGGATGGTCAGGCGGGTGCGGCCGGTGGACTTGTCGTGGCGGGCGGTGACCTCGGGGCCCGCCTCGGTGAGGTGGCCGGTGAAGCGCCGGTAGAAGCCCGCGGGGCCGTGCACGGTCAGGTCGTACGCCTGCTCCTGTGCCGCGTCGGTGGCCCAGGTGTCGTCGAGGGTGTCCCCGGCGCCGACCGTGTACACCCAGGGGGCGTCGCTGCGGATGTCGGAGGTGACGTGGAAGTGGGCGCCGGTGCTGCCGTGGCTGGCGAAGGTCAGGCGCAGCCGCTTCGGGTCCTCGGCGGGGCCGGCGTCCACCGCGAGGTCGTAGGGCAGGGCGCGGGCCGGGCGGTTCCCTGACTCCTGGGCGGGCAGCTTGCCGTCGGCGGGGACGGGCGGGATCCAGGAATCGTGGCGCTCGTGGTCGGGCGGCAGATAGGCGTCGGTGTCCGGCAGTTCGGGCACCTCGGGGTCCTTGCGGGAGAAGTCGAAGGCGGCGGTCAGATCGCCGCAGACCGCGCGGCGCCAGGGCGAGATATTGGGCTCGGCGACCCCGAAGCGGCGCTCGATGAACTGGATGATCGAGGTGTGGTCGAAGGTCTGGGAGCAGACGTAGCCGCCGGTGCTCCAGGGCGAGAGGACCAGCATGGGCACCCGCTGGCCCAGTCCGTAGGGTCCGGCCATGTTGCTGTCCCCGGCGCCGGGCTTGTAGTGCTCGCCCTCGACGTCGACGGTGGAGAGGCCGTCGTTCGCGGAGGCGGGGGCGTAGGGCGGCACCACGTGGTCGAAGTAGCCGTCGTTCTCGTCGAAGGTGAGCAGGAGTGCGGTCCTGCTCCACACCTCGGGGTCGGCGGTGAGCGCCTCCAGGACCTGGGCCACGTACCAGGCGCCGTAGTTGGCGGGCCAGTTGGGGTGTTCGGAGAAGGCCTCGGGGGCGACGATCCAGGAGACCTGGGGGAGTTCGCCCGCGAGGACGTCGGCCTTGAGCTGGTCGAAGTAGCCGTCCCCCGCCTTGGCGTCGGTGCCGGTGCGGGCCTTGTCGTAGAGCGGGTCGCCGGGCTGGGCGTTGCGGTAACTGTTGAAGTAGAGCAGCGAGTTGTCGCCGTAGGTGCCGCGGTAGGCGTCGTCGATCCAGCCCCATTTGCCCTCGGCGTCGAGTCCGTCGCCGATGTCCTGGTAGACCTTCCAGGAGACCCCGGCCTCCTCCAGGCGCTCGGGGTAGGTGGTCCAGCCGTAGCCCTTCTCGGCGTTGTCGATGACCGGGCCGCCGCCGGTGCCGTCGTTGCCGACGTAACCGGACCACATGTAGTAGCGGTTGGGGTCGGTGGCGCCCATCAGCGAGCAGTGGTAGGCGTCGCAGATGGTGAAGGCGTCCGCGAGGGCGTAGTGGAAGGGGATGTCCTCGCGGGTGAGGTGGGCCATGGTGCCGGTGCCCTTGGCGGGGAGCCAGTTGTCGTAGTTGCCGTTGTTGAAGGCCGAGTGGCCGCCGTTCCAGTCGTGGTTGAGGCCCTCGATGAACTTCATGCCGAGGTCGTCCTCCTCGGGCCGGAAGGGCGGGACCTCCTTGCCGTTCTGGGCCTGGTACCAGACGGGCTTGTTGTTCGGCAGCTTCACCGGGCGCGGGTCGCCGAAGCCGCGGACGCCGCGCAGGGCGCCGTAGTAGTGGTCGAAGGAGCGGTTCTCCTGCATGAGGACCACGATGTGCTCGACGTCCTCCAGGGAGCCGGTGCGGCGGTTCGCGGGGATCGCGGCCGCCTTCGCGATGCTGCCGGTCAGCGCGGACATGGCGGCGGTGCCGCCCGCGAGCTGCATGAAGCGCCGTCGGTTGATAGCCGTCATCCGGATCGTTCTCCCAGGGTCTCGCGCAGGTGGTCGGCACTGCCGGTGCGTCGGATCCGACCGCACGCGCCTGGCCGACGGGCGTACGGAGCACCGGGGGCCGATTCTGCCCGAGCCGTCAGGCGATCGGAAGTGCTCGATGTGACTGGATTTTCAGCACGTTCACGCACATGTCGCGGTTGATTCCTCCGGTCTTCGCCGGGTCGGGGGGCTATGGACACCTGGCGCCGCCCCGGTTCCGCTCAGCCGTCGAGGGCGGATGCGAAGGCCTCGTAGGCGGCCTCGCCGAAGAGCACGAACCGGACCTCCCCGGGGTACGAGCCGAGCGAGGACCCGCCACCGCCGAAAGCCGCGCACGGCGACCACCGGGCCCGACAACTTCGGCTTCGGCTTCGGGCAGAGAACGCGCGGCTCCGCTCCCCCACCCTCTCCACTGCGCACCCCGTTCACTTCCCGGCGGGACCCCAGGACTTCGGGGGACCGCTTCCGGACTCCGCCGAAAAACCGACTCAACGGCCGGTTCTTCCTGGAGACTCGACCAGGGTCGCACCGTAAATCGCCTTCCACCTGCGGGAATTCGAAACCGCGCCGTGCGCCGCAAGGCAGCCGACCGCCCTGGCAAGCCCGCGGGCGGACACGTTCCCGTGACGTGCGGGACACGCTCGCGCAACGGAAGCATCTTCAACTCTTGACACCCCTCCCCCCAGGCAGGACTCTTCCGACATCGACGCATGGGAGCGCTCCCACACCGGGATCCCCCGGTGGACGGCGCTGCCCGCGTCCTCCCCCGAACCCCTTCGACACCCGCACTCACCAGCGCGTATGCCACGCAGTGAGCCAGTCCCGCCCTGGAACAAGGAGTAGTGGAATGCGTATCACCCGCACCGCCGCCGGCCGGAGTCGCAGAGTCGCGGTCCTGGCCACCACGGGCCTGACCGCCTCAGCGCTGCTGCTGAGCGGTTGCAGCAGCGACGACTCGGACGAGTCCTCCGACGCGAACGGGAAGATCACGCTGACCGTCGCCGACTTCGGCCAGTTCGGCTACAAGGAAGCCGGTCTCTTCGCCAAGTACCACGAACTGCACCCGAACATCACGGTGAAGGAGGACACCACCGCCGACGAGAAGGTCTACTACCCCAAGCTGCTCCAGCAGTTGAACTCGGGCAGCGGCCTCGCCGACGTCCAGGGGCTGGAGGTCGGCCGCATCAAGGAGCTCGTCGACACCAAGGCGGACCAGTTCGCCGACCTGAGCGAGGTCGTCGACGCCGACGAGTTCGTGTCGTGGAAGGAGAAGCAGGCCACCACGGCCGACGGAAAGGTGATCGGCGCGGGTACCGACATCGGCCCGATGTCGCTCTGCTACAACACCGAGCTGTTCGAGAAGGCCGGTCTGCCCACCGATCGCGAGAAGGTCGCCGCCCGGATCTCCGGCGGTTGGGAGGACTACCTCGAACTCGGCGAGGAGTTCAGGAAGAAGGCCCCCGCGGGCACCTACTTCATGGACTCCGCCAGCGCCATGTACAACGCCGTGGTCAGCTCCCACGCGAAGCAGTACTACGACGAGAACGGCAAGGCGATCTACAAGGACAGCCCCAGCGTCCGGCAGGGCTGGAACCTCGCGGCCGAGGCGGCGGACAAGAAGCTGACCCAGGGCCTCGCCCAGTTCAGCGACCCGTGGAACGCCGCACTGCGCAAGGGCACGATGGCCACCGTGGTCTGCCCCGCCTGGATGGCCGGTCAGATCAGCGTGAACGCCGGTGCCGCGAACAAGGGCAAGTGGGACATCACCACCGCCCCCGGCGCCACCGCGGCCAACTGGGGTGGGTCCTTCCTCGGCGTCCCGAAGACCGGCAAGCACGTCGACGAGGCCGCGAAGCTCGTCAAGTGGCTCACCGCCCCCGAGCAGCAGGCCGCCGTCTTCAAGGCGATCGGCTCCTTCCCGTCCAACAAGGGCGCCTACGAGCTGCCCGCCGTGAAGAAGGCGACCCTGCCCTACTTCAACGACGCCCCGATCGGCCGGATCTACGCCGACGAGGCCGAGTCCATCCCCGAGACGATCCTCGGCCCGAAGGACGCGGCGATCAAGGACACCATCTCCACCCAGATCAACAACATGGAGCAGCGCGGCACCGAGCCGGACGACGCCTGGGAGGCGGCCGTCAAGTCGATCGACAAGGTGATCGGCTGACGTGCGCCGGGGCGCGTCCGGCCCGATCCGCCGGACGCGCCCGCGCCTGCGTGACCCCGGGAGCCGTCGACCAGGACCGGCACCCCGGCCCGCCGGGCGGCCGGTACCTCCCGGTGAGCCGCTACGGGGGCGGGGCGACCCGACCGCTCCGCCCGCCCGGGGAAGCCCGCCGCGCACGCCGTCGGCCTCCGCCCCGCACCCCGGCACCTCAAGCAACCCAGGGAAGGACTCCCGCTCGTGGCCACCTCGTCTCCCACCCGGGACGCCCACGCGTCGCCACCTCGCGGCTCTCAGCGCAGACCGGCGGACACCCGCCGGCAGACCTGGCGGAGCCGGCTCTGGCGGTTCGACGACAAGGCGTCGCCGTACGCCTACATCGCCCCGTTCTTCCTCGTCTTCGGGGCGTTCGGGCTCTACCCGCTGCTCTACACCGGCTGGATCGCCCTGCACCGGGTCGAGATGACCGGCATGGACCGGATGGAGTGGGTCGGCTGGGCGAACTTCGACAGGATCCTGCACGACTCCGAGTTCTGGACGGCCGTCACCAACACCTTCCTGATCGGCGTCATCTCGGTGGTCCCGCAGCTGCTCGTCGCGCTCGGCCTGGCCCACCTGCTCAACTACAGGCTGCGCGCCAGCACCTTCTGGCGCACCGTGGTCCTCACCCCCTACGCCACCTCGGTGGCCTCCGCGGCCCTCGTCTTCGCCCTGGTCTTCCGGGCCGACGGCGGCCTGCTGAACTGGGTGCTGCACTTCGCCGGCCTCGGCGACACCAACTGGGCCAACGGCCAATGGACATCGAAGATCGCCATCGCGGTCATCGTGATCTGGCGCTGGACCGGCTACAACGCCCTGATCTACCTGGCCGCGATGCAGGCGGTGCCGTCCGACCTCTACGAGGCGGCCGCGCTCGACGGCGCCTCGCGCTGGCAGCAGTTCCGCAAGGTGACCATCCCCTCGCTGCGGCCCACCATCCTCTTCACGATCGTCATCTCGACCATCGGTTCCCTGCAGCTCTTCGGTGAGCCCCTGCTCCTGGAGGGCGGCACCCTCGGCGCGACCGGCGGCAACGAGAATCAGTACGAGACCCTCAGCGTCTACCTCTACAACTACGGCTGGAACCTCGGGCATCTCGGTCCGGCCGCCGCGGTGGCCTGGGCGATGCTCGCCCTCCTGCTGATCATCGCCGCGGTCAACTGGCTCGTCGGCCGCTTCGTACGCCCGTCCGCGGCCTGACCGGGAGCGAGATCCCATGACCATGACCAGCCCCACCGATGTCCCGGAGCCCCTCCTCACGGCGTCTTCCGCCCATCGCGCGCCGAAGCGCACCCGCCGCTTCACGCCCGGTGCCGGGCAGCAGCTGAAGGGCGGCCCGTTCTCCTACCTCGCGCTGGCCGTCGTCGGCATCGGCTCGCTGCTGCCGCTGTACTGGACCCTCGTGGCCGCGTCCCACACCCAGGACGAGATGCTGGCCGGCACCCCGCCGTTCCTGCCAGGCGGCCGCCTCCTGCACAATCTGGAGGCCGCCTGGACCCAGGCCCACCTGGGCAAGGCGATCGTCAACAGCGTCGTCGTGGCCGGCTGCATCACAGCGGCGACGCTCTTCTTCTGCACCCTGGCCGGCTACGCCTTCGCCAAGATGCGCTTCCGCGGCCGCGGCGCGCTGATGACCGCAGTGATCCTGACGCTGACGATCCCGCCGCAGCTCAGCGTCGTCCCGCTGTTCATGATGATGGCCGACCTCGGCTGGGGCGGGGACCTGGAAGCGGTGATCTTCCCGACCCTGGTCAGCGCCTTCGGGGTGTTCTTCATGCGGCAGTACCTGAGCGAGGCGCTGCCGTACGAGCTGATCGAGGCCGCCAAGATCGACGGCGCGCACAACTTCCGCATCGTGCTGAGCGTGGTGCTGCCGGTGGCGCGCCCCGCGATGATGGTGCTCGGCATGCTCACCTTCGTCCAGGCGTGGAACGACTTCTTCTGGCCCTATCTCGCCCTGAACCAGCAGAACCCCACCCTGCAGGTGGCCCTCGGCCAGCTGAGCGCCTCGTACACCCCCGACACCAGCATCGTGATGGCCGGCGCGCTGATCAGCACCCTGCCCCTGCTCGTGGTGTTCGTGCTCTTCGGCAAGCGGATCGTCGGCGGCATCATGTCCGGCGCCGTCAAGGGCTGAGCCCCGCGCGCCACTTCGCCGTCACGGAGCCGTACGGCCCCCGCCCCGCGGGCCGTACGGGCTCGCAGCCCCACCCAAGCCACCGCCCCTGCCCGCCACATCCCTGGGAGAGCTCCCGTATGACTGCCGTACGACCCGACATCGCCCCGAAGCCGCTGCCCGAGGCCGCCGCCGCCTTCCCGCCGGGCTTCCTCTGGGGAGCGGCCACCGCGGCCTACCAGGTCGAGGGCGCCGCCGCCGAGGACGGACGCACGCCCTCGATCTGGGACACCTTCAGCCGCATCCCCGGCAAGGTCCGCAACGGCGACACCGGCGACATCGCCGCCGACCACTACCACCGCTACCGCGACGACGTGGCCCTGATGAAGCAGCTGGGGCTGAAGGCCTACCGCTTCTCCATCTCCTGGTCCCGGGTCCAGCCCACCGGCCGCGGCCCCGCCGTCGAGCGCGGCCTGGACTTCTACCGCCGGCTCGTCGACGAGCTGCTGGAGGCGGGCATCACGCCTGTCGCCACCCTCTACCACTGGGACCTGCCCCAGGAGTTGGAGGACGCGGGCGGCTGGCCGGAGCGCACCACCGCCGAGCGCTTCGCGGACTACACCGCGCTGATGACCGGCGCCCTCGGCGACCGCGTCGGCACCTGGACGACCCTCAACGAGCCCTGGTGCTCGGCCTTCCTCGGCTACGGCTCCGGGGTGCACGCCCCCGGCCGCACCGAGGCGTCCTCCGCCCTGCGGGCGGCCCACCACCTCAACCTCGCCCATGGCCGGGCGATCGAGGTTCTGCGCGGCCGACTCCCCGCCGCCGCGCAGACCTCGGTCACCCTCAACCTCCACCAGGTCCGCGCGCTGACGCCGAGCGACGAGGACGCCGACGCCGCCCGCCGCATCGACGCGGTCGGCAACCGGGTCTTCACCGGCCCGATGCTGCACGGCGCCTACCCGCAGGACCTGCTCGCGGACACCGCGCACCTGGTGGACTGGTCGAAGCTCGTACGGGACGGCGACCTGGCGGCGATCTCCCGCCCGGTCGACGTCCTCGGCGTCAACTACTACACGCCGACTCTGGTCTCCACGCCCGCCGAGGGCGGCGGCGACACCCGCGACGACGGCCACGGCGCGAGCGACCACTCGCCCTGGCCCGGCTCCGAGCACGTCGCCTTCCACCTCGCCGAGGGCAAGGCGACCACCGCCATGAACTGGTCGATCGACCCCGACGGGCTCCACCGCCTGCTCATGGACGTCACCCGCGACCATCCCGGTACCCCGCTGATGGTCACCGAGAACGGCGCCGCCTTCGACGACTACGTCTCGCCCGAGGGCCGGGTCCAGGACCCCGAGCGCATCGCGTACCTGCACGGCCATCTCGACGCGGTGCGGCGCGCGGTGGCCGACGGCGCGGACGTGCGCGGCTACTTCCTCTGGTCGCTGATGGACAACTTCGAGTGGGCGTACGGCTATGCGAAGCGCTTCGGCGCGGTGTACGTGGACTACGCCTCCCAGCGCCGCATCCCGAAAGCCAGCGCCCACTGGTACGCCGACGTGATCCGCCGCCACGCCCTCCCGCCGCGGAAGGACCGCACCTGATCATCTGAGTCCGCCCTGCCCGTACCGCTCCTCCCCGAGACCCGGCATCCGTCTGCCGGGTCTCGGCACCGCGCCCCGGTCTGCGCGTCCCGCCGGGCCGCGGACGTGGCGCGGGAGCGCTCCCCTCACGGTGGGCGGGGGTGTGACCGACCGGTCCCGCCGGGGGTCGGGGGGACCCACGCCAGGACTTGGTTTGGTCATCCGACTGTGCGAAATTGACCGCGAACGGGAGGCAGTCATGACGGCAGCGCGAGTACGCAGCGGGGGCCGGCCCACGCTCGAAGAGGTCGCGGCGCGGGCGGGGGTCGGGCGGGGCACGGTCTCGCGGGTGATCAACGGATCGCCCCGCGTCAGCGCCCACACCAGGGAGGCGGTCGAGGCCGCCGTCGCCGCGCTCGGTTACGTGCCCAACCGCGCGGCCCGCGCGCTGGCGGCCAACCGCACCGACGCCCTCGCACTCGTCGTGCCCGAGTCGGAGAGCCGCTTCTTCGCGGAGCCGTACTTCTCCGACATCGTGCGCGGGGTCGGCGCCGCCCTCGCCGATACGGAGATGCAGCTGCTGCTCACCCTGGTCGGCAGCGACCGCGAGCGCCGCAGGCTCGCCCAGTACCTCGCCGCGCACCGCGTGGACGGTGTGCTGCTGGTCTCCGTGCACGCCGACGACCCGCTCCCCGACCTGCTGGAACAGCTCGGCATGCCCGCCGTGATGAACGGCCGCAGATCCGCCGCCGAATCGCTCCCCTCGGTCGACTCGGACAACTTCGAGGGCGCCCGCGGTGCGGTGGAACACCTCGTCGCGCGCGGCCGCCGCACCATCGCCACCCTCACCGGCCGACTCGACGTCCACGCCGCCCAGAGCCGTCTGGACGGCTACCGCAGGGCCGTCCAGGACGCGGGTCTGGAAGCCGACGAGCGACTGATCGCCCCCGCCGACTTCTCCGAGAAGGGCGGCGCCCAGGCCATGCGTGAGCTGCTCGCCCGGCGCCCCGACGTGGACGCGGTCTTCGCCGCCTCCGATGTGATGGCCGCCGGTGCCCGGCAGGTCCTGGGCGAGGCGGGCCGCCGTGTCCCGGACGACGTCTCCCTCGTCGGCTTCGACGACTCGGTCGTGGCCCGCCACATGACCCCTGCCCTCACCAGCGTGCGCCAGCCGATCGAGGAGATGGGCCGCACGATGACTCGGGTCCTGCTCGACATGATCTCCGGCAGGAGCACGGACCGCGCCCAGATCGTGCTCCCCACGGAACTGGTGGTCCGCGACTCCTCGTGAGAGCCGCTCGCCCCGACCACGCGCCGAGCGTTGCCACCGGCGCCGCTCACCACCGACACCGCCGGATCGCCCTCCTTCCGCTGCCCGGCCTCCCCGACCCCGGCTTCGCGCCCCGGAGTCGGACAGCGGTGACGGCGGCCGGATCGGCGCCGGGCACCGGGCACCGGGCTCCGGGCTCCGGGCTCCGGGCTCCGGGCTCCGGGCTCCGGGCTCCGGGCTCCGGGCTCCGGGCAGGGCGCGTACCGGGTCGCGGTCGACAGGCGTCGCGGTGTCCGACGCGGGTGTCCCGTCCGGGGTACGGAGCCCGGCGATCCGCGGCTGCGCCGCGCGGGAGCGGGTGACCAGGAGGCCTGCCGCCGACAGGTGGCGGCGGGGGCCCGAGGGCCCCGGTCACGCGCCGCCGAAACGGTGTGTCAGAGCACGGCGAGGCGGTCGACCAGCAGTTCCACCCTCGGCCCGGCGTCCTCGGGCCGCAGGCGGCCCGCTCGGGTCAGCGTCGCCAGGCCGTGCAGGGCCGCCCAGAACACTTCGGTGAACATCCCCGGGTGGACGCCCTTCCCGGCGACCCCGGTGAGGCATTCGAGGAGAGCGGCGAAGGCGTCCTTCAGCGGCTCCGGGGTGTCCTCCCGCGCGTACGCCAGGCCGCCGTCGAGCTGGAACAAGGCGTCGTAGACCGCCGGATTGCGCTCGGCGAAGTCGAGATAGGTGCGGGCGAGGGCGGCCACACGCTCGCGCGGACCGTCCGCCGCGGAAGTCGCGGCACGCACCGCCGCAGCCAGCTCGACAGCACCCTCCAAGGCGACGGCGCCGATGATCTCGCGCTTGCCGCGGAAGTGGCTGTAGAGGACGGGCTGGCTGTATTCGATGCGCTCGGCGAGCAGGCGGGTGGTGACCGCGCCCCAGCCCTGCTGCTCGGCGAGTTCGCGGGCCGTCGCCACGATGAGGCGCTCGCGCTCCGCCCGTTCGCGCTCCTTGCGTTCCTTTACCGACATACGGCGACCCTAGCACTGCTAGACAATCGAGCGAAGAAAGGTCTAGCGTTGCCATCTCACCTAGCGCCGCTAGATTCCCGGAGGAGTCATCATGCTCAACGCGCTCGAGGTCGTCACCACCGTGATCGTCGGCCTGATGGTGGGGGTGGAGTTCTCCGTCGCCTTCATCATGAGTCGGATCCTGAACGCGCTTCCCGAGGACAGCAGCCAGCTCGGCCACGCCCACGGCGGCCGGATGCTCGGCACCCTGATGCCGTTCTGGTACGTGGGCTCGCTCGCCCTCAGCGCGATCTGGGCCGCTGCCGGATGGCACCGCCACGGCGCCGGGCTCGTCGTCACCGCCGCCGGACTACTGGTCCTCAGCGTGGTCATGTCGGTCCTGCTGCTCGTCCCGATCAACAACCGCAACAAGACCTGGACCACCGAGAACCGGCCCGCCGACTGGAAGGAGCAGTTGCAGCGCTGGAACCGCTACCACTACCTGCGCGTCGCCGTCCTCGTCGCCGCGTTCACCCTGCTGGTCGCCGCCCTCGCCTGACAGCGCACCACGCCCTCCGCAGCACGACACCCGCGTGCAACCCACCAACGGCCGCAACGGCCACGGCTCGCGCTGCCGATCCGACGACCGGCCACGCCTGCCACGGACCCTCACCCGGACCATGGTCCCGGGGCTCGTTCCCGCACTCACCGACACCGGCCCTCGGCGGCCAGGACTGCCGTGAGGCCTTCTCGCAGGTCCTCGACGAAGTACCCGGGAACTTCCAGCGACGGGAAGTGGCCGCCCGCTTCCGCCGTCCTCCAGCGGACGATCTGCCGGTACCGCTGCCGCGCCCAGGGGCGTGGGCACTTCTCGATGTCGCGGGGGTACATGGTGATGGCCGACGGGACGTCGACGCGGAGGCCGGGGTCGAAGGCGTCGACGCCGCCGTGGCTCTCGTAGTAGATCCGGGCAGCGGAGGCGCCGGTCCGTGTCAGCCAGTACAGGGTGACGTCGTCGAGGATGCGGTCGACGGAGATCCTCTCGAAGGGACTGTCGTCGGTGTCCGTCCATTCGGCGAACTTGTCGAGGATCCAGGCGAGGAGTCCGACCGGGGAGTCGACGAGCGAGTATCCGATGGTCTGCGGCCGGGTCGCCTGCTGTTTCGCGTACGCCGAGCGGTGACGCCAGAAGTCGCGGGTCTCCTCGGCCCATTGGCGTTCGGCCGGCGTCAGGCCTTCGGTGCTCAGGCCGGAGGGTGCCTGCGCGAGTGTGGTGTGGATGCCGAGGACATGCGCGGGGAACCTGCCGCCGAGGACGGTCGTGATCACGCCTCCCCAGTCGCCGCCGTGGGCCGCGAACCTCTCGTAGCCGAGCCTGCGCATGAGTTCGACCCAGGCGGCCGCGATCCTGCCGGTCCCCCACCCGGTGGTGGTCGGCTTGTCGCTGTGGCCGAAGCCCGGCAGCGACGGGGCCACGATGTGGAACGCCGGCGCGTCGGCATCCTCCGGATCGGCCAATTCGTCCATCACGTCGATGAATTCGGCGATGCTGCCCGGCCAGCCATGGGTCAGGAGCAGCGGGGTGGCGTCCGCGCGTACCGACCGGCGGTGCAGGAAGTGGATCCCCAGGCCGTCGATGGTGGTGCGGTACTGGCCGAGTGCGTTCAGGCGGTCCTCGAACCACCGCCAGTCGTACGCGGTGCGCCAGTGGTGGACGACATCGACGAGGTCGCAGAGCGGTACGCCCTGGCTCCACCGGCGCGGGCCGGGTGCGGCGCCGTGGACCGTCTCGGCCTCCGGCAGCCGCGCCGCGGCCAGGCGTGCGCGCAGCTCGTCGAGTTCGGCCTCGGCGGCACGGGGGGTGAACGCGTACACGTCACCGGTCGGGTGGGACACGGGAGCCTCCTGGGCATCGCGGCACCGGCCGCACTCGCTCGCGAACCGGCATTGACGGTTCTAGCGTGAGCTCCCGCCCGCGTGCAACCGGCTATGGTGGTTTCATGCGCCCCGAGTTTCCTGACTTCCGCCTCGGATCCGTGCTGGCGACCAGCTTCACGGGGACCTTGTCCGAGCGTCATGGCGACGCCGTGGAGCGCATCCCCACGCCGCGGCGGCTCGTGGACTGGCTGGCGGTGTACGGCCTCGACGTGGACTCCTGCACCCCTGAGCAGCTCGACCTCGCCCGGAGACTGAGGGAGTCGATCCACACGACCGCGACCGCTGCCGCACTCCGGGAGCCCCTGCCCGCATCCGCCGTCCGCGTCCTCAATGACCGCAGCGGGCGGGGCGGGGCCTCGGCGGTCCTGACACCCGCGGGAGAACGCCACTGGCGGCTCGGTCCGGCCTCCGGCCTGGAGGACGCCCTGGGCGTGATCGCCGCCGACGCGATCGACGTCATCGCAGGTGAACGGGATGGACGGCTGGCCCTGTGCGCCTCACCGACGTGCCGAGCCGCCTTCTTCGACACCAGCCGGAGCCGCACCCGCCGATGGTGCGACATGAACACCTGCGGCAACCGCCAGAAAAGGGCACGCTTCCAGGCCAACCAGCGCAAGAGCACCATCCCGGCCGAGTGACGACCGCCGCCGGAACGGCCGACTGCCGCGCCACGCCTGCGTATGCCCTGGCCTCCGGGAATCCGGGCGCAACATGGACCGCTCGGGCAGACCGCCCCATGGCCGTCTCGCGCCTCGGCGCGGACATCGCCTGAATCAGGGACGCACCGACACCGGAAGGCGATGCCCCTTCCCGCTCACTTCCCGCGCTGGCGCAGGGGCTTCGCCGCCATGGCGACACCGACTGTCACGACCACTGCGACGACGAGGACCCGGCCCCGAAACCGGACCGTCGGCCACCTGGCATCGCTGAAGGCCGGAGCCGCGTCCCCTGCCACCCCGTCCGCGACAGGACACCCCTCAGCCCCGCGGCCCCGGCAGCCGCTCCGGGCCCGCCGCGGGCCTGGCGCCGCCCGGGGCGCTCGCGGTGGAGCCCCGGACCACGAGTTCGGGCATGAAGACGAACTCGCTGTGCGGGGCGGGGGTGCCCTCGATCTCCTCCAGGAGGGTGCGCACCGCCGCCTGGCCCATCGCGGGCACCGGTTTGCGCACGGTGGTCAGCGGCGGGTCGGTGAAGGCGATCAGCGGGGAGTCGTCGAAGCCGACCACGGAGACCTCCTGCGGCACCCGCAGGCCCTGCCGGCGGGCGGCCCGGATCGCGCCGAGCGCCATCATGTCGCTGGCGCAGACGATCGCGGTGCACTCGCGGCCGAGCAGGGCGGTGGCGGCGGCCTGCCCGCCCTCCAGGGTGTAGAGCGAGTGCTGCACCAGTTGCTCGGCCACCTCCTCGCGGTCCAGGCCGAGTTGCTCGTGCATGGTGCGGACGAAGCCCTCGATCTTGCGCTGGACCGGCACGAAGCGCTTGGGCCCGAGCGCGAGGCCGATCCTGGTGTGGCCCAGCGAGGCGAGATGGGTGACCGCGAGGTCCATCGCGGCGCGGTCGTCCGGGGAGATGAAGGGCGCCTGCACCCGCGAGGAGAATCCGTCGACCAGGACGAACGGCACGCCCCTGGCGCGCAGTTGCTCGTAGCGGGAGGTGTCTGCGGTGGTGTCGGCGTGCAGTCCGGAGACGTAGATGATGCCGCTGACCCCGCGGTCCACCAGCATCTCGGTCAGCTCGTCCTCGGTGGAGCCGCCGGGGGTCTGGGTGGCGAGCACCGGGGTGTAGCCCTGGCGGGTGAGCGCCTGGCCGATGACCTGGGCCAGCGCCGGGAAGATCGGGTTCTCCAGCTCGGGGGTGATCAGCCCGACCAGGCCCGCGCTGCGCTGCCGCAGCCGGACCGGGCGCTCGTAGCCGAGGACGTCGAGCGCGGCGAGCACCGACTGGGTGGTGGCGGCGACGCCCGGCTTGCCGTTGAGGACGCGACTGACGGTCGCCTCGCTGACCCCTGCCTGGGCGGCGATGTCGGAGAGCCGTGCGGTCACAGGGGTGGACCCTACCGGGCGGGGGCCGACAGGCTCACCAACCGGCCTTCCGGGACGGGCAGTTGACCCGGCCCCTGCTGACTCCTGCGGCATCGCGCTCCTTCGGCTCCCGGCGGCCGAGGCGCCACCGGATGTCGTGATGATCCCCGCAGCGCTCACTCCTGGCAAGACCTTTCAACTCCTTGCGCAAGGAAGCCGCCGGACATCGATGCAGCACAGAGAGTGGGAGCCAGGGGCAATACCCCCTCATCCGGACATCACGCCACCGCCCTTGCACTGTTTTGCTGCAAGGTCTTTCGCTTCGCTTTCCGCGCTGTTACGTTCTCGTCGCCCGGCAGCCGGAAGTCGTGCTGCTTCCCCCGGACATGGCGCAACGGGACCGCGCGATGTCCCTGGGCCCTCACCCTCAAGGAGATCTCATGCGGCGTGGCACAGCGGCCATCGCGCTGGCAGCGTCCCTGGCGCTCGCGGCGACGGCCTGCGGCAGCAGCGACGACGACGGCAAGGCGGACGGCCCCCTCACGATCACCTGGTGGGACACCTCGAACGCCACCAACGAACAGCCCGCCTACGAGGCCCTGGTCAAGGACTTCGAGAAGGCCAACCCGGGCATCAAGGTGGACTACGTCAACGTCCCCTTCGACAAGGCGCAGAACAAGTTCGACACCGCCGCGGGCAGCAAGGGCGCCCCGGACGTGCTGCGCGCCGAGGTCGGCTGGACCCCCGCCTTCGCGAAGAAGAGCTATCTGCTGCCGCTGGACGGCACCGAGGCCCTGAGCGAGAAGTCGGCCTTCCGCCAGAACCTCGTCAAGCAGGCGCAGTTCGACGGCAAGACCTACGGCGTCCCGCTGGTCACCGACACCCTCGCCTTCGTCTACAACAAGGCGCTGTTCGAGAAGGCCGGCATCACCGAGCCGCCCGCCACCTGGGCCGAACTGCGCGCCGACGCCGCGAAGATCAAGGCGAAGACCGGGGCCGACGGCTACTGGGGCTCCACCAAGGGCTACTACGCCCAGCCCTTCCTCTACGGCGAGGGCACCGACACCGTCGACGCCGCCGCGAAGAAGCGGACCATCACCTCCGCCGAGGCCGTCAAGGGCATCAAGACCTGGCAGGGCCTCTTCTCCGGCAAGGGCCTGCACAAGGCGGACACCACCGCGGACGCCTACGCCCACATCCAGGACGCCTTCGTCAACGGCAAGGCCGCCTCCACCCTGCAGGGCCCCTGGGAGATCACCAACTTCTACAAGGGCAAGGCCTTCAAGGACAAGGGGAACCTCGGCATCGCCCCGGTGCCCGCGGGCTCCACCGGCAAGGCGGGCGCCCCGACCGGCGGCCACAACCTCTCGGTGTACGCGGGCTCGGACTCCGCGCACCAGAAGGCCGCGCTGAAGTTCGTGGGCTTCATGGCCTCCGCCAAGTCGCAGGAGACCATCGCCCTGAAGAACTCCACGCTGCCGACCCGCGAGGACGCCTACACCGCGAAGGTGAAGGCCGACCCGGGCATCGCGGGCTTCCAGAAGGTGCTCGGCACCGCGCTGCCGCGGCCCGAACTGCCCGAGTACAGCTCGCTGTGGACGCCGCTCGACACCGAACTGCCGAAGATCGCCGGCGGACGGGTCTCCCTCGACAAGGGCCTGAAGAACGCGGACCTGGCCATGGCCGGTCTGCTGCCCGACTTCAAGAAGTGAGCCCGGTGGCCGCGGGCGACCGCGGCCACCCACCCGCCCCCGCACATCCCCGAGAAGGTGTCGCCTGATGACAGTCGCCGTCGACCGCGCGGCCACCGGGCGCGGAGAACGCCCCGGTCTCCGCGCGCGCCTGGTCCGCTCCTACCGCCGCCACTGGTACGCGTACGCGATGATCGCCCCGGTCGTCATCGTCCTCGGCGTGCTCGTCGGGTACCCGCTGGCCCGCGGCGTCTATCTGACCTTCACCGACGCCGACAGCCTCAACTCGGCCCGCACCATCGGCGTCAACCACATCGACGCCACCTACAAGTTCGTCGGCCTCGACAACTACGCCGACATCCTCTGGGGCCCGACCTCCGGCGACCGCTTCTGGTCGCACTTCGTGTGGACCATCGTCTGGACGGTCAGCTGCGTCGCCCTGCACTACGTGATCGGCCTCGGGCTCGCCCTGCTGCTGCACCAGAAGCTGCGCGGCCGCACCGCCTACCGGCTGATGCTCATCCTGCCCTGGGCGGTGCCCACCTTCGTCACGGTCTTCTCCTGGCGGATCATGCTCGCCGACGGCGGCTTCCTCAACACCGCGCTCGGCTCCCTGCACCTGCCCCAGCCGGCCTGGCTGGAGGACCCCTTCTTCCAGCGCCTCGCCGCGATCATGGTGAACACCTGGTGCGGGGTGCCCTTCATGATGGTCTCGCTCCTCGGCGGCCTGCAGTCCATCGACGCGACGCTCTACGAGGCCGCCGAGATGGACGGGGCCAACGCCTGGCAGCGCTTCCGCTACGTCACCCTGCCGGGGCTGCGCACGGTCAGCTCCACGGTCGTGCTGCTCGGTGTGATCTGGACCTTCAACCAGTTCACCGTGATCTTCCTGCTCTTCGGCACCGGCGCCCCCGACGCGCAGATCCTGGTGACCTGGGCCTACTACCTCGGCTTCGGCCAACAGCCCCGTGACTACGCCCAGTCGGCAGCGTACGGCGTACTGCTCCTGTCGATGCTGATCGTCTTCACCTCCCTCTACCGACGCTGGCTCGCCCGCGGCGAGCAGTTCGCCTCCTGAGGAAGGACACCGATGACCACCACCACCGAGCCGACGCCCGCCGAGGTCCGCCCCGCCGCGCCCGCCCCCGCTCCGGAGCGCGCGCTGCGGCGCGGGGAGAGCAGCCGGACGGCGCGCCTGCTCTCGCACACCGTGCTCAGCCTGGCCAGCCTGATCGCCCTCTTCCCCATCGTCTGGCTGGTCTTCCTCTCGCTGGGGCCGGACAAGGACGACTATCTGCACCCCTCGCGGATCCTCGACAAGGCGACGCTGTCCAACTACACCCACGTACTGCAGGACACCAACTTCTTCCAGTGGCTCGGCAGCACCCTGATCGTCTCGCTGGGCACCACCGTCATCGGGGTGCTGCTCGCCGCCACCACCGGCTACGCGGTCTCCCGGATGCGCTTCCCCGGCTACCGCAAGCTGATGTGGCTGCTCCTCGTCACCCAGATGTTCCCGATCGCCGTCCTCATCGTCCCGATGTACGAGATCCTCTCCGAACTCCAGCTCATCGACAGCTACGGCGGGCTGATCCTGGTCTACTGCTCGACCGCGGTGCCCTACAGCGCCTGGCTGCTCAAGGGCTACTTCGACACCATCCCGATGGAGATCGACGAGGCGGGCCGGGTGGACGGGCTCTCCCCCTTCGGCACCTTCCTGCGGCTGATCATCCCGCTGGCCAAGCCCGGCCTCGCGGTGGCCGCCTTCTACAACCTGATCACCGCCTGGGGCGAGGTCGCCTTCGCCTCCACCTTCCTGCTCGACGACGAGAAGTACACCTTCGCCGTCGGCCTCTCCAGCTTCGTCAGCGAACACGACGCCCAGTGGAACTACATGGCCGCCACCGCGGTACTCATCGCGGTGCCCGTCTCCGCCTTCTTCTACGTGGTGCAGAAGCACCTGGTCACCGGCCTGACGGCCGGGGGCACCAAGGGCTGAGCACCCCCGCCCACGCGCCCTGTCCCTCCCCCTCACGCAGCAAGGACGCCATGAGCCAGCACCTCGCCGACGGCACCCGCACCGCCACGCTGACCGCCGACGCCCGCCCCGGATGGTGGCGCGACGCGGTGATCTACCAGGTCTATCCGCGCAGCTTCGCCGACGCCGACGGGAACGGCATGGGCGATCTGGCGGGGGTCCGCTCCCGGCTCGGCTATCTGCGCGAACTCGGCGTGGACGCGGTCTGGTTGAGCCCCTTCTACGCCTCCCCGCAGGCGGACGCCGGATACGACGTCGCCGACTACCGCACCGTCGACCCGATGTTCGGCGACCTCGCGGACGCCGAGGCCCTCATCGAGGACGCCCATACGCTCGGCCTGCGCCTCATCGTCGACCTGGTGCCCAACCACTCCTCGGACCGGCACGAGTGGTTCCGGCGGGCCGTCGCCGAGGGCCCCGGATCCCCGCTCAGGGGGCGCTACCACTTCCGCCCCGGCAAGGGGAAGGACGGCGAACTCCCGCCCAACGACTGGACCTCCCTCTTCGGCGGCCCCGCCTGGACCCGGCTCCCGGACGGCGAGTGGTACCTGCACCTCTTCGCCCCCGAGCAGCCCGACTTCAACTGGGAACACCCCGCGGTCGCCGACGAGTTCCGCTCCATCCTGCGCTTCTGGCTGGACAAGGGCGTGGACGGCTTCCGCATCGATGTCGCGCACGGCCTGGTCAAGCAGGAGGGCCTGCCCGACCTCGGCGACCACGAGGAGCTGCGGCTCCTGGACAACGGCGCGGTCCCCTTCTTCGACCAGGAGGGCGTGCACGAGATCTACCGCGACTGGCGCCGGCTGCTCGACGAGTACGCGGCCGAGGGCTCGGGTGGCCTCGGCGAGCGCATCTTCGTCGCCGAGGCCTGGACCCCGACGGTCGAGCGCACCGCCGCCTACGTACGCCCCGACGAACTGCACCAGGCCTTCAACTTCCCCTATCTGAGCACCTCCTGGGACGCGGAGGACCTGCGCGCCGTCATCGACCGCTCGCTGGAGGCGATGCGCCCGGTCGGCGCCCCGGCCACCTGGGTGCTCTCCAACCACGACGTCACCCGGCACACCACCCGCTTCGCCAACCCGCCCGGGCTCGGCACCCAGCTGCGCACCCCCGGCGACCCGGAGCTCGGTCTGCGGCGGGCCCGCGCGGCGACCCTGCTGATGCTGGCGCTGCCCGGCTCCGCCTACGTCTACCAGGGCGAGGAACTGGGCCTGCCCGATGTCGTGGACCTGCCGGACGAGGTGCGCCAGGACCCCTCGTACTTCCGCGCGCACGGGCAGGACGGCTTCCGGGACGGCTGCCGGGTGCCGCTGCCCTGGACGCGTGGCGGCTCCGCGCACGGCTTCGGCGCGGGCGGCAGCTGGCTTCCGCAGCCCGAGGGCTGGGGCGAGCTGAGCGTGGAGGCGCAGCAGGGGGTGCCCGGTTCGACCCTGGAGCTGTACCGCGCCGCGCTCGCCGCCCGCCGCGAACACCCGGCGCTCGGCGCGGGCGACTCCCTGACCTGGCTCGACGCACCCGAGGGCGTGCTCGTCTTCCGGCGCACCGCCGAGGACGGCACCCGCTTCTTCTGCACCGCCAACACCACCGGCGCCACGGTCCGCCTCCCGGCCCCCGGGCAGCTCCTCCTGGCCAGCACGGCCGAGCAGCCCGCCCGCGGCACCGAGGGCGAGGTGCTGCTGCCGCCCGATTCGACCGTGTGGTGGACCGCCTGAGCCCCTGGGCCCCGCACGGTGGGCGGCCCGGCACCCCGGGCCGCCCGCACTCCCCACCTCACCCGCACCTCGACAGCACCCCCACGTGCAAGGAGGAACCATGCCAAGGAGATACGCCGAAGACACCCGAAGGACCCGCCGCCCCGCGCGGATCGCGCTCGCCGCGGCCGTGGCGGCCGCCGCCGGACTCGGCGGCACCCTGCTCGCCCCGCCCGGGCAGGCCGCGGCGGCCCCGCCCGGCGAGAAAGACGTGACCGCCGTCCTCTTCGAGTGGGACTACGACTCGGTGGCCGCCGAGTGCGGCCGCAGCCTCGGCCCGGCGGGCTACGGCTCCGTCCAGGTCTCGCCGCCCGCCGAGCACATCCAGGGCGGCCAGTGGTGGACCTCGTACCAGCCGGTCAGCTACCGGATCGCGGGGCGGCTCGGGGACCGGGCGGCCTTCTCGAAGATGGTGGAGGCCTGCCACAGCGCCGGGGTCAAGGTGGTCGCGGACGCCGTGATCAACCACATGTCGGCCGGTTCGGGCACCGGGACCGGCGGCTCCTCGTACACCAAGTACGACTACCCGGGGATCTACGCCGCCGCCGACTTCGACGACTGCACCTCGGAGATCGTCGACTACCAGGACCGGTTCAACGTCCAGCACTGCGAACTCGTCGGCCTGGCCGACCTGGACACCGGTGAGGAGCACGTCAGGGCGGGCATCGCCGGATACCTGAACGACCTGCTCTCGCTCGGCGTGGACGGCTTCCGGATCGACGCGGCCAAGCACATCCCGGCCGAGGACCTGGCCGACATCAAGTCCCGGCTGAGCGACCCGGGGGTGTACTGGAAGCAGGAGTTCATCGCCGGTGGCGGGGAGGCCGTGCAGCCCGGGGAGTACACCGGCGTCGGCGATGTGCAGGAGTTCCGCTACGCCCGGGACCTCAAGCGGGTCTTCACCTCCGAGAAGCTCGCCTATCTGAAGAACTTCGGCGAGGAGTGGGGCTATCTGCCCGGCTCCCAGGCCGCCGTCTTCGTCGACAACCACGACACCGAGCGCAACGGCGAGACCCTCAACTACAAGGACGGCGCGGCCTATACGCTCGCGGGCGTCTTCATGCTGGCCTGGCCGTACTCCTCCCCCGATGTGCACTCCGGCTACGAGTGGAGCGAGAAGGACGCCGGGCCGCCGAACGGCGGCCGGGTGGACGCCTGCTACCAGGACGGCTGGAAGTGCCAGCACGCCTGGCCCGAGATCAGCTCGATGGTCGCCTGGCACAACACCGCCCGGGGCCAGGACGTCACCGACTGGTGGGACAACGGCGGCAACCAGATCGCCTTCGGCCGGGGCGACAAGGCGTACGTGGCCCTCAACCACGAGTCCACCGAGCTGAACCACACCTTCCAGACCGGGCTGCCCGCAGGGGACTACTGCGACGTCCAGGGCAAGCGCACGGTGAGCGTCGACGGCTCCGGACAGTTCACCGCCACGCTCGCCCCGGACACGGCACTCGCCCTGCACACCGGGGCGAAGGACTGCTGAGGGGGCGCGGCTCGTCGAGCCGGGGGGCGCGGCCCTCCGGGTGAACGGGCGCGGCTCGTCGAGGCAGCATCCGGTGCTCCCCGGCCGTCTGTGCGCGGACGGCCGGGGCATCGGGTGCTGCCTCTTCTTCGTGGTTCTTCGTGGTTCTTCGACTCCTCTCACGGCTCTTCGGGGCGCGGGTACGAAGGTCGCGATGCGCGCGAGTACGGCGGTCGCGTATGCCGCGTGTATTGCAGTCGTATGAAAGCTCCGGTGGCCGTCCCCGTGGACTTCGGGGCCGGGGCGAGGCCTTCACCGTACGGGCGCGGCAGGGCTGTTGACGCAGGTCAGCACGGGGACGGCGGGGAGAGGGCCAAAGTCCCCGGGGTCGCGGGCGGCCGCCGCCGCGCAAGGTGAGCGGTGGGCGGGCGGCTGTTGACGGCGGCAGGGTGCCCTGCGAGTCTCCGGCACATGCCCGTCACGACCCACCTCGTAGCGCGGCTCCACGTCGATCTGGAGCGCCTCGCCTCCGCGGCGTGTACGGGCCGCTCCGCCGCGCCCGCCCGCGCCTGATCCCGGGCCCCGGCCGCCGGAGCACTGCCCGCGAGCCCCTCCGGCGCTCCCGCTCCTCCGCACTCCCCCACTCCCGGTGACTCCGCCGGCTCTCCGGCTTCCGTCCGCGGCAGGCCCGCCGGGTGGTTCCCGCACTCCGAAGGGATTCCCATGACCTCCGCCCCCGCCACGCACGCGCCCTCCCGCCCGGCCGCGCCCGCCCCCGAGACCTCCCCCGCCGTGACCGTGGAGAAGATCGGCGGCCGCGTCGGCGCGGTGATCGGCGGGGTACGGCTCGGCGGCGACCTCCCCGCCGAGACCCTCGCCGCCGTGCGGGCCGCGATCCTCGCCCACAAGGTGGTCTTCTTCCGCGGCCAGCACCACCTGGACGAGACGGCGCACGAGGCCTTCGCCCGGCTGCTCGGCACCCCGGTGGCGCACCCCACCGTGCCCTCCCGGGACGGGCGCTACTCGCTCGGCATCGACTCCGGCTCCGACCTCGGCGGCCGGGCCAACCAGTGGCACACGGACGTCACCTTCGTACCGGCCTACCCCGCCTTCTCGATCCTGCGGGCCGTGACCATCCCCCCGTACGGCGGCGACACCCTCTGGGCCAACACCGCCACCGCCTACGAGAACCTGCCCGCCCCGCTGCGCACCCTGGCCGAGACCCTGCGCGCCGTGCACAGCAACGAGTACGACTACGTCGGGGCCCGGCCCGGGGCGAGCGAGGAGCAGCTGGCGCAGTTCCAGCAGGTCTTCCTCTCCACCCGGTTCACCACCGAGCACCCGGTGGTGCGGGTGCACCCGGAGACCGGTGAACGCACCCTGGTGCTCGGCAACTTCGTACAGAAGATCCAGGGCCTGAGCGGGCAGGACTCGCGGCGCCTCGTCGAGCTGTTCCAGGCCCATGTGGAACGCCCGGAGAACACGGTGCGCTGGCACTGGGCGACCGGGGACGTGGCCATCTGGGACAACCGGGCCACCCAGCACTACGGCGTCGACGACTCCGACGACCACGACCGCGCGCTGCGCCGCGTCACCATCGACGGCGAGGTGCCGGTGGGCGTGGACGGCCGCAGCTCGCAGCTGCTCACCCCGCGCGAGGTGCCGGAGCCCGCCTTCGGGGTGGCCTCGGGGGCGTCCGGCGCGACCGGCGCGGCGGACGCTGCCTGACGGACAGCGCTCGGCCGGACGGCCTCCTGCCCGCCGGCCTCCCGGCCGAGGGCGGTACGGATCCGGCTCCCCCTTCGGGTGTCAGCGCGTGGGGCGGCGCAGCTGCCGCCACACCGCCTTGGCCGCGTTGTGCCCGCTCATGCCGTGCACCCCGGGGCCGGGCGGCGTCGCGCTGGAGCAGAGGAAGACCGCGGGGCGGGGCGTGCGGTACGGGGCGAGGGTCAGCCTCGGGCGAAGGAGCAGCTGCAGCCCGTCCGAGGCACCGCAACCGATGTCCCCGCCCACGTAGTTGGCGTTCTTCGCGGCCATCTCGGGCGGCCCCGCGGTGGCCCGGGCGAGCACCCGGTCCCGGAACCCCGGGGCGAAGCGCTCCAGTTGGCGTTCCACGGTCTCGGTGAAGTCGCCGCGCCAGCCGGCCGGGACATGCCCGTACGCCCAGAAGACCTGCTTGCCCTCGGGGGCGCGGCCGGGGTCGGCGAGGGAGGGCTGCACGGTGATGAGGAAGGGCTCGGTGGGCGGCCGGTTCTCGCGGGAGACGGCCCGCAGGGCGGCGTTGATCTCCCGGGGACCGGCGCCGACGTGGACGGTGCCCGCGCGGCGGGCGTCCTCGGAGGTCCAGGGCACCGGACCGTCCAGGGCGTAGTCGATCTTGAACGAGCCGGGGCCGTAGCGGTAGCCCGCGTAGTACCGGCCGAGGCCCGCGATCCGGGCGAGGGCGGTCGGCGAGGTGTCGAAGACATAGGCGCGGGCGGGCGGCAGATCGTCGAGGCGCTTGACCTCGAAGTCGGTGTGCACGCTGCCGCCGAGGTCCTTCAGATAGGCGGCGAGAGCCTCGGAGATGCGCCCCGAGCCGCCGCGCGCGACCGGCCACCCCACCGCGTGCGCGGCCAGCGCGAACACCAGGCCGACCGCGCCGGTGGCCGGGCCCGTCAGCGGCGCCCTGATATGGGCGACGAGACCGGCGAGCAGGGTCTTGGCGGGCTGGTCGCGGAAGCGGCGCAGCAGCCAGGAGGCGGGCGGCCCGCCCGCGAGGCCGAAGCGCGCGAGAGTCAGCGGATCGCGGGGCAGCGCGGTGCCCGGCAGCTGCATGAAGTCGCGCGCCAGCGTCTCCCACCTGCCCGCGAAGGGGGCCGTCAGGCGCCGGTAGATGACCGCGTCGTGCGCGCCGAGGGAGGCACCGGTCTCCGCGACGGAGCGGGCGAGGACCGCGGCGGAGCCGTTCGGGAGCGGATGGGCCATCGGCAGCGGGGCGTGCAGCCACTCCAGGCCGTAGCGCGCCAGCGGCATGGTGGAGAAGACGGGTGAGCCCGCGCCGAGCGGATGGGCCGCCGAGCAGGGGTCGTGCAGGAAACCGGGCAGGGTGAGTTCCTCGGTGCGCGCCCCGCCGCCGACGGTGTCCCGGGCCTCGAAGAGGGCGACGTCCATGCCCCGGCGGGCCAGTTCGACCGCGGCGGTCAGCCCGTTGGGGCCCGCGCCCACCACGACCGCGTCGAGCATCGAAGGCACCTCGGACTCCTTTGTCAGCGGGCGACCACTCGCCTCAGGATATGCCGGGTGCCCCGCGGCCCGGCGGCCGGGCCGAGCCGCGGTCGCACACGCTCAGGCACCCGCCGCGAGCAGCCCCGCGATCCGCCGCGCGGTGGCCTCGTCCCGGGCCGCGGTGAAGGGCAGCGCGTTGCCCCCGGTGATCCGGAAGGGCACGCCCTCGCGGGTCAGCTGGGCACCGCCCGCCTCCTCGACCAGGAGCAGGCCCGCGGCGTGGTCCCAGGCCGCCTCCCAGGAGAAGGCGGTCGCGTCCAGCTCGCCGCGCGCCACCGCCAGGTACTCCAGCCCCGCCGAGCCGCAGGGCCGGGGCCGTATCCCCTCGGTCCGCAGGGTGAGCAGGGCCCGCTTCTGCTCCTCGGTGGTGTAGTCGGGGTGCGAGGTCGCGACCTCGAGTATCCGGTCCCCGGCGGGGGCGCCCGGGGCGAGGGGGCGGCCGTCGAGGGTGGCGCCCCGCCCGCGTACCGCGACCGCGAGCTGGTCGAGGGCGGGCGCGAAGGTCCAGGAGGCGTGCAGGACGCCGTGGTGCGCGAGGGCGACCAGGGTGCAGAAGCCGGGGTCGCCGTGCACGAACTGCCGGGTGCCGTCCACCGGGTCGACTATCCAGACCGGGGCGTCCCCCTGGAGCGCCCGATAGGTGTCCGGGTCGGCGTGCACGGCCTCCTCGCCGACGACGACGGAGCCGGGCAGCAGCCGGGTGAGCGCGGCGGTCAGGTGCTCCTCGGCGCGGCGGTCGGCGACGGTGACGAGATCGTGCGGGCCGTTCTTCTCGACGATCTCGTGGGCCGCGAGCTGCCGGAACCTGGGCATGACCTCCACGGCCGCCGCCTTGCGGACGGCCTCTTCCACCTCGGACAGGCCGGTTGCGAGAAAGTCCTCGATCATGTCCCCCATGACACCACGCGGGTCTGACATCCCGTACCGGCCCGGTGAAGCCCTCGTTGAGCGCGGGTGAAATCAGCGCGCCGCCCGGCAGCCGCGCCCGTCCCCCGGCCGCCCGCGCGCGGCCCGTCGGCGGGGCCTGCGCGCCCCCGGCCCCTTCCGCGGATCTCCACCTACGAAGCGCTGCCCACCGCGTCCGGCTCCATGCCGCGGCTGTCCTGCCCGGGCACGCGCGGCGCCGGAGAGGAGGACACCCGGCCGTCCCGCAGCCGGAGCTCCGCGCGGCCGGACTCCGGGTCGCGCTCAAGCACCACGTACCGGCCGAGGACGGCGAGGGCGACCAGGCAGCCGCTCATCTCCAGGCCCTCCTCCACGATCGTCCCCAGCATGAGCACGGTGCTGTAGTCGTTCTCGTGCGCCCATCCGTTGAACGCCTCGGTCAGCAGCGCCCCGCCCAGGTACACCGCCAAGGCGCTCAGCAGTCCGACCCGCAGCTCGCGCGGCAGCCGCCGCGCCCAGAGCACCGCGCACACGGTGCCCGCGGCCGCGAGGAGCGCCCCGGGCACCACCCAGGCGTGGGTCGGCAGCGAGACCCCGGCCCACTCCTTCCACGACTTGCCGAACTCGCCGAGCCGCTCGTGCAGGGAGACCGTCTCGTCGATGCTGAGCAGCGTGGTGGCGGCCGCGAGACCGAGCCAGGACAGCCGCCCGGGGCGCGCGCCGCTCCCGCTGAGCATGGCGGCGATCAGCGCCACCCCCGCCACGGCGAGCAGCAGCGTGCTGTTCCACCAGGCGGGCAGGTTGGTCTCCAGGTCGACGTTGACCAGCCTGCGCAGGCTCGGTATCCGGTCGTAGTGGTTGTAGGCGCGCGTGCCGAGGTCCGCGAGGAGCAGGGCCCCGGTGACACAGGCGGCTAAACGCAGGAGGGGGCGCGACGGCGGCCGCTGAAGCTCACCCACGATCCGGTCATGGGTTCGAATGTCGGTCATGTGCATGGAGGTTATCGGCTCGGCGGGAGCGCGAATTCCCCGGGGTGCCCCGGTCGGGCGTGCTCAGCGCGGCGCCGCGGACTCCCCGGGCGCCCGGTACCAGGCCGAGCGGCCGAGCCTGCCGGTGCTGCCCAGGTCGATCGGCGCGGTCGGCCGCACCACCTCGGGCTCCGCCCCGGCCACCGCGGCGGCCTCGACGTAGGCCGCGTTCACCGGCGGCTTCGAGGTGTCCTGGTAGGTGTTGCGCCAGGCGAGGCTCGCGTGCAGCGACTCGCCGGGGCGGAGCGTGTAGGAGCGCGGCGACTCGTCCCGGACGCCTCCGGCGATGGCCGAAGTACCGCGCAGGATCCGTACGTCGAGGGGTTCCCGGTCGGCGCCGAGGAGCCGGAGCCGGGGGTAGCCCGCGAGCGTCTTCGCCGCGCGTCCGCAGTTGGTGACGGTGAGCCGTTCGACGCGCAGCCCCATCGCCGCTTCCGGCAGGCCCATCGCCATCCGCAGCCCGGAGGCGGGGCAGGGCCCGGGACTCCCGGCGGGCGCGCTCGGCTCCGTGCCGTAGGGGGTGCGGTGGACGTCCAGCGGCTCGGTGCGGACCGGGGCGGGTACGCCGGAGGGGGCGGTCGCGGGCGTGCCGGTGGCCGCGGCACCCCGGGCGCCGCCGCCGGGCTCCGTACCGCAGCCGGTGGCGAGCAGGCACAGCGCGGCGGCCAGGGTCAGGGCACTGGGGAACGCCCCAAGGCGCGGGGCGGCGCGGAAGGCTCTCACGGCGTGATCATGCCACGTGGCCACACCCGGCAGGGCCTCACGGCCGCCCGGCCCCGAACCGGCTCAACTGCCCGCATCCCGGCACCTCTTGAAGCCCAGGACCCGCAGTAGTATAAATCTCGTACTAGTGGGAGATCCGAAAGCGGGGGACGTGAGCCCATCACACGGCGCGTGGATACGCGCCTGCCTGCAGCTCTGCCTGCTCGGCATCCTGGACGGCGAGGGCGAGAGCTACGGCTACGCGCTGCTCAACCGGCTCGCCGAGGCGGGGCTCGACGGGGTCAAGCCCGCGACGCTGTATCCGGCGCTGACCCGGCTCGCCGAGGAGGGCGCCGTGGCCGTCCGCTGGTCGCCGGGCGAGAGCGGTCCGGGGCGCAAGTACTACGCGCTCACCGACCGGGGACGCGCGCGGCTCGCGGCGGACAGGTCCGACTGGCAGGACTTCATCACGACCGTCGGCACGCTCACGGGGGCACCATGACCGCAAGGGACACCATCGACTGGGCCCGCGAGGAGGACGCCCGCTGGGCCGCCGCCTTCGAGCTGCGGCTCGTCCTGCACCACGAGGTCCCCTCGGCGCTGCCCGGTCAGGCGCTCGCCGAAGTCCGGGAGCTGACCGAGGAGTCGGGGGCACCTGCCGAGGAACTCCTCGGGGATCCGCGCGCCTACGCGGACAGCGTCGCCGCCGAACGCGTCGGCGAGAAGCACACCGGCGCCGTCGACCTCTCCGGACTCACCCCCGCCCAGCGCTTCCGCTCCCTCGGCTACGCCGCCGCCTTCACGGCCGCCGTGCTCACCTGCGTGCACTGGGCGCAGGAGGGCATGCGGGTCCGGGTCTCCCCCGCCGCCGGGCTGTTCGCGGTGCTCCTGACCGCCGCGGTGCTCGCCTGCGCGGTCGCCGCCGGGCTGTACCACGCGGGGCGGCACCGGGCGATGAGCGGCTGGTGCCTCGCCGCGGCCGGGCTCCTCTCGGGGGCGATCGCGGCCGGGGCGGGCCTCTCCGACGACCCGCTGTTCAAACTGCCCACCCCCGTGGTCCTGATCGTCTCGGCGCTGCTCGCCGCCACGGTCCGCACCTTCTCCGGCCCCGGCACCGACGACTGGTTCCGCGGGCCCGCCGAGGAACCGGACGACGCACGCTGGATCCGCCGCCTCGGCGGGCTGCTCCGCGGGCGCCACGGGCTCGGCTTCCGGGAGGCCCGCGGCCACACCGCCGAGGTCCGCTCGCACCTCGCCGCCTCCGGCACCGGCGCCCAACAGGCCTACGGGGACGTGGCGGTGTACGCGGCGCGCCTCGCGGGCAAGACCGGCCGGGCCCGGCGCAAGGAGCGCCGCCGGCGCCTCGCCTTCGGCGGCCTGACCGCCCTGGTGCTCCTCGTCGACGAGGAGTACGTACGCCGTGGTGAGTTCGGCGCCTATCAGTTCTGGCTGGTGCTCGGGGTCCTGGCGCTCTTCCTGTGGGAGGCCCTGGTCCGTCCCCGCCTTCAGCGGCGCACCAAATAACCGCCGCCGGGCCCGCCCCGTACGAGAACGGACCCGGCCCCCCGCTCACCCCTCCACGCGCAGCGAGCCCCCCGCGGGGATCCGCACCGCCCGCCGGTGCCCGCCGATCACCACGGTGGTACGCGCCCCCGGCCTGCCGTGCAGCGTGGCCTCGGTGACCCGGCCCGCGCGCCAGCGCAGGTCCACGGTGAAGCCGCCGCGTACGCCCAGGCCCCGCGCGCTGCCCTCGGCGGACCAGGCGCCGGGCAGGGCGGGCAGCAGTTCCACCCGGTCCGGCCGGGACTGGACCAGCATCTCGGCCATCGCGGCGGGGATGCCGAAGTTGGCGTCGATCTGGAAGACCGAACTGGTGGCGCCGAGCCGGTACATGTCGAAGAAGTTGGGCGCGCTGCCGTTGCCGTGGTCCACCGAGGGCTTCAGGACCGCGAGCACCAGGCGGTAGGCCTTCTCGGCGTTCTTCAGCCGGGCCCAGCACAGGGCCCGCCAGGCGCTCGCCCAGCCGTAGGTGTCCATGCCGCGCGCGGTGAGCAGCGCGGTCGCCCCGTCGACGATCTCCTTCGGCGAGTCCTCGACGGTGATCCGGTCGCCGGGGAAGAGCCCGGCGAGGGGCGAGAGATGGCGGTGCGTGGTCTCGCCGAGGTTCTCGTCGGTCATCCACTCCTGGAGCCCGCCCGTGGTGCGGCTGACCCCCGGCAGGTGCAGCCGGTCCTGGAGCCCGGCGACGGTCCGCGCGTAGTCGCTGTCGCGGCGCAGGACGGCGGCCGCCGTACGGTAGTTGCGGAACAGCTGCCAGACGAGTTCCTGGGCGTAGGTGATGCCGCGGGTGTCGGTGGGGCCGTGCTCGGCGGACCAGTCGTGGTCGTCGATCAGCACCTCGCGGCTCTCGCCGGTGGCGGGATCGGTGACCGTGGTGGTGATCAGCCGCGCCTCCCAGAACTCGCAGGCGCCCTTGAGCAAGGGGTAGATCCGGCGCAGTCGGCCGGTGTCCCCGGTGTACTGGTAGTGCTCGAAGAGCGAGTTGCACAGCCAGGCGTTGCCGGGCGGATGCCACCACCAGCCGTTGCCGCCCCAGACATTGGTGGAGATGGCGACGGTCCAGCCCGCGATCTTCCCGGAGGTGT
Organism: Streptomyces physcomitrii; assembly: GCF_012273655.1. Classification (GTDB taxonomy): domain Bacteria; phylum Actinomycetota; class Actinomycetes; order Streptomycetales; family Streptomycetaceae; genus Streptomyces; species Streptomyces physcomitrii. Next base: position 150,050 of record NZ_JAAWWP010000016.1, on the reverse strand, counting down.
TGCGGAAGCCGTTGCGGGAGTCGTTGAAGAGCTCCCGGGTAGCGGACTCCCAGCGGGGCAGCTGGCTCAGGCAGTAGTCGGTGAGGGCCTCGAAGCACTCCGGCAGCCCGAGGCGGTCGGGCAGCCAGTAGTTCATCTGCACATTGATGTCGGTGTGGTAGTCGCTCATCCAGGCCGGGTCGTCGCGGTCGATCCACAGCCCCTGGAGGTTGAGGGGCAGCCCGCCGCCGCGCGAGCCGCAGATCATCAGATACCGGCCGAACTGCAGGTAGGAGGCCTCCAGTTCGGGATCGGGCGCGGCACCCGCGGCGGCCCGGGCGGCGAGCCGGGCCGGGGTGTCCAGGGCCCGCTGCTCCGCGCTGGAGGTGCCGAGGCTGACCGCGGTGCGCCGGTGCAGCCGCTGGTAGTCGGCGACATGGGTGGCGAGCAGCGCCTCGCCCCCGGCCCGGGCCGCCGCCTCGGCCTTCGCGGCGGCCAGGGCCAGCGGCTCGCGCTCCGGGTCGAGATACCCGGTCTCGGGCCGCGCCGTGTAGTTGGTGCCGCCGGAGACGATGAGCAGGACCTCCGTACAGCCCGCGAAGGTGATCCGCGAGCCCGCCGCGGAGACCTTCCCGCCCCGGACCACCGCCTTCACCAGGGCCGCGTACGCCAGCGCATTGGGCAGCTCGGCGGCGAAGGACACCGTCGCGGCCCCGCGGTCGGCGTGTACCGTCTCGCCGCGGGTCCCCGCGAGCTCCAGCGAGCCGGTCAGTACACCGCCGCCGCGCTGCCCGAGCCGCACCACGAGGACGTCGTCGGGAGCGCTGGCGTACACCTCCCGCCGATGGTCGGTGCCCTCGAAACCGTAGGCCGCGGTCACCAGTCCGTTGCTGAGGTCGAGGGTGCGCCGGTAGCCGGTGACGGCCTCCGGGGTGTGGCCCGTGACTTCGAGGCGGAGCCGGCAGAGCTGCCCGAAGCTGCCGAAGTCCTGTGCGCCGTACGGGAATTGACCCTCGCCGTCCAAGGCGGCATTGGGTCCACCGGTCCACATGGCGGCGTCCGTGACGGTGAACTCCTCCCGCGCCGGATGCCCGTCGGACAGCGCCCCCAGGCGTCCGTTGCCGACCGGGAGGCCCTCCCGCATCAGCGCGTCGGGGGCTCCGGGGCGCCGGTACCAGAGGCCCAGCGCCTCGGCCGCCGGGACCAGCGGCGCGCTCTCCGGCCGGGTCACCGCCGCGGCCCGCGGCGCGAACTCGGGCACCGCGGCGAGCGAGAACGCGGCACCGGCGACGGCACCGGCACGCAGCACTCCACGCCGGGACAGGGCGCCCTCCGCGGGGGTACCGGAAGTGGGGGATGCGGGGGGTGTCATGGCGGGTCCTTCATCCGGGGGGCGGGGACGGGGTCTCGTAGGCGGCGTCCCGGGGACGGGATCCCGTGGAGCAAGGTCCCGCGGCCTCCGGAAGCGCACGGGGGCTCGGGGCGCCGAACGCCGAGTACCTGACTGCTGACTGCTGACTGCTGACTGCTGACTGCTGACTGCTGACGGCGCGATCCTCGCCCTCACCAGAGATCCGATCAATCTGCGCAGAATCTAGAGTGGGGTCAGGGAAAGACGCAAGAGTCGGGACACAAATCCCCTCATGCGGCGAGTAGTACGAGACGACCCCTCGGAGGACTCGCCTCCACGTTCCGGGGAATTCACCCGAGGTGTCGACGCGCGTACGGGCGCCAGAGCCGGAAGGCCGATCTGCCCTTTCGCGCCTCAGCCCGCCCCTTCGCGCTCCTCCCAGCCCTCCCCCGCCTCAGCCCCCGACGCCCGCCACCCGCAGGGCGTGCACCAGATTCCCGGCACAGAGCGGGGAGATCTCCGCCGCCTGGCCGCGCAGCAGCGGGACCAGGCGGGCGGGGGCGAGTTGGGCGAGGTCCGCGGCCTCCTGGGCGCTGCGCGTACGCAGGAAGCTGTCCAGCACCGCGTGGACCTCGCGGTGCCGCCCGCTCTCCGCGAGCCGCAGCACCGCGGCGCCGATCTCGGCGGGCGGGCGCCCCGCGCCCTGCCGCAGCAGATGCGCGGCGTCCTGGGCGCGGCCCCCGGCGGTGAGGGCGTCCGCCACCGCGACCAGGCGTTCGGTGGGCAGCGAGGACACCTCCCACAGCAGGGTGTCCCAGTCCGCGGCCAGCCCCGCGCGGCCGAACAGGGCGGCGATCCGCGGGAATACGGACGCGGGCCACTGGGCGGCCTCGGCGAGCAGGATGTGCGCCTCTCCGGTCCGGCCCGCTGTCCGCAGCCGGAGCAGGGCGGCGATCATCTCGGCGATCTCCCGGTCCGCGGCGGCCCCCCGGTCCACGGCGGTGTCCGCCTCCGGGCCGGTGCCCCCGCGCGGGCCGCTCTCGTCGGGCACCGCCCGCTCCGCGTCCCGAACTCCCGCGAAACGGGCGCCTCTTGGTGCCGCGCCACCCACCGCCGGGAGCGCCGCCCCCAACTCGGGCAGGGCGGGCTCGCTCTCCGCCACCGCCCCGGCGAACCTGGCCCCGCCCCGCGCCCGGCGCCGCTGCCGCGTGCCGGCGGTGGCCTGCTCGGGCACCACCGCCGTGTCTCGCGGACGGGGCTCGGCGACGGATTCCACCCCCGCCGAACGAGGCCCGGGCACAGAGCCCCCCTCCGCCGGACGAGGCCCGGACGCAGCATCCCCCTCCGCCGAACGAGGCTCGGGCACAGTCACCGAACGCTCTTCGCCGGACCAGCCCCCAGCAGACCCGGCGGCAGCAGCGACCCCGCCCCCGACCGACCGCCGCTGCTCCAACGCGCCCAGCCGGAAACGGAGTTCGGCGCAGCGCGCCCGCGCCCGGTGCTGGTCGTCCCGGGCCCAGGAGAGTTCGTACGCGATCTCGCGGGCCCGGGTGGCGGAGTCGGCGGTGGAGAGCCGGGCCGCCAGTTCCTGGAGCCGTCCGGTGGCCCGGCGCTGTTCGCCGAGCATCAGCTCCAGTCTGCCGAGCAGCGCCTCGCGTCCGCCGCTACGCGCGTCATATGCGGCCGCGCAGGCGCCGTGCAGGGCGCGCGCCCGGGGCCTTTCGCCTGCCGCCGCCTCGGCGCCCTCGTGTGCGGCGAGGTCCTGGAGCAGCGCCTCGACCACGTCCCAGGGCGGCACCTCCCGGCCCTCGGCGCAGGCGCGCATGCCCTGCGGATCGCGCTGCCAGAACACGCCGTACCATCCCGCGCGCGGATCGAGGCGCGCCAGCAGCGCGCCCCAGTAGTCCACGAACTCCCGTATGTGTACGGGTAGTTGTTCCGCCACCATCGATGCTGCCCCCCGTCAGGACCGGAAGCCGTGCAAGGGGACAGCAAACACCCCGCGTGTTACGGGATCGCTAAGCGGAGCTTTCCTGCCCTGCCCGCCGCGCTCGCGCCGCATCGGGACGGGGACGGTCACGCGCAGGGGCCGGGGAAGCCCTCGGCCTCCCCGGCCCCTGCGATCGCATCCGCTGCCGGCCCTCGGGCCGGACCACCCGCGGTCGGGCGTACTACCGGTTGTCGCGTCGTACTACCGGTTGTCGGGCCGGACCACCATGGCGGAGCCGCCGCCCCGGCGTTCGGTCTCGGCGGCGGCGAGCCAGCGTCCGTCGCCGAGACGCTGCACCCCGGTGGCCGCGCCGATCTCGGGGTTCTGGGTGAAGGCGTGCCCGAGTTGGCCGAGCCGGTCCTTCAACGGGCTGTTCCACAGGGCCGGTTCGAGTTCGGTGGTCGCCTGGTTGCGCTGGCTGGCGCGGGGCGCGGCGATCGCGTCGACCAGGGGCATGCCGCGGTCCAGGAAGTTGGTGAGCGTCTGGAGCACCGTGGTGATGATGGTGGCGCCGCCGGGGGTGCCGAGGGCGAGGACCGGGCGGTGCTGCGCGTCGAGGACGATGGTCGGCGAGATCGAGGACCGCGGGCGCTTGCCGGGCCCCGGCAGGTTGGGGTCGTGGACGGCCGGGTCCGCGGGGGCGAAGGAGAAGTCGGTCAGCTCGTTGTTGAGCAGGAAACCGCGGCCCGGGACCGTGATGCCGCTGCCGCCGGTCTGCTCGATGGTCAGCGTGTACGAGACGACGTTGCCCCATTTGTCGGCGGCGGTGAGGTGGGTGGTGTTCTCACCCTCGTAGGTGGTGGGGGCGGCCTTGTCCCCGGTGCCGCAGTCGGCCGGGTGGCGGGGGTCGCCGGGCGCGAGCGGGCTGGACAGCGCCTTGTCGTCCTTGATCAGGCAGGCCCGGCTGTCGGCGAAGCGCTGGGAGAGCAGCTCCTTGGCGGGGACGTCCTCGAAGGCCGGGTCGCCGACCCAGCGCCCGCGGTCGGCGAAACCGATCCGGCTCGCCTCGATGTAGCGGTGCAGATACTGCTCCTCGGACAGCTTCGCGAGGTCGCTGCCCTCCAGGATGTTCAGGGCCTCGCCGACGGTGGTGCCGCCGGAGGAGGACGGGGCGATGGAGTAGACGCCGAGCCCGCGGTAGGAGGTGCGGGTGGGCGCCTGCCGCTTCGTCCGGTAGGCCGCGAGGTCCTTGGTGGTCAGCGCCCCGGGCCGTACCGTGCGGCCCGAGTCCGGGTCGACCGGCGGCTTGTTCACCGTACGGACGATGTCCTTGCCGATCCCTCCGCGGTACAGGGACTCCACGCCGTGCCGGCCGAGTTCGCGGTAGGTGCGGGCGAGGTCGGGGTTCTTCAGGGTGCTGCCGACGGCGGGCGGGGCGCCGCCGGGCAGGAAGAGCTCGGCGCTGGCCGGGAAGTCCTTGAAGCGGTCCGCGTTGTCGGCGGTCTGCTGGCGGAAGGTCTTGTCCACGGTGAAGCCGTGCCGGGCGAGCCGCTCCGCCGGGCGCAGCACCGCGCCGAGCGGCCTGCTCCCCCAGGCGTCGAGGGCGCTACGCCAGGTGGCCGGGGTCCCCGGGGTGCCCACCGAGAGCCCGCTGGTGACGGCGTCGTCGAAGGGGATCGGCTTGCCGTCCTCCAGGAAGAGGCCCTTGTCGGCGGAGAGGGGTGCGGTCTCGCGGCCGTCCAGGGTGTGCACGCTGCGGGTGCGGGCGTCGTAGTAGACGAAGTAGCCGCCTCCGCCGACCCCGGCCGAGTAGGGCTCGGTCACGCCGAGGGCGGCGGCGGTCGCCACGGCGGCGTCGACCGCGTTGCCGCCCTTGCGCAGCACCTCGATGCCCGCGGCCGAGGCGTCCGCGTCGACGCTGGCCACCACCCCGCCGTGGCCGACGGCGACCGGTGACTTCTCCGGCTCCCCACCGGTGTCCGGGGCGGCGGGGGGCGCCGTCGCGCCGATCCCCACCAGGGTGGCGGCAGCGGCGAGTAGAGAGAGTTTCCGCGCGAGCGGGCGGCGCATCCGTACCTCCAGTGGCAAGCGTCCCCGCAGAGTAGCCGGAGCCCTGACCCCTTTCCAGGACCTCTCGAACCTTCGTGCCCTCGGCCGCTAGCATGCGCGCCCATGACAGACGAACTGCGCCTGATCCTGCTGGGCCTGGCGGTGGCGGTCCTCGGCGCCGCCCTCGGCTGGCTGCTCCGCTCCTCGCTGTGGCGCCGGGGCCTGCGCCGCAGGCAGTCCTTCTTCGGTCTGCCGCCCAGCGCGGAGTGCCTGCTCGTGGTCGACCGGGAGGCGGGCGCCACGGAGTTCACGGTCACCCGTCACGACGTCTTCGCACTGCTCGAACTCTCCCCGCTCATCAAGGAGTGCGGCGCGCACGCGCAGGTCCACGGCCATGACGCGCCCCTGCAGAGCCTCGGGGAGCGCACCGAGTTCTGCGTCGGCGGCCCGGAGTCGAGCCGCCGGATGGCCCTGCATCTGCGGTCGCTGCTGCCGGGCGTACGGGTGCACTCGGATCCCGAACTGGGGCCCCGCCACGGCGAGTTCCGGATAGGCGGCGATACCTACCCGATGGAGCAGGGCGTCACCGAGTACGTCCTGCTCGCCCGGCTCACCGCCGGGGAGGGGCCCGAGGAGCGCCCGGCCTTCCTCTTCTGCGGCCAGCGCGCGATCACCCACCAGGCGGCCGCCCGCTATCTCGCCCGCCACCACCAGCGTCTGCACCGCAGGTACGGGCGCCGCCCCTTCGTCCTGCTCCTCAAGGTGGTCAACTCCCAGGCGTACGGCCCCGATGTGGTCGAACTGGTCGCCGATGTGACCCGCAAGGCGCGCACCGCCACGGCCAAGAGCGCGAAGGACACGAAGGACAGCAAGGACGGGAAGGGCGAGAAGAGCGAAAGCTAGGGCGGACCACGAGCACACCGTGCGGTCTCCGCCCCTCGCCACCGCCCCTCGCCACCGCGCGGCACCCTCCCCCGCGATGCACTCCCCCCGGAACCAAGGGAGCGGCACCCCCGCCATCCTCAGGTGGCGTGGTGCCGCTCGGCCTCGGCGAGCCGGACAGTCCGGTGCGCGTGCGGCGTCCGGCGGTTGCTGTCCCGCTCCGCGATGAGCACAACCCGACCGGTGGCGGTGCAGCTGACCTTCTTCCCGCCGGGCTCCGCACACTGGTTCGTGGCGGTGCCGCTGCGCGAGGAGTGATCTCCGGCTGCTGCCGGGCGGGCTCGGCCCTGCGAGCTACTGGCGGACCGGGCACCTGCCGTACCCGGTCGATTTCCTCCCTGGTCCGCGGGCCCTCGCCCGCCCGGCCAGGTGCCCGGGTCCGAGGACCTGGCGGGCGGGCCGTTGCCGGATAGGTGCCTCGACGTCACTCAGCGCGATCAGAAGATCGACAACCATGCCAAGTCCTGCCCACTTTCTGTGTCGGTCCGCGCAAACTATCCACCGCAATATGGGACTTATTGGACGACACGCACTGATCTCGATTAACCGTATCTTCAGGAATCCTGGCTCTTCGCACTACCGGATCCCCGGACTCCCCGCCCTTCGGGCACCCGATACGACGGCGTCCCGGGGCGCCGCTCCCCCGCGTCCTCCGGGCTCCCGGGGCCCGGCCCGCGCAGTTCAGGCCTCGGCGGCCTCGGCGTAGATCTGGGTCAGCTCGGGGGCGCCGTTGACCGCCCAGTCCAGGCCCGCCTCGACGACCTGGAGCTCGCGGCCGGAGGCGAGGCGCACCACCGGATGGCCGCCGGGCCACACGTGCCAGCGCGCGCCGGGCACACCGCGAGTGATCACGGTGCCGAGATAGAGCCCGGCGTCGTTGCCGAGCCAGGGCAGCAGCTCCGGATCCTCGCGCCAGCGCGGGAGGAGCTGGTCGAGGGCCTGGAGCGAGGCGGGTGAGTCGTCGAGCGTGAGACCGGCCACCGCGGCCTGCGAGCGCAGCAGCTCGCACTCGGAGAGCAGCTCCCCGACCCCTTCGGGATCGTCCTCGAACACACCCGCGAGACCGCTTTCGCGGCGCTCCGCCTGCCGCTTGCGCCAGTTGTCCAAGAAGGGGATGTTCATACCGCCAGGGTGACACTGCCCGGCACCCCCGCACCACAGGCACGCGCGGCCCGGTGACGTACGCGCCTGTTCGCGCCGCGTTCATGCGTGGCTCATTGACGCGTTCCTGTCGTCTTCCTACGTTCATGGCGCCTCGATCCCTTCCTGCTACCGCAAGGAGCACGCGTGCGCCCTCGCCTGTGGACCACGGCTGCCGTACTCGCCTGTTTTCTGGCCCTGCCGCCCTGGCCCCCGGGGACCGCGCGCGCCGAGTCCGCCGCCACCGGGCAGCCGCTGGAGCGGCTCTACGACAACACCGCGGTCGGCGTGGACGGGCGGCCCTCCGGCGCCGGCTTCGACGGGGCGGGAAACGCACTTTCGGCCGGTGATCTCGCCGCGGCGGGCTGGACCCCGGGCCGCACCCTGACCCTCGGTGGCGCCACCTTCACCCTCCCCCGCTACGCGCCGGGGCGCCCCGACAACCTCGTCGCCGACGGCCAGCGGGTACGCCTGACCGGCCGCGGCTCCTCGCTCGCCCTGCTCGTCGCCGCGACCGGCGGCCCCGCGACGGGCACCGGCACCCTGCGCTACCGCGACGGCTCCCGGCAGAGCTTCACGCTGGGCGCCCCGGACTGGCGCACCGGACCGCTCGGCTCGAAGGCCGTGGCGCTGCCCCATGTGAACTCCCCCGGCGGCCAGCTCACCGAGCAGGCGAAGCTGTACACCGTCTCCGTGCCGCTGGAGCGGCGGCGCGCCCTCGCCTCGGTCGAGCTGCCCCGGGACAACGGGCCCGATCTGCACGTCTTCGCGGCCTCGGTGCAGAGCGAGTCCCCCGACTGGAGCGGGAGTTGGGCCGCCGCCACCTCCGGGCAGCCCGCGGTCGGGCCCTGGGCGGACCGCAGTCTGCGCCTGGTGGTGCACACCTCGGCGGGCGGGCCGCGGGTCAGGGTGCGCCTGGACAACACCTTCGCCTCGGCTCCGGTGGACATCGGCGGGGCGAGTGTGGCGGTGCAGGAGTCCGGGGCCACCGCCGCCTCGGACCCGCGCCCGCTGCGCTTCGGCGGGGCCACCGGGACCCGGATCGCCGCCGGGGCGCAGGCGCTCAGCGATCCGCTGGACTTCGAGGTGCCCGCCGACAGCAACCTTCTGGTCAGCTTCCATCTGCCGGGGACGGTGGCCTCGGCGCCGCTGCACCAGCTCGCCGTGCAGGAGTCCTACCTCAGCGAGGGCGGCGACCACACCGCCGAGCGCACCGGCGAGGCGTACACCGGGACGCTCACCAACTGGCCGCTGCTCGCCGGGGTGGACGTCGGCGGCGGCCCGGGTTCCGTGGTGGTGCTCGGCGACTCCATCACGGACGGGGAGCGCACCACGGCGGGCGCCAACCGCCGCTGGCCGGACCTGCTCGCGGACCGGCTGCGCGGCCAGCGGGAGGTCCCCCGGTACGGGGTGCTCAACCAGGGCATCTCCGCGAACCGGGTGCTCTCCGACCGCTACCCGGGCGACGGCGTCAGCACCGACACCGGCGGGGTCAGCGCCCTCAACCGCCTGGAGCGGGACGTGCTGGCCCAGACCTCGGCCCGTACCGTGATCCTCTTCATGGGCGTCAACGACGTGCGGTGGGGCGCGCGGGCGGACCAGGTGAGCGCGGGGCTGCGGGAGATCGCCGCGCGGACCCGGGCGCGCGGGCTGAAGGTGCTCGCGGCGACCATCGCGCCCTGCCAGGGCGAGAGCAGGTGCACGGCCCAGGTGGAGGCCGAACGGGCCGCCGTGAACGCCGAGTTGCGGACCGGCGCGGGCTTCGACGCGGTGCTCGACTTCGACGCGGTGCTCCGCGATCCGGCAAACCAGGCCCGGCTGGCGCCCGCCTACGACAGCGGCGACCATCTGCACCCCTCGGAGGCCGGGCTCGCCGCGCTCGCCGACTCGGTGGAGCTGGGGCTGCTGCGCAACTGAGGCCCGGGGGCGGGGACTTGGCGGGCTCAGTTCCAGTGCGCGGGGCGGTCCAGGGCCGGGGGGAGCCGGGTGCGGCCGTCACCCCTGGCCGCCGCGAGCTGGGACCGGGTGAGGAAGACCGTGTCGGTGAGGTCGGCGCCCGCCAGGTCCGCGTCCCGCAGATCGGCGCCGATCAGATCGGCGAAGCGGAGGTCGGCGCCGCGCAGATCGGCCGCGACCAGGCAGGCGCCGCGCAGGCTCGCCCCGCGCAGGTCGGCGCGGCGCAGCCGGGCGCCGAAGAGGTCGGCGCCCCGGTGGTCGCGGCCCTTGCGCGGAGCCCCAGCGCGGTGCAGCTCTCCCGCCTTCAGCAGGAAGGAGTTGACCCGCTCGCGCAGCGCGGGCACGTCCAGGGCGAGCAGCTCGGCGGCCTCGGCGCGGCTGAGCCGGTCCAACTCGGCGCAGATCTCACGCAGTTCGGCGCGGATCGGAACCGCCGCGGGCAGTTCGCTCGCCTCGGTGGCGTACCAGAGCAGTTCGTGCAGCCGAAGCATGACCGGGAAGACCTCGAACATGGTGCGCGCGCTGTCCGGGTGGTTGCGCCAGTCGCGGCCGCCGAAGGTGTGCCGGGAGACCTTCTGGCCGGCGCCGAAGCAGTCGAAGACGGTGCAGCCCGGGAAGCCGCTCTCGCGCAGCCGGGCGTGGATGCCGCAGCGGAAGTCCTCGCGCAGCTGGGCGCAGGCGGTGCCCGCCGCCTTGTCCACGGCGAAGTCCGAGGAGGCGGCGAAGGGCAGCGCCACGCAGCAGAGCCCGAAGCAGTCGCCGCAGTCGGAGACCAGGCCGAGGCTCCGGCGGCCCTCCGCCCCGGGAACCGGGGTGCTCTCCTGCCGGGCGCTCACAGCTCCAGGTCCACGACGACGGGTGCGTGGTCGGAGGCGCCCTTGCCCTTGCGCTCCTCGCGGTCGACATAGGAGTCGGAGACGGCCTTGGCGAAGGGGGCGTTGCCGTAGACCAGGTCGATGCGCATGCCGCGGTTCTTCGGGAAGCCGAGCTGGCGGTAGTCCCAGTACGTGAAGGGGTGGTCGTACTTGAGGGGGCGCGGGACCACATCGCTGAGGCCGGTCTCGCGCAGGGCCGTCAGGGCGGCGCGCTCGGCCTCGGTGACATGGGTGGCGCCGTCGAAGGCGGCGATGTCCCAGACGTCCTCGTCGGCCGGGGCGATGTTGTAGTCCCCGAGGACGGCGAAGGGCAGCGGGCCCGCGGCGTCCGCGGCGACGGTCTGCTTCAGCGCCTCCAGCCAGCGCAGCTTGTAGGCGTAGTGGGCGTGGCCCACCTCGCGGCCGTTGGGCACGTAGACCGAGCGGACCCGCACTCCGCCGCAGGTGGCGGCGACGGAGCGCGGCTCGGCCACCTCCTCGTACCCCGGGTCGCCGTCGAGGCCCTGGGCCACGTCCGTCAGGCCGACGCGGGAGACGACCGCGACGCCGTTCCACCGGCCGGTGGCGTGCACCGCGGACTCGTAGCCCAGCTCGCGCAGCTGGTCGGTGGGGAACTGCTCGGCGGTGGTCTTGGTCTCCTGCACGCACAGCACGTCGGTTCCGCTGTTCTCCAGCCAGGCGAGCAGCCGGGGGAGGCGGGCGGTGATCGAGTTCACGTTCCAGGTGGCGATGCGCATGGGCCCCAACCTACCCGGCCCCACCGACAACCCGGCCCGCCCGCCGGCCGGCCTCAGATCTCGGCGGCACCGCCGGGTGCCAGGCGCAGGTGCTCGGCCTCGGCGAGGGAGCCGATCTGCCGGTCGTAGATCGGCCGGGCCAGGTCGGTCAGGAGGGCGTCGTGCACGTCGTAGGCGCGGCGCGGGCGGACCTCGCGTACGTAGTCGACGACCTCCGAGAGCTTGCTCCAGGGGGCCATCACCGGGAGCAGCAGGGTGTCCACCGGCTGGTCCGGCACGGTCAGGGCGTCGCCGGGGTGGAAGACCGTGCCGTCCACGAGGTAGCCGACGTTGGTGATCCGCGGGATGTCCGGGTGGATCACCGCGTGCAGTTCGCCGTGGACCTGGACCTCGAAGCCCGCCGCGGTGAAGGTGTCGCCGTGGCCCACGGTGTGGACCCGGCCGGGGAAGGCGGGACCGATCTTGTCGGCGACCGCGCGCAGGGTCCAGATCCGGGTCCCGGGGTCGGCCTCCATGGCGGCCCGCAGCCGTCCCTCGTCGAAGTGGTCCGGGTGCTCGTGGGTGACCAGGATCGCCTCGGCGCCGAGTGCCGCGTCCTCCTCGGTGAAACCGCCGGGATCGATGACGAGGGTGCCCGCCGGTGACTGGAGCCGGACGCAGGAGTGCGTCTTCTTGGTGAGCTTCATGCCGCCATCCTGCTACGCGCCGCCACCCGGGCAGAGCGCCCGGGCCGGGTGTTTCGGCCACCGGCCCGGCACCCGGCCCGCCCGCGCCGCCCGCCGCCGGGGGCTACTCGCGCGGGGTGGTCTCCTCCCGTACGACCTCCTGGACGATGCGGAAGGCCTGGTGGGCGGCGGGCATCCCGCAGTACACCGCGGTCTGCAGGAGGACCTCCTTGATCTCGTCGGGGGTCAGCCCGCTGCGCAGGGCGGCCTTGGTGTGGCCGGCGAGTTCCGTCCAGTGGCCGCCCGCGACCAGCGCGGCAAGGGCGACGCAGCTGCGGGCCCGGCGGTCCAGGCCCGGGCGGCTGTACACCTCGCCCCAGGCGTAGCGGGTGGCGAGCCGCTGGAAGTCCTCCGCGAAGCCCTCCGCCTCGGCGAGGACCCGGTCGACCTCGGCGTCGCCGAGGACCTCGCGGCGCACCTTGAGCCCGGCCTCGTACTGGTCGGCGGGTACCGCCTCGGCCACCGGCTCCTCGAAGGGGGCGATCTCGGCGACCGGCGCGGGCGGCGGGCTGAGCACCGGCTTGACCGGCACCGGCGGGGTGCCGGGGGCCTCCTGCCAGGAGGTGGAGAAGTGGCGTACGAGCAGGTCGGTCACGGCGGCCGGCTGCTCGACGGGGGCGAGGTGCGAGGCGCCGGGCACCACGGCGAGCCGGGCGTCCGGGATGCCCGCGACCAGGGTGCGGGCCGCGGCGGGCCCGGTGACCTGGTCCTCGGAGCCGACCAGGACCAGGGTCTCCACCCCGATCCGGTCGAGGCTGCCCCGTACATCGAAGGTGGCGAGCGCCTCGCAGGCGGCGATGTAGCAGCCCGGGTCGGTGGTACGCACCATCTGCACGGCCCACTCGGTGATCGCGGGCTGGTTGGCGGCGAAGCCCGGGGTGAACCAGCGCTCGGGCGAGGTGCGGGCGATGGGGTCGAGCCCGTTGGTGCGGACGATCACCCCGCGCTGGCGGAACTCGTCGGCGGTGCCGAAGCGCGGGGAGGAGGCGATGAGGGTGAGCGCGGCGACCCGGTCCGGGTGGCGCAGCGCGAGGTCGGTGCCGATCGCGCCGCCCAGCGCGCAGCCCGCGTAGCCGAAGCGGTGCACCCCCAGCTCGTCGAGGGTGGCGAGCAGCCGGTCGGCGAGCTGCTCCACCGACTCGGCGGGATGCGCCGGTGCGCCGCCGTGCCCGGGCAGATCGAAGCGGAACACCCGCCACTGCTGCGACAGTTCGGGTATCTGCCGGTCCCACATGTGCCAGGTGGTGCCGAGGGACGGCCCCAGGATCAGGACCGGAGCGTCGTCGGGCCCGTCGAAGCGGTACTGCAGGGCCTCAGTAGTCGTCTCACTCACGCGGCCGACCCTCTCATCTGTCACGAGATGTCACACCGCCGGGGTGGATCTGGCGGGCTCCGCCCCGCACGGGCGCCGCCGGACCCGCCGAGGCGGCGGCTCCTCCCGGGCCGCGCCCTCCCTCAGCCGCTACGGGGCGGGTGTCGCTACGCGGCGGGCAGGGGGAAGAGCAGGCAGCTGCTCGTGGCGTGGGCGAGCAGGCGGTCGCCGGCGTCGAGGAGCCTCGCCTCGGCCAGCGCGGTCTGCCGGCCCCGGCTGACCACCGTGCCGACGGCCCGCACCCGGCCGGTGTCCGCGGTGATCCGCTTGAGGAACTTCACGGTCAGGTCGAGCGAGGTGTACCCCATCCCCGGCGGCAGGGTGGAGTGGACGGCGCATCCGGCCGCCGAGTCGAGCAGGGTGGCGTAGACGCCGCCGTGCACGCTGCCGAGCGGGTTGTAGTGCTCCTCGCCCGGCATCACCGCGAACATCACCCTGCCCTCGTCCACCTCGTCGAGGGTGAAGTCGAGGGTCGCCGAGACGGGCGGCCCGGGCAGGCGGCCCGCCTGGATCTCGCGCAGGAACTCCAGGCCGGAGACGCGCCCCACGACGGCGGCGGTGATCGAGGGGTCCTCCCACTCGTACGTGCGTGAGCGTCCCATGTCTCGGCATCCTCCCGGCTGACTCTGTCGAGCGAAGTTAGCCCGCCCCGGCGCTGGCTGTCAAAGCCGAAGTCAGCGCCTAGGATGGGGACATGGAGTGGCTCGACGTCAGTACGGAGAACTGCCCCGTCCAGCGCTCACTGGATCTGGTCGGGGAGAAGTGGACGCTGCTGATCCTGCGTGACGCCGCCAGCGGGGTACGCCGCTTCGACGACTTCCGCCGCCATATCGGCGTCTCCGAGGCCGTCCTGAGCGACCGGCTCCGGAAGCTGACCGCGGCCGGCATCCTGGCCACCGTCGCCTACCGGGAGCCGGGCAGCCGCTCCCGCAACGCGTACCGGCTGACCCGCAAGGGCTGGGACCTGTGGCCCGTGCTCGTCGCCCTGCGCCAGTGGGGCGAGACGTACGCCCCGGATCCCGAGGGCCCGGTCCTGGACATGCGCCACACGGGGTGCGGAGCACCGGTCCGCGTGGTCGTCGAATGCGCCGAGGAACACGACGCCTTGACCCCCCGGCAGGTCACCGCCCGGCCGGGCCCCGGAGCACGCCGCCGGGAGTGAGACGCCGGGCGTGGAGGGGCCGGGGCGGGCCGGGGCGTACGGCGTCGGCGGTCAGCCGCCCGGCTTCCAGCCGAGCGCGGGGCCGAGACGGCCGGCGATGTCGGTGAGGATCTGCTCGTAGTCCTCCTCGCCGAAGGTGAACGGGAGCGCGAAGGCCACCTCGTCCACCTCGCGGAAGGCCGCGTGCGCCCGCAGGCGCTCCGCGATCCAGTCGGAGGGGCCCACCAGGTCCGGGGCGAACAGCAGCCGGGCCGGGCCCTGCGGACGGACGGTACGGGGCAGCCGCGCCGCCGCGTACTCCGCGTACCTGGCGCGCTGCGCGGCGTCGGCGGAGTCGGTGGGGATCACCACGAGTCCCTGGGAGACCCGGGCGGCCTCCCCGGCGGGATGGGCGGCCCGGAAGGCGCGGATCTGGGCGCGTTGGAGGGCGGCGAAGTCCCAGGGCCCCTCCTGCTCCTCGGCCTTGACGACGCTGCTGGTGAGGAGGTTCATCGCGTTCTCCCCCGCCCAGCGGGCCGAGCGCAGGCTGCCGCCGCCGTACCACATGCGCTCCCGCAGACCGGGGGAACGCGGCTGCACCCGGTCGGAGAAGGACTCGATACCCTCCGTGCCGCGGAAGCCGGTGACCGGCTCTCCGGCGAGGTGGTCCAGGAGCCGCCGCACCCGTGTATAGCCGAAGTCCTCGGTGTCCGCGGTGTCCGGATAGAGCGCCTCCCTGACCCGCTCGTAGTGTGTCGGGGCACCGGTGCTGACACCCGGGTTGAGGCGGCCGCCGGAGAGGATGTCCACGGTCGCCAGGTCCTCGGCGAGGCGCAGCGGGTTCTCCCAGCCCAGCGGGGTGACCGCGGTGCCCAGGGCGATCCGGCGGGTGCGCTGGGTGGCTGCGGCGAGGACCGCGACCGGTGAGGCGATGCCGTACTGGAGGTGCCGATGGCGCACCCACGCACTGTCGTAGCCGAGTTCCTCGCCCCGCTCCAGCGTGCGCAGCGTGCTCTCGTGGCCCCGGGCCGGATCGTCCTCGTCGAACAGCCCGATCGTGAGGAACCCCAGCTTCTTCAGCGGCCTGTCACCCATACCCACCCGATTCCGCCCGGCAGGGGCCGCACAGCCCCGCATAGCGAGAGTAACGAGCGCGGCCGACTGGGGACGCCCGCGCGGATGGGCGGCCGGAACACCCCGGCAGGGCCGTGGCCTGCGGGAAGAGCGCACCGCGGACGGGCACGGCGGGCATCGCGAAAGGGCCGCGTCCCCGTGAGCGTTCACGAGATCGCAACACCCGTTCCCAGCATGCGGGATCGGCCCTCCGCGGTCTCGACAGGCAGGGCTTCGCGCGGTAAGTCTCCCGGCATGAATCTCGTCCTCGGGAACTCTCACGGTCCTCGCATACCCCGGAGCCTCGCGGCCCTCGCCCTGCTGGCCGCGGTGGCCGGCTGCGCCCCGCAGCCGGACGACGAGGGGGCCCCGGACTCCGGCGGCGGCCCGGAGCGCTGCGACCGGGGAGCACTGAGGACGGAGACCGCGGGCAAGCTGACCGTCGCCACGGACAAGCCCGCGTACGAGCCCTGGTTCCAGGGCGACGACCCCGCGAACGGCAAGGGCTTCGAGTCGGCCACCGCCTACGCCGTGGCGAAGCAACTCGGCTACGGCAAGGCCGAGGTGGTGTGGCAGACGGTGCCCTTCAACAAGGCCTTCGCCCCGGGCCGCAAGAGCTTCGACTTCGACATCAACCAGGTCTCCGTCAGCGAGGAGCGCAAGAGGGCGGTGGACTTCTCCGCCGGCTACTACGACGTACGGCAGGCCGTCGTCGCCCTCAAGGGCTCACCGGCCGCGAAGGCGAAGACCGTCGCCGCGCTGAAGAAGGTGAAGCTCGGCGCCCAGGTCGGCACCACCAGCCTGGACGTCATCGACGACGTGGTGCGGCCCCGGCGGGATGCCGCCGCCTTCGCCAAGAACGACCAGGCCAAGTCCGCGCTGCGCAACGGCCAGGTGGACGCCATCGTGGTGGACCTGCCGACGGCCTTCTACATCACCGCGGCCGAGGTGGAGGACGCGGAGATCGTCGGCCAGTTCGCCGAACGGGGCAGCGCGCCCGAGCAGTTCGGCCTCGTCCTCGACAAGGGCAGCGCGCTGACCTCCTGCGTCTCGAAGGCGGTGGACGCCCTGCGCGAGAACGGAACGCTCGCGAAGATCGAGAAGCGGTGGCTCACCGAGGCCGCCGACGTGCCGGTGCTCAAGTGACCCTGGCGAAGGAGGAGCCGGACCGCGGCGAACCGCTCGCGCCGGGCGGCCAGGACCCCTACGTACCCTCCGAACGCCGTCTCGCCCGGGAGCGGTACAAGCGCACCCGGTCCCGCCGTGCCGTGGCCGTCGCCGCGCTCTCCTCACTCGTGACGGCGGCGGCACTCGTCCTGGTCGTCGTCAACGCGCCGGGCTGGTCCCGCACCCGGGAGACCTTCTTCGACGCGGGCTACGCGCGCGAGGCGCTGCCGCTGGTACTGGACGGGCTCTGGCTCAACGTCCGGCTGCTGCTGGTCTGCGGCGCCGCGGTCCTGGTCCTCGGGATGCTCATCGCCGTCGCCCGGACCCTGCCGGGGCCGGTCTTCTTCCCGCTGCGCGCGCTGGCCGCCGCCTACACCGACTTCTTCCGCGGGCTGCCGCTCATCATCAATCTGATGATCGTGGTCCTGGGGGTGCCCGCGCTGCGCCTCCAGGGCGTGAGCGTCGATCCCGTACTGCTCGGCGGTACCGCGCTCACCCTCACCTACTCCGCCTACGTCGCCGAGGTCTTCCGGGCGGGCATCGAGTCCGTCCACCCCTCGCAGCGGGCGGCGGCCCGCTCGCTGGGGCTGACCAACCGGCAGGCCCTGCGGCACGTCGTCCTGCCCCAGGCGGTCCGCCGCCAGGTGCCGCCGCTCCTCAACGACCTGGTGTCCCTGCAGAAGGACACCGGGCTCGTCTCGATCGGCGGCGCGGTCGACGCGGTGCGGGCGGCGGACATCATCGTGGGCCGCAGCCTCAACTACACCCCGTACCTGGTCGCCGGGCTGCTCTTCATCGCGCTGACCATTCCCATGACCCGCCTCACCGACTGGGTCACCGCGCGGACGGACCGCCGCCGCGCACAAGGAGGCCTGCTGTGAGCGACCGACCCGGCGGCCCGGACACCGCGGACCCGGGGCCCGTACTGCGCATGCGGTCCGTACGGAAGACCTTCGGCGAGAGCCTCGTGCTGCGCGAGGTGGACCTGGAGGTCGCCCCGCACACCGTCACCGCGCTCATCGGCGCCTCCGGCTCGGGCAAGTCGACCCTGCTGCGCTGCGCCAACCTCCTGGAGGAGATAGACGACGGGGCGATCTGGCTGGACGGCGAGGAGATCACCGATCCCCGCGTGGACCAGGACGCGGTGCGCCGCCGCATCGGCGTGGTCTTCCAGGCGTACAACCTCTTCCCGCACATGAGCGTGCTGGAGAACATCACCCTCGCCCCGCGCCGGGTGCACGGCGTCCCCCGGGCGGAGGCCGAGCAACGCGGGCGGGAACTCCTGGAACGGCTCGGCCTCGGCGCCAAGGCCGACGCCTACCCCGACCGGTTGAGCGGCGGACAGCAGCAACGGGCCGCCATCGTGCGGGCGTTGGCCGTGCGACCCCGGCTGCTGCTCCTCGACGAGATCACCGCGGCCCTCGATCCCGAACTGGTGGCGGAGGTCCTGGAGGTCGTACGGGACCTCAAGGAGCAGGGCATGACCATGGTGCTGGCCACGCACGAGATGGCCTTCGCCCGCGACATCGCCGACCAGGTGTGCTTCCTGGACGCGGGCGTGGTCCTGGAACGCGGATCCGCCGAGCAGATCTTCCACGCCCCGCGCGAGGAACGCACGCGTCGCTTCCTGCGGCGCTTCACGGACTCCGGCCGACTCTGACCGCAGCGCGGCCGTTCGCCCTAAAATGCGACCATGATTCGCGCGGTGGTTTTCGATATCGGGGAATGCCTGCTCGACAGGACTCGGGAGTACGGTGCCTGGGCGGATTGGCTGGGGGTACCGCGGCACACATTTTCCGCCGTGTTCGGCGCGGTTGTCGCACAGGGGCGCGACTTCCGCGAGACCTTCCAGATATTCCGGCCCGGTTTCGACCTGGCCGAGGAGCGGGCACGGCGGGATGCCGCAGGCGTGAGCGAGTGCTGCGGTGAGGAGGATCTGTATTCCGATGTCCGCCCGGCACTCTCCGCCCTGCGCGAGAACGGTCTCTGGGTCGGTATCGCCGGAAATCAGAGCCGTTATGTCGCCGCATCGTTGCGCGCGCTGCGCCTGCCGGCGGATCTGGTCACCGCGAGTGGCGACCGGGGCATTTCCAAGCCGGATCCCGCCTTTTTCCGGCACCTTGTCGACGCGGCGCCCGCCGAACCGCACGAGATCCTGTACGTCGGCGACCAGTTGCGCAATGACGTCCACCCCGCCCTGCGAGCGGGCCTGCTGGCCGCGTGGATCCGGCGCGGGCCTTGGGGTCTGATGCCGTCCGGCGCCCCGGCGGACTCCGTACCCGCCACGATGCAGATCGACTCCCTTGCCCAACTCCCCGAGCTCATCGCCGAGTTCAACGAGGGCGGGCGCTGAACGGCAGCGGACCGCCGCCTGACGTGAGTCGGGCGGCGGCAGCAACCGTCCTACTGGGACGGAGGCTTCGGCTTGGCAGCGGAACCCGGGGCGGGCCTGCGGGATCCCAGCTTCAAGCCCGAACGACAGGTCCGGGGAGCGGACGGGAGGACGATGATCTGCTTGTGCCGCATGTGTTCTCCTTCCGAGGGGAATTACGGAGCTGGTAGAACTTCTTCAGCCTAGGCAGGCCAATTGACGAGGTCAATGGCGAGACGAGGGACACCATGCCGTGCGTTCTGGTCACCGGAGTCAATGGGGTCGGCAAATCGACGGTTGTCGCGGAAGTATTGAGAGCCGCGCCCGACTGCCGGTACTTCTCCGCCTCCACCGCCCTCATGGACCACTTCGGATTGGCACCCGGGGATTATTCGGCGCTGGATTCCCTCCCCTTGCGGCAGCGGATCTCCGCGAGTCACGCACTGCTCACCGAGGCCATCACCGGCACTCCCGGTCCTCTTCTCCTCGACGCACATCTGCTGACGTTCGAAAGAGTCGAGCCCGTGGACTGCGGGGGCCCCTGGATCTCCCTGCTGCGAGGAATCGTCCTGCTCACCGCATCGGCCGCGCAGATAGACGCCCGGCTCCGCGCGGACGCCCTGTCCGGACGGACGCGCCGCTGGCTCGACCTGTCGGCGGAGGCGCGGTCGGAGCGTGTCGACCTGATCGCGCGTCGGCAGCGACTGCTGGGCGCGCACACGGACCAAGTGAGCGCCTCGTGGGGGGTCCCGGCCCTGCGGGTGACGAACGAGGGGGACGTCGGGTCCACGGCGACCGCGGTCCTCGGTCTGCTGACCGCGTGAGGAAGGGGTGTTCATCCCTCACCCCTCTGAGGTGCCATCAACTGCCTGCCGAAGTCGGCGAGTTGCGAGGGGCGGACGTTGGCATGCTGGGCGATGGCCAACAGGTCCCGAAGACGCCGCTGGACAGGGGTGCCGTTGAAGAGCGCGGCGCTTCCCGCGTTCTGGAAGCACCACAGGCCGATCTCCACCGCGGTCCCCACGCCGTGCACCGCGGCAGCGGCCAGGGCGGTGGCGTCACCGGCGGTCAGCGCGCCGCCCGAGGCGACCAGGGACCATGCCCCGCGCCCCTGGTGTTCCAGTCCGGCGAGTGCGGCATCCAGGCGTGCCCTCCTGTCGCCGAGTTGCCACTCTTGTAGGAGATCGCGGCCGTCCTCCTGTCCTCTGCCGGTCTGCTGCGGGGGCGCGGTGAGGCAGGCCAGGGCGGCCTGCGCGGTGCCGATGGCCACCGCCGCCGTATGGAGGGCGAAGGCCGGTCGCACGGGCAGCAGGCTGTGGGGGGTCGCCGCCGCGGAGAGGTGTCCCTGGAGGGGGTAGAGGTCCTCTTCGGCGACGGGGATTTCCCGGGCATGGACCGTCTCGCTGCCGGTGCCGCGCAGACCGAGGACATCCCAGGAGGAGTCCACGCGGAGCATCGGCTTTCGCACGAGTACGCCCTGCGCCTCCTCGCCCTCGCCCAGGGCGGCGCGGCAGTGCAGGAGCACCCACTCGGCATGGTGGACCCCGCTGGTGAACCGCCAGGAACCGGACAGGCGCGGGCCGTCACCGGCGTCGGTGACGCTGCCGTCGCCCGCGGAGGTGGCGGAGACCACGACGTCGGGACCGGATCCCACCACCTTCTCGAAGGCGGGGAGCCGAAGTCGCGCCAAGGTGATCTGCGACTGCGCCCAGACCATGACGTTCCATGCCACGGAGGCGTCGGCGACGGCGATTTCGCGCAGCGTGCGCAGGAGTTCCGGGAGAGCGGTCTCGGTGCCGCCGTACTTCCGCGCCAGGGTCAGGCGCAGGCAGCCGTGCGCGACCAGGTCCCGCAGCAGATCCCCGCTCGGCCGTCCCCTCTGCTCGGTCTTCTCGGCGGCTTCGGCGATCCTGCACAGGAGGCCTTCACAGGTGGGCGAGGGTGTCGCGGAGTCGGCGCCGGGGAGGTCCGCCGCGCAGCCGGGACACTCCTTCGGCAGCGCTGTCGACGCCATCAGCCGGCCACGCTCCGCCGCCCCAGGGAGGCCGAGACGAGCGCGTCGATGTGGACCTCGGCCGTGTCGACGAGGACCGCCTCGTCGAGGTCGGACTCCGATACCAGGAGACCGAGTTCGGTACAGGCGAGCAGGACGCCGTCCGCACCCGCGGCCACCGCGGAGGAGATGATCTCCTTCAGCAGCCGGCGCGATTCCTCGGTGACCCTGCCCAGACAGAGTTCGTCGTAGATCATCCGATCGAGGGCGACCTGGACGTCGGTGGGGACGGGCTGCGAGATGATGCCGCGGCTCCGCAGCGCCTGAGCGTAGGAGGGCATCGCCGCCGTGAAGCGGGTGCCGAGCACCACGGCGCTCTTGACCTCGCGGGCGAGCGCGGCATCCGCCGCGGACTCGACGAGGTCGACCAGGGGCAGGCCGGTGGCCTCGCGTACTTCGGCCGCGACACGGTGCATCGTGTTGCAGGCGATCCCGACGAGATCGGCGCCCGCGGCCTCCAGCCTCCGCGCGGAGTGGGCCAGGCGGCTTCCCGCGGCCTCCCATTCATCGTGCAGCTGCATGCGCTCGATCTCGGCGTAGTCGTCCGAGCAGATGACAAGGCGCGCGGAATGCGAGCCGCCCAGAATGCGGCCCACTCTCTCGTTGATCTCGCGGTAGTAGGTCAGCGTGGAGGGCCAGCTCATGCCTCCGATGAGGCCGATACATCGCGCCTCGTCCGTGTGGTTCGAGTGATCCGGATCGACCGATCGCGAGCGGGTCATGGCAGGAAACTGTACCCGCGCCGCGGTCGGCGGCAAGTATTCCCGAAAATCTCTCACCAAACGGGCAGGGCATCTTCCGAAACGGGCAGCCGGAGAGGCCGGAAAGGCACGGGGAGAACGATTGATCGCCACCGGATATCACCCCTTGTGTTCAATTCACGGCGCCGTACGAGGACATTGCCGGGGCGGCCGCGGGTGGCCTCACGCACGGCCCGCGGCGCAGTCCGCAATCCGGAGGGCCGAAGGCGCGTCGCGGCCTGAAGTGCCGACTCGGCGCGATCGGCCCGGAGGGAACGGAGGTCGCACCCCGGGAGCGCGGGCACCGCTCGCCACGGCAAGAACGGCGCGGGGTGGCCGCACGGAAACCCGCCGAAAGTGACCCACTGTGATGTCACACAGAAGAAACAACGGACTCGACTACTTCCAGTTACCTGCCGACGGCGACTTGAATTGGCTGCCTCGCCAGGCAACACGGGGAAGCACAGCCGAGCACGAGCACCCTCCGCCTCAGTTGAGCCTTCTTCAACTTTTGCCGCCCCCTGGTCACGGGGAGTCAGCATCTCGACTGGGCCCTTCTTCGTCGAGGAAGAGCTCCGAGAAGCGCACGACCTGTAGAGATCACCTCTCGGGCCAACCCGACGCGACCGCGTTCGTCCGAACGCGAAGCGTCACCGTCTTCATTCGCCAGGAGGGCCACGACAGTCGCCCCGCACCTTGTCGGCCTGATGCCCGAAGCATATTTCCGGCCACCGCAAAGTGCACCAAAACCGACCGAACCGCTTGCGGTGATTTCCCCGGGAGTTTCGGGTGGTATCAAATCCAGAGAGTCCGGGTAGATTGCTTTCCGTCGTCGTCCGGTGCGACGGAATAACAAGAGAGCCGACATCCGGATTTCACTTCTCTGCACCCGCCGACGAGTACCGCGTCACCACGCCTCCGCAGAATCCTGCTGAAAGTCTCTCGTTTCCCGTGCCCAGCCCTGCGGAATTCACATTCACAGCGATCTCCTCTTCAGCAGTCCTCCTGGAAACCTCTCGAATTCGGTGAAGAACTCCCATGGCCCCCACCATGCGGAGGGAGGATCGACCATGCCCGTACGCCTCGACCACATGCTTGCCGACGCCTGCGCACGCTTCGGTTCCCAGGAAGCTCTGGACGACGGCACCCGCAGGCTCACCTTTCGCGAACTGGCGCAGGACGCCGATCGTCTCCATGCGGAGCTGAAAGCGGCCGGCCACGAACCGGGGCGCCCCGTCCTCGTGGCGGTGAGCAACCGGGCAGAGGACCTCGTCTGCCATTTCGCGGCCTGGAAGGCCCGGGCAGCGGTCGTCCCCGTACACCGCAATTCACCGGTCGCGGCTGTCGTCACCACCGCTCGGCGCACCGGCGCCCGGCTGCTGCTGGGAGCACCGCCGCATCACCCCCCGGCCTGGGACGCGTTCACGCCCTTGCCAGCACCGGGGCGTACGGAACCGGCGCGTACGGACCCCGCCCGCCCGAGCGCGGCATGGCTGCGCCTCTCCCAGGGCGGCACCTCCCCCGCGGCGCTTCAGGACTTCGCCCCGCCGGAGGAACTCGACGGCGACCAGGCCCTCGTGGTCTTCACCTCGGGCTCCACGGGACAGCCCAAGGGGGTGGTGCTCTCCCACGCGGCCTTCGCCGGCAAACTCGCCGCGATACAGGAGGTGCTGCCCTTCTCCCCCGGGTCGCGTACCACCCAGGTACTTCAGCTCAACTTCAGCTTCGCGCAGTGGACCGCGCTGCTCACCCTCGCCCACGGCGGCTCCCTGCGCCTGCTCCCCCGGTTCGACGCGGAGCGGGTACTGGAGGTGCTCGGCTCCTCGCGGACCGACCGTATCGCGATGGTCCCCAGCATGCTCCGCCTGCTCGCCCGTGCCCTCGACGCCTCCGCGGCACCACGTGAGCTGCTGGCCGAACGGGTCTCGCCCGGACTGATCATCGCCGGTGGGGAGCCCTTGTCGGCCGGACTCGGCAGGCGGTTGAGGGAGCTTCTGCCGCACACCGGGCTCGCGGACGTGTACGGACTGAGCGAGACCTCGACCTCCGACTTCATCCTCACCCCGGAGGCGTACGACGAGGGCGCGGGGACCATCGGCACCCCGAGCCCCCAGGTCTCCTTCCGTGTCGCGGACGAACAGGGCGAGGAGTGTCCCGCCGGGGAGACCGGGGACCTGTGGATCCGTACGCCGTATGTGATGACCGGCTATCTGGGAGACCCGCGGGAGACCCGTGCGGCCTTCACGGACGGCTGGCTCCGTACCGGCGACCTCGCCCGGCTGCGGCCCGGTGACAAACTGGTCGAACTCGGCGGACGCACCAAGCAGTTGATCTCCCGCGGCGGCATCAAGATCTCCCCCTTGGAGATCGAGAACTGCTACGCGAGCCACCCCGCGTGCACCGAGTGCCTCGCCGTCGGGGTGCCCGATCCGGATCTCGGCGAGCGCACCCATCTGCTGGTCGTCCGCGGATCCCGGCCGGTGCCGCCCCGCGGGGAGCTGCGGGCGTGGGGCCGCGAGCGCCTGGAGCCGTACAAGCTGCCGGACCAGGTGCACACCGTCGACGAACTCCCGCTGGGCCGGACCGGCAAGGCGGACCGCCTCGCCGCGCGGGAGCTGGCCCTGCGCCTGGCGGGTGGTGCCCCATGACCCTGCTCGGTGTCTCGACGAGCGCGCTCGCCGACCCGGACGCCCTGGACCGGCTCAGGCACTTCGAGCCGGACGTGGTCGAGTTCTACAACTACCCGTCCGGCGCCCTGCCCGCGATCACGGACTTCTGCCGCCGGACAGGTGTCCGCCCCGCGCTGCACACCCCGGTCCCCTACGACGGGCCGCAGCCGCTGCGCAGGTTCGCGCCCACCGGTCCGGAGCCCGGCGACGCCGAGGAGGCGCTCCGCCTCGTGACCGAGACGGTCCGCTGCGCGGCCCGGATCGACGCCGTCCATGTCGTCGTCCACTTCCCCAGCCCCTACCCGCCGTTCCGGCCGGAAGGCTTCGCCGCCGCCCGCGACGGGTTCCTGGACAGCCTGGCCGGGCTCGCCAGGACATACGGGGTCCCCGTACTCATCGAGAACCTCTCCCCGAATCCCCTGCTGCGCACACCCGAGCAGTACCGCGCCGCCCTCGACGGCCGCCCGGAGCTGGGGTTCTGCCTCGACCTCGGGCACGCCCACCTCCTCGGCCCGCCCTACGGTCCCGTGCGGTTCGCCCGGCACCTCGGGCGCTCGATCCGCAGCATGCACGTGTACAACACCACCGCCGAGCGGTACCCCGTCCACGGGCACGAGCCGGCTCTTCCCGACCAGCGGCCCGGCGACGGGTACCTCGACCTGCCGGCGGTGCTCCCCGAGCTCCTGGCCCGGGCGTCACCGGCGGTCCTGGTGCTCGAACACGGCCCCAGGTGGGACGAGGAGACGGCCGCGCGCACCGGTGCCTGGCTGCGCGAGCTCCTCGGGGATCACGACGCCCGCGCCCGCGTCGGCAGGGGCACCGCATCCGCGCACGACCAGGACCTCGACAGGAGAGGGCGTCAACCGTGGCAGTGACCGCGCACACCGAATGTTGTCTTGCCGTAGCCCATGCGGAGAGCCCGAAGGCGCGCTCCGCCGCGCTCAAGAAGCTGTCCGAGACGACCCAGTCCCTCCTCGACACCACCGGACGCGGACTGGACCTCGTGGAGGCGGACCTCGCCGGTCTCGACCTGAGCGGGGCGGATCTGCGGCGCGCCACGCTCAACCGGGCGGTCCTGCACGGCACCGTCCTGCAGGGCGCCGACCTCAGCGAGGTCACCATGGTGTGCCCGGGCATGGAGCGCACCGACCTCGCCGGGGCCAGCCTGCGCGCCGCCTACGTCCACGCGCTCGCGGTGCAGACCTGCAGACTCGACGGGGCCGACCTCACGGGGCTGCGGGACGCCACCGGCACCCTCTTCCACGGGTGCAGCATGCGGGACGTCCAGCTGGGCGGTTCCCAGCTGGCGGGCGCGGGCTTCTACCAGTGCGATCTGAGCCGGGCCTCCCTGCCCGGAGCCAATCTGCAGGGCGCCACCCTCAACGAGTGCCTCCTCGATCACGCCGGTCTGGACCGGGCCCGTCTGGACCAGACGACGGTGACGAAGTCGAGCCTGCGCGGCACCTCGCTGCGGGCGGCGACCGGGCACGGGCTGGTGCTGCAACGCCTCACCTGCGCCGACGAGTTGGTGCTGGCCGAGGCGAGCCTGCCCGGTCTGCGGGTGGACACGGTCCGCGGACGGGGCTGGTCCGCCGCGGGCCTGGCCGCCGTGGGAGCGGACCTCTGCGACGTCGCCGTGGAAGGGGCCGTACTGCGCCGAGCCGACCTCACCGGCGTGCGCATCCGCCGCTCCGCGCTCAACGGCGCCGACCTCGCCGGCGCCGCGCTCTCCGACGGCAAGATCTCGACGACCTCGCTGCGCGGCGCGGACCTGCGCGAAGCCACCGCGGAGAACCTGCACCTCGTCGAGAGCGATCTCTCCGGCGCCGATCTCACCGCGCTCATCGGCCGGTGCCTGACGGCCCGTGACACCGACCTCAGCGACGCGCGGCTGCGCAACGCCAACCTCTACCGCGCCTGCATCACCGGCGACCCGCCGCGCGGGATGCGGCTGCGCGGCGCGGACCTGCGCAACAGCACCCTCGTCCAGGCGATCGTCGCCGCCGACCTGCGCGAGGCCCAACTGGCGGGCGCCAACTGCGCCTACAGCCGCTTCAGCCAGTCCGACCTGACCGGAGCCGTCCTGGACGGGGCCGCGCTCTACGAGTCCACCTGGGTCAAGGTCGTCGCACACGGCGTCTCCCTGGCCGGGGTCAAGGCGCCCCTCTTCGCCGACCGCTGCCCCGGGCTGGACAAGGCGGTCACCGACTCCGGCGGCCCGAACGCCGAGGAACTGCGCGTCTTCCTGCACGCTTTCGCCGAGACGCTGGCGACCAGCCGCAAGGGGTCCACATGAACCCCGTACTCGTCGTCGCCGCCCACCCCGACGACGCGGAGCTGGCGGTGGGAGGGACGGTCGCCCAGCTCTGCGACCGGGGCTCGGAGGTGACCGTGGCCTTCGCGACCGTGTCCGAGCACGACCCCGCGCTGCGTCCGCAGCGCAGAGCCGCGGCCGAGAGGGCCGCCGAGATCCTCGGACACCGCCTCCACTGGCTCGCGGAGGGCCGGTACGACCAGGTCGAGGACATCCCCGAGTACCGGCTGGTGGGGCTGATCGACACCCTGGTCGAGAAGACGCGGCCCGCCGCGGTCCTGACGCACTGGGAGGGCGACTCCCACCGGGACCACGTACGCCTGGCCGACGCGGTGGTCTCCTCCTCCCGGCGCTGGCCGGACACCGGGCTCGTCCAGTTCGGGCCCAACGAGTTCCGCACCGTACGGCACAGCGAGTTCACTCCGAACCTGTACGTACCCGTGGTGGACCAGCTGGACCGGAAGAAGCGGGCACTGCGCTGCTACAGCTACGCCGGCCAGGGCTTTCGAGGGCTGGACGAGGACGCGGTCGAACTGCTGGCCCGCCACCACGGGCTCGCGGTCGGAGCACCCGCCGCCGAGGCCCTCCTGGTGCGGCGGGCCCGCACGGACCGCCCCTTCCCCCTCCTCGGCTGACGTCGTCGGCGACGACCACACGTACTCCGGTTGCCACCACACGGAAGAGAAGACCCCCATGACTGCTGCCTCCACAGACCAACAGGTTCCGCAGACCGGCCGGAGCCCGGAGGAATACCGCTCGGACCTCCTCAGCGGCCGGTGCGCCGTGTCGGTGTGGGGAATGGGCTACATCGGCTTCTCCACCTTCGAGGCCCTGAGGGCGGAGAAGGTGCGCGTCGTCGGGTACGACATCAGCGGCGAGCGGGTGGCCGCGCTGCGCGCCGCGGGCGCCGCGGACACCGAGGACCCTGTCGGTACGCCCGCGGCGACGCTCACCGACGACCGCGCGGAGGCGCTCGCGCCGGATGTGGCCGTGCACTTCGTCGCCGTCCCCACCGAACGCGGCGCCCGCCCGCACTCCCGGGACCTGGTGGACGTCCTCACCGCGATCGTCGAGGCCACCGCCGCACGCCCGAAGGCCCGCCCCCCGCTGGTGATCGTCGAGTCCACGCTCACCCCCGGCACCGTCGAGACGCTGCTGCTGCCCCTGCTGCACGCCAACGGCCTCGCCGCGGACCGTGATCTGCTGCTCGCCCTGGCCCCGCGCCGCGACTGGTTCATCGCCGAGGGCTACGGTCTGCGCGACCTGGACCGCGTCTACTCCGGAGTGGGCGGCCGGTCGGCGGAAGCCGCGTACGCGGTCCTCTCGCTGATGTGCGACACGCTGCACCGCGCCCCGAGCCATATCGAGGGCGAGCTGGTGAAGTGCGTGGAGAACGCCTACCGGCACCTGGAGATCACCCTCGGCAACCAACTGACCCTCGCCTACCCCGATGTGGACATGGTGGAGGTCCTGCGCCTGGCCGGTACGAAGTGGAACATCGGCACCTTCCATCCCTCCTTCGGCACCGGCGGCTACTGCGTCCCCCTCGGCAGCCGCTATCTCCTCGCCGGGACCGAGCACGCCGAGGAGCTGACCCTGCTCTCGCAGGCCGTGGAGACGGACATGCGGATGCGTTCCGTGGTGGCCGACGCCGTCGCCCTGCGCGGACCGGTCGTCATCCTGGGACTCGCGTACAAGGGCGACATCAAGGTGTCCACCCTCAGCCCCACGGTCGGTATCAGTGCCCGCCTGGCCCAACTGGGCGTTCCCTTCGGGGTCTTCGACCCTCTCTACAGCGCCGAGGAGATCAACCGGGTGCTGGGCGCCGAGGTCGCCCTCTCCCGGCTGCCGGAGGCGGTCCGGGCGGCCCGGGCGGTGCTGATCGTGACGGACCACGCGGAGTTCCGCGAGGAGGCGTACCTCAGCCTGCTCACCGAGCCCCGGGAGGGCGAGCTGGTGGTCCTGGACAACCAGGGCGTGCTGGCCGGCCGGGCCTGGCCCGAACACGTCGTGTACCGGCAGGCGGGCCATCCCGCCTGGCTGCGGCCGAGGGCGCTCGGCGCGGAGACCGGCACAGCGGCACCCTCCCCGCTGCCCGGGCGGCCCGGATGACCGGGGGCCGGGAGATCCGTGCGGTGACCGAGGCCGACGGACTGCTCCGGTCCGGACCGCTCAGCGCGGAGCGGGCCCGCCACTACGCGGACCACGGGGCGGCGTACGCCCGGGGCGCGGAGCAGTTCGTCGCCTTCCCCTCCTACGACCCGGTGCTCGACTCCCAGGACCTCTACGTCCCCGCGCACGAATTCGCCGTCATGGGAGGCGAGTTGGCCGAGGACCTGCTCGCGGCCGGTGAGGCGGACCGGGTCCTGCTGCGCGTGGAGGCCCAGGCGGGCGCCGTCCCGGAGAAGCCGTTCCGCAGGCTGGTGCGCTATGTGGCGCGCACCGAGGGCCCCCCGTCCGCCGAGCCTCCGCCGGGAATCCGGCTGGTCCCCGCGGACGCGGGGAGCGTGCCCTTCGTGAAGTCGATGATGCGGCGGGCCATGCTCGACGGCTACCACGGCGCGGTGCGCGACCCCCGGGCCGTCGACGCCTATCTGGAGGAGACGGTGCGGTTCACCGGCCCAGGGGCGCTGCACGGTCTGGTGGCCGAGGCGGCGGGAGGCGAGATCGGCCACATCACCTGGACCGACCCCGCCCCGGACGAGGTGACCGGCGCTCTCTTCCACGACCTGATCGATGTCCATGTCCTCCCCGAGTTCGAGGAGCGCGCGATGACGGCCGCGCTGACCCGTGCCATGTTCGACCGCATCGCCCGGAGCGCCGCAGGTGTGCGCGGCAATGTGATCGAGGACGAGGAGGGGAAGGCCGACCGGCTCCACGACGGTCTGCTGCGCGCCGGGTGGGCGCCGCTCTTCGCGCTGTGGGTGACCACGTCATGACGGCGGAGGAGGGCCTGATGGCCGAGGAGCAGGGCACCGCGGCCGAGGAGGTCACCGCGGCCGAGGACGGCGCGGACTTCCGCGAGCTGAGCAGCGAGTACCTGGCGGACCTGCTGCGTGCCGTGGAGCGCTCCCACGAGCCGAGCTGGATGGCGGTCTTCCGGTACGCCTCGCGGCACAAGCTGCGGATCGTCCTCGCCAGCGCCCTGCTCACCGAGGGCTATCCGCTCACCCCCGGGCTCGCCTACGAGGTCTCCTTCTGGCGGGAACAGGAGCAGCGCTACGGGGGCCTGGTGGGCGAGTTGACCCGCGCCGTACCGGAACTGCGCCGGATGAAGGGGCCGGAGATCGGCCGCCTCTACCCGCCGGGCTGGCTTCGCGACTCCACCGACGTGGATCTGGTGGCCCGCACTCCGCGGCAGGTCTGGGAGGCCGCGGGGCACCTGCGGGACCAGGGGTGGCAGCCGGACTCCCTGGCCTTCCAGGGCACCGAGCGCGGTGTCGATGTCGCCCTGAACATGGTGCGGCCCTCCCACGACGAACTGCTTCTCGACCATCAGGCGGTCGAGCTCGTCTCCATGGAGACCACCGGCCGGCCCTGGCGGGTCCGCCCGGTCTCCGATCCGCCCGGGGTGCGCCGCACCGGCCCGGCCCGGCAGCTGCTGGCCCTGCTGGAGGAGGGCTTCGAACGGGACTGGCGGGCACGCGATCTGCTCGACGCCTCCCTGCTGCTCGTGGAGATCACCGAGGAGGGCGTCCCGGCGCTGGCGCGGGAGGTGGACGCGCTCGGCCTGGGCCGGCAGTGGCACACCCTCACCCGCCGCCTGCGCGGCTACGGACTGGTCGACGACGCGCTGCTGCCCGCCCCCGGGCGGCCGTGGCGGGCCTCGGCACAGCGGCTGCGCCGGGCGGCGAGCCTGGCCTCCCGGCCGCCCGCGGTCGCGGCGGGTGTCCTGCAGACCTTGCAGCGGCGCAAGGCCGAACCGCTCGGCTCCGCCGGTGAGCGCTGGCTGCTCGACCATCTCCCCGGGCGGTCCGTGCTGGCCGCCGGGCTCCCCGTCTGGGGGGTGCGCGTCGGCGACCGCTGCGCCGAGGGCACCGAGGTCGCCTACCGGACCCGCTCGGGGCGCACCTACGCCACCACCCCGGTCGGCACCTATCTGCTGCTGTACGTACCGCACTTCGACCCGTCATGGCTGCACGCCCCCTCCCCCGTCTCCGGCCAGGGCGACTGACCCCGTACGAAAGGCCCGCTGTGCGCACCACAGGTGACCCCGTGCTCTCCCCCTCCGCCGCCGAGTGGCGGCAACTGACCAGTCAACCCGTCAAACGCGCGGTGTACGCGGCCGAGCCCTGCGCCGGGCAGGGCTGGCAGAGCGCCACCGAGGCCCTCGGTGACCGCGCCGCCTGGACACTGCAGCGCAGCGCCCTCACCGTCTTCCGTCCCGACGCCCTGTTCGCGCAGCGGGTCGCGGCGGGTCTCGCCTACATCGCACGGCTCGGCCTCGAACCCGTCTTCGCGGCGGAGGCCCGCTTCACCGGGCGGACCGCGGCCCTGATGTGGCAGCACCAGTGGGGCGGCGCCTCCCCGGACCGCACCGCCCTGATGACCACCCTGCTCTCCAGCGGCCCCTCCCTGCTGGTCGCCTTCCGCGAGCGGGCCGGGACCATCGAACTCCCCGCGCCGGTACGGCTTTCCGCGGTCAAGGGCTCCGGGCACCCCGCCGAACGCAGCGGCGGTGAGCTGCGCAGCGCGCTGCACTCCCCCAACAGGGTGCTCACCTTCGTCCACGTGGCGGACGAACCCGCCGACATCCTGCGGGAGACGGCGATCCTGCTCCCCGCCGAGCAGCGGCGCGCGCTCTTCACCGCGCTCGGCACCGGAACGCGGACGACGCCGCTGCCGCCCCTGCCCGCGGCCGAGGCGCCGGACCTCGACGGGCGCCGGGCCGTCACCCGGATCATCGCGAGGCTGGAGCAGGAGGCGCCCCTTCGCGGGGAAGACGCCGAACGGGCCCGCGCCCGGCTCCTCACCACGCTGGCGGGGGTCCTCGACGGGCGGCGTCTGGCCTGGGGTCCGTTCCGCGAGGCGGTGGCCCGGTCGGGGGTGGCAGTGCCCCTGTGGGACCAGTTGCTGGCGGGTGCCGCGCACATTCCCTACGACAGCGTGGACGGTACGTCCGTCATCCCCGACTCGGGCCGCCGCGGATGGCTCGCGGGGCACGGCACGGTCCTCAGCGCACCCGGCGGCGGATCCCTCCGGCAGCGGGAGGCGAGCCGGTGAGCCGCGCTCCTGCCGCCGGGCGGACCCTCGACCCGGTGGACAGCTGGGAACTCGCCGTTCTCGACGCCTGGCGCCCCCTGCTGCTCACCGAACACCTCACCCGCGGCACCGACTTCTTCGAGGCGGGCGGCACCTCGGTGGCCGCCGCCCAGGTCATGAGCCGGCTGCGCCGCAGCCTGGCACAGCGGTATCCGCTCAGCCTGCTCATGGAGAACCCGGTGTTCGCCGACTTCGTCCGGGCGGTCAGAGGCGGCGCGGCCCGGTCCGTACCGCTGGTGCGCCTCGCCGCGACCGAGGCCCCTCCCGCCGGGACGGCGCCCGCCTCGGCGTGGATACACGCCGCCGGAGGCGAGGTGATGTTCCTGCACGCGCTCGCGGCCCTGGTCCCCTACGCGCACTTCCTCGGCGTCCGCGACACCGACTGGGACCTGTCCCCCTACGCCCCGCTGGTCCCGCGGGAGTTCACGGCCGGCGCGGCACACCACCACGCGCTGCTGTCCTCGGAGGGCGTGACCCACATCGCGGGCTACTCCTCCGGAGCGTTTGTGGCCCACGAGACGGTACTGCTGCGCCTGCGCGCGGGCCTGCCGACGGCCCCTGCCCTGCTGGTGGACCCGCCGGCGCTGCACCCCACCGTGAGCCGCCCCTCCTACGCCCAGGTGCTCGCGCGGCGGCTCGGCATCGCCCCCGAGGTGGCCGAGGAACCGCAGGCGCACCCCGAGAGGTGGCGGGCGGCCCTCGCCCGGCGGTCCCCGGTGGGCGCCCTGCCCGAGGAGTCGTACGAGGACTGGCTCACCCAGCTCTGCCGGATCAGCGCGAAGGGGGAGTGGGCGCTGTGCCGCTACCGGCCCGGCCCCTCCCCGGTGCGGCACCGGCTCGTGCTCGCGAAGGGCCGCCCGGACCTGGCGCAGACGGTGGCCGACTGGTCGGCCGTCTGCGGCCGGCCTCCACTCGTCGTGACCGTCGACGCCTCGCACGACGAGATCATCGCCGACAAGGCCCTGGCGCACGCCGTCGCGGACTGGCTCGGCGAACCGGCCGACGGGAGCCGCGCCCGTGCGTGAGCTGCCCGGCGCGGAGAACGGCGCCCGCCCGCTGGACCTGCGGTACCTGGAGCGGCCCGCGGGCCTGCACCACCGCCCCTACTTCCCGTTCGTGGCAGCACACGCCTTCCGGGGGGCGGAGTCCACCGAACACGGGCTGCTCGACGTCGGCAGCGCCAACGGCGCCTTCCTCCACTACCTGAGCACCCGCAGACCGGCCGTACGCTGCTCGGGCCTGGACGTGCTGCCCGAACTCGTCGCCCACGCGCGGCGGCAGGTACCGGAGGCCTCCTTCTCGGTGGGTGACATCACCGATGCCGGGTCCTTGCCGCGTGAGCGCTTCTCCGTGGTGACGATGCTGACGCTGCACAGCCACTTCGACACGCTCGACCCCTGGCTGGAGAACCTCCTCGCGCTCGTCGCGGAGGGCGGCCGCGCCCTGGTCTTCGGCCCCTTCAACCCGAGTCCGGTGGACGCGCTGGTGCGGTTGCGGGTCTCCGGCGGGACGCCCTCGGAGTGGACCTGCGGCTGGAACGTCCACGCGCGGCACTCCTTCGCGAGGCGCCTGAGCGCGGCCGGTCACCGGTTCGCCTTCCACGACTACACACCCCCGGACGAGGCGGGCGGCCCCGGCGACGGGGTCACCGATCCGCTGGCCACCAGGCCCGCCGTCCTGGACGGAAGGACCGTGCTGATGAACGCCTCCGGAGTCGCCCTGCCCTTCGCGCTCCTGGAGATCCGCCCGTGAACGCCCCGGTGGTCCTGGAGGTGGAGGCGCCCTGGCTGAGCGCTCTGCGCAGCCCCGTCAACAGGCGCCCGCTGCGCCCGTACCGGCCCGGTCTGCTCACCGACGGGGACCGCCTGTGGCCGTGCCTCGACACCATCCCCTATCTGCGCACCGGCCGGGAGGCCGTGCGCGAGGCGGCCGTGTCCGCGCTGCTGTGCGAGGACCCCGTCACCGCGCTCGTCGTGCTGCTCGGCGACCGCAAGGACGCCTCGATCCCCCCGGTGCGGCCGGACGCGGTGCGGGCCGCGGTGGTCCGCCCCGGCACCGCGCGGCGGGCGATGGAACTCCTCGACTACGGCGGCATGGCCCCCTATCTGCTGCACCGCTGGTCGCTGCCCACCTACCTCAGCGGACTCGCGCTGCTGGAGGCGCACGCCCCGGCGGGCGCCCGCCTCAGCGAGATCGGCTGCGGGGCGGGCCACTTCCTGCGGGCCTGGAGCCGGGAGCGGGACGGAGACGGCACCACCGGGGCCGACCTGGTCTTCTCCATGCTGTGGCTGGCCCGGCGGTACGTGTGCCCCCGGGCCCGGCTGGTCTGCTGCGACACCGAGGACCCCTTCCCCCTCGCCGGGGACTCCGCGGACGTGGTCCTCAGCCACGACTCCTTCCACTACTTCCGCGGCAAGTCCCATGTCCTGGCCCAGATGCGGCGCCTGTGCCCGGCGGGGACGCTGCTGGTGGGCCACGCGCACAACGCGGACCGGCCCAACCACTCCCCCGGACTGCCGCTCACCGCCGAGGAGTACCAGGCCCTCCTCGGCCCCGGGACCTCCTACGACGACGCCGCGCTGACCACCGCCGCGCTCACCGGCCTGCCTCCCCGGCCCGCGGACCGGAAGGCGCTGCGCGAGGCCGACGCGTTGGCCTTCGCCTGCGGTCCCGGGACACCGCCGGGCCTGTCCGCCCGTCTCGTCCTGCCGGCCCCGGGCACGCCCCTGCGGGCCAACCCCCTGCTGCACGGCGCGGCTCCCAGGTGGCCGAACGCCAAGTTCGAGGACGAGTACGTCGAGCCCTGGCCCTACCTCCGCGGCCTGCGCCGCCCCGAGGGCATCGGCACGGACATCGCCATGGACTCCTCCCCCCGGCTCGAAGGACTCGTACGCGAACGGGTCCTGCTCGACCTCCCGCCCCGCTGGCTCTGACACCCCCTCCCGAAGGAGACACCGTGAACACCCTCTCGCCGGTTTCCGACCTCACCGAACAGAGCCTGGACACCGTGCCCGCGGACTGCGTGGTCGGTCGCAACGTCCGCGTACGGGCCGGGCGGTTGAGGATCGGCAGCGGCGTACACCTCGGTGACGACGCCGTCCTCGTGGGGGACGAGGTGGACCTCGCCGACGGCGTCAGGATCGGAGCCGGCACGGACCTGCGCGCCTCCTCGCTCGTGCTCGGCACCGGCTCGGAGGTCGCGGCGGGGGTGCGCGCCCTGGTCGCCGAGCGGCTGTGGACGGGGCGGGCGGCCCGTGTCTCCGCGGGCGTGGACATCCTGTGCCGCGATTTCACCGCCGGGAACCTCCTCTACCTGGGAGACGGCACGAGCGTGGGCTACGGCGGCACGACCACGTCCACGGCCACCGTGCGGATCGGTGACCGGGTCACCGTCGGGCAGCACACGATCCTCAACGCCAACCACGGCATCGTGCTGGGCGACAACGTCGGCACCGGTTCCTATCTGGCCGTGTGGACGCACGGATACCACTTCGGCCACGGCCCGCTGATCGGCGTCGCACCGGCCTACGCACCGGTCCACGTCGGACGGAACGTATGGCTCGGCTTCCAGGTCACCCTGCTGCCCGGAGTGACCATCGGCGACAACACCATGGTCGCGGCGGGCTCCGTCGTCACCGGTCCGGTACCGGGCGACGTCCTGGTGGGAGGGGTGCCCGCCAAGGTCAAGAAGCAGTTGGACGGCACGGCGGTCACCGGGGACGCGGCCGACCTGGCGGTGCGCGAGGTACTGCGGACCTGGCTGCGCGAGCTGAGGTGGAAGGGCTGCGCCGTCACCGAGGAGGCGGGGGACCCGGAGGCGGCGGAGCTGCGCGTCGCCCTCGCCGACGGTTCCGAGGAACTGCGGGCCGTTCTGCTGCCCCACGGCGCACCGCCGCCGCTGCCGCGCGCGGAACCGCTGGCGCTCGTGACGGTGGAGGACCGTCCGGACCTCCGCACCGGGGACGGCTCGCCGCTCACCGTCTTCGAACTGCGCTCGGGCCGCCTGCGGGGCCGGGATTCCGCACTCGTCCAGGACCTGCGCGACCAGCTGCGCCGCCATGCGATGCCCTGCGGGGACAGCACCTGTTTCACCGCGGTGACTCCCTCGGCCTTCGCCCGGCTGGCATCGGCCGTGCCGGGCGGCTGAACCGCCCTTCCCCGAACCGATGGGAGACCCCATGACCACCACGCCACCGGACGGCCTCGGCACGGTGCTCGGCAGGGCAGCGGCCGCCCACGCCGCCGACCGCACGGACCGCTTCCTCGACCTCGCCCGGCAGGCCGCCCGTCTCGCCGACGGCGGCGGCGTTCCCCACGCCGGTGTCCCCCCGCTGCTCCAGGTGGCGGTCGACGCGCTGTACGAGGGGGAGACGGACGTCCCGGAAGCCCTGTTCCTCGCGGCCCTGCCCGCCCTTGAGCAGCCGGAGGACGCGGCCACCCGCGCCTCGGTGCTCCACAACCTGGCTCTGCTGGCGCTCACCCGGGAGGACTTCGCCCGGGCCCACCGCCTGGACAGCGAGGGCAGGGACCTGGCGGCCGCCGCGGGTGAACCCCTCGTGGAGGCGGAGTGCCTGCACGGCATCGGCGCCGCGCTGGTGGCGCAGCGGGACTACCCGCCCGCCTGCGCGCCCCTCGAACGCTGCCTGGCCCTCTTCGAGGAACTCGGCGACGAGGACGCCGTAGCGGCGGCCGCGCACTCCCTGGCGATGGCCCGTCAGGAACTCGGCGACCTGGAGCGGGCGCGGGAGCTGTTCGGGCGGTGCGTGGCCATCTGGCGCGCGAGCGGCTACGGGCACGGACTCACCGAGGCGCTCCAGGGCATCGGTGAGATCGCCCAGAGCAGGGGCGAGTACCGGGAGGCAGTGGCACGGCACGCCGACGCCCTGCCCGTCCTCCTGGAGATGGACGAACTCCCCGGCGTCTCCGAGTCGTTGGAGGGTGTCGCCCTGGCGCTCGCGGGGGCAGGCCGCACCGAGGACGCGGTGCGGCTCTTCGCGGCCGCCACCGGCATCCGCGACCGGCTCGGGGCCGAAGTGCCGCCCGCCGTACGGGAGCGGGTCGCCGGGGACATCGCCCGGGCGCGCACCGCCCTGGGCGCCGGCCCGTTTCGTACGCACTGGGCCTGGGGGCACGCGCTCGCCACCGAGGAGGCGGTCGCGTACGCGCTCGGCCGGGACGGAGACCTGCTGAGCAGATCCGGCCCCGAATGACCGGCCCCCGCACCGTGTTCCGTCCACGCCACAGATCGGAAGTCCGCCCATGATGTCCGACCCGAACAGGGCCGAGGCGACAGCGTCCGCCCGAGACAGCCTTCTCCCCGCGCTCTACGAGGGCCGGGCGGCGCTGCGCTGCGGGACCCAGTCGCTGCAAGGAGACGAACTCGCCGGTGCCGTCGGCGCCGTGGCCGCGAGGGTCGCCGGCGCCCGGCGGGTCGCCGTCGAGGCCGGGCCCGAACTCTCCACTCTGGTGGCGGTCGCCGGTGTGCTCGCCGCCGGGGCGGCAGCCGTGCCGGTGAACCCGGACGCCGGCGAGGAGGAGAAGCGGCATCTGCTGTCCGACAGCAAGGCGGACCTGGTGATCGGCCAGGTCGACCTGGCCGCCCGCGGTCCGCTGCCCGCGGCGCCCGCTGCCGACGAGGACCCCGCCCTCATCCTCTACACCTCCGGATCGACCGGCCCGCCCAAGGGGGTGGTGCTGTCCCGGCGGGCCGTCGCCGCCAATCTCGACATGCTCGGCGACGCCTGGGAGTGGAACCCCTCGGACGTGCTGGTGCACTCCCTCCCCTTCTTCCATGTGCACGGGCTCGTCTTCGGCGGCCTCGGCCCCCTGCGGATCGGCTCGCCCCTGCACTACAGCCCCGGCGGACTGCGGCCCCAGCAGGGCGGAAGCCTCTACTTCGCGGTACCGACGATGTGGACGCTCAGCTCCGACGAACACCTGCGGGCGCTCAAGGGCGCCCGGCTGCTTGTCTCGGGCGCCGCCGCGCTCTCCGCGGAGGCCTTCGCCCGGATCGAGGCGCTCAGCGGCCACCAGGTGCTCAACCGCTACGCCATGACGGAGACCCTGGTGGTCACCTCGCCCCCGCTCGGGGCGCGGCGCAGCGCCGAGGCCGTCGGACCGCCGCTGCCCGGGGTGCAGATCGACCTGCGCGAGGTGCAGGACAGCGGATTCCAGGAGATCCACGTCCGGGGGCCGCAGCTCTTCAGCGGCTACCTCGACGGCCCGCCCGCCTTCGACGCGGGGGGCTGGTTCGCCACCGGGGACCTGGGGCGCTTCGACGACAGCGGCTCGCTGCGGCTGCTCGGCCGCCGCAGCACCGACCTGATCAAGACGTCCGGCTTCCGGGTCGGGGCCGGAGAAGTCGAGGCAGCGCTGCTCGCCCACCCCGCGGTCGCCGAGGCCGCGGTCACCGGGCTCCCCGACGAGGTGCTCGGCGAACGGGTCGCCGCCTGGGTCGTCCTCACCGAACCGGGCAGCACCGAGGTGCGCGCCCTGCGCCGCCATCTCGCCGGGCTGCTCACGGACTACAAGCGACCCGCCGAGATCCGGCTGGTCGCCGCCCTGCCGCGCAACGGGCTGGGCAAGGTGCAGAAGCGGCTGCTGAGCACCCAGGACGGAGATGTCCGGTGAGCCGTTCCCCTGGAGGTCAGATGTTCTCGCACACGCTTCAGCTCCCTGCCCGCCAGGACAGGCCGCGCACCCGCGGGTTGACGATGGTCATCGACAACGGCCTGCCCTCGCGCCTGTTCGAGGACACGATGGCCGACTTCGGCCATCTCGTGGACCTCGTCAAATTCGGCTGGGGCACCGCCCTGGTGACCCCGCGGCTGAGCCGCAAGACCGCCGTGCTGAACGGCCTCGGGATCCCGTACATGTTCGGCGGGACCCTGTTCGAGAAGTTCGTCTCCCAGGACCGGGCCGAGGGCTTCGTCGCACTCTGCCGCGCCCACGAGTGCCCCTACGTCGAGGTGTCCAACGGCACCATCGACCTCTCCGCGTCCCGCAAGGCGGAGTTCATCGAGAAGCTGGCCGCCGAGTTCACCGTGATCTCCGAGGTGGGCTTCAAGGACCAGCCCCGCTCCGAACTGCTCTCCCCCAGCCAGTGGATCGACGCCATCCGCGACGACCTCTCGGCGGGCGCCTCACGCGTGATCCTCGAAGCGCGCGAGAGCGGGTCGAGCGGCATCTGCCGG
The DNA here is from genome assembly GCF_012273655.1 of Streptomyces physcomitrii. Lineage (GTDB taxonomy): Bacteria > Actinomycetota > Actinomycetes > Streptomycetales > Streptomycetaceae > Streptomyces > Streptomyces physcomitrii. The sequence continues at coordinate 110,971 of NZ_JAAWWP010000016.1, read as the reverse complement.
CCTGACGGGCAGCTCCGCATCGGCCTGATCGAAGACATCCTGCGGGCCGGATTCGACACCGAGAAGCTGGTGTTCGAGGCGCCGAACAAGGCCCTGCAGACCTACTTCATCCGCCGGGTGGGCCCGGAGGCCAACCTCGGCAACATCGCACCCCGCGATCTCGCCGCGGTGGAGACGCTCCGCCTCGGACTGCGCGCGGACACGCTGCTCGACGACCTGCTCCACAAGCACGCACCGGAGGACACCTATGAGGACCGGTAGGGACGCGTTCCATCTGGCCATCCCCGCCCGCGACCTGGACGAAGCCGCCCACTTCTACTGGCGGCAGCTGGGCTGCCCCGTCGCACGCCGCTACGAGGACCGCATCACCCTGGACTTCTTCGGCGACCAGGTCGTCTGCCATCTCGCGCCCGAGACCCCGGTCACCGAACCCCGCCTGTATCCGCGGCACTTCGGGATCACCTTCCGCGAGCGCGCCGACTTCGACAACCTGCTGCGCCTCGTGGAGATCCGCAAGGTCCCGGTCTTCCAGGCGGCGCGGCTGCGCTTCGAGGGCACGGTCGAGGAGCACACCACCCTGGTCCTGCGCGATCCCACCGACAACCTCCTGGAGTTCAAGCACTACCGGGACCCCCGGATGATGTACTGATCCGCCCCCACGAAGAGTAGGGATGCGCAGATGAACGCTGTGGCCGCTCGCCTGCGGCCGATGCGGGAGTCCGCGGCGGCCCGGCGGTCGGAGATGCGTCTCCGGCGGCGACTTGCCGCCTCGGTGCGCTCGGCCGGCCGGCCCCTCGCGGCCGCGGTCTGGGCGGTGAATCTCGCACGGGCCCTGTCACCCGTCGCCGTGGGCCTGTTCACCGGGCTTCTGGTGCAGCACCTGGTGACCTCCCCGCGGGACACCGGCGGGCTGACCCGCCTCACGCTCGCGCTGTGCGTCACCCTGCTGGCGTCGCAGAGCGCCGAAATCCTGGCCGGTGCGGTCAAGTTCAGCGCCGCACGCCGCATCGACCGATGGCACCGCCTGCGGCTGGCGGACCTGATGGGCGCGCCCAGCGGCATCGGGCACCTGGACGACCCCGCGGTCCGGCAGGAACTCGATCAGGCGGCCCCTCTCAAAGGGCTCCCCGGCTGGGTCTCCTACACCTTCGGCACCAGCGCGGTGGGACAGGTCGTGATCAGCACCCGCACCGTCGGCGCCTGCTGCGCCGCCCTCGTACTCGCCTGCTTCTCCTGGCCCCTGGCGCTGCTGGCGCTGGCTGCGGCCATGGGGGTGCGCGCCGCGACCGGCCGGGACTGGATGGAGCAGCACGCGGTGATCCGCGGCTTCGCGCCCGCCACCCGGCGGGCGGAGTACTGGGCCGAGGTGGCCGCCTCCTCCTGGTCGGCGAAGGAGGTCCGCGTCTTCGGGCTGTCCGCCTGGGCGATCGGCCGGTTCCGCGAGGTACTGGCCGCCCGTACGGACCGGGTCGCGCGCGTCCGGCTCCGGCTCCTGCGCCGGCTCGGCGGCGCGGTACTGGTCCTGGCGCCCGTCGCGGCGCTCGGCCTCGGCGTCCTCGCCGCCGCGGGCGACCGGCTGCCTCCGGGCGAATTCGCCCTCCACCTGGGCATGTTCTGGGCGGTGCTGAGCGTCAGCCGCTGGGACGCCGACTCCTACGACGTGCAGTTCGCGGGCCTGCCGGCGCTGCGGGCGGTGGACCGTCTGGAGGCCCTCCTCGCCGACGCGGACCCGTACCCCTCGGGCGGGCTCGCGAGCGGGGCGCCCGCCGCGGGCGCCCCCCGGATCCGGTTCGAGTCGGTCGGCTTCGCCTACCCCGGCTCCGCGCGCCGGGTCCTCGACGGACTCGACCTGGAGATCGAACCCGGGGCCACGGTGGCGCTGGTGGGCGTCAACGGGGCGGGAAAGAGCACCTTCACCAAGCTCCTGACCGGCCTGCTGGCACCGACGACCGGACGGATCACCGTGGACGGCGTCCCCCTGGAAGAGATCGCCCCGAGCGCCTGGCGCGCGCGGGTGTCCGTGGTCCTCCAGGAATTCGTGCACTACGAGCTGCCGCTGTCCGACAATGTGACGCTCGGCGCGCCCGGGCACCGGCCGAGCACCGAGGCCCTGGACCGGGCCGCCCGGGAAGCCGGAACCGAGGACCTGGTGGCCGCGGCCCCGCTGGGCTGGGAGACTCCCCTGGCCCGCGGCTACCCGCACGGAATCGACCTCTCCGGCGGGCAGTGGCAGCGCATCGCCCTCGCCCGGGCCCTCTACGCCGTCTCGCACGGGGCGCGCCTGCTCATCCTCGACGAGCCGACCGCCCATCTGGACATCCGCGCCGAGCTGGAGCTCTTCTCCCGTATCGGCGACCGGGCACGGGACGCGAGCGTCCTGCTCATCTCCCACCGCCTGGCCACCGTCCGCCGGGCGGACCGGATCGTCCTCCTCGACGCGGGGAGGGTCGCGGAATCGGGCACCCACGAGGAGTTGATGGCGCTCGGCGGCCGCTACGCCGAGATGTTCACCCTGCAGGCGCGGAGGTTCACCGAAGACGAAGCGGACCCGCCGGGGGATCTTCCCTTCGTACCCGGACCGGCTCCGGAGGCGCATCCGTGAACCGCCTGTCCGTCCTCGCGGAGCTGTTCCGGGAAGGCTGGCGGTCCCGCCGTGCGCTGGTCCTGGCCTATCTCGGCGTCACCGCCCTCGACATCGCCGCCGTCGCCGGATTCGCCCTGGCGCTGCGGTCGTTCGTCCACCAGGCGCTTGCCCACCACTATCCGGGGGCGGTCCCCGGCGCGCTGGTGGCGGCCGTGTGCTGGTCGTTGAGCACCGCCGGAGTCAGCGCCCGTACCAACCTCGTCTATCTGCTCGCCGAGTCCACCGGACTGGAGCTGAACAGCCGTGTCCTCGCGCTCGTCGCGGGCCTGGAGGACCTGGCCCGGCTCGAACAGCCCGAGTACGCCGACCACGTCGACCTGGTCAGAGGCGGAGGCGACGTCATCGCCCGTTCCGCCTGGCTCTCGGTGGAGGTCCTCTCCGCGCTCACCCGGCTGACGGCGGTCCTCGTCGTGATGGCGTTCATCGCCCCGCCGCTGCTCGCCGTCGCCGCCGGGCTGGTGCCCGCGCTGCTGCTCTCCCGCCGGGGGCAGCACCACATACGCGGTGCCCTGAAGAGGACCGCGCCGCACGCCCGGCTCGCCGAACACCTCCACCACCTGCTCACCGAGCCGGCGCCCGGTATGGAGATCCGGATCGCGGGCGCCCACGAGACCCTGCGGGCCAGGGCACATGGGGCGTGGACCGCGCTGCTGACCGGCCAGGAGAGGGCCCAGTGGCGCGCGGCCGGGCTGTCGGTCACCGGCTGGGCGGTCTTCGCCGCCGGCAACACCCTCGCCCTGCTCCTGTTGGTGCGGTCGGTCGGCGCGGGCGACCTGGCGCCCGCCGACGTACTCGTCCTGCTCACCCTGACCACGACGCTGCGCACCCAGGCGGAGGGGACCATGGCCACGCTGCGCCAGGCGGCGGACGGCGTCCATCTGCTGGAGTCCTACTGCTACTTGACACGCGTCGGCAGCGGCCGTCCCCCCGGCAGCGGTGGCACCCGTCTCCCGCCTCCCAGCGCCCTGCGGGAAGGGATCGCCCTGCGCGGCCTCTCCTTCGGGTATCCGGGCAGCAAGGCCCCGGTGCTGCGCGACATCGACCTCCTGCTTCCCGCGGGCGCCACGGTGGCGCTCGTCGGTGAGCACGGAGCGGGCAAGACGAGTCTGGTCAAGCTGCTGTGCGGGCTGTACGAACCCACCGGGGGGAGCATCCTGGTGGACGCGGTGCCGCTCGGGCGGATACCGGCACCGGCCTGGTGGGCGAAGATCACCGCGGGCTTCCAGGACCACGCCCGCTTCGCCTTCCTCGCCCGCGAGGCGGTGGGAGCCGGTGAGCTGTCGGCCCTGGACGACCGGGAGCGGATCACCGAGGCGCTCACCGCGGGCGGCGCCCGGGAGTTCGTGTCCGCGCTGCCCGCGGGCCTGGAGACCCAGCTGGGCAGCGAGTTCGGAGGGGAGGAGCTGTCCGGCGGTCAGTGGCAGCGCCTCGCGCTGAGCCGGGCGGGCATGCGGCGGGCCCCGCTGCTGTGCGTCCTGGACGAACCGACGGCCTCGCTCGACGCCCGCAGCGAGTACGAACTCCACCGGCGCCAGGCCCGTCTGGCCCGGGTCACCGGCGCCCGGCACGGCACCGTGACCCTGATGGTCACCCATCGCTTCTCCACGGTGCGCATGGCCGATCTGATCGTCGTCCTCTCCCGGGGAAGCATCGTCGAACAGGGCAGCCACGCGGACCTCATGGCGAAGGACGGCAGCTATGCCTCGATGTACCGGATGCAGGAAGCCGGTTACCGCGAGAAGGGCGGCCGCTGACCTTGGAATCCGGCCCTGCCCGCCGCGCGGCGGGGCCCCCGGCAGGTATCGACGAAGCGGGAAGTCACCATGAAAAGGCCCTTGCTCAACCGCAGGCTCGACGGACTCGGCACCACGATCTTCGCCGAGATGTCCGCCCTGGCACAGCGCACGGGAGCGATCAATCTGGGCCAGGGGTTCCCCGACACCGACGGGCCGGAGGAGATCCGCGAGGCGGCCGTCCGCGCGCTGCGCGACGGCCGCGGCAACCAGTACCCGCCCGGCCCCGGTGTACCGGAGCTGCGCGAGGCGGTCGCCGCGCACCAAGCACGCTTCTACGGAACGTGTTTCGACCCGGACACCGAGGTCCTGGTCACCGCGGGGGCCACCGAGGCGGTCGCCGCCTCGATGCTCGCCCTCCTGGAACCGGGCGACGAGGTGATCGCCTTCGAGCCCTACTACGACTCGTACACGGCCTGTATCGCCATGGCGGGGGCCCGCCATGTCCCCCTTCCGCTCCGGGCGCCGGACTTCCGCCCCGACCTCGACGCCCTCCGGGACGCCCTCACGCCCCGCACCCGGCTGCTGCTCCTGAACTCGCCCCACAACCCGACCGGCACGGTCCTCACCCGCGCCGAGGCGAGCGCCGTCGCCGAACTGGCGGTCGCCCACGACCTGCTGGTGGTCACCGACGAGGTCTACGAACACCTCGTCTTCGAGGGCGCCCACCATCCGCTGATCTCCTTCCCCGGGATGCGGGAGCGGACCGTCTCGATCTCCTCCGCGGGCAAGACCTTCTCCTTCACCGGCTGGAAGGTCGGCTGGGTGACCGGCAGCGCCGCACTGGTGAGCGCCGTCCGGACGGCGAAGCAGTATCTGACCTTCGTCAGTTCGGGGCCCTTCCAGCACGCGGTGGCCGAGGCGCTGCGCCTGCCCGGCACCCACTTCTCCGCCCTGCGCGAGGACCTGCGCCGCAAGAAGGAGATCCTGTCGGCCGGTCTGGAGGAGGCTGGCTTCACGGTGTACCGGCCCCAGGGCACCTACTTCGTCACCGCGGACATCGGGCCCCTGGGCGAGGAGGACGACGTCACCTTCTGCCTGCGGCTGCCGGAGCGGTGCGGGGTGGTGGCGGTACCGCACTCCGTCTTCTACGACGATCCCGGCACCGGTCGGGGCCTGGTGCGTTTCGCGTTCTGCAAACAGGACGGCGTGCTGCGCGAGGCCACCGAGCGGCTGAAGACCCTGCGCGACTGATCCCGCCGCTCCCTCCTCGCTCCGGGGGCGCCTACGCCTGGACCGCGAAGGCACCCGGTGTCACCGGCGCCAGCGGGGGCAGGCCCGCGGCGTAGCGCTCCAGTTCGGTCAGCGCGGCGGTGTCGACGAGGGCGCCCCGGGCCGTGTCGACCAGGACGGCTCCGGGGGCAGGGCGGCCAATTCCGCGGCGTCGATGAGGTGGTGGGACTCGGGCAGGGACGGCGCGTGCAGGCTGAGTACGTCGGCCCCCGGCAGCGCCTGGTACTCGGTTTGCGGGATGTCCGGGGCGTTGTGCGCGCGCAGGCCGTTGGTCTGCTGCGCGTAGCCACCGGAGGTCCCGGCGGCGATACGCCGGAGGTCCGAGGCCGCGGACGGGCCCGGTTCCCCTGTTCCGTACGCGGATATGCTGCCCCGGTGGAGGAGCCCGATCAGACGCCGCGGAGCGGGGCCGACGGGCGGTCGACCCGGTGGGAGGCGCACCGCGCCCGGCGGCGGGGCGAGATCCTGGACGCGGCCCTCGCGGCCATCGACGAGGAGGGGCCCGAGGTCGGGGTCCGGCGCATCGCGGAGCGGATCGGCGCACCGCGCTCCGCCGTGTACCGGCACTTCCGGGACCGCGCCGACCTCGACGGCCGGATCCGCAGGCGCGCCCTCGACTCACTGCTCGCCGAACTGGGCCCGACGCTGGAGCCCGACGGCACCGTCCTGTGCGCGATCCGCCGCTCGGTGGACGCCTATCTGGGCTGGATCGCCGCGCATCCGCAGCGGTACGCCTTCCTCTCGGCCGGGGAGCACGGCGGCAGGTCGCCCGACACCGAGGGCACCAAGGCGGTGATCGCGCACCGCGCGGGCACGGTCTTCAAGGCGGTGCTGCGCGCCCTCGGCAAGGACGACGCGGGTCTCGCCGTGCCGCTCGCCTCCGGCCTCGTCGGCTTCGTGGACGCCACCGTCGACAACTGGCTGGCGGGCAGGCCGGACACGGCTGCCTCGGCGCCGCTCGCCGAGTTCCTCACCCGCTCGGTCTGGGCGGTGCTGGACGGCAATCTGCGGGCGCTCGGCGTCCAACTGGCCCCGGATCAGCGGGTGTCCGCACTCCTGGGCGACTGAGCCGCCGCCCCTCCCACGCTCCCCGTCCGGGCACCTTCGGCGCCGGGACTCTCCCCCGCCCTCGCGTGACCCAGCTCACACAGCCGAGCGATATCTGAAACAGGATGTCGCAGGTACTTTAGTGCTACCTCGGGTAACACTAACTTGTCGGCCGACCGCCGATCCAGAACACCGCCCCGGAGCACCGCCCGGTGCCGCGCCCCGGGGGCCCGGCCGCGGTCAGGGCCCGGTGGCCCCGCCCGGCGAGCACCGCCGGGACACCCGTGCCGTACCGGCCGCATCGCACGAAGGACCAGAGGAGCAGTACATGAAGCAGCAGCACGTCGACGTGATGATCCTCGGCGCGGGGCTGTCCGGCATCAGCGCGGCCTGCCATCTGGCCGAGGCCGACCCGGGGTTGTCCTACACGATCCTGGAGCGCAGGGACCGCATCGGCGGCACCTGGGACCTCTTCCGCTACCCGGGGGTCCGCTCGGACTCGGACATGTACACCTTCGGCTACCGCTTCCGCGCCTGGCACGGCACCAAGATCCTCGCCGACGGCCCCGGCATCCGGGAGTACGTGCAGGAGACGGCCGGGGAGCACGGCGTCGTCGAGCACATCCGCTTCGGGCGGCGGGCCGTACGGGCGTCCTGGTCGAGCGAGGACGGGCTGTGGACGGTGGAGGCCCACGACGAGGCCACCGGCGAGAGCGAGCTGCACACCTGCCGCTTCCTGGTCAACGCCACCGGCTACTACGACTACGACGAGGGCTTCCGCCCCGAGTTCCCCGGCGAGGAGCGCTTCACCGGGACCGTGGTGCACCCGCAGCACTGGCCCGAGGACCTGGACTACCGGGGCAAGCGCGTGGTCGTCATCGGCAGCGGCGCCACCGCCATCACGCTGGTGCCCGCGATGGCGGAGGAGGCGGCGCACGTCACCATGGTCCAGCGCTCGCCCACGTACATCATGACGCTGCCCACCCACGACCCGGTCTCGGTGGTGCTGCGCAAGCTGCGCGTCCCGGCCAAGCTGGTCTACGACCTCGGGCGGCGGCGCAACATCGCCCTGCAGCGCGGTCTGTACGCGGCCTGCCGCAAGGCGCCCCGGCTGATGCGCAAGGTGCTGCTCGCCGGTGTACGGGCGCAGTTGGGCCCGAACATCGACATGCGGCACTTCACGCCCTCGTACAAGCCCTGGGACCAGCGGCTGTGCGTGGTGCCGAGCGGCGACCTGTTCAAGACGCTGCGCAGCGGCCGCGCCTCGGTGGCCACCGACCACATCGAGACCTTCACCGAGAAGGGCATCCGCCTGAAGTCCGGCGAGGAGATCGAGGCGGACGTCATCGTCACCGCCACCGGTCTGCGGGTGCAGCTCGCCGGCGGCGCCGCGCTGGAGGTGGACGGGCGGCCCATCGCCACCCGCGACCACGTGATCTACAAGGGGGTGCTGCTCGACGGCATCCCGAACCTGGCGATCATCCTCGGGTACACCAACGCCTCCTGGACGCTGAAGGCGGACATGGCGGCCGACTATGTGGCCCGGCTGCTCACGTACATGCGCGAGCAGGGCCACGAGCAGGTCACCGCGGTCGCGACCGAGTCCGACCGGGCCGCGGAGTCCGCGATGGGCGACTCGCTCAACTCCGGCTACATCCAGCGCGGGGACGCCGTGATGCCGCGGCAGGGCACCCGCGCCCCGTGGAAGATCCTCAACAACTACTACCGCGACCGGCGGGCCCTGAGCCGCTCCCCGATCGCCGACCCCGCCCTGCGCTTCGGCTCCCGGCCGGGAGCCGCCCCCGCGGGCGGGGAGCCGAGGTCCGCGCAGGCGGACAGCACCGCCCGCGTGGCCTGAGCACGGCCCGCCGCCCGCCCACCCGCGAAGGAAGCCGAGGACCGCCGATGACCAGGCAGCAGACGTACGAGGATGTGCTGAGGACCCTGTCCGAGGGCTCGGTGCACACCCACTTCGACGCCTTCACCGACATCGACTGGGACAACCCGGACTGGGCCGTGGACAAGAAGGACCCCCGCTGGGTCCTTCCCGAAGCCGACCCGCTGGGCCGCCACCCCTGGTACCGCGATCTGCCCGTGGAGCGGCAGGCCGAGATCGGCCTGATCCGGATGGCCAATGTCGCCAGGGTCGGCATGCAGTTCGAGAACGTGCTCATCCGGGGCGCGATGGACTACCTCTTCAACCTGCCCAACGGGCGGGCGGAGTTCCGGTACCTCACCCACGAGTGCACCGAGGAGACCCATCACACCCAGATGTTCCAGGAGTTCGTCAACCGCTCCGGCTGCGACGTCCCCGGCGGGCGCCCCGCCTTCCGGGTGGTCAGCCGCTTCCTGCCGCTGGCCGGTTCGCTGTGGCCCGAGGTCTTCTTCACCGGGGTCCTCGCCGGTGAGGAGCCCATCGACCACATCCAGAAGGCGATCCTGCGCTCCGGCGGCCCCGCGCACCCGCTACTCCAGCGGATCATGCAGATCCATGTCGCCGAGGAGGCCCGCCACATCTCCTTCGCGCACGAGTTCCTGCGCACCAAGACCCCTCGACTGGGCGCCTTCCGCAGGGGCTTGCTCTCCCTCGCCTTCCCGCTCGTGATGCGCGCCCTCGGCGATGTCATCGCCATCCCGGACAAGCGGGTCACGCGCCAGATGGGCGTGCCCCGCCGGGTGATCCGGGAGATCTTCTGGAAGAGCCCCGAGGGCCGCAAGATGCTGCGCGACCTCTTCAGCGACGTACGGATGCTCGCCGAGGACAGCGGCCTGATGAACCCGGTCTCGCGCCGGATCTGGAAGGCGCTGCGCATCGACGGCCGCCCCTCCCGCTTCCGCGGCGAACCCCCGGCGCTGTCCGCCTGATTCCCCGACCGAGCACCTCGACCCGTCCGCGCCCGACCGAGCCCGGCTTCGTCCGCACGTCTCCGAACACGTCGGCCTGATTGCCTCCGTCTTCGCCCGTCTTCGCCCGTCCCCGCCCGAGCCACCGGGAAGCCTCATGCCCTACGTCGTCACCCGGTCCTGCTGCGCCGACGCCTCCTGCGTCCTGGCCTGCCCGGTCAACTGCATCCACCCGGCGCCCGGCGAACCCGGTTTCGCCGAGGCGGAGATGCTGTACGTCGACCCGCGCTCCTGTGTCGACTGCGGCGCCTGCGCCACCGCCTGCCCGGTGGACGCGCTGAAGCCGCACACCGCGCTGACCGAGACCGAGCAGCCCTTCCTCGACCTCAACGCCGCCTACTACGCCGACGATCCGGAGCCGCGGCGGACCCCGATGGCCCTGGTCGCCCGGCAGGCCGAACTCCCGCGCACCGGGCTGCGGGTGGCGGTGGTCGGCGCGGGACCGGCCGGCCTCTACACGGCCGACGAACTGCTCAAGAACCAGGGGGTGTCGGTGGACGTCCTCGACCGGCTGCCCACCCCGTACGGTCTGGTGCGCGCCGGGGTGGCCCCCGACCACCAGGACACCAAGAAGGTCACCGAGCTGTTCCGGGCCATCGAGGGGCAGCCCGGCTTCGGCTACCGGCTCAACGTGGAGGTCGGCCGGGACCTGGACCACGAGGACCTGGTCCGCGACTACCACGCCGTGGTCTACGCGGTCGGCGCCTCCGGCGACCGGCGGCTCGGCATCCCCGGCGAGGACCTGCCCGGCAGCGTCTGCGCCACCGACTTCGTGGCCTGGTACAACGGCCACCCCGACCGCGCCGGGGCCGGGCACCGCCTGACCGGCGAGCGCGCGGTGGTGGTCGGCAACGGCAATGTGGCCCTGGACGTGGCCCGGGTGCTGACCGCCGACCCCGAGGAACTGGCCCGTACCGACATCTCCGACGAGGCGCTCACCGCCCTGCGCGCGAGCGGGATCCGCGAGGTGGTGGTCCTCGGCCGCCGGGGACCCGGGCAGGCCTCCTTCACCCTGCCCGAACTCCTCGCGCTGGCCGCCCTGGACGGGGTCGACGTCCTGGTCGAGGGCGCGCCCGGAGAAGCACTCGCGGGAGACTCCGCCAAGGCCCGCGTCCTCGCCGGACTCGCCGCCCGCAGGCCCGTACCGGGCCGCCGCCGCATCGTCCTGCGCTTCCTCACCGCCCCCGCCCGGATCCTCGGCGAGGACCGGGTGACCGGCCTGGAGATCGCCCGCACCCGGCTGCACACCGGGGAGGACGGCACGGTACGCGCGGTCCCGACCGGCGAGCGGGAGGTCCTCGACGCCTCTCTCGTCCTCCGGGCGGTCGGCTACCGGGGCCTGCCGGTGCCCGGGCTCCCCTTCGACGAGGCGAGCGGCACGGTCCCGCACCAGGGCGGCCGGGTGGCCCCCGGGGTGTACGTGGCCGGGTGGATCAAGCGCGGCCCCAGCGGGTTCATCGGCACCAACAAGACCTGCGCCCAGGAGACCGTGGCCGCCCTCCTCGACGACTTCACCGCCGGGCGTCTGCCCGAGGCCCCGGGGCTCCGCGGACCGGTACGCGCCACTCCGGGCGCCCTCGGCCTGGCCGACTGGCGGGCCATCGACCGCGCCGAACGCGATAACGGCCACCGCGAGGGCCGCCCCCGCGTCAAACTCACCGACACCACGGCCCTGCTCGCCGCCGCCCGCCGACGCACCCCCGGGGAACGCGCTCCACGGCGCCGGCTGCCGCTGCTCTCTCTTCGGGAGGGGCGGGGGGCGCGGGGCGCGAAGAGCTGACGGAGGAGCACGGAACACGGAACGGGACGGAAAGCGGTAGGCGATCCGGGCCGCCCTACACCCCGTCCGCGCCCGCCGCCCCGCAGGCGTCCCTCAGTCCCTCAGCCCCTCAGTCCCTCAGCTGTCGAGGCCCCGCAGCCCGTCCTCCCAACGGCGCCTGCGTTCGGCCTCGTTCTGCTCCCACCACGGCGGGGTGCCCCGCTCCCCCAGCGCGACCTTCGCCCGGTGCACACGAGCGCGGGCCGAGCGCTCCGCCGCCTCGTCACCGCGGCGCTTCGCCACCCCGACGGCGGACCGCGCGGCCATCAGGTGGGAACGGAGCCGGGCCGCCGCGTCCTCGGGCACGGCGGGGTCCGTGGCCCGCCAGCGGCGGCCGCGGATGACCACGAAGTGGCCGTCGGGGGTGCGTTCGGGTTCCTGGTGCTGGGTCATCGTCTCGGGGAGCGGCCGGTCGGTGGGGGCTGCGACGATACCCCGCGGCTTCTCGTCGCGCCCCCGCCCGCCTGATCCCTCCCTGATCCGCCGGAACCCTAGATGACCCCCTGAGCCGTCATGGCCTCGGCCACCTTCAGGAACCCCGCGACATTCGCGCCGCGTACGTAGTCGTCCGGGCTGCCGCCGTAGGCCTCGGCGGTTTCGCGGCACTGGGCGTGGACGCCGCGCATCACCTTGGCGAGGCGGGACTCGGTCTCCTCGAAGGTCCAGCTGTCGCGGGAGGCGTTCTGCTGCATCTCCAGCGCGGAGGTGGCCACGCCGCCCGCGTTGGCGGCCTTGCCGGGACCGAAGAGGATCCCGGCCTCCTGGAAGACGTCCACCGCCTCGGCGGTACAGGGCATGTTGGCGCCCTCGGCGACGGCGCGGACGCCCTTCTTCACCAGGGCCACCGCGTCCTCGCGGCGCAGCTCGTTCTGGGTGGCGCAGGGCAGGACGATCTCGCACGGTACGTCGTAGACCGTGCCCCGGGCCGAGAAGCGCGCGCCGGGCTTCGCCTCCGCGTAGGCGGAGATCCGGGAGCGGCGCACCTCCTTGATCTCCTTGAGCAGCTCCAGGTCGATGCCGTCCTCGTCGACGAGGTACCCGGAGGAGTCGCTGCAGGCCACCACGCGCCCGCCGAGGTCGTGCACCTTCTCCACCGCGTACACGGCCACGTTGCCGGACCCGGAGACAACCACCCGGCGCCCCTCGAATCCCTCGCCGCGGGTGGCGAGCATCTCCTGGGCGAAGTAGACCGCGCCGTAGCCGGTGGCCTCGGTCCTGGCCTGGGAGCCGCCCCAGGCCACCGGCTTGCCGGTGAGGACCCCGGACTCGTAGCGGTTGGTGATCCGCTTGTACTGGCCGAAGAGGTAGCCGATCTCCCGTGCGCCGACGCCGATGTCCCCGGCGGGCACATCGGTGTGCTCGCCCAGGTGGCGGTGGAGCTCGGTCATGAAGGACTGGCAGAAGCGCATGACCTCGCCGTCCGAGCGGCCCTTGGGGTCGAAGTCCGAGCCGCCCTTGCCGCCGCCGATCGCCATCCCGGTCAGCGCGTTCTTGAAGATCTGCTCGAAGCCCAGGAACTTCACGATGCCGAGGTTCACGCTCGGGTGGAAGCGCAGGCCGCCCTTGTACGGGCCGAGAGCGCTGTTGAACTCCACCCGGAAGCCCCGGTTGACCCGTACCGAGCCCTGGTCGTCGACCCAGGGCACCCGGAACATCAGCTGCCGCTCGGGCTCGCAGAGCCTGTCCAGGATCCCGGTCTCGGCGTACTCGGGGTGCCGTTCGAGCGCGGGCGTGAGCGAGGTCAGCACCTCGGCCGCTGCCTGGTGGAACTCCGGCTCGCCGGGGTCGCGCCGGCGAACCTCCGCGTAGACGGCCTCGATATGCGCGCTGACGTCCATGGCTGCCTCTCGTTCTGCCTGTCCCTGGGGGTTCCGCTGCCCGTCCCCGAGCGAGGGCATGCGGTACGTGGCAGGGGTCACCCCTGGCGACGGGGCCCCTCCCCGTTCGACGTCCGGAGTCTGCCCGGTGCCGTACCGGCGGGGAAGCGGCTTGACGAAGACTGTGCGTAGCCGAGAGCGAACAATGGCGGGGAGTGACCGGCGCGGCGGAACACGCGTCGAGGCGGCCCGGTGGACCGCGACCGGGACAGGGCTCCCGGAGTCGTCCAGAGGTGCCCAGGGGCGTCCGGAAGAGGCGCTACTGATCCGAACCCGGCAGAACCGCTCAGACTCCGGGCAGGCTCTGGAAGACGCGGACGGCGGCGGTGGTCCGCAGGCCCGCGAGGAGGTCGATCTGGGCGCGTGCCCTGTCGAGGAGGGTCTGCACCCGGGGGCGGTCCAGGTCCGCCCGCGCCTCCTCGACGTCGAGGAGGGTGCGCCAGACCAGGGACTTGCCCTCCACGCCGAGCCGCAGGGTCTCCAGTTCGATGACGGTGCTGAGTCCGGAGCGCCGGTACAGCGAGCCGTTGAGTTTGAGGAGGCCGAGGCGTTCGGCGACCCGGCCGCCGTAGACCTTGTAGCGGCGGGCGGGGACGCCGAGTGCGGCCATGACGTCGAGGAGTGCGCGGCGGTCCTCGGTGATCTCCCGGGCCAGGCGCGCCAGTTCGGGCCCGGCCGCCGAGTCCCGGTGGCGGTGGGCGATGCGGTCGGCGAGTCCGGCCCCGAAGCTGGCCCCGGCGAGGTGGTCGTTGAGGTAGATGCCGAGCAGCTTGCGCTCCATGGTCCCGCCTTCCGCTGTCCGTCCCGGGCGTGCCGACGCGGTGCCGGTCCTCAGCCTTCGAGACGGCGGGCCACCGCTGACGTGCCCAGCCTGGTCGCTCGGCCGCCCGCGCACCACTCGGCGGCACCCGCACCGGGCCCGCTCACTCCGCCGTCAGCGCCGTGACCGGGTCCGGGTCCGCGGTGCCCCGCGGCCACCAGTCCTCCTCCCCCGCCTCGGACTCGTAGGCGTACCAGAGGCCCTCGCGGCCGAGGCGCAGCTGGAGGGTGCCCGAGGGGTGGCTGAGGCGGTTGTGCCAGGGGCGGAAGACGGGGTGACCGGCGGCGCGCAGGACCGGGCGGGCGCGGTCGAAGCGGCCTGCCGGGGGGTCCCAGGGCTCCTCCTCCAGCACGGCGAGGGCGTCGGGGCCGCCCTGGCGCCAAGCGGCGACGGCGCGGGCGAGGTCCCCGGGGGTGCGGCCGGCCGCCTCGGCGAGGGAGACGTACAGGGCCCGGCCCGCGCCGGTGAGTCCGGAGCCGGGGCGGGCGGCCGCCAGGCGGACGGCGTCCTGCCAGAGCCCGAGTCCGGCGAGCGGGTCCTCGCCGGTGCGCAGCCAGGCGTGGGCGCGGGCGGCGGCCTCGCCCGCCAGCTGGTCGAGGGCGAAGGGGTCGGGGCCGCCCTCGACCGCCGGGTACGCCGGAGGGTGGCCCGGGTTCGCGGGCGGTGGCAGCGGGGCGGGCAGCGGCCCCGGCGCGGGTCCGGCGAGGACCTCGCGGGCCGGGACCCCGGGGAAGGCCTCCTCGCCGGGGTCCTGCTCGGTGCGCAGGGCGGTGCCGCGGCGGGTCAGTTCGTCCAGGAGGTCGCGCTCGCCGCGGCCGCGGAGGAGCAGGAGCGCGAAGGGGTCGCCGTCGAGGATGGCCGCGGCGCGGTAGCACAGCGCCGCCGCGTGCTTGCAGGGCAGTCCGTCGTCGGGGCAGTTGCACTCCGCGCGCAGCTCGCCGGGGCCCGGCAGGAGCGGGCCCTCCTGCGCGAGGGCGGCCGGGAGCTCGCCGTCCAGGAGGGCGGCGAGGTGGGCGGGGGCGGCCGCGGCGGCGTCCAGGAAGTCGTCCCACTCGGCGGTGTCCAGGGTGCGCAGGCGGATCAGGGCGCGGTAGGGGCGGGGTCTGCTGCCGTGCACATAGGCGAGGAGCCGGCCCGGGGCGACGCTGACCGTGTCGACCCGGCCCGCCGCCGCGTACTCCCTGCCGCGCCGCAGCCGCGCCGGGTCGAGCGCCCTCTCCTCCAGCGCGGTGAGCCAGGCCCGGCCCCACCAGGAGTGCGGTGCCCCCGGGTCGGCGGTGCGGCGGGACCGGTCCGGGGCCCCGGACTGCCGCCCGGCGGCCCGGAGTTCGCGCGGCAGGGCCCGGGGCGAGGAGCCCGCGGGAGGGTCGGGGGCGAAGGTGCGGTGCAGCTCCGGGGGTACGGCGGCGGGGACGACGGGGCGGCGGCGCGCGGGCCGCACGGGTGCCGCCGGGCTCGCGGTCGGCGCCCGGTCGCGAGCGGCGCGCAGGGCCCGGCGCGCCTCGTCGGCGGCCCCGGGCTCGCCGCCCGCGGGGCTCATCGGGGCCTCCGCAGGGAGACCAGGTCGGTGAGCTCGCGGTCGGTGAGCTCGGTGAGGGCGGCCTCGCCGGAGCCGAGTACCGCGTCGGCCAGGGCGCGCTTGGCGGCCAGCATCTCGGCGATGCGGTCCTCGACGGTGCCCTCGGTGAGCAGCCGGTGCACCTGTACGGGCTGGGTCTGGCCGATGCGGTAGGCGCGGTCGGTGGCCTGGTCCTCGACCGCCGGATTCCACCAGCGGTCGAAGTGCACCACGTGTCCGGCGCGGGTGAGGTTCAGTCCGGTGCCCGCGGCCTTGAGGGAGAGGACGAGCACCGGGACGGCGCCGTCCTGGAAGCGGTCGACCAGGTGCTCCCGCCGGGCCACCGGGGTGCTGCCGTCGAGGAGGGCGGCGGGGACCGCGCGGGCCGCGAGGTGGGCCGTGATGAGCCGGGCCATGCCCACGTACTGGGTGAAGACCAGGGCGGAGCCGTCCTCGGCGAGGACCACGTCGAGGAGTTCGTCGAGCAGGGCGAGCTTGCCGGAGCGGCCCGCGGTGCGCGGCGGCCCGCCCGCGGAGGGTGCCTCCTTCAGGTACTGGGCGGGGTGGTTGCAGATCTGCTTGAGGGAGGTGAGGAGCTTGAGGACCAGGCCGCGGCGGCCGATGCCCTTCGCCTGCTCGATGGCGGCCAGCGACTCGCGGACCACCGCCTCGTAGAGGGAGGCCTGTTCGCGGGTGAGCGGGACCGGGTGGTCGGTCTCGGTCTTGGGCGGCAGCTCGGGGACGATCCCCGGGTCGGACTTCTTGCGCCGCAGCAGGAAGGGGCCGATGAGCCGGGCCAGGCGGTGGGCGGCCTCGGGATCCTCGCCGGTCTCCACGGCTCTGGCGTGCCGGGCGCGGAAGGAGGTGAGCGGGCCGAGGAGCCCGGGGGTGGTCCAGTCGAGCAGCGCCCACAGCTCGGAGAGGTTGTTCTCCACGGGGGTGCCGGTGAGGGCGACCCGGGCCGGGGCGGGCACGGTGCGCAGCGCGCGGGCGGTCGCCGAGCGGGGGTTCTTCACGTGCTGGGCCTCGTCGGCGACGAGCAGGCCCCAGGGCTGGGCGGCCAGTTTCTCGGCGGCGGAGCGCAGGGTGCCGTAGGTGGTGAGGACGAAGCCGCCGGAGAGGTCGTCGAGGCCCCGGCCGGGGCCGTGGAAGCGGCGTACCGGCTCGCCGGGGGCGAAGCGGGCGATCTCGCGCTGCCAGTTGCCGAGCAGGGAGGCGGGGCAGACCACGAGGGTCGGCTCGGGGCGGGCCCGGCGCAGGTGCAGGGCGATCAGGGTGACCGTCTTGCCGAGGCCCATGTCGTCGGCGAGGCAGCCGCCGAGGCCGAGGCGGGTCATCATGTCCAGCCAGGCCAGGCCCTGGAGCTGGTAGTCGCGCAGCCGGGCGTGCAGGGCGGGCGGCGCCTCGACGGGCGGCACCCCGGAGGTGAGCTGCTCGCGCAGCGCGGCGAGGGCGCCGGTGGGGACGATGTCGACGCGCTCGCCGTCCACCTCGGCGCTGCCGCTGAGCGCCGCGGAGAGGGCGTCCACCGGGTCGAGGAGGCCGAGGTGCCGCTTGCGGGCGCGGCGTACCAGGGCGGGATCCACGGGCACCCACTGGTCGCGCAGCCGGACCACGGGCCGGTGCGCCTCGGCGAGCGCGTCCATCTCGGACTCGGTCAGCTCCTCGCCGCCCAGCGCCAACTGCCAGCGGAATTGCAGGAGTTGCTCGCTGTCGAGGAAGCCGGTGCCGTCGGTCGCGGAGCCGGGCGCCGGGCGGACCACGGCCGCGGCGGTCAGCTCCCTGGTGAGCTCGCGGGGCCAGTGCACGGCCACCCCGGCGGCGGCGAGCCTGCTGCCCGCGGCGCCGAGCAGGTCGGAGAGCTCCTCGTCGTCGAGGGAGAGTACGTCGGGGACCTCGCGCTCGCCGAGGCGTTCAAGGGGCGGCCAGACGCGGGCCGCCCGGCGCAGGGCCAGCGCGGCGTCGACGCGGGCGCGGGGGCCGAAGGTGTGCTCGCCCTCGCCGGCCCAGAGCGCGGCGGCGTCGAGGACCAGGGCGGGGTCGGCGCGGCTGTGCACCTGGAGGACGGCGGCGGCGCCGCGCCCCTCCCCCTCGAAGGCGGCGAGCGGCGCCAGGTCGAGGCGCAGGGACAGGGCGGTGCCCGCGTCGTTCCCGGCGGCGACCTCGGCGGCCCAGGCGCGGGCGCCGGGCAGCTTCCGCGGGGCCCGCGCGGCGAAGGGGGCGCCGTGGGCCGGGGCGGCGGCCGGGGTCCGCGGCAGGGTGTCGGCGACCGCGTCGACGAAGGCCCGGACCAGTGCCTCGGGGGCCGGGAGCCGCAGGGGCCCCCGGCCGGGCAGCGGGGCGGCGTGCCCCTCGGGCGGCAGGGCGGCGGCGAGGGAGCGCAGGTGGGCGAGGTCCTCGGGGTCCAGGGGCCCGGCGCGCCAGGCGTCCGCGCCCTCGGCGGTCAGGCCCGGGAGCAGCCGCCCGCGGGCGACCAGGCGCAGGGCGTGCAGGGCGGCGCCGCCCCAGCAGGCGGTGGCGGGGTGGGTGCCGGCCGCGGTACGGGAGCGTACGAGCAGCGGGAGCGCCCGGCCGAGGCCGAGGAGAAGCGCGGGGACGGTGGCGGTACGGACGGTGGTGCCCCGGGGCCGGACCACCTTCAGCTCGGTGTGCTCGCCGGGCGGCAGCGGCCCGCCGTCCGGGTCCCAGAAGGCGAGGCGCCCCGCGCGGGGTACCTCACCGGGCAGGAAGAGGGCGGGGAGCCTGGTCAGCGCCTCGGGCACGGCGGGGCCGCGGGGGAGGTCCTCGGCTCGGTCGCCGGACGCGTCCCGGGTCGTGTTCCCGGACCCGTCCGCGGCTCCGTCCCTGCCCCTGCCCCTGCTGCTCCTGTCCCTGTCCCTGCTCCCGTCCCTGTCCAGGGTCGTGTCACCGGGCCCGTCCGCGACTCCGGCCTCTCCGTCCTCGGTCCGGCCCCGGGCCGTGCCGTGGGTCATCCGCTCCGCCTCCCCTCACCGTCCGGCAGTCCGCTCAGCTCGCTGCCGAGAATACGGGCGGGGTCCGACAACGGCCCTGACCGCGCCTCGCGGCCCGCCCGGCGGCGGGTTCAGGGGGTGGCGGCGGAGACCACGAAGACGCGCGGGTGCTGCGGGTCGCTGCGGTTCACCACGATGTCCAGGGTGGGCCGCGGGTCCTGCCGGACGCGGGTGAGGCTGCTCCAGGGTCCCTTGCCGGTGAAGTCCCAGCGGACGATCCGGCGGTCGCGGGCGGTGATGGTGAACTTGTCGTCCTTCAGCCGTGCGGAGCTGGTGCCGACCGTGCGCAGGAACCGGTCGAGCCCCTCGTTGCTGGTGAGGAACTGCACGTACAGGCGGCTGGTCTTCCAGTTGTTCGTCTCGTAGTAGGCGACGTTCCTGGAGTACGAGGGGATCGGGATCTCGTAGATGCGGCGCTGCACCCGGGAGGGCCATTCGTAGCGCAGTCCGCGGGCGGCGTACTTGGCCTCCTTGTCCTTGCCGCTGTCCCGGCTCTGGTTCGCGGAGATGATCAGATATCCGGCGGGGACACCGATCAGCAGCACAATGATCAGGAGGGTCAGGGCGCGGCGGCGGAACCGGTGGCCGCGGGCCTCGGGGCTCTCCTCACCCGGGGGCTCGGGCTGGCGGGGCACGACGGGCCGGTCGGCTGCGGGCATCAAGGGGTCCCCTGCTGGGTGGTGCGGGTGCGGCGGGCTTCGGCGAAGCGCTCGTAGCGTTCGTAGCGCTCCACGCGGCGGCGGTTGGCGCGCCGGAAGCGGCGGGCGATGAGCCGGGCCAGGTCGGCCGCGCCGACCATACCCGCCTCGGGTCCGAGCTGGGCGCGGGCGATACGCGCCTCGGGGCGGTAGCCGCGGCCGGTGAGATGGCGTTTGAAGGCGTCCCTGGCCGGGACGATCAGCAGGTCGTCGGCGGCGCTGACGCCGCCGCCGATGACGAAGCAGGAGGGGTCGAGGGCGGCGGCCAGATTGGCGATGCCGACGCCGAGCCACTGGCCGATGTCCTGGAGGAGTTCGACGCACATCGCGTCGCCCTCGCGGGCCAGCTCGGTGATGAGCGGGCCGGTGATCTCGGGGATGTTCCCCGCCACCCGGTCGATGATGCTGTACGCGACCGGCGACTCGGCGGCCGCCAGTTCCCGGGCCTCGCGGACCAGGGCGTTGCCGGAGCTGTACTGCTCCCAGCAGCCGCGGTTGCCGCAGGGGCAGCGGTGTCCGGAGGGCACCACCTGCATATGGCCGAACTCCCCGGCCACCCCGTACTTGCCGCGCTTGACCTGGCCGCCCTCCAGGATCGCGCCGCCGATGCCGGTGCCGAGCGTGATCATCACGAGGTGGTCCTCGCCGCGGCCCGCGCCGAAGCGCCACTCCGCCCAGGCGGCGGTGTTGGCGTCGTTGTCGACGAGTACGGGGACGGCGAGGCGTTCCGCGAGGCGGTCGCGCAGGGGCTCGTTGCGCCAGGACAGGTGCGGGGCGAACAGGACGCGGTTGCGGTCGGCGTCGACCCAGCCCGCGGCGCCGATGCCCACGGCGTGCACGTCGTGCCGGTCGGAGAGGTCGAGGACCAGCTCGACGATGGTGTCCTCGACGACCTTCGGGCTCTTGGACTTGTCCGGGGTCTCGGTCCGGAGCTTCTCCAGGATGATGCCGTCGGCGTCGACGACACCGGCCATCACTTTCGTGCCGCCGATGTCGATGCCGACCGTGGGCACGCGGGGCGCGGTCAGATGCGACCGGCGCTCGCGGGTCCCCACGGTCCGCAGGACGGTGGCCCGTGCGGAGCCGCGGTGGGTGAAGTCGCGGTAGGTGCTCATCGCGCCGATTCTGCCTCACCGGGCGGGGCCCGCGCATCGCGGCTCCCTCCGGCCCCGGGCGGCCGACTTGACGGCCGGGCAGAGGCACGGCGAAGAGCCGGGCGGTCAGCAGGGCGGGAGCTGCCTCCCGTCCGGTGGACCACCCGGCCCTCGTGCCTCGGCCCCGGGCCGGGTGCCCGCGCTCCCGCGGGGCCCCGGATCCCTACTCCCCCGTGTTCTCCGTCTCCTGGGCGGGCTTCGCCGGGTGCCCGCCCAGGTGGGTGGGGACCGGTGCCCGCTCCAGTTCGTGGCGCAGGTCCTCCAGCTCGTTGCCGCCCGCCATCTGCCGGGTCAGCTCGTCCAGGCTGATGTCGGCGCGCAGGTGGCTGCCGGTCATCGCGCCCCGCTTGAGCAGCACGAAGCGGTCCCCGACCAGATAGGCGTGGTGCGGGTTGTGGGTGATCAGGACGACACCGAGTCCGGCGTCCCGGGCGGCGGCCACGTACTTCAGGACGACCCCGGACTGCTTGACGCCGAGGGCGGCGGTGGGCTCGTCGAGGACCAGGACCTTGGCGCCGAAGTAGACCGCGCGGGCGATGGCCACGCACTGGCGCTCGCCGCCGGAGAGGGTGCCGATGGGCTGGTCGACATCGCGCAGGTCGATGCCCATGCGCAGCAGCTCGGTACGGGTGGTCTCGCGCATCCGCGCCACGTCGAGGCGCTTCAGCGGGCCCTTGCCGCGGGTGGGCTCGGAGCCGAGGAAGAAGTTGCGCCAGACCGGCATCAGCGGGACCACGGCGAGGTCCTGGTAGACCGTGGCGATGCCGCGGTCCAGGGCCTCGCGCGGGGAGGAGAGCGAGGTGTCCTCGCCCTCGATGCGCAGGGTTCCGGCGTCGTGCCGGTGCAGCCCCGAGATGATCTTGATGAGGGTGGACTTGCCCGCGCCGTTGTCGCCGAGCACGCAGGAGATCTCGCCCGCGTGCACCTCCAGGGAGACCCCTTCGAGGGCGCGGATGTTGCCGTAGAACTTGCTGACGTCGTCCAGCTCCACGAGCGGCTGCGGCTCGCCGGGATCCGGGGCGGGGGTCTTCGCGGTACTCACTTGCTCGCCTCCGCACGCTTGCGGACCCAGTGGTTGAGCAGGGTCGCCAGGAGCAGCATCGCCCCGAGGAAGAACTTGAACCAGTCCGGGTCCCACTCGGCGTAGACGATGCCCTTGCTGGTCATGCCGAAGATCAGGGCGCCGACGGCCGAGCCGACCGCGGAGCCGTAACCGCCGGTGATCAGGCAGCCGCCGATGACGGCCGCGATGATGTAGATCAGCTCGTTTCCGACGCCCTCGCCGGACTGGACGGTGTCGAAGGAGAAGAGCAGGTGCTGGCCCGCGATCCAGGCGCCGAGGCCGACGCCCATGTAGAGGCCGATCTTGGTGGCCGTGACGGGCACGCCGACCGCGCGGGCGGCCTCCTTGTTGCCGCCGCAGGCGAAGATCCAGTTGCCGGCGCGGGTGCGCAGCAGGATCCAGGTGGCGACCGCGACCAGGCCGAACCACCACAGGATGGTGACCTTGAAGTCGACGTCGCCGAGGGTGAGCGTCGAGGCGAACAGGTCGTGGGCGCCGGCGAAGCCCTCCATGTCGGAGATCTTCTTGGTGGAGACGGTGCCGCTGATCAGCTTGGTGAAGCCGAGGTTCATGCCGGTGAGCATGAGGAAGGTACCGAGCGTGATGATGAAGCTGGGCAGCTGGGTACGGGTCAGCATCACGCCGTTGAAGACGCCGATGGCGAGCGTGGCCAGCAGCGAGACGCCGACGCCGACCCAGACGTTCGCGGTCATCTGGTAGCTGAACATCGAGGAGATCAGCGCCGAGCTGGTCACCAGGACGCCCGCGGACAGGTCGAACTCGCCGCCGATCATGAGCAGCGCCACCGGCACCGCCATGATGCCGAGGGTGGAGGCCGCGTAGAGCACGGTGGCGAGGCTGGAGGCGCGCAGGAAGCTGTCGGCGAAGACGACGAAGAAGGCGAAGACCGCCACCGCGCCGACCACGGAGCCGAGTTCCGGCCTGCCGAGGAGCTTGCGCAGGGCGGAGGTCTCGACGAGCCGTTCGTCCGCCGTCTTCTGGGCGGTCGCGGTCATCGAGTGCCCCGCTCCGCGTAGTCGAGCAGTGCGTCGGCGTCCTTCTCGGTGACGACCTGGGGGCCGGTCAGCACCGGCCGGCCGCCGCCGAGGACGTCGGCGTTGTAGCGGTAGAGCCACAGCAGGTCGACGGCCTGGTAGCCCTGGAGGTAGGGCTGCTGGTCGACGGCGAAGCCGAGCTTGCCGCTCTTGAGGCCGGTGGCCACCGCCTCGTTGAGGTCGAAGGTGTCGATCTCGGCCTTGCTGCCCGCGCTGTCCTTCGCCTTGACCGCGGTGTCGGCGAAGGGCGCGCCGAGGGTGACCACCGCGTCCAGGGAGTCGTCGGACTGGAGCTTGGCCTCGATGGCGGCCTGGACGTCGGGCATGTTGGTGCCGTCGACGTAGAGGTTCTGCATCTTGCCGTCGAAGCTCTCCTTGGCGCCGTCGCAGCGCTGCTCGTGGCCGACGTTGCCCTGCTCGTGCAGGATGCACAGGGCCTTCTTGCGGCCGCGCTTGTTCAGCTCCTCGCCCACCGCGCGCCCGGCGACGGTCTCGTCCTGGCCGATGTGGCTGAGGGCGCCGAACTTCTTCGACTCGGCGGAGCCGGAGTTCACGGTGATCACCGGGATGCCGGCCTTGACCGCGCGGGCGACGGCGGCCTTCATCGCGTCCGGCTTGGCCAGCGAGACGATCAGGCCGTCGACCTTCTTGTCCACCGCGGCGTCGACGAGCTGGGCCTGCTGCTGGGCCTCGTCGTTGTGCGAGTAGAGGAACTTGATGTTGTCCTTGACGGCGGCCTGCTCGGCGCCCTTCTGCACGATGTCCCAGAAGGTGTCGCCGTCGCCGGAGTGGGTGACCATGGCGACGGTCCAGCGGGGCGTGTTCACCGCCGACTTGCCGCCCGCGGCCGCGGCCTTGCGGGCGTCCTCGGCCTTCTTGCCGCCGGTGCTGCTGCATCCCGCGAGCGAGACCCCGAGCGCCATCACCAGCACGGCACCGACCGCACGTACCCCTGTCCGAACCCTTGCCACGACGCCGTGTCCTCCTCGCAGTACCGCTGTCCCGCCGCGGCGCTGCCACCGCGAACGCCCCAGTATCACCGACCGCCGGCCGGGGCCGCCGCGCAGGTCCCGGACGGTGGCCCGGCTGCTCGGCGGCTGGAGGAGTTGTAGCGGGGCCCGTACCGCCAGTCAATGACTTTGTCGGAACCCGGCGGCGCGCTCCGGGGGCGAATCCCCCAGGGCGGTACGAGGGGCCGGAATCAGGGCCGTACGAGGAGCTGGAAGTCGAAGGAGTAACGGGAGGCGCGGAAGAGGTGGGCGCCGAACTCGACGGGCCGCCCGGTGTCGTCGAAGGCGGTGCGCTCCATGGTCAGGAGCGGGGCGCGGGCGGACTCGCCCAGCAGGGCGCCCTCGGTGCGGGTGGCGCTGCGGGCGCCGATGCGCTGCCGGGCGCTGTGCAGGGTGACGCCCGCGCCGCGCAGCAGGGCGTAGAGGCTGCCCTCGCGCAGCCCGGCGTCGTCGAGTCCGGGCAGCCGGGCGGGCAGGTGGTTGCACAGGTAGGCGAGGGGTTCGCCGTCCGCGAGGCGCAGCCGCTCGACCCGGCGGACCTCCTCGCCCGGCGCGACGCCGAGCGCGGCGGCGGCCTCCGGCGAGGCGGGCACCAGGGCGTTGGAGAGCACCCGGGTGGCGGGGCCGCGGCCGGCGGTGTGCAGGTCCTCGTAGAGGCTGCTGAGTTCGAGCGGGCGGCGGACCTGGCTCTGCACGACCTGGGTGCCGACGCCGCGGCGGCGCACCAGGAGCCCCTTGTCGACCAGGGCCTGGATGGCCTGGCGGACGGTGGGCCGGGAGAGGCCGAGCCGGGCGGCGAGGTCGATCTCGTTGCCGAGCAGGCTGCCCGGCGTCAACGAGCCCTGGGCGATGGCGGATTCGAGCTGCCGGGACAGCTGGAAGTACAGCGGGACCGGGCTGTTGCGGTCCACGCCGAGCCGGAGGCTCGCGGTCGGATCCCCTTCTGGACTGGGCACGCGGTGAGCGTAGTCCCGGCGGAGGGCCATCGGAAGTACGGAAGTTCGATTGTCAGGACAAAGTGTTGACAGGGCAGGGGGTTCGGTCCAGGTTGGGAGCCATGCGCATCGGACTCATCGGAGCGGGCCGTATCGGCACTTTCCACGCCGCCTCTCTGAGCCGCAACCACCAGGTGGGCTCCCTGCTGGTCACCGACGCGGAACCGGCGAGGGCCCGCGCGCTCGCCGACCGGGTGGGCGGTACGGCGGCGCCCGGCACCGACGAGATCTTCTCCTGGGGCGTGGACGCGGTGGTGGTGACGGCGGCGACCGCGGCGCACGCCGAGCTGATCGGCCGCGCGGCCCGGGCCGGTCTCCCGGTCTTCTGCGAGAAGCCGATCGCCCTGGACCTGCCGGGCACCCTGGCCGCGCTGCGCGAGGTGGACGAGGCCGGGACCGTGCTGCAGATGGGCTTCCAGCGCCGCTTCGACGCCGGGTACACGGCGGCGCGCAAGGCGGTCGGCGAGGGCAGGCTCGGCCGGCTGCACACCGTCCGGGCGATCACCTCGGACCCGGCGCCGCCGCCCGCGGCCTATCTCCCGCTCTCCGGCGGCCTGTTCCGGGACTGCCTGGTCCACGACTTCGACATCCTGCGCTGGGTGACGGACCGCGAGGTCACCGAGGTCTTCGCCTACGGCTCCGACGCGGGCGGCGCGCTCTTCCGCGAGGCCGGTGACGTGGACACCGCCGCCGCCCTGCTCACCCTCGACGACGGCACCCTGGCCACCGCGACCGCGACCCGCTGCAACGGCGCGGGCTACGACGTGCGGATGGAGCTGGCCGGGGAGGCCGACCAGATCGCGGTGGGCCTCGACGACCGCACCCCGATCGCCTCCACCGAACCGGCGGGACCGCCGCCCGCCGACAAGCCCTGGCCGGGGTTCCTGGAACGGTTCGCCCCGGCCTACGAGGCCGAACTCACCGCCTTCGTCGAGGTGGTGCGCGAGGGGCGGGCCAACCCCTGCGACGGCCGCGAGGCGCTGCACGCCCTGCGCGTCGCGGAGGCCTGCGAGCGCTCCCGCGCGGAACGGCGGCCGGTGCCGCTGGCGGAGATCCCCGAGTCCTGAGGCCCGGCGGGCCGCGGCCCGACCGCCGGCGGCCCGGCCGGCCCCGCTCTCACCGCTCTCACCAGCGCACCGGAAGCCTCTCCGGACCCCGGATCAGCATGCCCGTACGCCAGTCGAGCCGGTCCGGGGCGGTGTCCAGGGCGAGGTCGGGACAGCGTTCCAGAAGGGAGCGGAGGACGATCCGCGCCTCCAGGCGGGCGAGCGGGGCGCCGAGGCAGTAGTGGATGCCGTGGCCGAAGGCGAGGTGGCCGCGGGGGTCGCGGTGGATGTCGAAGCGGGCCGGGTCGTCGAATCTGCGCGGGTCGCGGTTGGCGTCGGCGAGGGCGATCAGGACGAGTTCGCCGCCGCCGGGGAGGGTGGTGCCGCCGATGTCGAAGGGCTCGGTGGTGAAGCGGTAGGTCGGGGTCTCCACGGGGCCCTCGTAGCGCAGCACCTCCTCCACCGTCCGGTCCAGGAGGCCGTCGAAGTCGGCGCGCAGGGCGGCCAGTTGCCCGGGGTGGGTGAGCAGGGCGAGGACGCCGTTGGAGATCAGGTTGACGGTGGTCTCGTGGCCCGCGACCAGCAGGATCCAGGCCATGCCGAGGAGTTCGTGGCCGCTGAGCCGGTCGCCGTCCTCGTCGCTGGTCCGGATCAGCGCGCTCAGCAGGTCGTCGCCGCCCGACTCCCGCTTGTCCGCGATGAGTCGGGTCAGATACGCCCGCATGCTCGCGGTGGCCGGTTCGCGCTCCTCGGCGGTGAGCCCGGAGACGGCGGCGTTCGACCAGCGGCGGAAGGGCTCCCGGTCCAGGCCCGGTACGCCGAGGAGTTCGCAGATCACGCCGAGCGGCAGCGGGAAGGAGAGCGCGTCCACCAGATCGGCCCGGCGGTCGGACGAGGCGAGCATGGTGTCGAGGAGGGCGTCGGTCATCCGCTGGACGCGCGGGGCGAGCGCCGCGACCCGGCGCGGGGTGAACTCCCGTGTCAGCAGGGCCCGTAGCCGGGTGTGGTCCGGCGGGTCGCTGCTCAGCAGGGAGCGACCGGAGGCGATCGCCTTCACCGGCAGGTGCGCGCCGGCGCTCGCCCACTCCTTGGACAGGCGCGGGTCGGCGAGGGCGGCCCTGCTCTCCTCGTGCCCGACGACCAGCCAGGCCTCGGCGCCCTCGGGCATCCGGATGCGGTGGACGGGGCCCCGGGCGCGCAGGGCGGCGTAGACCGGGAAGGGGTCGCGGAGGAAATCCTCCCCCAGGGCGAGGAGATCGGCGTCGACTGCGGAGGGCACGGTGTCCTTTCGCGGCCGCCCGGACAGCGGCCATGAGCCGGGGGTGAGCGCCTTGTCCGGAGAGTCCGGAGAGCCGGAGGGTCCGGAGAGTTCGGGAAGCCCGGAGAGCCGACCGGGGAGCCGGAGGCTCGGTGACACCTCAGACTGGCACGGCCGGACGCCGGAACAAAGACCCGACAGAGGCAGAAATCCGGCCAACCGCCGTACGGGGAAGGCCTGTTCGGCGGGGGCGGTTCAGTCGGTTCGGTCGTCGAGTCGGTCGAGGACGCCCGCGTCGTGGACCAGGAGGGCGATCTGGACCCGGTTGTTGAGGTCCAGCTTGGTCAGGACGCGCGAGACATGCGTCTTGACGGTCGCCACGCTCATATAGAGCGCGGCGGCGATCTCCGCGTTGGTGCTCCCCCGGCCGACCGCCACCGCGACCTCGCGCTCCCGGGCGTTGAGCAGGCCGAGCCGGTCCGCCGCCCGGGCCCTGCGGGTGTCCTGGCCGCGCACCGCCTGGGACACCAACTGCCGGGTGACGGCGGGCGAGAGGACCGGGTCCCCGGCCGCGACCCGGCGTACCGCCTCGATGATCTCGGCGGGCGGGGTGTCCTTGAGGACGAAGCCGGCCGCGCCCGCGCGCAGGGCGCGCAGCACCTGCTCGTCGGCGTGGAAGGTGGTCAGGACGACCACCTCGGGGGCCTGCCGGCGGGCGCGCAGCCGCTCGGTGGCGGTCAGTCCGTCCACCACGGGCATCCGGATGTCCATCAGGACCACATCGGGCTGGGTGCGCTCCACCAGCTCCGCCACCTCGCTGCCGTCGGCCGCCTCGCCCACGATCTCGATGTCCTCGGCGCCGCCGATCATGAAGGACAGGCCCGCGCGGACCAGGGGGTCGTCGTCGACGAGCAGCAGCCGGATCTCAGTCATGGGTGCACGCTATCCAGGGTCCGGGGGCGGTCGGTGCGGTCGGTCGCGCTGCCGGGCGGCGGGGGCCGGACCGCTCGGCGGGAGGGTGCTCAGGCATTACCGCCCGCCCAGGGCAGCCGGGCGCTGACCGTGAAGCCGCCGTGCGGGTCCTCGCCGTGGGTGATGGTGCCGCCGGCCAGGTGGGCGCGTTCGGCGATGCCGATCAGGCCCTGCCCGGAGCCGGGGACCGCGGGCACCTCGCCGGGCGGGGCGGGGTTGCGGACCTCGACGGTGAGGCCCTCGCCCGGGGCGCCCGCCACCCGCACCCCGACCGGGGCGCCCGGTGCGTGCTTGCGGGCGTTGGTGAGGCCCTCCTGCACGATCCGGTAGGCGGTCCGGCCGAGCGAGGCGGGCACGCCCCCGGTCTCGTCGACGCGGTAGTCGAGCGCCACCTCCGTACCGGCCTCCCGGGACTCGGCGACCAGGGCGCCGAGCGCGGCGAGGGTGGGCTGCGGGCGCCCGGAGTCCTCGCCCTCCCCGGCCCGCAGCACCCCGATGATCTCGCGCAGGTCCTGCAGCGCCTCGTGGGCGCTCTCCCGGATGACCCCGGCGGCGCGGCCGATCTCCGCCGCGGGGGCGTCCGGCCGGAACTCCATGGCGCCCGCGTGCACGCTGAGCAGGGTGAGCCGGTGGGCGAGCACATCGTGCATCTCCCGGGCGATGGCCTCACGGGCGAGCCGCTGCGCCTGCTCCGCGCGCAGCTCCGCCTCGGTCTCGGCGCGCCGGGCGCGGTCCCGCAGGCTCATCATCAGCTGCCGCCGGGAGCGTACGAACATGCCCCAGCCGACGACCGCGGAGACCAGGGCCACGGTGAGGACGATGGCGGCGAGGTAGGGCAGTTCGGGGTCCGGGCGGACCAGGAAGAACACCGGCAGGGTGGCGAGGTAGCTGCCGCAGATGGCGGCGACGTACTTGAAGGGCCGGTGCACGGCCAGGCTGAAGAAGGCGACGATCAGGGCGCCGCCCGAGGTGTTGGAGACCAGGGCGACGGGGAGCATCACCACCGCGAGCCCCACCGGCCAGCGCCTGCGCAGCCAGACCGCGCCGCAGGACAGGGCGCCGAGCAGCTGGTCGGCCACGCCGAGCGCGTGCGGGAGGTTCTCCTCCTGCGGCATCGCGTCGGCGGCGGACAGGCCGAGGCCCACCGCGACGAAGAAGAGGGTGAAGTCGACCAGCCAGTCGCGCAGCGTCCGGCGCGGCGAGCGCTCCCCGCGGTCGGGGTCGAGTTCCCGGGTCACCGCCGACGGCAGCAGCCACCGGTACTCCGGCACCGCCCACGCCCCGGTGCTCCGCTCCTTGTCCATGGTCGACAAATGTACGCAGGCCCGCCCCGCCCGGCGGCCCGGTGCGCCCCGGCGGCTACCAAAGTGGCGGCGGCGTCGACTTTGGTCGCGGACGGAGCCGTACCGGGCGGCCGGAAGTCGCGGCCCGGAGCGTCCGGCGGCCGATGATCCGGGCGGGCGCGGGCGGCCACGATGGGCGGCGTGAAGAAGCTTCTTGAGGTGTGTGGATTCCTCGCCTTCGTCCAGGGCGCCGGCGGCCTGGTGCACGAGTGGTCCGGGTGGTTCGACGGCTGGGGTCTGATCCAGCGGATCGGGTTCTTCGACGGCTACGAGGTCTATGTGAGCAGCGCCCTGGTCGCGCTGGCGATCGCCCTGTTCGCGGCGGCCGAGAGCATGCCCGCCGAGGAGGGCGGGGACGGCACGCAGAGCGGCAAGGGGGCCGGGGGCGGCAAGGGAGAGGGGCACGAGGACGGCGAGGACAGGGAGGACGGCGAGGACGGGGACGGCTGGGGCGACTAGGGATCCGCCCGGGCGTGCGGGCGCCCCGGCACCGTGGGGGGTACCGGGGCGCGGCGGAGGGTTCAGCAGTCGTGGTCGACCAGGTCGAAGGACTCGTAGTGGTCGGCGGTGTAGTAGTCCTCGGCGGTGGCCTCGCCGGTGACGATGCGGCGGGCACCGCGGTCGTCGGAGCCGGGCGTCTCGACGGTGTACTCGTGGTAGTAGCCGCTGTCCTGGGCGGGGAGGATGCCCTCGCGGTTCTGGAAGACGGTGCCGTCCTGCGGGTAGGGGTAGGGGCCGCCCTGGTCGATCAGGTCCAGGGTCTCGTGGGCCTCGGCGGGCAGGTCCGAGAGGCAGATGTCGCCGACGGCGGCGATCGAGACGGTGGCGGTCGGGGCGGGCGCGGCGGCGCTCGCGGCGGTGACGGAGCCGCCGAAGAGGAGACCGGCGGCGAGGACGGAGGCGCTGAGTACGCGTGTGGGGGTTCGCATGCCTCCTAGCATGACGCGCGTAGAGAGGCCGGTGTCAACGCCAAGTCGCCGGTGTTTTCCGTACGTTCACCACTCGGTGACGACGCTTCCCCCAGGTGGGCCTGGACGGATTCACCTCCGCCCCACCCGGCGCAGGGGCCCCACGCGGGGTGGCGCGGGCGCGGGTCAGCTCGTCTCGGGGTCCAGTGCGTAGGTGCCGTACTCGGGGCGTCCGGCGGCCTCGTAGGTGTGGATCACCACGCCGGTGCTCGTGGTGCGGACCCCGCCGAGTGTGAAGGCGGTGGGCAGGGCGCCGCCGCCGAACAGGGTGCGGCCGGAGCCGAGGACGACCGGGAAGACCAGCAGGTGCAGGGTGTCCACCAGCCCGTGGGCGAGCAGGGTCCGGGCGAGCCGGGCGCTGCCGTGCACCTGCAGTTCCCCGCCGGGCCGGGACTTGAGCTGCCCTACCCGCTCCGGGACGTCCTCGCCGAGGACCGTGGTGTGGGCCCAGTCCGCCGAGGCCAGGGTGGTGGAGGCGACGTACTTGGGCAGCCGGTTCAGCTTGCCGGCCACCGGGTCGGCGGGGTCGGTGACCCGGGGCCAGTGGGCGGCGAAGATCTCGTAGGTCCTGCGGCCCAGCAGGAAGGCCTCGGCCCGGTCGAAGACCTCGGTCATGAAGCGGCCGAAGTCCTCATCCCCGTACGGCACGGACCAGCCGCCCTGGGTGAATCCGCCGCTGGTGTCCTCCTCGGGGCCGCCCGGCGCCTGGTGCACGCCGTCGAGGCTGACGAAGGCGGTGAGGCTGATCTTCATGACGGTTCCCTCTCGTGACGGGGCGCCCTCGGTGGTGGCCCCTTCCCCCAGTACGACTGCACTCCGGCCACGGAATCATCGGTGGCGGGGCGGGAGATCTTCGCCGCGCCGCAAGGCTGCTGCCCCGGGGCCGGGGGTTCGACGTCCGATCGTTGCCGGCGGGGCGGCCCGGCCGCGGATTGCGTGGGAGACGTGTCCGGCCCGCAGGAGGCCGGAGCGGTTCCGCTCAGGAACCTCCCCGCACGTCCGAAGGAGAATCCCGTGAACGGCAAGGTGGCCCTGGTGACCGGCGGCAGCCGCGGTATCGGCGCGGCCACCGCGCTGCGGCTCGCCGAAGAGGGCGCCGATGTGGCGCTCACCTGTGTCCGGGGCGAGGCGGAGGCCGAGAAGGTCTGCGCCCGGATCGAGGCCCTCGGCCGCCGCGGTCTCGCGCTGCGCGCCGACGCGGGCGACGCCGGGGAGACGGCCGGCGCGGTGGAGCGGACCGTGGCCGCCCTCGGGCGCCTCGACGTTCTCGTCGAGCACGCGGGTATCGGGGTGCTTGGCCCGGGCGGGACGCTCTACGCGATGAGCAAGGCGGCGCTCGGCGGGCTGACCAAGGCGCTGGCCCGGGAGCTGGGCCCGCGCGGCATCACCGCGGACCTGGTGCACCCCGGCCCCGTCGACACCGACCTCAACCCGGCAGAGGGCCCGTACGCCCGCGAGCAGAGCGCGCTGACCGCGCTCGGCCGCTTCGGCACCGCCGAGGAGATCGCCGCCACGGTGGCGCATCTGGCCGGACCGGGCGGCGCCTACCTCACCGGTGCCGAGATCGCGGTGGACGGGGGGCATGCGGCGTAGGGCGGGCGGGGCGCGGATCTCCTGCGGAAGGAGCCGGGGGTGTCCGGGTCCCGGAAGCGGGGGCGGCTCTCCTCGCGCGGGGGCGGTGAGGGGTTCTCGGCCTCCTCGCGAGGGGGCGCGGGGGTCCGGTCCCCCGGCTGGTGAACCGCGTCAGCCGGTCAACTCCTCGTAGCGGGCGCGGAGTCGGCGGGCGCCCTCCGGGGTGGGGGTGCCGAGGAGGCGGAGGCGGGAGATGCCTCCGTCGGGGAAGATGTCCAGCCGGGCGTGGTCCGCCGCGGCGGGGGCGTCGAGGAGGAAGCGGTGGCAGGTGTCGGGCTGGAGGCGGGTGCGCGGCAGGACCTCGTGCCAGTCGCCGCCCTCGCCGGAGCGCAGCGAGAGCGCCGCCCAGCCCGCGGAGTTGCCCTTCAGATACGCGGTGTCGATCTCCACTCCGCGCACCAGGGACTCGGCGGCGAGGCGGTAGCGGATCCAGTCGTGGCCCCGGTCGCGGCGGCGGCGGGTCTCCCAGCCCTCGTCCATCCGCTGGGAGCGGCCGGGCAGCAGGGTGTGCGCGGGCGGCGAGTAGAAGCGGTCCGAGGCGTCCTCGACCCGGCCGCCGTTCTCCAGGGCGAGCACGTCGAAGGTGCCGAGGGCGAGCAGCCAGCCGGGGTCCGGCACCGCCTCGCCGTAGGCCCGCAGCCGGGCCACGCCGCCGTCGGGGAACTGCCGCAGCCGCAGATGGGTGAAGCGGCGGGGCACCTCCACGGGGAAGCCGTTGGCCGCGTGGCCGCCGACCTCGGTACGCGGGACCAGGGCGGTCCAGACCGTCTCGGGGGCGAGCAGTTCCGCGGGGCCGGGGGTCCCCTCGGCGCTGGTGGCCTCGACGGCGACGGCGTGCGGATGGTTGCCGCGGAAGTGGGCGGTGTCCACGACGAGTCCGTGCACGACCCCCGGCACCCCGAGCCTGACCAGGGCCCAGTCGTGGGCGTCCGCCTCGGGCCAGGGCCGGTCGGCGCCCTCGCCGCGCCGGCGCCGGGTCTCCCAGCCGTCCATGATCTTGCCCTTGTGCCCGAAGCGCTCGGGCTCGAAGACCGCCGGGTGCGGCAGGAGCAGGTTCTCGCGTTCGGCGAAGAACTCGTCGTTGGCGGCGAGTACGGAAGCGCCGAGCCTGCGGTCGGTGAGATGGGTGCGGTGGACGAAGGGGAAGTCGGCGGTGCGGTAGTCGGCGTAGGGGTCACCGCCGCCGTAGGGCTGGGCGGCGCCGGTGAAACGCGGGGGTTCGGTGCGGGTCACGGGTTCAGTCCGTCCTCTCCAGGAGCCGTCCGGTGGGCTCGGCGAACTCGCCGTCCGCCAGGATGCGGCGGCCCCGCAGCCAGGTCTGGGTGACCACGCCGTACAGCTCCTTGCCCGCGTAGGCGGTGACCGGGTTGCGGTGGTGCAGCCGGTGCGGGTCGACGGTGAAGCGCCGCTCGGGGGCGAGGACCACGAAGTCGGCGTCCCGGCCCGCCTCGACGGCGCCCTTCCGGTGCAGTCCGGCGAGCGCGGCGGGCGCCGTCGACATCCAGCGGGCGACGTCCGCGAGGCCGAAGCCGCGGGCGCGGGCGGCCGTCCAGACGGCGGGCAGGCCCAGTTGGAGGGAGGAGATGCCGCCCCAGGCGGTGCCGAAGTCGGCGGTCTTGAGCGCGGCGGTGGAGGGCGAGTGGTCGGAGACCACGCAGTCGATCCAGCCCTCGGCGAGGCCCTGCCAGAGCGCGTCCTGGTTGGCGGCCTCGCGGATCGGCGGGCAGCACTTGAACTCGGTGGCGCCGTCCGGGACTTCCTCGGCGGTGAGGGTGAGGAAGTGCGGGCAGGTCTCCACGGTGAGGCGGGTCCCGCGGCGCCGGGCCGCGGCGATCTCGGGCAGCACCTCGCCGGAGGAGAGATGCAGTACGTGCACCCGGGCACCGGCCCGCTCGGCCGCCGCGATCAGCCGGGAGACGGCCCGGTGCTCGGCGTCCCGCGGCCGGGAGGCGAGGAAGTCGGCGTACCTTCCGCCGCTGGGCTCGGGCGCCCCGGCCAGCTGCCCGGGGTCCTCGGCGTGGACGATCATCAGCCCGTCGAAGGCGGCGGTCTCGGCGAGGGCGGCGTCCAGCTCCGCGGGCGCGAGCGGCGGGAACTCCTCGACGCCCGAGGGCGAGAGGAAGCACTTGAAGCCGAAGACCCCGGCCCGGTGCAGCGGGCGCAGTGCGGCGGTGTTGCCCGGGACGGCGCCGCCCCAGAAGCCGACGTCGATCTGCACGCGGCCGCGCGCGGAGTCCTGCTTGGTCCGCAGATGGGCGGCCGTGGTGGTGGGCGGCAGCGAGTTCAGCGGCATGTCGACGAGCGTGGTCACCCCGCCCGCCGCCGCGGCCCTGGTGGCGGAGGCGAAGCCCTCCCACTCGCTGCGCCCGGGATCGTTGACGTGGACGTGGGTGTCGACGAGGCCGGGCAGCAGCGCCTGCTCCCCCAGCTCGACGAGGCGGACGCCGGGCGGCACCGCCGCGTCGTGGCCGAGCACCGCCTCGATGCGCTCACCGACCACATGGACGGCGGCGGGGCGCGGCCCTCCGGGCGTCAGCACCCGTGCGGACCGCAGGACAACTCCGGGCTCGGGCACCGGGGACCCCTTCTCTCCGGCGCCGTGCGCGGGGGCCGGCGCGAAGAATTCAACGTTCTGTTGAAGGAGTCTTCACTCCGGTCCGGGGCGCGTCAACCACGCCCCGTCCCGAAACGCGCTGTCCACGGGCGCGTAATCCCTCACGGACCCGTCCGCGGACCCGTCACGGGAAAGCCGCCATCGGGGACGCGCCGCTCGTGGCTCCGGGCCCGTCCCGAACCGTCGCCGGTCGCCTCTCGCCCGTCGCTCCTCATCCGGCCTCATCCGTCGTCCGTCATCCGTCGTCCGGAACTCGTGACGGGTCGCCCGGCATACGTTCTCCGGAATCGCCGGACGGACCGCACCCGCGCACTCCACCCACGGGTGCATTCCACCGGGTCCTTCCCGGGCCCGGTCCCCGGGCTCAGTCCACCGGCAGCTGACCGAAGAGTTCCACCGCCCGCCTGACCTGGGCGAGGCCGCCGCTGAGGGCGCTCACCGAGCCCGCCGAACCGGCGATCAGCAATAAGGACCGTCTGAGCCGTCTGAGTTCGGGCGTTCCCGAGTTCGCCATCACCTGCAGCGCCGCGAGTTCGTCCTCCGCTATCGCCCGCTCGGGGAATTCCGAGGGATACACCGCGAGTTCCCGCCGCAGGCGGGAGACGGCCTCGCGCAGTGCCGTCACCCTCGAGTCCTCGCCGGCCCTGACCACGGGCGTCTGTCCCATGCTCCGCAACACAGTCTCAAGCCCCCTCGCACGTCCTTGTGCGCCTGTTGTGCCCCTGTCCTGCTCTTGCGCGTCCCCCGTCGCCCCGGCGGGTTGTAGGGCACCGTTCGGGGTCGGGCCAGTAAACGCCACCGGACGGCCCCCGCGCCACAGTGCAGACGGAAATTCAACTGTGCTGTGGCTGAAGGGAATCGATACCTCCGCCCGTCGCCACGGCACCGCCCGGGGCCGGGCACGTGTCCCGCCGCCGGATGGCCCCGGACCGGCCCGCCCTGCGGTATGCAGGAGCAATGACCTCCCAGGGACCCGGCACCGCCCACCCGCCCGTGATCGCCGGACTGCTGCTCGCGGCCGGCGGCGGGCGCCGGCTCGGCGGGCGCCCCAAGGCGCTGCTCGCCGACGGGGACCGCCTGCTCGTCGAGAAGGCCGCCGCCGCCCTGCGCGCCGGGGGCTGCGCACCCGTGCACGTGGTGCTCGGCGCGGGGAGCCACGAGGTGCGGCGCTCGGCGCGGCTCGGCGGCTGCGTCCTGGTCGAGAACCCCGGCTGGCAGGAGGGCATGGGCTCCTCGCTGCGGGCCGGTCTCGCCTCCCTCGGGCCCTCCCCCGCCGGGGCGGCCCTGGTCCTCCTCGTCGACCAGCCCGGGATCGGCGCCGAGGCCGTCCGGCGGGTGCGGGCGGCGTACACGGGACCCGGTTCGCTGGCCACGGCCGCGTACGGGGGACGCGCCGGGCACCCCGTACTGCTCGGGCGCGAGCACTGGGCCGAGGCGGCGGCCGGGGCGGTGGGCGACCGCGGTGCCCGGGACCTGCTGCGCGCCCGTGCGTCGCAACTGCGGCGGGTGGACTGCGGGGACGTGGCCGAGGACCACGACATCGACACCCCGGCGGACCTCGCCCGCCTCGAAGGACCGCCGTGAGAGCCGCCATCCGGCGGCCCGGCCTCGGTGCCCGCCGTCCGGTATGCGCCACACCGGCCACTCAGCCGGCCCGACGTGGCGGGGAGGCCTCTCGCCAGGCACCGGGCCACGGCCGTACCGTGCACCTCAGGGGCCGCGCGGCCCCGGGCGGGCGCGCACCGTGGGCGCGGTGCGCGAGCCCGGCCACCGCTACGAACACGGAGCAGAGCGCACCATGGAGCAGAAGGAAGTGAGCCGCTGATGCCGGTTCCCGTGCCCTCCCCGGCCGTCGTCGAGGCCCCGGCGCTGCCCAGGCAGGACGAGGTGCTCACGCAGGCCGCCCTCGTCTTCGTCGCCGACCTGCACCGGCTGTTCACCGCGCGGCGGGACGAACTCCTCGCCCGCAGGACCCGGCGGCGCGCGGAGATCGCCCGTACCGGACGCCTCGACTTCCTGGAGGAGACGGCGCACGTCCGCGCCGACGACTCCTGGCGCGTGGCGCCCGCCCCGGGGCCGCTGGAGGACCGCCGGGTGGAGATCACCGGCCCGACGGACCGCAAGATGACCGTCAACGCCCTCAACTCGGGGGCCCGCGTCTGGCTCGCCGACTTCGAGGACGCCTCCTCCCCCACCTGGCACAACGTCGTGCTCGGTCAGCTGAATCTGCTCGACGCCTACAAGCGCCGGATCGACTTCACCGACGAGGCGAGCGGCAAGTCCTACGCCCTGCGCGCCGACGCCGAACTGCCCGCGGTCGTGGTGCGCCCGCGCGGCTGGCACCTGGACGAGCGGCACCTCCTGGTGGACGGGCGGCCGGTGCCCGGCGCCCTGGTCGACTTCGGCCTGTACTTCTTCCACAACGCGCACCGCCTCCTGGAGCGCGGCCAGGGCCCGTACTTCTACCTGCCGAAGCTGGAGTCCCATCTGGAGGCCCGGCTGTGGAACGACGTCTTCGTCTTCGCCCAGGACTGCCTGGGCGTCGCGCAGGGCACCGTCCGGGCGACCGTGCTGATCGAGACGATCACCGCCGCGTACGAGATGGAGGAGATCCTCTACGAGCTGCGCGAGCACGCCTCCGGGCTCAACGCGGGGCGCTGGGACTACCTCTTCTCGCTCATCAAGAACTTCCGTGACGGCGGGCCCCGGTTCGTGCTGCCGGACCGCAACGCGGTGACCATGAACGCCCCCTTCATGCGCGCCTACACCGAACTCCTCGTCCGCACCTGCCACAAGCGCGGCGCCCACGCGATCGGCGGGATGGCCGCGTTCATCCCCTCCCGGCGGGACGAGAGCGTCAACAAGGCGGCCTTCGAGAAGGTGCGGGCGGACAAGGACCGGGAGGCCGGGGACGGTTTCGACGGCTCCTGGGTGGCCCATCCGGACCTGGTCCCGGTCTGCGAGGCGGCCTTCGCGGGCGTCCTCGGCGACCGCCCGCACCAGAAGGACCGCCTGCGCGAGGACGTGGCGGTGGGCGCCGACGACCTGATCGCCGTGGAGTCGCTGGACGCGCGGCCCACGTACGCGGGTCTGGTCAACGCCGTGCAGGTGGGCATCCGCTACATCGAGGCCTGGCTGCGCGGCCTCGGCGCGGTGGCCATCTTCCATCTGATGGAGGACGCGGCGACCGCGGAGATCTCCCGCTCCCAGATCTGGCAGTGGATCAACGCCGACGTCCTCTTCGAGAACGGCGAGAGCGCGACCCCGGACCTCGTGCGCCGCCTCGCCGCCGCCGAGTTGGAGGCGCTGCGGCTCGAACTCGGCGAGGAGACCTACATCAACGGCAGGTGGCAGCAGGCCCACGACCTCTTCCTGCGCGTCGCCCTCGACCGGGACTACACGGACTTCCTCACCCTGCCCGCCTACGAGGAACTCACCGGCTGAACTCCCGTCCCCGCCGCGCCCGTTCAGCGCGGCGGGGCCTGGCGGCGGTGCTCCACGGCGGGCTTCCCGTGCAGGTCCGGCACCTCCTTGAGCCAGGCGGGGCGGCCCGCGCGGGTGGCGGCGCTGCGGCGTTCGTCCTCGGCGGCCAGTTGCTCCGCGCTGCGGAAGGAGGTGGGCAGCCAGGCCTCCGAGGCACGGGCCCGGGCCGCGAGCCAGCCCGCGTAGGCCGCGCGCACCTGCTCGGCGGTCTCGAAGCCCTCCTCCGGCAGCAGCCAGGCGTCGGGGACCAGGGCGGTGATCTCCCGCAGCAGTTCCTCGGTGATCCGGGGTGCGAGGGCGGCGTCGGCGGCCGCGGTGTCGGGGCGGTACCGGCCGAGGGCGTGATCACGGAAGTCGTAGGCCTTGCTTACGCTGGCGGCCGCGGACTCCCAGCGGTGGTGGAAGACGAGGGCGGCCCCGTGGTCGATCAGCCACAACCGGGGCGGGGCGACGCCGCGTCGGGGCCAGATCATCAGA
Organism: Streptomyces physcomitrii; assembly: GCF_012273655.1. GTDB lineage: Bacteria > Actinomycetota > Actinomycetes > Streptomycetales > Streptomycetaceae > Streptomyces > Streptomyces physcomitrii. The sequence continues at coordinate 72,497 of NZ_JAAWWP010000016.1, read as the reverse complement.
TTGGAGCTGTGGACGGTCCGGTCGACATTGGCGGTCAGCGCGTCCAGCCAGACCACCCGCCCGGCCTCGACCGGATCGACCTCGATCGCCTCCGGCCGGAAGTCCGCGGCCCCCGGCAGATGGTCCATCCCGAGGTTGAGCCCCGCGCTGGCCTCCACCATCTCCCGCACCTCCTGATGCGGCTCCCCGGCGGCCACGGCCGGATCGAAGTGGGCGAGCACCAGCTCCGGCACCCGCAGGCCGAGCCGCCGGGCCAGCTCCCCCACCACGATCTCGGCGACCAGCGCCTTGCGGCCCTGCGCGGAACCGGTGAACTTCACGACGTACGCGCCGAGATCGTCGGCCTCGACGAGACCGGGCACGGAGCCGCCGGTGTGCAGCGGCTCGATCCAGCGGGTCGCGGTGACCTCTCTCAGCATGTCCTCGGATCAGCCCCTCGTCAGCCTCGCGCCCCACGGCCGATCCGGAGCGCACCAGGGAGGGGAATCGCCCCGCCTCCGGCCTCCGGTATGAAGTGAGCATATTAACCAAGCGTGACGGCCGGGGACGGCCTGCCCTGCCCGACGTGAAGACGGCCGGTCGGCGCCGGGAGGCTCCCCGGTGCCGACCGGCCAGGGGCAGGGCGCCGTCAGACGCGGTCGGCCGCGATGAGGACGTACTGGAAGGATCCGTCCCGGTAGGAATTGATGAACGCGTCCTCGATCCCCGTGACCAGTGAGGACGTGGCCCGCAGCTCCCAGTAGGGCAAGGTGTCGGGGGTGAGGTCGATCACGGCCTGCGGCACGAGGCGGTGGTCGGCCATGGCGCGCAGGTATTCCCGGCGCGAGTGGATGTTGCACTCGAAGTGCGCGTTGATCTGCGAGACCCACTTCGACGGCTGGCCATAGCGCGGGTTCCAGCAGCCGGTGATGGTCACATAGCGGCCGCCGATCCTCAGGACGCGGGAGTGCTCGGCGAAGAGATCGTCCAGGTCCACGTACATGCTCGACTCGTTGTTCCACGAGGCCGCGGCGGAGCCGGTCGCGAAGGGCGTGGAGAGCATGTTGCAGACCGTGGCACGGACGTGGTCGTCGATGCCCAGCTCCGCGGCGCGCCCGTTGGCGAAGTCGGCCTGCTTGGCGGACAGGGTCACGCCTTCCACCGAGCATCCGAAGCGCTGGTGCGCCATCACCATCGAGCCGCCGCGGCCGCAGCCCGCGTCCACCAGGGTGTCGTCGCGTCCGATGTCACCGAGGTGCGCCAGGAGGACATCGGCCTGCGCCGACTCCAGCCGGTGGAGCTCGGCGATCAGCTTGTCCTCGCTGTCCTTGTCCTCCGGGTCGCCGAGCGCGGCGGTGTCGACCTCACCGATGCCGTAGTGGTGGTGGTAGAGGCCGTCGATGTCGCCGAGGCGCAGGTTCACGGGCCGGGCCTCTCCGTCCCAGTAGCGGGCGATGTCTCCCTGGTAGGGGGTCGCCGGGCCGGGAATGCGCAGTGCGGAGGGGGCGGTGGTGAGTTCAGCGCTGGTCACGGGTGGTTCCTTCTCTCTTACCAGAAGTCGGGCAGGCTGTAGCGATAGGTGTTGGACTGGTGCCAGTGGTGGTTGCCGTCGACCCAGGCGGCGACGCCCCGTAGGAAGCGCCCTACGCTCGGGACGGGACAGGCGGTGGCCAGTGCCGCGGCCTCGGTCTCGAAGTCGTGCATCAGTTCGTTGTGGATCTCCACCGACTTGAGGTAGGCCTCCTTGTCGGACAGCCCCTCGCGCTCGGCGATCACGACGGGCAGGTTCAGATGCCGGCCCGGAGCGTCGAGTTCCTTGGTGTACGAGTAGAGGTCGTTCACGATCGTCGTGGCGTTGGAGGCCAGGGCGATGACCTTCTGCAGGTCGGCCTGGGCGTGCAGGTCGGCCGGGAGTTCGTAGCCGCCGACGGTGTCGGTGATGGTGGGGCAGGGCCGGAAGTTGTTGAACTGGCGCATCGCCAGGTACTCCCAGACTTGCGGGACCTGGTCCTGCTGGGCCCAGGCCGCTTCGGCGAGGTACCCCAGGTGCAGTCGTGCCATGTCGTGGCGGAGCCGGTCCGCCTGGGAGGGCGCCGCCGCGCGGACGAAGTAGTCCATGGCGGAGCGGTAGGCGCGCCGGGGGGCGTCCGCGTGGAGGGAGGCCGCCCAGTCCGGCTGGTATTCCCGTGCGGTGTAGAGGGGGTCGAGTGCGGTGTGCGCGAGCAGCAGCCGCTCGCCGAGGCCGACCGGTGATCCGCCGTGGTCCTCGCAGTAGCAGTCGTCCACGGCGTTCTCGGCGACCATCAGGCGGGTGGCGAGCATCAGATGGTCGACGGTGGGTGCGTCCGGATGGCATCCGACCATGTAGCGGCCCACGGAGAAGCCGTCGAACTGCTCCTCCCATTCCTCGGGATAGAGGGAGACCTCGTCCAGCGCCCAGGCCTTGATCCTGCGGCTGACCTCGTCGACGCGCCCCGGGTCGGGCTCGGGGATCGGGTGGTGGTAGAGGCCCGGGACCGGTCGGCCCCGCTCCGCGGCCACCGGCGCGGGAGGCTCCTCGCGGGGGGTCAGCCGCAGACCGGCCGTGCCCAGGCCGTGCGGCCCGCGCAGCAGCCGCTCCAGTCCGGCTCCCGGCCCGAGCGTGCCGGTCGGCGGTACGGCGGTCGGTGACGGGCCGAGAGCGAGGCCGGCCGGCGGTGCCGGTGGTGCGGGTACGCCGGAGGAGGTGTCGCCGACGGCACCGGTTTCCTGGGCGCGGGCGGCGAGTGCGCCGAGTGCGGTCGCACCGAAGCGGGTGACGGCCTCCGGGAGGCTCGACCGCGGAGGCGGCAGCTCGGGCAGGGGCATGCGTGGCTCCCTTGGTGAGGTGGGCAGGCGTTCGACGGCATCCGGGCGCACGGTCCGGTTCACGGTGCTGCGCCGCGCCCCTACCTGGGCCGGTGGGCGATCTGTACGTTCTCCAGCACGCCGACCGCGTCGGGCACGAGGATGGCGGCGGAGTAGTAGGTGCTGACGAGGTAGGAGATGATCGCCTTCTCGTCGATGCCCATGAAGCGGACCGAGAGGCCCGGTTCGTACTCGTCCGGCAGGCCGGTCTGCCGGAGGCCGATGAGGCCCTGGTTCTCCTCGCCGGTACGTACGGCGAGGATCGAACTGGTCTTCTCCGCGGTGATGGGGATCTTGCCGCAGGGCAGGATCGGCACACCGCGCCACGCGGGAACCTGCTGGCCGCCGAGGTCGGTGTGGTCCGGGTAGAGGCCGCGCGCGTTGAATTCGCGTCCCATCGCCGCGATGGCCCGGGGGTGCGCGAGGAAGAACTTGGTGCCCCGGCGGCGGCAGAGCAGCTCGTCCAGGTCGTCCGGGGTCGGCGGGCCGGAGTGCGGCTGGATGCGCTGCTTGAAGTCGGCGTTGTGGAGCAGGCCGAACTCCCGGTTGTTGACCAGCTCGTGCTCCTGCCGCTCCCGCAGTGCCTCGATGGTGAGCCTGAGCTGCTCCTGTGTCTGGTTCATCGGACCGTTGTAGAGGTCGGCCACCCGGGTGTGGACCCGCAGAACGGTCTGGGCGACCGAGAGTTCGTACTCGCGCGGCTTCAGCTCGTAGTCCGCGAACGCTCCGGGCAGCTCGTACTCGCCGACGTGGCCGGCCGACATCGCGATCTCCGCCTCACCGCGGTGGTTCTGCCGCTGCCGCGAGCGTGCGGTGAACTCGGCGAGGTGGGCGCGGAGTTCCGGCGAGGTCGACACGATGGCCGCGAAGTCCGCGCGGGACAGGGTGAGCAGTGTGCCCGCGCTCTCGGCGGTGGCAGTCTGCGTCCACCGGGCGTCGTCGTCCAGCAGGATGTGCTCCCCGAAGTGGTCCCCGTCCGCCAGGACGTCCAGGGTGACCTCGTCGCCGTAGTTGCCGACGGAGGTCTGGCCGATCCGGCCGTGCGCGACCAGGTGGAGCCGGTCCGCGGCCGCGCCCCGTTCGACCAGCGTCTCCCCCGCCCGGAAGTCACGCTGTACGCACCGGTCGGCGAGGGCGGTCAGCACCTCGACGTCGTCGAAGTCCCGCAGCGGGGCCAGTTCGCCCAGCTCCTGGGGGATGACCCGGACCGCGGCCCCGTCCTGGACGAACTCCACCCGTCCGTCGCCCACCGTGAAGGACAGCCGTCGGTTGACCCGGTAGGCGCCCCCCTTGGTCTCGACCCAGGGAAGCATGCGCAGCAGCCACCGGGAGGTGATCTCCTGCATCTGCGGGGCGGACTTCGTCGTACTGGCGAGGTTGCGGGCGGCGGCCGTCCCCAGGCTGGACTGCCGGGGTACTTCCAGCCGCGCTTCCGAGCTCGATTCAACAGTCATCGGGCAAGCTCTCCTTGGTCGGGCGAGGTCGTGCATCAGGACGCGACGGTTCATAGGAAGGGAAAAGCGTGGAAAAGCGCCGAAAGGAGGAGAACCCTCCAGATCCAGGGGAACACTAAGGGCCCCTTCGTCCTCCGGACCAAGGGAATCCGCCGACATTCGCTCGATACGATGATCGCGCCCGAGGGACGTTTGCTCCTGCACCGATGGTTTCCGGACGTGATCGGGGAGAGCGTCCCGAAGTCCCTGCGGGGTCGCGATGCCCGGCACCGCGAAGACGCGACGAGATTCGGCCCACCGGGGCAGGCCGACGGCGACGGAAACGCGCGGGACACGGTAGGGCGACCCCGAAGGGCAGCTCCGCGCACGTACGTTGGCCCGACAGTGGACCGGGGCCACCGTACGCAGAGCTCATGGTCAGAGGGTCACCATCGACGGACATGCACGACGGGGTTGCCGGATCGGCCGGATTGACCGGGGTGTTCTGGGGGGGGCGGTCGCTCCGTCTGCGCAGACTGTGCGGGCAACCGGGCGGCTGGGCCTTCGCGTTCGGCCTGCGGTACGAGCGCGACCGCGACGCTCGGCGGGCAGCGGGAAGCACATCGGCTCTCTCGGGGCGCTGACCCTGTTCCGGCACCGCCTCATGGGCGCGTCGGACTCGGCGACGGCCGGGACGATGCCGGGAGTGCGGGCCTGGTCGGGGTGGATGGCGGGTGAGGAATCCCGTACGACGCGAACCCACCGGCCCCGAGGGGCTGTTCAGATCCAGGCGCCGTGCCGCATGACGCGTTGGGGACGGAGGTCCTCGTCGAGTACGACCAGGTCGGAGACGGCGCCGGGCCGGATGGCACCGATGCCGCCCGGCTGTCCGAGCAGCCGCGCGGGACGCTCCGAGGCCGCGGCGACCGCCGCCGGGACCGTCATCCGGCAGTCGCGGACGAAGTTGCGCACCGCCGCGTCCATGGTCAGGGTGCTGGCGGCCAGCGCTCCGCTCTCGTCCACGGTGGCCCGTCCCCGGTGGACGGTGACGGGGAGCGAGCCGAGCAGGTAGCTGCCGTCGCCGTGAGCGGCGGCGGCCATCGCGTCGGTGACGAGCACGGTGCGGTCCGGTCCGGCGTACCCGGCGGCGATCCGGACCATGGTCGGGTGCACCAGCACCAGGTCGCAGATGAGCTCGACGGCGACCCGTTCGTCGTCCAGCAGCACGCCGATCGGCCCGGGTTCGCGGTGGTGCAGGGGGCGCATCTGGTTGAACAGGTGCGTCGCCACCGTCGCCCCGGCGTCGACGGCGGAGCGGATCTGCGCCTCGTCCGCGTCGGTGTGGCCGATCGCGGCGATCACCCCCGCATCGGTGAGCTGCCGGATCGCGTCCGTCGCGCCCTCCAGTTCCGGCGCGAGGGTGACCATGCGGACACCGCCGCGTCCGGCGGCGAGGAGCCGGGCCACCGTGGCGCGGTCCGGCGGGCGCAGCGCCCTCGCGTCGTGGGCGCCGCAACGGTCCGCGGAGAGGAAGGGGCCCTCCAGGTGGATGCCCGCGAGCAGGCCGTCGTCCACGAGGTCGGCGAGCCGGCTGATCTGCGCGAGCAGTTCGGGGACCGGGCCGGAGACCAGGCTGGCCAGGGTCGTGGTGGTGCCGTGGCGGCGGTGCGCGGCGACCGCGGTCGCCAGCTGCTCCGTATCCCTGTCGGTGTACGAGGCGCCGCCCCCGCCGTGGCAGTGCAGGTCCACGTAGCCCGGCACCAGCCAGCCGCCGGCGAGGTCCGTCACCGGCTCGGGGCCCGCTTGCGGGGGCGCGGCGGTGACGGTCTCGATCACGCCGTCGCGCACGACGACCCAGCCGGGGTCGAGGACTTCCTCGGGGGTCACCACCCGGCCGCCGCCGATGACCTGCCGTCGCGGTGTCACGGTGCGACCGCCTCCCATGCCAGCAGGGCCGCGCCGATGCAGCCGGATTCGGCGCCGAAGGCGGCGCACCGCAGTTCGGGGCGGCGCTGGAAGGTGATCTGCTCGGTCAGCCGCCGGTTCAGGGGGCCGGTCAGCGCTTCCCCGGCCAGGGCCAGCCCGCCTCCCAGGACCACGCGCTGCGGGCCGAGCAGTGTGGCGAGGAGCAGCACGCCCCGGGTGAGCGCGGTGACCGCCTCGTCCCAGACCTCCGCGGCGACCCGGTCACCGGCCCGGGCCGCGCGCAGCACCTCGGCGGATCCCCGTACCGTACGACCGGAGCGCTCGCCGAACCGCCGGGCCACGGAGGCGGCCGAGGCCACATGGTCCAGGCAGCCGCGCTGACCGCAGGGGCACTGTTCGCCGTGGCCGATGTCGACGTGCCCGATCTCGCCCGCGTATCCGCCGGTCAGGGGCCGCCCGCCGAGGATCAGCGCCGAGGCGATGCCGGTGCCGATCGGCATCACCACCACGTCCGTCAAGCCCCGCGCCGCGCCGAGGCGCCATTCGGCGAGCCCGGCGGCCGCGACATCGTGCCCGAAGGCGACCGGCGCGCCGACCGCCTTGGCGAGCGCCTCGCGGAAGGGGTAGTCCCGCCAGCCCAGATTGACCGAGTGGACCCCGACGCCGTCCTGGACGATGCCGGGCACCACCACGCCTACCGCCTCCACCGGGCCGTGGTCCCGCTCGGCGAAGCGGGCGGCCAGTTCGGCGACGAGGGCCACCACCGCCTCGGCGTTCTCGGTGCCGTCCGCGCACCGGGGAGTCCGGACGCGCCGCCGCGCCCGTACGGCCGGGTCCTCGGGGCCGCCCTCGACGACGGCGGCCTTGGTCCACGTACCGCCGACGTCGACGGCCAGGACGCGTCCCGGGTCACTCATGGAAGCCCCTTCTGCCTCGGGCGTGCGCGGTGGCGGCCCGCGTCGCACGGCGTCGGGGACGGCGGCCCGTCGGCACAACTGCCCGGCCGGCGCACAGGAGTTAGGGGCGACGAGGCCGCAGTGGGCATTGAACAGGCCGCGTGGAGGGGCGTCATGTCCCCTGAACAGGTGACCGAGGCCCGGTTCCGCACCCCCGCCCGGCGACCCACCATGGACGGGGACCCCCGGGCCCCCGACGGTCCGCGGAACACCGCCCCGGCCGGAGGACCGGTCACCCGCCACGGTCGTCCCGAGAGTATGCGCGGGCGGGCCTCGGCCGGTGACCGAGGGGAAGCACACCGCCGAGGGAGAGGGCGTATGGCACGTCAGAGTCCAGCAGTCCTGGTCGCGACGAAACCGGCACCGGTCGTCCACGAGCGGGTCGACGAGCGCGTGGTGCCCCGCCTCTCGGTGAGCACGGGCAGCGTCGTCGGGGACATGGCCAGCAGGCTGCGCACCACGGTGGTCGCCAGTGCGGCCTCCGAGGAGGACCGCGCGCTCGCGGAGCGCTCCCCGGACGGCGTGACGGTACGGGCGGCGGGCGGTCAGGAGATCCGGGTCCGCCTGGTCCGGCACGCGCCCGAGACCCTGTCCACCGAGCACTACGGCCTGACCACCGAAGTGCTGTGGCACACCATGCACAACCTCTGGGACCGGTGGAGCGCGCCCTCCTTCGACCGGGCCTCCCGGCGCGCCTGGGAGTCGCTGCACGCCCTCAACGAGGACATCACCGAGGCGCTTCTCGCGCAGTCCCCGGGGGCGGGCGCCGGCTATCTGATCCACGACTACCAGCTCGGCATGGTGCCCGCCCGGCTGCGCCGGGCCGACCCCACCGCCCGGGTGCTCTTCTTCCACCACATCGCCTGGCCCGGCCCCGAGGGTCTGACGCTGCTGCCAAGGCAGTTCGCCGACGACCTCCTGCGGGGAATGCTCGGTGCGGACGTGGTCTGCTTCTTCGCCCGGCGGTGGTGCAGGAACTTCCTGCGCTGTGTCGAGGACCTGGTGCCCGGGGCGCGGGTCGACCACGAGGCGGGGACGGTGCGCCTCGACGGCCGGGAGGTCCGCGTCGCCGCCGAACCGCTGAGCTACAGCCCGGACGCGCTGAAGGGCCTTCCGCGCTCCTGGCCCGAGGAACTCGACGCCTGGGTGGGCGAACGGCCCCTGGTGGTGCACTCGGGACGGACGGATCCGATCAAGAACGCGCACCGGGCGGTGGCCGCCTTCCGGATCGCCGCGGAGCACCCGGCCGCGGCCGATGCCCGGCTGCTGCTGCGGATCAATCCCCACCGGCTGCACATCGGCGCCAATGCCGCGTATCTGCGGATGACCGAGGAGGCGGTCGACGCGGCCAACCGGCACTTCGGCGAGGAGCGGATCCGCCTGCTGACGGGCAACGACCGGGGCCTGACCTTCGGGGCCCTGGCGAGGGCCGACGCGGTGGTGCTCAACTCGACCGCGGACGGGCAGAATCTGACCGCCTTCGAGGCGATCGCCATGGGGGCACGCGAGCCCGTTCTCGTGGTGTCCCACACCTGCGGCGCCGGGGAGGTCCTCGGTGACGGCGCCCTGCGGGTGCATCCGCACGACCTGGTCGACCAGGCGGACGCGCTCGTCGAGGCGCTCACCATGACGCCGTCCCGGCGGACCGCGGCGAGCCGGGTCCTCCACGAGGCGGCGGCGCGCTTCGCCCTGCCGCACTGGACCGCGCGGCAACTCGGCCTGCTCGGGATCGACCTGCCCGAGTCCGCGGCGGCCGCCGTCCCCGCGGCGGGGCGTGCGCATGACGCGTGAGGGGAGGCGGCGCGGGGCTCTGCGCGCCACCTGGCTGGCGTTCGGATGGTTCTGGGGAAGCTGGAGCGCGCTGATCCCGGAGGTCAAGCGGACCACCGGTGTGGACGACGGATCCCTGGGCTTCCTCCTGCTCGCCGTGCCCCTGTGCGCGCTGCCCGCCATGATCCTCTCGGGGCGCGCCTACGACCGCCGGGGCGGGGCGGTCCTCTGCGGCGGGCTGCTCGCGATGGGCTGCCTCGCCCCCGTACTGGGCGGTGCGGGCGACGCGCTGTTCCTGGCCGTCTGCCTCGCGATGCTCGGGGCGGCCTCCGGAGTGGTGGATGTCGCCCTCAACTCCGCCACGGTGGCCGCGCATGCGCGCTCGGGGCGGAACTTCGTGCAGTCCGCCCAGGCCATGTTCCCGGTCGCCGGGGTGGTGGCGAGCGTGGTCGTCGCGGCGGGACGTGAACTCGGGGCGCCGCCCTGGGCGTTGCTGGGCACCGCCACGCTGTTCCTGGTGGCTGCCGCCGCCCTGCTGGCGACGACCGGCGCGGCGGCGTCCGCACCCCGCCCGAAGGAGGCTTCGGCGCCGGTGGGCCCGCGGCAGGCCCTGGTGCTCCTCGGCGTGACCGTCGCCCTGGCACTCCTGGTGGAGAACGCGGTCCAGCAGTGGAGCAGCAACCGGATGGAGTTCGAGCTGGATGCCGCTCCCGGGCTGGCCAGCCTGGCACCGGGGGTCTTCGCGCTCTGCATGTCCGCCGGGCGGCTCTACGCCCAGCGCACCGCCGACGCGAGCGCGCTGGCCCCCACCCTGCGCACCTGCGCGCTGGTCACCGGCTGCGGTCTGCTCATCGCCGCCTGGGCGCCCTCACCGCTGGTGGCCCTCGCGGGCTTCGCCCTCACCGGACTCGGTCTGGCCCCGGCGGCGCCCGCCCTCTTCGCCTCGGCGGACCGGGCCGTCCCGGAGAACGTCCGGGGCCGCGCGATCTCCATGGTCTCCACCATCGGCTACTCCGGTTACTTCCTCGGACCGGTGGCCGTCGGCCTCTCGTCCTCGATCGGGGGTCTGAGCGCGGGCTTCACCGTCCTGGCGGTCCTCGCCCTGCTCCTGCTCGTTCCCCCCCTGTGGCTGCGCGAGCCCGCGGCGGAGACGGCGCCATGAGGCACACCGCGGCAGGTCCCGGCCGCCCCGCCGACCGGCTCCGGGCACCGGACCGGGCCGTACTCGCCCCGTTCCCCGCCGTGGACACGCTGATCTGCGCCGACCTCGACGGCACCCTCGTTCCGCCGAGCCCGCCCACGCCGGACATGGCGCGGCACACGGCCGATCTCCGTGAACTCTGCGGGCGGTTGACGGCGCACCCGCGGCTCGCCCTGGTGTGCGTGACCGGGCGCCGCGCCCTCAACGCGCGGGAGATCCTCGACTCGCCGCTGTGGGTCGCCGGGGTGCACGGCGCGGAGTCGCTCGCCCCGTACGCGCAGGAAGCCCTGCCGCACCCCCGGTCGGTGCCGCACCTGCCCGCGGTACGGCGGGTGGCCCGCCTCATCCGTGAACTCGCCCTCTGCCCGCCGGAGATGCACATCGAGGACAAGGAGGTGGTCCTGGCGGTGCACCACGCGCGGCTGCCCGCCGACCGGGCGGCGAGCCGACTGTCCCGGCTGGCCCGTCTGGGGCGCGCCTCGGGCATGGAGGTGGTGGCCGGGCGCGGCTGGACCGAGCTCAGGCCCCCCGGCTCGCCCCACAAGGGGGACGCGGTCGCGGAGATGGTCCGGCGGTGGCGGCCCCGGCGGCTCGTCGTGGCGGGTGACGACCACGGTGATCTGGCCATGTTCGAGGCAGCCGACCGGCTGGCCGAGGAGGGCTCGATCGAGCGGGCCGTCTGTGTCGCGGTCCGGGGCCCCGGAGCGGATCCGGAGTGCCTGCGCCGCGCCCGGGTGGTCCTGGAGGGCCCGGACGCCTGCCGTAGCTGGTTCCGCGGCCTGGCGCACTCCCTCGCCACCGGGGGCGGCGCCCGGCTCGACGTCCCGGCTCGACACTGAGCCGGCCGAGGAGAGGCACAGAGCAATGGAGGCAATCGTGACGGCCGGGCAGGCGGGCCGAAGGGCGGCCGCGGACGAGGTGCGCGCCGTCCTCCTCGCCGGTGGCGAGGGACGGCGCATGGGGCCCCTGGGCACCGGTCGGCTCAAGCCCCTCATCCCCTTCGGCGGGACCAGCCGGCTGATCGACTTCAGTCTGGCCAACGCCCGGCGCTCGGGCCTCTCCGAGGTCCTGCTGCTGTCCCAGTACGAGGAACAGCAGCTCATGGACGATCTGCACCGGGTGTGGAACTCCACCCGGGGCTTCCGGGTCCACTTCGGCCCGTACGACGAGGCCTACCGGCAACTGCCCGCCGACGAACTGCCCGAGAAGCTGCCCGCGCGCGGCGGGCCCCGGGAGCGCGGCACCGCCGACGCCTTCCTGCACAAGGCCGCCCATGTGTTCGGCGGCCGTCCCTCGGAGATCCTGATCCTGCACGCCGACCACGTCTACCGCTTCGACTACCGGGAGATGCTGCGGGAGCACCGCGCCTCCCGGGCCGCCCTGACCATCGCCTACCAGCGCATCGAGCGGCGGTACGTCCACCTCTTCGGGATGGTGGAGTTCGACGCGGGCGGGAACCTCACGAACTTCGTCGAGAAGCCCGCCGAGCCGAGCAGCGATCTCGTCTTCGCGGCCTTCTGCGTCTTCGACTCGGCGTGCCTGCAGCGGTATCTGGAGCGGCTCGACGGTACGGACTGGCAGCACGACATCAGCCGGGACGTGATACCCGCCATGCTGGCGGGCGGTGAGCGGATCCGGGGCCATCTGGTGCGCGGGCACTGGGAGGACATCGGGACGGTGGACCGCTACCTCCGCGCCCATCTGGCGCTGCTCGCTGACCCGCCCACGCTGCCGCTCGACCGGATGCCGCTGACCGTCCGGCCGGAGGTCCCGCGGCGCTTCCTGTCCTCGGCCGCGGGCGTACGGTCCTCCCTCGTACCCTCCGATGTGCGCAACGCCGGGCTCGTCGAGCGCTGTGTGCTCTTCCCCGGAGTGCGGATCGGCGAGGGGGCCGCCGTCCGCGACAGCGTGCTGCTGCCGGGCGCGGAGGTGCCCGCCGGTGCGCGGATCGAGGCCTCGGTCGTCCTGGAGGACGGTTCGGTGCAGCCGGTCGGGCCTGACCGCCCGGAGGACACTTCCGCCCGGACGTGTCCGGGCATCGGCTGACAGGGCCGATTCAACCTCCCGTCATTTTTGGGGTGCGTTCGTGTCAGTCCTGTAAACATTCGGAAATCTCCGCCCTGGCCCTACTCGTGAGCAATTCGGCCGGACATCCGGCCAGTTGCCGAGAGGCGTGGCTCAAGAGCACCGTTGACATTCCACGAGTGAGCCAGTTAGCTTGCACACGCTTTCAACAAGTGCCTTTCTTCCGGCGCACCTTGAGGAGGCCATATGACCTCGCAGGATGGCTCTGGCAATACATATGTCTTAGGCGTGGGCATCGTCCACGCAAACCCCCTGACGTTATGGGCACTTCGGGAGCTGCTTTCCACGCAACCTGATATGAACGTCCTTCTCGCCGAGTCGAGCCTGGGCGGGACGGTTACCAAGGGACTGGATGTACTGATTCTCGATCCGGATACCGGAGAGAGGGCCACGGCCACCGGATCGGCCACCCCCGTCCCACCCCGCCCGCGGGTCCTGATGATGACCCCCACCGAGCCTGGCACCGGGTCACCGGAACCGGTCGCGCCCGCGCCGCTGTGCCGGCTGAGCGATCGCTCCAACCCCCGTTCGATCGTCGCGGCCGTACGCGCGGCAGGAACGCACCGCGGGCAGGCCCCCCTGGACTCCGCGGCCGACACCCTTCTTCCGGAACGCGAACCCGCCGCGCTCTCCGCGCGTGAGCGCCAGGTTCTGACGGGCATCGCCAAGGGCCTGACGCACGACCAGGTCGCCTACCGCCTCCAGATCAGCCGCCACACGGTCGACACGTACGTCAAGCGTGTCCGCAGAAAGCTCGGGCTGGGAAACAAGGCGGAGCTCACCCGGGCGGCCGTGGGTCAGGAGTTCCTCGCGGCCTCGTGGTGAGTCCCCCTCACCGGATCGGTGCTCCGCACGGCGGACCGCCGCTTCGAGCCGACCACCGCGCCACACCAGAGAACGGTGTTTCTGTGAATGGGGAACTTCTTCCCGGTGTCCTGGTTGTCAACAGCAATTACTTTCCGAGATCGCGCGGGGCGGCCGCCCGGGTGGGCGCCACCTCCTTCGCCCTGGAGGCGGCCGCCTGCTTCGAGGAAGCCGGGGTCTTCTCCGGCGTCATCCTGTACAAAAGGCAGGAGGGTCAGCGGACACCGACGCTGCACCCGGTCACCAGGAACGGCATGCCCTGCGTGGAATTGCGCTTCAACTTCTCCATGCCCACCGGGGAGTTGCGGGGTGCGCTCCGCAGTGCGGCCGAAGAGCTGACCCACCGGGCGGCGGCCACCGCCACGGGCCCGCCCATGCTCTACTACCAGACCGATACGCTGCTGAGGTATCACCCCCGTGACTTACCCGCCTGCGTCACCCATCACGGCCCTTTCTTCGACGACTTCGCGGACCGGTTCTCCACTCAGGACACCTTCCAGGCATTCGGAAGCGCGGAGAAGGCCCTGCACCTCATGCGCCAGCAGGAACAAGGACTCCTCGAACTCGTCGCCGCACGCCATATCTTCGTGATGCAGCACTCCAGGATGCAGCGCGACTACCTGGTCGGACAGGGAATGGATCCGGCACGTATGCGCGAGGTCAGCCCGCCCATACGCCCGGAGATCCCGAGTGTCCGCCCGCCGGCCGGCATCCTGCGTTTCATCGAATCGGCGCCGTTTCTCCTGTGCACCGCCGTGGCCCGACTCGACTACTTCAAGAACCTCGACCTGCTGATCAGCGCGGCCACGCAACTGATGGAGCGGGGACTTCCCGTGAAGGTCCTGCTGATCGGCGGCGACGAATGCGACGACGTCCTGCGCAAATCGCTTGTCAGAGAAGTCCCGGCACACCATGCCGACAGATTCCTGCTGACCCCGAGACTCACGAAGGGCGAACTCTACGCGGTGTTCCGGACGGCCCGGCGGACATCGGTGTTCGTCTGCACCTCACGGTACGAGACCTTGGGCATCACCCCACTCGAAGCCGCGCTGAGCGGCCTGTCCACCGTCGTCCCCGATTCCCGCCCCGTCGAGGCCGCCAGATTCTTCCCCGCCGACGCCAGATACGAGCCCACCGCGAACGGTCTGGTGAAACTGATCGAACGGATCGCCTCCGTGGACCTGTTCCGGCGCGGCGCGGAACTGCGCAGGCTGCTGGAAGGGCAGATCTCCGTCCCCTGGTTCCGCAGAGATCTGATGCGGGCCTGGCGCAGTTTCTCCGAGATGGGCAGGAGCGCCCTCCAGCAATGATTCTCGGTCAATCTTCCGGGATACGGAGCATGTTGTTCCGCCTGTGCTGCCGAACGGTCGGCCGATGTCCGAAAACAATCGATGTCACACCCGAGTTGCCGTTTCGTTAAATGCACCGTCCGCCGGTTTCGGCAAGCGGCGCAGCTTTTGATCCCACGGATTCCCCGAGACTTTTGGAGGTGCGGTGAACATTTCGACTTCTGCCCGCGGCGCCTCCGTTCACCATGCCACCGTCTATTACGGCGGCCGGCGACGCGACCGGCGAAAGGGTCCGGGGCGAAGGAGCCCGAAAACCCGGGGACGGACGCCCTGAGGAGGAAAGAACCACCGGGGCGGCCGGTGGTGTGCAAGAGCGCGCCGGGCAACGGCTCCCGAGGCGCCACCCGCGCGGCCCCGGTCCCGCGCGGGACCACCCGAAGCGCCCGGTCAACCCACCGAGGTCGGCAGCCCGTCATGGGTCGCCGCCGGCAATCGACGCAGAGCGAAGGAGAGCACATGCCGACACCGGCATGGGAGGTCCGACCCACCGGCGAGCGCCGAAGGCTCGTCCACGTCAACGCGACGGCCCGCGGCGGCGGAGTCGCGGAGCTGCTGCACGGCCTGGTGCCCTGCCAGCAGGCCGCCGGGCTGAACGCCGGCTGGGCCGTGATCGGCGGCGACGAGGACTTCTACGCGGTGACCAAGCTCCTGCATCACCTGCTGCACGGCACGGCCGATCCGGACCGGCTCCGGCCCGGGTCCGTGCGGACCTACCGCGAGCGGCTGGCCCCGCAGGCCGCCTGGTTCACCGAGTGGCTCACCCGCGACGACGTGGTGGTCCTGCACGATCCGCAGACGCTCGGACTCGCCCCGATGCTGAGCGCCACCGGCGCCCGCGTCGCCTGGCACTGCCATGTCGGCGCGGACATCCCCCCGGACCGGGGACCGGGTGCCGTCTGGCGCGCCTTCGCGGCCGAACTGTCCGCGGTCGACGCGGTGGTCACCACCCTGCCGGAGTTCGCGCCCCCCTCCGTACCGCTCGCCAGGAGGTTCGTCGCCGCCCCGGCGATCGACCCCTCGGCCCCGAAGAACCGGCATCTGGAGCCGGCGGAGGTCGCCGCGCTGCTGGACAGGGCCGGACTCACCGCGGACCGCACGGCCCCGGACGTCAGGGTCGTCCAGCAGACGACGCTGCCGGAGGGCGCCCGGGTCGTCCTGCAGGTCTCCCGCTGGGATCCGCTCAAGGACATGCCGGGCGTGGTGCGTTGCCTCGCGGGTCTCGCCCCGGATGTGCACCTGGTCCTCGCGGGCACGGACCCCACCGAGATACCGGACGACCCGGAAGGCCTGGCCGTCCTCGCCGACGTGGAGAAGACGCTCGCCGAACTGGCCCCGGCGGACCGGGCGCGCGTCCATCTGGTCAATGTCTCGATGCGCGACCCGCTGGGCAACGCGCTGCTCGTGAACGCGCTGCAGCGCCGCGCGGACGTGGTGCTGCAGAAGAGCCTGGAGGAGGGCTTCGGCCTGACCGTGACCGAGGCGATGGTCAAGGGCCGGGCGGTGGTGGCCTCTTCGGTGGGCGGACTGCGGCAGCAGGTGATCCACGAGCGCAACGGCCTCCTGGTCGAGCCGACCGACCTCGCCGGGGTACGGGCCGCGCTCACCCGGCTTCTCGACGACCCCGCCCTGCGCCGCCGGCTCGGCGAGCAGGCCCGCAACGACACCCTGGAGCGCTACACGATGACACGGCTCGTCACGGACTACGGAGCCATCGCCGGCTCGGCAGAGGAGGCCCTCGCATGAGCGTCGCCGTCGTCACCGCCGCCAGCGGCGGAATCGGTCGTGCCGTGGTGCACACCCTGCTCGCGGAGAAGGTCGTCTCCCGGGTGATCGCCGTCGACG
Organism: Streptomyces physcomitrii; assembly: GCF_012273655.1. GTDB lineage: Bacteria > Actinomycetota > Actinomycetes > Streptomycetales > Streptomycetaceae > Streptomyces > Streptomyces physcomitrii. The sequence goes on along the minus strand of NZ_JAAWWP010000016.1, from coordinate 56,206 downwards.
TGGCGGACCCGCCGGGCTCCCTGCCCGACGGCGCGGAGGCGCTGCGCTGCGACCTGCGCACCGAGGAGGGCCTTGCCGCCCTCGCCGAGGCCGTGCCCGAGGAGATCACCGTCCTCGTCAACGTCCTCGGCGGCGAGCGGCAGCCGCCGCTGGAGCCCATCGAGGACGTGGCCTGGCCGCCGCCGGAGGTCTGGGACGACATCGTCGACCTCAACCTCTCCGGCGTCTACCGGGTCACCCGGCTCCTCGCCGGACGCCTCGTGCCGGGCGGCGCGATCTGCCAGGTCAGCTCCATCGCCGCCACCATGCCCTGGGTCGTCTCGCCCGCGTACGGGGCCGCCAAGGCCGCCCTGGAGCACTGGAACGACTCGCTCGCCGTGCTCCTGGCCGACCGCGGGATCCGGGCCAACCTCGTCCGCCCCGGGTTCGTCTGGAGCCGCCAGTGGCAGCTGGTCGACCGGGCCGAGTTCGAGGACGTGGTACGCGACCGGGTGCCGCTCCGGCAGGTCACCGGCACCACGCCGACCGACCGGGAGCAGACGGCGGACGACGTCGCCCAGGCGGTGTCGTTCCTCTGCTCCCCCGCGGCGGCGCACCTCACCGGCCAGGCCATCAACGTGGACGGCGGCGCGGCCCTCGTCCGTGCGGCCCGCTGAGAGGAGCGGCATGGAAAGCACCGCTCTGCCTCCGGCGGCCAAGCTGCGCGGCAGCACCGTCTTCCTGGGCTTCGGCGTCTTCGGGCTGCTGTGGGGCCTGTACGCCGCGGCGCTGCCGGAGATCAAGGACAACACCGGTGTCTCGGACGGTGAACTCGGCACCGCGCTCGCCTGCGTGGCCCTCGCGGCGGCGCCCGCGATGTTCCTGACCGGCCGCCTGCTCGACCGCTACGGAAGGCCGGTGGCCATCGGCTCGCTGGTCCTGTTCGCCGCGGTCGCCTCCCTGCCGACCCTCGCCACGTCCACGAGCACACTGGTCGTGACGCTTCTGCTCTTCGGATTCGGCTCGGGCTGCTGCGATGTGGTGATCAACAGCCTCGCGGCGACGGTCGAGGCCGAGACGGGCGGACGGGTCCTCAACCGGGCCCACGCCCTGTTCAGCGTGGGACTGCTGGCCGGCGCCGTCGGCACCAGCGTCACCCATGCCCTCGGGGCGAGCGTCACCTGGCCGCTCGCCGCGCTGGCGGCCTGCACCGTCGTGGGCGCGTGGGCGCTGCGCACCAGGGTGCCTCCGCGCCTGGGCCGCGCCCACCAGCCGGACCGGCCGACCGGGCGCCGCAAGGTCGACAAGGTCGTCCTCGGCTTCGGTCTGCTCGCCGCGCTCGCCATGCTGGTGGAGAGCGGCGTCCAGCAGTGGAGCGCCGTCTTCCTGGCGGACGGGGTCGGCGCCGCGGACGGTCTGTCCGGCCTCGCGCCGGGGGTGTTCGCCGGTTCGATGGCGCTGGGCAGGCTCGCCGGCCACTGGCTGTCCACCCGGTGGTCCGACCGTGTCGTGCTGCTGCTCTCGGGGCTCGTGTCCGCCTTCGGTGTGCTGGTCGTCGCCTGGTCGCACCGGCCGCTGCTCGCGCTGGCCGGATTCGCCGTCACCGGTCTGGCCATCTCGGCGGCGGCACCGACCGTGTACAGCGTGGCCGGACGCAATGCCCCGGCGGAGCGCCGCGGGGCCGTCATCGGCTCCACCGCCGCCATCGGCTATGTGGGGCTCCTGCTCGGCCCCGTGGTCGTCGGCCAGGTCGCGGACTTCACCCAACTCCGCACCGCCATCGGCTCCTTGGTCGTGGTGTCCCTGGCACTGAGCGCCGCGGCCCTGCTGCTGCCGACGGCCGGGACAGAAGACCGTACGGCCCAGTAGCCGCCACCATCGTCACCGGGGGGATTCCGCGTTGGACGCCACCACACCTTCCATCACCGTCTTCGACATCGGTGGAACGTATCTGCGCTGGGCCGACTGGTCGCCCGGGCACGGGCTGCGCGAGGTGCGGCGCAGACCGTCGCCGAGCCGGACCAGCCTGCCGGACGCCGCCGTCGACGAACTGCAGTCGGCGCTGGTGCGGGCCATGGCCGGGCCGGTCCCGCCCGGGGGCGTCGCCGGGGTCTCCTTCGGCGCGGCGCTCGACCACCGCACCGGGACCGTGTACGCCTCCGCTCCGCTGTGGGGTGCGCACACCCGGCCCTTCGACCTGCTCGGGGCCCTGCGTGCGGCCCGGCCGGACGTACGGTGGCATGTCGTCAACGACGTCACCGCGGCCCTGCTGCACGTGGCGGACTCGCCGGCCGCGCAGGACCGGGGCAAGATCCTGCTCGCCACCATCAGCACCGGCATCGCCTGCCGCACCATGGACCGGCGCACCGGCGCGATCCCGGTCGACGGCTGCGGTCTGCAGGGCGAGATCGGTCATCTGCCCGCCTCGGTCGCACTCGACGGCCTTCCGGTCGCACTGCGCTGCGACTGCGGCGAGCCGGGCCATCTGGCGGCCTTCTCCTCCGGTCCGGGCATCCGGCGGCTCGGCGAGGTGGTGCGGGACCGCGCACCCGACCGGTGGGAGGCGTCCCGGCTCGGCGCCGGACTCGCGGCCGGGGCGGCCTTCGAGACGGCGTTCGCGAAAGCGCTCGCCGAAGACGATCCGGTGGCGGACCTGCTGCTCGACGCGGCGACCGGCCCGGTGGCCGATGTCGTACGCACCGCGCTCTGCCTCGACCCGGGGATCGACCTCGTCGCCTTCACCGGCGGTGTCGCGGCCGGTCTCGGCGACCACTACCGCGAGGCGCTCCTGCGGCACCTGGACCGGGCCGGTCTCTATCTGACCAGCGAGCGGGAGCCCGGCTGGGTGCGCGAGCGCGTCCTCGTCTGCGGACCGGACGAGGCGGACGGACTCGTCGGCGCCGGACTCGCCGCGCTGGCCGGGGAGGTGGCATGACCGAGCACCGCGCGATCATCCGCACGGGCGCCACCGTGTCCGTCGGCCCGCGGCCCACCACGGCGCCCGGGCCCGGGGAGTTGAGCATCGCGACGCTGTACGCGGGCCTGTGCGGCACCGACATCCAGATGCTGCGCGGCCTGCGCGACGACCCCTCGCCGGTGATCGGCCACGAGGGGATCGCCCGGGTGGTGGCCGCCGGTGCGGGCGCCCCCGACTGGTGCGCCCCGGGCACCCTGGTGGCGGTCAACCCGACGCATCCGACGGACCCGGGCTTCCTGCTGGGCCACAACGTCGACGGGCTGCTGCAGGAACGCACGCTGCTGCCCGCCTCCGCGCTCACCGGCGGCATGGTCCTGCCGCTCCCCGCGACCACGGACGTCGGCCTGGCCCCCCTCCTGGAGCCGCTCGCGGTGGTCCGCTACGCGCTGGGCGAGCTGCGCGCCTTCGCCCCGCGCACCCTGCTCGTCGTCGGCGACGGCACGATCGGGCACCTCGCCCTCCGCGCCGCCCACCGCTGGCTCGGCGAGGACGTACGGGTCGTGCTGGTGCACCACACCCCCGAGGGCCGCGCCTTCAGCCAGGGGCGGCCGCATCGGGCCGAACTGCTGCTCGGGATCGAGGAGTTGGCCACCCGGCGGTGGGACGCCCCGGTCGCGGCCCTGCTGGCCACGCCCCGGAACGCGACCCTCGCCGCCTTGGAGGCCGTCCTCGCCGCCGCGGCACCGGACCTCGCCGTGGACATCGTGGGCGGGCTGCCGCCGGGCGCGACCACGCCCTCGCTGCCCGGTCTCGACCTCGCGGCCGTCCGCGCGGCCAACTGCGGCGGCATCCCCGACCCGGCGCTCGTCACCACCACCGCACAGGGCGTGCGCCTGCTCGGCCACCGGGGCGTGGGCAACCGGCACCTCCTCGACGCCGCCGCGGAACTCGCCCGCGCCCCTGAGCAGTACCGGGACCTCATCACCCACGAGACGGACCTCGCCGGTGCGGCCCGCCTCATGCGGAGCCTGGCGGGCTCGGGGCACCGCCTCTTCGACGGCCGGCGCCTCGTCAAGCTCGCCGTGCGCGTCAACGACAGGGAGCAGACATGACGACAGACACCCCGCTGGCCGGCCACCGCGCCCTCGTCGTCGGCGGCTCCACGGGCATCGGCCGCGGTATCGCCGACGCCTGGGCCGCCGCGGGCGCCGAGGTGGTCGTCTGCAGCCGCAGCCGCCCCACCGGCCCCGGCGCCGAAGCGCTGCGGTGGCAGGCACTGGACCTCACCCGGCCCGAGCAGGCACACCCGCGGCTGTACGAGCTGGCCGCCGGTCCCCTCAAGGCCGTGTGCTTCGCCTCCGTCCACTACGGCGCCGGGCGCGCCCCCTTCAGCGAGGTCGCCGAACAGGAGTGGCTGGACCAACTGGCCGTCAACACCACGGGCCTGTGGCACACCCTCGCGGCGAGCCTCCCGTCGCTGCGTACCGCCGCGCCCGGGCTCTTCCTGGGTGTCTCGTCCGAGGTCGCCTTCAACGCCGGTCCGGGCAGGTCCGGTTACGCCGCGACGAAGGCGGCCTCCAAGACCCTCCTCGACTCGGTCGCCCAGGAGGAGGACAGCTCGGCCGTACGCATCGTGCAGGTGCTGCCCGCCGGGATGGTGGACAGCCCGGGCATCCGCAACCGGCGCCCCGAGGACTTCGACTTCAGCTCGTACATGAAGCCCTCCGACTTCGGCGCGCTGGCCCGGGAGCTGGCCGTGACCTCCGGGGAGAAGTACCACGGCGACTCCCTCGTGGTCGGCGGCGACGGCCGGTGGTGGTCGGCCTACGGCGCGGCGCCGGTCTCCCAGAGCCGGTCGGTCCGCTCATGAGCTGCCGAGTGGCCCTCGCCGAATGGCGGCTGCCCGCCTCGGGGCCCGAGGCGCTGCGGCTGGCCCGGGACGTCGGAGCCGACGGTCTGCAACTGGACCTCGGCGGGCCCGGCCGCGGCGAGTGGCTCGACGGGCCCGGCCGGACCGAGGCGGTGCGCGCCGCGGCGGAGTCGAGCGGTGTGCGGCTGCTCGCGGTCGCCGGGAACCACCTCAACGATGTCGGCCTGATGTCACCGGCCGCGCGCCCGGTCCTGGAACGCCTTCTGGACACCGCCGCCGCGCTCGGTGTGCCGCTGGCCTTCGTGCCCAGCTTCCGCCGCAGCGCGATCGGGACACCGGCCGACCTGGAGCGCACCGCCGAGGTGCTGGCCTGGGCCGCCGGGGAGGCCGAGGCCCGCGGCCTCCTCCTGGCGAGCGAGAACGTCCTGACCGCCGAGCGGGCCCGCGCGCTCGTCCGGCGGGTCGGCTCCCCCGCCTTCCGCGTGGTGCTCGACACGTTCAACCCGGTCGAGGCCGGGCTGTCCCCCGAGGTGCTGGTCGCCGAACTGCACGACGTCCTGGCCGACCAGGTCCACCTCAAGGACGGCCCGCCCACCACCGGCGCGACCCCGCCCCTGGGCGGCGGCACCGGACGGCTCGACGACACCCTCCGCGCGCTGCACACGCACCGGGTGCCGGTGCGGGCCGCGGTCCTGGAGAACGACTACCGCGACGGCGATCGGGCCCGGCTGCTCGCCGATCTGCGCTGGGCGCGGCAGCGCACCGACGCACTCGTCACGACCTCGGGGAAGGAAGAATGAGCACTCCCTCACTGCCCGTCGCCGTCGTCACCTCGGCCCTGCTCTTCGACATGGACGGCACGCTGGTCGACTCCACCGCGGTGGTCGAGCGGACCTGGCGCCGCTTCGCCCGCAGACACGGCGTGCGCGCCGAAGAGATCCTCGCCGTCTCCCACGGCCGCCGTACGGAGGAGACCGTCGCGCGGTTCGCCCCCGCGGACGTCGACGCCGTGGCGGAAGCACAGCGGGTGATCGCCGAGGAGGTCGAGGACACCCGGGGGATCACCGCCATCCCCGGCGCCGCCGAACTCCTCGCCTCGCTGCCGGAGTCCGGCTGGGCCCTGGTGACCTCCGCGGGCCGTCGGCTGGCCGAGGCGAGGATGCGTGCCGCCGGGCTTCCCCTGCCGCCCGTACTCGTCAGTGCCGACGACGTCGCCCAGGGCAAGCCGAGCCCGGAGGGGTATCTGAAGGCGGCCCATCGGCTGGGGCGCTCCCCCGAGTCGCTCGTCGTCTTCGAGGACGCCGAGGCCGGGATCCTCGCGGCCCGGGCTTCCGGCGCCAGAACCGTCGTGGTCGGCCCGTCCCGCTGCGACGCCGCCGAGGGGCTCGACCACGTGACCGACCTGCGGGACGTCCGGGTCGGCATCGACACCTCGACCGGCCGGCTGCGGGTCTCTCTGCGAGCCGACTGAACCACCACCCGGTTTCCCACGGAAGGACAACAGAGAATGACCGGTACGAGCCTGACCGACACCTCCTCCGGCCTCTACTTCAGGGACCACTCCCAGGGGTGGCTGCTGCGCGCCCAGAAGCAGATCAGCTACGAGGTCCGGCTACGGGACGGAATCTTCCGTCCCGAGTGCACCGACCTTCTGGAGCAGGGCGCGGGAACCCCCGGCAGGTCCCGCCGCTTCGTCGTGGTGGACAGCAATGTCGACTTAATGTACGGAAATCGCATCCGCTCCTATTTCGACTACCACGGTGTCGACTGCTCGATCATGGTGGTCGAGGCGAACGAGACGCTCAAGAACCTGGAGACGGCTACCCGTATCGTCGACGAGATCGACGCCTTCGGCATAGCCCGGCGCAAGGAGCCGCTGATCGTCATCGGCGGCGGCGTCCTGATGGACATCGTCGGCCTGGTCGCCAGCCTGTACCGCCGGGGTGCGCCGTTCGTCCGGGTTCCCACCACCCTCATCGGCCTGGTGGACGCCGGGGTCGGCGTCAAGACCGGCGTGAACTTCAACGGCCACAAGAACCGGCTCGGCACCTACACACCCGCGGACCTCACGCTCCTGGACCGCCAGTTCCTGGCCACCCTGGACCGGAGGCACATCGGCAACGGCCTCGCCGAGATCCTGAAGATCGCCCTGATCAAGGACCTCAGCCTGTTCGCGGCACTGGAGGAGCACGGCCCCACCCTGCTCGACGAGAAGTTCCAGGGCAGTTCCGCGGCGGGCGACCGGGCCGCGCGGTCGGTGCTGCACTCCGCGATCCACGGAATGCTCGACGAACTGCAGCCCAACCTCTGGGAGGCCGAGCTCGAACGCTGCGTCGACTACGGCCACACCTTCAGCCCCACCGTGGAGATGCGCGCCCTGCCCGAGCTGCTGCACGGCGAGGCCGTCTGCGTGGACATGGCGCTCACCACGGTCATCGCCTGGCGTCGCGGCCTGCTCACCGAGGCCCAGCGCGACCGGATCTTCGCGGTGATGGCCGCGCTGGAGCTGCCGAGCTGGCACCCCATCCTCGACCCGGACGTCCTGGTGAACGCCCTCCAGGACACCGTGCGCCACCGGGACGGACTGCAGCGGCTGCCGCTGCCGGTCGGGATCGGCGGCGTCACCTTCGTCAACGACGTCACACCACGGGAACTGGAGGCCGCGGTCACCCTGCAGCAGGAACTGGGGGACGCGCGGACACCGGAGACGAGCGGGGAGCGCGGCGGCAGGAACCTTTAGCCGCCCGCGGCCCCCCGCCCGGATGCCGGAGAATCACCCTCGCGGAAGACCGGAACGCCGAAATCCCGGAACCCGAACACCGCGACCAGAACCCCGACTCACGACCACGAAGGAGCCGACACCATCCACACGTACTCCCACGACCAGGAGCCCCTCGGAGGCCGCCCCGCCCGGCGGCCCACCGTCTCCCGAGCGTCCTGCGGGGCGCGCGGACCCGGCGGCGAAGAGGGCGCCGACGGCCTCCCGGCGGTGGCCCGGTGATCGAACCGCTGCGCTCCCGCGAGGTCTACCGCAACGCGTGGATGACCGTACGGGAGGACGACGTCCGGCACAGCAACGGCCACCAGGGCATCTACGGAGTGGTGGACAAGCCGGACTACGCCCTGGTCATCCCCCGCCAGGGCGACCGGCTCCACCTGGTGCAGCAGTACCGCTACCCGGCCGGCGGCCGGTTCTGGGAGTTCCCCCAGGGCTCCTGGCCGGGCGGGCGCTCCCCCACGGACCCGGGCGAACTGGCCCGCACCGAACTGCGCGAGGAGACCGGGCTGCGGGCAGGCCGGATGACCGGCCTCGGGCGGCTCCATGTCGCGTACGGATACGCCAGCCAGGGCTGCCATGTGTTCCTGGCCGAGGACCTGGAGGCCGGCGAGCCCGAGCGTGAGGCGACCGAGTCCGACATGCGGCAGCGCTGGGTCGACCCGGACGAGTGGTGGGCACTGATCCGAGCGGGCGAGATCACCGACGCGGCCTCCATCGCCGCGTTCGCCCTGCTCCACCGACCGGCACCGGCGCCGGGCACCTGACGAGGAGGCAGGGGCCGCGCCGTCCCGCGGCGGTACGGGCACGCCCGGGCGCCGCAGGGCCTGCCCCGGCGTCGGCCCGACTCGGTATGCCTGAAGCCCCATGTTTACACTGCACACATTAGAGAGCAAGAGTAAGCAGTGTCAACATCGAGCGGTGTCCGACGACCGGAAACCCGGGCCGACCCGGAACCGGGACCACCTCACCGAGCTCACCGAGAGGCGTTCACGGCGCGCCGACCGTCATCCGCGTCATGGCGCGGTAGCGCTCCGCCAGCTCGTGCGGCGTGAGCGCGCCCTCCGCGCGGTACCACTGGGCGACGCCGGTGCACATGGTGACGATCGCCCGGCTGACCTCGCGCGGGTAGGGGGTGGTGAAGACCTTCCGCGCGACTCCGTCCGCCAACACGCCGTCCATCAGGCGCTGTTGGCGGTCGCGGGCGCCGATGTAGGTGGCGCGGGCGTCCCCGACGAGGCTGCGGATCTCGCTGTACGCGATGAAGGCGAGGTCCCGCCGGTACGCGTGGAACAGCACGAGGCACTCCACGAGCAGGTCGAGGCGCCGCTGCACATCCGGCCCGGCCTCCTCCAAGGCGGCTTCGCTGCGCTCCCGGAGGTCGTCCATGGCGTAGGAGACGACGGCGACCAGCAGGGCCTGCTTCGAGGGGTAGTGGTAGTACAGCCCCGGCACGGAGAGTCCGGCACGGGAGGCCACCGTCCGGATGGTCGTCCCGTGGTAGCCGTGCTCCATGAAGCAGGCCAGGGCGGTCTCCAGGATCGGCGGCAGCCCGCTGCCCGCGTACGTCCTCCAGGTCGTCCCAACCTCGGCCTTGGTCACAGCGCTCCTCTTGCCCCGGGTCCTCGTCGCCTCGGCACGCCAGTATGCAGCGTCCCGCCGCCCGCGCCGCGAGCAGACCTCTTGACAGGGGGCAGCCCGCCCTTCACGCTCTGACCGAGCGATCGCTCGGTAAGTGACCGGGCGGACGGATGTGGGTCGGAGGGACGAGAGATGACCGTGCCCGTGGAGCCGCCGTGGGGCGCGCCGCTCCCGACCGGGGCCGAGCCCGGAGCCGGGGTGAGGATCGGCCAGGGGTCTCTGGTGGACGCCTGGCGGGCGCGGGTGGCGAGGAATCCGGGCGGCATCGCGCTGCGCTACTTCGACGGCGCGATGTCGGCGCGGGAGGCGGACGCCGCCTCCGACGCCCTGGCGGCGGCGTTCCAGGCCCGGGGCACCGGACGGGGCGACCGCGTGGGGGTGTGTCTGCAGAACATCCCCCAGTACGCGCTGGTGCTGCTCGCCCTGTGGAAGCTGGGCGCGACCGCCCTCGGGATCAACCCGATGTACCGGCGGCAGGAGCTGCGCCGCCTGATCGACGACTCCGGCGCGACCGGCCTCGTCTGCGCGGACACCGAGGCCGGGCAGACCCGCGACACCCTCGCCGGGAGCACGGTCCGCTGGCTGATCAGCACCTCGGCGCTGGACCACCAGGAGCGCGACGACCCGCGGGTCTTCACGACGAGGCAGCGCCCCGCACCCGCGCCGGACGGCGATCTGCGGGCGCTGATCGAGGAGTTCGCGGGCGCCCGCCCCGAGCCGGTGCGGCCGGCCGCCGACGAGGTCGCGCTCCTGACCTACACCTCCGGCACCACCGGGCCGCCGAAGGGCGCCATGAACACCCACGGCAACATCCTGCACGTGGTGCGGACCTACGCGGCCTGGACCGGTCTCGCCGAGGGGGACGTGGTGCTCGCCCTCGCCCCGCTGTTCCACATCACCGGCGCGGTGGTCAACGCGAGCCTCTCGCTGCTCACCGACACCACCCTCGTCCTCGCGGGCCGCTTCCGCCCCGAGGTCGCCCTCGACGCCATCGCCGAGCACGGGGTCACCTCCACCATCGGCTCCATCACGGCGTACAACGCGCTCTACGAGGTGCCGGGCGCGGGGCCGGAGCACTTCGCCTCGGCGAAGGCCCTCTACTCCGGGGGCGCCCCGATCCCGCCCGCGACCGTGGAGAGGTTCTATGACCGGTTCGGGGTCTATCTGCACAACGGCTACGGGATGACCGAGACGAGCTCCGCGGTGATCGCGGTGCCCCCGGGGCGGCGCGCCCCCGTGCACCGGCCGAGCGGCACCCTCTCCATCGGCCTGCCCCTGCCGGGACTCACCGCCCGGGTCGTGGACCCGAACGGCGATCCGGTGCCCGGCGGGCAGCAGGGCGAACTCGAACTGAGCGGCCCGCAGGTGGTGCCCGGCTACTGGCAGCAGCCCGCGGCCACCCAGGAGACCATGCCCCGGGGCCGGTTGCGTACCGGCGACGGCGCGATCGTCGACAAGGAGGGCTGGGTCTACCTGGTGGACCGGCTCAAGGACCAGATCAACGTCTCCGGCTACAAGGTCTGGCCGCGCGAGGTCGAGGACGCCCTGTACGAGCACCCGGCGGTGCACGAGGCCGCCGTGGTGGGGATGCCGGACGACTACCGCGGCGAGACGGTCGTCGCCCATGTCTCGCTGAAGGCGGGCCACCGCGCCACCGCCGAGGAGCTGATCGCCTTCTCCCGCGAACGCCTCGCGGCCTACAAGTGCCCGCGCGAGGTCCACCTGCGCACCGAGCTGCCCAAGACCCAGACCGGCAAGATCCGCCGCGCCGAACTCCGCGAGACCGGTGGCGGCGGATCCGCCTCCCCCGCGGTGAGTGGCTGACGATGCGTCAAGAGCACTGCGCACAGGGCGGGTTCGCCATACGCACCGCCGATGCCGGGCACCCGGTCGCGGACGGCGCCGCATGACGGGCCACCCGCACCCCGGCCCGGAGAACTGCCCGGCCCCGAAAGGACGATGGCCATGAACTCACCTCATCTCCCGCCGCCTGTGCGGGAGTTGGTCGGGCGTACCCGCCAATTCGTACGGGAGGTGGTCATCGAGGCGGAACCGGCGCCCGGTGAGCGCCTCGACCCGGCCACCCGCGCGCGGCTGCAGGCGGCGGCGAAGGAGGCCGGGGTCTTCGCGCCGCAGGTGCCGAAGGAGTACGGCGGGCAGGGGGTGCCCCTGGAGCACTGGTCCCCGGTGCTCCAGGAGGCCGGTTACTCGCCGATCGGGCCGAGCGCGCTGAACTGCATGGCACCCGACGAGGGCAATATGCACATGCTCCATCTCATCGCGACCGAGGAGCAGAAGCGGCGGTATCTGCACCCGCTGGCCGCCGGGGAGATCCGCTCCTGCTTCGGCATGACCGAACCGCACCCGGGGGCCGGCTCCGACCCGGCGGCGCTGCGGACCACCGCCACGCGGAGCGGCGGCGGGTGGGTCGTCAACGGGCACAAGCGGTTCATCAGCGGTGCGGTCGGCGCCGGTTTCTGCATCGTGATGGCGCGGACCGAGGCGGCGCGGGGAGCCCCGGAGGGGGCCACCATGTTCCTGGTCGAGATGACGAACCCCGGGATCCGGGTCGGCGAGGCGATCCACACGGTGGACCGGTACATCGACGGCGGGCACCCGCATCTGCACCTGGAGGACTGCTTCGTCCCCGAGGAGGCGGTCCTCGGGGAGGTGGGGCTCGGCTTCCGGCACGCGCAGGTACGGCTCGGACCGGCGCGGCTCACCCACTGCATGCGGTGGCTGGGGCTGGCGCGGCGCTCGCTCGACATCGCCCTGGACCGGGCCGAGCGGCGGGAGTTGTTCGGTGCCCCGCTGAAGTCGCTCGGCCTGGCGCAGAACCTCCTCGCCGAGTCGGTGATCGACATCGAGACCTCCGACGCGATCATCACCAAGACCGCGTCGCTCCTCACCGAGGACCCCAAGGCGGGATCCGCGCTGTCCTCGGTCGCGAAGGTGCACTGCTCGGAGGCGGTCTTCCGGGTCGTCGACCGCGCCCTCCAGCTCTGCGGCGGGGACGGGGTCTCGGACGGACTGCCGCTGGCCCAGTACCTCAACGAGGTACGCCCCTTCCGGATCTACGACGGCTCCAACGAGACGCACAAATGGGCCATCGCGCGCCGGGCCTCGGCCCGCAGAAAGGCCGCGGTCGACTCCGGCGAGCCCTACCGGGGCGAGGCCGCCGTCTGCAAGGGGGGCGCCTGATGCAGACCGTCCCGGACGGAGTGGAGGTCGTCGCCGACCGGGAGCGGGCCGAGCGCCTCGACGCCCCTCCCCTCCTGGTCGTCGACGCGGTCACCGCCTTCCTCGACGCGCGCCGCCTCGGGCGCGGACCGCTCGCCTGGCGGCGCATCGGCGACGGCCACTCCAACGTCACCTATCTGATCCGGCGCGGTGGGGACTCCTTCGTACTGCGCCGGGGCCCCCGCCCGCCGCTGCCGAGGTCGACCCACGACATGGTCCGCGAGGCCCGTGTCCAGCGGCTGCTGCGGGAGCGGGGGGTGCCGGTGCCGGAGATCCTCGGCGTCTGCGAGGACGAGTCGGTCCTCGGCGTGCCCTTCTACCTGATGTCCCCTCTCGACGGCACGGTCATCACCGACACGGTCCCGGCCCACCTCTCCTCGGCCGAGCAGCGCGGGGCGACCAGCCGGGCGGTCGTCGACGCGCTCGTCGCCCTGCACCGCATCGACGTCAGCGGCGGCGAACTCGCCTCCCTCGGCCGCCCCGAGGGCTATCTCGCGCGCCAGGTCGAGCGGTTCACCGGGCTCTGGGAGATCAACACCACCCGCTCGCTGCCCGCGGTGGAGCGGATCGCCGACTGGCTCGGCCGGAATCTGCCGACCGGCGGACGGGCGGCGGTGGTGCACGGCGACTACCGCATGGGCAATCTGATGTTCGCCCCGCAGGCGCCCGCCCGCGTCCTCGCTATCCTGGACTGGGAGATGGCCACCCTCGGCGACCCCCTGGCGGACCTGGGCTACCTCACCGCCACCTACGCCGAGCCGGGCACCCCGCGCACTCCGCTGGAGCTCACCCCGGTGACCCGGGAGCCCGGCTACCTGCCCCGGGCCCGGCTGATCGAGCGCTACCGCGCGGAGACGGGCCTCGACCTCACCCCGCTCCCCTGGTACCAGGCGCTCGCGCTCTGGAAGGCGGCGATCTTCTGCGAGGCCATCCACACCCGGTGGCTGCGCGGGGAACGGCCCGAGGACACCGGCTTCGGGCCCTCGCTGGAGGCGGGAGTCCCCCGGCTGCTCGACCTGGCGGCGCGGTACGCGGGTCTCGCCGGCGGCGGCCGCGACTGAGCACCGCCTCGGGGGCGGCTCCGCCCTACGCGGACCGGGTCGACGCGGGCAGTGAGGCGGCGACCGTGAAGAGGGCCTCGACGGCGGCCCGGATCTGGGCGGCGACCACCTCGGGGGTGGAGCTGTCGAGCTTGCCGTCGAGGTGCAGGAACGCCAGCCCGTGCACGAGGGCCCAGACGGTGGTCGACAGGGCGGCCGCGTCGGCCTCGGGGAAGACCGCGTGGACGATGCCCTGGACGTACTCCGTGAGGGCGGCGGTCGCGCTCACCCGGTCCGCGCTGCTCGGGTCGCAGGGCTCCGCGAACATCGCCCGGAAGAGCGCCGGGTGGTCGAGGGCGAAGCGCACGTAGGCGACGGCGATCGCGATGAGGTCCTCGGGGGTGGTGGGCGAGGGGTGCGCACCGGCGAGGTCCTCGGCGAGTTCGCGGTAGCCCTGTGCGGCGACCGCGGAGACCAGCGACTCACGGTCCGGGTAGTGCCGGTAGGGGGCCGTCGCCGACACCCCGGCCCGCCGGGCGACCGCCCGCAGCGACAGCGCGGCGCTGCCGTCCTCCTCAAGCAGCTCCCGCGCGGCCTGGACGCAGGCCGCCGCCAGATCGCCGTGGTGGTACGCCGCCGCCTGCGACATAGGTCACGCCCTCTCATGTTTACAGCGCTTACATAACTCTTCTAATGTGTGCGGCGTAAACATCGTAGGCGATTCACGCTGCAGAGGGAAACCAGGATGACCGACGAACTGTTCTCCCCGCTCGCCCTGCGCTCCGGGCAGGTGCTGGGCAACCGGACCGCCAAGGCGGCCATGGAGGAAAACCTGGCCGGCGACGGCCAGCTGCCCGGCAAGGAGCTGCTCACGCTGTACCGGCGCTGGGCCGCCGGCGGCACCGGACTGCTGATCACCGGCAATGTCATGGTGCACGCCGAGGCGCTGACCGGCCCCGCCGGGGTCGTCCTCGACGAGGCCTCGCCGCTGGAGCCGTTCGCCGAGTGGGCCCGGGCCGGAAAGTCCGGCGGCGGGAAGCTGTGGATGCAGATCAACCACCCCGGCCGCCAGATCCAGGCCGACATGCCCGGCGTCGTCTGGGGCCCGTCCGCCAAGGGCGTCGAACTGGGCAGGCACAGCAGCCGCTTCGGGCGCCCCGTCGCGATGACACCCGAGCAGATCGAGGCCACCGTGACCCGCTTCGCCACCACGGCGGCCCGGGCCGAACAGGCGGGCTTCGACGGCGTCGAGGTGCACGCCGCCCACGGCTACCTGCTCTCGCAGTTCCTCTCCCCACTGGTCAACACGCGTACGGACCAGTGGGGCGGCTCCCTGGAGAACCGGGCCCGGATGCTGCTCGACACCGTCCGCGCCGTCCGCGCCGCCGTCTCGCCGTCCTTCGCGGTCGCGGTGAAGATCAACTCCGCCGACTTCCAGCGCGGCGGCTTCGACGCCGGCGACGCGCGCCAGGTGATCGCGCTGCTCGAACCGCTCGGCGTCGACCTCGTCGAACTGTCCGGCGGCAGCTACGAGAGCCCCGCGATGACCGGCCGCCCCGCCGACGCGCGCACCCAGGCACGCGAGGCCTACTTCCTGGACCTGGCGAAGGAGCTGGTCGGGACCAGCCCGCTGCCGCTGATGCTCACCGGCGGCATCACCCGCCGGGAGACCGCGCGGAAGGTCCTCGACAGCGGAGTGGCGCTGATCGGAATGGGCAGCGCCCTCGCCGTCACCCCGGATCTGCCCGCCCGGTGGCAGCAGGGCCGGGAGGCCGACCGGCACCTGCGGCCGGTGACCTGGTCGGACAAGGCCCTCGCCTCCTCCGCGAGCATGGCCCTGGTCCGCCACCAGCTGCGCCGCCTCGGCCGCGGCATCGACCCCCGCCCGGGCACCCACCCGGCGCGCGCCCTGCTCACCGAGCAGGTCCGCCGGCGCAGGGCACTGCGCCGCTACCGCGCCTGGCTGCCCACCGCGGGGGACACCGCCCCGGCCGCCCGGCCCGCCTGACCGCCACCGCCGGGCGCCCCGCCACCGGGGCCCCGGCCGCCCGGCCATCCGCGGAAGGAACCGTGCGGAAGCCGACCGTACGAAACCGCGGACAGGCCACGGCAAGCGGAGACTCCACAGGAAAAGGCACCGCTCCACGCGGTGCCTTCGCTCATGTGCCCGGAGGGGCCCAGGTGTCGCGTACCCGTGGGTGTCGCGTACCCGTGGGTGACACATGGGCCGACGCGGCCGGGGGACGTCCGACCGGCCCGGCGGCGGGCACCCGGATGTGTCTCCGGTGCCGCGACCGCCGGGCAGCCGGTCCCTCAGCGGACGCCCGCCGCCTTCAGGACCTTCAGCGCGCGGGTCAGCAGTCCCGCCCAGGTCTCGGGCGAGATGCCCGGCGGCGCGGTGAACCCCTGGACGCGCTGGTGGGCGACGGTCTGGGCCTCGGTGTACTTGAGGATGCCGTCGGCGCCGTGCCGCCGGCCGAGCCCCGAGTCGCCCATGCCGCCCATCGGTGAGTCGACGCTCCCCCAGGCGGCGGCGAAGGCCTCGTTGACGTTGACGGTGCCGGCGTGCACCCGGGCGGCGACCGCCCGGCCCCGGGCCCCGTCGCCGGTCCAGACGCTGGCGTTGAGGCCGTACGCGGTGGCGTTGGCCCGGGCGATCGCCTCCTCCTCGTCGCGGACCGGGTAGACCGAGACGACGGGCCCGAAGGTCTCGTGCTCGTAGAGCGTCATGTCCGGGGTGACATCGGTGAGGACGGTCGGCTCGTAGAACAGCGGGCCCAGGTCCGGTCGCGCGCGCCCGCCCGCGAGGAGGGTCGCGCCCTTGGCCATGGCGTCCTCGACATGCGCGGTCACGGTCTCCAGCTGGGACGGGGTGGTCAGCGAGCCGACATCGACGCTGTAGTCGTACGCCGCCCCCAGCTTGAGCTGCTTCGTACGGGCGGCGAAGGCGGCGAGGAACCGCTCGTACAGGGGCTCGGCCACGTACAGGCGCTCGATGGACACGCAGAGCTGGCCGGCCGAGGGGAAGCAGGCGGCCACGGCGCCCTCGACGGCCCGGCCGAGGTCCGCGTCGTCGAGGACGATCATGGGGTTCTTGCCGCCGAGTTCGAGGGAGGCCCCGATGAGGCGCTCCCCGGCGTCGCGGGCGATCACGCGCCCGCTGGCGGTGGAGCCGGTGAACATCACATAGTCGGCGTTGTCCATCAGCGCGCCGCCGATGGAGCTGCCCCGGCCGATCACCAGCTGCCAGACACCGTGCGGCAGTCCGGCCTCCCGCATCAGATCGAGCACCCACAGCGCGGTGAGCGCGGTCTGGGTGTCGGGCTTCTGCACGACGGCGTTGCCCGCGATGAGCGCCGGGACGGCGTCACCGGCGGCCATGCTCAGGGGGTAGTTCCACGGGGAGATGACCGCGACGGCGCCCTTGGGGTGGTGCAGCTCGGTGGTGCGGGTGAGCAGCGGGATCGCACCGCGGCGGCGCTTGGGTTCCAGGTACCGGGCGGCGCTGCGCGCGTAGTACCGGGAGGTGATCGCGATGTCCAGCACCTCCAGGAAGGCGTCCCGGCGGGTCTTGCCGTTCTCGGCCTGCATCAGGTCCAGCGCCTCGTCCTGGCGGGCGATCACGAGGTCGTGGAAGCGCAGCATGATCTTCTTGCGCTCGCGCAGGGGTGTGGCGGCCCAGGCCCGCTGAGCGGCCCGCGCCCGTACGAAGGCGTCCTCGACGTCCTCGGGCGTCGAGACCGGCAGCTCCGCCAACGGGGCTCCGGTGTACGGGGCGCGGGTGGTGACCCTCGCGGCGCCCGGCGCGGCCGTGACGCCGGTGGCCAGGCGCTCGATCCGGGCCGGGGTCAGCGAGGCGGGCAGGGCCCGGTCGGAAGCGGGGGCGGTCAGAGGAGTGTGGTCGGTGGCGACCATGGCAGGGGTCCTCATTCCTCAGTTGCGGCCCGGGACCGAGGTGGGCACCGGCATGTGCAGGGCGAGCTGGCCCTCGGTCACGACGTCGAGCTGAACGTTCCTCATCGGCTTGAGCGAGCGCAGGTCGTCGGACATACGCCCCTCCCCGAGCCGGAGGTCGACCTGGCGCGGGAGGCGCTCGGTACCGGCCGAGAGCAGATGGGTCTGGCTCAGCGTGGAGTGCCAGGCGCCGTTGATCGTGGTGTACGAGGTGAGGGACGAGACATGGGCACCGCTCGGGTGGACCGACTGGGCCGGGGTGGGCACCGAGAGGGACACATCGGTGCCTCCCTTGTCGTTGGCCACCCGTGCCGTGCTCCGGCGGGCGTCGATGTCGACGTCGAGGCCGGTGACCCACTTGGGGAAGCCGTAGCCGTCGTGGCCGCGGACCTGGGCGATCTCCGTGCTCACCGGCAGGGACAGCACATAGGAGTCGAGGTGGTCGTTCTTGAGCGCGGCGACGAGGTCGACGAAGCCGAGCCTGCCGTGCCGGGCGGGCTTCACGGCGATACCGACCGCGGCTTCGGTGTAGACGTCGATGTCGCAGACCTCGTAGCGGAAGAACATGAGCGAGACGAGGCCGAGACCCGGCGCGGCCTCCAGCGGCGACAGCTCCTCGGGAAGACGGGAGCGGATGTCGCGGGAGCGGGCGAGCATCGTGAGCCTCGCGGTCGAGATCCGGTAGTAGAAGTTGGGCGTGAGGGTGGACCCGATCGGGGAGTCGACCCGGGTCTTGGGCAGCCCGCGGAAGAAGTCCACGCCGCTGACGCGGGGGTCGCGGGCGATCTCGTCGAGGTCGGTGTCCATCCGGTAGCGGTCGTAGAGACCGCCCTTGGGGACGGTGACCGTGCGGCCACCCAGGTCGACCTCGACCGTTTCCTGCCTGGATTCCTGCTGGGGCGATGACATCTGCGGCGCTCCCGACTCGCATGTATGTTTACGGTGCACACATGAGCGTAGAGGGGGATGTAAGCACCGTCAACACCGAGGTCGCTCCCCCGTCGTTTAGGGGCCGCCGGCGGGCCGACCGGGGTGCGCCGGACGGTGGCCCGGACAGGCGGAGCATCCGGGCCCGCCCGCGCCGGAGAGGCGCCGACGGGCCCGGATCGTGAGGCCGCCCGCACGTCGCGTGGCGCGGCCCGGGCGCGGCCGCACCCGGGCCGCCGCGCTCAGCCGTCAGTCGTGCTCAGCCGTCGTGCAGCGCCGCCTTCAGGGCGTCCACGGCGAGCTTGCGGGCGACGTTGGCGGCGCGGGTGTCGCGCAGGCTGTCCAGGAGCAGGAAGTCGTGGACCATGCCGGCGACCCGGACCGAGGTGACGTCCACCCCGGCCTCGCGCAGCTTGTTGGCGTACTTCTCGCCCTCGTCGCGCAGCACATCCGCCTCGTCGGTGATGACCAGGGTGGTGGGCAGGCCCCGCAGCTGCTCCAGGGGTGCCTGGAGCGGGGAGGCGTACGGCTCGGCGCGCTGGGCGGAGTCGGTGGTGTAGGCGTCCCAGAACCACTTCATGCCGTCGCGGGTGAGGTAGTAGCCCTCGGCGAACTGCAGATAGGACGGGGTGTCGAAGTCGGCGTCGGCCACCGGGTAGAGCAGCACCTGGGCCTTGAGGTCGATCCCGCCGCGGTCCTTGTTCATCAGCGCGAAGACCGCCGACATGCAGCCGCCGACCGACTCCCCGGTGACGGCGATGCGCGAGGTGTCCAGGCCGTGTTCGGCGCCGTGCTGAAGGACCCACTGGCCCACCGCGTAGTTCTGCTCCACCTGGGTCGGGTACTTCGCCTCGGGCGCCCGGTCGTAGACGGGGAAGACGCCGGCCGCGCCCGCGCCGACGGCGAGTTCGCGGAAGAGGCGGTCATGGGTCCGGTCGTCGCCGAAGACCCAGCCGGCGCCGTGGATGTAGAAGACCACGGGCAGCGGCCCGCCGGCCCCCTTGGGCTTGATGATCCGCGTGCGGACCGTGCCCCACTTGCCCGCGTCCACGTCGACCCACTCCTCGTCGATCTCGGGACGGGGCACACCCTCGCCGGTCTGCAGGCCGAGCAGGATGTCGCGCCCCTTCTCCGGGGGCACCTCGTAGATCCGGGGGTGCGGGTCGGTCGCTTCGGCCAGCTCCTTCGCTGCGGGTTCGAGGTACGGCGTCACAGGCGGCGGAAGCTCGGTCATGTTCACTCCATGTCACGAACACGTGCGTGCCCTGTTCGCGCGGCCCGATCGGCCGCGAGGTTTCTTCGCCCTCAGGCGGAAACGCCCCCCCATGCCATGGTCTCGCCCGGTGTGACGAGCGCAACCCGGGCCGGGGCCGGGTCACGCACCGGCCGGACCCGGCAGCTACCGGTTCAGGTGTCGGCCGACCCGGGCACCGCCCAGGTCAGACGCCCGCCTCCTCGGAGGGAATCCGTACGAAGCCGAAGACCTCCTCGACGAGGGCGGCGAGTGTGCGCTGCTCCCCCTCCTCGTCGGACCACCGGGTGAGGGCGACGTCGAAGCAACTCAGCGCGGTGTTGACCATGGTCTGCGCCTTGAGTTCGGCGCGCGCGCCGCCGGGGCCGGTGCGGGAGGTCAGCTCGGGCACCAGGGCGTCCACCC
This sequence comes from Streptomyces physcomitrii, assembly GCF_012273655.1. Taxonomy (GTDB): domain Bacteria; phylum Actinomycetota; class Actinomycetes; order Streptomycetales; family Streptomycetaceae; genus Streptomyces; species Streptomyces physcomitrii. The sequence goes on along the minus strand of NZ_JAAWWP010000016.1, from coordinate 36,205 downwards.
AGGCCAGATGCCTCTCCAGGTAGCGCGCCCGCAGTCCCGGCGTCCGGCAGATGAGGCGGACGGCCTGCTTCCAGCGCTCGGCCTCCGCCTCCACCTCCATCAGCTGCGTCATGGACCGGACGGTGAGGCGCAGCGCCTCCCAGGCGGGGTGCGCGGCGAGGTGCGGGGTCAGTACCGCCAGGACCTCCTCGGCGGTCGGGATCCGATCGCCGAGGACGACGTCCTCCTTGCTCCCGAAGTAGCGGAAGAAGCTGCGCTGGGAGATACCGGCCGCCTTGGCGATGTCGGCGACGGTGACCTGCTCGAATCCGGAGGCCTCGAAGAGTTCGAGGGCCGTGTCGGCGAGCGCTTCCTTCACCGCCCGGCGGGTCCGGACGCGCAGACAGGACGTGCTGTTCTCCCTCATGCGGCGAGGCTATCAGTGCCAAGGATGGCAGTCACTGCCAGAAATGACGTACGGTGCAGTACGGCGCCCTGGGCGTCCACGCCACCTCGGCGAGGCCGGTCCACCCGGCCGATGACGAGTCGGGGGCCCGGTGCCGGAACCGTCATCTGGAAGGGAGAGAGGAAATGACCAAGGTCCTCTTCGTCGTGTCCGCGGCCGACCGCTGGACGCTCAAGGACGGTGAAGTACACCCCTCGGGCTACTGGGGTGAGGAACTCGCCATGCCGCACAAGATCTTCACCGCGGCGGGCTGGGAGACGACGATCGCGACCCCCGGCGGCAAGGCCCCGACGCTGGACCGGCTCAGCATGTCCCGTACCGCGGGGCGGCCGTCCAAGCTGCGCGAGGTCGCCCGGTACCTGGACACGATCCAGGAGCAGCTGGACCACCCCGTACCGCTCGGCAGCGTCGACCCGGACGACTTCGACGTGGTCTTCTACCCGGGCGGGCACGGCCCCATGGAGGACCTCGCGGTGGACCCGGTCTCGGGTGCGCTGCTCACCCGGGTACTGCGCTCCGGCAAGCCGCTCGCCCTGCTGTGCCACGCCCCGGCCGCAGCCCTCGCGGCGCAGGACGAGGACGGCTCGTGGCCCTTCGCCGGGTATCGGATGACGGGCCTGTCCAATCTGGAGGAGAAGCTCAACAGCTTCGGCCGCAAGGCGGTCTGGCTCCTGGAGGACCGGCTGCGCGAGAGCGGCGCCGAGTACGCCAAGTCACGCCTCCCGCTGCGCCCCTTCGTGGTGGTCGACCGCAATCTGTACACCGGGCAGAACCCTTCCTCCTCCGAGCAGCTCGCGCAGCGGATCGTGGCCGATGTGGGCGGTTCCGTGCGCTAGGTGTATTGGCCGGCAGGGTTGTTCACGCGGCTGATCGGGGGCTTGCCTCCGAGTGCGGTGTGGCAGCGGTGGTGGTCGTAGGTGTGGAGGAAGTCTGTCAGGGCTTGGGTTCGTTCGTCGTTGGTGATGTAGGTAGGCCCATTCGTCGAGCAGGGTGCGGTGGAAGCGTTCGACCTTGCCGTTGGTCTGCGGCCGGTAGGCGCGGGTGAGCTTGCGGCCCGCGAGACGGGCGCGGTGATGCTGCCCGCCCTCGGCTACGACTACGTCCCCGGCTTCCTCGCCGGAAGCCTCGCCCTCGACCAGGCGGGAGAGGCGGCCCGCGCGCTCGACATCGGCTACTTCGCCGACGGCCCGCTCCGGCGCGGGATCAGCCAGGGCACCCGGGCCACCATGCGGGACGGGCTGACCCTGCCCTCGCCCCGCCGGCACCGGCGGCGGCTGGTCGAGGGGCGCACCGCCTCCCGGGTGCGCGACTTCTCCGTCCACGGGCGCCGCAGGAAGGCGTTCCTGGGCTCCGGCACCGAAGTGCTCTTCCTGCCCGGGACCTTCCCCGCGCTTGAGGACATCACCGTCTACAACGGCTGGTTCCCCGAGTTCAGCCGCCCCCTCTCGCTCCTGTCCGCCGTCGCGAACACCGCCACCCGCCTGCCCGGGGGCCGCGCGCTGACCGGCCTGCTCACCCGGCCGCTCCTGCTCGGCCCGCCCGGCGGCCCCGACGCGGCCCTGCGCGCACAGATCCCCTCGTATGTCGTCGCGGTCGCCTCCAGCGGCGTCCCGGGCAGCGCCCCGCTCGCCGAGGTCCACCTCGAAGGCCCCAACCCCTACAGCCTCACCGGCAAACTCATGGCCTGGGCCGCCGAGCACCTCAGCACCCGCCCCGCCCTCGCTCCCGGCGTCATCGGCCCCACCGAGGCCTTCGGCCCCGACACCCTGCGCCGGGCCTGCGCCGAGGTCGGGCTCCGTACCGTATAGCCCCCGGGGGTTGCTCAACGGCGGCTCAGGGAGCGGGAGTTGCCTCAGCCGCCGCCCAGCACCCGCGCCAACTCCCCCTCGCCCGCCACCTCCAGGAGCCCCCGGGCCACCGCCTCCGGGAAGGTCAGCTCGGCGCGGCTGAGTGCGGCACAGGTGGTGGCGTCGAGGCGGAGCCGGGCCGCCGGTGCCTCCGTCTGGCCCTCGCCGTAGACCGGTCCGCCGTCCGTACCGAGGTGCAGATGGAACTCGCCCTGGTCCAGGTCGACTTGGACGGTGCCGGGGCCGGTGTGCAGGGCCTCGATCCGGGCCAGCAGGGGCAGCGCGAACCAGTGCGCCCGTACCGCGTCGGTGGGGCGGGGTTCGGTGAGGGCCGGAGCACCCCACTCGCCGAGGGCCCGCAGCACCGGGAGCAACTGCCGTCCGCGCGGGCTGAGTTCGTAGACCTGGGCGGAGGAGGGCGGCGGGAGCCTGCGGCGGGTGGCGAGGGACTCGCGCTCCAAATCCTTCAGACGGGAGGCGAGTACGTCGGTGCTGACGCCCGGCAGATCGGCGTGGAGATCGGTGTACCGGCGCGGTCCGGCGAGGAGTTCGCGCACGATCAGCAGGCTCCAGCGGTCCCCTATGGCGTCGAGCGCGCGGGCCGCGGCACAGAACTGGTCGTAACTGCGGCGCCCCTCCTTGCGTGGCGGTCGTGGCATGGCAGCAGTCTAGACATGTTGTTGGACTTTCCAAGCTCGAACTTGGTAAAACCAAGTGGCAGCAGAGGGCATACGGACCGGCCGTGTGCACCGGGGAGGGGCGCGGCATGGAGTTCCGGCAGTCGAGCAAGCTGAGCGAGGTCTGCTACGAGATCCGCGGCCCGGTCATCGAACAGGCCAACGCCCTGGAGGAGGCCGGGCACAGCGTGCTGCGGCTGAACACCGGCAACCCGGCGCAGTTCGGCTTCGAGGCGCCGGAGGAGATCGTCCAGGACATGATCCGGATGCTGCCGCAGGCGCACGGCTACACCGACTCGCGCGGCATCCTCCCGGCCCGGCGCGCGGTGGCCCAGCGCTACCAGCAACTCGGCCTGGACGTCGACGTGGAGGACGTCTACCTCGGCAACGGCGTCTCCGAACTCGTCTCGATGGCGGTCCAGGCACTCATCGAGGACGGCGACGAAGTCCTCATCCCCGCACCGGACTTCCCCCTCTGGACCGCCGTCACCGCCCTCTCCGGCGGCCGTCCCGTGCACTACCTCTGCGACGAGTCCGCCGACTGGTACCCGGACCTCGCCGACATGGCCGCCAAGATCACCGACCGCACCCGGGCGGTCGTCCTCATCAACCCCAACAACCCGACCGGGGCGGTCTATCCGAAGGAGATCGTCGAGGGCATCCTCGAACTCGCCCGCAGGCACCATCTGATGGTCTTCGCCGACGAGATCTACGACCAGATCCTCTACGACGGGGCCGTCCACCACTCGGCGGCCGCGCTCGCCGCCGAGGCCGGCGACCTGGTGGTGCTCACCTTCAGCGGCCTCTCCAAGACCTACCGGGTGGCGGGCTTCCGCTCGGGCTGGCTGGTGGTCACCGGACCCAGGGAGCAGGCCCGGAACTATCTGGAGGGCCTCACCATGCTCGCCTCGATGCGCCTGTGCCCCAACGCGCCCGCCCAGTACGCGATCCAGGCGGCGCTCGGCGGGCGGCAGTCGATCCAGGCGCTCACCGCGCCCGGCGGACGCCTGCACGAGCAGCGCGACCGGGCCTGGCAGCGCCTCAACGAGATACCGGGAGTCAGCTGCGTCAAGCCGAAGGGCGCGCTGTACGCCTTCCCGCGGCTCGACCCGAAGGTGCACGCCGTCCACGACGACGAGCGCTTCGTCCTGGACCTGCTGCTGCGCGAGAAGATCCAGGTCGTCCAGGGCACCGGCTTCAACTGGCCGCGCCCGGACCATTTCCGGATCCTGACCCTGCCGCACGCGGACGACCTGGACGCCGCCATCGGACGCATCGGGCGCTTCCTGGGCAGCTACCGGCAGTAGCGGCGAGGGGCCGCCGGAGGCGAGCCGACCGCCCCGGCCGGCGACCCGCCGGGCGGCGCCGACGCCGTACCCGGCCCGGGCGGTGGCAGGCTCGGTGCCCAGGCACGGGACGCGAACGGCCCGGCACCGACAGAACGGAACGCACGACATGGGTGACCTGCTCCTGGTGCGGCACGGCGAGACCGCGTGGTCCCTGACGGGGCGGCACACCAGCTGGACCGAGCTGCCGCTGACCGAGAACGGCCGCGCCCAGGCCCGGTCCCTGGGCCCCCTGCTGACCTCGCACCGCATCGCCGCGGTCTTCTGCAGCCCGCGCCTGCGCGCCCGGGAGACCGCCGCCCTCGCCGGACTCGGCAGCCCGCGCCTGGACGAGGACCTCGGCGAATGGGACTACGGCGCCTACGAGGGCGTGACCACCGCCGAGATCCAGCGGGAGCGGCCCGACTGGTTCCTCTTCCGGGACGGGGTCGCCGCCGGGCCGCCGGAGCACCCCGGGGAGAGCCCGGAGCAGGTCGGGGCGCGCGCCGACCGGGTGCTCGCCGCGGCCGACGCCGCGCTCGCCCAGGAGGAGGGCAGCGTCGTCCTGGTCGCGCACGGGCACTACCTGCGGGTGCTGACCGCCCGGCGGCTCGGGCTGCCGCCGTCCTCGGGTGCGCTGTTCCAGCTGGCGACCGGGACGGTAGGACGGCTGAGCACCGAGCACGGCCGCCCGGTGCTCGCCGCCTGGAATGTCAGACCCCCCTCGTAGTCTCCGAGAAGTGCGTACGGAAGGCTCCGGATCCGGGGCCCCGCCCCCGCGGGCACGAGTACGCGAAGAAGAAGGGGAAGGAGGCACCATGGCACGGCCGCCGAGCGCCGCCCAGCTGCGCCTGATCGAGGCCGCCGATCCGCTCACCGGTCGGCTGAAGGGCACCGAACGGCAGCTCGTCGCCCTGGTGCGGCTGGGGCTCGCCTTCGTCCACCCCCGCCCGCCGCACGACTGCTACCTCTCCCCCGCCGGCCACCGGCTGCGCGAGGCACCCGCACCGGAGCCCGCCCCGCCGACCGGCCCCGGCGGCCCACCGGGAACGTCCGCCGAGTCCGCCGCCCCGGCCGCCGCCCCCGGTGTCTTCGCCGCGCGTACCGGAGACCCGCCCGCCCCGGCCGACGGCCCGGCCCGGCGGCACGAGGTGCGCACCGCCTGGCAGGGCCTCCTGGAGCTGCGCCGGATGACCAACCCGGCGGGCGAGGCGGACCGCCCCTGCGGCTGGGAGCGCGCCCATCTGATACCGGCCGCCGCCCTCGCCCTGGAGGCGGCGGGGTGCCGCCCCGCGTCCACCGCGGGCGAGGGCTACCGCGTCCTCGGCACGCCCCAGCCGGAGGCCGTCGCGGTGCACGAGCCGGACGCGGAGCGCCTGCGCTCCTGTGCCGAGGCCCTGGTGCGGGCGGGCTGGCAGACCGGCGAGCACACCGAGCCGCGCCGAAGATCCCGGTACCTCCTCGCCTCCCCGCGCCGGAGCTGAGCGCGCGTGGCGGGCGTCACCCCGGCAGTCGCCGTTTCCCGCTGTTGAATGAGGTGGCACAGGCTCAGCTCCCCCGTTGCGAAAGGCACTTCGCTGTGGCACAGCCCTACTCCGTCCCGGTCACCGTCCGCGGATACGAGACCGACACCCAGGGCCATCTGAACCAGGCCGTCTACCTCCAGTACGCCGAACACGCCCGCTGGTCCCTGCTCCAGGAGGCGGGCATCCGGCAGCGCGACCTCCTCGAGCAGGGCATCGGCCCGGCCGCGCTGGAGACCACCATCAAGTACCGCAGGGAGCTGCACGCGGGCGACGAGGTCGAGGTCAGCTGCGCCTTCGTCTGGGGCGAAGGCAAGACCTTCACCCTGGAGCAGTCGATCACCCTCCGGGACGGCACCGTCTCGGCGCAGGTGACGGCGGTCGGCGGCATCCTCGACCTGGCGGCGCGCAAGCTCGTACCGGACCCGGCCGCGCGGATGCGGGCGCTGGCCCGGGAGCCGGAGCTGCTCGGGCTCTGAGCGGGGGCCGTCACGGCGGGGCGGCCGGCCGGCCCCCAGCGGCTCGGCCAGGACCAGCTCCTGGCGCGCGCCCTCAGGCAGTGCCCAGACCGGCGAGGCGCTGCGCCTCGGCGCGGGTGCGACGGGCCAGGGCCTCCTCGTCGACGCCGAGCAGCCTGCCGTCCTCGACCACGGGCCGGCCGCCGACCAGGGACAGAGTGACGGGGGCGGGTGCGCCGAGGACCAGGGCGCTCACCGGGTCGGCGATCGTGGAGTGGGCGAGGGTGTCCATCCGCCAGAGCACCAGGTCGGCCAGTTTGCCGGGCTCCAGGGAGCCGATCTCCCGTGCCCGGCCGAGGACTTCGGCGCCGCCGAAGGTGGCCAGGCGCAGGGCCTCGCGGGCGGTGAGGGCAGCCTCGCGGTGCGGGCCGAGCCGGTTGACCAACAGGGAGTTGCGCAGCTCGGTGTGGAGTTCGCCGGACTCGTTGGAGGCGGTGCCGTCGACGCCGAGGCCCACCGGGATGCCCGCGGCCAGCATGTCCGGGACCCGGGCGATCCCGGCGGCGAGGCGGGCGTTGGAGGAGGGGCAGTGCGCGACGCCGGTGCGGGTGCGGGCGAAGGCCGCCAGATCGGAGTCGTTCATATGGACGCAGTGCGCCATCCAGACGTCCTCGCCGAGCCAGCCGGTGGACTCGAAGTAGTCGGTGGGCCCCATCCCGAACAGCTCGTGGCAGAACGCCTCCTCCTCCCGCGTCTCGGAGCCGTGGGTGTGCAGCCGCACCCCCTTGCGGCGGGCCAACTCCGCGCCCTCCCGCATCAGTTCGGTACTCACCGAGAAGGGCGAGCAGGGGGCCACCGCGATCTGCGTCATCGCGCCGAAGGAGGCGTCGTGGTGGGCGTCGACGGTCGCCTCGGTGGCGGCGAGGGCCTGGTCCAGGCTCTCCACGGCGAAGTCGGGCGGCAGTCCGCCCGCCGACTCGCCGCGGTCCATCGAACCCCGGGCCAGCGTGAGCCGGACGCCGGTCTCCCCGGCGGCCCGTACGATCGCGCCGGACAGGTCGCCGGTGCCGCGCGGGAAGACGTAGTGGTGGTCCATGGCGGTGGTGACGCCGCCCCGCGCCATCATCGCGAGCGAGCCCCCGGCGGCGGCGTGCACCATCGGCTCGTCGATGCGCGCCCAGGTCGGGTAGAGCGCCACCAGCCAGTCGAAGAGCTTGTGGTCGGTGGCGAGTCCGCGGGTGAGCCACTGGTAGAAGTGGTGGTGGGTGTTGACGAGCCCGGGGGTCGCCAGATGCCCGGAGGCGTCGATGCGGCGCATCGGGCCGGGCAGGTCCGCGGGCGCGCGGCCGGGCCCGAGGGACTCGATCAGCCCGCCCGCGAGGACCAGGTGCCCGCTCGGGTACTCGGTGCCCTCGGCGTCGACGGTCGCGACGGCGCAGTTCTCGATGACGAGGCGCTCACCGCCCGGCGGCAGTTGCCCGATGCGGTCCTCGCCTCCCGGCTCGGGGTGTTCCTCGCGCGGCATGGGGGCTCCAAAGGGGGGCTCAGCCCTGGGTGGGCTCGGTGGGGATGCGGGGGCTGCCGCCTTCGCGCAGCACGGTCGCCTCGATGAGCCCGTAGGGGCGGTCGGCGGCGAAGTAGACCTCGTTCGCGTTCTCCAGGCCGAAGGCTTCCAGGTCGGCGAGGAAGTGGTGCTTGTTCGGCAGCGAGAGGCGGATCTCCTCGATCTCGTCCCGGGTTTCGAGGACCCGGGCGCCCATCGCGTACAGGGTCTGCTGGAGCGAGAGGGAGTGGGTGCCGGCGAAGGCCTCCAGGAGCGCGGCGCGTACGGCCCCGTAGGAGGCCTCCCAGTCGGGCAGCGGGTCCTCGTCGGTGCTCCAGGCGTGGCGCCAGCGGGCGTTGACCTCGGTGGCGAGCACCCGGTCCCGGGTCTCGGCGAGGGTGGTGTAGCGGTCCCTGGCGAAGCCCCAGAACTCCGAGTCGGTGGTGTTCATGACCACCAGGTCCTTGAGGCCGGAGACGACCTCGCAGCGGCCGCCGTCGTACTCGACGCGGGCGGTCCTGGTCTCCTGCCCCTTGCGGACGAAGGAGTGCGGCAGCCCGCTGCCCTCGGCGTCGGTGAGGCGCTCCCAGTCGTACTGCTCGATGCCGATCCGCGCCCGGTGTATCGCCTCCTGCGAGTCGGTGAAGTGCCGGGCCAGCCGGACGCCGAACTGCTCGGCGGAGGCGATGCCGTGCTCCTTGGCGAAGGCGAAGACGGTGTTCTTCATGGTGTCGGTCGGCAGCACATGCGCGTTGGAGCCGCTGAGGTGGACGGCGTCCATGTCGCCGGAGAGGGCCACCGAGACGCTGAGGTCCTTCAGCCGGTGCACCTCCCCGTCCCGGGTGACGCGCACGACACGGGTCTCCGCCTTGCCGTACTGGTTCTGCCCGAGCACCACCGGCCGCGGCCGGTCCTGTCCACTCATGCGGTACGCCCCCTTCGGTCGGATCGAGGTGCCGCGCGCCCGCCTGGCGCGGGCGCGCGGATGCCGCCGTCAGCTGCCCCGGTAGACCGAGTAGCCGAACCGGCTGAGCAGCAGCGGTACGTGGAAGTGCTCACCGGGGCGCACCTCGAAGGTGACGGTGACCTCCGGGAAGAAACCGGCCGGTGCCCCGGGGTCGGGGCCGCCGAGGTAGGGCCCGGTGGTGAAGTCCAGCCGCGCGGCGCCGGTCCCCGGGGGCAGCGGCGGCAGCTCGCGGCAGCGCCCGTCCCCGTCGGTGCGGGAGTCGCCGACCGCCCGCCAGGATCCGTCGGCGGCCTGCGCCGAGAGCGCCACCGGGATGCCCTCGGCGGGGCGGCCCGCGGCGGTGTCCAGGACGTGGGTGGAGACGGTGGTCCGGGTGAGGGAGGCGGCGGGGGTCCCGCCGCTCGCCGCGGCCCCGGCCCCGGCCCCAGGCTGCTGCTCGCTCATGGCGTCACTCTCCCCCGTCCTTCGGTGCTTGCTTCTCCGCCTTCGGTTCTTGCTTCTCCGCCGCCTCGGCCTCTTCCGGCTGCTGCGGCTTTTCCGGTGCCCGGTCCGCCGTCCCGTTCCCCTGGTCCTTCGGCCGATCGGCCCCGTCCTGCCGGGTCGCCGTGTCCGGACCGGCGAGGCGGGTGAGCCGGATGTGGTTGATCCGGCCGAGCTCGCGGCGGACGATCCGGAGTTCGCGCTCGGGGGTGTTGTCCAGGCGCTCGCGCAGGGCGTCGCGCAGCTGCTCGGCGCCGAGTCCGGTGGCGCAGATCAGGAAGACATGGCCGAAGCGGTCCTGGTAGCGGAGGTTGAGGTCGAGGAGTTCGGCCTTGAGCTCCTCGCTCGCCGAGGCGGCGCCCCGCTGCTCGCGGGCGGAGACCGGATCGCCCTCCTTGGGGCGGCCGATGGGCGGATGGGCGGACATCGCCTCGGCGAGGTCGGACTCGGAGAGCAGGTCGAGGGCGGCGTCCGAGGCCTCGAACAGGTCCGCTCTGGCCGCGAAGGGGCGTCCGCCGAGCACGGCCGAGGCCCAGGCGGGGGACGCGCAGATCTCCAGGAGCAGATCGGCCGCCTCCTCGGGCGGCAGCGCGTTGAAGCGGTCGAGGCCGAGGGCCGGGTCGGACGTCATGGTGCCTCCTGTGCCTGATACCGGGCGGCGCCCACAGCTAAGCCGGGGAAGCGGCGCCGCGTCAACAGTTTGTTGAAGTCGGGGCCGGAAGATCGTCCGCGCCCCTTGTCCCGCAAGGGATTCACCCCTGATCGGGGCTGTTCTGCCTGTTCAGGTAGTTGTATACGGTGAACCGGCTGACGCCGAGCGCCTGCGCCGCCCGCTCCACCCCGTGCCGCACGGTGAAGGCGCCGCGCGCCTCCAGGCTCCGTACGATCTCCTGCTTGGTCCGGCGGTCCAGCCCGGAGAGCGGGGTGCCGTGCTGCTGCTCCAGGGCCGCGAGGATGCGCTCCAGGGAGTCGGCGAGTCCCGGCAGCCGGACCGCGAGGACCTCGCGGCCCTCCCAGCTGAGGACGACGTCCTCGCCGCGGGCCTCGGCGGGCGGGAGCATCGTGCCGCCCATCGCCTCGACAAGGGGGCGCACGGCCGCCGCGAAGGGCTCATCGGCGGGGGCGGCGCCGGGCTCCTCGCACGCGGAGCCGCCGGTCCCGGCGGGGACCTGCGCACCGTCCGCGGTCAACGGCCCTCCCCCTCGAGGACATTGACCTGGAGCGAGATCCGGGTGGCGCCGGAGTCGAGGCCGCTGCGCAGTACCGCGGAGACGGCTTCGAGTACGGCCTCGGGCGCGCCCTCCGCCGTGTTGCCGAAGGGGCCGACGTCCACCGAGTCGAGCGCGGCGCCGTCGAGCACCGTCCGGGTGGCGCGGGCGTGCTCCGGCGTCTCCTCCAGGTCGAAGGGCTCGGTGGTGAACTCCAGGCGCAGTCGCACGGTGCCCCTTCCTGCCGGGCCGGATCCGGTCCACCGGCCGCTGCGGGCGACCCTAACCGAGGGGGCGGCGGCCGGGGCCCACGGCCGGTGGACTCCGTACGAGCCGACCCGACCCGACCAGATCTGGCCCGACCCGACCCGACGCGACGCGATCCGACGCGACTCGATCCGGCCCGACGCGAACCGACCCGCCCCGGAAGGGCACGGTCCGGGCCGGACCGGACCGGCGCGGTGCCGTCCGGTCCGGCCGTGTCCGTCAGGAGCCGTACCGCTCCCGCAGTTCGATCTTGCGGACCTTGCCGCTGACCGTCATCGGGAAGCTCTCCAGGGTCCGCAGCCGGGCCGGGACCTTGTAGTGCGCGAGGCGCTCGCGGCAGAAGTCCTGGATCTCCGCGAGGGTCAGGCTCTCCGCCGGGTCGCGCAGGATGACGCAGGCCAGGACCTCTTCGCCGTACTTCTCGTGCGGGACGCCGACCACCTGGACGTCCGCGATCTTGGGGTGGCCGTAGAGGAACTCCTCGATCTCGCGCGGGTAGATGTTCTCGCCGCCGCGGATGATCATGTCCTTGATGCGGCCGGTGATCTGCAGACAGCCGTCCTCGCGCATCACGGCGAGGTCCCCGGTGTGCATCCAGCGCCCGGCGTCGACGGCCTCGGCGGTCTTCTCCGGCTCCTCCCAGTAGCCGAGCATCACGCTGTAGCCGCGGGTGCACAGCTCCCCTGCCTCGCCCCGGGGCAGGGTGACGCCGGTGGCCGGGTCCACCACCTTGACCTCGATGTGCGGCAGTACGCGGCCCACGGTGGCGGTGCGGCGCTCCAGGTCGTCGTCGCGGCGGGTCTGGCAGGAGACGGGCGAGGTCTCGGTCATGCCGTAGCAGATCGAGACCTCGGACATGTGCATCTCGGTGACGACCCGCTTCATGACCTCCACCGGGCAGGGCGAGCCGGCCATGATGCCGGTGCGCAGCGAGCTGAGGTCGTACGTGGCGAAGTCCGGGAGGTTCAGCTCTGCGATGAACATGGTGGGCACCCCGTAGAGCGAGGTGCAGCGCTCCTGCGCCACGGCCCGCAGGGTGGCGGCCGGTTCGAAGGAGGGCGCGGGGATGACGATGCAGGCGCCGTGCGAGGTGGCGCCCAGGTTGCCCATCACCATGCCGAAACAGTGGTAGAACGGCACCGGCACGCAGACCCGGTCCTGTTCGGTGTAGCCGATCGTCTCGCCCACCCAGTAGCCGTTGTTGAGGATGTTGTGGTGGGAGAGGGTGGCGCCCTTGGGGAAGCCGGTGGTGCCCGAGGTGTACTGGATGTTGATCGGGTCGTCGCAGCTCAACTCGGCCTCGCGGGCGGCCAGTTGCTCCGGGCTCACCGCCGGTGCGGCCGCGGTCAGCTCCGCCCAGCCGGGGTCGCCGAGGAAGACCGTCTCGCGCAACTCGGGGCAGTTGTCCCGCACTTGGGCGACCAGGGCCCGGTAGTCGCTGCTCTTGTGGCCGGTGGAGGCGATGAGCAGGCCGATGCCCGCCTGTCGCAGGACGAACTCCAACTCATGTGCCCGGTAGGCCGGGTTGATGTTGACCATGATGGCGCCGATCCGGGCGGTGGCGTACTGCACCAGCACCCACTCCGCGCAGTTCACCGCCCAGAGGCCGACCCGGTCGCCCTTGGCCACTCCCCTGGCGAGCAGTGCCCGTGCCAACACCTCGGTCTCGGCGTGCAGTTGGGCGTAGGTCCAGCGGCGCCCCGTGGGGACGTCGACCAGCGCGTCCCGGTCCGGGAAGGCCGCGACCGTACGGGCCAGGTTCTCCCCGATGGTCTGGCCGAGCAGCGGGGTGTCGCTGGTGCCGTGGGCGTAGCTGAGTGCGGTCACCGGAAGTCCTCCTCGCGGTACTCCTGGTCCGATCCGGCGGCGGTCTGCTCGCGCAGCTCGATACGGCGGATCTTGCCGGAGATCGTCTTGGGCAGGGCGCCGAACTCCAGCCGCCGCAGTCGCTTGTAGGGGGCGAGCACGGCCCGCGAGTGCGCGAAGATCTCCTTCGCGGCCTCCGGACCCGGGGTGTGTCCCGCGGCGAGCACGATGTACGCCTTCGGCACGGCGAGGCGCACCTCGTCGGGGGCGGGCACCACGGCGGCCTCGGCCACCGCCTCGTGTTCGAGCAGCGCGCTCTCCAGCTCGAAGGGGGAGATCTTGTAGTCGGAGGCCTTGAAGACGTCGTCGGCCCGGCCCACGTAGGTGAGGTAGCCCTCCGCGTCGCGGGAGCCGATGTCGCCGGTGCGGTAGTAGCCGTCCGCCATCGCCTCGGCGGTGCGCTCCGGGTCGCCGTGGTAGCCGGTCATCAGGCCCACCGGGCGGGCGGCGAGGTCGAGGGCGATCTCACCCTCGGCGGCGCCGGGTTCGCCGGTCTCCGGGTCGAGCAGCTCCACCCGGAAGCCGGGGCTCGGGCGGCCCATGGAACCGGGCTTGAGGCGCTGGCCGGGGCTGTTGGAGACCTGCACGGCGGTCTCGGTCTGCCCGAAGCCGTCCCGGATGGTGACGCCCCAGGCGCGGCGGACCTGCTCGATGACCTCCGGGTTGAGCGGCTCGCCCGCGGCGACCACCTCGCGCGGGGCCCGCTCCAGCTGGCCGAGGTCGGCCTGGATGAGCATCCGCCAGACGGTCGGCGGGGCGCAGAAGGTGGTGACGCCCGCGCGGTCCATCTGGGCCATCAGCGCGGCGGCGTCGAAGCGCGTGTAGTTGTAGAGGAAGACGGTGGCCTCGGCGCTCCAGGGGGCGAAGAGATTGGACCAGGCGTGCTTGGCCCAGCCCGGCGAGGAGATGTTCAGATGCACATCGCCGGGTCGCAGCCCGATCCAGAACATGGTCGCCAAGTGGCCCACGGGGTACGAGACATGGGTGTGCTCGACCAGTTTGGGCTGGGCGGTGGTGCCCGAGGTGAAGTAGAGCATCAGGGTGTCCTCGGCGCGGGTCGGCCCGTCCGGGACGAAGTCGGCCGGGGCCCCGGCGCTGTCCGCGTAGCGGAGCCAGCCCTCGGTGCGCTCCCCCACCGCGATCCGGGTGTAGTCCCCGGGCACGGCGGCGAACTTGTCGGTGTCCTCGCTGCGGACCAGGACATGGGAGACGCGGCCGCGCGCCACCCGGTCGGCGAGATCGGCGGGGCCGAGCAGCACCGTCGCGGGGATGACCACCGCGCGCAGCTTCATCGCGGCGAGGGCGGTCTCCCACAGCTCGGCCTGGTTGCCGAGCATGACGAGGATCCGGTCGCCCGCCGAAACCCCCTGTGCGCGCAGCCAGTTGGCGGTGCGGGCGGACCGCTTCGACATCTCGGCGAAGGACACCCGGGTCTCGGCCCCGTCCTCCTCGACGATGTGCAGCGCGGTGCGGTCGTTGCCCTCGGCCACCGTGTCGAACCAGTCGAGGGCCCAGTTGAAGTGCGCCGGGCGCGGCCACCGGAAGCCCTCGTACGCGGCCCGGTAGTCCTCGCGGTTCGCCAGCAGGAAGTCGCGTGCGCTGCGGAATGCCTCCGTGGCGCCAGTGGGCGTCATCAGTCCTCCTCCTCGCCGGGTCCCTGCTCCGGCGCTGGCCCCCATCGTGGTCCCCGGGCGGGCCGATCACCAGCCCCTGGCCGGGGCTGTCCGCCCGGCGCCCGGAACGTCTGCCCTCCAGGTCAGGCGCGGACCGGGCGCGGGCCCGCCGCCTCAGCCGGGCGGCCCGGCCACCGCGGCGAAGCGGACCTCGCCGGTACCCGCCGCGCACATCCGGGACATCAGCCGCCCGGCCTCCTCCTCGATCCCGCTCCGTACGGCGCGGCTCGCCCCCTCGAACAGCTCCACCGTGAGCAGCGGCCGTACCCCGTCCTCGTCGAGCCGCCACAGCCCGGCGAGGAAGCCGTCGAGGAGCAGGGTCCGGAAGGCCTGGTTGCCGCGTACATGGCGGTGCCGGTGGACGGGCGGGACGACCCGGGTCCGGTCGGCGTGGGAGAGCAGGAGGTTGTCGTACTCGGGCAGGAAGCGGGGCGGCGCGGGGGTGTCCGGGTCGGGCCGCGGGGCCTCGGGGAGGTCGAAGAGCTCGGTGCCGTGCTCGTCGCGGAAGACCCGGAGCGCGGGCCGCAGTTCCTCGAACGCGGCGCGCAGCCCGGTCAGTCCGCACCAGGTCCCCATGTCCTTGACGGAGGCGGGGCCGAAGGCGGCCAGATAGCGGCGGACGGCCTCTTCGGCGCCGAGCGGCTCGACCGCCTCGGCCGCCGCCCGGCCGAGCCACTTCTCCGCGGTGGTCAGGGCGACCTGGCCGCCGCGCCCCCACAGGCCGCGCGGGGTCACCTGGATCAGCGGCAGCAGCGAGCGGGCCGCCATGGCGAGGGCGCGGGGCTCGGCGTCCGGCCACGCGGCGCCGAGGGCGGTGCGCAGCTGGGCCATGGTGCGCGGTTCGTCCTCCACCAGCTCGCGGGCCAGCGCGCTCAGGCGGTCCAGGTCCACGCCTGCCAACCCCTTGCGGAATTGGTGCAGTTCGCGGTCCTTGGCAGGCTGGACGAAGGGCCGCAGCCGCAGGAGGTCGCGGGCGGTGTGGGTGTGCAGGGTGGAGCGCAGGGTGGCGCTCCGGACCGCCTGGCGCCCGGCCATCGGCGCCGAGAGGTCCTCGGGCCGGAACCGGGCGAGCCGCGCGGCCAGGGCGAAGTAGGGCGGCCGGACGTTCTGCGCCTGGAGGCCGAGCAGGTGCTCCAGGGCCTCGGGCACCGTCGACTCGGCCGGTTCCAGGAGGAGTTGGCGGGCAAGGGTGGCCCGGCCCAGGGCACGCGGGGAGAGCACCTCGGGCTCCCGGCCGCCCGCACCCCCGGCCGGGGTCCCCGCCGCCTTCTTCCGGGCCGCCTTCTCCCGTCCGGCCGTCTGCCGCCCGGTGGTCTTCGGTCCGGTCGGCCCGGCTGTCGGGTGCCCGGCCGTCGCGGTGGCCCGCTGCTGCCTGCTCGTCATGGCGGCACGCTAACCGCCCTCGCGGACAACGGCTGTCCGCGACTCCCCGGCCACGCGCGGGGCCCGGGGAGCGCACCCCTGACGCGTTCCCCGGGTCCCGCGGCCCCTCCCCGGCTCGGGGCCTCAGCCCAGCAGGTGGGTCTGGCGCCACAGCTTCATGCCGGGGGCGCCGACGAGCCCGTTCTCGTCCAGGAAGGACATGATCCGCTCGCCCGAGTACCGCATCGTCTCCCGGTAGTACGGGTTGCGGTGCGCGGCCCGCCAGGCCTCCTTGGGGTCGAGCCCGACGGCGGCGTACGCCTGCGGGTTGATCAGGCTGCGGGTGATGAAGAAGGAGACCAGGGCGATCATCAGCCGCTGGTAGCGCAGTTCGGCGCGGCCGAGGGAGCCCATGCCGCGGACCACCTCCTCGCGGGCGAAGGTGACGTGCCGGGCCTCCTCCATGATGTGGATCCGGTTGACCATGCGGATCAGCGGCTGGAGGGACTCGTCGGCCGCCATCTCGCGCTGGAGGCGGTCGAGGATCTCCTCGGCGACCAGGATCGAGCCGAACATCGCGGGCCCGTAGGCGAGGGTCGGCAGCACCTTGGCGAGCTGGTGCACATAGGCGGGCGGGCCGTAGGCCGGGGCGTCGATGCGCTTGACCATCTTGGCGAACATCGTGACGTGGCGGCACTCCTCGGCCACCTCGGTCAGCGCGTACTGCTCGTGCTGCCTGCCGGGGTCGCCGTTGTAGATCGCCTTGAGCAGCATCTGCATGAGCAGGACCTCGAACCACAGGCCCACGCTCGCGACGGTGGCGATCTCGTGTCTGCCCAGTTCGAGGCGCTGCTCCTCGGACAGGCGCCGCCACAGGTCCGTGCCGTAGAGGGAGATGCGCTCGGGGACCATATAGCCCTTGCCCTCGACGAGGGGGGCATTCCAGTCGAGATCGATCTCGGGGTCGTAGAACTTCCTGGCCGAGGAGGACAGCAGCCGTGCCGCGGTCTTCTCCCGGTCGCTGACGTTCGCTGCGGACGCTGTGTCGGCCATGCGGCTCGTCCCCATTTCCTCGCGTTTACCGTTACTTCTAGGTAACGCTTACCCTCGGTAGCATGTAGTCTCGGGGCCGTGGTAGTCAAGAGCGGACAGTCCGGCAGAACCAGGGACGGACGGCGGGAGCGGTGGCGCACCCACCGGGCGGCCCGCCGCGCCGAGTTCGTCGACGCCGCCCTGCGCGCCTTCGCCCGGCACGGGCCCGAGTTGCGGGTCGAGCAGGTCGCCGCGGAGGCCGGGGTCAGCAAGCCGGTGCTCTACCGCCACTTCGAGGACAAGGCCGGGCTCCAGGACGCCATCCACGAGCGCGGCGCCGAGCTCCTGGTGACCAGGCTCGCCCCCGCCCTGGACGACACCGCCTCGCCCCGGGACCGGATCAGGGCCGCGGTACGGGGCTATCTCTCGCTGATCGAGGAGCAGCCCAACCTCTACTGGTTCATCCGGCGCACCCAGCCGGGCGGAGCCGAGGCCGGGGACAGCGGGGTGGAGGCGGGCAAGAGCGTCATCGCCGCCACCCTCGCCCACGCCTTCGACGAGTACCTCTTCGCCTTCGGCATCACCGAACGGGCCGCCGCGCCGATGGCCCACGCGATCGTCGGCATGGTGCAGAGCACGGCCGAGTGGTGGACCACCGACCCGCGCAGCGACCGCGCCGAGGTCGAGGAGCACCTGGTCGGCTTCATCTGGTCGCTGATCGACGGGGTGCTCCGCCGCCACGGCGTGGAGCTCGACCCCGAGGTCGCCGTCAACGCCCCCGACATCCAGGCGACCCGGGCCACCGCGCCGCCGGGGTCCGCTCCCGCCGGGTCCGCCCCGTCCGCCTCCTTCCTGGAGCCGCCGGGCGCGCCCGCCGCCCCCGCGTCCGCCGAGCCGTCCGGCCCCGACGAAGGAGACCCGTCATGCCCGACTCCCCCCTCGCCCCGCCGGACCTCCCCGCCGGGGAGCACGGCGCGGAGCAGCCGGAGGAGGGATACCGCGGCCCGGCGCGGCTGACGGTCGCCGGCGCGGAGCACCCCGTCGAGGTGGACCTGCGCGGGCACTTCCAGCCCATCGACGGCAAGTACCACTGGTACGGGCGGATCGCCGCCGACTCCGGACTCGCGGAGCTGCTCCGGGGCAAGCGCGCGAAGGGGGCGCTCAGGACCCCGTACGGCGAGTCCGAGGGCGAGCTCGCGGACCCCGACCTCTGGCACCGCTACCGGATCACCGGCACCGGCCGGCCGCCGTTCCCGGTCGACGAGGAGCAGGGCGGAGCCGCGCCACAGAGCCGGGCCGGGGGCGCCGGAGACGGACCGGGCTGACGCCCGCTCAGGGATTTCGTACGGCCGCCCGCTCTGTTCTTCCACGACCCGGATGCTGTTTTCTGTTATCCGCGCACACCCGTGGGGTCTCCCAAGGTGTAGGGCCACCGAGGCGAGACGAGAGCGAGTGGGGACGAGGCCGTGAGCAGCGAATACGATGCCGTTGCCCTGGTGCGGGCCGCGCAGACCGGGGACCAGCGGGCACAGGACGAGCTGGTGGGCGCGTACCTGCCGCTCCTGTACAACGTGGTCGGCCGCGCCCTGCACGGGCACGCCGACACCGACGACATCGTCCAGGAGACGATGCTGCGCGCGCTGGGCTCGCTCGGCGGCCTGCGCGATCCGGCCAGCTTCCAGTCCTGGCTGCTCGCCATCGCGATGAACGAACTGCGCCGCCACTGGCAGAACCCCGCGGAGCAGAGTCCCGGCCCGCTGCCCGAGTCCCGGGAGATCGCGGACCCCGGCGCCGACTTCGTGGATCTGACCATCCTGCGGCTCGGCCTCTCCGGGCAGCGGCGCGAGACCGCCGAGGCGACGCGCTGGCTGGACCCCGACGACAACGCCCTGCTCTCGCTGTGGTGGCTGGAGGTCTCCGGCCAGTTGAGCCGCGCCGAGGTCGCCGCGGCCATGGGGCTCTCCCCGCAGCACACCGCGGTACGCGTCCAGCGGATGAAGGCGCAGCTGGAGACCGCGCGCACGGTGATACGCGCCCTCGCGCTGCGCCCGCTCTGCCCGGGTCTCGGTCAGGTCGCCGAGGCCTGGGACGGTTCGCCCTCGGCGCTCTGGCGCAAGCGGCTCGCCCGGCACGTACGCGACTGCCCGCTCTGCTCGGAGCAGGGCGCCGGACTCGTCGTCGCCGAACGCCTCCTGGTGGGCCTCGCCCTGGTGCCGCTCGGCGCGGGCCTCGCCGCGGCACCCGGACTCCTCCACGGCGCCCAGGCCGCCGCGGCGACCGGAACACCGGGCGGACCGGTACCCGGCCATCCGGCCTCCGGCGACCCGATATCCGGCGGCGCGATACCCGGCGGCCCGGGCGGGACACCGGGCGATCCCTTCTCCGGCGGGGCGGCGGGCGGCTATCCGCCCGCCGACGGGACGTACGCGGCACAGAGCGGGGCCCCGGCGGGGACCGGCGGGCACCCGGGCGGCGGGCACCCGGGCAGTTCACCAGCCGGTGGCGGCGGTACGCACGGGGGAACCGGCGGTACGCACGCCGCCGCCGGCGCGGGGAAGCACCGGCGCAAGCGGGGCGGTCAGGCCGTGACCGTGGGCGCCTCGGTGGTGCTGCTGCTCGCCGTCGGCGGGGTCGTCTACACCAGCACCCGGTCCTCCGAGGACAACGGCAAACAGGCCAGGACACCCGTCTCGGCGCCGGTGACCTCGGCGAGCGCCTCCGCCTCGCCGAGCCCGAGCAAGAGCCCCGGCAAGAGCAGTTCACCGAGCCCCTCGAAGAAGCCGAAGCCCAAGCCGAAGCCGTCCTCCGCGAAGCCCTCGCCCACCGAAAAGCCGACGCCGACCGCCGAGCCGAAGTCCGAGCCCGGCGGCGGCTCGCAGGTCGACCAGGTCACCCGGCTCGTCAACGCCGAGCGCGCGAAGAACGGCTGCGGCCCGGTGACGGCCAACCCGAAGCTGCAGTCCGCGGCCCAGGGCCACTCCGACGACATGGCCGACCGCGACTACTTCTCGCACACCGACCCGGACGGCGGGGACCCGGGCGACCGCATCACCGCCGCCGGATACCGCTGGAGCACCTACGGCGAGAACATCGCCGCGGGCCAGCAGACCCCCTCGCAGGTCATGGAGGGCTGGATGAACAGCGAGGGCCACCGCGCCAACATCCTGAACTGCGGCTTCAAGGAGATCGGTGTCGGCCTGCGCAAGGACGCGAGCGGCCCGATCTGGACCCAGAACTTCGGCACCGCACTCTGACGGCCGGGACGCCGGGGTCCGGGAGGGGCGGCTACGAGGTCGGCGGCAGCGCCGAGTCCGCGGAGCCGAGCATCTGGCGCAGCCACTCCTCGACCCCGGCGATGTGCACCGTCGCCCAGGCCTGGGCCAGGTCCGGCCGGCGGGAGGCGACGGCATCGCAGATCGCGCGGTGCTGCTCGACGGTACGGGCCACCGCGCCCTCCTCGGTGAGCCCGCGCCAGACCCGGGCCCGGGTGGTGGGCCCGCTGAGCCCGTCGAGCAGCGAGCAGAGCACCGTATTGCCGGAGCCGAGGGCCAGCTTGCGGTGGAACTCCAGGTCGTTGTCGATGAGTTGGTCGAGGGAGGCGTCCGGCGGCAGGCTGTCCAGGACCCGGCGCAGCTCGGTGATCTCGGCGTCCGGCATCGCGCGGGCGGCCATGGCGGCGGCCTGCGGCTCCAGGATGCGGCGTACCTCCAGGAACTCCAGGACGGTGTCGTCCTGGTGGAAGTCGACGACGAAGCCGAGGGCGTCCAGGAGCAGCCGCGGTTCGAGGCTGGTCACATAGGTGCCGTCGCCCTGGCGGACATCGAGCACCCGGATCAGGGAGAGCGCCTTGACGGCCTCGCGCAGCGAGTTGCGGGAGAGGCCGAGCCGCTCGGCGAGGTCGGCCTCCTTGGGCAGCCGCATCCCGGGGCGCAGCTCACCGCTGACGATCATTCCCTTGATCTTCTCGATCGCCTCGTCGGTGACCGGCACGCGGATCCTCCCTGGACCTGAACTGCCCTCAGCATAGCCAGGCGGAGCCCGGGGCGAGGGGTGTGGACGGCCGCCGCGCACCTGCCGCGGGCGGCTGCGGAACCGTACCGCGAACGGCGCCGCCCGGTCGCCGCGGAGGGCGGACCGGGCGGCGGCGAGGGGTCCGGCTACTCCTGCTTCTCGCCGGAGGCGAAGCGGGAGATGATCAGCGCGACGATGATGATGGCGCCGTTGAGGAACTGGTTCCACAGCGGCGGCACCCCGGCCAGCGTCATGACGTTGACGACGAGTTGCAGGGTGAGGACGCCGGTCAGGGCGCCGAAGAGGGTGCCGCGGCCGCCGTTGAGGCTGACCCCGCCGATCACGGTGGCGGCGAAGACCTGGAAGATCCAGCCGTTGCCCTGGTCGGCCGAGATGGAGCCGTAGTGGCCGGTGTAGAGGATCCCGGCGAAGGCGGCGAGCACGCTGCCGATGATGAGCACGGTCCAGGTGAGCCGGTCGACCCGGATCCCCGCCGCGCGGGCCGCCTCCGGGTTGCCGCCGATCGCGTACAGGGCGCGCCCGTGCCGCAGCCAGGCGAGCGCGCAGCCGCCGAGGGCGAAGAGGATCACGCAGATCCAGATCGCGGCCTGCACCCCGAGCCAGGTGGCGCTGCCGAGGTACTGGAAGGAGGGCGGTACGTCGACGATGGACTTGCCCTTGGAGATGGCGACCTGGAGTCCGCGCAGCATGGTGAGCCCGCCGAGCGTGACGATGAAGCCGTTGAGCCGCAGCTTCAGGATGAGGAAGCCGTTGAGGGCGCCGACGGCGGCGCCGACGAGCAGGCAGAGCGGGATCGCCGTCCACACCGGCAGCAGCCCGAGGCCCGCGAAGCGGCCCGCGTCGGGCAGCACCAGCCAGACCGCGATCACCGGGGCGAGGCCGATGGTCGACTCCAGGGAGAGGTCCATCCGGCCGACGATCAGGATCAGCGCGGCGGCCAGCACGAGCAGGCTCAGCTCGGTGGACTGCTGGGCCACCCCGAGCAGGTTGTCGGTGGTCAGGAAGGCCGGGGAGACGATGAAGCCGATCAGGCAGAGCACGAGCAGCACCGGGACCAGGGAGAGGTCGCGGTACCGCGCGAAGTCGATCCGCCGCCCGCCGCGGCCCGTCTCCTTGACGCCCGGTCCGCGCTCCGGTGCGTTGAGGTCAGTCGTGACGGACATCGCTTTCCTTCCTGTGGTGGCTGTGCCCGCTCCCGGCGTCCGGTCCGGACATGCCCTCCATGGCGGCGACGAGTTGCTCGTCGCTCCAGCCCCGGCGGAACTCGGGCCCCATCCGGCCGTGGAACATGGTCAGGACGCGGTCGCAGCCGCGCAGGTCGTCCAGCTCGTCGGAGACGACGACCGCGCCGCGGCCCTCCTCGGCGATCTGCCGGATCCGGCGGAGCAGGAACTCCTTGGACTTCACGTCCACCCCGTTGGTGGGGCGGATCGCGATCAGTACGTGCGGGTCGGTGGCCAGCGCCCGGGCCACCACGACCTTCTGCTGGTTGCCGCCGGAGAGCGCGGAGACCGGGGTCGAGGCGTCCGGCGTCTTGACGTCGAGTTCGGCGATCATCCGCCGGGCGAAGGCGCGGGTGCGCGAGGGCAGCACGGTGCCGTACGGGCCGAGCTGGTCGTTGACGGTGAGCGTGGCGTTCTCCGCGACGCTGCGGTGGTGGACGAGCCCCTGCAGGTGCCGGTCCTCGGGGACGAAGCCGACCCCGGCCGCCAGGGCGGCGGGCACATCGCCGTTGCGCACCCGGCGCCCGGCCACCTCGACGCTCCCGGCGGCGGCCCGGTGCAGCCCGGCGACGGTCTCGCCGACCTGGACGCAGCCGCTGGCGGCGGCCCCGGCGAGGCCCACCACCTCACCGGAGCGCACCGAGAGCGAGACCCCCGAGAAGTGGTCCCCGTAGGCGAGTCCGCTGACCCTGAGCACCTCGGGGGCGTCGGCGGGCAGCGGCCGGGTCTTGCGCCCGGGGGCGGGTCTTGCGGCGCTCTCGCCGGTCATCGCCTCGACGAGGTCGTCGTGGCCGAGTGCGGCGACGGGGGCGGTGAGCACATGCCGGGCGTCGCGGTAGACGGTGACGCTCGCGCACAGCTCGTACACCTCCTGGAGGTGGTGCGAGATGAACAGGAAGGCCACGCCCTGCCGTTGGAGGTCGCGGAGCCGGGTGAAGAGGCGCTCGATGCCGCGGGCGTCGAGGCGGGCGGTCGGCTCGTCGAGGACGATGAACCGGGCGCCGAAGGAGAGCGCCCGGGCGATCTCCACGAACTGCCGCTGCTCGACGGTCAGTTCCCTGACCTTGCGGGTGGGGTCCACGTCCACGCTGTACTCGGCGAGCAGGTCGGCGGCGCGGCGGCGCAGCTCCCGCCAGCGGATGGGCCGCAGGCCGCTGGTGCTCTGGCGGTGCAGGAAGAGGTTCTCGGCGACGGTCAGTTCGCCGACGACCATCGACTTCTGGTAGACGCAGGCGACCTTGGCGCGCCAGGCGTCGGTGTCGCCGTAGGCGGGGGCGGGTTCGCCGGAGAAGCGCAGGGTTCCGGTGTCGGGCCGCTGGATCCCGGTGAGCAGCGAGACCAGGGTCGACTTCCCGGCGCCGTTGCGGCCGACCAGGGCGTGCGACTCCCCGGGGGCGACGGCGATCCGGGCGTCGCTGAGGGCGACGGTCGCTCCGAAGCGCTTGGAGATTCCGGCCGCCTCGACCACGGGCACCGCGGCGGCAGTCACCGTGTCCGGCATGACGGGGCCGTCCTTTCTGTGGGTCGGTGGGTCTCTGTGGATCAGTGGGTCTCTGCGGGTCGGTGGGTCTGTCGGTGGTCCGGGCGGGCCGCCGTCACTTCTTCTTGTCGACGGAGTTGCCCCACAGCTCCTGGTCGTCGACGTTCTCCTTGGTCACCAGGGGCGCCGGCAGCTGGTCCTCCAGGCCGCCGGGGATCTTGACGATCTCCGAGTGGTGGTCGGTGGGACCCGGCTCGAAGGTCTTGCCCTCGGCGGCGGCCTGGGCGTAGTGCAGCGCGTACTTGGAGTAGAGGTCGGCGGGCTGCGAGATGGTGGCGTCGATCTCGCCCTTGCGGATGGCCGCGAACTCCTGCGGGATGCCGTCGTTGGAGATGACCGTGATGTGGCCCTCGGCGCCCGCGGGCTTCAGCAGTGCCTTCTGCCGCAGCAGGGAGAGCGTCGGCTGCAGGAAGACGCCACCGGCCTGCATGTAGACGCCGTTCAGGTCGCGGTGCTGGGAGAGCAGGGTCTGCAGCTTGCTGGAGGCGACCGCGCCGTCCCAGTTGGTGGGCAGCTCGAAGACCCTGATCCTCGGGAACCTCTTCTTCATGCAGGCGGCGAAGGCCTCGGAGCGCTCGCGCCCGTTGATCGAGGTCAGATCGCCCTGCAGTTCGGCCACCTTGCCCTTGCCGCCGAGCTGCTTGCCGAGGTACTCGCAGGACTTGGTGCCGTAGGCCTTGTTGTCGGCGCGCACCACCATGTAGACCTCGCCCTTGTCGGGCCGGGTGTCGACGCTGACCACCGGGATCTTCTTCTTGGCGAGGCGGTCGAGGGTGCTGGTGATCGCCCCGGTGTCCTGCGGCGCCATCACCACGGCCTCGGCCCCGGTCTGCTCCATCACCTGCACATTGCTGATCAGCTTGGTCACGTCGTTCTGCGAGTTGCTGACCGGCTGGGTGTTGAGGCCGCCCGCCTTCACGTCCGCCTTGATGTAGTCGGCGTAGGCGTTCCAGAAGTCGGAGTCGGCCCGGGGCAGGTCGATCCCGATCGAGGGCTTGCCGCCGCCGTCGCTGCCGTCGCGGTTGCAGGCGGTGGCGGCCGCGGTGAGCAGTCCGGCCGCGGCGACAGCGGCAAAGACGCGGGCGGTACGAGGCTTCATCGTCCGTGGTCCTCTCGGGGGATGTGTCCAGGGGGCGGCTCGGGCGGATCCGTGCCGCGGGAGCGTCGCCGCTCAACCGAGTCATCGGATGTATCGCTGTGGTCGTGGACGTTACGTTTGGATGCCCTCCGCTGGCAATAGGGGCACCGGGAACGATTCGGCAATGTGGGCAGGGCCCAGCTCCGTCCACGGCCCGCCAGAACACCGGAAGCAGTTCCTCCGCCATGGGATGTATACAGACGAGGCCCATGGATGCAGAATGAGTCATCGGATGAATGGCGGCGATGGAAGAGCCGTCTGACCTGCGACTTCTTCGCCGCGGGACAGGTGTGCCCGCCGGACGACGGACACACCTCGGCGACCACGCGGGTCCCGCCTCATTCCTCCGATGCCTGACTCCGGGGAGCACTGGGAAAATTTCCTGCGCACGTCACGGCGAACAAGGCCGACTTCCCGGCCCAGCAGGCAATTTCCCACCCACACAAGGGAGGTACGGGCTGCGAGCGCCCGGCGGTGAACTGCTTGCCAGCACCAGCGATCGGTCGTAGAGTCCCGACATTCCCACAAAACATCGGAGGTCTTGTCGGCTGCTCTCCGGCGGCAGTCAGGCCCTCCCGACAGACGAGGAGCCGCGCGATGAAGCTGCTTCGGGTGGGCCGGACCGGCTCCGAACGCCCCGCCGTACTGGACGCCGAGGGCGCCCTGCGCGACCTGTCCGGGATCACCGGGGACATCGACGGCGCCTTCCTCGCCGCGGACGGCCCGGCCCGGGTGGCCGCCGCCCTGGCCGCGGGCACCCTGCCGGAGCTGGACCCGCGGGGGCTGCGGATCGGCGCCCCCGTGGCCCGGCCCGGCAAGATCGTCTGCATCGGGCTCAACTACCGCGACCACGCCGAGGAGACCGGCGCCGCGATCCCGCCGCGGCCGGTGGTCTTCCTCAAGGACCCGGGCACCGTCGTCGGACCCGAGGACACCGTGCTCATCCCGCGCGGCTCCGCCAAGACCGACTGGGAGGTGGAACTCGCGGTCGTCCTCGGCCGGGAGGCCCGCTATCTCGAAAGCCCCGCCGAGGCCCTCGCCGCCGTCGCCGGATACGCCGTCAGCAACGACGTCTCCGAGCGCGCGTTCCAGCTGGAGCACTCCGGTCAGTGGGACCTCGGGAAGTCCTGCGAGACCTTCAATCCGCTCGGGCCGTGGCTGGTCACCCCCGAGGAGATCACCGACCCCCAGGCCCTCGGGCTGCGCCTGTCCGTCAACGGCGTCCGGCGCCAGGACGGCAACACCAGGAACATGATCTTCGACGTCGCCCACGTCCTCTGGTACCTGAGCCAGTACATGGTCCTGCGCCCCGGAGACGTCATCAACACGGGCACCCCGGCCGGAGTCGCCCTCGGTCTGCCCGGAACTCCCTACCTGCGCCCGGGAGACAGCGTCGAGCTGGGCATCGACGGCCTCGGCCGCCAGCGCCAGACCTTCGCCCGGGCCTGAAGAGAACGAGGAGAACTCCGTGACCGCGCGGATCACCGCACTCGACACCTTCGACATCCGGTTCCCGACCTCCCGGGAGCTGGACGGCTCGGACGCCATGAACCCCGATCCCGACTACTCCGCCGCCTACGTGGTCGTGCGCACCGACGCCGCCGACGGCCTGGAGGGGCACGGCTTCACCTTCACCATCGGACGCGGCAACGAGGTCCAGGTCGCCGCGATCAACGCGCTGCGCGAGCATGTCCTCGGCCGGGAGGTCGCGGCCCTGTGCGCGGACCCCGGCACCCTCAACCGGGACCTGATCGGGGACAGCCAACTGCGCTGGCTCGGCCCGGAGAAGGGCGTGATGCACATGGCGATCGGCGCCGTGGTCAACGCGGTCTGGGACCTGGCGGCCAAGCGCGCGGGCAAGCCGCTGTGGGCCTTCCTCGCCGACGCCGAACCGGACTGGCTGGTCTCCCAGGTCGACTTCCGCTACCTCACCGACGCGCTCACCCCGGCCGAGGCCGAGGAGCTGCTGCGCGCGGGCCGCCGGGGCCGCACGGAGCGCGAGGCCCTGCTGCGGGAGCGGGGCTACCCGGCGTACACCACCTCGCCCGGCTGGCTCGGCTACAGCGACGAGAAGCTCAGCAGGCTCGCCCGCCAGGCGCTCGCCGACGGCTTCACCCAGATCAAGCTGAAGGTGGGCGCCGACCTGGAGGACGACATCCGGCGCTGCCGGGTCGCCCGGCAGGTGATCGGCCCGGACATCCGGATGGCCGTCGACGCCAACCAGCGGTGGAGCGTGGCCGAGGCCATCGAGTGGACCAAGGCGCTCGCCGAGTTCGACCCGTACTGGATCGAGGAGCCGACCAGCCCGGACGACGTCCTCGGGCACGCCGCGGTGCGCCGCGCCGTCGCCCCGGTCAAGGTCGCCACCGGCGAGCACGTGCAGAACCGCATCGTCTTCAAGCAGCTGCTCCAGGCCGGGGCCATCGACGTGCTCCAGCTCGACTCCGCCCGCGTCGGCGGGGTCAACGAGAACCTGGCGATCCTGCTGCTCGCCGCGAAGTTCGGGGTGCCGGTCTGCCCGCACGCGGGCGGCGTGGGCCTGTGCGAACTCGTCCAGCACCTCTCGATGTTCGACTACCTCGCCCTCTCCGCCACCACCGAGAACCGGGTCATCGAGTACGTCGACCATCTGCACGAGCACTTCGTGACCCCGGTGGCCCTGGCCCGCGGCCACTACCTCGCGCCCACCGCGCCCGGCTTCTCGGCGCAGATGCACCCGCGCTCACTGGACACCTACCGCTACCCGGACGGCGTGTTCTGGGCGGCGGACGCTCTCACGGAAGGACGGTAGGGACATGACAGAGCTCAGCGGAGTACGGGCCCTGGTCACCGGCGGCGGTTCCGGCATCGGCGAGGCCACCGCGCGGGCGCTCGCCGCCCGGGGCGCCCGGGTGGCCGTGCTCGACCTCGACCCGGGCGCGGCGCCCCTCGGCTTCACCGCCGACGTCGCCGACGACGCGTCGGTGCGTACGGCGGTCGCGGACGCCGCGGCGGCGCTCGGCGGGATCGACGTCCTGGTCAACAACGCGGGCATCGGGGCGGCCGGCACCGTCGAGGACAACCCCGACGAGATGTGGCACCGGGTCCTGGACGTGAACGTCCTCGGCATCGTCCGCACCAGCCGTGCCGCCCTGCCCCAGCTGCGGCGCTCCCCGCACGCCGCGATCGTCAACACCTGCTCCATCGCCGCGACCGCGGGACTGCCGCAGCGCGCCCTGTACTCGGCGAGCAAGGGCGCGGTCCTCTCGCTGACCCTGGCCATGGCCGCCGACCACGTCCGCGAGGGCATCCGCGTCAACTGCGTCAACCCCGGCACCGTGGACACCCCCTGGGTGGGGCGGCTCCTGGACGCCGCCGAGGACCCCGCCGCCGAACGCCGCGCGCTGAGCGCCCGCCAGCCCACCGGGCGCCTGGTCGGTCCCGAGGAGGTCGCCGCCGCCATCGTCTACCTGGCGAGCCCGGCGGCGGCAACGGTCACCGGCACCGCGCTCGCCGTGGACGGCGGCATGGCCGGACTGCGGCTGCGACCGGAGCCGCGGCCGTGACCCTTCCGCGCCACCCCCCACCGCGCCCCGGCAGGATCGCCCTCGGCGCCCTGTCCTTCGGCGCGGCCTCCCTCGGCAACCTCTACACCCCGGTGACCGACGCGGAGGCCGAGGAGACCGTGGCCGCCGCCTGGGAGGCGGGCATCCGCTACTTCGACACCGCCCCGCACTACGGACTCGGCCTGTCCGAGCGGCGGCTCGGCGCCGCGCTGCGGGGGCTGCCGCGGGCCGCCTTCACGCTCTCCACCAAGGTGGGGCGGCTGCTCGAACCCCGGCCCCGCGCCGGGGGCGACGACCTCGCGAACGGCTTCGCGGTGCCCGCCACCCACCGGCGCCGCTGGGACTTCAGCGCCGAGGGCGTGCGCCGCGGCCTGGAGGAGTCGCTGACCCGGCTGGGCCTGGACCGGGTGGACATCGCCTATCTGCACGACCCGGACGACCATGTGGTCCAGGCCCTGGACGAGGCCTATCCGGCCCTGGAGCGGCTGCGGCAGGAGGGTGTGCTCGGCGCCGTCGGCATCGGCGTCAACCAGTGCGCGCTGCCCGCCCGCTTCCTGCGCGAGACCGACCTCGACGTGGTGCTCCTCGCGGGCCGCTACACCCTCCTCGACCAGAGCGGCCTCGCCGAACTGCTGCCGCTCGCCGAGGCGCGCGGGGTGGACGTGGTCCTCGGCGGGGTCTACAACTCCGGGCTGCTCGCCGACCCGCGCCCCGGAGCCACCTTCGACTACGCCCGCGCCCCGCGCGAACTCCTCGGCCGCGCGGTGGAGTTGCAGCGGGTCTGCGCCCGGCACGGGGTGCCGCTGCGGGCCGCCGCGCTGCAGTTCCCGCTCGGGCACCCGGCGGTGGCCAGTGTGCTCACCGGGGCCCGCAGCGCCGCCGAGGTACGGGACGCGGCCGTCATGATGGCCACCGAAGTACCCGGGGCCCTCTGGTCGGAACTCGCCGAGCATGGCCGACTGGAGCCCGGCGTCCCCGTCCCGTCGAGGAGATGAGCAGATGCGCCTCGCCTTGTTCCTCACCTGTTTCAACGACACGCTCCATCCGCAGACCGGCAAGGCCGTGGTCCGGCTCCTGGAACGGCTCGGCCACCGGGTCGACTTCCCCCTGCAGCAGACCTGCTGCGGCCAGATGCACTTCAACACCGGCTACCGCCCCGAGACTTTGCCGCTGGTCCGCCGCTTCGCGGAGGTCTTCGCGGAGTACGACGCCGTGATCACCCCCTCCGCCTCCTGCGCGGGCATGGTGCGCGAGGGCCATCCGGTGACCGCGGCGCAGTACGGCGACCACGGGCTGCGCGGCGCCGTGGCGGACCTGCTGCCGCGGGTGTACGAACTCTCCGAGTTCCTGGTCGACGAGCTGAAGGTCACCGATGTGGGCGCGTACTACCCGCACCGGGTCACCTACCACCCGACCTGCCACTCGCTGCGGATGCTCCGGGTCGGCGACAAACCGCTCCAACTGCTGCGCGCCGTACGGGGGATCGACCTGGTGGAGCTGCCGGGCGCGGACTCCTGCTGCGGCTTCGGCGGGACCTTCGCGCTGAAGAACAGCGAGACCTCCACCGCGATGCTCGCCGACAAGCTGCGCGAGGTGCGGGGCACCGGGGCCGGGGTGCTCTCGGCCGCCGACAACTCCTGCCTGCTGCACATCGGCGGTGGTCTCGCCCGGCTGCGGAGCGGGGTGCGCACCGTCCATCTGGCGGAGATCCTCGCCTCGACCGAGGAGGCCGCCGTATGACGGGGTCCGGGACCAATGTGGTCTGGCTCGGCTCGCCCTCCTTCCCGGAGGCGGCCCGCCCGCTCCTGAAGGACGAGCAGCTGCGCGGCAATCTGCGCCGCGCCACCACGACCATCCGCGAGCGCCGCCTCGCGGTCACCGGGGAGCTGGACGACTGGGAGGAGCTGCGTACGGCCGGCGAGGCCCTCAAGCGCCGTACCCTGCGCCATCTCGACCGCTATCTGGAGCAGTTGGAGGAGTCGGTGACCCGGGCGGGCGGCCAGGTGCACTGGGCCGCCGACGCCGCGGAGGCCAACCGGATCGTCGCGGACCTGGTGCACGCCACCGGCGAGCGCGAGGTGGTGAAGATCAAGTCGATGGCCACCCAGGAGACCGGCCTCAACGAGGCCCTCGCCGAGGCGGGCATCAGCGCCTACGAGACCGACCTCGCGGAGCTGATCGTGCAGCTCGCCGACGACCGGCCCTCGCACATCCTGGTCCCCGCGATCCACCGCAACCGCGCGGAGATCCGGGAGATCTTCCGTACCGCGATGGCCCGCTACGGCCGTCCCGCGCCCGAGGACCTGAGCGACGAGCCGAAGGCGCTCGCGGAGGCCGCGCGGCTGCATCTGCGGGAGAAGTTCCTGCGCGCCAAGGTCGCGGTCAGCGGGGCCAACTTCGCCGTCGCCGAGACCGGTACGGTCGCCGTGGTGGAGTCGGAGGGCAACGGGCGGATGTGCCTGACCCTCCCGGAGACCCTGATCACGGTGATGGGCATCGAGAAGCTGGTGCCCTCCTTCGCCGACCTGGAGGTCTTCCTCCAGCTCCTGCCGCGCTCCTCCACCGGCGAGCGGATGAACCCGTACACCTCGATGTGGACCGGGGTGACACCGGGCGACGGACCCCGGGCCTTCCATCTGGTGCTGCTGGACAACGGCCGCACCGCGACCCTCGCCGACCGGCACGGCCGCCAGGCCCTGCACTGCATCCGCTGCTCCGCCTGCCTCAACGTCTGCCCGGTCTACGAGCGCACCGGCGGGCACGCCTACGGCTCGGTGTACCCGGGGCCGATCGGGGCGGTGCTCACCCCGCAGCTGGTCGGCGTCGAGAACGCGGCCTCGCTGCCCTTCGCCTCCACCCTCTGCGGGGCCTGCTACGACGCCTGCCCGGTGAAGATCAACATCCCGGAGGTGCTGACCCATCTGCGCGCCGAGGTGGTGGAGGCCGCGCGCGCCCGGCGGCGGCTGCCGACCGCCGAGGCCGTGGTGATGAAGGCCGCGGGGTCCGTGCTCGCCTCCCCCGCCCGGCTCGCCGCGGCGCAGAAGGCGGCCTCACTGGGCGGGCGCCTCCTCGGGCACTCGGTACGGCGGCTGCCGGGGCCGCTCTCCGGCTGGACGGACTCCCGGGACCTGCCGGTGCCGCCCGCGGAGTCCTTCCGCGCCTGGTGGAAGCGGACCGACGGCGGACGGCAGGACGAGAACGACAAGAAGGACCAGAAGGAGGGGACATGAGCTCGCGTACGGAGATCCTGCGGCGGGTGCGGAGCGCGCTCGCGGACGTGCCGCGCACCGAGCAGCCCGGGGACGTGGCCGTGCCCCGCGCCTACCGCGACAGCCATGTACGCGGCGAGGAGGCCGCCGTCTTCGCGGAGCGGGTGGCCTACTACCGGGCGCGGGTGGTCACCTGCGCCCCGGCCGGGGCACCGGCGGCCGTGGCCCGGCTGCTCGGCGAGCGGGGCGCCCGGAGGGTGGTGCTGCCCGGGGGCTTCCCCGCGGACTTCCTGCCGCCCGGTGAGTGGAGCTGGCTGCGGGACCAACCGCCGCTCGGCGTCGAGGAGTTGGACGCGGCCGACGCGGTGCTGACCACCGCGGCCCTCGGTGTCGCCGCCACCGGGACCCTGGTCCTCGACGCGGGCCCGGGCCAGGGCCGCCGGGTGCTGACCCTGCTGCCGGACCACCACATCTGCGTACTGCGCGCGGAGCAGATCGTGGGCGACGTCCCCGAGGCGCTGCGCCTGCTCGACCCGTACCGGCCGCTCACCTTCGTCTCCGGTCCCTCGGCCACCAGCGACATCGAACTCAACCGGGTGGAGGGCGTACACGGCCCGCGCCGCCTCGACGTCGTCCTCGTCGGCGAGGTCGGCGAGATCGCCGAGAAAGGGGCGAGCCGGTGAGGGTCGCTCTGCACACCCGGGTCCGGGCGGACCGGATCGAGGAGTACGAGCGGGCGCACCGGGAGGTGCCCGCGGAGCTGACGGCGGCGATCCGCGCGGCCGGTACCCGCTCCTGGACGATCTGGCGCAGCGGTACCGACCTCTTCCACCTCCTCGACTGCGAGGACTACGCCCGCCTCCTCGCCGAGTTGGAGCAGCTCCCGGTCAATGTCGCCTGGCAGGCGCGGATGGCCGGACTCCTCGATGTGGTGCACGACTACTCCGCCGGGGGAGCCGGTGCCGGGCTCCCGGTGGTCTGGGAGCTGTGAGGCGATGAGCGTGCTCGTGGACGCGCACCACCACGTCTGGGACCTGGCCGTCCGCCCGCAGGAGTGGCTCGCGGGCGAGGGCCTGGCACCGCTGCGGCGCAGCTTCACCCTGGACGGGATGCGGCCGGAGGCCGAGGCGGCCGGGGTGGGCGCGAGCGTGCTTGTGCAGACCGTGACGGTGGCCGCGGAGACCCCGGAGTTCCTGCGGCTCGCTGCGGCCGATCCGCTGGTGCGGGGCGTGGTCGGCTGGACGGACCTCACCGACCCGGCCGTCGCGGACCGCCTCGCCGCGCTGCGCGAACTCCCGGGCGGGGCACGCCTGGTGGGCATCCGCCACCAGGTGCAGGGCGAGCCGGACCCGCGCTGGCTGCTGCGCCCGGAGGTCCTGCGCGGACTCGCCGCGGTGGCCGCGGCCGGGCTCGTCTACGACCTGGTCGTGCTGCCGCACCAGCTGCCCGCCGCCGTGGCAGCCGCCCGGGCCGTGCCCCAACTCACCTTCGTCCTGGACCACTTGGGCAAGCCGCCGATCGCCGCGGGCACCCTCGAACCCTGGGCGGCGGACCTGCGCAGGCTCGCCGCCGAGGCCAACACCGCGGCGAAGCTCTCCGGACTGGTCACCGAGGCCGACCGGCAGCACTGGACCACGGCCGGGCTGCGCCCGTACGCCGAGACCGCCCTGACCGCCTTCGGCCCGGAGCGCCTGATGTTCGGCTCCGACTGGCCGGTGTGCACCCTGGCCGCCTCCTACGGCCAAGTCGTCGAAGCCGCCCGCGTGTTGACCGGCGGGCTGGGCGCGGACGAGCGGGCGGCCGTCTTCGGCGGCACCGCCACCCGGGTGTACGGCCTGGCCCCCTGACCCCCACCGCCCCTCCCCCGCACCGCAGTCGACCCGAAGACCGCACCACCGAGAGAGCGCGACCGCCACCATGACGAGGCAAGACTGGTTCACCGACGCCAAGTTGGGCGTCTTCCTGCACTGGGGCGTCTACGCGGTGGACGGGGTCCCCGAGTCCTGGGCCTTCTTCGACGGGGTGGTGCCGCGGGAGCGGTACCTGGCGCAGCTCGACGGCTTCACCGCCTCGGCCTACGACCCGGATGCCTGGGCGGACCTCTTCCGCCGCGTGGGCGCCCGCTACACGGTGCTCACCGCCCGGCACCACGACGGCATCGCCCTGTGGGACTCGGCGGCGGGCGGGCTCGACGTCGTACGGCACTCCCCGGCCAGCCGCGACCTGCTGGCCCCCTACGCGCGGGCGATGCGCGAGCACGGACTCAAGGTGGGCCTGTACTACTCGCTCTCCGACTGGAACCACCCGGACTACGCCAGCGCCCGGCACCCCCGGCCGCCGCACCCGGAGCTGGTGGACAGCCCCTATGTCACCCCGCCCGAGGGCCGCGAGGACCCGGAGGCCTGGGCCCGCTACCTGGCCTACCGCGACCGGCAGGTGGACGAGTTGCTGGACGGATACGCCCCGGACCTGCTCTGGTTCGACGGCGAGTGGGAGCGCTCCGAGGAGCAGTGGGCCGTGGCCGCGCTGGCCGCCCGGATCCGCGCGCACTCGCCCCGTACCGTCTGCAACGCGCGTCTGCTCGGCCACGGCGACTACGCGACCCCCGAGCAGGGGCTGCCGATGCGGGCCCCCGAGACCCCTTGGGAGCTGTGCCTGACCCTCAACGACTCCTGGGGGTACCGGCCTTCGGACCGCAACCACAAGACGCCCGGGATGCTGGTGCGCTGCTTCGCGGAGACCGTCGGGATGGGCGGCAATCTGCTCCTCGGGGTCGGCCCGCGCGAGGACGGCTCGATCCCCGAGGAGGCGGCCGCGCCCCTGGAGGGCCTCGGCGCCTGGGTGCGGCGGCACGCGGCGGCGGTGTACGGCACCACCGGCGGACTGCCGCCCGGCCACCACTACGGCCCGAGCACCCTGTCCGCGGATCGCAGGACCCTGTACCTGGTCTGCTTCGACCCCCCGGCCGAGACCGTGTCGGTCCGGGGGCTGCGCACCCCGGTACGGCGGGTGAGCGTCCTCGGCACGGGTACGCCGCTCGGCCACCGGGTCACCGGCGGGCTGCACGAGGTCCCCGGGGTGCTCTGGATCGACGCCCCCGCGCCGGAGGACCTCGCCGCCCACGGCACGGTGCTCGCGGTCGAACTGGACGGGGAACTGGAGGTGTACGAGGGGCAGGGGCGGGACTGAGGGCCGCGGTCGCGTACCGCTCATTGCGCGGGTGTTGCGGTCTCGTGGCGGGGCGGGCGGTGGAGCAGGGCGGGGCGGGCGGCGGGGCTAGCCTCGCTGGCCTGGCACCCTCCGCCGAGGAAAGCGAGACCGGCATGACCGTCACCGACCGGTACCTGGCCAACAACCAGCACTACGCGGCCTCCTTCGAGGGCCCGCTCCCCCTGCCACCGTCCTCCAAGGTCGCCGTGGTGGCCTGCATGGACGCCCGGCTGAACGTCTACGGCCTCCTCGGCCTCCAGGAGGGCGAGGCCCATGTGATCCGCAACGCGGGCGGGGTGATCACCGACGACGAGATCCGCTCCCTCGCCATCAGCCAGCGCCTGCTCGGCACCGAGGAGATCATCCTCATCCACCACACCGACTGCGGCATGCTGACCTTCACCGACGGGGAGTTCCTGAGCCAGGTGGAGGGCGAGACCGGCGTCCGCCCGAACTGGTCCAGCGAGGCCTTCCCCGACCTGGACGAGGATGTGCGCCAGTCCGTCCGGCGCATCACCGGCAGCCCCTTCGTGCCGCACCAGGACTCCGTGCGCGGCTTCGTCTTCGATGTCGCCACCGGGCGCCTGCGCGAGGTGGACTGAGCACGCCCCGGGGCGCCCGGGCGGGCCCGGCCCCGGTCCGGACCGTCCCCCGAAAGCGCCGCACACCCCTGTCGTCGTTCCCTGTCGCCGTTCCCGCACTCCCGCGGGGACGGCGATCGGCATTTCTGCCCCGCCGCGGCAGGGCCATACGTCCCGGAATTGCGGCACCACAGGTCCCGCCGCCATTTCACCGCGCGCGACGGATCGGCAGCGGATTGTTCCCGTAAAAGGGGGCCGATGTGAGCTGCGCAATAGGAGCCACGTCACGTACGAAACTCTCTAGTGGGCGCGCTCCTGAAAAGCGCCGGGCATTCACGGTGGTCCCGGGACTTTCGGCCACCCCGATTCCCACTAGGCGGCTTCGTATGACGGACCTTTGCCAAGCGCAAATCGGCTCGCTAAAACTGGTCCATGTCGCTCGGCGCCACTGGGAAAACCCCAGGCCGTTTACGCCGGAACCGTCCCCCGGACAGAGAGAGCGACCTCCTCCGTACCTGAAGAAGAGGTCTCCCCCATGCCCAAGAACACGACGATTCACGGTCTCGGAAAGCACTTCGCCAAGGCCCAGAACTACACGCA
Source organism: Streptomyces physcomitrii (assembly GCF_012273655.1). GTDB lineage: Bacteria > Actinomycetota > Actinomycetes > Streptomycetales > Streptomycetaceae > Streptomyces > Streptomyces physcomitrii. Next base: position 454 of record NZ_JAAWWP010000016.1, on the reverse strand, counting down.
GGCAAAGGCCGTCCAGGCCAAGGACGCCACCGCCGCCTACACGCGTGACCTGAACCGGGCCCAGAAGTACACGATGGCCGGAGTCGCCACCCTCGGCGCCACCGCCCTCACCCTCGGCCTGGCCACCACCGACGGCGGCAGCACCAGCACCACCGACGCCGCGCCCGCCTCGGCGACCCAGGTCAAGGAGACGCACACCGACATCACCAACCAGAACGCCGGTGCCGACCAGAAGGTCAAGGACGCCGACGCCAAGCTCGGCACGAAGACCGAGAAGGCCGACAAGCCCGCGAAGGACGAGAAGGCCGAGAAGAAGGACGCCAAGTCCGAGAAGCCGGAGAAGAAGGGCGAGAAGGCCGAGGGCAAGGCGAAGGCCGACCGCAAGGACAAGCCCGCCGCCAACCGCTCCTCGGACCGCAAGCCCACCTACGCGAACAACCTCGACGGCTGGATC
>NZ_JAAWWP010000015.1 GCF_012273655.1 Streptomyces physcomitrii | reverse complement strand
GGCCACCCAGAGGTGGCAGATGCGGCTCCAGCAACGACCACTCACGGTTCGTCAGATCCCCCCGACCCATGCCCAAACCAACGAGCGACCGGTCAGAAGGTCACATGATCCGCCGGACACCCCCTAGGCGTACGGGCGGCCGTCGCCTCGACTCCGCGCACGCACAAGCCCGTCGACCCTCACGGCGGCCCCTCGCGCCCGGCTTCCAGGCGGCGCACCTCGGCCAGGTCGCCGAGCCGGTCCATCCCCCGGACCGCCTGCGCCATGCGGTGGTTGCCCTCGAAGCGGCTCCGGTGCCGGTGCAGGAAGGTCCAGTAGCCCGTGGTGTACGGGCAGGCCTCCTCGCCGGTGCGCCGGGTGGGCCGGTAGGCGCAGGGGCCGCAGAAGTCGCTCATCCGGTTGAGGTAACTGCCGCCGCAGACATAGGGCTTGGTGACCATCCGGCCGCCGTCCGCGTACTGGGACATGCCGATCACATTGGGCAGCATCACCCAGTCGTAGCCGTCCACGAAGCAGCGGTGGAACCAGTCGGTGACCGCGGCCGGGTCCCAGCCGCGCTGCAGGGCGAAGTTGCCGAGCACCATCAGGCGCGGGATGTGCGCGGTCCAGCCGGTGTCGCGGACCTGCCCGAGGACCTCGGAGAGGCAGCGCGCGGTGACCGCGTCCGCGTCCAGGCCGAGGAACCAGCCGGGCAGCGGCTCGTGGTGGCCGAGCGCGTTGCGGCGCCGGTACTCCTCGCCGAAGTACCAGTACAGCTGCCATACGTACTCGCGCCAGCCTGCGATCTGCCGGATGAAGCCCTCGGCGCTGTTCAGCGGGGCCTCGCCCTCCCGCCAGGCCGATTCGGCGCGCTCCACGCACTCCAGGGGGTCGAGCAGTCCCAGGTTGAGCGAGGAGGAGAGCAGGCTGTGGCTCATCTCCGGGTCCCCGGCGAGCATCGCGTCCTCGTAGGGCCCGAAGTCCGCGAAGCGGTGGCCGAGGAAGCGGCGCAGCGCGGTCAGGGCCTCCCGGCGGGTGGCCGGGAAGCGGCGCGGCCCGTCCCGGCCGACGAAGGAGACCTCCCCGTCGCGCTCCCAGCGGTCGAGGTCGCGGCGGACCTCCTCGTCGATCTCGTCCTCGCGGGGCCGGTAGGGCGCGGGCAGCCCGAGGCCGGCGGCGCCCCTCGGCGGGGGCTCCCGGTTGTCGTGGTCGTGGTTCCACCGGCCGCCCTCCGGCTCCCCGCCCGCCATCAGCAGGCCGTGCTCGCGGCGCACCCAGCGGTAGAAGGTCTCCTGGCGCAGCCCCTCGCGGGACTCCGCCCAGTCGCGGAACTCCTCCAGCGGGACGAGGAAGCCCCGCGCCGGCAGCACGGTGACCCGGTCCAGGGAGCGCACCAGGCCGAGGGCGGCGCGCGAGGTCGGGTGGTGCACGGTCACCGGCCGGTCCCCGGCCGCCTCGCGCAGCCCCTCCCGGTAGGTCTTCGCCCGTACGTAGCGGACCCGTTCGCCCAGTTCGGCCGCCCGGTGGCGCATCGCGGAGAGCACCAGATGGGCCTTGGCCCGGTGGAAGCGCCGGCGGCGGAAGACCGCCCGGGACTCGATCATCACCAGCGGGGTGTCCCGGTGGGGTCCGTCCGGCCCGGGGGTGAGGAAGTGCGGGCCGAGCTGATCGCCGAAGAGCCAGTGCACGGGGGCGGCCACGGGCGGATCTCCTGACTCCGGCCGCGGCCGGGAGCGGCGTACGCGCCGCGCGCCCGCCGTGCGGACCACCGGCTGCGGGCGGTGCGCGAGGAGCGGGCCGGGCGCGGGCACCTGGGCGAAAGGCGTGGTCAGCCTAGGCGCCGAGCGGCGCTCCGCCCGGGAACCCCGCCCGCCGTGTCCCGCCCCGCGGCGGCGTCGGTCCGCCTCGCGGCGAAGTCAGTCCGCGTCCGGCCGGGGGCGCCGCAGCCACCACAGCGCGGTCAGCGGGAGCAGTACCGGGATGAAGAGGTAGCCCATGCCGTAGTCCGACCAGACCGTGGCGTCGGGGAAGGCGGCCTTGTCGGCCAGGGTCCAGGTGCCCACGGTCAGGACGCCCACGAGTTCGGCGACGCAGCAGACCAGCGCCGCCCGCCGGGCCTTCTCGCCGCCGCGCACCAGGGAGTACGTGATGAATCCGTAGACCAGACCGGCGAGCGCGGAGAGCGAGTAGGCGAGCGGGGCGTGGTCGAACTCGGTGGAGATCTGCACCGCGGAGCGGGAGACCGCGCCGACCACCATCACCCCGTAGACCCAGAGCAGCAGGGTGCCGGGGCCGCTGATCAGGCGGTTGCGGCGGCGCGGTGCCTCGGCCGCTTCGCCGCCGGACCCGGACTCCCCGGCCTTCTCGGGCGTCGCCACCTCAGCCTCCCCAGATGTCGTAGAGCCGCACTTCGAGCACCGCGAGCACCACGCCGCCCGCGGCCACCGTCGCCGAACCCCAGCGGGTGCGCTCCGCGAGGGACAGGAATCCGGAAACCGGTACGCAGGCGAAGGCGCCGAGCAGATAGCTGACGAAGATCGTGGTGCCCTGGTCCGCCTCCTGGCCCTGGGCGAGCCGGACGATGCCGACGATCAGCTGCACCACGGTGAGCAGGGTCACCACCGCCATGCCGATGAAGTGCCAGTCCTTGGTGGGCTGATCCCGGTAGGCGGCGAAACCGCACCAGGCGGCGAGCGCGAGCGCGGCCGCACTGATCGCGATCGTCAGGGCGTCAAGCATGGGCCGACTTTATTACGGGGCGCGGGGGCGGCGGATCCCGCCCCTGTCCGGGTACGGGACAGTGGCCTTGACCACAGGAGCGGCCCGGGCGGCGGCGAAAGCCCAGCGCACGACGGGCCCCCGGAGGCCCCTCGGCACGGGCCGTACAAGGGTGTCCAGGTGCCGGACAAAACTGTCCGGAATACGGGCATCCGAGGTCACCGCCGCTCACCCGTCTGCTTTACTTGCCCGCATGACCACGACGAGCAGCCGCATCCCCGCGACCGAGGCGCGATTGACGCCCGGTGCTCGCTGTATGTGTCGAATGTGTGCCTGCTGAGGGCCCCTGCATCACCGCCTGGACTCGCGCCCCGAAGCGAGCCGCCGAGCCCCGTGCCACAGCCCGCTCCGCCGAGCCGGGCCGCACGGCCCCGCGCACACGACCTGGGAACCCCGCCCCGCGGGTCGGCCGTGCCGTGTCCCGCAACCGACGCCCCGTGCCCGGCACCCCGCGTGCCGCGCACTCGACAGTGACGGAAACCCTGTGATCACCACCTCGGGCCTGACGAAGATCTACCGGTCCGGCGGTCCGCGAGGCCGCGCCATCACCGCCCTCGACGACGTGGACCTGCATGTCGCCGAGGGGGAGGTGTACGGCGTCATCGGGCAGAGCGGCGCCGGGAAGTCCTCGCTCATCCGCTGCGTGAACCTCCTGGAGCGCCCCACCTCCGGCACCGTCACGGTCGCCGGGCAGGACCTCACCGCCCTGGCCGGGCGCGGGCCCCGGGCCGGCCGCGAACTGCGCGCCGCCCGCAGCCGGATCGGCATGGTCTTCCAGCACTTCAACCTGCTGTCCTCGCGCACCGTGCAGGACAACGTCGAACTCCCGCTGGAGATCCTCGGCCTTTCCGGCCGCGAGCGGGCCCGCAAGGCCGCCGAACTCCTCGACCTGGTCGGCCTCGGCGAGCGGGCCCGCGCCTACCCCGCCCAGCTCTCCGGCGGCCAGAAGCAGCGCGTGGGCATCGCCCGGGCGCTGGCCGCCGAGCCGAAGGTGCTCCTCTCCGACGAGGCGACCAGCGCCCTCGACCCGGAGACCACCCGCTCCATCCTCGGGCTGCTGCGCGACCTCAACCGGCAGCTCGGCCTGACCGTGCTGCTCATCACGCACGAGATGGACGTGGTGAAGAGCATCTGCGACTCGGCCGCCCTGATGCGCGAGGGGCGGATCGTCGAGTCCGGCACCGTCACCGATCTGCTCGCCACCCCCGGCTCGGAGCTGGCGGCCGCGCTCTTCCCGGTCAGCGGCGGCGGCGAGGACCCCGAACGCACCGTCGTCGACCTCACCTTCCAGGGCGACGCCGCCGGCCGGCCCGTCATCTCGCGGCTCGCCCGCACCTACGACATCGACGTCTCCATCCTCGGCGCCGCCGTGGACACCGTCGCGGGCAGGCAGGTCGGCCGGATGCGCATCGAACTGCCCGGCCGCTACGAGGACAACGTGGTGCCGATCGGCTTCCTGCGCGAGCAGGGCCTCCACGTCGAACGCGCCGAGCACCCCGGCCCCGACGCCCCCGCCGCACCGCCCGCAGGACCCGCCGCGCCCCCGGTGGCCGCGCTCGCCAAGGAGGAGACCAAGTGACCTGGTCGGAGATGCAGCCGCTGCTCGAACAGGCGAGCTGGGACACCCTCTACATGGTCGGCTGGTCCACGCTGATCGCCGTCGTCGGCGGGCTGCCGCTCGGCATCCTGCTCGTCCTCACCGACCGCGGCGGGCTGCTCGGCAACCAGGCGGTCAACAAGGTCACCGGGCAGGTGGTGAACATCGCCCGCTCGATGCCCTTCATCATCCTGATGGTCGCCCTGATGGACTTCACCCGCTGGGTCACCGGCACCACCATCGGCCGCGAGGCCGCCATCGTCCCGCTCGCCATCGGCGCCATCCCCTTCTTCGCCCGGCTCGTCGAGACGGCGGTACGGGAGGTGGACGGCGGCCTCGTCGAGGCGGTGCAGTCTATGGGCGGCAACACCTGGACCATCGTCCGCAAGGTCCTCGTCCCCGAGTCGCTGCCCTCGCTGATCGCCGGCACCACCACCACGATCGTCGCCCTCATCGGCTACTCCGCCATGGCCGGCACCGTCGGCGCGGGCGGACTCGGCGACCTCGCGGTGCGCTACGGCTACCAGCGCTTCGAGTCGGACCTGATGTGGGTCACCGTCGCAGTGCTCGCCGTCGTCATCTCCGTCATCCAGTTCGCCGGCGACTTCGCCGCCCGGGGCCTGCACCGTCGCAGCGGCCACGCGGGCCCGGCGCCCCGGCTGCGCTTCCTGCGCGACCGGGACGCGGCGCCCGAGCGCTCCCCGGAGCAGTCCGCCGGGCAGCCCCCGGAGCCGGTCAAGAGTTCCGAACTCCCGGCCCCCTGAACCCTTTCCGGTCCCACCCAGTCCGCCCCGCACCACCCGCGGCGGGGAGCAGCACCCACCCAGAAAGAGGCACTTTTCGTGCGTAACACCCTCCGGATCACCACCGCGGCCCTCGCCACCGGCGCCCTCGCCCTCGGCCTCACCGCCTGCGGCGGCGACTCCGACTCCGACCCCGACGCCCCGCTGAAGGTCGCGGCGAGCCCCGTACCGCATGCCGAGATACTCGACTTCGTCAAGGACGAGCTCGCCGACAAGGCGGGACTCAAGCTGGACGTGCGCGAGTTCACCGACTACGTCACGCCGAACACGGCCACCGAGAGCGGCGACGTGGACGCGAACTACTTCCAGAACCAGCCCTACCTGGACGACTTCAACAAGAAGAACAACACCCACATCGTCCCGGTCGTCACCGTCCACTTCGAGCCGCTCGGCCTCTACTCCGAGAAGGAGAAGAAGGCGGACCAGCTGTCCAAGGGCGCCACGATCGCGCTGCCCAACGACACCGTCAACGAGGCCCGCGCCCTCAAGCTCCTCGACGCCAACGGGGTCATCGAGCTGAAGGACGGCGTCGGCAACGAGGCCACCCCGAAGGACATCGCGAAGAACCCGCGCGGGGTGAAGTTCAAGGAGCTGGAGGCCGCGCAGGTCGCCCGCTCCCTCAAGGACGTGGACGCGGCCGTGGTCAACGGCAACTACGCCATCGAGGCCGGCCTCAAGCCCGCCGAGGACGCGCTGGTCCTGGAGACCGACGAGAACAACCCGTACGGCAACTTCCTGGCCGTCAAGAAGGGCAACGAGGACGACCCCCGGGTCAAGAAGCTCGCGAAGCTCCTCACCTCGCCCGAGGTGAAGAAGTTCATCAAGGACAAGTACGCCGGTTCGGTGATCTCCGTCGGCTGATCCGCTCTCCGGCACCCGGCCCCGCCCCGCCCCGCGCGCGGCGGGGCCGGTGCGCGCCCCGGCGCCGACAGCCCACCCCCGTGGTGCGGTTGACGCCCGCGATGCTGCATGCTGGGCCCTTCAGCTTGCCTGAAGGTTACGGAGTGCCGCATGACGACCACCTTCCCCGACATCTCCATCAGTACGGAGAGGCTGGTGCTGCGCGCGCTCGAGGAACCCGACGTACCGGCGCTCACCGAGATGATGAACGACGAGCTGGTCACCTCCTGGACCGCCCTGCCGCACCCCTACACCGAGGCGGACGCGCGGGCCTGGCTCACCGAGGAGGCACCCGCCGAGCGCACCGAGGGGCGCGGGATCGTGCTCGCCGTCAACGAGTTCCTCACCCAGCGCCTGGTCGGCTTCGTCCAGCTGCGCCACACCGACTGGCGGGTGCGCTCCGCCGAGGCGGTGTACGTCATCGCGCCCTGGGCGCGCGGCGAGGGCTACGCCTGCGAGGCCGTGCTCGCGGTGGCCCAATGGCTCTTCCACGACCAGAAGTTCGAGCGCCTGGAACTGCGCACCGCCGCCGACAACACCGCCGCCCAGCAGGTCGCGCAGAAGATCGGCTGCATCAGCGAGGGCGTGCTGCGGGGCGCCTGGATAGCGCGCGGCAAGGACGAGCACGGCGGCTGGGGCGAGTTCCGTACCGACCTCATCGTGTGGAGCCTGCTGCCGGAGGACCTGGAGGGCGTCGCCGACCAGCTCGCCGAGGCCGGGGGCTACGCCTCCTACCCCGACTGGAACTGACCGCCCCGCCGCCCGTCCCCGCGCCTCGGCTCCCCTCCGCGTGCCGGGTCACCGCGTGCCACCGGGTACGCTCGCCCTGCCCGCGCTCGCGGCTGCCCCGCACAACGCTTGAACCTCAGGAGACGGACGACGATGGCCGACCGGGTCACGGTGATCGGCTGGGACGGCACGCCGCTGACGGAGGCGGCGCGCGGCGCCCTGTCCGCGGCCACCCTGGTGGCCGGCGCCGCCCACCACTTGGCCCTGCCCGAGGTGCCTCCCGGCGCGGAGCGCATCCGGCTCGGCAGCATGCACCTCGCCGCCCGGCGCATCGTCGGCCACCGCGGCACCGCCGTGGTCTTCGCCGACGGCGACCCGGGCTTCTTCGGCGTGGTGCGCACCCTGCGCTCGCCCGACTACGGCCTGGAGGTCGAGGTCGTCCCCGCGGTCTCCTCGGTCGCCACCGCCTTCGCCCGCGCCGGGACCCCCTGGGACGACGCCCAGGTGGTGGTCGCCCACGGCCGCACCCTGCGCCGCGCGGTCAACGTCTGCCGCGCCCACCCCAAGGTCGCCGTGCTCACCTCGCCCGGGGCCGGACCCGCCGAACTCGGTCTGCTCCTCGGCAAGGTGCACCGCACCTTCGTGATCTGCGAGGAGCTGGGCACCCCGCGCGAGCAGGTCACCGTGGTCACCTCGGAGAAGGCCGCCGACCACAGCTGGCGGGACCCGAACGTCGTCATCGTCCTCGGCGGCACCACCGCGCCCGACACCGGCTGGATCGCCGGGCGCGACCCGGGGCGCGGCCCGCGCGGCTGGGTGCTGCCCGCGAGCGCCTACGAGGGCACCCCGAAGGAGGGCGAGGGCGAGCGGCTGCGGACCGCCCAACTCGCCCGGCTCGCCCCGCGGGTGGGCGATCTGGTCTGGGACATCGGCTGCGGCAGCGGGGCCTTCGCCGCCGAGGCGGGGCGCTTCGGCGCCGCCGTCATCGCCGTCGACCGGGACCCGGACAGCTGCGGGCGCACGGCCGCCGCGGCCCGCCGGGCCGGGGTCGAACTCAGCGTCGTCCAGGGCACCGCCCCGCACATCCTCGAAAGCCTGCCCGAGCCCGATGTCGTACGGGTGGGCGGCGGGGGAGCGGCCGTCGTCTCGGCGGTCGCCGACCGCAGGCCCGAGCGGATCGTGACCCACGCGGCCACCCGCGACGAGGCCGAACTCCTCGGCCGGGACCTCGCCGAGCACGGCTACCAGGTCGAATGCGCCCTGCTCCAGTCCGTCGAACTGGACACCGGCAGCTGGACGGAGCGCGAGCGCACGGTCGCCTTCCTGCTCAGCGGGCTGCTCCCGGACCGCGCCCCGTGAGCCCCCGCGGACGCCGCGGCAGGTAGGCTGGCCGATCGTCGTACCGCTGAGGACGGACCGTCCCGGAGGGCCCGATGTCCCAAAAGGGCGGTCCTCTTGGGACCGGGGGAGCAGCGGCACCACAAGGGCGTGAAGTGGCGCAGTCCACACCGGGCCGTGGCCGATCCACGTGCCCCGGAGGTGGTCGGCACAGCAGAATGCCTGGTGTCCGCTCGTCCGCGGACGGCACGTGCCGCACGGCGCACACGCTCGTTCTCCCTGTGGGCGGTCGGTGCGCTGCCACACGCGGAGTACGGACCCGGCCGCGACCGGGCACGGTCCGAGTAAGCACTGAGCGAGGGGTTACGCATGACGGACACCGGCCAGATCCCCGGCGAGGGACTGCCGGAGAGCGCGGGCATGGTGGAGCAGCCGGGCGTGCACGCCCAGGGTGCCTACGCCTACGCCGGCCCCTCTGCCGCCCCCGCCGAGGAGGACGACCTGCTGCTCATGCCGGGAGCCCAGGGCGCCTGGATGGAGGGCCAGCTCCCCCCCGGCCCGCCCGGACCCGCGCCCGGCGCCCACGAGCGCTCCGGCCGGGACAGCGGCGCCCTCGACATGAGCGCCCGCACCCCGGCCGCGGCCCACTCCGCGGCCCCCCGGCGCCCCCTGCACTCGGGACCGCCCGCCAGCCCGGTGCGTTCGCTGGCCGACCGCGGCCCCGCCGCGCAGCCCGCCCCCGTGACCACCCCGGGGCCCGCCACCGGACCCGAGTACCTGGACATCCCGCAGGAGGACCCCGCGGGCCCCGGTGACACCCCGCCGCAGGGCGCGGTGCCGTGGACCCCCGAAGGCCTGCCCCAGGACGGCGGCCACCCGGAGGGCCCGCAGGCAGCGGCGGCAGAAACGGTCGTTCCGGACGCCTCGCACCAGGGCGCCGCCTACCCGGGCGAGTATCCGGCGGCGGACTACCAGGCGGACCGGCCCGGCGGCTACCAGGGCGCCGAACAGGGCACGGAATCCGGTCAGTTCGCCTACCCCGAGGGCGCCCACGGCGACGCTGCCCTCGGCGACGGGACCTACGGCGACGCCGCCTACGCCGACCCCGCCTTCCCGGCCCACGGCGACCCTGCCCTCAACGGTCACGGGGACCCTGCTGCCCTCAACGGTCACGGAGACCCCGTCTTCGACGGTCAGGGAGACCCTGCCTTCAACGGTCACGTGGACCCCGCCTTCCACGGTCAGGGCGACGCCGCCTTCCCGGGCGCGCGTGAGGCCGCTTTCCCGGTTCAGGGTGAGCCCGCCTTCCACGGTCAGGCCCCGGCCGCCCCGCAGGACAACGCGGGTTTCCCGCCCTCCGCGGGCGCCTTCGACGCGGCCCCGCAGGCGGGCGCCGCCCCGGCCGGCTACGCGCCGGTGCCGGAGACCCCGGCGCAGGGCGTCCCCTACGGCCAGTCCGCCCCGGGCGAGGGCGACTCCATCGGACGCTTCGTGCCCGTGGACGGCGTCATCCCCACCACCCCGCACCTCGCCCCGACACCCCCGCACCCCCTGCACCTGCCGGAGGACGCAACCGCCTTCCCGGAGGCGGGAGTCGAAGCGCCCCACCTCGCCCAGGAACCGCACCTCACCGAGGCACCGCACCTCGCCGAGGCGGTCGGGCAGTCCGAGGCGGCGGTGGCCGCCCCGGCCGAGGACGGTCCGCTCGGCTCGGCGGCCACCGCCGAGGCCCAGCCCGTCGAGGTCCCGGGCCTCGAAGCCCAGGCCACCGAGGCCCAGCCCGCGCCCGCCGACGCGGAGCCTGTCTCCGCCGCCTACGACGAGCCCGTGCCCCACGACGAGTCCGCACCCCACGAAGAGCCCGCGCTGCACGGAGAGCCCGCCTCCTACGAGGACCCCCTGTCCTACGAGGACCCCGCCCCCGTATCCCCCGAGGGCTACGCCGAATCCCCCGAGGCCTACGCCGAACACGCCGACGCCGCGCGGGAGTTCGACGACACCCCCGCTGCCGAACCGTCCCTCGCCCCGGAGCAGGCGCACGCCGCCGAGCAGGCCGTCCCGGTGGCGGAGCTGAACGGGCAGGCTGTCCCCGCGGAGCAGTTCCACCCCGGGGTGGAGTCCGGGGGTGTACCCGGCGGGCCCGGCGTCCACCTCGTACCGCACGAGGAGTTCATGGCGCAGGGATCTGCCACCGCGGCGGAGCAGGCCGTACCCGCGCAGGCGGAGGAGCCGCTCCGGGCGTCCGAGGAGGTGGTGGCCTTCGCCCCGCGGCAGGAGCCGCAGCAGGCGGACCCCTCGGCCGGACCGGAGGCGGACGCGGTGGCCGGGCAGGACGCCCCCGGGCTCCCCGGTGTGCCCGCCCCCGCGGGTGAACCCGTCCTCCCCGCCGAGGAGTCGGCCGCCCCCTGGACCACTGCGGACGAGCAGCAGGCCGCCTCGGTCCCGGCGCCCCGCGACGGCCGGTCCACGGCCCGCGAGGTGTCCGGGCCCGGTGCCGGAGCCCCCGCGGACACCGCGGCCCAGGAGACCGGAGCCCCCGCAGGCGAGCCGGTGCCGGACGCCGCCGGGCAGCCGGGCGAGGCGGACCCCGCCGCCGCGGACGCCGGGGAGCAGCCCGCCCCGCCCCGCGGCCCCGCCGCCCCGGCCTACGCCGAGGCCGAGCGCGAGGCGGTGCTGCGGGTCATCCGGGAGCGCCGCGACATCCGCAACGGCTTCCGCGACGACCCCATCCCGCACGAGGTCCTGCTCCGGGTCCTCGAAGCGGCGCACACCGCGCCCAGCGTCGGGCACTCGCAGCCCTGGGACTTCGTCGTCATCCGCTCCGCCGAGACCCGCCGCACCATGCACGAGCTGGCGATGCGGCAGCGCGAGGCCTACGCGAAGTCGCTGCCCAAGGCGCGGGCCAAGCAGTTCAAGGAGCTGAAGGTCGAGGCCATCCTCGACACCCCGGTGAACATCGTGGTCACCGCCGACTCCACCCGCGGGGGCCGGCACACCCTCGGCCGGCAGACGCAGCCGCAGATGGCCCCGTACTCCTCCGCGCTCGCCGTGGAGAACCTCTGGCTCGCCGCCCGCGCCGAGGGGCTCGGAGTGGGCTGGGTCAGTTTCTTCGACGAGCGCGAGATGGTGCGCGCCCTCGGCCTGCCCGAGCACCTGGAGGTCGTGGCCTACCTCTGCGTCGGCTACGTCGACGAGTTCCCCGAGGACCCCGAGCTGATGCAGGCGGGCTGGTCCAAGCGCCGCCCGCTGTCCTGGGTGGTGCACGAGGAGACTTACGGCCGCCGCGCGCTGCCCGGCGAGGAGCCGCACGACCTGCTCGCCGAGACCGTCGCCGGTATCCGGCCGCTGGACGCCAAGGCGCTCGGCGAGGCCTGGGAGCGGCAGAAGCGGATGACCAAGCCCTCCGGCGCGCTCGGCATGCTGGAGATCATCTCCGCCCAGCTCTCCGGCCTCTCCCGGATGTGCCCGCCGCCGGTGCCCGAGCCCGCCGCGGTGGCGATCTTCGCGGGCGACCACGGGGTGCACGCCCAGCAGGTCACCCCCTGGCCGCAGGAGGTCACCGCGCAGATGGTGACCAACTTCCTGTCCGGCGGCGCGGTCTGCAACGCCTTCGCCGCGCAGGTCGGCGCGGAGGTCTGCGTGATCGACGTGGGCGTGGCCGCCGAACTCCCGGCCACCCCGGGCCTGTTGCCCCGCAAGATCCGGGCGGGCACCGCGGACATGACCGAGGGCCCCGCGCTCACCCGCGAGGAGGTCGTCGCCGCCGTCGAGGTGGGCATCGAGACCGCCCGCGACCTGGTGGCCGCGGGCAACAAGGCCCTGCTCACCGGCGAGATGGGCATCGCCAACACCACCGCGTCGGCCGCCCTGATCGCGGTGTTCACCGACACCGACCCGGCCGAGGTCACCGGCCGCGGCACCGGCATCAACGACGAGACCCTCGCCCGCAAGACCGAGGTCGTACGCCGGGCCCTCGCCCTGCACCAGCCCGACCCGGCCGACCCGATCGGGGTGCTCGCGGCGATCGGCGGGCTCGAACACGCCGCCCTGGTCGGCCTGTTGCTCGGCGGCGCCTCGCTGCGCACCCCCGTGATCCTGGACGGCGTCAGCGCCGGTGCCGCCGCCCTGGTGGCCCGCGCCATCGCCCCGGAAGCGCTGGCCGCCTGCATCGCGGGCCACCGCAGCGCCGAACCGGGCCATGTCGCCGCCCTGAACAAACTCGGCCTGCGTCCGCTGGTCGACCTGGACCTTCGCCTCGGCGAGGGCACGGGCGCGCTGCTCGCGCTGCCCGTGGTGCAGAGCGCCGCCCGCGCTATGCACGAGGTGGCCACGTTCGATTCGGCCGGGGTCACCGAGAAGTAAGGGGTCACGCGCGGTACGGCCCGGGGACGGCCGGCTCGCGCGTGACCGGGTCCGCGCGGCCCGGCCCCCTGCCGAGGGCGGCGCCGGACCGCCGCGACTGGGCCCCGCCGCGCCCCTCGCCGTAAGCTGAGGAACCGGGAAACCGCACGTGAACCGGGTGACCGGGCCTCGTCCGGGGAACCGGAGGCGAACCGGGGAGCAGCAGCCGCCCCGGGGACGTCATGTGAACACGCCGCTCCAGTGCCGCAGCGGCCCGCACCGCATCGCACCACCCGCACGAGGAGCCGTACCGCCATGGCCGAACACCCCGCCTACCCCGTCGGACTGAGACTGACCGGGCGGCGCACCGTCGTCCTCGGCGGCGGCCAGGTGGCCCAGCGCCGGCTGCCCGCGCTGATCGCGGCGGGCGCCGACATCCTCCTCGTCTCGCCCTCCGCCACCCCCTCGGTGGAGGCGATGGCGGACTCCGGCGAGCTGGTCTGGGAACGCAGGCGGTACGCCGAGGGAGACCTCGAAGGCGCCTGGTACGCGCTGATCGCCACCAGCGACAAGGCCGCCAACCGCACCGCCTCCGCCGAGGCCGAACGCGGCCGGATCTGGTGCGTACGCGCCGACGACGCCGACGCGGCGACCGCGCTCACCCCGGCCACCGGGCGCAGCGAGGGCGTGACCGTGGCCGTGCTGACCACCGAGGTCCACGACCGGGACCCGCGGCGCACCGCCGCCATCCGGGACATCCTGGTGGAGGCGCTCGGCGACGGCACCCTGGCCGTGCCCTCGGTCGGCGTCCGCCCCGACGAGGCGCCGCGGGTGCGCCCGGTGGCCCTGGTCGGCGGCGGCCCCGGCGACCCCGATCTGATCACCGTCCGCGGGCGCCGCCTGCTCGCCGAGGCCGATGTGGTCATCGCCGACCGGCTCGGCCCCCGCGACCTGCTCGCCGAACTCCCCCCGCACGTCGAGGTGATCGACGCCGCGAAGATCCCCTACGGCCGCTACATGGCCCAGGAGGCCATCAACCAGGCCCTGATCGAGCACGCCCGGCAGGGCAAGGCGGTGGTACGGCTCAAGGGCGGCGACCCCTTCGTCTTCGGGCGCGGCATGGAGGAGGCGCAGGCGCTGACCGCCGAGGGCCTGCCGTACACCGTCGTCCCCGGCATCTCCAGCTCCATCTCGGTCCCGGGGGCCGCGGGCATCCCGGTCACCCACCGCGGGGTGGCACACGAGTTCACGGTGGTCAGCGGCCATATGGCGCCGGAGGACGACCGCTCCCTGGTCGACTGGGCGGCGCTCGCCCGGCTGCGCGGCACCCTGGTCATCCTGATGGGCGTCGACAAGATCGGCCGGATCGCCCGGGCGCTGGTCGCCCACGGCCGGGCGCCGGACACCCCGGTCGCCCTGATCCAGGAGGGCACCACCGCGGCCCAGCGCCGGGTGGACGCCACCCTGGCCACCGTCGGCGAGACCGTCCGCACCGCCGAGGTCCGCCCGCCCGCGGTGATCGTCGTCGGCGAGGTCGTCGAGGTCGGCGACACCGCCCCGGCCGCCCCCGGCACCCTCACCTGACGGCTCCCGCACACCCGTACCCCGTACTCCTACGACAAGGCAGCCTCACCCCGTGGCCGAACTCCTCACCGTCGACGACCCCGACGACCCCCGCCTCGGCGACTACACCGGGCTCACCGACGTCGAGCTGCGCCGCCGCCGGGAACCCGCCGAGGGGCTGTTCATCGCCGAGGGCGAGAAGGTCATCCGCCGGGCCCGCGAGGCCGGGTACGCGATGCGCTCGATGCTGCTCTCCGCCAAGTGGGTCGAGGTGATGTCCGATGTCATCGCGGAGGCGAGTGCCCCCGTCTACGTGGTCAGCCCCGAGCTGGCCGAGCGGGTCACCGGCTACCACGTGCACCGCGGGGCCCTCGCCTCCCTCCGGCGCAAGCCGCTGCCCGCCGCGGCCGAACTCCTCGGCGCCGGCCACCGGGCCCCGGCCGACGGCCGCACCACGGACGAGTCCTCGCCGTCTGCCGGGCCGAGGAGTGCGGGCCGGCGCGTCGCCCTCTTCGAGGACCTGGTGGACCACGCCAATCTGGGGGCCGCCTTCCGCAACGCCGCCGCCCTGGGCGTGGACTCCGTCTTCCTCTCGCCCCGCTGCGCCGACCCGCTCTACCGCCGGGCCGTGAAGGTCTCGATGGGCGCGGTCTTCACCGTCCCCTGGACCCGGTTGACCTCCTGGCCGAACGAGATCGAGGTCTTCCGGCGGTACGGGTTCGTGACCGCCGCCCTGTGCCTCGGGGAGCGGTCGATCACGATCGACGAACTGGCCGCCCGCCGGTACGGGAAACTGGCGCTGCTGCTCGGCACCGAAGGCGACGGGCTGTCGGACGCCGCCCTGCGCGCCGCCGACGAACATGTCCGCATCCCGATGGCCGCCGGGGTGGACTCCCTCAATGTGGCCGCCGCCTCCGCCGTGGCCTTCCACACGACCCGGCTCTGAGCCCCGAGCAGCCGCCGGGGCGGCGGGAGTTCAGCGGTCTTCCGCGCTCGCCAGGGACTCGGTGACCATGCGGATGGCGAAGTCGGGGTCCTCGGTGACACGGCTGATGTGCTCGGCGAGCAGGACGGTGGTCGCCTCCAGGGCGGTGATCTCCTTCTCCGTCCAGTCGCCGTACTGCTCGCGCCACAGGGTGGGGCTCACACCGGTGCCCGCGGCGATGACCAGCGCGGACATGGTGGGGATGGTCTCGGGACGCACGCTCATGGGCATCAGACGCAGCGAGGCGACCAGCGTCGGCACCACGTACTCGATCACGTCCTTGTCCTCGTGCTCGTGGGCCTGCCGCAGCCAGCTCATGAACATGTAGATCACGGTGCAGGTGCCGTCCAGTACCGCGACGGCGCCCTCGGGACCCAGCGAGGCCATGAACTGGTCGCTCAGCGCCTGCTGTTCCGGGTCGTGCTCGGTCCGTCCCGCGCGGATGGCCTTGAGCTGGGAGTCGATCAGCATGAGCGCGGTGCCCACATCACCGACGGGCGCGTGTGCGGGGCTGTAGGGCGATGACACGGGGGAGTCCTCCTCGGACGGCCGCGAGGGACGGTGCGGCACATCGGTACCGTAGACGCCCGAGAGGGCGATATCGCGCGATGCGAGCGGAATGCCACCCGTTCCGGCCAACTGCCGCCCCCCGAACCGGACATGACCGCCGCGACGCCCCTCGACCCCGGTCCCGCCCCGGCCCGACTCCGGCCTCCCGCGCGTCGCCCGGACCTACGACGCGTACGTCCCCCGGGGAGGTCTCGCGCGTACGTCTTCGCGCGGACGCGTACCTCGCCCGTGCAGAGGGCCCCGTACGTCCCCCGGGCCCTACGGCGCGTACGCGTCCCGGACCTGCGGTGCCTCCCCGGGCGCCGCTCCCGTCCCGCTCACCGGGACCGCGGGCCGGCCGCCGAGCCCGCTGGCCGGACCCTGGCAGCCCTGGGCCGCCGCGATGCCGAGGGCGACGAGCAGCGTCACCACGACGAAGACGATGAGCCGCTGGCGCAGCAGCCGGGGGTTGGCGGGCCTGCGCACCGAGCCGGTGCCGCGCGGCGCGGGACGCCCGGCCCTGTTCCGCGGCGCGGGCCTGCCGCCCTGCCGGGGCGCGCGCCCGGTGGCGGGCCGACCGGTCGCGGGGCGCCCGGCGGTGGGACGGCCGGACGTCGGCCGGGCGGGTGCGCCCTGGCGGGCCGGGCCGGGGCGGGCAGCCGTCTGCCGGGGGCCGGTCGGGGCACCCTGGGCGGGGCGGCGCGGGGTGTGCGGCTCCGGGTACGCGGCGGTGACCCGCTCCGTCGTGCCGCTCTCGGTGTGCGGTGCCGGGATCCGGGACTCGGGCAGGCCCTGGGCCTCGCGGGCGGCGATCTCCTTCAGCCGCAGCGAGAGCTGCAGGGTGCTCGGACGGTCCTCCGGGTGCTTCGCCAGACAGGCCTCCACCAGCGGCGCCAGCGCGTCGGGCACCCCCTTGAGCTGCGCCTCCTCGTGCACCACCCGGTAGAGCATGACCTCCGAACTCCCGTGCCCGAAGGGCGAGTCGGCGGTGGCCGCGTAGGCGAGGGTGGCGCCGAGCGAGAAGACGTCGGTGGCCGGGGTGACCGCTGCCCCGCGCACCTGCTCGGGGGCGAGGAAGCCGGGGGAGCCGACCGCGGTGCCGACGTGGGTGAGGGTGCTCGCCCCGGTGGCCCAGGCGATCCCGAAGTCGATGATCCGGGGGCCCTTGGGCGAGAGCAGGATGTTGGAGGGCTTGAGGTCGCGGTGGACCACCCCGGCCTCGTGCACCGCGACCAGGCCCTCGGAGAGCGCGGCCCCGACCGCGGCCACCTCGGCGGCGGTCAGCGGACCGCCCTCGGCGACCTTGTCGTGCAGCGAGGGCCCCGGTACGTACTGGGTGGCGAACCAGGGGCGCTCGGCCTCCAGGTCCGCGGCCACCAGGCGGGCCGTGCAGCCGCCGCGGATGCGCCGCGCCGCGGAGACCTCGCGGGCGAAGCGGGAGCGGAACTCCTGGTCCTCCGCGAGATCCGGCCGGATCACCTTCAGCGCCACCCGCTGGCCGCGACGGTCCGAGCCGAGGTAGACCACGCCCATCCCGCCCGCGCCGAGCCGGCGGTGCAGCCTGAACGAGCCGACGACTCGCGGGTCCTCGCGCCGGAGCCGCATCATCGCCATGTTCATCCCCGTCGCTGGTCCGTCTGACGTGCCACAGCTTACGTTTACCGCGGGCGGAGCGCGCAGAGGCCGCGCCTTCCCGTTGGGCCGTCTTCAGTACGGGGCAGGCGACTTGAGGGACCCTCAGCGCCGAGCCCCCGCTCCGCTCCCTCTCCTGTCGCTCCGTCAGTTCCCGTGCCCGCCAGGCCGGTTGACCTCCGGGACCAGCGCCGCCGGGGGGCCCGCGCCGCCGGGTGCCCCGGGCCGCGGCAGGCACCCCGCGGTCACCCTGGGCCCACGGGAGCCGGGCGCTGGGTGATCACCGGGGTGAGCGACCTCACCCGGGCCGGGGCGGGACCCCTCCGGGAAGACCCCGAGGACCCGCCCGGATCTCCACCCCGCGTCTCCACCCAGTGGAGTACACCCCGCGCTCGCGCTCATCCTCCGGGAGGCCCGCCATTCGATACGAGGGCATGACGTCGCCGACCGGCCCCGCGCCTAGATTTGAGGTCGAGCGGCGGGTGCAGCACTCGTCCCCCGAGGCCAGACGCCCGCCGCCGCCAGGTGAGGTGCCGGGGGACGGCATCGGACCACCGTTTCGGTCAGGAGAGGGAGCATGGCGGACACCGCGACACGGAGCATTCTCCGTACGCAGAGGCGCAGGGCCCAGGCCCCGCATGCCTCGGCCGCCCTCTCCCTCGCAGGTGCGACCGTGCGCCGTACCGTGACAGGGCTTGGAGTGCGCCCTTCCGGTACCCGCCACCCCGCGGTGGCGGCGGCCATGGTCCTGCCCCTGGCGGCCCTGCTCGTGGTCGTCTTCGGCGGCTGGGACGCAGTGGTCACACAAGCGTCGTCCGTGGGCGTGATGCTGGAGCGCTGAGCGGCACTCCAGGCCCGGGAGAGCGGCCCGGGCGGGGACATCCGGCCTGAACAACCCCGTGGGGACGGGGGTGCGGCGGACGGCACAGATGCCGGCGCAGCTGGGGAGCTGCGCCGGCATTGCTTTTCCCCGGGGTACGCCCTCCGCGACCAGCCCCGTAGGCTCCCTCCCGAGGTCGTCCCCCGGTTCGCCGGTACAAGGGACGTCCACCGGGTCTCCGGTACCGGTGAGCACCGTCCGCCGGGCGCCCGGCACCAGTCATCAGGGGGTGTCCGTGTCCGCGACCGTGCTGCGCGCCCTCGCGGCGACCGTGCGCGGCGCGGTCCATCTGCCCGGACAGCACGGCTGCGCCTGCCCCGCCCCGGGGGCCGTGCTCGCCGACCGCGAGGACGCCGCGGTGGTCCGGCACGGCGAGGCCGTCGCCAAGGCGCACGCCCCCGGCACCGACCCCCGCGAACTGGCCCTGCGTACGGCGCTGGCCGCGCACCCCGCCCTCGGCGGCGTCCTGCTCCCGCCGCTGCGCCCCGGCCCCGTGGAACTGCACGGCAGGCCGGTCACCCTGTGGCCGTACGGCGAGCCCGTCGACCCCGAGGACCCCGAGGCCGCGCCCTGGGAGGCCGCCGCCCGGCTCCTTGCCCGGCTGCACCGCACCGACCCCGGCGTTCTGCCGCCCGGCCTGCCCGCGATGCGCGGCCCCGCCCGGGCGGCCCGTGCCGTGGCCCGGCTGCGCGCCCGCGCCGCCGCGCACCCCGCCGCCCCGGCCGTCCTCGCCGCCTGGTCCGCGCTGCCGCCCTGGGCCAGGGGCGAGGCGCCGGTGCCGGGGAGCGCGCTGTGCCACGGGGACGTCCACCTGGGCCAGCTGGTACGGGAGCGGGGCGGCGGCTGGGTGCTCATCGACGTGGACGACCTCGGCACCGGGGACCCCGCCTGGGACCTCGCCCGGCCCGCGGCCTGGTACGCCTGCGGGATCCTCGGCCCCGGGGAGTGGGCGCGCTTCCTGTCCGCCTACCGGTTGGCGGGCGGCCCCGCGGTGCCCGCACAGGGCGACCCCTGGCCCGTACTCGACGTACCCGCCCGCGCGGTGACCGTCCAGTCCGCGGCCCTCGCGCTGGTGAAGGCCACCGGGGCGGACCGCGCGCTCGACGAGGCGGAGCAGTCCCTGACCGAGGCCTGCGTACGGATGGCGGGACTCGCCCCCGGTCCTGCCGGAGAGTCCGGTACCTCTTCCTGAGAGGTCTGACGGATCCGGTACGGGTGGGCCCCGCCGGGGGAGGGCCGGGCGCCTCAGGAGTCCGCGGGCGCCCGGGACCGGCTGCTCGGGGTGTGGTGGAAGAGCAGGTTCAGGAGGAAGGCGGTGAGGGCGGCGCTGGTGATCGCGCTGCCGCCGATGATCTGCACCCAGGTCGGGAAGGCCCGGTAGAAGTCGGGCGCCACCACGGGCAGCATGCCGACCCCCAGGGAGACGGCGACGATCATCAGATTTCCGGTGCCCTCGAACTCGACCTTGCGCAGGCTCCCGATGCCGACCGAGGCGACCGTGGCGAACATGACGAGACCCGCGGCGCCGACCACCGGACCCGGCAGGGAGGCGACCAGTTCACCGAGCCGGGGTATGAGCGCGAGCACGACGAGGATGCCCCCGGCGACGGCCGCGACATAGCGGCTGCGCACCCGGGTCATGCCGACCAGGCCGACGTTCTGGGCGAAGACGGTGTCCAGGAAGCCGTTCATGATCCCGCCGAGTACGCCGGAGACGCCGTCGGCGGCCAGTCCGCGCGCCAGGGAGCGGCGGTCCACCGGGCGGCCGGTCATCTCCCCGACGGCGAGCATGTCGGCGGTGGACTCGGTGAAGGTCACCAGCATCACCACGCACAGCGAGACCACGGCCGCGACCGGGAACTCCGGGGCGCCGAAGTGGAAGGGCGCGGCGAGGCCGAACCAATCGGCGTCCTCGGCCGCGGAGAAGTCGGTGAGCCCCATCGGGACCGCGACGAGGGTGCCGGCGATCAGGCCGATCAGTACGCCGAGCTGGGAGAGGAAGCCGCGGGTGAAGCGGGTGAGCAGGACGATCAGGAGCACGATGCCGCCCGCGAGGGCCAGCCGGCCCGGGGCCGCGTAGCCCTCGGCCTCCGGGTCCTCGCCCGCGATCAGGCCCGCCGCGACGCCGATCAGGGAAAGCCCGACCACGGTGATCACGGTTCCGCTGACCACCGGCGGGAAGAAGCGCACCGCCCGGGCGAAGGGCACCGCGACCAGGAGCCCGAAGAGCCCGGCGGCGATCATCGACCCGTACACGGCCTGCAGCCCGTACTCGCCCGCGATGAGGATCATCGGTGTCACCGCGGTGAAGGTGGCCCCGGCGACCACGGGCAGCCGTACGCCGAGCACCTTGCCGACCCCCAGCGACTGCACGAGGGTCACCGCACCGGCGACCAGGAGGTCGGCGCTGATCAGCAGCCCGACCGTGGAGGTGTCGAGTCCGGCGGCCGCGCCGAAGACCAGCGGGACCGTGACGCAGCCGGTGTACATCACCAGCACATGCTGCAGCCCGAGCAGCAACAGCCGGGCGGGGGAGGGGACTTGGTCCACCGGGTGGCGGGCGGGCGCGGGGGCTGCTGCCCGGTCGGGCGCGGCCGGGTCGGGTGCCTGTGACATGGGGTCTCCGGAGCGGGCGGGCGTACGGGAGCGGGCCGCCGCGCGCCATGGCGGAGCACGGCGGTGGTGTCCCTGCCCTGATCCCCTCCCGCGCGGCGTTTCAACATTTTGTTGATCCTCGGCCGCGTGGATTTCGTCTTCGTTGCCGGGTGCGCACGGGGGCGTTGCGATTCCGGCGCGGGGAGCGGTGTTCCGGGGGCGGATCGCCGGGGTGGGGTCAACTGCCGCGGGGAGGGCGCCTGCCGGGGTTCCGCCGCCGGCCGGCGGGGCGGGCCCGCCGGAGTCCCCGCCCCGTCCGCGCCGTCACTCCTCCCGGGGCCAGGGCCGTCCGCCGAGGCGTTCGATGCCGGTGTTGAAGCGGCGCAGATAACCGGCGAAGGCCCGGACGTCCTCGGCCGACCAGTCCGTCATGACCTCGTCCAGAGCGCGGACGATGCCCTCGCGCTCCTCGTCCAGCATCCGCTCGCCCACCTCCGTGATGCGGAACTTGCGGGCCATGCCGCCCCCCGGATCCTGGACGCGGTCCACGAGACCGGCGCGCATGGCGGCGGCGGTCTGCCGGTTGAGGGTGGAGGTGTCGAGACCGAAGGCCTCGCTCAACTCGCCGATCGACATGGGCCCTTGCACCCGGATGCGGCTGAGCAGGATGTACGCGCTGCGCTCCAGGAGGCCGTCCTTGCGGCGGCCGCCGCGCTGGTTCAGGAACGTATGGCGGCTGAGCAGCATCTGCTCGTACTCGACCTCATGGGTGGGCTTGGTCATGCGCCCGGTGCCTTCCGGTTGGACGGGTGTCGATCTGCGGTGGCGGGAGGGGGGTGGTGGTGCGGGGGCAAGGTCCGGAATCGGGGCGGGTGCGGGCCTGCGGGGTGGATGCATGGCGGCCTCGGGGCTGGATGTCCCACTCTCTCACGCCCCCTCGTGGATGTGCATGATGCATGCCATGTGTATGGTGCATATCCACTGGTCCCCGTCGAGGAGTGCCCCATGCCGGACGCCCCCCACCCTCCGCTCGACCCCGCGCCGCACACCGCCGCGCACTCCCGCCCGATCATCCTCACCCTCGCCTTCGCCGGTACCACCGCGGCGATCATGCAGACCCTCGTCACCCCGCTCCTCGCGGACCTCCCGGTGCTGCTGCACACCACGCCCGCCAACTCGGCCTGGGTGATCACCGCGACCCTGCTCGTGGCCGCCGTGTGCGTACCCGTCGTCGGCCGCCTCGGCGATCTGCTCGGCAAGCGCCGGATGCTGCTCGCCTGCTCCGTACCGCTGTTCGCCGGTTCGGTGATCTGCGCGCTCTCCTCCTCGATCGTCCCGATGATCGTCGGACGCGGGCTCCAGGGCATGGGCATGGGCGTGGTCCCGCTGGGCATCGCCCTGCTGCGCGATGTGGTCCCCAAGGAGCAGCTCAGCCCCTCGATCGCGCTGGTCAGCGCCTCCATGGGGATCGGCGGCGGGCTCGGGCTGCCGCTGTCCGCCGCCATCGCCCAGTACGCGAACTGGCGAGTGCTCTTCTGGGGTTCCGCCGCCCTGGCCGCGGTGATCGCCGCGCTGATCTGGTTCCTGATCCCGGACGTGCCGCCCGGCGCCCGGGGCCAGCGCTTCGACGTCCCCGGCGCCCTCGGCCTCGGCGCGGGTCTGGTCTGCCTCCTGCTCGCGGTCTCCAAGGGCGCCGACTGGGGCTGGAGTTCGGGGACCACCCTCGGCCTGTTCGCCGCCTCCGCGGTGCTCCTGCTCGCCTGGGGGAGCTGGGAGATCCGGACCACCGACCCGCTGATCGACCTGCGCACCACGGCCCGGCCCAGGGTCCTGCTGACCAATATCGCCTCGGTCTTCGTCGGCTTCGCGATGTACGCGGGGATGCTGGTCATGCCCCAGCTGCTGCAGTTCCCGGAGGCGACCGGCTACGGCCTCGGGCAGTCGATGCTGGCGGCCGGCCTGTGGATGGCACCCGGCGGCCTCATGATGATGGTGGTCTCCCCGCTCGGCGGAAAGCTGACCAACGCCCGCGGCCCGAAGCTCACCCTGCTCAGCGGGGCCCTGGTCATCGCCGCGGGCTACGCCCTCTCCCTGGCCCTGATGGGCTCCGCCTGGGGCATCATGCTGGCCCTGATGGTGATCAACAGCGGCGTCGGTCTCGCCTACGGCGCGATGCCCGCCCTGATCATGGGCTCGGTCGCGCTCTCCGAGACGGCGGTGGCCAACGGTTTCAACACCCTGATGCGTTCGCTCGGCACCTCGGTCGGCGCCGCCGTGATGGGCGTGGTCCTCGCGCAGCTGACCACCGGTACGGGTGCCCGGACCTTCACCTCGGAGACCGGGTTCCGCACCGGCCTGGTGATCGGCTGCGCGGTGGCGCTGCTCTCCGCCGCGATCGCCGCCGCCATCCCCGCGGTACGCCAGCCGACCCCCGGCCTTCGAGCGGCACCGGCCGGGGCCGGGCCCGAGCGCTCCACCGCCGGCGCCTGACCGCCGCACCGGGCGCCCGGCCGGGGAACCCGACGAAGTAGGGTTCCCTGCACCGGAGCCGGGCGGTCCCCGGCCAAGCCGTACCCACCGGCGAGGAGTTGAGCCGAGCATGCAGTGTCCCAAGTGCCATGCCCCGATGCACACCTACAACCGCAACGGCGTGCAGATCGAGCAGTGCAGCGGTTGCCGCGGGATCTTCCTCGACTACGGCGAGCTGGAGTCCCTGACCCGCCTGGAGTCGCAGTGGTCGCAGCCCGCACCGCCGCCCCCGCCCGCCGCCCCGCAGGCCTACCCGGCCGCCCCGGCCCCCGCCTGGGGCGCCCCGCAGGGCCACCACGGGCAGTACGGACACCACCGGCACAAGGGCTTCGGGCACATGCTCTTCTCCTCCTGAGCCGGGCCCCGGGCGCGTCCGTGCGCCCGCACCCGCGAAGTCCCGGACTGCCTTGAGCGGTCCGGGACTTCGCCGTGTCGGGTGCGGTGGGGGAGATCCGTATGCGGCGGAGGAGAAACGAGAAGGCGGCCCGCCCGCACACCGTGCGACCGGACCGCCTCTGCAACTGGTGGACGATACTGGGATTGAACCAGTGACCTCTTCCGTGTCAGGGAAGCGCTCTCCCGCTGAGCTAATCGTCCTCGGGACCACGGCCGGGGCCGGGTGACTGCGTGCGCGATACTGGGATTGAACCAGTGACCTCTTCCGTGTCAGGGAAGCGCTCTCCCGCTGAGCTAATCGCGCGGGACCGAACCTCTGCTGCCAGTGGTTCGAGTGGACGATACTGGGATTGAACCAGTGACCTCTTCCGTGTCAGGGAAGCGCTCTCCCGCTGAGCTAATCGTCCTTGGAGGTGGAGACGGGATTTGAACCCGTGTAGACGGCTTTGCAGGCCGTTGCCTCGCCTCTCGGCCACTCCACCAGGAGTGAGCGGGGGTTCGGGAAGATCCCCCACGTCGAGCGGACGACGAGATTCGAACTCGCGACCCTCACCTTGGCAAGGTGATGCTCTACCAACTGAGCCACGTCCGCCTGTCGTTTCGGCCCGCTCGCGCGGCCCGGCGACGAGGTGAACTCTAGCGGATTCCCCGGCCAGCACAAAAACGCGTTTACGCAGCGTGCTGCGCTGTGACCGCTCCAGGGCACCCGGGGGCCACCCGGCCTAGACTCACGAGTGTGCGCCATATGTCCGCGAGTGCCCGCTTCGGGAGTCGTCTGGCCGAGGGTCTCCTCGACGTCACGGACGACCCCGCGGCCCTGGACTCGACCGGCTTCTGGGCCGTCTGCCAGAACTTCGAGGGCGGCCTGGTCTGCGCCCGCTTCGCCGCGGTCCGCGAGCAGGCGGCACCGCCGGCCCGCCCCGGAGCCTGGCCGGGGCCGGCCCCCGAGGCCTGGGACACCTCCCTCGGCCACCGGTCCTATACGGAGGGTGTGCGCGCCATCCAGGACCGGATCGCCGCCGGCGAGGTCTACCAGGTCAACCTCTGCCGGCTGCTCACCGCACCGCTCCCGCCGCAGGCCGACCTCGGCGACCTCGCCGCCCTGCTCGACCGCGGCAACCCGGCCCCGTACGCCTGCCTGATCCGGCTGCCCGCGCACGGCGTGGAGGTCGCCTGCGCCTCGCCGGAGCTGTTCCTGCACCGGAGCGGCCGGGAGGTGGTCTCGGGGCCGATCAAGGGCACCGGGCGCAGCGTGTCCGCCCTCACCGCCAAGGACCGCGCCGAGAACGTGATGATCGTCGACCTGGTGCGCAACGACCTCGGCCGGGTCTGCGAGCCCGGTTCGGTCACCGTGCCCGAACTCTGCGCGGTGCAGCGCCATCCCGGCCTCGTCCACCTGGTCTCCACCGTCCGCGGGCAGCTGTGCGCCGGGGCGGGCTGGCCGGAACTGCTCGCCGCGGCCTTCCCGCCCGGCTCGGTCAGCGGCGCCCCCAAGTCCCGTGCGCTGCGCCTGATCCGCGCGCTGGAACCGGTGCCGCGCGGGCCCTACTGCGGCGGGATCGGCTGGGTCGACGCGGACCGCCGCCGCGGCGAGCTGGCCGTCGGGATCCGTACCTTCCGGGCCGACCGGAGCACCGCCCGGCTGTGCTTCGGCACCGGCGCCGGGATCACCTGGGGCTCCGATCCGGAACGCGAGTGGCGCGAGACCGAACTGAAAGCCTCCCGGCTGCTCGCGGTAGCGTCGGGGACCTACGAGCCAAGTGGAGGATCAGCGGCGTGAAGATCTGGCTGAACGGTGCCCTGCGGGACGCCGAGTCCGCGCGGGTATCCGTGTTCGACCACGGACTGACCGTGGGGGACGGTGTGTTCGAGACCGTCAAGGCCCTCGGGGGCCGCCCCTTCGCCCTGACCCGGCATGTGGAGCGGCTGGTCCGCTCGGCCCTCGGCCTCGGCCTGCCGGAACCGGACCGGGCCGAGGTCCGCCGCGCCGTCGAGGCGGTCCTCGCGGACCAGCCGGTGCCGCTCGGCCGGATCCGCGTCACCTACACCGGAGGCGTCTCGCCGCTCGGCTCCGAGCGCGGCGACACCGGCCCGACCCTGCTCGTCGCCCTCTCCGGGACCACCCGGCGCCCGGACTCCACCGCCGTCGTGACCGTCCCCTGGCGGCGCAACGAGCACGGCGCGGTCACCGGCCTGAAGACCACCTCGTACGCGGAGAACGTCCTCGCCCTGTCCCGGGCCCACGAGCAGGAGGCCTCCGAGGCGCTGTTCGCCAATACGGCGGGACGGCTG
This sequence comes from Streptomyces physcomitrii, assembly GCF_012273655.1. Taxonomy (GTDB): domain Bacteria; phylum Actinomycetota; class Actinomycetes; order Streptomycetales; family Streptomycetaceae; genus Streptomyces; species Streptomyces physcomitrii. The sequence goes on along the minus strand of NZ_JAAWWP010000015.1, from coordinate 166,358 downwards.
TGCGAGGGCACCGGATCCAATGTCTTCGTGGTGCTCGACGGGGAGATCCACACCCCGCCGCTCGCCTCCGGCTGCCTCGCCGGGATCACCCGGGCCCTCACCCTGGAGTGGACCGGCGCCAAGGAGACCGACCTCCCGTTCGACGCCCTGGAGCGCGCCGAGGAGGTCTTCCTCACCTCGTCCCTGCGCGATGTGCAGGCGGTGCACCGGGTGGACGGCCGCCGGATCGAGGCCGCTCCCGGCCCCGCCACCGCCAAGGCGATGCGCGTCTTCGAGGAGCGCGCCGGGCAGGACCTCGACCCCTGAGCCGGGCACGACCGCGGTCCTGACTCCGGCTGCCGAGCCGTCCGGAGGCGTACCGGACTCGCGGAGCAGGGTAGAAACCCCGGCATGACGACCACGCTGCGGCCGGTGGAGCCGCTCCAGCGAGGCGAGGGCGGCGCGCTGTCCCGCCGCTACCAGGTGTGTGTCAACGGGCGGCCCGTCGGCGCGGTCCACCTCGCCACCGACCCGGAACGCGGCCCCGGCGTGGCCTGGTTGCGGGAACTGCGGATCCAGGAGGCCGACCGGCACCGGGGCCGGGGCACGGTGGCCGCGCTCGCCGCCGAGGAGATCGCCCGCGACTGGGGCTGCGCCACCATCACGGTGACCCTGCCGGGCGGTGCCACCCCCGGCCTGCGGCTCGCGCGCGCCCTGGGCTATCTGCCGGGCGGCGGTCCGGAGGCGGGGGTGGACGGCTCGGTGCCGCTGGAGAAATCCTTGCGGTAGCGGCGGCTCAGTCCTTGCCGTCGGCGAGCAGCCGGTCGGCGATCTCCTCGATCCGCTCGCGCAGCCCCTCCTGGCTCGTGCCGCCGTCGAGGCGTTCGCCCCCGATGACGTAGGTCGGGGTGCCCGTGATACCGATCGCCTTGCCCTCGGCGTGGTCGGAGTCGACCATCAGGATGTGCCGCCCGTCGATCAGCGCGGTGTCGAACTCCTCGGCGTTCAGGCCGAGTTCGCGGGCCACCTGGACGAGGAAGGGCTCGCCCTGCGCCTCCAGCTCCGCCACCCGCTCCAGGACCGCCTCGACATAGGTCCAGGCCTGGCCCTGCATCGCCGCCTCCTCCGCCGCCTGGGCCGCGGCGAAGGCGTACTTGTGCCGCTCCAGGGGGAAGTGGCGCAGCCGAAGCTCCAGCTTGTCGCCGTAGCGCTCCCGCAGCGCGCGCAGGTCGGCGAGGGCGGTCCGGCAGTCCGGACACTGCAGCTCGCACCAGACGTCGAGCAGGGGAGGCGCCGAGGAACCGGCCGGAGTGGAGTCGCTCATGCCGTCAGTGTTCCAGCCCGCCGCCCGCACGCCCAACTCGGACCTGCGGACGAGGGGCCGACCGGCCCAGGGGAGGAGAGGCGACCCCGAGATGTCCCTGAGCCCGCGGGGGGACCGTGGCCCCCGGACGGAGAGCGGGTGCAGGATGGAGGGAGAGCCGTGACCCGCACGGCCGAGGCCGCTGGAGGACCGGATGCTTGCCGAGACCGTGTGTTCCGCCGTAGCCGTGGCGGGCCTTGGCATCGCCGGGGTCACCGCCTACCGCAAGCGCTTCCTCGCGGCCGCCCGGCTCGCCGCCTACTCCCTGGTGCCCCTCGGCCTGGTGATGACCGGCGCCGTGGAGTGGGCCGTGGACACCGCCTTCAGCCCGATGGCCTGGGCGGGCTTCGGCGTACTCGGCGGCGCCTGGCTCCTGTTCATCGGTACGCGCGCCGTGGAGCGCCGCGGCGGCGGCACCCGCAAGGAGCGCAAGGCGGCGCGCGCGGCCCAGGACCGGGCCGTGGCGCCGGCCGCCGCGGCCCCGCCCCTGGGACAGCAGCCCGCCGCTCGCCGGGGCTCCTCGCCCGCGACGGGCGGCTCGGAGGACTTCAGCGACATCGAGGCCATCCTGAAGAAGCACGGCATCTGAGGCACCGGGCTGCGAGGTCCCGGGTCCGGTCCACAGGATCGGGCGTACGGGACGCGGCGTACGGGCCCTTATGTCCGGCGTCCCGGGCCCGGGAAGTGCAACGGTGTGCAGCCTGCTCGGCGGGTGAAGCGCGGCGGCCGAGGAGGGCGCTGCGGGGGCGCGAGGGCCCGGCGGGCGGCCGAGTGTGGCAAGCGTGTCACAAGATCCGGCGAAGACCCCTGGTTTCTGCGCGTCCCTGGGCGGGGGCCCGCCGGCCCTGCGTCATGATCATCGCGAGATGCCCGACAGTTCCCGCACCCCCGCCGCCCCGTCGCCCGCGGCCCAGGCCACGGCCGAGTACCCCGCCGAGACCCAGGAGCGCCGAGGCTGTCTCTTCGCCCTCTCGCAGCCACCCCTGATGATCTTCCTGGCGGTGATCGGCTGCCTGCTGCTCTCGGCCTCGCTGCACGATCTGCTGTTCCTGTGAGGTGCTGTTCCGGTGCCGGAAAGAGGCCCTCCGGCGCCCGGCATCCGGTGACGCACGGTGACCGGCGGCTCAGCCGGCGGCCTCCTTGCGGCGCGCCCGGTAGGCGGCCACATGCAGTCGGTTGCCGCAGGTGCGGCTGTCGCAGTACCGGCGGGAGCGGTTCCGGGACAGGTCGACGAAGGCGTTCTGGCAGTCCGGCGCCTCGCAGCGGCGCAGCCGCTCCTGCTCGCCCGCGACGACGAAGAAGGCGAGGGCCATGCCGCAGTCGGCGGCGAGGTGGTCGGCGACCGAGGCGCCGGGGGCGAAGTAGTGGACGTGCCAGTCGTAGCCGTCGTGGTCGGTGAGCTGCGGGGTGGTGCCCGCGGCGGCGACCAGCTCGTTGATGACGGCGGCGGCCGCCCGGGGCTCGGCGGCGGCGAACACCTCGGTGAAGCGGCCGCGGACCGCGTGGACCGCGGCGAGATCCTCGGCGGAGAGCGCGCCGACACCGCTCACGTCGTGGTCGCGGACGAACGCGGCGAGGTCGGCCACCGAGCCCAGGGCGTCGTGGCCGTCCTCCTCGGGAGCGGAGTTCACCAGGTCCACCACGGTCAGCAGCGCGCACCGGGTGTCATGGGTGATCTGCACGGGTCGCTCCCTGGCCTGGGTCGGTCGGATGCCCGCCGATGCTAGCGGCTCGTACCCGACCGGGGGCCGGAGTCGTCCGTTACCAGGGGTGGCCGTGACCGGCCGGGGCCTGCCGTCCGTACAGCGCACCGGCGCCGCGCGCCGCGGCGAACCGCGGCGGCGACGCCGGTCAGTCTGCGCTTGTCCGTGCCCGCGCCGTCTCCCCGAGTGGACGGCGCCGGGGGGCTCCCAGGGGGCCCGGCCTCAGCTTTCGGCCAGGATGTGTGAGAGCTCCGTGTCGAGATCGAAGTGGCGGTGTTCGGTGCCGGGTGGCACCGCGGCGTCCGTTCGCTTCAGGAACGACTCCAGGGCCCGCGCCGGGGCCTCGAGCAGAGCCTCGCCCTCCGGGGAGCTCAGGGCGATGCAGACAACGCCCTGTCCGTGGCTCCGGGACGGCCATACGCGGACGTCTCCGGTGCCCGTGGGCCGGTGCAGGCCCTCGGCGAGGAGGTCGCGGGCGAAGACCCACTCGACCGTCTCCTCGGCTCCGGTGTGGAAGGTGGCGTGCACGGCGTAGGGATCGGCCGTGTCATACCGCAGTCCTGCGGGAACAGGCAGTGAGGACTCGCTCGACACAACGAGGCGCAGGTGCAGCTCGCAGCTGACCGTGGTGTTCATAAGCGCCAAGGCCTTTCGCTCAGTGTGCGCTCGGGGATTCGCACGTCGGCGAAATCGACATGCCACCTACGGTGCCGTTGTAAACCCCTCTGAGTGTTTTGAGTCGCTTTAGGTACCTCGGATGGCGGAGTGTTTCTTCAGTCCGTGGGCCCATTCCGGTGACATGTTTCTGTCGGGTAGGTTTGGCGGCATGAATACGGGGAGTGACGAGACGTCGGAGGGCGTGGTGGTGGTCAAGGAGGAGCGGGGGGAGAAACCGCTCGGTTCGCGGGCTCCGGACTTCGTCAAGGCGCGCAGGTACCTGCATCTGAGCTGGCAGGTCGGCGTCTTCGTGGTGGGTCTCGTGGTGGTCGTCGGGGGCATCATCATGCTTCCGCTGCCGGGGCCCGGCTGGCTGGTGATCTTCGGCGGCATGGCCATCTGGGCGACCGAGTTCGTCTGGGCCCAGCTCGTGCTGCGCTGGACCAAGCGCAAGGTCACCGCGGCGGCGCAGCGCGCGCTCGATCCCCGGGTGCGGCGCCGCAACGTGATCCTCACGACGATCGGGCTGCTGATCATCGCCGTGCTCGCGGGTGTCTACCTGTGGCGCTTCGGCCTGGAGATGCCCTGGAACATAAAGGAGTGACCTGCCGGGGCGCGGGGGGCCGGGGTGGTCCCGCGGGTGCTCGTCGGGTGGTCGGGGGCACACCTGACATGCGGTAATGTTCTCCGTGCGCCCGGGCGATTAGCTCAGTGGGAGAGCGCTTCGTTCACACCGAAGAGGTCACTGGTTCGAACCCAGTATCGCCCACCCGGTTCCGCGGCCCGGAGGCCTTCGCCTCCGGGCCGCGGTCGTGTCCGCATTCCGTAGTGGCGGATTCCGGTTCCCTTTCCGGTATCTGACGGTGACTCATCCGTGACCATGGCGGAGGAATGCGAATCCCCGTATTCCGTTCCGGTCGTGCGCCGCGATTTTGTGCGCGGCCGTGGACCGAAATTCGCCCGGGGCGAGCGGAATTCGCCGCCGGTTGGCCTGAACTCACCCACGGTCCTTCCTTTTCGCGCCCCGTGCGAACCCGTGCGAAGGGAACCGGGACAACTCCCGGTTCCCCCGGGGCCGTCGGCCACCCGGGGGAACCGGACGCCCGGGCGGCCTCAGCGCATCCGGGACAGGGCGCCGCGGAGCCTGCGCGCGTCCCGCAGCCGCCGTTCGTACGTCGCGCCGACCGCGAGCAGCAGCAGTCCGGCCAGCGCGGGCGGCACCCAGCGCGGCAGCGCGTCGGCCAACTGCACCAGAAACGGCGCGAGTTCGTGCAGGGCGACCAGGACCAGGGTGGACCCGCCGAGCAGCAGCGGAGCCGCGAGCCGCCGGTGCGCCCCGGCCAGGGTGAGGACGAGGGCCCCGAGGCCGAGCAGCAGCGGGCGCTGCCAGTCGCCGTCCAGCCAGGTCGCCACCAGCGAGGGCAGCAGGGTGGCGGCGAGCCCGGGACCGTAGGCCGTCCAGGAGGAGGCCGCCGGGTCGCGGCGGCGGCGCAGCAGCCCGAGGAGCAGCGCGGGCACGGTCGCGGGCAGGGTGTAGGCCTCCGGCGCCGTGACCTCCCAGGAACCGAGCCGCACCCAGGACGCCAGGACGAAGAGCACCGCGGAGACAAGGCCCGCCGCGCGCCTGCGGTCCTCGTGCAGCGCCTCGGCGGCGGCGAGGACCCCGCAGAGGGCGAGGACGAGCGCCAGTACGGGCGGTTCCGCGGCGGCGAGCCCGAGGGCGAGCACCGCGGCGGCGGCCCCGGTCACCTCGGCGGCGAGGCGCCCCGCGGGCTCCCGCAGCACCCGCCCGGCGAGGAGCACCGCGAGCGCGGCAGGCACCAGGACCAGCAGGGCGGTGCGCGCGGCGGGCCAGTCGGCGGCGGCACCCGCGGCCGCGAGGAATCCGGTGCCGAAGGCGAGGGCGGCGGCCACCGCGGCCGCTCGCAGGGCCGCCCGGACGTCGACCAGGGCGGCGCGGACGGTGACCTGGGCGGCGGGGCCGGCGGTGGGTGCGGCACTGGCGCCGGGTGCGGTGCCGGATGCGTGGGTGGCACCGGTGACACCGGGATCAACTTCGGTGGCGCCAGGGGCGGTTGCCGTGGGGCCGGCGCCGGTTGCGGTGGGATCGGCACCGGCACCGCTACCCGCCGCCGCGGCAGCACCGGTCCCGGAACTCGCGGTGGACCGGACGGCGAGCCCGGCGGTCGCGGTGAACAGGGCGGTGAGCGTGGCCAGGGTGCCGAGTGTCCAGGCCTCGGTGCCCAGGGAGAGGCAGAGCGCGCCGCCCGCGGAGGTCAGCGCCAGGCCCAGCGCGGTGGGGGAGAGGGCCGCGTCGCTGGTCCGTACGGCGAGCAGCAGGAGGGCCGCGCAGAGTGCCGACTGCCCGATGACCACGGCCGGATGGGGGAGTTCCGCCGCCGGGGGCAGGCAGTACAGGGCGGACCAGGCGAGCACGGTGGCGGCCGGGTCGGCGGCCGCGCGCAGGGCCCTTGGCGCGCTGCGGACCGTACGGCCCGCGTACCGCACGCAGGCGGCGAGGAGCGCGAGGACCAGCAGGGCGGGCAGCGGGCGGGGCTCGTCCAGGCCCTGGCCGAGCAGTTCGCCGCGGGCGCCGCGCCACACCTGGTCGAGTACGTCGAGCGGTGCGGCCAGGGTGTGCAGGGCGGCGGGCAGCGCCCAGGCGCCGATGAGGGCGGCCACCGCGGCGGCGGCGCCCAGAACTCCGCGCAGGACGTCGAGCGGAAGGGCCGGAGCGCCGGTCGCCTCGGCGGGGGTGGCGGGTGTCTGGGCGGGGGCCGCGGCGTTCTGCGGAGCCGCGGTGCCGTGCTGATCCGCACCGGCCTTCTTCGTGTGAGCTGAACCGGCCGTCTTCGTGGCGGTGGGTCCGCTCGGCCGGAGGTGGTGGTGGCCGGTGGCGGCCAGCAGGACGAGGGCGCAGAGGAGGTAGCCGGGCACCGTCCAGTCGGCGGGCAGCAGGGTGCGCAGGGCGCCGCCCGCCGCAGCGATCAGGAGCAGTCCGCCCGCGGCGGCCGAGGGCACCGGGATCCCCAGCGGCCCCGGTCGCCAGGCGGCGGCGAGGGCGAGCGCCCCGGCGCAGCCGAGCAGCGCGGCCGAGCCCAGGGACGGGCCGGCGCCCTGCGCCTCGGCGGAGCGCTCCGCGGCGAGGGCCACGGCGACGGCGAAGGCGGTGAGCGCGGAGGCCGCGGCCACCAGGCGCACCGGCAGCGGTCCCGGCCGACGTACCAGAAGGAGGTCGGTGGCCGCGGTGAGGAGGAGGGCCGAGGACCACAGGTAGGGGCCCGCGTCGAGGTGGGCGGCGAGGAGGAGCAGAGGTGTCTGGCCCAGGGCGACCGCCGCCGGGACCGGGAGGCGCAGCTTCGGGAGGCGCGTGCCGTAGGCCGTCCACAGGGCGGTCAGCAGGGTCAGGGAGACGGCGGCGTAGGCGGTGCCGTCCGTGTCCGGCAGGGCGACCGCGTGCAGGGCGTAGACGTCGAGGAGGGTGAGCGCCAGGCCGAGCGCGGACAGCGCCTCGGCGGTGGAGCGCAGGCCGCGGCGGAGCAGCGGCACCGGGGCGCCGAGGGCGGTGACGGTGACGGCCGCGAGGACCGCGGCCCGCGCGCCGATGCCGAGGTGACCCCAGCTGACCAGGGTGAAGGCGAGCGCGGCGATGGTCAGCAGCAGCCCGCCGAAGAGCAGCAGCAGATTCTGCACCCGCGGGCCGGAGGCCTCCGGAGCCGCCTGCCGCGCGCCCGCCGGGTGGGCGGGGTGCATCGGGGTGCGGGCACGGGCGCGCCCCGGGGCGAAGCCTCCGCCCGGCGCGGTGCCCCAACCGGTCCCCGGGCCCTGCGGGGCCGCGGAGCCGGGAGCCCCCGACGCGGCGCTGCCCCATCCGGCTCCGGAACCCTGGGGTGCCGCGCTGCCCCATCCGGCCCCGGGAGCCTGTGGCGCCGCGCTGCTCCACCCGGCCCCGGGAGCCCCCGGTGCGGAGCCCCAGCGGCGGCCCGGGATCTGCGGCTGCCCCCAGGGTCCCTGCGGCACCCCGCCGAGCATGCCGAGCAGCCAGGCTCTGCGGGCCAGCAACTGAGCCCGGCGCACGTCGAGTTGACGCAGCTCTTGGTCGAGGAGCCGGAGTTCCTCGGCGGGTGTCGGCGTGTTCGTCATGGCCCGAGTCTGCTGGCCCGCGCCCCGCCGGGGCATGGGTGCGGATACTCAGCTCGTACTCAGCCGGGGAGAGGCGGCGGCTGGTATCCGGCCTGGCAGCGGGTGGTCTGGGGGTGGTGTGGGGGCGGCGTCCGTACGCGCCGGCACTCAGCCGGGCCCTCGACGCGGCCCGGTGCCGCCGCCCGGGCCGGTGCGCCACCGGGGGCGGAGGAGCGTGGGTCCGGGCGGTCCGGGCGGTCCGGGCGGCGGCACCGGGCGACGCGGCCCCGCCCCCCCGGAGGCACGGGCGACCGACCTCGGAGCCACAGGAACCGCCCCCGACCGGCCCGCACCTCACAGCCGACGCCCCGCACGCCGCAACGCCGTGCCCGCCCCGGACGCCGCAACCCATCGCCCACGGCACCCGCCAGGCACACTCGGAGCATGAACTGGTGTCACTACCGCTTTCGCAGTGTCTGGTACCTGCCCGCCCGCCCGGCGCTGGTCGGTGCCGTGCTGGAGGACGCGGAGAACTACCCGCTGTGGTGGCCGCAGGTGCGCGAGGTGCTCCCGCTGGACGAGCACAGCGGGCGGGCGCGCTTCAGGTCGGTGCTGCCGGTGGACCTCGTCGTCACGGCCCGGGAGCGCAGGCGGGACCCCGGCTCGGGCGTCCTGGAGATCGAGATGAGCGGGGACCTCCAGGGCTGGGCGCGCTGGACGGTGCGTACCGGACCCGGCGGCGCTGGCACCAGGGCGGTCTACGAGCAGGAGGTCGAGGTGCGCAAGCCGCTGATGCGCAGGCTCGCGGTGCCGGGGCGGGCCGTGTTCCTCGCCAACCACGCCCTGATGATGCGCGCCGGGCGACGCGGGCTGCGCGCGCACCTGGAGCGTCTCGCGAGCCGGGCGGAGGTCGGCTGAGGCGGCGGGAGAGGTGCGGTGCCGGCCGTCGGCGGAACCCGTGAGCCGGAGGCACCAGGGCCCGTGCCGCGAGGACGGTGCCCGGCACGGCCGATCCGGACGCGTACCGGCCGATCAAGATGCGCATCGACCCATCAGGACTCGTACCGACCCATCAGGACTCGTACTGACCGATCAAGACTCGTACTGACCGATCAGGACGCGTACCGGTCGATCGAGATCCGCACCGGCCCATCAAGACCCGTACCGGGAATGCGGTTTGGAGCAGGGGCGCGCCCCCTGTATGGTTCAGTGCGTTCCCGGGCGATTAGCTCAGTGGGAGAGCGCTTCGTTCACACCGAAGAGGTCACTGGTTCGAACCCAGTATCGCCCACCCGGAAGAGACCGGTCCGTCAGCCGACGGGCCGGTTTTCTGCTTCCCGGGGCCCGGTCCGCCGCGGCCGTCCGGTCCGTTGCCGCCGCCGTGCCAGGCGTGTTTTTGCCGCTTCGCTCCGGCGGCCCCCGGCTCGGTACGATTCCCCTGCGCGCGCTTCTTCGTCGGCCGCGCGACCACCTTCAGTCAGGAGAGACCGGTGTCAGACGTCCGTGTGATCATCCAACGCGATTCCGAGCGGGAAGAGCGCGTGGTGACGACGGGCACTACCGCCGCCGAGCTCTTCGCCGGTGAGCGCACCGTGATCGCCGCCCGGGTCGCGGGCGAGCTGAAGGACCTCGCGTACGTGGTCGGCGAGGGCGAGCAGGTCGAGCCCGTGGAGATCTCCTCCGAGGACGGGCTGAACATCCTGCGGCACTCCACCGCGCACGTCATGGCCCAGGCCGTGCAGGAACTCTTCCCCGAGGCAAAGCTTGGCATCGGCCCGCCGGTCAAGGACGGCTTCTACTACGACTTCGACGTCGAGAGGCCGTTCACCCCGGAGGACCTCAAGGCCGTCGAGAAGAAGATGCAGGAGATCCAGAAGCGCGGCCAGCGCTTCTCGCGGCGCGTGGTCAGCGACGAGGAGGCGCGGGCCGAGCTGTCCGGGGAGCCGTACAAGCTGGAGCTGATCGGGATCAAGGGCTCCGCCGGTTCGGACGACGGCGCCGATGTGGAGGTCGGCTCGGGCGAGCTGACCATCTACGACAACCTCGACCCGAAGACCGGCGAGCTGTGCTGGAAGGACCTCTGCCGCGGCCCGCACCTGCCCACCACCCGCACCATCCCGGCCTTCAAGCTGATGCGCAACGCCGGCGCCTACTGGCGCGGCAGCGAGAAGAACCCGATGCTCCAGCGCATCTACGGCACCGCCTGGCCCTCGAAGGAGGAGCTGAAGGCGCACCTGGAGTTCCTCGCCGAGGCCGAGAAGCGCGACCACCGCAAGCTCGGCTCCGAGCTGGACCTGTTCTCCATCCCGGACCAGATCGGCTCGGGCCTCGCCGTCTTCCACCCCAAGGGCGGCATCATCCGCCGGGTGATGGAGGACTACTCGCGGCGCCGCCACGAGGAGGAGGGGTACGAGTTCGTCTACACCCCGCACGCCACCAAGGGGAAGCTCTTCGAGACCTCGGGCCACCTCGACTGGTACGCGGACGGCATGTACCCGCCCATGCAGCTCGACGAGGGCGTGGACTACTACCTGAAGCCCATGAACTGCCCGATGCACAACCTGATCTTCGACGCCCGCGGCCGTTCCTACCGTGAACTGCCCCTGCGGCTCTTCGAGTTCGGGACGGTCTACCGCTACGAGAAGTCCGGCGTGGTGCACGGCCTCACCCGGGCCCGCGGCTTCACCCAGGACGACGCGCACATCTACTGCACCAAGGAGCAGATGGCGGACGAGCTGGACTCGACGCTCACCTTCGTCCTGAACCTGCTGCGCGACTACGGACTGACCGACTTCTACCTGGAGCTGTCCACCAAGGACCCGGAGAAGTTCGTCGGCTCGGACGAGGTCTGGGAGGAGGCCACCGAGACCCTGCGCAAGGTGGCCGAGAAGCAGGGTCTGCCGCTGGTCCCCGACCCGGGCGGCGCCGCCTTCTACGGGCCGAAGATCTCGGTGCAGGCGAAGGACGCCATCGGCCGTACCTGGCAGATGTCGACCATCCAGCTGGACTTCAACCTGCCGGAGCGCTTCGACCTGGAGTTCACCGGGCCGGACGGGTCCAAGCAGCGTCCGGTGATGATCCACCGCGCCCTCTTCGGCTCGATCGAGCGCTTCTTCGCGGTGCTCCTGGAGCACTACGCGGGCGCCTTCCCGGCCTGGCTGGCGCCGGTGCAGGCGCTCGGCATCCCGATCGGGGACGCGCACGTGCCCTACCTCCAGGAGTTCGCGGCGAAGGCGCGGAAGCGGGGGCTGCGGGTCGAGGTGGACTCCTCCTCGGACCGGATGCAGAAGAAGATCCGCAACGCCCAGAAGCAGAAGCTGCCCTTCATGGTCATCGCGGGCGACGAGGACATGGCCGCCGGTTCGGTCTCCTTCCGCTACCGCGACGGCTCGCAGGAGAACGGCATCCCGATCGAGGAGGCCATCGAGAAGCTGGTCAAGGTCGTCGAGGACCGCGTCCAGGTCTGAGGCTCAGGGCGGGGCCCGGTACGGCGCGATGCCGTGCCGGGCCCCGTTCGCGGATGTGCCCCCGGCCCTCCGCCGGCCCCGCCGGACGCCATATGCTGCACCCCATGACCAGTGAGCCGGAGCAGCAGATCGGAGTGGGGACGCCGGACGCGTTCCAGCGCCTGTGGACCCCGCACCGGATGGCGTACATCCAGGGGGAGAACAAACCCACCGGGCCCGAGGCGGGCGACGGCTGCCCGTTCTGCTCCATCCCTGCGAAGTCCGACGAGGACGGGCTCGTCGTCACCCGCGGCGAGCACGTGTACGCGGTGCTGAACCTCTACCCGTACAACGGCGGCCATCTGATGGTGGTGCCCTACCGGCACGTGGCCGACTACCCGGAGCTGACCGCCGAGGAGACCGCCGAGCTGGCGGTGCTCACCAAGCAGGCCATGACGGCGCTGCGGACCGCCTCGAATGCCCAGGGCTTCAACATCGGCATGAACCAGGGGGCCGTCGCCGGGGCGGGCATCGCGGCCCATCTGCACCAGCACATCGTGCCGCGCTGGGGCGGCGACACCAACTTCATGCCGGTGGTCGGGCATACCAAGGTGCTTCCTCAACTCCTGGCGGACACACGGAAGTTGCTGGCTTCGGCTTGGCCTGGGGTCTGAGTTCTGCTGCTTGAGTTCTCTGGGGGCTCCGCGTTTTGGGGGCTCGCGTTTTCGGGGTGCTTGAGTTTTCGAGATCCTTGAGTTTTCGGGGTGCTTGAGTTCTTCGGGTGGTGGGGCTGAGCCGGTGCGGGGCTGCGGGGTTGGGGCGGGGTCGCGTATGTCAGCTGACAGGTGACGGATAACAGATGACGGATAACAGATACTGTCATCCGTCATCCGTCAGCTGTCACCAGTCAGTTGATGCCCAGCGGCCCCAACAACTTCAGCCCCCCGACACCGCAGACGCCCCCGATGCCCCCAACACCCCCACCCCTCACGCGTCGTACAGATCCGCCTTCTTCGGCGTGGCATCCTGCACCGAGCCGCTGAGCGCCATCGAGCGGGAGCCGAAGCGCGTCGTGTCCACGCCGTTCTCGTCCAGGACCTTGATCGCCGCCGCGTGGACCACCCGCAGGACCGGGGTGGCCGCGCGCAGCGCGTCGTCGGCCATGAAGCGGTGCCGCCAGGGCTGGTCGGCCCAGGCGTGCCGCAGGCCGAAGGGCTCGGGCAGCGTCAGCTTGCCGCCGAGGAAGTCCAGCAGCGGGGGGTACCAGGTGAAGGGGGCGCGGGCGGCGAGGCGTACCACCTCGTCGGTCTCGATGAGCGGCAGCTTCTTGGTGGTGGTCTCCCAGAAGCGGATCGCCTTGGAGACCTGCTTGGTCTTCGGCGAGGGCTTGGTGGTGAAGAGGGAGTTCACCGGGCCGAGGGCGTGACCGGTGACCTCGATGCGCAGGGTCTCGTGCAGCACGGTGACGGTGATCAGCATGGTGATCACCAACTGGCCGTCCCAGAGGGTGAACTGCACACCCAGGTAGTGCCGGTCGCCGCTGCCGAACTGCTGCTCGTTGCAGATCCGCTGGATCTCGTGCTGCTTGATCTGGAAGGCGTCGACGTCGGTGCCGGTGGGCCGGGCCACCGCCCCCGCGTTCTCCCCGACGGGGGTGACGATCCAGTGCCGGATGGAGGGCTTGGGGAAGCCGCCGGTGTGCAGCGGTCCGCGCTCCAGCATCCGCAGCTGGTCGTGGATGGCGCGGATCACGTCCCAGCTGCGGAAGGGGTGGATCTCCTTGTCGGGGTCCTTGGGCACCAGGTCCTCGGCGAGGTGCCAGCTGCCCCAGCGGGTGCCCATGCCCAGGATGCCCTTGGGGCCCGCGTAGAAGACGGAGTTGGAGTGCTGCTCGGCGGTGAGCCGGGCGAGGCCCTGGCGCAGGCGCTCGGCGGCGGTCTCATTGGGGTCGGTGGGCACCGCCTCCGGGATCTTGGCGCCGAGGCCGCCGCCGGAGAGCAGGCTCTCCCAGCGGGTGAAGAGGTCCTGGGCGGTGCGCTCGCAGATCCGCTTGGCCCAGAACCAGCCGAGTACGGGCGCGATCACGGCGGCCCGGGTGTACCAGGCCCAGAAGCCGTCGAAGGGCGTCTTCAGCACGAAGAGCACGGCGAGGATGCCGCCGACCACGAGGACGGTGGTGGCGAGGCCGGAGGCGCGCTTGTTGTCGGTGCGGTCCACCATGCGGCGGATCTGGAAGACGAGCAGCCAGAACACGAGTCCGGGCAGGAAGATCAGCCCGCACAGGGCCATCACCGCGGTCAGCCAGGTGTCGCGCTCCTTGCGGATGCGGATGGCGGCCAGGCAGTGCTCGACCACGGCCTGCGGGTCTATCCCGAAGGACTGGATGAGCGGCTTCCTGGCCCCGCCGAGCATGCGGTCCTGCACGGCCCGCGCGAAGGCCTCCCCGAGGTTCGGCTTGAGCAGCGACAGCCGGCCCGCGCTCACCTTGGACTGGTGCCATTCGTTGTCCGCTTTGAGGATCTCCTCCACGGGCCGGTCGCGGTACGCGGCCGAGGCCAGGGCCTGGGTCGCCGCGGTCTGTCCGGCCGCACCGGAGAGCGGGACCTGCGCTCCCGGCGAGAAATCGAATCCGTCCGACACTGCCCGCCCCCATCGCCACCGCATTCGCTGCTGCGGCATTTTCCCGACTTCGCTGCCCGGCACACCTGTTGCTCAGGTCACGGTCTTGATCAGGTGCTCAGCGTATCGGGCCCGTCGCGATTCGTCAGGTGGCGGCGGAAGGCCGGGCACCGGTTTTCCGCCGCGGTGAAGTGCCGTGCCCGCGAAGGGAGTTGGGGCGCGGCCGCGGCCCGTCCCGGTCGGGAGCGGGCCGCGGCGCGGACTACGCCGGTTCCCGCCGCTCCTCCCGCAGCCGGGCCGCCACCTGCTCCGGCATCGGCTCGTGCCGGACATACGCCCGCGAGAAGCGGGCGGTGCCGTGGGTGAGCGCGCGCAGGTCCACGGCGTACCGCTCGATCTCCAGCTCGGGCACCTCGGCGCGGACCAGGGTGCGGGCGCCCGGGGCCTGTTCGGTGCCGAGGACCCGGCCGCGGCGGGAGGAGAGGTCGCTGAGCACGGTGCCCACGAACTCGTCGGCCACTCGCACCGCCACCTCGGCCACCGGCTCCAGGAGGTGCCGCCGGGTCTCCTGGGCGGCCTCGCGCAGCGCGAGGGCGCCCGCGGTCTGGAAGGCGGCGTCGGAGGAGTCCACCGAGTGCGCCTTGCCGTCGACCAGGGTCACCCGTACGTCCACCAGCGGGTGCCCGCCGCCGAAGCCGCGTTCGGCCTGGGCGCGGACGCCCTTCTCCACCGAGGGGATGAACTGCCGGGGCACCGCGCCGCCCACCACCCGGTCCACGAACTCGACGCCGGTGCCGCCGGGCAGCGGCTCCACCTCGATCTCGCAGATCGCGTACTGCCCGTGCCCGCCGGACTGCTTCACATGGCGGCCCCGGCCCGCGGCCCGCCCGGCGAAGGTCTCCCGCAGCGCGACCCGGTGCCCGACCACGTCGACCTGCACCCCGTAGCGGCTGCGCAGGCGTTCCAGGGCCACGCCCGCGTGCGCCTCGCCCAGACACCACAGGACCACCTGGCCGGTGTCCGGATTGTGTTCGAGCCGCATCGTCGGGTCCTCGGCGACGAGCCGGGCCAGCCCCTGGGAGAGCTTGTCCTCGTCGGACTTGCCGTGCGCCTCGACCGCGACCGGCAGCATCGGATCGGGCATCCGCCAGGGCGCCATGAGCAGCGGGTCCGCCCGGTCCGAGAGGGTGTCCCCGGTCTCCGCCCGGCTGAGGCGGGCGACGCAGGCCAGGTCCCCGGCGCCGCACTCGGACACCACCCGCTGCTGTTTGCCGAAGGGCACCGAGAGCGCGCCGACCCGCTCGTCCACGTCGTGGTCCTCGTGCCCGCGGTCGGCGAGGCCGTGGCCGCAGACATGCACCGTCTCGTCGGGGCGCAGGGTGCCGGAGAAGACGCGGACCAGGGACATCCGCCCGACGTACGGGTCCGAGGCGGTGCGCACCACCTCGGCCACCAGCGGGCCCCCGGGGTCGCAGCGCAGCTCCTCGCGCGGGCTGCCGGAGATCGTGGTGACGGGGGGCACGGTGCGCTCCGGTGGGGTGGGGAAGCCGCCGGAGACCAGTTCCAGGAGTTCGACGGTGCCGAGGCCCTGGCGGGCGCCGGGGGCCGCGGGGGCGGCGGCGAGCACCGGGTGGAAGGTGCCCCGGGCGACGGCCCGCTCCAGGTCCTGGACCAGGGTCTTGGCGTCGATCGGCTCGCCCGCGAGATAGCGGTCCATGAGGGTCTCGTCCTCGCTCTCGGCGATGATCCCCTCGATCAGGCGGTTGCGGGCCTCCTCGATCAGCGGCAGCTGCCCGGGCTCCGGTTCGGACTCCACCCGCTCGCCGGAGGAGTAGTCGAACAGGCGCCCCGAGAGCAGTCCGACGAGGCCGGTGACGGGCGCGTGGCCGTCCGGGGCCTCGGTGCCGTACCGCGGCAGGTAGAGCGGGAGGACGGCGTCGGGGTCCTCGCCGCCGAGGACCTCGGCGCAGATCCGGGTCATCTCCTCGAAGCCGGCCCGGGCGCTCTCCAGGTGGGTGAGGACGATGGCGCGCGGCATCCCGACGGCCGCGCACTCCTCCCAGACCAGCCGGGTCGCCCCGGCGACGCCCTCCGCGCCCTCGGCCGCCGAGACGACGAAGAGGGCCGCGTCCGCCGCCCGCAGACCGGCCCTCAACTCGCCCACGAAATCGGCGTATCCGGGGGTGTCCAGGAGATTGATCTTCAGTCCGTCCCAGCCGAGCGGCACCAGCGAGAGCTGTACGGAGCGGTGCTGGCGGTGCTCGATCTCGTCGTGGTCGGAGACGCAGGTGCCGTCCTCGACCCGTCCCGCCCGGTTGACCGCCCCGGTGCTCAGCGCCAGGGCCTCCACCAGGGTGGTCTTCCCGGCTCCGCTGTGGCCGACCAGCACGACGTTCCGCAGGGACGAGGGCGGGCCGGCCGACGGTGCTCTGCCGGCGGCTCCGGAGGGGGTGTGCGAGCGGGCGCCCATGGCGTGCCTCCCGGTTTCCGTGCGCGGTGAGGTCGCGGGGGACGTCGGCGCGCGGACCGGTGCGGGAGCGGCTCCGGCGACGCCCGCGGTCCTTCGAGCTTTGCACCGCCGCCGCCCCGCGTCCATACGCACGGCGGCGGGGGCCGCCCCGGCCCGTCGGCGGCACCCCCCTTGACATGACTACGATGGGCGCGCCGGTGGCCAGCAGGGGCCGGCGGCGCATCGAACCCCCGGGAAGGCCATGCTGAACAAGTACGCGCGTGCATTCTTCACGCGTGTCCTCACGCCGTTCGCCTCGTTCCTCATCCGCCGCGGGGTCAGCCCCGACACGGTGACCCTGCTCGGCACCGCCGGGGTGATGGCGGGCGCGCTGGTCTTCTACCCGATGGGCGAGTTCTTCTGGGGCACCGTCGTCATCACGCTGTTCGTCTTCTCGGACCTCGTCGACGGCAACATGGCCCGCCAGCTCGGCCGCTCCAGCCGCTGGGGCGCCTTCCTCGACTCCACGCTCGACCGGGTCGCGGACGGCGCGATCTTCGGCGGCCTGGCGCTCTGGTACGCGGCCGGGGGCGACGACATCGTGCTCTGCGCGGTGAGCATCTTCTGCCTGGCGAGCGGCCAGGTGGTCTCGTACACCAAGGCACGCGGCGAGGCGATCGGGCTGCCGGTGGCGGTCAACGGACTGGTGGAGCGTGCCGAGCGGCTGGTGATCTCGCTGGTGGCCGCCGGATTCGCGGGGCTGCACAAGTTCGGGGTGCCCGGCATCCAGTGGCTGCTGCCGATCGCGCTGTGGATCGTGGCCCTGGGCAGCCTGGTCACCCTCGTCCAGCGGGTGGTCACCGTCCGCAGGGAAGCCGCCGAGGCCGACGCCACCGCTGCCGCCGAGGAGAGCGAGGCCAGGTCGTGAGCACCGCGCAGGAGCGGCTCACCGACACCCTCTACGGGCTCGGCTGGGGCGCCGTGAAGCAGCTCCCCGAACCCCTCGCGGTCCGCCTCGGGCAGACCCTCGCGGACACCGCGTGGAAGCGGCGCGGCAAGAGCATCCTGCGCCTGGAGGCCAACCTCGCCCGGGTGGTGCCGGACGCCGGGCCCGAGCAGCTCGCCGCGCTCTCCCGGGCCGGGATGCGCTCGTATCTGCGCTACTGGATGGAGTCCTTCCGGCTGCCCGCCTGGAGCGAGGAGCGCCGGCGCACCGGCTTCGACCCGAAGGACCTGCACCACCTCACCGACGGCCTCGACGCGGGCAGGGGCGTCGTCCTCGCCCTGCCGCACCTGGCCAACTGGGACCTCGCGGGCGCCTGGGTCACCACCGCGCTCGGGGTGCCCTTCGCCACCGTCGCCGAGCGGCTGCGCCCCGAGACGCTCTACGACCGCTTCGTCGCCTACCGGGAGAGCCTCGGCATGGAGGTCCTCCCGCACACCGGCGGCGCCGCCTTCGGCACCCTCGCCCGGCGGCTGCGCGCGGGCGGCCTGGTCTGCCTGGTCGCCGACCGGGACCTCTCGGCCTCCGGGGTGGACGTCGACTTCTTCGGCGAGACCGCGCGGATGCCCGCCGGGCCCGCGGCCCTCGCCCAGCAGACCGGGGCGCTGCTGCTGCCGGTCACCCTCTGGTACGACGACTCACCCGTGATGCGGGGCCGGGTGCACCCGGCGGTCGAGGTGCCCGCCGACGGCAGCCGCGCGGAGAAGACGGCCGCGATGACCCAGGCGCTCGCGGACGTCTTCGCCGCGGGTATCGCCGACCACCCCGAGGACTGGCACATGCTCCAGCGGCTCTGGCTCGCCGACCTCGAACCCCGCCGGGAGAGCCCGTGAGGATCGGGATCGTCTGCCCGTACTCCTGGGACGTGCCGGGCGGCGTCCAGTTCCACATCCGCGACCTCGCCGAGCACCTCATCGCCCTCGGCCACGAGGTCTCGGTGCTCGCCCCCGCCGACGACGAGACACCGCTGCCGCGCTACGTGGTCTCCGCGGGCCGCGCCGTGCCGGTGCCCTACAACGGCTCGGTGGCCCGGCTCAACTTCGGCTTCCTGTCCGCGGCCCGGGTGCGCCGCTGGCTGCACGACGGCACCTTCGACGTCATCCACATCCACGAGCCCGCCTCGCCCTCGCTCGGCCTGCTGACCTGCTGGGCGGCGCAGGGCCCGATCGTGGCCACCTTCCACACCTCCAACCCGCGCTCGCGCGCCATGATCGCGGCTTACCCGATCCTGCAGGCGGCCCTGGAGAAGATCAGCGCCCGGATCGCGGTGAGCGAGTACGCCCGGCGCACCCTGGTGGAGCACCTCGGCGGGGACGCCGTGGTCATCCCCAACGGCGTGGACGTCGACTTCTTCGCCGGAGCCGAGCCGCGCCCCGAGTGGGGGACCCCGGCCGCCGAGCGGGACACCGGCGGCACCATCGGCTTCATCGGCCGCATCGACGAGCCCCGCAAGGGACTGCCGGTCCTGATGCGGGCGCTGCCCTCGATCCTGCGCGCGCGCCCCGACGCCCGGCTGCTGGTCGCGGGCCGCGGCGATGAGGAGGAGGCGGTCGCCGCGCTGCCCGCCGGGATGCGGGAGCGGGTGGAGTTCCTCGGCATGGTCAGCGACGAGGACAAGGCCCGGCTGCTGCGCAGCGTCGATCTGTACGTGGCGCCCAACACCGGCGGCGAGAGCTTCGGGATCATCCTCGTCGAGGCGATGTCGGCCGGGGCGCCGGTGCTCGGCAGCGACCTCGACGCCTTCGTCCAGGTCCTCGACCGGGGCGCCGCGGGCGAGATCTTCGCGAACGAGGACGCCGAGGCGCTCGCCGGGGCCGCGGTACGGCTGCTCGGCGACCCGGCCCGCCGGGCGGAGCTGCGCGAGCGCGGCAGCGCCCATGTGCGCCGCTTCGACTGGTCGACGGTGGGCGCGGACATCCTCGCCGTCTACGAGACCGTGACCGACGGCGCCGCCTCGGTCGCCACCGACGACCGCCCGGGCCTGCGCCAGCGCTTCGGCCTCGCGCGCAGCTGAGGAGCCGGGTCCCACTCGTCGCCGCGCCCCGGCCTGACCTCGCCGACTCGCCTGCCCGGTCGTGGCTTTGAGCAACTCGTCGGCGCGCACGGGGAGTTGAGTCCCGCCGTGCCCCGGGCGTCCTCGCCTGCGGGAGCCGGGTCCGGTCGCGGCCCGTGCTTGCTCGCGTCCGGCCGAGACCCGTGCGCGCTCGGGTGCGGCGGCGGTCCGGCCGCCGCCCGGTAGCCTTCGCCCGTGACACCCACCCTGATCTGGATCGCGGTCGCCCTGTTCGCGATCGGCCTCTACCTGAGCTGGACCGCGGGCCGCCTCGACCGGCTGCACGCCCGTATCGACGCCACCCGCGCCGCCCTCGACGCCCAGCTCCTGCGCCGCGCCTCGGTCGCCCAGGAGCTCGCCACCTCCGGGGTGCTCGACCCGGCCGCGTCGATCGTGCTCTACGAGGCCGCGCACGCCGCCCGGCAGGCCGAGGAGGAGCACCGCGAGGTCGCCGAGAGCGAGCTGAGCCAGGCGCTGCGGGCGGTCTTCGGCGACGCGCCCCAGGTGGAGGCGGTCCGCGAGGCGCCGGGCGGGGTGGCGGCCGCGGAGGAGCTGGCGCAGGCGGTCCGCCGGGTGCCGATGGCCCGCCGCTTCCACAACGACGCGGTCCGCGCGGCCCGGGCGCTGCGCCGGCACCGCAAGGTCCGCTGGTTCCGCCTCGCCGGGCACGCCCCCTTCCCGCTCGCCTTCGAGATGGACGACGAGCCGCCGGAGGCCCTCGCCGACCGGGCCACCGGCTGACCGGACCGGCCCCGGCGGACCCGCCACCCGCGGCCGAGCGGCCCCCGGCCGCCGTCAGCCCAGGTCCGCGCGGCCACCCGCGGGAGTTCACCAATCCCTCGTACGAGTGCGGGGACCCGCCCCCGCACGTACGCGAACGTCTTCACGCCAGGGGCCAAAACGATCCACCGGCTGTTCATTGGCCCTTGCTGTGGCCTGCTTCACCGGGGTTTCCTCAAGCCTGCAACAGCCTTCCTTCCCCCAGCGAGGTCCCCTGTGTCCAGCACGCTCCCGCACACCACCGCCGAGACGCCGCAGACCGGCACCGCCCGCGTCAAGCGAGGCATGGCCGAGCAGCTGAAGGGCGGCGTGATCATGGACGTCGTCACCCCGGAGCAGGCGAAGATCGCCGAGGACGCGGGTGCCGTCGCCGTCATGGCCCTGGAGCGGGTGCCCGCCGACATCCGCAAGGACGGGGGAGTGGCCCGGATGTCCGACCCGGACATGATCGAGGGCATCATCGGCGCCGTCTCCATCCCGGTGATGGCCAAGTCCCGGATCGGCCACTTCGTCGAGGCGCAGGTCCTGCAGTCCCTCGGGGTCGACTACATCGACGAGTCCGAGGTGCTCACCCCGGCCGACGAGGTCAACCACTCCGACAAGTGGGCCTTCACCACCCCCTTCGTCTGCGGTGCCACCAACCTGGGCGAGGCGCTGCGCCGGATCGCCGAGGGCGCCGCGATGATCCGCTCCAAGGGCGAGGCCGGCACCGGCAACGTCGTCGAGGCGGTCCGCCACCTGCGCCAGATCAAGAACGAGATCGGCCGGTTGCGCGCCCTCGACAACAACGAGCTCTTCGCCGCCGCCAAGGAGCTGCGCGCCCCCTACGAGCTGGTCAAGGAGGTCGCCGAGCTGGGCAAGCTGCCCGTCGTCCTCTTCTCCGCGGGCGGTGTGGCCACCCCGGCGGACGCCGCGCTGATGCGCCAGCTCGGCGCCGAGGGCGTCTTCGTCGGCTCCGGCATCTTCAAGTCGGGCGACCCGGCCAAGCGCGCCGCGGCCATCGTGAAGGCCACCACCTTCTACGACGACCCGAAGATCATCGCGGAGGCCTCCCGCGACCTCGGCGAGGCCATGGTCGGCATCAACTGCGACACCCTCCCCGAGGCCGAGCGCTACGCCAACCGCGGCTGGTGAGGCACCCCCGATGAGCAGCACACCCGTCATCGGCGTCCTGGCACTCCAGGGCGACGTACGGGAGCACTGCACGGCCCTCGCCGCCGCGGGCGCGGCGGCGAGGCCGGTGCGGCGCCCCGAGGAACTCGCGGCGGTGGACGGGCTCGTCCTGCCCGGCGGCGAGTCCACCACCATCTCCAAGCTGGCCGTGCTCTTCGGCCTGCTCGATCCGCTGCGCGAGCGGATCCGCTCCGGGCTGCCCGTCTACGGCACCTGCGCCGGGATGATCCTGCTCGCCGACAAGATCCTCGACCCGAGGTCCGGCCAGGAGACCCTCGGCGGCATCGACATGATCGTCCGCCGCAACGCCTTCGGCAGGCAGAACGAGTCCTTCGAGGCGGCCGTCGAGGTCAAGGGCTTGGCCGATCCGGTGCACGGCGTCTTCATCCGCGCCCCCTGGGTGGAGTCGGTGGGCGCGGGCGCCGAGGTGCTCGCCGAACACGGCGGCCACATCGTCGCGGTACGCCAGGGCAACGCGCTGGCCACCTCCTTCCACCCGGAGCTGACCGGCGACCACCGCCTGCACGGGCTCTTCGCGGACCTGGTGCGCGCGGCGGGCTGAAAGGCGGCCGCACCCCGCCCGCACCGCGCGGGGCGGGGCCGCCCCGGATCCTTGTAGGATCTTTGGCGGTACCCTCCGGACTCCCGCAGTTCCGGGGGAGTTCGTACGGAGACGGGTTACGCGAAGGAGACAGGCAGATGTCCGGCCACTCTAAATGGGCCACGACGAAGCACAAGAAGGCCGTGATCGACGCCAAGCGCGGCAAGCTCTTCGCGAAGCTGATCAAGAACATCGAGGTCGCCGCGCGCACCGGCGGCGCCGATATCGACGGCAACCCGACCCTCTTCGACGCCATCCAGAAGGCCAAGAAGCAGTCGGTCCCCAACAAGAACATCGACTCCGCGGTCAAGCGCGGCGCCGGCCTCGAAGCGGGCGGCGCCGACTACGAGACGATCATGTACGAGGGGTACGGCCCCAACGGTGTCGCGGTGCTCATCGAGTGCCTGACCGACAACCGCAACCGCGCCGCCTCCGACGTCCGCGTCGCCATGACCCGCAACGGCGGCAGCATGGCCGACCCCGGCTCCGTCGCGTACCTCTTCCACCGCAAGGGCGTCGTGATCGTCCCCAAGGGCGAGCTCGGCGAGGACGACGTGCTCGGCGCCGTCCTGGACGCGGGGGCCGAGGAGGTCAACGACCTCGGCGAGTCCTTCGAGGTGATCAGCGAGGCCACCGACCTGGTCGCGGTCCGCACCGCGCTCCAGGAGGCCGGGATCGACTACGACTCCGCCGACGCCAACTTCGTCCCGACCATGCAGGTCGAGCTGGAGGAGGAGGGCGCGCGCAAGATCTTCAAGCTGATCGACGCCCTGGAGGACAGCGACGACGTGCAGAACGTCTTCGCCAACTTCGACGTCTCCGACGAGGTCATGGCCAAGGTCGACGCCTGACGGCGGCTCAACTCGGCGCAGCGCAGCGGGCCGGCGGGGAACACCCCGGCGGCCCGTTCGCGCGTGCCGGGGCCCCGGGTGTCGGCACCTCGGGCGCCCGCCGGGGGCGTCGGCGCGGCCATTGTCGGACCAAGCCGATAGCCTGCACAAACAGTTGAGCGAGGGAAGGGGGCGGCATGCGGGTACTCGGCGTGGACCCGGGGCTCACCCGGTGCGGCGTCGGCGTCGTGGAGGGCGCCGCGGGCCGGCCCCTGACCATGCTCGGCGTCGGCGTGGTGCGCACCCCCGCCGAGGTGGACACCCCGCTGCGGCTGGTCGCGATCGAGCGCGGCATCGAGGAGTGGCTGGACGAGCACCGGCCCGAACTCGTCGCCGTGGAGCGGGTGTTCAGCCAGCACAACGTCCGCACCGTGATGGGCACCGCCCAGGCCAGCGCGGTCGCCATGCTCTGCGCGGCCCGCCGCGGACTGCCGGTGGCCCTGCACACCCCGAGCGAGGTGAAGGCCGCCGTCACCGGGAACGGCCGCGCCGACAAGGCCCAGGTCGGCGCCATGGTCACCCGGCTCCTGCGCCTCGCCGCCCCGCCGAAGCCCGCGGATGCCGCCGACGCCCTCGCCCTCGCCATCTGCCACATCTGGCGCGCGCCCGCGCAGAACCGGCTCGCCGAGGCCCAGGCCGCCGCCCGCCGCGCGCCCGCCCCCGCGTCCGTACGAAAGGTCAGGCGATGATCGCCTTCGTCAGCGGCCCGGTGGCCGCGCTCGCCCCCGACAGCGCCGTGGTCGAGGTCGGCGGCATCGGCATGGCGGTGCAGTGCACCCCCGGCACCCTGTCCGCGCTCCGCCTCGGCCAGCAGGCCAGGCTCGCCACCTCCCTCGTCGTCCGCGAGGACTCGCTCACCCTCTACGGCTTCGCCGACGACGACGAGCGGTCCACCTTCGAACTGCTCCAGACCGCGAGCGGGGTCGGGCCCCGGCTCGCCCAGGCCATGCTCGCCGTGCACAGCCCCGACGCCCTGCGCCGCGCCGTCGCCACTGCCGACGAGAAGGCGCTGACCGCGGTCCCCGGCATCGGCAAGAAGGGGGCGCAGAAGCTGCTCCTGGAGCTGAAGGACCGGCTCGGCGCCCCGCTCGGCACCGGCCCCGCGGTGGGCGCCCCGGTCACCGCGGGCTGGCAGGACCAGCTGCACGCCGCCCTGATCGGCCTCGGCTACGCCACCCGCGAGGCCGACGAGGCGGTGGCCGCGGTCGCCCCGCAGGCCGAGAGCGGCGGCGGCGCACCGCAGATCGGCCCGCTGCTCAAGGCGGCCCTGCAGACCCTGAACCGGACCCGATGAGCGGGCGGCGGGCACCGCGCTCCCCCGAAGTGGGGAAATTCCCGGGGCACAGTTGACGCCCCGCGCCCCGGGGGCACCCCTCCCGCGTACCCCCGCACCCCCACGCACACCGGCGGCCCCGACCGCCCCGACCCCGCGAGGCCACCACCCGTGAACTGGGACGACACCTCTGACGCCGCCGAGGACAGCGCCGAGGCCCGGCTCGTCGGCGCCGACGCCGACGGCGAGGACCAGGCCGTCGAGGCGGCCCTGCGCCCCAAGTCCCTCGGCGAGTTCGTCGGCCAGGAGCGGGTGCGTGAGCAGCTCGACCTCGTCCTGCGGGCCGCCCGGCAGCGCGGCGCCACCGCCGACCACGTCCTGCTCTCCGGCGCCCCCGGGCTCGGCAAGACCACCCTCTCCATGATCATCGCCGCCGAGATGGGCGCCCCGATCCGCATCACCAGCGGCCCGGCCATCCAGCACGCGGGCGACCTCGCCGCGATCCTCTCCTCCCTCCAGGAGGGCGAGGTCCTCTTCCTCGACGAGATCCACCGGATGTCCCGCCCGGCCGAGGAGATGCTCTACATGGCCATGGAGGACTTCCGTGTCGACGTGATCGTCGGCAAGGGCCCGGGCGCCACCGCCATCCCCCTCGAACTGCCGCCGTTCACCCTGGTCGGCGCCACCACCCGGGCCGGACTGCTGCCCCCGCCGCTGCGCGACCGCTTCGGCTTCACCGCGCACATGGAGTTCTACGAGCCCGCCGAGCTGCACCGGGTCGTCCACCGCTCGGCCGGACTGCTCGACGTGCGGGTCGACGGCGCGGGCGCCGCGGAGATCGCCGGACGCTCCCGCGGCACCCCCCGGATCGCCAACCGGCTGCTGCGCAGGGTCCGGGACTACGCGCAGGTCAAGGCGGACGGGGCGATCACCCAGGAGATCGCCGCGGCGGCCCTCGCCGTCTACGAGGTCGACGAGCGCGGCCTCGACCGGCTCGACCGGGCGGTGCTCGGCGCGCTGCTCAAACTCTTCGGCGGCGGCCCGGTCGGCCTGTCCACCCTCGCCGTCGCGGTGGGCGAGGAGCGGGAGACGGTCGAGGAGGTCGCCGAGCCCTTCCTCGTACGCGAGGGGCTGCTCGCCCGCACTCCCCGCGGCCGCGTCGCCACCCCGGCGGCATGGGCGCACCTCGGTCTCACCCCGCCTCCGGCGGCCGCGGGCGGCGGGGCCCAGCAGGACCTGTTCGGGGGCTGAGGGCGCAAAGGCTCAGGTGGCCAGGAACCCCGGTGCCATGCCGGGCGTTGTTCCATGCGTGCGGACTCCTTTAGACTCCGCCGATGCCGCCCTTGTGGCGGTGCGACCACCCCCCGTCGACCAGGCCCCGCTCCCCAGCGCGGTCGCATGAAGGAAGTACCCACCCGTGAGTCCTCTGACCCTCCTCCCGTTCGTCGTGCTTATCGGGGCCATGTTCTTGATGACCCGGTCTGCCAAGAAGAAGCAGCAGCAGGCCGTGCAGATGCGGGAGCAGGTGCAACCGGGTACCGGCATCCGCACGATCGGCGGCATGTACGCCACCGTCAAGGAGGTCAACGAGGACACCCTCCTCCTCGAGGTCGCCCCCGGCGTGCACGCCGTGTACGCGAAGAACTCCGTGGGTGCCGTCCTCGACGACGAGGAGTACAACCGCATCGTGCACGGCACCGAGGTGCCGGACGACGCCTCCTCCCTCACCGACGCCGACGCGACCGCGCCCGAGAAGACCGCGGACTCCGAGGACGACGGCCGTATCGACCTCGCCAAGGACGACGAGCCCGCCGAGGCCGGCACCGAGGACGCCTCGCCGAAGAAGACCGACGGCGAGTCCGACGCGAAGTAGTCGCGGCCGGGACCGCGGCGCGCCCTGAGGCGCACCCGCGGCCCCTGCGCACGCCGCGCGGAGTCCCGACACCAGGCCATGGCCCTCCGCCTCCGGATCCGGGGGCGGTCGGCCCGAGAGGGAGTACGAGAAGGTGGCAGCACCGAAGAAGGGCCGGAGGCCCAGCAGCCAGGGCCGCCCTGGCCGTACGCTGGCTTTCATCCTGATCGCCTTGGTGGCGCTCACCGGGGGGATGTTCGCTTCCGGGCACACCAAGCCGCGCCTGGGTATCGACCTCGCCGGGGGCACGAGCATCACGCTGCAGGCGAAGAGTCAGCCGGGCGAGAAGAACGCGGTCAACAAGACCAATATGAACACGGCCGTCGAGATCATCGAGCGCCGTGTCAACGGCCTCGGTGTCTCCGAGGCCGAGGTGCAGACCCAGGGTGACGACAACATCGTCGTCAACATCCCCAAGGGCAGCAACGAGAAGCAGGCGCGTGAGCAGGTCGGCACGACCGCCCAGCTCTTCTTCCGTCCCGTGCTGACCCTCGCCCCGGGCGCACCCCAGAAGGAGCAGCCCCCGGCCGACCCGTCCAAGAGCCCCGACAAGGGCGGCGACAAGGACAAGGGCAAGGGCGGCGACAAGGACGCCGCCGAGCCGGACGACAAGGCCACCGGCGGCTCCGGGGACAAAGAGAGCCCCAGCCCCACGGCCACCACGCAGGGCCGCCCGCTCAGCGAGGGCCTGACGGCCGACGACCCGACCCCCACCGCGAGCCCCTCGGGCAAGCCCTCCGACAAGGAGTCCACGCCGCCGAAGCCGAGCGGCGAGGAGGCGAAGGCCGCCGACCTGCAGAAGCGCTTCACGGCGCTCGACTGCACCCAGAGGGCCACCCGCGCCAAGACCGCCGAGCAGTCCGCCGCCGCGAAGGGCAAGGACGTCGTCCTCGGCTGCGGCCAGAACAACCAGAAGCAGTGGCAGAAGTACATCCTCGGTCCGGTCGGGGTCGAGGGCCGGGACGTGGACGACGCCAAGGCCGTGCTCGACACCACCAGTGGTGCCGGGTGGAAGGTCACCATGGACTTCAACGACAAGGGTGCCAAGGCCTTCGGTGACATCACGGGCGAGCTGGCGAAGAAGCAGTCCCCGCAGAACCAGTTCGCGATCGTCCTGGACGGCGAGGTCGTCTCCGACCCGTACGTGAGCCGGGCCCTGACCCAGGGCACCGCCGAGATCTCCGGCAGCTTCGACCAGCAGTCCGCCAAGGACCTGGCCAACATCCTCTCCTACGGCGCCCTGCCGCTCTCCTTCCGCGAGGACACCGTCACCACGGTGACCGCGGCGCTCGGCGGGGAGCAGCTGCGCGCGGGCCTCATCGCCGGTGCGATCGGCCTCGCCCTGGTCGTCATCTACCTGGTGGCCTACTACCGGGGCCTGTCGCTCATCGCCATCGCCTCGCTGCTCGTGTCGGCCGCCCTGACCTACACGATCATGGCGCTGCTCGGTCCGACGATCGGCTTCGCGCTGAACCTCCCGGCCGTCTGCGGAGCGATCGTCGCGATCGGTATCACCGCCGACTCCTTCATCGTCTTCTTCGAACGCATAAGGGACGAGATCCGCGAGGGCCGCTCCCTGCGGCCCGCCGTCGAGCGCGGCTGGCCCCGGGCCCGGCGCACCATCCTGGTCTCGGACTTCGTGTCCTTCCTGGCCGCCGCGGTGCTCTTCATCGTCACCGTCGGCAAGGTCCAGGGCTTCGCCTTCACCCTCGGGCTGACGACCCTGCTCGACGTCGTGGTCGTCTTCCTCTTCACCAAGCCGCTGATGACGATCCTCGCGCGGAAGAAGTTCTTCGCCAACGGTCATCCGTGGTCGGGACTCGACCCGAAGCGGCTGGGCGCCAAGCCGCCGCTGCGCCGCACCCGCCGCACCCACTCTTCCGACACGAAGGAGGCCTGAGGTGTCGAAGCTCGGCGATCTCGGGGCCAGGCTCCACCGCGGTGAGGTCAGCTACGACTTCATCGGCAAGCGGATGATCTGGTACGGCCTCTCGGTCCTGATCACCATCACCGCCATCGTGGGTCTCGCCGTCCAGGGACTCAACATGGGCATCGAGTTCAAGGGCGGTGCCGTCTTCAACACCCCGAAGACGGACGTCTCCGTCTCCCAGGCGGAGGAGGCCGCGGAGAAGGCCTCCTCGCACGACGCGATCGTCCAGGAACTCGGCCAGGGCGGTCTGCGGATCCAGATCAGCAGCATCGACACCGCCGAGGCGACCCCGATCAAGGACGCGCTCGCCGAAGAGCTGAAGATCGACCCGGACCGCATCAACGCGGAACTGGTCGGCCCCAGCTGGGGTGAGCAGATCGCCCAGAAGGCCTGGACGGGCCTGATCGTCTTCATGATCCTCGTGGTGATCTATCTGGCGATCGCCTTCGAGTGGCGCATGGCGGTCGCCGCGCTGATCGCGCTGATCCACGACATCACGATCACGGTGGGCATCTACGCCCTGGTCGGCTTCGAGGTCACCCCGGGCACCGTGATCGGTCTGCTGACGATCCTCGGTTACTCGCTCTACGACACCGTCGTGGTCTTCGACTCCCTGAAGGAGAGCTCGAAGGACATCACCAAGCAGAACCAGCTCACCTACAGCGACGTCGCCAACCGTTCGATCAACGGCACCCTGGTGCGGTCGGTCAACACCACGGTGGTCGCGCTGCTGCCGGTCGCCGGACTGCTCTTCATCGGCGGCGGCGTGCTCGGCGCGGGCATGCTCAACGACATCTCGCTCTCGCTCTTCGTCGGCCTCGCGGCCGGTGCGTACTCCTCGATCTTCATCGCCACCCCGCTGGTCGCCGACCTCAAGGAGCGCGAGCCGAAGATGAAGGCGCTGCGCAAGCGGGTGCTCGGCAAGCGCGCGGCAGCGGCGGCCAAGGGCGACTCCGGCGGGGCCACCGTGGAGGCCGACGAGGACACCGGGGCGACCGCGGACGACTCCGAGGACGCCTCACCCGCGGTCGTCGGCCCCCGCAACCAGCCCGTCGCCCGCAGCCGCGGGCGCGGCCGCCCCTCGGGGAAGCGCCGATGACCGAGACGGCCGCGCTGAAGGAACTGCTGCTCAGCCGCATCCGGGACGTCCCCGACTATCCGCAGCCGGGGGTGATGTTCAAGGACATCACCCCGCTGCTCGCGGACCCGGAGGCCTTCGAGGCGCTCACCGAGGCACTCGCGCAGGCGGTGGCCCGCAGCGGCGCCACCAAGATTGTCGGTCTGGAGGCCCGGGGCTTCATCCTGGGCGCCCCGGCCGCGGTCCGGTCCCGGATCGGCTTCATCCCGGTCCGCAAGGCGGGCAAGCTCCCCGGAGCCACCCTCAGCCAGTCCTACGACCTGGAGTACGGCTCCGCGGAGATCGAGGTGCACGCCGAGGACCTGTCCTCCGGTGACCGTGTCCTGATCATCGACGACGTCCTGGCCACCGGAGGCACCGCCGAGGCCGCGGTACGGCTCGTGCGCAGCGCGGGTGCCGAGGTCGCCGGTGCCGTGGTCATGATGGAGCTGAGCGTCCTCGGCGGTCGCGGACGGCTGGAGAAGGCGCTCGGCGAGGCCCCGCTGGAGGCCCTGCTCACGGTCTGACGCACAGCCCGCCCGCACCGGGCGAGAAGGCGGCCGTTCCCGGATTTCTTTCCGGGAACGGCCGCCTTCTGCATGCGGGACCGCCCCGGCACGCTCACGTGATGAGCCGCCGGACGTACGCGGGAATTCCGGCGCCGCTGTTCCCCTCGCTTCTCCCGCATGCCTCCCGCTCATTGTCCGGAGAGTCTCAACTTCTGCTCAAATACCTGGATTTCAGTACATCCTGCTGGCAGAGTTGATCTTGACCACGCCGGCCGCTGTCGCGAAAGCGGCCGACGGAGCAAGAAAGCACGGCAACAAAGCACAGCAAGAAAAACGGAGGGGAAAAAGTGACTCTCTCGCACAGGATTTCCGCGGGAATGGTGACGCTCGTCTCGGCCGCGGCGCTGACCGTCGCCGCGGCACCGGCCGGGGCCGCACCGGCCAAGTCGCAGGAGGCGCCCGCCTCGGTGGGCTTCAAGTGCTCGAATTCCTGGAAGAACGCCGGAAGCCTTCCCGGAAAGTGGAGCAAGGTGAAGGACAGCACCTGTTCCATCTTCGGCAACCCGAAGTACAAGGCCGCCTACCAGTGGGCCGCCGAGCGCGGCAGCGTCTGCGTCAAGGTGAAGGGTTTCTCGAAGGGCAAGGCCAAGTGGTACAACGCGGGCTGCGGAAAGACCGGGGCCATCAAGAACGTGCCCTGGGGCAATGTCGCCGCGCACAAGGAAATGAAGGTCAAGGGCGCCGCCCTCTTCAAGTGGCGCTGAGCACCGAGGGGCATTGAGCTGCCGGGGCGAACCGCTCCCGGACAGCCGTGACCCGGCGGGCAGGCACCGGCCGACCACCGGTGCCTGCCCCGTTCGCGCACCGGCCGAGGAGCCTGTCCGCGACACCGTCCAGGGCCCCTTCGCGGAGGCGGTCCAGGGCCCTCACAAGGCCGGCCGCAGGCCCCCGCGCAGGGCTCGGGGCGAGACGTACCGGGGCGATCGCTACCATGGTTGTCCGGGACCTGATCGGGGACCCGGCTCGCGCACCGAGGAGCGCCCTTTGCCAGACGAGGCCCAGCCCACCGCCGCGAAGTCCGACGCAGAGTCCGGACGGCCCGCGGCCTCCGCCGCCCCCCGTGCCGGTGAGGCTCCCGCACCCGAGCCCGCAGCGGGCGGGACGGCCGCGCCGTCGCGCTCGAAGCCCTCCGCGGCCCCCGCGGTGCGGCCCGCCTCCGGCGCCACCTCGCGCAATGCCTCGTCCAACCGCGTCCGGGCCCGGCTCGCACGCCTCGGCGTGCAGCGCTCCAACCCGTACAACCCGGTCCTCGAACCGCTGCTGCGGATAGTGCGCGGCAACGATCCCAAGATCGAGACCCTTACGCTGCGCCAGATCGAGCGGGCCTACCAGGTCGCCGAGCGCTGGCACCGGGGGCAGAAGCGCAAGAGCGGCGACCCGTACATCACGCATCCGCTCGCGGTCACCACCATCCTCGCCGAGCTGGGCATGGACCCGGCGACCCTGATGGCGGGCCTGCTGCACGACACCGTCGAGGACACCGAGTACGGCCTCGACACCCTGCGCCGCGACTTCGGCGACCAGGTCGCGCTGCTCGTGGACGGCGTCACCAAGCTGGACAAGGTCAAGTTCGGCGAGGCCGCGCAGGCCGAGACCGTCCGCAAGATGGTCGTCGCCATGGCCAAGGACCCGCGGGTCCTGGTGATCAAGCTCGCCGACCGCCTGCACAACATGCGCACCATGCGCTACCTCAAGCGGGAGAAGCAGGAGAAGAAGGCCCGCGAGACCCTGGAGATCTACGCCCCGCTCGCCCACCGCCTGGGCATGAACACCATCAAATGGGAGCTGGAGGACCTCGCCTTCGCGATCCTCTACCCCAAGATGTACGACGAGATCGTGCGCCTGGTCGCCGAGCGGGCGCCCAAGCGGGACGAGTACCTGGCCATAGTGACCGACGAGGTCCAGGCCGACCTGCGGGCCGCCCGCATCAAGGCCACCGTCACCGGCCGCCCGAAGCACTACTACAGCGTCTACCAGAAGATGATCGTCCGCGGCCGGGACTTCGCGGAGATCTACGACCTGGTGGGCATCCGCGTCCTCGTCGACACGGTCCGCGACTGCTATGCGGCGCTCGGCACGGTGCACGCGCGATGGAATCCGGTCCCCGGCCGGTTCAAGGACTACATCGCGATGCCGAAGTTCAACATGTACCAGTCGCTGCACACCACGGTGATCGGCCCCTCGGGCAAGCCCGTGGAGCTGCAGATCCGCACCTTCGACATGCACCGCCGCGCCGAGTACGGCATCGCCGCGCACTGGAAGTACAAGCAGGAGGCCGTGGCGGGCGCCTCCAAGGTGCGCAGCGACACGACCCGGGCGGCGGGCAAGTCCGGCAAGGACGCCGACGCCGTCAACGACATGGCCTGGCTGCGGCAGCTGCTCGACTGGCAGAAGGAGACCGAGGACCCCTCGGAGTTCCTGGAGTCGCTGCGCTTCGACCTCTCCCGCAACGAGGTCTTCGTCTTCACGCCCAAGGGCGATGTGATAGCGCTGCCCGCGGGCGCCACCCCGGTCGACTTCGCCTACGCGGTGCACACCGAGGTCGGCCACCGCACCATAGGCGCACGCGTCAACGGACGCCTCGTACCGCTCGAATCCACCCTGGACAACGGCGATCTGGTCGAGGTCTTCACCTCCAAGGCGGCCGGCGCGGGACCCTCCCGGGACTGGCTCGGCTTCGTCAAGTCGCCGCGGGCGCGGAACAAGATCCGCGGCTGGTTCTCCAAGGAGCGGCGCGACGAGGCGATCGAGCAGGGCAAGGACGCCATCGCCCGCGCGATGCGCAAGCAGAACCTGCCGATCCAGCGCATCCTCACCGGCGACTCCCTGGTCACCCTCGCCCACGAGATGCGCTACCCCGACATCTCCTCGCTGTACGCGGCGATCGGCGAGGGCCATGTCGCCGCGCAGAACGTCGTACAGAAGCTGGTGCAGGCCCTCGGCGGCGAGGAGGCCGCCAACGAGGACATCGCCGAGAGCGCCCCGCCGGTCCGCTCCGGGCGCAGCCGCAGCCGCCGCTCCAGCGCGGACCCGGGTGTGGTCGTCAAGGGCGTCGAGGACGTCTGGGTCAAGCTCGCCCGATGTTGTACGCCGGTGCCGGGCGACCCCATCATCGGCTTCGTCACCCGCGGCAGCGGCGTCTCGGTGCACCGCGCGGACTGCGTGAACGTCGACTCGCTGGCCCGGGAGCCGGAGCGGATGCTCGACGTCGAGTGGGCGCCCACCCAGTCCTCGGTCTTCCTGGTCGCCATCCAGGTGGAGGCCCTCGACCGCTCCCGGCTGCTCTCGGACGTCACCCGCGTCCTGTCCGACCAGCACGTCAACATCCTCTCCGCGGCCGTGCAGACCTCACGGGACCGGGTGGCCACCTCCCGCTTCACCTTCGAGATGGGTGACCCCAAGCACCTGGGCCACGTCCTGAAGGCGGTCCGCGGAGTCGAGGGCGTGTACGACGTCTACCGGGTGACATCGGCGCGGAGGCCCTGAGGGCAGCTCTCCCGCCGCCGGGCCCGCACCTCGTCCTGAGCCGGGGCGAGCCGCGCGTGGAGATCAGCGGGGAGGCGGCGGGCGACGAACGGACGCTGCGGCGCGTGCTCGCGGTCCTCGAACCGGACGGGCCCGGACCGGACAGGCCCGAACCGGATGGGCTCGAACCGGACGGGCCCGAACTGGAGCGGGAGGACACGACCGATGACGGCGCTTCCTGCCCCGGCCCGCTAACGCGCCGTGCTCATCGGCACCGCCTCCTACCGCCATCCGCCCCAACTCCCGGCGGTGGAGGCCGATGTGGCCGGCCTCGCCCCGCGACCGGCTCGCGCTCGCCCCGGACGGGGAGCGCTACACCGCCGTCACCGGGGAGCTGCCGCGCGTCCTGCGGGCCGGGGTGCCCGCGGGCCCCGTGCTCGCCGGCGACGTACGCGCCGCCCTGGTCGCCACCGGCCTCACCCTGGCCCGGCTGCTGCGGGCCGAGGGCAACACCCGGGACGCGCTGCCGGTCCTGCGCCTCGCCCTGCGGGAGCAGGTCAGCGAGGGGCGCGGCGAACTGCTCACCGTACAGCTGGAGTTGTCGGAGCTGCTCGCCGAGACGGGCCAGCTCCGCGAGGCCATCGAGGTCCTCGAACCGGCCTTCCAGCACGTGCACAAGGTGTACGGGCCCGAGGCCGTCCTGGTCTGCCGCAGGCTCGCCGACCTGCTCCAGGAGTCCGGCAACCACATCCAGGCCTGCGAGGTCCGCAAGCACGCCCTCGACATCGCCGAGTACGGGAGCGTGGGCGGCCCGGCGTAGTACGGCGCGCACGCGAAGGCCCGGTCCGCGCCGACGCGCGGACCGGGCCTCGCTCTCGCAGCGGGCGGCAGCCTCAGCCGCCGAACTCCTGGAGACCCTTCAGCGCCTGGTCGAGCAGCGCCTGGCGGCCGTCCAGCTCCTTCTGGAGCTTGTCGGCCCTGGCGTTGTTGCCCGCGGCACGGGCGGTCTCGATCTGCTTGCCGAGCTTGTCGACGGCGGCCTGCAGCTGACCGGTCAGGCCCTCCGCGCGGGCCCGCGCCTCCGGGTTGGTGCGGCGCCACTCGGCCTCCTCGGAGTCCTGCAGCGCACGCTCCACCGCGTGCATCCGGCCCTCCACCTTCGGGCGGGCGTCACGCGGTACGTGGCCGATGGCCTCCCAGCGCTCGTTGAGCGAACGGAAGGCCGCCCGGGCCGACTTGAGGTCGGTCACCGGCAGCAGCCGCTCCGCCTCGGCGGCCAGCTCCTCCTTCAGCTTGAGGTTCTCCGTCTGCTCCGCGTCCCGCTCCGCGAAGACCGCGCCGCGGGCGGCGAAGAAGACGTCCTGGGCGCCGCGGAAGCGGTTCCACAGATCGTCCTCGTGCTCGCGCTGGGCGCGGCCCGCCGCCTTCCACTCGCCCATCAGCTCGCGGTAGCGCGCCGCGGTGCCGCCCCAGTCGGTCGAGCCGGAGAGCGACTCGGCCTCCGAGACCAGCCGCTCCTTGGTCTTGCGGGCCTCCTCGCGCTGCGCGTCCAGCGAGGCGAAGTGCGCCTTGCGCCGCTTGGAGAAGGCCGAGCGGGCGTGCGAGAAGCGGTGCCAGAGCTCGTCGTCGGACTTGCGGTCCAGACGCGGCAGCCCCTTCCAGGTGTCCACCAGGGCCCGCAGCCGCTCGCCCGCCGAACGCCACTGCTCGCTCCGCGCCAGCTCCTCCGCCTCGGCGACCAGATTCTCCTTGGCCTGCCGCGCCTCGTCGGACTGCTTGGCCTTCTGGACCTTGCGCTCCTCACGCCGCGCCTCGACCGTCCCGACGAGCTTGTCGAGACGGTCGCGCAGGGCCTGGAGATCGCCGACCGCATGGTGGGCGTCCACCTGCTCGCGCAGGTGGTCGACGGCGGTCTGGGCGTCCTTGGCCGACAGGTCGGTGGTCTTCACCCGGCGTTCGAGGAGGCCGATCTCCACAACCAGGCCCTCGTACTTGCGCTCGAAATAGGCCAGGGCCTCGTCCGGGGATCCGGCCTGCCAGGAACCGACGACCTTCTCACCGTCGGCCGTACGCACGTACACGGTGCCCGTCTCGTCGACGCGGCCCCACGGGTCGCTGCTCACAGCGCCTCCTCCACATGATGCCCCTCGGGTACTGCCGCCCCCGGGCATCGTCCACAGTTCGTCACCGCAAACATAGGCGACCGGCGGGGCGGCTGTCCGCATCCCGCGCGACCGAACTTACGAGGCGGGAGCCCCCGGCAGCGCTTGATGACGCCGCGTGCGCCCCCCGGTGCGAACAGTGTCCGCGCACCGCCCGCCCCGCCCCGCCCCCGGTCAGGAGGTGCGCACGGTGGCCTTGTCGATGACCACCGTGGCGTTCGGCGCCCCGTCGCCGCCGCCCGAGTCCTCGCCCGCGTCCGCGATCTTCTTCAGCACCTTCATACCGCTCTTCGAGACGGTCCCGAACGGCGTGTAGTCCGGCGGCAGTTGGGTGTCCCGGTAGACCAGGAAGAACTGGCTGCCGCCCGAGTCGCGGCCCTTGCCGGTCTGGGCGTTGTACTTGTTGGCCATCGCCACCGTGCCCGCCGGGTAGACATCGCCCCGCAGCCGCTTGTCCTTGAGGTTCTCGTCGTCGAGCGTGTAGCCGGGGTCGCCCTCGCCGTCGCCCCGCGGGTCGCCGCACTGCAGGACGTTGACGGTGCCGGTGGTCAGCCGGTGGCACCGGGTGTGGTCGAAGTAGCCCTTGCCCGCGAGGAAGCGGAAGGAGTTCACCGTGTGCGGGGCGGCCCCGGCGTCCATGGCGATGCCGATGCTGCCGCAGGTGGTGTCCAACTCCATCGTGTAGTCGGCCGACTTGTCGATCGCGAGGGCCGGCTCCTTCTTGAACGAGAGCGGCTTCACCTTGCCCGCCGCGGGCTTGCCGCAGGGGTCCTGGGCGCTGCTGTCGCCGGAGTCGCCGTCGAAGACGCCGCCCACCCAGAGCCCGCCCGCGACCACGAGGAGCAGCCCCAGGGCCGCGCCGATCAGGATGGTGCGCTGCCGCGCCCTGCGCTGCGCCGCCGCACGGCGCTGCTGCTGCCGTATCCGCTTCTCTCTGGCGAGCTGCTTGCGCCGCTGTTCCTGGCTGACCACGGGCTCTCTCCTCGTGCGTGTGTGCGTACGCGTGCGTGTGTACGTGACGGCTGCGGGCCCGCGCCGTACCGACTCCGGCGCGAGGGTGCCCGTACCGTATACGGGTTGGCTGTGGGATCGGCTCCGCCGGTAGGCTCTGAGCAGCCGCGTTCCCCGCCGCCGCGGGCCGGCCGAACCGTCGCCGACGAACGAAGGACGATCGTGCTCATTGCCGGGTTCCCCGCCGGGGCCTGGGGGACCAACTGCTATCTGGTCGCCCCCGCCGCAGGCGAGGAGTGCGTGATCATCGACCCGGGCCACCAGGCCGCCGAGGGCGTCGAGGAAGCGCTGAGGAAGCATCGGCTCAAGCCCGTCGCGGTCGTCCTCACCCATGGCCACATCGACCATGTGGCCTCCGTCGTCCCGGTCTGCGGCGCGCACGACGTGCCCGCCTGGATCCACCCCGAGGACCGCTACATGATGAGCGATCCGGAGAAGGCGCTCGGCCGCTCCATCGGGATGCCGCTGATGGGCGAGCTGACCGTGGGCGAACCGGACGACGTACAGGAGCTGACCGACGGTGCCCTGCTGCGGCTCGCCGGAATGGAGTTCGGTGTGGCGCACGCGCCCGGGCATACCAAGGGGTCGGTGACCTTCCGGATGCCCGAGAGCCCGGAGATCCCTCCGGTCCTCTTCTCGGGCGACCTGCTGTTCGCCGGCTCCATCGGCCGCACCGACCTCCCCGGTGGCAGCCACCCGGAGATCCTCGAGTCGCTGGGCCGCGTGTGCCTGCCGCTCGACGACTCGACCGTGGTGCTGTCCGGGCACGGTCCCCAGACGACCATCGGCCAGGAGCGCGCCACCAACCCGTATCTGCGGCAGGTGGCCGCCGGCCTGGGGCCGGATCCTTCCACGGCCCCGCGACGAGGAATGTGACGATAAAGCTCCCGTGAACACCTTCCAGGCCCCCAAGGGCACCTACGACATCATCCCCCCGGACTCCGCGACCTACCTCGCCGTACGCGAGGCCATCGCGGCGCCGCTGAGGAACTCCG
Source organism: Streptomyces physcomitrii (assembly GCF_012273655.1). GTDB lineage: Bacteria > Actinomycetota > Actinomycetes > Streptomycetales > Streptomycetaceae > Streptomyces > Streptomyces physcomitrii. The sequence goes on along the minus strand of NZ_JAAWWP010000015.1, from coordinate 129,086 downwards.
GCTACGGGTACGTCGAGACCCCCGGCTTCGAGAACGTCGAGCTCTTCGCGCGCGGTGTCGGCGAGTCCACCGACATCGTCAGCAAGGAGATGTACGCCTTCGAGACCAAGGGCGGCGACCGGCTCGCGCTGCGCCCCGAGGGCACCGCCTCGGTGCTGCGGGCCGCGCTCCAGGCCAATCTGCACAACGAGGGCAAGCTCCCCGTCAAGCTCTGGTACTCGGGTTCGTACTACCGCTACGAGCGCCCGCAGAAGGGGCGTTACCGCCACTTCTCCCAGGTCGGGGCCGAGGCCATCGGCACCGAGGACCCCTTCCTCGACGCGGAGCTGATCGTCCTCGCGGACCAGGCCTACCGCTCGCTGGGGCTGCGCACCTTCCGGATCCTGCTCAACTCGCTGGGCGACAAGGAGTGCCGGCCGGTCTACCGGACCGCGCTCCAGGAGTTCCTGCGCGGTCTCGACCTCGACGAGGACACCCGCCGCCGGATCGAGATCAACCCGCTGCGGGTCCTCGACGACAAGCGCGAGTCCGTCCAGAAGCAGCTGACCGGGGCGCCCCTGCTGCGCGACTACCTCTGCGACGCCTGCAAGGCCTACCACGAGCAGGTGCGCGAGCTGCTCACCGCCGCCGGGGTGGCCTACGAGGACGACCCCAAGCTGGTCCGCGGCCTCGACTACTACACCCGCACCACCTTCGAGTTCGTGCACGACGGCCTCGGCTCGCAGTCCGCGGTCGGCGGCGGCGGACGCTACGACGGCCTCTCCGAGATGATCGGCGGCCCCTCGCTGCCCTCGGTGGGCTGGGCGCTCGGCGTGGACCGCACGGTGCTCGCCCTCCAGGCCGAGGGCGTCGTCCTCGAACTGCCGCCCGCCACCAGCGTGTTCGCGGTGCCGCTCGGCGAGGAGGCGCGGCGGGTGCTGTTCGGCGTGGTCACCGGGCTGCGCAAGCAGGGCGTCGCCGCCGACTTCGCCTTCGGCGGGCGCGGGCTCAAGGGCGCCATGAAGAACGCCAACCGCAGCGGCGCCCGGTTCGCGGTCATCGCGGGGGAGCGGGACCTCGCGGAAAACCTCGTCCAGCTCAAGGACCTGGAGTCCGGCGAGCAGAGCGCGGTCCCGCTGGACGCGCTGACCGGCGAGCTGCTCGCGCGGCTTGCCTGAGGGCCGTCCGGCCTGAGGGTCGCCTTGTCCGAGGGCCGGCTGAGCTGAGAGCCGCTGGCTCTGAGGGTGTGCCCCTGCCCGGTGGTCCGCCCGGTCCGAGTCGGGCGCGAGGCCCCGGGGACTGGTCCGCTGCGGATCGCCCCCGGGGCCTCGCGTGTACGCGCGGGCTCCCGTACGTGCGGGCGCGCCTTTCGACAGGCGCCTTCCCGTACGCGATACCGCGTTTTCCACAGGCTCCGCTTATCCACAGCGAACGGCGCCGATCGGGTCCCGTACGGCACAATGTCTCTGCCCTGAGCCCACCCCCACAGTGACGGATCGGCGTGATGAGCGAGACGAAGACAGCCACCGAAGGGGCCTCCTCCGGTTCCTCGCGCCCGGCCGCGGACACCGGGCGGCGGGTGGGCGGCAGCACCGCGCTCGCCCTGCTCCTGGTGCTCACCGGCGCGGCCGGGGTGCTCGCCTCCTGGGTGATCACGCTCGACAAGTTCAAGCTCCTGGAGGACCCGGACTTCACCCCCGGGTGCAGCATCAACCCGGTCGTCTCCTGCGGCAGCATCATGAAGAGCGACCAGGCCGAGGCCTTCGGCTTCCCCAACCCCCTGCTGGGCCTCGTCACCTACGCGATAGTCGTCTGCGTGGGCATGAGCCTGCTCGCCCGCGCCCGCTTCCCCCGCTGGTACTGGCTCACCCTCAACGCGGGCACCCTCTTCGGCGTCGGCTTCTGCACCTGGCTGCAGTTCCAGTCCCTGTACCGGATCAACGCCCTGTGCCTGTGGTGCTGCCTGGCCTGGGCCGCCACCATCCTGATGTTCTGGTACGTCACCTCCGCCAACATCCGCGGCGGCCTGCTGCCCGCCCCGCACTGGCTGCGCGGCTTCTTCGGCGAGTTCACCTGGGTGCTGCCGGTGCTGCACCTCGGCATCATCGGCATGCTCATCCTGACCCGCTGGTGGGACTTCTGGACCGGCTGAACCGGGTCCCGGCCGAACCGGTCCGCGAAGGCGCCCGGCGCCACCGGCCGGGCCCGCGCTGTCAGTGGGGTGGCCTAGGGTTTCGTACGTGGAACCCGATCTGTTCACCGCCGCCGCCGAAGAGCGCCAGGAGAAGGACCCGAGCAGCAGTCCTCTCGCCGTACGGATGCGTCCGCGCACCCTGGACGAGGTGGTCGGCCAGCAGCATCTGCTGAAGCCGGGCTCGCCCCTGCGGCGCCTGGTCGGCGAGGGCGGCGGGGGACCGGCGGGCCCCTCCTCGGTCCTGCTGTGGGGGCCGCCCGGCACCGGCAAGACCACCCTGGCGTATGTCGTCTCCAAGGCGACCAACAAGCGCTTCGTGGAGCTCTCCGCGATCACCGCGGGCGTCAAGGAGGTCCGCGCGGTCATCGACGGGGCCCGCCGCGCCACCGGCGGTTTCGGCAAGGAGACCGTCCTCTTCCTCGACGAGATCCACCGCTTCAGCAAGGCCCAGCAGGACTCCCTGCTGCCCGCCGTCGAGAACCGCTGGGTCACCCTCATCGCCGCGACCACCGAGAACCCGTACTTCTCGGTGATCTCCCCGCTGCTCTCCCGCTCGCTGCTGCTCACCCTGGAACCGCTCACGTCACAGGATCTGCGCGGTCTGCTGCGCCGGGCCGTCGCCGACGAGCGCGGACTCGGCGGCGCGGTCACCCTCCCCGAGGACGCCGAGGAGCATCTGCTGCGGATCGCGGGCGGCGACGCCCGGCGCGCGCTCACCGCCCTGGAGGCCGGGGCCGGGTCCGCCCTCGCCAAGGGGGAGGAGGAGATAAGCCTGACCACCCTGGAGGAGTCCGTCGACCGCGCGGCGGTGAAGTACGACCGGGACGGCGACCAGCACTACGACGTGGCCAGCGCCCTCATCAAGTCCATCCGCGGCTCCGATGTGGACGCCGCCCTGCACTATCTGGCCCGCATGGTGGAGGCGGGCGAGGACCCCCGGTTCATCGCCCGCCGGCTGATGATCTCCGCCAGCGAGGACATCGGCCTCGCCGACCCCCAGGCACTGCCGCTCGCGGTGGCCGCCGCCCAGGCCGTGGCGATGATCGGCTTCCCCGAGGCGGCGCTCACCCTCAGCCACACCACCATCGCCCTCGCGCTCGCCCCCAAGTCCAACGCGGCCACCCTCGCCATCGGCTCCGCCCTGGAGGACGTCCGCCGGGGCCTGGCCGGACCGGTCCCCGCGCATCTGCGCGACGGCCACTACAAGGGCGCCGCCAAGCTCGGCCACGCCCAGGGCTACCTCTACCCGCACGACGTCCCCGGCGGCATCGCCCCGCAGCAGTACGCCCCGGACGCCCTCGCGGGCAAGGAGTACTACCGGCCCACCCGGTACGGCGCCGAGGCCCGGTACGCGGACGTCGTCGAGCGGGTGCGCGAGCGCCTCGCCGAGGGCCGCCCGGCGCCCGGGGCGGGGGAGGACCGCCCCGGCGGGAACCGCGAGGACCGCCCGGGCAAGGGCGGCAGGGGCACGGAGGACTGACCCCGGCGGGAGCGGGGGGACCGGTTCGGGGCACCTGCCGGGAGCCGGTAGACTTCCCCCAGCGCTGCGTCCCGTGTCCGGCCCCGGTCGGCACCACCAGAACGGGACAGGCAGCCGGAGCCCGGCCCCGGCCGGGATCTCCAGGAGCGTCGCGCACCGTCGAAGGTGTCGCGGGCAGCCCACCACCTCCGCCCCCCGGGGCAAGAAGCGGTGGGCCACTCGCGTGCTGCACGTATGTGCCCAGAACAGGGAGCGGCTGCCCGCCCTCCGCCTCGCGGCGGGAGACGGCGGGATTCCCGGTCTGCGGATGCGACCTCCCCTAACCCTGGTGAGCCGATTCAAGAGAAAGAGGTTGGTTCGTGCCGAACCAGTCCCGTCCCAAGGTCAAGAAGTCGCGTGCGCTCGGTATCGCGCTGACCCCGAAGGCTGTCAAGTACTTCGAGGCCCGCCCCTACCCGCCGGGTGAGCACGGCCGTGGCCGCAAGCAGAACTCGGACTACAAGGTCCGTCTGCTCGAGAAGCAGCGTCTGCGCGCGCAGTACGACGTTTCCGAGCGCCAGCTCGTCCGCGCCTACGACCGTGCCAGCAAGGTCCAGGGCAAGACCGGCGAGGCCCTGATCATCGAGCTGGAGCGTCGCCTCGACGCCCTGGTTCTGCGTTCCGGCATCGCGCGCACCATCTACCAGGCCCGCCAGATGGTCGTGCACGGTCACATCGAGGTCAACGGCAAGAAGGTCGACAAGCCCTCCTTCCGTGTCCGCCCGGACGACGTCGTGATGGTGCGCGAGCGCTCCCGCGAGAAGCCGCTGTTCCAGGTTTCCCGTGAGGGCGGCTTCGCCCCCGAGGGCGAGACCCCGCGCTACCTCCAGGTCAACCTGAAGGCCCTGGCCTTCCGTCTGGACCGCGACCCGAACCGCAAGGAGATCCCGGTGATCTGCGACGAGCAGCTCGTCGTCGAGTACTACGCCCGCTGATCCGGTCGTAGCACCGCGCCTTCCGCGCTCCGTCCCGCCGCTTCTTCGCCGCTCACGCGCCGAAGGGGCGGCGGGCTCGCGTTGGGGCCCCTGTTCGCCCCCGGTGCACGCCGAAACGCGTTACGGGGCCCGGGCCGGGGCGCGATAGGCTCGGAGGACGTTTTTCTCGATTCTCCCGACCGCAGCGAGCGTTCGGTGCGAAACGGGGTGCGGGGCACGTGCGGCCCCGCGGCACACACGCGATGTCTCAGGCAGGGGTGCAACAGTGTCCGGTGGTGAGGTGGCCGGGATCCTGGTGGCCGTCTTCTGGGCGATTCTGGTCTCCTTCCTCGCCGTGGCCCTGGTGAGGCTGGCCCAGACGCTCAAGGCGACGACCAGACTCGTGACAGAGGTGACGGAACAGGCGGTGCCGCTCCTCGCGGACGCCGGGGCCGCGGTCCGCTCGGCCCAGACCCAGATCGACCGCGTCGACGCCATCGCCTCCGATGTCCAGGAGGTCACCTCCAACGCCAACGCGCTGTCGACCACGGTGGCCTCCACCTTCGGCGGCCCGCTGGTCAAGGTGGCCGCCTTCGGCTACGGAGTGCGCCGCGCCCTCGGCCGCAAGGGCCCCGGCGCCGAACCGCCCGCCCCCGCCGCCTCGGTGATCGTCGGCCGCACCGTGCCCGCCGCGCGCCGCGCCCGCCGCGAGGCACGGGCCAACCGGAAGAAGGACTGACCCAGCGATGTTCCGCCGTACGTTCTGGTTCACCGCGGGCGCAGCAGCCGGCGTGTGGGCCACCACCAAGGTCAACCGCAAGATCCAGCAGCTCACCCCGGAGAGCCTCGCCGCGCAGGCCGCCAACAAGGCGGTCGAGGCGGGCCACCGGCTCAAGGACTTCGCCCTCGACGTCCGGCACAACATGGCCCAGCGCGAGTCGGAGCTCGGCGAGGCCCTGGGCATCGGCGAGGCCGCGCCGGGTCAACTGCCCGCAGCGCAGCGGGTGATCGCCCCCGACCACGTCAAGCACAGCAAGAACCCGACCTTCGGGTACACCTCGTACTCGTACAACCGGAATGAGGACCACTGATGGAGTCGGCTGAAATCCGCCGCCGCTGGTTGCGCTTCTTCGAAGAGCGCGGGCACAAGGTCGTGCCCTCGGCGTCGCTGATCGCGGACGACCCGACGCTGCTCCTCGTGCCCGCGGGCATGGTCCCCTTCAAGCCGTACTTCCTCGGGCAGGTCAAGCCGCCCGCCCCGCGCGTGACCAGCGTGCAGAAGTGCGTGCGCACCCCGGACATCGAAGAGGTCGGCAAGACCACCCGGCACGGCACCTTCTTCCAGATGTGCGGGAACTTCTCCTTCGGCGACTACTTCAAGGAAGGCGCCTGCGAGCTGGCCTGGGAGCTGCTCACCAGCCCGCAGGACAAGGGCGGTTACGGCCTCGACCCGGAGAAGCTCTGGATCACCGTCTACCTCGACGACGACGAGGCCGAGCGGATCTGGCACGAGGTCGTCGGCGTCCCCAAGGAGCGCATCCAGCGCCTGGGCAAGTCGGAGAACTTCTGGTCCATGGGCGTCCCCGGACCCTGCGGCCCCTGTTCCGAGATCAACTACGACCGCGGCCCCGAGTTCGGCCCCGAGGGCGGCCCGGCCGTCAACGACGAGCGGTACGTGGAGATCTGGAACCTGGTCTTCATGCAGTACGAGCGCGGCGAGGGCACCGGCAAGGAGGACTTCGAGATCCTCGGCGACCTGCCGAGCAAGAACATCGACACCGGCCTCGGCCTGGAACGCCTCGCGATGATCCTGCAGGGCGTGCAGAACATGTACGAGACCGACACCCTGCGCGTGGTCATCGACAAGGCCACCGAGCTGACCGGCGTCGCCTACGGCGCGGCCCCCGGCTCCGATGTCTCGCTGCGCGTCATCGCCGACCACATGCGCACCTCCGCCATGCTCATCGGCGACGGCGTCACCCCCGGCAACGAGGGCCGCGGCTACGTCCTGCGCCGCATCATGCGCCGGGCCATCCGCAATATGCGCATCCTCGGCGCCACCGGGCCGGTCGTCGAGCAGCTCCTCGACGTGGTGATCACCACCATGGGCCAGCAGTACCCGGAGCTGCTGACCGACCGCAAGCGCGTCGAGGGCACCGCGCTCGCCGAGGAGGCCGCCTTCCTGAAGGCCCTCAAGGGCGGCACCAACATCCTCGACACCGCCGTCACCGAGACCAAGTCGGCGGGCGGCAGTGTCCTCCCCGGCGACAAGGCCTTCCTGCTCCACGACACCTGGGGCTTCCCGATCGACCTCACCCTGGAGATGGCCGCCGAACAGGGCCTGTCCGTGGACGAGGACGGCTTCCGGCGCCTGATGAAGGAGCAGCGGGAGCGCGCCAAGGCCGACGCCCGCGCCAAGAAGACCGGCCACGCCGACCTGCACGCCTACCGCGAGATCGCCGACGCCGCCGGGGCCACCGACTTCATCGGCTACGCCTTCGAGCAGGGCGAGTCCCGTATCGTCGGCCTGCTCGTCGACGGGGTCTCCTCGCCCGCCGCCTCCGAGGGCGACGAGGTCGAGGTCGTCCTGGACCGCACCCCCTTCTACGCCGAGGGCGGCGGCCAGATCGGCGACACCGGCCGGATCCGGCTGGACAGCGGCGCCGTGATCGAGATCCGCGACTGCCAGAAGCCGGTGCCCGGTGTGTACGTGCACAAGGGCGTGGTCCAGGTCGGCGAGGTGACCGTCGGCGCCGCCGCCCAGGCCACCATCGACGTGCGGCGCCGCAAGGCCATCGCCCGCGCCCACTCGGCCACCCACCTCACCCACCAGGCGCTGCGGGACGCCCTCGGCCCGACGGCCGCCCAGGCCGGTTCGGAGAACCAGCCCGGCCGCTTCCGCTTCGACTTCGGCTCCCCCGCGGCCGTGCCCACGGCCGTGATGACCGACGTCGAGCAGCGGATCAACGAGGTCCTCGCCCGCGAACTCGACGTCCAGGCCGAGGTGATGGGCATCGACGAGGCCAAGAAGCAGGGCGCCATCGCCGAGTTCGGCGAGAAGTACGGCGAGCAGGTCCGGGTCGTCACCATCGGCGACTTCTCCAAGGAGCTGTGCGGCGGCACCCATGTGCACAACACCGCCCAGCTCGGCCTGGTGAAGCTGCTCGGCGAGTCCTCGATCGGCTCCGGGGTCCGGCGCATCGAGGCCCTGGTCGGCGTGGACGCGTACAACTTCCTGGCCCGGGAGCACACCGTGGTCGCCCAGCTCCAGGAGCTGGTCAAGGGGCGGCCCGAGGAACTGCCCGAGAAGATCTCCGGGATGCTGGCGAAGCTCAAGGACGCCGAGAAGGAGATCGAGAAGTTCCGCGCGGAGAAGGTGCTCCAGGCCGCCGCCGGTCTCGCCCGGGCCGCCGCCGACATCAAGGGCGTCGCCCTGGTCACCGGTCAGGTGCCGGACGGCACCGGCGCCGACGACCTGCGCAGGCTGGTCCTGGACGTGCGCGGCCGCATCCCGGGCGACCGCCCGGCCGTGGTCGCCCTGTTCACCACGGCCAACGGCCGCCCGCTGACCGTGATCGCCACCAACGAGGCCGCCCGCGAGCGGGGCCTCAAGGCCGGCGACCTGGTCCGCGCCGCGGCCAAGACCCTCGGCGGCGGTGGCGGCGGCAAGCCGGACGTCGCCCAGGGCGGCGGCCAGAACCCGGCGGCCGTCGGGGAGGCCCTCGCCACCGTCGAGCGCCTCGTCGCCGAGACGGTGTGAGCACGGCGATGCGCCGGGGCCGCAGGCTCGCGATCGACGTCGGGGACGCCCGGATCGGGGTCGCCTCCTGCGACCCCGACGGGATCCTCGCGACGCCGGTGGAGACCGTGCCGGGACGCGATGTCCCGGCCGCCCACCGGCGGCTCGGGGCCCTGGTCGAGGAGTACGAGCCGATCGAGGTGGTGGTCGGGCTCCCGCGTTCCCTCAACGGACGCGAGGGCCCCGCCGCCGCCAAGATCCGCCTCTTCGCCCAGGAGCTGGCCCGGGGGATCACTCCGGTGCCGGTACGCCTGGTCGACGAGCGGATGAGCACGGTGACGGCGAGCCAGGGGCTGCGGGCCTCCGGCGTGAAGTCGAAGAAGGGCCGGTCCGTGATCGACCAGGCCGCCGCGGTGGTGATCCTCCAGAACGCCCTGGAATCGGAGCGCACCACCGGTGCTCCGCCCGGTGAACCCGTCGAAGTGGTTGTCTGATCGCGATACGGTAACGTTCCGCGCGATGTGCCGGTGTTCGAACAGCCGGCCGCAGGCAACCGAGGCGGCGTCGCTGTCGTGTCCCACGCGGCGCGCCTCGCGGCTCTAGGGGATCGATGACTGAGTATGGCCGGGGCCCGGGCCCCGATCCGTGGCATCCGGACGACCCGCTCTACGGGGACGGATACCGCGGCCAGCAGGCCGAGGGCCAGGGCCCCGCCTACGGCGACCAGTCCCCGCAGCAGTACGAGAGCTGGCAGCACGGCGCCCCCGACCCCGCCTACGGCCAGGACCCCTACGCCTCCGGCGACCCGTACGGCACCGGCCAGTACCAGCAGCCCTACGACACGGGCACCCACGGCACCCACGAGGGCTACGGCCGGCAGCAGTACGGCACCGGTCAGCAGCCCTACGACCCGGGCCGGCACCCGCAGCAGTCGTACGACCCGGGCCACCAGCAGCCGTACGACACCGGTCAGCACCCGCAGCAGCCCTACGGCTCCGGGCACTACGACACCGGTCAGCAGCCCTACGGCGGAGGCGACCCGTCCTACGGGGGGCAGCAGCCCTACGGCACCGGGCAGTACGAGTCCGGCTGGGACGGCGGCGCGCAGGCACAGGGCGGCCAGGGCGGTTACGGCTCCGGTGTGCCGGTGGATCCGTACGGCGGCCAGGACCCGTACAGCGGTCAGGACCCGTACGCCGGTCGCGATCCGCGCGGCGGTCAGGACTCGTACGGCGGGCAGGACCCGTACGGAGGTCCCGGCGGTCAGGGCGGCCATCCGCAGGGCGGGGCCCCCGGTGACCACTACGGCGACCCCGCGGGGCAGGGGCAGCAGACCCGCCCGCAGGGTGCCGCCCCCCAGGAGCCGCAGCCCGGGCAGGGCGGCCGCAGGCCCCCGCAGCCGGAGGCCGCCTCCCGCCCCGGGGCGGACGGTCCCGGCTCCGGCTGGGATCCCGGTCCGGACCAGGGCGAGCACGCCTTCTTCGCGGGCGGCGACGAGGACGACGAGGACTTCGAAGAGGGGCGCGCGGGGCGGCGCGGCCGGTCCGCGCGGCGGGGCGGCGGCGGTGGCGGCGGCAAGAAGAGCCGCAGCGGCCTGTCCTGCATGGTGGCCACCGTGCTGCTCGCCGGGGTGATCGGCGGCGGTGGCTATTTCGGCTACCAGTTCTACCAGGACCGCTTCGGCCCGGCCCCGGACTACTCGGGCGAGGGCAGCGGCACCGTCTCGGTGGAGATCCCGGCGGGCGCCAGCGGCTACGACATAGGACAGGCCCTGAAGAAGAAGGGCATCGTCAAGAGCGTCCAGGCCTTTGTCGACGCCCAGGGCGACAATCCGGACGGCCAGCGCATCCAGCACGGTTTCTACACCCTGCGCGAGCAGATGTCGGGCAAGAGCGCCGTCACGCTCATGCTGGACCCGAAGAGCCGCAATGCGCTGATCATCGGCGAGGGCCGCCGCAATACGCAGATCTACGCGGAGATCGACAAACGGCTCGGCATAGCGGGCGGCACCACGCAGAAGGTCGCCAAGACGGAATGGCGCTCGCTCGGACTGCCGAAATGGGCGGAGAACGCCGGCAAGCGGAAGGACCCGCTCGAAGGCTTCCTCTATCCGGCCAGCTATCCGGTGGACAAGAGCATGAAGCCCGCCGACGTCCTGGAGCGCATGGTCAAGCGGGCCGACAGCGAATACGCGAAGTACGACCTGGCGGCCGAGGCGGAGGAACTGGACCTCAAGGACCCCTTGCAGCTGGTCACGGTCGCCAGCCTGGTCCAGGCCGAGGGCATCACCCACGAGGACTTCCGCCGGATGGCCGCCGTCGTCTACAACCGCCTGAAGCCGAGCAATACGGTCACCAACCAGAAGCTCGAATTCGACTCCACGTACAACTACCTGAAGAACAAGAGCAATATCGACATCCCGACCGGCGAGATCCGGTCCTACGACGATCCGTACAACACGTACTTCTACCGGGGACTCACGCCGGGGCCGATCGGCAATCCCGGGGAGGACGCGCTGAAGGCGGCGATCGAGCCGGATTCCGGGGGCTGGATGTTCTTCATCTCCATCGACTGCAAGACCACCACCTTCTCGAAGACGCTCAAGGAGCACGAGAAGTACGTGGCGGAATTCAACAAGGCCCGCAAGGAAGGCAAGTGCGAATGACCCGTCGGCGGGCCGCGGTGCTCGGTTCCCCGATCGCCCACTCCCTCTCGCCGGTCCTGCACCGCGCCGCCTACGCGGAACTCGGCCTGGACGACTGGACGTACGAGCGCTTCGAGGTGGACGAGGCAGGGCTCGCGGAGTTCCTGGCCGGGCGCACCGCGGAGTGGGCGGGGCTCTCGCTCACCATGCCGCTCAAGCGCGCCGTCATCCCGCTGCTCGACGAGGTCAGCGAGACCGCGGCCTCGGTCGAGGCGGTCAACACGGTGGTTTTCGGCGCGGACGGCAGGCGCCGCGGCGACAACACCGACATCCCCGGCATGGTCGCCGCGCTGCGGGAACGCGGAGTGGAGAAGGTGGACAGCGCCGCGGTGCTCGGCGCGGGCGCCACCGCCTCCTCGGCCCTCGCCGCGCTCGCCCAGGTCTGCGCGGGCGAGGTGGTGGCCTACGTCCGCAGCGAGGAGCGGGCGGCCGAGATGCGCGAATGGGGCCGCCGCCTCGGCGTCGCGGTCCGCACCGCCGACTGGGCCGACGCCCACCGGGCGCTCGGCGCGCCGCTGGTGATCACCACCACCCCGGCCGGGGCCACCGACGCGCTCGCGGCGGCCGTGCCCGCCGCGCCGGGCATCCTCTTCGACGTGCTCTACGAGCCCTGGCCGACCACCCTGGCCGCCCGCTGGTCGACGGGCGGCGGCGCCGTGGTCGGCGGTCTCGACCTGCTCGTGCACCAGGCGGTGCTCCAGGTCGAGCAGATGACCGGCCGCGCCGGGGCACCGCTCGCGGCCATGCGCGCGGCGGGCGAGGCGGCCCTCGCGGCGCGCTGAACCCGCGCTCGGGAAGGCCGCCGCGAGGCCGCCGCACCCCGGGGCGGCGCCCGGTCCGCCAGATGGACCGGCGGCCTGATCCACCCCCGGGACGTGGGAGGATCGAGGCGGCGGGCCCGGGCCGCGCACCGGGTAGGGCCCTGCCGCAGTTCCAGTCGCGAGCATGAGGAGCACCGTTGAGCAGGTTGCGCTGGCTGACCGCGGGGGAGTCGCACGGCCCCGCACTGGTCGCGACGCTGGAGGGACTTCCCGCCGGCGTGCCGATCACCACGGACATGGTGGCCGACCACCTCGCCCGGCGGCGGCTCGGCTACGGCCGCGGTGCCCGGATGAAGTTCGAGCGCGACGAGGTGACCTTCCTCGGCGGCGTACGCCACGGGCTCACCCTCGGCTCGCCGGTCGCCGTCATGGTCGGCAACACCGAGTGGCCCAAGTGGGAGAAGGTGATGGCCGCCGACCCGGTCGACCCGGACGAACTGGCCTCCCTCGCCCGCAACGAGCCCCTCACCCGGCCCCGCCCCGGCCACGCAGACCTCGCCGGAATGCAGAAGTACGACTTCGAGGAGGCCCGCCCGGTCCTGGAGCGCGCCTCGGCCCGGGAGACCGCGGCCCGGGTGGCGCTCGGCGCGGTGGCCCGCTCGTACCTGAAGGAGACGGCGGGCATCGAGATCGTCTCGCACGTGGTCGAGCTGGCGAGCGCCAAGGCCCCGTACGGAGTGCTCCCGGTCCCGGCCGATGTGGAGAAGCTGGACGCCGACCCGGTGCGCTGCCTGGACGCCGACGCGAGCAAGGCGATGGTGGCCGAGATCGACCAGGCCCACAAGGACGGCGACACCCTCGGCGGCGTCGTCGAGGTCCTCGCCTACGAGGTGCCGGTCGGGCTCGGCTCGCACGTCCACTGGGACCGGCGCCTGGACGCCCGGCTCGCCGCCGCGCTGATGGGCATCCAGGCGATCAAGGGCGTCGAGGTCGGCGACGGCTTCGACCTCGCCCGGGTACCCGGCTCCCGGGCGCACGACGAGATCGTCCGCACCGCCGACGGCATCCGCCGCTCCTCCGGCCGCTCCGGCGGCACCGAGGGCGGGCTCACCACCGGTGAACTCCTGCGGGTGCGCGCCGCGATGAAGCCGATCGCGACCGTGCCGCGCGCGCTCGCCACCGTCGACGTGAAGACCGGTGAGGCCACCAGCGCGCACCACCAGCGCTCCGACGTCTGCGCGGTGCCCGCGGCCGGGATCGTCGCCGAGGCGATGGTGGCCCTGGTGCTCGCCGACGCCGTGGCGGAGAAGTTCGGGGGCGACAGCGTCGGCGAGACCCGGCGCAACGTCCGCTCCTACCTCGACAACCTGCGGATCCGGTGAACGCCGTGACCGGACCCGTGCTCGTCCTCGTCGGACCGATGGGGGTCGGCAAGTCGACCGTGGGCGAGCTGCTCGCCCAGCGCCTCGGCACCGGCTACCGGGACACCGACGCGGACATCGTCGCCGAGGAGAAGCGGCCGATCGCGGACATCTTCGTGGACTCCGGCGAGCCCTACTTCCGGGCCGTGGAGCGCGAGGCGGTGCGCAACGCGGTCTCCGAGCACACCGGGGTCCTCGCCCTCGGCGGCGGTGCGATCCTCGATGCCTCGACCAGGGAACTCCTCGCCGAACGCCCCGTCGTCTACCTCTCGATGGACGTCGAGGAGGCCGTACGGCGCACCGGCCTCGGCGTCGCCCGCCCGCTGCTCGCCGTCAACCCGCGCAAGCAGTGGCGGGAGCTGATGGAGGAGCGGCGCCCCCTCTACACCGAGGTCGCCACCGCCGAGATCACCACCGGCGGCCGCACCCCCGAGGAGGTCGCCCAGGCCGTCCTCGACGCCCTGGACCTGATCGCCGCCCCCGGGCCCGCGCCCCAGGAACCCCGGCAGGAGACGCCATGAGCAACCAGCCCCCGATCCGTATCGAGGTCGGCGCCTCCGCGGGCACCGAGGCCTACGAGGTGGTCATCGGCCGCCGCCTCCTCGGTGAACTCCCCTCCTTGATCGGTGACGGCGTCAAGCGCCTCGCGGTCATCCACCCCGAGGCCCTCGCCGGGACCGGGGAGGGCATCCGCGCCGATCTCGCCGAGCAGGGCTACGAGGCGATCGCCATTCAGGTGCCGAACGCCGAGGAGGCGAAGACCGCCGAGGTCGCCGCCTACTGCTGGAAGGCGCTCGGCCAGTCCGGCTTCACCCGCAGCGATGTGATCGTGGGCGTCGGCGGTGGCGCCACCACCGATCTGGCCGGTTTCGTCGCCGCGACCTGGCTGCGCGGGGTGCGCTGGGTCGCCGTACCGACCACCGTGCTCGGCATGGTCGACGCCGCGGTCGGCGGCAAGACCGGCATCAACACCGCCGAGGGCAAGAACCTCGTCGGCTCCTTCCACCCCCCGGCCGGGGTCCTGTGCGACCTGGCCGCGCTGGACTCGCTGCCGGCCGACGACTACGTCTCCGGGCTCGCCGAGATCATCAAGGCCGGGTTCATCGCGGACCCGGTGATCCTGGAGCTGATCGAGTCCGACCCCGGGGCGGCGCGGAGCCCGGCCGGTCCGCACACCGGGGAGCTGATCGAGCGCTCGATCCGGGTCAAGGCAGAGGTGGTCTCCGGCGACCTCAAGGAGTCCGGGCTGCGGGAGATCCTCAACTACGGGCACACCCTGGCGCACGCCATCGAGAAGAACGAGCGCTACCGGTGGCGGCACGGTGCCGCGGTCTCGGTCGGCATGCACTTCGCGGCGGAGCTGGGCAGGCTCGCCGGCCGCCTCGACGACGCCACCGCCGACCGGCACCGCGCCGTCCTGCAGTCCGTGGGCCTGCCGCTGCACTACCGCGGCGACCAGTGGCCGAAGCTCCTGGAGACCATGAAGGTCGACAAGAAGTCCCGCGGCGACCTGCTGCGCTTCATCGTCCTCGACGGCCTCGCCAAGCCCGCGGTCCTCGAAGGCCCCGACCCGGCCGTGCTCCTCGCGGCCTACGGCGAGGTGGCCGAGTAGCGCGGCCCCTCCCTGCCTTCGACGGTGCCCCGGCGTCCACCGACGCCGGGGCACCGCCATGCCGTGCGGCCGGGCGCGGACGGGGAGACGGCCGCCCCGGTTCCGCCCCTCGGACGTGGCCTTTTCCACAGGCCGGAGTGCGCCCCGGCGCGGATGCCGGGCACTTTGCGCGCCCCGGGGCCGTTCACTCTTCGCCGGGCGGGGAAGGTACCGTTCGTCGGGGTTCCCGCGCCGCACCGCGGGGAAGCGGGCTGCTCAACACCCGTACACCCCAAGCCAGTTGCCTGTACGAGACGGAGTGGCACGGGATGCAGCACGCAGGTGGATCACCGCTGCCGCCGCCGGGAGCGCCGGGGCCGACCGCCCGGGCCGGCCACCGCGGGGGCGCGCACCTCGCGGCCAACGAGCCGCCCACGGTCCCCCTCGGCATGCGCGCCGTACGCGGCGGCCCCGTCCCCGGCGCCGCCCCTCAGCCGGGACCCCCCGCCCCGGGAGCCGCACCCCCGCCCGCCCCGGTGCCGCCCCGCGCACCCGGAGCCGTACCGCCTCCGGCACCCGGGCCCCTACCGCCTCCGGCACCCGGCCCCGTGCCGCCCGCGCCCGGAGCCGTACCGCCCTCCGCGCCCGGCCCCGTGCCGCCCGTGCCGGACACCCCCGCGCCGGAGCACCCGCGCCCCGCGGCGGCCGAACCCGTACCGCCCCCCGCACCCGCGCCGCCTCCGCCTCCGGCACCCGCGCCGCCCCCGCCCGCCGCCGCGCACCCCGCGCCCGCGCAGCCGCACGGCGGCCAGCCGTCCCCGGAGACCACCGGGCACATCCAGCTCCCGCCCGGCGCCCCGGTGGCCATGCCCACCCCGCCGCCCGCGGTCGACGCCTCCGGAGCCGCCGACGTCACCCTCGCCGTGCTGCTCATCGGCCCGGCCGGTGCCGGCAAGACCAGCGTGGCGAAGTTCTGGGCGGACCGGCGCCGGGTGCCCACCGCGCACATCAGCCTGGACGACGTACGGGAGTGGGTGCGCTCCGGCTTCGCCGACCCGCAGACCGGGTGGAACGACAACTCCGAGGCGCAGTACCGGCTCGCGCGCCGCACCTGCGGATTCGCCGCCCGCAACTTCCTCGCCAACGGCATCTCCTGCATCCTCGACGACGCCGTCTTCCCGGACCGCCCGGTGATCGGCCTCGGCGGGTGGAAGCGGCACGTGGGCCCGGGGCTGCTGCCGGTGGTCCTGCTGCCGGGCCTGGAGGTCGTCCTGGAGCGCAACGCCCAGCGCAGCGGCAACCGGCGGCTCTCCGACGAGGAGGTCGCGGGCATCCACGGCCGGATGGCCGGCTGGTACGGCTCCGGGCTGCCGATCATCGACAACTCCCAGCTGGACGTCTCCGCCACCGCCCAGGCACTCGACGAGGTCCTCGCCCGCGCCCTCACCAGCCCGCCCCAGTGGTGAGCCGCGGCCCGGGGGAGTAGCGGGCCACCGGGGCGCTCCCGGCTTCGTCCGGTCGGACGCGCCCGGAAAGCCGGGCGGGCGCCCCGCTCGTACGCTCGGTTCATGTCAGAGGTGTACGCGGCCCGCCGCGAGCGGCTGAGGGATCACTGCACGGCGACGGGCAGCGGAGCCGCCCTGGTCTCGCGCCCGGCCAACGTCCGCTATCTCGCGGGGGCGGCCCCGAGCGGCGCCGCGGTCCTGCTCGGCGGCAAGGAGGACGTGCTGCTGTGCCCCGAGGCCCCGGGCGCCCAGGGCGAGACGGGGCGGCCCGACGAGAGCCTGCGGCTGCACGTGCTCGCGGCGCCCGGCGCGGACGCCGCGGTCGCGGCGGCCGAACTCCTGGTCGGCGAGGGCGCGGACGGTGCCAGGTCGCTCGCCGTCGAGGAGGACCATCTGACGGTCGCCCGGCACCGCGCCCTCTCCCAGGTCGCGCCCCGGCTCGGCCTCGCCGACCTCGGCGGCGCCGTCGAGCGGCTGCGCCTGGTCAAGGACGAGGAGGAGATCTCCTGTCTGCGCATCGCCGCCGAGATCGCCGACCAGGCGCTGAGCGAACTCCTGGAGTCGATCCTCGTCGGCCGCACCGAGCGGCACCTCGCCCTCGAACTGGAGCGCCGCCTGGTCGACCACGGCGCCGAGGGCGCGGCCTTCCCGACCTCGGTGGGCACCGGCCCGCACTCGGGCATGCCCGCGCACCGGCCCACCGACCGCCGGGTCGAGGAGGGCGACTTCCTCTCCGTCTGCCTCGGCGCCTCCTACCGCGGCTACCGCTGCGAGGTCGGCCGCACCTTCGTCATCGGGACCTCGCCCGCCCCCTGGCAGATCGAGCTGTACGAGGTGGTCTTCGCCGCCCAGCGGGCCGGCCGGGAGACCCTCGCCCCGGGCGCCGCCTGCCGCGATGTGGACCGGGTGACCCGCGGGGTGCTCGACTCCGCCGGGTACACCGAGGGCCTCGCGCCGCGCACCGGACACGGGGTCGGACTCGAAATCGACGAGGACCCGCGGCTCGGCCCCGCGGCCATGGGTAAACTGGACGCTTGTGTGCCGGTCACCGTCGAACCGGGGGTCCACCTCCCGGGCCGGGGCGGGGTCCGGATCGATGACACGCTCGTCGTGCGCCCCGAGGCGGACGGCGGACCCGAGCTACTCACCATCACGACAAAGGAATTGCTCGCGCTCTGAGGCGGGGCCTTTGTCGTCCATCGCGTCAGTCCAGGAGATTCCGCAACCGTGGCTTCCACGAACGACCTCAAGAACGGCATGGTGCTCAAGCTCGACGGAGGCCAGCTCTGGTCCGTCGTCGAGTTCCAGCACGTCAAGCCCGGCAAGGGCCCGGCCTTCGTGCGCACCAAGCTCAAGAACGTGCTCTCCGGCAAGGTCGTCGACAAGACCTTCAACGCCGGCGTCAAGGTCGAGACGGCCACTGTCGACAAGCGCGACATGCAGTTCTCCTACATGGACGGCGACTACTTCGTCTTCATGGACATGGAGACCTACGACCAGCTGCACGTCGACCGCAAGTCCGTCGGCGACGCCGCCAACTTCCTGATCGAGGGCTTCACCGCCACCGTCGCGCAGCACGAGGGCGAGGTGCTCTTCGTCGAGCTGCCCGCCGCCGTCGAGCTCGTCATCCAGGAGACCGAGCCGGGCGTCCAGGGCGACCGCTCCACCGGTGGCACCAAGCCCGCCACCCTGGAGACCGGCCACCAGATCCAGGTGCCGCTCTTCATCACCACCGGCGAGAAGATCAAGGTCGACACCCGTTCGAGCGACTACCTCGGCCGGGTGAACAGCTAACCGTGGCTGCCCGCAATACGGCCCGCAAGCGCGCCTTCCAGATCCTCTTCGAGTCCGATCAGCGCGACACCGACGTCCTGACGGTGCTCGCCGACTGGATCCGGCACGCGCGCTCCGACACCCGGCAGCCGCCGGTCAGCGAGTACGCCAGGGAGCTGGTCGCGGGCTACGCCGAGCGCGCCGCCCGGATCGACGAGCTGATCGCGCAGTACGCGGTCGGCTGGACGCTGGACCGGATGCCCGTCGTCGACCGCAACATCCTGCGGATCGGGGCGTACGAGCTGCTCTGGGTCGACGAGACCCCGGACGCCGTGGTGCTGGACGAGGCCGTGCAGCTCGCCAAGGAGTTCTCGACGGACGACTCGCCGTCCTTCGTCAACGGACTCCTCGGCCGGCTGAAGGAGCTCAAGCCCAGCCTGCGCCGGGACGAGGCGCACTAGCCGTTTCCGGTGCTCTCGCGGCCTGCCCGGGGGAGCACCACAGACGAAGGGCGGGTCCGGAATTCCGGGCCCGCCCTTCGATGTGACGTTTCTTCCGAAAGCTCAGCTTTCGTCGTGGGTGGCGACCGCGCGGCGCGCGTCCGCGTCGAGCACGCCCCAGCTGATGAGCTGCTCGGTCAGCACCGAGGGCGACTGGTCGTAGATCACCGCGAGGGTGCGCAGATCGTCCTGGCGGATCGAGAGGACCTTGCCGTTGTAGTCGCCGCGCTGGGACTGGATGGTCGCCGCATAGCGCTGGAGCGGGCCCGCCTTCTCCGGCGGTACGTGCGCGAGGCGCTCCAGGTCGAGGACCAGTTTCGGCGGCGGCTCGGCCGCGCCCCCGGGAGTGCCGCCGGGCAGCAGCTCCTGCACCGGGACCCCGTAGAAGTCCGCCAGCTCGGCAAGGCGCTGCACGGTGACCGCGCGGTCGCCGCGCTCGTAGGAGCCGACCACGACCGCCTTCCAGCGCCCCTGGGACTTCTCCTCGACACCGTGGAGGGAAAGTCCTTGCTGGGTACGGATGGCGCGGAGCTTGGCCCCGAGCTGCTTGGCGTATTCGCTTGACATAAGGCTCCCCGGACGCAGTAACGACGTGCGGCTCCGCCGCGCGGCTGGTAACTCACTGTGAGGTTACGCAGCGTTACTTGGATGCGTCAAGCCGAACGGAGTCCGAGCGCCCCTTCCGAGGGAAGAGTGTGCCGGGGTGGACGGCCGGTGAGGAGAGACCCGATCGCTGCTGGTAGGATGGCTGGCGCAATTTCGACGTCCTTTAACACCGTCCTGTGAGACGGAGAAGGAGGTCCGTTTCGTATGGACGCCCAGAGCAGTTCGCAGAGCAGTGCGCCGCGCGGTTCGCAGCGCGCCTCCGCCCCCGATTCCGCCCGCCCCGTACTGGAGGGCCCGGACATCGCGCGGGTCCTGACCCGCATCGCCCACGAGATCGTCGAACGCGCCAAGGGCGCCGGCGACGTGGTCCTCCTCGGCATCCCGACCCGCGGCGTCTTCCTCGCCCAGCGGCTCGGCGCCAAGCTCCAGGAGATCACCGGCGCGCGGATCCCGGTCGGTTCGCTGGACATCACCATGTACCGCGACGACCTGCGGATGCGCCCGCCGCGCGCGCTGGCCCGCACCGACATCCCCGCCGAGGGCATCGACGGCCGCCTGGTCGTCCTCGTCGACGACGTCCTCTTCTCCGGCCGCACCATCCGGGCCGCCCTCGACGCCCTGAACGACATCGGCCGCCCCCGCGCCGTGCAGCTCGCCGTCCTCGTCGACCGGGGCCACCGCGAACTGCCCATCCGCGCCGACTACGTGGGCAAGAACCTGCCCACCTCGCTGCGCGAGACGGTCAAGGTGCAGCTCGCCGAGGAGGACGGCCGCGACACGGTCCTGCTCGGCGCGGCCGCCGCGGAAGAGACCGGCGAGCGCTAGCGCGCCCCTCGCCGCGACGTACCGACTCCGACCGGCCCGTGCCGCGCACCCCTGCGCGGAGCATGCCGGAAAAATCCTGAACGTTCTTACGGAGCCCTCCCGATGATGCGTCACCTCATCTCGGCCGCCGACCTCACCAAGGACGACGCCGTCCGGATCCTCGACACCGCCGAGGAGATGGCCCGGGTCGCCGACCGGCCGATCAAGAAGCTGCCCACCCTGCGCGGCCGTACCGTCGTCAACCTCTTCTTCGAGGACTCGACCCGCACCCGGATCTCCTTCGAGGCCGCCGAGAAGCGGCTCTCCGCGGATGTCATCAACTTCAGCGCCAAGGGCTCCTCGGTCTCCAAGGGCGAGTCCCTGAAGGACACCGCGCAGACCCTGGAGGCGATGGGCGTGGACGCGGTCGTCATCCGGCACGGCGCCTCCGGGGCGCCCTTCCGGCTCGCGACCTCCGGCTGGATCGACGCCGCCGTGGTCAACGCGGGCGACGGCACCCACCAGCACCCCACCCAGGCCCTGCTCGACGCCTTCACCATGCGGCGCCGCCTGGTCGGCCGGGACGCCGGGCTCGGCCAGGACCTCGCGGGCAAGCGGGTCACCCTGGTCGGCGACATCCTGCACAGCCGGGTCGCCCGCTCCAACGTCGACCTGCTGCACACCCTCGGTGCCGAGGTCACCCTCGTCGCCCCGCCGACCCTGCTGCCGGTCGGCGTCGGCAGCTGGCCCTGCGAGGTCTCCTACGACCTCGACCGCGTGCTGCCCGCCTCCGACGCCGTGATGATGCTGCGCGTCCAGCGCGAGCGCATGAACGCCGCCTTCTTCCCCACCGAGCGCGAGTACTCGCGGCGGTACGGGCTCGACGGCGAGCGCATGGCGCGGATGCCCGGACACGCCCTCGTGATGCACCCCGGGCCCATGGTCCGCGGCATGGAGATCACCGCCGAGGTCGCCGACTCCGAGCGCTGCACGGTCGTCGAGCAGGTCGCCAACGGGGTCTCCATCCGGATGGCCGTCCTCTACCTGCTGCTCGGCGGCCAGGACCAGACCGCCCAGCAGACCGCCCCCGCCCCCGCCACCGAGGAGAAGTGACCGATATGAGCAAGACCCTGATCCGAGGTGCGAAGGTGCTCGGCGGCGCCCCGCAGGACGTACTGATCGACGGCGAGAGGATCGAGGCCGTCGGCGAGGGGCTGAGCGCCGAGGGCGCCGAGGTGGTCGACGCCGCGGGCCGGGTGCTGCTGCCCGGGCTCGTCGACCTCCACACCCACCTGCGCGAGCCCGGCCGCGAGGACTCCGAGACCGTGCTCACCGGCACCAGGGCCGCGGCCGCCGGCGGCTTCACCGCGGTGCACGCCATGGCCAACACCTTCCCGGTGGCCGACACCGCGGGCGTCGTCGAGCAGGTCTGGCGGCTCGGCAGGGAGTCCGGCTACTGCGATGTGCAGCCCGTCGGCGCCGTCACCGTCGGCCTGGAGGGCAAGAAGCTCGCCGAGCTGGGCGCCATGCACGACTCGGCGGCCGGGGTGGTCGTCTTCTCCGACGACGGCAAGTGCGTGGACGACGCGGTCATCATGCGCCGCGCCCTGGAGTACGTGAAGGCCTTCGACGGCGTGGTCGCCCAGCACGCCCAGGAGCCCCGGCTCACCGAGGGCGCCCAGATGAACGAGGGCGTCGTCTCCGCCGAACTCGGGCTCGGCGGCTGGCCCGCGGTCGCCGAGGAGTCGATCATCGCCCGCGATGTGCTGCTCGCCGCGCACGTCGGCTCCCGGGTGCACATCTGCCATCTGTCCACCGCGGGCTCGGTGGAGATCGTGCGCTGGGCCAAGTCCAAGGGCTGGAACGTCACCGCCGAGGTCACCCCGCACCACCTGCTGCTCACCGACGAACTGGTCCGCAGCTACGACCCCGTCTACAAGGTCAACCCGCCGCTGCGCACCGAGCGGGACGTGCTCGCCCTGCGCGAGGCCCTCGCCGACGGCACCATCGACTGCGTGGCCACCGATCACGCCCCGCACCCGCACGAGGACAAGGACTGCGAGTGGGCCGCCGCCGCCATGGGCATGGTCGGCCTGGAGACCGCGCTCTCCGTGGTCCAGCACACGATGGTCGACACCGGGCTGCTCGACTGGGCCCAGCTCGCCGAGCGGATGTCCTTCCGGCCCGCCGCCATCGGCCGCCTGACCGGCCAGGGACGCCCCGTCTCACCCGGCGAGCCTGCCAACCTCACGCTGGTCGATCCGGCCTACCGTGGAGCGGTGGACCCCGCGGGCTTCGCCTCCCGCAGCCGCAACACCCCCTACGAGGGCCGTGAGCTGCCGGGTCGCGTCACGCACACCTGGCTGCGGGGCCGGGCCACAGTCGCAGACGGGAAACTCGTGTGATCCATCAGCTCTCCTCCCTCGCCGCCGCGCAGAAGCCGGCGGAGGTCACCGACTGGGCCCCCCGGATCGGCTGGCTCGTGGGCCTCGCGGTGTTCGTCGCCTTCCTCTACTGGCTGATGCGCCAGGGCTGGAAGTGGCGCGGCACCCTGCAGGGCGACCTGCCCCCGCTGCCGGCCGCCCCCGAGGAGCCCGGCGAGCCGCTGCTCACCGCGAGCGGCCGCTACCACGGCTCGACCACCGCCGGGCACTGGCTGGACCGCATCGTCGCGCACGGCCTGGGCACCCGGAGCCGGGCGGAGCTGACCCTCACCGCCGAGGGGCTGCACGTACGCCGACCCGGCGCCGCCGACTTCTCCGTACCGCGCGGGCGGCTGCGCGGGGCCCGGCTCGACAAGGGCATCGCGGGCAAGGTCCTCACCGAGGGCGGCCTGCTGATCGTCACCTGGCGGCACGGCGGGCGGGAGATCGACTCCGGCTTCCGGCTCGACCGCTCCGCCGCCCAGGCCGACTGGGTCACCGCCGTCACCACCCTGGCCACCACCGACACCACCCCGTACCTCACGGAAGGCGCCACACCATGAGCACCCCCACCAGGGAGACCGCGAAGGTCCCCGCAGTCCTCGTCCTGGAGGACGGCCGCACCTTCCGTGGCCGCGCCTACGGGGCCGTGGGGGAGACCTTCGGCGAAGCGGTCTTCTCCACCGGCATGACCGGCTACCAGGAGACCCTCACCGACCCCTCGTACCACCGCCAGATCGTGGTGATGACCGCTCCGCACGTCGGCAACACCGGCGTCAACGACGAGGACCCGGAGTCCGGGCGGATCTGGGTCTCCGGCTATGTCGTCCGCGACCCCGCCCGCAAGCCCTCCAACTGGCGCTCCCGGCGCACCCTCGACGAGGAGCTGGCCGCGCAGGGCGTCGTCGGCATCAGCGGCGTGGACACCCGCGCCCTCACCCGGCACCTGCGCGAACGCGGCGCCATGCGGGTCGGCATCTTCTCCGGCAACGCGCTGCCCGACGAGGGCACCATGCTGGCCGAGGTCCGCCAGGCGCCCGAGATGAAGGGCGCCGACCTCGCCGCCGAGGTCGCCACCGCCACGGCCTACACGGTCCCCGCGCACGGCACCCGCAAGTTCACCGTCGCCGCCGTCGACCTCGGCATCAAGGGCATGACCCCGTACCGGATGGCCGAGCGCGGCATAGAGGTGCGCGTGCTGCCCGCCACCGCGAGTCTGGAGGAGCTGTACGCCGCCGGGCCCGACGGGGTCTTCTTCTCCAACGGCCCCGGCGACCCCGCCACCGCCGAGCACCCGGTCGCCCTGATGCGCGGCGTCCTGGAGCGCGGCACCCCGCTGTTCGGCATCTGCTTCGGCAACCAGATCCTCGGCCGCGCCCTCGGGCTCGGCACCTTCAAGCTCAAGTACGGCCACCGGGGCATCAACCAGCCCGTCCAGGACCGCACCACCGGCAAGGTCGAGGTCACCGCGCACAACCACGGATTCGCCGTCGACGCCCCCCTCGACGGTCCCTTCGACACCCCCTTCGGCCGCGCAGAGGTCTCGCACGTCTGCCTCAACGACGAGGTGGTGGAGGGGCTCCGGCTCCTCGACCGGCCGGCCTTCAGCGTCCAGTACCACCCCGAGGCGGCAGCGGGTCCGCACGACGCCGCGTACCTGTTCGACCGCTTCGTTTCCCTGATGGAGGCCTCGCGTGCCTAAGCGCACCGATATCCAGTCCGTCCTGGTGATCGGCTCCGGCCCGATCGTGATCGGCCAGGCGGCCGAGTTCGACTACTCCGGCACCCAGGCCTGCCGCGTTCTGAAGTCCGAGGGCCTGCGGGTCGTCCTGGTCAACTCCAACCCGGCGACGATCATGACCGACCCGGAGATCGCGGACGCCACCTACGTCGAGCCGATCACCCCGGAGTTCGTCGAGAAGATCATCGCCAAGGAGCGCCCCGACGCCCTGCTGCCCACCCTCGGCGGCCAGACCGCGCTGAACACCGCGATCTCCCTGCACGGCAACGGCACCCTCGACAAGTACGGCGTCGAGCTGATCGGCGCCAATGTCGAGGCGATCAACAAGGGCGAGGACCGCGACCTGTTCAAGGAGGTCGTCGAGGCCGTCCGCGGCAAGATCGGGCACGGCGAGTCCGCCCGCTCGGTGATCTGCCACACCATGGACGAGGTCCTCGCGGGCGTCGACCACCTCGGCGGCTACCCCGTGGTCGTCCGCCCCTCGTTCACCATGGGCGGCGCCGGCTCCGGCTTCGCGCACGACGAGGAGGAGCTGCGCCGCATCGCCGGCCAGGGCCTGACCCTCTCGCCGACCACCGAGGTGCTCTTGGAGGAGTCCATCCTCGGCTGGAAGGAGTACGAGCTGGAGCTGATGCGCGACAAGCACGACAACGTCGTGGTCGTCTGCTCCATCGAGAACTTCGACCCGATGGGCGTGCACACCGGCGACTCGATCACCGTCGCCCCCTCGATGACGCTGACCGACCGCGAGTACCAGATCCTGCGCGACATCGGCATCGCGGTGATCCGCGAGGTCGGCGTCGACACCGGCGGCTGCAACATCCAGTTCGCGGTCAACCCGGAGGACGGCCGGGTCATCGTCATCGAGATGAACCCCCGGGTCTCCCGCTCCTCCGCGCTCGCCTCCAAGGCGACCGGCTTCCCGATCGCGAAGATCGCCGCCAAGCTCGCCGTCGGCTACACCCTCGACGAGATCCCCAACGACATCACCGAGCAGACCCCGGCCTCCTTCGAGCCGACCCTCGACTACGTCGTCGTCAAGGCCCCCCGCTTCGCCTTCGAGAAGTTCCCGCAGGCCGACTCCACCCTCACCACCACCATGAAATCGGTGGGCGAGGCCATGGCGATCGGCCGGAACTTCACCGAGGCCCTGCAGAAGGCGCTGCGCTCCCTGGAGAAGGCGGGCTCGCAGTTCGCCTTCACCGGCGACCCCGGCGACAAGGCGGACCTGCTGCGCGAGGCGGTGCGCCCCACCGACGGCCGGATCAACGCCGTCATGCAGGCCATCCGGGCGGGCGCCACCCCCGAGGAGGTCTTCGAGGCGACCAAGATCGACCCCTGGTTCGTCGACCAGCTCTTCCTGCTCAAGGAGATCGCCGACGAACTGGCCGCCGCGGACAAGCTCGGCCCCGAACTCCTCGCCGAGGCCAAGCGGCACGGCTTCTCCGACGCGCAGATCGCCGGCATCCGCGGGCTGCGCGAGGACGTCGTCCGCGAGGTACGGCACGTCCTCGGCATCCGCCCGGTCTACAAGACCGTGGACACCTGCGCCGCCGAGTTCGCCGCGAAGACCCCGTACTTCTACTCCTCCTACGACGAGGAGAGCGAGGTCGCCCCGCGCGAGCGGCCCGCGGTGATCATCCTCGGCTCGGGCCCCAACCGCATCGGCCAGGGCATCGAGTTCGACTACTCCTGTGTGCACGCCTCCTTCGCGCTGAGCGAGGCGGGCTACGAGACCGTCATGGTCAACTGCAACCCGGAGACCGTCTCCACCGACTACGACACCTCCGACCGGCTCTACTTCGAGCCGCTCACCCTGGAGGACGTACTGGAGATCGTGCACGCCGAGTCGCTGGCCGGACCGCTCGCCGGGGTCGTCGTCCAGCTCGGCGGGCAGACCCCGCTCGGCCTGTCCCAGGCGCTCAAGGACAACGGCGTCCCGGTCGTCGGCACCCCGCCGGAGGCCATCCACGCCGCCGAGGACCGCGGCGCCTTCGGCCAGGTCCTCGCCGAGGCCGGACTGCCCGCGCCCAAGCACGGCACCGCCACCACCTTCGCCGAGGCCAAGGCCATCGCCGACGAGATCGGCTACCCGGTCCTGGTGCGCCCCTCCTACGTCCTCGGCGGGCGCGGCATGGAGATCGTCTACGAGGAGGCCCGGCTCGCCGCGTACATCGCCGAGTCCACCGAGATCAGCCCGAGCCGCCCGGTCCTGGTCGACCGCTTCCTCGACGACGCCATCGAGATCGACGTGGACGCCCTCTACGACGGCACCGAGCTCTACCTCGGCGGCGTCATGGAGCACATCGAGGAGGCCGGTATCCACTCCGGCGACTCGGCCTGCGCGCTGCCCCCGATCACCCTCGGCGGCTTCGACGTGAAGCGGCTGCGCGCCTCCACCGAGGCCATCGCCAAGGGCGTCGGGGTCCGCGGACTGATCAACATCCAGTTCGCCATGGCCGGGGACATCCTCTACGTCCTGGAGGCCAATCCGCGCGCCTCGCGCACCGTCCCCTTCACCTCGAAGGCCACCGCGGTGCCGCTGGCCAAGGCCGCCGCCCGGATCTCGCTCGGCGCCACCCTCGCCGAATTGCGCGCCGAGGGCCTGCTCCCGAGGAGCGGCGACGGCGGCACCCTGCCGCTGGACGCGCCGATCTCGGTGAAGGAGGCCGTGATGCCCTGGTCGCGCTTCCGCGACGTCCGCGGCCGCGGCGTGGACACCGTGCTCGGCCCGGAGATGCGCTCCACCGGCGAGGTCATGGGCATCGACTCCGTCTTCGGCACCGCCTACGCCAAGTCGCAGGCCGCCGCCTACGGTCCGCTGCCGACCAAGGGCCGCGCCTTCATCTCGGTCGCCAACCGGGACAAGCGCTCGATGATCTTCCCCGCGCGGGAGCTGGTCGCCCACGGCTTCGAGCTCTGCGCCACCTCCGGCACCGCCGAGGTCCTCAAGCGCAACGGCATCCACGCCAAGGTGGTCCGCAAGCACTCCGAGGGCGAGGGCCCGAACGGCGAGAAGACCATCGTCCAGCTCATCCACGACGGCGAGATCGACCTCATCGTCAACACCCCCTACGGAACCGGCGGCCGCCTCGACGGCTACGACATCCGTACCGCCGCGGTCGCCCGCTCGGTGCCCTGCCTGACCACGGTCCAGGCGCTCGCGGCCACCGTCCAGGGCATCGACGCGCTCAACCAGGGCGACGTCGGAGTGCGCTCCCTCCAGGAACACGCGGAGCACCTGACCGCGAACCGCGACTAGCACCCGAGAGAGGGGGACACCGAAGAGGTGTCCCCCTCTTCATGAGGACACCACCACCATGTACGCACTCTTCTTCCGGCTCGTCTTCCGGCGGATGGACCCCGAGGCCGCCCACCACCTGGCCTTCGGCTGGATCCGCCGCGCGGCCCGCGTCCCCGTCCTGCGCACCTTCCTCGCCGCCCTCCTCGCGCCCCGCTTCGAGGAGCTGCGCACGGAGGCCCTCGGCCTGCGCATGCACGGCCCCTTCGGGCTCGCCGCCGGCTTCGACAAGAACGCGGCCGCCGTCGACGGCATGGCCATGCTCGGCTTCGACCACATCGAGATCGGCACCGTCACCGGCGAGCCCCAGCCCGGCAATCCGAGGCAGCGCCTCTTCCGGCTGGTCGCCGACCGCGCGCTGATCAACCGGATGGGCTTCAACAACGAGGGCTCCGCCGCGGTCGCCGCCCGCCTCGCCGCCCGCAGGCCCGCCTTCCGGGCCGTGGTCGGCGTCAACATCGGCAAGACCAAGGCGGTCCCCGAGGCGGAGGCCGCCGCCGACTACGTGAAGTCCGCCGAGCGGCTCGCCCCGCACGCGGACTACCTGGTGGTCAACGTCAGCTCCCCGAACACCCCGGGCCTGCGCGACCTCCAGGCCGTGGAGCACCTCAGGCCGCTGCTGACCGCGGTGCGCGAGGCGGCGGACCGGGCGGTCCTGCACCGCCGGGTACCGCTGCTCGTCAAGATCGCGCCCGACCTCGCGGACGAGGACATCGACGCGGTGGCCGACCTCGCCCTCGAACTCGGCCTGGACGGCATCATCGCCACCAACACCACCATCGGCCGCGCGGGCCTCAGCTCGCCCGGGCAGCTCACCGCCGAGACCGGCGGCCTGTCCGGCGCCCCCCTGAAAGAGCGCTCCCTGGAGGTGCTGCGCCGCCTCTACACCCGGACCGGCGGGCGCCTCACCCTGATCGGGGTCGGCGGCATCGAGACCGGCGAGGACGCCTGGCAGCGCATCCTCGCCGGGGCCAGCCTGGTCCAGGGCTACAGCGCCTTCGTCTACCAGGGCCCCTTCTGGTCCCGGGCCCTGCACAAGCAACTCGCCGCCCGGCTGCGCGCCAGCGGCCACGCCACCCTCGCCGACGCCGTCGGCGCCGACACCCGGAAGGCCCGTACATGAGCCCGCTCGCACCCTTCGGCACCCGGCTCAGGGCGGCCATGGACACCCGCGGCCCGCTCTGCGTCGGCATCGACCCGCACGCCTCGCTCCTCGCGGACTGGGGCCTCGGCGACGACATCGCGGGCCTCGAACGCTTCACGTACACCGTCGTGGAGGCCCTCGCCGACCGGGTGGCCGTGTTCAAGCCGCAGTCGGCCTTCTTCGAGCGCTTCGGCTCGCGCGGCATCGCGGTCCTGGAGACGGCGGTGGCCCGCTCCCGGGAGGCCGGCGCCCTGGTCCTGATGGACGCCAAGCGCGGCGACATCGGCTCCACCATGACCGCCTACGCCGAGACCTATCTGCGCCCCGGTGCCCCGCTCTTCTCGGACGCGGTGACCCTCTCCCCGTACCTGGGCTTCGGCTCGCTGCGGCCCGCCCTGGACCTGGCCGCCGCGCACGGCACCGGAGTCTTCGTCCTCGGCCTCACCTCCAACCCGGAGGGCGTCGAGGTGCAGCGGGCCCGCGCCGCGGACGGCGGCAGCGTGGCCGGGCTGATGCTGCGGCAGATCGCCGCCGAGAACGCGGGCGCACGGCCGCTCGGCTCGGTCGGCGCGGTCATCGGCGCCACCCTCGCCGAAGCGGGAGAGGACCTCGCGGTCAACGGCCCCCTGCTCGCCCCCGGCATCGGCGCCCAGGGCGCGACCCCCGCGGATCTGCCCCGGCTCTTCGCGGGCGCGGCGGACCGGGTGCTGCCCGCCGTCAGCCGCGCGGTGCTCGGCGCGGGCCCGGACCCGGCGGGGCTGCGCGCGGCCGCCGACCGGTACGCGGACGGGATCCGGGCGGCCCTCGGCACGGCCTGAACCGGCGGCCCCGGCCGTGGCGGGAGCCGCCGCGGCCGGGCCGGTCGGGGCGTGCTCCGGCGCGCTCGGGGACGCCCGGCGCGCGCCGGAACCGCTCCGGCGGAGCCCGCCCGCCGCCGCTCGGCGCCCCCGGCGGGGTCAGGAACTCAAAATTCTCGGGTGTTATGCCGTTAATGTCGGGCTCGGTCGAGGCTGACCAGGACTTTTCGTCTGTTCTCGCTGACTGGAGCGGTCATGGCCGCTAGTCTCCGTCGAGAGTGAACGGGCAAGCGCGTTGCACGTTGCTCACCAGGTGGGGTGCCGCTAGGTTCCTCACCGGTCCGTATCCGACAGTTCGACATCCGAGGTGACGTAGGCGTGGCTCTTCCGCCCCTTACCCCTGAACAGCGCGCAGCCGCGCTCGAAAAGGCCGCCGCGGCTCGCCGGGAGCGGGCCGAGGTGAAGAATCGACTCAAGCACTCCGGCGCCTCGCTCCACGAGGTCATCAAGCAGGGTCAGGAGAACGACGTCATCGGCAAGATGAAGGTCTCCGCCCTCCTTGAGTCGCTGCCCGGCGTCGGCAAGGTCCGCGCCAAGCAGATCATGGAACGGCTCGGCATCTCCGAGAGCCGTCGTGTGCGGGGTCTCGGTTCCAACCAGATCGCTTCCCTGGAGCGCGAGTTCGGCGGTGGCGCGGCCTGACGTTTCCGGGCACCGCCGGGAACCTGGATAATCGCTCCATGGCTGCAACATCCCGGGGGACGACCCCCGTACCCCCGGACGCTCGTCCGCGGCTGACCGTGCTCTCCGGCCCCTCCGGGGTCGGCAAGAGCACGGTCGTCGCCCATATGCGCAAAGAACACCCCGAGGTCTGGCTCTCGGTGTCGGCGACGACCCGCAAGCCCCGCCCCGGCGAGAAGCACGGCGTGCAGTACTTCTTCGTCACCGACGAGGAGTTCGACAAGCTCGTCGCCAACGGCGAACTCCTCGAATGGGCCGAGTTCGCGGGCAACCGGTACGGCACCCCGCGCGGCGCGGTCCTCGACCGGCTCGGCGCGGGGGAGCCGGTGCTCCTGGAGATCGACCTCCAGGGCGCCCGGCTCGTCCGCGAGTCGATGCCGGACGCCCGGCTGGTCTTCCTCGCCCCGCCCTCCTGGGAGGAACTGGTGCGCCGGCTCACCGGCCGGGGCACCGAGGCGCCGGAGGTCATCGAGCGCCGGCTCGACGCCGCGAAGATCGAACTGGCCGCGGAGTCGGAGTTCGACACCACCCTGGTCAACACCGCCGTCGAGGACGTGGCCCGCGAGCTGCTAGCCTTGATGGACGTGGTGTGACACCGGGGGCCCGGCCTCCGAGAACCACTCACCGTCACTCCACGGTTCCGTCTCATTCTGTCTCATCGTTCGGAAGGTAGAGCGTGTCCTCTTCCATCACCACGCCCGAGGGCATCATCAACCCGCCGATCGACGAGCTCCTCGAGGCCACCGACTCGAAGTACAGCCTGGTGATCTACGCGGCCAAGCGTGCCCGCCAGATCAACGCGTACTACTCGCAGCTCGGTGAGGGCCTCCTTGAGTACGTCGGTCCGCTCGTGGACACCCACGTCCACGAGAAGCCGCTCTCGATCGCCCTGCGCGAGATCAACGCCGGTCTGCTCACCTCCGAGGCCATCGAGGGCCCGGCGCAGTAAGCAGCCGACGAGCAGGATCGGGACGCCCGCGGGCGCCAGATCGTGAACTTCACGACAGGCCCGGCGGTCACCTCCCAGCGAGAGCTGGAAGAGTGTCCGCCGGGCCTGTGGTGTGTCAGGACCCGGCCGTGGCGTGGACACGGCCGTGCGCTGTCCTCGGCGGGCAGGCAACGGTGGCGAGCAGGGAGAGGCAGACGGTGGACAAACCCAAGGTGGTTCTCGGGGTCAGCGGCGGAGTCGCCGCGTACAAGGCGTGCGAGCTGCTGCGGCGGCTCACGGAATCCGGCCACGACGTCCGCGTCGTGCCCACCGAGGCGGCCCTGCACTTCGTCGGCTCGGCGACCTGGGCGGCCCTGTCCGGGAACCCGGTCGCCACCGAGGTCTGGTCCGACGTCCACGAGGTGCCGCACGTGCGCATCGGCCAGCAGGCCGACCTGGTCGTCGTGGCCCCGGCCACCGCCGACATCCTGGCCAAGGCCGCCCACGGCCTCGCCGACGACCTGCTCACCAACACCCTGCTCACCGCCCGCTGTCCGGTGCTCTTCGCCCCTGCCATGCACACCGAGATGTGGGAGCACCCCGCCACCCAGGAGAACGTCGCCACCCTGCGCCGCCGCGGCGCCCTGGTCGTCGAGCCCGCCGTCGGCCGCCTCACCGGCGCCGACACCGGCAAGGGCCGCTTCCCCGACCCGGCCGAGATCTTCGCCCTGGCCCGCCGGGTGCTCGCCCGCGGCATCCGCGAGCCCGCCCTCGCGGGGCGCCA
This sequence comes from Streptomyces physcomitrii, assembly GCF_012273655.1. Lineage (GTDB taxonomy): Bacteria > Actinomycetota > Actinomycetes > Streptomycetales > Streptomycetaceae > Streptomyces > Streptomyces physcomitrii. The sequence goes on along the minus strand of NZ_JAAWWP010000015.1, from coordinate 97,217 downwards.
TGTGGTGATCAGCGCGGGCGGCACCCGCGAGCCCCTGGACCCGGTGCGCTTCCTCGGCAACCGCTCCTCCGGGAAGCAGGGGTACGCCCTCGCCCGTACCGCCGCCGCGCGCGGGGCCCGGGTCACCCTGGTCTCCGCCAACCCGCAACTGCCCGACCCGGCCGGGGTGGACGTCGTCCCCGTGGGCACCGCCAAGGAGCTGCGGGAGGCCGTGGTGAAGGCGGCCACGGACGCCGACGCCGTGGTGATGGCCGCCGCCGTGGCCGACTTCCGCCCCGCCTCGTACGCCACCGGGAAGATCAAGAAGAAGGACGGCCAGGAGCCGGAGCCCGTGGCGCTGGTCCGCAACCCGGACATCCTCGCCGAGATCGCGGCCGCGCGGCCCCGCCCGGGCCAGCTCGTGGTGGGCTTCGCCGCCGAGACCGACGACGTCCTGGTCAACGGGCGCGCCAAGCTGGCCCGCAAGGGCTGCGATCTGCTGGTGGTCAACGAGGTGGGCGAGGCCAAGACCTTCGGCGCCGAGGAGAACGAGGCCGTGGTCCTCGGCGCGGACGGCAGCGAGACCCCCGTGCCGAACGGTCCCAAGGAAGCCCTCGCCGACACCGTCTGGGATCTGGTCGCCGCCCGTCTGGTCTCCTGACGCCGCTTGACGCCTCCTGACCCCGGAATCGCGGAGTCCGCGGGAGCCCTCCGGAGCATGGCCGGTCCTGGCCGCCGCGTGGCCGACAATCGGGTGTTCCGTGGCCGGTCACCCGGTATATGGCGGGCTTGTGAACGGGCCCGAATCACGCGGCGTGGCCCTGGCTATCCCGGGTGTTGCTGAAGCAGAATGCCCGTGCCGCAGGTCACAGGGCTCTCAACTAGGGAGACACCTGGTCCGGCGGCGCGTACCGACCGATAAACTGGTCGCGGACCACCACGCCGGGCGCAGCTCCCGGCCGGGTCCGTCAATGCTCAGCCAGCAGCCGCTGCAACCCCAGGGAGCGATGTGTCCCGCCGTCTGTTCACCTCGGAGTCCGTCACCGAGGGCCACCCCGACAAGATCGCTGACCAGATCAGCGACACCATCCTCGACGCCCTGCTGCGGGAGGACCCCACCTCCCGCGTCGCCGTCGAGACGCTGATCACCACCGGCCTGGTGCACGTGGCCGGAGAGGTCACCACCAAGGCGTACGCCCCGATCGCCCAGCTCGTCCGGGACAAGATCCTGGAGATCGGCTACGACTCCTCGAAGAAGGGCTTTGACGGCGCCTCCTGCGGTGTCTCGGTGTCCATCGGCGCGCAGTCGCCCGACATCGCGCAGGGCGTGGACACGGCCTACGAGAGCAGGGTCGAAGGTGCCTCCCAGAGGGACGAGGGGGACGAGCTCGACCGTCAGGGCGCCGGCGACCAGGGCCTGATGTTCGGCTACGCCTGCGACGAGACCGCCGAGCTGATGCCGCTCCCGATCAGCCTGGCCCACCGCCTCTCCCGGCGCCTCTCCGAGGTGCGCAAGAACGGCACCATCCCCTACCTCCGCCCGGACGGCAAGACGCAGGTCACCATCGAGTACGACGGTGACAAGGCGGTCCGCCTCGACACCGTGGTCGTCTCCTCGCAGCACGCCTCGGACATCGACCTGGACTCGCTGCTCGCCCCCGACATCCGCGAGTTCGTCGTCGAGCCCGAACTGAAGGCGCTCCTGGACGACGGCATCAAGCTGGAGACCGAGGGCTACCGCCTCCTGGTCAACCCGACCGGCCGCTTCGAGATCGGCGGCCCGATGGGCGACGCGGGCCTGACCGGGCGCAAGATCATCATCGACACCTACGGCGGCATGGCCCGCCACGGCGGCGGCGCCTTCTCCGGCAAGGACCCGTCCAAGGTGGACCGCTCCGCCGCGTACGCGATGCGCTGGGTCGCCAAGAACGTCGTCGCCGCGGGCCTCGCCTCGCGCTGCGAGGTCCAGGTCGCCTACGCCATCGGCAAGGCGGAGCCGGTGGGCCTGTTCATCGAGACCTTCGGCACCCACAAGATCGCCCCGGAGAAGATCGAGTCCGCGGTCTCCGAGGTCTTCGACCTCCGCCCCGCCGCGATCATCCGCGACCTCGACCTCCTCCGCCCGATCTACGCCCAGACCGCGGCCTACGGCCACTTCGGCCGCGAACTCCCGGACTTCACCTGGGAGCGGACGGACCGCGTACCTGCCCTCAAGGCGGCCGCGGGGCTCTGAGCAGTTCCGCGCAGACGAGCCAGGGCCCGGCACCTCTTCGGAGGGGCCGGGCCCTGCTCTGTGCTTCAGTCCAGCGGATAGCCGATCTCCGTGACGTCTTCTGCCAGGTCCGCCGGTGTGATCTCTGGATTCAACGCGTGGACCACTGCTTCGGTCAGCGGACGCGAGGAGAGGACGTGCCGAACCGCCACCAAGTCGACCGAGGCCTCGTAGTATTCCTCGGCCCAGCGCTGAAATGCTTCCGCGGAGCGGTCCACCAGCAGACCGAACAAGTCCGCGGCGCCGTCCGGGTCACCCGTTCCCGCTTCGGGGAAGTCGATCGTCCCGGTCTTCCAGTGATCGTCCCCCGCCTCGCGCCATATGCAGGCGGTGACGACAGGCATCCCGTCCTTGTCCGAGAAGGCCGGTTCCTCGACACACGACTGGAAGACAGCGGGCACATCGTCGAGTACGCCGGGCCACGGCCCGTCCTCGGTATACGGACTCATGGGTGACTCATGCGCGAACCCGCGCACATAGGCGCCGGCCGCCGAGAACACGATCGAGTACTCGTCGCCGGACCCATCGCGCATCGAGGCCATGGCCTCCGCCTCGGACCAGCGGGCGTCGAAGGAGTAGTAGCGGTACTCCCACTCAGGGCTGAGGATCGCCTCCAGCATGGCCATGGAACGGCAGTGATCACGGAGGACAGGTATTGCAGGCAGTTGTCGGGCGGTGTCATGAACGGTCACGCACCCATCCAAGCGCATGCCTGGGAGACTCCGCGTCCGGTGGGGAATGCTTCCGCCTCATCCGATTCGTCCGGGTCGGAAGCGAACTCGGGACCGTCCGCGGTGTCGAGGGTGCACATTCGGCCAGGCGGTACGGGGAGGGCGCCAGGCCTGTGGACAACGAGCTTCCGTCGTTGTCGCCGGCCTGTGGACAACTCCGGCGCTGTCCGTTCCGTCTGGTAGGAATTCCTGTGTGAGCAGCGGGGACGAGCAGGAGGAGCGGGGCGGGAAGGGGGCGCCGCCGGAGCAGCTTGCGCTGATTCGGGAGAGTGTGCGGGAGGCGAAGAAGCCGCGGGCGAAACCGCGTACCTGGCGGGGGGCGGCGCTGGCGCCGGAGTTGCCGGTCGGCCGGGTGCTCGTGGACCGGGGGGCGCTGCACCTGGACCGGTACTTCGACTACGCGATCCCGGAGGAGCTCGACGCCGAGGCCCAGCCGGGGGTGCGGGTGCGCGTCCGGTTCGGGGCCGGCAAGGGGCAGGTGCACAAGGGGCGCCGCGAAGGGGGCGGGCTGGTCGGCGGCTTCCTGGTCGAGCGGCGGGCCGAGTCCGACTACCAGGGGCCGCTGGCCGCGCTCGCCCAGGTGGTGTCGCCGGAGCGGGTCCTCAGCCCCGAGCTGCTCGGCCTCGCCCGCGCGGTCGCCGACAGATACGCGGGCAGCCTCGCGGATGTGCTCCAGCTCGCCGTTCCACCGCGCAACGCACAGGCGGAGAAGAAGGCCTCCCCCGAGCCGCTGCCGCCGCCCGGGGTGCCCGGGGCCGGGAGCTGGGAGCGGTATGCGCGCGGGCCGGGCTTCGTGGCGGCGCTCGGCGCCGGTGAGTCGCCGCGGGCGGTGTGGACCGCGCTGCCGGGGCCCGAGTGGGCGGCCGAGCTGGCGCTCGCGGTGACCGCCGCGCTCGCCTCCGGGCGCGGGGCGCTGGTCGTGCTGCCCGACGGCCGCGCGGTGGCACGGCTGGACGCCGCCCTGCAGGCCGTGCTCGGCGAGGGGCGGCACGCGGTCCTCACCGCCGACGCCGGGCCCGCCAAGCGCTACCGGGAGTGGCTCGCCGTCCACCGGGGCTCGGTACGGGCGGTGATCGGCACCCGCGCCGCGATGTTCGCCCCGGTCCGCGACCTCGGTCTGGTCGCCCTCTGGGAGGACGGCGACGGCAGCCACAGCGAGCAGCACGCCCCCCAGCCGCACGCCCGCGAGGTGCTGCTGCTGCGCGCCGCCCACGCCCAATGCGGTTTCCTGCTGGGAAGTTGGAGCTGCACGGTGGAGGCGGCCCAGCTGGTCTCCACCGGCTGGGCGCAGCCGCTGACGGCCGAACGGGCCGAGGTGCGCCGGGCCGCCCCCCTCATCCGCACGGTCGGCGACGCCGAGCTGGCCCGGGACGAGGCGGCCCGCGCCGCGCGGCTGCCGAGTCTCGCCTGGCAGGCGGCGAGGGAAGGGCTCCGGCACGGGCCCGTGCTCGTCCAGGTGCCCCGGCGCGGCTACGTACCCAAGCTCGCCTGCGAACGCTGCCGTACGCCCGCCCGCTGCCGGCACTGCGCGGGCGCGCTCCAGGCCTGCGAGGACGGCACCCTGCACTGCGCCTGGTGCGGAAAGCCGGAGCCGCGCTGGCACTGCCAGGAGTGCGGGGCCTTCCGGCTGCGGGCCCAGATCGTCGGGGCCCGGCGGACCGCCGAGGAGCTGGGCCGCGCCTTTCCCGCGGTGCCGGTGCGGACCTCGGGGCGGGAGCACGTACTGGACACGGTTCCCGACTCGCCCGCGCTGGTGGTCAGCACTCCGGGGGCCGAGCCGGTGGCCGAGGGGGGCTATGCCGCCGCGCTGCTGCTCGACGGCTGGGCGCTGCTCGGGCGGCCCGATCTGCGGGCGGGCGAGGAGGCACTGCGGCGGTGGATCGGCGCGGCCGCGCTGGTACGGGGCCAGGAGGCGGGCGGCACCGTGGTGGTGGTCGCCGAGCCGGGGCTGCGTCCCGTCCAGGCGCTGGTGCGCTGGGATCCGGTGGGGCACGCGGTACGCGAACTCGGCGAGCGGGCCGAGCTGGGCTTCCCCCCGGTCTCCCGGATGGCCGCGGTCTCCGGTGCCCCGCAGGCGGTGTCCTCCTTCCTGCGCGAGGCCGAACTCCCCACCGACGCCGAGCTGTTGGGGCCGGTCCCGCTGCCCGTCACCGACCCCGCACGGCCCCGCAGGACGGGGGCCCCGCCGCCGGGGGAGCAGTGGGAGCGGGCCCTGATCCGGGTACCGCCGGGCAGCGGCGCCGCCCTCGCCGCGGCACTGAAGACGGCGCAGGCGGGACGACTGGCGCGGTCAGGGGGGAGCGGGGCGGAGCCGGTACGGATCCGGGTGGATCCGCCGGACATCGGGTGAGGAGGGGAGAGGGGGAGGGGAACTCCCGGCGGAGGGCTGCTGGTTGCCGGAGGGCCCTGCCCCCGGTGGGTCGCCGACAACCGCCGGACAGCATCTCGGGCAGGCCCGCCGGGCGGTCTTCAGCCGCCCCGCCCCGCCCCAGACCGGGCCCCGGCCTGGCCTGGCCCCGGTCGTGCGGCAGTCGTCCACCTGCCTCTCCGGCCATGCGCCCCGCACCGACTCTCGGGCTGATCGCCACGCATCCGATGCCGAGCCGCCGACGCCCTTCTCACGTACCCAGCGCCGTTCTCAAGTCAAGGGAGCAGACCCCGCCCCGACGCGACGGCGCCCCTCACCGCAAGCCCGTGAGGGGCGCAACTGCCGTGGTTCTCCGGGTGGTTGAGCCAGCCGGGTCCGGTGGGTGGATGGTTCGACCGGGTGCTGTGGACGGCTGGTTCAGCCGCCGCGGGGGCCGGGGAAGGCGCCGGGGCGGGGCTGCTGGTCCTCGCGGAGCGGGCGGCGGGGCTCCTCGCGCAGGGGGCCCGCCGAGGGCTGGGGCGGCATGGTGCGGGCGGCCGGGACCGTGGGGAGCGGCTGGGCGACGGTGACCGGTGCGGGGGTCTCCGCGGGGTGCTCGGAGTCGACGGGGACGGGCTGGGTGGTGGCGGCGCGCCGGGAACCGTAACGCCGGTGCACGGCCTGCTTGGTGACTCCGAGCGCGGAGCCGACCGCGTCCCAGGAGAAGCCGAGCGAGCGGTCGAAGTCGACGGCGGCGGTCACCAGGGTCTCGACGCTGTCCCGGAGTTCCTGGGCGAGGCGGACGGTGGGCGCCGGGGCCCGCCCGTAGACGACGAAGCCCGTGGAGGGCCCGGAGCGGCGCGGGCGGTAGACGTTGCCCAACTGGGCGGTGAGGGTGCGCAGTGCGTCCACCTGCCGGCGGACCCGCTCGATGTCCCGCACCAACAGATGCAGGCTGGCCCGTGCCTGGGCGTCGTGCGTTGCGTGGTCGGCCATGAACAAGCCTCTCGAACCGGCGTTGAAGCGGATGGGATGCGTACGCGTAGGCACCCCTTGGTCAACTCTTCCTTGACCAACGCGCCACCCCCGCCATGGTCACGCCCAGGGGGCGCGTGGGCATATGCGGATGGCGCGCGGCGGGACGCACGCCCCCGCGGCGGGCGGTCCATCCGGCCCATAGACTGAGGAGTTGCCCGTCACGCTCCGCCCGAGAGGCCGCACTCCACCCATGAAGCTCGTCTTCGCCGGGACCCCCGAGGTCGCCGTACCCGCTCTGGACGCCCTGCTCGCCTCCGACCGGCACGAGGTGGCCGCGGTCGTGACCCGGCCCGACGCCCCCGCGGGCCGCGGGCGGCGGCTGGTCGCGAGCCCGGTCGCCCAGCGCGCCGAGGAAGCCGGGATCGAGGTGCTCAAGCCGGGGCGGCCCAAGGACGAGGACTTCCTCGCGCGGCTGCGGGAGATCGCCCCCGACTGCTGCCCGGTCGTCGCCTACGGCGCCCTGCTGCCGCGCGTCGCCCTCGACATCCCGGCGCACGGCTGGGTCAATCTCCACTTCTCGCTGCTGCCCGCCTGGCGCGGCGCCGCCCCCGTGCAGCACGCGCTGATGGCGGGCGACGAGATCACCGGGGCCTCGACCTTCCTGATCGAGGAGGGCCTCGACTCCGGCCCGGTCTACGGCACCGTCACCGAGCAGATCCGGCCCACCGACACCAGCGGCGACCTGCTGACCCGGCTCGCCTTCGCCGGTTCGGGACTGCTCGCGGCGACCATGGACGGCATCGCGGACGGCAGCCTGAAGGCCGTGCCGCAGCCCGCCGACGGGATCAGCCTGGCCCCCAAGATCACCGTGGAGGACGCCGAGATCGACTGGCGGGCCCCCGCGCTCCGCGTCGACCGGCTGGTACGCGGCTGCACCCCCGCGCCCGGCTCCTGGACCGTCTTCCGCGGCGAGCGCCTCAAACTCATCCAGGCGATCCCCGCCCCCGCCCACACCGACCTGGCCCCGGGCGAGCTGTCCGCCGGCAAGAACAATGTGTACGTGGGCACCGGCTCGTACGCCGTCGAACTGCTGTGGGTCCAGCCGCAGGGCAAGAAGCCGATGCGCGCGCCGGACTGGGCCCGCGGGGTGCGCATCGCGGCGGCCGAGCGGGTGGGCGCGCCGGACGCGTCTCGCTAGGGACTTTCGGAGACCGCGCCTCCAGGGCCTTCGTACGCCGCGCGCCGTCGCCCGGAGGGACGGCCCTACGGCGCTCGGCGCGGCCGGGAGTGTGTGCACGGGGCGCTTGTCCGGCGGGCGCGCAGTGTCCGGCAGGCCCTGGGGCCTGCCGTCGGACTCCCCTCTGCGTCGCGGCGCCTGGCACGCGCTCTCGCCGCACCGGGTGCAAGGCCGAGTACGTCCGGTACGAGGCCTTGCACCCGGCACTCCGCCCAGCTCTTCGAGCAGGGGGTACCCCCGGCGAGCACGCACCAGACGCCGCGACGCCGCCCTCCGGGCGACGAGGGGAGTTCTGACGACAGGCCCTAGGTTCTGTCTGACAAATGATCTTGGCTGGGTTTGCGGAGCCAGAGGATGAGGGACGCGAGGCGGATGCCGGCCTTGTAGCGGTCGGCGAGTTTGTCGAAGCGGGTGGCGATCGCGCGGAACTGCTTGAGACGGTTGAAGCAGCGTTCGACGACGTTGCGGGCCTTGTAGAGGTCGCGGTCGAATGCCGGTGGTCTGCCGCCGGCCCGGCCGCGCCGCATCCGGTTGGCCTTCTGGTCCGCCCGTTCGGGGATGACGGCTCGGATGCCCCGGCGCCGCAGCGTCTGGCGGATCGCCCGTGACGAATACGCTTTGTCGGCGATGACCGCGTCGGGCCTGCGGCGCGGCCGACCGACGCCGGCCCGGGGTACTCTCACCGCGTCCAGGACCGCGTCGAAGGCGGTGGAGTCGTTGATGTTGCCCGGCGTGACGAGGACGGCCAGAGGCAGGCCCCGGCCGTCGCAGGCGAGGTGGACCTTGGTGGTCAGCCCGCCGCGGGACCGGCCGAGCGCCTGACGATCCGCCGCGCGTTCCGGATCTTCCAGTTCGTCCCCCGACGCTGCCCCTTTTTGCGGGCGCCGGATGCGTGCTGGTGGGCACGGCTGATCGTGGAGTCGACCGACACGCTCCACTCCACCGCCCCGACCGAGTCGTCGCGGACCTGGACCTCCTCGAGCAGGCGGGCCCAAGTCCCGTCCGCCTCCCACCGGGCGAACCGCTCATAGACCGTCTGCCACGGCCCGAACCGTTCCGGCAGATCACGCCACGGAGCACCCGTCCGCAACCGCCACAACACCCCGTTGATCACCTGCCGGTGATCCCGCCACGGACGACCCCGCCCATCAACACCCGGCAACAGCGGCGCCATCCGCGACCACGCCGCATCCGTCAACTCACCACGACCCACCACAAGATCAATTATCAGACAGGACCTAGGCTGGAGCGTCCGACCCATCCGTCCGCCACCCCGGCGGGCTCGCGTCCGGGAGGAGCCTCCCGGGCGGCCATCCTGCAGCGGAGCACCTTTGAACGACCAGCCCGACCGGCGTCCCCGTAAGAGCGGCAAGCCCGGCAAGTCCAGCAGTCACGGCAAGTCCGCCAAGCCCTACCGGCGTCCCCAGAAGGACCCGGTGCGGATCCTCGCCTTCGAGGCCCTGCGCGCCGTCGACGAACGCGACGCCTACGCCAACCTCGTCCTGCCCCCGCTGCTGCGCGCCGCCCGTGCCAAGGGCGACTTCGACGCGCGGGACGCCGCCCTCGCCACCGAGCTGGTCTACGGTTCGCTGCGGCGCCAGGGGACCTACGACGCCGTGATCGCGGACTGCGTCGACCGGCCACTGCGGGAGGTCGATCCGCCGGTCCTGGACGTCCTCACGCTCGGGGCGCACCAGTTGCTCGGCACCCGTATCCCCTCGCACGCCGCGGTCTCGGCGAGCGTGGAGCTGGCGCGGGTGGTGCTCGGCGACGGCAGAGCGAAGTTCGTCAACGCCGTGCTGCGCAAGATCGCCCGGTACGACCTGGGCGGCTGGCTGGAGCGGGTGGCGCCGCCGTACGAGGACGATCCCGAGGACCACCTCGCCGTGATGCACTCCCACCCGCGCTGGATCGTCTCCGCGCTGTGGGACTCGCTCGGCGGCGGTCGCGCCGGGATCGAGGACCTCCTGGAGGCGGACAACGACCGCCCCGAGGTCACCCTCGCCGCCCGGCCCGGACGGGCCACGGCGGAGGAGGTCCTGGACTCGCTGGGGGAGGAGCAGGGGCTGCCCGGGCGCTGGTCGCCCTATGCTGTGCGGCTCAGCGAGGGCGGTGAGCCCGGCGCCCTCGACATGGTCCGCGAGGGCCGCGCGGGCGTGCAGGACGAGGGCAGCCAGCTGGTGGCGCTCGCCCTGGCCGCCGCTCCGCTCGAAGGCCGCGACACCCGCTGGCTCGACGGCTGCGCGGGGCCCGGCGGCAAGGCGGCGATGCTGGCGGGGCTCGCCGCCCGGCGCGGCGCGAGCCTGCTCGCCGCCGAGAAGCAGCCGCACCGGGCGGGGCTTGTCGCCAAGGCCCTGGCCGGCAACCCCGGCCCGTACCAGGTCGTCACGGCCGACGGCACCCGCCCGCCGTGGGCGCCCGGCAGCTTCGACCGGGTGCTGATGGACGTGCCGTGCACCGGCCTCGGGGCGCTGCGCAGGCGCCCGGAGGCGCGCTGGCGGCGCCGCCCCGAGGACCTGGAGGGCTTCGCGCCGCTGCAGCGTGCCCTGCTGCGCAGCGCGCTCGCCTCGGTACGGATCGGGGGCGTCGTCGGGTACGCCACCTGCTCACCGCACCTGGCCGAGACCCGCGCCGTGGTGGACGACGTGCACAAGGACGGCACCACCGAACTCCTCGACGCACGGCCCCTGTTCCCCTCGGTCCCCTCCCTCGGCGAGGGCCCGGACGTACAGCTGTGGCCGCATCTGCACGGGACCGACGCGATGTATCTGGCCCTGCTGCGGAGGACGGCCTGAGCGGGGACCGGTCGCCGTCCTGAGCCGGGTCCGGACATCTCGCCGGGTGGCCGAACCTGGCGGATGGCCGAGAGCGCCGGGAGTCGTGAGGCGCCGGGAGACGTGAAGCGCCAAGCGGCGTCAGGCGTCAGGCGTCGAGAGTCGTCGGGCATCGGGCGTCGGGAGACGAGAGGCGCCGAGAGGCGCCGAGAGGCGTGGCGGGCGTGGAAGCATGCCCCCATGAGCGAGCAACTGCCGCCGCCCTCCGGCCCGGTGGATCTTCTGGAGGTGCGGGGGATCCGCTTCGTCGAAGGGCCCCCGCTCCGGTTGCCGCCCGGGGAGCGGCAGGCCATGGACCGTGCCTGGGAGGAGGCGGTCCGCGGCAACCCCGGGTTCTTCGACGGGCCGGTCTGCGGGGCGTCGGGGCTCGACTGGGAGGGGCCGGGCCGCCTGGTCGTCACCTGGACCAGGGCGACGTACCGGATCCACGCGCTGCGCCGGGTGGGCGGCGACACCGTGCTGCCCTCGCTCTTCGTCGGCGTGGTGCAGTCCGCCGAGGACGGGGGCCTGCTGGTGGGGCGGATGTCCTCCTCGACGGCCGCCCCCGGCCGCTGGCAACTGCCGGGCGGGGGAGCCGAACCACCGGCCGGGGCCCAGCCCCTGGACCTCGACACCCTGCGGCGGCACGCGGCCCGCGAACTGGCCGAGGAGACCGGCCTCCTGACCCCGCCCGAGGAGCTGTCGCTGTGGCTGCTCACCCATGCCCCGGGCCGTGCCCTCGGGCTCCTGTTCCGCGCCCCCGTCCGTCCGGCCCGACTGCTGCGCGAGCGCTTCGCGGCCCTGGTCGCCGCGGAGCGGGCGCAGGGGCGCGACCCGGAACTGGACCGGATCGCCTTCGTCCGTTCCCCCGCCGAGCTGCCCGGTCTCGGCGGGAGGCGGGTGAACTACCTGGAGAAGGTCGTAGGCCGGTACGCGGCCCGGACCGGGTAGCGGACGGCGGACAGCGGGCGGTGGGCGGTGGTGCGGCGAGCCGTGAGCGGGACCGGGCGCCCTGATGAGGCGGGGGCCGGGGCCCGCTCCCGCCCCGGAGGCCCCTGACGCCCGGACGGCGCTCACCCGTCCTCAGTCGTGCGGGACGACCGCGAGCGGGCAGGGCGCGTGGTGGGCGACGGCCTGCACCACATGTCCGAGCCGCGGGCGCAGCCGGGCCGGGTGGCGCCCGCGGCCGACCACGAGCAGCCGGGCCCCGGCGCTCTCGCCGACCAGGATCCGGGCGGCGGAACCGGGCCGGACCGTCTCGCGCACCGGCACCCGCGGATACCTGTCGCGCCAGGGTGCGAGGACCGTCCGAAGTTGCTCCCGCGAACCGTTCAGGGCCTTCTCGACCAGGGCGGGCGCGACGGCCGGATCCCCCTGCGCGTAGATCGGTACGGGCAGTTGCCGCACATGCACGGCGTGCACCGGCGCCGAGTGCCGGTCCGCCGTCGCGAAGGCGAAGTCGAGCACCTCGGCGGCGGCCGGTTCGTACGGGGAGACGCCGACGAGTACGGCCGGGGTGCTCCGGCCGGTCGGGTCCTTCCCGCCGGGTCGGTCCGGATCGCCGGGGCCGCTGAGGTCGTCGGGCCGTGCGGAGAGGTCGCCCGCCCCCGGCCCGGGCGACGGCGCGGAGGCGTCCGCGGGACCGGCCTGCGGTACGGACGCGGATCCCCCGGCGGGCTCCGCGCGGACCAGGACGGCCGGGGCGGCGGATCGTGCGACCACCCGCAGGGCGACGGCGCCGAGCAGATAGCTGGCGGTCCGGCCGAGGCCCTGGGAGCCGAGGACCAGGAGCGCGCACTCCCGGGCCGCGTCGAGCAGCGCGGACTCCGGGTCGGCGGCGACCAGTTCGGTGCTGAGCGGGAGCCCCGGGTACGCCTCCGCCAGCAGGTGTTCCGCGTCGGTGACGGTCTTCTTCGCCCAGTGGTTGCGGTCCTCCTCCGGGATGCCGGTCCGGGAGTCGCCGGGTGCGCCCTCGGCTTCCAGGAGCACCCAGGCGTGCAGCAGCCGCAGCTTCGCACCGCGCGCCCGCGCCTCCCGGGCCGCCCAGTCCGCCGCGGCCAGGGACTCCGGGGTCCCGTCCAGACCTACGGTGATGTCGGCGTTCATGGCCCTGCCTCGCTCTCTCCCCCCGGGAGCCCGCGGCGTGCTTCCTGCCCCGGCTCCCGCGCCGGTCCTCCCGGCCGTACGGCCCGGGGCCCCCACTCCAGGATGGGCCGCGCGCGACCCGGATGCACAAGCCGGGCGAAAACCCCGATCGGTTCTGGCCCTGGCGCCGACCGCCCCGGGTGAGGCACGGTGAAATCACCGCATTCCGCCGCGGCGCCCCGCCCACGGACCGTCCGGCGGCGGACCAGGTGCTGACGATCGGGAGCTGATCCGCATCACCGCGAGCACGGCCGCAGCAGCAGCCCCGCCCCGCCCCGGCGACGGGCCGCACCCCGCTGCCCGTACGCGCGACGCCGATACGGCCGACGGCCGGGGCTTCCCTCCGCGTACGCGCGACGGTCGCGAGCCTCCACCCCGTACGGGCAACGGTCGTGAGCTACCACTTCGTACGAGCAACGATCGTGATCCTCCACCCCGTACGAGCAATGGTCACGAGCCTCACCGCCGTACGGCCGACGCCCCCACGTCCCCGCCCCGTACTCCCAACGGGCGGCAGCCGCCCGCCCGTTCGGCCTTCGCGGGCCGCCCCGCGGGCCTCCACCGGCCGGGGGCGCGGCAGCTGGTGGTCGGGGTGGACGGTTCGGCGGGTGGGTGGCAGGCCGTCGACTGGGCGGTGGACCAGGCGGCCCGTACCGGGCTGCCGCTGCGGATCGTCTACGCCTCCCTGTGGCAGCACTACGCGCGCCGTCTGCCCGCCGCCGGGCGGCGCCGCCCCGACGAGCACGCCTACGCGGACCAGCTGCTCGGCACCGCCCTGGCCCGGGCCCGCACCCGGCAGCCGCAGGTCCCGCTCAGCGCCGTCACCGAGGCCGGTGAGCCGGTCGAGGTGCTGCTGCGGGAGGCGCGCGGGGCCGCGCAACTGGTGGTCGGGCCCCGCGGTGACGGCGGCATGGTCGGCATGATGCTGGGCTCGGTCGGGTTGTCGGTCGCCGCCCGCGCGCTCTGCCCGGTGGTGGTGGCCCGCGGCACCGCCCGCAACCGGGAGGCGGCCGACCGGCCCGTGGTGGTGGGCGTGGGCGAGGGGCCCGGTGCCGTGGCCGCGCTGCGGTTCGCCTTCGGGGAGGCGGCCCGCCGTGGCGGCGAACTGGTCGCGGTACGCGCCTGGCGGGCCCCGGCCGGGAGCACGCGGGCGGCCGGGCCCGCGGAGCGGCGGTGGGCCGAGCGGCACCTCGGCGCGGTCCTCGCCGAGGCGGGCGGGGAGCACCCGGGGGTCCGGGTCAGCGCGCAGACCGTCCAGGGACCGCCGCCGCTGGTCCTCGTGGAGGCCGCCGCCGAGGCCGCCCTGCTGGTCCTCGCCGTCCCCCGCGGCGAGTCGGCGCACGGCCTCCAGCTCGGGCGCACCAGCCATGTCGCCCTGCACCACGCCGACTGCCCGGTCGCGGTGGTACCGGTCCCGCACTGAGCGGGGCCCCGGCACCGCGCCGCCGGACACCATCGCCGGATACCGCGACCGTACGTACGACGCGTACCCGGAGGTCGTCTGCAGAGCGTCTCGGTCCGGGGCGCCTTTGGGCCGGTCCGTCTGGGTCCGGAGCACCTCGGGCCAGTACGTCTCGGCCCGGACGGGCTCAGTCCAGCGCGCCCTGCCGCGGGCGTTCCTCCGGGTGGGCGCGGGAGAGGGGGTGGGGCCACCAGACCCGGGAGCCGAGGTCGAGGAAGAGCGAGGTCACCAGGACGGACCGGACCACGAAGGTGTCGAGGAGCACGCCGACCGCGACCGCGAAGCCGATCTCGGCGAAGCCGGTGACCGGCAGCGTGCCGAGCGCCGCGAAGGTGCCGGCGAGCACCAGGCCCGCGGAGGTGATCACCGCGCCGGTCGCCGCGAGGGCGGTCAGGGTGCCCGGGCGGGTGCCCCGTCTGCGGGTCTCCTCGCGGATCCGGGTGGCCAGGAAGATGTTGTAGTCGATGCCGAGGGCGACCAGGAAGACGAAGACGAAGAGCGGGTACGAGGTGTCCTCGCCCGCGTAGTCGAAGAGGTGCCGGAAGGCGAGCGCGCTGATGCCGAGCGCGGCCGCGTAGGAGAGCACCACGGTCGCGATCAGGACCAGGGGCGCCACCAGCGCGCGCAGCAGGACGGTGAGGACCAGCATCACCACCACCAGGACGAGCGGGATCACCACCTTGTTGTCCCGGGTGGAGGCCTTGTCGGCGTCGAGCAGCGCGGCGGTGCCGCCGCCCACCTGGGCCTGGGCGCCGGGCACCGCGTGGGCGGCGTCGCGGACCCGTTCCACGGTCTGCTTCGCGGCGGCGCTGTCCGAGGGGTCGGTCATCGTCGCCTCGAACAGGACCCGTCCGTCCTCGACCCGCGCGGTGCCCGGCGGGGTGCCGAGGGAGGCCGGGTCGACGCCCTCGGTGCGGGCCACCGCGCGCTTGACCTCGGCGGACCGGTCGGCGTCGGCGAGGACGACCAGGGGGTCGCCGCTGCCCGCCGGGAAGTAGCGTGCCGAGATCTTCTGGCCGGTGGTGGAGTCCTGGGTCTCGGTGAAGGCGTCCTCGTTGGACAGGCCCGCGGCGCGCAGCTGCATGATGCCGAAGGAGAGCGCGGCGAGGACCAGGGCCGTGACCATCCAGACCGTGCGCGGCCTGCGGTCGATGCGCTGCCCGATCCGCGCCCACAGGCCCCGCTCGGTGGGCTCCGCGGAGCCCTCGTGCGGGATCACCGGCCAGAAGATCCACCGGCCGAAGATGACGAGCAGCGCCGGGAAGAGGGTGAGCAGCGCGAGCAGGGCCACCGCGACACCGATCGCACAGACCGGGCCGAGCCCGCTGGTCGAGTTCATCTCCGCGAAGAGCAGCACCAGCATGCTGATGACGACGGTGGAGCCGCTGGCGAGGACCGCGGGTCCGGCCCGGTGCAGGGCCAGGGCCATCGCCTCGTGGCGGTCGTGGTGGCGGCGCAGCTCCTCCCGGTAGCGGGCGACCAGGAGCAGGGCGTAGTCCGTACCGGCGCCGAAGACGAGCACGGTGAGGATGCCCGCGCTCTGGCCGTTGACCGTCAGCCCCGCGTGCTCGGCGAGCAGATAGATGATCGCCTGCGCGGTCAGCAGCGCGCCGAGCACCGAGATCACCGGGACAAGGAGCAGGGTCGGACTGCGGTAGGTGACGAGCAGGGCGACGATCACCACGCCGAGCGCGGCCAGCAGCAGGGTCGAGTCGATGCCCGCGAAGGCCTTGGAGAAGTCCGCGGAGGTGCCGCCGGGACCGGTGATGTGCACCGAGAGGCCGTCGTCGCTGCGGCCGGTCACGTCCCGGATCGAGTCCACGGCGGGCGAGATCCGCTCCCAGCTCTCCTCGTTCATGGTGATCGGGATGTAGAGCTGGGCGGCCTGCGGGTCGCGCGGCCTGTCGTACACCGGGCCCCGGGACTCCCAGCCCCGGATGCCGTGGTCCCGCAGCGGCTTCACCTCGGCCGCGGCCTCGGTGATCCGCTCCCGGTCCGCGGCGGTGAGGCCGCCCTCGCGGGCGTAGATCACCACCGCCGGGATGTTCTCGGCGCGGAAGTCCTTGGAGGCGTCGAGCACCTTGGTGGACTCCGCGCTGCCGGGCAGCCAGGACTGGGAGTCGTTGTCCTGCGCGTCGGTGAGCTTCTGCGCCAGCGGGGCCAGGGCCACGATGACGACCAGCCACAGCAGGACCGTCAGCCACTTGGTGCGCCTGCCGCACACCAGCCGTGCCCAGCGGCTCCTGGCCGCCGGGACCTGCTGCTCCGGTGCGTGGGCCATGTACGTCCTTCGGCCGGGCGGGTGGCGGACGGGGGTCCCGCTCCCGCAGTGGACCCCGAGTGCGTCCTGCGGCGGCCGCCCGGCGCGGTGAGCGGGGCACCGCCCACACCCGCGGCCCACGGCCGTGGCAGTCTTGGCACCATGGCCGTTCAGATCAGCCCCAGTATCCTCTCCGCCGACTTCTCGCGCCTGGCGGAGGAGGCCTCAGCCGCAGCAGGCGCGGACTGGCTGCACGTCGACGTGATGGACAACCACTTCGTCCCGAACCTCACCCTCGGCGTGCCGGTGGTCGAGTCGCTCAGCCGGGCCACCTCGACGCCGCTGGACCTGCATCTGATGATCGAGGACCCCGACCGCTGGGCCCCGCAGTACGTGGAGGCCGGCGCGGACTCGGTCACCTTCCACGTGGAGGCCGCCGCCGCCCCGGTGCGCCTGGCCCGTGAGATCCGGGCCAAGAACGCGCGGGCGTCCATGGCGCTCAAGCCCGCGACGCCGATCGAGCCGTACGAGGATCTGCTGCCCGAGCTGGACATGCTGCTGATCATGACGGTCGAGCCCGGCTTCGGCGGCCAGGCCTTCCTCGACATCATGCTGCCCAAGATCCGCCGCACCCGGGAGCTGATCGGCAGGCACGGCCTGGAACTCTGGCTCCAGGTGGACGGCGGCGTCTCGGCGGCCACCATCGAGCGCTGCGCCGAGGCGGGGGCCGATGTCTTCGTCGCCGGGTCCGCCGTCTACGGCGCCGAGGACCCCGCGGTGGCCGTACGGGCGCTGCGCGAGCAGGCCGAGAAGGCGACCGCCGCGGCGAGTTGGGCCCACGGCCACTGAGCCACGGCCGGGCCACGGGAATGTGAACGCCCTTCGCCGCGGCTGATCGACCCCGCGGGATCTGCGAGGATGAACCGCGAACCCGCAGTGTGACAAGCAGTGAGGAGACCGCCGTGTCTGGCACGTCAGGGGGGCGTTCAGCCATGCGGATGGGGCCTGCTGAGCTGGTACAGGCAGCAGCGATGGCCCGTCGGTTCTACCTGGAGGGCAAGTCCAAGATCCAGATCGCGGAGGAGTTCGGGGTCAGCCGCTTCAAGGTCGCCCGCGTCCTGGAGACCGCGCTCGAACGCGACCTCGTCCGGATCGAGATCCGGGTGCCCGCCGAACTCGACGCCGAGCGCTCCGACGCCCTGCGCTCCCGCTACGGGCTGCGGCACGCCGTCGTCGTCGAGTCACCGGCCGAGGCCGAGGAGTCGCCCGACCCGGAGAACCTCGGCGAGGTCGCGGCCGAACTCCTCGGCGAACTCGTCACCGAGGGCGATGTGCTCGGCCTCGCCTGGGGCCGCTCCACGATCCACATGGCGGCGGCCCTGGACCGCCTGCCGCCGTGCACCGTCGTGCAGTTGACCGGCGTCTACGACGCGGGCACCGCCGAGCGCGGCTCCGTCGAGGCGGTCCGCCGCGCGGCCCAGGTCTCCGGCGGCGAGGCGCATCCGATCTACGCCCCGATGCTGCTCCCGGACAGCGCGACCGCGGCGGCGCTGCGCAACCAGACCGGCATCGCCCGGGCCTTCGAGTACTTCGACAAGGTCACCGTGGCCTGCGTCTCGATCGGCTCCTGGGAGCCCGGCATCTCCACCGTCCACGACATGCTCACCGACGAGGAGCGGGCCCACTACGCCTCGCTCGGCGTCGCCGCCGAGATGTCCGCGCACCTCTTCGACACCCAGGGCCGCCGGGTCGGGCGCGATCTGGGGGAGCGGTGCATCACCGTGGAGGCCGACCGGCTGCGCCGCATCCCCGAGGTGGTGGCGATCGCGGGCGGCCAGCGCAAGGCCGGCGCCATCGACGCGGTGCTGCGCTCGGGCCTGGTCACCAGCCTGGTCACGGACACCGCCGCGGCCGACTTCCTGCTCGGCGCGGGCTCCGCGCCCCGGTCCGCGCTCGCCAGGACCGACCCGGACGGCGACTGAGGAGGGGCGGGGGACCCGCGGCCCACTTCGGGGCCACGGCCCGTACGAGACCGAGGCGCACAAGGCGTTCTGAGAGGCGGTGCCGAGATGACCGAGCAGTCCCTGACCGCCGCGGCGGCCGAGGCGGGCTGGAGCGCGGTACGGCTCGACCTGGCGGGGGTGCGCGGCAAGTCCGCCTTCATGGACCGCTGTGCGAGCGCCCTCGCGCTGCCCGACTGGTTCGGGCGGAACTGGGACGCGCTCGCCGACAGCCTCACCGACAGCCCCGCCCTCACCGGCGGCACGGGCGGGCGGCTGCTGCTGGTCACCGGCTGGCAGGACTTCGCCCGGGCGGCCCCGGGGGAGTGGCACACCGCCCAGGAGATCTTCGGCGAGGCCGCGCGGCAGGACGGCGCCCTGACGGTGGCCCTCGCCCTGGGGCCCGCCTGACGCCGCGCGTCCGCCGCCGGACACCGCGCCGCTGCCGTACGCGGCCGTACGGGCGCCCGCCGGGCGAGGACGCGAGGCTGCGGACAGACCCCCGGCGGATCGCACCAGCCGCCCCGGCCCGGTCTGGAGGATTCTCCGGGACGCCAGGTCCCGGGCCCGGCGTGGGAGAATGAGGTACGTGCTCTTCCCCCTGGCTGTCCTGTCCGGGGGCCACCTCTGATCCACCGGGATGTGCAGCACGTGCGTTTCCTCAACGACATCCGTCCCCCGTACGACCTGACGTACGACGACGTCTTCATGGTGCCGAGCCGCTCCGCCGTCGGCTCCCGGCAGGGCGTCGACCTCAGCTCGCCGGACGGCTCCGGCACCACCATCCCGCTCGTGGTGGCGAACATGACCGCGATCGCCGGGCGCCGGATGGCCGAGACGGTCGCACGCCGCGGCGGACTGACCGTGCTCCCGCAGGACATCCCGATCGAGGTCGTCGCCGAGGTGGTCTCCTGGGTCAAGGGCCGCCCCCTCGTCCTGGACACCCCGATCGTGCTCGCCCCCACCCAGACCGTCGCCGACGCGCTCGCGCTGCTGCCCAAGCGGGCCCACAACGCCGGGGTCGTGGTCGACGAGAAACACCGCCCGCTCGGCGTGGTCACCGACGCCGACCTCACCGGCGTGGACCGCTTCACCCAGCTGTCCGAGGTGATGTCCAAGGACCTGCTGCTCCTGGACGCAGGGATCGACCCGCGCGAGGCCTTCCACCGCCTGGACGGCGCCAACCGCCGCTACGCCCCCGC
Organism: Streptomyces physcomitrii; assembly: GCF_012273655.1. GTDB lineage: Bacteria > Actinomycetota > Actinomycetes > Streptomycetales > Streptomycetaceae > Streptomyces > Streptomyces physcomitrii. The sequence goes on along the minus strand of NZ_JAAWWP010000015.1, from coordinate 77,791 downwards.
CGTGGACGCCGAGGGACGGCTCGCCGGCATCCTCACCCGCCGCGGCGCCCTGCGGGCCACCCTTTACACGCCCGCCACCGACGCCGAGGGGCGGCTGCGCATCGCCGCCGCGGTCGGGATCAACGGTGATGTGGCGGGCAAGGCCGGGCAGTTGCTCGCGGCCGGGGTGGACACCCTCGTCGTGGACACCGCGCACGGGCACCAGGAGTCGATGCTCGCCGCGGTCCGCGCGGTGCGCGCCCTCGACCCGCGGGTGCCGGTCGTCGCGGGCAATATCGTCGCCGCCGACGGGGTACGCGATCTGATCGAGGCGGGCGCCGACATCGTCAAGGTGGGCGTCGGGCCCGGCGCCATGTGCACCACCCGGATGATGACCGGGGTGGGCCGCCCGCAGTTCTCCGCGGTCCTGGAGTGCGCGGCCGAGGCGAGGAAGCACGGCAAGCACGTCTGGGCCGACGGCGGGGTGCGGCACCCGCGCGATGTCGCCATGGCGCTGGCCGCCGGAGCCTCCAATGTGATGATCGGCTCCTGGTTCGCGGGCACCTACGAGTCGCCCGGCGACCTCCAGCAGGCCCCCGACGGACGCCTGTACAAGGAGTCCTTCGGCATGGCCTCGGCCCGCGCGGTGCGCAACCGCACCTCGGAGGAGTCCGCGTACGATCGCGCCCGCAAGGCGCTCTTCGAGGAGGGCATCTCCACCTCCCGGATGTTCCTCGACCCGGAGCGGCCCGGCGTGGAGGACCTGATCGACTCGATCGTCGCCGGGGTGCGCTCCTCCTGCACCTACGCGGGCGCCGACTCGCTCGCGGAGTTCGCCGAGAAGGCCATCGTCGGCATCCAGAGCGCCGCCGGATACGCCGAGGGCAAGCCGCTGCACGCCAGCTGGACCTGAGGTCTCCGGCGCCGGGGCCGGACCCGAGGGCCCCGGCCCCGCCGTCCGCGCGCGGGCGCCGGGGCGCGAGCCGCCCGGCCGGAACCTCCCGGCCGGGCGCGCGTGTTCTACTGCCCCTGCGACCAGGGACGCGGCGCCACCCTGGACGCCTTCCGCACCGCCGGCGCCCCGCACAGAGATGAACGACCCCTGGTGCCACTGAACGAACTCGACGAACGCATCGTGCACGCCCTCGCCGAGGACGCCCGGCGTTCCTTCGCCGACATCGGCCAGCTCGTCGGCCTCTCCGCGCCCGCGGTGAAACGGCGGGTGGACCGGCTGCGGGCCACCGGCGCGATCACCGGCTTCACCGTACGGGTGGACCCGGCGGCGCTCGGGCGGCAGACCGAGGGCTTCATCGAGCTGTACTGCCGCAGCAACACCTCGCCCGAGGCCATCGAGCGCGGACTCGCCCGCTACCCCGAGATCGCCTCCGCCTCCACGGTCACCGGGGAGGCCGATGCCCTCGTCCAGGTCTTCGCCTCCGATATGCGGCACTTCGAGCGGGTCCTCGAACGCATCGCGGGCGAGCCCTTCGTCGAGCGCACCAAATCGGTGCTCGTCCTCTCCCCGCTGCTGCGCCGCTTCTCCTCCGGTTCCCCGGGCTGAGGACTTTCCCACCCGGCCGTCCACCGCGCTCTCCCACCGCGCCCTCCACCTGTGCTCTCCACCCGTGCCCTCCACCTGCGGGTGGAAGCGGATGCGTACCGCGAGGGGCAGGGGCTCCGGCACGGGGGAGGCGGCGTCCCCCGGCGGGTGGAGGCGGAGCCCTCGCCGCAGGTGGACACCGGCGCTCTCCCGGGCCGCCGCGTGACGGCGGCCACAGGCGGCGGGCGTCCGGTCCCGCCTCCGGGCGCCGGCGCAACAAATCGCTGTTCAGCGCGGTGGCCGCGCAATGAATGGCCCGGCGATGAGCAACGCTCGCGCCTTGTTCGACGGCGGCTCCCGCCCGTACCGTCGAGACGTTCCCCGCACCCACCGCACCACGAGGTTTCCGCATGCCCGCGCTGCGCGCCGCTCTGCTGCAGAGCTCCGGACGGCCCGGGTTCCCCGCCGACAATCTCAAGCTCCTCGACGAGGCCGCCGCCCGCGCCGCCGCCGAGGGGGCCGCGCTGCTCGCCGCGCCGGAGCTGTACCTCACCGGCTACGCCATCGGCGAGGAGGTGGCCCGCCTGGCGGAACCCGCCGACGGCCCCGGCGCCCGGGGGATCGCGGAGATCGCCGTCCGCCACGGGCTCGCCGTCGCCTACGGCTACCCGGAGCGCGCGGGCACGCGCCTGTACAACTCCGCCCAGCTGATCGGCCCCACGGGCGAGCGCCTGGCCAACTACCGCAAGACGCACCTCTACGGGGAGTACGAGCAGCGCTGGTTCACCCCGGGTGAACAGCTCGTCGTGCAGGCCGAGTTCGGCGGCCTGCGGCTCGGCCTGCTGGTCTGCTACGACGTGGAGTTCCCGGAGAACGTCCGCGCCCACGCCCTCTCCGGCACCGACCTGCTGCTGGTGCCGACCGCCCTGATGGAGCCCTACCGCTTCGTGGCCCGCTCCGTGGTGCCGGTCCGCGCCTTCGAGAACCAGCTCTACCTGGCCTATGTGAACCGCACCGGCACGGAAGGGGAGTTCACCTTCACCGGGTACTCCTCGCTCTCCGGACCCTCGCCCGCCGCCAGTACCTGCGCGGGCCCCGGCGAGGAACTGCTGCTCGCCGACGTGGACCCGGCCCTGCTCGCCGCCTCCCGCGCGGCCAACCCCTATCTGGCCGACCGCCGCCCGGAGCTGTACGGCCCCGGCCACTGACCCCGCCGCGCCCCGGCGGCCGCACCCCCGGTCTCCACCCCCGGCACCCCCGTGTCTCCACCCCCCGACCCCGCACGTCTCCACCCTCAGCACCCACCCGCGCAAGGAGCCCGTACCCCATGACGTCCACGGTGCCCACCGCCCTCCCGCACGGCGACGGCCGGCAGCCGCCGATCACCATGTTCGGTCCGGACTTCCCCTACGCCTACGACGACTTCCTCGCCCACCCGGCCGGGCTCGGCCAGATCCCCGCCACCGAGCACGGCAGCGAGGTCGCGGTGATCGGCGGCGGCCTCTCCGGGATCATCACGGCGTACGAGCTGATGAAGATGGGCCTCAAGCCGGTCGTCTACGAGGCCGACCGGATCGGCGGGCGGCTGCGCACCGTCGGCTTCGAGGGCTGCGACCCGGAACTGACCGCGGAGATGGGCGCCATGCGCTTCCCGCCGTCCTCCACCGCGCTCCAGCACTACATCGACCTCGTCGGCCTCGACACCCGGCCCTTCCCCAACCCGCTGGCCGAGTCCACCCCCTCCACCGTGGTCGACCTCAAGGGGGAGAGCCACTACGCCCGCACCCTCGACGACCTCCCCGAGGTCTACCGGCAGGTGGCCGAGGCCTGGGCGGCCTGCCTGGAGGAGGGCGCCGAGTTCTCCGAGATGAACCGGGCCCTGCGCGAGCGGGACGTCCCGCGCATCCGGGAGATCTGGGCCCGCCTGGTGGAGAAGCTCGACGACCAGACCTTCTACGGCTTCCTCTGCGCCTCCGAGGCCTTCCGCTCCTTCCGGCACCGGGAGATCTTCGGCCAGGTCGGCTTCGGCACCGGCGGCTGGGACACCGACTTCCCCAACTCGATCCTGGAGATCCTGCGCGTCGTCTACACCGAGGCCGACGACCACCACCGGGGCATCGTCGGCGGCAGCCAGCAACTCCCGCTGCGGCTCTGGGCGCGTGAGCCGGGCAAGATCGTGCACTGGGCGCCGGGCACCTCGCTCTCCTCGCTGCACGGCGGGGACCCGCGCCCCGCGGTGACCCGGCTGCGCCGCACCGCGGGCAACCGGATCACCGTCACGGACGCGGCCGGGGACATCCGCACCTACCGCGCCGCGGTCTTCACCGCGCAGTCCTGGCTGCTGCTCTCGAAGATCGACTGCGACGACGCGCTCTTCCCCATCGACCACTGGACGGCGATGGAGCGCACCCACTACATGGAGTCCTCGAAGCTGTTCGTGCCGGTGGACCGGCCGTTCTGGCTCGACGAGGCGGTGGACGCGCAGGGCCGCCCGACCGGGCGGGACACGATGTCGATGACGCTCACCGACCGGATGACCCGCGGCACCTACCTCCTGGACGACGGTCCCGACCGCCCGGCGGTGATCTGCCTCTCCTACACCTGGTGCGACGACAGCCTCAAATGGCTGCCGCTCTCCGCCGGGGAGCGGATGGAGGTCATGCTGAAATCGCTCGGCGAGATCTACCCGGGGGTGGACATCAAGAAGCACGTCATCGGCAACCCGGTGACCGTCTCCTGGGAGAACGAGCCGTATTTCATGGGCGCCTTCAAGGCCAATCTGCCCGGCCACTACCGCTACCAGCGGCGCCTGTTCACCCACTTCATGCAGGACCGGCTGCCGACGGACAAGCGCGGCATCTTCCTCGCGGGCGACGACGTCTCCTGGACCGCGGGCTGGGCCGAGGGCGCCGTGCAGACCGCCCTGAACGCCGTCTGGGGCGTCATGCACCAGTTCGGCGGTGCCACCGATCCCACCAATCCGGGACCCGGCGACCGCTACGAGGAGATCGCGCCGGTGGAGCTGCCGGAGGACTGAGCGGCGCCGGGGCGGGCGGTTCGGTCCGGCAGCGGCGTGAGCAGCATCCGGCCGACCAGGCCCACCGCCGCGTCCAGCCGCTGCCCGAACTCGTCGGCCAGGCCCGGGAATTCACGCAGCGCCCACAGGGCCCGGGCGGCGGACCAGGCGCCGTCCCGGGCGCGCTCCAGGCTCCAGGAGCCGAGCAGATGGGTGAGCGGATCGGCGACCTGGAGCAGATCGGGCCCCGGCATCAGGTCCTCCCGGATCCGCTCCTCCAGGGCCAGGAGCAATTCGCCGACCTGCTCGAACTCGTCCTCCAGCTCCAGCGGATCGCAGCCGAGGCCGTGGCAGGCGTCGAGCAGCGCGTGCGCGAGGTCGTGCCCGATGTGCGCGTTGATCCCGCACAGCGCGAACTGCAGCGGGTGCACCCCGGGATGCCGCCGGTACTGGAACAACGGCCGCCAGCAGGCCGGGACATGGCCGCCGCGGTCGGCGCCCTCGACCGCCGCGAGGTACCGCTCGGCGAAGCGGACGTCGAGCAGGGCGGCGGCCCGGGGATCGCGGAAGGCACCCCGCGCCAGACGGCGGCCCACCTCCTCGGTGACCGTCAGATAGACCCGGTTGAAGACCCCGACCCCGTCCGCCGCGTGCCAGCCGGCGCCGAGGGCGCGCAGCCGTGCCGCCACCGCGTCGACCCGCCGCGCGGAGGCAACCGTGGACTCTTCCAGCTGCGCCATGCAGGCAGCGTGGCAGCAGCGGGGACCGGGCACCGCGAACGCGGCACCGGCTTCCTCCGTACGGGGGAAAGCCGTCCGCCCGCGCGGAGTTCACCCGGTGCGGTGGACGAGGAGCACGGCGAGGTCGTCGTAGGTGTCGTGCGACAGGGCGGAGGCCACCGCCCGGTCCGCGAGGGTGCCGAGCGGGACGTCCCCGTGCGCCCAGCGGACGAGGGCCGTCCGCAGTTCGGCGAAGGTCTCCTCGGGGCCGCCGCCGGGCGGCTCCCGCATGCCGTCGGTGAAGAGCAGCAGCACTTCGCCCGGGGCGAGGGCGCCGGTCAGGGCCGGGTAGCCGGTGTCGGCGAAGGCGCCCAGCGGCAGCCCCGCGGGCACCGCGAGTTCCCGTACCCGCCCGTCGGGGCGCAGCAGCAGCGGCGGGGGATGCCCGGCACGTACCGCGGTCAACGCGGAGCGGGACGGGTCGAGTTCGACCAGGCAGCAGGTGGCGAGCAGCTCGGTGTCCAGCTCGCACAGGGTGCGGTTGCCGAGCGCCAGCAGCTCGTCCACCGGCGGGCCCGGCTTGGCCTGCGCCCGCATCGCGGTACGCAACTGGCCCATGACGGCGGCGGCTTCGGCGCTGTGGCCCTGGACGTCGCCGATCGCGAGGACCACCCGGCCGTCCGGCATCGGCAGGACGTCGTACCAGTCGCCCCCGACGTACAGGCCCTCGGCGGCGGGCACATAGCGCACCACGGTCTCGATCCCGGGGGCCCCGGGCACGCGCCGCGGCAGCATCAGGTGCTGGAGCTCGTTCAGCTGGCGCCTGCGGGACTCGAACTGCCGGGCGCGGGCCAGGGACTGGGCGAGGAGCCCGGCGGCCGCGGTGTGCGCCACCTGCACATCGGCGGTGAACTCCCGCGGCTCGGCGTAGCAGATCATCCAGAGGCCGACCGGTTCGCCCTCGACGGTCAGCGGCAGCAGCGCCGCGGCGTGCACGGACTCCGGAGGCGGGCCGTGGTGAGGCAGGCGCCGGATCAGCTCCGCCCGGCTGCCGAGGAAGAGCGGGTGCTCGCCCTGCGGGTCCCGCGGCAGCGCGTGGTCGGGGCGGGCGAGCCAGTCGGGCCGCCGGGCCTCACGTCCGGCGGGGCCGCGGGAGCCCGCGAGGCGCAGGCCCCGCTCCTCGCGCAGGTACAGGGCGGTGGCGAGGCCGCCGAGTCCCGGCAGCACGATGTCGAAGACCTTCTCGACCATGGCCTGCACCGACAGGACCTCGCTGAGAGCCCGCGAGAGGTCGAGGACGAACTGCTGCCGGGCGGCGCTGCCCGCCTCCCGGGCATGCTGCTCGGTACGGTCCTGGACCACCCCGAGCATGCCCGCGGGGCGGCCGTGGGAGTCGGGGACCACCTTGCCGCTGGCGTCGATCCAGCGCTCGGCCCCGTCCGGCCGGGCGATCCGGTACTGGGCCCGATAGACGCCGGTGTCCACGCTCTCGCGGACGAGCCGGTTGACCCGTACCCGGTCGTCGGGGTGGATGGCGCGGAAGAAGGTCTCGGCGCCCTCGTCGTAGTGGTGCGGGCCGATGCCGAAGATCCGGCAGAGCCGCTCGTCCCCGATGACGCGGCCGGAGGCGAAGTCCCAGTCGAAGGAGCCGATCTCCGCGTTGGCCATGGCCAGTTCGAGCCGGGCCGCCCGCGAACGCCCCTGGAGCAGCCGCAGCGCCTGGTCGAGCCGGGCGTCCTCGGATCCGGCGCCCTGGGCGAGCAGATGGTCCAGGCGGTGCGCGCAGGTGGCCGCGATCAGTTCGAGCTCGCGCTGCCCGGAGCGGGGGAGCGGTTCGGTCCCGGGCAGCTGCACGGCCAGGGTGCCCAGGCAGCGCCCGTCCACCAGCAGCGGCAGGCAGCCGAAGGCGGTCGGCTCCGGCGGCAGCTGGGCGCGCGGGTAGCGGCCCCGGTACTCCTCGGCGCGGATGTGCACCGGGCGCCGGGTGCGGACGGCCTCGACCGGCGGCAGGTCCGCCTCGGGCGGGATCAGCCGGACCGTGGCGAGCAGCTCCTCGGAGAGGCCGAGGCCCTTGGCCAGCCGCAGCCAGCCGTCGTCCTGGAGCAGGTACACGGTGCCGGCGCGGGCCCCGGTGCGGGCCAGGCAGCCGTCCATCGCGGCCGCGAGCAGGGAGCCGGGATCCGGGCTCCGCAGCAGCCCGAGCATGGTGTCGGCGAGGGTCCGCGGGCCCTGTGCGGCCCCGGCCGGATCCGTCCGCCGTTCGCCCTTGCCCTCGCGCACCGCACTCCTCGGTGGGGTCCTCGGGCGCCCGCGCACGGCGGCGGGCACCCCGCCCAGCCATCGTCGCCCAGGACGGCTCCCGCGGCGAGCGAGGGCACCGCGGCGCGGTCCGCGGATGTGAGATGCGGCGCAGCCCCGGCCCCCGCATCCCTGCTGAGCAGCCGCTTAGGATGAGGGGGAACCCGCCGCGCGACCCAGGAGCCACCCGTGACCACCGAAGCCCCCTCCGTCCTCCGGTACGGAAGCCTGGTCCCGGTGGAGGTGCACTTCGACGACCTCGACGCCCTCGGGCTGCTGCACAACGCCCGCTACCCGCTGATGGTCGAGCGCGCCTGGACCGCCTTCTGGAACGAGCGCGGCTTCGTCTTCGAGGGCGACTGGCACGCGGCCGGGGACATGTGCAACGCCGTCAAGGAGCTGCACATCAGCTACCAGGCCCCGGTCAACCGCACCGGGGACTACGCCGTCCACCTGTGGATCGAGCGCCTCGGCCGCACCGGCCTCACCTACGGCTTCCGCTTCTGCTCCGCCGACGGCGCGCTGACCTACGCCCGGGGCACCCGCGTCCTGGTCCGCCTGCACCCGGACACGCTGCGCCCCGAGCCCTGGAGCGAGCGCCTCAGGTCTTCCGCTCAGGAGCTGGTGAAGCCTTAGTCCCCGCGCGGTCCGCGCCGATCCGCGCCGGTCCGCCGCGCAGGGCACCCGCGCACAGCACCAGGCCGAAGGCGAGCGCGCTCACCAGGGCGAAGGAGGTCACCAGGCTGGTCAGATCGGCGAGGCCGCCGATCACCGAGGGGGCGATCAGGCCCGAGGTGTACGTCACCGTGGCCACGCCCGCGATCGCCTGCGAGGGGTTGGGGCCGCTGCGGCCCGCCGCGGCGAAGGCGAGCGGGACCACCACCGCGATCCCGAGCCCCATCAGCGCGAACCCGGCCATCGCCACCGCCGGGTGCCCGGCGAGCACCACGAGGAGACCGCCCGCGGTGGCGAGCACCCCGCCGCCGCGCACCGTGCGCACCGGGCCGAGCCGGTCCACCACCCGGTCGCCCGCGAACCGGGCCAGCGCCATGGTCAGCGCGAACCCGGTGGTGGAGGCCGCCGCCACCCCCGCCGAGGAGCCCAGCTGCTCGCGCAGATAGACCGCCGACCAGTCGAGGCTCGCCCCCTCCGCGAAGACCGCGCAGAAGCCGACCGCGCCGATCAGCAGCGCCGCGGCGGGCGGCAGCGCGAACCGCGGCGGCGGCGACTCGTCCTCCTCGGCCCGTACGTCGAGCACCCCGCCGCAGACGGTCAGGCCGAGAGCGGTGAGCGTGAGCGCGGCGAGCAGGTGGTGCAGCCGGGCGTCCGAGCCGAGGTGGGCGGCGAGGGTGCCCGCCGCCGAGCCGATCAGGGCGCCCGCGCTCCACCAGCCGTGCAGCGAGGACATGATCGAGCGGCCGAGCCGGTTCTCGGTCTCCACCCCGAGGGCGTTCATCACCACGTCCGCCATGCCCGAGGTCGCCCCGTAGACCGCGAGGGCCAGGCAGAGCAGCACCAGGTCGGGCGCGAGCGCGGGCAGCACCAGGGCGAGGGTCCACAGCGAGAGCAGCAGCCGCAGGGCGGTGCGGCTGCCGAAGCGGTGGCTGACCCGGCCCGCCATCGGCATCGCCACCGAGGCGCCCAGCGCGGGGAAGGCGAGGGCCAGGCCGAGCTGCGCGGCACTGGCCGAGGTGTGGTCCTGGATCCACGGCACCCGGGTCGCGAAGGACCCGGCGACCGCGCCGTGCACACAGAAGACGGCGGCTACCGCCCACCGCGCGCGCCGTATCCGCTCGGCCCCGGACATCCGCCGTCCCCCTCCGCAAGGAATCGCCCGGGAGCTTCTGCCCGCCGGGGCCCCCGGTTCATGCGGCGCGCGCGAACCGCGTCCCGAGGAATTCCCCGAACGTGCCCTTGCCCACGGCGTGTTCGGGCGTCAGATGACCGCCCTCGCGCAGCGCCGCGTACGTCCTGCCGACCAGTGGCACCGACACCGTACGACGGCGGCGGCCGGAGGCGCGCAGATAGGCCTCGGCCAGTTCCGTGAAGCTCAGGACCTCCGGGCCGCCCATGTCCGCGACCCGGCCCGCCGCCTCGCCCTCCGCGAGGCGGGCGAGGCGCTCGGCCACCTCGGCCACCTCGATGGGCTGGTCGCTGACCTCCTTCGGCAGCAGCATCACCGGCAGCCGCGCGCTGCTCTCCAGGATCATCAGGACCAGCTCGTGGAACTGCGTGGTGCGCAGCACGCTCCAGCCGAGCCCCGACTCCTCCAACTGCTTCTCCACGGCGAGCTTGGCCCGGTAGTACGGCAGCGGCACCCGGTCGACCCCCACGATCGAGATGTACGCCAGATGCGGCACCCGGTGCCTGCGGGCCGCCGCGATCAGATGCCCGGCGGCGCGCTCGTCACCGCCGCGCGGGGTGCTCGCGCAGTGCACGATCGCCTCGGCGCCCTCGACCGCCGCGTCGAGACCGCGGCCGTCCCGCAGATCGACCGCGTAGGGCTCGGCGTGCCTGCTCAGGACCCGGACCTCGTGGCCGCGGGCGCCGAGCTTCTCGGCGACCAGGCTCCCGAGTGTCCCGGTCCCGCCGGTGACCAGAATCGTGCTCATCCCTCGTCCGTCCCTTCGCCTGCGCGCAAGCCCGCGGCCACGCGTTTGTCACTGCGGGTAAGGATACGGTGACCGGCCCGAGGGGCTGTTGTGAGCCACCGCACAGCTGTTCACTCGTACGGCCCGCCCCTGGGATGGCAGACTGAGTGCGTACCAGAAGCAGCGCACTCCGGGGTCGGTGCAATTCCGAACCGGCGGTTACAGTCCGCGACCCGGCCGCATCCAGTGGCCGGTTGACCAGGTGAAATTCCTGGACCGACGGTGAAAGTCCGGATGGGAGGCAGTGCGCGGCGGGCGGGCATTCGTGCACGCCGCCGTCGGTTTCGGGTCCGCCTTCCCGCAAGGCGCACCCTGGCTCTCGGCGACGACTCCCGGTGCCGCTCGTCGAATTCTGTCGTCACCGACAGGCCCCGGAGTCCGTGCCCGAGAGGCAGGAGAACCGGTGGCCGTCCCCGCGCCCGCGACCGAACAGGCCGCCATGCGCCGTGCCCTGGCCCTCGCCGCGCGCGGACTCGGCGCCACCAGCCCCAACCCCGTCGTCGGCTGCGTCGTGCTCGACGCCCGGGGCGAGGTCGCGGGGGAGGGCTTCCACCAGCGCGCGGGCGGACCGCACGCCGAGGTGCACGCCCTGCGCGCCGCCGGCGAACGCGCCCGCGGCGGCACCGCCCTGGTCACCCTCGAACCCTGCGACCACACCGGCCGCACCGGCCCCTGCACCCGGGCACTCCTCGACGCGGGCATCGCCCGGGTCGTCTACGCGGTCGCCGACCCCACCCCGGGTGCCTCCGGCGGCGCCCGGCGGCTGCGCGAGGCCGGGGTCGAGGTCGTCGAGGGGCTGCTCGCCGACGAGGCCGCCGAGACCAACGCCGCCTGGCTCACCGCGGTCCGGCTCGGCCGCCCCCATGTCACCTGGAAGTACGCCGCCACCCTCGACGGCCGCAGCGCCGCCGCCGACGGCACCAGCCGCTGGATCACCTCCGCCGAGTCCCGCGCGGACGTGCACCGGCTGCGCGCCGAGTCCGACGCCGTCCTGGTCGGCTCCGGCACCGCCCGCACCGACGACCCGCACCTCGCGGTGCGCGGCGTCGAGGGCGCCGTACAGCCGCTGCGCGTCGTGGTGGACACCGAGGCGCGCGCGGTGCGGCCGGGCGCCCGGGTGCTCGACGGAGCGGCGCCCACCCTGGTCGCCGTCGCCGAGGACGCCCCGGCCGCCGCCCATCTGCCCGAGCCGCTGCGGCTGCCCCGCGCGGGCGGCGGCCTGGACCTGACCGCGCTCCTGGCGGCCCTGTACGCGCGCGGGGTCCGCGCCGTCCTCCTCGAAGGCGGGCCCACCCTCGCCGCCGCCTTCCTCGCGGCGGGCGCCGTCGACCGCGTCGTCGGCTACCTCGCCCCCGTCCTGCTCGGCGCCGGGCCCACCGCCCTCGCCGACGCCGGAATCACCACCCTCGGCGAGGCGTTCCGGCTTCGGACCACCGAGACCGTGCGCCTCGGAAACGACCTGCGCATCACCGCGAACCTCTCCCCGAAGGAGCATTGAGTGTTCACCGGAATCGTCGAAGAGCTGGGTGAGGTCACCGCCGTCGAGGAACTCGGCGACGCCTCCCGCTTCCGGCTGCGGGGCCCCAAGGTCACCGCGGGCGCGCAGCACGGCGACTCGATCGCCGTCAACGGGGTCTGTCTGACCGTGGTCGAGCACGAGGGCGAGGAGTTCACCGCCGATGTGATGGCCGAGACCCTCAAGCGCTCCAGCCTCGGCGCGCTCGCCACCGGCTCCCGGGTCAACCTGGAGCGCCCCACCGCGGTCGGCGGCCGGCTCGGCGGCCACATCGTGCAGGGGCACGTGGACGGCACCGGCGCGATCCTCGCCCGTACCCCCTCCGAGCACTGGGAGATCGTCAAGGTCTCGCTCCCGGACGGGCTCGGCCGCTATGTGGTGGAGAAGGGCTCCATCACCGTGGACGGGGTCAGCCTCACCGTGGTCGAGGCGGGACCCGACTGGTTCACCATCAGCCTGATCCCGACCACCCTCGCGCTGACCACCCTGGGCACCAAGCAGCCCGGCGACCCGGTCAACCTGGAGGTCGACGTGATCGCGAAGTACGTCGAGCGGCTGCTCGCGCACGGCGGGGAGGCGGCCCGGTGAGCGCCCTCGACTGGCTCAACTCCGAGGCCTTCACGGCCTTCGGGCAGCACATCATCTACTCCGACCTGATCGGCAACACCGTCGGGCTGCTCGGCCTCGCCCTCGGCTGGCGCCGCTCGATCTGGACCTGGCCCGCCCAGCTGCTGTCCGCCGCGGTCCTGGTCGCCGCCAACGTCTCGGTGCACCAGTCCGGCAGCGTCGGCAAGCAGCTCGTCATCATCGTGACCGCCGTCTGGGGCTGGCGGCAGTGGAGCAGGGGCCGGCAGCGGGCGCAGGACGGCAGCGTCGCCGTGCGCTTCGCGAGCTGGCGCGAGCGGCTGCTCCTGCTCGGCGGCGCGGCCGTCGGCACCCTCGCGGTCGGCGGCCTCTTCACCGCGTACCCCTCGCTCAGCTGGAACCCCTGGCCGGACGCCTACGTGTTCGTGGGCACCCTGGTCGCGATGGTGGCGCAGGGCCGCGGGCTGGTCGAGTTCTGGCTCGCCTGGCTCCTCGTGGACTGTGTCGGGGTCCCGCTCAACTTCTCCAGCGGCCTCGCCTTCTCCGGATTCATCTACCTCGTCTACGGCGCCCTGGTCCTGTGGGGCCTGCGCGACTGGTGGCTGCGCTCCCGCAGGGACGCCCAGCCCCTCATGGAAGGAGCACCGGCATGACCACCCATCCGTCACCCGTGACCACGGCGCCCGAGGCGCCCGCCGGTGCTCCCGAGCTGGCCGCCTGGCTGTCCGCCGGGGCCGAGGACCTCCGCCTGGACCCGGTGGAGCAGGCCATCGCAGACATCGCCGCCGGGCGCCCGGTAGTCGTCGTCGACGACGAGGACCGCGAGAACGAGGGCGACCTCGTCGTCGCCGCCGAGAAGGCCACCCCCGAGATCGTCGCCTTCATGATGAGCGAGTGCCGCGGACTGATCTGCGCGCCGATGGAGGCCGAGGAGCTGGAGCGGCTGCGCCTGCCGCAGATGGTCGAGCACAACACCGAGTCGATGAGCACCGCCTTCACGGTCTCCGTGGACGCCTCCCGCGCCCACGGCGTGACCACCGGCATCTCCGCCGCCGACCGCTCCACCACCCTGCGGCTGCTCGCCGAGGGCGGCTCGGAGCCCGCGGACTTCGTGCGCCCCGGCCACGTCTTCCCGCTGCGCGCGCGGCCCGGCGGCGTCCTGGCGCGCAACGGCCACACCGAGGCCGCGGTCGACCTGGCCCGGCTCGCCGGACTGCGGCCCGCCGGGGCGATCGTGGAGATCGCGGGCGAGGACGGCACCATGCTCCGGCTGCCCGAACTGGTGCCCTTCGCCCGCAAGCACGGTCTGACGATCATCTCCATCGAGGACCTGATCGCCTACCGGCGCGGCAGCGAGCCCGCCGTCCGCCGCGAGGCCGAGGTCAAACTCCCCACCGCCTTCGGTGAGTTCACCGCCTACGGCTACCGCTCCACCGTCGACGGGGTGGAGCACGTGGCCCTGGTCCACGGCGAGATCGGCGACGGCGAGGACCTCCTCGTACGCGTCCACTCCGAGTGCCTGACCGGCGACATCTTCCAGTCCCAGCGCTGCGACTGCGGCCCCCAGCTCCAGGCCTCCATGGAGCGCATCGCCGCCGAGGGCAGGGGAGCGGTGGTCTACCTCCGCGGCCACGAGGGGCGAGGCATCGGCCTGCTGTCCAAGCTGCGCGCCTACGAACTCCAGGAGCGCGGCCACGACACCCTCGACGCCAACCTCGAACTCGGCCTGCCCGCCGACGCCCGGGACTACGCCGCGGGCGCCCGCATCCTCACCGACCTCGGGGTGCGCAGCCTGCGCCTGATGACCAACAACCCGGAGAAGAGCGCGGCCCTGGTCCGCGGCGGCCTGGAGGTCACCGGCCGGGAGCCGATGCCGGGCCCGGTCGGCGAGCACAATCTGCGCTACCTGCGCACCAAGCGGGACCGCATGGGCCACGACCTGCCCTGGCTGGAGACGGCCCCGGCCGCGGCCTGCGGCAACCAGTGACCTCCGCGATCCCCCGGGCCGCGGCGCCCGGCAGCAGCAACCCCCACCACCCGGTACGTACGAGGAGAAGCGCGTGAGCGGCAAAGGCGCACCCGAACTGAGCGTGAAGAACTGCGGCGACCTGCGGGTCGCGGTGATCGCGGCGCAGTGGCACGAGAAGGTCATGGACGGCCTCGTGAACGGCGCCCTGCGCGCCCTCGGCGAGCTGGGCATCAGCGAGCCCACCGTGCTGCGGGTCCCCGGCAGCTTCGAACTGCCGGTCGCCGCCAAGGCGCTCGCGGGCCGCGGCTACGACGCGGTGATCGCCCTCGGCGTGGTCATCCGCGGCGGCACCCCGCACTTCGAGTACGTCTGCCAGGGCGTCACCCAGGGGCTCACCCAGGTCTCGGTGGACACTGGGGTGCCGATCGGCTTCGGGGTGCTCACCTGCGACGACGAGCAGCAGGCCCTGGACAGGGCGGGCATCGAGGGCTCCCGCGAGGACAAGGGCCACGAGGCGGTCACCGCCGCCGTGGCCACCGCGGTCACCCTGCGCAGCCTGGCCGAGCCCTGGCACTGATCCCTTGCCCGGTGCGGCGCCGCCCGCGAGGGAGGCGCCGCACATCGGCCCCGCAGCTCCGCGTAAAGTAGGCCGCACCATGTCCAAGAAGACGTTCGAGGAGCTTTTCACGGAGCTCCAGCACAAGGCAGCCCACGGCGATCCCGCCACCTCCCGCACCGCGGAACTGGTCGGCAAGGGCGTCCACGCCATCGGCAAGAAAGTCGTCGAGGAAGCCGCCGAGGTCTGGATGGCGGCCGAACACGAGGGCAAGGAGGCCGCCGCCGAGGAGATCTCCCAACTCCTGTACCACGTACAGGTGATGATGGTCGCCCGCGGCATCTCCCTCGACGACGTCTACGCCCATCTCTGAGCCGCCGCCCGCTCCTCCCGGCGGACGCGCACCCGTACCCGAAGCCTCCGCTCACCTACCGCAAAGGAAGCCGCCCGCATGCTGCGCATCGCCGTCCCCAACAAGGGTTCCCTCTCAGGCCCCGCGTCGGCGATGCTCCATGAGGCCGGCTACCAGCAGCGGCGGGAGTCCAAGGAGCTGGTGATCGTCGACCCGGACAACGAGGTCGAGTTCTTCTACCTGCGCCCGCGCGACATCGCCATCTACGTCTCCTCCGGCCGCCTCGACATCGGCATCACCGGACGCGACCTGCTCGTCGACTCCGGGGCCGGCGCCGAGGAGATCCTGCCGCTCGGCTTCGCCCGCTCCACCTTCCGCTTCGCCACCCGGCCCGGCACCGCCCGCGGCGTCGAGGACTTCGGCGGCATGACGGTCGCCACCTCCTACGAGGGCATCGTCGACAAGCACCTCGCGGAGAAGGGCATCGACGCCACCGTCGTCCACCTCGACGGCGCCGTGGAGACCGCGATCGAACTCGGCGTCGCCCAGGTCATCGCCGACGTCGTGGAGACCGGCACCTCGCTGCGCAACGCGGGCCTCGAAGTCGTCGGCGAGCCCATCATGACCTCGGAGGCGGTGGTGATCCGCCGCACCGGCGAGGACACCGAGACCCCCAAGGTGCAGCAGTTCCTGCGCCGCCTCCAGGGCGTCCTGGTCGCCCGTACGTACGTGATGATGGACTACGACTGCCGCGCCGAGCACCTGGAGCGGGCGGTGGCCCTCACCCCCGGCCTGGAGTCGCCGACCATCTCCCCGCTGCACAACGAGGGCTGGGTCGCCGTCCGCGCGATGGTCCCCGCCAAGGAGGCGCAGCGCATCATGGACGGCCTCTACGCCCTCGGCGCCCGGGCCATCCTCACCACCGCCATCCACGCCTGCCGCCTGTGAGCGCCGTGAACGGCGAGTCCGCCGCCGAGCCGCCCCCGCTGCCGCGCACCTTCCGGCCCGGCCGGACCCGGGCGATCCTGCTCGGCGGCGGCTGCGCCCTCTTCCTCGTCCTCACGGTCATCGCGCTGCTGCTGCCGGGGCTCGGTCCGGCCGAGCGGACCAGCTTCGTGTTCACCGCGGCGCTCTTCTGGGGCGCCCTCGCCCTGCTGAGCCGGCCGCGGGTGCTGGCCGAGGAGTCCGGGGTGACGGTCGTCAACATCGCCAGCAGCCGCAGGCTCGACTGGGCGGAGATCGTCAGGGTGAACCTGCGCTCCGGCGACCCCTGGGTCTTCCTCGACCTCAGCGACGGCAGCAGCCTGCCCGTGCTCGGCATCCAGCCCGGCCTCGCCCGGCAGCACGCCGTCCGCGACGCGCAGGCCCTGCGCGCCCTCGCCGAGTCCCGGGGCGGCAGTGAACCCCGGGCACCACAGGGCCAGAGGTGACGAACAACCCGTGGCGGACCGGCCGGACGGACTCCCGCCGCCCGGCACCTCGTGATTAATCTGGTGGACGGTGGCGCGCACCGCGCCCCGCCCCTGCCGCCCACGCCAGAGTCGGGCCCAGGGGCTCCTGCGGAACGAGGAGTGACTCCCTCCGGCGATGGACGGATCGTCCTGTAGTACCTGCGCCGCCCCCTCCCGACACCGAGCGGACCGTGTCCGCACCCGTGTGGAGGCGGCGGCATGATCATCCCCCTGCTGCTCCTCGGAGCAGCGTTCCTGCTGATCCTGGCCAACGGCTTCTTCGTGGCGGCCGAGTTCGGCCTGGTCACCGTGGACCGCCCGGACGCCGAGGAGGCGGCCGCGGCCGGCGACAAGCGCGCCGGCACCGTGGTGGCCGCGCTGAAGGAGCTCTCCTTCCAGCTCTCCGGCACCCAACTCGGCATCACCATCACCTCCCTGGTGGTCGGCATGCTCGCCGAGCCCGCCCTCGCCGAACTGCTCGGCGGGCCGCTCGGGGCCACCGGGCTGCCCGAGGGCGCGGTCTCCACCCTCGCCGTGGTGGTGGGCATGCTGCTCGCCTCCGCGGTGCAGATGGTCATCGGCGAACTCGTGCCCAAGAACTGGGCGGTCTCCCACCCCATGCAGGTGGCCCGCTTCGTGGCCGGTCCGCAGTACCTCTTCTCCCGGCTGCTGCGCCCGGTGATCGCCGGACTCAACGCGGTGGCCAACCGCCTGGTGCGGCTCTTCGGCGTGGAACCGGCGGACGAGCTGGCCTCGGTCCGCACCCCCGGCGAACTCGTCTCGCTGGCCCGGCACTCCGCGCAGGCCGGCACCCTGGAGCAGGACACCGCGGACCTCTTCGTGCGCACCCTCTCGCTCGGCGAGCTGACCGCGCAGCACGTGATGACGCCGCGGGTGAAGGTCAGCGCCCTGCAGTCCACCGCGACCGCCGAGGACGTGGTCAACCTGACCCGGGCCACCGGACTCTCCCGCTTCCCGGTCTACCGGGAGCGCATCGACGAGATCGTCGGCATGGTCCACCTCAAGGACGCCCTCGCGGTCCCGGCCCCGGAGCGGCTGCGCACCCTCGTGGTGCGGATCGCGCAGCCCCCGCTCCTCGTCCCGGAGACGCTGCCGGTGGCGCCGCTCCTCGCCCAGCTGCGCAGCGCGCAGCCGATGGCGGTCGTCGTCGACGAGTACGGCGGCACCGCCGGAGTGGTCACCCTGGAGGACATCGTGGAGGAACTCGTCGGCGAGGTCCGCGACGAGCACGACGACCACGACGTGCCGCAGCTCGCCACCGTCCCGCAGGAGGACGGCAGGGCCGCCTGGGACGCGGACGGCAGCTGCCGGGTCGACGTGCTCCAGCGCATAGGCCTCGACGTGCCCGAGGGCCCGTACGAGACCGTCGCCGGGCTGGTCGCCGATCTGCTCGGGCGCATCCCCGCCCCCGGCGACCGGGCCGAACTGCCCGGCTGGCGGCTGGTGGTGCGCCAGGTCGGGCACTACAGGGCCGAGCGGGTCCGCTTCGTGCAGACCGCGAAGGCCACGGAGGCGGCGCGATGAGCCTGCTCCAACTCCTGTTCGCGATACTCCTGGTGCTCGCCAACGGCTTCTTCGTCGGCGCCGAGTTCGCGCTCGTCTCGGTGCGCCGCAGCCAGATCGAGCCGCTGCGCTCCACCCGGGCCCGGCAGGTGCTCTACGGACTCGAACACCTGCCGCAGATGATGGCCGCCGCGCAGTTCGGCATCACGGTGTGCTCGCTGACCCTCGGCGCGGTCGCCGAGCCGACGGTGGCCCACCTCCTGGAGCCGGTCTTCGAGGCCGCCCACCTGCCGCACGGCATGATCCACCCGCTCGGCTACGTCCTCGCCCTCGCCGTGGTCGTCTTCCTGCACCTGGTGATCGGCGAGATGGTGCCGAAGAACCTGGCGATGGCGGCCCCCGAGAAGACGGTGCTCTGGCTGAGCCCGGGCCTGGTCGCCTTCGCCCGGCTCTGCCGCCCGGTCACCGCCGCGCTCGGCGCCTGCGCCCGGGTGGTGCTGCGGCTCTTCGGGGTCGAGCCCAAGGACGAGGTGGAGGCGGTCTTCACCAGCGAGCAGCTCAACCGCCTGGTCGCCGACGCGGGCGAGGCCGGGCTCCTCGAACCGGAGGCGCAGGAACGCCTCGGGGACGCCCTGGAGCTCGGCTCCCGGCCGGTGACCGAGGTCCTGCTGCCGCGCGCCGAACTGGTCACCGTGGAGCCCTCGGTCACCCCCGGCCAGGTCGTCGCGCTGACCGCGGCCACCGGGTACTCCCGGTTCCCGGTCTGCGCCGAGGGCGGTGCCTTCATGGGCTATCTGCATGTGAAGGACGTCCTCGACCTGGAGGAGAGCGAGCGGGCGGTGCCCCAGCAGGTCTGGCGGCCGATGACCACCCTGCGTGCCGAACTCCCGCTGGACGACGCGCTGACCGTGATGCGCCGCGCCGCGACCCACCTCGCGCAGGTCGCGGACTCCGCGGGCCGGGTGCTCGGCCTGGTCGCCCTGGAGGACGTACTGGAACTCCTCGTCGGCGAGGTGCACGACCCCGCCCACCGCGACGCCGAACCGGCACCCAAGGTCGGCGGCCCCCGCTCCGGCGGCGCCCGGTCGGCCCTCACGGGCTGAGCCGGACCCGGGACCCCCGGGACCCGTCAGCGCGAGGACGGGTCCTGGGGTCCGCGCCCGGAGAGCACCTCGCCGTAGGCCTGCATCAGATCGGGCAGCCGCAGGGTGGCGAGGTCGTCGCGGGTGGGCGGCGCGGTGTAGCCGGAGAGCCGCAGATCGCGGTAGGCGCAGCTCTTCTCGTAGAGGGTGCGCAGGAAGCGGCCGTTGCCCAGCTCGTCGATCCAGCCCTGGTCGACCACGTGCCCGCTGATCGAGCGCAGCTCGTCGGCCGCCTCCTCGTCCCAGACGTCGCCGTTCTCGGCCGCCAGCACCTTGCCGATCGCGGTCAGCTCCAGCGGCCGGTACGAGGGGAAGTCGACCCGGCTGGTGAAGCGGGAGGACAGGCCCGGGTTGGCGGCGAGCAGCCGGTCCATGCCCTCCGGGTACCCGGCGAGGATCACCACCAGGTGGTCGCGGTTGTCCTCGGCGCGCTTGAGCAGCACCTGCAGGGCCTCGTCGCCGTAGGCGTCGCCCTTGCCGTACCCGGCGTTGGAGAGCGAATAGGCCTCGTCGACGAAGAGCACCCCGCCGAGGGCCGAGTCGATCAGCTCATTGGCCTTGACCGCGGTCTGGCCCAGGTACTCGCCGACCAGGTCGGAGCGCTGGGCCTCCACCAGGTGGTCGCCGCCGAGCAGCCCGAGCGCGTGGAAGACCCGGCCGAGGATGCGGGCCACGGTGGTCTTGCCGGTGCCCGAGGGCCCCGAGAAGACGAAGTGCCGCTTCGGCGGCTGGACCGGAAGACCCTGTACGGACCGCAGCCGCGCCATGTTCAACTGGGCGGACAGGGCCCGTACTTGGCGCTTGACCGGCTCCAGGCCGACCATCCGCTCCAGCTCGGCGAGAGTGCGCGCGAGCAGCGCCGGGTCGGCCGGGCCCTCGGCAGGACGCGGCACGGCGGGCTGCACCGGGAACACCGCCTTCTCGCGCACCGGGTCCGCGCCCGCGCGCGAGGCGGTCGGCGGGGACCCGCCGGACTCGCCCGCCGAGCGCAGATCGCGCCCCTCCGCGGGGAAGAGCGGGTCCAGGGAGTCCTGGCCGTCCAGGACGTCCTGACCGGCCCCGGGCAGCGTGACGGCCGCGAAGTCCGCCGCCTCGTCGTAGCCGTCGCCCTCCGCTATCGCGGCGAGCCGCGCGGAGGTGTCCATGAAGGCGGGGTCCACCCGGTGCACCGCGCGGTACAGCGGCAGGGCGGCGGCGCTGCGGCCGGTGCCCTCGTGGGCGCGGGCCAGCCAGTAGCGCAGCTCCTTGCGCTGGGGCTGCTCGCTGCGGCAGCGCATCAGGGCGGCGGCGAGCAGCGGCTCGGACTGCCCGTACATCTCCAGGCGGACCCGGGCCATGCCGCCGAACAGCCCCGCCTCGATGCCGAGCAGCGGATCGTCGAGCAGCGGGTCGGTGTGCCGTACGAGCTGCTCCCAGTCCTTGACCAGATAGGCGCGGCAGGCGTGCAGGAAGCGGACCTGGCGGTCGGCGTCCACCGGGGGCAGCCCGGCGAGCGCCCGGTCCAGCTCGGGCACGTGCCGCCCGTCCAGCCAGTGCGAGGCGTGCGCCAGCAGCAGATCGCGGGAGGACTCCAGGACGGGCTGGACCCACCAGCCCAGCCAGTACCAGGAGTTGAGGGCGCGGCCGTGCCGGGCGCGCTGTTCGCCGAAGCGCTCGCGGTGGCGGAACATCCGCAGCAGGGCGGTGGTGGTGTCGACGCGCAGGGCGTGCAGGCCGAGCCAGCCGTCGGCCATCGCGGGGTCGATCCGCACCGCGGCCCGGAACTCCTCCTCGGCCTGCGTGTACGCCCCCATCGTGTAGGCGTCGACACCCCGGAGCCAGGCGAGGTCCGCCGGCCCGGGCGGGTGCTTCCTCCCGCTGTCCATCACGTCCCCCACAAACCGTTCCCCCGTGGCGTGCCGCCGGATGACTACCCGTCGGCTTCCTGCGTCGAACCGCTGTGCTGTGGACGGGAGTTGACTCGGTGCGCTGAGCCGCCGTCCGTGGGTCGCACCGATAATCATCGTACCTGCGGTCCAGCGGTCGGCCGTAGGGCGCGGCAGGCGTGGATCGGGGGCTGGAAGCACGAGGGGGCGCATCCGCGGCGGTGACCCTCGGTGAGTGAATCGGCGCGCGGTGCGCCCGATTTGCCCCTTCCCGGGGCAGAACGAAGCCCCCGATCACGGGGGAACAACCGGGGGCTTCGCGTCTTCTCGGCGCCCGAAAAGAGCGCACATTCAGAACGTAAGACCTGTATGGCTCCGGGGTCAAGCGCAGTTGGCGACTGGCTGCGCAAGCCGGAAGGCCGCGCAGCGCACCGCCGCATCGACGTCACGCTGTGTCATCTTCAGGCCCTCGATGCGGTCTTCCGGGTCCGGGCGCGAGCGCGTACCCTCCCGCGTCCCCCTGGGCGCGCTGCCGGACCAGGGTGTCCGCGTGGGGGCGGCTCGGGTCCCGGGCGAAGTGGCGCCGCTCGGCGGCCGTCCAGCCGCGCCAGAACGCGGCCTGCCCGGGGCCGTCCCGCAGCCTGCCCCGCCGCCAGGACTCCTCGCGCCCGAGGTCCATCCACAGCAGCCGGGCGAGGAAGGGGCGCACGGCCCGGCGCCCCGCGCCGACTCCCTCCACCAACACCACCGGCGCGGGCGGGAGTTCACGCGCCGGTGCGGTGCGCCGTGCCTCCCAGTCGTACGGGCGGTACCAGGCGCTCTCCCCGCGCCCCAGCGGGCCGAGCACCTCCTCGCGCAGCCGCTCCGTCCACCCGAAGAGCGCCGCATGACTGGCGAGATCGTCCAGGTGCAGTACCGGCGCACCGCCGCAGGCCCCGGCCAGGCGCGCGGCGAAGGTGGACTTGCCCGAGCCCGCGTGCCCGTCCACGGCGACCAGCCGCACCGGTCCGCAGGAGGGAGCGAGCAGCGGCAGTTCCCCGGCCAGCCGGGTGAGGGGATCGGTGGAGGTCATCGCGTTCAGCCTAGGGTCCGCCGCCCGGATCGGGCCGTCCTCGCGAGCAGGGGCCGGTCCGGGCGAACGGCCCTACGCGCCGGGCGAACGACCCGGCGTGCGGCCCCCGCCCGCGCCACCGCCGCCGCGATGTCAGAGGTCGAGGCCAATATTGGTGGCGTCCACCGGCCCTGAAGCGCTGGCAGAAGGCGGCGCCGGCGGCCA
Source organism: Streptomyces physcomitrii (assembly GCF_012273655.1). GTDB lineage: Bacteria > Actinomycetota > Actinomycetes > Streptomycetales > Streptomycetaceae > Streptomyces > Streptomyces physcomitrii. The sequence continues at coordinate 55,352 of NZ_JAAWWP010000015.1, read as the reverse complement.
TAGTTTCCCCAACCGCCCGCTGCCGCCCACCGGAACCGAAACGGGGTACGTGAGTCCATGACCCGAGCAGAACACCCCTCACGCAGGACCATGCTGGCCGCCGCCGGCGCCGCCGTCCTCGCGGCGACCGCCGGCACCGCCCTGCCCGCCGCCGCCGCGGGCCGCCACCGCGGCCCGGCCGGAGTCGACTACCGCGCCTGGACCACCGCCGCCGACTGGCGCACCGGCAGCCACCAGGGCACCCGCGTGGTCGGCGGCGCCCGGCCCGGCCTCGCCCTCGCGCGCCCGGCCGGGACCGTCGAGTACCAGGACCCGCACACCCAGAAGACCGCCAGCTGGGAGTACGCGGTGTGGACCTCGCCGGTGCACCGGCTGAAGGTGCCCGCCACCGAGGCCATCGCCTCCTGGAACGCGCAGACCCCCGCGGGCACCTGGCTCCAGATCGAACTCCAGGGCACCTACTCCGACGGCAAGGGCACCCCCTGGTACGTCATGGGCCGCTGGGCCTCGGGCGACGGTGACATCCGGCGCACCTCGGTCGACGACCAGAGCGACGGCAAGAGCAGCATCTGGACCGACACCTTCTCCCTGGACGACCCCGCCTCGGGCCTGCGCCTGGTCTCGTACCGGCTGCGGCTGACCCTCTACCGCAAGCCCGGCAGCACGCTGACCCCGACGGTCTGGCGGGCCGGCGCGATGGGCTCCGACATCCCGGACCGCTTCGAGGTGCCCGCCTCCGAGCCGGGCCTGGCCAAGGAGCTGAAGGTCCCGCCCTACTCGCAGAACGTCCACGTGGGCCAGTACCCCGAGTACGACAACGGCGGCGAGGCCTGGTGCAGCCCCACCTCCTCGCAGATGATCATCGAGTCCTGGGGCCGCAAGCCGAGCGCCGAGGACCTGGCCTGGGTCAATCCGGACTACGCCGACCCGCAGGTCTGCCACGCGGCCCGGTACACCTTCGACTACCAGTACGACGGCTGCGGGAACTGGCCGTTCAACGCCGCCTACGCCGCCACCTACAAGGACATGCAGGGCCTGGTCACCCGGCTCGGCTCGCTGGGCGACCTGGAGCGGCTTGTCTCCGCCGGGATCCCGGTCATCACCTCCCAGTCCTTCCTGGAGAAGGAGCTGACCGGCGCGGGGTACGGCACCTCGGGGCACCTGATGACCGTCATCGGCTTCACCGCCGAGGGCGATGTGATCGCCAACGACCCGGCCTCGAAGGACAACGCGGCCGTCCGCCACGTCTACAAGCGCCGCGAGTGGGAGAACATCTGGCTCCGCACCAAGCGCTACAACGCCGAGGGCAAGGTCGTCTCCGGCACGGGCGGGGTGTGCTACCTGTACTTCCCGGCCAAGGTCACCGCGGCCCAGCAGGCCGCGCTGGAGGCGGTCGGGGTGCGCTGAGGCGCCTGCGGCGGCCGGGGTCCTGCGGGAGCGGGGCTCCGGCCGCCGGTCTTCTCCCGCGGGGCTCCGGCCCTGGTGGTGCGTCCGCGGGATGCGGCGCGTCCGCTGCCCGGGGAGCCCCTCGTTCGTAGGCCCCTCGCCCGGAGAGCCCGTCGGCTCAGGCCGCCACCGTCGGGTCGCCCGGCGCCAGGGCGGCCTGGGCGAGCTGTGCGGGATCGGCGGGCGCGGCGGGCTCGCCGGGCAGGACTTGCTCGGCGGGCTGCGCGGCAGCGGGAGGGGCAGCCGCGGCGGTGTCGGCCGGGGCGGGCGCGGCCGGCAGGCTGGCCCGTACGGTGCGGCCCGCGACGGTGTCGGAGATCTCGACGCGGGTGGCGAGGCAGTCGACGATGCCCAGTCCGCGGCCGCGCTCCTCCGGCCCGCAGGCGCGGGGCTGCCGCGGCACCCTCGGATCGCCGTGGTCGGCGACCACCAGCCGCAGCTCACCGGTGCCGAGGCTGAGCAGCACGGTCATCTCGCTGCGGCCGTACTGCGCCGCGTTCGCGGTCAGCTCGCCGACGGCCAGGACGGCGCACTCCCGGGTCTCCTCGGGCAGGCGCCAGCGGGTCAGCACGGCGGCGGTGAACCGGCGGGCCTCGCGGACCCGGTCACAGCGGGCGGGCAGCTCGACCAGGGCGCACCCGCGGGGCGCGGGGGAAGCGGAGCGGTGTCGGCCCATGGCGGTGGGTCTCCTGAACGGGCTGCGGGGGTCGGGGCGGGTGTCCGGCGACGGTGCCGGGCCCGTGGAGTCGAGGGGTGCCCGGGGGCCCTGTGCGACATCCGACGGTTTTTCTTCCCCTCAGACTAAGGGCCGACGTAACAGGTGTAAATGCCGGATTCTCCCTTTTTCTGAGGTCTAGAATGGGCCGACGGCGAGCAGCCGAGGAGACGGCCCCATGATCCGGCGAACCGTGCGGGACATCCGCAGACGCAACCGATCCGACGTACTGCAGTGCACCTACGCCGCGGGCCACCCGGTGAACCGGCAGCAGATCGCCGCCGCGACCGGGCTGTCCACGGCCACCGTCGCCACCCTCACCGGGGAACTCCTCGCGGCCGGGGTGCTGCACGAGGTCGGCCAGGAGGACTCCCGGGGCGGACGCCCCCGCGCCCGGCTCTCGGTGAACGGCGCGCGCGGACTGCTGATCGGCACCGATGTCTCCGAGGACTTCGTCCATATCGCGCTCTTCGACCTCGCCATGCGGGTACGGGGCACCTTCGAGCGCCCCCTCGACCCGGGCGGCAGCAGCCCCCTGGACGTCGTGGAACTGGTCGCCCTCGGCGTGGACGAGGTGCTGCGCGACTCCGGCGCCGACCGGGAGCGGGTGCTCGGCATCGGCGTGAGCGTGCCCGGCCTGGTGGAGAAGGAGCACGGCGTCTCCCTGCTCTCCGTCTACGGGCACTGGGAGAACGTCCCGCTCAAGGCGCTGCTCGCCGAACGCCTCGGCTTCCCCCTCTACCTGGACAACCCGCTGAAGGCGAGCACGGTGGCCGAGCTGTGGTTCGGCGCGGGCCGCGGCGTGGACAACCTGGTGGTGGTCACCCTGCGGACCGGGGTCGGCGTGGGGATGGCCCTCGACGGCGCCCTCTACCGGGGGGTGACCAACTGCGCGGGCGAGTGGGGCCACACCGGCCTGGTGCGCAAGGGGCGCGGCTGCCGCTGCGGGCGGCTCGGCTGCGTGGAGGCCTATGTCAGCGCGCCGGGGATCCTGCAGACGCTGCGCGAGGCGGACCCGCACAGTCCGCTGCCCGCCCTGGAGGACCAGCGGGCCGCGATCGCGGGGCTGGCCGAGGCCGTACGCCGGGGGGAGCCCGCCGCCGTACAGGCCCTGGAGGACACCGGTGACCACCTGGGGGCCGCCGTCTCGACCCTGATCAACACCCTCAATCCGCGGGTGCTCGTGCTCGGCGACTGGACCGCGCAGCGCCTCGGCGAACCGCTCCTCGACGCCACCCGCGCCGCGGCGGCCCGCTATGCGCTCGCCCAGCCCTTCAACGCGGTGAGCATGCAGCTGTGCCGGCTCCCGCACAATCCGGTGAGCATGGGCGCCGCCGCCTTCGCCCTGGAGGGCTTCCTCGCCGACCTGGCCTCGGGCGCCGGGCGGGCGGGACGGGGCGGGGCCCGGCCGGTACGCGGCTGAACCGGGGCCCGCCGCCCGGGCCGTGGTCATGTGGTCAAGCTCATCCCCGCATCCGGCCGCGGGGATGGCAACCTGGAGAGGCCAGGGGGGCCACGACCACGACGACGTCTGCGAGATGCCATGACCTCGACCTCCGCCACTGCCGCCCGCGTCCGTGCCCGTACCGGCGGGCCGAAGGACGAGGGGCCGAAGGTCCTGGAGCACGTGCTCGGCTGGACCCTGGTGGTCGTCCTCGCGATGCTCGTCACCCAGGCCGGACTGCTCTGAGCCGCCGGGCCGTCCCGGGGTGCGCCGGCCGGCCCGCCGTACCGGCCGGAACCCGGTGTTCGGCCCGTAGGCCGGGGGCAACCGGTCTGCCATACTGCGGTGGTTCACCGGGAGCCGGAGACCAGGGCCAGGCATTGCAGAAGAGTTCACAGCGCGAGACCGAACGCAGGGAAGCGCGCGGCACCGAGCGCTCCCTCACCCGCAGGGCGGAACTCATCGCGGTCGGGCGGAAGTTGTTCGCCGACACCGCCTACGACGTGCTGTCGATGGACGACATCGCCCAGCAGGCGGGTGTCGCCAAGGGCCTGATCTACTACTACTTCAAGTCAAAGCGCGGCTACTACCTCGCCATCATCGAGGACACCTTCGCCGACCTGGTGACCAGCGCCGCGATGGACCCCCAACTCCCCAACGCGGAACGGGTCTCCCGCACCATCGAGGGCTATCTGCGCTACGCCGAGCTGCACCAGGCGGCCTTCCGCACCATCACCCGCGGCGGCATCGGCTTCGACAGCGAGGTGCAGGCGCTGCGCGACGGCGTACACCACGCGATCATCACCACCATCGCCCAGGGCGCCTACGGCCGCACCGACATCCCCGAACTGGCCCGGATCACCCTCTACGGCTGGCTGTGCAGCGTGGAGGGCATGGCGCTGGACTGGATCGGCCACCAGCGGCTCAGCCGGGCCACGGTCCGCGACGTCCTGGTACGCGCGCTCGGCGACGCCCTGCGCACCATCGCCGAATTCGAGCCGTCCTGCCCGGCTCCGGATCGGCTCGATCTGCTCCCCAGCCAGGGCAGGCCGCACTCCTCGCCCGCTTCCGAAACCTAGGGAGCGCTGGGTATCGACCCGGCCACAACAGGCCATCCGCCCTGTGCCGCCCGCGGCCGATCGGGCATACTCGACGCGCCACAGTCGCTGGTCACGGCCGTATTCGTGATCCGGAACGGCACCATCGACTGGGGAGTTTCCGGCGGCGCGGCGCTACCCCTGCCGTGCTCGCCGCCGAGCCCAACAGGGAGGAGAGCGTCGTCATGTCGGACCGCGCGCCGCAGCCGGTGGAGCGTCAACTGCCCACGGACGAGGCGAGGGATCTGATCTCGCTCGTACGAGACATCGCCCAGCGGGAGATCGCGCCGCACACGGCCGAGGAAGAGGAGGCCGGACGCTTCCCGCGCGAGGTCTTCCGGCTGCTCTCCGAGGCGGGTCTGCTCGGCCTTCCCTACAGCTCCGAATTCGGCGGCGGCGACCAGCCCTACGAGGTCTACCTCCAGGTCCTGGAGGAGCTGGCCGCGGCCCGGCTCACCGTCGGGCTCGGTGTCAGCGTCCACTCCCTCGCCTCCCACGCGCTCGCGAACTTCGGCACCAAGGAGCAGCAGGCGACCCACCTGCCCGCGATGCTCGGCGGCGGACTGCTCGGCGCCTACTGCCTGTCCGAACCCACCTCCGGCTCCGACGCCGCCGCCCTGCGCACCAAGGCGGTCCGCGAGGGCGAGGACTGGGTCCTGACCGGCACCAAGGCATGGATCACGCACGGCGGCGTCGCCGACTTCCTCACCGTCCTTGCCCGCTCCGGCGGGGAGGGCGCGCGCGGCATCAGCGCCTATCTGGTGCCCGGTGACGCCGCGGGGCTGAGCGCGGCGCCGCCGGAGAAGAAGATGGGCATGAAGGGCTCGCCCACCGCCCAGCTGCACTTCGACGGGGTCCGGGTGGCCGACGACCGCCGGATCGGGGAGGAGGGCCAGGGCTTCGCGATCGCCCTCGCCGCCCTCGACGCCGGTCGGCTCGGCATCGCGGCCTGCGCGATCGGTGTCGCCCAGGCCGCCCTGGACGCGGCGGTCTCCTACGCGGGGGAGCGGCGCCAGTTCTCCCGCCGGATCGCCGACTTCCAGGGGCTGCGCTTCCTGCTCGCCGACATGGCCACCCAGATCGAGGCGGGCCGCGCGCTGTACCTGGCGGCGGCCCGGCTGCGCGACGCGGGCAGACCCTTCGCCAAGCAGGCCGCGATGGCGAAGCTGATGTGCACCGACACCGCGATGAAGGTCACCGTGGACGCGGTCCAGGTCCTCGGCGGCTACGGCTACACCGCCGACTTCCCCGTGGAGCGCCTGATGCGCGAGGCCAAGGTGCTGCAGATCGTCGAGGGCACCAATCAGATCCAGCGCATGGTCATCGGCCGCCACCTCGTGGGCCCCGAGGAGCGCTGAGCCGGGCGGCACCCGCCGGGGACGCCGCGAGCCGGGTCCACTCCGGGTCGTGGCGTCCCGGCAGGGTCCGGCCCCGGTCGGCCCACTGGCTGAGCAGCGCGCGGTAGATGGGGGGATCCCCGGGCACGGGTTGCGGAACCGATTCTGCCGACGTGGGCACCTGGATGCGCCGACGGCGGCCCGTCGCCGAGTGCGAGGTGGTCATGCCGGGCCAACGCGCCCGGCGGCCGGGAGGTCACCGCCGCCTCGATTCGCGCATCGGTTCGCGCCGTGACCGCCGGTGCGGGGCGAGGGCGCCGACCACGGGGGACGGCACCGGCCGACGGGGACCACGGCGACCGCGGGGCGAGCACGTCTGGGCGTACGGCACGCGGGACGTACGGCAGCCGACTGTGGCGGCCCGCAGGGCGCGTGGGTCCTGCGGGTGCTCGGCCTCGGGTGTCCGTGCCTCTGGGGTGTCCGTGCCCTTCGGGCGTACGTGCCCTTCGGGCGTACGTGCCCCTCGGGTGTCCGTGCCGGACGGGGTCCACCCGCACCGCCGCCTTCGGCGCTGCGGGGGAGAAGAGCGGAAGGTCAGGCCGCGGCGCTCGGGAAGTGCGCGAGGGTGCGCACCGGCCGGGAGCCGGGTCCGCCGGCGTGCGAGAAGGGCTGCATCCGCCAGTCGAGCCCCTGAGGCAGCGTCAGGAGGACGGCGGTGTCCGGCTCCTGGACCGCGAAGGGGTCACCGGCCGGACGGGCCGAGGCGACCGGTCGTCCGGTGCCGGGGCAGGCCTGGAGGCCGAAGGGGTTCCAGGGGGTGGGGCACAGGGCGTGCTCCGGGAGGACGTCCTCCTCGGCGAGGACGGCGATGGGCTGCGCGCAGTCGGGGCAGGCGAGCCGGACGATCTCGAAACTCTCCTCGCCGTCCGGCTGGTCGCCGGGTTCGACACCCTCCGGCTCGGGCTCGACGACCGCCTGCTTGGTACGGGCCTGGCGGCCGGGGCGCTTCACAGTCTGCATGGGATTCTCCCCCTCGGGATGGGCCGGCCGGGCACTGCGGCCTCGGCCACAGCAAGCTTTTCCCGTGACCTTCGCGTGATAACCGTGCCAATCCTCTGTAGAGGGTCGGCGGCTTGTGGCGTTCGTCACACGCAGGGCGTACGTTCGGGGCGCGCACTCCGGCGTATACGCCCTGACGTGCACAACTCGCCCCTCGGCGCGCCCCTTTCGCGCCCACCGGACGCCGCACCGCACCGCGGCGGGCCCGCCCGCTGCCCGCACTCTGGGACCTCCCGACGTGTGGCTACCTCCTCGGACCGGCGGACCTGTAGGTTCTCCGGCATGGAGGAGCTGGATCGACAGATCGTGCAGCTGCTCGTCGAGGACGGGCGGATGAGCTACACGGATTTGGGCAAGGCCACGGGCCTGTCCACCTCGGCCGTGCACCAGCGGGTGCGCAGGCTCGAACAGCGCGGAGTGATCCGCGGGTACGCGGCCGTGGTCGACCCGGAGGCGGTGGGCCTGCCGATGACCGCGTTCATCTCCGTGAAGCCCTTCGATCCGAGCGCCCCCGACGACATCGCCGAACGCCTCGCCGGTGTACCGCAGATCGAGGCCTGCCACAGCGTCGCCGGGGACGAGAACTACATCCTCAAGGTCCGGGTGGCCACCCCGCACGACCTGGAGAACCTGCTGGCCCGGCTGCGCTCGCTCGCCGGGGTCTCCACCCGTACGACGGTCGTCCTCTCCACCCCCTACGAGGCCCGCCCGCCCCGCGTCTGAGCCCCCGTGACCCGCCTCGGCTCCCCGGCGGACCGGGGCACCTCCGCGAGGCGGGAGACTGGTGCCATGAGCGAGCGCACCACCCCCGAAACCGAGCCGCGCACCGTGCTGCTGCGCGGCGGCGAGGTCCACAGCCCCGCCGACCCCTTCGCCACCGCCATGGCGGTCCGCGGCGACCGGATCGCCTGGGTCGGCTCCGAGGGTGCCGCGGACGCCCTCCTGGACGACGCCGACGAGGTGGTCGACCTCCAAGGGGCCCTGGTCACCCCGGCGTTCACCGACGCCCATGTGCACACCACCGCCACCGGGCTTGCCCTGACCGGCCTGGACCTCACCGGGGCCGCCTCCCGCGCCGAGGCCCTCGCCCTGGTCCGCGCGCACGCCACCGCCCGGCCCGCGGACTCCGTGCTCCTCGGCCACGGCTGGGACGCCGCCCGCTGGCCCGACGGCCGCCCGCCGAGCCGCGAGGAACTGGACGAGGCCACCGGCTCCCGCCCGCTCTACCTCTCCCGTATCGACGTGCACTCCGCGGTGGTCACCACCGCCCTGCTCGACCTGGTCCCCGGGGTGACCGCACGCACCGGCTACACCCCCGGCGCCCCCCTCACCCAGGACGCCCACCACGCGGTGCGCACGGCCGCCCTCGCCGCCCTCACCGCCGCCCAGCGCACCGAGGCGCAGCGGGCCGCCCTGCGCCGCGCGGCCTCGCTGGGGATCGGCTCGGTGCACGAGTGCGGGGGGCCGGTGATCTCCGGCGAGGAGGACTTCACCGGGCTCCTCGCGCTCGCCCGCGCGGAGCCGGGCCCCCGGGTCACCGGCTACTGGGGCGAACTCGTCGACTCCGCGGAGGGCGCCGACCGGGTGCGCGCGCTCGGCGCGGCCGGGGCGGCGGGCGACCTCTTCGTGGACGGCGCCTTCGGCTCGCACACCGCCTGCCTGCACGAGCCCTACGCGGACGCCGGGCACACCGGCGCCGCCTACCTCCCCGCCGACCGGATCGCGGCGCATGTCCTCGCCTGCACCGAGGCGGGACTGCAGGCCGGCTTCCACGCCATCGGCGACGCCGCGGTCGGCGCCGTCACCGAAGGGGTGCGCGCCGCCGCCGAGAAGCTCGGCCCCGACCGGGTCCGGGCCGCCCGGCACCGCGTGGAGCACGCCGAGCTGCTGAGCCCCGAGTCCGTCGCCGCCTTCGCCGAACTCGGCCTGACCGCCTCGGTGCAGCCCGTCTTCGACGCCCTGTGGGGCGGGGCGGAGGGCATGTACGCCGAGCGCCTCGGTGCCGAACGCGCCCGCGCGCTCAACCCGTTCGCCGCCCTGCTGCGCGCGGGCGTCCCGCTCGCTCTCGGCTCCGACTCGCCGGTGACCCCGCTCGGCCCCTGGGCCGCGGTGCGCGCCGCCGCCTTCCACCGCACCCCCGAGCACCGCATCTCGGTACGGGCCGCCTTCGCCGCCCACACCCGGGGCGGCTGGCGGGCAAGGGGCCGCGACGAGGCGGGAGTTCTGGTGCCGGGCGCCCCCGCCGACTACGTCCTCTGGCGCACCGGGGAACTGCTGGTGCAGGCGCCCGACGACCGGGTGGCGCGCTGGTCCACCGACCCGCGCTCCGGGACCCCGGGGCTGCCCGATCTGACCCCGGGCACCCGGCTGCCCGAAGCCCTGCGGACGGTGGTCGGTGGGCGCACCGTCTTCGTAGGGCCGGACGAGTGATCCGGCCGGGCCGGACGGGCAACGCCCCTGTGCGCCGCAGCTCTTGATATCAGCGCCTTCTCGGGGCTGACCAGCTCTGATCGCGAAACGCCGCAGGCTGCACGGCTGTTGACAGGAAGGCTTGGTGAGCGGGTAGTTTCGGCCAGGTCCACCACAGGACATCCGACCGGAGAACATCCCCCGCGGCCTTCGCGTGCCGCTGGATCATCGAGTGTGGTGTGCCGCACCGGCCCACCAGCACTGGGAGCCAGGCCCAGCCGTCGCGGCTGCGCCGCGAGGGAGCGTTCCGGCCGGCTGGGAGTCCCTCCCAGCTCGCGGAGAGCTTGGGGGAGGGTGTGACCCGGGTGGGGCCCGGCCGCTCAGTAGACAACGGCTTTCGGTCGATCCGCAGCCAGCGGGTCCCAGGTCGGCCCGAAGAGCGCCGGGCCCCGATCCGCTGCCCGCCGCCCCGCGGGCCCTCGGCCCCGCACCTGCCGTCACGGCGCTCCCACCGGGGACGACTAAGGTGGGTCCCCGCGTACGGAGACGAAGGGGCAGCAGTGAGCGACGGCGACGAGTCCTTGGCGGCACAGGACCGGGACAAGAGGTTCGGCCCGCTGGGCACCGCCCTGGTGATCATCCCGACCTACAACGAGGCCGAGAACATCCTCGCGATCCTCGGCCGGGTACGGGAGGCCGTCCCCGAGGCGCACGTCCTGGTCGCGGACGACAACAGCCCCGACGGCACCGGCAAGCTCGCCGACGAGTTCGCCGCCTCCGACGAGCAGGTCCATGTACTGCACCGCAAGGGCAAGGAAGGGCTCGGCGCCGCCTATCTCGCGGGCTTCCGCTGGGGCCTGGAGCGCGACTACGGCGTACTGATCGAGATGGACGCCGACGGCTCCCACCAGCCCGAGGAACTGCCCCGGCTGCTGACCGCGCTCGGCGGCGCCGACCTCGTCCTCGGCTCGCGCTGGGTGCCGGGCGGCCGCGCGGTGAACTGGCCGAAGTACCGCGAGTTCATCTCCCGCGGCGGCAGCACCTACTCCCGGCTGATGCTGGACGTGCCGATCCGCGATGTCACCGGCGGGTTCCGGGCCTTCCGCCGGGCGACCCTGGAGGGCCTCGGGCTCGGCGAGGTGGCCTCCCAGGGGTACTGCTTCCAGGTCGACCTGGCCCGGCGCGCGGTCAAGGCGGGCTACCACGTGGTGGAGGTCCCGATCACCTTCGTCGAGCGGGTGCACGGCGACTCCAAGATGAGCCGCGACATCGTCGTCGAGGCGCTGTGGCGGGTCACCGTCTGGGGCGTGCAGGGGCGCCTCGGCCGGATCGCGGGCCGCGGCGAGTCCACGGCGGACGGCGACGGCACGGCGGCCAAGGGCTGACCGCCCGTTCCGGGACCGCGCCCGCGCCCTGCGACCGGCCTCCCGGGCCAGGGCTGACCGCCAGGCCGCGAGCGGCCACTCGCGTCACGCGAGCGGCCACCCGTCTCAGGAGCGGTCTCGGGGACGACCGCTCCTTATCCCGCACAGAGCGGGAGCCAGGCACACTGGAACCATGACCACAGGCACCTCGGCTTCCTCCGCCCCGCGCCCGCGGCGCCCCCGGGCGCGCAGATTCGTCCCGCTGGGCATCGCCGCCTGGCTGGTCCTGGAGATCTGGCTGCTGACCCTGGTCGCGGAGGCCGCGGGCGGGGTCACCGTGTTCCTGCTGCTGCTCGCCGGTGCCGTCCTCGGCGCCATGGTCGTCAAGCGCGCCGGGCGCAGGGCCATGAGCAGGCTCTCCGAGATCGTGCAGCAGCAGCAGTCCGGTGCCGCTCCGGCCGTCGCCGGACGCAGCGAGGGCAATGCCTTCGCGATGCTCGCCGGGCTGCTGCTCATCCTGCCCGGCTTCCTCTCCGACCTCGCCGGACTGCTGCTGCTCCTGCCGCCGGTGCGCGGCTCGCTCGGCCGGAGCGCCGAGAAGGCCATGGAGCGGCGCGTGGACCGGGCCGCCGCGGGCGGTCTCGGGGACCCGCTCCGCCGTGCCCGGATGTACCGGCCGGACGGCAAGGTCGTCCAGGGCGAGGTCATCAGGGACGAGGAGCCCACCGGCCCCGAGCAGGACCCGCGGCCGCCGCTCGCCCCCTGAACCACCGCCCCGCCTGCGGCCGCGCGGTGGCGGGGAGGCGGACGCGTACGCGAACGAGGGCCGACTCACGCGCACGCATACGCGCATGCTCACGCACACGAGGAGCCGTGGGACGCACACGAGAGAGCCGCGGCCCCCGTCACACGGTGTGTGCGCGGCCCGCGGCTCTCTCGTCGTGCTCTTGTTCGTCGTGCGCTTGTCGATCTCCGGGGACTGTCGTGTCCCGCCGGTGATCCGCCGAGGATCAGGCGGACTTGCGGCTGTCCCGCGGGTGTACGGCGATGTTCATCGCACCGGAGCGCAGAACCGCGAGACGCTCGGCGAGCACCTCTTCCAGCTCCTCACGGGTACGCCGTTCCATCAGCATGTCCCAGTGTGTACGCGCGGGCTTCGCCTTCTTCTCCTCCGGACCGTCGCCGTCGACGAGGAGTGCCTGGGCCCCACAGACCTTGCACTCCCACTCCGGCGGGATTTCCGCCTCCACCGAGAAGGGCATCTCGAAACGGTGCCCCTTCTCGCAGGCGTACTCCACGGCCTGGCGCGGGGCCAGGTCGATGCCGCGGTCGGTCTCGTAGCTGGTCACCACGAGGCGCGTGCCGCGAAGAGCTCGCTCACTCATGAATCGTGCCTCCCGGGCTTGTCGCCCACAGGACAGGTGTCGCTGTCGTCGTCATCCGGTCAACGTCCGGTCGGCGGTAAAGATTCCCGTCAGGGTCATGTGTCGCCGTCGTAGCCGCCCCTTGTTTTACCCACAGCCGCCCGGTTTGTCACATCTAGCGGGAGATGTCACCCAGCGCTTCTTCGTCTTTGACACGCAGTAACGGTACGGCTTGCAGGCCAAGGGCGTACACTACCGGCCTTTGGCGTCGGACGCTAAATCCTTCGCCGGGTCCCGGTCGCGCGTCGTGCCGTCGGTGAGGCGAAATCGCCGCTCGGCGGGCGTACGGAAGACCTCCGTGGAGTCTTGGTGAAACTTCCTCGGGCCTCGGCCGGACCGGGGACTCAGACCCAGATCCCGCGCTCCTCGAAGACCGCTCTGAGCACGTCGAGCCGGTCGGTCATCACGGCGTCCACCCCGAGATCCAGCAGCCGGTGCATGCGCTCCGCCTCGTTGACCGTCCAGACGTGGACCTGGAGGCCCCGGGCATGGGCGCCGCGCACGAAGCGCCGGTCCACCACCGGGACACCGTACTGCGACTCGGGCACCTGCGCGCAGACCGCCGTCCCCCGCACCGGCCAGGGCAGACCGAACGAGCGCGCCCGCAGCCCGAGGACACCCGCGGTGCCGTACGAGGTCGCCAGGCGGGGACCGCAGAGCCGCTGGGCCCGGGCGACGCGGCTCTCGGAGAAGGAGCCGAGGCAGATCCGGTCCCAGAGCCCGGCCGCGCGGACCAGGTCGAGGAAGGGGGTGAGGGCGGCCTCCGCCTTCACGTCCACGTTCCAGCGGGCCTCGGGGAACTCCGCCACCAGATCCGCGAAGAGCGGGATGGGCTCCCGGCCCGCCACCCTGGCCCGCCGCACCTCGGCCCAGGGCAGTTCGGCGATCCGGCCCGAGGCGTCGGTGAGCCGGTCCAGGGCGGCGTCGTGGAAGGCGACCAGCTCGCCGTCCCGGGTGAGGTGGACGTCCGTCTCCAGATAGCGGTAACCCAGGGCCAGCGCGCGGCGGAAGGCGGCGGCCGTGTTCTCCAGCCCCTCGGCCGTACCGCCGCGGTGGGCGAAGGGGATCGGCCCGGGGTGGTCCAGGTAGGGGTGGCGGGGCTCGGCGGTCACCGCCGCAGTATGGACCGGCGGGGTGTCCGCCCGGCGACGACCGTGCCGACCCCCGGGGACCCGGGGGCGGCGAGACGGCGCAGGAAGAACTGGGCGAGCGGGCCGATGGCCAGGGCGTAGGCCACCGTCCCGGCGCCGACCGCGCCGCCGAGGACGAACCCGGTGGCGACCACCGCGACCTCGACCCCGGTGCGCGCCAGGCGGATCGAGACCCCGCTGCGCCGGTGCAGACCGGTCATCAGGCCGTCGCGGGGGCCGGGGCCGAAGGCGGCGGCGATATAGAGGCCGGTGGCCAGTCCGTTGAGGGCGATGCCGGCCAGGAGCAGCGGGATCCGTACGGCGAGCGCGTCCGGCGAGGGGAGCAGCGCGAGGGTGCCGTCCATGGCGAGGCCGACCACGAACACATTGGAGACGGTGCCGAGTCCGGGCCGCTGCCGGAGCGGGACCCAGAGCAGCAGCACCACCGCCCCGACGAGGATCGAGACCACCCCGATCGACAGACCGCTCCGCTCGGCCAGCCCCTGGTGCAGTACGCCCCAGGGCTCCAGACCCAGTCCCGCGGCCACCAGGAGGGCGGAGCTGGCCCCGTAGAGCGCGAGTCCCGCGTAGAGCTGGACGAGGCGGCGCGGCAGCCGGGCTCCGGGGAGGTCGGGGCCCGGGGCGCGCGCGGCCTCCGGGGAGGGTTCCGGGGCAGGCGCCGCGGCGGCGGCCGGGGGGTCGGCGGTGGCGCGAGGACCGGGTACGGCGGACAAGAGGAACCCCCAGGGTGACGGCTGCGGTGGTGGAAGTGGCCCGACCCGTGACACTCTGTGGCGGTGAATCCAGGGCCATCCATGGCCAATCCGGGGAAGGTGGACTGATTTCCATGGCGCAGTGGACCTCGGCGGTCGGCTCGACCCAGCTCGCCCGGCTGCTCACCTCCCAGCAGAGCCGGCCCGCGGGTCCGGGCTCGCGCCGCCCCCCGGCCTACCGCTCGCTGGCCGACGGGATCCGCCTGCTCGTCCTGGAGGGCCGGGTGCCGGTCGCCGCCCGCCTGCCCGCCGAGCGCGAACTCGCCCTCGCGCTCAGCGTCAGCCGTACCACCGTCGCCGCCGCCTACGAGGCGCTGCGCACCGAGGGCTTCCTGGAGTCCCGGCGGGGCGCGGGGAGTTGGACCGCGGTACCGGCGGGCAATCCGCTCCCGGCCCGCGGACTCGAACCGCTGCCGCCGGAGGCGCTCGGCTCGGTGATCGACCTCGGCACCGCCGCGCTGCCCGCCCCCGAACCCTGGCTCACCCGCGCGGTGCAGGGCGCCCTGGAGGAACTGCCGCCCTACGCGCACACCCACGGCGACTACCCCGCCGGACTGCCCGCCCTGCGGGCCATGCTCGCCGAGCGGTACACGGCACGCGGCATCCCGACCATGCCCGAGCAGATCATGGTCACCACCGGAGCCATGGGCGCCACCGACGCGCTCTGCCACCTCTTCGCCGGACGCGGCGAGCGCATCGCCGTCGAATCGCCCAGCTACGCCAACATCCTCCAGCTGATGCGCGAGGCGGGCGCCCGCCTCGTCCCGGTCGCCATGGCCGAGGGGCTCGGCGGCTGGGACCTGGACCGCTGGCGGCAGGTGCTGCGCGACGCCGCGCCCCGACTCGCCTATGTCGTCGCCGACTTCCACAATCCGACCGGGGCCCTCGCCGACGAGGACCAGCGGCGCGCACTGGTGGAGGCCGCCCGCTCGGCGGGCACGGTGCTCGTGGTGGACGAGACCATGATCGAGCTGAACCTCGACGAGGACGTCCCGATGCCCCGGCCGGTCTGCGGCTTCGACCCCGCGGGTTCGACGGTCATCACGGTCGGCTCGGCCAGCAAGGCCTTCTGGGCCGGGATGCGCATCGGCTGGGTGCGGGCCGCCCCGGACGTCATCCGCAGCCTGGTCTCGGCCCGCGCCTACGCCGACCTCGGCACCCCGGTCCTCGAACAGCTCGCCGTCAACTGGCTTCTCAGCACCGGGGGCTGGGAGTCCGCCGTCGACCTGCGCCGGGCCCAGGCCAGGGAGAACCGGGACACCCTGGTCGCCGCCCTGCGCCGCGAACTCCCCGACTGGGACTACGCGGTGCCCGCGGGCGGCCTCACCCTCTGGGTCCGCACCGGGGGACTGTCCGGCTCCCGGATCGCCGAGGTGGGGGACCGGGTCGGGGTGCGGGTGCCCTCCGGGCCGCGCTTCGGGGTGGACGGCGCCTTCGAGGGCTTCGTACGGCTGCCGTTCACGGTCGGCGGCGCGGTCGCCGACGAGGCCGCGGCCCGGCTCGCGGCGGCGGCCCGCCTGGTGGCGAGCGGCGCGGCGCCCGGCGGCGAGTCGCCGCGGACCTTCGTGGCCTGAGGGGCGCGGGCCCGGCGGCGGGGATCCGGACCGGGTGCGCCGCAGCGGTCTACCGAGGTCAACTGCCGCCAGGCGAGGCCGAGTAGATGCTTCAGGACCCCGGGCCGTCGAGTACGGGCACGGATGCGCGGGGGGCTCGGGAGACCGCAGCCTTGTCCCGCACTGCTGCTACTGCTTGGTCCGCCGTCTGGGCCGTCTGGGCCGTCTGGGCCGTCTGGGCCGTCTGTGCCGTCTGTGCCGTCTGTGTCGTCTGGGCTGGCTCCACTGGCTGTGCCGGCTCCGCGGTGTCCGTGCCGCCGGGCGGAGCCTCCGGCAGGTGTTCCGTGGCTTCGGCTCCGGCCTCGGCGGCGGTCTCGGTTTCGGTGGCGGTCTCGGGGACGGCGGCGGTCTCGGGAACGGCGGCGGGCTCGGCCTCGGGGACGGCCTCCGGCAGCAGGGCGCGTACCGCCGCTCGGTGGGTCTCGCTGGTGGCCTCGTCGTACGGGTCGGGGGTGGCCGGGACCTGGAGGCGGAGGACCGGGCCGGTGCCGAGGCGGGCGTAGCCGCGGCCCGGGGGCATCTCCTCGGTGGGGGTGGTGTGCGGCGGGAGGCCGAGGACCAGCTGCGTCTGGGCCTCGTTGGTGCGGCCGAGGACGACGCGGGCCCTGGTGTGCTGGAGCACCGGTTCGCCGAGCGCGTCGAGTCCGTCGAACTGCTCGGCGACCACCACGGTCACCTGGGCCGCCCTGCCGTGCCGCAGCGGGACCTGGAGCAGCGACTGGGGATCGCCCCTGCCGTCCGCGGCGGCGACATGTCCGAGCACGCTGGGCCGGTCGAGCAGGATCCACAGCGGGCGGGTGCAGTCGGGCGGCGGCGCCTGGCCCGCCTGGCGCGCGCGGTTGGCGGCGAGCAGCCGGCGCTCGGTCTCGCGGGCGGCCCATTCCAGCCCGGCGAGCGCACCGGTGAGCCCGCACTCCACGGCGAGGACGCCGGGCCGACCGTTCAGGCAGGCGTACTCCCCGCTGCCGCTGCCCTCGACGACCAGGACCTCGCCTTGTTCGAGCGCCTGGAGGGCGAGCGAGCGCAGCAGGGTCGTGGTGCCGCTGCCCGGCTGGCCCACGGCGAGCAGATGCGGCTCGGTGGAGCGGGCGCCGGTGCGCCAGACCACCGGCGGGACGTCCTCGGTGCAGCCGTCCCGGGTGACGGGCAGGGTGCGCCGGACGGCGCCGGGGTCGGTGAAGCCGAGGACCGCCTCCTCCGCCGCGGTGACGAAGTGCTGGGCGGCGATGTCGGTGGGCAGCGGCGCGAGCACCGTGAGCGTGAGGATGTTGGCCTCCTGCGCCCAGTCGAAGTGGTACTCGCGGCCCCGCCCCGCCTTGGCGTGCAGGAGTTGCTCGACGCGGGCGCGCGCCTCCGGGTCGCCGTCCGGGAAGTAGGCGGGATAGCGCAGGGTCAGGCTGCTGACCCGGCCGTTCTCGTCGAAGTCGTGGTCGCCGAGGGCCCGCGACCACTCGCCGCCGTGCGCGTAGAGCGGATCCGGGTCCTCGGGGACCGAGAAGTGGGGGACGAGCGCGTCGTAGAGGGACTGCAGCCGCACGGTGCGGTCCTCCTGCGGGACCTCGGGCTCGTCGGCGGCGGCCCCCGGTGCGCGGCCCGCCCAGCCCGCCGCGGCCATCAGGGTGACGAGGGCGAGCAGCGGGCCGTACGGCACGAGGGCGACGGTCAGGACGAGGGCGGCGACGAAGAAGAGCAGCGGTCCGCGCCGGTCCTTGGGAGTCTCGGCCCATTTCGTACGGGCCGCCGCGGCCAGTCGGCGCAGTCCGCGGCTGATCGTCAGGAGCGGGTGGAGGACATCGGTGGCACCGTCGGCGGCCGTCCGCGCCAGCTCCCGGCTGCGGGCCACCTGAGCGCGGGGGTTGCTGAGGATGCGGGGGAGGGGGCGCCGGGCCACGGCTGTCTCCTGAAAGGTCCGGGGAAGGAGCGGAAGGAGCGGGCGGGGTGGGGGAGCGAGCGGTGCGGGAGGGTCAGAACTTGATGCCGCCGAGGATGTTGGCGAGGCTCGCGCCGCCCGCCTCGATGCTGGGGGCGAGCGCGGTACCGGCGATGTAGAAGCCGAAGAGCGCGCAGACCATGGCGTGCGAGGCCTTGAGCCCGTCCTTGCGGAAGAGGACGAAGACGATGACTCCGAGGAGCACCACACCGGAAATGGACAGAATCATGAGAGTTCTCCTGGTCGGCGGGGACGGTCACCATGAGTGCTTCTAGGGTCACAGAATGTGCCTATATGATTAAAGCTGCAAATGGGTGGAAAGCGGATGAAGGTCGCTGGTCGTCCGGTATCCACTCGGTCGTCCGGGCGCCACACGCGGATTCCCGTGTGCGGACGGTGCGCGGACCCGCGGTTCGCCAGGGCGCGGGGCTCCCGCGCAGTACGCTGTCGATTCACCCGTACGGGGCCGGATCACGTCCGGTGCGGCGCGTCCGGTCCGAAGTGCGAGAGCCGTCCAGGGCGGCAGAGAGGCGGAGTGTCCCCATGGGTCAAGCGCCCGATCCCGAGGTCCCGGGTCCCGAGATTCCGGGGTCCGGAGCGTCCGGTCCCGAGGCTGTGGCTCCGGAGGCCGCCGCGGGTCCCGATCCGGAGGTGGTGGAGCTGGCCGGGCGGGTCTTCGACATGGCGCGCGGCGGTGACGCGGAGACCCTCGGCGCCTATGTGGACGCGGGGGTTCCGGTGGATCTCACCAACGACCGCGGTGACTCCCTCCTGATGCTCGCCGCCTACCACGGCCACGCCCCCGCGGTGCGCGCCCTGCTCCAGCGCGGCGCCGACGCGGACCGCGCCAACGACCGGGGGCAGACCCCGCTCGCCGGGGCCGTGTTCAAGGGCGAGTACGAGGTGATCGAAGCCCTCCTCGACGGCGGGGCGAATCCGGAGTCCGGGGTTCCGTCCGCGGTCGACACGGCCCGGATGTTCGGCAAGCAGGAGCTGCTCACCCTTTTCGGCGCCGCCTGACACATCCGCCCTGACCTGGGGAAACGGCCGATGGCGAGGAGATGTCGCCAAGGCGTGGGAAATCTGGTCGCGGTGGCGAGAAGCCCTGGGCCATCATGACGTCGTGATTCACGGACGTGACAGCGGGGCAGGTGGTCCCGCACCGCGCGGCCCGTGAGCGGCCCCCCGCGGGCCATCGACGAGAGGCAGAGGAACATGGTCTTCAGCAAGCACGAGACGACGGGCACCCCGACGTGTTGTCACGCAGCCAGGTAGTGCACGGTCCCCGGTTGCGTCGACTCTCGATGTGAGGCTGTTCCCATGTTCGAAACGGTCATAGCGCCCAGCGGCACGCTGCTCGGCCTGCTCCAGCGGGGCCGCGGCGACGGCACGCTGCACGCGCTCACCGCCCCCCGCCCCGAAGCTCTCGCGGCGCTCGACCAGTGTGTGCTGCGCGACCCCCGCCACGACTGGCAGCTGGAGAACC
Source organism: Streptomyces physcomitrii (assembly GCF_012273655.1). Taxonomy (GTDB): domain Bacteria; phylum Actinomycetota; class Actinomycetes; order Streptomycetales; family Streptomycetaceae; genus Streptomyces; species Streptomyces physcomitrii. Next base: position 36,125 of record NZ_JAAWWP010000015.1, on the reverse strand, counting down.
GCTCGCTGTACTACGCGCGGCTCTACCTCGACCTGAACGGCGGACTCGACCAGATCGAGCGGCACCTCTTCGACGTCGAGGACACCCTCGACACCGAGGACAGCCGCACCGGCCTCGCACTCTCCGTGCTCGGCCATCTCGCCTCCTACGAGCGGCGGGACGCGCTGCTGCTGCTGCGCCGTTACGCCGCCCACGGCAGCAACTGGGCCTGGGCCCTGGACGAGCTCGCGCTGCGCGACGACGACGCGGCGCTCGCCGCCCTCGCCCCGCGCATCCTCGCCAGGTTCCCGGCCTCGGCCGAAGGAGAGCGCGAACTCGCCACCGCCGTACGCGAGTCCTTCGAACCCCGGCCGTGGCGGCTGTGGGCCGAGGATCCGCGCCCCGAGGTCGGCGCCCGGGTGCGCGCGGCCCAGGAGCAGGGCTCCTTCGACCGCTGGCAACGCCAGCTGCGGCCCGCGGGCCCGCGCCCCGACTGGAGCGTCCAGGCCGTACTGGACTGGGCCCAGGAGGGGGTGGCCCTCGGCGCCGCCCGGCAGGTGCCGGCCGCGCGCTGCCTGGCGGCCGTCGCCGCCGCCGAGGACCGGCCGCGGATCGTCGCCGCCGCCCGCGAGGGCGAGGAGGGCGCCCGCTGCGCCGCGCTGCGCTATCTCGCCGACAGCCAGGACCCGCAGGTCTTCGCCCTGGTCGAGGCCGCCGCGGCGACCGGCCCGCACCCCGTCACCGAGGCCGCCGTCGACGCCTTCGAACGCATGCGGAACCCGGCCGCCCTCGCCCAGGCCAGGCGCTGGGCCCCGCGCACCGACGAACTCGGCGCCGCCGCGGGCCGGTTGCTCGCCTGCCGCGGCACGGCCGCCGACGGACCCCTCGTCCTCGGCGCCCTGCGGGAGGCCGTCCGCACCGAGGGGCCGGACGCCCCCGCGCTCTGGCCGCTGGTCGACGGGGTGGGACGGCTGGGCATCGCCTGCGCCGCCCCCGTACTGCGGCACATCTACCGGGAGACGGCCTCCTCCCATCTGCGCGGCGGCGCGGCCCGCGCGCTCGCGGTGACCGACCCGGGCTTCCCCGCCTCCTTCGCGGTGGAGTGCCTGTGGGACTGCGAGGAGTCCACCCGCGAGGTCGCGGCCCGGCACGCGGAGACCGCGGACGCCCGCGTCGTCGACCAGCTCCGGCGCCTCGCGGCCGATCCCGCGGAAGAGGCCGAGGTGCAGACGGCGGTACGCAGCCGCATCGGGCCGGACGTGGCGACGGGCTGACCGGCCACGGGGACAGGCCCGGGTGCCGGACGCCGAACTCCCGTCCCTGCTACGGGACTTCGCTCTGCTACGGGGCGTCGACCCTGCCACGGGACGTCGGCCCCGCCAGGGGAATTCGGCCCTGACCGCTGACCGCTGACCGCTGACCGCTGACCGCTGACCGCTGACCGCTGACCGCTGACCGCTGACCGCTGACCGGCGGCCTCCGGCACCGAGCCCCCGGCACCGGGCCCCCACCCTGCCGCGCCCCCCACCGGACGCCCCGCCCGACCGCAGCCCGACCGCCGCGAGGCCGAACGCTCACGGGACGTTCTCCGGGGCGAAAGGCCCGCGTCGTCGGGGCCACGTCCGGTACGAGGACAACACCGGTATGCGTGTCGTCATCGTGACCGAATCCTTTCCCCCCGATGTGAACGGCGTTGCCCACTGCGCCCTGCAGACCGCCCGGCACCTCCTCGCGCGCGGTCATGACCCCCTCGTCCTCGCCCCGGCCACCGCCGCCGGTGCGGGGGCCGACGCGGACGCCCCTTGCCCCGTCGTCCGTGTCCCCTCCCTCCCGCTGCCCGGCTATCCGCAGGTCCGGGTGGCGCTCCCCAGCCGCCGTCTCGCCGCGACCCTGACCGCGCACCGCGCCGACCTGGTCCACCTCGCCAGCCCCTTCGTCCTCGGGGTACGCGGGATGGCCGCCGCCCGGCGGCTGCGGATCCCCGCCGTGGCCGTCTACCAGACCGACCTCGCGGGCTACGCCCGTACCTACCTCAGCACCGGGGAGGCCGCCGCCTGGCGGCGGATCCGCAATGTCCACGCCGCCGCCGACCGCACCCTGGCCCCCTCCACGGTCTCGCTGCGCGACCTGGAGGCGCACGGCGTCCCCCGGGTCCGGCTCTGGGCCCGCGGGGTGGACACCGAGCGCTTCACTCCCGGGCGCCGTGAGGAGTCCCTGCGCCGGACACTCGCCCCGGGCGGCGAACTCCTCGTCGGGTACGTGGGCCGCCTCGCCGCCGAGAAGCACGTCGAACTCCTCGGCGGGGTCTCCGCACTGCCCGGGGTGAGGGTCGTCGTGGTCGGCGACGGGCCGAGCGGGCCGGGGCTGCGCTCCGCACTGCCGGGCGCGCTCTTCCTCGGCCGCCGCACCGGCACCGAACTGGCCCGGATCTTCGCCTCCCTGGACGTCTTCGCGCACACCGGCCCCTTCGAGACCTTCTGCCAGACCGTGCAGGAGGCGATGGCCAGCGGCCTCCCGGTGGTGGCCCCCGCCGCGGGCGGCCCGCTCGACCTGGTCGACCACGGCCGTACCGGATTCCTCGTCCCGCCGAGAGATCCCGGAGCGCTCAAGGAGGCGGTGGCCCTGCTCGCCGCCGACCCGACGCTGCGGGCCCGGCAGGGCGCCGCGGGCCGGGCCGCCGTCGAGGGCCGCACCTGGGCCGCCGTCGGCGACGAACTCCTCGGCCACTACGGCGAGGTCCTGCGCGAGCGCACGGCGGTGGCGGCATGAGCGGCGGCCCTCTGCGCATCGTCCGGATCGCGAACTTCGTCGCCCCCGCCTCCGGCGGACTGCGCACCGCCCTGCGTGAACTCGGCGCGGGCTACCTGGCCGCGGGCCACGAACCGGTCCTGATCGTGCCCGGCGAGCGCGCCTCGGACCGGCACACCGGCCAGGGCCGCCTGATCACCCTGCCGGGACCGGTGCTCCCGGGCACCGGTGGCTACCGGGTGCTGCTCGACCGGCCCCGGCTGCGGCAACTGCTCGCCGAACTGGCCCCCGACCGCCTGGAGGTGTCCGACCGCACCACCCTGCGCTGGACCGGGGAGTGGGCCCGCCGCGCCCGCGTCCCGGCCATGATGGTCTCCCACGAGACCGCGCACGGCGTGCTGCGCACCTGGGGCCTCGGCGAAGAGGGCGCCCGCCGTACCGCGGACTTCCTCAACCTCCGTACCGCCAGGGCCTATTCACGGGTGGTCTGTACGACCGAGTGGGCCGAGCGGGAGTTCCTGCGGATCGGCGCGCGCAATGTCGTACGGGCGCCGCTCGGTGTCGACCTCGCCGACCGGCACCCCGGTCTCGCGGACCCCGCCCTGCGCGCCCGCCTCGCCCCGGACGGGGAACTCCTGCTCGCCATGTGCGCGCGCCTCTCGGTGGAGAAGCGGCCCTGGACCGCCCTGGAGACCGTGGCCGCCCTGCGGGCCCGCGGGGAGCGGGTGGTCCTGGCGGTCGCCGGGGACGGTCCGCTGCGCGGGCGGCTGGCCCAGCGCGCGGCCGAGCAGCGGCTGCCGGTCACCTTCCTCGGACACGTCGAGGACCGCGCCCGGCTCGGCGCCCTCCAGGCCACCGCGGACCTCTGCCTGGCGCCCGGGCCCGCCGAGACCTTCGGCCTCGCCGCCCTGGAGGCGCTGGCCTGCGGCACCCCGGTGGTGGCCAGCGCCTCCTCCGCGCTCGGCGAGGTCCTCGGCCCGGCGGGCACCACCGCCGCCGACCACGGCGAGGCCTTCGCCGCGGCGGTACGGGAACTCCTCGGCCGCCCGGAGCCCGCGCGCAGGCAGGCGGCGCGGGCCCGTGCCGCCCGCTTCGGCTGGCCGGCGGCGGTCGAGGGCTTCCTGCGCGCCCATGAGGCGGCGGTCCGGGTGGGGACGGTGGCCACCGCGGGGGCGGCCGGCTCCCCTAAGTCTGCGGCCGACTCCGCCCGGTCTGCGGCCGACTCGGCTGCGCGGGTGCCGGAATCCGCTGGGTCTGCGGCGGACTCGGCGCTGTCCGTGCCCGACTCCGCTGCCGGATGAGGCAGTTCAGGTCCCGGTGCAGCGACGTCCAGGGCGGTGGGCGGCGACGTCCGAGACGGGTGGTCCGGGCAGCCCGCGAGCAACGGGAGCGGCGCGGAGCGAGGAGGGCCTTCTCCGTCGCCCGCCTCGCCCGGCCGTGCGTACCCCGGTGGCGCCCGGGACGCACAGATGCGGCCCCGCCGCCCCGGGGGATTGGGCGGCGGAACCGCGGTCCTGCACTGCACTGACGGATGGCGGCGCGAAAGTGTGACAGGGCCGCCCGGTTCATCGGTGAGCGGGCCCCGGAACCGCAGGCCCACGGGCCGACGGGCCGACGGGCCAACGGGCCGCCGGGCTCGGCCGGTTCGTGGGCGACGGGGACCCGGGGACCCGGGGACCCGCCAGGTTCATGAGTGACCGGGCCCCCGAGGACCCGCCCGCTCCATGGGCGAGCGAGTCCCCGGGCCCGCCGGAGCCGCGTGAAGTCCCCGCTGGACAGCGGGAGTTCAAGCACCCTGAGCCATCAGGAAGCGCACCGGAGTCCCCGGCACCGCCTGGGCCGCCGCGGCCAGGTCCGCGGTGTCGACGACGGCGGCCACCGGGTAGCCGCCGGTGGTGGGGTGGTCGGCCAGGAAGACCACGGGTCTGCCGTCCGGCGGCACCTGCACCGCGCCCAGGACCAGCCCCTCGCTGGGGAGTTCACCGGTCAGGGCGCGCCGGAGCGGGGGTCCCTCGGTGCGCAGGCCGATGCGGTTGCTCGCCGCCGAGACTCGGTAGCGGGCGCGTCCGAGGAGGGCGAGCGCGGCCGGGGTGAACCAGTCGGCGCGCGGTCCCGGCCTCGCCCGCAGGAGGAGTTCGGCGGGCGGCGCGGGCTGCGCCGCGAATCCGCGCGGCGGGGGCGCGGTCCCGGCCGGGCCGAGGGGCAGTACGGCGCCGTCGGTCAGTGGCGCCGGGCCGAGCCCGGAGAGCAGATCGGTGGAGCGGCTGGCAAGCACCGGGTCCACCGCGACGCCGCCCGCGAAGGAGACATAGCTGCGCACCCCCGCCGTCACCCGGCCGAGGTCGAGCAGCGCGCCCGCGGGCACCCGCACCGGGGCGCCCCAGGCCACCGGTCTGCCGTCCACCCGTACCGGGCAGGGCGCGCCGGTGACCGCGGCGAGCACCGTCCCGCGCGGCCGCAGCGCGCAGCCGTCGAGGGTGGTCTCCAGGACGGCGGCCCCGGCCGGGTTGCCGACCAGGCGGTTGGCCAGCGCGGCGGCCGGGGCGTCCAGGGCGCCGGAGCGCGGCACCCCGAGGTGGGCGTGCCCGGCGCGGCCGCGGTCCTGCACGGTGGTGAGCGCGCCCGCCCGGACCACCGAGAGCGCGCGGTCGCTCATCGCTCCTCCCCGGGCGGCAGGTACCGGGGGACGAAGCGGACCCGCATGCCCGGGGCGAGCAGCGCGGCCGGGGAGCGCTGCGCGTCCCACAGCACGCACTCCGCCGTACCGATCAACTGCCAGCCGCCGGGGGAGGAGCGCGGGTAGACACCGGTGTACGGGCCCGCGAGGCCCACCGCCCCGGCCGGGACCGCGGTGCGCGGATCGGCGCGGCGCGGCACCGCGTACCGCTCGGGCAGGCCGGTGAGATACCCGAAGCCGGGGGCGAAGCCGCAGAAGGCGACGCGGAAGACGGTCTTCGCGTGCAGCAGTGCCGCGGCCCGCGGGGTGAGGCCCCAGTGCGCGGCGACCTCGGGCAGGTCGGGTCCGTCGTAGCGCACCGGGATCTCGGTGAGCGCGCCGTCCGCGGCCGCCACCGGGGGCGGTTGCCACCCGGGCAGCCGGGCGGCGAGCGCGGCCGGGTCGTCGAGGCCGTCGAGCAGGACGGTGCGGGCGGCGGGCACGATCTCGGTGGCGCGCAGCTCGCCCGCGCCGCGGCGGCGCAGGAGTTCGGCGTGCAGGGCGGCCGCCTGCTCCCCGTCGTCCAGCTCGACCAGGAGGGCGTGCGCACCGGCCGGGAGGCATCTCATACGAAGGCCTTCACCCGCAGGCCCGCCGACTCCAGGCCCCGCCGCACCCGCCGGGCCAGCTCCACGGCGCCCGCGGTGTCCCCGTGCAGGCACAGGGACCGTGCCGCCACCGTCATCTCGCGGCCCCCGAGCGCGGTGACCCGGCCGTCCCGCGCGAGCCCGAGGGAGCGGGCGAGCACCTCCTCGGCGGCGGTGACCACGGCGCCCTCGGTGCCGCGCGGGACGAGGGTGCCCCGCTCGGTGTACGCCCGGTCGGCGAAGGCCTCCGGCACCGCGCGCAGGCCCGCCTTCGCCGCGTACTCCAGGAGCCGTGAGCCCGGCAGCCCGAGGACCGGCAGCGCGCCGCCCGCCAGGAGGATCCCGTCGACCACCGCGGCGGCCTGCTCCTCGTCGTGCACCGCCCGGTTGTAGAGCGCGCCGTGCGGCTTCACATAGGCGACCCGGCTGCCCGCGGCCCGGGCGAAGACCTCCAAGGCGCCTATCTGGTAGGCGACTTCGGCGGTCAGCTCGGGCCCGGGGACGTCCATGGCGCGGCGCCCGAAGCCCGCCAGATCGCGGTAGGAGACCTGGGCGCCGATGCGTACGCCCCGCTCGGCGGCGAGCGCGCAGACCCGCCGCATGGTGGCGGCGTCGCCCGCGTGGAAGCCGCAGGCGATGTTGGCGCTGGTCACCACGGTGAGCAGCGCCTCGTCCTCGGTCAGGTGCCAGCGGCCGAAGCCCTCGCCGAGGTCGGCGTTGAGGTCGATGGCGGTCAGGGGCATGGCGGCGGCCTCCTTCTCAGGCGACGCGGTACTGCTCGTCGCGGACATCGGTGAGGAACATCTGCCCCGGCGCGTGGGTGAGCGCGAACGGCGGCCGGGAGGCGGTGAGTACGGCCTGCGGGGTGACTCCGCAGGCCCAGAAGACGGGGATGTCGCCGGGGTGCGGGTCCACCGCCTCCCCGAAGTCCGGGGCCCCGAGGTCGTCGATGCCGAGCACGGAGGGGTCGCCGCAGTGCACCGGGGCCCCGTGCACCGCGGGCATCACGGCCGTCTCACTGATCGCCGCCGACAGATGCCGCGGCGGTATCGGCCGCATCGAGACCACCATCGGCCCGTGCAGCCTCCCCGCCGGGCGGCAGGGGCGGTCGGTCACGTACATCGGTACGTTGCGGCCCTGTTCGAGGTGGCGCAGCGGCACCCCGGCGGCGGTCAGCGCGGACTCGAAGGTGAAACTGCAGCCGATGAGGAAGGCGACCAGGTCCTCGCGCCACAGCTCGCGCACCTGGTCCGGTTCGCCGACGAGTTCGCCGTGCTCCCAGACCCGGTAGCCGGGCAGGTCGGTCCGCAGATCGGCGTCCGGCGCGAGGGGGGTGGTCCAGGAGCCCTCGTCGGTGACGTCGAGCAGCGGGCAGGGGCCCGGATTGCGCTGGCAGAAGAGCAGCATCTCGTAGGCCCAGTCGGCGGGCACCGCGATCAGATTGGCCTGGGTGTGGCCCGGGGCCCAGCCCGCGGTCGGTCCGCCGAGGCCGGCGCGGAAGCGCCGCCGCGCCTCGGCGGGACCGAGCGCGGCCGGCGGCCCGGTGGGGTGAACGGGCGCGTGGCTCACAGCAGTTCCCTTCCGCGGGTCTCGGGCAGTCCGAGCAGGGCGAGGGCGGCGAGTCCGTAGCCCACCGCGCCGAAGACGAGCGCGCCGCCCACGCCCCAGCTGTCGGCGAGGAAGCCGACCAGGGTCGGGAAGACGGCGCCCACCGCCCGGCCCGAGTTGTAGGTGAAGCCCTGGCCCGCGCCCCGTACCTCGGTCGGGTACAGCTCGCTGAGGAAGGAGCCGAAGCCGCTGAAGATGGCCGACATGCAGAAGCCGAGCGGGAATCCGAGGAACAGGAGCAGGGTGTCGGCGCCCTCGGGGACGTTGGTGTACGCCAGCACGCTGACCGCGGAGAGGAAGGCGAAGAGGGCGATATTGCGTTTGCGGCCGAGGACGTCGGTGAGGTAGCCGCCGGTCAGATAGCCGAGGAAGGCGCCGGAGATCAGGAAGGTCAGATAGCCGCCGGTGCCCACCACCGACAGCTCCCGCTCGTTCTTGAGGTAGGTCGGCAGCCAGGTGGCCAGGGTGTAGTAGCCGCCCTGCACACCGGTCGACAGGAGCACCGCGAAGAGGGTGGTGCGCAGCAGCCCCGGCCGCCCCGCCGCACCGGGTCGGAAGATCGCCAGGAAGGAGCCGGGGCGGACGTTCTCCTTGCGCCGGGCCTCCGCCTCGGGGGCGTCGTGCACGCTGCGCCGCACCCAGAGGACGAGCAGCGCGGGCAGGGCCCCGGTCCAGAACATCACCCGCCAGGCCAGATCGCCGTCGAGGAAGGCGAAGACCAGGGTGTAGACGAGCGCGGCCAGTGCCCAGCCGACCGCCCAGGCGCTCTGCACGGCGCCGAGCGCGCGGCCCCGGTGCCGGGGCGAGGAGTACTCGGCGACCAGGATGGCGCCGACCGCCCACTCGCCGCCGAAGCCGAGGCCCTGGAGCGCGCGGAAGACCAGGAGCGTCTCGTAGTTGGGGGCGAAACCGCAGGCCACCGTGAAGACGGCGTAGGTGATGACGGTGAGCAGCAGGGCCCGCACCCGGCCGATGCGGTCGGCCAGTACGCCCGCGACGGCGCCGCCCACCGCGGAGACGACCAGGGTGACCGTGGTGAACAGCCCGGTCTGCCCGCTGTCCAGGCTGAAGTAGGCGGAGAGCGCGACCATGCTCAGCGGCAGCGTGAAGTAGTCGTAGGAATCCAGGGCATAGCCGCCGAAAGCGCCGCCGAAGGCGCGCTGCCCGCGGGGTCCGAGGTCGCGGAACCAGCCGAGGGCGCCGCCCTCCTCCGCCGGGGTCTGCTGCCCTGCGGCGTTCTTCGTGGTCGTCGGGCCGGGTGGCGGGGTTGTGCTCATGGGCACCTCGTGGTGTCGGACGGGTGTGGTGCGAGCAGCCGGACTCGCGGGCGGTGGGCCCGCTGCCCCGTGCCGGTTGCTCCGTTCCCCCGCCGACAAGTTAGAGGATCGTTGAACGATCCCTCAATACCCCTGTTGTCTTGTTCTCTCGTCCCGGTGCAGAATTCCGGTGCGTGGCGAGCGGCCGCCGTACGAGGGCGAGCGGACGCGGGCGGCCACCGGAGAGCGAGGAACCGTGAGGGCGACGGACGGCCCGGCCGGGCTGCCGGAACTGGCGGGCGACCGCGCCCTGCTCGGCCGCACCAGCACCGCGGAGCGGGTCGCCGACATCCTCAAGTCCCGCATCAGCGAGGGCTACTTCACACCCGGCACCCGGCTCTCCGAGGAGAGCATCGGCGGCGCCCTCGGCGTCTCCCGCAACACCCTGCGCGAGGCCTTCCGGCTGCTCACCCATGAGCGGCTGCTCGAACACCGGCTGAACCGCGGGGTGTTCGTCCGGATGCTCAGCACCGCCGACGTCGAGGACATCTACCGCACCCGGCAGCTGGTCGAGTGCGCGGTCGTCCGCTCCCTCGGCGAGCGCCCCCGCCCGCTGCACACGGTGGCCCAGACCGTCATCGAGGGTCGGCGGGCCGCGCACGCCGGCCGCTGGAGCGCGGTCTCCACCGCGAACATCCACTTCCACCGCGAACTCGTCGCCCTCGCGGGCAGCGAGCGCACCGACGAACTGATGCGCGGGGTCCTGGCCGAACTGCGCCTGGCCTTCCATGTGGTGGCCGACCCCCGGCGCCTGCACGAGCCCTATCTCGCCCGCAACGCCCACCTCCTCAAGGTCCTCGAGGCCGGGGAGATCCGGCAGGCCGAGGAGCTGCTCGTCGGCTACCTCGACGACTCGCTGCGCGAACTGCTGGACGTCTACGGGCAGCGGATGGCGGACACCGAGCCGGGCGGGTCCTGAACCCCGCAGCCCGCGCCCGCGCCCGTACGCGACGCCTCCCCGCGCCCGTACCGCGAGAACCGCACCCCGCAGCCCCAACCGCCCCGCGCCCCCTCCCAGCTGCGCCGTTTCGGCCGTTGTCGGACCGAGGACCTACGCTGTCCACCGTGACTTCGCCCGCCCGCACGGACTCCGCCGCCGCACGGCCCGCTCCCGGCCCCGCCGCCGACGAGGGGCTCGCCCGGCGGCTGCGCGCGCTCGCCTGCACCGCCCCGCTGCACGACCTGGACGCCCGCAAGGCGAATCTCGCCGGGGAGTACTCGGGGTACGCGATGGCCGAGGTGGCGCTCGCCGCCATCGACCTGGTCACCCTCAACATGGACTTCGACACCGGTGCCGACCACGACCAGATAGTGGCCAGACTGCTGCCCCGGGTCGCCGCCCAGGCCCCGGGCCGCCCCGCCGCCGAGCACCAGCGGGTGGCCCAGTGGGTCCTGGAGAACCTGATCAACGTCGGCAGCGTGGACCGCGGCTTCCGGGCCGTCTACGGCACCTTCGCCCCCGACGGCTCCTACGTCCGCCGCGACTACGACTTCAAACTCGTCGAGGAGGTCCCCGGTACCGGCGGCAGCGTCTATCTGCGCACCACCGACGAGGCCGTCAACGTCCTGGTCGGCGCCCTGGACACGGATGTCACCAGCGCCCAGATCGCCGCCGAGGTCAAGCTGGAGGTGCTGATCAGCAGGGGCAGGCTCGCGGACGCCCAACTCGCCGCCGAGCAGGCCAGGTACCGCACCGTGCAGTACGCGGAGACCCTGCGCCGCGCACTTGAGGCCACCCGGCGCAACGTCCGCGCGGTCGACTGGCTCACCACCGTGCCCGACATGATCGCCGAGGCCCTCGACCACGTCGCCGACCGGTACCGCCACGAGAACGCGATCCTCACCAACATCCGCAAGGCCCGCGACGAGTCCGAGGAACCCGACCAGAAGCGCCGCGCCGCCGAGCTGGTCGACATCGTCAAGGACTGCATCCGCCGCCACACCCAGCTCCAGTCCCGGCTCCTGGAGGCCGGACCGCTCTTCCGCGCCGAGCAGGACCGGCAGGCCTTCGCCGCCCCCGCCGCCCGCTCCGGACTCGATCTGTACGGGCAGCTGCTCGCCCCGCTGCTTCCACTGCCGGTGGAGCGGGCGAGCCGGGTGAGCGATGTCTTCTTCGCCCGCGGCACCGGACTGCGGAGCCCGCACAGCGTACGGATCGGCGACCTCGTCGAGACCCTGCTCACCCCGCCCCAGGAGCGCGAGCACCTCGGCGCCGAGATGCCCGAGCCCGATCTGATCGCCACCCCGGACGACAGCCGCTTCAGCGAGGAGCAGCTCGCCGAGGCCGCCGAACTGCTCGACCTGCCCGCCGACGCCCCGCGGCGGCTGAGCGGACTGCTCGCCGAGGCCCGGCGCCGCTCCGGCGGCGACACCGAACTGCCCTATCTGGTCGCCCTGCTCGCGGTGCACGCCGCAAGCCCCGCCGTCGGCACCGCCTACCGGCAGGGCGAGCAGAAGCTGCTCTTCGCCGTGGACGACGGGACCCCGCTGGAGGACGAGGAGTTCGGCGGCGCCGACCTGATCGTCGGCACCGCGCTCCTGGACGCCGCCGGGATGGCCGCCGACCGCACGGAGGCCGCGTGAACACCCGCCCGCCGCACCGCACTTCGGGACGTACGCCCGCCCGGCCCGGCCCGGGCGGGCACCCGTGCTCCGCCCCCGCGCCCACCACCCGCCCCCGTACCACCGGCCGTGCCCCCGGCCCCCGTGTCACCGCGGTCCGCCGCAGCAAGGAGGAGCAGTGGTGAGCGACCACGCAGAGCAGCCCGCGTGGAGCGAGAGCGCGGCGCCGCCGGGGACCCCGGCGGCGCTCACCCCCGCCGACGCCGCCGACGCGGCCCGGCTCGTCTCCTTCGGTCTCCAGCCGCGGCTCCAGCCCGCCCGCGAGCGGGAGTACACCGACCTGCTCCGGCGCTACCGCGAGGACCCGCCCTTCGCCCGCCTCGCCGACGCGGTCGCCACCGGCCTCGGCCTGGTGGTCCTGGAGGTCTCCCCGCGCGCCGGAATGGCCGTGACCGCCGCCGAGGACTCCGTCTTCGCGGTCCGCATGGGCGACTACTCCCGGCGCACCGCCGCCGACGCCACCGACCGCTTCCTGCACGGACTCGCCCATCTCGCGGTCGCCGCGATGTCCTTCCCGCGGCCCGAGGACCTCGCCGACGACGGCTACATCGGCCGGGTCAGCGTCAACGGCGTGGACGCCTTCGTACGCCAGGCCTGCCTGCGCCTCCAGGAACGCGCCGAGGAGCAGGGCGAGAACACCGACCCGGCCTCCGACGCCCCCGGTCTCGAGGCCGCCTGGCGGGTCTGGTCGCGGCGCAGCGCCACCGGGGCCACCAAGGACGCGCGGCGGCCGGCCGGTTCGACCACCGGCATCATCGCCAAGGCGGTCGCCTTCCTCACCGAGTCCGGGTTCCTCCAGCGCACCGGGGACGAGTCGGGCGGCACCTTCCGCACCACGGCCCGCTACCAGCTCCAGGTCCGGGACATGGCGGGCAGCGCGGCCATGGCCGAACTCCTCGAACTCGGCGTGGTGCCCGTCACCGACGGCACCGCCAGCCTGCTGCCCGCGGCACAGGAGGACCAGGAACTCGCCGCCGACGCCGGACTGCCCTTCCACTCCTGACCGTCCGCCCCGCCGATCCGCACCCGCCCCGCCGCCCTCCTGCCCCTCCGACCAGCCGGGCCCCGGCCACCTGGGACCGGCCCCTTCACCACGAGAGTCCGCCGCCATGTACGAGCTGTCCCGGATCCGCCTCTACTCGATCGGACCGGCAGGCGCCCGCTACGCCGACACCGTGCTCGACCTGCGCTCGGTCGGCGAGCCGGTCCCCGAACCCGCGCCCACCCAGGCCGAGTTCTTCGAGGAGGAGCCCACCGGGCCGCCGCGCAGGCCCGCCCCCGCCGGGGTGCTCTTCCTGGAGAACGGCGGCGGCAAGTCCGTCCTGCTCAAGCTGATCTTCTCGGTGATGCTGCCCGGCCACCGCAACACCCTCGGCGGTGCCAGCTCCGGGGTGCTGCGCAAGTTCCTGCTCGCCGAGGACTGCGGGCATGTCGCCCTGGAGTGGCAGCACACCCTGACCGGCGAGTGCGTGGTGGTCGGCAAGACCAGCGAGTGGCGCGGCCGCCAGGTCTCCGGCGACCCCCGCAAATTCGCCGAGGCCTGGTACTCCTTCCGGCCCGGACCCGGGCTGAGCCTGGACAGCCTGCCGGTCGCCGAGGCCACCACCGTGCCCGCCCCGGCCGAGGGCGCCTCCGGCGCGCGCGGCAGACGGCGCACCATGAAGGGCTTCCGGGACGCGCTCACCGACGCGGGCAAGGCCTACCCGCATCTGGAGATCCACTGGGAGGAGATCCATGAGCGCTGGACCGAGCACCTCTCCGACCTCGGGCTCGACCCCGAACTCTTCCGCTACCAGCGCGAGATGAACGCCGACGAGGGCGAGGCCGCCGGGCTCTTCGCGGTGAAGAAGGACTCCGACTTCACCGACCTGCTGCTGCGCGCGGTCACCGACACCCGGGACACCGACGGACTCGCCGACCTGGTCGGCGGCTTCGCGCACAAGCTCGGCCGCCGCGCCGAGCTGATCGCCGAACGCGACTTCACCGCGGGCTCGGTGGAACTCCTCGGCCGGATCGTCGAGGCCGCCGGGACCCGGGCCCGTACCCGCGAGATCCACGCGGGCGCCGAGCGCCGCACCCGCCAGCTGGCCCGGCGCCTCGGCGCCCGCGCCGCCCGGGAACGCGCCCGCACCGCCGCCCTCGCCGGGCAGGTCACCGACGCCGCCCAGCAGGTCACCGAGGCCGAGCGGGCCCGCGGCCGCAGCGCGCTGATCGCCGCCGAACTCGCCTACCGGCACGCCAGTCTGGCCCTCGCCGGTGCCGAGAAGAAGGCCGCCGCCCAGAAGCGGGAGCTGGCCGAGGCCCGTACCCTGCACGCCGCCTGGCAGGCCGCCGAGGTCGTGCTCCGGCACCGCGCCGCCGCCGACCGCTCCGCCCGGGTCGCCGCCGCGATCCAGGAGGCCGAACGCGACGCGGCACCCGCCCTCGCCGCCCGCGCCGCTGCCGCCGCCGAGCTGGTACGCGCCCTGCACGCCGCCGCCGAGGAGGCCGAACAGCTCGCCGCCGAGGGCGAGGAGCGCTCGGCGGCGCTCCAGGCCGAGGGGGAGAGCGCCCACCGGGAGGCGACCGCCGCCGCCACCGAGGCCCAGCGCGCCCGCAGCGAGTCCGGGCATCTGCGCCAGCGCCTGGACGAGGTCGAGCAGGAGACCGCCGAGGCGGTACGGGCCGGCTGGCTGGACGGGCTCGCCCCGGACGCCGACCCGGCGCGCGCCGCGCTCGCCGCCAGCGACGCCGAGAAGGACGCCGTCGCCGCCTGGGACACCGCACGCGAGGCCGCCCGGCAGTCCGCGGAGCGCGCCAAGGAGGCCGCCGCCGAGGAGAGCCGCGCCGAGCTGACCGCCGCCCGCGCCGCCGACGCCGACCGCGCCGCCCGGGCCGCGTACGAGACCCAGCTGCGTACCGCCGAGTCCCTCGCGGGCGAGGAGCGGCTCGCCGAACTCCTCGGACTGCCGGGGGCGCCCGCCCGCGCCGCCGTGCCCGGACCGCGTACCGGGGACGAGACCGCGGAACCCGCGCAGGGACCCGCCCCGCAGGGGCTCGACGCCGAGGCCCTGGACCGCTGCGCCGAGGAGCTGCGCGCCCTCTTCGCCGTCGGGATCGCCGCGGCCGAACGCCAGCTCTTCGACCTGCGCACCGCCGCGGCCGACGACGCCCGCATCCTCGCCGCGCTCGGCGACGGCGGGCTGCTGCCGCCGGGTCCGGACGTCCTCGCCACCGTCGAGTTCCTCGGCGAGCACGGCATCCCGGCGCTGCCCGGCTGGCGCTACCTCGCCCAGTCCGTCGACCCCGCCGACCACGGGCGGGTGCTCGCCGCCCGGCCCGAACTCGTCGACGGCGTCGTCATCACCGACCCGGCCACCCACGCCCGGGCCCGCGAGGCACTCGCCGAGGCGGCCCTGCTGCCCCGCTCCACGGTCGCGGTCGGCACCGCCGCGGCCCTGCTCGCCCCCGCCCGGCCCGGGGAGTCCCCGGAGGTCTTCCTCGTCGCGCCGAACCCGGCCATGCACGACGAGAGCGCCGCCGACGAGGAACGGCAGGCCCTGCGCGAGCGCGCCACCCGCCGCGACGAGGAGATCCGGGCGCTGGCCGGACGCCTCGCCCTCGACCGCGACCTCGCCGCCCGCCTCGCCTCCTGGCGTGCGGGCTGCCCCGAGGGCCGGCTCGCCGAACTCGCCGAAGCGGCCGAGCGCGCCCGGGAGTTCGCCGAGGAGAGCCAGAGCGCCCTGGACGAGACCCGGCCGGTGCGCGCCGAGACCGAGGAGACCGCGGCCGAGGCCGCCCGCGAGCGCGAGGTGCGCCAGGAGGCGGCCCAGCGCGCCCGCCGCGCCGCCGACGCGCTGGCCGGACTCGCCTTCCGGCTCCGCGAGCGCGCAGGCTGGCAGGTGCGGCTGCGCGAACTCGCCGACGAGGCCGCCGAGTCCCAGGAGCGGGCCCAGCGGCTCCTGGAGCGGGCCAGGGCCGCCGACGAGGACCGCCGCGCCGCGCAGCGGGCCGCCGACGACTCCCGCCGCACGGCCCGCACCCTGCGCGCCGAGCGCGCCGAGATCGCCGGTGTCCCCGACGAGCTGCCCGAGCCCGCCGCCCCGGACACCGACCGCCCGGCCGTCGCCCTGCCCGCGCTGCGCGAGGCCCACCGCGCCGCCTCCCAGCTCTACGAGAAGGTCGGCGTCGGCGCCGATCTCCGCGCCGAGCAGGCCCGCGCCGAGAGCGACGACAGCGCCGCCCTCGCGGAGCTGGAACGCCTCAGCAACAAGGTCCGTACCCGGGCCGGGCAGTTGCTCCAGTCGCCGGACGGCGCCGACGGGCCCTCCCGGCAGGCGGCCGCCGCCCGCGCCGAGGAACACGTCCAGCTCCTGGAGACCCGGGCCTCCGCCGCGAGCGAGCAGCTCGGCAGGCTGCGCGGGGAGGCCGAGCGGCAGGCCCCCGAGGCCGGGGACGCGCACACCGAACTCCCCGAGGACCGGGTCCCCGCCGACACCGAGCAGGCGCAGTCCCTGCTGCGGGCCGCCACCGCCGAACTCGCCGCGGACACCGAGGCGTGGGAGCTGGCCCGGGAGGCGCACACCGCCCTGCTGCACGAGCACCGCGGCGCCCAGGAGGCGGTCGGCGGCTTCGAGGAGACCGGGGCCCTCCTGCGCGACCTGCTGCGGGACCCGGGGGAGAGCCAGGAGGCTGAGGGCGAGAGCACGCCCGAGGCCTTCGGCGGCGGTCTGGAGGAGGCCCGGCACGCCGCGGCCGAGGCCCGGCGTTCACTGCGCGGCTGCGCCACCGACCTCTCCGCCGCCGAGTCCGCCGTCCGCGAGGCCTCCGACATCCTGGTCCGGCACGCCAACTCCACCCGCTACGAGCAGGTGCGCACCCCGGCCCGGCAGCAGATCCGCGAACTGCCCGCCGCCGCGCTGCCGGAGCACGCCGCCAAGTGGGCCGAGGCCTTCGCGCCCCGGCTGCGGGTGCTCACCGACGAACTGGAGCAGCTGGAGCGCAATCGGGACAGCATCGTGGACCGGCTGCGCGGACTGGTCGAGTCGGCGCTCGCCACGCTCCGTTCGGCGCAGCGGCTCTCCCGGCTGCCCGAGGGCCTCGGCGAGTGGTCCGGCCAGGAGTTCCTGCGCATCCGCTTCGAGGAGCCCGACCAGGCCACCCTGACCGAACGCCTCGGCGAGGTCATCGACGAGGCGACCAGGGCCGCCGTGCGCAAGAACTCCGATCTGCGCCGGGACGGGATGTCGCTGCTGCTGCGCGGGGTGCGCGCCGCGCTGGAACCGCGCGGGGTCTCCGTGGAGATCCTCAAGCCGGACGCGGTGCTGCGCGCCGAACGCGTGCCGGTCGGGCAGATGGGCGACGTCTTCTCCGGCGGCCAGCTGCTCACCGCCGCCATCGCCCTCTACTGCACGATGGCCGCGCTGCGCTCCAACGACCGGGGCCGCGACCGGCACCGGCACGCGGGCACCCTCTTCCTGGACAACCCGATCGGGCGGGCCAATGCCACGTACCTCCTGGAGCTGCAGCGGGCGGTCGCGGACGCGCTCGGGGTGCAACTCCTCTACACCACGGGCCTGTTCGACACCACGGCACTGGCCGAGTTCCCGCTGGTGATCCGGCTGCGCAACGACGCGGACCTGCGCGCGGGGCTGAAGTACATCCGGGTCGAGGAGCATCTGCGGCCCGGGCTGCCGCAGCAGTCGGCGGGGGAGACCGTGCACGGGGAGATCACCGCGACACGCATGTACCGGCGGCCCGCGGGCGGTTGACGCCGCGGGCCACCCAAAAGTGGTTCACGCACGGGCGGTTGACGCACAGACGGCCGGCCCGCGGTCGATCGCCCCCACGTACAACCGCCCGCCTGCGCACAACCGCGCCCGGGTACAACCGCGCCCGCGTACAGCCGCGCCCGCGGTGCGAACGGGGAGGGCGGCTCCGGCGCGTCCGGTGATGGCCGAAGTGCGCCGGGAGGCGTGCCGGGGCCGGTCGCCGTCATTCGTCCGGATCCCGACGGCGGGCGCGGGGAACCGCCGCTCAGGGGTGCGAGAGCTGCCCGGCGGCGCCGCGCCGTGGTGAGCCGCCCGCCGAGCGCTCGGCCGCCCGTGCCTCCCGGCGCGCTCTGCGGCGCTCCCGGCGCCGCTGGCGGGCCGTGCTGTTCGGGGCGGAGACCACGCCGTTGCGCTGGTTCCACACCTGCCGGGTGACCCAGACGTCCAGGACGCCCCAGGTGGCGACGACCGTACTGCCGACGCTGCTGAGCACCATCGGGAAGGCGAGCCAGGATCCGGCGAGGGTGCAGAAGAAGGCGATCACGGCCTGGACCAGGGTCAGGGCCACGATCAGCACCGCCCGCACCGCGGCGTTGCGGACCGCGTCGGGCATCCGGCGGCGCCCCACCGGGTCGTCGGCCCACAGCGGGCGGCCCGCTTCCGCGGCATCCCCCGCGTACTCCCCGGCCCGTGCGTACCGCCCGTCGAAGGCCGCCGGTGAGGCCGCTTCCCGGTGCCGCTCTGCTGTGCTCATCAACCCGTCACTCCCCACCGGCTGTTCCGGATGCTGTCATTCCGGTTACCAAGTGGCTGCCCGGTTCGCGCTGTCTCAAGCCGGACGTCCACCACTCTGCCCAAGTGAGTCATTTTCGCACCGTGTCGCCGTAACCAAGGACGATCCAGACGCGCAGAAGATTCCCGCCGAGCGCAAGATTCAGGTCAATTCACCGTTGCGCCCGGCCGGATGGTTTGGGAGTTGATCCGCCACGGTGCGGTAGGTGATCTCCCCCAATGAGCGGACAACTGCGGACGAGGCGGCGTGCAGGCGGAGTGAAGGCCTCCGGACATCCCTTCGAGATGTTCCCCCGTCAGTAGTAGGCTCGCGCCGTTTCCTGACCACACGCGTTGACCACAAAGCGCCCCCCTCGCGGCGGGCGCCTTTCAAGGGGAGGCCATGGGCTTTCGCGGGAAGTCGATCCGCCGGAAGATCGTGGCGTTGCTCCTTGTGCCCCTGCTCTTCCTCACCGCGATCTGGGCCTTCGCCACCGTCATCACCTGGCAGGAGGCCCGGCAGCTCGTCGGTATCAACGACGTCCTGAACAAGGTGGGCCTCCCGGTCCAGAACAACGTCGTGGTGCTCCAGCAGGAGCGCCGCCAGACCATGGTCTACCTGGCCGACCCGCGAGCCTCCGGCGCCCAGAAGAAGCTGAAGGCCACCCGCGCCGCCACCGACCGGACCATCGACGCCCTGCAGCGCGCCGTGGACGGCTCCGACGTCCGGGACGACATCAGCACCGAGTCCCGCCGCAGCCTCGACGAGGTCCTGGACTCCTTCCAGGAGATCCCCTCGCTGCGCGCCACCGTCGCCGACGGCTCCGCCACCCGCTCCACCGTGCTCGACCAGTACAGCGAACTGATCACCTCCTGCCACGAACTCCTCGACAGCCTCGCCCACCTCGACAACGCCGAGGTGGACAAGAAGGGGCGCGCCCTGGTCGGCGTCTCGGTGGCCCGCGAGCTCTTCGCCCAGGAGGACGCCCTGCTCGGCTCGGCGCTCGTCGCCCGCCACCTGGACCGCCAGGAGATCCGCAAGGTCTCCGACCTGGTCGCGCAGCGCGAACTCCTCTACCAGGTCAACCTCCCGCTGCTGCCCGACGCCCAGGCCGCCCCGTACGAGCAGTTCTGGCGCGGCGGCGAGACCTCGGCGCTGCGCAGCGCGGAGCAGGCGGTCAGCGACTCCTCGCCCGGCACCCCGAGCGCGATCACCAGCGACCGCTGGGACGCCACCGCCGACAAGGCCCTGGACCGGATGCTCGAAGAGGGCATCGGGACCTACTACCACTTCGACGACAGCCTGGGCCCGGCCACCTCCCGGGTCATCACCCAGGCGGTGATCGCCGGTGTGCTCGGACTGCTCGCGGTCGTCTTCTCGCTCTTCATGTCGGTACGCATCGGCCGCGCCCTGGTCCGCGACCTGCGCCGGCTGCGGCAGGACGCGCACGAGTCCTCGGGCGTCCGGCTGCCCGCCGTGATGCGCCGGCTCGCCGCCGGTGAACGCGTGGACGTGGAGACCGAGGCGCCGCAGCTGGACTACCCGAAGGACGAGATCGGACAGGTCGGCCAGGCGCTCAACTCCCTGCAGCGGGCGGCCGTGGAGGCCGCGGTCAAGCAGGCCGAGCTGCGCCAGGGCGTCTCCGAGGTCTTCGTCAACCTCGCCCGCCGCAGCCAGGTGCTGCTGCACCGGCAGCTCACCCTGCTGGACACCATGGAGCGCAGGACCGAGGACACCGACGAACTCGCCGACCTCTTCCGCCTCGACCACCTCACCACCCGCATGCGCCGGCACGCGGAGGGCCTGGTCATCCTCTCCGGCGCGGCGCCCTCCCGGCAGTGGCGCAAGCCGGTGCGGCTGATGGACGTGGTCCGCGCCGCGGTCGCCGAGGTCGAGGACTACGAGCGCATCGAGGTCCGGCGGCTGCCCCGGATGGCCGTCACCGGCCCGGCCGTCGCCGACATCACCCACCTCGTCGCCGAACTCCTGGAGAACGCCACGGTGTTCTCGCCCCCGCACACCACGGTGCAGGTGCACGGCGACCGGGTGGCCAACGGCTTCACCCTGGAGATCCACGACCGGGGACTCGGCATGGCCGCCGACGCCCTGCTGGACGCCAACCTGCGGCTGGCGGAGACCCCCGAGTTCGAGCTGTCCGACACCGACCGGCTCGGCCTGTTCGTGGTCAGCCGCCTCGCCCAGCGCCAGAACGTCCGCGTCTCCCTGCAGCCCTCGCCGTACGGCGGCACCACCGCGGTCGTCTTCATCCCGGACGCGCTGCTCACCGAGGCCCAGGACCCCGAGGGCCGCGAGGAGGACACCGGCGGCGTCCGCGTCCCCGCGCAGTCCGCCGGGCCGTCCGCACGCGACAACGCACTCACGTTCCCCGGCGGCACCGGCGGCGGCAGGCCCGTCGTCCTGGAGGGGCCGACCGAGTTGGAGGCGCCCGTGGGCACCGACGACCTCGCCGAGTTCCCGGGCGCGCTCCTCGACGAGGACAGCGAGCGCGGCAGTCTCTTCCGCCCCCGGCGCCCGGTCGCCCCGCTGCCGCCCGAGCAGCACCAGCAGGCCCGCGACGCCCGCGAGGAGACCCGGCCGACCGGCCAGGAACAGCCCGAGGCACTGCGCCCGCTGCCCAAGCGCACCGCGCCCAAGCTGGTCAGCTCGCACGGCCGCCCCGTCGAGGAGCCCCCGGGCGAGCAGCCGCCCGCCCGCGGCAGGGCCCCGGAGCAGCGCGGCCCCGCAGGGCCGGGCGGCGGCGCACCCCAGCACCCGGCGGCACCGCGGGAGAGCAGCATCCGGCAGGCCGGGGAGGCCTACCGCTCCGGACCGCCCGCGGCCGAGGGCCCCGTACCGCCCGCCGCGCCGCTGGCCGGGCCCGGCGGACTGCCGAAGCGGGTGCGCCAGGCCAATCTGGCGCCGCAGCTGAAGGACGGCCCCGCCCGCCGCACCGACCGGCAGGGCGCCCCGCCCGCGCCGCAGCAGGACGGCACCGACCGGGACGCCGACGAAGTACGCAGCCGGATGGCCTCCCTCCAGCGGGGCTGGCAGCGCGGCCGCGACGAGAACACCGCCGACCAGGGCGCCACCGAGGACACTGGACCGCGAACGACACCTGAGGGGGACGGTCGATGACCACACCGAACGCCGCCGGGCACCTGCCGGCACCGGGAGGCTCCGGGGAGCTGAACTGGCTGCTCGACGACCTGGTGCAGCGGGTGGCCAGCATCCGCAAGGCGCTCGTGCTGTCCGGTGACGGCCTGCCCACCGGCGTCTCCCAGGACCTGACCCGGGAGGACAGCGAGCACCTCGCCGCCGTCGCCTCCGGTTTCCACAGCCTCGCCAAGGGCGTCGGCCGCCACTTCGAGGCGGGCAGCGTCCGCCAGACCGTGGTCGAACTCGACGACGCCTTCCTCTTCGTGACGGCGGCGGGCGACGGCAGCTGCCTCGCCGTGCTCTCCGACGCGAGCTCGGATGTCGGCCAGGTGGCCTACGAGATGACCCTCCTGGTCAAGAGAGTGGGCGTACACCTGGGTACCGCGCCCCGCTCGGGCGGGTAAGCGGAACGGCATGAGCGCTGACGGTCAGGAAAGTGCCCACTTCTTCGACGCCGACGCCGGACCGGTGGTGCGTCCCTACGCCATGACGCGGGGCCGCACCACCAGTCCGGCCCAGCACCGCCTGGATCTGATCGCCGTGGTGGTCGCGGAGTCCCGCGCCCACGACCCGGGGGCCGACCAGACGCTGTCGCCGGAGCACGTCGACATCGTGGCGCTGTGCCGCGACACGCCGCAGTCGGTCGCCGAACTCGCCGCCGAGCTGGATCTGCCGATCGGCGTCGTGCGCGTACTCATCGGCGATCTGGTGACCGCGGAACTGGTCCATGTGACGCGCCCGGTGCCCCCGGCCGAGCTGCCCGACGAGAGTATTCTGCGCGACGTGATCGACGGCCTGAGGGCGCTGTGAGCAGCGTGGAAGCGGGAGTACGACGTGGCGGGCTGGCAGTTCTGGGTTGACCGGGGAGGCACCTTCACGGACATCGTGGCGCGCCGCCCCGACGGCGCGCTGCTGACCCACAAGCTCCTCTCCGACAACCCCTCCCGCTACGCCGACGCGGCCGTCGAAGGCATCGGCGAACTCCTGCGCCGGGCAGGGGAGAAGAGCATCGCCGGGGCCCGGATCGACGCCGTGCGGATGGGCACCACGGTCGCCACCAACGCGCTCCTGGAACGCGCCGGCGCCCCCACCCTCCTGGTGATCACCCGCGGCTTCCGCGACGCCCTGCGCATCGCCTACCAGAACCGCCCCCGCATCTTCGCCCGCGAGATCGTCCTGCCCGAGCTGCTGCACTCCCGGGTCGTCGAGGTCGACGAGCGCCTCGCCGCCGACGGCACCGTGCTCAGGCCCCCCGACCTCGACGCCCTCGAAGGCCCGCTCCGCGAGGCCTACGCGGACGGTATCCGCGCCCTCGCCGTGGTCTGCCTGCACAGCCACCAGCACCCCGCGCACGAACAGGCCGTGGGCGAGCTGGCCGCCCGTATCGGCTTCCCGCAGATCTCGCTCTCCAGCGAGGTCAGCCCGCTGATGAAGCTGATCCCGCGCGGCGACACCGCGGTGGTCGACGCCTACCTCTCCCCGGTGCTGCGCCGCTACGTGGACCAGGTCGCCGCCGAACTCCCGGGCGTACGGCTGATGTTCATGCAGTCCAACGGCGGGCTGACCGAGGCGGGGCAGTTCCGCGGCAAGGACGCCATCCTGTCCGGGCCCGCGGGCGGCATCGTCGGCATGGCCCGGATGTCCCAGCGCGCGGGCTTCGACAAGGTCATCGGCTTCGACATGGGCGGCACCTCCACCGATGTCTCGCACTTCGCGGGCGCCTACGAGCGGGTCTTCACCACGCAGATCGCCGGGGTCCGATTGCGCGCCCCGATGCTGGACATCCACACGGTCGCCGCGGGCGGCGGCTCCGTCCTGCACTTCGACGGCAGCCGCTACCGGGTGGGCCCCGGCTCCGCGGGCGCCGACCCGGGCCCCGCCTCGTACCGGGGCGGCGGACCGCTCACCGTCACCGACGCCAATCTGCTGCTCGGCCGCATCCAGGCCGCGCACTTCCCGGCCGTCTTCGGCCCCGAAGGCGACCTGCCGCTGGACGAGGCGCGGGTACGCGAGCGGTTCGCGGCGCTGGCCGCCGAGATCCGGGAGCGGACCGGCGACGACCGGGGCCCCGAGGAGGTCGCCGAGGGCTTCCTGCGGATCGCGGTCGAGAATATCGCGGGCGCCGTCAAGCGGATCTCGGTGCAGAAGGGCCACGACGTCACCCGCTACGCCCTCACCACCTTCGGCGGGGCGGGCGGCCAGCACGCCTGCAAGGTCGCCGACGCGCTCGGCATCCGCACCGTCCTCGTCCCGCCGATGGCCGGGGTGCTCTCCGCCCTCGGCATCGGCCTCGCGGACACCACCGCGATGCGCGAGCGCTCGGTGGAGGCGGCCCTCGACGAGGCGGGCATGGCGGCGGTACGCGCCACCGCCTGCGAACTCACCGGGGCCGCCCGCGCCGAACTCCGCGCCGAACAGGTCCTCGAGGACCGCATCCGCACCGAGTGCACCGCCCACCTGCGCTACGACGGCACCGACACCGCCCTCGGCGTCCCGCTCGGCGAACCGGCCGCGATGGCACGGGACTTCGCCGACCGGCACCGCGCCACCTACTCCTTCACCCTGGACCGTCCCCTGGTGGTCGAGGCGCTGTCCGTGGAGGCCACCGGACTCAGCGAACCCCCCGACCTCGGCCGCCTCACCGAGCCCGCCGAGGGCCCCGCGCGCACCGGCGAGGTACGGATGTACACCGGCGGTCGGTGGCGCCGGGTGCCGCTGTACCGGCGGGAGGCGCTGGCCGAGGGGGAGCCGGTCGAGGGGCCCGCGCTGCTCGCCGAGAGCGGCTCGACCACCGTGGTCGACGAGGGCTGGCGGGCGGTGCTCGGCGCGGAGGGGCGCCTGCTCATGGAACGCGAGGGCGAGGCCGCCCCGCCCGGGGCCTCCGCCGCGGCCGACCCGGTGCTCCTGGAGGTCTTCAACAACCTCTTCATGTCGATCGCCGAGCAGATGGGCGCCCGGCTGGAGTCCACCGCGCAGTCCGTCAACATCAAGGAGCGCCTCGACTTCTCCTGCGCCCTCTTCGACCCCGAGGGCAACCTCGTCGCCAACGCCCCGCACATTCCCGTCCACCTCGGCTCCATGGGCACCAGCGTCACCGAGTGCATCCGCCGCCGCGGCACGAAGATGCGCAAGGGCGACGCCTACGCCGTCAACGACCCCTTCCACGGCGGCACCCACCTGCCCGATGTCACCGTGGTCTCCCCGGTCTTCGACGCCGCGGGCGAGGAGATCCTCTTCCATGTCGCCTCCCGCGGGCACCACGCCGAGATCGGCGGCATCGCCCCGGGCTCGATGCCCGCGGACAGCCGTACCATCGAGGAGGAGGGCGTCCTCTTCGACAACTGGCTGCTCGTCGAGGCGGGCCGCTTCCGCGAACGGGAGACCCGGGAGCTGCTCACCTCGGCCCGCCACCCCTCGCGCAACCCGGACACCAACATCGCCGACCTGCGCGCCCAGATCGCCGCCAACCAGAAGGGTGCCGACGAGGTCGCCCGCATGATCGGCACCTTCGGACTCGACGTGGTGCAGGCCTATATGCGGCACGTCCAGGACAACGCGGAGGAGGCGGTGCGCCGGGTCGTCGACACCCTGAGCGACGGCTCCTGCGCCTACGAGACCGACTCCGGCGCCGTCATCCGGGTCCGCGTCACGACCGACCGCGCCGCCCGCACCGCCACCCTCGACTTCACCGGCACCACCGCCCAGCTCGGCAGCAACTTCAACGCCCCGTACGCGGTGGTCAACGCCGCCGTCCTCTACGTCTTCCGCACCCTGGTCGACGACGACATCCCGCTCAACGACGGCTGCCTGCGCCCGCTGACCCTCGTCGTACCCCCCGCCTCGATGCTCTCCCCGGAGCCTCCGGCGGCCGTGGTCGCCGGGAACGTCGAGACCTCGCAGTCGGTCACCGGCGCGCTCTACGCCGCCCTCGGGGTGCAGGCCGAGGGCTCGGGGACGATGAACAACGTCACCTTCGGCAACGCCCGCCACCAGTACTACGAGACCCTGGCCTCCGGCTCCGGCGCGGGCGAGGGCTTCGACGGCGCACCCGCCGTGCAGACCCATATGACCAACTCCCGGCTCACCGACCCGGAGATCCTGGAGTGGCGGCTGCCCGTGACCCTGGAGGAGTTCGCGGTGCGCGGGGGCAGCGGGGGAGCGGGCCGCTGGCGCGGCGGCGACGGCACCGTCCGGCGGCTGCGCTTCGAGGAGGAGATGACCGTCTCCACCCTGTCCCAGCACCGGCGGGTGCCCCCGTACGGAATGGCGGGCGGCCGTCCGGGCGCGCTCGGCTCCAACCGGATCGAGCGCGCGGACGGCAGCGTCCTCGCCCTCGCGGGCAGCGACAGCGCGGACGTCCGCCCCGGCGACGTCCTCGTCATCGAGACCCCCGGCGGCGGCGGATACGGCCCGCCGCCGGACGACACCGAATCAGACGACACCGAATCAACCGAATCAGGAGAAGAAAACCGATGATCTTCGGGCGCCCTGAGCGAGGCACGACCCCGGTTGAGCCCGTCACGCTCAAGATCCTGGTCGCGGGCGGCTTCGGCGTGGGCAAGACGACCCTGGTCGGAGCGGTGAGCGAGATAAAGCCGCTGCGGACCGAGGAGTTGCTCAGCGAGGCCGGGCGGCCGGTGGACGACACCCGCGGGGTCGAGACCAAGAACACCACCACCGTGGCGATGGACTTCGGCCGCATCACGCTCCGCGAGGACCTGGTCCTCTACCTCTTCGGCACGCCCGGCCAGGACCGCTTCTGGTTCCTCTGGGACGAGCTGGCCACCGGCGCCCTCGGCGCGGTCGTCCTCGCCGACACCCGCCGCCTGGAGGACTGCTTCGCCGCCGTCGACTACTTCGAGCGGCGCGCGATCCCCTTCGTGGTCGGCGTCAACTGCTTCGACGGCGCCGACCGCTACCCCGCCGAGACCGTGCGCCAGGCCCTGGACCTGGACGCCTCGGTCCCGGTGGTGCTCTGCGACGCCCGGGAGCGCGAGACCGTCAAGCACGTCCTCATCGACGTGGTGGAGCACGCCATGGCGGTGGCCGCCGCCGGGCGGGTGCCCGCCTCGACCTGAGCCCGCCCCTCAGAGGCGGTCCACCGGGAAGTCGAAGTAGGTGTCGGGGAAGGGCTCCCCGGCGAGCGTGAAGTGCCACCACTCCTCGGGGAGGTTGGTGAAGCCCTGCGCCTCCAGCGCGCCGCGCAGCAGGTCCCGGTTCGTACGCTGCCTGCCCGTGACGCGCGGGTCGTCGGTGTGCGCGAGGGTGTCGAAGCAGTCGAAGCCGGTGCCCATGTCGACGGAGTTGTCCGGGAACCGCTGCTCCTTCGGCCCGTAGCAGGGGGTCAGCGGCTCGCCCGGCACATAGGGGCGGGTCGGCGGCGCGGGCAGCCGCACCAGGGTCACGTCCAGCGTGGAGCCCCGGCTGTGCCCGGACTTCTCCGCGATGTAACCGTCCGCGAACAGGTGGGACTTGTCCACCCGCGGATAGAACTCGGCCTTCATCCGCTCGTCCGTCAGATCCTTCGCCCAGCGCACGAAGTGGTCGACGGCGCGCTGCGGCCGGTAGCAGTCGTAGACCTTGAGCGAGTAGCCGTGCCGCAGCAGGGCGCGCTGGGCCCGGTGCAGGGCCGTGGCGGCGGGCCGGGTGAGCAGGCACACCGGCCTGCGGTAGCCGTCCACGGGCACCCCGAGGAAGTTGTGCCGGCTCGGATAGCGGATCTCCTGGCGGATCGTCGGGTCGACCGCGGACAGCTCCACGAAGCCGCGCGGAGCGGAGGGGCCGGGGCGCGCGGTGGCGGCCGGGACCCCCAGCCCGAGGAGCAGGAGCAGGGCCGCGAGCAGGATGAGCAGCCGGTGCGGGGCGGCTGCGCCGGGACGCCGAACAGGGCGGCCGGCAGCGGAAGTTGAGGTCATGGCCCCAGCCTCCACCCGCCGCGGACCTCGGCGGAAGACGCCCGACGGGTGATCGGATACAGTCCGCGCGTGCCCGTATCCGAGGACCGAACCATCACCCCCGTGCCGTACTCGCACTGCTCCGGCTGCGGGACGCCCTACCCGCACGGGACATCCGGCTGGCCCCGCACCTGCGCCGCCTGCCGCACCACCGTCTACGGCAATCCGCTGCCGGTGGCCGTGGCCCTCCAGCCCGCCTACGACACCCGGGGCACCGGACTGGTCGTCATCACCCGCGCCATCGCGCCCGCCCGCGGCACCACCGCGCTGCCCGGCGGCTATGTCGACCACCGCGAGGACTGGCGGCTCGCCGTGGTGCGCGAACTGCGCGAGGAGACGGGCATCGACGCCGCGGCCCGCGATGTGCGCCTCGCCGACGTGATGAGCGCGGCCGACGGGCACCTGCTCCTCTTCGGCCTCCTCCCGCCGCGGCCCGCCGGAGCGCTCACCCACTTCGACGCCACCGAGGAGACCGAGGGCCGCGGGCTGCTGCGGCGCCCGCAGGAACTCGGCTTCCCGCTGCACACGCTGGCCGCCCGCGCCTGGTTCGAGGGCCGCTACGGCTGAGCCCGGCGCCCGCCCCGGACGGACCGGGGCGCCGGGCCTCAGAGCCCCCGTACCAGCACCGGATACCCGGGGTCCTCGCCGCTGTCCCGGGTCACCGTCACCCGCCCGTCCCGCTGCCGCGAGGTGAAGCGCTCCACCGGCGGCTCCGCCCAGCCGTCCCCGGTGTCCGGCACGAGCAGGCCGCTGCCCGAACGCCCCTCGCCCGGCGCCCAGACCTCCAGCGCCGTCCCGCCGTCGGGGCCGAGCACGGGTATCACCGCCCCGGCCCGCGCGAACACCGGGATCCGCGACAGCGGCGCCTCGACCTCGATTCCCGCGGGGCCCCGATGGCAGCGGCCGGTCGCCGTGTCGTACCAGCGCCCGCGCGGCAGCCGCACCCGCAGCCGCCGGGCGCCCTCCTGGAGCACCGGCGCGACCACGAGCGCGTCGCCGAGCAGGAAGGCGTCCTCGCAGTCGCGCAGCGCCCGGTCCTCGGGGGCGGACCACCACAGCGGACGCACATAGGGCGCCCCGGCCCGGTGGGCGAGCTGGGCGAGGGTCATGAAGTACGGCCGCAGCCTGCGGCGTTCGGCCAGCAGCTCGCGCGCGTGCCCGAGCACCTCCGCGCCGAACTCCCAGGGCTCCCGGCGCCCGGCCGTCAGCGCCGAGTGGGTGCGGAACAGCGGCAGATACGCCCCCAGCTGGAACCACCGCAGATACAGCTCGGGCGAGGGGTGCCCGTCGAAGCCGCCCACATCGGGACCGGAGTACGGCACCCCGCACAGGCCGAGCCCGAGGACCAGCGAGAGCGAGGCCCGCAGCCCCTCCCAGCCGGTGGCCACATCGCCGGACCAGGTGCCCCCGTAGCGCTGCAGGCCCGCCCAGCCGGAGCGGGAGAAGAGGAAGGGCCGCTCCCCGGGGCGCAGGGCGCGAAGGCCCTCGTAGGCGGCGCGGGCCATGCACAGCGCGTAGAGGTTGTGGGCCTCGCGGTGGTCCCCGCCCCGGCCGTCGAGCGCGTGCCGGGCCGAGCGCGGCAGCGTCGCCTCGCCGAAGGCGGCGAAGGAGACCGGCTCGTTCATGTCGTGCCAGAAACCGGCGAAGCCGCGGCCGAGGCGCTCCTCGTAGCGCGCGCCCCACCACTCGCGCACCCGCGGGTCGGTGAAGTCCGGGTACCGCGTCTCGCCCGGCCAGACGACTCCGCGCACCTCCCGACCCCGGGCGTCGCGGACGAAGACCCCGGCCGCCGAGCCGCTCGCGTAGACCTCCTCGGCCGGATCCGCCCGTACCCCGGGATCGACGATCGAGACCAGGCGCACCCCCTCGCCGAGCAGTTCGGCGGCGAGCTGGGGCAGCTTGGGGAAGCGCTCGGTGTCCACCGTGAACACCCGGTGGGCGTCGAGGTGGTCGATGTCCAGATGCAGCGCGTCGAGGGCGAGACCGTGCTCCCGGTACCCCTCGGCCACCCGCCGCACCTCCTCCTCGCTGCCGAAGCCCCAGCGCGCGTGGTGGTGGCCGAGCGCCCAGGACGGCGGTACGGCGGGCTTCCCGGTCAGCGCGGTCCAGGTGCCGAGGATCCGCGCCGGGGCCCCGACCAGCACCCAGCAGCGCAGCGGGCCGCCGTCCATCCGCAGCTCGCTGCCCGCCGCCCTGTCGTGGCCCGAACCCGCCCCCTCCTCGCCCTCCCGCAGGCTCACCGAGCCGTCCCAGGAGGAGTCGTGGAAGACCAGGTGGGTACCGGCGTCCGCCACCACCATCAGCACCGGCATGGTCAGCGAGAGCGGATCGTCGCCGGTGCCGAAGGAGCCCCCGGGATCGGTGTTCCACAGCCGGTACGCACCGGCCCGCAGCCGGGGCCCCGAGGACCGCCCGCCGAGCCCGAAGAACCGCGCGTCCGCGGGCAGTTCGGTGCGCTGCACCCACCGCGCCGGCTCACCCGGGGCCACCTCCCACCACCGCGGCGGCAGATCGTGCCGCAGCACCACCCCGCCGGGCGTCCGCACCTGCACGGCCCCGTGCCGCGAGACGGCGACCGTGGCCCGCTCCGAGACCACCCGCCAGCCGCCCTCCTTGTCCGGCTCCAGGCGGGCCCGCGGATCCGGCGGGGGCGGCGCACCGGCCAGCGCGTACGAGGGCTCGGGGCCCGCGCCGTCCCAGCCCCAGAAGACGGCACCGCCGGTGGTCACCGTGATCCGCAGCTCGGCCCGCTCGAAGCGCAGCACACCCCCGCCGGGCCCCGGCTCGGCCCCGGTGAGCAGTCCCGGCACCCGGGCCCGCTCACCCGCGCGGGAGGGCAGCGCGGCCGCGTCCGCCCGCCGGTTGCGCCATGCGGCACGCACGGCACGCATCCCCTGGGCAGCCCCCAGGGCACCCACCGCCTTCGCCGAACGCACCAGGTCGCGACCGTTCATGGTGATCACCCTGCCATCGACACGGCCCCGGGCGTGAGCTGTTCAATCGCCGTTCACCATGCGTACCGCCACCCGCTGCCGCCGGAGCCCACCGGCCGCCCGCGAGCTGCTCTGGTGCCCGGCCCGCGCACATGGCATCGTCCACGTGGGCCTCTCCCCGCGGATCGGGCCGGGTGCCGCGTCCGGCGTGCCCGGCGCACCCCCGGCCGGAACCCGGGAAGCGGCCCGCCGCCGCGTCGCGCGCACACCGCGCCCGCGCGCGGACGCCCACGACGCGTAGACAACGGGAGCCGCACCATGTCCGCAGCGCAGCCCGCGCCGCTCTGGAACCCGAGCCAGGAATTCATCGACAGCGCCCAGATCACCCGGTTCCAGGCCTGGGCCGCCGAGCACCACGGCGCGCCCGCCGACGGCGGCTACCCGGCCCTGCACCGCTGGTCCGTCGAGCACCTGGACACCTTCTGGGGGGCGGTCGTCGAGTGGTTCGACGTCCGGTTCACCACCCCGTACACCCAGGTCCTCGGCGAGCGCGCGATGCCCGGCGCCCAGTGGTTCACCGGCGGCCGCCTGAACTACGCCGAACACGCCCTGCGCGCCGCCGACTCGCGCGGCGAGGAGCCCGCGCTGCTCGCGGTGGACGAGTCGCAGCAGCCGGTGCCCGTCAGCTGGTCCGAGCTGCGCCGCCAGGTCGGCTCGCTCGGCGCCGAGCTCCGCGCCCTCGGCGTCCGCCCCGGGGACCGGGTCAGCGGCTACCTCCCGAACATCCCGCAGGCCGTGGTCGCCTTCCTCGCCACCGCGGCCGTCGGCGCGGTGTGGACCTCCTGCGCCCCCGACTTCGGCGCCCGCAGCGTCCTGGACCGCTTCCAGCAGGTCGAGCCCGTGGTCCTGTTCGCCGTCGACGGCTACCGCTACGGCGGCAAGGAGCACGACCGCCGGGAGACCGTCGCCGAACTGCGCGCCGAACTCCCCACCCTGCGCGCCGTGGTGCACATCCCGCTGCTCGGCACCGAGGCCCCCGAGGGCACCCTCGACTGGGCCGGCCTCACCGCCGCCGACACCGAACCCGTCTTCGAGCCGGTGCCCTTCGACCACCCGCTGTGGGTGCTGTACTCCTCCGGCACCACCGGCCTGCCCAAGGCCATCGTGCAGTCCCAGGGCGGCATCCTGATCGAGCACCTCAAGCAGCTCGGCCTGCACTGCGACCTCGGCCCCGGCGACCGCTTCTTCTGGTACACCTCCACCGGCTGGATGATGTGGAACTTCCTCGTCTCCGGCCTCCTCGCGGGCACCACCCTCGTGCTGTACGACGGCAGCCCCGGGTACCCCGACACCGGCGCCCAGTGGCGCATCGCCGAGCGCACCGAGGCCACCCTCTTCGGCACCTCCGCCGCCTATGTGATGGCCTGCCGCAAGGCCGAGGTCCACCCCGGCCGCGACTTCGACCTCTCCCGGGTCCGCTGCGTCGCCACCACCGGCTCCCCGCTGCCGCCCGACGGCTTCCGCTGGCTGCACGAGGAGGTCCGCGAGGACCTGTGGACCGCCTCGGTCAGCGGCGGCACCGACGTCTGCTCCTGCTTCGCGGGCGGCGTGCCCACCCTGCCCGTGCACATCGGCGAACTCCAGGCCCCCGGCCTCGGCACCGACCTCCAGTCCTGGGACCCCGAGGGCAAGCCGCTCACCGACGAGGTCGGCGAACTCGTGGTCACCAACCCGATGCCCTCCATGCCGCTGCACTTCTGGAACGACCCGGACGGCACCCGCTACCACGACAGCTACTTCGACACCTACCCCGGCGTCTGGCGCCACGGCGACTGGATCACCGTCACCTCCCGCGGCTCCGTCGTCATCCACGGCCGCTCCGACTCCACCCTCAACCGCCAGGGCGTACGAATGGGCTCCGCCGACATCTACGAGGCCGTCGAACGCCTCCCCGAGATCCGCGAATCCCTCGTCCTCGGCATCGAACAGCCCGACGGCGGCTACTGGATGCCGCTCTTCGTCCACCTCGCCCCCGGCGCCCGGCTCGACGAGGCCCTGCTCGGCCGCATCAAGCAGGTCATCCGCGAACAGCTCTCCCCGCGGCACGTCCCCGACGAGGTCATCGAGGTCGCCGCCGTCCCGCACACCCTGACCGGCAAGCGCCTCGAAGTCCCGGTCAAGCGCCTCCTCCAGGGCACCCCGCTCACCAAGGCGGTCAACCCCGGCTCGGTGGACAACGTCGAACTCCTCGCCTTCTACGAGGACCTGGCCCGCGAGCGCGCCCAGGACTGACCGTCGACCGCGGCGCGGGACCGGTGTCCGGACCCGCTGTCAGTGCCCCTGCCTACGGTGAGTGAGTACCGATCAACCGTGCACACAGGGGGACACATGACCAGCGCCACCAGCGGGACCCACCACGTCCTGCGCCGCGAGATCGCCGGCACCGTCGGACTGCTCACCGACGCGCGGGACTTCGCCGCCATGCGCCGCTACCGCAGCTTCACCTTCGACGACCACGAGCGCTATCTCCAGCACCTCCAGACCCTGCTCACCGACCGCAGGGCGCGGGGCCGCCAGACCACCCTCGCCCTCTTCGACCCCGGCGAGTACGCCGAGTTCTGCGCCGCCTCCGGCCTGGAACCCGACACCCCGGGCAGCCGCGCCCGCTTCACCGCCGAACTCGCCACCAGCGCCCCCGCCGTACGGTACGAGGGCCAGCCCCTGCGCGAGATCGCCGAGGACCTCCTCGACGAGGCCCTGCGCCAGGCCACCTGGGAGTACGCGGCGGCCCTGCTCACCACCGCCGGGGACTGCGCCGCCTGCGGCGAGGACATCGGGCGGAGCGCCTTCGACCGCGCCCACGCCCTGCTCGGCCAGGTGCTCGACGCCCTGGGCCCGGGCAGCCACCACCTGGTGTGCAGCGCCCTGACCCCGCACGGCAGCCTCACGGCGCCCCTGCACGCCGCGGCGCCACCGGGCGGGCCGCGCGCCGTCGACCCCGGCGAGGCCCTGGAGTTCACCACGGTGCTGGCCGCCGCCCTCGCCCACTCCTGCCCCGGCGGCCTCGTCGTCCGCACCACCGAGGACGGCGAACCGGACCGCGTGCACGGCTGGCGGCTGCGCGAGGAGCAGCTCCGGCCGCTCACCGCCGCGGAGGTCTTCGACGCCTACTGCACCGACGCCGAGACCGGCGAACTCATCGCCCCGGAATCCGGCGTCGAGTACGGCACACCCCCGGACCTCGGCCCCCAGCGACCGCCGGGCGGCCATCTGAACTGAATCCGGCGGGGCGGCCCCCGGGGCCGCCCCGCGCGTGTACGCCCGCATCCCCGGCCGCCAACTCCCGTAGAAGACGGGCGACTTCTCCCCGGAAGAGATTCCGCTACTCCCCGGAAAGAACCCCGCGCGCCGCCTGCCGCGCCTCCTCGGCGCTGTCGGCGGCCCGGGCCGCGGAGGCCGCGCGCTCGCACTGGGCCAGCGTGAACCTGGCCAGCGCCGTGCGCACGAAGGGCAGCGCGGACGGCGCCATCGACAAGGAGGTGACACCCAGACCGGTCAGCACACAGGCGAGCAGTGGATCCGCCGCCGCCTCCCCGCAGACACCGCAGCTCTTGCCCTCGGCCCGGGCCGCCTCGGCGGCCATCGCGACCAGGTCGAGCAGCGCGGGCCCCCAGGGGTCCTGCAACCGGGAGACCGCACCCAGCTGCCGGTCCGCGGCGAAGGTGTACTGCGCGAGGTCGTTGGTGCCCAGGGAGAGGAACTCGACTTCCTGGAGGATCGACCGCGCCCGCACCGCGGCGGCCGGAATCTCCACCATCGCCCCGAACTTGGCGTGCAGCCCCGCCTCCCGGCAGGCCGCGGCGAACTCCCGCGCGTCCCGCCGGTCCGCCACCATGGGCGCCATCACCTCCAGATACACCGGCAGCCCCTCCGCGGCCCGGGCCAGCGCGCCCAACTGCGTCCGGAGCACCTCCGGGTGGTCGAGCAGCGCCCGCAGCCCGCGCACCCCGAGCGCCGGGTTCGGCTCGTCGGCGGGGGAGAGGAAGGCAAGCGGCTTGTCGGCGCCCGCGTCCAGCACCCGCACCACCACCCGCCCCTCGGGAAAGGCCTCCAGAACCTCCCGGTACACCGCGAACTGCCGCTCCTCCGAGGGCGCCCTGCTCCCCTCCTCCAGGAAGAGGAACTCCGTACGGAACAGCCCGACGCCCTCGGCACCCGCCTCCAGCGCCGCGGCCACCTCACCGGGGCCGCCGATGTTCGCGAGCAGCGGCACCTTGTGCCCGTCCGAGGTGGCACCGGGACCGGTCGAGGCGGCGAGCGCGGCACGGCGTTCGGCGGCGGCCCGCGTCATCTCCGCCCGCTCCTGCCCGGTCGGCTCGACGAACACCTCACCCGTACTGCCGTCCACCGCGACCACCGTCCCCTCGGCCAGCTCCACCGCCCCGGGCAGCGCCACCACCGCGGGCACGCCCAGCGAACGGGCGAGGATCGCGCTGTGGCTGGTGGGCCCGCCCTCCTCGGTCACGAAACCGAGCACGAGCGCCGGGTCGAGGAGCGCGGTGTCGGCCGGGGCGAGGTCCCGGGCAATCAGCACATAGGGCTGGTCGCTGTCCGGCACCCCCGGCATGGGCACCCCGAGCAGCCGGGCCACGATGCGGTTGCGCACATCGTCGAGATCGGCCACCCGCCCGGCCAGGTACTCACCGGCCCCGGCGAGCAGCGCGCGGTACGAGGCGAAGGCGTCGTACACGGCACGCTCGGCCGTACTGCCGACCGCGATACGCCGCTCCACATCGGCCTTCAGCTCCGGGTCGTCGGCCATCAGGGCCTGGGCCTCCAGTACGGCCTGTGCCTCGCCGCCCGCCAGATTGCCCCGCGCGAGCAGATCCGCCGACACCGCCTGTACCGCCTTGCGCGCGCGTCCCTGCTCGCGCCCGGCGTCCTCGGGACGGATCTGTCTGGCAGGGGGTTCGAGCACGGCGGTGCCCATGTGCCGGATCTCGCCGATCGCGACTCCGTGACTGACCCCGACTCCCTGCAGCGTTGCTTCCATCTCACCTGTCCCGGTTGTCTGCCGGCCCGGGCCGGGGCCCCGCACTGTGCACGCGGCGACCCCTGCCCGGGCACCTGGGCTGCTGTCGCAATCTCTCAGACCCAGCCGAAAAGACTGTCACCCACACGTACGTCGCCGGACTCCACCAGATCCGACAGCGCCTCGGGCATCGCGTCCAGGGCCACGACGGGGCAGATCGGCGACTTGCCGCCGGCCTCCACCGCCGCCGGGTCCCAGCGGACCAGGGGCTGCCCCCGCCGCACCGTGTCCCCCTTGGAGACCAGCAGCTCGAAACCCTGCCCCTTCAACTGGACCGTGTCGATGCCCAGATGCGTCAGAACCCCGTGGCCGCCCTCGTCCACCACGACGAAGGCGTGCGGGTGCAGCGAGACGACGATGCCCTCGACCGGGGACACCGCCTCGGTCGCGCCCCGGCCGGGATCGATCGCCGTGCCCGGGCCGACCATGGACCCGGAGAACACCGGGTCCGGCACCGCGGCCAGCCCGATCGCCTTCCCGGTCACCGGTGATGTCACGTCGATCATGGGACAGAGCCTTCCGGAAGAAGACGGTTCGGACCCATACTTACCCGCCGGTCGTCCGCCCGCATCAGGCCGGCGATTTGCACGCCCTGAACGCAGGCCTGTAGAGTCTTACTCCTGCCTGAGAGCGGAACAGAGCGGCAATCAAGTCGATCTCCACCACTTCTCGGCAGTCCCAACTCGTCAGACTTCGTCTCCGATTTGAGTATCTGCATGCCCGCAGAACCTCTGGTCAGAGAGCAGAAAAAACACTGATAGAGTCTGGAAACACCGAAGGGAAACGCCCGGAGGAAAGCCTCGGCTGAATGGTCGGGGTGAGTACGAAGGAAGTGTCCGTTCCTTGAGAACTCAACAGCGTGCCAAAAGTCAACGCCAGATATGTTGATACC
>NZ_JAAWWP010000014.1:41574-212613 GCF_012273655.1 Streptomyces physcomitrii | reverse complement strand
GTGTCGCTTCGGAGCTGACCTACGACACGCCTTCGGTTCCGGTGGTGTCGAATCTGACCGGTGAGCTGGTGACCGAGTTCGATGCCGCGTACTGGGTGGAGCACGTGCGCCATGCCGTGCGCTTCGCCGACGCGATCGGCTTCCTCGCCGAACGCGGCGTACGCCACTTCCTGGAACTCGGCCCCGACGGCGTCCTGTCCGCCATGGCGCAGGAATGCCTGCCGGAGACCTTCGAGGGGCTGCTCGTCCCGGCGCTGCGCAAGGACCGCCCGGAGGCCGCGGCCTTCCTCGCCGCCCTCGGGGCCGCCTGGACCCGCGGCATCGCCCTCGACTGGAGCCCGCTCCTGGACGGTACCGCCCGGGCGGCCGCCGAGCTGCCCACCTACCCCTTCCAGCGGCAGCGCTACTGGCTGGAGGCCCCGGTCGCCGCGGCGGGTGAACAGAGCGAGGTGGACGGGCAGTTCTGGGACGCCGTCGAGCGGGAGGACCTGGAGTCCCTGGCGGACACCCTGCGCCTGCCGAGCGGTGACACCGGGCTGCGCACCGTGCTGCCCGCGCTCTCCTCCTGGCGCCGCGGCAGCCGTGAGCAGGCCGTCATCGACTCCTGGCGCTACCGGATCACCTGGAAGACCCTGCCCGCCGGGGACACCCCCCGCCTCGACGGCACCTGGTGGATCGTGGTGCCCTCGGGCGCGAGCGGCGCCGAGGCCCTGGCCCAGGAGACCGCCGCCGCGCTCACCGCGCACGGCGCCGCCCCGGTACTGGTGGAACTCGACGCCACCGGGGCCGACCGCGCCCGCTGGGCGGCCGAACTCACCGCCCGGCAGGGCGAGTCGCCCACCGGTGTGCTCTCGCTGCTCGCGCTCGACGCCCGCCCGCACTCCGCGCACCCCGGCGTCAGCGCCGCCCTCGCGGGTACCGCCGCGCTCGCCCAGGCCCTCGGCGACGCGGAACTCACCGCCCCGCTGTGGAACCTCACCAGCGGCGGTGTCTCCACCGGACCCGGCGACCCGGCGGCCGACAGCACCGGCACCCAGGCGCAGGTCTGGGCGCTCGGCCGGGTCGCCGCCCTCGAATACCCGGACCGCTGGGGCGGCTCGGTCGACCTGCCGCCCGCGCCCGACGAGCGGGCCCTCGCCCGCCTGGTCTCGGTGCTCGCCGCCGGGGACGGCGAGGACCAGCTCGCGGTACGCGCCTCGGGCGTACGGGCCCGGCGGCTGCGGACCGCCCCGGTCCCCGCCGACCGCAGGCCCGAGCCCTGGACGCCCACCGGCACGGTCCTGATCACCGGCGGCACCGGCGCCCTCGGCAGCCGTCTCGCCGAGTGGCTGGCCGACCGGGGCGCCCCCCGCCTGGTGCTGACCAGCCGCCGCGGCGCCGAGGCACCCGGCGCACGTGAACTCGCCGCCCGGATCGAGGAGAAGGGCACCGCGGTCACCCTCGCGGCCTGCGATGTCTCCGACCGCGAGCAGCTCACCGGCCTGCTGAAGGAGATCACTGCGGAGCAGCCGCTGACCGCGGTGGTGCACGCGGCCGGTGTCTCCGACAACGGATTCATGGACGAGGTCACCGGCGAGCATCTGGCGCACGTACTGCGGCCCAAGGCCCTCGCCGCCGATCTGCTGCACGAGGTCACCCTCGAACTCGGCCTGGAACTGGAGGCGTTCGTCCTCTTCGCGTCCAGCGCGGGCATGTGGGGCAGTGGCGGCCAGGCCGCCTACGCCGCGGCCAACGCCCACCTGGACGCGCTCGCCGAACGCCGCCGCGCGCTCGGCCTGGCGGCCACCGCCGTCGCCTGGGGCCCCTGGGCCGAGGCGGGCATGGCGGCCTCCGAGGACATCGACGAGCATCTGCGCCGCCGCGGCGTCATCGGCATCGCCCCCGCGACCGCCATCGCCGCGCTGCAGCAGGCACTCGACCTGGACGAGTCGACGGTCGGTGTGGCCGACGTCGACTGGTCGCTGTTCGCGCCCACCTTCACCGCGATGCGGCACAGCCCGCTGATCGCCGAACTCCCTGCCGTCAAGGCGGCTTTGGAGGAGGACGAGCCCTCCGCCGCGGCCGACTCCGCGGCGGCCTCCGCCCTGCTCGACAAGCTCGGCCGGGCCTCCGCCGCGGACCAGCAGCACCTCCTGGTGGAACTCGTCCGCGCCCAGGCCGCCGCCGTCCTCGGGCACCGCACCGCCGAGGCCGTCCAGGAGGCGCGGCCCTTCAAGGACCTCGGCTTCGACTCGCTCACCGCGGTGGAACTGCGCAACCGCATCGCCACCGAGACCGGGCTCAGGCTCCCGGCCACCCTCCTGTTCGACCACCCGACCCCCGGCGCCCTCGCCCAGCACCTGCGGAGCCACCTGGTCGTCGACGAAGCCGGCACCGACGCCGCCGTCCTCGCCGACCTGGACCGCCTGGACGCCGCCCTGACCCGGCTCGCCCCCGACGAGGCCGCGCGGCACCGCATCGCGGGCCGCCTCCAGGTACTCGTCTCCAAGTGGGGCGCCACCGCCCAGACCGAAGAGGAGGGCGCCCACGACGACCTGGCGTCCGCCTCGGCCGAAGAGATCTTCGCGCTCATCCACGACGAGCTCGGCAAGTCCTAGGGGTCTCCTCCCGTCCCCAAGCGGTGTCCGCGGCGCCGGGCACGCACCCGTACCGCCCGCCGCGGACACCGCACCGGACCCGAAGACACCACCCAGCACCTGCCGGAACCCAAGGAGCTCCCGCCAGATGGACAACGAAAAGAAGCTTCTCGATCACCTCAAGTGGGTGACGGCCGAACTCCGCCAGGCCCGGCAGAAGCTGCGCGAGGCCGAGGCGGACGAGCCCGAGCCGATCGCCATCGTCTCCATGGCCTGCCGCTACCCCGGCGGTGTGCGCTCGCCCGAGGACCTGTGGCAGCTGGTCCGCGAGGGCCGGGACGCCATCACCGGCTTCCCGACCGGCCGCGGCTGGGACCTGGCCTCGCTCTACGACGCCGACCCGGACCGGCTCGGCACCAGCTATGTACGCGAGGGCGGCTTCGTCCACGACGCGGGCGACTTCGACGCCGAGTTCTTCGGCATCTCCCCGCGCGAGGCCCTCGCCATGGACCCGCAGCAGCGGCTGCTCCTGGAGACCTCCTGGGAGGCCTTCGAGCGCGCGGGCGTCGACCCGGCCGCCGTCGCCGGCAGCCGCACCGGCGTCTTCGTCGGCACCACCTACACCGGCTACGGCAGTGACCGGGAGGGCGCCGAGGAGAACGTCGAGGGCCACCTCATGACCGGTATCGCGACCGCCGTCGCCTCCGGCCGGCTCTCCTACACCTACGGATTCGAGGGCCCCGCCGTCTCCCTCGACACCATGTGCTCCTCCTCCCTGGTCGCCCTGCATCTGGCCGTCCAGGCGCTGCGGCAGAAGGAGTGCACCCTCGCGCTCGCGGGCGGCTCGCAGATCATGTCCACGCCGGACGTGTACGTGGAGTTCAGCCGCCAGCGCGGTCTCTCCCCGGACGGCCGCTGCAAGCCCTTCGCCGCCGCCGCCGACGGCACCGGCTGGTCCGAGGGGGTCGGCGTGCTGCTCCTGGAGCGGCTCTCCGACGCCCGGCGCAACGGCCACCGGGTGCTCGCCGTGGTCCGCGGCTCCGCGATCAACCAGGACGGCGCCTCCAACGGGCTCACCGCCCCCAACGGCCCCTCCCAGCAGCGCGTCATCGAGCAGGCCCTCGCCAACGCCCGGCTCTCCCCGCACCAGGTCGACCTGATCGAGGCGCACGGCACCGGCACCACCCTCGGCGACCCCATCGAGGCGCAGGCCCTGCTCGCCACCTACGGCGGCAGCCGCCCCGAGGGGCGCCCGCTCTGGCTCGGCTCGGTGAAGTCGAACATCGGCCACGCCGCCGCCGCAGCGGGTGTCGCGGGTGTCATCAAGGCGGTCATGGCGGTACGCGAGGGCGTGCTCCCCAAGTCGCTGCACATCGACGCCCCCACCCCGGAGGTCGACTGGTCCTCCGGCGCCGTCGCCCTGCTCACCGAGGAGCGCGAGTGGTCCGTCCCCGGTGAGGAGCCGCGCACCGCCGCGATCTCCTCCTTCGGCGCGAGCGGCACCAACGCCCACGTCCTCGTGCAGTACGCCCCCGAGCCCGACCCGGAGCCGTCGGCCGAGGCCCCCGCCCCGGTCTTCACCGGCGCCGCGCTGCCCTGGCTCCTCTCCGGCCGCACCGCCGAGGGACTGCGCGGCCAGGCCCGCTCCCTGCACACCTACGCCACCACCGCCACCGCACTCCCCGGAGCGGCCCTCGGCCTCGCCACCACCCGCGCCGCCCTGGAACGCCGCGGCGCGGTCCTCACCCCCGGCACGCCCGGCGCCCCCGACAGGGACGCCCTGCTCACCGGCCTGGACGCCCTCGCCGAGGGCACCCCGGCAGCCGGGATCCTCGAAGGCGCCACGGTCGGCGGTGCCGACCGGCCGGTCTTCGTCTTCCCGGGTCAGGGTTCGCAGTGGGCGGGGATGGCGGTCGAACTCCTCGATTCCTCGCCGGTGTTCGCGGCTCGTCTGGGGGAGTGCGCGGAGGCGCTGGACCCGTTCGTGGACTGGTCCCTGGTGGATGTGCTGCGGCAGGCGGATGGCGCCCCCGGTTTCGACCGGGTCGATGTGGTGCAGCCTGCGCTGTGGGCGGTGATGGTGTCGCTTGCCGAGGTGTGGCGTGCGGCGGGTGTCGCTCCGGCCGCGGTGATCGGTCACTCCCAGGGTGAGATCGCGGCTGCTGCGGTGTCCGGTGCGTTGTCGCTGTCGGACGCGGCGAAGGTTTCGGCGTTGCGGGCGCGGGCGTTGCTGGCGCTGGCGGGCAAGGGCGGGATGGTCTCGGTCGCGGATGCGGCCGATTCCGTACGGGAGCGTATTTCGGCCTGGGGTGAGCGGCTGGCCCTCGCCTCCGTCAACGGCCCGCAGTCCACGGTGGTTTCGGGTGATCCCGAGGCGCTGGACGAGCTGATGGCCGCCTGTGAGGCGGACGGGGTCCGGGCGCGGCGGATCAATGTGGACTACGCCTCGCACGGCCCCCAGGTGGAGAAGATCCGGACCGAGGTCCTGGGCGCGCTCTCCGGTATCGAGCCGCGCACCGCCGAGGTGCCGTTCCTGTCCACGGTGACCGGTGAGTTCGTGACCGGCACCGAGCTGGACGCCGAATACTGGTACCGTAATCTGCGCAACACGGTCCGCTTCGAGGACGCCGTACGGCAGTTGCTGGACCGGGGCCACGGTGCCTTCGTGGAGGCGAGTGCCCATCCGGTGCTGACCGTCGGCGTGCAGGAGACCATCGACGCGGCGGGCGCGCCCGCCTTCGTCCAGGGCACCCTGCGCCGCGAGGACGGCGACGCGGCCCGCTTCCTCGCCTCCCTCGCCGAGGCCTGGACGCGTGGCGTACCCGTCGACTGGGCCATTGCCACGGACAGTTCGGAGCCCCTGGCCGAGGACCTGCCGACCTACGCCTTCCAGCGCCGCACCTACTGGCTGCACGGCGCCCGGACCGGCTCGATCCAGGCCCAAGTGGACGCCGTGGAAGCTGAGTTCTGGGACTCCGTGGAGAACGGGGACATCGACTCGCTCTCCGGCTCCCTCGCCCTGGAGGACAGCGCGC
This sequence comes from Streptomyces physcomitrii, assembly GCF_012273655.1. Lineage (GTDB taxonomy): Bacteria > Actinomycetota > Actinomycetes > Streptomycetales > Streptomycetaceae > Streptomyces > Streptomyces physcomitrii. The sequence continues at coordinate 207,002 of NZ_JAAWWP010000014.1, read as the reverse complement.
CCCTGGCGGAGCTGCTCCCGGCGCTCTCCTCCTGGCGGCGCCGCAGGCGGGAGCGCGGCGAGGTCGACAGCTGGCGCTACCGGATCGACTGGCAGCCGCTGGCCGAGAGCGCGCCGCCCGCCCTGGAGGGGACCTGGCTGCTGGTCACCGGGGACGGGGTCGAGGCCGAGGTCCTGAAGACGGGGGAGTCGGCGCTCACCGCGCACGGCGCCGCCGTGCACCAGCTGACCCTGACGGGGGAGGGCGAACGCGCAGCCCTCGCGCGGGAGTTGCTGGGCGCCGAGGTCGAGCACGGCCCCTTCGCCGGGGTGCTCTCGCTGCTCGCCACCGCGGAGCCGGAGCGGGGGCCCGCCACCACCCTGGCGCTTGTCCAGGCCCTGGCGGACGCGGAGTTCGAGGCGCCGCTGTGGGTCGCCACCCGCGGCGCCGTCGGCACCGGCCCCGAGGAGGCACCCGTACACCCCGCGCAGGCGGGGGCCTGGGGCCTCGGACTGGTCGCCGCGCTGGAGCGGCCCGGCGGCTGGGGCGGCCTCGTCGACCTGCCCGCCGAGCCGGACGAGAACCTGCCCGGACGGCTCGCCGCCGCGCTAGCGGGTCAGGAGGACCAGCTCGCGCTGCGGGCCACCGGCACCTATGTGCGCCGCCTGGCGCGCGCCCCGCTGCCCGGCTCCGAGGTGCGGCCCTGGGAACCCGCCGACACCGTGCTCGTCACCGGCGCGACCGCACCCGTCGGCGCCCGTACCGCCCTGCTGCTCGCCGCCTCCGGCGCCAAGCGCCTGCTGCTCACCGTGCCCGGCGGGGAAGAGCAACCGGCCGCGCTGGTAGGGGAGTTGGAGGAGGCCGGGGTCCAGGTCACGCTCGCGGAGTGGGACGGCAGGGACGTCGCCGCGCTGCGGGCACTCGCGGAGGCCGCCGCCGCGGACGGCGCCCCCGTCCGCGGGGTCTTCCACGCCGCCACCCGGGCCGACCTCGCCCCGCTCGACGAGACCACCGCCGCCGACCTCGCCGCCGCCGGTGCGGCGAAGACCGTCCCGGCACGCGCCCTGGACGAGGCCTTCGGCGAGGAGGCCGAGGCCTTCGTGCTGTTCTCCTCGGTCACCTCCTACTGGGGCGGCGGGGAGCACGCCGCCTTCGCCGCCGCGAGCGCCGAGCTGGACGCGCTCGCCGCCCGCCGCCGGGCCCGCGGACTCGCCGCCACCTCGGTGGCCTGGGGCGTCTGGGACCTCTTCGACGCCGAGCAGAACCCGGCGGAGGCCGCCGAACTCCAGGCCCGCTCCGCGGACCGCGGACTGCCGCTGCTCGACCCGGAGACCGCCTGGCAGGCGCTGCGGCTCAGCCTCGGCAGGCAGGAGACCGCGATCGCCGTCGCGGACGTGGACTGGGAGCGGTTCTGGCCGCTGTTCACCTCCGCGCGACCCGCCCCGCTGCTCTCGGACCTGCCCGAGGTGCGCGGTCTCGGCCGCGGCCAGGCCGAGGACACCGGCACCGCGGCCGACCCCGGCGCCGCCGAGGCCCTGCGGACCAGGCTCGCCGGGCTCTCCCCGGCCGAGCAGGACCGGGCCCTCACCGACCTGGTCTGCGCCCACGCCGCCGCCGTCCTCGGGCACTCCTCCGCGGGCGCCGTCGACGCCGAACGCGCCTTCAAGGACCTCGGCTTCGACTCGCTCACCGCGGTGGGCCTGCGCAACGGCCTGGGCGCCGCCACCGGCCTCAGCCTGCCCGCCACCCTCGTCTTCGACTACCCGACGCCCGCCGCGATGGCCGGTTACGTACGCGATCACCTGCTGGCCGGGGCACGCCAGGAGGCGACCGCCGCCGGGGTGCAGTCGGGCCTGGACCAGCTGGAGGCGGACCTGCTGTCCGTCGCCCTGGACAAGGACGAACGCAAGAACCTCACCCGGCGCCTCGAAGGACTTCTGTCCCGCTTCAAGGACGCCCAGGCCGCCGCCGACGAGGAGTCGGTGAGCGGAAAGCTCGATTCGGCTTCCGACGAAGAGATCTTCGCCTTCATCCGTGAGGAATTCGGAAGGCCCGAGTAGGGCGTCCTCGGATCGGTCAGCACTTCCCACTTCCATTTTCGAGAGGTCCCCCATGGCGAAAGAAGAGACGCTCCGCGATTACCTGAAGTGGGTCACGGCCGATCTGCACGACACGCGCCGCCGCCTGCGGGAGGTGGAGGACGCCGGCCACGAGCCGCTGGCGATCGTCGGCATGGCCTGCCGCTTCCCCGGCGGGGTCTCCTCGCCCGAAGACCTGTGGCAGCTGGTCTCCGAGGGCGGCGACGCCATCGGGCCCTTCCCCACCGACCGCGGCTGGGACCTGGACGCCATCTACGACCCGGACCCCGAGCGCTCCGGCCGCACCTATGTGCGCGAGGGCGGATTCCTCTACGAGGCGGGCGAGTTCGACCCCTCCGTCTTCGGGATCTCGCCGCGTGAGGCGATGGCCATGGACCCGCAGCAGCGGCTCGTCCTGGAGGCCGCCTGGGAGGCCTTCGAGCGCGCCGGGATCGACCCGCACGCGATGCGCGGCAGCCGCACCGGCACCTTCGTCGGCTGCTACAACCTCGACTACTGCTGGTCCCTGCCGGAGATCCCCGAGGGCTACGAGGGCCACCTCACCACCGGCAGCGCCTCCGCCGTGGTCTCCGGCCGTATCGCGTACACCTTCGGGCTCGAAGGCCCCGCGGTCTCCGTGGACACCGCCTGCTCCTCCGGTCTGGTCGCCCTGCACATGGCCGCGCAGGCGCTGCGGCAGGACGAGTGCAGCATGGCCCTGGTCGGCGGCGTGACGGTGATGTCGACGCCGCTGGAGTTCATCGGCTACAGCGAGCAGCGCGGCATGGCCGCCGACGCCCGCTGCAAGGCCTTCTCCGCCGCGGCCGACGGCATGGCCCTCGCCGAGGGCGCGGGCATGCTCCTGGTCGAGAAGCTCTCCGACGCCGAGGCCAAGGGCCACGAGATCCTCGCCGTGATCCGCGGCTCGGCCACCAACCAGGACGGCGCCTCCAACGGCCTCACCGCCCCCAACGGCCCCGCCCAGCAGCGCGTCATCAAGCAGGCCCTCGCCAACGCCCGGCTGACCACCCAGGACGTGGACGTGGTCGAGGCGCACGGCACCGGCACCGCCCTCGGCGACCCCATCGAGGCGGGCGCCCTGCTCGCCACCTACGGCCAGGGCCGCACCGGCGCCGAGCCGCTGCGCCTCGGCTCGGTCAAGTCCAACATCGGCCACACCCAGGCCGCTTCGGGCCTCGCCGGTGTCATGAAGATGGTCATGGCGATGCGGCACGGCGTCCTGCCGAAGTCCCTGCACGCCGCCGAGCCCTCCCCGCACATCGACTGGACCTCCGGCGCCGTCTCGCTGCTCACCGAGGCCACCGCCTGGAGCACGCCCGAGGACCGCCCGCGCCGGGCCGCCGTCTCCTCCTTCGGCATCAGCGGCACCAACGCCCACGTCATCCTCGAACAGCACGTCCCGGCCGCCGCGCCCGAGACCGCCCCCGCGGCCCCGGACAAGGAGCCCGCCGGCGCCACCGAGTCCGTACCCGGCGAGACCGTCCCGGCCGCGCTCGTCAGCGCCCTCGTCCCGTGGACCGTCTCCGCGAAGCTCCCCGAGGCGCTGCGCGGACAGGCCGCCCGGCTCGCCGAGTTCACCCGCGGTGAGAGCGCCCTGCGCCCCGCCGATGTCGCGGCGGCCCTCACCCGCAGCCGCGCCGCCCTGGAGTCCCGCGGCGTCGTCCTCGCCGAGGACCGCGAGGGCTTCCTCACCGCCCTGGACGCCCTCGCCGAGGCGGCACCCGCCGCCGGAGTGATCGAGGGCGGCACCGTCAAGGGCGCCGACCGCACCGTCTTCGTCTTCCCGGGCCAGGGCTCCCAGTGGGCCGGGATGGCGGTCGAACTCCTCGACTCCTCCCCGGTGTTCGCGGCCCGCCTCGCCGAGTGCGCGGACGCCCTCGCCCCGTACGTGGACTGGTCCCTGGCGGACGTCCTGCGGCAGGCCGAGGGCGCCCCCGGCTTCGACCGCGTCGACGTGGTGCAGCCCGCGCTGTGGGCCGTGATGGTCTCCCTCGCCGAGGTCTGGCGTGCGGCGGGTGTCGCCCCGGCCGCGGTGATCGGCCACTCCCAGGGCGAGATCGCCGCCGCGGCCGTCGCGGGCGCGCTCTCCCTCGGTGATGCCGCCAAGGTCTCGGCCCTGCGCGCCAAGGCGCTGCTCGCGCTCGCGGGCAAGGGCGGGATGGTCTCGGTCGCCGAGGCGGCCGACTCCGTACGGGAGCGGATCTCCGCCTGGGGCGAGCGCCTTGCCCTCGCCTCCGTCAACGGCCCCCAGTCCACGGTGGTCTCGGGTGACCCCGAGGCCCTGGACGAGCTGATGGCGGCTTGCGAGCGGGACGGGGTGCGGGCCCGCCGGATCAATGTGGACTACGCCTCGCACGGCCCCCAGGTCGAGCACATCCGCGCGGAGGTGCTGAGCGCGCTCTCCGGTATCGAGCCGCGCACCGCCGAGGTGCCCTTCCTGTCCACGGTCACCGGCGAGTTCGTCATCGGCACCGACCTGGACGCCGAGTACTGGTACCGCAACCTGCGCAACACCGTCCGCTTCGAGGACGCCGTACGCCTCCTGCTCGACCGGGGCCATGGCGCCTTCGTCGAGGCGAGCGCCCACCCGGTGCTGACCGTCGGCGTGCAGGAGACCATCGACGCGGTGGGCGCCCCCGCGCTGACCCAGGGCACCCTGCGCCGCGACGAGGGCGGCGCCGCCCGCTTCCTCACCTCGCTGGCCGAGGCCTGGACCCACGGCGTGCCCGTCGACTGGGACACCGTGCGCCCCGCGCCCGCCCCGGACACCGCCGTCCACCTGCCCACCTACGCCTTCCAGCGGCAGCGCTACTGGCTGGAGGTCGCCGCGAGCGGAGCCGGTGACGTCGCCGCGGCCGGGCTCGGCGCCACCGACCACCCGCTGCTCGGCGCCGCGGTCCGCCTCGCCGACGGCGACCAGGCCGTGCTGACCGGACGCCTCTCGCTGCGCACTCACCCCTGGCTCGCCGACCACGCGGTCAGCGGCACTGTGCTGCTCCCCGGCACCGCCTTCGTCGAGCTCGCGGTGCGCGCGGGCGACGAGGTCGGCCTCGACCGCCTCGACGAACTCACCCTGGAAGCACCCCTGTTGCTGCCCGAGGACGGGGCGGTGCGGCTCCAGCTCGTGGTCGGCCCCGCGGAGGCCGACGCGCGCAGGCCGGTGAGCCTGTACTCGGCGCCCGAGAGCGCCGAGGAGGACACCGCCTGGACCCGGCACGCCACCGGACTCCTCGGCACCGCGGGCCGCGCCACCGGCACCGCGCTGACCGCCTGGCCCCCGGCGGGCGCCGAATCCGTCGCCCTGGAGGACTTCTACGAGCGGCTCGCGGGCGCCGGATACGAGTACGGCCCGGCCTTCCGCGGACTGACCTCGGTCTGGCGCGTCCCCGGCGGCGAGGAGGTCTACGCCGAGGTCGCCCTCGACCACGACCACCAGGACGAGGCCGCCCGCTTCGGCCTGCACCCCGCCCTGCTCGACGCCGCCCTGCACGCCGGTCTCGTCTCCGCGGCCTCCGGCGGCGAGGGCGTCCGGCTGCCCTTCGCCTGGAACGGTGTCACCCTGCACGCCCAGGGCGCCACCTCGCTGCGGGTGCGGATCACCCCGGCCGGGGACGAGGGCGTCGCCCTGGAGATCGCGGACGCCGCCGGACAGCCGGTCGCCTCGGTGGCCTCGCTCGTCTCCCGGCCGGTGGAGACCGCCCGGCTGAGCAGCCGCCCCGGCCCGCAGGACGACTCGCTGTTCCGCCTGGAGTGGAACGAGGCCGGATTCGACGGCGAGGTGCCCGACCCGGCCGACTGGGCGCTCCTCGGCGAGGACCGCCTCGACCTGCTCGCCGCCTTCGAGCAGCTCGGCCACTTCCCGCAGATCTTCGACGAGGTCGCCGTGCTCGGCGAGAGCGTCGACGCCGGACTGCCCGCCCCCGGGGTCGTCGTGCTGCCGCTCGGCGGCCAGACCCCCGGCGGCTCCCTCGCCGAGGCGCCGGGCCGGGCCACGGCGCAGCTCCTCGCCGTGCTCCAGGAGTGGCTGGCCGACAGCCGCCTGGAGGACTCCCGCCTGGTGGTGGCCACCCGCGGCGCTGTCTCGGTACGTTCCGGCGAGGACGTCACCGACCTCGCCCACGCCACCGCCTGGGGCCTGCTCCGCTCCGCGCAGGCGGAGAACCCGGGCCGCATCCTCCTGGTCGACCTGGACGCCGCCGACCCGGACGCGGCCGCTCTGCTGCCGCGCGCCGTCGCCCTCGCCGCCGAGCACACCGAACCGCAGGCCGCCGTCCGCGCGGGCGCGGTGCTCGTCCCGCGCCTGCTGCGCGGATCCGCCTCCCTGGTGCCGCCCAAGGACACCGACTGGCAGCTGCTTCCCGGGCGTTCGGGCACCCCCGACGATCTCGCCCTGGAACCGGTGGCCGAACTCCCGCTCGGCGAGGGCGAGGTACGGATCGCGGTCCGCGCCGCGGGCCTCAACTTCCGCGATGTGATGATCGCGCTCGGCATGTACCCGGGCGAGGCCACCATGGGCAACGAGGCCGCCGGCGTCGTCGTCGAGACCGGCCCCGGCGTCTCCGGACTGCGCGTCGGCGACCGCGTGATGGGCCCGGTGCCCGGCGCGTTCGGACCCCGCACCACCGCCGACCAGCGCCTGCTGGCCCGCGTCCCGGACGGCTGGAGCTTCGAGCAGGCCGCCTCCGCCACCACCGCCTACCTCACCGCCTACTACGCCCTGGTCGACCTCGCCGGTCTGCGCGCGGGCGAGAAGGTCCTCGTGCACGCCGCGGCGGGCGGCGTCGGCACCGCCGCCGTGCAGCTCGCCCGCCACCTCGGCGCCGAGGTCTTCGGCACCGCCAGCAAGGGCAAGTGGGCGGCACTGCGCGCGGCCGGACTCGACGAGGCCCACCTCGGCTCCTCCCGGGACGCCTCCTTCGCCGAGCACTTCACGGCGGCCGGCCCCCTGGACGTCGTACTGAACTCGCTCAGCGGCGAACTCACCGACGCCTCCCTGGGGTTGCTGCCCAACGGCGGACGCTTCGTCGACATGGGCAAGACCGACATCCGCGAGCCGGAGGCCGTGGCCGAGGCCCACCCGGGCGTCCGCTACCGCGCCTTCGACCTCCTGGAGGCCGGCCCGGACCGGATCGCGGAGATCCTCGCCGAACTGCTGCCGCTGTTCACCTCCGGTGCGCTCGCCCCGCTGCCGGTACGCGGCTGGGACATCCGGCGGGCGGGCGAGGCCTTCCGCTTCATGGCCGCCGCCCGGCACACCGGCAAGCTCGTCCTTACCCTCCCGCAGGGCTGGGACCCCGAGGGCACCGTCCTGATCACCGGCGGCACCGGCACCCTCGGCGGACTGCTCGCCAAGCACCTCGTACGGGAGCAGGGCGTACGGCACGTGCTGCTGACCAGCCGCCGCGGGCCCGATGCTCCCGGCGCCGCCGAACTCCTCGCCGAACTGGCCGACTTGGGCGCCACGGCCCGGGCGGTGGCCTGCGACGCCGCCGACCGCGGACAGCTCGCCGCGGCCCTCGACGGCATCGACGCGGCCCACCCGCTGCGCGGCGTGGTGCACGCCGCCGGTGTCCTCGACGACGGCGTGATCGCCTCGCTCACCCCCGAGCGCCTCGACCACGTCATGCGGCCCAAGTCCACGGCGGCGGCCCATCTGCACGAGCTGACCGCCGATCTGGACCTCACCGCCTTCGTCCTCTTCTCCTCGGCGGCCGGTGTCCTCGGCGGCCCCGCCCAGGGCAACTACGCGGCGGCCAACGCCTTCCTGGACGCCCTCGCCCAGCACCGGGTGGCCAAGGGGCTGCCCGCCTCCTCGATGGCCTGGGGCCTGTGGGGCGAGGCCAGCGGCATGACCGGGCACCTCGACGAGGAGGACGTCGCCCGGATGGCCCGCTCCGGCATGGTCGCCTTCTCCGCCGAGGAGGGCATGCGGCTCTTCGACGCGGCCCTCGCCAGCGGCGAACCCCTGCTCGCCCCGGTCCGCATGGACAGCGCCGCCCTGCGCGCGATGGCCGCCTCCGGCGCCCTGCCCGCGCTCGCCCGCGGTCTTGTCCGGGTGCCGGGCCGCCGGATCGCCCAGTCCGCGGCCGAGGGCGGCTCCGCCTTCGCCCGCCAGATCGCCGCCCTCGGCGCCGACGACCGGCAGCGCACCCTGCTCGACCTGGTCCGCACCCACGCCGCCGCCGTCCTCGGCCACAGCGGCAGCGCCGCCGTCGGCGCCGAACGCGCCTTCAAGGACCTCGGCTTCGACTCGCTCACCGCGGTCGAACTGCGCAACCGGCTCGGCGCCGCCACCGGACTGCGGCTTCCCGCGACCGTCGTCTTCGACCACCCCACCCCCGCCGCGCTCGCCCGGCAGATCGGCTCCGAACTCCTCGGCGCCGCACCGGAGGAGAGCGTCGAGGAGACCCGCACCGCGGTCGCCGACGACAGCGACCCGGTGGTCATCGTCGGCATGTCCTGCCGCTTCCCGGACGGCGTGGACTCGCCGGAGGCGCTGTGGCAGCTGGTCACCGAGGGCCGCGACGCCATCGGCCCCTTCCCCACCGACCGCGGCTGGGACCTCGCCGGAATCTACGACCCCGAGCCCGGCATCCCCGGCAAGAGCTATGTGCGCGAGGGCGGATTCCTGCACGAGGCGGGCCAGTTCGACCCCGAGCTGTTCGGGATCTCCCCGCGTGAGGCCCTGGCGATGGACCCGCAGCAGCGGCTCGTCCTGGAGGGCACCTGGCAGGTCTTCGAGCGCGCGGGCATCGACCCCGCCGCGCTCAAGGGCAGCCGCACCGGCGTCTTCGTCGGCGCGGTGCCCTCCGGCTACGCCACCGAACTCGCCGAGATCCCGGACGGCGTCGAGGGCTACTTCGGCACCGGCCTGTCCAACAGCGTCATCACCGGCCGCGTCGCCTACACCTTCGGACTCGAAGGCCCCGCGGTCACCGTCGACACCGCCTGCTCCTCGGGCCTGGTCGCCCTGCACCTCGCCGCCAACGCGCTGCGCCAGGGCGAGTGCAGCATGGCCGTCGCCGGGGGTGTGGCCGTGATGTCCACCCCGGTGGAGTTCATGGAGTTCGGCCGCCAGCGCGCGCTCGCCCCGGACGCCCGCTGCAAGGCCTTCGCCGCCTCCGCCGACGGCACCAGCTTCTCCGAGGGGCTCGGCGTGCTCCTCCTGGAACGCCTCTCCGACGCCCGCCGCAAGGGCCACCAGGTCCTCGCCGTGATCCGCGGCTCGGCCACCAACCAGGACGGCGCCTCCAACGGCCTCACCGCCCCGAGCGGCCCCTCCCAGCAGCGCGTCATCCGCCAGGCCCTCGCCAACGCCCGCCTCTCCGCGCTCGACGTGGACGCGGTCGAGGCGCACGGCACCGGTACGAAGCTGGGCGACCCCATCGAGGCGCACGCCCTGCTCGCCACCTACGGCCAGGGCCGCGAGGAGGAACGCCCGCTGCTGCTCGGCTCGTTGAAGTCCAACATCGGCCACACCCAGGCCGTCTCCGGCATCGCGGGCGTCATCAAGTCCGTGATGGCGCTCCGGCACGGCGTACTGCCGAGGACCCTGCACGTGGACGCGCCCTCCCCGCACATCGAGTGGGACCAGGGTGCGGTGGAACTGCTCACCGAGGAGCGGGCCTGGCCCGAGACCGGCCGCGCCCGCCGCGTCGGCATCTCCTCCTTCGGCATCAGCGGCACCAACGCCCACCTCATCCTGGAGCAGCCCGCCGAAGCCGGGCCGGACGGCACGGACCGCGCGCCCGCCCGCCAGGACGCCCCCGCCCTCGCGGAGGTGCTCGCCCCGACCGTCCCCTGGCCGCTGTCCGGCAAGAACCCCGGCGCCCTCCAGGGCCAGGCCGCCCGGCTCGCCGCGCACCTGGCCGAGGACCACGACCTCTCCCTCTCCGACCTCGGCCTCTCCCTCGCCGCCACCCGCGCCCAGCTCGAACACCGCGCGGTCGTCGTCCTCGGCAGCCGCGAGGAAGCCCTTGGCGGCCTCGGCGCCCTGGGCGAGCAGATGCCCGCGGGCAATGTCGTCACCGGCGCCGCGGACCTCTCCGGCAAGACGGTGTTCGTCTTCCCGGGTCAGGGTTCGCAGTGGGCGGGGATGGCGGTCGAACTCCTGGACTCCTCGCCGGTGTTCGCGGCCCGGTTCGCCGAAGTGGCGGGCGCTGTCGAGGAGTACGTGGACTGGTCGGTGGAGTCGGTGGTCCGGGGTGCGGACGAGGCCCCGTCGCTCGACCGCATCGAGATCCTTCAGCCGGTGCTGTTCACGGTGATGGTGTCGCTGGCCGCGCTGTGGCGCGCCGCCGGTGTGGTGCCGGACGCGGTGGTCGGCCACTCGCAGGGTGAGATCGCCGCTGCTGCCGTCTCCGGTGCGTTGTCGCTTGAGGATGCGGCTCAAGTGGTGGTGCTGCGTTCGCAGTTGTTCGCTGATGAGCTGGTGGGCAAGGGTGCGGTGGCGTCTGTGTCTCTCCCCGCCGCCGAGGTCGAGGCTCGTATCGCTCGCTTCAACGGTGAGGCTGAGTTGCTGTCGATCGCGGGGAACAATGGTCCGCGTTCGGTGACGGTCGCGGGTCAAGTCGCCGCTCTGGAGGAGCTGGTGGCGGAGTTGGAGGCGGAGGGTGTCCGGGCGAAGGTGATCGGTTCGACGGTCGCCTCGCACTGCGCTCAGGTGGATCCGCTGCACGAGCGGATCCTGGACCTGTTGTCGTTCGTCGAGCCGCGTGAGGGCTCCGTCCCGCTGTACTCGACGGTCAACGGCGAGGTGCTGTCCGGTGCCGAGTTGGATGCTTCGTACTGGTTCGAGAACTGCCGTCGCCCGGTGAGCTTCGAGCCCGTCGTACGCGCGCTGTTCGCCGACGGCTTCGACGTCTTCGTGGAGTCGAGCGCCCACCCGGTGCTGACCTACGGCATCAGTGAGACCGCCGAGGCCGCGGGCCGGGACGTCCTCGCGCAGGGCACCCTGCGGCGCGAGGAGGGCGGGCTCGCCCGGTTCTACAGCTCCCTCGCGGGGGCCTGGACCCGGGGCGTGGACGTCGACTGGGCCGGGGCCTTCGCCGGGCGCGGGGCCCGGGTGGTCGACCTGCCGACCTACGCCTTCCAGCACCAGCGCTACTGGCTGGAGTCCGGCACCGCCGCCGCGGCCTCACCGCTCGCGGACGAGATGACCGCCGGGTTCTGGACCGCGGTGGAGAACGAGGACCTGGACGCCCTCTCCGGCACCGTCGGCATCGACGCGGAGCTGCCGCTGCGCGAACTGCTCCCGGCACTGTCCTCCTGGCGCCGCGGCCGCCACGAGCAGACCACCGTCGACTCCTGGCGCTACGAGGTCAACTGGGCGCCGCTCGCCGACACTTCGGAGGCGAAGCTCGACGGGGACTGGCTGGCCGTACTGCCCGCCGGGGCCGAGAGCGAGACCAAGTCCGTCCTCGACGCGCTCGCCGCACGCGGCGCCCGGCTGCGTACCGTGACGCTGGACCCGGCCGCGCCCGACCGCGAGGCCTGGGTCCGGGAGCTGACCGAGGCGGCGGCGGAGGAACCGGCCGGACTGCTCTCGCTGCTCGGTCTCGCCGAGGAGCGGGATGCGGCGGCCACCGGCACCCTGGTGCTCTTCCAGGCGCTCACCGACTCCGGTCTGGGCGCCCCGCTGTGGGCGCTCACCCGGGGCGCGGTCGCCACCCCGGGCGACGGGCCCGCCGACCCGGTGCAGGCGCAGCTGTGGGGCTTCGGGCGGGTCGCCGCCCTCGAACAGCCCCGCGACTGGGGCGGCCTGGTCGATCTGCCGGCGGAGTTCGACGAGCGGGCCGCCGACCGGCTCGCCCGGGTGCTCGCCGGTCTCGGCGACGAGGACCAGGTGGCGCTGCGCGAGACCGGCGCCTTCGGCCGCCGTCTGGCCCGCGCCCCGCTGGCCGGTGCCGAGCCGGTACGCCGGTGGAAGCCCTCCGGGACCGCCCTGGTCACCGGCGGCACCGGCGGTGTGGGCGCCCATGTCGCCCGCTGGCTGGCCCGCAACGGCGCCGCCCACCTGGTGCTGACCAGCCGCCGCGGGGCCGAGGCCCCCGGCGCGGCCGAACTCGCCGCGGAACTGCGGGAGTCGGGCGCCGAGGTCACCCTCGCCGCCTGCGATGTCGCCGACCGGGAGCAGCTGGCCGCAGTCCTCGCGGACATCCCCGCGGAGCAGCCGCTGCGGGCCGTGGTGCACGCGGTCGGCATCGTGCAGACCACCCTCATCGGGGACACCACGGTCGAGGACTACCGGCGCATCAACGCGGGCAAGATCCGCGGCGCCGAGCACCTGGACGCCCTGCTCGGGGACACCCCGCTCGACGCCTTCGTGCTCTTCTCCTCCAACTCCGGTGTCTGGGGCAGCGGCCGGCACAGCGGCTACGCCCCCGGCAACGCCTACCTGGACGCCTTCGCCCAGCGGCGCCGGGCCCGCGGCCTGCCCGCCACCTCGCTGGCCTGGGGTGCCTGGGGCGGCGGCGGCATGATGGAGGGCGAGGGCGTCGAGGAGTACATGCGCAAGCGCGGTGTCCTGGAGATGGCGCCGGAACTCGCCCTCGCCGCCATGGTCCAGGCCGTGGAGCACGAGGAGGTCTTCCGGGCCATCGCCGACGTGGAGTGGGAGCGCTTCGTGCCCGGCTTCACCTCCGGCCGCCCGAGCCCGCTGATCACCGGTATCCCGGAGGCCGTGCGGGCACTGAAGGCCACCGAGGAGGACGGCGCGGAGACCGGTGCCGCGAGCGGGGCCGCCGCGAAGCTCGCCGAGCGGCTGGCCGCCGCGACCCCGGCCGAGCGGGACGCCATCCTGCTCGACCTGGTACGCGGACAGGTCGCCGCCGTCCTCGGGCACGCCTCCGGGGAGGACATCGAGCCCGGGCGCGCCTTCAAGAACCTCGGCTTCGACTCGCTCACCGCGGTCGAGCTGCGGGACCGCCTCGGCTCCGCCACCGGCCACAAGCTCCCGGCCACCATCGTCTTCGACTACCCCAACCCGACTGCCCTCGCCCAGCACCTGCGGGCCGCCGTACTGCCCGACTCGGCGCAGCCCGTCGGCTCCGTACTCGACGAACTCGACCGCCTGGAAGGGGCGTTGGCCGCCTCCGAGCCGGACAGCGACACCCGCACCAAGCTGAAGAAGCGGCTCGAAGCACTGCTGTGGACCTGGGGCCAGAACCCCGCCGACACCGCAGCGGACGCCGAAGAAGGCGACCTGGAGTCGGCCTCCGCCGACGACATGTTCGCCCTGCTCGACAAAGAGCTCGGCACCTCCTGACCCCGACCACACCAGTCCCCGGCCGGAGTCCGTCCGGCCGGTGCCCCGAACCCGGGGCACCGGCCGGACGGGCCCGGCCCTCCGCCGCACGCGGCCTCACGGAGATCTCGACCATGGCGAACCACGCGAACAACGAAGAGAAACTGCTCGAATACCTCAAGCGGGCCACGGCCGATCTGCAGCAGACCCGCAAGCGCCTGCAGGCCGTCCAGGCGGCGGAGCACGAGCCCATCGCCCTCGTCGGCATGGCCTGCCGCTACCCCGGCGACGCCGACTCTCCCGAGGCGCTGTGGGACCTGGTGGCCAAGGGACAGGACGCGGTGGGCGCCTTCCCCGGCAACCGCGGCTGGGACATCGAGTCCCGCTACAGCGCGGACCCCGACGTCCCCGGCAGCAACTACGTACGGGAGGGCGCCTTCCTCTACGACGTGGACGAGTTCGACGCGGACTTCTTCGGGATCAACCCGCGTGAGGCGCTCGCCATGGACCCGCAGCAGCGGCTGCTCCTGGAGACCGGCTGGGAGGCCGTGGAGCGCGCGGGCATCGACCCGCTGAGCCTGACCGGCAGCGCCACCGGCACCTTTGTCGGCTTCAGCGCCATGGACTACACCTCGGGCATGACCGAGGTGCCCGAGGAGGTCGAGGGCTACATCGGCACCGGCAACCTCGCCAGCGTCATGTCGGGCCGGCTCTCGTACTCCCTCGGTCTCGAAGGCCCGGCGGTCACCATCGACACCGCCTGCTCCTCCTCGCTCGTCGCCATGCACATGGCCGCGCAGGCGCTGCGGGCGGGGGAGTGCTCGATGGCCCTGGCGGGCGGCGTCACCGTGATGTCCAACCAGGCCGGGTTCATCGAGTTCAGCCGTCAGCGGGCGCTCGCCCCGGACGGCCGCTGCAAGGCCTTCGCCGCCGCGGCCGACGGCTTCGGGCCCTCGGAGGGCGCCGGGATCGTCGTCATGGAACGCCTCTCCGACGCCCGGCGCGCGGGTCGCCGGATCCTCGCCGTGCTGCGCGGCTCCGCCGTCAACCAGGACGGCGCGAGCAACGGCCTCACCGCCCCCAACGGCCCCTCCCAGGTGCGCGTCATCCGGCAGGCCCTCGCCAACGCCCGGGTGCCCGCCGCCGAGGTCGACGCGGTCGAGGGCCACGGCACCGGCACCACCCTCGGCGACCCCATCGAGGCGCAGGCCCTGCTCGCCACCTACGGCCAGAACCGGCCGGAGGGGCAGCCGCTCTGGCTCGGCTCGCTGAAGTCGAATATCGGCCACACCTCGGCCGCCTCGGGTGTGGCCAGCGTCATGAAGATGGTCATGGCCATGCGCAACGGCCTGCTCCCGCAGACCCTGCACGTGGACGCGCCCTCGCCGAAGATCGACTGGGACTCCGGCGCCGTCGAACTCCTCACCGAGGCCCGCGACTGGCCCCGCACCGGCCGCCCCCGCCGCGCCGGTGTCTCCGCCTTCGGCATCAGCGGCACCAACGCCCACGTCATCCTCGAAGAGGCCCCGGCCCCCGAGGCCCCGGTCACGGGGAGCGGGGCCCCCGCAGCCGCCGCCTCGGCCGAGGGCGCCGAGGCGACCGACCCCGCCGCGGACCCCGCCACCGGCGAGGCGGCCCCGGCGCTCCTGTCCCGGCTCGGCACCACGGTGCCCTGGCTGCTCTCCGGACGGACCGCCAAGGCCCTGCGCGGGCAGGCCGAACGGCTCCGCCGGTACGCGGCCACCGGCGACCTCGACACCACCGCCACCGGCGTCGCCCTCGCCACCGCGCGGTCCGCCTTCGACCACCGCGCCGCCGTGGCCGCCCCCGGCCAGGAGGACACCCTCCGCGGCCTGGCGGCCCTCGCCGAGGGCGACCTCGCCGCCGGAGCGCTCCAGGGCCGCGACCAGGGCGGCAAGTCCGTCTTCGTCTTCCCGGGTCAGGGTTCGCAGTGGGCGGGGATGGCGGTCGAACTCCTCGATTCCTCGCCGGTGTTCGCGGCTCGTCTGGGGGAGTGCGCGGAGGCGCTGGACCCGTTCGTGGACTGGTCGCTGGTGGATGTGCTGCGGCAGGCGGACGGCGCTCCCGGTTTCGATCGCGTCGATGTGGTGCAGCCCGCGCTGTGGGCGGTGATGGTGTCGCTTGCCGAGGTGTGGCGTGCGGCGGGTGTCGCTCCGGCCGCGGTGATCGGTCACTCCCAGGGTGAGATCGCGGCTGCTGCGGTGTCCGGTGCACTGTCGCTGTCGGATGCGGCGAAGGTCTCGGCCCTGCGCGCGAAGGCGCTTCTCGCGCTGGCGGGCAAGGGCGGGATGGTCTCGGTCGCGGATGCGGCCGATTCCGTACGGGAGCGTATTTCGGCCTGGGGTGAGCGGCTGGCCCTCGCCTCCGTCAACGGCCCGCAGTCGACGGTGGTTTCGGGTGATCCGGAGGCGCTGGACGAGCTGATGGCGGCCTGTGAGGCGGACGGGGTACGGGCGCGGCGGATCAATGTGGACTACGCCTCGCACGGCCCCCAGGTCGAGCAGATCCGCGAGGAGGTGCTCGGACTCCTGGACGGTATTCAGCCACGCGCTGCCGAGGTGCCGTTCCTGTCCACGGTGACCGGTGAGTTCGTGACCGGCACCGAGCTGGACGCCGAGTACTGGTACCGCAATCTGCGCAACACGGTCCGCTTCGAGGACGCCGTACGGCAGTTGCTGGCCTCGGGGCACAGCCTGTTCCTGGAGTCCAGCGCGCACCCGGTGCTCACCGTGGGCGTGCAGGAGAGCATCGACGCCGCCGGTGCCGCCGCCACCTCCCAGGGCACCCTGCGCCGCGAGGAGGGCGGCCCCGACCGGCTGCTCGCCTCCCTCGCGGAGGCCTGGGCGCACGGTGCCGCGGTCGACTGGCGCCTGGTCTACGCCGGGCACGAGGCCTCCGGCGCCGACCTGCCCACCTACGCCTTCCAGCGGCAGCGGTACTGGCTGGATGTCGCCGCCGCGGCCGCCGCCGATGTCACCGCGGCCGGGCTCGGCGCCACCGACCACCCCCTGCTCGGCGCCGCGGTCCGGCTCGCCGAGGGCAACCAGACCGTGCTGACCGGGCGGCTCTCGCTGCGTACCCACCCCTGGCTCGGCGACCACGTGGTCGCCGGGGTGCGGGTGCTGCCGGGCGGCGCCTTCGTCGAGCTCGCGGTGCGCGCGGGCGACGAGGCCGGCTGCGACCGGCTCACCGAACTCGCCCTGGAGACCCCGATGGTGATCCCCGCCGAGGGCGCCGTCCAGGTGCAGGTGGTGGTCGGTCCGGAGAGCGACACGGGGCGCGCCGTCACCGTCTACGGGCGGCCCGAGAGCGCCGGGGACGCGGGCGAGTGGACCCGGCACGCCCACGGCCGCCTGGAGCGCTCGGACAGCCCCGAGGGCGGCACCGAACTCACCGCCTGGCCGCCGAGCGGCGCCGAGCGGGTCGACCTCGACGGCTTCTATGAGGGGCTGCACCAGCAGGGGTACGGGTACGGCCCGGTCTTTCAGGGGTTGGCCGACGTCTGGCTCGCGGGCGACGGTGGCGGTGTGTTCGCCGAGGTGACGCTGCCAGCGGAGCAGCAGGAAGACGCAGGCCGGTTCGGCCTCCACCCGGCCCTGCTCGACTCGGCGCTCCACGCGCTCGCGGTCAGCGGGCCGGAGGCGGAGGAGGGCACGGCCTGGCTGCCGTACGCCTTCACGGGGCTGCGTCTGTACGCGGCCGGTGCCACCCGGGTGCGCGTGCACCTCAAGCCGGTCGGCCCCGAGGAAGTGGCCCTCGTGGTCGCCGATGTGACCGGGCGTCCGGTCGCCACCGTCGACTCCTTCGCCTCCCGGCTGGTCTCCGGCGCCGAGCTGACCGCCCTCGCGGACGCCGTGGCCGGAGGCACCGCCGCGGCCGTCCTGCCGGGCACCCCGCTGCGCCGCGCGGCGGCCGGGCAGGACGACGCCGAGGCCGAGTCCTTCACCGCCCGGCTCGCCGCGATGGGCCCCGAGGAGCAGGAGCGCGCGCTGACCGACCTGGTGCGCAGCCGGGTCGCCGCGGTGCTCGGGCACGGCGAGAGCGAGACCGTGGAGGCCGAACGCGCCTTCCGCGACCTCGGCTTCGACTCGCTCACCGCGGTCGAGCTGCGCAACCGGCTCACCGCCGCGACCGGCCTGAGCCTGCCCGCGACGCTGGTCTTCAGCCACCCCACCCCGCTGGCCCTCGCCCAGCACCTGCTCGACCAGCTCGGCACCGTGGGCGCGGCCGAGGGCCCGGTGGCCCGCGAGTTCGCCGCCCTCGAAGCGGCCCTGTCGGCCGAGGCCCCCGAGGGCGAGGACCGCGAGGCGGTCGTCGGCCGCCTGGAGGCCCTGCTGTGGCGGTGGCGCGAGCGCTCGGGATCCGGTTCCGGCGGTGTGATCGAGTCCGGCGCCCTCGACTCGGTGTCCGACGACGAGATCTTCGACCTGATCGACAAGGAACTGGGAGCTTCCTGACCTGCTCCTCCAGCCCCGTATCCACAAGGAGAACTCGACAGCATGTCGACGAGCAACGAAGCGAAGCTCCGCGAGTACCTCAAGCGCGTCACCACCGACCTCAGCCAGACCCGCCAGCAGCTTCGCGAGGCGGAGAACGCCGGCCACGAGCCGCTCGCCATCGTCTCGATGGCCTGCCGCTTCCCCGGCGGCGTCACCGACCCCGAGGGCTTCTGGCAGCTGATCGCCTCCGGCACCGACGCGATCAGCACCTTCCCCACCGACCGCGGCTGGGACGTGGAGAACCTCTACGACCCGGACCCCGACAAGCCGGGCACCACCTACGTCCGCGAGGGCGGCTTCCTCGACGACGCCACCCTCTTCGACCCCGAGCTGTTCGGCATCTCGCCCCGCGAGGCCGCCGCGATGGACCCGCAGCAGCGGCTCTTCCTGGAGACCGCCTGGGAGACCCTGGAGCGCGGCGGCTTCGACCCCCTGTCGCTGAAGTCGACGCCGACCGGGGTTTTCGTGGGCGCCGTCGCCTCCGACTACGCCTCCCGCCTGGACGCGCTCCCGGAGGGCACCGAGGGCTACATCGGCACCGGCACCATGTCCTCCGTGCTGTCCGGCCGCATCGCCTACACCTTCGGCCTGGCCGGTCCCGCCGTCACCGTGGACACCGCCTGCTCCTCCGGTCTGGTCGCCCTGCACCTGGCGATCCAGGCGCTGCGCCAGGGCGAGTGCGACCTGGCGCTCGCGGCCGGGGTCGCCGTGATGGCGAGCCCCGCCGCCTTCGTCGAGTTCAGCCGCCAGCGGGCGCTGGCCCCCGACGGCCGCTGCAAGGCCTTCGGCGCGGGCGCCGACGGCACCACCTGGTCCGAGGGCGCGGGCGTCCTCCTCGTGGAGCGCCTCTCCGACGCGCAGCGCAACGGGCACCAGGTCCTCGCCGTGATCCGCGGCTCCGCCCTCAACCAGGACGGCGCCTCCAACGGGCTCACCGCCCCCAGCGAGCCCGCCCAGCAGGAGGTCATCCGCCGGGCCCTCGCCAACGCCCGGCTCACCGCGGCCCAGGTCGACGCGGTCGAGGCGCACGGCACCGGCACCACCCTCGGCGACCCCATCGAGGCGCAGGCCCTGCTCGCCACGTACGGCAAGGAGAAGAGCGCCGAGGCGCCGCTGTGGCTCGGCTCGGTGAAGTCGAACATCGGCCACGGCGGACCGGTCGCGGGCATCGCCGGGGTCATCAAGATGGTGCAGGCGCTGCGGCACGGACAGCTGCCGCGCACCCTGCACGCCGAGGAGAGCTCCCCGCACATCGACTGGTCCAGCGGCGCGGTCAAGCTGCTCACCGAGGCGCGGGACTGGGCCCCGGGCGCCGATCCGCGCCGGGCCGGTGTCTCCTCCTTCGGCGTCAGCGGCACCAACGCCCATGTCATCCTCGAAGAGGCCCCGGCCGCCGAGGAGCCGGCGGACACCCCGGCCGAGGACGCGGGCGGCCCCGCCCTGTGGACCCTCTCCGGGCGCACCGAGGCCGCGCTGCGCGCCCAGGCCGCCCGGCTGCTCGCCCACGTCAGCGAGGGCGCCGACCCCGCCTCCACCGGCTGGTCGCTGGCCACCACCCGTACCGCGCACCCGGTCAGGGCCGCGGTCGCGGCGCCGGACCACGCCTCCTTCCTCTCCGGTCTGAAGGCCCTCGCCGACGGCGACGACCTCGGCAGCCAGGCCGTCCCCGGCGCCGACCGCCCCGTCTTCGTCTTCCCCGGCCAGGGTTCGCAGTGGCCGGGTATGGCGGTCGAACTCCTGGACTCCTCGCCGGTGTTCGCGGCGCGGCTGGCGGAGTGCGCTGAGGCGCTGGCCCCGTACGTGGACTGGTCGCTGCTGGATGTGCTGCGGCAGGCGGACGGTGCTCCGGGCTTCGACCGGGTGGACGTCGTGCAGCCCGCGCTGTGGGCCGTGATGGTCTCGCTCGCCGAACTGTGGCGCGCCAACGGCATCCGCCCGGCGGCGGTGCTCGGGCACTCGCAGGGCGAGATCGCCGCGGCGGCCGTCTCGGGTGCGCTGTCGCTCGGCGACGCCGCGAAGGTCTCGGCGCTGCGGGCCAAGGCGCTGCTGGCGCTCGCGGGCAAGGGCGGCATGGTCTCGGTCGCGGCCCCCGCCGCCGAGGTCACCACCCGTATCGAGGCCTGGGGCGAACGCCTCTCGCTCGCCTCGGTCAACGGCCCCCGCTCGACCGTGGTCTCCGGTGAACCGGGCGCCCTGGACGAGCTTCTTGCCGCCTGCGAGCGGGACGGGGTGCGCGCCCGCCGCATCAACGTCGACTACGCCTCGCACTCGGCCCAGGTGGAGTCCATCCGCGAGGAGGTGCTCGGCGCCCTCGCCGGGATCACCCCGCGGGCGGCCGAGGTGCCCTTCTTCTCCACGGTCACCGCCCTGCCGGTGACGGGCACCGAGCTGGACGCCGAGTACTGGTTCACCAACCTGCGCACCACCGTCCGCTTCGAGGAGGGCGTCCGCGCCCTGCTCGCCTCCGGGCACGGCCTTTTCGTGGAGTCCAGCGCCCACCCGGTGCTCACCATCGGGGTGCAGGAGACCATCGACGAGCTCGGCTCCTCGGCGGTCACCCTCGGCACCCTGCGCCGCGAGGAGGGCGGCCCGCTGCGCTTCCTCAGCTCGCTCGGCGAGGCCTGGGCGCACGGCGCCACCCCCGACTGGGCGGCCGTCTACCGCGACCGCCCGGTGCGCCGCGTCCCGCTGCCCACCTACGCCTTCCAGCACCGCAGTTACTGGCTGGAGGACGAGAGCGCGGCCGCCGCGAGCGGCACCGCCCCCGGCGGTCCCGTGGACGAGGTGGACGCCGCCTTCTGGGCCGCCGTCGAGAGGGGCGACCTCTCCGCGCTCGACGGCCTCGACCTCGCCGCCGACCAGCCGATCGGTTCCGTACTGCCCGCCCTGACCGACTGGCGGCGTACCCGAAGGGAAAAGTCCGTCATGGACTCCTGGCGCTACCGCGCTGTGTGGACGGTCGCCGAGACCGCCGAGCCCGCCCTCACCGGCACCTGGCTGATCATCGAACCCGAGGGCCGGGCCGACGACCTCGCCGAGGCCGCGGCGCAGCAGCTCAAGGAGCACGGCGCGCAGAGCATCCGCATCCCGGTCGAGATCGACGCCGCGGACCGCTACACCCTGGCCCAGCAGATCCACGAGACGCTGACCGAGGGCACCGAGATCACCGGCGTGCTCTCGCTGCTCTCCCTCGACGAGCGCCCGCACCCCGAGTACGAGGCGCTGCCGCTCGGCCTCGCGGGTACGGTCACCCTGGTGCAGGCGGTCCTCCAGGTCCGCGAACTCGCCGAGTTCGACGCGCCGGTGTGGTCGCTGACCCAGGGCGCCGTCTCGATCGGCGACACGGACGCCGTCACCAGCCCGGTGCAGGCCGCTGTCTGGGGCCTGGCCCGCGTCCTGGTGCAGGAGCACCCGCGGCTGTGGGGCGGCATCGTCGACCTGCCGCAGCAGGTGGACGAGCAGGCCTGGACCCGGCTCGCCCGGGTGCTCACCGAACCCGGTGACGAGGACCAACTCGCCATCCGCTCCTGGGACATCCTGGTCCGCAGGCTGGTCCGCGCGCCCCTCGGCGACACCGCCCCGGCCCGCGAGTGGAAGCCCGAGGGCACCGCCCTGGTCACCGGCGGCACCGGCGGCCTCGGCGCCCACACCGCCCGCTGGCTGGCCCGCAGCGGCGCCGAGCACCTGGTCCTGGTCAGCCGCAGCGGCGCGGACGCCCCCGGCGCCGCCGCACTCACCGCCGAACTCGAAGAGCTGGGCGCCCGGGTGACCCTCGCCGCCGCCGACGTCTCGGACCGCGAGGCGCTCGCCGGGGTGCTCGCGGCGATCCCCGCCGAGACCCCGCTGACCTCCGTCTTCCACACCGCCGCCGTCCTCGACGACGGCATGGTCGACACCCTCACCCCGGACCGCCTGGAGCGCACCTTCCAGGTCAAGGCGCGCGGCGCCCAGCACCTGGCCGAACTCACCGCCGACGCCGGGCTGACCGCCTTCGTGCTCTTCTCCTCCTTCGGCGCCTCCTACGGCTCCGCGGGCCTCGGCAACTACACGCCCGGCAACACCTTCCTGGACGCCCTCGCCGAGCAGCGGCGCGCCCAGGGGCTGCCCGCCACCTCGGTGGTCTGGGGCACCTGGGAGGGCAGCGGCATGGCCGACAACGGCGTCGGCGAGCGGGCCCGCACCCAGGGCGTCTGGGAGCTGCCGCCCGAGCAGGCCACCGCCGCGCTCCAGCAGGCCCTGGACCACGAGGAGACCAACCCGGTCCTCATCGACATCCGCTGGGACAGCTTCTCGCTCGGCACCAACACCGAGCGGAACAGCCCGCTGTTCGAGATGGTGCCGGAGGCCGCCGCCAAGGTGGCCGCCGCGCAGGCCGAGGCCGAGTCCGCCGCCGAGGAGAGCGCCGGCGCCCCCGAGGCACTGCTCGCCCGGCTCCAGGCGCAGCCGCCGTCCGAGCAGGAGCGCATCCTGCTCGAACTGGTCCGCAAGCAGGCCGCCTCCGTCCTCGGCCACGGCAGCACGGGCGAGGGCGCGCTCGCCGCCGTCGGACCCGACCGGCCCTTCCGGGAACTCGGCTTCGACTCGCTGAGCGCCGTCGAACTGCGCAACCGGCTCGGCGCCGCCACCGGCCTCAGCCTGCCCTCCACCCTCGTCTTCGACCACCCGACACCCGCCGAACTCGCCGCCGAGCTGCGCACCGAACTCCTCGGCGAGAGCGGCGGGGTGGAGCCGGTGCTCGACGAGATCGGGCGCCTGGAAGCCCTACTGGGCTCCGCCCCGGAGGACCCGGAGGCCCGCGCGGCCATCACCGGCCGCCTCCAGGCCCTGCTGTCCACCTGGACCGGCAAGGGCGGCGGGAACCAGGGCGAGAGCGATGTGGACGCGGCCTCCGACGACGAGCTGTTCGGCCTGCTCGACGACGAACTCGAAACGAAATAACCCATGAACGGCGCCGCTTCGGCCTTCCGCTTCCCGTGCCCGGTCCTGTTTCCGGTAGGTGACTGAGTTGAGCAACACCAATGAAGACAAGCTCCGCGAATATCTGAAGCGGGCCACCACCGACCTGCGCAACGCGCGCAGGCGGGTACGGGAGCTGGAAGAGCCGGAGCCGGTCGCCGTGGTGCGCATGGCCTGCCGCTTCCCCGGCGAGGTCGCGAGCCCGGAAGAGCTGTGGGACCTGGTCGCCGAGGGCCGGGAGGGCATCTCCGGCTTCCCCGAGGACCGCGGCTGGGACCTGGAGGCGCTGTACGACCCGGACCCGGACCGGGCCGGGACCTCGTACACCCAGCGGGGCGGATTCCTGCAGGAGGTCCCGCAGTTCGACGCCCAGCTGTTCGGGATCTCGCCGCGTGAGGCGCTGGCCATGGACCCGCAGCAGCGGCTGCTCCTGGAGACCGCCTGGGAGGTCCTGGAGCGGGCCGGTATCGACCCGCACTCGCTGAAGGGCAGCAGCACCGGCGTCTTCGTCGGCGCCTCCTCCTCCAGCTACGGCGGCGACCTGGAGGAGGTGCCGGAGGGCGTCGAGGGCTACCTCGGCACCGGCAGCGCGGCGGCCGTGGTCTCCGGCCGCCTCGCCTACACCTTCGGACTCGAAGGCCCGGCGGTCACCGTCGACACCGCCTGCTCCTCCTCGCTCGTGGCCCTGCACCTCGCGGTGCAGGCGCTGCGGCAGAACGAGTGCGGGCTCGCCCTGGCCGCAGGCGTCACCGTGATGTCCACGCCGGGGCTCTTCGTCGAGTTCAGCCGCCAGCGCGGGCTCGCCTCCGACGGCCGCTGCAAGGCCTTCGGGGACACCGCGGACGGCACCGGCTTCGCGGAGGGCGTCGGCGTGCTCCTCCTGGAGCGGCTCTCCGACGCCCGCCGCAACGGGCACGAGGTCCTGGCCGTGATCCGCGGCTCCGCCGTCAACCAGGACGGCGCGAGCAACGGCCTCACCGCGCCCAACGGCCCCTCCCAGCGCCGCGTCATCAAGCAGGCGCTTGCCAACGCCCGCCTGGAGGCCGCCGAGATCGACGCGGTCGAGGCGCACGGCACCGGCACCACCCTCGGCGACCCCATCGAGGCCCAGGCCCTCATCGCCACCTACGGCAAGGGCCGCGCGCCCGAACGCCCGCTCTGGCTCGGCTCGGTGAAGTCGAACATCGGCCACACCCAGGCCGCCGCGGGCATGGCCGGGGTGATGAAGATGATCATGGCCATGCGTCACGGCGTCCTGCCCAGGACCCTGCACGCCGACAGCCCCAGCACCAAGATCGACTGGTCCGCGGGCACCGTCCGGCTGCTCCAGCAGGACACCCCCTGGGAGCGGCGCGAGGACGCCCCCCGCCGCGCGGGCGTCTCCGCCTTCGGCGTCGGCGGCACCAACGCCCACGTCATCCTCGAACAGGACACCCCCGCCGAGCCCGCCCCCGAGGCCCCGGCCGCCGAGCCCGCCCCGCGCGTCCTGGACACCCGGCTGCTTCCCTGGCTGGTCTCCGGCAAGAACCCCGGCGCCCTGCGCGCCCAGGCCGACCGGCTGCACGGCTTCGCCACCTCCTCCGAGGCCGCGCCCGCCGACATCGCGCTCTCGCTGGCCACCACCCGCGCCGCCCTGGAGCAGCGCGGCGCCGTGGTCGCCGCCGACCGCGCCACCCTCACCTCCGGCCTGACCGCCCTCGCCGACGGCACCTCCAGCCCGGCCGTGGTCCAGGGCACCACCCTGCCCGGCGCCGGAGTCGTCTTCGTCTTCCCCGGCCAGGGTTCGCAGTGGCCGGGTATGGCGGTCGAACTCCTGGACTCCTCCCCGGTGTTCGCGGCCCGGCTGCAGGAGTGTGCCGAAGCGCTGGCCCCATATGTCGACTGGTCGCTGCTCGACGTCCTGCGGCAGGCGGACGGTGCTCCGGGCTTCGACCGGGTGGACGTCGTGCAGCCCGCGCTGTGGGCGGTCATGGTCTCGCTCGCCGAACTCTGGCGTGCCTCGGGGGTGCGCCCCGCCGCGGTCATCGGGCACTCGCAGGGCGAGATCGCCGCGGCGGCCGTCTCGGGTGCGCTGTCGCTCGACGATGCCGCGAAGGTCTCGGCGCTGCGGGCCAAGGCGCTGCTGGCGCTCGCGGGCAAGGGCGGCATGGTCTCGGTCGCGGCCCCCGCCGCCGAGGTCACCACCCGCATCGCGGCCTGGGGCGAACGCCTCGCCGTCGCCTCCGTCAACGGCCCGCAGTCCACTGTGGTCTCCGGTGAACCGGGTGCCCTGGACGAGCTTCTTGCCGCCTGCGAGCAGGACGGGGTGCGCGCCCGCCGCATCAACGTCGACTACGCCTCGCACGGCCCCCAGGTCGAGACCATCCGCGAGCAGGTCCTCACCGCCCTCGACGGGATCCGGCCGGTCCGTACCGGCGTGCCCTTCCTCTCCACCGTCACCGGCGAGTTCGTCACCGGCACCGAGCTAGACGCCGCGTACTGGTACACCAACCTGCGCAACACCGTCCGCTTCGAGGACGCCGTACGCACCCTGCTCGCCGAGGGCCACGGGCTCTTCATCGAGGCGAGCGCCCACCCGGTGCTGACCGTGGGCGTCCAGGAGACCCTCGACGACGCCGGGCAGCCCGCCGCGACCCTCGGCAGCCTGCGCCGCGAGGAGGGCGGCCCCGGGCGCTTCCTCACCTCGCTCGCCGAGGCCTGGACCCGCGGCGCCCCGGTCGACTGGCCCCGCCTCCTCGGCGGCCCCGGCGCCCGTACCGTCGAACTCCCCACCTACGCCTTCCAGCAGGAGCGTTACTGGCTGGAGTCCGACCCCGCCGCCGAGAGCGCGGGCGGGCTGCCCGCCGACGAGATCGAGGCCCGCTTCTGGGACGCCGTCGAGCGCGAGGACCTGGAGGAACTCGCCGGGACCCTGGACGTCGACGAGGACGGCGACCACGGCCTGAGCAGGCTGCTTCCCGCCCTCGCCTCCTGGCGCCGGCGCCGCCGCGAGGGCGCCGAGATCGACCGCTGGCGCTACCGCGTCGAGTTCACCCGGCTCGGCGACCCGGGCCAGGCCCGGCTCGACGGCACCTGGCTGCTCGTCGTCCCCGAGGGCGCGGACACCCTCGCCGCCTCCTGCGCCGGGGCCCTGGAGCGGCACGGTGCCGACACCCTGACGCTGCCCGCGGAGGCCGCCGACCGCACCGCCCTCGCCGAGACCCTGGGCGCCCTGGCCGGCACCCCCCTGGCGGGCGTGCTCTCCCTCACCGGCCTCGCCGCCGAGGACCCGGCCCTGCTCACCCTCACCCTGGCCCAGGCCCTCGCCGACGCGGGACTCACCGCCCCCCTGTGGTGCGCCACCCGGGGCGCCGTCTCCGCCGTCCGCGGCGACGCGCCCGCCACCCCCGCCCAGGCCCAGGTCTGGGGCCTCGGCCGGGTCCTCGCCCTGGAGGCGCCCCGCACCTGGGGCGGCCTGATCGACCTGCCCGCCGCACCCGACGAGCGGGCCCTCACCCGCTTCGTCCAGGCCCTCGCCGCGAGCGGCGAGGAGGACCAGATCGCGGTACGCGACACCGGGCTCTACGGACGCAGGCTGGTCCGCGCCCGGCTCGCCGACCGCGAGAGCGGCCACGAGTGGCGGCCGCGCGGCACCGTCCTGATCACCGGCGGCACCGGGGGAGTGGGCGCCCACGCCGCCCGCAGGCTCGCCTCGCTCGGCGCCCCCCACCTGCTGCTCACCAGCCGCCGCGGCCCCCAGGCGCCCGGCGCCGCCGAACTCATCCGCGAACTCGGCGAGTTGGGCGCCCGCGCCACGGTCGTCGCCTGCGACGCCGCCGACCGCGAGGCGCTGGCCGCCGCGCTCGCCTCGGTGCCCGAGGACGCCCCGCTGACCGCCGTCCTGCACGCCGCGGGCGTCCCCCAGTCCACCCCCTTCGACGCGCTCACCCCCGAGGAGTTCGCCGAGATCACCGCGGGCAAGGTGCGCGGCGCCGAGCACCTCGACGCCCTCCTCGGCGACACCCCGCTCGACGCCTTCGTGCTCTTCTCCTCCAACTCCGGGGTCTGGGGCGCCGCGGGCCACACCGCCTACGCCGCCGCCAACGCCCACCTCGACGCCCTCGCCGAGCAGCGCCGCGCCCGCGGACTGCGGGCCACCTCGCTGGCCTGGGGCGCCTGGGGCGGCGGCGGGATCATGGACACCGAGGGCGCCCGTGCCTACATGGCCAAGCGCGGCGTCCTGGAGATGGAGCCCGCGACCGCGCTGACCGCCCTGCTGCGCGCCGTCGACCACGAGGAGACCTTCCTCGCCGTCGCCGACGTCGACTGGGCCCGCTTCGCCCCGGGCTTCACCTCCGGCCGCCCGAGCCCCCTGCTCGACGGCGTCCCCGAGGCCCGCGAGGCACTGCGCGCCGCACAGCCCGGCGAGGGCCAGGAGGGCACCTACGCCTCCGAGTTCGCCGAGCGCCTGGCCGGTGCCACCGAGGCCGAACGCGAGGAGATCACCCTGGAGCTGGTGCGCACCGAGGCCGCCGCGGTCCTCGGGCATACCACCCTGGACGCCGTCGCCCCCGACCGCGCCTTCAAGGACTTCGGCTTCGACTCGCTGACCGCCGTCGACCTGCGCAACCGCCTGACCACGGCCACCGGCCTCACCCTCCCGGCCACCCTGGTCTTCGACCACCCGACGCCGACCGCGCTGGCCCGCTTCGTCCGCGCGGAGGTCCTCGGCACCCCCGACCGGTCCGCCGAGCGGGCCGGGACCTCCGCCACCGCCACCGACGAACCCCTCGCCATCGTCGCCATGAGCTGCCGCTACCCGGGCGGGGTGCTCTCGCCCGAGGACCTGTGGCAGCTGGTCGCCGAGGGCCGCGACGCCATCTCCGGCTTCCCCACCGACCGCGGCTGGGACCTGGGCTCGCTCTACGACCCGGACCCGGACGCACTCGGCACCAGCTATGTGCGCGAGGGCGGATTCGTCGACAGCGCCACCCGCTTCGACCCCGGCTTCTTCGGGATCTCGCCGCGCGAGGCGCTCACCATGGACCCGCAGCAGCGGCTCCTCCTGGAGACCTCCTGGGAGACCTTCGAGCGCGCCGGGATCGACCCGGAGACCCTCAAGGGCAGCAGTACCGGCGTGTTCATCGGCGCCGGATACCCGGGCTACGGCGAGGGCATGGAGATGCCCGAGGGCTCCGAGGGGCACATGCTCTTCGGCGCCTCCGCCGCCGTCGTCTCCGGCCGTGTCGCCTACACCTTCGGCCTCGAAGGCCCCGCGGTCACCGTCGACACCATGTGCTCCTCCTCCCTGGTCGCGCTGCACCTCGCCGCGCAGGCGCTGCGCAGCGGGGAGTGCTCGATGGCCCTCGCGGGCGGCGCGATGGTGATGTGCTCGCCCGGCGTCTTCATCGGCTTCAGCCAGCAGCGCGGACTCTCCCCGGACGGACGCTGCAAGTCCTTCGCCGAGGAGGCGGACGGCACCGGCTGGTCCGAGGGCGTCGGCGTGCTGCTCCTGGAACGCCTCTCGGACGCCGAGCGCAACGGCCACCAGGTACTCGCCGTGATCCGCGGCTCCGCCACCAACCAGGACGGCGCGAGCAACGGCCTCACCGCCCCCAACGGCCCCGCCCAGCAGCGCGTCATCCGCCAGGCCCTCGCCAACGCGGGCCTCACCGGCGACCAGGTCGACGTGGTCGAGGCGCACGGCACCGGCACCACCCTCGGCGACCCCATCGAGGCGCAGGCGCTCCTCGCCACCTACGGGCAGGACCACAGCGCGGACACCCCGCTGCTGCTCGGCTCGGTCAAGTCCAACATGGGCCACGCGCAAGCCGCTTCGGGCGTCGCGGGCGTCATCAAGATGGTCATGGCGATGCGGCACGGCACCGTCCCGCGCACCCTGCACATCGACAACCCCAGCACCGAGGTCGACTGGAACTCCGGGGCGGTGGAACTCCTCGCCGAGTCCCGCGACTGGCCCGAGACCGGCCGCCCCCGCCGCGCCGCCGTCTCCTCCTTCGGCGGCAGCGGCACCAACGCCCACCTCGTCCTGGAGCAGGCCCCCGCCCCGGCCGCCGCCGAGCCCCGGCCCGCGGCCGAGGCGCCCCGGCTGCCGCTGCCCTGGCTGCTCTCCGGCCGCGGCACCCCGGGACTGCGCGCCCAGGCCGCCCGTCTGCGCGACTTCTTCGCCGCCGACGGAAACCTGGACGCCACCGACCTCGCGTACTCGCTCACCACCACCCGCGCGGCCCTGGAGACCCGCGGCGCGGTGCTCGCCGAGGACCGCGAGGGCCTGCTCACCGCGCTGACCGCGCTCGCCGAGGGCAGCCCCGCACCGGGCGTCGTCTCCGGCACCGCGAAGCCCGCGAAGACCGCCTTCCTCTTCTCCGGGCAGGGCAGCCAGCGCCCCGGCGCGGGACGCCAACTGCACACCGCCTTCCCGGTGTTCGCCGAGGCCCTCGACGAACTCTGCGCGGAGTTCGACCGCCACCTCGACCGTCCGCTGCGCACCCTCCTCTTCGCCGAGGAGGGCACCGAGGACGCCGCGCTCCTGGACGCCACCCGCTACACCCAGCCCGCGCTCTTCGCCCTCGAAGTGGCCCTCTTCCGCCAGCTGACCGCCCTCGGCGTACGGCCCGGAGTCCTGGTCGGCCACTCCATCGGCGAGATCGCGGCCGCCCATGTCGCCGGGGTGCTCTCCCCGGCCGACGCCTGCGCCCTGGTCGCCGCCCGCGCCCGCCTGATGCAGGAACTCCCGGCGGGCGGCGTGATGATCTCGCTGCGCGCCACGGAGGAGGAGGTCCTGCCGCTGCTCGCCGAGGTGGCCGACCGCGTCTCGGTCGCCGCCGTCAACGGGCCCGCCTCCGTGGTGATCTCCGGCGAGGCCGAGGCCGCCCGCGAGGTCGCCGCCCAGCTCGCCGAGCAGGGCCGCAAGACTCGCGAACTGACCGTCTCGCACGCCTTCCACTCGCCGCTCATGGAGCCGATGCTCGCCGAATTCCGGCGCGTGGCCGAGCAGTTGACCTACCGGACGCCCAGCCTGCCGGTGGTCTCCAACCTCACCGGCGAGCAGCTCACCGAGTTCGGCGCCGACTACTGGGTCCGGCACGTACGCGAGGCGGTCCGCTTCGCCGACGGCGTCCGCAGCGTCTTCGGGCTCGGCGCCAACACCCTGATCGAGCTGGGCCCCGGCGGCGTGCTCACCGCCATGGCTCAGGAGTGCGTCGAGGACGGCGGCCCCGCCCCGCTGCTCGTGCCCGCCCTGCGCAAGGACCGCCCCGAGCCCCAGGCCTTCCTCGGCGCCCTCGCCCAGGCCTGGGCGCACGGCGTCGACGTCGACTGGAGCGGACTGTACGAGGGCCGCGCCGCCCGCCGCGTCGACCTGCCCACCTACGCCTTCCAGCACGAGCGCTTCTGGCCCGAGCCGCGCACCGCGGGCGCCGCCGACGCGAGCGGCCTCGGACTCGCCGACGCCGGGCACCCCCTGCTCGGCGCCGCCACCGAACTCGCCGACGGCGCGGGCCTGTTGTTCACCGGCAGGCTCTCGCCGGAGACCCAGCCCTGGCTCGCCGACCACGCGGTCGCCGGCACCGTCATCCTGCCCGGCACCGCCTTCGTCGAACTCGCCGTACGGGCCGGTGACGAGGCGGGGACCGGCCGCCTGGAGGAACTCACCCTGGAGGCCCCGCTGCCGCTGCCCGAGCGCGGCGGCGTCCAGATCCAGGTGCGCGTCGGCGAGGCCGACAGCGCGGGCCGCCGCCCGGTGGCCGTCCACTCCCGGCCGGAGAACGCCGCCGGACGCCCCTGGACCCGGCACGCCAGCGGTGAACTCGCCCCCGCGGCAGGGGAGTCGGCCCCCGGGCTCGGCGCCTGGCCGCCGCCCGGCGCCGAGGCCCTGGACGTCGGCGACTTCTACGCCGGTGCCGCCGAGGTCGGCTACGGCTTCGGCCCCTCCTTCCAGGGCCTGACCGCGGCCTGGAAGCACCCGGAGAGCGGCGAGGTCTTCGCCGAGGTCGTGCTGCCCGAACCGCAGCAGGCCCAGGCGGGCAAGTACGGTCTGCACCCCGCCCTGCTCGACGCCGCCCTGCACGGCATGCGCCTCGGCGACTTCGTCGAGCAGACCGGTGAGGCACGGTTGCCCTTCCTCTTCAACGGGGTCCACCTGCATGCCGCGGGCGCCTCGGCGCTGCGGGTGCGCATCGCCAAGGCCGGTACGGACACCATCGCGGTGACCGCCACCGACACCGCGGGCCACCCCGTCGCCACCCTCGACTCGCTGGTCCTGCGCCCGGTCGCCACCGCCTCGCTCCAGCAGTCCGCAGGCGAGGCCGAGGGCCTGTTCCGCCTCGACTGGGTCCCCGCACCGGCCCCCACCACGGCCGCCGCGGGCACCTGGGCGGTACTCGGCGCCGACACCGCCGGCCTCGCGGACACCCTGCGCACCGCGGGCGCGGCCGCCTCGTACCCCGATGTGGCCGCCATGAAGGCCGCGCTCACCGCGGGCGACCCGCTGCCGGACACCGTGCTCCTCCCGCTCGGCCCGGCGGCCGCAGCGCACGAGACCGGCCCGGACGCCGTACGGGAGTCCACCGCCCGGCTCCTCGGCCACCTCAAGGACTGGTTCGCCGACAGCTCCCTGGAGGACGTCCGGCTCGCGGTCCTCACCCGCGGCGCCGTCGCCACCCGCACCGGCGAGGACGTCACCGACCTCGCGCACGCCCCCGCCTGGGGCCTGGTCCGCTCCGCGCAGACCGAGAACCCCGGCCGCCTGGTCCTGCTCGACCTCGACCCGGAGGCCGAGGCCCCCGCCGCCGCACTGCCCGGCGCCCTCGCCGCGACCGCCGAGGCGGACGAGCCCGGGGCCGCGCTGCGCGGCGAGACCCTGCTCGTCCCGCGCCTGGTGACCACCGCCGGATCGGGCTCCCTGGCGCTGCCCGAGGAGGCCGCCTGGACCCTGGACACCCGGGCCCGCGGCACCCTGGACAACCTCGGCCTGCTGCCCCGCCCCGAGGCGGAGGCCCCGCTCGCCGAGAACACCGTACGGATCGCCGTGCACGCCGCCGGGCTCAACTTCCGCGATGTGATGATCGCCCTCGGCATGTACCCGGGGGAGGCCTTCCTCGGCAGCGAGGCCGCGGGCGTGGTCACCGAGACCGGCCCCGGCGTCACCTCGCTCGCCGTCGGCGACCGCGTCATGGGCATGATCCCGCACGCCTTCGGGCCGCTCGCCGTCGCCGACCACCGCATGGTCGCCCGGATCCCGGCGGGCTGGACCTTCGAGCGCGCCGCCTCGGTACCGGCCGCCTTCCTCACCGCCGCCTACGCGCTGCGCGACCTCGCGGACCTCAAGCGGGGCGAGAAGGTGCTCATCCACGCCGCCGCGGGCGGAGTCGGCACGGCCGCCGTGCAACTGGCCCGGCACCTCGGCGCCGAGGTCTTCGCCACCGCCAGCAAGGGCAAGTGGGACGCGCTGCGCGCCGCCGGACTCGACGAGGCGCACATCGCCTCCTCCCGCGACGCCGACTTCGAGGAGTACTTCTACGCCTCCTCCGACGGCAAGGGCATGGACGTCGTCCTCGACTCGCTCAGCGGCGAACTCGTCGACGCCTCGCTGCGCCTGCTGGCCGAGGGCGGCCGCTTCGTCGAGATGGGCAAGACCGACATCCGCGACCCGGAGCAGATCGCCCGCGACCACGGCGGCGCCCGCTACCGGGCCTTCGACCTCGCCGAGGCCGGACCCGAGCGCACCGGCGAGATGCTCGCCGAACTCGTCGCGCTCTTCGACTCCGGCGACCTCACCCCGCTGCCGGTCCGCAGCTGGGACATCCGGCGCGCCCCCGAGGCCTTCCGCCTGATGAGCCGCGCCCAGCACATCGGCAAGATCGTGCTCACCGTCCCGCAGCGCTGGGACCCCGAGGGCACCGTCCTGATCACCGGCGGCACCGGCACCCTCGGCGCCCTGCTCGCCCGCCACCTGGTCACCGCACACGGCGTACGCCACCTGGTGCTCGCCGGGCGGCGCGGACCCGAGGCCCCCGGCGCGGCCGAACTGGTCGCCGAGATCGCCGAGTCGGGCGCCACGGCCCAGGTCGTCGCCTGCGACGCGGCGGACCGGGAGCGGCTGGCCGCGGTGCTGGCCGGCATCCCCGCCGAGCGCCCGCTGCGCGCCGTCGTGCACACCGCGGGCATCGTCGACGACGGCGTCCTCGGCTCCCTGGACGCCGAACGCCTCGCCGCCGTACTGCGGCCCAAGGCGGACGCCGCCCTCAACCTGCACGAGCTGACCCGCGACCTGGAGCTGACCGACTTCGTCCTCTACTCCTCCGCCGCGGGCGTCTCCGGCAACTCCGGCCAGGCCAACTACGCCGCCGCCAACGCCTTCCTGGACGCCCTGGCCCACCACCGCCGCGCCCAGGGGCTGCCCGCCCGCTCGCTGGCCTGGGGCATGTGGGAACCGGCGGGCGGTATGACCGCCGACCTCGCCGAGACCGACGTGGCGCGGATGACCCGTGGCGGCGTCACCCCGCTCACCCCGGAGACCGGCCTCGCCCTCTTCGACGCCGCCGCCCGGCTCGACGAGGCCCTGTACGTGCCCGTACGGCTCGACCCGGCCTCGCTCGGCGGCCAGAGCGGCGGCGCGGTACCCGCGCTCTACCGGGCCCTGGTCCGCACCCCGGTGCGGCGCAGCGCCCAGGCCGCCGCCGCGGCCTCCGAGCCCGAGGAACTGCTCGGCCGCCTCGCCGGGCGCACCGCCGCCCAGGCCGCCGAGATCCTCCTCGACCTGGTCCGCACCCACGTCTGCGCGGTGCTCGGCATCACCGACCCCCGTACCGTGGAGGCCGACCGCGCCTTCAAGGACATCGGCTTCGACTCGCTGACCGCGGTCGAACTGCGCAACCGCCTGAACAGCGCCACCGGGCTCCGGCTGCCGGCCACCCTGATCTTCGACTTCCCCTCCCCGGGCGAACTCGTCGACCACCTGCGCACCGAACTGGCCCCCGAGGCCGCCGGCGCCCAGGACACGGGCACCGGCTCCGAGGAGGCCGACGAGCAGCAGATCCGGCGCGTCCTGTCGAGCGTCCCGGTGCGGCGGCTGCGGGAGGCCGGACTCCTCGACGCGCTCCTCAAGCTGGGCGCCGCCCCGGACGGCGAGAGCGCCGCGCAGCAACCGCAGCAGGCCGCGGCGATCGCCGAGATGGACGTCGACGCCCTCGTCTCGCTGGCCCTCGACAACAGCAACTCCTGACGCGCCCGTGGAGCGGAGAACCAAGCCATGAGTACCCCAAGTACCTCTTCGGACAAGCTCGTCGAAGCGCTGCGGGCATCCCTGACCGAGACCGCGAACCTGCGCGAGCAGAACCGCCGTCTCGCCGACGCGCCGCATGAGCCCATCGCGGTCGTCGCCATGAGCTGCCGCTACCCCGGCGGCCTCGAATCCCCGGAAGAACTCTGGGAGTTCGTCCTCGGCGGCGGCGACGCCGTCACCGAGTTCCCGGTCAACCGGGGCTGGGACCTCGACGAGCTGCACGGCCCCGAGGCGGGCGGCAGCGTCGCCACCGAGGCCTGCTTCGTGCACAACGCCGACGAGTTCGACCCCGCCTTCTTCGGGATCTCCCCGCGCGAGGCCCTCGCCATGGACCCGCAGCAGCGGCTGCTGCTCGAATCGGCCTGGGAGACCTTCGAACGGGCCGGCATCGACCCGGGCACCCTCAAGGGCAGCCCGACCGGCGTCTTCGTCGGCGCCACCCAGCCCGCCTACGGCCAGAACCTCACCGACGTCCCCGAGGGCGTCGCCGGGCACCTGGTCACCGGCGGCGTCGCCAGCGTCATCGCCGGACGCCTCTCCTACACCTTCGGCCTCGAAGGCCCGGCGGTCACCCTCGACACCGCCTGCTCCTCCTCCCTGGTCGCCCTCCACCAGGCGGTGCAGGCGCTGCGCCAGGGCGAGTGCTCCATGGCGCTCACCGGCGGCGTCACCGTGATGGCGACCCCCGGCCTCTTCGTCGGCTTCAGCGAGCAGCAGGTCATGGCCTTCAACGGCCGCTGCAAGGCCTTCGCCGCCGGAGCCGACGGCACCGGCTGGTCCGAGGGCGTCGGCCTGCTCCTCCTGGAGCGCCTCTCCGAGGCCCGGCGCAGGAACCACCCCGTGCTCGCCGTCATCCGCGGCACCGCCGTCAACCAGGACGGCGCCAGCAACGGCCTCACCGCCCCCAGCGGCCGCGCCCAGCAGCGCGTGATCCGCCAGGCGCTCGCCAACGCCCGGCTCAGCCCCCAGGACGTGGACGCCGTCGAGGCGCACGGCACCGGCACCCGCCTCGGCGACCCGATCGAGGCGCACGCCCTGATGGCCACGTACGGCAAGGAGCGCGGCGAGAACCCGCCGCTGCTGCTCGGCTCCATCAAGTCCAACATCGGCCACGCGCAGGCCGCCGCGGGCGTCGGCGGTGTCATCAAGACCGTGCTGGCCCTCCAGCACGCCAAGCTGCCCAAGTCCCTGCACATCGAGGAGAAGTCCCCGCACATCGACTGGTCCGCCGGGGCCGTCGAACTCCTCCTCGAACCCCGGGACTGGCCCCGCAGCGACCGGCCCCGCCGCGCCGCCGTCTCCTCCTTCGGACTCAGCGGCACCAACGCCCACGCCATCCTCGAACAGGCCCCCGAGGCCCCCGACCCGGCCGCCGAGGACACCGACGAGCCGCGGCCCGCCCTCTTCTCCGGCGACCCGCTGGTGCCCTGGATCGTCTCGGCCAAGAGCGCCGGTGGGCTGGAGGCCCAGCGCGCCCGCCTCGGCCGCTACGTGAGCGGCCGCGACGCGCTCGGCGCGACCGACCTCGGCTACTCCCTCGCCGCCACCCGCGCCGCCTTCGAACACCGCGCGGTCGTCCTCGGCACCACAACCGAGCACCTGCGTACGGGACTTGAGGCACCGGACGTGGCGGGCGTCTCCTCCGTCTCCGGCAAGACGGTGTTCGTCTTCCCGGGGCAGGGTTCGCAGTGGGCGGGGATGGCGGTCGAACTCCTCGATTCCTCGCCGGTGTTCGCGGCCCGGTTTGCCGAAGTGGCGGGCGCTGTCGAGGCGTTCGTGGACTGGTCGGTGGAGTCGGTGGTCCGGGGTGCGGACGAGGCCCCGTCGCTCGACCGGATCGAGATCCTTCAGCCGGTGCTGTTCACCGTGATGGTGTCGCTGGCCGCCGTCTGGCAGTCGGTCGGGGTCACCCCGGACGCGGTGGTCGGCCACTCCCAGGGCGAGATCGCCGCTGCTGCCGTCTCCGGCGCTCTGTCGCTTGAAGATGCGGCCCAAGTGGTCGTGCTGCGTTCGCAGTTGTTCGCGGACGAGCTGGTGGGCAAGGGCGCGGTGGCCTCTGTGTCTCTTCCCGCCGCCGAGGTCGAGTCGCGTATCGCGCGGTTCAACGGTGAGGGTGAGGCGCTCTCGATCGCGGGGAACAACGGTCCGCGTTCGGTGACGGTCGCGGGTCAAGTCGCCGCTCTGGAAGAGCTGGTGGCGGAGTTGGAGGCGGAGGGTGTCCGGGCGAAGGTGATCGGTTCGACGGTCGCCTCGCACTGTGCGCAGGTGGACCCGCTGCGCGAGCGGATCCTGGAGCTGCTGTCGTTCGTCGAGCCGCGCGAGGGCTCCGTCCCGCTCTACTCGACGGTCAACGGCGAGGTGCTGTCCGGTGCCGAGTTGGATGCTTCGTACTGGTTCGAGAACTGCCGTCGCCCGGTGAGCTTCGAGCCGGTCGTACGTGCCCTGATCGCCGACGGTTTCGATGTGTTCGTGGAGTCGAGTGCGCATCCGGTGCTGACGTACGGCATCAGTGAGACCTCTGACGATGTGGGTGTGGAGGTCCTCGCGCAGGGGACGCTGCGGCGTCAAGAGGGCGGCGCACGCCGGGTGTTGACCTCCTTCGCGGAGGCCTGGACCCGTGGTGTGGCCCTCGACTGGACCGCGGTCTTCGCGGGGCGTGGGGCCAAGGCGGTGGACCTGCCGACGTACGCCTTCCAGCGGCAGAGCTACTGGCTGGAGTCCGGGAGCCCGGCGGCGGCGGAGGCCCCGGCCGCCAGCGCCGCCGACGAGGTGGAGGAGGCCTTCTGGGCGGCCGTCGAGAGCGAGGATCTCGCCGCGCTCACCGGGACCGTGCCGAGCCTGGCCACCGAGGAAGCCCGTACCGCCCTGGGCGAACTGCTGCCCGCCCTCGCCTCCTGGCGCCGCGGGCACCGGGAGCGCTCCACCCTGGACTCCTGGCGCTACGGCATCACCTGGAAGCCGCTCACCGCGCCCGCCGCCCGCCTTGAGGGCAGTTGGCTCCTGGTCACCGGGCAGGAGGAGAGCGACGGCCGGGCCGCGCTGCTCGCCGCGGGCCTCGCCGCGCACGGTGCCGAGACCGTGGTCCTGGAGACCGATCCGCTCGCCCTCGGCCGCACCGCGCTCTCCGGGCAGCTCGCCGAGGCCGTCGCCACCCTGCCCGAACTGCGCGGCATCCTCTCGCTGGTGGGCACCGGGGCCGCGAACGGCGCCGCCTCGACTCTCCTTCTGGTGCAGGCACTCGCCGACGCCTCGGTGGACCTCCCGCTGTGGTGCGCCACCCGCGGTGCCGTCTCCGTCGGTCAGGGCGACGCCCCGGCGGAGCCCGATCAGGCCGCGCTCTGGGGCCTCGGCCGGGCCGTCGCCCTCGAACAGCCCGCCGTCTGGGGCGGGTTGATCGACCTGCCGGAGACCCTCGACGAGCGCGCGCTCGGCCGGGTCGCCCGGGTGCTCGCCGGAATCGAGCAGGAGGACCAGGTCGCGATCCGCGCCACCGGCACCTTCGGCCGCCGCCTCGCCCGCCGCCCGCTGCACGACGCCGTGCCCGAGCGGGTCTGGCAGCCGCGCGGCACGGTGCTCGTCACCGGCGGCACCGGGGGAGTGGGCGCCCACCTGGCCCGCTGGCTCGCGGACAACGGCGTCGCCCACCTCGTCCTCACCGGCCGCCGCGGGGCCGACGCCCCCGGCGCCACCGAACTCGCTGCCGAAATACGGGAGTCGGGCACCGAGGTCACCCTCGCCGCCTGCGACGCCGCGGACCGCGAAGCACTCGCCGCGGTGCTGGCCGCCGTCCCGGAGTCCGCGCCGCTGACCGCGGTGGTGCACGCGGCGGGGCTGCCGCAGTCCACCCTCGCCACGGACACCTCGTACGAGGACTTCGTGCAGCTCACCGCGGGCAAGGTGGAGGGCGCACGCCACCTCGACGCCCTGCTCGGGGACCGCGAGCTCGACGCCTTCGTGCTCTTCTCCTCCAGCTCCGGCGTCTG
This sequence comes from Streptomyces physcomitrii, assembly GCF_012273655.1. GTDB lineage: Bacteria > Actinomycetota > Actinomycetes > Streptomycetales > Streptomycetaceae > Streptomyces > Streptomyces physcomitrii. Next base: position 168,936 of record NZ_JAAWWP010000014.1, on the reverse strand, counting down.
GGGCGCCGGTCGGCACACCGCCTACGGGGCGGCCAACGCCTGGCTCGACGCGCTCGCCGAGCAGCGCCGGGCCCGCGGGCTCACCGCGACCTCGGTGGCCTGGGGCGGCTGGAGCGGCGGCATGATGGCGCTGGAGGGCGCGGGCGAGTACATGCGCCGGCGCGGAGTCGGCGAGATGGCGCCCGAGCGGGCGCTGGCCGCGCTGCGGCAGGCCGTCGAGCACGACGAGACCTTCGTCGCGGTCGCCGACGTCGACTGGGAGAAGTTCGCGCCCGGCTTCACCTCGGAGCGGCCGAGCGCCCTGCTCACCGGGCTGCCCGAGGTCCGCAGGGCCCTCGCCCCGGCCGCGGTCGCCGCCCCCGAGCAGGCCGAGGAGTCCGCATCCGACCTGGTACGCAGCCTGCGCGCGGGCACGCCCGCCGAACGCGAGGCACAGCTGCTCGGCCTGGTGCGCACCGAGGCCGCCTCGGTGCTCGGGCACGCGGGCGCCGAGGACGTCGAACCCGGCCGCGCCTTCCGCGAGATCGGCTTCGACTCGCTCACCGTCGTCGAACTGCGCAACCGGCTCAGCGCCGCCACCGGCCTGAAGCTGCCCACCACCCTCGTCTTCGACCACCCGAGCCCGCTGGCGCTCGCCCGCTTCCTCGGCGGCGAACTCCTCGGCACCGAGGAGGAGTCGGCGCCCGCGGGTGCCGCCCCGGTCGCCGCGGGCGCGCACCACGAGGACCCGGTCGTCATCGTCGGCATGAGCTGCCGGCTGCCCGGCGGCGTCACCAGCCCCGAGGAGCTGTGGCGCGCCGTCGCCGCGGGCGAGGACCTGGTCGGCGACCTGCCGGCGGACCGCGGCTGGAACACCGCCGCGGCGGCCCTCTCCGCGGACGGCGACCCGCAGGCCGTACGCCTTCTCGACCAGGCCGGACTGCTCAGCGGCATCCACGACTTCGACCCCGCCTTCTTCGGCATCTCGCCCGAGGAGGCCCTGGTCATGGACCCGCAGCAGCGGATCCTCCTGGAGATCGCCTGGGAGGCCTTCGAACGCGCGGGCGTCGACCCCGGGGAGCTGGCCGAGGAGAAGGTCGGCGTCTTCGCGGGGCTCGGCTACCAGGGCTTCATGCCCGGCGCGCGTATCCCCGCCGAGAGCGAACCGCACCTGGGCAGCGGCATCGGCCCCGCCTTCGCCTCCGGGCGGCTGGCCTACGCCCTCAACCTCAACGGCCCCGCCCTCACCGTGGACACCGGCTGCTCCTCCTCCGCGGTGGCCCTGCACCTGGCGGTGCAGTCGGTGCGCCGGGGCGAGAGCGCGATGGCCCTGGCGGGCGGCGTCACCGTACTGTCCAGCCCGGTGGCCTGGCACCACATGGGCGGCGCTGCCGCCGACGGCCGCTGCAAGCCCTTCTCGGAGGACGCGGACGGCACCGGCTGGGGCGAGGGCGCGGCGATGATCCTCGTCGAACGCCTCTCCCGGGCACAGGAGTTGGGCCACGAGGTGCTGGCCGTGGTGCGCGGTTCCGCGGTCGGCCACCACGGCGCGAGCAACGGCCTGTCCGCGCCCAACGGCGCTTCCCAGCAGCGACTGATCCGCGAGGCGCTGGCCGACGCCGGGCTCGGCGCGGCCGAGATCGACGCGGTCGAGGCGCACGGCACCGGCACCCCGCTCGGCGACGCGGTCGAGGCGGAGGCGCTGCTCGCCACGTACGGGCGGGAGCGGCCCGCGGACCGTCCGCTGAAGCTCGGCACCGTGAAGTCCAACATCGGCCATCCGCAGGCCGCTTCGGGCGTCACCGGGGTCATCAAGGCCGTCCTGTCGATGCGCCACCGGCTGCTGCCGGGCACCCTCAACATCAAGGAGCCCGCGAGCCGTGTGGACTGGTCGGCGGGCGCCGTCGAACTCGTCACCGAGGCCACCCCGTGGCCCGAGACCGGCGGACCGCGCCGGGCGGGCGTCTCCTCCCTCGGCGCCAGCGGCACCGAGGTGCACCTGATCATCGAGGAGGCACCCGCGGCCCCGGAGCACCCGGCGAGCACCGGGGCCCGCGCCGTGGCGCTGCCGCTCTCCGGCCACACCCCCGAGGCGCTGCGGGCCCAGGCCCGGCAGCTGGACGAGCAGGTGCGGAGCAACCCCGAGCGGGACCCCGCCGACTACGCGTACTCGATGGCGACCGGCCGCGCCCTGTTCCGGCACCGCGCGGTGGTCGTCGCCGCCGACCGCGCCGAACTCCTCGACGGACTCGGGGCCCTGGCCGCGGGCGAGGAGCGTCCCGGCCTGGTCGCGGCCCCGGCCGAAGTGCCGCGTACCGCGCTGCTGTTCACCGGCCGGGCGGCGGAGAGCGCCGAACTGCGGGCGGCCTTCCCGGTGTTCGCGGAGGCCTGGGAGGAGGTGCACGCCCACCTGGACGTGACCCTGCCCGCCCCGCTGCCCGAGGCGGCCGAGGCCTTCGCCGCGGAGGTCGCGCTGCACCGGCTCCTGGACGCCTGGGGCATCGCGCCCTCGGTGCTGCGCGGCCACGGCCGGGGCACCCTCGCCGCCGCGCACGCCGCCGGGGCCCTCGGGCTCGACGCTGCCGTGGCCCTGCTCGCCGCCCTCGCGGTGGGGGAGCAGTCCGTACCACGGGTGCTGCGGGCCGCGGAGATCGCCGAGCCCGCGCACCGGCTGCTGACCGCCGGGGGCGAGGCGCTCACCGCGGAGCGGCTCGGCGACCCGGAGTTCTGGGCGGCGGCCTGGGCCGAGCCCGACGCGGCGCCCGCGGACCCGGCCGCGTTCGAGGCGGGAGCCGCCGGCGCCCGCGAGGTCCTCGGCCTCGCGGGGGAGCGCTACGCGGGCGGTGCCCGTATCGACTGGACCGCGGTGTTCACCGGCTCGGGAGCGCGCCGGGTGGACCTGCCGACCTACCCGTTCCAGCGGGAGCCGCACCGGATCTGACAGCACGTCAGCCGGTGTCCCGGCACCCGTACGACGCGTGCGGTCCGCCCGGGCCGTACGTCAACCACCTTCACCACAGGAGGACTTCATGCAGGACGAGCAGAAGCGCAAGGAGATCGTCGCGGAATACTTCCGCAAGGTGAACGAGGGCGATGTCGACGCCATCGTCGAGATGTTCACCGAGGACGCCACCATCGAGGACCCGGTCGGCAAGGATGTCCGCGAGGGCCGCGCGGCGCAGCGCGAGTACTTCAACAGCAATGTCACCGCCGAGGTCACCATCGAGCCGGGACACCTGTCGGCGGGTCAGGACGGCAAGTCCGTCGCCGTCGCCCTGGCCGCGGAGATGACCAACATCCTCGACCCCAACCGCACCCGTGTGAAGATCAACGCCGTCGACGTCTTCACCCTCACCCCCGAGGGCAAGATCGACAGCATGCGCGTGTTCTGGGGCATGACCGACATCGGCGTCTGAGCACACCGCACGACAAACCGGACGAAGGAGAACGCTCCCCGATGAGCACGCAGCGCACACAGGGCAGTCAGGACGCCGACGACGAGCTGTGGGTACGGCGCTTCCACCCCGCACCCGAGAAGCCGGTACGCCTGGTGTGCCTGCCGCACGCCGGTGGCTCCGCGTCCTTCTTCTTCCCGTTCTCGGCAGCGCTCGCCCCTCACGCCGACGTCCTGGCGATCCAGTACCCGGGCCGCCAGGACCGGCGGGGCGAGCCGCTGCTCGGCACCGTCCAGGAGCTGACCGACGCCGTGTTCGAGGCGCTGCGGCCCTGGCACGACCGGCCGCTGGTGTTCTTCGGCCACAGCATGGGCGCGGTGCTCTCCTTCGAGCTGGCCCGCCGCTTCGAGCGCGAGGGCGCCCCCGTGCAGGGGCTCATCGCCTCCGGGCGCCGGGCGCCCACGGTGCACCGCGAGGAGAACGTGCACCAGCGCGGCGACGACGCGCTGATCGCGGAGATCCGCGCGCTGAGCGGCACGGACACCGGTCTGCTCGCCGACGAGGAGCTGCTGCGGATGGTGCTGCCCGCGATCCGCAGCGACTACAAGGCCATCGAGACCTACCGCTACCGGCCGGACGGGACCCAGCCGCCGCTGACCTCGCCGGTCAGCGTGCTCACCGGGGAGTCCGACCCGCGGGTCAGCATCCCCGAGGCGCAGGCCTGGCAGGAGCTCAGCAGCGGGAAGTTCACCTTCCGCAGCTTCCCCGGCGGCCACTTCTATCTGACGCCGCGCCAGGCGGAGGTGACCCGCGCGGTGGCCGAGGACCTGGCCGCCTTCGCCCGGGTCCCGGCGAACTGACGGCGCCGTACCGACCTCACGAAACGGAAAACGGTAATCCATGGAGACGAAGCCGGCGCAGTTCACCGCCGAGACCGAGAACCTCCTCATCGCGCTCTACTCCCGCGCCCACGACGCCAAGTCGGCCAAGCCCATCCTCAACGACCGGATGGCGATCACGGTCAGCGAGTCGATCGAGTACGACTACGCCAAGCTGAAGATCCGCGACGACGACGCCATCAGCCTCGCCATCCGCGGTGAGCTGATCGACGGCTGGATCCGGAGCTTCCTGGACACCCACCCGGACGCGGTCGTGCTCCACCTGGGCACCGGTCTCGACGGCCGCGTCCACCGGATGGACCCGCCCGCCTCCGTGGAGTGGTACGACCTGGACCTGCCGGAGATCGCCGCGCTGTACGCGCAGCTCTTCCCCGAGCGGGAGCACCACCACGTCATCGGCTCCTCGGTGATGGACCTCAAGTGGCTGGAGCAGGTGCCCACCGACCGGCCCACCGTCATCGTGGCCGAGGGCCTGCTCGTGTACTTCACCGAGGAGGAGGTCAAGGGGCTGATCCGCAAGCTCTTCTCGGTGTTCCCGAGCGGTCAGCTGATCTTCGACGCGTACACGCCCTTCTCGGTGAAGGCGATGAACAAGCACTGGACGGTCAAGGCCTCCGGCAAGCGCTTCGTCTGGGGCCTGGCCGAGCCCGCCTCCCTGGAGCAGTGGCACCCGGGCGTCAAGCACCACGACGCCTGGACCTTCTTCGGCTCGCCCTATATCGCGCACATGCCGTGGACCTCCCGCGTGGTCTGCAAGATCATGAACGCGATACCGGCGCTGCGGCACTACAACCGCGTGATGCGCTACTCCTTCTGAGCCCGCTCCCACCGAGCCCGCTCCTGGCCGCCCGCCCCGCGCACACCGCGGGGCGGGCGGCTCGCGTACCGGGTGCGCCGGGGGCCGTACCGAACGCGGAACGGCCCCCTCGGAGTGCTCCGAGGGGGCCCGGTGTTCTCTGGCGTGAATCGCGGTGCAACCGGTTCCGGTGGGCGTTTCGTCCTGTCCCGGTCAGAACTCCTCGGGCGCCAGCACCCGTCCGGTGGCCCGTTCGGTGACGCGGATGGCCTCCAGGGGACAGTTCTCGGCGGCGTCCAGCACCGTCTCGTCGGGCTCCACGGGGGAGCCGAGCGCCTGCGAACGGCCGCCCACCAGGCCGAAGAAGGCGGGCGCCGCGTGGACGCACATGCCGGTGCCGGTGCAGGACAGCCGGTCGACGCTGACCTCCCAGTCACCGTCCCGCGTCCCGCCGCCGGTGTCCTCCCGCGCGGTCGGCGTCCCCGCGCCGCTCACCAGCGCACCGGCAGCGCGAGCGGCCCGCGGACCAGCAGGCTGGAGCGCCAGCGGATCGCCTCGTCCTCGATGTCCAGCTCCAGGGTGGGGAAGCGGTCCAGTACGGATTCGACGGCCACCGACAGTTCCATCCGGGCGAGTTGGGCGCCGACGCAGAAGTGGACCCCGTGGCCGAAGCCCATGTGGTGGTTGTCCTCGCGGCCGAGGTCGAGCTCGTCCGGGTTCTCGAAGAACTCGCCGTCCCGGTTGGCCGAGTGTATGTGTACATACACGGACTCACCCTCGGCGATCCGCTGCCCGCCGATCTCCAGGTCCTCCGTCGCGATCATGGCGGCGTGGTGGCCGGTGCCGAGCGGGATGTAGCGCATCAGCTCGTCCACGGCCTGCGGCATCAGCTCGGGTTTCTCGCGTAACAGGGCGAGTTGGCCGGGGTGGCGCAGCAGCGTGTAGAGGAAGTTGGTGATCTGGTTCGCGGTGGTCTCGTGGCCGCCGGCGAGGAGCACCACGGAGATCGAGATCAGCTCCTGCTCGCTGAGCCGGTCGTCCTCGTCCCGTGCCTGGATCAGCGCGGTGAGCATGTCCTCGGTCGGCTGCGCCCGGCGCTGGGCGATCAACTTGGCGAGATACAGGCAGAGTTCGTTGATACGGGAGGTGAACTCGGCGTGCGGCAGGGTGTCGCCCTGCATCAGCGCGTCCGCGCCGCGGCTGAAGATCTCGCGGTCCTCGTAGGGCACCCCGAGCAGTTCGCAGATCACCCGGGTGGGCAGCGGCCAGGAGAAGGTGGACACCAGGTCCCCGCCGCTGCCCTGGGCGGCCAGGTCCCCGGCGAGTTCGGCGGCGATCTCGGCCACCCGGGGCCGCAGCGTCTCCACTCGCCGCCGGGTGAAGGCCTTGGTGAGCAGGCGCCGCAGCCGGGAGTGGTCGGGCGGGTCCATGTACATGATCCCCTCGGGACCCACTTGCATCTCCTGGCGCCGCGGGACGTCCGCGTTCACCACCGCCGCGCGGCTGAGCCGCGGGTCCGCGAGCGCGTTGCGTACGTCCTGGTAGCGGGTGGCGAGCCAGGCCTCGCCGCCGTAGGGCAGGCGGATCCGGCTGATCGGCTCCTCGCGGCGCAGCTCGGCCAGGACCGGCTCGATGACCAGGCCGTCGACGGGGGTGAAGGGGAAATCACGCACGGGCCCGTGCGCGACGGGGCAGGAAGACTTTGAGGCAGGCATGACACTCCTCGAAGATTCGTGACTAGTGCAACGTTCCCGAGGGGGCTCTCGCCGGGTCAACCCCTAGCTTGCACCCGTAAACACCCCTGACTGTCCGGTTCCGGATGGTGCTCGATTGCCGACGCGGCAACCTGGCCCCGATGCTCGACCACACCACACCGTGAAAGGGGTGCGCGTTGGCGCCCGACGAGTACGCAATCACCGCGGAAGGCCTCACCAAGGACTTCGGCAAGTTCCGTGCGCTGGACGGCCTGGACCTGTCCGTGCGGACGGGAGAAGTCCACGGCTTCCTCGGCCCCAACGGTGCGGGTAAGTCCACCACCATCCGTGCCCTGCTCGGCCTGCTCAAGCCCACCGCGGGCAAGGCCACCCTGCTCGGCAAGGACCCCTGGGCCGACGCCGTCGAGGTGCACCACAAGCTCGCCTACGTCCCCGGCGACGTCAGCCTGTGGCGCAACCTCAGCGGCGGCGAGGCCATCGACCTGTTCGGGACGCTGCGCGGCGGCATCGACAAGTCCCGCAAGGCGGAGCTGATCGAGCGCTTCCAGCTCGACCCGACCAAGAAGTGCCGCGCCTACTCCAAGGGCAACCGGCAGAAGGTCGCCCTGGTCTCCGCCTTCGCCAGCGACAGCGAGCTGCTCATCCTCGACGAGCCCACCTCCGGACTCGACCCCCTGATGGAGGCCGTCTTCCAGAGCTGCGTCAAGGAGGTCAAGGCGCAGGGCCGCACCGTCCTGCTCTCCAGCCACATCCTCGCCGAGGTCGAGGCGCTCTGCGACCGCGTCAGCATCGTGCGCCGCGGCCGCACCGTGGAATCGGGCTCCCTGCAGGAGCTGCGCCACCTCACCCGCACCTCGCTCAGCGTCGAGACGCAGCGCCCGGCCACCGGGCTCGCGGAGCTGCCCGGCGTCCACAACGCGGTGGCCGAGGGCAACCACCTGAAACTCGACGTGGACAACGCCCAGTTGGAGCCCGTACTCGCCAAGGTCCTCGGCTTCGGCGTGGTCTCCCTGAACAGCGCCCCGCCCACCCTGGAGGAGCTGTTCATGCGCCACTACGGCGACGCCCCCGCCGAGGACGGCGCCGACGGCGACGGCGGCAAGGGCGGCGCGGACCGCGCGAAGGCGGAGGCGGCCACCCGATGAGCGAGAAGTCCCCCTACACCGGTACGCAGGCGCTGCTGAAGCTCGCCACGCGGCGCGACCGGATCCAGCTCGCGGTGTGGATGTACGGCACGGCCGCCCTCGCCTACAGCGCGGCCAACAGCGTCAAGAGCACGTATGAGAACGAGAAGGCGCGTGTCGACGCCGTCCAGCTGCTTTCGGACAACCCGGCGCTCCTGCTGACCCGCGGCGCGCCCGTCGGCAGCAGCCAGGGCGCCGTCTCGATGGTGCAGGTCTTCTCCTACCTGTGCGTGCTCGCCGCCCTGATGAGCACGATGGCCGTGGTGCGCCACACCCGGCAGAACGAGGAGACCGGCCGCGCCGAACTCATCGGCGCCCAGCCGGTGGGCCGCCAGGCCGGTCTGATGGCCGCCCTGCTGCTCGCCCTCCAGGCCAATATCGGCCTGTTCATCTTCCTCGGCATCGTGCTGCCGCTGGCCGGTCTGCCGATCGGCGGCTCGCTCGCCGCGGCGGCCGCCGTCGCCAGTGTCGGCCTCGCCTTCGCCGGTGTCGCCGCCGTCACCGCCCAGCTCGCCGGTACCGCGCGCGGCGCCAACTCCCTTGCCGGGGCGGTGATCGGCGCGGCCTTCCTGATCCGCGGCGTCGGCGACGCGCTCGGCGACGTCACCGAGAACGGCACGGTCGTCCACAGCGCCTGGCCGTCCTGGCTCTCGCCGATCGGCTGGGGCACCCTGGTGCACCCCTTCGGCGACGAGCGCTGGTGGGTGCTCGCCCTGCCGCTCGCCTTCGCGCTGCTCACCATGGGGCTGGCACTGCGGCTCTCGGCCGGGCGCGACCTCGGTGCGGGCCTCCTCGCGGACCGGCCGGGACCGGCCGAGGCGCCGCGGGCCCTGCTCAGCCCGCTCGGCCTCGCCTGGCGCCTCCAGCGCGGCGCCCTGCTCGGCTGGCTCGTCGGCATCGCCGTCCTGGGCGCCACCATCGGCGCGATCGGCAAGTCGGCCGCCGACGCCCTCAAGGACAACGCCGACCTCACCGACACCCTCGGCAAGATCGGCGGCGGGGGTACGGACGACCCCGCGGGCGTCTTCTTCGCCTCCATGATGGTGATGGTGGGCGCCGTCGCCGCCGGGTTCACCGTGCAGGCGCTCCTGAGGCTGCGGGCCGAGGAGACCTCGGGGCGCCTGGAGGCCGTGCTCGCCACCTCGGTGAGCCGGGGCCGCTGGGTCGCCGGCCATGTCCTGGTCGCCGTGCTCGGCGTGGTGGCGCTGCTGCTCGTCTCCGGACTCGCCGCGGGCCTCACCTACGGCGCCGCCACCTCGGATGTCGGTCAGGCCCTCGGCGACCTGACCGGCGCCGCGCTCGCCCAGGCCCCCGCCGCGCTCGTCCTCGCCGGGTTCGTGGTCGTCGTCTTCGGCGCGGTGCCGGGCCTCACCTCGGGCGCCGCCTGGGGCGGACTCGCCCTGTGCCTGGTCGTCGGACAGCTCGGCGGACTGCTGAAGCTGCCGCAGGCGGTGCGCGACCTCTCGCCGTTCACGCACCTGCCCGCGCTGCCCGCGGCCGAGGCGGAGGCGCTGCCCTTCATCGTCCTGCTCGCGGTGGCCGTAGTGCTCGCGGCGGCCGGTGCCGCCCTCTTCCGCAGGCGCGACCTCGCCCCCTGATCTCGGCCGGGAACACAGCGGTACGGCCCGGACTCCCGCGGAGTCCGGGCCGTACCGCTGTGTCCGGGAAAGCCGGGACATGCCCACGCGGCGGGAAGGCCGGGAGGAACGAAGAGGCCGCCCGTGCCGGGGTGTTCCGGAGCGGGCGGCGCAGTGTTCTTCCGGGGGCAACCCGGCGGACTCATTCCTCGCCGGGGTCGAGCAGGCTCAGGTCCGATTTTCCCCAATAGACCCACACCGCCTCGATGAGGCCGTGCGAGCCGGTGCGGAAAATGCTCGTGAGATCGAACTTGATGCGCTTCTGAAACGGGTTGGTTGGCTTGTCCAGATAGCCGTGTTTCGTCAGCGTGGGGCCGAGCGGGAGATAATTCATGTAGACGGCGACCGGGATGGCCACATGGATTCCGTCCTGAGCGGCGACGGGAATTCCGGCGACATCGACCGTCTTCGCCTCCGCGGCCCGCTGGAAATGCGGCCGCAATTCGTCGTGCCCGATCATCGGAACCGAGCCGACCGGGTCCTCGAAACGCACGTCCTTCGTATAGAGGCCGAGCATGTGGTCCACGTCGCCACTCGTCATACGGCGGCAGTGTTCGAGCGCGAGTTCTTTCCGCGTCGCCTCGTCAAGCATGTGCTCCTCCTTGTGCCGCGTCGACGAGAGCGACGTCACTCGTACCCCAATAGGCCCGCATGTCCTCGATGAGTCCGTCGGCGCCCGCCCGGATCACCATCAGGAATTGGAATTGCATGCGCTGGCCGGTGGGATCGGCCGGCGTGGGCAGCACCCCGTACCGGGTCAGGACCGGCCCCAGCGGCAGATAGTCCATCGTCGCGGTGACCGGGACCGCGGCGTGCAGCCCGTCCTGCGCGGCCACCGGCCTGCCCGCGATCTCCACGGCGTTGCTGGTCACCGCGCCGGTGGCATGGGCACGCAGCGCCTCATGGCCCTGCTGGGCGCCGGCTCCGACCGGATCCTCGAAACGGACCTCGGGGGAGTACAGCTTGAGCAGGCCCTCGACATCACCGGCATTGACCCGCCTGGTGTGTTCGAGGATCAGCTCTTTCAGTGCCGCCTCATCCAGCATGAATTTCTCTCCTTCCGGCAGGCGTGCCCACATCCTGGCAACGGCGCGGACGGGGCGCCAGGATGACCGGTATGTGTTAGGGGTCGACCGCTCCGGCTAGGGGTTCAGCGCTCTTCGGCGCCGGTGCTAGCGTCGCCGGGATCGGAATTGCCGCACGTGATGTCCGGGAGAAATTCCCCGTGCCCGCGGCCGACGGAAGGGTCACCCATCTCATGACCGGAGAAACGCACGCCGTCGTTCTCGGCGGCGGTCTGACCGGAATGCTGACATCCGCCGTCCTCGCACGGCACCTGGACAAGGTCACCGTCATCGAGCGCGATGTGCTGCCCGAAGGCCCCGAACTGCGCAAGGGCGTACCCCAGGCCCGGCACGCCCACCTCCTGTGGTCCGGCGGCGCCCGCGCCATCGACTCCGTACTGCCCGGCACCGTCAAGCAGCTCATCGCCGAGGGCGCGCACCGCCTCTACCTGCCGCGGGACGTGGTCTGGCTGACCCCGCACGGCTGGCAGCACCGCTTCTCCGGCAGCCAGTTCATGGTCACCTGCAGCCGCGCCCTGCTCGACTGGGTGGTGCGCCGCCAGGCCCTCGCCGAGCCGAAGATCACCGTGCGGCAGGAGACCGAGGTGCTCGGCCTGCTCGGCGGCGCCGGGCAGGTCACCGGTGTCCGGCTGCGGGACAGGTCCGGGGAGAGCACCGAGCTCGCCGCCGACCTGGTGGTCGACGCGGGCGGCCGCGCCTCCGCGCTGCGCCGCTGGCTGCCCGAACTGGGCCTGGACCAGGTGGAGGAGGACGTCGTCGACTCCGGGATCGCCTATGCCACCCGGGTGTTCAAGGCCCCGGCGCCGGTCGCCCAGGGCTTCCCGATGGTCAACATCGCCGCCGCACCCGGACTCGGCAAGCCCGGCCAGAACGGCGCCCTGGTGCCGATCGAGGACGGCAAGTGGCTGGTCACCCTCGCCGGTACCCGCGGCGGCGAGCCGCCCACGGACGACGACTCCTTCCTGGACTTCGCCCGCGGCCTCAGGCACCCCGTCCTCGCTGACCTCCTGGAGCGCGCCGAGCCGCTCGGCCCGGTCAAGGGCTCCCGCTCCACGGTCAACCGCCGCCTCTACTACGACCGGGTGGCGAACTGGCCCGACGGGCTGCTCGTCCTCGGCGACGCCCTCGCGGCCTTCAACCCGGTCTACGGGCACGGCATGAGCTGCTCCGCGCTGAGCGCCAAGGCCCTGAACGCCGAACTCGGCCGGAGCGGACTGGCCCCCGGCATGGTCCAGGCCGTGCTGCAGAAGGTCGCCAAGGTCGTCGACGATCCCTGGCTGCTCGCCACCACCCAGGACATCTGCTATCCGGGCACCAAGGTCACCGCCCAGGACCCGCGGATCGCCCCGCGCGGCGACCAGGAGCAGCAGTTCGCCGACCTGCTCAGCACCGCCGCCCTGCACGACCCGGTGGTCAGCGCCGCCGCGATGCAGGTGACCGCGCTCGCCGCCCCCGTCAGCAGCCTGGAGTCCCCGCACCTGGTGGCCGCCCTGCGCAAGGGCAAGTCCCACGAGCCGCTGACCGCACCGCCGTTCAAGGACGCCGAACTGGCCGTACTGGACGGGGACGCCGCGGGCGCGGCGGCCTCCGCCTGAGGGTCCGCCGGCCGCACCGGACATCGCACGAGGGGCCGCCGGGAACAGCGAACGCACTGTTCCCGGCGGCCCCTCGGTGTGTGCGGGGCGCCAACGGGGTATGTGTCGGCGGGACTTACTGCCAGGCGGCGCGCCGGGGCTGGCAGTAAGAAGTCAGCGGTGATGTGTGCCTCGTCACTATCCCGGCCGTCGGACATCCGGCCGGGACCCTCCCCCGGCGCCCGGTGCACACGCCGTACCCGCGAATGGAACCTCGCGTTCAGGTCGTCCTCGGTGGCCGCTCATGCCGCCGCGGTGCCGCTACCTGGCCCAACGGGTGTACCGTCCCCGGTTTTTCGGCCAGGCGTAACCAGAATTATCAGGCCACTATCACGAGGCCCCGGCCCCGGAATGCCCGCTGTGTGGGAACTCTGTGTGCCCGGCGTCAGAAGATGTCCCGCAACTTGTGGCCACCGGGGGCCCCTTCACCGGTTCGTAGGATGAGAGCGCGGCTGACCGGTAGGAAAACTTTGGCTTCGGGGGAGGCGGTCCGTGACTCTTTACGACCGTGACAAGGAATTCACACGCGTCGAAAAGGCGCTCGACTCAACTTTTTCCGGGACGGCCGGAATCGTCCTTCTGGAGGGGGCGGTCGGCTGCGGCCGCACCGAGTTCCTCAAGGAGTGCGCCGACCTCGCCCAGGAGCGCGGGGCCCGCGTCCTGTACGGCGGCGGCGCCGAGGGTGAGGCACTCCCGCACGGACTGCTGCGGCGGCTGCTCGCCCCGCTGGCCCCGCGCGACGGACAGCAGCGGAGCATCCCGACCCACCAGGAGTTCGCCGAGACCCTCGCCGAGGCGGCCGAGGACGCACCGGTGGTCCTGTGCGTCGACGACTTCCCGCACGCCGACGGGCCCTCCCTCGGCTACCTCCTCCACCTCGCCCGCGTGGTGCGCCGCCAGCGGATCCTGCTGATCCTCACCGGCCCCCTGCACGAGCGCACCGACAGCCCGGTCCTCGGCACCGAACTGCTGCGCCACCCCGGCTTCGTACGGATCCCGCTCACCCATCTGAGCCCCGCCGGAACCGCCGCGCTCCTCACCGAACACGCCGGTGCCCCGGTGGCCGCGCCGCCCGCGGAGCGGCTGCACGCCCTCAGCGGCGGCAATCCGCTGCTGCTGCGCGCCCTGCTCGCCGAACAGCCCCTGCCGCAGCGGGAGTCGGACGAGTGGCCCGCGCCCGAGGCCGGGGGCCCCTTCACCAAGGCGCTGCTCACCTGCCTGCACCGCAGCGGCTCCGGAGTACGCGAACTGGCCCGCGCCGTCGCGGTCCTCGGCGAGCACGCCACCCCGGAGCTGGCGGCCCGGCTGGCCGGCACCACCCCCAGCCGCGCCCGGCAGGGCCTGACCGCCCTGGAGAGCGCGGGCCTGACCCGCGACTGCCGCCTGAGTCACCCGGCCGTGGCCGCCGCCGTCCTGGACGACCTGCCCGCGGCCGAACGCACCGCCCTGCACGGCCGCGCCGCGCACATCCTCGACGAGGCCGGGGTACGGGCCGCCTCCGTCGCCCGGCACCTGCTCGCCGCCGGGACGGCCGAAGGCCCCCGGGCTGTGCGGGTGCTGCACGAGGCCGCCCGGCAGTCCCTGGTCACCGGCGACGACTCCCGGCACGCGGTGGCCTGCCTGGAACTGGCCCGCAGCGGCTGCGCGGACGAGAGCACCGACTGGGACCTCGACCTGCGGCTCGCCGCCGTCACCTGGCGCTTCGACCCGGCAGCCGCCGAGGGGCACCTGAAGGGCCCGCTCGCCGCGCTGCGCGCCGCACGCCTCGGCGCGGCCGCCGCCGGGCACCTCGCCCGGCTCCTGGTCACCCAGGGCCGGATCGAGGAGGCCGCCGAGGCGCTGGAGTACCTGGCCCGCGCCACCGGTTCCGGCGGCGGGGCCCAGTGCACCCGGGAGGACCCGCTGCGCGGACTCTTCGCGCTGCCGCCCGCCGAGGACAAGCCCGCGCCCGCCCCGGCCGCCGGGGAGGGCGGCGCCGAGCAGCCCGCCGAGCCGGTGCGCACGGTCTCCGCCGAGCTGCGCTCCTCGGCCTCGCTGTGGACCCACCCGGGCACCCAGGCAGACGAACAGGCCATCGACAAGCTCCTCGAGGGCACCCCGCTGGCCCAGAGCACCTTCGACCCGATGGTCCAGGCGGTCCGCACCCTGGTGCACACCGACCACGCCGACCGCGCGGTGACCTGGTGCCGGACGCTGCGCCCCGAGGGCAGCGCCGCCCCCGGCTGGAACGCCGTCTTCGGCTACCTCCAGGCCGAGGCGCAGCTGCGCCTCGGCGACCTCGCGGGCGCGGAGCAGCAGGCCGAGGCCGCGATGGAGGCGGTCGCCGACCGCGGCGGCCTCTTCCAGTTCGGGCCGCTCGCCACCCTGGTGCTCGCGCAGACCGCGCGGGGCAGCTACGACGCGGTGGCCCGCCAGCTCCAGACCTCCGTGCCCGAGGAGCTCTTCACCAGCGTCTACTCCCTCAACTTCCTGCGCGCCCGCGGCCACTACTACCTGGCCACGCACCGCCACAAGGCCGCGCTCGGCGAGTTCCTCGACGCGGGCAGGCTGGCCCGCCGCTGGGGCCTGGACCGGCCGCAGCAGCTGCCCTGGCGCACCGACGCCGCCGAGGCGCTGCTCGCCCTCGGGGAGCACCGGCAGGCCGAGCGCTTCGTCCTCGAACAGCTCGCCACCCCGGACGCCCGCGGCCCCCGGCTGCGCGGGGTCACCCTGCGGCTGAGGGCGGCCACCACCCCGCTGCGCCAGCGCCCCAAGCTGCTCACCCGCGCGGTCGACGAACTCCGCCGCTCCGGCGACCGCTTCGAACTCGCCCGCGCCCTCGCCGACTTGGGCCGCTCCCTGCAGATGATGGGGGAGGGGACCCGGGCCGCCATGGTCACCCGCCGCGCCTGGCACCTGGCCGCACAGTGCGGGGCCGTCCCGCTCGCCGAGCAGATACTCCCCGGTCAGGGCGGTCAGGACCGCAAGCCGAACACCCCCGAGAAGGAGCCCGTCGAGGCCGGTGCGAGCGACACCGACCAGCTCAGCGAGTCGGAGAAGCGGGTGGTCTCGCTGGCCGCCTACGGCTACACCAACCGGGAGATCTCGGCGAAGCTCTACATCACCGTGAGCACCGTCGAACAGCACCTGACCCGCGTCTACCGCAAGCTCAACATCACCCGCCGCCAGGAACTGCCGATGGACCTGCACTTCGAGACCCTGGAGCACGCGGGCTAGTCGACTCGACTGCTGCGTACGGAATATGACCGTACGTCAGCCCATGTGCGGCACCGTCGGACCCGGCCCGAGCGCCGGGTCCGACGGCGTTCGGCGGCGTGCCCTCAAATCCCCTTGTCAGCAGGGTCCGTACTGGGGCTCTGAGGGGGTTACTCAGGGGTGTGGAGCCCGTCTGCCCGTCCGTAGCGTCGAGGGGTCAAGCCGAAGAGTGAGCTGGGAGAGAGCTGATGGTCCGTCACCCCTGGGACGTTCAGGCGCCGGACGCACCCGTGCGGCTGTTCT
Source organism: Streptomyces physcomitrii (assembly GCF_012273655.1). Lineage (GTDB taxonomy): Bacteria > Actinomycetota > Actinomycetes > Streptomycetales > Streptomycetaceae > Streptomyces > Streptomyces physcomitrii. The sequence continues at coordinate 153,114 of NZ_JAAWWP010000014.1, read as the reverse complement.
GCCTTCCGTGGGCCGGAGGCAGCGCCGTCTTCTACCAGCGGGCCTGGCAGCGGGAGTTCGCGCCGGACGTGGACGTGCGGCCCCTCGAACTCCCGGGCCGCGGCATCGAGTCGGACGAGAAGCTGCTGCGCCGGGTCGACGACCTGGTCGACTTCCTCCTGGACCGCCTCACCCCGCTCCTGGACCGCCCCTACGCCCTCTTCGGCCACAGCATGGGCGCCCTGCTCAGCCTGGAACTCACCCGGCGCCTCGCCGCCGAGGGCTACCCCGCGCCGGTCCGCCTCTTCCAGTCCGGCAGCGGCATCCCCGGACGGCGGCACCGCACCACCGGCCGCGCCCTGCACACGCTGCCCGAGAACGAGTTCCGGGAGTGGCTGCGCACCACCGGCGGGACCCCCGCGGCCGTCTTCCAGAACCCCGAACTCCTCGACCACCTCTCGCCGTTGCTCCGTGCCGACTTCGAACTCTGCGACGTCTACCGGGAGCGCGGCGGCGCCCCGCTGTCCTGTCCGGTGACCGCGATCGGCGGCGACGCCGACCCGTACGTCCCCGTCGAGGCGCTCTCCGAATGGAGCGAGGTCACCACCGGACCCTGCGAATTGATGGTGCTCTCCGGCGGCCACTTCGCCTTCCAGGACCACCTGGACCGCGTGCGGTCCTACGTCGCCGCGGCGCTGCGGACCGCGACGGCCGGACTCACCCACTGACCAGCCCGTACGCCGCGCCACCGGACCCCACCCGCTGAGCGGCGAGCCGCGGCGAGGCATGCCCCCGCCCGGCCGCCGCTCAGCCGCCGGAACGCGCGAGCCGCAGCGGGCCGCGTGGGCGCAAGCCGCCGGCCCGGAGGAGGAACCGTGATCCCGCTGTCCCATGCCCAGAACCGGCTGTGGCCGGCCGACCGGCTGGGCACCGGCCACGAGGCCTGCCATCTGCCGCTGGTGCTGCGGCACGTGGGCCCGCTCGACGTGCGCGCCCTGCGCCTCGCGCTGACCGACCTCGTCGCCCGGCACGAGATCCTCCGCACCGTCTTCCCCGAACGCGCCGGGGTGCCCTACCAGCAGATCCTCACCGAGGCCTCGCTCCCGCTGCCGGTCGAGGAGAGCGGCGAGGAGCGGCTGACCGAGGACCTGCGGCGGGTGAGCGCCGAACCCTTCGACCTGCGGACCGGCATCCCGCTGCGGGCCCGCCTGTTCAGCCTCCCCGGCGGAAGCCACGTACTCCTGGTGGTGCTGCACCGCATCGCCGCCGACGAGGACTCCCTCTCCCTGCTGCTCACCGGGCTCCGCGAGGCGTACGCGGCCCGCCGCGACGGCGCACCGCCGTGCTGGAAGCCGCTGCCGGTGCAGTACGCCGACTTCGCGCTGTGGCAGCGCGAGGTCCTCGGCGATCTGCGCGACCCGGACAGCCTGCTCAGCCGGCAGCTCGGCGAGTGGAGCGCGGCCCTCGCCGGGCTGCCGCAGCGGCTCGCCCTGCCCGCGGACCGGCCGGGGCCCGCCCGGTGGCACAGTCCGGCGGGCAGCGTGCGCTTCAAGGTCGGGGCCGCCCTGCACCGGGACCTCCTCGACCTGGGGCGCGGCAGCAGGGCCACCCTCTTCATGGTGCTGCACGCCGCCCTGGCCGCCCTGCTGACCCAACTCGGCGCGGGCGAGGACATCCCGGTCGGCTCACCCGTGACCGGCCGCGCCGACGAGGTCCTCGAAGGGGTCGTCGGCTGCTTCACCAACACCCTGGTGATCCGCTCCGACACCGCCGACAAGCCGTCCTTCCGGGAACTGCTCGCCCGGGTCCGCGAACGCGTCCTGTTCGCCTACGCCCACGGCGACGTCCCCTTCGGCCTGCTCGCCGAGGAGATCGCCCCGGCCTCGGCCGCCGCCCGCGCCCCGCTCGTCCAGGTCCTGCTGTCGCTGCGCACCGAACGCGCCCAGGAGCCCGCCGGTGAACCGGAGTTCACCCGCGAGGAGCCCGCCCGCCGCACCGCCCCGGCCGAACTGGACCTCGCCTTCACCCAGCGCCGCGCCGGGGACGGCACCCCGCAGGGCATGACCGCGGTGCTCACCTACGCCGCCGACCGCTTCGACCACCCGACCGCCCAGTCCCTCGCGGGCGAGCTGCACACCCTGCTGCGCACCGTCGTACGCGAGCCGCTCCCGCCTCCCGGCACCGAGGAGCTCCTCGGCCCCGAGCAGCGCGGTCCCGTCGCCGCCGCCGAGGCGGAGGGGCCCGGTTCACGGATGCGCCGCAGCCGACGCGAGCGCCTCGGCCACCGCAGGGAGGAGGTCGCCGCGGCGCCGGGGGAGGGGCCCGGCGAGGATCTCCGCGCCGCGGCGGCGGCCCGGGCCAGACCCCCGGCGACCCCGCTGGAGTCGAGCCTGTGCCGGATCCTCGCCGAGGTGCTCGCCGTGGCGGAGGTGGCACCCGAGGACGACTTCTTCGAGCTGGGCGGGGACTCCCTGCTCGGCATGCGCGTCCTCAGCCGGGTCCGCGCCCGGCTCGGCATCGAACTGGGCGTCTGCGCCCTCTTCGACGCCCCGACCGCCACCGGTCTCGCCGAGGCCTTCACCCGCGCCGAGCAGGACGCCGACGACGACGAGCGGGGCGAGGAGCCGCCCGGACGGCAGCCGTGCGGGGAGGGCCCCCGCGCCTGAGGTCCCTCCCCGCACGTCGGGGGCGCCGCGGGCGGACCGCGGCGCCGCCCGCTCACTCGGCGACGTACGTGGTGGCGCTCCAGTCCAGGACGAGGAGTTCACGGCCGCCCTGCCGCACGGTCTCGCCGCTCGCCTCGAAGTGGTCGTAGCGGTTGCCGCGCAGGAGCTTGAACCTGCTGCCGGGGTCGGCCACGAAGTGCTCCCGCTCGTGCAGCGGGTAGTTCTCGGCCGGGCCACCGCGGAGGATCACATTGGTCTGCTGCTCGGTCTGCGTCATGTGCGGGCGCTCCCTTGTGCGGATCGGGGTCGGAACCTGCCGGGTCCGCCCCGGCACCGCGGTGGACCGCGACCCGCTCCGGGGCCGCGCGCCCGGCTCCGGTGGCCTGCGCGCCGGCCCGCGCGCACCCCTGTCACGGCGGTGCTCGCGAGTCCGGTCCCCTCGGATCCGGGGCCCGACGGCCGCGGGGAGGCCGCGCTTGCTCGCGCGGGCCGCGCCCCGGCCGTCCGGCCCGCCCCGGGCGGACATGGCACCGATGAAGCCATGGCCCGCTAAAGTGCGGCCTGCGTCACACTTCCGTACGGCGGACACCGGTGAGCGGGGAGCCCCCCGCGGCTCTCCGGCGTCGGCGGCTCAGCGGCTCATCGGCCCCGGGTGCCGTCGCCGCGCGGGTCGGTGTCCCAGAGGTGGGTGCAGTCGGGGCACTGGAGGAAGACCCGCGGGCCCTTGTTGCTCAGCAGGTACTGCCAGTGCCGGGTGCAGCTGCGGCCCGCGCCGCAGGTACCGCAGTCCGCGCCGTGAGCGCAGTTCGGGCAGGGCAGCCAGGCGCGGCGCCCGATGTCCGCCATCGGGTCGAGCGGCATCACGGCCGGGCCTGCCGGTCCTCCAGGACACCCGCGGCCACGAGCAGCTCGTAGGTCTTCTGCTGCTCCGCGTCGAGACCGGAGTAGAGCAGGTCGTGGGCGGCGCGCTCGCCCTCCAGTACGGCCACCGGGTCCCAGTCGGAGCCGAGCGCCTCGACGACCGCGGCACGGCGCCGCATCTCGGCCTCCGTCAGGTCGACGCCGAACGCGAACTCGCTCACGGGGATCACCTTCACTACCGGGAACACAGGGCTGACCTCCAAGGCTCGCCCCACCTCGTCCGTCCGTGCAATGACGCAGGTCACGTAGGAGGTGGCGGGACACGGATGGTCCGCGTGCGGTCCCGCTGCGTATTTGCTCGCCGGGGGCCGTGACTGCCGCCGCGCCCCGGAACCCGCCGCCGGGCGGTCACCCGGGCCCCGGTTCAGTGGGCCGAGCGCAACCGCCAGACGCCGGGCCGCAGTTCGAGTCCGCCCGGGCCCCCGGGGGCGTCCCGCACCCCGGCCAGGCAGCGCCGGGCGTGGGCCTCCAGGCGGGGCTCGCCGAGCGCCGCGGCCAGCCGCAGGCACTCCGTGAAATGCCGCTCGGCCGCCTCGGGCCGGCCGCGGTCCAGGGCGAGCAGCGCGCCCACCCGCCGCGCCTCGTACCGGCCGCGCCCGCCGTCCCCGCTCGCCGCGAGCGCGAGGTCGAGCAGCCGGTCCGCCTCGGTGAACCCGCCCGCGTCCAGGCTGAGTTCGGCGAGCCCGGCGAGACAGCGGCCCGTCTCCTCGGCGTCCGGGACCTCGCGCGCCAGCGTGAGGGCGGCCGCGTAGTGCGCGCGGGCGTCGGTGTGCTCCCGCCGCTGCCAGGCCAGGTCGCCCAGCGAGCGGCGCAGACGCGCCTCGGCCCGCCGGTCGCCCGCGCGCCGGGCCGCGTCCAGGGCGCGGGTGTGCCCCTCCCGCCAGGGCCCCCAGTCGGCCTGCTCCTCGAAGGAGGGGGTGAGCGCCTCGGCGAGCCGCACCACCGGGGCCCACAGCCCCAGGTCATGGGCCCGCTCCAGGAGCCGTACGAGATCCGGGTGCGCCCCGCTCTGCGGGCCGCCGCCGCGGTACGCCGCCGTCAGCCGGGCGGACAGGTGGTCGCAGAGCCGAGCGGTCGCGGCCCGCAGCACCGGCGCCTCGTCTTCCGCGCGCAGCCGCTCCAGGGCGAGCAGCCGCAGGGGCTCGGGCAGCCGGAAGCGGGCCCCGTCCGCTGCGGTGGCGGGCACGGTGGTGAGCAGGCCCTCCGCGAGCAGCGCGCCGAGGCGGTCCTCCGCGGCCCCCGGTCCGCCGCCGAAGAGCGCCGCGGCGGCGGGCACCGTGAAGGGCCCCGGCGGCAGCAGCCCGAGCAGCCGGAAGCCCGCCGGGTCCGCGGCGGTCTCGTACGCGGACTCCAGGGACCGGGCGAAGCGGGCGCTGCCGCGGCGCAGCAGTCCGAGCCGGGTGTCCTCCGGGCGCAGCCGCTCGGCGAGGCGGTCGGCGTCCCAGTGCGGGTGGAGCGGGAGCAGCCCGGCCGCGGCGCGCAGCGCGCCCGGCAGCGCCCCGCACCGGCGCAGGATCCGGTCCAGGACCCCCGGATCCGGTGCCTCGGAGGCCTCCGGGCCCTGCTGCGCGCTGCGGGCGGCGAGCAGCAGCTCCCGTGCCTCGGCCGGGTCCAGCTCGCCGAGCCGGAGGGTACGGCCCTCGACGCCCGCCGGGCCCCGGCGGCAGGTCGCGAGGACCACGCTGCCGGGGGCGGCCGCGCGCACCCGCAGGACCAGCTCCGCCCGCTCGGCCCCGTCCAGGACGAGGAGCAGCCGCCGCCCGGCGGTGAGCCTCCGCAGCAGCGCGGCCAGCTCGGCGCCGCGCTCCGGCAGGGTGCCGGTGACCCCGCAGCGGCGCAGTACCTCGGCGAGCAGGCCGGCCTCGTCGCGGGGCGCCCCCTCGGCCCCGCACTCCACCAGCACCCGGCCGTCCGGGAAGCCCGCCGCGTGGGCCGCCGCGAGCGCCAGCGCCGTCTTGCCGGTCCCGGGCCCGCCGGTCACCAGGACGCAGCCGCCCGCGCTCGCGGCCAGCTCCTCGCCGAGGGCGTCCAGAGCGGCGGTCCGTCCGGTGAACAGCGGTTCCGGCGGCGGGAGTTCGTCCGCCACCCGGTCCGGGAGGCACACCGGTGCGGGTCCCGGCGCGGTCTCCGGTGCCTCCGTGAGCACCACCGGTTGCTCCGGCGGGCCGAGCAGGGTCTCGTCGGCGGCGAGGATCCGGCGGTGCAGCTCCTGGAGCGCCCGGCCCGGCTCGATCGCCAGCTCCTCGACCAGGGTGCGGCGCAGGGCGGCGAAGGCGCGCAGCGCCTCGGCCTGCCGCCCGGTGCGGTAGAGCGCCACCATGAGATGCGCGTGGAACTCCTCGCGCAGCGGGAACTCCGCGGTCAGGCCCTGGAGTTCACCGACCAGGTCGTGGTGGCGGCCCTGGTGCAGCTCGGCGCGCACCCGCTGCTCCAGGGCGCTGGTCCGCAGCTCGGCGAGCCGGGTCGCGGCGGTGCCCAGGAGGGCGCCGTGCGGGGTGTCCGAGAGCAGCGGGCCGCGCCAGAGCGCCAGGGCACGGCGCTGCCGGTCCGCCGCCCGGTCCCAGTCCCGCACCTCCATCGCCTCGCGCCCGCGCGCGTGCAGGGACTCGAAGGCGCTCAGGTCCAGCTGCTCCGGGTCCACCTGGAGCAGGTAGCCGGGCATCCGCGTCTCCAGCGTCCCGGTGCCGGGGGCGCCGCCGAAGAGCCGCTTGCGCAGCTGGGAGACGTACACCTGGAGGGTCGTCTTCGCGGTGCGCGGCGGCCGGTCGCCCCACAGCTCGTCGATCAGCCCGGCCACCGAGACGATCTCGCCGCGGCGCACCAGGAGCGTGGCGAGGACCACGCGGAGCTTGGCGGCGCGCGGGGTGAGGGTGCTCCGCCCCGGCTCGGCGGCCCGCACCGCCAGGGGACCCAGTACCTGGAACCGCATCCGAGCCCCCGTCCCCCTTGCGACCCCGGCCCCCACCCGGCCGCACTCGCCCCTGCCTCCACCGTAGGAGCCCGCACACCCCGAACGGCACCCGGGCCGCCCCTGTTCCGGCGGCCGCCACCCCTGCCCGGGCTCCGGGGGCCCGCCGGAGGCGTACGTTCCGGTGGCGGGCGTACTCCGGCCCACCCGCAAGCACCGCTTTAGTCACCGGCCGCAGCATGCGAGGGGCTGCGGCGGCAGCACACCGGCATCCCCGATCCGCCGGTCGCGACAGCGAGGGGGCAGGCGTTGACAGGGTTCACGACGTTCACCGAGGTGCTGCGCGAACGGGCCGCCGCACATCCGGGCCGCGAGGCCCTGGTCTTCCTGCCCGCCTCCGGCGGCGCCCCCGAACGCCTCGACTACGGCACGCTCGACGCCGCCGCCCGGGACCTGGCCCACCGCCTGCGCGCACTCGGCGCCCCCGGCCGGCCCGTCCTCCTCGCCCACCCGCCGGGCCCCGACTTCCTGAAGGCGCTGGCCGGTTGCTTCTACGCGGGTGCCGTCGCGGTGCCCGTACCGCTGCCGGGACCCCGCGGCGAACGCCTGCACCGGCTCACGGGGGTGCTGCGCGACAGCGGCGCCCGCCTCGTCCTCACCGACGAGGAGCACGCCCCCAAGCTCTCGCTCCGGCTGGCGATGGCGGGTCTCGGCGACACGGTCTGCCTGGCCGCGGACCGGCCGGAGGCGACCGCCCCCGGCGACGGGGAACCCCCCGCGCGGTCCGGCGGCGACCTCGCCCTGGTGCAGTACACCTCCGGCTCCACCACCCGCCCGCGCGGCGTCCTGCTCAGCCACCGCAACCTCCTCGCCCAGCAGTCCACCCTGCAGAACATGCTCCGCTCCACCCCCGTGGACCGGCTCGGCGGCTGGCTGCCGCACTTCCACGACCTGGGCCTGATCGCGCACCTGCTGCACGCCCTGTGGCTGGGCACCCGGTGCGTCCAACTCCCCCCGGAGTCCTTCCGCAAGAGCCCGGTGCGCTGGCTGGAGGCGATCGGCGAGCACGGCATCACCATCGGCGGTGCGCCCCACTTCGCCTACGAGCGGTGCGTCGAGGCGGTCACCGAGGAGCAGGCCGCGGGACTCGACCTCTCCGGCTGGCGGCTGGCCCTCGACGGCGGGGAACCGGTGCGCCCCGCGGGGCTCGCCGCCTTCGCCCGCCGCTTCGCGCCCGCCGGATTCCGTGCCGAGGCCCTCTGCCCCGGCTACGGACTCGCCGCGGCCGCCCCCGCCGTGAGCTGCGGACGGCCCGGACTCCCTCATGCCGTACGGGACTTCGACGCCGCCCGCCTCACCGCGGGCGAACTGCGGCCCGCCGCGCCCGGCGCCGCGAGCCGCGCCCTGGTCGCCCTGGGCCGCCCCGCGGGCTGCGAGCTGCGGATCGTGGACCCGGCCGACGGCAGCGAACTCGCCCCCGGCCGGGTCGGGGAGATCTGGGTCCGCGGCGAGGGCGTCGCCCGCGGCCACTGGAACCGCTCCCCGGACACCCCGGGCACCTTCGACACCCGGGACGGCGCGGACACCTTCGACGCCACCCTCGACAGCGGCGAGGGCGGCTATCTGCGCACCGGCGACCTCGGCGCCCTGGAGGCCGGGCAGCTCTATGTCACCGGCCGCCTGAAGGACCTCCTCTTCCTGGAGGGGCGCACGATCCACCCGGCGGACCTCGAGGCGGCCCCGCGCGAGCTGAGCCCCGCCCTCGGCACCGGGGTCGGCGCCGCCTTCACCGTGGAGGCGGACCGCCCCCGCCTCGTCCTCGTCCACGAGATCCGCGCCGACCGCACCGACCCGGGCCGCCTGCCCGCCCTCGCCGCCCGGATCCGCCTGCTGATCGCCGAGGAGTTCGAGGTGCCCGCCGAGAACATCCTCCTCGTCGCCCCCGGCACCGTCTCCCGCACCGCCGGGGGCAAGGTGCGGCGCGACCGCACCCGCGCCTGCTTCCTCACCGGCGAGACGGAGAGCCTGTACGAGACGCTCACCCCCGATGTCCGCGCCCTGGTCCGCCCCGAGCACACCGCGCTCGGGCACGACCTGCTCCAGCGCCCGGTGCTCGCCGAAGCGGACCTCGCGTGGTGAGCACCGGCGCCCCGGGCACCGGCGTCGCCCGCCGCCCCGAGCCGCCCCCGGTGCGCGCCGCCCGCCTGGAGGACCTGCTCGGCGACCCGGCCGCGTACCGGCCCGCCGGTCACCGGGCGCTGCTCGCCGCCGACCGCCGGGGGCGGCCACCGGCGGAGGCCGAGGCCCTGCTCGACGACTTCGGGATCGGCGCGGAACTCGTCCCCCGCGCGCTCGGCGGCCACTTCGACTCCGCCGAGGGCTTGCTGCGGATACTGCGCCCGGCGGCCCGGCGCGATCTCGCCCTGGGCGCCGGGGTCTTGAACTCCTTCGCGGCGGCCTCGCCGGTGTGGGCGGCCGGGCGTCCGGACCAACGCGAGGCCCTGGCCGCCCTGTTGCGCTCCGGGGAGCGCGCCGCCCTCGTGGCCCCGGCCGGACTCGCGGACCACACCCTCCAGATACGCGGACCCGGCCTCCACGGCACGGCAGCCGGGATCGCCCAACTCCCGCGCGCCCGGGCACTGGTGGCCTTCCCCCGCCGGGAACCGGAGCGCACCGGCCACACCGCCCTGCTGCTCGACCCGGCCGCCCTGCCCCCGGACCGCGCCCGCCTGCGCCCCCGCGCACCCGGGCCCGGACTGCGCCATATCCCCTACGGAGACCTGGAGTTCACCGACTGCCCGGTACCCGGCGGAAGCCTGCTCGGCGACCCCGGGGACGGGATGCCGCTCGCCCTGCGCTCGCTGCGCACCGCCCGGACCCAGACCGCGGCCCTGTGCGTGGGCGCCGCCGACACCGCCCTGCGCACCGCCGCCCTCGCCGGACGCCCGGAGGGCAACTCCCATGGCAGACAAGCCGGTTCGGAACGGCTCGACCCCCGGCACACCGCCGCCGTCCTCGGCGCAGCCTTCGCCGATCTGCTGCTCTGCGACAGCCTCGCCCTCACCGCCACCCGCGCCCTGCACCTGCGCCCCGCCGAATCCGCGCTCTGCTCGACGGCCGCGGCGAGCCTCCTGCCCCGGCTGCTGCGCGGGACCCTCCAGGACCTCTCCACCCTGCTCGGCGCCCGGATCCTCGCCGAGGAGGGCGGCGCGGGCATCGTCGCCAAGCACCTGCGCGAGCTGCCCGCCCTCGACGCCGCCGCGAGCTGCCGGGCCGCGCTCATCCCCCAACTGCCGCTGCTGGCACGGGAGTCCTGGTCGAGCGAGCCGGAGCCCCCCGGCGAACTCTTCCACCCCGGCGGCCCCTTGCCGCCCTTCGCCCACGCGCCCCTCACCACGGCAGCCCGCCGGGACCCACTGGGCGCCGTCCTCCTCGCCACCGCCGAGCAGCCCTTCCCGGACGACCCCGCCGGGCGCACCCTGGCCACCCTGACCCGCCAACTGCGCGCGGACTTCCTCGACTTGAGAGACACGGTCCGCGCCCTGCCCACACCCCGCCCCGGCCACGCCGCCGCCCCGGCCTGGTTCGCGCTCGCCGACCGCTACGTACTGCTGCTCGCCGCCGCGGCAGTCCTCGGCGTCTGGCGCCTCCGGCGTGCCGCGGGCGACCCCTTCCTCGCCGACCCCGACTGGGCCGCCGCCGCCCTGCACCGACTCGCCACCCGGCTCGGCACCCCCGCCGTGGACCTGCCCGCCTCCTGCACCGCCCGCCTGCACACCGAGGTCCTCGCCCGCTGCGCCCGCCGGGAGAGCCTCGACCTGTACCGCACCGCCCTCGCCGGATGACCCGCCGCCCCCGTACGCCGAGGAGTACCGGATGACCCGCCCCACCCCCTGGTACGAGAGCGCCCCGCTGCACGGCTGGCTGGCCCACCGGCTCTCGGTCTACCTGGAGCGGCCCCCGGTCCGTATCGACCCCACGGTGCCCCTCGTCGAGTACGGACTCGACTCGGTGGGCGCGCTGAGCCTGTGCGGCGACATCGAGGACGACTTCGGCCTCGCCGTCGACCCCCGCCTCGCCCGCGAACTCCCCACCGTGACCGCCCTCGCCGGATATCTGACCGCACGGGGCGCGCACCTCGACCGGCCCGAGGGGCGGCCGTGGTGAGCACCCCGGCCGCCCCCGGCCTCGGCCGCTCGCTCGCCGTCACCCCGGCCGAGGGCGGGCAGGAGGCCATCCGCGAGGCCCTGGCGCGGCACGGCACCGCGCTGGTGCACGGCTGCCTCGCCGACTGGGAGACCGCGGACCCGGACAGCCCTGTCCTACGAGCGCTGCGCGGCCGGGACCGGGACCGCCACCTCGCCCTGCCCGGCGCGGCGCGCGCCCGCTTCGCCGCCTCGCGCCGCCTGCTCGCCCACCTGGTGGCCGCCGCGCTGGACACCCGGCCCGGGGAGTTGGAGCTCGGCCACGACCCCACCGGGCGGCCCCGAATCCGCGGCCTCGACGAGATCTGCCTCAGCCTCAGCCACACCGGGCGGCTCCTCCTCGCCGGGCTCAGCACCCGGGGGCTCCTCGGCGTCGACGCCGAGGCCGCCGACCGGGCGCTGCGCTCCCGGAGCCTGGTCGGACAGCTGTGCACACCCTGGGAGCTCGGCGAACTCGCCCTTCTCCCGCAGGCCGCGGGCCATGCGGGACTGGTCCGGCTGTGGACCCTGAAGGAGGCGTACACCAAGGCGATCGGGCAGGGCATGCAGTTCCCCTTCACCGCGTTCGGCTTCGGCTTCGGGGACGGGCCCGTGCGGCTGTTGCTCCCGGACGGGCGCCCCGCCGCGGACACCGCGTGGTCCTTCGGCAGCTTCGGCCTGGTCAGCGGCGGCGAGGCCTACCGGGTGAGCGCCGCCCTGCGCGACGAGGGCCGCGCCTCCGCGCCCGGTCTTGTCCTCGACGCGGAGGTGGCCGGAGCCGTCACCGCCGCGCTGTACGGCGGCGGCCCCGGGCCCTGAGGGGCGGGGAGCCGCCGGGCCCGGTCACGGCAGGTGGGTCACCGTGGCGGTGGCCTCGATGACGGTGCGCCGCTGCTGGCTGAGGGTCAGCGTCAGGGGCGCCCGGCGGCTGCCGTCGGCCGCCCGGTGCGGGGCCCCCGCGATCGCCGTGCAGCGCAGGGGGAGTTCGGGTTCCGCGTAGCCGCGTACCTGTGCGTCGAGCGAGGAGAGCAGCAGCCCGGCCAGGGGGAGCCGGTGGGTGCGGTGGGCGGCGAGCAGCGAGGACTGGCGCACCGCCTCGAGCAGCAGGGCGGAGGGGACCGGATGCCCGGCCGGGGGCCGCAGCGGGTGTGCCGGGGGGATCAGGACCCGCGCCGAGAGCCGCCCGCTGGAGGCGAACTCGGCGTCCTGGAGCAGGACGTTGTCCGGCCGGAAGCGGCCCACCGAGGCGGGCTCCACGGCAGGCGCCGCCGGATCCCGGTCCGCCGGGGCCCGGTCCGAGTCCCCGTACGCGGCGCTCTCGTGGCCGTCGAGGGCTTCCCGGCGGCTGGTGCTGCGGTGCCGCTCGCCGAGCAGGGGCGCCAGGAAGATCAGCCGGGCGGTGGCCGTGCCCGCGGGGCGGTCGTCGATGTCGAGTGCGGCGCGGAACTCCAGGGCGCGCGGCACATGGTCGATGACCTTGTCGGGGGTGACCGTCATGGCCGCCGTCAGCAGTCCGGGGCCCGCCGCGGTCCGCCAGGCGCCGAGGTCGCCCGCCTCGATGCCGAACCGGTAGAAGAGCCCGGTGCGCCGCGGGGCGATCCCGAAGTGCTGCGGGCCGATGAACTCCGCGGCCTCGCGCACCATCTCCGCGGCCGCTGCCGGCTCGTGCCAGCTGCCCGGGCCGTCGTTGAACAGCGGGTGGGCGCGCGGGAGTTCACCGGTGAGCACGAACTCCTCGGCGGGCCCGGGCGCGGTCGACCGCGGCCGGTGGATGAGGTGGCGCGTCGGTAGGGCGCGGACCGCCGCACCGGCCGTGTAGTCGCTCACCAAGGGGCCTCCCCGGGGGTCTCGGCTGCCGGACAGAGCTGTGCAGACCAAGACTGGGTCACCGGCCGGGCCGGTACCAGGGCGCGCGGATGGCAGTTTGCTGCTGGTCAGCTACTGCGGCGCCCCGGCACCGGCCGCCGGCCCCGGCTCGGAGCCCTCGGTGCGCGGGCCTCAGTACGAGAGCATCGCGTACAGCCCCAGGTGGTTGGACTTGGTGCTGTTCACGGTGTGGTCGACGGGGGAGGGGGCCACGGTGCCGCGGACGAAGAGGTAGTCGATCTTGCGGGTGCCGTGGGTGGGCTTGGCGCCGTAGCCGGTCATGCCCTGGGCGGAGAGGGTGCCGGCCGGGATGCCGGAGCGGTTGGCGTCCATGCCGACGACCCGGAGGGTGGAGGCGTTCATCAGGCGGGTGGCGTCCGTGCCGAGGTGGATGCCGGTGGAGCCGATGCCCTTGTCCTTGTCCCCGGCGCAGGCGTGCGCGGAGTTCTCCTGCGGCAGGTGCATGGTGGCGGCGAAGACGCTGGTACCGGTGGTCTTCACGGTGAACCGGGCCGCGATGGCGCTGGTGCGCCGCCACTTGTGCGCGTTGGTCGCGCCCTCGTCGGCGTTCGGCGGCTTGTAGAGGGTGCAGCCCTGGCCGTCCGCGTAGGAGGTACCCGGCTTGAGCCAGCCCGCGCTCCAGTAGTCCGCCACGTCACCGGAGGCGAGGCTCAGGCGCTGGGAGTTGTAGAGGATGCCGTTGGTCTGCTTCTTCTTCAGGTTCCCGAGGTCCTGCGAGGAGCAGTGGTGCGAACCGCCCCACTCCTCGGGGTCCTCGTTCGCGAGCACCGTCTTGTACGTCCCCTTGGGCAGGCCGAACTTGGCGGAGAGCTGGTCGGCGTAGGCGTCGGCCTGACCGCGCCCGCGGATCTGCTGGACGATCAGCAGATCGGGCGCCTTGACCCCCGCCGTGCCGGTCTTGCCGCTGTCGTCGACGAGGAGGGAGGAGAGGTGGTCCGGGCCGGAGACCCGGGTGCAGCTCCCGTCGGAGTTGTTGCGCACCAGGTTCTCGATGTTGTTCGAGTAGACCCGCAGCGTCCGGTCCTCGGCGGCGGCCGGGGCGTTCGCCCCGGTGCCGTCCTCGCCGGTGCTGGCGTGCGCCGCGAGCGGGGCGGTGAAGGCGGCCGTCAGCAGGGCTGCCCCGGTCAGGCGGCCGAGGCTTCCTCGGGTGGCGGGCATGGACCAGCTCCTCGATGTGGGGTGCGCGCGCCGGCGCCCGGGCACGGGGCTCGGGCGCCGGTCAAGTGCCGTACGCGCAAGGGCGGTTGGGACGAGCGCTGAGATCCTAGAGGCTCACCGCCCGGCCCGCCCCCGGACCGGATCAGTCCGCAACAGGCAGGACGCACACCGGCGTCGGAGTCGCGAAGGGCGTACCGGTGCCCTTGAGGGCGCCGGTGGCCTCGTCCCGGGCGAAGACGCCGACGTTGCCCGACTTCTGGTTCGCGGCGAACAGCCAGCGGCCGGTCGGGTCCAGCGAGATGTGGCGCGGGTAGGAGCCCTGGGCGGGCACCGTGTCGAGCAGGGTCAGCTCACCTCCGCCGCCGCCCACCGCGAAGCGCGCGATGCTGTCGTGGCCCCGGTTGGAGACATAGACGTAGGCACCGTCGGGAGAGAGCAGGACCTCGGCCGGGTAGTTGCGCTCCCCGGCGGGATCGCCGGACGGCACGGTCGGCAGGGAGTCCAGGACGGTGATCTCGCCGCTCGCGTCGTCGTAGGAGCACACCGAGAGGGAATCGCCCAGTTCATTGGCCACGTAGAGGTGGCTGCCGCCGGGGTGGAAGGCCGCGTGCCGGGGGCCGAGCCCGGGGGTCACCCGGTTCTGGACGACGGCTTCGAGCTTCCCGGTGCCGGTGTCCAGGCGGTAGGTGTAGACGCTGTCCGTGCCCAGGTCGACCGCGAGGACGAACCGGCCGGAGGGCGTGCCCAGGACCATGTGCGCGTGCGGGCCCTCCTGGCGGTCCGGGTCCGGACCCGAGCCGGTGTGCTGGACGAGGTCGCTGGCCTCCGCCAGGCTCCCGTCCGCCGCGAGGGGGTGGACGCTCACGCTGCCCGAGGTGTAGTTGGCGCTCAGGACATGGCCGCCCTCGCCGTGGACCAGCAGATGGCAGGGCCCCTCGCCGCCGGTGGGGCTGCTGTTGAGGACGCTCAACTCGCCGTCCCGCACGGCGATCGCGGTGACCGAGCCCTGCCCCTCGTCGACCGCGTAGAGGTGTCCGGGCGCCGAGGCGAGGAAGGAGGGGTCGCTCACCCCGGTCAGGCTGCCCTTCCCGGTGATCGCCCCGGTGGCCTGGTCGAAGGCGGCGATGCCTATGCCCTCGCCGCCGCCCGAGGAGGTGTAGGTCCCGAGGTAGAGCGGCACGGTGGCGGCCGCGCGCGCGGCGCGGGCCGGGCCGGCGGTGAGGGCGAGCGCGGCGGCGGCGCCGGTCGCGGCGAACAGCGTCCGGCGGCTGAGACGGCCCGTCCCCGAGGGGCGGTGCGGGGTGCCTGTCATGGTGTGGGGGTCCTTCCGGTCGGTGGGGGGAGCGGTCAGGCGGCGGTGGCGAAGGGCGGCCGGGCGTGCGGGACGCCGAGCGCGTCGAGCCGGGTGCGGTGCCCGTCCAGGCGGGCGGTGAAGTCCGCGTAGTCGCCCGCGCCGCCCCAGATCCGGTCGGCCAGGGCGCACAGCCGGGGGTAGACCAGGTACTCGATGTGCGCGGGGGTGGCGACCAGTTCGGTCCACAACTGGCCGGAGGCGCCGAGGACCCGGTCCGCGGCGGCGGCCCCGTCCCCGGGCGGGGTCAGGTCGAGTCCGTGCACGGCGGGCAGGTCGACCACCAGGCCGGACTGGGCGAGCAGCCCCGGATCGCCCTCTTCGCGGGCGTAGTCGAAGTAGGTGGCGCGGTGGTCGGCGAAGACGACGTGCTGGCCGCGCCGGGCGGCCGCCCAGGCGTGCGCGGGCTCGCGCCAGCTCATCACCGTGCACTCCTCGGGCAGCGTGGTCCCGGTCTCGGCCCAGGCCACCGGCCGCCGCCCGGCCCTTACCAGGTGGTCGGTCATCTGCTGCATGAACCAGGGGTGCAGCGCCCCGGGACCCGCGAGGCCCTCCCGGCGGACCCGGTCGAGCGCGGTGGGGCTGCGCTCCCATTCGGTGGTCGGGCACTCGTCCCCGCCGATGTGCACATGCGCGGAGGGGAAGATCTCCATGGTCTCGTCCAGGACGGTACGGAAGAAGTCGAGTACGTGGTCCGAGACGCCGAGGGTGTTCTCGCAGACGCCCCAGCGGGTCCAGACGTCGAGGGTGCGGCCCGGGTCGTTGCCCAGTTCGGGGTAGGCGGCGAGGGCGGCGCGCACATGGCCGGGCATCTCGATCTCGGGGACCACGGTCACCCCGCGGGCCGCCGCATAGGCCACCAGCTCCCGCAGCTCGGCCGCGGTGTAGGCCCCGCCGTGCGGTGTCCCGTCGTAGCGGGTGCTGCGGGAGGGCCCGATCATCGACTCGGCGCGGTGGCCGCCGATCTCGGTGAGCCGGGGGTGGGCGGCGATGGGCATCCGCCAGCCCTGGTCGTCGGTGAGGTGCAAGTGGAAGACGTTCAGCTTGTGCAGGGCGAGCAGGTCGACGTAGCGCCGCAGATAGGAGACGGGCTGGAAGTGGCGGGCGACATCGAGCATCGCGCCGCGCCAGGGGTGCCGGGGCACATCGGAGATCTCCACACACGGCAGCGCCCACTCCACGCCCGGCTGCGGATCTCCGGCCAGCGCCCGCGGCGGCAGCAGCTGCCGCACCGTCTGCACCCCGCGCAGCAGCCCGGCCGGCCGCGCCGCGCGCAGCAGCACCCGGTGCGGGCTGACGGTCAGCCCGTACCCCTCCTCGCCCAGTCCGCTGAGCGCGGGATCGAGGACGAGGACGAAGGTGCCGTCCGTGGCGGCGGGGAGCGGCAGCCCGGTGGCCGGGGCGAGCAGGGTGCGCAGCAGCCGCGCGGCCGGTTCGGTGCCGGGGCCCAGGCGCAGCCCGGTGCCGTTGTCCAGGCGGAAGGCGCCGGTGCGGTGGGCGCTGAGGAAGCGGGGGCGGGGGACCAGGGCGAGTTCCGGGCGGTGCAGGTGCACGGGGGTCTCCAGGGTCGGGTGCCGCGGGACGGGGTGCCGGGGGATCAGCCCTTGACGCTGCCCGCGGCGAGACCGGAGGTCACATGCCGCTGGAGGACGAGGAAGATGATCAGCGCCGGGAGCGCGAAGAGGGTGGAGGCGGCCATGGTCGCTCCCCAGTCGGTGCCGAAGGTGGACTGGAAGGAGGAGAGCCAGACCGGCAGGGTCCGGCTGTCCTGCTCCTTGATGATGAGGAAGTTGGCGTAGGTGAACTCGTTCCAGGCGGTGATGAAGCCGAAGAGCGAGGTGGCCATCAGGCCGGGCGCGAGCAGTGGGAAGGCCACCCTGCGGAAGGCGCCGAGGCGGGTGCAGCCGTCGACCTGGGCGGCCTCCTCCAGCTCCGGCGGGATGCTCGCGAGGAAGCCGCGCAGCACGACCACGGTGAACGGCAGCGTGATCATGAAGTAGATCAGGGTCAGGGTGGGCAGCCGGTCGAGCATGTCGGTGTCCCGGGAGATGATGTAGATCGGGATGATCAGCGACTCCCAGGGCGCCATCTGCGCGAGGAAGACCGCCAGCATGAACTGCCTGCGCCCGCGCCAGCGCAGCCGGGCCACCGCGTAGGCGGCCCCCAGCGCGACCAGCAGGGCGAGCAGCACCGCGCTGAGCGTGACCAGGATGCTGTTGCGCCAGAACAGCCCGAAGCCGTCGGCGGAGACCGCGTCCTGGAAGTGGCGGAGGGTCCAGCTGCCGGGGACGAGCCGGGGGTCGTAGGACTGGATGTCCTGGGAGGGCTTGAAGGCGGTGGTGACCATCCAGTAGACGGGGAACAGGCACAGCACCACGGTCACCGTCGCCGCCAGGTACAGCGGCGAGCGGCGTATCCAGCGGACCGGCCGGCCGCGGCCCGCGCGCGGGGCCCGCGAACCGGCCGCGGGCGCGGCCGTCTTGACGGGTGCGGTGGTCACAGGTGCTCGCCCTCCTGACGGAACAGCTGGCGGAAGTAGAAGACGAGGACGCCGCTCATGAGCAGCACGGTGACCATGGAGGCCGCGGAGCTGAGGTCGTAGCGCTGGTTGGACAGGGCGGTCTGCACCGCGTAGACGGGCAGGATGGTGGTGGCGTCGCCGGGGCCGCCCTTGGTCATCACCCAGATCTGCACGAAGGCCTTGAAGGTCCAGATCACCTCCAGGGACAGCACCAGCATGAACAGCGGCCGGATCAGCGGGAAGGTCACCGAGCGGAACAGCCGCCCCGCGCCCGCCCCGTCGATCCGCGCCGACTCGTACAGCTCGCGCGGCACGGTGGTCAGCGCCGAGTAGAGGGTGATCGCGGCGAAGGGCACCGACTGCCAGACGATCAGCGTCACGATGATGGCGAAGGCCGCCTTGTCGTGCGCGAGCCAGGCGTAGCCCTCGTAGGAGCTGAAGCCGAGGCTGACCAGGACCTCGTTGACGATGCCGAAGCGGGAGTGGAAGAGCCACTGGAAGACGGTGGTCGCGGCGATCACCGGCATCGCCCAGACCAGCACCAGCGAGCCGAGCACCACCGTCCGCCCGAAGCGGCCGAGACGCTCGATCATCAGCGCCACCAGCATCGCGAGCACCATGATGAGGACGACGTTGACGGCCATGAAGAGGAAGGTCCGGCGGACGACCTCCCAGAAGCGGGCGTCGCCTAGCAGCTCCCGATAGTTACGCAGCCCCACGAAGGAGGCGTCGCCGACGATCAGCTGCCGCAGCCGGAAGTCCTGGAAGGAGATCACCACGGCCCGCGCCAGCGGATACAGGAGCAGGTAGAGCATGCCCGCCACGGCGGGGGCGATCAGCAGGTAGGCCCAGGGCGAGTTCCGGTCGCTCGCGCGGGGCCGGCCCGCCGGGGGCCGGGGCCGCCGCCGGGCCGCGGGGGCGGCGGCCGGCGGCGGGGTGCCCGGCTCGTGGACGATGGACACGGCGGCTCCTCGTCGTCTGCGGTGGGGGTGTACCGGTCGGGGCCGGGGTCAGGAGCCGCCGGCGAGCGCGCCGGTGATGGTGCGGGAGGCCTTCGCCGCCTCGCTCTTGGCGTTGCCGCCGGTGAGCACCGCGGTCATGTAGTTCTTGATCGGGTTCTTCGCCTCGACCGCGGCCCACTCCGGGGTGTTGGGCGTGGCCCGGCCGTTGACGGCGCCGATCGCCATCGCCGCCGCGCCCGGTTCGGAGTTGACCGCCTCGGCGAGGGTGACCTTGTTGGGCACGTAGCTCATGGTCCGCGCCAGCTTCTTCTGCCAGGCGTCGCCGGTGAGTTCCTTGATCATGGTGTACGCCTCGTCCTGGTGCGCGGCGGCGGCCGGGACGACCAGGTCGGAGCCGCCGGTGAAGACGGCCCCCGGCTTGTCGGCGCTCTTGCCCGGGATCGGGAAGAAGCCCAGCTTGTCCTTGAGCTCGGGGTTGTTCTCGGTGACGATGTCGGCGGCCCCGGGCACCGCGATGATCTGCGCGGTGTCGCCCTTGGCCATCACCTCGGCCTGCGGCGGCTGCGCCTCGTCGGAGTCCTTGGGACCCTTGCCGAGTGCCTGGAGCCGCTCGTAGAACTCCATGCCCTTGAGCGCCTGCGGGCTGTCCAGGCCGCCCTGCCACTTGCCGTTGCGGTTCACCGCGAGGTCGCCGCCCTCGTCCCAGATGAACCCGGCCAGGGCGTACCAGTTCTGCCCCGGCAGGTAGATGCCCTGCGTGGCCCCCTTGTCGACCTTCTCGGTGGCCTTGATCCACTGCTCCCGGGTGGTGATCTTCGAGGCGTCCACCCCGGCCTTCTCGAAGAGGTCCTTGCGGTAGACCACGACCCGGTTGGCCGCGTAGTACGGGATCCCGTACTGCTTCTTCTCGTACGTACCCGGCTCGGCGAGGCCCTTGACCCAGGCGTCGCCGCCGAGTTCGGCGACCTTGTCCGAGAGGTCGGTCAGGCCCTCGCTCTGGGCGTACTGGGCGACCTGGGTGTTGCCGACCTCGATGACGTCCGGGGCGTCGTTGCTGGCCAGCGCGGCGGTGACCTTCTCGCCGATGCCGTTCCACTCCTGGATCTGGATCTTCAGGTCGAGGTCCGGATGCGCCTTCTCGA
The DNA here is from genome assembly GCF_012273655.1 of Streptomyces physcomitrii. Lineage (GTDB taxonomy): Bacteria > Actinomycetota > Actinomycetes > Streptomycetales > Streptomycetaceae > Streptomyces > Streptomyces physcomitrii. Next base: position 133,435 of record NZ_JAAWWP010000014.1, on the reverse strand, counting down.
AGCCGGTCTCGAACTGCTTCTGGAAGGCGGCCGAGACGCTGCCGCGCATCAGCCACACATCCACTCCGGTCCTGCCGCCCTCCCCGCCGCCGGAGTCACCGGAGGAGGAGCAGGCGGCCAGTGAAAGGCTCAGTGCGGCGGCTCCGAGCAGGACGAGCGGGCGATACGACATGGTTCACCTCAAGATGCCTGGGGCGGACAGAGCACGACCCTGTGAACGGCGGGAGTCGGGTAAGTGCGTACTCGCCGACCGTGAGGCATGAAGTTGGCATAGACCAATGTGGGCGTCAAGAGCCGTTGCGCCCTGCGCTTCGAGCGGACTTCAGCGGAGGAAACGCCCCTATCGCGCCGAGCCGTGCCGGATCGGCGGCCGGGCGGCGGGTGGCAGGCGGGCAGGTCAACAGGCCCGCGCACGCGTCCTGTCGACCCCCCGCCCGCACCGATCAGGGCGCCGGGACCTCGTCCACGAAGGAGGTCCCGGCCGCACGGTAGGCCCCGACCTTCGCCGCGACCTGATCCGGCGTCAGGTTCTCGTCCTTGACGTGCAGGACGTAGTCGACCTGCTGGTGGTAGGAGCGCGGGCCGGTGTCCGGCTGCCCTTCGAGGTCGATGAGCCACTGGTTGAAGTTGATCGACATCGGGCGCTCGGGCAGGTACGCGGCGTCGTGCGTGGCGAAGACGCTGCCGTCGATCCAGTACGTGATGGCCCCGCCGTCGATGGTCATCACCAGGTCGTGCCAGCCCGCGAAGGAGGTCCGGCTCTCGCTGTGCTGGTTGACGGCCTCCCAGGGCTCGGGGTTGTAGGTCTCCCAGGAGGTGGTGAAGAGGGTGCTGGAGGGCTCGCCCCAGCCGCCGTTGGGCAGGTACTCGAAGTCGTACTCGGCGTAGTCGTCGGCCATCGGGGCCTTGAGGTCGTTGATGGTGAAGAAGGTCTGCACCACCCGGTCGCCGTCGGGCCCGGACTCCGGGGCGTCGCTGAAGTGCACCCGCGCCGCATAGGTGCCGTTCTGGAACTTCTGGCTCCGGGTGAGGATCTCGGTCTGCCGGGTGGACTCGGGCGTCCCGGCCGTCGAGGTCTCCAGGTCGAGCACCGAACTCCCCTCCGCCGTACGGAAGGTGACCTGCGCCGGGTCCCAGACGGCGCCCGGCACCCCCGGGCCGCCGGAGCCGCCGCGCACGCTCCAGCCGTGGTCCGCGAGGGCGGGGTCGGCCGAGCCGGTGTAGGCGAAGTCGTCGAAGAGGGCGGGTGCCTCCGCCGCCGGGGCGGCGCCGCGGGGGAGCGCGGGGGCCGCCGTGGCGGCGGCCGGCAGGCAGAGCAGGGCGGTGCCCGCGGCCAGCGCGGACAGGGTCGCGGCGGTACGCGGGTGGGGCCTTCGTGGGCGAGTCGGCATACGGGGTCCTTTCGGTACGTCCGCCGGGGTGCGCGGCGGACGGCGGGGGCGGAAGGGACGGGAGCGTGGGGGAGTGCCACCGGGGGCGGCGCCCGCGCTTGTGAACGGAGGGCGGGGCAGGGCGCAGGGCGGGGCGTTCGCGTACTTGACCAGTTGCCTGCGCCGGGCTTTACCAGTCGGGCAGATCGAAGGTGGCATGGACCAGTGGCGCCGTCAAGACTCCGCGTCGGGCGGCCGAGTGGCCCGTAACTGACCGGAAAAGACGTCGAGTTGGCCCTCTGTGCCCCGCCCTCACCGCCGTCCGCCCGCCTTGCTTTACCAGTGGTCAGCTGTTTGGATGACGAGGCGTCAGTGCAGCGTCCGGCGAGGAACGAGAGTGCGCCATGGAGATCCCCGAGACCACCTCCGGGGCCGTCCTGAAACGGGAGCGGGTGCGCGCCGCGATCCTGGAGATCATCGAGGAGCGGCACCCCGGGGCGGTGATCCCCTCGGAGCGCGTCCTGTGCGCCCGGCTCGGCGTCTCGCGGCCCACCCTGCGCGCTGCCGTCGACGAGTTCGTCCGCGCCGGACGGCTGGTGCGCGAACACGGCAGGGGCGTCTTCGTCGCCGCGGAGAAGATCACCCAGGAGCTGGTCCCCGGCGCCGAGGTGCTGAGCGTCCCGCCCGCCGCGGGCGTCTGGACCAGCAGGCTCCTGGAGACGGCGGTCCGCCCGGCCGGGGCGCGGGTGGGCCGCAAGCTGCACCTCTCGCCCGCCGCGCCGATCCGGCACCTCACCCGGCTGCGCCTCGTCGACGGCGCGCCCATGGCGATCGAGTACCTGCACCTGCCCGCCGAGCTCGTCCCCGCGCTCACCGAGGCGGAGTTGGAGGACGGCGACCTCTACGCCCACCTGCGCGAACGGCACGGCGTCGAGGTCGCGGAGGCCGACCAGTCCATCGAGCCCACCGTCACCACCGAGGCCGAGGCCGCGCTCCTGGAGGTCCCGGTGCTCTCCCCGGCACTCCTCTTCGAACGCCTCACCTCGGACCGCGCGGGACGCCTGGTCGAGTACGTGCACTCGCTCTACCGCGGCGACCGCTACCGCATCCGCTCCCGGCTCACCCTCAGCCCCTCCGGCGCCCCGCAGCCGCCCGAGGCGCACCATCCCGGTATCCCGCCCGGGGATTTCGCCCCCGACCGGCCTGTGTCATTCTCGGCGCACGGCGTGGTGCAGGACGGCTGAGGCCCGCGTTCGGTACGCCTCGTCCGCCGCCCGGCTGTCCGCCCCCTGACCGGTGCCCCGCACTTGCTGCCTGACAACTTGACGCCACGGCCGGGGCATTGGCCGCCCGCCCGCACAGTGCAAGGGTCCCCAGGACTGCACACTCTTCGACAGGGGGACGTCTCATGGGCTCGGCCGGTGGAGGCAAGACGGTGATCGTGGCGGTCGCCGCGGCAGGTCTGTCCGTGGTCCTGGGCGGCGGCTTCGCCCAGGCGTCCGAGGCGCACGCGGGTGCGGATCAGGCGGTGCCGGTGACGTCCGCGGAAGGTGTCACCACGGACACCGGCCCCGCGGACGACGGCTGGGGCTGAGCCCCACCGCGGGAGGACCGCCTCGCGCGCGCGGGCCCGGTCCGCCTGGGGTCGGCCCTGCCTGGCGTCGGCCCCGCGCGGTGACCTGCCCTCCGAGGCAGCTGCCTTCCGAGGCGACCTGCCCTCCGAGGCGACCTGCCCTCCGAGGCGACCCGTTCGCCGTGCGCGCCGGTCCGGTCTCCCGCCGGATCGGCCCCGCGCGCCCGCTCCCACCGCCGCTCGGCGGCGGTCCGCCGGAACCTCAGCCCCCACCCCGTACGAGCCCCGGGTCCTCCAGGATCCGCCCCACCGTCAGGGCGGCGGCGCCGGTGAGGGGGCCGCGTCTGCCGAGGGTCGAGGCGGTGAGGGCCTCGGGGGACCAGGGGCGCACGGTGACCCGGCCGGCAAGTTCCCGGCGCATGGCGGGCAGCAGCCAGTCGGCGAGTTCGGCGTAGGCGCCGCCGAGGACCACGGCCTGCGGGTCCAGCAGGTTGACGGCGCCCGCGAGCGCGATGCCGAGCGCGGTACCGGCCCCGAGGACGGCCGCGCGCACCCGCTCCTCGCCCGCCGCCGCCCGCCGCGCCAGCTCGGCGACCGCGTCCCCGTCGGTGTTCCGGTGCCCGGCGGCGCGCAGCACGGCGGCCTCGCCCGCGTACTGCTCCAGGCAGCCGCGCGCCCCGCAGGGGCAGGCCCGGCCGCCGGGCCGGACCGGCACATGGCCCAGCTCCCCGGCGAAACCGAGGGCGCCGCGCAGCAGTTGGCCGTCCACCACGAGCGCCGCGCCGATGCCCGCCTCCGCGGAGACGTGCACGAAGTGCCGGGCGGGCGTCAGCGGCAGCTCGGCGAGGGCGCCGAGGTTGGCCTCGTTCTCCACGGTCAGCGGCAGCGGGAGCCGCCACAGCCGGTCGAGGTTCACCTCCTGCCAGCCCAGATTGGGCGCCCGGACCACGGTGCCGGGCCGCGGCCCCACCAGACCCGGCACCGCGAGGACCGCGGCCACCGGACGCAGCCCGAGCGCCGCGGCCCGGCCGAGCGCCTCCTCGGCGACCGCCGTCAGCTCGGCGAGCACCTCTGGCGCGGACCGCCCCCGGTTGGCGGCCGGGCGCCGCACCCGGACGCGCACCTCGCCCCGCAGGTCGCTGACGCAGGCGCCCAGATGGCCGACGCCGACCTCCAGGCCGCAGCCGGCCGGGCCGCGGTCGTTGAGGGCGAGGGCCCGCCCGGGCCGCCCGGCCCGGCCGCTGCTGACGGTCCCCTGCTCCACGAGGAGGCCGTCGGCGCGCAGTTCGTCCGCCAGGCTGGCCGCGGTGGGGCGGGTGAGCCCGGTCGCGGCGGCGATCGCGGCCCGGGAGAGCGGGCCCCGCTCCCGCACCGTGCGCAGCACCAGCGAGAGATTGCGCCGCCGCACATCCCGCTGCGAGGCAGGCCCCGCCCCGGGCGGCTCCTCGCCGTACATCCGCTGCCCCTTCCGGCCGGAACGCGCCGCTCGTGCACCTGTCAACTGCCGTACGGGGGAGCCGTACAACCGTACGAGGGGTTCCCCTCCCCGGCTCCCGCATCCTAATTTGTAAAACGGGCTTACCAATAGCCCCGGTGCCCTCCGCACCGCCCGCGCACCCCCGAGGAGCCGCTCCATGCCCGACAGCCTCACCCCGGTACCCGCCCACAAGTTCTCCTTCGGACTGTGGACCGTGGGCTGGCAGGGCCGGGACCCCTTCGGCGACAGCACCCGCGAGGCGCTCGACCCGGTGGAGACCGTGCACCGGCTCGCCGGACTCGGCGCCTACGGGGTCACCTTCCACGACGACGACCTGATCCCCTTCGGCTCCGGCGAGGCCGCCCGCGAGGCGGCGGTGGCCCGCTTCCGCCGTGCCCTGGACGAGACCGGCCTGACCGTCCCGATGGCCACCACCAACCTCTTCACCCACCCCGTCTTCAAGGACGGCGCCTTCACCGCCAACGACCGCGACGTACGCCGCTTCGCGCTGCGCAAGACCCTGCGCAACATCGACCTCGCCGCCTCGCTCGGCGCCCGCACCTATGTCGCCTGGGGCGGGCGCGAGGGCGCCGAGTCCGGTGCCGCCAAGGACGTCCGCCTCGCCCTCGACCGCCTCAAGGAGGCCTTCGACCTGCTCGCCGACCACGTGGTGGAGCAGGGCTACCCGCTGCGCTTCGCCCTGGAGCCGAAGCCGAACGAGCCGCGCGGCGACATCCTGCTGCCCACCGTCGGCCACGCCCTCGCCTTCATCGAACGCCTGGAGCGCCCCGATCTCTTCGGCGTCAACCCGGAGACCGGGCACGAGCAGATGGCCGGGCTCAACTACACCCACGGCATCGCCCAGGCCCTGTGGGCGGGCAAGCTCTTCCATCTCGACCTCAACGGCCAGAGCGGGATCAAGTACGACCAGGACCTCCGCTTCGGCGCGGGCAATCTGCGCGACGCCTTCTGGCTCGTGGACCTCCTGGAGAGCGCGGGGTACGAAGGCCCCCGGCACTTCGACTTCAAGCCGCCGCGCACCGAGGACGCCGAGGGGGTGTGGGCCTCCGCCGCGGGCTGTATGCGCACCTACCTGCTGCTCAAGGAGCGCGCCGCCGCCTTCCGCGCCGACCCCGAGGTGCAGTCCGCGCTGAAGGCCGCCCGCCTCGACGAACTCGCCCTCCCCACCCTGCACTTCGGCGAGAGCCCGGCCGAACTCCTCGCCGACCGCAGCGCCTTCGAGGACTTCGACGCCGAGGCCGCGGGCGCCCGCGGCATGGCCTTCGAACACCTCGACCAGCTCGCCGTCGAGCATCTGATGGGCGCCCGCTGAGCACGCGCCGAGCCCCCGTGGGGCAGAGGGAGCGCGGGGGAGCGGGGCAGCGGTCGGCGGGGCGCAATTCCTCTGCTGCTTGAAGGAGTTGCGGCACGAGTCTTGACGCCGTGTTCACAAGTCAGAACCATGACTGGGCAGCGAGCGCGCTATGAGTCTTCCACCGTTCATTTAGTGAAGTAGGAGAAAGCGCCCATGCCTACACCCCCCACCGAGCCGACGGGCCGTCCCACCCCGGCGGAAGGCCGGCCCGCCCGCCGGACGATCCTGGCGGCCGCCGCCGCGGCCGTCCCCGCCGCGGGACTGCTCTCCGCCCAGAGCGCCGCCGCGGCCCCCGCCTCCGCCACCCCGGGCGGCGCCGGGGCGGGCCGCGCGGCCGACCCCGACCTCGGGCCCAACGTCGTGGTCTTCGACCCCGCCACCCCGGACATCCAGGCCAAGCTGGACGAGATCTTCAGCAAGCAGGAGAAGGCCCAGTTCGGCACCGGCCGCTACGCCCTCTTCTTCAAGCCGGGCACCTACAACGGCCTCAACGCCCAACTCGGCTTCTACACCGCCATCGCCGGTCTCGGCCTGGTCCCCGACGACACCACCATCAACGGGGACGTCACGGTGGACGCGGGCTGGTTCGACGGCAACGCCACCCAGAACTTCTGGCGCTCCGCCGAGAACCTCGCCCTGGTCCCGGTGAGCGGCAGCAACCGCTGGGCCGTCTCGCAGGCCGCGCCCTTCCGCCGGATGCATGTCAGGGGCGACCTCAACCTGGCCCCCGACGGCTACGGCTGGGCCAGCGGCGGCTACATCGCCGACAGCCGCATCGACGGCAAGGTGACCCCGTACTCGCAGCAGCAGTGGTACACCCGCGACAGCTCGGTCGGCGGCTGGGAGAACGCGGTCTGGAACATGGTCTTCTCCGGCGTCGAGGGCGCCCCCGGGGACAGCTTCCCGGAGCCCCCGTACACCACCCTGCAGACCACCCCCGTCTCCCGTGAGAAGCCCTTCCTCTACCTGGACGGCGAGGAGTTCAAGGTCTTCGTCCCCGAGAAGCGGACCGACGCCCGGGGCACCACCTGGGGCAGCGGCACCCCGCGCGGCACCTCGCTGCCGCTCAGCGAGTTCTACGTGGTCAAGGAGGGCGCCGACGCCGCGGCCATCAACGACGCGCTCGGGCAGGGCCTCAACCTCCTCTTCACGCCCGGCATCTACCACGTCGACCGGGCCATCGAGGTCACCCGCGCGAACACCGTGGTCCTCGGCCTCGGCTACGCCACCCTGATCCCCGACAACGGTGTCACCGCGCTGAAGGTGGCCGATGTCGACGGCGTACGCCTCGCCGGTCTGCTCCTCGACGCGGGCAGCACCAACTCGGAGACACTGCTGGAGGTCGGCCCCGACGGCGCCTCCGCCGACCACGCCGAGAACCCGATCACCGTCCAGGACGTCTTCATCCGCATCGGCGGCGCCGGGCCCGGCAAGGCCACCACCAGCATGGTGATCAACAGCAGGCACACCGTCGTCGACCACACCTGGGTCTGGCGCGCGGACCACGGCGACGGCGTCGGCTGGGAGACCAACCGCGCCGACTACGGCGTCCGGGTCGAGGGCGACGACGTGCTCGCCACCGGGCTCTTCGTCGAGCACTTCAACAAGTACGACGTCCAGTGGAACGGCGAACGCGGCCGCACGATCTTCTACCAGAACGAGAAGGCCTACGACGCCCCCGACCAGGCCGCCATCCAGAACGGCGACCTGAAGGGCTTCGCCGCCTACAAGGTCGCCGACTCGGTCACCACCCACGAGGGCTGGGGACTCGGCAGCTACTGCTTCTACAACGTCGACCCCACCATCCGCCAGGGCCACGGCTTCGCGGCGCCCAACGCCCCCGGGGTGAAGTTCCACCACCTGCTCGTCGTCTCGCTCGGCGGCAAGGGCCAGTACGACCACGTCATCAACGACCTCGGCGACCCCACCTCCGGCGAGGACACCGTGCCGTCGAAGATCGTCCAGTACCCCTGAGACCACCGGTTCTCCTGAGCCGTACCCCGTGAGCCGTGCTCGCGGTCCCCGGTGCGCCCGCCACGCTCCCCGCGTGGCGGGCGCACCCGCGTCCGGGGCCCCGCACCGGCGGCATGCGACCCCAACTCCCTTGTGTGGCAAGCGGGTTGGTGTGCAACAGCGGAGTACCGCTCCTCCCGTGGGGCGGTGCTTTCTGGGAGAGTGCGACGGCCCCGGGGAGGGCACCTCGCTCCAGCCTCCGCGCACCGGGATCCGAGCCGCCCTTGTTCCGCCTTGTCCTGCCCTGCTCTGCCCTGCTCCGCCCTGCCCTGCTCGCGGGGCGGGGAGCACCGCGCGCCGTACGACTGTGCACGTACCCGGAGAAGCAGCCCGACCCGGCGCCGGGCCGTGGTCCGGGACCGAGCGCCGCCCGAGCGAAGACGCCATGCCCGCCGCAGGATCGGAGTCCCGATGGAAGAGGCCGTCCGCGAGATCCGTGTCACCGAGGCGCTGCAGCAGCCTCGGTGGGGCGATGCCCGCCAGGTGCGCCGGGTCCGGGAGGCGCTGGCGGCCCGGCCGCCGCTGGTGCGCGCCGAGGACATCGCCCGGCTGCGGACCCGGCTCGCCGCGGTCGCCCGCGGCGAGGCGCTCGTCGTCCAGGCGGGGGACTGCGCGGAGGACCCCCGGGAGTGCACCCGGGTGGACGCCGACCGCAAGCGTGCGGTGCTCGACCTGCTCGCCGGGGCCCTGCGGGCGACCGCGCACCGCCCGGTGATCCGGGTGGGCCGTATCGCCGGGCAGTTCGCCAAGCCGCGCTCCCGGCCGACCGAGCGGGTGGGCGACTGCGAACTCCCCTCCTACCGCGGCCACTTGGTCAACGCGCCCGAACCCGACGCGGACAGCAGACGCCCCGACCCGCTGCGCATCCTCACCGGCTACATGGCCGCCGCCGAACTCCTCGGCCACCTCGGCTGGCGCCCCGGCGCCGGGACCGCCCCGCCCGAGGCCGCGGTGTGGACCAGCCACGAGGCGCTCCTGATGGACTACGAAGTGCCCCTGGTCCGCACCGCCGAGGACGGCACCCCCTTCCTCGGCTCCACCCACTGGCCGTGGATCGGGGAGCGCACCCGGCAGGTCACCGGCGCCCATGTCGCCCTGCTCGCGGAGGTCGGCAACCCGGTGGCCTGCAAGGTAGGACCGGGGACGACCCCCGCCGAACTCCTCGCGCTGTGCGCCCGGTTGGACCCGGAACGGGAGGCGGGACGGCTCACCCTGATCGCCCGGATGGGCGCCGAGAAGGTCGCCGAGCTGCTGCCCCGGCTGGTCGCCGCGGTACGCGCGGCCGGGCACCCGGTGATCTGGCTCAGCGACCCGATGCACGGCAACACCCTCACCGCGCCCGGCGGCCACAAGACCCGGCGGGTGCGCACCCTCGCCCAGGAGGTGTCCCGCTTCTGCGCGGCGGTCCGCGGTGAGGGCGGCGTGCCCGGCGGCCTGCACCTGGAGACCACCCCGGACGAGGTCACCGAGTGCGTGTCCGGGGACGCGGCACTCGACCACGTCGGCGACCGCTACACCAGCCTGTGCGATCCGAGACTCACCCCCTGGCAGGCGCTGTCCGTGGTCCAGGCCTGGGGGACCTGACGATCCGGGGACCGCGCCCGCCCGGCACCGACCGCTGACCCGCTGGAGGTTCCATGTACGCCTATGTCGTCGTCGACGCGTTCGCGAGAAAACCGCTCACCGGCAATCCGGTCGCCGTGTTCTTCGACGGCGACGACCTGCCCGCCGCCCGCATGCAGCGCATCGCCCGCGAGATGAACCTCTCCGAGACCACCTTCGTCCTCCAGCCCCGGGAGGGCGGCGACGCCCGGGTGCGCATCTTCACCCCGGTCAACGAACTGCCGTTCGCCGGGCACCCGTTGCTCGGCACCGCGATCGCGCTCGGCACCCGTACCGAGGCGGCGCGGCTGCGCCTGGAGACCGCCATGGGCGTCATCCCCTTCGAGCTGGAGCGCGAGGGCCCGGTGGTGCGGGCCGCGCGCATGCGGCAGCCGGTCCCCACCTGGGAGCCCTTCGACCGGGCCCCCGAACTGCTCGCCGCCCTCGGCCTCGACGGCTCCACCCTGCCGGTGGAGATCTACCGCAACGGCCCCCGGCACGTCTTCGTCGGCCTCGACAGCGTGGCGGCGCTCTCCGCCCTCGACCCGGACCACCGGGCGCTCGGGGCCTTCCCCGACATGGCCACCAACTGCTTCGCCGGGGCGGGCGGCCAGTGGCGCAGCCGGATGTTCTCCCCGGCCTACGGCGTCGTCGAGGACGCGGCCACCGGATCCGCGGCCGGCCCGCTGGCGATCCACCTGGCCCGGCACGGACTCGCCCCCTACGGCACCCGGATCGAGATCACCCAGGGCGTGGAGATCGGCCGCCCCTCCCCGATGCGGGCCCTCGCCCTGGGGCAGGGGGAGCGGGTGGACACCGTCGAGGTCGCGGGGGACGGCGTCGTGGTGATCGAGGGCACCCTGACGGTGTGACCGGCCCCCGCCGCGGGCCGGGACGAGCAGCGAGGAGTGGGTATGAGCAGCAGGTCGGAGTCGCTGACCGGGACGCTGAGAACCGCGTTCCCCGAGTACGCGGAGCCCCCCGCGCAGCCGCTCGGGCTGCTGCGCGAGTGGCTGGACGAGGCCACCCGCCTCGGCGTCCGGGAGCCCCGGGCCCTGGCCCTGGCCACCGCGGACGCCCGGGGACGGACCTCCTCGCGGACCGTCGTCCTGAACCAGGTCACCGACGAGGGCCTGGTCTTCGCCTCGCACGCCGGGAGCCGCAAGGGCCGCGAGATCGCCGCCAACCCCTGGGCCTCCGGCGTCCTGTACTGGCGGGAGAGCAGCCGGCAGATCACCGTCGCGGGCCCGGCGCGCCCGCTGCCCGCGGCGGACTCCGATGCCCTGTGGCAGGCCCGGCCGGTGTTCACCCACGCCATGACCACGGCCTCCCGGCAGAGCGAGCCGCTGCGCGACCTCGCGCACGCCGAGGAGCTGCGGGCGAGGGCCCGGGGGCTCGCGGTTCCTCAGGCCCCGCTGCCCCGCCCCGCCTCGTACGTCGGCTTCCTGCTCGTGCCCGAGTCCGTCGAGTTCTGGGCGGACGGCGCCGACCGGCTGCACGAACGGCTCCGCTACGAGAGCGGCGCCGACGGCTGGGAGGTCACCCGGCTCCAGCCCTGAGCCGGGGTGCGCGGTGCCGCGCCGGGCCGGTGCCGCCCGGCGCGGACCGCCGCGGGTTCAGCTCCGGGCGCTGAAGGGGCAGGCCCAGTCCGAGGGCTTGCGCCGCCCGGAGTAGCGGCGGGCCTCGGACAGCTCCTCGTACTCCACCAGGTTCGGGTTGATGCTGCCGGACAGCTGCACGTCCTGCTTGCGTATCTTCTCCTGGAGGCGGTCCCAGAGGCCGGCCGCCTTGATCCGGTCGAACTGCGCGTGCGAGTTGAAGGCCAGCATCGGGAAGGGCGGGCGGCGGCCGACCCTGCTGTGCGTCTCGTGCAGTCCGATGACGAAGAAGGGGTGCCCGGCGACGCTGTAGGCGAAGCGCCCGGAGGCGGGGTCGGACTCGTAGCCCTCGGCCCAGGTGTGCGCCACGCTGTCGTGGTCGTGCAGGGCCTGGAGGTGCTCCCACATCCGGCACTCGAAGTCGACGTCGCTCAGGTCCAGCGGGCCGGAGAAGGTGGCGACGAAGCTGGTGAAGGGCTTGGCCTCCCAGTCCACGGACTTCACGTACCGCTCCAGATCGGCCGCCATCAGGCGGGCCGCGGAATCCTCCCCGAGCCAGGTGTAGTGATGATGGGTGATGCCGCCCTGTCGCCAGGCCGAACGGCCGGCGAGGCACGGAAAGGAGTCTCCGAGCAGGAACTGCCCGACTTCGGCGGCAGCGGCGTCAACCAGCATGTTGTGCGACTTTCTTGTGAAGGTGAGGTCCCGGGCCGGAATGTGGCCTCAGGCAGTGAAGAACGCGGGTGGCCCACCCGTCAAGTGACCTTCGGCCCCGACTCCCGAGGCCGACTGCCCTTTCCGTCTTTTCGCAGGTCACGAGGGTGCCTCCGGTCCAGTCGATCATCGTGCCCCGGAGCCCCTCGACGACCCCGCGCCGGGCCGCCGCCGATCTTCGCCTCCGGCCGTGCGCCGCCCTCGTGTCCGGTCGCCCCGCGGGCCCCGCCGGATGCCCGGGTGTAATGCCCGAAGCTGCGGGCAGCCGAGCATCAGTGCTACGGGGAGTGATGTGCGATGGAGTGCCGGACGAGGCCCGAGGACGGCGCCGGGAAACCGGTCGGCCAGGAGCTGCGGTTCGCCGAACCGCAGAGCGCGGCGGAGGCTCGCCGCGCGGTGGAGGACCTGCTGGCGGAACGTGCCCGGCCGGGGGAGGTCTCCCCGGTGAGCGACGCCGTCCTGGTCGCCACCGAACTGGTCACCAACGCGCTGCGCCACGGCGGCGGCGTGGCCGAATTCCGCACCGCCGTGACGGCGGGCGGACTGCGACTCTCGGTGAGCGACCGCAGCAGCAGCTTCCCCCGAGTGCTGCCCCGGGGCCGCGCCATGACCCCCGGCGGCTACGGCTGGCCCCTGATCCGCCGCCTGGCCCGGGAGATCGAGGTCGCCCTGCTCCCGGGCGGCGGCAAGCGCATCAGCCTGCTCGTACCTCTACGCTGAGATCCGGCGCCCTTTCGCCCCGGCACCCCGAGTGCCCCTTCCGTACGGAGGACGAGAGGCCGCCGCGAGCCGAAGGGGGACGCGATGCGCCCGCGGAAGTGGAGACCGCCCGCCGCGCCGGAGCGGGCCCGGCAGCGCGTGAGCACGCCCCCGCTGCCCCCGGTGCACCGGCTCGCCCTCCCCGCCGCAGGCCCCGAGGACGTCGTCCTGGACGCCGAGGGCCGGATCCTCACCGGGGTGGCCGACGGGCGGCTGCTGCGGGTCGACCCGGACACGGGGGAGGTCGCCACCCTGGCCCGCACCGGCGGCAGACCCCTCGGCCTGGAGCTCTGCCCGGACGGCACCCTGCTGGTCTGCGACAGCCGCCGCGGACTGCTGCGCGTCACGCCCGCGGACGCCCGGGAGAGCGGGGGCTCCGGGGACGGCGGAGACCCCGGGCAAGCGGCCACCGGCGACCCGGATGCCGGTGATACGGGCCCCGCGCCCGGCAGCGTCGAGGTGCTGGTCGACCGGGTCGAGGGCGAGCCGCTGACCTTCGCCAGCAATGTCGTCCTCGACCCGGCCGACGGCACCGTCTACTTCACCGCCTCCAGCCGCCGCTTCGACCTGGAGCACTACCTCGGCGACCTCATCGAGCACTCCGGGACCGGGCGGCTGCTGCGCCGCCGCCCCGACGGCCGGGTGGACACCCTCCTGGACGGGCTGCACTTCGCCAACGGCCTGGTCCTGGCGCCGGACCGCTCCTTCCTCGTCCTCGCCGAGACCGGCGGCTACTGCCTCACCCGCTACTGGCTGACCGGGCCGAAGGCGGGCACCCGCGAGGAGCTCCTCGGCAATCTGCCGGGATTCCCGGACAACCTCGCCCTCGGCAGCGACGGACTGATCTGGGTGGCCCTCCCCACCTCGCGCAATCCGCTGCTCGACCGGCTGCTGCCGCTGCCCGGGCTGCTGCGGCGGCTGGTGTGGGCGCTGCCGGAGTGGGCGAGCCCCGGCCCCGACCGCACCACCTGGGTCCTCGCCGTCTCCCTCGACGGGCGCCTCGTCCACGACCTCCAGAGCGAGGGCTCCTACGCGATGGTCACCAGCGTCCGGGAACGCCAGGGCCGCCTCTACCTCGGCAGCCTCCACGAGAGCGCCCTCGCCACCACGTACGTTCCCTGACCTCCTCCGCCGCGCGGCGCAGCCCCCTGACCGGGGCGCTGTGCGGACGTTCAGCAGACGTATATCGCCGCCCTGTGTACTCCGTGCACGCCTTGACACGGCAAGGCGCTCGGAACGCGGACGGAGGCGCGGATGCTCACCGAGAGGGTGCTGCAGTGCGGGGACGTGGCGGAAGTCGAGCGACTCGAATACTGGCAGGAGCTGGTCGGCGAGAGACATGCCGAAGGGGAGCTGTTCAGCGAGCACCGGGACGACTTCTGGGCGCGCTACCGCTTCATCGACCTGGGCGTCGTCACGGCCTGGCCCGCGCAGTGCAAGCCGCTGGTCTTCCGGCGCACGGCCCGGCACGTCCGGCGCTCGGACCCCGAACTCCTGCATGTCTCGGTGCCGTTGTGCGGTTCGCTGCGGATCAGCCGGGGCGAGGAGCAGTACACGGTCGGCTCGCGTGAACTCGTCGTTGCCGACAGCTCCCGGCCGAGCGTCGTGCGGGTGGGCTCCGGCACCGGGCTCTACGCCTGCGGGGCGGTGGAGATCCCCAAGGCGCTGGTGCCGCTGCCCCGCCGCCAGATCCAGGAGGCGGGACGGCTGCGCCCCGGCGCACGCACCGGATACGGCGCGCTGCTCGGCCAGTTGCTGACCCAGCTGGCCGGACCCGCCCGCCAGTACCGGCCCGCGGACGCGCCCCGCCTCGGGATGCTGGTGATCGACCTCTTCTCCGGGCTCCTCGCCCAGGCCTTCGACGCCGAGAGCGCGCTCAGCCCGGAGTCCCACCGGCGCTCGCTGGTCCTGCGGATCAAGGCCTTCATCCTGGAGAACCTGCACGAGGCCGAGCTGACCCCGTCCGCGATCGCCGAGGCACACCACATCTCCGTCAGCTATCTGCACCGCCTCTTCGAGAACGAGGAGGCGACGGTCGCCGCGTGGATCCGCCGCAGACGCCTGGAGCGGGCCCGGCGCGATCTTGCCGACCCGGCCCAGGCGGCCACCCGCATCCACGCGATCGCCGCCCGCTGGTGCTTCGCCAACGCCTCCGACTTCACCCGCGCCTTCCGTACCGCCTTCGGCACCTCGCCCCGGGACTTCCGGGGGAGCGTGCTCAGCGGTCAGGACCCGGCGGACACCGACTGAGCGGGCGCGGGCGCCGGGGGCAGGAAGAGCCGCCCCGACAGGGCGCCCCGCGCGGTCCGCCAGGCCACCGTCGCCCAGGCGGCCACGAGCAGGGCGTAGAGAGCGAGGGCGGCCCCGGTGAACAGCGCGGAGTCCAGCCGGAGCGCCAGGGCGCTGCTGCCGGTGACACAGGTGCCGAGCGGGAAGGTGAAGCTCCACCAGCTCAGCGAGAAGGGCAGCCCGCCCCGTGCGGTGCGCACCGTGAGGGCCGCGGCGAGCGTCAGCCACAGCATGGCGAACCCCCAGACCGGCACCCCGTAGAGGAAGCCGAAGACCTCCGCGCCGGTGGCGTAGGGCCCCGGCAGCGCGAGCGGTGCGGCTCCGCCGAGGAGGTTCGCGGCGGTCACCGACTGCCCGAGGGGGCCGAGCACGAGCCAGAGCGTCGGCACCAGGGCGGCCGGTCCGGGGCCGTGGTGGACCAGCCTGCCCCAGACCTGGGTCAGCACGAGCAGCGCGGCGAAGAGGCTGATCCCGAACATCGCGTAGCAGGCGAGCAGCAGCGCGAGCCGCCCCTGCCCCGGCGGCAGATGCGGGACGAGCGCGGCGCCCCCGGCCGCCGAGACCATCGGCGGGACCACCGGCATCAGCCAGCCCCCGAAGGCGGAACCGGCCGCCGCCGGGCGCCCGGTGATCGCGCGGTACGGAATCCAGACGCAGGTGGCGAGGCCGAGCAGGGTCCCGGCGGACCACAGGACCGCGTCGACGCCGAGCGCGGCCCCGGCGCCGATCCAGTCCCGGCCGAGGGACAGGGTCCCGGCGCCCACCGTCACCAGGGCCATCGCCGGGGCGCCCCAGTAGTGCGCCGTCACCGGGTGGCGGGCATGGCCGAGGGCCTCTTCCCGGTGGCGGGTCCAGTGCACGGCCCAGGCCGCGGTGAGCGCGAGCAGCAGCAGCGCCGCGAGCGCCCAGACCGCGGTGGCGAGGGGGCGCAGACCCGGGGCGTGGACGGGCAGCCCGGCCGCCGCGTTCGCCACGATGCCGGTGCCCATCACACAGGCGAACCAGTTCGGGCCCAGATGCCGGAAGAGGTCGGCCGGGCGGTCCAGCGCGCTCAGCACCCGGCCCGGTGGCCGGGCGTACCCGGATCGCGTCCGGGGGGTCTTTTCGTCCAGCGCGGAGCGGGCGGAAGTCTGCGGACCCGTCCTGGGGTCCTTCGGCGGGATCGGGTTCCGGTCCCGGACGGCGGCAGGGGTGCTCATGGGGTCCACTCTCGAAGGTCCGCCGCCGCTCCGGTAGGGGCCGGTACGGCATGGGGTCATAGACTGGGCTTATGCCTCTACCCAGCCGGGTCGGCGACCTCGGCCCCTTCGACCTGCTGCTCTCCGTCGCCCGCCTCGGCAGCGTCGGGGCGGCCGCCCGGGCGCACGGCATCAGCCAGCCCGCCGCCAGCTCCCGGCTGCGGCACCTGGAGCGCCGCCTCGGCCTCGAACTGCTCACCCGCTCGCCCACCGGCTCCCGGCTGACCGAGCACGGCGCCCTGGTCACCGACTGGGCCCGCACCGCCGTCGAGGCCGCCGCCACTCTCGAAGCGGGCATCGCCTCCCTGCACCACGGCGCCGAGTCCCGGCTCCCGGTCGCCGCCAGCATGACCATCGCGGAGTACCTGCTCCCGCACTGGCTGGTACGGTTCCACGCCACCGTGCCCGGCACCACCATCGCCCTGACCACCGGCAACTCCGACGAGGTGGTGGCCGCCGTCCTGGACGGCAGCGCCCGGATCGGCTTCGTGGAGAGCCCGCGCGTCCCCGGAGCACTGCGGTCACAACTCGTGGGCCGCGACGAGCTGACCCTGATCGTGGCCCCCGGGCACCCCTGGAGCCGCCGCGTCCGCACCGGGATCACCCCCGCGGAACTGGCCGCGACACCGCTGGTGAGCCGGGAGCGCGGCTCGGGCACCCGGCTCTCCCTGGAGCGCGCGCTCGGCCGGGGCACCGAGGCGCCCCTCGCCGAACCCCTCCTGGAGCTCTCCTCCACCACCGCGATCAAGACCGCGGTCGCCGAGGGCGTCGCGCCCGCCGTCCTCAGCAGCCTCGCGGTGGCCCGGGACGTCGCCGCGGGCAGCCTCGTCGCCGTCCCGGTGACCGGACTCGACCTCCATCGGCGGCTGCGCGCCGTCCACCGCAGGGGCCACCAACTGGTCGGCGCGGCACGGGACTTGGCCGCCCTCGCCCGCCGGTCCTTCGAGGCCGCCACCCGCGCGGAGGGAACCGGCGGGCAGGCTGCCCCGCTCAGCCAGGGCGGACCTCGCCCGGCACAGTGACACCGCCCACCGAGTCGACCGTCCCATCGGCGGAGCACAGCGCGCCCCCGGCGCCGCCCCAGCCCGCCCCCGGCGGGACGAACGTCACACCGCGCGCGGACCCGCGGCCCTACCGCGCCCCGCGCGCGCACTGCGATGCTGCTCCGGTGTCCCTGATCCAGGAGCCCGAGCCCATCACGGCCGACCCGCCGCCCGGACCCGCCACCGGCCCGCTGCTCACCCAGTCCTGGCTGGACCTCGCCTTCCTGCACTGGGCCTACCCGCCCGAGGACGTGGCCCCGCTGCTCCCCGAGGGCACGGTGCCCGACACCCTCGACGGCCTGACCTATGTGGGCCTGGTCGCCTTCCGCATGCACCGCGTCGGCTGGTTCCGGCTCCCCGGCATCCCGTACCTCGGCACCTTCCCGGAGACCAATGTGCGCCTGTACTCCGTGGACGAGCGGGGGCGGCGCGGAGTGGTCTTCCGCTCGCTGGACGCCTCCCGGCTGATACCCGTCGCCGTGGCCCGGTCCGCCTTCCGGCTGCCGTACCTGTGGTCGAAGATGTCCGTACGGCAGGAGGGCGACCTCCTCACCTACACCAGCAGGCGGCGCTGGCCGGGACCGCGCGGCGCCGGAAGCAGGATCGTCGTACGGCGCGGCCCGCGCCTCGCGGAGCCCACCGCGCTGGAGCACTTCCTGACCGCCCGCTGGGGCATGCACAACACCTTCCTCGGCCGCTCCCTCTACCTGCCGAACACCCACCCGCGCTGGCCGCTGCACCGGGCCGAACTCCTGTCCTGCGAGGAGGACCTGGTCGCCGCCGCGGGTCTGCCGAGTCCCGTCGGCCCGCCGGTGAGCGTGCTCTACTCGCCCGGCGTACCGGTGCGCTTCGGCCGCCCGGCCCGGCCCGGCGGCATCCCGACCCCCTGAGCCCCGGGCCGCCGCACCGCACGGCGCCGCCCCGCGCCCGGAGCCGGCCGCCCCGGCACGTTTCCCGGATCCCGCAGAGTGCACAACCATCGGCCCCCCTTCGCCGTCCACCCAGGTGGACATCGCATGACGAGCGAAGGAACTCCTGTATGCCCCTGATACGACACTCCGGTTCCCGCGGCACCCGGCGCCGCGCCCGTGCGGCGGCGCCGCTGGCCGCCGCGCTCCTGGTGGCGGGCGGCCTGAGCATCTGGTCGCTCGCCCCCGAGCAGGCGCACGCCGCGGAGGGCAAGGCCGCCCCGGCCGACGACTTCAACGGCGACGGATACGCGGACCTGGTCTCCGGCGCCCCCGGCGGCACCGTCTCCGGCAAGGCGGGAGCCGGGTATCTGGCCGTGACGTACGGCTCGGCGGACGGACTCGACCCCGCCGAACGCACCCTGGTCAGCCGCTCGACCGGCGGGGTGCCCGGCTCGGCCGTCGCGAAGCAGCACTTCGGCCAGAGCTTCAGCAAGGGCGACCTGGACGGCGACGGGTACAGCGACCTGGTGGTCGGCTCCGCCGCCGGATCGCCGGGCGGTGTGGTGCTCTGGGGCTCGCCCTCGGGCCTGAGCGGCGGCACCGCGCTCGCCGGGTTCGGACAGGCCCCGCAGATCGGCGACTTCGACGGTGACGGCCAGGCCGACCTCGCCCTCTTCGGCGACGCCGAGGTCGAGGGCGACGACCCCGTCACCCAGCAGGCCAACCTCTGGAAGGGCCCGCTCACCCGCGCCGGGAAGCCCGCCCAAGTGCTCGACTTCCTCGACAAGTCGCAGTGGTGGGGCTACGGCGACGAGGGCCCCGGCTGCGACACCGACGACTCCTGCGTCGACGGACCCCACTCGCTCGGCGGCCCGGTCGAGGCCAAGGCGGTCGGCGACGTCGACGGCGACCGGCGCGATGACATCGCTGTCTGGGAGTACGAGGGCGACGGAGTCTGGGGCAACCACGTCCTGCTCGGCGGCGCCACCGGCTTCAAGAACAGCGGCACCCTCGGCGAGATCGGCAGCGTCGGCGACGACGGGGCGACCGCCGTGGGCGATGTCGACGGCGACGGCTACGGCGACGTGGTCATCGGCGCGGGCGAGGCCACCGGCAAGGTCACCGTCGTGCACGGCTCCGCCGAGGGCCCCTCCGCCGAGCGCGTCCAGTCCTTCGACCAGAGCCTGCCCGGCTTCTACGGGGCCGAGGAGGAGGGCGACCGTACGGGCTCCTGTGTCGCGGTGGCCGATGTGACCGGCGACGGCCGCGCGGAGGTCGCGCTCGGCATCAGCGGCGAGGACTTCAGCGGCCTGACCGACGCCGGTTCGGCCGCCCTGCTCCACGGGAGCCCCTCCGGCGTCACCGGCGAGGGCAGCCAGGTCTTCCACCAGAACAGCCCCGGGGTGCCCGGAGTCGCCGAGAAGGGCGACAAGTTCGGGGCGGCCTGCGCGCTGCTCGACGTGAACGGTGACGGCCACCGCGACCTCGCGGTCTCCTCCACCGCGGAGAACGCCTCGGCCGGTGCGCTGTGGTCCCTGCGCGGCACCGCCGAGGGGGTGACCACCACGGGTGCGACCGCCTTCGGGCCCGGGGACCTCGGCGCTCCGGTGACCAAGGCGCTGCTCGGCAGCCACCTGCGCTGAGTCCGCGGCTGCCGGGCGGTCCGCCGCCCGGCAGCGTGCCGGTCCTGCGGGGGAGGGGCCGCTCCCCGGCCGTACGCCCCTGGCGGGCTTGAACTTCCCGGTCAGTCCCGGGAGTTGTTCGCGTGGCGGATCCAGGCGAAGACGCCCACCACGAACAGGAGGCCGAAGAGCAGAGCGAGCATGGTGCCGCTGCTCAGGCCGCCGCCCCCGGTCGTGCCGCCGTGATGGCCGCCGCCCCGGTAACCACCGCCACGGGAACCCGAGGAGCCGCCACGGGAGCCGCCGGCGGCGAGGACGAGGTGCGCGTAAGGACTCATGATCGGCAAACCAGCCTGGTCCCAGCGGTAGTTCACCGGCTGTTGCGGGTCGGTGACACGCACCGGACACGGCCGCGACGCCCCCGCCACCCGCACGGCCCCGCGCGGGGCGCACCGCCGCTCGGAGGACGTGGACTCCCGGAGACTCCCCGGAACTCCTCGAACTCCCGCCGCCTCAGCGGCGCATCGCGTGCAGGTGCCAGATCATCCCGGTGGCCCGGCCCTGCTCGTCCCACTGCACCTCGTCCGGGTCGACGTGCAGGCCCAGCCGCACAAAGCCCTCGGTGGCCTCCGCCAGCTTCTCCTTGGTCAGGGCCATGGTGTAGAAGTCCGGCCGGATGTCCTGGATGTCCCACCAGGGGCCCAGGTTGGCGCGCAGGTTCTCCTGGCTCACCTGGAACTGCGGCAGCACGAACCCGGTGGCCCGGTCCGCGAAGCAGAAGAGGTGCAGCTGCGCGCCGGGCGCCGTGACGCGGTGCAGGGCCTCGGCGTACGCGCGCTGCTGCTGCTCGCTCAGGCAGTGGTAGAGCGCGCTGTCCAGGACGGTGGTGAACCGCCCGTCCTCCAGCTCGGCCAGCCGCGTCGCGTCCGACTGCACGAACTCGGCGCGCACGCCCAGCTCTTGGGCCCGCTGCCGCGCCCGGCCCAGCGCGGTCGCCGAGGCGTCGACGCCGGTCACCCGGTGGCCCTTGCCCGCGAGGAAGAGCGCGTTCTCCCCGAGCCCGCTGCCCGCGTCGAGGATCTCCCCGGCGAGCTTGCCCTCGCCCTCCAGACGGGCCACGAAGTGCTGCGCCTCGCCGATGTCCCACGGGGTGACGGCGAAGGTGACCTCCGAGCCCCTGACCGGCGGCGCCCCCTGGTAGGTGGCCTCGAAGTCGACATCCTCGACGGAGAACGACGGAGTTTCCGGCATGCCAGATTCCTTTCCGAACGCGGCGGCGGGATTCGCGAAGTGAGCGTACGGTACCCACGCGCTCACCGATACGTGAACATCGTGCCCTTGGGCCACACCATTACCGGTCAGCGGATTCGCCCCCCGCGAGCCGCGCGTCGAGGTCCGGCAGCCAGCTGCCCGGCGGACGCGCCAGCCACCCGTACCGCCCGGCGAGACCGGCGGCGGCCGACAGCAGCGCGTCGAGCCCCGGATGACGCAGCCCCCGGCGCCACACCAGCGAGACCGCGGCGAGCGGCACGGGGTCGGTGAGCGGGCGCAGCACCGTCCCGTCGAGGGTGAGGAACTGGGTGGTGGCGAGGACGGACCAGCCCTGCTTGCGCATCAGCCGGGCGAACTCCCGCTCGCCGTCGATCGAGGGGAAGGGGGCGGCGGAGCGGATGCCGCGCGCGGCGAAGAGCTGCTCGGCCAGCGCCGTCCACTCGGCCGTCGCCGGGTTCCCGGCCCCGGTGTAGAGGGTCTCGCCCGCGAGCCGGTCGAGCGGGATCGCGGGCAGCGCCGCCAGCGGATGGTCCTCGGGCAGCAGCACCGCCATCGCCTCGTAGCGGATCAGCCGGTGCTCCAGTCCGCTGCGCGCGGCGGCGGAGAGCCCCGCGACGCGGCCGAAGGAGACATCGAGGCGGCCCGCGAGGATCTCGTCGGCCGCCCCGGTCAGTCCGCTGTGGAAACGCGCGGTCAACTCGGTCTCGGGCGACGCCCTTCGGGCCTCCTCCAGTACGCGGTTGCCGGTGGCCGCCTGGGCGCGGATGTCGACGAGCAGGGGCCTCTCCGCGTCGGGGGCGAAGGCCGCGAGCAGCGCCTCCTGGGCCTCGGCCAGGCGGCGCGCGTACGGAAGGAGCCGCTCGCCCGCCTCGGTCAGTTCGACCCGCCGGGTGGTGCGCAGGAACAGCGCGGCGCCCAACTGCCGCTCCAGCCGGGCGATATCGCGGCTCAGGGCCTGCTGGGCGAGGTGCAGCCGGGCCGCCGCACGCGAGAAGTGCAGCTCCTCGGCGACGGCGAGAAAGGCCCGCAGGAGGCGGGGGTCGATGTCGTGCGGCACCACGCCATTGAAGCATCGCGGCGATTGACAACTCCCGTGCGTCAATGGCCCCTCAACAGGTGTTGGACGCCCGGGACCGCTCGGCCGGAGGCTGTCCGCCATGGGCAACCACCTTCTGCGGCCCGCCCCGGGCCCCTACCGCCGGCTCTTCTCCGCCTCGGGCGCCACCGCCTTCACCGCGGGCAGCCTGCTCGCCCGGCTGCCCATGGGGATGTCCGGCGTGAGCCTCGTCCTCATGGTCGCGGGCACGCGGGGCTCCTACGCCCTCGCCGGGGCCGTCTCCGCGGTCGGCCTCGGGGTGACGGCCGTCGTCGCGCCGCTGATCGCCCGGCTCGTCGACCGCCACGGCCAGGCGCGGATCGCGATACCCGCGGTCGTCCTCTCCGTCTCGGCCTCCGCGGTCCTGGTCCTGTGCGTGCGCCGCGAGGCACCCGACTGGACCCTCTTCGCCTCCTACGCGGCCACCTCCTGCGCCCCCAACACCGGCGGCATGGCCCGCGCCCGCTGGACCCACCTGTACCGGCACGACCCGGCCGCACGGCACGTGGCCAACTCCTTCGAACAGGTCGCGGACGAGGTCTGCTTCATGCTCGGCCCGGTGCTCGCCGCCTTCCTGTGCACGGCGCTCTTCCCGGAGGCGGGCACCCTCGTCGGCGCCGTCCTGCTGCTCAGCGGCGTCCTGCTGTTCTGCGCCCAGCGCGGCACACAGCCACCGGCGGGCTCCGGTACGGCGCGGGGGCGGGCACCGCTGCGGACCGCGGGCATGCCGGGAGTGCTGCTCACCTTCGTGTGCACGGGCGTGGTCTTCGGCGCCCTGGAGGTCACCACCCTCGCCTTCGCCGAGGCACGGGGGCACCCGGGCGCGGCGGGCGCGCTGCTCGGCCTGCAGGCGGCCGGTTCGTGCGCGGCGGGGCTCCTCCTGGGGCTGCGGGCCCCGGCCGCCTCGCTGCCGCGGAGGTTCGCCCGGTGCACGGCGGCGATGGCCGCGCTGACGGCACTGCCGCTGTCGGCCCGGGACCTGCCCGTGCTCGCCTGCTGCCTCTTCCTCGCCGGTTGCGCCACTGCCCCCGCGATGGTCACCGGGATCACGCTCGTACAGTCCCTGGTGCCCGAGGACCGGCTCAACGAGGGCATGACGCTCGCGGTGACCGGCATCCTCACCGGCGTCTCGGCCGGAGCGGCCGTGGCCGGCTGGACCGCCGAGCACCTGAGGCCGGGCTCCGGCTACTGGATCCCCTGCGCGGCGGCCACCCTCGCGGCACTGACCGCGCGCCTGCGTGCCACCCGCGGCGAGGGCACCGCGCCTGCCGGGTGCCCGCGGCAGGGGGCCGGGCTGTGACCCGCGGGGCACCACCGGCCACGTCGGGCGGAGGGACGGAGCCAGGTCGGCGGCGGTCCCGACCGGCGGCGGCTGATTCCTAGGCGTTCCCGGCGGGCGGATCGGCCAGGATGCCCACCAGCAGCCCCGTGGACTGGCCCACCTCGATGAGGTAGCCGTCCGGGTCCCGCAGATAGCAGCGGAGTTCGGCCTTGCGGTCGAGCGGCGGGGTGAGGAACTCCGCGCCCTTCGCCGACCACCGCTCGTAGCAGTCCGCGATGTCGGCCACGCGGAGGTTGAGGAAGCTCGTCGCGGTCCCCGGATCGGTGGGCGGGCGCAGGCTGACATCGGGCTTGTCGGGGGTGGGGCCGCCACCGGGGTTCATCAGGATCCAGCTGTTGGCGAGCTTGACGATGCACGGGTTCTCGGCGAGCACCACCTCCCCGCCCAGGATCTCCGTATAGAACGCCCGCGACCGCGGTACGTCCGCGACCGTCAGGAAGTGGGTGACGAGCAGTCCCGTGTCCGGGGCCGGAAGATCGTCTCGGCGCATGTCGTGCTCTCCCTCGCCGGATGGCGGATGCGGGCGTGGCCGCGGCCGGGCGGATCGCCGAAGGGGCACGACCCCGGGGGGAGGCCGGACCGGCCGCTCGGCTGCCCGGGCCTCACTCCGCGGGCCGCACCCGGGCCGCACTCGTGCCCTGATGCCCCTCCATGGTGGGTCCGGGTGGCCCGATGCGAAAGTCGGGCGGTGCGCGGTCCGGCCCCGGGGCCGCCCCGGGGCGGTCAAGCTCCGCGCACCGCCGCGTACGTGCTCGTACGCGCTCGTACGTGCCGATCCGCACCGCCGCCTGCGTGCCCACTCGTACGTGCCGGTGCGGACCCGGTCGGGCCCGGCGCCGTACGCCCGCTCACTCGCAGGGCACGACCGCGACCGGCGCCACCGCGTGCTGCAGCGCCGCATGGGTCACCGGGCCGATCCGGGAACCCAGCGGCAGATGCCGCCGCGCGCGGTGGCCGACGACGAGGAGCCCGGCCCCGGCGGCGGAGTGCAGCAGCCGCGGACCGACGGCCCCGGAGCGCAGCACCCCCTCCACGGGGACCTCCGCCTCCCCGGCCCCGGCCGCCGCGAGCGCCGCGCGCAGCGCGGGGGAGG
Source organism: Streptomyces physcomitrii (assembly GCF_012273655.1). Classification (GTDB taxonomy): domain Bacteria; phylum Actinomycetota; class Actinomycetes; order Streptomycetales; family Streptomycetaceae; genus Streptomyces; species Streptomyces physcomitrii. The sequence goes on along the minus strand of NZ_JAAWWP010000014.1, from coordinate 109,048 downwards.
CCGCCGACTTGGCGTTGGCCCCCACCTTCGGATTCGGCAGCGCGGAGGGGTAGGAGTAGACCCCCTGGAGACTCCAGACGTGGACCGCCCGCAGCGGGTGGTGCTCGCGCCGGGCGGCCTGGAGCGCGTAGGCGAGGACCGGGTCGGGCACCGTCCGCAGGTCGAGACCGGCCACCACGGGGCGTTCCGTGTCCGCACCGTGGGCGCTGCCCTCGGGCACCACGACCACCGGACCGCGGGCGTGCGCGACCAGGCCGAGCGCGAGCGAGCCGGTGAGCCGGGTGGTCACGGCGTGCGCGGGGCGCGAGCCGATCACCACCAGCTGCGACTTCTCGGTGCTCGCCGCGAGCGCCTTCGCCGGATCGTCGGCGGCCTCCTCGACGGTGATCTCCAACTGCGGGTGGCGGGTGCTCAGTTCGGAGACCTTCGCGGAGAGCCAGGAGCCGTCCGGCTCCGGCGGGTGGGACCCGGCTGCGGGCCGCCGCCGGGCCCGGAGGAGCCTCAGCGGAGCCGCCCGCAGGACCGCCTCGCGCGCGGCCCAGTCCGCCGCCGTCAAACCTTCCGGGGACCGCGCGGCCCCCACCGTCACGGGCAGGACCATGATCTGCCTCCGCACCCGGACGCCACGTCCGCCGCCGCGCCCGTCGCCGTCGGTTCCCCCCTCCCAGGAGAGCACCGGCGGGGCGCGGCGGCCAGCATCCCTGGTCACGCTCCCGGTGCGGACCGGCCCCGCGCCGGGGAGGATGTGCGGCTGCTCACCCACCCGGCGTGGCCGCCGTCACTTCGCCCCGGCGGATCCCGATCTACACTCGGCGCCGCTCGTCATTGATCAACACCCGTCGATCCGTACCGCATGACCAGCGCGAGCACGCATGCATGTATCGCACCATCACGAGCACAAGTACCAGGACCAGCACCGAGATCCTCAGGGGGACCGCAATGCCGACTGCCACCGAACCGGCTTCCGCGCCGATCTACGAGAGCCTCGTCGAGGAGCGCGGCGATGTGCCCGCCGAGGCACGCGAGACTGCCGAGGAAGTGTGGCGCGAGGTCGAACTCGCCGTGGACTTCCGGTCGGCGGCCGTCTGACCGGAGGCCGCGCCCGGACCCCGTTGTCAGACCCCTCCGCTACCTTGCGGGCATGGCTGAATTCGTACTGGTAGCAGGGGCATGGCTGGGTGGCTGGGCGTGGGACGAGGTGGCGCCCGGGCTGAGAGCCGCGGGCCACGGCGTCCATCCGGTGACGCTGCCCGGTCTCGCCGAGAAGCGCGAGGAGACCGCCGTGGGCCAGCAGGCCCATGTACGGGAGATCGTCGAGGCGGTGGAGAGAGGCGGCCTGAGCGAGGTCGTCCTGGTCGGGCACAGCTACTCGGGCATCCCGGTGGGCCAGGCCGCGGAACGGATCGGTGAGCGGCTCGCCCGTGTGGTCTTCGTCGACTCCGAGGTTCCGGTGGACGGCGAGTCCTTCGCCTCCGGCTGGTGGCAGGGCCCCGCCGAGCTGGAGGCCGCCCTCGCGAAGAACGGCGGCGAGTGGGCGCTGCCCACCGCCCCCGACTTCGAGGGCCAGGGGCTCACGGACGAGCAGATCACCCGGTTCGTCGGCGCTGCGACCCCGCATCCCGGCGCGAGCCTCACCGAGCCCGCCGTCCTCGACCGCCCGCTCGGCGAACTCCCCGCCACCTACCTCAAGTGCCTGCTGGACGGCCCCGAGCCGAATCCGACCGTGGCCGCCCTGCTGACCAGCCCGCACTGGGAGCTGGTCGAACTCGACACCGGCCACTGGCCGATGTTCTCCCGGCCCGGGGAGCTGGCCCAGATCCTGCTGCACTCGGCACCGGCGGCCTGAGGGCCCGGGGCCACGGGGAGGGGGCGTACCGCAGAGAGGCGGAGAAACGGCGCCGGGCCGCCCAGGTTCTTCCTGAACGGCCCGGCACGGTACGGGAGTCGGCGACCCTCGGGTCAGCGGGCGGCGCTCTTGTGCAGCGCCTTCTCGAAGCCGTTGGCCCACAGCTGCTCGACCTTGGCGCGCTCGGCGGAGTCGGGCTGCGAGTTGGTGCAGGAGGTCCCGGGGCCGTGACCGGACATCAGCTGGCTGCACGGGCCGTCGTAGGTGTCGGGGAGGCCGAGGACGTGACCGGTCTCGTGGGCGGTGACGCGCGTGGAGTCGTACTCCTCGTTCTGCGCGTAGTCGAGGAAGATGTACCCGCTGCCATGGCCGTCGGTCGAGGCGTACGAGCCGCGGGGGTCGTTGCCCTCGCGGTACTCGAAGTCGGCGTTGGAACCTTCCTGGAGCTGGACGTTGGCGACGGCGCTGTTCCAGATGCCCACGGAGTCGGCGATCTGCTCGGCGAAGGCGGGGGCGCCTGAGGCGTCGTAGGTGACGGTGACGGCCTTGATGCCCGGGTTCTCGGCGCGCTTCTCGGCGACCGACTTCATCACGGCCTCGAAGAAGGCCGTGTTCGCCTTCGCCTCCGCCTTCGAGCCCTGGTAGGCGGCGGCCGAGGTGGTGGCGGTCGGCGCCTGGGCGGCACCGGCGGGGGCGGCACCGAAGGCGGCGAGGGCACCGGCGGTCAGCGCGATACCGGCGGAAGCGGAGACGAAACGACGGGAAAGCTTCATGGTGGGGGGACTCCTACTCGTTCTGTGGGGGCGAGAACGGTTGGCACAAGGAGTGTCATGGAGGAGCGAAGCCGCCGGATGATGCCAAAGGGGGATAGGGGCCGGCTATCCCCCTGGGTCAACGGGCTTGCCCTGCACGGCAGTTGGCGCGCGAGTTGGCGAGACGAGCCGTCACGGGCAACGGTCGGGAGGCAGGTCCCGGGGAGGCATCCGTCACGCGGAAGCCGGGACCGGGCCCGCCCTCTCACCCGGGCGTCAGGAACCCGCCCCTTGCACTCCGGCCGCCTCCGCCTGGCGCAGGGCCCCCGCCAGCCGGTCGCGGATCTCGGTCTGGGCGGACAGCCGGGCGTCGAGCACGGCGAGCCGCTCCCGGGCGACTTCCAGCCCGCGGCCGCTGGGACGCGCCGCGGCGACATCACCGTCCAGGCAGGGCAGGAAGACCCGGACATCCTCCAGGGTCAGCCCCGCGGCCAGAAAGTAGCGGATATTGCGGACCCGGACCACCGCCGAGTCCGCGTAGTGCCGGTAGCCGTTGGCGGCGCGCGTCGAGGAGAGCAGCCCGGCCTGCTCGTAGTGGCGCAGGGCCCGTGCCGTGGTCCCCGCGGCAGCCGCCAGTTCGCCGATCCGCATCCGCCCACCTCCGGCCGCCATGCCTATCACGCCACCACGGCACCCCCGTCCACCGCGAGCACCGCTCCGGTCACGAACGAGGCCCCCGCACCGGCGAGTCGGGTGATCGCCCAGGCCACCTCCGCCGGCCGCCCGATCCGGCCCAGCGGGGTGTGCGCCAGCTGCCACGCGCGCACCGCCGCCTGCCGCTCGGCGCTGAGCCCTTGATGGTCGCCGATCGGGGTGTCGACGGCGCCGGGGGCCACCGCCACCACCCGGACACCCCGGGGCGCCAGTTCGACCGCCCAGCTGCGGGTGAGCGATTCCAGTGCCGCCTTGGTCGCCGCGTAGACGGAGCTGCCGGGCCAGGCCCGCCGGTCCACCGATGTGCTGACGTTGACGATCACCCCGCCGGAGGCCTCCAGGGCGGGCAGCGCGGCCCCGGTCAGCAGGACGGGCGCCACCAGATTGGTCGCGAGCTGGGGGCCGATCGTCTCCGCACCGAGCGAGCCGAGAGGGCCACCGCGGACGACGGCGGCGTTGTTGACCAGGACGTCGAGCCGCCCGTGCGTCTCCAGGACCCGGCGGACGATCCGCTCGGGCTCCCCCTCGACGGTGAGGTCCCCGGCCAGGGCGGTGATCCGGGGATCGGCCGCCGAGGTCTCCCGGAGCGGGCCGAGGCGCCGCCCCACCACGACGACCTCCGCCCCTTCGGCCGCGAAGGCAAGGGCGGTGGCCCGCCCGATCCCGGTTCCGCCCCCGGTGACGAGAACGGTCCGGCCGCCCCGCGGACCGCGACCGCCGTCCTCACCGCCGCGCTGCTCCCCGTCCCCGTGCCGCTGCCTGCCACCGTCATCTCGTACGCCGCTGTGGTGTCCCATGGCGAAGAGGGTCCGACCCTGCCGCCAGTGACAGGGTCAAGTCCGTGTCGCCGGTGTCGTCCACCTCGGCTCTTCGGTGACGGTGGTACGAGCGGAGGGCGGGGCAGACGGTGAGCCCGATGGGCTCGACATGCCCGCCCCGCCCGGTGGTTCAGGCCCTGACGGACGCCGGTCCGAACCAGCGGGTCAGCGCCCTGCCGAGGCCCTCCGCGTCCGCCTGCCCGTCGGTGGTTCCGGTGGCGGGCGGTGCCCAGGCGAGGTAGCCGTCGGGCCGGATGAGAAGGGTCTCGGGAAGCGGCGCGGCCGAGCTGCCCTCGCCCGGAGTGTGCGTGGCGGAGACCGCGGTGACGCGGTCCGCCCACCCGTCGGGAAGCTGTTGCGCCGAGGCGGAGCCGGGCGCGGTGAGGTGCAGCGGCCTGCCGTCGAGCAGCAGTTCGGCGATCCGGGTACGGGTGCCGTCCTCCAGGGTGAACTCGGTCCCGGGGTCGATGCGGCAGCCGAGGAGGGGATGCGGCTGCTCCTGGCCGGTCTCCATGTCGTAGCGGACGGTCAACCCGCTGACGTGACCGGCCAGATGGTGCGCGGCCTCCGGGTAGGCGAGCAGCTCCCGCAGGGTGGCGCGCAGGGGTTCGAGTTCGTCGCCGGTCAGGTAGAGCGTGGAGGCGGCGTGGGTGTCGCGGAGCAACTGCTGCCCGATGGGGTGGCGTTCGGCGTGGTAGCTGTCGAGCAGGGTCTCCGGGGCCCGGCCGCCGAGCACTGCCGCGAGCTTCCAGCCGAGGTTGGCGGCGTCCTGGATACCGGCGCTCAGCCCCCAGCCCGCGAGCGGCGGCGTGTGGTGCGCGGCGTCCCCGGCGAGCAGCACCCGGTCCTTGCGGTAGTGGGTGGCGAGCCCGGCCGCGTTGTCGAAGTGGCAGATCCACCGTGCCTGCGCGTGGTGCAGGGACTCGCCGGTCATGCGCTGCCAGGCGTCGGCGACATCCTCGTAGGTGAGGGGCCGCTCCAGCCGGGGCGGGAGCGACTTGTCGTGGATGAGGATGCGGTAGTACCCGTCGCCGAGGCTGACGGAGAGGATCATGTTGCCGCCGGGAATGCGCTGCCCGGTGGGGCGCTGGCCGACCTCGGCGCCGGTGATGTCGGCCATGAACATGCCCCGGGTCGCCTCCCAGCCGGGAGCCTTGATGCCGGCCGCGGTGCGGATGGTGCTGCCGCCGCCGTCGCAGCCGACCACGTACGCGGCGGTGTCCTCGAAGGCGCCCTCCGGTCCGTCGAAGTGGACGGTGACGTGGTCGGGGTCCTCGGTGAGGCGCGTCGCCGCGTAGCCGCGCCGGATGGTGACGCCGAGTCCGGTGATCCACTCGGTCAGCAGCTCCTCGGTACGCGACTGGGGCAGACCCAGCACGCCCCGGTGGTTCTCCGCCAGCGCGCTGAGGTCGATGCCCACACCGCCGAAGTGCCCGTTCTGGCCCCAGCGGATGGTGCCGAGACGGCTGAGGAGTCCGCGCTGGTCGAATATCTCGGCGACGCGTTTGGTGAATCCGAGCGCCCGCGATTCCCCCGACGGTGCCGGAAGCTTGTCGTAGACGACGACGTCCGCCCCGCCGAGGCGGATTTCCCCGGCGAGCATGAGTCCGACGGGCCCGGCCCCGACGATGATGACGCGATTCTCCACGTTGCGGCTCTCCCGTGTGAAGTGAATTCTGCCTGAGGTGCGCGACTGCGGGCACCGGTCAATTCGGTTCGGTGTGACGTGAATTGAGCGGTGCGGTGTGCTGCGGCGGGCGGGGTGGGGCGGATTTTTCGTGAGGGTAGCCGGTCGGGTGCGCCCGTGCGAGTGCGGTGTTTCCGCGGTTGAACGGGCAGGTGGCGCGGCTCGGTGTGCGGTCCGGGTACGCGTTGACGGCGGGGCGGGTGGGTTGCTTGGTTGTGGGGGCTGGATTCGGGGTGTGGTTTTCGATGTCGAGGGGGTTGTGATGGAACATGTGGTGTCGGCGGACGGGACCGCCATTGCTTACGAGCGAAAGGGAGAAGGCCCTCCCTTGGTGCTGCTCGGCGGCGGATTCCGGGACCATCACATCTTCGATTCGATCGTCACCGAACTGGAGGCGAATTTCACGACCTTTGCCTATGACCGCCGGGGCCGCGGGGAAAGCGGTGACGCCGAGAAATACGCGGTGGAGCGCGAGGTGGAGGACCTGGCCGCCGTGATGGAGGCGGCGGGCGGCGAGCCTTTCGTCTTCGGGGGATCGAGCGGTGCCCTGCTGACCCTGGAAGCGGCGATGGTGGGCGCGCCGATGAGGAAACTGGCGCTGCTGGAACCGCCGTACCGGGTGGCGGGCCATGTGGGCCCCCCGCCGGGTTTCGCGGAACGCCTGGACAGCCTGCTGGAGCAGGGGCGCCATGGTGACGCCGCCGAGATGTTCCTGCTCGAACTGGTGGGTTTCACCCCCGAGATGGTCGAGGAGTGGAAGAACTCGCCGATGTGGGCGGCGAACGAGGCGGTGGCGCACACCCTGCCCTACGACACGGCGGTCTGCGGCGACGGACGCCTGCCGGTCGAACGGCTGGCCCGGACGCAGGTGGAGACGCTGGTGGTCAGCAGTACGCAGACCGGCGACTGGCTGCGGGCGGCCTCCCAGGAGACGGCGAAGGCGCTCGGGCGGGGCCGGCATCTGGAACTGCCCGGGGTCTGGCATCGCGTACCGCCCGAGGTGCTGTGCCCGGCGCTGATCGAGTTCTACACGGACTGATCCGCTCTCCGCGGCGGGGCGTCCGGTCCGGCACGGCAGCAATTCCCGGGAGAGCGGCTCCCTGAACCTCCGCTCTCCCGCTTCTCATGCCGCCCGCCTCCTTTCGCCTTGTTCTCTCCTGACCTTCCTCCGCGCTCTGCGGTCTCTCTATTCCTCTGTTCCTCCGTCTTCTGTGGTCTGCTTCTTCTGTCGTCTGTTGGTTACCAATTCCCGGGTTTCTTCCCTTCCCCGTCGTGGGGTTGGGGTCGCGTTGCGGTGTGTGGGAAGGGCTGATCGGTGTGGGTGAGTTCGGCGAGCGCGATGGCTCGGGTGTGTGGGAGACCGACGTGGTCATCGTGGGCGCGGGCCCGGTCGGGCTGATGCTCGCCGGGGAGCTGCGGCTGGGCGGCGTGGACTGCGTGGTGCTGGAACGCGAGGCCGTACCGGTCGACCAGTCGCGCGCGCTGGGGTTCACCGCCCGGACGATCGAGGTCTTCGACCAGCGGGGCCTGCTGCCCCGTTTCGGGGGATTCGGCACGATCGACATGGGGCATTTCGGCGGGGTCGGCCTCGACTACCGCGAGGTGGAAGGCGGTTCGTACGGGGCGAAGGCCGTACCCCAGTCCTTGACGGTGGCGGTCCTGGAGAAATGGGCCGAGGAACTCGGGGCGCGCATACGCCGCGGGTGGGAGGTCACGGAATTCACCGAGGAGGACAAGGGGGTGGTGGTCGAGGCGCGTTCCGCGGAGGGCGCTCAGGTCCGGGTGCGCGGGGCTTTTGTGGTCGGATGCGACGGAGGCAGAAGCCTGGTGCGCAAACGGGCCGGGGTGGAATTCCCCGGTTCGGACGCGGGCGTGGAGATGTCCTTCGCCGAGGTGGAGGGCGTACGGGTGCGCCCCCGCCCCAACGGCGAACGCGTAGCCGGCGGAATGGTCCTCTGCTTCCAGCAGGGCCCCGAGCGCTTCAGGGTGACCTACTACGACCGTGCCGCGGTACCGCAGCGCGAGGTCGTCCGCCCGTCCTTCGAGGAAGTGGCGGAGGCCTGGCTGCGGTTGACCGGTGAGGACATCAGCGCGGGACGGCCGCTGTGGGTCGGGCGGTTCACGGATGCGAGCCGCCAGGCGGTGACGTACCGGCGGGGGCGGGTGCTGCTCGCGGGGGACGCGGCCCATGTGCATCTGCCGATCGGCGGCCAGGGCATGAGCGCCGGGGTGCAGGACGCGGTGAACCTCGGATGGAAGCTGGCGGCCGAGGTGCAGGGCTGGGCGCCGGGGGGCCTCCTCGACAGCTATCACGAGGAACGGCATCCGGTGGGCGCACGGGTGCTCACCAACACCTTGGCGCAGCGCACCCTCTACCTCTCGGACGATGCGATGGACCCGATGCGCGAGGTCTTCGAGGAGCTGACCGCGTACGAGGAGGTACGGACCCACCTGATCGGCATGGTGACGGGCCTGGACATCCGCTACGAGGTCGGGCCGGGCGACCATCCCCTGCTCGGACGGCGCCTGCCCGCACGGCAGTTGACCGGCCCGGACGGTACGCCGGTCGAGGCGTTCACCCTGCTGCACCGGGCGCGGGGCGTCCTCCTCGACTTCACCGGCTCCACCGCGACCGGGGGTGCTGACTGGGCGGACCGGGTGGACACCGTTGCCGTCCGGTGCACGGACACGGCCGCGCGGGAGTTGTTCGCGGGCGTGGGGGCGGTCCTGGTGCGCCCGGACGGATACGTGGCCTGGGTGGGCCGGGAGGGAGAGCCCCTGGAGGGGCTGACCGAGGCCCTTGCCCGGTGGTTCGGAGTCCCGGCCGCGGCCTGAGGCCGGGCGCGACGTCGGCTGAGGGGTGCGGCGGCTGCCGACTCCGGTGCGGCCGACGCGATGGGCACGGTGTGCGGGTGTGCGGGTGTGTGGGGTCTGTGGTCCGTGGCGATGAGGGGTGATGAGCGTGTCGGATGGGCGAGTTGCCCTGGTGACGGGGGCGAACAAGGGGATCGGGCTGGAGGTGGTGCGGCAGCTCGCGGGGTTCGGGGTGGAGTGCCTCCTCGGGGCGCGGGCGGAGGTGCGGGGCAAACGGGCCGAGGGGGAGTTGGCCGCCGCGGGTCTGCGGGTGCGGGCGGTGCGGCTGGACGTGACCGACCCCGTGTCGGTGGCCGCGCTCGCGAAGTGGGTGGAGCGGGAGTACGGGCGGCTGGACGTGCTGGTCAACAACGCCGGAATCGTGGGGAGTTTCAGCGGTCCGCCGAGCGAGGCGGGCGGCGAGGACATGCGGGAGGTCTTCGAGACCAATGTCTTCGGCGTGGTCACGGTGACCAACGCGATGCTGCCGCTGCTCCGTCGCTCTCCCGCGGGCCGCATCGTGAACCTGTCGAGCGACGCGGGTTCGCTCACGCTGAACGCGGATGAGCAATCCCCTTTCCGCGGCTACAACCTGATGACGTATCAGTCCTCGAAGACGGCGCTGAACGCCCTGACGGTCGCCTACGCGAAGGAGTTGCGAGGCACGGGGATCAAGGTGAATTCGGCGAACCCCGGGTTCACGGCCACGGACATCAACGGGCATCGCGGGCACCGCACGGTCGAGGAGGGCGCCCGTATCGCGGTCCGCCTGGCGACGCTCGGCCCCGACGGCCCGACCGGCACCTCGCAGGACGACAACGGCACGGTTCCTTGGTGACGGCGTGGAGCCGCGGGGGTGCGGGGGCGGCAGGGCGTGAGGTCCCCGAGGCGTAGGCAAGGGGAGCCGAGTGCTCTCGCCCGTCGGAGCGTGGAGGTGCCGGGACTGTGAGAGCTGTCGTCGTCTGGTGGGATCTGGACGGGTCGGGCCAGACCCTCTCCGCCCTGCGGGACTCGCTGGAGGCGGAGGGGGCCGCGTCCTGGGAGCGGGTCGAGGGACTGTGCCTCAAGCTGTGGGTGGCCGATCCGGTGGGCAACCGGTGGGGTGCGGTGATGGTGTGGGAGCGGGAGGTGCCCCCCGTGGGGTCCCTGCCCGCGAACCGGGCCGCTGAGCTGATCGGTTCTCCGCCCACCGTGCGCGTCGAGTTCGAGGTGGAGGCGGCGGTGGCGGGCCCGGCGTGGAGCGCGCTCGTGCCTCAGGCGGAGGGGTGAGGTGGCCCCCGGCTCTCCGAGGACCCTGATGTTTGATCACTCTGTGTAATGGTGTGGCTGCTGTGTCAGTCTTCCTCCATCGGCCCGGCCTGGCCGATGGAGGAACTACGCGCGCTGACCCCTCCTGCCCTGTGCCCCTCGCGTACCGTCGTCCGCTTCTCCCAAGTGCCGGTCGCTCCGGGCCGCCGGTTCTGCGCGCGTAGTTCTTCGTGTCGGCCCTCCGCGCCCATGGTCGGGGCGGTGTGGGCAGGCGGCTGGTGGGGTTCTGTCGGTACTTTGTTTGTATGAGTTTCGTGGGGTTTGGCGAGTTTGGTGCGCACCCCGGTGCGGGCACCGGGTCAGGGGTGGGGCGGTACGAGCGGTTGATGTTCTGGGTGGTTCTCGGGGTGCCGCTGCTGTTGCTGCTGATAGATCTGGCCGGCGGCAGGACGATCCGGATCAGCGGGCTGATGGTCGCCGCCCCGCCGCTGGCGGCGGTGTTCTGCGGACCGGGTGCGGTGCTGGTCATCGGCCTGGCGACGCTGGGTTCCGTGGTGGTGGCGTCCTGGTTCAACGGTCTGGTGGGGGTGGCGAACTTTCCGGTGGTCGTCGCGACGGCGGTACTGATCTGCGCGGCCTCGACCATGGCGAGCGCGATCCGGCGACGGCGCGAGCGTGAGCTGACGCGCGTACGGCGGGTGGCGGAGGTGACACAGCGTGTCCTGCTGCGACCCCTGCCCCAGCGGGTGGGGCCGCTGGCGGTGGCGTCCTGCTATCTGGCGGCGGAGGAGGAGGCCGCGATCGGCGGGGACCTGTTCGCCGCCGCGTCGATGGGGACGACCGCCCGGGTACTGGTGGGCGACGTGCAGGGCAAGGGGCTGTCGGCGGTGGCGACGGTCTCGGATCTGCTGGGCGCCTTCCGCCGGTCGGCCCGCAGCCGTACGCCGCTGCCCGAGCTGGCCCCTTCGCTGGAGAGCAGTCTGTGGGAGGACCTGGAGGAGCGGGGAAGCGAGGAGAAGGAGGGGGCCGGGGCCGAGGGGCGCGGGGTGAAGCGCCGCCAGCTGGAGGGGTTCGTGACGGCCGTGGTGGTCGACCTGCCGGAGGGCGAGCACCGTATCCGGGCGCTGAACTGCGGGCATCCCTCGCCGCTGCTGCTGCGGGACGGACGGGTGACCGAGCTGGCCGCGAGCCGGCCCGCGGTGCCCCTGGGGCTGGGCGATCTGGCCGCCGAGCCGGTCCGGGTCGACGCCTTCGACTTCGCTCCCGGTGACACCCTGCTCCTCTACACGGACGGGGTGATCGAGTGCCGTGACGCGGCGGGGTCCTTCTACCCGCTTGCCGAACGCGTCGCCCGCTGGACCGACCGCGACCCCGAGCGCCTGCTGGCGACGATCCGCGAGGACCTGCGCTCCTTCGCCCACCCCCGCCTGGAGGACGACGTCGCCCTGGTCGCCATCCGCCGGGATTCCTGAGGGCCTCACGGTCCTCGCGGAGACCTCCGGCGGACTCACCGCACGTCATCGACGAGTACGGACCGTGGCCGGGGCGCTGTCCGGTGTCGTGACGGCGGGGCGCCTCGTCAGGCTGGTTCCGGTGTCCGGTTTTAGGCTGGTTGGGGGAGATGCCTGACCAGGTGGGGCGGGCGCGGGAGGTGGTGTGTCGTGGGTTCGGTGCGGTTGCTGAATGTGGTGCCGCGTGACTTCCGGGCGCCCTTGATGTCCCTGGCGCGGGAGGTGGGCTTCCCCGCCGACGCGCGGGTCTGCGAGGCGGGTGGCGTGGCGGACCGGTTCTGGGTGGTGCGGTCGGGGGTGGTCTCCCTGGATGTGTGGGTGCCGGGGCGGGGAAGACTGGTGGTGGATTCCCTGGGGCCGGGCGACCTGCTGGGATGGTCCTGGCTGTTTCCGCCGTTTGAGTGGGACTTCGGGGCGGAGGCGTTCACGCAGGTACGCGCCTACGAGTTCGACGGTGCCTCGGTACGGCAACTCTGCGATATGCGACCGGCGTTGGGGGTCGTGCTGCTGCGCGGTGTCGCGGAGGTGCTCGCGGAGCGGTTGGGTACCACGCGGGCGGAGCTGGTGGAGCAGCATCGGACGCACAGCGGTCCACTGCCCTCCTGACCGGTCCGGAGGCTTCTCCGCGTCAGGGTTCCGGCCCCCGGCCGTGAGCGCCAACTGCCCTGCCCTGACGTCGGGTTCACGCTTCCGGGCGTGAACTTCCCTGCGCCGTCGATCCCTTGGTCATGGAGGTGTCCGCGGCGCCTGCTGCCTGCTGGGAGGTGGAGGTGAATCTCGGCTGCCTTCGCTCTGGTGAGTAAGGTTAGCCTTACTTTACGATGCGGGGTTGTGTGTCCTGACGTGTCCGGGCCCTTGGCCGGACGGACGTCTGGACGGACGCCTTGTCGTGGGTCTGGACGGAGCCGAACGCGGTCCCGGGTGACGTGGGGAGGAAGAAGCGATGCCGTGAACGGGGCTGCCGTGTAACCGGCTTCCCGTACCGGCGGGGGACTTTGTTGACGGGCTTCTTGTGCAGGCGGGTTTTTGTGTCGTTGGTTTCTGCGGGCGGGTGAGTGAAGTAGTGCGTACCAAGGGTTCTTTTCCTCATGACCATTCAGTTTCTGATTCCCCTTCGGATTCCGCTCCGCATTCGCTCTCGGGGTCGGAATCGGTCTCGGTTCCGGGATCTCTTTCTGCCTCTGCTGGGTCTGTTCCCGGGTCCGGCGGTGGTGTGGTGCGGGTGTTGTTGCGGGGCGGTGGGCTGGTGGTCGTGGGCGGGGTGTTGCTGGTGTTGGTGGTGCTGAGCGTGGGGGTGGGGGTGAAGGGGGTTTCCTGGGGCGAGGTCTGGCGGGCCTTGTGGGGTGACGACGGTTCGTATGCGGCGGGTGTGGTGCGTGAGCTGCGGGTGCCGCGGACCATGGTGGGGCTGTTGGCGGGTGCCGCGCTGGGGGTCGCGGGGGCGCTGATGCAGACGTTGACGCGTAATCCTCTGGCGGATCCGGGATTGTTGGGAGTGAATGCGGGAGCCTCGGCGGCGGTGGTTTTCGCCATCGGTTTCCTGGGCGTGGGGAGTTTTCTGTCGCTGGTGTGGTTCTCGTTCGCGGGGGCGGCGTTGGCGAGTGTGGTCGTGTATGTGCTGGGGGCCTCGGGACGCGGCGGGCCGACTCCGGTGCGGCTGGCCTTGGCGGGGGCGGCGGTGAGCGCGTCCCTGGGCGGGCTGATCGCGGGGCTGACGGTCTTCGACGCGGCGACCTACGACTATCTGCGGTTCTGGATGGTGGGGTCGTTGGCGGGGCGGCGGCCCGAGCTGGTGGGGGAGTTGGCGCCCTTCGTGGGAGTGGGACTGGTGTTGGCCCTGCTGCTGGCGCGGTCGCTGAACTCCCTTGCGCTGGGGGAGGAGTTGGGAAGAGGGCTCGGGGTGCATGTGGCCCGGACGCGGCTGGGGACGGTCGTCGCGGTGACGCTGCTGTGCGGGGCGGCGACCGCGGCGGCGGGCCCGATCGGCTTCGTGGGCCTGGTGATTCCGCTGGTGGCGCGTTGGCTGGCCGGGCCCGATCTGCGATGGAGCCTGCCGTACTGCATCCTGCTCGCGCCGGTGCTGCTGCTGGGCGCGGACATCGTGGGGCGTCTTGTGCTGCCGGAGGGGGAGTTGGAGGTCGGTGCGGTGACCGCGCTGATCGGTGCCCCGGTCTTCATCGCGATGGTCCGCCGCCGCAAGGAGGTGTCGCTGTGACGGCCGCCCGGGTGTCCGCACCGACCGAGCCCGAGTCCGCGTCCACCGCCGGGCCCGCCGGTTCTGCCGCCGGGGGTGTGAAGGCGGCCGGGGGGATGTGGTCGCTGCGGTGGCGGGGTGTCTCGATGCGGGTGCATCGGCGTACGGCGTGGGTGTGTGCCTGGTGCCTGGCGTTCGCGGGTGTGCTCCTCGTGGTGAGCCTGTGCACGGGGGCGTACGCGGTGGCTCCCGCGCAGGTGGCGCGCGCCCTGTTCTTCGGTACGGGTGATCGGCTCGCGGTGTTCTTCGTGACGCAGGAGCGGTTGCCGCAGGCGCTGCTCGCGCTGCTGGTGGGGTGCGCGCTGGGGGTCAGCGGCGCGGTGTTCCAGAACCTCTCGCGCAATCCGCTGGCCAGTCCTGATGTGATCGGCTTCAACAGCGGGGCGGCGACGGGCGCGATCGCGGTCCTGGTGGTGGGCGGCAGCAGTGCCCAGGTCGCGGTCGGGGCGATCGGCGGGGGGCTGGCGACCGCGGCCGTGGTGTTCCTGCTGGCGAGCAGGGGCGGGCTGCACGGTGTGCGGCTCGTGCTGATCGGTCTGGGGGTGACGGCGATGCTGGGGTCGGTCAACTCGTATCTGCTGACCCGTTCCACGCTGCACAACGCGCAGAACGCGCACATCTGGCTCATCGGCACCTTGAGCGGCCGCTCCTGGGGGGCGGTCCAGGTCATGGCCGTGGCGCTCGCGGTGCTGCTTCCGGTGAGCGTGGTGATGGGGCGGCGGCTGCGGATGCTGGAGATGGGCGACGACCTGGCCCGGGGGCTCGGGGTCGGCGTGGGGCGCAGCCGGCTGGTGCTGACGGTGCTGGGCGTCGGGCTGTGCGCGGTCGCGGTGGCCAGTGCGGGACCGGTGCCCTTCGTGGCCCTGGCCGCTCCGCAGATCGCGATGCTGGTCGCCCGCAGTCCGGGGGTGAGTCTGATGGCGGCCGGGGCGAGCGGGGCGCTGCTCCTCTCGGCGGCGCATCTGGTCTCCAACCAGGTGCTGCATCTGTTCGCCCGGCTCCAGTTGGTCGACGACACCCAGCAGGACAGCCAGTTGCCGGTCGGGGTGACCACCGCGGTCCTCGGCGGTGTCTACCTCGCCTGGGTCCTCTTCCGCAGGCGCCGCACCACGGTCTGACCGGCGCCCCTCAACGGCCCCCGGAGGCACGGTTCCCGGTCGCGCCGGGGTCCAACTCACCATCGGGGAGGCGCCGTTCACCCGGCGCGTCCGTTCCCGGTGCCCCGGGCTCGTCAACAGGCCCGGCAGGGGCCGGTGTTCACAGGTGGTGGGGGACGCGGGGTGTGAGGTGGCCGGAGGGGCGAGGGCTTGCCTCTGTCTCCGTATTAAGGTTAGGCTTACCTAAGTTGATTGTACGGAGGAGGATTCGTGACGAACCCATTCGAGGACGAGGACGGGGTGTACCTGGTGCTCGTCAACGACGAGGGACAGCACTCCCTGTGGCCGTCGTTCGCCGAGGTCCCGGCGGGGTGGACGGTGGCGCACGGTGAGGACAGCCGTGCGGCATGCCTGGAGTACGTGGAGAAGAACTGGACGGATCTGCGTCCCAAGAGCCTGATAGAGAGCATGGCCGCCGACCCGTCATGAACCTTTCTTCCCTGTTCACGCGGGACGCCCTGGGCAGACGCGGGTTCCTCATCGGGGCGGGTGCCGTGGGCGGTGGTGCCGCCTGGGCGAGCGCCGCCCTCCTCACCCACCCCGGTGCCGGCGGTGCCGGTGCGGCTCGCGCGGTGGCCGCTCGCCCCGAGCTGATGACCGCGGCGCTGGGCAGCGGCCTGGAGCGGGTGCCCGGTGCGCTCACCCAGGCCCGTGCCACCGCCGCCCCCTCCCGGGGCGGGCTGACGGCCGCCGCGCGGGCGGCCCGGGCGGCGAGGGAACTGGCGCCGTTCGCGGACCGGTTGCCGGTCCCGCCGGTGCTGCGCGGGCGCGGCGGACGGCTCACGGTGTCGATGCGTACGGCCTCCGTACGGTTGCACCGGGACCTGCCGGCCACCCGGCTGTGGACGTACGAGGGCGGGCATCTGGGGCCGACGATCGAGGCGCGCAGCGGACAGCGGCTGCGGATCGCCTGGGAGAACGACCTCACCGGCGCCTTCCCCCTCGCCGCGGTCCGGGTGCCCTTCGCCTTCGAGGAGGGCCAGCCTCTGATGTGGGACCGGCCCGGCCGCGAGGGCGCCGACCCGCGCGGGGACGTCGCCGCGCTGCCGCCGTGGACCGCGGTCCATCTGCACGGCGCGGTCACCGGCGGCGGCAACGACGGCTGGGCCGAGAACGCGGTGCTGCCCGGGCACGCCCAGCTGAGCGAGTACCCGAACCAGCAGGCCGCGACCGGGCTCTGGTACCACGACCACGCCATGCACATCACGCATCTGAACGTGATGAGCGGGCTCGCCGCCGGTGCCTATCTGATCCGCGACGCCGAGGAGGACGGCCTCGATCTGCCCGCCGGGGAGCGGGAGTTGCCGCTGGTCCTCTTCGACCGCAACCTCGATCTGGACGCCGAGGGCCGTTTCACCGGCGACCTGCTCTACAAGGGCATCGTCGTCGCCGACGACCCCTACGAACTGGTGCGGCCCTTCACCGGCCCCTTCACCCTCGTCAACGGGCGCATCTGGCCCTACGCGGAGGTGGCGGGCGGCTGGTACCGGCTGCGGCTGCTCAACGCCTCCAACAACCGGCCCTATCTCCTGAAGCTGGTCACCGAGGACGGCACCGCGGTGGACGCGAAGAGGTTCGTGCAGATCGGCACCGACGCCGGACTGCTGCCGAAGCCCGCACCGCTCGCGGACGGGATCGCGCTGGCGCCGGCCGAACGCGCCGATGTCCTGGTCGACTTCTCCGCCTTCCGCGGCCGGCGGCTGCGGCTGGTCAACGCGTTGCCCGAGCCCGGCATCCGCGAGGACGTGATGCAGTTCCGCGTCCACGGCCGCGCCGAGGACACCGGCTTCCGGCCGCCCGCCGTGCTCGGCGCCGCCTTCACGCCCGTGGCCCCGGAGAAGGCCGCGAAGGCACCCGAGCGGATGGTGGTGCTCACGCCGGTCTACCCGAAGGACCCCGAACTCTGGGAGATGGCGGAGACCGAGGCGCCCACCGGGAAGCTCCCCCAGGACGGCATCGTCCAACTGGAGGACGCCGACGGGCGGGTACGCACCTTCAAGCGCGTCGCCTCCTCGTACCAGGACCCGGTGGCCTTCACGGTCGCCGCGGGCAGCACCGAGCGGTGGAGCTTTCTGAGCCTGGAGAAGTCCGAGGGCTCCTACCCGCACCCCATGCATCTGCACGCCACCGCGTTCTCGGCGCTCTCCCGCGAGGTCTACGACGTCAGCGCCTTCACCTTCTTCGAGCTGGACGGCGGCGGCTACGGCGCGGGTACCTCCAAACCCCTCAAGCGGGTCCGCGCCGGAGAGCTGAGCGCGGCGGAGAAGGGCCCCAAGGACACCATCGCGCTCAACCCGGCCGAACTGGTCACCGTGGCGGCCCGGTTCCACCACACGCCGGGGCGGTTCCTGCACCACTGCCACATCTACGAGCACGAGGACATGATGATGATGCGTCCCTTCGTCGTGCAGCCGAAGGCGGTCATCGACCTGGCCCCCCACGGCGCCCACGGCGGGTCACCGTCGGCGGGCCCCGCCCACCACTGACCGCCCGCCCCTCACCACCCCCCGCCAGCGCCCCCGCCACCCGCTCGCACCCTCCTAAGGGCGCGAGCGGGAGCCGGGTGCTGCCCGCGGCCGGGTGCCGTCCAGGACCACAGCCCCCCACCGGCCGATGACCGGTGCGTCAGCCTGCCGGGAGAACACGCGCATGAGCCCCCACCGCGACCGCCTGCCGCTCACCTCGGCACAGCAGGGCCTCTGGACCGCTCAGCGGCTCGACCCGGCCGGATGCGCCCATCTGGCCGCCGAGTACGTGGAGTTGACCGGACCGCTCCGGCCGGAGCTGCTCGCCGAGGCGATCCGGCACACCCTGGCGGAGACCGACGCCCTGACCGTCCGCTTCACCACCGGCGACGACGACACCTCTGACTACGACGCCACCACCGACAACCACGGCACCGGCTGCGAGGGCGGCGCCGCGGGTTCCGTCACCGGCGACGCGACCGGTGACACCGACCCCGAGGAGAACGGTGCCGAGGCCGTCCGGCAGCTGGTCGGCGCACACACCCCCCAGGCGCCGGAGACGGTCGATCTGCGGGACGAGGCCGATCCGGAGGCCGCGGCGCTGGCCTGGATGGACGGGGACCGGAGCCGCCCCGTCGACCTGGTCGGCGGCCGCCTCTACCGCCACGCGCTGCTGCGCACGGGCGAGGAGCGCTGGCTCTGGTACCACCGCTGCCACCACATCCTCCTGGACGGCTACGGGTTCGCGCGTGTCGCCGAACGCGTCGCCGCGCTCTACCGCGCCCTGGACGCGGGCGAGCCCCTGCCGGAGGCCGGGACCCTGCCGTTGCGGGAGGCCGTCGCCGTCGACCGGGAGTACGCCCGTTCCGCACAGCGCGGCCGCGACGCCGCCTTCTGGCAGGAGCACCTCGCCGACCGGCCGCGCCCGGTCTCCCTCAGCCGCCACCAGGGCGACACGCCCCCGGCCTCCACCTTCCTGCGGGTCCGCCGGGGCCTGGACCCCGCCGCCGTACGGGAGTTGGCCGCCACCGCGGGTCTGGCCAAGGCGACCTGGCCCGAGGCCGTGCTCGCCGCCTGGGCGCTGTATCTGACCGGCCTCGGCGGCGCGGCGGAGGCCGTGGTGGGCCTGCCGGTGACCGGGCGCAGCGGGAGCCAGCTGCGGGTGCCGACCACCGCCGTCAACGTGGTCCCCCTGCGGCTCGCGGTCACCGCCGGTGACACCCTGGCCGGGCTCCTCGGCCGGGTGAAGGACGCCCTGCGCGCCCAGCGCCGCCACCAGCGCTACCGGGGCGAGCAACTCCGCCGCGATCTGCGCCAGTTCGGCCAGGGGCGCACCCTGGTCGGCCCGCACGTCAACATCAAGCCCTTCGCCCCCGAGCTGTCCTTCGGGCGGTGCGCGGCCACCACCCACTACCTGGCCGCCGGTGCCGTCGACGACCTCACCGTCACCGCCACCCAGGACGCGAACGGCGCCCTCCAGCTCTTCTTCGACGCCCACCCCGGCCGCTACGAGGAGGCCGAACTCGCCGCCCACGCCGACCGGTTCACCGCCCTGCTCGCCCAGCTGCCCGCCCACCGCCTGGACACCCCGGTGGCCCGACTGCCGCTGACCGGCCCCGCCGAACACCGCGAGCTGACCCGCACCTGGGCCACCGGATCCGGCACCCCCGACCGGGCACCCCTGCTCACCGAGGCCTTCGGCGCCCAGGTCCGCACCACCCCCGGGGCCCCGGCCCTGCGCAGCGGCGCGGACACCCTGACCTACGAAGCCCTCGACGCCCGCGCCCGCGCGCTCGCGGGTGTCCTGGCCGCGCGCGGCGCCCGCCGCGGCACCCTGGTCGCCGTCAGCCTGGACCGGGCGCCCGCTCTCCTGGTGACCCTGCTCGCGGTGCTGCGCACCGGCGCCGGATACGTGCCGCTCGACCCCGCCTACCCCGCCGGGCGCCTGCGGCAGATGCTCACCGACAGCGCCCCCGCCCTCCTGGTCACCGACCGCCCCGGCACCGCGGACGCCACCGTGCCCGAGGTCACCGTGGACCAGCACGGCACCGCCCTCGACACCGCCCCCGGCGACGATGTCGGTGCGGGCGCGGCGGTGGGGGAGAGGGACACCGCCTACGTCATCTACACCTCCGGTTCGACCGGCACCCCCAAGGGCGTGGTCGTCTCCCACGGGGCGCTGGCCAATCTCCTGGCGGCGCTGCCAGCCGGGCCGCGTCCGGCCGAGGGCGAGCGGCTGCTCGCGGTGACCACGGTCTCCTTCGACATCGCCGCCCTCGAACTCTTCCTGCCGCTGATCTGCGGCGCGACCGTGGTCCTGGCCGACGCGGAGACGGTGCGCGACCCCTTCGCCCTCACCGCCCTGATCCGCGCCGAGCGGCCCGCCGTCGTCCAGGCCACGCCCTCGCTGTGGCGGCTCCTCGCCGAGGCCGATCCGGGGGCCCTCGCGGGGGTGCGCCTGCTCAGCGGCGGCGAGGCCCTCGCGCCCGACCTCGCCGAGCGCCTGTCCGGTCTCGGCGCGGGCCTGACCAACCTCTACGGCCCCACCGAGACCACCATCTGGTCCACCGCCGCCGCCCTGGAGCCCGGCACCCTCCCGCACGCGGGCTCCCCGCTGCGCCGCACCCGCGCCTACGTACTGGGCCACCGCCTGAACGCGCTGCCCGCCGGGACCACCGGCGAGCTCTACCTCGCCGGTGACGGCGTCGCCGACGGCTACCTCAACCGCCCGGCCCTGACCGGCGAACGCTTCACCGCCGACCCCTACGGCCCGCCCGGCGCCCGGATGTACCGCACCGGCGACCTGGCCCGCTGGACCACCGGCGGCCGACTGGAGATCGTCGGCCGCGCCGACCACCAGGTGAAGATCCGCGGCCACCGCGTCGAACCCGGCGAGGTCGCCGCCGCCCTCAACGCGCACCCCGCCGTGCGGGAAGCGGCCGTCACCGCCCGGCCCCCCGCCGGAGGCGGCGAGGCGGTCCTGGCAGCCTTCTACGTCGGCGCCGCCGAGGAGGCCGCGCTGCGCGCCCACCTCGCCCAGCGGCTGCCCGCCCATCTGATCCCCGCCCACTTCCGCGCCCTCGACCGCCTGCCGCGCACCCCCAACGGCAAGACGGACGTGGCCGCCCTGCCCGAGATCACCGCCCCCGCCGCGGGCCGCCGGGCCCCGGCCACCGGCCGGGAGGAACTCCTGTGCCGCCTCTTCGCCGAGGTCCTCGGCCTCGACGAGGTCGGCGCCGACGACGACTTCTTCGCCCTCGGCGGGCACTCGCTCAGCGCCGCCCGCCTGATGACCGCGCTGCGCGCGGCGGCGGGCGTCGAACTGCCGGTGCGCACCCTGTTCGACCACCCCACCCCCGCGCTCCTCGCCGCCCCGAGCGAGCACGCCGCCGGGGCCCGCCCGCCGCTGCGCCCCGAGCCCCGCCCGGAGCGGCTGCCGCTCTCGCCCGGCCAGCGCCGCCTGTGGTTCCTGCACCAGGCGGACCCGGCCGGAGGCTCGTACCACATCCCGCTCGCCGTACGCCTGACCGGCGAGCTCGACCCGGCCGCGCTGCGGGCCGCCCTGCGCGACGTACTGGCGCGGCACGAGGTCCTGCGGACCGTCTTCCCGCCGACCGGCGACGAGCCCCGCCAGGAGATCCGCGAGGCCGCCGCCCTCACCGTCCCCCTGGAACAGCGGCACCTGGACTCGCCCGCCGAGGAGGAGTCCGCCCTGCGCGCGGCGGCCGCCCGCCCGCTGGGGATCGAGGACCGACTCCCGCTGCGCGCGCACCTGTTCACCACCCGCGACACCACCGGTGGTGCCGCGCAGGTGCTGCTCCTCGTGGTGCACCACATCGCCGGGGACGAGTGGTCCCTCGCCCCCCTGCTGCGCGACCTGGCCGCCGCCTACGCCGCCCGCGCCGGTGGCCAGGCGCCGGACCTGCCCCCGCTGCCGGTGCAGTACGCGGACTACACCCTGTGGCAGCGGCGCACCGCCCCCGCCACCGAGGACGCCCAACTCGCCTACTGGCGCCGGGCTCTGGACCAGGCGCCCGAACAGATCACGCTGCCCTGGGCCCGGCCCCGCCCCCGCCGCACCGGCGGCGGGGCCGCCACCCACGGCTTCACCCTCGACGCCCCCCTGCACACCCGGGTGGCCGAACTCGCCCGTACCACCGGCACCACGGTGTTCATGGTCCTGCACGCGGCGCTCGCCGCCACCCTGACCCGGCTGGGCGCCGGTGAGGACATCGTCGTCGGCGCCCCGGTCGCCGGACGCGAGGACGAGGCGCTGCGGGAGGCCGCCGGTTTCTTCATCAACACCCTCGTCCTGCGCACCGACACCTCCGGCACCCCCACCTTCCACGAACTCCTGGCCCGGGTACGGGAGAGCGACCTGGGCGCCCTCAGCCACCAGGACGTGCCCTTCGAGCGGATCGTCGAGGCGCTCAACCCGCCCCGCAGCACCGGCCTGACCCCGCTCTTCCAGATCCTCTTCGCCGTACGCGAGGAATTCGACGAGCGGCCCCTGCTGCCCGGGCAGAGCGGGCGGCCGTGGCTGGTGCACACCGGGGAGGCCAAGTTCGACCTCCAGCTCACCGTCAGCGAACAGGGCGCGGGGCGCGAGGCCGGAGCCCTCCTCGAGTACCGCACCGCCCTGTGGGACGCGGCCGACGCCGCGCGCTTCGCCGCCGCCTACGTCCGCCTCCTCGACGAGCTGACCGCCGACCCGCACCGGCCCCTCGCCGACGTGGACCTCCTCACCCCCGCCGAACACGCCCGCCCGGCCACCGAGGCCGCCGCCACCGCCCGGGCCCTGCCCGCTGCCTCCCCGGCGCACCTGATCGCCGCCCAGGCCGCCCGCACCCCCGACCGGATCGCCCTGCACAGCGAGGGCGAGCAGCTCACCTACCGCCAACTCGACGAGCGGGCCGCCCGCCTGGCCACCGTCCTCGCCGCGCACGGCGCCCGCCCGGGCACCCTCGTCGGCGTCAGCCTGCCCCGCGGCCCCCTGCTGCTGCCCGCCCTGCTCGCCGTGCTGCGCACCGGCGCCGCCTACCTGCCGCTCGACCCCGACTTCCCGGCGGCCCGCCTGGCCACCCTCCTCGACGACGCCCGCCCCGCCCTCCTGGTCACCGACCGCCCCGAGGCCGCGCCCCCGGGCGCCGCCGCCCTGGTCGACCCCACCGACCCGGGCACCCGCTCCCGCATCGAGGCCGCCGAGCCGCTGCCGCTGCCGCCGATCCGCCACGGCGGGCACCCGGCCTACGTCATCCACACCTCGGGCTCCACCGGCACCCCCAAGGGCGTGGTCGTCCCCGAGCGGGCCCTCACCAACTTCCTGCTCGCCACCGCCGAGCGACTCGCCTTCACCGGCGAGGAACGCCTCCTCGCGGTGACCACCGTCGGCTTCGACATCGCGGCCCTCGAACTCTTCCTGCCGCTGACCCGCGGGGCGACCGTGATCCTCGCCGACCGCGAGGAGGTCCGCGACCCCCGCCTGCTCGCCGCCCTGCTCACCCGCACCGGCGCCACCGTCATGCAGGCCACCCCCTCCCTGTGGCGGGCCCTCGCCGAGCAGGCACCCGAGGCCGTCCGCCCCCTGCGGGTCCTGGCCGGCGGGGAGGCCCTCGCCCCCGATCTCGCCGCCCGCCTCGCCGCACTCGGCAGGGGCCTGACCAACCTCTACGGCCCCACCGAGACCACCATCTGGTCCACCGCCGCCACCTTGGAGACCGACCGGGACCTCGCCGCCCCGCACGTCGGCAGCCCGCTGTGGAACACCCGCACCCACGTCCTCGACCGGCGGCTGCGCCCCGTACCCGACGGACTGACCGGCGAGCTCTACCTCGCCGGTGACGGGCTGGCCCAGGGCTACCTCGACCGGGGCGCCCTGACCGCCGAGCGCTTCACCGCCGATCCCTACGGGCCGCCCGGCACCCGGATGTACCGCACCGGCGACCTCGCCCGCCGCCGCGCCGACGGCCGCCTGGAGATCCTCGGCCGCGCCGACCACCAGGTGAAGATCCGCGGCCACCGCGTCGAACCCGGCGAGGTCGCCGCCGTGCTGCGCCGCGACCCGCGGGTACGCGACGCCGCCGTCCTGGCCCACCAGGAGAGCGGCGAGAGCACCCCCCGCCTGATCGCCTACCTCGTCGGCCCCCGCGACGAGCGGGAGGCCCAGGAGGTGCGCCGGGAGGCCGCCACCCGGCTGCCCGCCTACCTGGTGCCCTCGCTCTGCCTGGTCCTCGACGCCCTCCCGCAGACCCCCAACGGCAAGCTCGACCGCGCCGCCCTGCCCGCGCCCGCCCCGGCCGCCGCCGGCAGCTCACGCCCGGCGAGCGGACCCCGGGAACAGGCGCTCGCCGCCCTGTTCACCGACATCCTCGGCCTGGACGAGGTGGGCGCCGAGGACGACTTCTTCGCCCTCGGCGGGCACTCCCTGCTCGCCGCCCGCCTGGTCGCCCGCGCCCGGCCCCTGCTCGGCGAGGACCTGACGGTACGCCACCTCTTCGAGGCGCCCACCGTCGCCGCCCTCGCCGCCCGGGGCCGCCCCGCCGCCGCGGACGGTCCGGCCGCCCCGGCACTGGTGCGCCGGGAACGCCCCGCGCGCCTGCCGCTGTCGCCCGCGCAGGCCCGGCTCTGGTTCCTGGCCCGCCTGGGCGAGACGGGCACCGCCTACCATCTGCCCTTCGTCCTCACCCTCACCGGCACCGTCGACCAGGACGCCCTCACCGGGGCCCTCGCCGACGTGGTCCGGCGCCACGCCGTCCTGCGCACCGTCTTCCCCGACGACGGCGACGGCCCCCGGCAGCAGATCCTCGACCGGGCACCCGAGTGCACCCGCCACACCGTCCGCGACGCCGCGGCACGCGAGCGCCTGCTCGCCGAACTGGCCGCCGAACCCTTCGACCTGACCACCCAGCCGCCGCTGCGCCTGAGCATCCTCACCGGCGAGCACGACGAGCGGGGCCGCGAGCGGCTCACCGTGCTGCTGCTCGTGCACCACATCGCAGGGGACGAGTGGTCCACCGCCCCGCTGCTCTCCGACCTGTCCACCGCCTACGCCGCCCGCCGCGAGCACCGCGCCCCCGACTGGCCCGAACTGCCCGTCGACTACGCCGACTACGCCCTGTGGCAGCGGGAACTCCAGCAGACCGGCGAGGAGCAGCTCGACTTCTGGCGCGCCCGCCTCGCCGGTGCCCCCGCCGTCCTCGACCTGCCCACCGACCGGCCCCGCCCCGCCCAGCCCACCGGCCGCGGCGGCTACGTCCCCTTCACCGTGCCCGCCCCCACCGCGGACGCCCTGCGGAAGCTGTCCCGCAGGACCGCCACCACCCCCTTCATGGTCCTCCAGGCCGCGCTGGCCGCCCTGCTCGGCGCCCTCGGCGCGGGCGAGGACATCCCGCTCGGCGTGCCCAGCGCCGGACGCGAGCACCCGGACACCGAGGACCTGGTCGGCTTCTTCGTCAACACCCTGGTCCTGCGCACCGACCTGTCCGGCGACCCCGGCTTCGGCGAACTCCTGGAGCGGGTGCGCCGCACCACCCTGGACGCCTTCGACCACGCGGGCGTGCCCTTCGAACGCGTGGTGGAGGCCCTCAACCCCGAACGCCGCGCCCACAACCCGCTCTTCCAGGTGATGCTCACCTACCAGGTGCGCGGACCGCTGCCCTTCTCCGCCCCCGGCCTCGACGCCGACTTCGGGCTGCGCGAGACGGACACCGCCAAGCTCGACCTGGTCGTCGGCTTCACCGACCACACCGGCACCGGCCGCCTGGACGGCGCCGTCAACTACAGCGCCGACCTCTTCGACGAGGAGAGCGCCCGCCTCCTCACCGAGCGCCTGCTCCGGCTGCTCGCCGCGGCCGTCACCGCCCCGGACACCCGCCTCAGCCGGCTGCCGCTGCTCAGCGGCGCCGAACAGCGCACCCTGCTGCGGGAGTTCAACCCCACCGCCCACCACGACGGCCACCGCCATGTCGTGGACCGCTTCACCGCCGCCGCCGAGGCCGCCGCCTCCCGCACCGCCCTCACCCACCGCGGCGGCCACCTCTCCTACGCCGACCTCGACCGGCGCAGCACCCGGCTCGCCCGGCACCTGATCGGCCGGGGCATCGGCCCCGAGGACCGCGTCGCCCTGCTCCTGCCCCGCTGTCCGGCCCTGATCGAAGCCGTCCTGGCCGTCGCCAAGACCGGCGCCGCCTACGTACCCGTCGACCCGCGCTACCCCGCCGCCCGCATCCGCCACACCCTGGCGGACGCGCGGCCCGCCCTCCTGCTCACCACCACCGGTACGGACACCGGCGAGAGCACCGGTGTGCCCGTCGTCGACCTGGACGACCCCGAGCTGCGCGCCCTCCTCGACCGCACCCCCGGCCACCGGATCACCGGCGGCGAACGCCGCGCTCCCCTGCACCCGGACCACGCCGCCTACCTCATCTACACCTCGGGCTCCACCGGCGCCCCCAAGGGCGTCGTCGTCACCCACCGCAACCTGGCCCGCCTCTTCGACGCCACCCGCGACCCCTTCGCCTTCGGCCCCGAGGACGTGTGGACCCTCTTCCACTCCTACGCCTTCGACTTCTCGGTCTGGGAGATGTGGGGCGCTCTGCTCACCGGCGGCCGCCTGGTCCTCGTCGACCACGAGACCACCCGCTCACCCGAGGACTTCCTGCGCCTGCTCCACGAGGAGCGGGTCACCGTCCTCAACCAGACCCCCACCGCCTTCACCGCCCTCACCGAGTCCCTGGCCCAGGGCGGGGGAGTGCCCGGCAGCCTGCGCTGGATCGTCTTCGGCGGCGAGGCCCTCGAACCCGGCCGCACCCTTCCCTGGCTCCGGGGCCCGCGCCCGCCGCGGCTGCTGAACATGTACGGCATCACCGAGACCACCGTCCACGTCACCGGCCACGAACTCACCCCCGCCCGCGCCGCCGACGCCGCCCACCGCGGACTGAGCCCCGTCGGCCGCGCCCTCGAAGACCTGCGCCTGTACGTCCTGGACGCCGCCCTGCGCCCCGTACCCGCGGGCGTCGCGGGGGAGTTGTACGTCGCCGGACCCGGACTGGCCCGCGGCTACCGGGGCCGGCACGCGCTGACCGCCGAACGCTTCACCGCCGACCCCTTCGGGGAGCCCGGCACCCGGATGTACCGCAGCGGCGACCTCGCCCGCTGGAGCGGCCAGGGCGAGTTGAGCTACCTGGGCCGCGCCGACAACCAGGTCTCGCTGCGCGGCTTCCGTATCGAGACCGGCGAGATCGAGGCAGTCCTCGGCCGCCACCCGGACGCGGGCACCGCCGCCGTCGTGCTGCGCACCGACCTGCCCACCGGCGACGGCCTGGTCGCCTACACCACCGGGACCGCCACCGCCGACCAGCTGCGCGAGACCTGCGCCGCGGTGCTGCCCGAGCACATGGTGCCCGCCGCCTTCGTCCCCCTCGCCGCGCTGCCGCTGACCGCCAACGGCAAGCTCGACCGCGCCGCGCTGCCCGCCCCCACCACCCCGACCGCGGTACCGGGCCGCGCCCCGCGCACCCCCCTGGAGGAGCAACTCGCCGCCCTGTACGCCGAGATCCTGGGCACCGAGGCGGTCGGCGTCGAGGACGACTTCTTCGCCGCGGGCGGCCACTCCCTGCTGCTCACCCGGCTCGCCGGCCGCATCCGCGCCGAGCTCGGCACCCACCTGGCGGTGCGCACCCTCTTCGAGGCCCGCACCGTCGCCGCCCTCGCCGCCCACCTCACCGGCACCACCGACGCCGACGCCGGGGCCACGGCGGGCCCCGCCCCGCTGACCCGCGCCGCACGCCCCGCCGTGCTGCCGCTGTCACCCGCCCAGGCCCGGCTCTGGTTCCTGCACCGCCTCGGCGGCACCGCGCACGCCTACACCGTGCCGCTGCTGCTGCACCCCGCCGCCCCCCTCGACGAGACCGCGCTCACCGAGGCCCTCGCGGATCTGGCCGAGCGCCACGAGATCCTGCGCACCGCCTACCCCGCCGGACCCGACGGCGTCCCCGTCCAGCACATCCTGGACGCCGCCGAGGTGCCCGCCCCGCGCACCGTGGCCACCACCGACCCGGTGGCCACCGCCCGCGAACTGGCCGCCGAGCCCTTCGAGTTGACCACCCGGCCGCCGTTGCGCAGCTACCTCCTCCACGACCGGGAGGGCGGCCGGCACCTGCTGTTGCTGCTGCACCACATCGCCGTCGACGAGTTCTCCACCGGGCCCCTGCTCGCCGACCTCGCCCGCCTCTACACCGCCCGCCGCGAGGGCACCCCGCTGCCGCCCGGGCCGCGCCACCAGTACGCCGACTACACCCTGTGGCAGCAACAGACCCTGGCCCCCCGCGCCGAGGCACTCCTCGCCCACTGGCGCACCGTCCTCGCCGGGGCGCCCGCCGAGATCCCGCTGCCGCTGGACCGGCCCCGCCCCGGCGAGGTCGACCAGCACGGCGACTCCGTGGAGTTCACCCTGCCCGCCGCCGTGCACCGGGCCGCGGCCGACCTCGCCGAGCAGGCGGGCGCGAGCCTCTTCATGGTCCTGCACGCCGCCCTGGCCGCCCTGCTCACCGCCCACGGCGCGGGCACCGACCTGCCGCTCGGCACCGTCCTCAGCAACCGCGCCGACCCGGCCCTCGCCGAGGTGCCCGGCCTCATCGCCAACACCCTCGTACTGCGCACCGACACCTCCGGCGACCCCTCCTTCGCCGAACTCCTCCAGCGGGTCAGGTCCGTGGACCTGGACGCCTTCGACCACGGCGAACTGCCCTTCGAACAGCTCGTGGACGCGCTCGACCCCGAGCGCTCGCTGTCCCGCCACCCCCTCTTCCAGGTCGCCCTGATCCACCAGCGCGCCCCCGGTGAGCCCACCGACTTCGGCGGGACCCCCGTCGCCGCCGAACTCGTGGAGCTGCGCGGCGCCAAGTTCGATCTGACCCTCGCCGTCGTCGAGGACCCCGACTCCCGCGCGGAGCACGGCCTCAAGGCCGCGTTCAACTACCGCACCGCCCTGTTCGACCCCGAGACCGTCCAGGGCCTGGCCCGCCGCCTGACCGCCCTGCTGCACTGGTGCACCGCCCACCCCGAGGCGCCGCTGTCGGCCGCCCCCGTACTGGACGAGGCCGAACACCGCGCGGTCCTGGCCGCCGCCACCGGGCCCGCCCGCGCCCTGCCCCCGGCGACCCTGGCCGACCTGGTCCGCGCCCAGGCCCGCCGCACCCCCGCCCACCAGGCCCTCACCGACGGCGAACGCTCCTGGACCTACGCCGAGTTCGACGCCGGGGCCGACCACCTCGCCGCCGCCCTCACCGCGCTGGGCACCCGGCGCGGCCACATCGTCGCCGTCGCCCTGTCCCGCTCACCCGAACTCGTCCTCGCCCTGCACGCCGTCCAGCGTGCCGGGGCCGCCTACCTGCCGGTGGACCCGGAGCTGCCCGCCGCCCGGATCCGCACCCTGCTCACCCGCTCCGGCGCCCGCGCCGTGGTCACCACCACCGCCCTCGCCGCGCACACCAACCCGACCGCCCTGCCCCAACTGGACCCCACCCGCGCCGACTTCACCGACGCCACCGCACCGCACCCGACCGCCACGGCCCCGCTGCCGGGCGACCCCGCCTACGTACTGTTCACCTCCGGCTCCACCGGCACCCCCAAGGGTGTGGTGATCACCCACACCGCGATCGTCAACCGGCTGCTGTGGGCCCAGGACACCTACCGGCTCACGGACACCGACCGCGTCCTGCTCAAGACCCCGGCGAGCTTCGACGTCTCGGTCTGGGAACTCTTCTGGCCGCTGCTCGCCGGGGCCGCCCTGGTCACCGCCGGGCCCGAGGACCACCGCGACCCCGCCGCCCTCGCCCGCCGCCTGCGGGAAGAGCGCATCACCACCGTCCACTTCGTGCCCTCGATGCTGGCCGCCTTCACCGCCGTCGCCGAGCGGGCCGACTGCGCCCACCTGACCCGGATCCTCGCCAGCGGCGAGACCCTGCCGCCCGCCGCCGTCGCGGGGGCCGCCCGGCTGGCCCCGTCCGCCGTCCTGCACAACCTCTACGGACCCACCGAAGCCGCCGTCGACGTCACCGCCCACGCCACCACCGGGGCCGACGCCGCCCGCGCCGCCGTCCCCATCGGCCGGCCCGTCGCCAACACCCGCGCCCATGTCCTGGACGCCGCCCTGCGCCCGGTGCCGCCCGGCGTCGGCGGCGAGCTCTACCTCGCCGGGCCCCAACTCGCCCTCGGCTACCTCGGCCGGCCCGCCCTGACCGCGGAACGCTTCACCGCCGACCCCTTCGGGCCGCCCGGCTCCCGCCTCTACCGCACCGGCGACCTCGCCCGGCTGCGCCACGACGGCGCCCTGGAACACCTAGGCCGCGCCGACGACCAGATCAAACTGCGCGGCCAGCGCATCGAACCCGGCGAGATCCAGGCCGTCCTCGACGCCCACCCGGCCCTCGCCCACAGCGCGGTCACCGTCTTCACCGACCCGGCCACCGGCGCCGCCCACCTCGCCGCCTACCTCGTCCCCGCCTCCGGCCGGAGCGTCCCCGACCTGGACCCCTACCTCTCCGCCCGGCTGCCCGCCCACCTGGTGCCCGCCTCCCTCACCGTCCTCGACGCCCTGCCGGTCACCGCCAACGGCAAGCTCGACCGCGCCGCGCTGCCCGCCCCCCGGCTCGGCTCCCAGGAGGCCTTCAGCGCCCCGGAGACCGACGAGGAACGCCTGCTCGCCGCCCTCTTCGCCCGCCTGCTGCACCTGGACACCATCGGCCTCGACGACAGCTTCTTCGCGCTCGGCGGGGACAGCATCCTCTCCATCCAGCTGGTCGCCGCCGCCCGCGAGGCCGGGCTCGCCTTCACCCCGCAGGACGTCTTCCGCCGCCGCACCGTCCGCGCCCTGCTCGCCGCCGCCCGCCGCGAGCCCCGGCCCGCCGCGGCCCCCGCCGCCTCCGCCGAAGGCCCCTGGCCGGCCACCCCCTTGCAGGAGGGCCTGCTCTTCCTCTCGCACTACGACCACTCCGCCCCCGGCGCCCTGGACGTCTACCACGTCCAGGCCGTGCTGCCCCTGACCGGCACCGTCGACCACGAGCGCCTGACCGCCGCCCTGCAGCGCCTCCTCGACCGCCACGCCCCGCTGCGCACCGCCTTCACCCACACCGACCAGGGCTGGACCCAGCGGACCCACCCCGCCCGCGCCCACGTCGAGACCCTCGACCTCACCCGCCGCACCCCTCGCGAGACCGAGCGCCGCGCCCGCCGCCGTATCGAGGACGAGCGCCTCGCCCGCTTCGACCTCACCGCCCCGCCCCTGCTGCGCGCCCTGCTGATCCGCCGTACCGCCGACACCAGCGACCTCGTCCTGACCGGCCACCACCTCGTCCTGGACGGCTGGTCGATGCCGCTGCTGGTACGCGAACTCCTGCACGGCCACGGCGGCGACCTGCCCGCCCCGCAGGGCCCCGACTACGCCACCTACCTCGGCTGGCTGCACGCCCAGGACACCGGCGCCGCCCGGGAGGCCTGGCGCACCGCCCTCGACGGCCTCGGCGCCCCGACCCTGCTCGCCGGGGAGGCACCGGGCGCCACCGAGATCCCCGAGGAGTGCCTGCGCACCGCGGACACCGAACTGACCGCCGCGCTCACCGCCTTCGCCCGCTCCCGCGAACTCACCCTGTCCGCCCTGCTGCAGAGCGCCTGGGCCCTGGTCCTCCAGGCGGCCACCGGCAGCCGCGACCTCGTCTTCGGCACCGTCGTCTCCGGCCGGCCCGCCGAGGTCCCCGCCGTCGGCGAGATGATCGGGCTCTTCGTCAACACCGTGCCCGTACGGGTACGGATCCGGCCCGAGGAGCCCTTGGAGGACCTGGTCCGGCGGGTCGGCGAGGACTTCACCACCCTGCTGCCCCACCACCATCTCGGCCTGGCCGACATCCAGCGGGCCAGTGGCCACAGCCGCCTCTTCGACACCCTCACCGCCCTGGAGAACTACCCCGCCGACGGCCTCGACGCCCTCGGCCGGGCCGCCGGTCTCGAGGTCGGCGAGGTCAGCGGCTGGGACGCCACCCACTACCCGCTCACCCTGGTCGCCGTCCCCGGCCCCCGGCTCACCCTGCGGGTCAAGTACCAGCCCAGCTGCTTCACCCCCGCCCGGGCCGGGGCCTTCGCCGACCGGGTCCTGCACGTCCTGGCCCTGCTCACCCGGGCCCCGGGCACCCCCGTCGCCGCCCTGGACATGCTCCTGGCACCCGAGCACAGCGCCCTCGCCGCACACCCGGCACCGGCCGCCCCCGCCCCCGAGACCTGGGCACAGCTCGTCGCCCGCCAGGTCGCCGAACGGCCCGGGGCACCCGCCGTCGAGGGGCCGGACCAGCACCTCAGCTACGCCCAACTCGACGCCCGGGCCCGCTCCTTGGCCGCCCGGCTGCGCGCCGCGGGTCTTCGCCCCGGTGACCTCGCCGCCCTCGCCCTGCCCCGCTCGGTGGACCTGGTCGTCGCCCAACTCGCCGTCCAGCAGGCCGGAGCCGCCCATCTGCCCGTGGACCCCGACTACCCCGCCGAGCGGGTGCGCTACATGCTGGACGACGCCGCCCCCGCCCTCGTCCTCAGCTGCCGCGCCCTCGCCGACCGCTTCCCGGAAGCCCTCCTCGCCGACGCCGACGCCGACGCGGGCACGGACACCGGCACCGGCGGCACCGGTACCGAGCCGTACGCCACCGGGGACGCTGCGCGGGCCGCGCTGTCCGGCCCGGTCCCGGTCACCCCCGCCCACCCCGCCTACCTCATCTACACCTCCGGTTCCACCGGCCGCCCCAAGGGCGTGCTCACGACCCACGCCGGGCTCGCCGCCCTCGCCACCGCCCAGGCCGAGCGCCTGGAGCTCGAACCCGCCAGCCGCGTCCTGCAGTTGGCCTCGCCGTCCTTCGACGCCTCCGTGATGGAGACGATGATGGCGCTGGCCACCGGCGCCACCCTCGTGCTGCCCGAGCCGGGTCCGCTGGCCGGGGAACTCCTCGGCGAGGTCCTGCGCACCCGGCGCGTCAGCCACGCCCTGATCCCGCCGACCGCGCTGACCGGCCTGGAACCGGAGGACCTGGACGGCTTCACCACCCTCGTCGTCGGCGGCGAGGCGTGCAGCACCGCGCTGGCCGCCCGCTGGGCACCAGGCCGCCGCATGGTCAACGCCTACGGCCCCACCGAGGCCACCGCCTGCGTCACCATGAGCGCCCCGCTGTCCGGCAAGACCCCACCGCCGATCGGCACCCCCCTGCCCGGCGTCCGCCTGTACGTCCTGGACGGCATGCTGCGCCCGGTGCCCCCCGGCACCCCCGGCGAGCTGTACGCGGCGGGCGAGGGTCTGGCCCGCGGCTACCTGGGCCGCCACGCCCTGACCGCCGAGCGCTTCACCGCCGACCCCTTCGGAGGGCCCGGCTCGCGGATGTACCGCACCGGCGACATCGTCGTACGCGACGGGGACGGCGTGCTGCACTACCGCCGCCGGGCCGACGACCAGGTCAAGATCCGCGGCTTCCGGGTCGAACCCGGCGAGATCACCGCCCTGTTGGAGGCCCGCCCGGAGATCCGCTCGGCCGCCGTGACGGTACGTCAGGAACCGGGCGGCGGGCCGCGGCGCCTGGTCGGCTACCTCGTGGCGGACCAGGGGGCCGAGCCGGACACCCAGGCCCTGCGCGCCGAGCTGGCGCGGACCCTGCCCGACCACATGGTGCCCACCGCCTTCGTCACCCTCGACGCGCTGCCGGTGACCGCCAACGGCAAGCTCGACCAGGCGGCCCTGCCCGCGCCCGACTTCCACGCGGCGATCGGGGACAGCTCCCCCCAGGGTCCGGTCGAGGAGGCCCTGGCCGCCGTGTTCGCCGAGGTCCTCTCGCTGCCCGGGGTCGGCGCCCAGGACAGCTTCTTCGCGCTCGGAGGGGACAGCATCCTCTCCCTCCAGCTGGTGGCGAAGGCCCGCGCCGCGGGTCTGACACTGAGCCCGCGCGAGGTCTTCGAAGGGCCCACCGTGCGCCGCCTGGCCGCGCTGCTCGCCGACCGCGGCACCACCGCCCCGGCGACCGCGGCCGCGTCGGCCGGGGGCACGGACGCCGGGCACGGCAGCGCGCCGCTGACCCCGATCATGCACTG
Source organism: Streptomyces physcomitrii (assembly GCF_012273655.1). Classification (GTDB taxonomy): domain Bacteria; phylum Actinomycetota; class Actinomycetes; order Streptomycetales; family Streptomycetaceae; genus Streptomyces; species Streptomyces physcomitrii. The sequence continues at coordinate 75,633 of NZ_JAAWWP010000014.1, read as the reverse complement.
GCTGGCCGAACGGGGCGGCCCCACCGGCCGGTTCAGCCAGTCGATGCTGCTCACCCTGCCCGAGGACATCGGCGAGGAGGCCCTCGCCCGCGTCCTGGACGCGGTCCTCGCCCACCACCAGCTCCTGCGCGCCCGGGTCGACTGGGCCGCCGGCACCCTGACCGTGCCCGCGCCCGGCACGGGCGGGCGCCACCACCTGCCCGGCGGCGGCGAGACCGCCACGGTGCCCGGCGAGGAGGGCCTCACCCGCGAGGTCGACGCCCTGGCCGCCGGACTCGACCCCGAGCGCGGCCGGATGCTCGCCACCCGCCGCTACCGCACCGAGGACGGCACCGGCGACCGGCTGCTGCTCGTGGTGCACCACCTGGTGGTGGACGGGGTCTCCTGGCGGATCCTGCTCCAGGACCTCGCCGAGGCCTGGGCGGCCGTGCGCACCGGCGCCCCGGTCCGGCTGACACCGGTGCCCACCTCCTTCACCGCCTGGGCCCGCTCGCTGCCCGCCCTGGCCGAGGAGCGCCGCGCCGAACTGCCGCGCTGGCAGGACGTCCTGGCCACCGGGACCGGGCTGCCCCGGCTGCGCCCGGCACCCGCCTACGGCACCGTCGGCGGGGCCCGCCACCACACCCTGGTCCTGGACAGCGCCCCCACCACCGCCCTGCTCACCCGCGCGGTGCGGCACTACGACGCCTCGATCCAGCACGTCCTGCTCGCCGCCCTCGCCCTGGCCGTACGCGACTGGGCCCGGCCCGCGCCGGACACCGCGGGGGAGGGGGCGCGCTTCCTCGTCCATGTCGAGGGCCACGGCCGCGAGCAGCAGATCGGCGAGGGCGCGGACCTCTCCCGTACCGTCGGCTGGTTCACCAGCCTCTACCCGGTACGGCTCGAAGCCGCCGGGGGCGAGGACTTCGCCGCCGCCGTGGCCCGGGTGCGCGCGGACCTGCTCGCCCTGCCCGACTCCGGCATCGGCTACGGACTGCTGCGCCATCTGCTGCCCGCCGAGGGCAACCCGCTCGCCCGGCAGGGGGCACCGGCGCTCTCCTTCAACTACCTGGGCCGCTTCTCCGCCCCCGGCGGCCGGGCCCCCTGGACCGCGGCCGCCGAGGCCGGGGTGCTCGGCGGCTCCCTCGACGAGGACCTGCCGATGGCCCACGCGGTGGAGATCAACGCCGTCACCCGGGACACCCCCGAGGGCCCCCGGCTGCACACCCGCCTGACCTGGGCCCCCGGCGCCCTCGACGAGGAGGCGGCCGCCGACCTCGCCCGCCACTGGACCGAGGCGCTGCACACCGCCGCCCGCGCCGCCCGGAACCCCGGCACGGCACCACCCGCACCACCCGCGCCCGCACCACCCGCGGCGCCCACGCAGAAGGCGGCCTCGCTGTCGCCTCTGACCCCCGAACAGACCGCACAGTTGGCAGCCCGATGGAGGAACCGGTGAGCGTGGACAACGGCCTGGAGGACATTCTTCCGCTGACACCTCTTCAGGAGGGGCTGCTGTTCCACTCGGGCTTCGACACCGCGAACCCCGATGTGTACACCCTGCGCCTGGTCCTCGGCCTGAGCGGACAGCTCGACAGCGCGGTGCTGCGCCGGGCCGTGGACACCGTCCTCGCCCGCCACGCCAATCTGCGGGCCGCCTTCGTCGACGAGGGCCTGGACCGGCCCGTCCAGGTCATCCCCACCAGCTGGGAGGTCCCCTTCCGGGAGGAGGACCTCCGCGGACTGGACGAGAGCGGTCGCGGCGCCCGCGCACAGCGGATCCTCGACGAGGAGCGCGCCCACCGCTTCGACCTCCAGAGCCCGCCGCTGCTGCGGCTGACCCTGCTGCGCCTGGGCGAGGACCGGCACCGCCTGATCGTCACCGCCCACCACATCCTCCTGGACGGCTGGTCGATGCCGCTGTTCGGTCAGGAGCTCTTCGCCGCCTACGCCCATCACGCCCACGGCGCCACGGAGTTGGCCGAGGTCCGCCCCTACCGCGACTTCCTCGCCCATCTGGCGGGGCGCGACCGCGCGGCGGCCACCGAGGCCTGGCGGGCCGCGCTGGGGGAGGTGGCCGAGCCCACCCTGCTCTGCCCGGCCGCGCCCGGCGCCACCGCCGCCGTCCCCCGGGCCCCGCACCAGATCGACCTGCGCCTGCCACAGGGCGCGGGCGCCGCGCTCGCCGGACTCGCGGTCAGCCACCAACTGACCGCCGCCAGCGCCTACCAGGCCGCCTGGGGCATCACCCTGATCCGGCTCACCGGCCGCCGCGAAGCCGTCTTCGGCACCACCGTCTCCGGGCGGCCCGCCGACCTCGAAGGCGCCGAGTCGATGATCGGCCTCTTCATCAACACCCTGCCCGTGCCCGTCACCGCCTCCCCGTGGGGCACCCTCGCCGAGAGCGCCACCGCCCTGCAGCGCACCCAGGCCGCTCTCCTCGACCACCAGCACCTGGGCCTCGGCGAGATCCAGCAACTCGCCGGTGGCGGGGAGCTGTTCGACACCCTCCTGGTGGTGGAGAACTTCGGCGTCGACTCCGCCGCCCTGCACGAGGCGCAGGCCGCGGGCGGACTCACCGTCACCTCCGCGGTGGGCGAGGACGCCACCCACTACCCGCTCACCCTCGTCGTCCACCCCGGACCCGAGCCCCGTATCGCCCTGCGGTACCGCCCCGACCTGCTGCCCGCCGCCCGCGCCCAGTCCCTCGCCGAGGCCTATGTGCGCGTCCTGACCGCCCTGGCCACCGCCCCGGACACCGCGGTCGGCGCGGTCGAACTGCTCTCCGCGCACGAGCGCCGCCGCGTCCTCGACGACGGCGCCGCCCTGGAGCAGGACACCGGCCCCGCCGCCGGGGACAGCATCACCGCCCGCTTCGCCGAGGCCGTCCGCGCGTGCCCCGAGGCCCTCGCCGTCACCGACGGCGAACGCGCCCACAGCTACCGCGAACTGGACGACCACTCCGGGCGCCTGGCCCGGCTGCTGGCCGAGCGCGGCGCCCGCCCCGGCACCCTGGTCGCGCTCTGCCTGGAGCCCTCCTTCACCCAACTCAGCGCCGTCCTCGCGGTGTTGAAGACCGGCGCCGGTTATCTGCCGCTGCTGCCCGGCACCCACGCCGCCCGCGCCGGAGCCCAGCTCGCCGCCGCCCGCCCCGTCGCCGCCCTGACCACCGCCGACCTGCTGCCCGAGCTGCCGCCCGAGGCCGACTGGTGCGTCCTGGACGAGCCCGCCACCGCGCGGGAACTCGCCGGGGCCGAGCCCCTCGCCCCGGTGCCGGTGCACCCGGCGGCCACCGCCTATGTCATCCACACCTCCGGCTCCACCGGCCGCCCCAAGGGCGTGGTCATCGGACACCACCAGGTGCTGCGGCTCTTCGACACCACCGACGAACTCTTCGCCTTCGGCGCCGAGGACGTGTGGAGCTACTTCCACTCCTTCGCCTTCGACTTCTCCGTCTGGGAGATCTTCGGCGCCCTGCTGCACGGCGCCCGCCTGGTCGTCGTACCCCGGGAGACCACCCGCGCCCCCGAGGAGTTCGCCGCCCTGCTGCGCCGCGAGCGGGTCACCGTACTCAGCCAGACCCCCTCGGCCTTCCACCAGCTCACCGACGCCGTCCTCGACCACGGCCGGCCCGCGGACCTGAGCCTGCGCACCGTCGTCTTCGGCGGCGAGGCCCTGGAGCCCGGGCGACTGGCCGCCTGGCAGCGGGCCGCGGGGCCCGAGGGCCCCGAACTGGTCAACATGTACGGCATCACCGAGACCACCGTGCACGTCACCCACCACGTCCTGGAATCAGCCGCAGACGCCGCAGACGCCGAATCTGCCGAATCCGCCGAAGGCACCTGGAACGCAGACGAGGGCGACGGCACCGGGGCCGCCCCGCTCAGCCCCATCGGCCGCCCCCTGGACGACCTCTCGGTCCGCCTCCTCGACGGCGCGCTGCGGCCCGCCGGGGCCGAGCGCACCGCCGAGATCTACGTCGCGGGCCCCGGCCTCGCCCACGGCTACCTGGGCCGGAGCGCCCTGTCCGCCACCCGCTTCGTCGCCGACCCCTACGGGCCGCCCGGCAGCCGCATGTACCGCAGCGGCGACCTGGCCCGCTGGACGCAGGACGGGGACCTGGACCACCTCGGCCGCGCCGACGAGCAGGTGCAGATCCGCGGCTTCCGCGTGGAACCCGGCGAGGCCCGCGCCGCGCTCGCCGCCCTGGACGGGGTCACCGACGCCGTCGTCCTCGCCCGGCCCGGACCCGACGGCGCGGTGCGCCTGGTCGCCTGGGCGCTCACCACCACCGCCGTACCCGGGGACCGGCTGCGCGAGCAGCTCGCCACGCGGCTGCCCGGCTATCTGGTGCCCGCCGCCGTCGTGGTGGTCGACGCCTTCCCGCTGACCGGCAACGGCAAGCTCGACCGGGCCGCCCTGCCCGAGCCCGAGGACATCACCGGCGGCGCCCACCGCGCCCCGGCCACCTGGCACGAGGAGATCGTCGCCGGTCTCTTCGCGGAACTGCTCGGCCGCGAGAAGGCGGGCGCCGACGACGACTTCTTCGCCCTCGGCGGCCACTCCCTGCTCGCCACCCGCCTCGCCTCGCGCCTGCGCGCCGCCTTCGGTATCGACCTCTCCGTACGCGAGGTCTTCGAGGCGCCGAGTGTCGCCGCCCTCGCCCGCCGAGCCGCCGGTGCCACCGCCGCGGCCGGTGCGCCGCTGGTGCCCCGGCCCCGGCCCGCGCGCATCCCGCTCTCGGCCGCCCAGCGCCGCCTGTGGTTCCTCCAGCAGCTGCACGGCCCCGGCGCGGACTACAACATCCCCTTCGTGGCCCGCCTGACCGGACCCCTCGACGTGACCGCCCTGCGCCTGGCCCTGCGCGATGTGCAGCTCCGCCACGAGAGCCTGCGCACCGTCTTCCCCTCCGAGGAGGGCACCCCGCGCCAGGAGATCCTCACCCCCGACCGGCTCGGCGAGGCGCTGACGGTGGTCGAGGCGGCGGGCGGCGACCTCGACGCCCTGCTCACCGAGGCGGTCACCCGGCCCTTCGACGTGGCACATGAAGTGCCGCTGCACGCGACCCTGTTGCGCCTGGACGCGGAGCAGCATGTCATCGCCCTGGTCGTGCACCACATCGCCGCCGACCAGTGGTCCGCCCGCCCCCTCCTGAACGACCTCGCCACCGCCTACGGTGCCCGCGCCCGCGGCGAGGAGCCCCAACAGCCCCCGCTGCCCGTGCAGTACGCCGACTTCACCCTGTGGCGGCGCGAACAGCTCGGCGAGAATCCCGAGACGCCGGAGGGCGCGGCGGACGGGGGAGAGGCCGCGGACGGCGGTCTGCTCGCCGGGCAACTGGCCTACTGGCGTGAGCAGTTGGCGGATGCGCCGCAGGAGACCCGGCTGCCCGCGGACCACCCGCGCCCGGCCGTCCCCAGCTTCCGCGGCGGCTTCGCGCGCTTCACGGTGCCCGCCGAGGTGCACGCCCGGCTGCGGGAGCTGGCGCGCACCACCTCCAGCTCGCTGTTCATGGTCGCCCACGCCGCGCTGGCCGCCCTGCTCACCAGGACCGGCGCGGGCACCGACGTGGTCATCGGCAGCCCCGTCGCCGGACGCACCGACGCCGCCCTGGACGAGCTGGTCGGCTTCTTCGTCAACAACCTCGTCCTGCGCACCGACACCTCCGGCGACCCCGACTTCCGTACCCTCCTGGAGCGGGTGCGCGCCACCGACCTGGCCGCCTACGCCCACGCCGACGTCCCCTTCGAGACCCTCGTCGACGAACTCGCCCCGACCCGCTCGCTGGCCCGCCACCCCCTCTTCCAGGTGATGCTCGCCTACGAGAACCGCGCCGCCGGTGAGATCGGGCTGCCCGGGCTGACCACCACGACGATGCCCGCCCGGGGCGGCTCCGCGAAGTTCGACTTCACCTTCACCCTGGTGGAGCGCGAGGGCGCCGAGGGCCTGGAAGGCGTCCTGGAGTACGCCGAGGACCTGTTCAGCCGGCCCGGTGCCCAGGCCCTGGCCCGGCGCCTGGTCCGCCTGCTGAGCGCCGTCGCCGAGGACCCCGGCACCCCGCTGCACCGCCTCGACCTCCTGGACGAGGCCGAACGCGCCGCCCTGCTGCCCCCGTTCACCCCCAGGGCCGCCCTGCCCGGCGCGGCGGGCACCCTGCCGGGCCTGTTCGGGGAGCAGGTGCGCCGCCACGGCGAGCTGCCCGCACTGGCCGGGCCCGGCCTGGACGGCAGCTCCCGTACCGAGCTGACGTACCGTCAACTCGACGCGGCGGCCGACCGGTTGGCCGCCGAGCTGACCGCGCGCGGCGCCCGCCGCGAGGACCGGATCGCGGTGGCCCTGCCCCGTACCGTCGAGGCGGTCGTGGCGATGCTCGCCGTCATGAAGGCGGGCGCGGTCTATCTGCCGGTCGACCCCGGCTACCCGGCCGAGCGGATCGCCCATACGCTCACCGACGCCGCGCCCCGCCTCGCCGTCACCGCCCCCGGCACCGCTCTGGAGGGCATCGACTGCCTGCCCCTGGAGCCCGCCGTGCTCACCGCCGCGGCCCCGGCGCCGGAGGCCCGCGGCTGGCGGGCCCTCGGCCCCGACTCGGCGGCGTACGTCATCTACACCTCAGGTTCCACAGGGCGCCCCAAGGGCGTCGTGGTCACCCACGGCGGGCTGCCGGACCTGGCCGCCACCGTGCAGGGCGCCTTCGCCGCCGGGCCCGGTGCGCGGGTGCTGCAATTCGCCTCGCTCAGCTTCGACACCTCGGTGTGGGAGATCGTGATGGCGCTCTGCGCGGGCGCCGCCCTGGAGATCGTCCCCGCCGAGCAGCGCCTCGGCGCCCCCCTCGCCGCCTTCCTGGCCGCGCACCGCGTCACCCACCTCACCGTGCCCCCGGCCGTGCTCGCCGCCCTGCCCGCCGAGGCGGTCGCCGAGGGCAGCACCCTGATCGTCGCCGGGGAGGCCTGCCCGCCCGAGCTGATCCGCGAACGCGCCCACGGCGTACGGATGTTCAACTCCTACGGCCCCACCGAGACCACCGTGGACGCCACCCTGTGGGCCTGCGACCCCGCCCGGCTGCGCGGCCCCGCGCCCATCGGCCGCGCCGTCGAGGGCACCGGCCTCCGCCTCCTGGACGCCCGCCTCCAGCCGGTTCCGCCCGGCACCGAGGGCGAGTTGTACGTCAGCGGCACCGGACTGGCCCGCGGCTACCTGGGCCGCAGCGCCCTGTCCGCGACCCGCTTCCTCGCCGACCCCTACGGCCCCGCGGGCAGGCGCATGTACCGCACGGGGGACCTCGCCCGCTGGAACACCGACGGCGACCTGGAGTACCTGGGCCGCGCCGACGACCAGGTCAAGCTGCGCGGATTCCGGATCGAACTCGGCGAGGTGGAAGCCGCGTTGGCCGCCCTGGACGGGGTCCGCCAGGCCGCCGCGGTACTGCGCGAGGACACCCCGGGCCGGCCGATGCTGGTCGGCTACCCGGTGCCCGAGCCCGGCACCGCCCTGCACGAGAAGCCGCTCCTGGACGCGCTGGCCGCCCGGCTGCCCGACCACCTGGTGCCCTCCCGCCTCGCGGTCCTGGACGCCCTGCCACTGAGCCCCAACGGCAAGGTCGACCGCACCGCCCTGCCCGCCCCCGCCCCGAAGGCGCCCGCCGGCGGCGATTCCGCAATGGGCCCGGCGGCCGAGCTGGCCGCCCTGTTCGCCGAGGTGCTGCGGCTGGAGCGGGCCGGTGCCGAGGACTCCTTCTTCGCGCTCGGCGGCGACAGCATCTCCTCCATCCAGCTCGTCGCCCGCGCCCGGGCCGCGGGTTGGGACCTGAGTGCCCGTCAGATCTTTGAACTGCGCACCCCCCAGGCCCTGTCCGAGACCGTGGACCGCCTCGGCACCACCCCCGAGGCGGCGGGCCCGGACCTCGCGCCCGTCCCCTTCACCCCGCTGATGCGCTGGCTCGCCGACCGGCCCGCGCACTGGCGCACCTTCCACCAGGCCCTCCTGGTCACCGTCCCCGCCGACAGCGGCGAACAGCGGCTGCGCCACGCCCTGGACGCGCTCCTCGCCGCCCACGGCACGCTCCGCACCCGCGCCACCGGCACCCCCGAGGGCACCCTCCTCCTCGAACACCACCCCGAGGCCGCCGTCCCGCTCACCGTCGCCGACTCCACGGCGGCCGACGAGGCGCGGCTGCGCGCCCTGATCGCCGCCCACTCCCGTACCGCGATCGAGAGCCTGGACCCCCGGCAGGGACGCCTGGCCGAGGTGGTCTACTTCCCGCGCGGCGAGGGGCGCGCCGGACGGCTGCTGCTCGTGGTGCACCACCTGGTCGTCGACGCGGTGTCCTGGCGCACCCTCCTGGCGGATCTGGAGCGGGCCCACGCCGGGGCCGCCCTGCCCGCCGAGGGCACCTCCTTCGGCGCCTGGGCCCGCGGGCTGGCGTCCGCCCGCGAGCGCCACGAGGACGAGCGCGCCTACTGGGAGGGCGAACTCGCCGCCGCCCAGCCGCCGTTCACCCCCGCCGAGGGATCCGCCCCGGCCGGTGAGCTGCGCACCGAGCTGCCCGCCGCCCTCACCGGCGACCTGCTCACCCGGGTCGCGGCCGCCTTCCACGCCCGCCCCGACGAACTCCTGCTCGGCGCCCTGGCCCACGCCCTGGCACCCGGCACCGGCGGCGTGCTGGTCGACGTGGAGTCCCACGGCCGCCACGAGGACCTGGTCCAGGGCGCCGAACTCTCCCGTACCGTCGGCTGGTTCACCACCCAGTACCCGCTGCGGATCGAGGCAGGACCCGGCGGCGGGAGCGTGCAGAACGCCAAGGAGGCCGCCCGCGCGGTGCCCCGGCACGGCACCGGCTACGGACTCCTGTACGGGCAGGCCGCCACCGGCGCCCAGATCGCCTTCAACTACCTCGGCCGCTTCACCCCCCGCACCGGCGGCGCATGGGTCCCGGCACCCGAATCCGACGCCGTGGACACCTCCACCCTGCCCGCCCTCCTCGACGGGCACCTCCTCGAAGTCCACGCCTCCACCCTGGACGGCCCCGGCGGGCCGGTCATGACGGTGCGCTGGAACTGGGACGGCGACGCGCTCGACCGGGCGCGGATCGAGACGCTCGCCGAGCGGTTCACCGCCGCACTGGCCGAACTCGCCGAGCGCGCGCACGAACCCGGCTTCGCCGGACGCACCCCCGCCGACTTCCCGCTGCTCGCCCTGAGCCGCGCCGAGGCCGCCGAGATCGACGCGCTGCGCCCCGCGCCCGCCACCGTGCTGCCGCTCAGCCCGCTGCAGGAAGGCCTCGCCTTCCACGCACTGTCCCGGCCGGACGCCCAGGACGTCTACCTCGTCCAGCTCGAACTCGAACTCACCGGCGCCCTCGACCCGGCCCGGCTGCGCGCCGCCGCCCAGGAGGTCGTCCGGCGCCACGACATCCTGCACGCGGGCTTCCGCCAGCTGTCCACCGGCACCCTGGTGCAGTTCCTGCCCGCGGACTGCCCGCCCCCGGACTGGCGCGAACAGGACCTGCGCGGCCGGGAGGCGGACCTCGCCGCGCTCGCGCACGAGGACCGCACCCGCCGCTTCGCCCTCGACGCCCCGCCGCTGCTCCGCTTCACCCTGGCCCGCACCGGCGAGGACACCTGGCGCCTGCTCCTCACCAGCCATCATCTGCTCCTGGACGGCTGGTCCTCCCCGCTGCTGCTCACCGACCTGTTCACCGCCTACGCCGGACGGCCCCCGCTCACCCGCCGCCCGTACGCCGACCATCTGGCCCACCTCGCCGGACGCGACCGCGCCGCCGCGCGCGCCGCCTGGCGGCAGGAGCTCGCCGGCCTCGAAGGACCCACCCTGGTCGCCCCCGGCGCCGACCCCGGCGCACCGGCCGGGCCCTCACTGGAGAGCACCCGGGTGCTCGGCCCCGAACTCGGCCGGGCCCTGGAGGCGGCGGCCCGGGAGAGCGGCACCACCCTCAACACCCTGGTGCAGAGCGCCTGGGCGCTGGTGCTGTCCCGGCTGACCGGCCGCGAGGACCTCGTCTTCGGCGCCGCGGTCTCCGGCCGCCCCGCCGACCTGCCGGGCGCCGAGTCCATGCTCGGCCTCTTCGTCAACACCCTGCCGGTACGGGTGCACACCCCGCCGGGCCGCACCCTGCGCCGATGTGTCCTGGACCTGCACCGCGGCCAGGCAGCCCTCCTCGACCACCAGCACCTGGGCCTGGCCGACATCCAGGCCGCCGCCGGGGTCGACACCCTCTTCGACACCATGACCGTCTTCGAGAACTACCCCTTCGACGAGGAGGCCCTCGCCGCCAGCGAGGACGCCGCGGGCCTCGCGGTGCGCGGCGTCGGCGGCCGGGACGCCACCCACTACCCGCTCACCCTCGCCGTCACCGCCCAGCGCGGACAGCTGCGCCTGGTCCTCAAGCACCGCGGCGAGCTCTACGGCACCGAGTCCGCCGCTCGCCTCCTGGACGCCCTCACCACCGCCCTGCACGCCCTCGCCACCGACCTCGACACCCCCGTGGGCGCGCTGGACATCCTGCCCGCGACCACCCCGGCCGTCCCGGGGCCCGCCCGCGCCCTGCCCGGCGGGCTGTCGAGCCCCGCGCAGGCGGTCGCCCACCACGCCGCCGCCACTCCCGAGGCCACCGCGGTCCGCGCCCTCGCCGGGCACCCGCTGCTCAGCTACCGCCAACTCGCCGACCGCGCCGCCGACTTGGCGGGGCGCCTGCGGGCCGCGGGCGCGGGCCCCGAGGTCCCGGTCGCCGTCGCGCTGCCCCGCTCACCCGAGCTGATCACCGCGCTGCTCGCGGTGAACTGGGTGGGCGCGGCCTATCTGCCGCTGCACCCCGACTGGCCCGCCGCCCGCCGCCACCAGGTCCTGGACACCGCCGGTGCCCCGCTGGTGCTGACCCTCGCCGCCGACGCGGACGAGGACTTCGGCGACCGCCGCGTCCTCACGGTGGACACCGGGGAACCGGTCGGCACCGCGGAGACCGGGCAGCCGGTCGGCGCCGAACCGGTCACCGCCGCGCAGGTCACCGCCGTGCCGGTCGGCGCGGAACCGGTCGGCATGGAACCGGTCGCCGGGGCGGGCTCCGTACCGCCGCCCCCGGCGGCCGTGCACCCGGAGCAGCTGGCGTACGTGATGTACACCTCCGGCTCCACCGGCCGCCCCAAGGGCGTCGCCGCCACCCAGCACGCCCTGCTCTCCCTGGCCGCCGACTCCCGCTTCGACGGCGCGGCCCACCGGCGGGTCCTGGTGCACTCCCCGCACTCCTTCGACGCGGCGACCTACGAGCTGTGGGTGCCCCTGCTCCGCGGCGGCGAGGCCGTCCTGGTGCCCGACGAGCCGCTGGACGCCGCCCGCTGGCAGGAGTCGCTCGCCCGGGGCACCGCGGACGCGGCCTGGTTCACCGCCGGGCTCTTCGACCTGCTCGCGGCACAGGCCCCCGGCGCCTTCGCCCATCTGCGCGAGGTGTGGACCGGCGGCGCCGTCGTCCCGCCCGGCGCAGTGCGCGCCGCCCTCGACGCCGCCCCCGGACTGCGGATCGTCAACGGCTACGGGCCCACCGAGACCACCACCTTCGCCACCGCCCAGCCCCTGTACGGCCCCGACGGCGAAGCCCTCGCCGCGGGCGGCCCCCTGCCCATCGGCCGCGCCCTGGACGGCATGGCCGTCCGCGTCCTGGACACCGCCCTGCGGCCCGTCGCCCAAGGGGTGCCCGGAGAGCTGTACGTATCCGGCGCCGGACTCGCCCGCGGCTACCTCGGCCGGTCCGCGCCGAGCGCCGAACGCTTCGTCGCCGACCCCTACGGCGAGCCCGGGACCCGGATGTACCGCACCGGCGACGTGGTCCGCACCCGCCAGGACGGGGCCCTGGACTTCCTCGGCCGCGCCGACGACCAGGTCAAGCTGCGCGGCTACCGCATCGAGCCCGGCGAGGCCGAGGCCGCGCTCGCCGCCCTGGCGGAGGTCGCCCGCGCCGCGGTCGTGCTGCGCGAGGACCTGCCCGCCGGGCCCGCCCTGATCGGCTACGCGGTCCCCGCCCCCGGCGCCGCGCCCACCCCCGAGGCCCTGCGCGAGCGGCTCGCCGCCGAACTGCCCGCCTATCTGGTGCCCGCCCAGGTGGTCCTGGTCGAGGACCTGGCGCTCACCGCCAACGGCAAGCCTGACCGCGCCGCCCTGCCCGCCCCCACCGCCACCACCACCGCGGCGGCCCCGGCGGGCGGGCTCCGCGAGGAGGTGCTGTGCCGCCTCTTCGCCCAGGCCCTGGGCCGCGAACAGGTGGGCCCCGGGGAGGACTTCTTCGCCCTCGGCGGGCACTCGCTGCTCGCGATGCGCCTGGTCGGATCCGTACGCGCCGCCCTGGACGCCGAGTTGAGCGTGCGGGAGCTGTTCGAGGCCCGCACCCCCGCCGCGCTCGCGGGCCTGCTGCGCCCCGGCGGGCGCACCACAGTGCCGCTGCGCCGCTACCCGGAGGCCGAGCGCCCCGTACCGCTGCCGCTGTCCGCGGCCCAGCAGCGGCTGTGGTTCCTGGACCGGATGGCGGGCGAGCCCTCGGCCGCGTACAACGTGCCGATCGCGCTGCGCCTGACCGGCGGCCTGGACGCCGAGGTGCTGCGCGCCGCGCTGGGCGACCTGCTCACCCGGCACGAGGTGCTGCGCACCTGCTACCCCGACCTGGAGGGGCTGGCCCATCAGCTCGTCCTGGACCCGGCGACCGCCACCGCCCGGCTGCTCCTGGACACCGCCGAGGCGGCGGGGGAGGAGGAGCTGACGGCGGTCCTGGAGCGGGAGGCCACCCGGCCCTTCGACCTCGGTACGGACCTGCCGCTGCGCGCCCTGCTCGCCCGTACCGGCCAGGGCGATGTGCTGCTCCTCGTGCTGCACCACATCGCGGGCGACGAGTGGTCGGTGCGCCCCCTGCTCGACGACCTCGCCGCCGCCTACGCCGCCCGCCTGGCGGGCACGGCGCCCGGCTGGGCCGAACTGCCCGTGCAGTACGCCGACTACACGCTGTGGCAGCGCGAGCTGCTCGGCGAGGAGGACCCCGGCGGCGAACTCGCCCGCCAGCTCGCCTACTGGCGCGAGAGGCTGGCGGGACTGCCGCCCGAGACACCCCTGCCGCTCGACCGGCCGCGCACCGCGGCGGCCGGATACGAGGGCGACGTCGTCGAGTTCGAGGTGCCCGAGCCGGTCCGCCGGGGCCTCGCGGCGCTCGCCGCCCGCACCGGCGCCACCCCCTTCCTGGTCGCCCACGCCGCCCTCGCGGTCCTGCTGCAGCGCCTCGGGGCGGGCGACGACGTACCGGTGGGCACCCTGATCGCGGGCCGCGGCGAGGCCGCCCTGCACGAGCTGACCGGTTTCTTCGTCAACACCCTGGTCCTGCGCACCGATGTGAGCGGCGACCCCACACCCGCCGCCCTGGTGGCCCGGGTGGCCGAGAGCGATCTGGAAGCCTTCGACCACGCCGACGTCCCCTTCGAGCGCCTGGTGGACGAGCTGGAGGTGGAGCGCTCCCTCGCCCGGCACCCCCTGTTCCAGGTGATGCTGAACCACCAGAGCCGCACCGGGTCCGGACCCGTGATCGGCCGGCTCGCCAGCAGCCCGCTGCCGGTGCACACCCGCACCGCCAAGTTCGACCTGACCTTCACGCTGGTGCAGGACCCCGGCGAGAGCGGCGCCCTGTCCGGCGGACTCACCTACCGCACCGCCCTCTTCGACCGGACCGGCGCCCAGGCGCTCACCGAGCGGTTCCTGCGCGTCCTCGCCGCCTTCGCCCTGCGCCCGGACGAGACGACGGCCACCCTGGACCTGCTCGACGAGGCCGAACGCCACCGCGTCCTCGAAGAGTTCAACGCCGCCGAGCCCCCCGTCGCCGACGCCGAACTGCCGTGCCTGCCCCGGGCGTTCGCGGCCCAGGCCGCACGTACCCCGAAGGCGCCCGCGGTCATCGACGGGGACACCGTGCTCAGCTACGGCGCACTCCTGGACCGGGTCACCGGCGCCGCCGAGGCCCTCACCGGCGCCGGGGTGGAGCGGGGCGGACCGGTCGCGGTGCTGCTGCCGCGCGGCGCCGACCTGGTGGTGGCCGCGCACGCGGCGCACCACGCCGGGGCCGTCTACCTGCCCCTCGACCCGGCGCACCCGCCGCACCGGCTCGCCCGGATCCTCGCCGCGAACCCGCCGCAGGCCGTCCTCACCGACCGCGCCCACCGCCACCTGCTGCCCGCACAAGGACCCTGGCGGCTCCTGACGGCCGAGGACCTGCCCGCCACCGGCACCCTGCCCGCACCCGCCACCCACCCCGCCGAGGCGGCCTACGTCATCCACACCTCCGGCTCCACCGGCGAGCCCAAGGCCGTGGTCGTCGGCCACGGGGCGCTGGCCAACCGGCTCGCCTGGACCCGCCGCCGCTTCCCCCTCGGCCCCGGCGGGCGGATGCTCCTGAAGGCCGCCCCCGGCTTCGACGTCTCGGTGTGGGAGCTGTTCGGCCCGCTCCTGGAAGGCGCCGCCCTGGTGGTGGCGGGCGGCGACAGCCACCTCGACCCGGCGCGTCTGGCCGCCCTGATCCGCCGCCACGAGGTGGCCGCCGTCCACTTCGTCCCCTCGATGCTGGCCCTGTTCGCCGCCGAGCCCGAGGCCGCCCGCTGCACCGGCCTGCGCTGGATCTTCAGCGGCGGCGAGGCCCTCAGCGACCGCCTGGCCGCCGACTGCGCCCACCTGCCCGGCCGACTCGTCAACCAGTACGGGCCCGCCGAGGCCGCCGTCGATGTCACCGCCCGCCCGGCCCGCCCCGGCGAGCGGCCCATGGTGCCGCTCGGCCGCCCCGGCGCCGGAACCCGCGCCTACGTACTGGACCCGGCGCTGCGTCCGCTGCCGCCCGGCGTGGTCGGCGAGCTGTACCTGGCGGGCGTCCAACTCGCCCTCGGCTACCGGCAGCAGAGCGCCGCCACCGCCGCCCGCTTCGTCGCCGACCCCTTCGGCCCCCCGGGCGGGCGCCTGTACCGCACCGGCGACCTCGCGCGCTGGAACCGGGACGGGGAGCTGGAGTTCACCGGCCGCGCCGACGACCAGGTCAAGCTGGCCGGGGTGCGCGTCGAACCGGGCGAGGTGCGCGCGGCCCTGCTCTCCCACCCCGGGGTGCGCGACGCCGCCGTCCTGGTACGCGACCCCGAGCGCGGCGGCCGCCTCATCGGCTATGCCACCACCACCGGCGCGGACAGCGTCGACGGCCCCGAGCTGGTCCGGTACGCCGCCGGGCTGCTGCCCGCCTCGATGGTGCCCGCGGACGTCCTCGTCCTGCCCGCGTTCCCGCTCACCGCGGGCGGCAAGCTGGACCGCGCCGCCCTGCCCGAGCCCGCCGCCCCCGGCGACGGCGCGGGAGCCGAGCCGGTGGGGGAGAGCGAGACGGTGCTCTGCGAGCTGGTCGCCGCCCTCCTCGGACGGGAGAGCGTCGGCGCCCACGACAGCTTCTTCGCGCTCGGCGGGGACAGCATCTCCTCCATCCAGCTGGTCAGCGCCGCCCGCAGGCGCGGCCTGGTCCTCACCCCCCGGCAGGTCTTCGAGCACCGCACCCCCGCCGCCCTCGCCGAGGTGGCCCGGCCCGCGCAGGAGGACAAGGCCGTCCACGACCCGGGCAGCGGCGAGGTGCCGCCCACCCCGGTCATGCACGCGCTGCGCGAACGCGGCGGCGACTGGCGGCACTTCAGCCAGTCCGTCCTGGTCACCCTGCCCCCGGGACTGAGCGCCGCCCGCCTGGAACGCGCCCTGGACCGGGTACGCGCCCACCACCCGGTGCTCGGCGCCCGCCTCGGCACCGGCCCCGACGGCGGCTGGCTGCTGCACGTACCCGAGCAGCCCCCCGCGGACCGCGTCCTGCGCACCGTCACCCCGGACGGCACCACCCTGGAGGAGGCCGTCGCCCGGCACTCGCGGGAGGCGGTGGCCGAACTCGACCCGGCGGCGGGCCGGATGCTGCGCGCCGTCCACTTCGACCGCGGCCCCGGCCGCGGCGGGCGGCTGCTGCTGCTCGCCCACCACCTGGTCGTGGACGCGGTGTCCTGGCGGGTCCTGCTGCCGGACCTGGCGCAGCTGTGCGCCGAGGAGACCGGCGTACTGCCGCCCGTCGAGGTGTCCTTCCGCACCTGGGCCCGCGCCCTGCACGAGGGCGCCGCGGCCCGCCGCGAGGAACTCCCGTACTGGAAGCAGGTCCTGGCCCCCCGGCCGGAGACCGGAACGCTGCCCGCACCCGACCCCGCCCGGGACACCCCCGACACCCTCGGCCGGTACGAGGACCAGGTGCCCGCCGCGCTCACCGAGGCGGTCCTCGGCGAGGTCACCGCCGCCTTCCACTGCACCGAGCAGGACGTGCTCCTCGCCGCGCTCACCCTCGCGGCGGCCCGCCGGCACGCGCTGTCCGAGCCGCTGGTGCGCCTGGAGGGACACGGCCGCGACGCCGGAGTCCTGGACGGACGCGAACCCTCCCGGACGGTGGGCTGGTTCACCAGCGTGCACCCGGTGCGCCTGGGCCTCGGCGGCGCGGACGCGGCACGGGCCCTCACCGACCCGGCCGAGGCCGGGCGGGTGCTCAAGCACGTCAAGGAGCAGCTGCGGTCGGTCCCCGGCGGCGGCCTCGGCTACGGGCAGCTGCGCCACCTCGACGCCGCGTCCCGGCCCCGGCTCGCCGCCCTGGAGGAGCCGCGGATCGGCTTCAACTACCTGGGCCGCTTCGAGGTCGCCGACACCGACAGCGCCACCACCGCCTCCGGCACGGACGGGAGCTGGACCCCCGCCCCCGAGTCCTCGGCGCTCTGGCGCGAGGACCCGGCCCTCGGCATCGACCTCGCCGTCGACCTCAACATCGCGGCCCTGCGCCGCCCCACGGGCACCGAGCTGTCCGTGACCTGGCACCACGCCGACCGCCTGGTGTCGAAGAAGGAGATCGCCGCCCTCGCCGCGACCTGGCAGGAGGCGCTGGACGCCCTGGTGGCCGCCGCGCGCGGCGCCGCGGGCGGACATACCCCGTCGGATCTGTCCCTGCTGGCCCTGAGCCAGGACGAGATCGACGAATTCGAAGACGAGTGGAGGACCCAGTGACGACCGGCGCACCCTCGGGACTGCAGGACATACTCCCGCTGTCCCCCCTTCAGCAGGGGCTGTACTTCCTGTCGTCCTACGACGACGGCGCGCTGGACGTCTACACCGTGCAGCTGGCCATGGAACTCGACGGGAAGCTGGACACGGGACGGCTGCGCCGCGCCGCCGGGGCCCTGCTGGAGCGGCACCCCAATCTGCGGGCCGCCTTCCGCCAGCGCAAGAACGGCGAGGCCGTCACGCTGATCCCGCGCGAGGTGGAGCTGCCCTTCCACGAAGTCGACCTGACCGCGCTGGACGAGGAGGAGGCGGCCCGGCGCCTGGACTCGCTCACCGGGAGCGACCGCCTGGCCCGCTTCGACCTGGCCACCCCGCCACTGGTCCGCTTCACCCTGATCCGCACCGGGGGAAACCGCCACCGGCTCCTCCTCAGCCACCACCACCTCCTCCTGGACGGCTGGTCCACCGCCCGCCTGGTCCAGGAGCTCTTCACCCTCTACCGGGAGGACGGCGCCACCACCTCGCTGCCCGCCGTACGCCCCTACCGCGACTACCTGGCCTGGGCCGCCGCCCGCGACAAGGACGCCGACGAGGCCGCCTGGCGCACCGCGCTGTCCGGCCTGGAGGGGCCGACCCTCCTCGCGCCCGCCCTGTCCGGGGGCCCGGCCGCCGAACCCGCCACCCTCGACGTCGCCCTGGACGACCGGCTCGGCGCCGACCTTGCCGCCCTGGCACGGCGCCTGGACGTCACCCTGCCCGTGGTGGTGCAGACCCTGTGGGCCCTGGTGATCGGCGAGGCCACCGGCCGCGAGGACATCGTCTGCGGCACCACCGTCTCCGGCCGCCCCGCCGAACTGACCGGCGTGGAACACATGGTGGGCCTGTTCATCAACACCCTCCCGGTCCGGGTCCGCACCAGCCCCGCCGAGAGCCTGGCCGAGCTGGTGGCACGGGTGGCCCGCGAGCAGGGCGCGCTCCTCGCCCACCACCACATCGCCCTCTCCGAGATCCAGCGCCTGGCCGGACACGGCGCCCTCTTCGACACCCTGTGCGTCTTCGAGAACTACCTCGTCGACCAGAGCGGCAACAGCCAGGGCGAGAGCGGGACGGACTTCGGCGGACTGCGGGTGGCCGCCGTCAGCGGACAGGACGCCACCCACTACCCGCTCACCCTCGTCGCCGCCCCCACCCCCGGCGGACTGGCGCTGAAGCTGCGCTACCGCCAGGACGCCCTCACCACGGGCGAGGCCGCCCGCCTCGCCGCACATCTGCGCACCGCGGCCGCCGCCCTGGTCCGCGACCCCGGGCAGCCGCTCGCCCGCCTCGACCTGCTCACCCCCGCCGAACGCACCCAGGTCCTCACCACCTTCAACTCCGACACCACCGAGGTCCGAC
The DNA here is from genome assembly GCF_012273655.1 of Streptomyces physcomitrii. Taxonomy (GTDB): domain Bacteria; phylum Actinomycetota; class Actinomycetes; order Streptomycetales; family Streptomycetaceae; genus Streptomyces; species Streptomyces physcomitrii. Next base: position 57,180 of record NZ_JAAWWP010000014.1, on the reverse strand, counting down.
CGGCCACCCTGGGCGCGCTCTTCGAGCAGCAGGCCGCCGCCCACCCGGACCTGCCCGCCGTCGTCGACGGCGCCGAGACCCTCGGCTACGCCGCGCTCGACACCCGCGCCAACGCCCTCGCCCACCACCTGATCCGGCTGGGCGTCGGCCCCGAGGACGCGGTCGCCGTGGCCCTGGAACGCGGCGCTGACCTGGAGATCGCCATGCTCGCCGTCGCCAAGGCCGGCGGCGTCTTCGCCCCTCTCGACCCCGACTACCCGACCGAGCGTCTGGCCCGCCTGACGGCCGCCCTGAACGCCCGCGTCGTGGTGGCCCGCGACCCCGAGGCGGCCCGCGCCTGGTCCGGCACCGCCACCGTCACCACCCCCACCCCGCCCGAGGGGACCCCGGCACACCGCCCCACCGACGCCGACCGCCGCGCCCCGCTGCGCCTGGACAACAGCGCGTACGTCATCTTCACCTCCGGCTCCACCGGCGAGCCCAAGGGCGTGATCATCCCCCACCGGCCGCTGGCCGACCTCGTCGCCTGGGCCCGGGCCTGCTTCCGTACGGGGCCGGGGGACCGGGTGACCCAGTTCGCCTCGCCCAGCTTCGACGTCACCTTCTGCGAGCTGGCCAACTCCCTGTTCGCCGGGGCCACTCTGGTCGTCGTCCCCGAGGAGCGCCGCGCCGGGCAGCCGCTCACCGACTTCCTGCGCGAGGCGGACCTGAGCCTCGCGGTCATCCCGCCCAGCGTCGTCGCCTCGCTGCCCCTGGACGCCGAACTGCCCGCGCGGATGGCGCTGATCGTCGGCACCGAGGCCCTGCCGCCGGAGACCGTGCGCGCCTGGGCCGCCCGCCACCGGATGCACAACGCCTACGGGCCCACCGAGGCCGTGGTGAACTCCGCGACCTGGCCGGTACCGCGCGACTGGACCGGCGGCGCCGTCCCGATCGGCCCGCCGGACGTCAACAAGCGCGCCTACGTCCTGGACCGGATGCTGCGCCCGGTGGCCCCCGGTGTCCTGGGCGAGCTCTACCTCGCCGGCACCGGACTCGCCCGCGGCTACCTCGGGCGGCCCGCCACCACCGCGGACCGCTTCGTGGCCTGCCCCTTCGGCCCCGCGGGCACCCGGATGTACCGCACCGGCGACCTGGCCCGCTGGAACGAGACCGGGGAACTGGAGTACGCGGGCCGCACCGACCACCAGCTGAAGATCCGCGGCTTCCGCATCGAGCCCGGCGAGGTCGAGGCGGTGCTCACCGCGCACCCCCGGCTGGCGCAGGCCGTGGTCACCGCGCACGAGGACGACCGCGGCGTCAAGCGCCTGGTCGCCCACCTCGTCGCCGCCCCGGGCGCAGAGCCCGACCCGGCCGAGGTGAGCGCCTGGGCCGGGGAGCGGCTGCCCGAGCACATGGTGCCCTCGGCGCTGGTCGTCCTGGACGCGCTGCCGCTGACCGCCGCCAACAAGATCGACCGTACGGCGCTGCCCGCGCCCGAGGCCCCCGCCGCCGGCGGCACCGCGCCGCGCACCGAGGCCGAGGAGCTGATGGCCGGGCTGTTCACCGAGGTGCTGCGGGTACCCGGAGTCGGCGCCCACGACAGCTTCTTCGCGCTCGGCGGGGACAGCATCTCCTCCATCCAGCTGGTCGGCGCCGCCCGCCGCAAGGGCCTGCTGCTGCGCCCACGCGACGTCTTCGAGGCCCGCACCGTGGAGGCCCTCGCCCAGGTGGCCCGCCGCGCCCCCGCCCCGACCGCCGCCGCGGGCCAGGACCAGGGCACCGCCCCGCTCACCCCGATCCTGCGCTGGCTCGTCGAACGCGGCGGGCCGATCGCCGACTACCACCAGTCCACCGTGCTGCACACCCCCGCCGGTGCCCGAACGGCCCACCTGGAGAAGGGACTCGCGCAGGTCCTCGCCCACCACGGCGCCCTGCGCGCGGTCCTGAGCACCGGCGGCCTCACCATCCCGCCGCCCGCGAAGGGCCCCGCGGCCGTCCCGCTCACCCGGGTCGACGCCGTCAGCGTCCCCGAGGCCGAGCTGCCCGCCGCCCTGCGCGCCCACGCCGGCGAGGCCGCCCGGCTCCTCGACCCCTTCGCGGGGAGCATGCTGCGCGCGGTGTGGCTGGACGCGGGCCCCGACCGGGACGGCCTGCTCGCGGTGCTCGTCCACCACGCCGTCGTCGACGGGGTGTCCTGGCGGGTGCTCACCGAGGACCTGGCCACCGCCCTGGAGGCCGCCCGCACCGGCACCCCCGCCGCACTCCCGCCGGTGGCGACCCCCTTGCGGACCTGGGCGGCGGGCCTCGCCGAAGCCGCCGCCGCACCCGGACGCCTCGCCGAACTCCCGCACTGGGAGTCCGTCCTCGCCCCGCGGCCCGCACCGCTCGCCGCGCCGCTGGACCCGGCCCGCGACACCCTGGCCACGGTCCGCACCGTCGCCGTCCGCCTGGACGGCCCCGAGGCCAGGGCCCTGCTCGGCCCGCTGCCCGAACGCTTCCACGCCGGGCCCGACGAGGTCCTGCTCACCGCCCTCGCCCTCGCCGTGCGGGCCTGGCGCGGCCGCCCCGCCCCGCTGCTCGTCGACATCGAGGGCCACGGCCGCGCCGAGGAGGCCGTCCCGGGCGCCGATCTCTCCCGTACGGTCGGCTGGTTCACCAGCGTCCACCCCGTACGCCTCGACCTGCCCGCGGGCGCCCCGCTCGCCGGAGCCCTGAAGCAGGTCAAGGAGCAGCTGCGCCTGCGCACCGGCGACGGCCTCGGCCACGGGCTGCTCCGCCACCTCAACCCCGGGACCGGGCCGCGCCTGGCCGCGCTCGGGAGCCCCGAGATCGGCTACAACTACCTCGGCCGCTTCACCGCGGGCTCCGGCTCCGAGGGCACCGGCGAGCGCGCGCCCTGGAGCGCGGCGGTCACCGGTTCGCTCGGCGGCGGCGCCGACGAGCGCCTGCCCGCCTCCCACACCCTCCAGCTCAACGCCTCCGCCCTGGACACCCCCGAAGGGCTCGTGCTCCAGGCCTCGTTCAGCTTCCCCGAACGTCTCCTGGACACCGGCAGCGTCGAGGAACTCTCCCGCCGGTGGCTCGCCGCCCTCGGCGACCTCGCCCGCCTCGCGGACGACCCGGCGGGCGGCGGCCACACCCCCTCCGACTTCCCCCTGGCCACCGCCACCCAGGACGAGATCGACGCCCTGGAGGAGGCGCGGGGTCCGCTCGACGACGTACTGCCCCTGTCCCCGCTCCAGGAGGGCCTGTACTTCCTGGCCACCATGGGCGCCGAGACCGAGGGCCCCGACGTCTACACCACCCAGCTCGTCCTGGACATCGACGGCGCCCTGGACACCGGCCGGCTGCGCGAGGCCGCCCGGCAGCTCCTCGCCCGCCACCCCAATCTCCGCGCCGGTTTCCACGCCCGCCCCGGCGGCGAGGCCCCGCTCGCGGTGATCGGCCGGGACACCGAAATGCCCCTCGCCGTCCACGACTTCACCGCGGACCCCGACGGCGAGGCCGCGGCCCGCGCCCTGCTCGCCGCCGACCGTGCCCGCCCCTTCGACCTGGCCCGGCCCCCGCTGATGCGGATGACCGTGGCCCGCCTCGGCGAGAGCCGCCGGCTCCTCGCCCTCACCTCCCACCACATCCTCCTCGACGGCTGGTCGGGCCCGCTGCTTGTCCAGGACCTCCTCGGCCTCTACCACGGCACCCCCGCCGCGCCCGCCCGCCCCTACCGCGACCATCTGCGCCGGCTCGCCGCCCGCGACCGGGCGGCCACCCGCACCGCCTGGGCCGCCGCCCTCGCCGGGCTCGACGGACCCACCCACCTGGTGCCCGGCGCCCGCGAGATGCCCGCCGGTGTCCCCGAGCGCGTCGAGGTCGAGCTGCCCGGTGAACTGCCCGCGCGGCTCGCCGCGTTCGCCCGCGCCCAGCAGGTCACCGTCAACAGCGTCCTGCAGAGCGCCTGGGGACTGCTGCTCGGCTGGCTCACCGGCCGCGGCGACGTCGTCTTCGGGGTCACCGTCTCCGGCCGCCCCGCCGACCTGGACGGCGCCGAGTCGATGATCGGCCTGTTCATCAACACCGTCCCGGCCCGGGTGACCGCCCGCCCCGGCATGCGCCTCGCCGAACTGGTCGCGGAGGTCTCCGCCCAGCAGGCCGCCCTGATGGACCACCAGTACGAGTCGCTGAGCGAGATCCAGCGCGCCGCCGGGCACCGGGACCTCTTCGACACCCTGATGCTCTTCGAGAACTTCCCCGTCGACGCCGAGGAGCTGCGCCGCAGCGAGGCCCGCGCCGGTCTCGCGGTACGCGGCGCCGAAGGCCACGACGCCACCCACTACCCGCTGGTCCTGGTCGCCCTGCCCGGCAAGGACAGCCTTGCCCTGGCCCTCGACCACCGGCCCGAACTCCTCGACCGCGCCCGGACCGAGGAGATCGCCCGGCAGCTCACCGCCGTCCTGACCCAGCTGGTCACCGAGCCCGACCGCCCCGTCCACACCGTGCACCCCGCGGGCCCGCTGCCCTACGCCCTCGACGGCCCCGCCCGCCCCGTCACCGGACGCCCGCTGGCGACCCGCTTCCTCGACCAGGCCGCGGCCACCCCCGAGGCCCCCGCTCTGCTCACCGGCGGCACCACCTGGACGTACGCCCAACTGGCCGCCCGCACCCGCCTGTTGGCCGCCCGCCTGGCCGCCCGCGGCGCCGGGCCCGGGACCCTCGTCGCGGTGGCCCTGCCGCGCGGCGCCGAACTGCTCGCCGCGCTGCTCGCGGTCTCCGCGACCGGCGCCGCCTATCTGCCGCTCGACCCGCACTTCCCCGCCGAGCGCCTGGCCTTCCTCCTCGACGACGCCCGCCCGCTGCTCGTGGTCGAACCCGGCTCCCCGCTCCTCGACGCCCCGGCACCGGGGGAGGAGACCGCCTCCTTCACGGCGGTGGACCCGGGCCCGCAGGCGGCCGCCTACGTGCTGCACACCTCCGGCTCCACCGGTCTGCCCAAGGGCGTCACCGTCACCCACCGGAACCTGGCCAACCTCCTGGACGCCATGGCCGAGGTCACCGCCCTCACCCCCGGCGACCGGCTGCTCGCGGTCACCACGGTCAGCTTCGACATCGCCGTACTGGAGCTGTTCACCCCGCTGCTCACCGGCGCCACCGTCGTCCTCGCCGACCGCGACCAGGCCCGCGACCCGCTCCTTCTCGCCCGGCTCGCCGCGGAGAGCGGCGCCGGAACGCTCCAGGCCACCCCCTCCCTGTGGCGGGGCATCGCCGAGAGCGCCCCCGAGCTGATCGACGGGCTGTGCGTGCTCAGCGGCGGCGAACCGCTGCCCGCCGACCTCGCCGCCACGCTCGCCGCCCGCGGCGCCCGCCTGGTCAACCTCTACGGCCCCACCGAGACCACCGTCTGGTCCACCGCCGCCGACCTCACCCGGCAGGACAGCGTCCCGCACGTCGGCCGCGCCCTGCGCAACACGAGCCTGCACCTCCTCGACCCCTGGCTGCGCCCGGTCGGCGCGGGCATCCCCGGCGAGCTGTACATCGGCGGCGCCGGAGTGGCCCGCGGCTACCTCGACCGGCCCGCCCTGACCGCCGCCCGCTTCGTCGCCGCCCCCTACGGGGAGCCCGGCGCCCGCCTGTACCGCACCGGCGACCTCGCCCGGTGGCAGCCGGACGGCACCCTGCGGGTCCTCGGCCGCACCGACCACCAGCTCAAGGTCCGCGGCCACCGCGTCGAACCCGGCGAGATCGAGGCCGTGCTGCGCGCCCACCCCGGCACCGGCGACGCGGTGGTCACCGGGCAGGGCGAGCCGGGCGGCAGCGTCCGCCTGGTCGCCTACGTCACCGGCGGCACCGAAGGGCTGCGCGAGCACCTGGCCGAGCGGCTGCCCGAGTACCTGATCCCCTCGGTGATCGTCCCCCTCGACGCGCTGCCGCTGACCGCCAACGGCAAGACCGACCGGGCCGCCCTGCCCGCCCCCGACGCCACCGGCACCGCCCGCGCCCCGCGCGACTCCCGCGAGGAGGTGATGGCCGGCCTCTTCGCCGACCTGCTCGGCCTGCCCGCCGTCGGCGCCGACGACGACTTCTTCGCCCTCGGCGGCCACTCCCTGCTCGCCATGCGCCTGGCCAACACCGTCCGCTCCCGCCTCGGCACCGACCTCGCGCTGCGCGACATCTTCGAGCACCCCACCCCGGCCGCGCTGGCCGCCGCCGTCCTCGGCCACACCACCAGCCGCCCGGCACCCACCCGGCGCGCCCCGGCCGAGGGCGAGCGGCTGCCGCTCTCCTTCGCTCAGCGCCGCCTGTGGTTCCTGCACCGCCTGGAGGGCCCGAGCGCCACGTACAACCTCTTCTTCGCCCTGCGTCTGGGGCCCGGCCTCGACGTGGCCGCGCTGCGCGCCGCCGTGCGCGATCTGTTGGCCCGCCACGAGAGCCTGCGCACCGTCTTCCCCGACGAGGACGGCGCCCCCTACCAGCACGTCCTGGACACCGGCACCGCCGAACGCGCCCTGGACCTGGAGGCGGTGACGCTGCCCGCGGAGCGCCTGCCCCAGGCCCTGCGCGCCGAGGCGACCGCCGCCGTCGACCTCACCCGCGAGATCCCGCTGCGGGTACGGCTCCTGCGCACCGGCGCCGACCACGTCCTGACGGTGATGCTGCACCACATCGCGGGCGACGAGTGGTCCATGCGGCCGCTCACCGCCGACCTGCGCACCGCCTACGCCGCCCGCGCCGAGGGCCGTGCCCCCGACTGGCCCGAACTGCCCGTCTCCTACGGCGACTACGCCCTCTGGCAGCGCGAGGTCCTCGGCGAGGAGGACGACCCGGAGAGCCTCGCCGCCCGCCAGGTCGCCTACTGGCGCACCGCCCTGGACGGCGCGCCCGCCGAACTGGCCCTGCCCGCCGACCGGCCCCGGCCCGCCCACGAGGACCCGGCGGGCGCCACCGTGGAGTTCAGCGTGCCGCCCGCCGCGCACCGCCGGCTGCGGACCCTGTGCGCGGACAGCGGCACCAGTGTCTTCATGGCCGCGCAGGCCGCCCTCGGGGTCCTCCTCGCCGGGCACGGCGCGGGCACCGACCTGCCGATCGGCACCCCGGTCGCCGGGCGTACCGACGCCGCCCTCGACGACCTGGTCGGCTTCTTCGTCAACACCCTGGTCCTGCGCACCGATGTGAGCGGCCGCCCCACCTTCCGGGAGCTCCTGGCCCGGGTCCGCGCGACCGACCTGGCCGCCTTCGACCACGCCGATGTGCCCTTCGAGCGCCTGGTGGAGGTCCTCTCCCCGGAACGCGACCTCGGCCGCCATCCCCTCTTCCAGGTGCTCCTCGCCTTCCAGAACGCCACCGGGCAGGCCCTCACCCTGCCCGGCGTCGAGGTGTCCGCGCTCGGCGCCGACCCGGGCGTGGCCAAGTTCGACCTCTCCTTCACCCTGGCCGAAGCCCCGGGCACCGACGGCCTGGCGGGCATGCTCACCTACCGCACCGCTCTCTTCGACCCGGACAGCGCCCGGCAACTGGCCGACCGCTACGCCCAGTTGCTCGCCCGCCTGGCCGAGACCCCGGAGGTGCCGGTGGACCGGGTGCCGCTGCTCACCGACCGGGAGCAGGACCGGATCCGCGCCCTCGGCACCGGCGAGGCGCACACCCTGCCCGCCACCACGCTGCCCGCGCTCCTCGCCGGGCGCCTGGCCGAGGACCCGCACCGCACCGCCCTCCTCGACGACGAACAGGCCCTGGACCGGGCCCGGTTCACCGCGGACACCGGACGCCTGGCCGCCCTGCTCCGCGCCCGCGGCACCGGCCCCGGGGTGCGGGTCGCCGTCGCCCTGCCGCGCTCGGTGGAACTGGTCACCGCCCTGCACGCGGTGCACCGCGCGGGCGGCGCCTACGTCCCCGTCGACCCCGCCCACCCGGCCGCCCGCCTGCGGCAGCTGCTCACCGACAGCGCCCCCCGCCTGCTGCTGACCACCGCCGCCCAGGCGAGCACGCTGCCGCTGCCCGAGAACTGCGAACTCCTCGTCCTGGACGCCGAGTCGACCATCGCCGAACTGGCCGCGGCCCGGCCGGTGGGCCCGCACCCCGCCCAGCGCGGCACCGACCCCGCGTACGTCCTGTACACCTCGGGCTCCACCGGCACCCCCAAGGGCGTCGACGTCAGCCACGCCGCCCTGCTCAACCGGCTGCTGTGGATGGACGCCGCCCACCCCCTCGCCGAGGACGACCGGGTGCTGCAGAAGACCCCGGCCACCTTCGACGTGTCGGTGTGGGAGTTCTTCTGGCCCTTCCTCGCCGGGGTGCCGCTGGTGGTCCTCGCCGACCGGGCCCACCACGACCCGCTCCAGGTGGCCGCCGCGATCCGCCGCCACCGGGTCAGCACCGTCCACTTCGTCCCCTCGATGCTGGCCGCCTTCGCCGACGGGCCCGCCACCGGCTGCACGAGCCTGCGTACCGTCTTCGCCAGCGGCGAGGAACTGCCCGGCGCGCTCGCCGACACCCTCCTCGCCGCCCTGCCGGGGGTGCGCCTGCACAACCTCTACGGGCCCACCGAGGCCGCCGTGGACGTCACCGCGCACACCGCGGAGCCCGGGGCCGCCACCGCCGGGGTGCCCATCGGCCGCCCGGTGTGGAACACCGGCACCCTGGTCCTCGACCCCTGGCTGCGGCCGGTGCCCGACAACGTCACCGGCGAGCTGTACCTGACGGGCGCGCAGCTCGCCCGGGGCTACCACCGGCGGCTCGCCCTGACCGCCGAGCGCTTCCTCGCCGACCCCTACGGTGAGCCCGGGACGCGGATGTACCGCACCGGCGACCTGGTGCGCCGCCGCCCCGACGGGGCGCTGGTCTTCGCCGGGCGCGCGGACGGGCAGATCAAGCTGCGCGGCATGCGCGTGGAGACCGGCGAGATCGAGGCGGCCCTCGCCGCGCATCCGCAGATCGCCGCCTGCGCGGTGGTGGTCCGCGAGGACCAGCCGGGGGTGCGCCATCTGGTCGGCTACCTGGTCCCGGCCGCCGCCGGTGCCGATCACGAACGGATACGGGAGCACCTGGCCGGGCAGCTGCCCGCGCACATGGTGCCCACCGCCCTGGTCACCCTGGCGGCGCTGCCGCTGACCGCCAGCGGCAAGCTGGACCGGGCCGCGCTGCCCGCCCCCGACCTGGCCGCCGCCGCGGGCGGCACCGCCCCGCGCGGCATGCGCGAGGCGCTGCTCACCGAACTGTTCGCCGAACTCCTCGGGGTGCCCGGAGCCGGGGCGGGCGACAGCTTCTTCGCCCTGGGCGGCGACAGCATCCTCTCCATCCAACTGGTGGCCAGGGCTCGCAAGCTGGGCCTGCTGCTCACCCCGCGCGAGGTCTTCGAGCACAAGACGCCCGCCGCGCTGGCCCGGGCCGCGGGCAGCGCCGCCGCCCTGGTCCCGGCGCCGGTGCCCGCCACCGGACGCGCCCCGCTGACCCCGCTGATGCGCTGGGCCCTGGAGCGCGGCCCGCTGGGCGAGATGCACCAGTACCAGTTCCTGACCACCCCCGCCGAGGCGAGCGCCGAGACCCTGACCGCGGCCCTGCGCCACCTCCTCGCCCGCCACCCCGTGCTGCGGGCCCGGCTGACCGGCACCGGCGCCGACAGCGCCCTGGAGATCCCCGAGGCCGGCCCCGCCGACCTCGACACCGAGGCCGCCGCCCTCCTGGAGCACGCGGACCTGTCCGCCTGCGAGGAGAGCGAACTGCCCGCTGTCCTCGGTGAGTTGGCCGACAGTACGATCAAGGGACTCGACCCCGCCGCGGGGCGGATGGTGCGCGCCCTGTGGTGCGAGCGCGGGCCGAGGCGTCCCGGGCGGCTGCTGCTCGCGGTGCACCACCTCGCCGTCGACGGCGTCTCCTGGCGCATCCTGCTGCCGCAACTGGCCGCCGCCCACCGGGCCGCCGTCGAGGGCACCGAGGCGGAACTCGACCGGGCCCCGGAGGGCACCTCGTACCGGCAGTGGGCCCTGCACCTGGCCGACGCCGCCCGCGCCCGCGCCGAGAGCCCCGAGGCGGCCGAGTGGCGGGCGCGCGACGAACGCCCCCGCCCGCTGCTCGGCGCACGCCCCTTCGACGCGGCCACCGACACCCAGGACACCGTGCGCCATCTGGCGCTCACCCTGGACACCGCCACCACCCGGGCGCTGCTCACCGAGGTGCCCGCCCAAGTCCACGGCGGCGTCCACGAGATCCTGCTCGCCGCCCTCGCGGTGGCCTTCGCCGCCTGGCGGGCCGAAAGCGGTGAGCGGCAGGCGCCCGATGTCATCGCCGTCGAGGGCCACGGCCGCGAACAGGCCCTGCTCCCGGGTGGCGACCTCTCCGCCACCGTCGGCTGGTTCACCAGCTGGTACCCGGTGGTCCTGGACACCGCCGGGATCAGCCCCGAGCAGGCGCTCACCGACCCGCTCGCCGCACAGCGGATCATGATGGCCGCCAAGGAGCACCTGCGCGCCACCCCCGACGCCGGTATCGGCCACGGCCTGCTGCGCCAGGCGGGCGGGCGGCCCGAGGGCGCCCACGACCCCGAGGTGGTCTTCAACTACCTCGGCCGCTTCGACGGCGGCCGCACCCTTGGCGAGGACGGCGAGGGGGACTGGCAGCCCGCCCCCGAGCAGCTGCCCGCCCGCCGCGGCGACGCCCCGGTGCTCTTCCCGCTCGAAGTGATCGCCTCCACCGTGGACGGCGAGGACGGCCCGGTGCTCACCGCGCGCTGGTCCTACGCCGCCGGGCTGCTGGCGGAGGAGGACGCCCGGCGCCTGGCCGCGCTCTGGTCCGAGGCGCTCACCGCCTTCGCCGCCCACCGCGCCGGGCCCGTGCACACCCCGAGCGACTTCCCGCTCGTCCCGCTGACCCAGCCGCAGATCGACCTCCTCCAGGAGCGGCTCCCCGCGCTGCGCGAGGTGTGGCCGCTGACACCGCTGCAGGAGGGCCTGTACTTCCTGAGCGCCTACGCGGACGAGGAACTCGACGTCTACACCATGCAGTTGGTGCTCCGCCTGGACGGCGGGATCGACGCCGGGGCCCTGCGCGGGGCCGCCGCCGACCTCCTCCAGCGGCACGAGAATCTGCGGACCGCCTTCACCGCGGTGCCCGGCGGACCCGTCGTCCAGGTCGTCCTCGACGCGGCGGCGGTGGCCCCCGACTTCAGCGAGAGCGACCTGTCCGGGCTGCCCGCCGGGGAACGCGAGGAGCTCCTCGCCTCCCTGGTGGCCGAGGACCGCACCCGCCGCTTCGCCCTCGACGCCCCGCCGCTGCTGCGGCTGCGGCTGCTGCGCCTGGGGGAGGGCGGCGCGGCCCTCGCGGTCACCAACCACCACGCCGTCCTGGACGGCTGGTCGGTACCGCTCCTGGTCCAGGAGCTCTTCCAGCTCTACGCCGCCCGCACCACCGGCGCCCCGGCCCCGGCGCCGCGCCGCCCCTTCCGCGACTTCCTGTCCTGGCTCGCCGCACAGGAGGAGGGCGCCTCGCAACAGGCCTGGCGGCAGGCCCTGGACGGCATCGGCGAACCGACCCTGATGGCACCCCCGGCCACCGGCGGCACCGCCCTGGCCCGGCACCTGCCCACCGTCCTCGACGAGGAGCTGCGGGCGGACCTCGACGCGCTGGCCCGCTCGGCGGACGTCACCCTCAACACCGTCCTGCAGTACGCCTGGGGAGTGCTGCTCGCCCGCCACACCGGCCGGGAGGACGTCGTCTTCGGGGCGACCGTCTCGGGCCGCCCGCCGGAACTGGACGGCGCCGAGACCATGACCGGCCTGTTCATCAACACCCTTCCGGTACGGGTGCGCCAGGACCGCCACGAGAGCGTCCGCCGGGCCCTGGCCCGGCTCCAGGACGAGCAGTCACGGCTCAGCGCCCACCAACACCTGGGCCTCGCGCAGATCCAGCGGATCGCCGGGCGCGGTGAACTCTTCGACACCCTCCTGGTGTTCGAGAACTACCCCGTCGACGCCGAGGGACTGCGCCGCGCCGAGAAGTCCGGGGCGCTCGCCGTCACCGGCGGCGACAGCACGGACGCCACCCACTACCCGCTGACCCTGGCGGTGGTCCCCGGCGCCGGGCGCCTGACCCTGGAGTACCGGCCGGACCTCTTCACCGAGGACACCGCCCGCGCCCTGCTGGCCCGCCTGGTCCATGTGCTGCGCCGGCTCGCGGCCGATCCCGGGGCCCCGGCCCACCGGATCGAGGCCGTCGAACCCGCCGAGGCCGCCCGGCTCCTGCACCACCAGGGCACGGTGACCGGCCCGCACCAGGAGGGCACCCTGCCCGGGCTGCTCGCCGCGCAGACCGCCCGCGACCCGCACCGGGCCGCCCTCGTCTGCGGCCCCGTCACCTGGACCTTCGCCGAACTGGCCGCCCGCTCCGCCCGGTTGGGCCACGAGCTGATCGACCGGGGCGCCGGGCCCGAGGACCTGGTGGCGCTGATGCTGCCGCGCGCGGCGGACACCCTCGCCGCCGTCTTCGGCGTCCTCAAGGCGGGCGCCGCGTATCTGCCGCTGGACGCCGACTACCCGGACGAACGCCTGGCGTTCATGCTCGCGGACGCGGCCCCCGGCCTCCTGCTCACCACCGCCGCGCTGCGCGCGCGGGTACCGCGCCACTACCCGGGCCAGGTCCTGGTCCTCGACGATCCGGACCTGACCGCGCGCCTCGCCGCCCGCCCGGACACCGACCCCGGGGACCGGACGCGGCGGCGCCCGCTGCGCGCGGACCACCCGGCGTACGTGATCTACACCTCGGGCTCCACCGGCACCCCCAAGGGCGTGGTGGTCAGCCACGCCGGAGTGGTCAACCTCTTCCACAGCCACCGCAGAACGCTCTACGCGCCGCTCGCCGCCCGCACCGGACGCGCGCACCTCCAGGTCGGGCACGCCTGGTCGTTCTCCTTCGACGCCTCCTGGCAGCCGCAGTTGTGGCTCCTCGACGGCCACTGCGTACACGTCCTGCCCGAGGACCTCCAGCGCGACGCCGGGGCCCTCGCGGGCTATCTCCGCGAGCGGGCGATCGACTTCGTGGAGCTGGCGCCCTCGGTGCTCGCCCAGCTCGAACAGGCGGGCCTGACCGAGGGCGGCCGCTGCCCGGTGCCGCTGCTCGGCGTCGGCGGCGAGGCGGTGCCCGACGCGCAGTGGACCCGGCTGCGGGCCCTGCCCGGCACCGAGGTGGTCAACCTCTACGGGCCCACCGAGTGCACCGTCGACTCACTGCAGGCCTTCGTCGCCGGCAGCGAGCGCCAGGTGATCGGCCGCCCCGTCGACAACGCCCGCGTCCACCTCCTGGACGCCGGGCTGCGTCCGGTGCCGCCCGGGGTCGCGGGGGAGATGTACGTGGCGGGCGCGGGCCTGGCCCGCGGCTATCTGCGCCGGGCCGCGCTGACCGCGGAACGCTTCGTCGCCGACCCCTTCGGCCCGCCCGGCGCCCGGCTGTACCGCACCGGCGACCTGGCCCGCTGGACCGCCGAGGGCGCGGTGGAGTTCCTGGGCCGCGCCGACGACCAGGTCAAGATCCGCGGCTTCCGGGTGGAGCTGGGCGAGATCGAGAGCGTCCTCGCCGCCCACCCCCGCCTCACGCAGGCCGTGGTGGTCGCCCGCGAGGACAACGGCGTACGCCGCCTGGTCGGCTACGCGGTCCCGGGGCCCGGGGCCGAGGCGCCCACCCCGGCGGAGCTGCGGGCACTGGCCGCGGACCGGCTGCCGGAACACCTGGTGCCCGCCGCGGTGGTGCTGCTCGACGCGCTGCCGGTCACCGCCAACGGCAAGCTGGACCGCGAGCGGCTGCCCGCCCCCGACTTCGGCGAGGCCGCCGGGGGCCGACGGCCCGAGAGCGAGGCGGAACGCGCCCTCGCCGAGGCCATGGCCCAGGCGCTCGGCCTGCCCGGGATCGGCGCGGACGCGGACTTCTTCGCCCTGGGCGGGGACAGCATCGTCTCCATGCAGCTGGTCGGACGGCTGCGGCAGGCGGGCTGGCAGGTCTCACCGCGCCAGGTGTTCACCCTGCGCACCGCCGCCGCGCTCGCCGCCGAGCTGAAGCGGGACGCCCCCGCGCGCGCCGACGACCCCGCCGGACGCGCCGGACGCGCACCGGTCACCCCCATCGTGGAGTGGCTGCGCGAGCTGGGCGGCCCGATCGGCGAGTACTCCCAGGCCACCGTGCTCCAGGTACCCGCCGCCCTCGACGAGGGCGAACTGACCGCCGCCCTCCAGGCCCTGATGGACCGTCACCATCTACTGCGCGCCCGCCTGGACCGTACCGAGCGGGGTCCCTGGAGCTTCCGGATCCCCGAACCCGGCACCGTACGCGCCGATTCGCTGCTCACCCGGGTGGACGTCACCGCCGTACCCGCCGGGCGCGAACTGGCCCGCGTCATGGGCGAGACCCTGCTCGCCCGTACCCGCGAACTCGACCCGGACGGCGGCCACATGGTCCGCGCGGTCTGGTTCGACGCGGGCCCCGGGCGGCCGGGGCGGCTGCTGCTGCTCCTGCACCACCTGGTGGTCGACGGCTACACCTGGCGGATCCTGCAACCGGATCTGAAGGCGGCCTGGGAGCAGGCGCACGCCGGGCAGGTGCCCGAACTCGCCCCGGTGCCCACCTCGTTCGCCACCTGGGCGGCCGAACTGGCCCGCGCCGCGACCGATCCCGCCCGCGAGGCCGAACTGCCGCACTGGAGGCGGACCTTGGCCGCCGACCGCGGGGAACTGGGCCTGCGCCCGCTGGATCCGGCGACCGACACCGTGCGCACCCTGGAGCACCTGCGCGTGCAGCTCCCACCCGAGGTCACCGGGCCGCTGCTCTCCGCGGTGGTCGCCCGCACCGGGGCGAGCGTCAACGCGGTCCTGCTCGGCGCGCTCACCCACGCCTTCGCCCGCCGGTGCCGCGAGGAGGGCCGGTCGGCGAGCACGGTGGTGGCGATGGAGGGCCACGGCCGGGAACTGGACGTGGTGCCGGGCGCGGACCTCTCCCGTACGGCGGGCTGGTTCACCTCCGTCTACCCGGTCCTGCTCGACGGCCGGGACATCGACCCGGCCGATCCCGGGGCGCTGCCCGCCCTTGTCGCCCGCGCCGCCGAGAACCTCGCCGCCGTCCCCGACAACGGCATCGGTTACGGCATGCTGCGCCATCTCAACCCGCGCACCGGGCCGGAGCTGGCGGCGGCGGGCAGTCCGCAGGTGCAGTTCAACTACCTGGGTCGGTTCGCCTCTTCGGCTCCCGCCGAGGCCGCCGCGACCGGCACGGAAGCGGCGGCCACGGAAGCGGTCACGGAGGCGATCGACGCGGAGGCAGCCACGGAAGCGGCCGGCGCGGGGGACTGGTCGACGGCGCCCGAGACGCGGGGCTTCAGCGGCGGGCGGGACCTGGACATGCCGGTGGGCTATCTCCTCGACATCACGGTCTCGGCGGCCGACGGGCCGGACGGGCCGGTGCTCGACACCGGAATGGTCTGGCCGCGCGAGGCCCTGGCGGAGAGCTGGGTGCGGACCTTCGCCGCGGACTGGCTCGCGGCCCTGGCGGAACTGGTGCGGGCCTGCACGACGGCAGGCCCGCGGGAGTGAGCACCCGGCGGTGGGGGGCGGGCCCCGGGCCCCGCCCCCCCCCCCGCGGAAAGCGGGGAGAGGGGGGCCG
>NZ_JAAWWP010000014.1:0-41564 GCF_012273655.1 Streptomyces physcomitrii | reverse complement strand
CGGCCCCCCCCCCCGCCCCCCCCGGGGTTGTGCCCCCCCGGGGGGGGGCGCCGGCCCGGGGCCGGCGCACACCGGCCGGATCACAGCTTCTTGAGGACCGCCTCGATCTCGTCGACGGCGCCGTTGGCGAAGGTGTAGGTGGCCACCCCGTAGTGCTTGACGGGGTAGGCATGGCCGGCCTTCACCGCGCGGACGCCCTTGAACAGCTTGTTGTCGAGCAGTTCCTGGGTCGGCGGGGGGATCGGGCCGTCGAAGGAGCCCGCGTAGAGCAGCACGGTGCAGTCGTCGAGGACGTCGAGCTCCTCGTAGCTCTTCTCGACGAACCCGGCCTCCTTGGCGGGGATGCCCGCGCCGATCTGCAGGCCGAGGTCGCGCATCACCGTGAGCAGCGGGGAGCCCAGATAGAACTTGCCGCTCTGGCCGCCGCTCAGCGAGGCCCAGGTGGAGGCGGCGATCTGCTTCTTGTAGGTGGTGCGGACCTCCTTGCAGCGCTGCTCGTACTGGCGCCTGGTCGCGGTGAGCCTGTCCTCCCGGTTGACCGCCTTGGCGATCTTGGCGATCTGCTCGTGCCACAGGGCGCCGCTGGTGCCCCACTCGTAGTACGCGACCGGGGCGATCTTGGCGAGCGGCGCCGTCTTGTCCTTGTAGAACTGGTCCAGGATCAGGTCGGGCTTGAGGGCGGCGACGGCCTGCGCGTTGGGCGCCCCGGGGGCGCCGATGGTCTTGACGTCCTTGAGCTCGGCGAAGGACTCGGCCGGCATCAGGGTCTTGAGGGCGGTGCCGTCGGGCACGCCCACCGGGACCAGGCCGAGGTCGAGCAGCATCAGGGCGTCGTAGTTGACGGTCGCGACGACCCGCGAGGGGTGCGCGGGCACGGTGACCGTGCCGTTGTCGGTCTTGAGGCTGCGGGTGCCCGCGTCCTTTCCGCCCTTGCCCCCCTTGCCGTCCTTGCCGCCGTCGTCGTCCGACTCGCTCACGCCGCAGGCGGCGAGCCCGAGAGCCGCCGCCGTGCCGGTGAGACCGCCGAGGAACCGTCTGCGGCCGAGCGTGACCGGCATGGTGCGTGGACGTGTCATGTCCGTTGTCCTCCAGGGTGGTTGGGCAGAGGGGGACCTCCGCCCAGAAGAATGAAAGGTTAGGCTTACCTAACCTATATCGTATGGCGGGGTCCCGGTGTCCCGCCGGGCCGAACAACAGCAGGGAGACGATGAGATGAGCGGGCCAGCCGCCCAGCACGACACGCAGACAAGCCGCAGACCGGGCAGGCTCCAGGTCACCACCGTGAGCGCGGTGCACCGGCTCACCCCGCGGATGACGCGCCTGACGTTCACCGGCCCCGGTCTCGGCGAGTTCCTCAGCAACGGCACCGACCAGCACGTCGCCCTGTACTTCTATCCGCCCGGGCTGACCCTGCCGCGGCCCTTCACCACCGAGGCCGCCCGCGCCCTGCTGCCCACCGCCCGGCCCCGGCTGCGCCGCTACACCATCCGCCACCACCGGCCCGAACTCGGCGAGGTGGACATGGACTTCGTCCTGCACGGCGCCGACCAGCTCGCCTCCGGCTGGGCCGAACGCGCCGCGGTCGGCGAGGAGTCCATCTGGTTCGGGCCCAGCCCCGCCTATCCCCTGCGCGAGGGCCCCGCCTGGAGCCTGCTGCTCGGCGACGAGACCGCGCTGCCCGCCCTCGGCGTACTCCTGGAGGAACTGCCCGCGGGCCACCCGGTGACCGTCCTCGCCGAGATCGCCGACCCCGACGAGCAACTCCCGCTGCCCACCCGGGCCGACGCCGACATCCGCTGGCTGCACCGCGGCGACCGCCCCGCCGGTGAACTGCTCGCCGCCCACGCCACCGCCCTGCGGCTGCCGCCCGGCCGCGGCCGTATCTGGGGCGGCGCCGAACGCGAGGTCGTGCGCACCCTGCGCCACCACTTCACCCGGACCCTCGGCGTCGACCGCGCCGACACCCGCCTGACCACCTACTGGACCAGGGGCGAAACCCAGGACAGCGAGGTCTGAGCCCGCCATGCCCTCCGTACCCCTCAACGGCATCGAGCTGACCTACGACGACCAGGGCAGCGGCGAACCCGTCGTCCTCGTCATGGGCTCCGGCGCCTCCCGCCGCTCCTGGCACCTGCACCAGGTACCCGCCCTGACCGCCGCCGGCTACCGCGTGGTGACCCTCGACAACCGCGGCCTGCCGCCCAACGAGAGCCCGCCCGGCGGCATCACCCTGGACGCCATGGCCCAGGACGTGCTCGCCCTCGTCGACCACCTCGCCCTGGCGCCCTGCCGCCTGGTCGGCTTCTCGCTGGGCGCCGCCGTCGTCGCCGAGGCCCTCCTCGCGCGGCCCACCGCCGCCCGCCAGGCCGTCCTCATGGCCGGACGCGCCCGCCCCGACG
Source organism: Streptomyces physcomitrii (assembly GCF_012273655.1). GTDB lineage: Bacteria > Actinomycetota > Actinomycetes > Streptomycetales > Streptomycetaceae > Streptomyces > Streptomyces physcomitrii. The sequence continues at coordinate 39,165 of NZ_JAAWWP010000014.1, read as the reverse complement.
CCTTCAGCACCGCCGTCAGCCTCGCCGAACGCGAACTGGCCGACAGCAAGGCCGAGTTGCCGCCCGGCCACCTGGCCGTCCACTCGGCGCTGCGCTATCTCTCCCCGGCCACCCTGCGCGACGAGCAGGCCGTCCGCGACTGGCTCGACATCTTCCACTTCGCGCCGCCGCTCACCGGCCCGGGCATCCGCGCCCAACTCGCCCTCGACGACAGCGGCGACCGCCGCGCCGCCTACCGGGCGATCACCACCCCCGCCCTGTGCCTGGGCTTCGCCGACGACGTCGCCATCCCCGCCGCCGCCACCCGCGAACTGGCCGACTGCCTGCCCCGGGCCCGCTACACCGAACTGCCCGACTGCGGCCACTACGGCTACCTCGAGCGCCCCGCCGAGGTCAACGCGGCCCTCCTCGACTTCTTCGCCGGATGTGAGGCATGACCACCACCCCCGCACCGCCCGCCCCCGAGACGCGCGAGGGGCTGCGCCTGCTGGCCGCCTGCCTGCGCCGCCGCGCCGGACTGCTCGGCCTCGCCGTCCTGGGCGGCCTGCTCTACCAGCTCTCCCTGATCGCCATGCCCTGGTTCATCGAACGCGCCGTCGACCAGGGCATCGTCGACGACGACAGCGGCGCCCTGCGCACCTGGGCGCTTGCCGTCCTGATCGCTGCTGTCCTCGCCGCCCTCGCCGAGATGGCACTCGGCTGGTTCTCCACCGTCAGCGCCACCCTGGAGGGCAACCGCCTCTACGCCGCCCTCGCCGACCGCATCGCCACCGCCGACGCCCGCGCCCTGGCCCGCTTCGGCGAGGGCGACCTCGGCATGCGCGGCACCCGCGACATCGACCTGGTGCGCACCTGGCTGATGGGCTTCGCCTCCTTCGTCACCGGCGTCACCGGCTTCGTCCTGATGATCGTCGCGATCGTCCGCCTCGACCCGCTGCTCGCCGTGATCTGCCTGCTCTGCGTACCGCCCCTGGTCTGGCTCAACACCTATCTGTTCCCCAAGCGGTTCGGCGCGGCCAACACCGCCCTGTCCGCCGCGCACGGCCAACGCGCCGACGCCGTACAGGAGTTGCTCTCCGCCAGCGCCGCCGTCCGCGGCCTCGGCGGTGAGGACGCCCTCGTCGCCCGCCACCACGCCCGCAGCGCCAAGGTCACCGAACACACCCTGACCACCGCCCGCGTCTCCGCCGACTGGGCCGCCCTCTCGCCCTTCGTACCCGCCCTCGCCATCGGCGCGGGCCTCGCCCTCGGCGGACTCGCCGTGCTGCGCGGCACCATGTCCGTCGGCGGGATCGTCGCCTTCACCAGCTGGATGAGCATGCTGGTGATGTGGATCGGCGTACTGACCATGCGGCTCAGCCAGCTCAGCCAGGCCACCACCGCCTCCCGCCGCCTCCAGGAGATCCTGCTGCCGGGCCCCGATGAGCAGCGGCAGTCCGCCGACCGCGCCGCCCTGCCCGCCACCGGCGACCTCCTCGCCCGGGAGCTGAGCGTCGCCCTCGGCGGCAGAACCGTCCTGCCCGCCACCGACCTGCACGCACGCGGCGGCGAACTCCTCGCCGTCACCGGCCCGATGGCCTCCGGCAAGACCACCCTGCTGCGCGCCCTGGCCCGGCTGACACCTCCCACCACCGGCACCCTCACCTTCGCCGGCACCCCCCTCGACACCGCCCGTGCCGAGGAGATTCACCAGCGCATCGGCTTCGTCCCCCAGCGGCCCGTCACCCTCAGCGGCACCCTCGCCGACAACCTCCGCCTCGGCGCCGCCCACTGCGACGACGACCTCTACGCGGCCCTGCGCACCGCCGCCCTCGACACCCACGTACGCGCCCTGCCCGAGGGCCTGGACACCGAGGTCGGTGAGGGCGGCACCACCCTGTCCGGCGGCCAGCTCCAGCGCCTCGCCCTGGCCCGCGCCCTGCTGCGGCGGCCCGCCGTACTGCTCCTGGACGACGTCACCTCCGCCGTCGACACCACCACCGAACAGCTCATCCTGACCCGCCTGCGCACCTGGGCCGGATCCGGGACCGCCCTCGTCTGGGCCACCCACCGCCCCGCCGTCCTGGCCGCCGCCGACCACGTGGTGACCCTGCCCGCCGCCGGAGCACCGGCCCCGACCGAAGAGCGAGTGACCACCGGTGGCTGAACAGAAGCGCCTCTCCGCCTCCCCCCAGCAGCACCGCGTGCTGCGCCGCGCCTGGACCCATATGCGCGCCGACCGCCGCCGCATCGTGCTCGCCCTGGCCCTCAGCGCCGCCGCCACCCTCACCACCGTCGCGGTCCCCGCCGTCATCGGAGCCGGAGTCGACCGGATCCTCCAGGACGACCGGAGCGGACTGCTCACCGCGGCGGGCCTCCTGCTCGCCCTGTCCGTGGCCCGCCTCATCCTCTTCCGCCAGTCGGAGATCCGGCTGACCGCCGTCGGCGAACGCGTCGTACGCCGCCTGCGCGAACTCGCCGTCCAGCGCCTCTCCCGCGCCCCCCTGCGCTTCGTCGAGGCACACCCCTCCGGCGACCTGCTGCGGCGCACCACCACCGAGATCGCCGACCTCGCCAACTTCGTCCGCGGCCAGCTCCCCGACGTCCTCAACGTCAGCGGCTACCTCCTCTTCACCCTCGTCCTGCTGCTCACCCAGTCCTGGCTGCTCACCCTCGCCCTGCTCGTGGTCTTCGTCCCCGCGATCGTCTGGGTCCTGCGCCGCTTCAAGAAGGCCGCCCCGCCCGCCTTCGCCGCCGAGGCCGCCGCCGCGGGCCGGATGGCCAGCACGTACCAGGAACTCGTCCGCGCCCGCGAGATGCTCCTGACCAGCGGTGGCACCGGCTACTGGCGCGAGCGCTTCGATCGGGACAGCGAGACCCGCTACCGCGCCGCCCGCCGCACCCAGCGCACCCTGTTCGTCATCAGCTGCTCCCGCGTCGTGCAGGGCCTGACCACGGCCGTCCTGCTCGGCGTGGGCGGCTGGCTGGCCGCCGAGGACCGCGTCAGCGTCGGCGTCGTCGTGGTGTTCGTCCTGGCCACCCGCCAGCTCTTCGACTCCGCCACCCAGGCCTCCAACCTCGTCGGCCAGGTACAGCAGACCCTCACCGGACTCGCCCGCCTCCTCGACCTCCTGGAGACCACCCGCACCGACGCACCCGAACCCGGCGCTCTGCCCGGCCCCCGCACCTCCGCTCCCGCCTCCGGTCAAGAGCCCCTGGACGAAGGCGGGTCGAGCACCGCCCCGCGCGGCGTGCTGGAGGCCGACGAGGTGCACTACGCCTACGTGGACGGCGTGGAGGTGCTGCACGGACTCTCCCTCACGGTGGCGGCGGGGGAGCGGCTCGGTCTGGTCGGCCCGACCGGCGCGGGCAAGACCACCCTCGCCAAACTCCTCACCGGCCTCTACACCCCCGACAGCGGCAGCGTCCGCTACGACGGCGTGGACCTGCGCGCGCTGCCCCCGGGCGAGCTGCGCCGCCGAATCGTCCTGGTCCCGCAGCGCGTGCACATGATCGCGGGCTCCCTCCTGGACAACCTCGCCCTGGTCCCCGGCGAACCCGGCGAGACCGCGGTACGCGAGGCCCTGGACCGGTTGGGCCTCACCGACTGGGCGGAGCGCCTGCCCCAGGGGCTGCACACTCCGCTGGGCGGCGGCCGGGGCGAACTCTCCGCGGGCGAGCTCCAACTCGTCGGTCTGGTACGGGCCGCCCTCCTCGACCCCGCGGTCCTGGTCCTGGACGAGGCCACCGCCGACATCGACCCCGCCACCGCCCGGAAACTGGAGACCGCCCTCGACACCCTGCGCACGGACCGCACCCTCCTGGTGATCGCCCACCGCCAGTCGACCATCGACCGGCTGCCGCGCGTGGTGCGCCTCGACGGGGGCGCCGTGGATTCCGTCCTGACCGCCGGCTGACCACCCGCAGCTCTCAACATCCCGTCTGCGGCGGGGTGTTGGGAGCTACCTGGCGCGCGGCGGCCGACGGGTGTGGCAGAGTCGGGCGGGGCATCGGCCCGGCACCCGCGAAGGAACCTTCTTCCTCTCCTCGCGGGCCCGGGCGGGCATGAAGGGGGCGATGTGACGCGGGTGATCGACGACCGCTTCGAGTTGGTGCGGCGGCTCGGCGGCGGAGGCATGGGAGTCGTGTGGCTGGCACGCGACCTGGTGCTGCACCGTGATGTCGCCCTCAAGGAGGTCCATCCGCCCGATCCCGGGCTCGCCTCCTACGACCCCGAGGCGGCCGCCGCCCTGCGCGCCCGAGTCCTGCGCGAGGCCCGGGCACTGGCCCGCATCGTCCACCCCAACGTGGTGACGATGCACCACATCATCGACCGCGGCGAGCGCACCTACCCGCTGCTGGTCATGGAGCTGGTCACGGGTGGTTCGCTCCAGGACCTCCTGGACCGCGGCACCCTCCCGCCCGTCGAGGCGGCCACCCTGGGCCGCGGCATCCTCGCGGGGCTGCGCGCCGCCCACGCCGCGCACATCCAGCACCGCGACATCAAGCCCCCCAACATCCTGCTGCGGGGTGACGGCCATCCGCTGCTGACCGACTTCGGCATCGCCGCGGTCCACGGCTCCACCGTCCTGACCGTGGCCGGTTCGGTCATCGGCACTCCGGACTACATGGCCCCGGAGCGCGTCGCGGGCCAGGACGGCGGCCCCGCGGCCGACTTGTGGTCCCTGGCGCTGACCCTCTACGTCGCCGTCGAAGGCCGCAACCCCCTGCGCCGCGCCAACACCCTCGCCACCCTCGCCGCCGTCCTCAGCGAGGACGTCCCGCCACCGCGTCAGGCCGGACCCCTGACCCGCGCCCTGACCGCTGTCCTGGTACGTGACCCCGCCTTGCGTCCGGATGCCGAGGCCTTGGACCGGCTGCTGGCCGAAGCCGAGGCGGGGGGCGGGGCTGAAAATGGGGACGTAACCGGAGCCGGGGCTGGGACGGCGGATGGCGGGACCGACGGGCCGGACGCCCAGGCGAGAGCGGCCTCCGCCGCCGCTCCTGGCGCTCCTGACTTCACCCCTGCCGCTCCCGACTCGGCCGCTGCTTCTGGTTCCGTTCCCGTCTCCGGTGCTGCTGCCGTCTCCGGGTCCGCTCCGGACGGGGTCACGTCCTACCCGCTTGCCCCGCCCGGAGTTCCGTCTGCCCAGGGAACATCGCCCGTCGGGGAGCCCGGACCGTACTCCTCGCGCCTGTCGTACGGCGCGCCCCCTGTCTCCACGCCACCGCCACCCGCTGCCCCGCCCGGAGCGCCGTCGCCGACGGGCCGTCCGGGGCGGCGGGCTCTGGCCTACGCGGCGGGTGCCGGCGCGGCCGCTCTCGCCGGTGTCCTGCTGTGGACGCTGCTGCCCACCGGCGGTGACGGCGACCGCACCGACGCCGGCGACGGTTCCTCACGCCCGAGCGCCTCCGGCAAGGACCCGGCCGCCTCCTCCGGCGGCTCGAGCGGCACCCCCGCCGGTGAGGAGCCGGGCGGCGCGAAGCTGACCGTCGGGGTCAAGTTCGACCAGCCCGGTCTCGGCCTCAAGACGTCCGACGGCGGTTACCGCGGTTTCGACATCGACGTGGCCACCTACCTCGCCCGCGCGCTCGGGCACGAGCCCTCCGAGATCGCCTGGAAGGAGGCGCCGAGCAGCCGCCGCGAGGCCATGCTCGACAACGGCGACGTCGACCTCGTCGTCGCCACCTATGCCATGACCGATGCCCGCGCGGAGAAGATCGACTTCGTCGGTCCCTATCTGGTGGCCCACCAGGACGTCCTGCTGCGCGCCGAGGACGACTCCGTACGGGAGGCGGCCGACCTCAACGGCAAGAAGGTCTGTGCCATCACCGGCTCCACCTCCGCCTTCGCCCTCCGGACGAGCGCGCCGGGGGCGGTAGTCGAGTCCCGGGACACCTACTCGCGCTGCATGGAGGAACTGGACGAGGGCAGCGTGGACGCTGTCACCACCGATGACGCCATCCTCGCGGGCTACGCCGCCCGCAAACCGGACGCCTACCGGCTGGGCGGCCTGGCCCTGAGCGACGAGCGGTACGGCATCGGCCTGCCCCAGGACAGCAAGCTCAAGGCGAAGATCACGGCCGCCCTGAAGGACATGACCGCCGACGGCTCCTGGGACAGGGCCCGCCGCAAGAGCCTCCCCCTGCTCGAAGCCGAACCCCCGACACCCGCCTGAGCCGCGCCGCCCGGCCCCCGCCGCCTGGCGACGGCGGGCAGCGCGGGTCTCCGGCCCGTTTCAGCCGAGGTCGGCCCCGTATACGTGGGTGACGTCGATCTGGATCAGTACGCGGTGGTCGGAGACCATCACCGAGCGGTACTCGTCCCAGTCGGGGTGTTCCCCGGCGGCCCGGCGGTAGTAGTCGACGAGTGCTTCGACTTCGGGCCCGTGCGGATCGCTGCCGGGGCCGGTGATCCGGGCGGTGCCCTCGGCCGTGGCCCAGGACCTGCCGTCGGGGCTGGTGACTTCCAGGGCGGCTCGTGCGTCGCGGCGCAGATTGGCGATCTTGGCCGTTCTCGCGGTGGTCGACACGTACAGAGTCGAGGCGGCGCGGTCGTAGAACGGCTGCACGGGGGAGAGTTGCGGCGATCCGTCGGCCTTGATCGTGGCGAGGACACCGAGGCTGCTGCGGGCGAGCAGCGCGTGCGGGTCGAACGAGGCAGTGGTCATGGAAAGATCATCAACCCTGACACCGGTGTGAGGTCAAGGAAGAGATCGCCGTGTTGACCGGGGAGCCGGGTCGGCGGATCCGGGCGCTGGACGGCGCGGGGGTCGAGGCCTGCCGGGCATCAGCCCCATGGCAGGCTCATGCCGCATGATCGATGAATTCGCGAAGGGCAATCTGCACGGACGACTGCGCCGGGACCGCGAGGCGCTGCTCTGGAAGCTCGACGGCTTGTCCGAATACGACGCCCGCCGGCCCCTGACGGCGACCGGGACCAATCTCCTCGGCCTGGTGAAACACGTGGCCACCGTCGAGGCCCGGTACTTCGGCGAGGTCTTCGACCGCCCTTCCCCGGAACCGCTGCCCCGATGGCAGGACTCCGACGGAAGCGACCTGTGGGCGACCGAGGACGAGACCCGCGATCAGATCGTCGGGTTCTACCGGCGTACGTGGGAACACTCGGACGCGACGATCGACGAGCTGCCCCTCGACGCCCCCGGCCATGTGCCGTGGTGGCCGGAGCCGCACCCCAACACGAATCTGTTCGCCGTCCTGGTCCATGTCCTCGGCGAGTCCATCCGGCACACCGGGCACGCCGACATCCTGCGCGAGAACCTCGACGGCCGGACCGGGGTGCGCCCCGAGAACGAGAAGCACATCGACGAGCAAGCCCGCGCAGCCCACTGCGCGAAAATCGAGCGGGCCGCCAGGTCGGCCGCCTCGATCAACTCGTAGCGGGCCCGCTCCGTATGACGAGATGACGAGATGACGAGCGGGCCGTGTTCACACGGCAGTGCTGTATGCGCCGTCCCTTCGAAACTTGCCATAAGGGACAGCCTTTTTATGCGGTTTTGTTGGTGTGGGGGTGGAGTGCGGTGGGGAGTTGGTGGCGGTTTTGGATGTGGAGTTTTCGGTAGATGCGGGTGAGGTGTTGTTCGACGGTGCTGATGGTGATGTAGAGGGTGGCGGCTATTTCGCGGTTGGTGTGGCCGTGGGTGGCGAGGGTGGCGACGCGTGTTTCGGATTGGCTGAGTTTGGTGGTGGGGGTGGGGGGTGGGGGGTTGTGGGGGGTGAGGGTGGGTGGGGTGGTGGGGGTGGGTGTGTGGGGGGTGTTCGGGTGGGGGTTGGTGGGGTGGGGGGTGTTGGTGGGGTGGTGGGTTTCGGTGTGGTGGTGGGGGTTGTGGGGGTGGTGGATGTGGTGGGCGAGTTGTTCGGCGCCGCATTCTTTGGCGATGTGCCAGGCGCGGTGGGTGAGGGTGGTGGCGCGGGTGGGGTCGCCGGTGTGGTGGAGGGTGTGGGCGAGGTCGGCGAGGGCGCGGGCGAGTTCGAGGCGGTCGCCTGAGCGTTGGAGTTGTTCGATGGCTTGGGTGAGGAGGCGGGTTTTTTTGTGGGGGGTGGTGGTGTGGGCGAGGAGGCGGAGGGTGGTGCCTTTGACGCGGGGGTCGGTGTTGTTTTTGGTGAGTTGTTGGGTGAGGAGGGTGGTGGCTTTGTCGTGTTCGCCGAGGTGGAGCCAGGCTTCGGCGGCGTCGGTGCGCCAGGGGAGGAGGGCGGGTTCGTCCATGTCCCAGCGTTGGGCGAGTTTGCCGGTCATGAGGAGTTCGCCGAGGGCGGCGTTGGTGCGGCCTGTGGCGAGGTAGTAGCGGCCGCGGGCGCGGGTGTAGGAGAGGGCGTAGACGCTGCGGAAGAGGGCGTCGGGGACGGGGTGGCTGAGGTGGCGGGCGGCGGTGTCGTATTTGCCCATGGCGGTGTAGGCGAGGATCTGGTGGGCGAGGGGGCCGCCGATGAAGACGCTGCCGTCGCGGCCGGGTACGGCTTCCAGTGCGGTGCGGGCGTAGGAGGCGGATTCGGTGAGGTTGCCCATGCGCAGGGCGGTTTCGGCGCGTAGGGAGGCGAAGACGGCGCGCCAGCCGGGGGCGCGGCGGCGGCGGGATTCGTCGATGAGGGCGTCGCACCAGGGGGCGGCTTTGTCGGGGCGGCCGGCGAACAGGAGGGTGTTGACGGCGGTGACGAGGGGTTCGAAGGTGGCGTCGGTCAGGGGGGAGAGTTCCAGGACTTTCTCTGCGGCGGCGAGGGGGGATTCCTCTTGTTGTCCGGTGCCGAAGAAGCCGCTGAAGACCGCGGTGATCGAGGACAGTGAGCCCTTCTTGGCCCGCGCCCGCCCGCCCAGCGAGGAAGTCCCGCGCCCGCCCGGGGAGGTTCCGCGTCCGCCCGGTGAGGTTCCGCGTCCATTCGGCGGTGCTGTGCGTCCGCTCGGCGGAATGCCGCGTCCGTCCGGTGAGGTCCCGGGTCCGCTCGGTGGGGTCCCGGGTCCGCCCGGCGGAATGCCGTGTCCGCTCGGGGTGGGGTTCGTGCTCGGCGGGGTTCCGTGTGTGCCTGGTGTGGGGTTCGCGTCCGGTAGGGCTTCATAGCCGTCCGGTGCTGTTCCGGGCCTGCCTGGTGTGTGGTGTGTGTCCGGCTCGGCCTCGTGTGTGCCCGGTGTGCTGCGCGTGCTCGGTGAGGGGCCGTGCATGCCCGGCGACGATGCCCCGTGCCCGTTCGGCGGGGGCCCGTGCATTCCCGGCGACGGCGCCCCGTGTCCGTTCGGCGGTGCCGCGTGTCCGTCCGGTGCGGGGTTCGTGCTCTGCCAGGCTCCGCGCTCGTCCGGTGCGGGGTTCGTGCTCGGGGAGCTCCCGTACGTGCCCGGCGGCGATGTCGTGTGCGTGTTCGGTGAGGTGTTCGTGTCCTGAGGGTTCTCGTCCGTGCTCGGTGTGCTGTTCGTGCCCGGCCAGGACCTGTGCCCGCCCGCCGGTGTGTCGTTCGTGTCTTGCGGGGTTTCGTGCGTGTCCGGGGTGCCGTTGTTCGTGCCTGGGGGAGTGGGGGCGTCCGGTGAGGCTCCGTGCATGCCCGGCCAGGCTCCGTGCGCATGCGGTGAGGCGCCCGTGTTCTGCCAGGTCTCGTACGTGCCCGGTGTGCTGCTCGTGTTCTGCCAGGTCTCGTATGTGCCTGGTGGGGTGGTGGGGGTGTCTGGCCAGGTCTGGTGTGTACCGGGTGTGCTGCTGTTGTTTGTGCTGGGTGTGGGTGCCTGTGGTGTGGGGGTGTGTTGGGTCCAGCGGGTGTTCATGCGGAATTGGGTGAGGACGGAGGTGTTGGTGGGGGGTGTGGTGGGGGGGTGGAGGTGGCCCAGTGCGCTGCGGGCTTCTTCGATGCGGCCGTGGGCGAGGAGGAGTTCGCCGAGTCTGCCGATGTGGGTGGGGGGGAGGGTGCCGGTGCGGAGGGCGGCGAGGGGTTCTTCGAGGAGGCGTTCGGAGGCGGAGGGGTTGAGGCGCCACATGATTCCGGCGATGCCCAGGCGGAGTCCGGCTTGTTCTTCGGGGTCGTGGCTGGTGGTGCAGGCGAGTTCGAGGCAGGCGACGGCGAGTTTGGCTTCGTCTTCGGCGAGGGCTTGTTGGGCGGCGTCGCGTAGGAGGGGGATGGCCCAGGGTTCGTGGGCGTCCTGGGCGGCGAGGAGGTGGCGGGCGACGTTGAGGGTGGGGGCGCCGTTTTGGTGGAGGAGGGTGGCGGCGCGTCGGTGGAGGTCGAGGCGTTGGTCGTCGTCCATGTTCTCCAGGACGGTTGCCTGGACGGCGGGGTGGCGGAAGGTGAGGTTTTTCAGGAGTCCGGCGGTTTCGAGTGTGGTGAGGGCGCGGGTGGTGGCGGCGGGTGCGGTTTTCAGGAGGCGGGCCAGGAGTTCGGGGGTGGTGCCGGTGCCCAGGACGGCGATGCCGGCGGCGATCTGGGAGACGGTGCGGCCGCTGCGGTAGATGCAGGTGAGGACGGCTTGCAGGAACATGTCGCCGACCACGGGCTCGACCCGGGCCCCCGCGGCGCTGCCCCGGCTCCCGGCGGAACCGCCGCGGCCCGTGGTACTGGCCCGGCCGGCCGCGGCGCCTTTCGCGGAACCGCTTCTGCTTTCCGCGGTGTTGCCCGCAGTGCTGCCGGTGCTGTCCGCGGCGTCGCCCGTGACACTTCCCGCAGCATGGCCTGCGATGCCGCTGGTGGTGCTGTCTGTGGCACCGCCCGCAGCACCGCCTGTGGCACCGCTGGTGGCGTGGTCCGTGATGCTGCCGGCGGGGCTGGTGTTGGCGGTGGGGGTGGTGCGGTAGTCGTCGATGAGTGCGCGCAGCAGGAGGGGGTTGCCGCCGCTGATGTCGTGCCAGGTGCATGACAGGTGTAAGGGGGAGGGCAGGCCGAGGCGGGTGGTCAGGCCGCGGGCGGTTTCTTCGGCGGTGAGGCGTTCGATGCGCAGGCGTTGGAAGTTGGGGCGGCGCAGGAGTTCGGTGGTGAAGACGGCGTCTTTGTGGTCGGTGTCGGTGGCCTGGGCGAAGACGAGGAGGAGTTTGGCGGTGGGGGAGCTGCTGGCGAGGTGGAGGAGGTATTGGAGGGAGACCGGGTCCACCGAGTGGAGTTCGTCGACGCAGATGACGACGGGTTCGCGGGTGGCGAGTTCGACCAGTGCGGCGCGGAACTCGCGGGCGCCGGGCAGGTGGGCGCAGGTGGTCTGGGGGCTGTTCTCGCCTCCGGGTGGGGTGGGGGGTGTGTCGGCCGGGGCGAGGGCGTGGCGCAGTCGTTCGGCGCTGGCTTTGGGCAGGCGGGGTGAGTCGGTCAGCTGGCGCAGTGTGCCCAGTTCGGTGCGGTCGGCGCTGGAGCCGTAGGCCTTGAGGACCAGTGCGCCCGCTTTCGCGGTGTGCGCGGTGACGGCGTCCAGGGCGTGGGTCTTGCCGCAGCCGACGGCTCCTTCGACGAGGACGACGCCGACCTCGCCCTGCAGCGTGCGGGAGAACACTCTCCTCAGTTTGTCGAAGTGCGCATCGAATTGTTTGGCCCCGGCAAATGAAAACACTGCTGTCCACACCCCCCGAATACGACGCGGGAAAATGTCCGCGAAGGCTCACGTTTCCCGGGTAAGCTATACGCCCCCCGGCCGGTGCCACCAGAGCCGCCGGTAAAAACATAATTAACTGGCCGATAATTTTGCATAAAAAGCGCCCGGCCGTCACCCCGGAGGAGTTGCGGCCGGGCTGCGCCTGTGCACCCGTATCGAAAGTCACCAAAGCACTGCCGGGGTCACGTCACCCCCGCTCACCAGGCCTCTCGTCATTGAGGGCCAGCATACACGAAACCCCCAAGAGGGAACCGGTGTGCAATGCGCGTTCTCGCGCGGGACCGATGCCGCGCGGCTATCGCCAGAGATTTCCGGACTCCCGCATTCCGGGCACTTGTTTGCCCGTTTTGTTTATCGATGCGTTTCTTGCATGCGTTATCGGCGATAACAGCGGAGATTTGCCGGGAATTCCTCGGCATAACATTGTCGGTGTATGTGGGAGGCGTTGACCGGGGTGGTGGCCGGAATTGAGCGCCGCTCATCTTTCGGGCAGGTCGCCTCGCGGGCCCCGATGCCGGTGCCCCTTCCCTTTCCAAGACGCACGCGCCCCCGGCCTGGTTGCCCCGCCCCGGGAATGCGATTACCCCCCACCCAGGGCCGCCGTCTGGCCCGGATCCCGACCCCCCCCGGTCTCCCGGATCCCCGGCCCGCAGGGGCGGTCGCCCCGCCCGGGGAGCGCGGTCGGCCCGCCGGGTGTGGTTGCCCCGCCGAGGGTGCGGTTGTTCTGCCGGGGGAGTGTGGTTGGCCCGCCGGGCGAGATCGTGATCGCCCGCGACGGGCATCTGGACTTCGACGTGCTCTCCGAGCGCATCCACCGGCCGATTCCCGGGTGCTGCTGCTTGCGGAGCGCACCCCCGCCTCCTTCGTCGCTTTCGACCTGCTCGCCCTCGGCTCCGCCTCGCTGCTCGACACTCCGCGGCGGGAGCGGCGGGAGCGCCTGGAGAGCGTGCGGTCGCCCTGCCGAAGGGTGTCCTGTCCGGCGGTGCGGTCGGCCTGCCGGGTGTGGTTGCCCCGCCCGAGGGTGTGGTTGCCCCGCCCGAGGGTGTGGTTGCCCCGCCCGAGGGTGTGGTTGGCCCCGCCGGGGTGGGGTCGCCCCGCCCGGGTGCCTCGCCCGGGGGTGCCCTGCCCGGGGGTGTGGCTGCCCTGCCCGGGTATACGGCTGTCGTGTCGGAGGGTGGCCTGCCCGGGTGTGCGGTCGTCCCGCTCTGGGGGCAGTTGCCCCGCCCGGGGGATGGTTGCCTTCATCGGGTGTGCGGTCGCCCTGCCCGGGTGTGCGGTCGTCCTGCCCGGGGACGTGGTTGGCCTGCCGGGGAGTGTGGTCTTCCTGCCCAGGGGTGGTAGGCCCCGCCGGAAAGTGCGGTTGCTCTGCCCGGAGATGAGGCCGTTCTGCCCGGGGTGTGATCGTCCTGCCCGGCGGTTCGGTGGGCCTGCCGGGGTGCGCGGCTGTCCTGTTGGAGGTGTCCTGCCCGGAGGCGCCTCGTCTCGCCCGGGACGCAGTTGCCCCGCCCGGGGGATGGTCGCCTCACCTGCCCCGCCCGGGGGATGGTTGCCTCACCGGGGATGCGGTTGGTCCTGGCTGGAGGTGCGGTCGTCCCGCTGGAGGTTGGCCTGCCCGGGATGCGGTTTGCCTCTGCCGGTGGGTGTCCCGCCAGAGGGGGCGGTCGTCCTGCCCGGAAGCGTGGCTGTCGTGTCGGAGGGTGGCCTACCCGGGTGTGCGGTCGTTCCGCTCGGGAGGCAGTTGCCCCGACGGGGGATGGTTGCCTTCATCGGGAGTGCGGTTGGCCCTGGTTGGAGGCGCGGCCGTCTTGCCAGAGGCCGTGTCCTGCCCGGGGATGCGGTCGTCCCGTCGGAGGGTTCCCTGCCCGGCGGCGCAGTTGGCCCTGCCGGGGGCGGTCGTCCTGCCCGGGTGCGTGGACGCCGTGCCCGCCGGTGCGCCTGCCCTCGCCTGGGGATGCGGCGGTCCTGCCTGGGTGTGTGATTGCCGTGCCCAGCGGTGAGCTTGCCCCTCGCCGGGGGAAGCGGGCCGTCCTGTCCCGGTGGTGTGGTTGGGGGCTGTGCCGGTGGTGTGGTGGGGGCTTGCCGGGTGTGTGGTCGCCCTGCCTCTGGGGTGTGGTTGTGGTGGGTCGCTGGGGGTGTGGGGTGCGGGGGTAGGGTCGGGTGTATGGCCCTGCGCAACGCGATCCTCGCCGCGCTCGCCGACGGCGAGTTCTCCGGTTACGACCTGGCCAAGTCCTTTGACGCCGCGGTGGCGAATTTCTGGAGTGCCACTCCTCAGCAGCTCTACCGTGAGCTCGAGCGGCTGGATGCCCAGGGCCTGGTCCGGGCTCGTCTTGTCGAGCAGCAGCGGCGTCCCAACAAGCGTCTGTTCTCCCTCACCGACGCAGGCCGTGCGGCGCTGTGGGAGTTCACGGCCCGTGCGCCCAGGCCCACCGCGATCCGTGATGAGCTGCTGGTCCAGGTGGAGGCTGTGGACCTCGGGGACGCGGCGGGTGTCCGCGGTCATCTTCAGGCCCGGCTCGCGGCGGCGCGGGGCAAGCTGCAGGACTACGAGCGCTCGCGTGCCCGTCTGCTGGACGGGCGTACGGAGGAGGAGTACGTCGCGGGGGAGCGCCGGCTGGGCCCGTATCTGACGCTGGCGCGGGGTCTGGCCTTCGAGCGGGAGAACATCCGCTGGTACGCGTTCGCGCTGCGTGTGCTCGCCGACCGGCATCGTGCCCGGGGGGTGGCCGATGCCTGAACGCAGTCTGGAGTTCGGGAAGTTCGGTGCCCGCGGTATCAAGGGCGGTGAGGCGATCGCCCGTCAGCTCGACCGGCTCGCGGGGGGGATCACCTCCCCGGTGACCACCCGCCGCGGTCTGCTGGCCCGCCTGAACTACCTCACCAGGAGTCCTCGTGCCCGCCGTGCGGCCCGCGCGGCGGGGCTCACCGTCACCGACCGCACCCTCAGGGCCTGGCAGGACGGCACACGCACCCCCTCCCCGTCCAACTTGCGGCGTGTCGAGGACGCCTACCGGCAGGTCCGCCGCCGCAACGTGGCCCGGCATCTGCTGGCCCGTCTCAACCGGGGCGGGCGCGGTACCCGTGTGGAGATCCATCCCCTCAACCAGTCCCAGGTCACGCGCCCCCACCAGCGTGTCCTGGAGTACCGGACGATGAACGTGCGCCGCTGGGAGAACCTCGTCGGCGCCTGGGCGCAGGGAGATACGGCCGCGCTCGACGAGCACTGGGTCGGCGAGTACCTCAGCGACCTCGGCTCCCAGTGGGGCAGCTACGAGTACGTGACGAACATCGGCTTCGCCGCGTGAACGCCCGCCCCGACGGCGAGTTCGGCGCGATCGACGCGCTCCTGGCCCGCTCCGGACCCAAGGCGCCGCTGCCGCCGCCCGCCCGGCGCGCGGCCCTGCGCGAGGCCCTGAACCTGTCCAAGAGCGAACTCGCCCGCACCCTGGGCGTGAGCGCGGCCACCGTCCGCGCCTGGGAACAGGGCCGCGACCCCGAAGGCCGCACCCGCGAGAAATACGCCTACTTCCTCGACGCCGCCCACGACAGACTCGCCGCACTCACCCCCACCACCCCCGCCGAACCCGACCCCGCCGAACCCGACTCCGCTCTCCCCGGCGGTGCCCAAATCGGCGGTGGCGAGGGCGAGTTGGGTACGGTGCGGCCCTGCGTGCTGTGCGGGGGACCGGCCCGCCACCAGGTCGAGGGCTTCCCCCAGCACCTCACCCCCGAGGAATGCACGACCCCCGCCCCACCCACGACCCCCGCACCGGCCACCACCCCCGCGTCGCCCCCCGCTCCCGAAGCCTCCGCGCCCGGACCGGCCACTACCTCTGCGTCGCCTGCGGCTCTCGAAACCCCCGCGCCCGGCCCGGTCACCGACCCCGTATTGCCGGCTGCTCCCGAACTCCCCGCCTGCGCAACGGCCGCCGGTTCCGGACCGGCCACCACCCCCGCGTCGCCTGCCGCTCCCGAGCCGCCCGCCTCCGCATCGGCCATCGCTTCCGGACCGGCCGCGTCGCCTGCTGCTCCCGAAGCCCCCGCACCCGGACCGGCCACCACTCCCGAACCGCCCGCTCCCGTACGGGCCGAGGCTCCCGCAGCTCCCGCCGCCTCCGGACTGCCCGCGACCGCGTCGCCCGCCGCCTCCGAATCATCCGCCCCCGAACCGCCTGCCGCTCCCGGACCAGCCGCGCCCACCCCGCCCCCGCCCCCGCCCTCGCCTGCGCCCCACTCCACCGCCCCCGCCCCCGCTTCCGCCCCTGCGCCTGCCGGTCGTTCGCCGCGTCCTGTGCGTGGTGCGCAGCCGTTGGTGGCGCGTGGCCGGCGGGCGCAGGGGTCGGGGCAGGTGCCGGATCTGGTGGCCGATGCGGTCCGTACGGCGTTGCGGCAGCACGGTGGTGATCTGGAGGCCGCCACCGCGGCTCTGGTCAAGAAGGCGATCCCGGACGCGATGGCCCTGCTCGACCACTGCCGTATCGGCGGCCGCTACGACGTGGTCGCCCACCCTCCGCTGCCCGAGATCCTGCGTCCCCACAAGGCCCGCGGCGCCGACCAGATCTGGGAAGCCCGCCCCAAGTGGACCCGCCCCTGGCTCCCGCCGGGCCGTCACGAGGTCTGCGCCCTCGACCTCAACGGCGCCTACCTGTCCGCGTTGAAGACCCACCTGCCCCTCGGCCGTCTCGAACACCACACCGGGCCCGTCCACGACCGGCGCCGCGCCGGCGTCCACCTGATCACCCCACCCGACTGGCACCACGACGACGTCCTGCCCCACCCCCTGGGACAACGCGACGAACCCGGCCCCCTGTGGGTCACCGAACCCACCCTGCGTCTGCTGCTGCGCCTGTCCGACCCCCGCCACGCACTGTGTGAAGCACCCGTGATCCACGAGTCCTTCACCTCCGGCGCCAGCGAGGGCCTCCTGGAGAAATTCCGCCTCGCCCTCAAAGACGCCCGCGAGCGCGCCCTGGCCGCCGACGACACGGTGACCCTGGAATACGTCAAGGCCATGTACGCCAAGTTCGTCGCCACCATGGGCACCTCGCACTACAACCGCGAGCTGTACCGGCCGGACTGGATGCATCTGATCCGCTCCCAGGCCTTCGCCAACCTGTGGCTCAAGGCCTTCAGAGCCCACGAGTCGGGGCTGCTCGTGATCCGCGCGATGGGCACCGACGAACTCCACGTCGCCGGCGACTGGCGCCGCGTCTTCACCGAGGGCCGCGCCCTGAACGAGGTGAAGGTCAAAGACACCTACCCCCTCGGCGACAACCACCCTCCCACCCCCACAACACACCCATAACCAAACCTCCGACACACCCCGGGGGCACCCCGGCACGTCCAGGCACCAGCCCCCCAGCACACCCCCGGGCCCCGGCCGACTCCCGCCACCCCGGCAACGCCCCGGCACTCCCGAGCTCCGGTCGACTTCCGCCGCCCCCGGCACCCCCGGGTCCCGATCAACTCCCGGCCCCGGCAGGCCGCACCTGACCCTCACCCCCTCCCCGGGGGCGCGCCGCCGGGCCGCACGCCCTGCCTCGCCACCCCCCGGCCCCGCCCACCCCCTCTGCACCGCCGCGCCGTGTCCCTCCTTCGTATGGTTCCCCGCGCCGTGGCAGGTCGCAGGGGACGGCGGGCGGGGGCGGGCCGATACGCTCCGGCAGGTAAGCGTCGCAATCAGCAAGGGAGTTGCCGGTGCCGGCAGCGGTGGTGGTAGGAGCAGGGCCGGGGATCGGCAGGTCCGTGGCCGAACGGTTCGCGCGCGAGGGGCTGTCCGTCGCCGTGATCGCCCGGCGGGAGGACACGGTGCGCCAGGTGGCGGCGGACATCGGCCGGGCGGGCCGCAAGGTGCTGGCGCTGACCGCCGACAGCACCGACGAGGACGCGCTGCGCTCCGCCCTGGACCGGGCCGAGAGCGAACTCGGCCCGCCCGACGCGGTCGTCTACAACGCCGCCCTGATCCGCCCCGACGTCCCCGGCGAGTACGGGGCGCGGCATCAGCTGGACGCCTGGGCCGTCAACGTGGTCGGCGCCTTGAGCACCGCCGCGCACGTGGCGCCGGGCATGGCCGCCCGCGGACACGGCTCGCTGCTGATCACCGGCGGCATGCCCCGCCCCGACCCCGCCTACGTCAGTCTCACCCTCGGCAAGTACGGCGTACGCACCCTGGTGGAACTCCTCGATGCCCACTACGGGCCCGCGGGTGTCCATGTCGCCTCGGTGACCGTGCCCGGCCGGGTCGCCCCCGGTACCGCCTGCGACCCGGACGACATCGCCGAGCACTACTGGCGCCTGCACACCCAGCCCAAGGACAGCTGGCAGCACGAGATCGTCCACGGCACCTGACACCCCGTAGCACCCCAACCCCCCGGCCCCCCGCCCCCCGGGGCATCCGCCGCAGGGGGTCCGCTCCCGCAGGGGAGCCCGCCGCGGGGAGTTCGCTCCGGCGGGGGCCTGCCGCGGAGAGTCCGCTCCTGCGGGGGAGTCCGGCGTGGGGGAGCCCGGGCGAGGGCGGGGGCGGCCCGCCCCGCGCAGCGCCTCTCCCGCCCCTCCGCCTCTCCCGCCCCCTCACCACGGGGCGCCGGTATCCCGCAACTGCCGTGTTCCTCGGCCGGCTTCGCCGCTCCTCGGCCAACTTCACCCCCGCCACCGCGCCCCTGTGCGAGTGGTCCGCTGCCGGGCAAGGGCCCTTCTGGCGGCCCTCTTGCAGGACGAACCGCGAAGCGGCCCGGCACCGGCAGGCCGCCGTACCTCTCACATCCGGCCACCGGGGTCGGGGGCGGCGGAATAACCGTGCGGGCCGTGGCCGCTGGCGAGGGCATGACTGAGCCGATCATCGATCCCGTCCGAGGCGAGGCCCACGGAAGGGCGCCCGTGCCGCTGTCCCTTCTCGACCTGGTCAGCGTGGGGGAGGGATACACGGCCCGGGACGCCCTGGAGGCCTCCCGGCGCCTGGCCGAACTGGCCGATACACGGGGATTCTTACGCTATTGGGTGGCCGAGCACCACTCCATGCCGGGCATCTCCAGCAGCAGTCCTTCCGTGATCCTCGCGCATCTGGCGGCCCATACGAGCAGACTGCGGCTGGGCTCGGGCGGGGTGATGCTGCCCAACCACGCCCCGCTGGTGGTCGCCGAGCAGTTCGGCACCCTGGAGGCGCTCGCGCCCGGACGTATCGATCTGGGGCTGGGGCGGGCCCCGGGTACCGACGGGGCCACCGCGGCGGCGCTGCGCCGGGGCCGTGGCGGGCAGGGCGCGGAGGATTTCCCGTCCGAGGTGGGTGAACTGCTGCACTTCCTGCGCGACGACTTCCCCGAGCGGCACCCTTACGAGGGCATCCACGCGGTGCCCGGCCCGGTGCAGGGGGCCGTGGGGCAGCCGCAGGTGTGGCTGCTGGGTTCGTCGGGGTTCTCCGCCCGCCTGGCCGGGCAGTGGGGACTGCCGTTCGCCTTCGCGCATCACTTCGCCGCCCGCAACACTCTTCCCGCGCTGGAGGAGTACCGCCGCCACTTCCGCCCCTCGCCGGCTCTGGCCGAGCCGTATGTCGTCCTGGGTGTCTTCGCCTTCGCCGGGGAGAGCACCGAGGAGGCCTACCGGCAGGCTCTGACCGGGGCGCTGGCGACGGTGCGGTTGCGCAGCGGCCGTCCGGGGCTGGTTCCGGCCCCGGAGGTGGCGGCCGCGCACGATTTCACCGAGCAGGACAAGGCGGTCCTCGGGGACTGGCTCGACAACGCGCTGTACGGGACGGCGCAGGAGGTCACGGCGGGGCTGGACGCCCTGCAAAAGCGCACCGGCGCGGATGAGCTGATGCTGGCGATGAACTCGCACACCCCCGAATTCCGGGTGCGTTCCTACGAGTTGATCGCGGACGCCTACGCCCTGCCGACCACCCCCACCCCCACCTCCGTTTCCGCCTCTGCCTCCGCGGGCGGGGACAGGGGGGCGTGAGGTGCGGGAGGGCAGCCCGCGCTGAGGCGCTGCGGGACGCCGTCGCCGCGAGAGCGCCCACGGCGTCCCGCCCCCCGGCACCGGCCGACGGCGTCCCGCCCCGCCCCACCCCGCACCGGCCGACGTGACTCGCCCCAGCCCATCCCAGCCCATCCCAGCCCATCCCAGCCCATCCCGGCCGACGCGACCCGCCATGCCATGCCATGCCATGGCATGGCGGGTCGCGTCGGCCGGTGCGGGGGATGCCGGTGCGGGGGATGAGGGGGTGCCCGCCGGTCACAAGGACGGTGTGGCGGGTTCCACGGAGACCTGCCAGCCGTTGTCGGTGAGCCGTCTTCGTACGTCAGGGGCGGCGAGCGGGGCGGTGGCCAGGCAGGCGGACAGGCGTGAGGAGGTCTGTGACCAGCGCAGGCGGATGGAGTCCGTGCCGATGCCGGATTCGCGGGCGGCGCTGACCAGGCGGTCCACTTCTCCCAGCCGGTCGGTGAGGGGGATCGACAGGGTCACCTGCCCCGAGGTGTGCTCGGGTTCGTGCACGCACTCCCAGCCGGTGCGGCCGCGAAAGAGCAGTTGAGCGATCGCCTCGCGGGCGCTGTCGGTGCCGGGGCCGTGGACCTCCAGTTCCCGCAGGGCGCGGGTGAGTGCCTCCAGGTCCTTCGCCAGTTCGCCGAGGACCTCCGCGAGGGCCGGTGCATTGGAGGTGACGATGTCGCTCCACAGTGCCCGGTCGCCGCCGGCGATCCGGATGACGTCCCGCAGTCCCTGCCCGGCCAGCGCGAGCGATTCGCGGGGCGCGCCGGTGAGCCGGGCCGCCATCAGGACGGCCACCAGGTGCGGTGCGTGCGAGACCAGGGCCACCGCCCGGTCGTGGGCTTGCGGTTCCATCACCACCGGGACGGCCCCGCACAACGCCACGGCGGCCAGGACCCTGTTGAGCGCGGCGCGTGAGGTCTCGGTGCCCGGGGTGAGCACCCATGCCCGCCCCTGGAACAGGTCGGCGCCGGCGGCCAGCGGCCCCGAGCACTGGCTGCCGGCCATGGGGTGGCCTCCCACGTAACTGGGCCGGTGCGGGGCGCTGCGCGCGACGGCCTGTGCCGTGGCGGACTTCACGCTCGCCACGTCCGTGTAGGCGCGCGCCAGTTTCTGGTGCTGCTGTTCCGCCAGGACCTGGGCGATACGGGCCGGCGGTACGGCCAGGACGGCCAGGTCGACCGGCTCCGGGGGGCGGCCGCAGACGCCGGCGCCGCGTGCGGCGGCGACCCGGGCCGCCGATTCGTCGGCGTCCATCACATGCACCCGCACCCCCCGGCGGCTCAGCGCGAGGCCTACCGAGGTGCCGATGAGTCCGCTTCCCACCACTGCCGCGGTGCGGATCACAGGGGTCCCCCCTCCTTTGCGCCCTGCTCACCTGGTGTGAGCGGGCGGGTTGTCAGGACCAGCGCAGTGTGTCCGCGAACGGCCCTCCGGTATCGCCCAGGCGCGCACCGCGTGTACCGGATCCGCGCATCTCGTGCGTACGCAAACGCGACAGTGCGCGTGCGCGGGGACGGCACTGCGCCCGGGCCCGCTCTCCTAGCGTGCTGTCACCGAGAGCCGAGGGGCATACCGCACCGCGTGGTGCCGGCTGCCCGCCTGCCAAAGGAGGAGCCGTGGAACTCGATCTGCGTACGGTGATGCGGCACTTCGCCACCGGCGTCGGTGTGGTGAGCACCTTCACGCCCGATCCGGGGGCGCCCGGCGGGCGCCGCCATGACGCCATCACCGTCAACTCGCTGATCCCGGTGTCCTGCGCGCCTCCGCTGGTGGCGCTGTTCCTGCGCCACGGATCGCTCTTCCTGGCCGATCTGCTGGCATCGCGCCGCTGGGGGCTGTCCATCCTGGCCGCGGGCGGGCAGGACACCGCCCGGCTCCTCGCCCGTTCGCGGCCCGGCCGGCAGGAGGTCCTCGGCGCCCTGCCCGCGGCACCGGGGGAGCACACCGGGGCCCTGCTCTTCGAGGGCCCGGGCTGGATGGAGTGCGCGCTCGCCGACTCCTTCACCGTCGGCGACCACCTGATGGTCGTCGGCACCGTCCTTGCCACCGGGGTACGGGCCCGCCAGGACCCGCTGGTCTTTCTGCACGGCTCGATGACCTCCGCCGGCGCCGCGCGCGGCCCGAAGACCGCCACCGCTTCGTGACGTCCCCCCCCAACGCCCGCCCCACCACCGCTTTCAGGGAGGCCCTCCATGCCCGAGCTGTCCGCTGCCGCCGGCGGCCCTGACGTACTCCTTCCGCCCGGATCCGCCGCGCAGCGCGAGGCGTTGGAGGCGGCCCGCCGCCTGCTGGGCCCGCAGCGGGTACGCCTGGCCGGCGCCGAGCAGGACCCGGGCCGGCTGCTGGGGCCCAACGCGAGCCTCTTCCGCTCCCGGCGGGTGGCCGCCGTGCTGCGCCCCTCCGGCGCCGAGCAGGTGCCGGCCCTGGTGGAGCTCTTCTCCCGCAGCACCGAATCCGGCGGTCTCCATGTGATCAGCACCGGCCGCAACTGGGGCCTGGGCTCGCGGGAACCGGCACAGGACGACGTGGTCGTCCTGGATCTGGGCGACCTCGACCGGGTGCGGGAGCTGGACGTGGACGCGGGCTGGGCCGTCGTGGAGCCCGGGGTCACCCAGGGGCACCTGTCCCGGCTGCTGGCCCACACGCCGCGGATGGCCAACGTCACCGTCTCGGCCGCCGCCACCAGCATCCTGGGCAACGCCCTGGACCGCGGAGTCGCCCTGCGCGGCCAGCGCACCGAGGACCTGGTGGGCCTGGAGGTGGTGCTGCCCGGCGGGGAGAGCGTCACGGTGGGCTGGTGGCCCTCCGGCGAGCGCACCGCGCCGGTGTATCCGCACGGCCTGGGCCCCTCGACGCTGCCGCTGTTCGTGCAGTCCAACCTCGCGGTGGTCACCGCCGCCGCGATCCGGCTGCCCGCCCGGCCCGAGGCGCTGCGGGTGGTCCGCCTGAGCTTTCCGCCCGCCGCCCTGGCCGAGGCGACCGACGCCGTACGCCGCCTGGTCGCCCAGGGGCTGACCCGGGGCGTCCCGCGGATCTTCGACGCGGCCGCCGGCCGCGCCTACGGCGGCGCCGAGGACGAGTACCTGGTGCACCTGCCCGTCGACGGCACCGCCGAGTCGGTGGAGGCGCTCACCAAGATCCTCACCGCCGAGGCGCACCGCGCCCGGGTGTTCACCGCGATCTCCGACAGCGACGCCACCGACACGGCCACCCCTCACCACGAGGTGGCCCGGCTGGTGGAGCGCGGCTACGCCGGGGACCCCGACCTCGCGGACACCGTCTTTCGCACCAAGATGGGGGTGGGCGCGGACCAGGTCGACTCCGAGGCGGGCTTCGCGTTCTTCCTGCCGCTGATCCCCTTCAGCGGCAAGGCCGTCGCCCGGGCGTCCCGGCTTCTCGACGACGTGGTCGCCGCCACCGGGGTGCGCCTGTCCGCGACGCTGCATCTGCTCAGCGGCGACCTCATCGACTGCGTGGTGGCGATGAAGTTCCCCCGCCACGGCGAGGCCGCCGCCCGCGCCCACCGCGCACTGGACCTCCTCCACGGCTCTTTCGCCGAGGCCGGGTTCCCGCCCTACCGGCTGGACATCGACCACGCCGACCGGCGCGATGCCACCGCCTGCGACCCGGGAGCCCTCGCCCTGACCCGGCGGCTGAAGGCCGTACTCGACCCCAACGGCGCCCTCGCGCCGGGCCGTTACCGCTAGGCCGTGTCCGGAAAGTCCCGCCCGGCGCCCACGGCGCCCGGCACGCACTTCCGCCGCACCGCACGAAGGCCCGAGTACGTCCGCCACGAGGACCTTCGCCCGGTGCGCCCAGAGCACGCACACCGGACGCCGCACGGCCCGCCCCTCGGGAGAACGGCGGGACTTTCCGGACACGACCCGGGAGGTGTCGTCACCGTCCCGCCCGGCGCCCACGGCGCCCGGCGCGCACTGTCGCCGCACCGCACGAAGGCCCCGGGCAGCTCCGGCCACGAGAGCCTCCGCCCGCCGCACACCGAGAGCACGCACCGAACACCACGAACACCACGAACACCACGAACACCACGAACACCACGAACACCACGAACACCGCGGACACCGCGGACACCGCGGACACCGCGCAGGACGGTGAAGACACCCCCTGGACCGCCACCCCGCACACGAGCAGGACGGGAACTTGCCGATGGTCACCTCAGACACCACCCTTGCCCACCACGCCGCCCCGCCCACCACGGCGGACGGTCTCCTGCGCAGAGCCGAGGACCTCGTCCCGGTGCTGCGCGCCGCCTCCGACGACATCGAACGGGCCCGCCGCCTGCCCACCGAGGTGGTGGAGCGGATGCGCGCGGCGGGCATCTTCCGGATGGGCGTACCGGCCGAGCGGGGCGGCCCCGGTCTCGACTCCGTCCAGCAGACGCAGGTGGTGGAGATCCTCGCCCGCGGGGACGCCTCCGCCGCCTGGTGCGCCATGATCGGGATGGACACCCCGCTGTACGCGCAGTTCCTGCCCGAGTCCGTGGCCCGCGAGGAACTGGGCGATCCGGACACCGTCACCGCCGGGCTGATCCTGCCGCTGGGCCGGGCCGAGCGGGTGCCCGGCGGCTACCGGGTCACCGGGCGCTGGCAGTTCGGCAGCGGCATCACGCACGCCGACTGGGTGGTGGCGGGCTGCCTGGTCCACCGCGACGGGAAGCCCGAACCGGGCCCGCAGGGAGCCCCGGGCAACTGGCGGATCATGATCGCGCGCCGCGAGGAGTTCGAGGTCCTCGACACCTGGCACACCACTGGCCTTGCCGGCAGCGGCAGCAACGACTACCGGGCCCAGGACCTGTTCGTGCCCGAGGAGCACTCGTTCAGCCTGGGCGCCCCCCGCGTCAAGGGCCCCCACGCGAGCCCGGAAGCGATCTTGCGGAACATGCCCGGTGTGCCGCTGGGCGTGGCCCGGGCCGCCCTGGACCACGTACGCGAGAGGGCCGCAGGCCGCATCGACCGTACGACCGGTACGCCCTGGCCGCAGACCTACCGGGTGCAGATGGCCGTCGCGGAGTGCGAGATGGACCTCGGCGCGGCCCGTCACGCCGTCTACGGCAGTCTGCGCCGCCAGGCCCGCCTCCTTCAGGCGGGTACCGAAATGAGCCCGGACGAGCGGGTGGACACCGTCCTTGCGCGGGTGAACTCCTTTCGGGTGGCCCGCTCGGTGGTCACCCGCCTGTACGACCTGATGGCGACCACGGCCGTCTACCGGCCCTCGCCCCTGGACCGCTGGCTGCGTGATCTGACCACGATGCGCCAGCATGTGATCGCCCAGGACCAGATCCTGCAGTCCGCGGGCGCCTTCCTCCTCGGCGGCACCCCCCACAACCCCTTCAGCCTGGGGATCGTGGCGTGAACGCCCCCGACCCCACAGGAGCACACACGGGCGCACACGCGGGTGCGGGTGTTGGGCCTGGTGGTCTCGCGGTCCTGCACGGCCCGGCGCTGGGCGCGCTGCCCGTCGACACCCTGCCCCGGGCCCTGCGGCGCGCCGCCCGCACCCCGCACGGGATGCTCCTTTTGGACGCCCAGGGCAGGCCCGCCGCCCGCTCCTACGCGGCACTGCACGAGGACGCGCTGCGGGCACTGGCCGCGCTGAACGCCGCCGAAGTGCCCCCCGGTGCCCGCGTCGTCGTGCAGACCGAGCACAGCGGCGATCTGCTCACCGCCTTCTGGGCGTGCGTGCTGGGCGGCATGGTCCCCCTGCCGGTGGCCCACGACGGCGGCCGGGCCGCCCTTGTGGAGGCCGCCGACGCGGTGGGGCAGGGGTGGCTGCTGGGCGACACCGTCCACGAACCGCCGCCGTCCCTGCGCCGGCTCGGCCCGGTCCACGGCCTGGCCGGGCACGGGCGGGCGCGGCCGGCGCCTGTGTCCGCGGACGCTCTCGCGCTGCTCTCCCTGACCTCGGGCAGCGGGGGCCGCCCCAAGGCCGTCGCGCTGACCCACCGCCAGATCCTCAGCCGCGCGCACGCCACCGCCCTGGCCCGCGGCCTGGACAGCACCACCCGGAGCCTGAACTGGATGCCGCTGCACCACATCAGCGGCATCGTCATGTTCCACGTACGCGATGTGTTCCTGGGCTGCCACCAGGTCCACGCCGACACCGCCTGGGTACGCGCCGACCCGCTGCGCTGGCTGGATGTGGCCGAGGCCGAGCGCATCGACACCACCTGGGCACCGAACCACGCCTTCGCCCTTCTCGTCGAGGCCCTGGAACGGGGGCGGGGGGCGGGCCGCTCGTGGGATCTGAGCCGTCTGCGCTATCTGATGAACGGCGGCCAGGCGGTCAAGGACCGTACCGCCCGCCGCTTTGTGGCGGCCCTTGCCCCGCACGGTCTGCCGCCCGCCTGCGTGCATCCCGGCTGGGGCATGCCGGAGACCGCCTCCGGTGTCGTCGACAGCGTCTTCACCTGCGGTGAGGGGCCGCCGCGGCGGCATGTGCCGGTGGGTGTGCCGCATCCGGGGGTGTCCGTGCGGGTCGTCGACGAGGACGAGCGCCCGCTCGCGGCGGGCACGGTGGGCCGCCTCCAGGTCAGGGGGGCGCCGGTGGCCGACACCTACCTCCAAGGGGGCAGCCTGTCGCCTGTGCCCCGCAGCGGGGACGGCTGGCTGGTCACCGACGACCTGGCCTTCGTCGCGGGCGGCGAGCTGACCGTGACCGGCCGCGCCGACGGCCTCATCGAGGTGGACGGCGCCTTCTTCCACGGCCACGAGATCGAGGAGGCCGTCGAGGAACTGCCCTGTGTGCGCCCGTCGTTCACCGTCGCCTGCGCGGGAGCCGACAGCGCGGGAGCCGACAGCGCGGGAGCCGACAGCGCGGGCGGCGGGGGCGTGGCGGTCTTCTTCTGCCCCCGCCCCGGGGTGCCGCCGCGCCAGGCCGAGGCGGCGGTGCGCGAGCAGGTCGGGCTGCGCTTCGGCGCCGGGCACGTCCACGCCGAGGCGCTGGCGGAGCACGAGCTGCCCCGCACCGCCACCGGCAAGCTCCGCCGGTCGGTACTGACCGCCCGGCTCTTGAGTGCCCGCGAGCGCGGGCACCGCGAGAGAAAGGCCTGAGGTGTCCCTCGACCTGAGCGCGACGATGCGTACCTTCGCCACCGGCATCTGCGTCGTGACCACCTTCGAAGAGGAACAGCAGGGCGGCCGCCGGCGCGACGACGCCGTCGCCGTCAGCTCCTTCGTCTCCGTGTCCCTGCAACCCCCGCTGGTGTCGCTGGCGCTGCGCCGCGACAGCGACATCCTGCCCACCCTGCTGGCCACCGGCGTATGGGCGGTGTCGATCCTGGACGTGGCCGGCGTCGACCTCGCCGAGGCCCTGGACGGCGACCGGCAGGAGCGCGCCCGCGCCCTTTCGACCTGCACCGCCTCGCCCGGCCCGCTCACCGGGGCGCTGGTCCTGGACGCCCCGGGATGGCTGGAGTGCACCCTGCACGACCACCACGACACCGGCGACCACACCGTGTTGATCGGCGAGGTCCTCGCCACCGGCGGCCGCCGGCGCCGCCCCCCGGTGGTCCGCGTCAACGGCGCCCTGCTGGCCCTGTCCGAAGCATGAACCCCCCGCCCGCGCGGGCCACCTGTGCGCACCGCGCGGCCGAACTCCCAGGAGGAACAGTGAAATTCGGCATCTGGCTCGACTTCCGCAACCCCCAGCGCTGGCGGCAGCCGTGGCGGGCCGTGTACGAGGAGACCCTGGAGATGGCCGCCGGCGCCGAGGACCTCGGCTTCGAATCCGTATGGCTGTCCGAACACCATCTGACCGACGACGGCTACCTGCCCTCCCTGCTGCCCGCGCTCACCGCGATCGCCGCCCGCACCAGCCGCATCCGCCTGGGAACCGCCATGCTCCTGGCGAGCCTTGTGCACCCGCTGCGGCTGGCCGAGGACGCGGCGGTCGCCGACCTGCTGTCCGGCGGCCGCCTCGAACTGGGCCTCGCACCCGGCTACCGCGACAAGGAGTTCGAGGCCCTGGGCGTCGCACGCGCCCAGCGCGGGGCCCGCACCGAGGAGACCGTCCAGATCCTGCGCCGCGCCTGGACGGGAGAGCCCTTCTCCTTCGAGGGCAAGCACTTCCGCGTCGACGACGTCGTCGTCACCCCGGTGCCCGAGCAGGCACCGCCCGTGTGGATCGGCGGCGGCAGCAGGGCCGCCGCACTGCGCGCGGGCCGCCACGGACTGCGCTTTCTGCCCGACCTGGGCACCGACCCCGAGATCCTCGACCTCTACCGCACCACCCTGGCCGCACACGGCCACGACCCCGCCCGGTTCGGCGTGACCGCCATCGTCACCCCCGGCGTCTACGTGTGCGAGGACGCCGAGGAAGGCTGGCGCGAGATCAAGGAGCACTACTGGTACCTGCTCAACAAGTTCCAGGAGTGGTTCGGCCTGCCCGGGCTGCCCTCCGCCGACGACCTGCCGCGCGAACTCTTCCTCGTCGGCCCGCCCGACCACATCGCCGAGCAGCTGCGCGAGCGCGTCAAACCGCTCGGCGACGTCGAACGCGTCATCTTCTTCGGCCGGGCCCCCGGCCTGCCCGCCGAAAAGGCCCGCAGGTCACTGCAGCTGTTCGCCGAACACGTCATCCCGCAGTTCGGGTGAGGCCCCGCGCCCACGGCACCCCCGCCCCCGCCCTTGCGCACATCCGAACCCGCGAAGGAGCACCATGCACGACATCGCCATCGTCGGCGCAGGCATCTCGGGCCTGCACCTGGCCCTGCGGCTGCAGCAGGCCGGAGTGGACACCACCCTCTACGCCGAACGCAGCCCCGAACAGATCGCCGCGGGCCGCCCGCTGAGCCTTCCCGTGCGCTTCGGCGCCACCCGCCGCCGCGAACACGAACTGGGCGTCGCGCACTGGGACACCCCCGAACACCACACCCACGGCGTGAACTTCGTGGCGCCCGGCGACCCCGGCATCCACTTCTTCGGCCGCCTCGACACTCCCGCCAGCGGCATCGACCTGCGCCTGTACCTGCCCCGCCTGATCGCCGACTACCTCCAGCGCGGCGGCCGCCTGGAGATCCTCACCCCCGACGCCGCCGGCATCGACCGCATCTCCCACGACCACGACCTGGTCGTCGTCGCCGCCGGGCGCAGCGCCTCCACCGGCCTGTTCCCCCGCGACGCCGCCCGCTCCCCCTACACCCGGCCCCAGCGCGTACTGACCGCCGGCCTCTTCCACGGCATCGCCCCCACCGACCCGGGCTGGATCCACTTCCAGGCCGGCGAGGCGGGGGAGATCTTCTCCACCCGCATCCTGACCGCCGACGGACCCGTACACGGCATGGTCGTCGAGGCCCTGCCCGGCGGCCCCCTGGAACAACTGGCCGCCCACGACCACGCCGCGGACCCGGCCGGCTTCGTCAAGACCCTGCTGTCCCTGGTCGCCGAGCACGCCCCGCAGCTGCGCGAGCGCATCAGCGAGGACGAGTTCGCCCTCGCCCGCCCCGGCGACGTCATCCAGGGCGGCATCACCCCCACGGTCCGCCGCTCCTGGACCACCCTGCCCTCGGGCCGCCTCGCGCTGGCCCTCGGGGACGCCTGGATCGTCAACGACCCGCTGACCGGGCAGGGCGCCAACCTCGGCTCGGCCTGCGCCTTCGAACTGGCCGCGCTCATCACCGCCGGCGGCCCCTACGACACCGCCTTCGCCGAGCGCGCCGCGCGGCGGCTGTGGCAGGCGGCCGAGCCGGTCGTGGCCTGGTCCAACCTCAACATCGGCCCCCCGGCGGAGCAGTTGGGCGCCCTGCTCACCACCGCCACCGCCGACCGGCGCGTCGCCGACGCCTTCGTCGCCAACTTCGACGACCCCGCGGCCATGTGGCAGGCCATCAAGTCCCCCGAGGCCGCCCGGTCCTGGATGGCCCGGGTCACCTCCGCCTGACCGGCCGCCGCCTCACCCCGCCGGTCGCAGACCGGCGGGCGCGGCCTGCCACAGGCCCATCGCCATGTCCACCAGATCGTGCAGCTGCGCGCGCGGCATGCCGTCGCGCGCCTGCAGCGACAGCCCGTTGAGGAAGGCGGTGTAGAAAGCGGCGATACGGTCCGTGTCCGTACCCCGCGCCAGCTCCCCGGCCCCGGCCGCGGTGTCCAGACGCGCCTTGAGGGTGGTCTTGGTGCGGGCACGGCACCGCATCGCGAAGTCGCGCACCGACTCGTGGTCGGCGGTGCAGTTGGTCGCCGCGAGCACGATCATGCAGCCGCGGGGCTTGCCCTCGCAGGTGAACCGGTCGACGCTCTCGTGCAGGAACGCCGCGATCGCCTCCCGCGCGGTGGGGGCCGCCTCCAGCAACTCCTGCGAGGCCTTGGCCTCGGTGCGCTCGTAGAGCCCGACGGCCTCGCGGAAGAGCTGCTCCTTGTTGGTGAACGCGGCATACAGACTGGGCGGGTTGACCCCCATCGCGGCACTGAGGTCGTTGGTCGAGGTGGTCTCGTAACCGCGCTCCCAGAAGACCAGCATGGCCGTGTGCAGGGCCGCGTCGCGATCGAAGCCGCGGGGACGTCCGGTGCGGGCCACATGACCTCCTTGACGGCGCGTCAGCCGGTCGATAACTTCTTATGTAGAGGCTACTACAGAAGGCGTGTCGCCCCACTTGGCCCGCAAAGGCCGAGGGGCGACCCATTCGTCCTGCCCTCAACCCTACCGTCGGCCCGCGCTCCTGCCCTCCCGCTGTGCGGGCCACTGCCGCACGGCGCCCCGACCGGAAGGAACACTTGCTCATGGCTATCGCGGACGACGTCCCCCAGGACGGCGCCTCACCCGCCAAGGGCGGCCCCCCCGCCCCCGTGCGCTGGGGACTGCGGGAATGGGCGATGCTGCTCGTGGTGTGCGGCGCGTTCTCCCTGGACGCACTCGACAACATCATGGTCGGAATCGCCACCCCCCAGATCAAGGACGAGTTCGACATGAGCACCTCCGCCGCCCAATGGGTGGTCAGTGCCTACGTCCTCGGCTTCGGCGGATTCCTCCTGCTCGGCGGCCGCATGTCCGACCTCCTCGGCAAACGCCGCGTCTTCCTCGTCGGCCTCACCGTCCTCGCCGCCGGCTCCCTCGCCGGCGGCCTGGCCACCGACGGACTCATGGTCATCATCAGCAGACTGGTGATGGGCATCGGCGCCGCACTGACCGCACCCTCCGCCCTGTCCATCGTCGTCAGCAACTTCCCCGAAGGCCCCCAGCGCAACCGCGCCATCGGCATCTACACCGCCTGCGGCGCCGTCGGCTACTCCATCGGCGTCGTCGTCGGCGGAGCCCTCACCCAGGCCAGCTGGCGCTGGACCTTCATGCTCTCCGTCCCCGTCGCCATCGCCGCCCTGATCGGCGCCCTCCTCCTCGTCCCCAAGGACCAGCCCCACAACGGCAGCAAACGCCACTACGACAGCGCCGGCGCCGTCACCGTCACCGCCGCCATGCTCCTGCTGGTCTACGGCATCGTCCAAGCACCCTCCGAAGGCTGGCTCTCCGCCCCCACCCTCGGCGTCTTCGCCGCCGCCGCCCTCCTGCTCGCCGCCTTCGCCCTCATCGAGGCCCGCGCCCCCCAGCCCCTGCTGCGCCTGGGCCTGCTGCGCAACAAATCCCTGGTCGGAGCCAGCCTCATCGCCGCCGCCATCCTCGGCACCTACATGAGTTACCAGTTCGTCGGCAGCCTCTACCTCCAGTCCTACCGCGGCTGGTCACCCATGGAGATGGCCGTCGCCTTCCTGCCCATCGGCCTGATGATCTTCACCTTCGCGCCCCGCGCCGGAAACTGGCTCGGCCGCACCGGACTGCGCTGGCCCGTCTTCGGCGGCATGCTCGCCTACGCCGTCGCCTTCCTGCTCTTCCTCCGCGTCGGCGAAGGCTCCTCGTACTGGACGATGATCCTGCCCAGCATGCTCCTGATCGGCATCGGCTTCCCCTTCGCCTTCACCGCCGCCAACGTGCAGGCCACCACCGGCGTCGACGAATCCGAACAAGGCCTCGCCGCCGGCATCCTGCAGACCGGCTACCAGGTCGGCGCCGCCGTCGTCCTGGCCGTGGTCACTGTCCGCATGGGCGACGCCGACCCCTCCTCCGAACCCGCCAGAGCCCTGACCGGCTACCACCACGGCACCTGGGTCATCGTCGCCATCGCCGCCGCCTCCGCCCTCGCGGTCGCCCTCGCCGCCGGCGCCGCCCGCCTGCGCACCGGCACCACACCCCCCACCACGCCCGGCGCCACCACCCCCGACGGACAACCCGCCGAACAGGCCACCGCCTCCTGACCCACCCCCCGCGCCACCGCGCCCGGCGCACCCCGCACATCAAGAGGCTGCTCCCTCAAGAACCTTGAGGGAGCAGCCTCTTCACATGGCGCCGCTCGCGCTACTCCTCCAGGAAGTCGGGCTGCTCGTGGACGATCTCGTCCCACAGCAGCTGGAAACTGAACCAGCCCAGCTGCCGGTCCCCGAACCCGTCACGGGCCGCCATCGCCTGCTCGTGGTTCATCGGCCTGGCCTCACCGACCGCCGCCAGCAACTGCACCTGGGCCGCGGCCTCGTAGGTGAAGAACCAGTGCACCGCCTCGTCGACCGTGCCGCCCGCGGTGATCAGCCCGTGATGGCGCAGCAGGACCGCCCGCTTGCCGTCCATGCGCCGCGCGATGTCCTGCCCCTGCTCCAGGCTGATGGAAGGGCCCTCGTAGTCGCCGTAGAAGACCTGGTCCTGGTAGAAGGCCGCGGACTCCTGGTCCAGCGGCTCCAGCAGCCTGCCCAGCGCCCCGAGCGCACGGGAGTAGGGGGTGTGGCCGTGCGCCGCCGCGGTCGCCCCGGGATGGAGGCGGTGGATCGCGGAGTGGATCACGAAGGCACTGGGATTGACCCGGTGACGCCCCTCGACCACCCGCCCCCGGGAGTCCACCAGGATCAGATCACCCACCTTGACCCGGCTGAAGGAGACACCGAAGGGATTCACCCAGAACCGGTCCTCGTGCTCGGGATCGCGCACCGAGATGTGCCCCGAGATCCCCTCCCCGTAGCCGTACTTGCCGAACAGGCGAAGGGCGGCCGTCAGACGCTGCTTGCGGTGCCTGCGGTCCTCCTCCACCGAAGCGAAGACCGGCTCGGTGGGCAGCGGCAGCCCGGTGTGGGTGTCCGCCAGATAACTGGCCCGGTCGGTTGTCGCGGTATCGCTCACGCCATCTCTCCTCGAAGAAAAAAGGGGGATCGGACGACCGGCCCCGCCCGGGGCCGGAGATCGAAGCGGCCCCGACGGCCCTACGCCACCGGGGCCGGCGCTCACACCACCACCGGGTCCGCGGACCCGAGGGCGCTGCGCGCGGACTGCCGGTGGACGGCCTCGGCGATGTCGACCGCACGGTCCACCAGAGAAGGGACACCGAAGGTGAAGAAGAGCGAACCCGAGGCCAGATCACCCAACGCGTAGACCTGCCGGTCGACCTCGCCCTCCCGCAACAGCCCGCTGGTGGCCCGCGCCACCCGGACCCCGCCGCGCGGATGCAGCACACCGAGCCCCTGCTCCTCCAGCGAACCCACGAGCGCCGCGGCACCCCGCGGGATGCGGTGCACCGGCGGACTGACCGCGTTGACGACGACATCCGCCTCCCGCAGACCCTCCTCGCTGTGCACCTCGAAGCCCCCCGAGGAACGCGGCATGATCTTCTCCACCCCCCGGACCACCTCGAACAACCCGCGCTCGGCCTGCCCCAGCAGCGTCGCCGCACTGGAGGCGGGCATCGGACAGCACATGCTCATCACCGTGCGGTAATGGCGCGCCAGCAGCTGCGACTTCTCGGACTCGCCCAGCAGCGGCCACACGTCCGGACCCGCGTCCGGCACCGCCCGCTGCAGGATCCGCAGCCCGATGTCGCCGCTGTCCACCAGCGCCGTCTGCCGACCGAGCCGCACCAGCGGATCCTCCCGGCCGCACGAGGAGATCTCCCGCGCGAGCGCCTCGGCATCGCAACCGGCGGCCGCCAGCTCGGCGTGCATCAGGGCCACGGCGTCCGCCAGGGTGAGCCGCCCACCGCGCGCGGCCATCGCCCTGAAGTGCGCCGCGCTGAAATGGCGCAGCTCGTACTCGACGGGACGCTGGCGCACGCCCGGCAGAATCCCGTGCCGAGAGGCCAGCGCGACCCCACCGGTGTGCCCGGCGGCGGCCAGGGTCAGCGCGACGTCCACGGCCGTCAGCCCGCTGCCCACCACCACCACCCGGTCCGAGCGGCCGATACCGGCGAGCTGCTGCACCACCGGATACGGGTCGGCGATGAAACCGGCGCTGCCCTCCAGCCCGTGCGGGTCCGCGGGCTTGCCGGTCCCCACACACAGCACGGCCCGGTCCAGCACATGGGCACCGCCGTCACCGGTACGGGCGAGCAGCGCCCCGTCCCGCCGGGCCAGACCGACCACGGCCTCGCGCACCAGCGCGATACGGGCCCCGCGCGCCGCGAGCCGGCTCAGCGCGCTGCGGGCACACTGCTCGAGGTAGTCCCCGTACAGCGCCCGCGGCGGGAAGACGATCCGGGACAGGGGATCCAGATGGTCGGATCCCTTGCCCAGCACCACCCGGCGCGCCTGCAGCCAGTGCGTGAAGTGCTCCGGGTCGCCGTCGCGGACGGTCATGTCCTCGGGCGGCGCGTTCACCCGCAGGGTCGCCGCGTCGGGCTGGTAGGCCCGCCCCCGCCACAGATGCGGAGACGGGTCGAACACCGTGACGGACCCGGGAACCTCGTCACGCTGACTCAGTGCATCGAGCATGCACACTGCGGAGGCCCCGCCTCCGACTATTCCAATTCTCACGGGAATCGGCATACGAAAACCCCGTTCAACGATGCGGACACAATCTGGTTTCTTTCCGATGGGGGACCGGAGAGGCCCGATTCTGAGAAGGGGCGAACCGTCGGGAGGCTGATCCCGCATCCTCGAAATCAGGAGCTATTTTCCCGGTTTCCCGCCGCGTTCTCTGATGCGGACGCGCATACGAAATAGCGATTTTGCGCACACGAGCCGCCTACCCGGAACCGCCGGCCGCGCACGACAGCCCGAACGGTGACGGAGTGTGCACAATTGGGGGACCACGGGCGCTATGCGGAGCCCGCCTGCGACTGACCACGACGCCACTCGCGGGGCGTCACCCCGTACCGCTGCCGGAACAGCTTGCTGAAGTGCGAGGCGCTGTCCAGCCCCCAGCGCCCCGCGATGTCGGCCACCGTCAGATGCGCCGTCCGCGGATCCGACAGGTCCTCCTTGCAGCGCCGCAGCCGCTCGCCGCGGATCCACAGGGCCGGGCTCGTGCCCTCCTCCTGGAAGAGCAACTGCAGGTAGCGCAGGGAGATGTTGTGACTCCTGGCCAGGTACCGGGGGCTCAGCTCACGCTCGCCCAGACGCGCCCGGGCGAAGGTCTTCACCCGGTGCAGCAGGGCCTGGCGCGCGACCGCCGGATCCTGGCCACCGCCCCCCAGCACTTCCGAGCACACGGCGCTGACCAGGCAGGCGACACTGTCGCCCAACCGGTCCGCCACCGCCCGGTCGAGCTCGGCCATGTGCAGCGTCGCACTGCGCAGCAGCCCGGCAAGCAGCACACTGGCCCCCTTCGCCCCGCACCAGGTCGCCGCCCGCAGCGGATGCTTGAACCCCGCCCGCAGATCCACCAGACGGTGGTCGAACTTCACGCTCACCATGTGGATCGGCCGCTGCATACGCAGGGTGTAGGGCCGGGAGCTGTCGTAGCAGAACAGGTTGCCCGTACGGGCCGTGGCGCTCTGCTCGTCCTGGCTGACCTGCACCTCGCCGTCCAGCACACAGGTCAGATGGAGCGAGGCGGTCGCGGCCTGGTGCGCCAGCAGCTCGGTGCGCTCGACAGCATGAGCACTGGCCCGCACCTCCGCGAGCTGCACGTTCCCGAAGACACCGGTGGCGATGGCGCCCTGGAAGCTGCCCGGCTCCGTACGGTAGACCCGCAGCGGCCCGCACGCCTCGGCCACCAGCTCGCCCCAGAACTGGAAGCCGCGGTGCGAGCCCGTGTCCTGCGTGCGCAGGATCCGCACCGGACCACGCGAATCGACCTGCACGGCGCTCATCAGCGCCGCCCCGTCTCTGCCCACTGCGCTGAACTGCTAGGAAAAACAGGTAAATGTCGGCTTTCCATGGGCATGGAGGACCCCTTCGTTGTCACGGAGGTGAACGGGGGAGTGGCGGCCAGGCAACTCTGCGGGTAACGAGCTGGTCACGGAAAGCGCGATTCGGGCCACGGGTCAAGGGGAGACCCTCACTCTCTGTACACACATCGGCGAGCCGAAGGTCCCCCGACTGTGCAGCGAGTAGCGGAAACGGAATCGCAAGCAAGTGTTCCGCTTTAATCGCCCAAGATTTTCCGCAGGCCCGACCGGCGATGGCCTGCATTATTAACCGGCCCCTCCGGACGACACCCGCCCGGATTTCAGAGATAAACATTCTCAGGCGCCGAGGCCAAAAGTATCACCTTGACGCAAGAAATTAGTCGGCACCCCCGCCGATTCCCCCTCCGGATCATGAGACGAACACAGAACCCGAACCGGTGTTTATATTCCACCACGCAGAACTTCCCCCGCCGCGACACGACGCGAGTTCTCCCGCACCCGGCCTTTCCTCCAGCCGATTTCCATGTTTCGCACGAGAACCACGGCCGCGGGGACCCCGCCGGCGACCGCAAAAAACAGCGACAAGAGCCCGGCCGCCACCCCCCACCCCCTCCGGCACGACGGGCTGATGCACCGTCAGATCGGTACCCTCGGCGAGAACGCCGCCGAGCAGACCGGAGCCGACAGGACTCCAGAGCATGACGCCGATGCCGTAGACACGGCAGGCGGGCAGCAGCTCACAGCGACCTCCGAGCGCCGCCGCCATCACCGCCGGACGGGATCCCCCAGAGACGGGAAGGCACAGACGGCGCGGACCCAGCCCGGCCCCACACAGGGCCACCACCGCCCGCGCCGTCGTCTGAAGCCTTGATCAGAGATCGCACCCGCACGGGACGGAGCCACTGCGTGCCCCGACGGGAGGAGAGCCCGCAGAGGGTGTCGCCAGTCTCTTGCGGAAGAACCGAAGCTTCCCCCACCGTGGAACTCACGGCACAGGCTGGGGCGTTCCCGGGTTCGGCTCCGGCCGGTACGCCAAGAGCCGGCGAGGGATAGTGTCGATGGCATGAGCCTGACAAGCGCTTGGGAGGCGCGACACCTCGCTCGCCACCACGGCAGCCTTCACCCACCAAGCCGACCTCAGCGCCCCCGCAACCCCAAGCCTCAACCGAGCCTCCGCCTCCTCCACCACAGGCACCCAGCGCGTCAACACCCCGCGCCCCAGGCCCACTTGAAACCCAAGCAGCTCTCCCAACCCCCAACGCACCCAGCCGGCACCCCCACTCACCCCTGAAGGTCCCCATGCGCATACCCGCCACTACCGCAGCAGTCCTACTGCTCACCACCGTCGCCCTCCCCGCCAGCGCCGCCGAGGCCCCCCTCACCCCCTCCGACAAGACCACCACCAGCCCAACAACGCCACACCACAACACCAGAGCCCGATTCGACCGCCCCTACCACGGATTCGCCCCAGCAAATACCGTGCTGCGCCCCGGAACCCCCGACTACGCAGGACTCGACACCGGCCCCATCAAGGCATTCCAAAGCTCACTCACCACCTGGACCAACCCGGCCAGCGGCGACAACTACCTATTCCCCGGCGCCACCACCCTGATGGCACACAACGGCACCGTCGTCGAGCGCAGCGCCACCGGCCACGCCGTCAAATACGCCGACGCCACCCACGAACTCCCCGACGACCAGAAAGTACCGGCCCGCACCGACACCATCTACGACCTCGCCTCAATCTCGAAACTCTTCACCTCACTGATAGCCGTACAACAACTCGAAACAGGCACCCTCGACCTGGAAACACCCGTCGCCCACTACCTACCCGAATTCGCCGCCAACGGCAAAAGCGACATCACCATCAAAGAACTGCTCACCCACACCTCGGGATTCGACGCCGACCCGGTGCCCTCGCTCTGGCAGGGCTATCCCGACATCCCCTCCCGCAAGCAAGCCATCCTCGACACCAAACCCATCAACCCCCACGGCACCACCTACCTCTACTCGGACCTGAACATGCTCACCATGCAACTGGTCCTGGAAAAAATCACCGGCAAATCGCTCGACGAACTCGTCCGCGAAAAAATCACCAAACCGCTCCACATGACCGACACCGGCTACAACCCCCCGAAATCCAAACTCCCCAGAATCGCCGCCACCGAATACCAGACCACTCCGGCACGCGGCATGGTCCGCGGCTCGGTACACGACGAAAACTCCTGGTCCCTGAACGGCATCGCCGGCCACGCCGGAGTCTTCTCCACCGTCGACGACCTCGCCGTACTGGCCCAGACCCTCCTCAACGGCGGCACCTACAAAGGCCACCGCATCCTCAGCGAACACGGAGTGAAGCTGATGGAGGAGAACTTCAACCAGGCATTCCCGGACGACTCCCACGGCCTCGGCTTCGAACTCAACCAAATCTGGTACATGGGCGGCCTGTCCGGACCCCAAACACTCGGCCACACCGGCTACACCGGAACCTCCCTGGTCATCGACCCCGCCTCCCGCTCCTTCGCCATCCTCCTGACCAACCGCGTCCACCCCAGCCGCGACACCCCCTCCACCAACACCGCCCGACGAGGAATCACCCAAGCCCTCGCCCAAGCAATGCCCTTGCCGACCTCCGGCCGCTCCTGGCACTCCCACCAGACCGGCGCCACCACCAGCACGCTCACCACCGAAAAACTCGACGCCTCCGGCACGGTGGACATCGACTTCCGCTCCTTCATCAACACCGAGCCCACCGACCTCCTTTCCCTTGAGGCCAGCACCGACAATGGCACCACCTGGAACCAGGTAAAGCTACGAGCTACCGGAAAAGGCGCACCATCCGGCCCCGTCAACACCCTCTCCGGCCAGTCAGCACGCGCCTGGTGGCAAGTGCACACCGAACTGCCCGGCACCAAAGGCCTCCAACTGCGCTGGCGCTACACCACCGACCAGACATACGAAGGCCGCGGAGTGAACCTCACCCGCCTGAAAGTCACCGACGACTCCGGAACCCTACTGAACACCGAAAAGCCAAACACTCACCTGACCGCAAACGGCTTCGCCGAGCTGCCTCCGAACAATCACCACTGAACTGACAGCGGATCAGAAATCACGGGAACAGTACGACTGACCAAGCGTCCAGGACTCTTTTCCTGGTGTCAGGATCGTAGGCCGTTGGCGGGACCTGATGCTCCGTCAATGGCCTACGGTATTTTCGGGTCCCGGGAGGCGAACCGTGGACCTGCGTTTTGGACTTGAACGGGGCCGGTAGTTCGCGCAGTTATTGTGCTGCGGTGCCGTTTCCTGAAGCTTCGGTATAAGAAATCGTCAACTGGCCCTATTTCTAGGCTAGTTGCGCAGGAATTGGAAACTATTCTTTTCTCTGTTTGAAGAGTAATTCAACCAGCGGGAACGTTCCGCGCCGAGCCCCTCCTTTTCGCCGCGCTTTTGAATTCGCGGAGCGAATTCCTTCCTAAATCGCGGAGCGATTTAGGAAAGCCCCGTCACGGAGTGACGGGGCGTCAATTCC
>NZ_JAAWWP010000013.1 GCF_012273655.1 Streptomyces physcomitrii | reverse complement strand
ATAGACGGAGGCGCCGAAGGTTTCGCGGCCGGGGTGTTCGAAGACGATGTCGACGTCCTCGCCGCCGGTGAGTTCGCGGATGCGCTTGCCGAAGCGCTTCCATTCGCGGGGGTCCTGGGTGGTGGCGTCCTTCCAGAACCGGTAGTCCTCGGCCTTGCGGTCGATGATGGCCTCGGCGCCCATCTTGCGGCAGATCTCGGCCTTGTCCTCGCTGGAGACGACGCAGATGGGGTTGGCGCCGCCGGCGAGGGCGAACTGGGT
This sequence comes from Streptomyces physcomitrii, assembly GCF_012273655.1. Lineage (GTDB taxonomy): Bacteria > Actinomycetota > Actinomycetes > Streptomycetales > Streptomycetaceae > Streptomyces > Streptomyces physcomitrii. The sequence continues at coordinate 226,870 of NZ_JAAWWP010000013.1, read as the reverse complement.
GGCGTAGGAGCCGAGGCCGCCGCTGGCGCCCCAGATGAGGACGTTGTCGCCCTGCTTCATGCCGGCGCCGTTGCGGGAGACGAGCTGGCGGTAGGCGGTGGAGTTGACCAGGCCGGGGGCGGCGGCCTCCTCCCAGCTGAGGTGGTCGGGCTTGGGCATCAGCTGGTTGGACTTGACCAGGGCGATCTCGGCGAGCCCGCCGAAGTTGGTCTCGAAGCCCCAGATCCGCTGCTCGGGGTCGAGCATGGTGTCGTTGTGCCCGTCGGAGGACTCCAGCTCCACCGAGAGGCAGTGCGCGACGACCTCGTCACCCGCGTGCCAGGCGTTCACTCCCGGACCCGTGCGCAGCACCACACCGGCGAGGTCGGAGCCGATCACGTGGTAGGGCAGGTCGTGCCGCTTGGTCAGCTCCGAGAGGCGGCCGTACCGCTCCAGGAACCCGAAGGTCGACACCGGCTCGAAGATCGAGGTCCACACGGAGTTGTAGTTGACCGAGGAGGCCATCACGGCCACCAGGGCCTCGCCCGGGCCCAGCTCGGGAAGCGCGACCTCGTCGAGGTGCAGGGACTTGCGCGGGTCCTTCTCGCTCGAGTCCAGGCCCGAGAACATCTCCTGCTCGTCCTTGTGCACGGTCACCGCGCGGTAGGACTCGGGCAGCGGCAGAGCGGCGAAATCGGCGGCCTTGGCGTCCTGCGATTGGATCGCGTCCAGGATGTCCTTCACGGTGTTGCCTCCAGGGGTCCCCCCGGGCCGAGCCGGGGAGAGAAGCGCGTCTTGGGGTTTGAGGGAAATCCCCGGGATGTACGGGGCGGTACTGCTGTGGAGGTGTGCCGTCGGTTCGGCGGGTGGTGCCGGCAGCGCCTGGTGGGCGCGTGATGTCGAGTTGCCTGTGACGCAGGCGTCCGGGCGCGCAGGCCTGAGGGGGCTTGCGGGGACAGCCGGCGTACGAAGCTGCTCTGCACGCCGGCCGCCCGGACACTCTCAACGTATGGCACCGCGTGCCAGGTGACAAGACACTGCGTGCCAGCAATTTCTCTCAGGTGTCATCTGGATGTAACAAGTGAGCGATCATCGATCGAAAAGGGCCGGATTCCCTGCGAAGCGGACGCTTGCCTCGATGATCGCGGATGTGCCGGTGCCCGGCGAGCCGGGGCCGTCGGGGCCGCCTCCGGTGCCGAAGCGGAAGCGCCGGAGACGCCCGGGCGCGGGCGCCGGAACGCCGAAGTGGCCGCTGCCGGCTTCGGGTGCCGGGAGCGGCCACTTCGGGGTGGGAGTGCGGGAGGGTGCCGCCGCCGCGGGGTCAGGTGCGTTCGCGCAGCGCCTTCTCGATGGTGCGCATGACCTCGTCCAGCGGGGCGTCGGTACGGGCGACCGCCACCAGGACGTCCCCGGCCGGGTTGACCGAGGCAGGCGGCGGTGCCTCCTCCTCGGCCGTGCGACCGGCGCCTATGCCCATGCCGAAGGTGCGGCGCACGATCGCGAAGGCGTGGTCGAGCTGCGCCTCCACATCGCCCTGGCCGTCGGCGCGCAGCCAGCGGCGCAGTACGTGGTTGTGGGCGGTGACCACCGCGGAGGCCGCCACCTCGGCGAGCAGCGGGTCGTCGTTGCCGTCGCGGTGGTCCTGCTCGTCGAAGTGGCCGAGCAGATAGCGGGTGAACAAGCGCTCGTAGCGGGCCACCGAGGCGATCTCGGCCTCGCGCAGCGTGGGCACCTCGCGGGTGAGCTTGTAGCGGGCCACGGACAGCTCGGGCCGCGCCGCGTACATCCGCATGACCTCCTTGATCCCGCGGCACACGGTGTCGAGCGGATGCTCGTGCGCCGGGGCGGCGTTGAGCACCGACTCCGCCCGGATCAGGGTGTCATCGTGGTCGGGGAAGATCGCCTCTTCCTTGGAGCGGAAGTGCCGGAAGAAGGTCCGCCGGGCGACCCCGGCCGCGGCGGCGATCTCGTCGACCGTCGTCGCCTCGTACCCCTTGGTGGCGAACAGCTCCATCGCCGCGGCGGCGAGCTCCCGGCGCATCTTGAGTTTCTGCGCCGCGGCCCGGCCGAGGGCGGAACGCTCCGGTGCCTCGGGGGAACTCGTCGTACGCGGGGACTTGGCGGACTGCGGCATGCCACGAACGTACTGCATGTGGGGGGTCTCACGCGCCTGCCCCGGGGCCCCGCCGCCCCGGGTGGGCGGCGGGTTCCCCGCGGGTCCGAGGAGTCCGCCCCAGTCTGTCGCTTCCGTACGTTCTTCCCGGCCCGCCTCAGCGCCGGGCATATTCGCGGAAGCCGCGGCCGGTCTTGCGGCCGAGGCAGCCCGCCGCCACCAGGTGCTCCAGGAGGGGCGCCGGGGCGAGGCCGGGGTCGCGGAACTCGGCGTGCAGCACCCGCTCGATGGCCAGCGAGACGTCCAGGCCGACCACGTCGAGGAGTTCGAAGGGGCCCATCGGGTAGCCGCCGCCGAGCTTCATCGCGGTGTCGATGTCGTCCAGGCTGGCGTAGTGCTCCTCCAGCATCTTCACCGCGTTGTTCAGGTACGGGAAGAGCAGCGCGTTCACGATGAAGCCGGCCCGGTCGCCGCAGTCCACCGGGTGCTTGCGGATCCGCGCGCAGACCTCGCGGACCGTGGTGTGCACCTCGTCCTGGGTGAGGACGGTGCGCACCACCTCGACCAGCTTCATGGCGGGGGCCGGGTTGAAGAAGTGCATGCCGATGACGTCCTGCGGGCGCGAGGTGGCGCGGGCGCAGGCGACCACCGGCAGCGAGGAGGTGGTGGTGGCGAGCACCGCGCCCGGCTTGCAGATCTTGTCCAGCTGGGAGAAGAGCTGCTGCTTGATCTCCAGGTCCTCGGCGATGGCCTCCACCGCGAGGTCGACCTCGGCGAAGGAGTCGTAGGAACCGGACGGGGTGATCCTGGCCAGCGTCTCGGCGGCCTTCTCGGCGCTCAGCCTGCCCTTGTCGACAGAGCGCTGGAGCGATGTGGCGATACGGGCCTTGGCCTTCTCGGCCTTCTCCTCGCTGCGGGCCGCGAGCACCACGGTGAAGCCGGACTTGGCGAAGACCTCGGCGATGCCGGAGGCCATGGTGCCGGAACCGGCCACGCCCACCGACTCCACGGTGCGGCCGCGCGCGCCCTGGGCGTCCTGGTGCGGGGTGAGGGCGTCCGCGACGACGGCGGCGGAGCCCGCGGCCTCGTAGGAGTAGAAGCCGCGCCCGGACTTGCGGCCGGTCAGGCCCGCCTCGCTGAGCTGCTTGAGGATCGGGGCGGGGGCGTGCAGCCGGTCGTGGGAGGCCTGGTACATGGCCTCCAGGACGGTGCGCGCGGTGTCGACGCCGATGAGGTCGAGCAGTTCCAGCGGCCCCATCGGCAGTCCGCAGCCGAGTTTCATCGCGGCGTCGATGTCCTCGCGGGAGGCGTAGTTGGCCTCGTACATCGCGGCCGCCTGGTTGAGGTAGCCGAAGAGCAGTCCGTCGGCGATGAAGCCGGGGCGGTCGCCCGCGGTCACCGGGTCCTTGCCGAGCGCGGACACCAGGGAGGTCACCGCGGCGGCGGGCGCGGGCCCGGTCAGCACCGTGGAGACCACCTCGACCAGCTTCATGGCGGGCGCCGGGTTGAAGAAGTGCAGCCCGAGCACGCGCTCGGGGTGCTCGGTGTCGGCGGCGAGACGGGTCACGGACAGGGCGTTGGTGCCGGTGGCCAGGACCGTGTCCGGCCGCACGATGCGGTCCAGGGCGCGGAAGATCTGCTGCTTGATCTCGTACGACTCCGGGGCCACCTCGATGACCAGGTCGGCCTCGGCGGCGGCCTGGAGGTCGGTGAAGGTGCGGAAGCGGGCGAGGACGTCGCCGCGCTCCTGCTCGCTCAGGCGCTCGCGCTCCACGGCCCGGGCGGTCGAGGCCTCCAGGGCGGCCACGGCCTTGGTGGCGGCGGCCTGACTGACGTCGATGCCGATGACCTCGCGGCCTGCGCGGGCCAGCACCTCGGCGATGCCGGAGCCCATGGTGCCGAGGCCGACGACGGCGACGGTCTTGAGGGAGAGCGGGGGGAGGTCGGACAGAGGAGAGGCCATCGCGGGACTCCAGACAATGAGTGACGACTGAGAGGGTTCGCGGCGCGCAGAGGAAAGGGGGCCGCGCAGGGCAATCGCTGCCTCGCCGGGCCGCGCCCGAGGGCGCCCGGCAAGGAGAGCCGACCGGCCCTGTCCCGGGGCCGCGTCGTAGAGGTACCGAAATACCGAACCGACAAGCACTCGCGGTGGCTGCGTCACCAGGCCACCTGAGCGAGCGGGGAGGTTGTCCCGCTCGAATGAGCTTAACTCGTGAGTAACGAGCACGCCAGAGCGCGACTCATTCCTGTGTGTGACCTGTATCGCGGACCGCGAAACCCCTAAAGTCGAGTCGTGGACAAGGAGTTACGGGCCCTCACGGAGCGTCTGCGCGTCGAGGCGCGCGGTTCCGGAGGCTACGAGGAACTGCTCGGCACCGCCGACCACGAGGCGCTCGCGGCGGTGCTCACCGTGCCCGGGCAGCCCCTGTGGGCGCGCGAACTCGCCGCCTTCCGGCTGGGCAGCGCCGGGGACAAGCGCGCCTTCGAAGCCCTGGTGCTGCTGCTCAACCACCGGGATCCGGAGCGCTGCGCCACCGCGGCCGAGGCGCTGGCCCGGCTCGGGGACCCGCGCACCGCCCGCGCCGCCGCGGCGCTCGCGACCAACTCCCTGCGCACCGCCTACGCCCTCCACCCGGTACGGCTGCTGACCGCGCTGCGCGCCCCCGAGTCGGTGCCCGCCCTGATCACCACCCTGGAGCGGCTGCTCACTCCGCACGAGATCCACTGGCGGGTCGCCCTCGCCTGCGTGGAGGGCCTCGGCGCGCTGGGCGACCCACGGGCCCGCCCGGTCCTGACCGCCGCGACCGGCCACCCCCGGCTGGCCGCCGCCTCCGCCGCGGCACTGGCACGACTGGGCAGTTGACCGGCGCCGGGACCCTCCGGCGACCTCACCCGAGGCGCAGGCCGTACCGCACCTCGGTGACCGGCTCCCCGCCGACCGGATCGGTCTGCTCGGAGCCGTCGGGGCGGAAACCGGCTTGCTCGTAGAAGCGGCGGGCCCGGGTGTTGCCCGCCACCACCCACAGGCGCAGCCGCGGGTACCCGGCGGCGGCGCACCGCTCCAGGCAGTCGCTCAGCAGCAGGTGCCCGAGACCGGTGCCGATCCGCTCCGGCCGCACGTAGAGGGCGTACAGCTCCGCGTCCCGCGAGCCCTCGGACGACCCGGGCCCGGCGTCCTCACGCAGCGGTCCCCAGCAGGCCCAGCCCCTGACCTCGCCCGCCTGCTCGGCCACCGCGTCGACCACCGAGGGCGGTGCGGCGGCGAGAATCCTGCGGCGCAGGGCCGCGTCCTCGGCAGGGTCCAGGGCGTCCAGATACGCGCGCGGCATCAGGCCCGCGTACGCCGCCCGCCAGCCGTCGGTACGCAGCCGGCCCACCGCCTCGCAGTCGGCGTCCGTCATCGGGCGTACGAGAGCGTCCATGGCGGGAGCCTAGGCGGGCGTCCGGGCCCGCCGCCCCCAGGGGTACGAGCCGCTGCGGAAGCGCATTGTCAGTGGTGTGCGTCACAGTTGGGGGAGGAGCGGGCGCCGTGCCGGACGTCCGTGACCGACCGAGGGGTCCCACCATGACGTATGCCATCCAGGCCGAAGGGCTGACCAAGAGGTTCAAGGAGACACCGGCGCTCGCGGGCGTCGACCTGGCGGCGCGCACGGGCTCGGTGCTCGGCCTCCTCGGGCCGAACGGCGCGGGCAAGACGACCGCGGTCCGGGTCTTCGCCACCCTGATCCGGCCGGACGGCGGCCGGGCCTTCGTCGCGGGGCACGACGTGGTCCGCGATCCCGGCCGGGTGCGCGCCGCGATCGGGCTCACCGGGCAGTACGCCGCGGTCGACGAGAACCTCACCGGCACCGAGAACCTGCTGATGATCGGGCGCCTGCTCGGCATGCCCCGCCGTGAGGCGAAGGCCCGCGCCGCCGAACTCCTGGAACGCTTCCAGCTCAGCGACGCCGCCGGACGGGCCGCCAAGACCTTCTCCGGCGGGATGCGCCGCCGCCTCGACCTCGCCGCCAGCCTGGTCGGCCGCCCGCAGATCCTCTTCCTCGACGAGCCGACCACCGGCCTCGACCCGCACAGCCGCGGCGAGGTCTGGGACATGCTGCGCGGCCTGGTCTCCGAAGGCGTCACCGCGCTGCTGACCACCCAGTACCTGGAGGAGGCCGACAAGCTGGCCCACGACGTGGTGGTCATCGACAAGGGCCGCGTCATCGCGGAGGGCACCCCCGACGAGCTGAAGTCGGCGGTCGGCGGTCAGGTCCTGCAACTGCGGCCGGTGCACGCGGCGGACCTGTCCGCCGTGCACGCCATGGTCGTCGAGACCGCGGGAGAGGAGACCCAGTCGGAGGGCGAGCTGATCACCGTGCCGGTGAAGGACCCGGCCGTGATGCCCGCCATCGTGCGCCGCCTCGACAGCGCCGGGATCGCGGTGAGCGAGCTGGCGCTGCGCCGCTCCTCCCTCGACGAGGTCTTCCTCGCCCTGACGGGCCACCGGGCCGAGGAGCCGAAGGAGGCAGAGGAGGGCGAGTCGCCCGAGGACGCCGGTTTCGAGCGGGTGGGGAGCACGTCATGACGGCGGGATCGATCACCGCGCCCCTCGCCAAGAGCGGCCGGGTGCGCGCCGGGGCGGGGATCCGGCAGACGGCCACCATGGCCTGGCGGAGCCTGGTGAACGTCAAGCACAACCCGCTCGAACTGGTCGACTACAGCATCACGCCGATCATGTTCGTCTTCCTCTTCACCTACGTCTTCGGCGGGCAGATGGCGGGCAGCCCCAAGGAGTACCTGCAGTACGCGCTGCCGGGGATCATCGTGCAGAACACCCTGTTCATGAGCATGTACACCGCGATGTCGCTCAACAGCGACCTCACCAAGGGCGTCTTCGACCGGCTCCGCAGCCTGCCGATCGCCCGGGCCGCCCCGCTCCTCGGCCGTATCACCGCCGACCTCGCCAAGCAGCTGTGGGCGATGCTCCTCATGCTCGGCCTCGGCGCTCTCCTCGGCTTCCGCCTCACCGGCGGCTTCGCCGGATTCGTGGGCGCGGCGCTGCTGCTGATGGTCTTCGCCGCGGCGGTGGCCTGGAGCGCGGTCCTGATCGGCATGCTGGCCGGGGACCCGGAGAAGGTGCAGGTCTTCGCCTTCGTGGTGATCTTCCCGCTCACCTTCACCAGCAGCGCCTTCGTCCGGGTCGAGACGATGCCGGGCTGGCTGCAGGCCTGGGTCGACATCAACCCGGTCACCCATCTCTCGGACGCCTTCCGCGGGCTGCTCGTCGGCGGCGAGGTCGCCGAGCCGGTGCTGTGGTCCCTGGTCTGGGCGGCGGCGATCGCGGCGGTCTTCATCCCGCTGTCCATGCGGGCCTACCGGGCGCGTACGTGAGGAGGCGCACCGGAGCCTGCCGGGGCCGCGGTCCCGGCAGGCTCCGGTGGATCTCAGGGACGGGAGCCGAGCAGCCCGTGCAGCGCGATCCCGCGGGTGGCCGCCTTCTTCGTCTGCTGCGGCTCGGGGTCCGGCTGCCGGGCGCAGACCGCGTCCGCCGGGCCCTCGCCGCGCGGCACCTTGCCGGACTCCAGGTACCGGCTCAGGTACCCGTCCAGGCAGTCGCTGCCGCTCAGCGTGATGCCGTGGTTGCCGCCGCCGTCCTCGACCACGAAGCTGGAGCGCTTCAGCGAGCGGTGCAGGGTGGCGCCGCCCTCGTACGGGGTCGCGGCGTCGTCGGTGGCCTGGAAGAGCAGCACCGGCGGCAGCTTGTCGTTGGACACGTCGGGGCGGCTCAGCGACCGGGTCGGCCAGAAGGCGCAGGGGGCGTTGTACCAGGCGTTGTTCCAGGTGGAGAAGGGAGCCTTGCGGTGCACCGCCCAGTTGTCCTCGCGCCAGGTGTTCCAGTCGCGGGGCCAGTGCGCGTCCCGGCACTGCACCGCGGCGTAGACGCTGTAGCCGTTGTCGCCCGCCGCGTCCACGGCGCCCAGCTCCTGGTAGGCCTTGACCAGCGGCTTGGTCTCGCCCTTCTTCGTGTAGGCGGTGAAGGCCTCGGCGAGCTGCGGCCAGTAGCCGTTGTAGTAGCCGCCGGGCAGGAAGGTGTCCTCCAGCTCCCCGGCACCGACCTTGCCGCCCGCGGGCTTGCGGGTCACCTCCTGGCGCATGCGCTCCCAGCGGGCGCCGATCTTCTCGGGGTCCGTGCCGAGCCGGTAGGTGGCGTCGTGGCGCGCCATCCAGGCGAGGAAGGCCTCGTGCCGGGCGTTGAAGGCGAGGTCCTGGTCGAGGTTGTCGCGATACCAGACGCCCGTCGGGTCCACGATCGAGTCGAGGGCCATCCGGCGCACCCGGTCCGGGTGGAGCTTGGCGTACACCGCCCCGAGGTAGGTCCCGTAGGAGTAGCCGAAGTAGTTGATCTTCGGGGCGCCCAGGGCCCGGCGGATGCGGTCCATGTCGCGTGCGGCGCTGAGCGTGTCGATGTACGGCAGCACGTCCGCGTACTTCTTGCCGCAGGCCTCGGCGAAGCCGCGCGCCCGGTCCAGGTTCGCGTACTCCGCCTCGGCGCTGTCCGGGATGCTCGGCGGGCGCACCGGGTCGAAGTGGCCGGGGGAGCAGTCGAGGGCGGGGGAGCTCTTGCCGACCCCGCGCGGGTCGAAGCCGATGACGTCGTACTGGGCGGCGACCTTCTTCGGCAGCCCGGAGGCCACGAAGCCGGCGAGGTTCAGCCCGCTGCCGCCCGGCCCGCCCGGGTTCACCAGGAGCGGTCCCTGCGAGGTGGCGGCCGTGTGCGGGACGCGGGAGAGGGCGAGGGTGATCTGCCGTCCCTGGGGGCGGCTGTGGTCGAGCGGGACCTTGAGCGAGGAGCACTGGAGCGTGGGGTAGGTCTTGGTGCCGCACTTCTTCCAGCTGAGCCCCGCGGGCGCCGCCGGTTCTGCGCTCGCGGCGTGCGGTACGGCCGAGAGCATCCCGGCGACTACCGCGGCGGCACCGCACAGCGCGGCTGCGCGCTTGTTCATATGGCCTCCCGAGGTGGGGGGTTCGGGGCCGCGGTCACGACCCCCGCCCGCATCGTCGCGGAAAGGGCGGCCTGAAGAGCGTCTTATGTCATGAAGTGAAGAGAGTTGAACCGGATGGCGGAACACCGGGCGCCGCCGGTCCGCCGACCGCCTCAGAGCAGGGTGAGCTGGGTGGCCTCGGCGTGCGGCGGCTCCGCCTGCGGTGGTACCACCGGCAGCCGGCGCGCGGTGCCCGGGCGGCTCGGGCCGATCCCGAACTCCTCGGCCAGTTCGTGCACCTGACGGGTGATCCGCCGCTGGTACCACTTGGGGGCGTAGGCGCCCTCCGCGTACAGCCGCTCGTAGCGCCGCACCAGATGCGGGTGGTGGTGGGCCAGCCAGCTCATGAACCACTCGCGCGCGCCGGGCCGCAGATGCAGCACCAGCGGGGTCACCGAGGTGGCGCCGGAGGCGGCGATCGCCCGTACCGTCGCGCGCAGCTGGTCGGGGTGGTCGCCGAGGAAGGGGATCACCGGCGCCATCAGGACCCCGCAGCCGATGCCGTGCTCGGTGAGGGTGCGGACGACGCCGAGCCGCCGTTCGGGCGCGGGGGTGCCCGGCTCCACGGTGCGCCACAGCTCCCGGTCGGTGAAGCCCACCGAGACCGAGATGCCGACCTCGCACACCCGCGCCGCCTGCCGCAGCAGATCGAGGTCGCGCAGGATCAGGGTCCCCTTGGTGAGGATGGAGAAGGGGTTCGCGTGCTCGCCGAGCGCGGAGATGATGCCCGGCATCAGGTGGTAGCGGCCCTCGGCGCGCTGGTAGCAGTCGACATTGGTGCCCATCGCGATGTGCTCGCCCTGCCAGCGCGGGGAGGCGAGCTGACGGCGCAGCAGATCGGGGGCGTTGACCTTGACCACGATCTGGCTGTCGAAGTCCAGCCCGGTGTCCAGGTCGAGATAGCTGTGCGTCTTGCGGGCGAAGCAGTACACGCAGGCGTGCGAGCAGCCGCGGTAGGGGTTCACCGTCCACTCGAAGGGCATCCGGGACGCCCCGGGCACCCGGTTGACGATCGAGCGCGCCCGTACCTCGTGGAAGGTGATCCCGCGGAACTCCGGGCTGTCGAAGGTGCGGGTGGTCACCGCGTCCGCGCCGAACAGGGCGGCCTCGCGTGCCCGGCCCGTTCCGTCCGCTGCCAGGTTCTCCCAGCGCATGTGGCCTCCTCGGTAGCTCTGCCGAGAGAATAGAACAAACGTTCCCATGATCGTGCGACCCCGGTTTGGGGCTCGTGTCGTCCCAGTGGTTGGCTTGCCGCGACTTCCGAGCAACTCACCCCTGGAGGAACAGCAATGGCGCAGGTCGAGGCCACCACGCAGCGCACTCTCTCGGCAGAGCCCGACGACGTCTTCCGCGCCCTCGCGGACTACTCCGGCACCCGCGAGTCGCTCCTTCCCGAGCAGTACAGCGAGTACGAGGTCCGCGAGGGCGGCACCGGCGAGGGCACCCTCGTCCACTGGCGCCTCCAGGCCACCAGCAAGCGGGTGCGCGACTGCCTGCTCGACGTCACCGAGCCCGCCGGGGGCGAACTCGTCGAGAAGGACCGCAACTCCTCGATGGTCACCACCTGGCGCGTCACCCCCGCGGGTGAGGGCCGCTCCCGGGTCGTCGTCAGCTCGGTGTGGAACGGCACCGGCGGGATCGGCGGCTTCTTCGAGCGGACCTTCGCGCCCAAGGGCCTCAACCGGATCCACGACGAGATCCTGGCCAAGCTCGCGGTGACCGCCGAGAAGTGAGCCCCGGAGCGCCGCGGGCGGCAACTCACCCGCGGCGCCCGGCTCTTCACAGCTTCCCGGCAGGCCCCGGCGCCTCACCGGTTCGGGTGGTTCTCCCGCCCGGCGCTCCGCCGCCCCGCAAGCCCCCCACCGGCACCGATGCGCTCCGGCGCACGGGGCGGTGCAACTCGTCGCGCTTGCTTGCAGTTGTCGCGTAATGCGAGAAATGGGCGGCCAGGCGCGACGAGGGGAGCAGCTACGTGGGCCAGACCATGCTGGTGGAGAGTGCCGAGGGAAAGGCGCCGCCGTCCGCGCGGGCGCCGCGGGAGCCGGCCGGACCGCCGCCGGGGACCCCCGCCCACGGCCTCGGGCCCCGCCAGGTCCGGCTGGTCTTCCTCGGCCTGATGCTGGCGCTGCTGCTCGCGGCCCTCGACCAGATGATCGTGGCCACCGCCCTGCCCAAGATCGTCGGCGAACTGCACGGCCTGGACAAGATGTCCTGGGCCATCACCTCGTACCTGCTCACCTCGACCATCGGCCTGCCGGTCTACGGGAAACTCGGCGACCTCTTCGGGCGCAAGCGGGTCTTCCAGTTCGCCATCGCGGTCTTCGTCATCGGCTCCGCGCTCGCCGGGTGGTCGCGCACGATGGACCAGCTGATCGCCTTCCGCGCGCTCCAGGGCGTCGGCGCGGGCGGGCTGATGATCGGTGTGCAGGCGATCATCGCGGACATCGTCCCGCCCCGCGAACGCGGCCGCTTCATGGGCCTGATCGGAGCGGCCTTCGGCGTCGCCTCGGTCGCCGGACCGCTGCTCGGCGGCTTCTTCACCGACCACGCGAGCTGGCGGTGGTGCTTCTACATCAACGTCCCCTTCGGCGTGGTGACCTTCGCCGTCGTCAGCGTCGTCCTCAAGCTGCCCCGGCCCCGGGTGAAGCCGCGCCTCGACGTCCTCGGCATCCTCCTGATCGCGGCGCTCTCCAGCTGCCTGGTCCTGCTGACCAGCTGGGGCGGCACCGAGTACGACTGGGACTCCCGGGTCATCCTCGGCCTCGGCGCGGGTGCCCTCGTCTCGGTCCTGCTCTTCCTGCTGGCCGAGCGCTTCGCCGCCGAACCGCTCATCCCGCTGCGGCTGTTCAGGGATCCGGTGTTCTGCCTGACCGGCCTGATCGGCATGGTCGTCGGCGTCGCGCTCTTCGGCGCTGCCAGCTATCTGCCCACCTTCCTGCAGATGGTGGACGGGGTGAGTGCCACCGAATCGGGACTGCTGATGCTGCCGATGATGGCGGGCATCGTCGTCGCCTCCATCGTCTCCGGGCAGCTCATCAGCCGTACCGGGCGCTACAAGGTCTATCCGCTGCTCGGCTCGCTGCTCTCGGTCGTCGGGATGTGGCTGCTCTCCGGGCTCGGCTCCGGGACCTCCCGACTCGCCTACAGCGTCTGGATGGCGGTGCTCGGCGCGGGCATCGGCCTGGTCATGCCGGTCCTCGTGCTCGCCGTGCAGAACTCCGTACGGCCCCTCGACCTGGGCACCGCCACCAGCGCCAACAACTACTTCCGTCAGATCGGCGGCAGCGTGGGCGCCGCGATCTTCGGCACCCTCTTCGCCGACCGGCTGGCCGAGGCCCTGGCCGAGCGGCTGCCCGTTGAGGCGGACCTGCCGGACCCCGAGTCGATCACCCCGGGTCTGGTGCACTCGCTGCCCGCCCCGGTGCGGGACGCCTATATCGAGGCCTACGCGGACGCCATGCCGCGGATCTTCCTCTATCTGGTGCCGGTGCTCGCCCTCGGCCTGCTCATCGCCTTCTTCCTCAAGGAGAAACCGCTGGTGTCCCACCACAGCCCGGCCGCCGACGCCACCACCGCCGACCCCGCCGGGGTCCCCCCGGCCCGCACCGCCCCGCTCGCCGGCTCCCCGGTCTGCGGCAGCCTGCGGCACCACGACGGCACCGCGGTCCCCCACGCGGCGCTCACCCTCATCGACGTCACGGGGCGCCAGATCGGGCGCGGCGCCAGCGCCGAGAACGGGCGGTACGCGCTGTCCACGCCGGGCGCGGGCACCTATGTGCTGATCGCCGCGGCGGGCGGGCACCAGCCGCAGGCCGTCTCGGTCACCGTGGGGGAGCGGCCCGTCGAACTCGACCTGGTGCTCGGCGGCGCCGGACGGCTCGCGGGCACCGTGCTCACCGCGGACGGCGCGCGCGTACGGGACGCCACCGTGACCCTGACCAACGCGCACGGCGAGGTGGTGGCCAGCACCCGCACCGCGGCGGAGGGCGGCTACGCGCTCGGCGAGCTGGTGGCCGGTGAGTACACCCTCGCGGCCAGCGCCCCCGCCTTCCGCCCGGCCGCGCTGCCGGTGACCGTGCAGGCCGCCCGCGAGACGCGCCAGGACATCGAACTGGCGGGCGGCGCCGTGCTGCGCGGCACGGTACGCGGCAGCGGCGGCAGGCCCGTGGAGGACGCCCGGGTCACCCTGCTCGACGCCGCGGGCAATGTCGTCGACACCCTCACCACCGGAGCCGACGGGGTGTTCCGCTTCTCCGACCTCTCCTCGGGCGAGTACACCGTGATCGCCGCTGGATACCCGCCGGTCGCCACCGTCCTCCGGATGGCCGGAGGCGGCCGTACGGAGCGGGATGTGCAACTGGGGCACGAGGACTGACACGGCCTGCCGCCCGGCCGCCGGGGCGGCGTCGGGGGCGGCGGCGTCCTGGCTGGTCACGGCGGTCGGCGGGGACGCGGACCGGACCGGCGGGACGGCTCCGCGAGGTCGGCGGCGGACCCTTCCGGGCGCTCCCATTGGTCTAGACCACTGAGAGTTATCCACAGGCCTGGCCGTCACTTTGCCGACCGCGTACGGTTCGAGCCATGAAGATCCTGATCAGTGCCGACATGGAGGGCGCGACGGGCGTGACCTGGCCCGCCGACGTCCTTCCCGGTACGCCGCAGTGGGAGCGCTGCCGCGCCATGTTCACCTCGGACGTGAACGCGGCGGTGCTCGGCTTCTTCGACGGCGGCGCGGACGAAGTGCTCATCAACGAGGCGCACTGGACCATGCGCAATCTGCTCCTCGAACAGCTCGACGAGCGCGCCCAGATGCTCACCGGCAGACACAAGTCCCTGTCCATGGTCGAGGGCGTCCAGCACGGGGACGTGGACGGCATCGCCTTCGTCGGCTACCACACCGGCGCCGGCATGGAGGGCGTGCTCGCCCACACCTATCTCGCCAACTCGATCACCGGGGTCTGGGTCGACGGGGTGCGCGCCAGCGAGGGCCTGCTCAACTCCCGTGTCGTCGCCGAGTACGGCGTCCCGGTCGTCCTCTTCACCGGCGACGACCTCGCCTGCGAGGACGCCCTCGGGTACGCCCCCGGCGCGCTCAAGGTCGCGGTCAAGGACCACGTCTCCCGGTACGCCGCGGTCTGCCGGACCCCCACCCGCACCGCCGCCGACATCCGCGCCGCCGCGAAGGAGGCCGCCGCCCTCGCGGTGCGCCACGAGCCGGTGCGCGGCGGACCGTTCACGGTGGAGCTGGAGTTCGACGCCGAGCACCTGTCGATGGCGGCCACCGTGGTCCCCGGCGTGGTGCGGTCGGGGGAGCGCAAGGTCGCCTACACGAGCGACACCATGTACGAGGGCATTCGCACCTTCAAGGCGGTGACCACGGTCGTCTCGGCCGCGGTGGAGGAACAGTATGGCTGAGCAGTCCGACGCGACGGCACTGGACGAAGTGGTCCGCTTCACCAGCGACCTCATCCGCATCGACACCACCAACCGCGGCGGCGGCGACTGCCGGGAGCGGCCCGCCGCCGAGTACGCGGCCGCCCGCCTCGCCGAGGCCGGTCTCGAACCGGTGCTCCTGGAGCGCACCCCCGGCCGGACCAACGTCGTCGCCCGGGTCGAGGGCAGCGACCCCTCGGCCGAGGCGCTGCTCGTCCACGGCCACCTCGACGTGGTGCCCGCGGAGGCCGCGGACTGGACGGTGCACCCCTTCTCCGGGGAGATCCGGGACGGTGTGGTCTGGGGCCGGGGCGCCGTCGACATGAAGAACATGGACGCGATGATCCTGGCGGCCGTACGCCAGTGGGCCCGCACCGGCGAGCGCCCGCGCCGCGACCTGGTGATCGCCTTCACCGCCGACGAGGAGGCCAGCGCCGAGGACGGCTCCGGCTTCCTGGCCGACCAGCACCCGGAGCTCTTCGAGGGCTGCACCGAGGGCGTCAGCGAATCGGGCGCCTTCACCTTCCACGACGGAATCGGCAACCAGCTCTACCCGATCGGCGCGGGCGAGCGCGGCACCGGCTGGCTGAAGCTGACCGCCCGCGGCCGCGCCGGACACGGCTCCAAGGTCAACCACGAGAACGCGCTGATGCGGCTCTCCGAGGCGGTGGTGCGCATCGGCGGACACCGCTGGCCGCTGCGGCTCACCCCGACCGTGAAGGCCGCGCTCGGCGAACTGGCCGCGGTGTACGGCATCGAGGGCGCCGATCCCGCGGCGATGGACGCGGCCTCCTTCGACGCCGACGCCCTGGTCGACCGGCTGGGACCGGCCCGCTCTCTGGTGGAGCCGGTGCTGCGCAACAGCACCAACCCGACCATGCTCGACGCCGGTTACAAGGTCAATGTGATCCCGGGGGAGGCGACCGCCTTCATCGACGGGCGCTTCCTGGCCGGCGCCGAGGAGGAGTTCCGCAGCACCCTGGACGAGCTGACCGGCCCGTACGTGGACTGGGAGTTCCACCACCACGAGGTCGCGCTCCAGTCGCCGGTGGACTCGCCGGCGTTCAAGCAGATGCGTGCGGCGGTCGAGGCCTTCGCCCCCGAGGGGCGCGTCGTGCCGTACTGCATGTCCGGCGGCACCGACGCCAAGCAGTTCTCGCGGCTCGGCATCACCGGCTACGGCTTCGCCCCGCTGAAGCTGCCCGAGCAGTTCGACTACCAGGCCCTGTTCCACGGCGTCGACGAACGGGTACCGGTGGAGGCACTGCACTTCGGCGTCCGCGTTCTCGACCGCTTCCTGCGGACGGCCTGACATGGGGGAGAAGATGACAAGCCTGCCGTACGGATCCTGGCCCTCGCCGATCGACGCCGCGCTGGCCGCCGCACACGACGGGCACGCGGAGTACCTCGGCGCCGTCGGCACCGAGACCTGGTGGACCGAACCCCGCCCCGCCGAGGCCGGCCGCCGCGCCCTGGTGCGCCAACGCGAGGACGGCGTCCAGGAGTCGGTGCTGCCCGCCCCGTGGAACGTCCGCAGCCGCGTCATCGAGTACGGCGGCACACCCTGGACGGCCCTCGCCCGCGAGGAAGGCCCCCTCGTGGTCTTCGTCCACTTCCCCGACCAGCGCCTCTACGCCTACGAACCCGAGGTGCCCGGCAGCGAACCGCGCCCGCTCACCCCGCTCTCCCCGGTGGGCGGCGGACTGCGCTGGGTGGAGCCGAGCCTGCACCCCGAGCGCGGCGAAGTCTGGTGCGTACTGGAGGAGTTCACCGGCGAGGGCCCGAGCGAGCTGCGCCGGGTGCTCGCCGCGGTGCCCCTGGACGGCACCGCCGCCGAGGACCGCGGCGCGGTGCGCGAACTCAGCGACGACAGCCACCGCTTCGTCACCGGACCCCGGCTCTCCCCGGACGGCCGCCATGCCGCCTGGCTGGCCTGGGACCACCCCCGGATGCCCTGGGACGGCACCGAGATCAAGCTCGCCGAGGTGCGCGCCGACGGCAGCTTCGGCGCACCGGTCTCCTTCGCGGGCGGGCCCGAGGAGTCCATCGCCCAGGTCGAATGGCTCGCCGACGGGCAGTTGCTCTTCGCCAGCGACCGCACCGGCTGGTGGAACCTCTACCGCGCCCCGCTCGAAGGGCCCCTCCAGGCGCTGTGCCCCCGCGAGGAGGAGTTCGGCGGCGCCCTCTGGAAGATCGGGCACCGCTGGTTCGCCCCCCTGGACAACGGCCTGATCGCCGTCGTGCACGGGCGCGGGAGCACCGCGCTCGGCATCCTCGACCCGGAGAGCGGCGAGCTGGTGGACGCCGCCGGTCCCTGGAGCGAGTGGGCGCCCACCCTCGCCGTGCACGGCAGCCGGGCGGTCGGTGTCGCGGCCAGCCCGCGCAGCGGGTACGAGGTGGTGGAGCTCGACGCCATCACCGGCCGCGCCCGGGTGATCGGCGCCCCCCACACCGACCCGGTGGACCCCGCTTACTACCCGGCCCCGGAACACCGCACCTTCCGGGGCCCCGGCGGGCGCGAGATCCACGCCCAGGTCTATCCGCCGCACAGCCCCGACCACACGGCGCCGGAGGGCGAGCTGCCGCCCTACGCGATCTGGGCGCACGGCGGGCCCACCGGCCGGGCACCGCTCGTACTCGACCTGGAGATCGCCTACTTCACCTCGCGCGGCATCGGCGTGGTCGAGGTCAACTACGGCGGCTCCACCGGGCACGGCCGCGAGTACCGCAACCGGCTGCGCGAGCAGTGGGGCGTGGTGGACGTGGAGGACTGCGCGGCGGTGGCCCGCGAGCTGGCCGCCGAGGGCAGCGCCGACCCGGACCGCCTGGCCGTCCGGGGCGGCAGCGCGGGCGGCTGGACCAGCGCGGCCTCCCTCGCCGCGACCGAGGTCTACGCCTGCGGCACGGTCATCTACCCCATCCTCGACCTCACCGGCTGGGGCACGGGGGAGACCCACGACTTCGAGTCGCAGTATCTGGAGTCCCTGGTGGGCCCGCTCGCCGAGGTCCCCGAACGGTACGCCGAGCGCTCGCCCTCGGAGCACGCCGAGAGCGTCACCGCCCCCTTCCTGCTGCTCCAGGGGCTCGACGACGTCATCTGCCCGCCCGTCCAGTGCGAGCGCTTCCTCGCCAAGATGAAGGGCCGGGGCGTGCCGCACGCCTACCTCACCTTCGAAGGGGAGGGGCACGGTTTCCGCCGCGCCGACACCATGATCCGCGCCCTGGAAGCGGAACTCTCCCTCTACGCCCAGACCTTCGGCCTCACCGGTACCGGGGTTCCGCACCTGGAGCTCAGCCGGTGACCAGCACCACCGCGGGAGCGGGCGCGCGTACGGCGGCGGATCCGGCGAACGGCGCGGTGCTGCCCGGCGCGCCCCGGCCGGGGGCCGAGCCGGTGCCCGCGCTCCACCGGCCCCGCCGGCTCGCCCCGGGCGCCCGGGTGGCGGTCGTCGCCCCGGGCGCCCGGGTGGCGGTCGTGGCGCCGAGCGGGCCGGTGCCGGGCGAGCGTCTGGAGGAGGGCCTGCGGATCCTGCGCGAGTGGGGGCTCGACCCCGTGGCCGGGCCCCATGTCCTCGACCGCCACCGGGAGTTCGGCTATCTCGCGGGCAGTGACGCCGACCGCGCGGCGGACCTCCAGTCGGCCTGGTGCGACCCCCGGGTGGACGCGGTGTTCTGCGCCCGGGGCGGCTACGGCGTCCAGCGGATGGTCGATCTGCTCGACTGGGAGGCGATGCGCGCCGCGGGACCGAAGGTCTTCCTCGGCTTCAGCGACATCACCGCACTCCACGAGGCCTTCGCCCGGCGGCTCGGACTCGCCACCCTGCACGGGCCGATGACCGCGGGCATCGACTTCCTCCGCAACGCCGACGCGCGGGAGCACCTGCGGGCCACGCTCTTCGAGCCGGAGACGGTACGGACCCTCGGCCGCGGCCGGACACTGATACCGGGCCGGGCGCGCGGCGTCACCCTGGGCGGCTGCCTGTCCCTGCTCGCCGCCGGTCTCGGCACACCGGACGGCCGGGCCTCGGCGCGCGGCGGGCTGCTGCTCCTGGAGGACGTCGGCGAGGAGGCGTACCGGCTCGACCGCTACCTCACCCAACTCCTGCGCGCGGGATGGCTGGAGGGCCTCGGCGGAATCGCGCTGGGCTCCTGGGAGGACTGCGGACCGGCCGCCGAGCTGCGCCCGCTCTTCCTGGACCGGTTCGGCTCCCTCGGCGTCCCGGTGGTGGAGGAACTCGGATTCGGCCACTGCGCGGGGGCGTTGACCGTGCCCTTCGGCATCCCGGCCGTACTCGACGCGGACGCCGGGACCTTGTCCCTCGAGGAGCCTGCTCTGGCTTGAGGCGGGGCCGGGGGACGGGGGCCGCCGCTCCCGGTGCGGCCGTCGTCCCTTCAGGGCCTCGTGCGGCGCTCACGTCTGCGGCTGCTGTGGGCGCTGTGCGTGGTCCGGTTCTCGCTGAGCTGCACGGCCTCCGCATCGGCGACACCACCACGCTGCGCACCCTCGCCCCGGCGAAGGTGCGCCTGGTGGGCCTTTGAGCCGAGCTGAGCTGAGCCGGGGCCGAGCCGGACGAGTGTCCTGAGCGCCCCGGGCGGCGCCGGTTGCCGCATCCGCCACCGCGCCCGAGCATCAGCTACCCGCACCCGCACCCGCACCCGCACCCGCACCCGCACCCACGGGACCACCCCGCGCCCCCATCCCCACCCCGACGCCGATGCGTCACCCGGCGCCCCGCAACGCCGAGTTGAGACCACCCCCGCACGCGCACCTGCCCCCGCACCCCCGCGCGCGCCGGAGTGCGCGCCGTTTTCACCACTCTCCGCTGCCCCTCTGCACCGGTTCACCGCACGCCCGTTGACCCTTTTCCGTATATCTCCCAGCATGAGCGACGACCGGTACCAACCGGTCGGTAGGCGACCTCAGCGTGGAGGATTCCGTGTACCGAGCACCCCTCAAGCCCCGGCCCTTATCCCTGCTGCCTCTGCTGCCTCTGCTGTCTGCGCGACCTCTGCGTTCGACCCGGCGTCCACGGCGGGCCCTGGCCCTGGCCGCGACCGCCGCGCTGGCCGCGCCGCTGGCGTTCACCGCCCCCGACCGGGCCGCCGCCACCGAGCCGTACACCCTCACTCCGGTGCAGGTCACCGTGGACACGGGGGCCAGGGACTGCCGTGTCGACGCCGACCTCTACCGGCCCGCCGGGGTGAGCCGGGAGCACCCGGCACCGGCCGTGCTGATCACCAACGGCTTCGGCGGGAGCAAGAACGACGGCTCCACCGACGACACCGCCCGGGCCTTCGCCTCCCGGGGCTATGTCACCCTCGTCTACTCCGGCCTCGGCTTCGGCAGATCGGGCTGCACGATCTCGCTGGACGATCCGCGTATCGACGGTCGGGCGGCCTCCGGACTGGTCGACTTCCTCGCCGGTGAGCGGCCCGCCGAGGACGGCACCCGGCCCGACTTCGTCACCCTCGACCGGCGCGGGGACCCCCGGGTCGGCATGATCGGCGGCTCCTACGGCGGAGCCGTTCAGCTGGCCACCGCCTCCCGCGACCACCGGCTGGACGCCCTGGTGCCGATGATCACCTGGAGCGATCTCGGACAGTCGATGCTCCCGAACGGCAGCGGCGCGAAGGGTACTTCCGGGGACACCCCCGGGGTCTACAAATGGCAGTGGACCAACGGCTTCTACCTGATCGGCGAGGGCCAGCCGATCACCGTGCCGAACGCCGACCCCTCCCGCATCAACTCGCTGGCCTGCCTGCACTTCGTCTCCGAGGCCTGCAACATCTTCAAGACCCTCAACTCGGGGGTGCTGCGCGAGAAGCCGATGCGCGAGCTGCTCGGGTACGCGCGCGGTATCTCGGCCGCCGGGTACGCCCAGGGCATCAAGGCGCCGACCCTGCTGATCCAGGGCCAGGCCGACAGCCTCTTCACGCTGAACGAGGCGGAGTCCACGTACCGGATGCTGCGTTCGCAGGGGGTCAGCACGCGGATGATCTGGCAGTCGGCGGGCCACAGCGGGGGCGTCAGCGATCCGGCGAGGGGCGAGCTGAACATGGACGCCGGGAATCTGGAGACCTCCTACGTGGGCAAGCGGATCCTCGCCTGGTTCGACGGCTATCTGCGGCACCGGGACGTCGGCACCGGACCCGCCTTCGCCTACTACCGCGACTGGATCGAGGACCCCGCCCGCACCTACGCCACCGGCCCGGCGGTGCCCGCGCTGAGCGAGCGGCTCTATCTGTCCGGGGACGGCAAGCTGGTCGGCGAGCGGCGGCAGGTGCGGTCCGGCAGCAGGACGTACGCCAATCTGCCGGTGCCCACCAGCCATTCGGGCAGCCCGCTCCTGCACACCCTGGGCCTGCCGGATCCGGCGCCGTACGACCTGAAGGGCACCCACCTCGCCTGGACCTCGGCCCCGCTGCCGGAGCCGACCGAGGTGGTGGGCGCGGCCCGGGCGCACCTGCGGGTGCACTCGCCGCGGACCGAGCGGGTGCAGCACTCCGGTGACGCCGCCGACAAGCTGGTCCTCTTCGCGAAGCTGTACGACCTCGCCCCGGACGGCAGCAAGACGCTGGTGCACCGGCTCGTCGCCCCGGTCCGGGTCCCCGATGTGCGGCGCGACTTCAGCGTGGAGCTGCCGGGCATCGTCCACCGCTACGAGCAGGGCCACCGGCTGCAGTTCGTGGTGGCGGCCAGCGACGACGCGCACTTCGGCAACCGCGGCATCAAACCGGTCACCGTCACCAGCGCGCCCGGCAGCACCGGCACCCTCGACCTGCCGGTGGTCGGCGGCTCCGGCTGACCGCGCGGGCGGCCCCCGTCCGGTCCGCACACCACGGGCCGGCCGGGCGGGGGCTCGGCCGGACACCCCGGGCGGCCGGGCGGGGCCCTCCCGGTGCGGCGGCCTCCCGTACCGTTGCCCCGTGTCCGACGACCCTCACCTCGCCCGCGGTCCCCGTGTGGGCATCCGCCCGTTCGCCGCCGCCGACTCGGCGGAGTTCACCGCGCACGCCCGCGCGAGCGCCTCCCTGCACCACCCGTGGCTGTTCCCGCCCCGGACCGAGCGGGAGTTCGCCGCCTACGAGGGGAGGCTGCGCGAGGATCCGGCCAAGCGCGGCTTCCTGGTGTGCACCGCCGAGGACGGGGGGATCGCCGGATTCGTCACCGTCAACAACATCGTCGGCGGCGCCTTCCAGTGCGGCGCCCTCGGCTACGGCGCCTTCGCGCACGCGGCGGGGCGCGGCCTGATGACCGAGGGGCTCGGACTCGTGGTGCGGTACGCCTTCGGGCCGCTGGGGCTGCACCGCCTGGAGATCAACGTCCAGCCGGAGAACGCGCCCTCCCTCGCCCTGGCCCGGCGCGCCGGGTTCCGCAAGGAGGGCTACTCGCCGGAGTTCCTCTTCGTCGACGGCGCCTGGCGCGACCACGAACGCTGGGCCCTCACCGCCGAGATGCTCCGCGCGCGGGAGGCCGCCGGGCCCGGCGCGGACGGCCGGGCCTGACCCTCCGGGGCCGGGCGGCGCGCTTTGCGCAATCCTGTCCCGTGATCCCCTGGTCACCGCGGCGATCCCCGTGTTCCATGGTCATCGGGGCGGGGCCGGATGCCGTGCCCTCGTGAGGGAGGCCGCATGCCGAGCGCCGCGACGACGATCCGCCGCGAGCAACTGACCCTGCCCGCAGCCGAAGTGGGCCCCGACAACCCGCTGCCGCCGCTCTGCCCGCTGGACGAGGTCCACGAGGTCGACAGCCGCACCCTCGAGGGGCTGCCGCGCGCGATGGCACGCCAGATCGGCTACGAGCCGCTGCACAGCATCCTGCCCGCCCGCCTCCGGGACGGCTACGGGCGCGAGCGGAGCGAACGCGCCCTCGACGCGCTCGTCCTGGAGAACGACCATCTCAGGGTGACGGTGCTGCCGGGGCTCGGCGGCCGGATCCACTCGCTGTTCCACAAGGCCACCGGCCGCGAACTCCTCTACCGCAACCCGGTGGTGCAGCCCGCCTCCTTCGCCCTCAACGGCGCCTGGTTCTCCGGCGGCATCGAGTGGAACATCGGCGCCACCGGGCACACCACCCTGTCCTGCGCGCCGCTGCACGCCGCGACCCTGCCCGGCCCGGACGGCACCCCGATACTGCGCCTGTGGGAGTGGGAGCGGCTGCGCGACCTGCCCTTCCAGGTCGACCTGTGGCTCCCCGCCGACTCCGAGTTCCTCTACGCCGGGGTCCGCGTCCGCAACCCGCACGAGCGGCCGGTGCCCACGTACTGGTGGACAAATATCGCCGTACCCGAGGAGCAGCGCGTCCTCGCGCCCGCCGAGGAGGCCTGGCACTACGGCTACGAGCGGACCCTGCGGCGCGTCCTGGTCCCCGTCTCGGACGGCGTCGACCGCACCTACCCGCAGCGCAGCACACACGCCGCCGACTACTTCTACGAGGTGCCCGCGGACCGGCGCCCCTGGATCGCCTCCCTGGACGAGCGGGGCCAGGGCCTGGTGCAGACCTCCACCGGGGTGCTCCGCGGGCGCAAGGCCTTCGTCTGGGGCAGCGGCCCCGGCGGCCGGCGCTGGCAGGAGTGGCTGACCGAGCCCGGCACCGGCGGCTACGCCGAGATCCAGGCGGGGCTCGCCCGCACCCAGCTCGAACACGTCCGCCTGGAGGCCGAGTCGGAGATCGGCTGGCTGGAGGCGTACGGCCCGCTCGCCGCCGACCCCGGCCCGGTGCACGGCGACGACTGGGCGGCGGCCCGCGCCGAGACCGAGGACCGCCTCGCCAAGGCCCTGCCGGGCGCCGCCGTCGACGCCGCCTACGCGGAGTGGCTGCCGTACGCGGATCACGAACCGGTCGAGACGCTGGCCACCGGCTCCGGCTGGGGCGCCCTCGAAGTGCTGCGCGCGGGGCACAAACTGCCCGGTACCCCCTTCGAGGAGAGCACCCTCGGCCCGGACCAGGAACCCTGGCGGGCTCTCCTGGACACCGGCAGCTTCCCCGCGCCCCGCAGGGTGGCGCCGCCCGGGCCCTCCCTGGTGGCCACCCACTGGCGCGACATGCTGGAGACCGCGCCCGCCGAGCCGCTGACCGAGTACCACCTCGGGGTGGCGCAGTGGCACGCCGGGGACCTGGCGCAGGCCGTCCGCAGCTGGGAGCGCGCCCTGCCGCTCGCGCCCTCGCTGTGGCCGCTGCTCCGGTGCCTGGCCGTCGCCGACAGGCTCGGCGGCAACCGGGAACGCGCCGCCCAGCGCTACGCGGAGTCCTTCGAGGACCTGGTGAGCGAGCGCCGGGACACCGGTGAGACCTGGCGCGCGGTGACGGCGGCCCTCGGACGCGAGGCCATCGAGGCCCAGTTGGCGATCGGGGACACCGAGGCCGCGCGCCGCGTCTGGGCCGGACTGCACCCCTCGACGCGCGAACGCGGCCGGTTCCGCTTCCTCGAGGCCATGCTGCTGCTCGCCGAGGACAGGCGCGAGGAGGCGCGGGCCGTGCTCGCGGAGGAGTTCGAGGTCGCCGATCTGCGGGAGGGCGAGGAGTCGCTGGGCACCCTGTGGGAGAAGCTGGGCGAGGGGCGCCCGCTGCCCCAGCACTACGACTTCCGGATGCGCCCGACGGGCAACTGACCGCGCGGTTGGCCGGATCGCAGCGGTCGGGCGATCCGGCAGGCGGTCACCTCGCGAGGCGGTCCGGTGGGGACAGCCGGTCCGGCGGAGGCCGCCTGCCGGACCGCGCGGTCCGCGGCGGGCCTCGGGCGTGGCTACGTCACGGCCCACCGCACCACGGGCCGCCGCATCACCCGGCGCTACATCACCGCGCGGCGGTCCGCGTACTCGAAGACGGCCCCGTCGGGGTGGAGCGCGATGAGGTTGCGGCCCACCGGGGTGGGCAGCGGACCGGCGATCACGCGGGCGCCCGAGGCGCTGAGCACCTCCTGGGCCTCCTCCACGTCCTCCACGGCGATGGTGGCGGTGACCTTGCGCAGCACCTCGAGCTCCTGCTCGGGTCCGCTCATCAGCAGGAAGCAGCCGATCGCGGCGACGGACACGCCGCCCCGCTCGAACCGCATCGCCTTCGTGCCCGCGAGCCGCTCGTAGAACTGGACCGAGGCCTCCAGGTCCTCGACGCAGATACGCAGGGTCGCTCCCAGGATGTCCATAGGGCGGAGCCTAGTTGGCGCCGCCCGGGAAGGAGATCGTTTCGGCCGCATCGATCCGCCGCTTCGATCGGCGGCTTCGATTCGCGGCATCGGCACCCCGCCCGATCGACCGTTGTGATCCCCGCCCCGTAGCGCTCCGGTCCACCGCCCGGGCCCGCCGGAACCATGCCCCCGAAGCCGAAGCCGAAGCCGAAGCCGAAGCCGAAGCCGAAGCCGAAGCCGAAGCCGCCTCCTGAACCCTGCCCGTCTCAGGCCCGGCAGAGCACCTCGCCGTGCAGCACCGCGAACCAGCCGTCCGGTGAAGCCCCCCAGGTGCGCCAGCCCTCGGCGATCTCCCGGAGCCGGCCGGGATCGGCGTGGCCGCCCTCCACCGCCTGCTGTCCGTAAGGGGAGTTGAGGGTCCGGTCCGCCCACAGGCCGCTCCACCAGGCGCGCTCCTCGGCGGTGGCGAAGCACCAACTCCCGGTCGTCGCCGTGATGTCGGTGAAACCGGCCGCCCGCGCCCAGGACTTGAGGCGGCGGCCCGCGTCCGGCTCGCCCCCGTTGGCGCGGGCGACTTGCCGGTAGAGCGCCAACCAATCGTCCAGGGCCGGGACTTGGGGGTACCAGGTCATCGCCGCGTAGTCCGAGTCGCGGGCCGCGACCAGGCCGCCTGGCCTGCACACCCGCCGCATCTCGCTCAGCACCCGCACCGGATCGCCCACGTGCTGGAGCACCTGGTGGGCGTGGACGACGTCGAAGGACCCGTCGGGGTAGGGGAGTTCGTGGACGTCCCCCGCCTCGAAGCCCAGATTGCGCAGCCCGCGTCCGGCGGCGTCCTCCCGGGCCTGCTCCAGGATCCCCGGGGCGCGGTCGAGACCGGTGACCCGGCCCTCGGGGACCAGCGCCGCGAGGTCCGCGGTGATCGTGCCCGGTCCGCAGCCGATGTCGAGCACCGTGTCCCCGGGGCCGAGCGAACCGAGCAGATAGGCCGCGGAGTTGGCGGCGGTGCGCCAGGTGTGCGAGCGCAGTACGGATTCGTGGTGCCCGTGCGTGTAGACGGCGCTCTCCCGCGGCATGCCTGTTCTCCTCTTCGTCACCGGTGCTGCTCCCGGGGCCACGGTACGCCGCCAACCGCATGGTGAGACCGGATGTCTCACCATGCGGAAGCAGGCAGGGAGCGGGCGGGGCTCAGAGCGCCGAGGGGCGGTAGACGGTGAGCGCCTCGTGGCGCTTGTCCACCACCAGCTCGCCGCCCGAGGTGGTGGTGATCTCGCCGTCGAAGGCCAGCGGCGTACCGGGAGCCAGCCCCTCCACCACGAGACGGGTGCTGCGCACCGCGGCGTGGAAGGGCGAGCGGGTCAGCGGTCCCGCGAGGGCGGCCCCGAGCAGCCGCAGGCTCGGCAGCCGTCCGCCGTGCACGGCGCGGACGTCGAGCAGCCCGTCGGCGAGGTCGATCCGCCGGGCGGCCACCGGGCCCATCCGGGCGTAGGTGCAGTTCCCGGCGAAGAGCAGCCACAGGGCGCGCTGCTGCCCGTCCAGGCGGGCGTCGAGCGGGTGGTCCCGGCGCAGTACGTGCACCGCGCCCACCACATCGGCGAGCCGTCCGCCGACCCGCTTCGACCAGCGCTCGCGCTCGCGTACGAGTTCCGGATAGACCCCGAGGCTGAAGGTGTTGAGGAAGATGCCCTCGGTCCGCCCGGAGCGGAAGCGGCCCACGTCCACGGCGACCGCGTCTCCGTCGCGCACCGACTGGAACAGGTCCCGCGGATGCTCTATGCCGAGGTCGTAGGCGAAGTGGTTGAGGGTGCCGCCGGGCAGCACCGCGAGCGGGAGGCCGTGCCGCAGGGCCACGGCCGCCGCCGCGTTCACCGAGCCGTCGCCGCCGCAGACCCCGAGCGCCTGCGCGCGGCCCGCGGCCTTCTCCAACTCGGTCTCCAGCTCGGCACCTTCGCACTCGATGATCTCGGCGAGCGGCAGCGCGTCGGCGAGGCCCCGTACCGCGTCCGGGGTGCCCGCACCGGAGTTGACCACCATCACCAGGCCCTGGCCGCCGGGCAGCGGGGGCGCGTCCACCAGCGGGCGGCCGGGCGGCGGCAGCATGTCGCGGGTGGGCACCAGACCCCGCACCGCGAAGGCCGCGCCCGCGCCGAGGGCGGCGCCCGCGAGGACATCGCTCGGGAAGTGCACCCCGGTGTAGACGCGGGAGAAGGCGACCGAGGCGGCGATCGGCGCGACCACCGCGCCCCAGCGCTTCGACTCCAGGGCCACCCCGGTGGCGAAGGCGGCCGCCGAGGCGGCGTGCCCGGAGGGGAAGGAGGTGGTCACCGGCTGCCGGTTCAGCTGCCGTACGAGGGGGACCCCGTCGCGTACCGGGCGGGGCCTGCGCACGGCCCGCTTGCCCAGGGTGTTGACCGTGGCGGAGGCGAGCGCGAGCGAGGAGAGCCCGCGCACCGCGGCCCGCCGGGCGCGCGGGGAACCGGTGGCGGCGATCCCGGCCGCCACCCCGAGCCAGAGCACCGAGTGGTTCGCGGACTGGCTGAGAGGGGGCAGCACCTGCTGGGCGCCCGGCCAGTTGCGGGACGCCACCGTCTCGAAGGCACGCCGGTCGAGCCCGGTGAGGCGGGGGAACCCGCACCCGGCGGCGGGCGGCTCGCTCCCGAGGGCGCGCAGCAGTTTGCGGAGGCCGAGGACCCGGGGACGGGCGGTTTCGTAAGGCATTCCACTCGGTTACCCGCAAAGCGTCCGGGCACCCTGCCATGCGGCGCATTTCACGTCGATTGCCCCGCGCGGGCCTCCACCGGCGCTTCCGCCCCAGGTCACGGCCGTCTCGCCGGGCCCCGCCCGCGCTGGAAGGGACGCGGCGGCCGTGGCTTCGTACAGTGGACTGAGTACGGCCGGACGCGCGCCCCGCGGGTACCGGGCCGCCGGACACGGCACGGGGTGTGCCGGGCGGTATACGGAGCGAGCGATCGCGGAACGTCGAGGATCCCGACAGGATCGGGGAGAAGGACGGAGCCCACCCCCGGCCACGACTGAGAAGTGGGGTGCACCATGATCGGAGTCGAACCCGGGCGCCTGGACGACCAGCAGCTCATGAAGGAGCTGGAGACCATCCACCGCACCCGCCACTCCACCCTGCTGCACGGCTCGAACGACGCCCTGCACGCCCACAACGAACGCATGGCGCAGCTGGAGGGCGAGTACCTCCGGCGCCATCCGCGCCGCGTCATCACCAGCGGACGTACCCGTTCGGGCGCACGCGAACGGGAGCCGCAAGGAGAGTGACCATGCCAAGGACCGCCACCCGCAACCCCCTGCTCGAAAGGCACGGGCGGGCGCTGGACCTGTTCACCGACCGGGTCCGCGCGGTACGCCCCGCCCAGTGGCAGGACCCGACCCCCTGCGAGGGCTGGGACGTCCGCGACCTCGTCGGCCACCTCACCTCCGAACAGCTCTGGGTGCCGCCGCTGGTACGGGACGGTGCCACCGTCGAGTCCGCCGGCGGTGCACTCGACGGCGATGTGCTCGGTCCCGATCCGCTCGCGTCCTGGGAGCGCGCCGCCGAGGGCGCCCGGGAGGCCTTCCGGCAGCCCGGCGCCCTGGACCGGACCGTGCACCTCTCCTACGGCGACACCGAGGCCCGGCACTACTGCGCCGAGATGGTCTGCGACCTGGTGGTGCACGCCTGGGACCTCTCCCGGGCCGTCGGCGCCGAGGAGCGCCTGCCGGAGGCTCTGGTGGACTTCGTCGTACGTGAACTGACGCCCCGCGCGGCCGACTTGGCGCGCAGCGGACTCTTCGCCGCCCCGGTCGAACCCCCGCCGGACGCCGATGTGCAGACCAAGCTGCTCTGCCTGCTGGGGCGCAGGCCCTGACCACGGCCCGTCCGGCACCGGCGCGCGGACCCGGCGGCCGCCCCACCCGCGCGCCCCACCCAGCCCGGAGGTACGGATGACCACCGCGGACGGCGCGGCCTCCGGCGGGCAGGTCCGCCACCTGCCCCCACCGCCCGAGCAGGGCTTCGGCGTGCTCGACGAGCTGGCCGAGGCCTTCGAGCGGGCGGCCGGCAGCACCCGGGCCGTCCCGCCCGGCGGGGACCCGGCCCTCCTGGAGGCGGCCGCGGGCTACTGGGAGCGCCGGGGCCTGGCCACCGGCCCCGGGCACCTCGCCGCGGCGCCCGGCGCCGGGACCTTCCTGCTCGCCTTCGACGCCCTGCTCGGCGGTGACGTCCTGCTGCCCCGGCCCTGTCCCGCCCACTGGGCGCCGCAGGTGCGCCTGCTCGGCCGCCCGGTCTTCCCGGTGCCCGCCCCGGCCGACTCCGGGGGCGTGCCCGATCCCTACGCCCT
The DNA here is from genome assembly GCF_012273655.1 of Streptomyces physcomitrii. Taxonomy (GTDB): domain Bacteria; phylum Actinomycetota; class Actinomycetes; order Streptomycetales; family Streptomycetaceae; genus Streptomyces; species Streptomyces physcomitrii. The sequence goes on along the minus strand of NZ_JAAWWP010000013.1, from coordinate 197,847 downwards.
GCTCGAAACCGTCCGCAGACTGCGGGCCGAGGGGCGCGACCCCCGGCTGCTGGTGCTCTGCCCGGCCGACGATCCGACCGCCTGCGTACCACCGCCCGAGCTGGTGCACGAGACCCTGGAGGCCGCGGCCGGGGAGGGCCTGCACATCGTCAGCGACGAGACCTGGCGGGACACCCTGCACCACCCGGACGAGACCGTCTTCCTCAGCCCGGCGGAGATGCTGCCGGAGCGGGTGACCGTCTTCGCGGACCTCTCCGGCGCCTTCCTGCCGCCGGGCTGGCCCGCCGCGGTCGCCCGCTTCCCGGCGACCGCCGAGGGCGCCGCGCTGCGCGCCCGCACCCTCGACGTACTGACCGCGCTCGGCGCCCGGCTCACCACACCGGTGGCGGCCGCCGCCGCGCACGCCCTCGGCGAGAGCCCGCCGACCACCCGGCGGCTGCTCGACTCCGCGCGTCTGCACGGCGTGGTCGCCGCCGCCGCGCACCGGGCGCTCGGCGGCGCCGGGGTGCTCGCCCGCTCACCGCAGTCGGGGCGGCATCTCTACGCGGACCTCGCCCCGCTCGGCGGCGCCCTGGAGCGGCGGGGCGTCGGCGACTCGCAGGAACTGGAGAACGTCCTCGGCGGGCTGCTCGGCATGCCCGCACCCGGCGGCCACCGCTTCGGCGACGATCCGGCGGCCCTGCGCGTACGCCTGTCGACGGGGCCGCTCCTCGGCGCCACCGAGGCCGACCGCGAGCGGGCGCTCGCCGCCCCGGACCCGCTGCTGCTGCCCTCGGTACAAGACCGCCTGGACTCCTTCACCCGGGTCTTCGCCGCCCTCGCCGCCGACAACGGGGCGGCCGGTGAGCCCGCCCCGCCCGCGTCCTCCCCGGCTCCCCCCGGCTGACCGGATCCTCACTGCCGAGGGGCGCGCACCCGCCGCCACAGTGAGGGCGCCGCGCTGATCAGCAGGGTCAGCGCCACCGCGGCGACCACACCCTGCCAGGGCTCGGGGAAGAGCGAGCCGCCGAGGACACCGATCAGCTGGTACGCCAGCGTCCAGGCGAGGCAGGCGGCGGCGTCGGCCCGCGCGAACTCCCGGGTCGGCATCCGCGAGAGCAGGCAGGCCAGCATCACCGGCAGGCGGCCCGCGGGCACCAGCCGGGAGAGCACCAGCACCGTCACACCGTGGCTGCCGAGTTTCTCCTGCGCCTGGTAGAGCTGCTCCTCCGGTGCGCGGCGGCGGATCGCCTCCAGCCAGCGGGAGCCGTTCTTCGAGTGCAGCCCGCGCCGCCCGAGCCAGTACAGCGCCACATCACCGGCGAAGGCCGCGGCGGAGGACACCACAAAGACGGCGAGCAGGCCGAGCGGCGACTTGTCGTGGAAGGCGACCACGGCCGCCGAACTGACCAGCGCCCCGGTCGGCACCACCGGCACCAGCGCGCCGACCAGCACGAGCAGGAAGAGCGAGGGGTAGCCGAAGGCCTGGTGCGAGCCCTCGGCGGAGGCGGCGGCGAGGATCACCGGCGCACCTCCGGGCGCACGCTCTCCCCGTGGTCGAGCCGGAGCACCCGGCTGCCCGGCGCCCGCACGGCGGCGAGCCGCACGAACTCCTGCCCCGGGGCGTGGAATTCGTGCGGCCGCACCGCGTCGAGCCCGATCGGCCAGTATGTGCCGTAGTGCACCGGCACCGCGTGCGCCGCGCCGATCCGGGCCAGCGCCTGTGCCGCCCGCCCGGCGTCCAGGTGCTCGGGCCCGAGCCGGGGCCCCCAGCCGCCCACCGGCAGCAGGGCCACGTCGACCTCGCCGACCTCCTCGGCCATCGCGTCGAACAGGCCGGTGTCCCCGGCGAAGTAGGTACGCGTCTGCCCGCTGAGCACATAGCCGAGCGCGGGCGACAGCTGCGGCCCGAGCGGCAGCCTGCGCCCGTCGTGCCGCGCGGGCACGGCCCGCACCCGTACCCCGCCCTCCTCGAACTCCTCGCCCGCCGAGACCTCGGTCAGCCGCAGATGGTCCAGTTTGCGCAGGGCCGGTACGGCGCGGGCGGCGCCGCGCGGGACGACCAGGCGGGCGCCGGGGGAGACCCGGGCCAGCGAGGGCACATGCAGATGGTCGGCGTGCAGATGCGAGACCAGGACCAGATCCGCCCGGCAGGCCTCCGCCGGGGGGACGGCGCCCCGGCGGCGCCGCAGATGGGCGAGGCGCCGGGCGAACAGCGGGTCGGTGAGGATCCGCAGCCCGGAGTCCTCGACCGTGCAGGTGGCATGCCCCCACCAGGTGATCTCGGCAGGCACCTGTTTCCTCCCTCGGCCGACTCCCGAGAGCCTAGCCGCCCGGTCCCGGAGACGGTCGCCCACGTCCCGCCGGGACCCCGGCAGGCGCGATTTCGACGACGCCGCCCGGGGCAGGAGTAGGGTCGGCGGCGCGCGCAGAGAGCGGGCAGGGGCCGGGGAAGACACGGAACGAGGGGGCCCATGGCGGGAAGAGGGACGGGGGCCGCCGCCCCCGCGCGGGGCCGCCCGGGCGCACTGCGGGTGACCGCGATCACCAGCCTGGTGCCCCTGGAGGAACTCGACCGCGAGCCCTTCCTCGTCGACTCCCGCAGCCAGTACGCACTGTGCGCCGCCTGGGCCGCCCGGCACGGCCACGTCCTCACCCGCCAGCTCCTCGTGCACGGAGTGCGCCCCGATCACCGCGCCCTGTGGACCGATGTCGAGGCCGGTCTCGTCGACCTCTTCGTGGCGGCCGGGCCCCGGGTCCTCGCACGGGCCCTCGCCTCGGTCGAGGAGTTCACCGCCGAGTGCGCCCGCCGCGGCGTCCGGGTCGAGAGCACCGGCCTCGGTGAGCCCTCCTACGACGCCGCGATGAAGGCCGATGTGCACCGCAGGCTCTCCATGCCCACCGCCGGCTACGACGGGCGCTGAACCCGCCGCCCTCCCCGCTCGCGCTGAGACGGCTGCCCTTGGCCCGCTCCCGCTGGGGTCGCTGCCCTTGGCCGATCGCCGTGCCGGGCAGCCGCGGCCCTGTGACAAAGTGGAGGCCGTACGGACGTGAGGTGGGCGAAACGTGAGCGACGGCAGATGGCGGGCGGCGGGCCGCGCCCTGTGGCGGGTGGTCGCCGTCTGGTCCGTCTCCACCCTCACCATGCTGGCGCTCGCCGGGATCCTGCCCGACTTCCAGCTCCAGTCCGACTCCGGTGACAGCTCCACCCGGATCGCGATGACCGCGGCCCTCGGCGCCGGAGCCTTCGGCCTGCTGTCCGCCCTCGTCTGGCCGCTGCTCGTGCGGGCCCTGCTCCTGGTGCCCGCCCTGGTGCTCGGCCTGCTCGTCTTCTTCCTCAACGGCTCCCTGCTCCTGCTCGCGCTGCGGCTCAACCCCTCCGGCCGGGGCGAGGTGGCCCCCGAGACCGCGGTGGTGGTCGCCGCCGTGATGTCCGCGGTTGCCTCCGCCACCGGCGGTGCGCTGGCCGTGCGGGACGACGACGCCTACCGCCGCCGACTGGCCCGGCGTGCCGACCGCCGCCGCAGACGCGATGCCGAGGCCGGCGGTCCCACCACCCCCGGCACGGTCTTCCTGCAGTTCGACGGCGTCGGCCACGATGTCCTCCTCGACGCCGTCGCCCGGGGCCGGATGCCCACGGTGGCCGACTGGCTGGGACCCGCGGGCGCTGCCGCGGCCACCGGTGAGTCCCCGGCCGGGGCCTCCGCCGAGGGCGCCGCCGGGACCCACCGCCTGAGCAGCTGGCGCACCGACTGGTCCAGTCAGACCGGCGCCAGCCAGCTGGGCATCCTGCACGGCAGCAACCACGACATCCCCGCCTTCCGCTGGTACGAGAAGGACACCGGCGAGGTCATGGTCAGCAACCGGCCCGCCTCCGCCGCCGAACTCCAGCGCCGCGCGGCCGAACGCACCGGCGACCGCGGACTGCTGGCCCAGGACGGCGCCAGCCGCGGCAACCTCTTCAGCGGCGGCGCCGACCAGCTCGCCCTGGTGCTCTCGGTGGCCGCCCGCCGCGGCCGCCGGAACCGCTCCCGCGCCGGATACTTCGCCTACTTCTCCGATCCGGCGAACGCGGTGCGCACCGCGATGTCCTTCCTGGCCGAAGTCGCCCGCGAGACCGGCCAGTCCACCCGGGCCCGGCTCTCCGGCCGCCGCCCCCGGGTCGGCCGCGGCGGTCTGTACCCCCTGATCCGGGCCTTCGCGACCGTGGTGGAACGCGATGTGGTGGTCGCCGCGGTCATCGGCGACATGTTCGCCGGGCGCACCGCCGTCTACGCCGACCTGGTCGCCTACGACGAGGTCGCCCACCACTCCGGGCCGCGCAGCCAGGACGCGTACAAGGTCCTGCAACGCCTCGACCGCTCGCTCGCCCTGCTCGCCAAGGTCGCCGAACACGCCCCGCGCCCCTACCGGATCGTGGTCCTCTCCGACCACGGCCAGAGCCCCGGCGAGACCTTCCGCACCCGCTACGGCCTGGGGCTCACCGATCTCGTACGGGCGGGCTGCGGGCTGCCGGTGCCGCGCCGGGCCCGGCGCACGCACAGCGGGGCGGAGGCCAGGGCGACGGTCCGCGCGGCCCTGCACCGCTCGGTCGAGGCGGACGCGGCACAGGACCCGGGGCGGCGCCCGCGCGAGCCGATCGTCCTCGCCTCCGGCAACCTCGGCCTGGTCTCCTTCCCGGACGTGCCGCACCGGATGAGCCAGGAGGAGATCGACCGGCGCCACCCGGCCCTGCTCACCACCCTCGCCAACCACCCCGGCATCGGCTTCGTCCTGGTGCGCAGCGAGGCGGACGGCGCGGTGGTGCTCGGGGCCGGCGGCGCCCGGATCCCGCTCGCGCGACTGGACGCGGAGCCGGGCCCGCTGGCCGACTTCGGGCCGGGCGCGGCCGAGGCGGTACGCCGCACCGACTCCTTCCCGCACTGCGCCGACATCATGATCAACTCCTGGTACGAGCCCAAGGAGGGCGAGGTCCTCGCCTTCGAGGAGCAGATCGGCTCGCACGGCGGCCTCGGCGGCGACCAGACCCGGGCCTTCCTGCTCTGGCCGCACGAGCTGTCCGACCCGCTGGCGGGGCAGGGCGAACTGGTCGGCGCGGAGCAGGTGCACCGGGTGCTGCGCCGCTGGCTGGGCGAGCCCGCGGGGCCCCGGGTGCCGGTCGCACCCCGCCGCCGGATCCGCGGGCTGCGCACCCCGCGCGGGGCCGGCGCCCCGGAGCGGCCCAACACCCCGCGCGAGCACAGCACCTGAGCCGCCCTCGGCCGCTTCCCGCCGCCCGCCGGTCCTCGCGTCCTGCGTGTACGCGCGGGGCCGGTGTGATCGGATGGGCCGTGCGGAATCCACGTACCGCACATTCTGAGGAAGGAACCACGGTGGCAACCACTCGCTCCGCACACACAGTCTGGGACGGCAGCCTGACCGAGGGGCAGGGGGTCGTGAAGTTCGACTCCTCCGACATCGGTGAGTACGCGGTGACCTGGGCTTCGCGCGCCGAGGAGCCGAACGGCAGGACCAGCCCCGAAGAACTCATCGCGGCCGCCCACTCCAGCTGCTTCTCCATGGCGCTCTCGCACGCGCTCACCCAGGCGGGCACCCCGCCGACCCGGCTTGTCACCTCCGCGGACGTCGACTTCCAGCCGGGCACCGGGATCACCGGCATCCACCTCACCGTCGAGGGCCAGGTCCCGGGTCTGGACGAGGCGGCCTTCACCGCCGCCGCCGAGGACGCCAAGAAGAACTGCCCGGTCAGCCAGGCGCTCGCCGGCACCACCATCGGCCTCACCGCCAAGCTGGCCTGAGACACCCGGGCCGCTGCCGTCCCCGGGGCGGCCGCGTCCCGGTTCAGTCCCGCCCGCGCAGCCGGGCCAGGGTCTCCGCGTCGGCGGGCAGGAAGGCCTCGACGGCGAGTCCGGCGACGGTCACGTCCATCGGGGTGTTGAAGGTGGCGATCGTCGACAGGAACGACAGCACCCGCCCCTCGTGCTCGATCCGCAGCGGCAGCGCGAAGTGCGCGGCGCCGCCCGTCTCCTCGGTGCCGGGATCGGCCACCGGATAGGCCGCGACCTCCTCGTACAGGGCGCGCAGCGCGGGGGAGCGGTCGAGGGCGATCTCGCGCTCCATCTGGGCGAGCAGATGGGCCCGCCACTGGCCGAGATTGCGGATCCGGGGCGCCATTCCGCGCGGGTGCAGCGTCAGGCGCATCGCGTTGAGGGGGCCCGCGAGCAGCTCCTCGGCGACTCCGGCGAGCAGGGTGTCCACGCCCTTGTTGGCGGCCACCACCTCGTAGTGCGCGTCCAGGACCAGGGCCGGATACGGCTCGTAGCCCGCGAGCAGGGCCTCGATCCCGGCGCGTACCGGCGCGAAGGAGGGATCGCTCAGCGGGGTCTCGGTGAACCGGGGCGCGTACCCGGCGGCGAGCAGCAGGGCGTTGCGCTCGCGCAGCGGGACGTCGAGGTGGTGGGCCAGCTTCAGGACCAGTGCCTCGCTGGGGCGGGAGCGGCCGGTCTCGACGAAGCTGAGGTGGCGGGCGGAGGATCCCGCCCGCAGCGCCAGGTCCAGTTGGCTGATCCGCCGCCGCTCGCGCCAGCCGCGCAGCAGCGGACCGATTCCCCTGCCGGAGGAGGGAGTCGGGGTACGGGGCGGGGCCGAGGTCATGGGCCGACGGTAGCCCAGTCAGGGGCGCGCGGCCCGGATCGGCCGCCGGGCGGACCTCCTGTGGCAGGCTGCGCAGCGGACCCCGCACCCGTACCCGAAGGAGCCGCGGCCATGGCCGTCGAACCGCTCGCCCAGCAGGACATCGAGAACCGGCTCGCCGAACTCCCCGGCTGGACCCTGGTCGGCGACAGGATCTCGCGCTCCTATGTGATCGGCCCGCACTTCGCGGCGGCGGCGCTGGTCATGCACATCGCCCAGGTCCAGGAGGAACTGGGCCACCACGCCGACCTCACCCTCGGCTACAACAGCGTGGCGGTGGCCGTGAACACCCACAGCGCGGGCGGCGCCATCACCGAACTCGACATCGACCTGGCCCGCCGGGTGGAGACCCTGGCCGCGGCGCACGGCGCGGAGTAGGCCGGACGGGCGCACCGGAACGCAGCGGAGCCGCCGCACCAGGAGTGCGGCGGCTCCGCGCTGTTGCGTACGCCTCGTGCGTACCGCCGCTCAGACGGCGTCGAAGGTGGCCGGGTCGGGGCCGAGGCGGCGCTCCTCGTTGAGGGCGCGGATGGCGGCCAGGTCCTCCTCGTCCAGTTCGAAGCCGAAGACGTCGATGTTCTCCTCGATCCGCGCGGGGGTCACGGACTTGGGGATGACGACGTTGCCGAGCTGGAGGTGCCAGCGCAGCACGACCTGGGCGGGGGTGCGGCCGTGCTTCTGGGCGATGGCGACGATCGCGGGCACCTCCAGGAGCCCCTTGCCCTGGCCGAGCGGCGACCAGGCCTCGGTGGCGATGCCCTCCTCGCCGTGCAGCTCGCGGGAGGCGATCTGCTGGAGGTGCGGGTGCAGTTCGATCTGGTTGACCGCCGGGATCACGGAGGTCTCGTCGATCAGGCTCCGCAGGTGCTCGGGAAGGAAGTTGGAGACGCCGACCGCGCGGACCCGGCCGTCCTGGAGCAGCTTCTCGAAGGCCCGGTACGAGTCGATGTAGGTGCCGCGCGAGACCATCGGCCAGTGGATCAGATACAGGTCGAGGTAGTCGAGCCCGAGCTTGCGCAGGGACTCGTCGAAGGCGCGCAGCGTCGCGTCGTAGCCCTGGTCGGCGTTCCAGAGCTTGGTGGTGACGAAGAGCTCCTCGCGGGGGACGCCGGAGCGGGCGAGTGCCCTGCCGGTGCCCTCCTCGTTGCCGTAGATCGCGGCGGTGTCGATGCTGCGGTACCCGGCCTCCAGCGCGGTCGCGACGGCCGTGGTGGCCTCGTCGTCCGGCACCTGCCAGACGCCGAAGCCCAGCTGCGGCATCTCGACGCCGTTGTTCAGGATGATCGGGGGGACCTTGCTCACGAGCTCTCGATCCTTAGTTCTCTCGGGGGTGGTACTCCCATGGTCAACGATCGGCACCCGGAGTGCATTCCAGACGGGCGGGCGGCCGGGCCCCCGGCTCAACTGCGGTACAGCGCCTCGACCTCGGCGGCGTAGACCCCTTCGATGGCCTTGCGCTTGAGCTTGAGCGAGGGCGTGAGCAGCCCGTGCTCCTCGGAGAACTGGTGCGCGAGGATGCGGAAGGTACGGATCGACTCCGCCTGGGAGACCAGCGTGTTCGCGGCGACCACCGCGCGCCTGACCTCCGTCTCCAGGTCCGGGTCGCGCACCAGCTCGGCCGGGGAGAGCGAGGGCTTCTCGCGCATGGCGAGCCAGTGCTCCACGGCGTCCGAGTCCAGGGTGACCAGGGCGGCGATGTACGGCCGGTCGTTGCCGACGACGATGCACTGCGCCACCAGCGGATGGTCGCGCACCCGCTCCTCCAGCTGGGCGGGGGAGACGCTCTTGCCGCCGGAGGTCACCAGGATCTCCTTCTTGCGGCCGGTGATCGTCAGATAGCCGTCCTCGTCCAGGGAGCCGAGGTCACCGGTGGCGAGCCAGCCCTCGTGCAGGGTCTCGTCGGTGGCCTTGGGGTTGTTCAGATAGCCCTGGAAGATGTTGCCGCCCTTCACCCAGACCTCGCCGTCCTCCGCGATGTGCACCGTGGTGCCGGGGATGGCCTGGCCGACGGTGCCGAAGCGGGTCCGCTCGGGCGGGTTGGCGGTGATGGCGGCGGTGGTCTCGGTCAGCCCGTAGCCCTCGAGGACGCTGACCCCGGCGCCGAAGAAGAAGAGGCCCAGCCGGCGGTCCATCGCCGAGCCGCCGGACATCGCGTACCGGACCCGGCCGCCCATCGCCTCGCGGACCTTGGCGTAGACGAGCTTGTCGTAGAGCTGGTGCTGCATGCGCAGGGCCGCCGAGGGGCCCGGGCCCCGGCCGAAGGACTTCGCCTCCAGGGCCTCCGCGTAGCGCACCGCGACGTCGACCGCCTTCTCGAAGGGGCCGTCCTTGCCGCTCCGCTCCGCCTTGCGCAGCCCGGCCTGGAAGATCTTCTCGAAGATGTACGGGACCGCGAGGATGAAGGTCGGACGGAAGGCCGCCAGATCGGGCAGAAGGGCCGTGGCGTTGAGGTTGGGCTGGTGGCCGATCTTGATCCGGCCGCGGACGCAGGCCACTTCGACCATGCGGCCGAAAACATGCGCGAGCGGCAGGAAGAGCAGGGTGGCGGGCTCGTCCCCGCGCCTGCGCCGGAAGACCGGGTCCCAGCGGGCGATCACGGTGTCCGCCTCGAACATCAGGTTGGCGTGCGAGATCAGACAGCCCTTGGGGCGGCCGGTGGTGCCGGAGGTGTAGATGATGGTGGCGATGGAGTCCGGGGTGATCGCCCGGCGGTGGCGGTCCACCACCTCGTCGTCGAGGTGCTCGCCCGCGGCGGTCAGCTCCCCGACCGCGTCCGCGTCGAGCTGCCAGAGCCGCCTGAGCTGCGGCAGCCGGTCGACGACCGAGCCGATCGTCATGGCGTGGTCCTCGTGCTCGACCATCGCCGCCGAGACCCCGGAGTCGTGCAGCATCCACAGGACCTGTTCGGCCGAGGAGGTCGGGTAGACGGGCACCACCTGGGCGCCCACGGTCCACAGTGCGAAGTCGAAGAGCGTCCACTCGTAGCGGGTACGGCTCATGATCGCCACCCGGTCCCCGAAGCGGACCCCCTGCGCGAGCAGCCCCTTGGCGAGCCGCTGCACCTCGTCCCGGAACTGGGCCGCCGTCACATCCCGCCAGCGCCCGTCCGCGCCCTTGCGTCCGAACACCACATGCCGCGCGTCGTCCCGCGCATTGTCGAACACGGCGTCCGCCAGGCCGCCCACGGGCGGCGGCGTCGCCACCGCAGGGTTGGTGAACTCGCGCAATGTTGCTCCTTGTGGCGCTCCGCACAGCGCCGTGACGGTACCCCACAGCGCGCCCTGGCGGGAGGGGTGCCAGGGCGCGCTCACTGGTGTATACCTACAGGTCAGCGCGGCTAAATGGGGCCACAAGGGGAGCGGCGGGACAGAACAGTTACGGGTCGGTAGGTTTCGGTGCCGTAATCTCCACCGAATCTGTACCTGCCGGTTACGGCCGATGAACGACGTCCCGGGCGCCTTCGTTCTTGATCGTCTCATCTGGCCCCACTTGTCGGGGATCGCGGACGAGCGCCAGTACGACGACCCCGGTCACTATGCCCGCCACCCCCGCGAAAACGGCAGCCGTGTTCAGGCCAGAAGCGAAGGCGTGGCGCAGAGTGCCCTCCGGGAGGGCGCCGCGCAGCGCGTGGGCGCCGCCGCCCGCCAGCGCGTGGGCCTGCTCGGCGCTGAGCGAGTCCTGCATCCGCGAGGTGACGGCCGTACCGAGCAGGGCGACCCCGAGGGCGTAGCCGAGCTGGCGGAAGGCGTTGACCGAGCCGCCCGCCATCCCCGCCCGCTCCGGCGGCACCGCGGCGAGCGCCGCCCCCGCGAGGGAGGGCGAGGCGAGCCCGGTGCCCACGCCGACCGCGATCAGGCCGGGAACCAGCGCCTGCCAGCTCGACCCGCTGTCCAGGACCGCCTGGAGCAGGCAGCCCGCGCCGATCAGCACCAGACCGCCGCCGATCGTGAAGCGCGCCGGGACCCCGTGCAGCAGCCGCCCGCCCGCCGCGGCCACCAGGAAGGAGGCGGCGGACAGCGGCAGCAGGACCAGGCCGCCGCGCATCGGGCTCATGCCGAGCACGGTCTGCAGCCAGATGGAGGTGTACGGCAGCAGCCCGAAGGCGGTGGCGTTGAAGACGAAGGCGGCCAGGCTCACCCCGAGGAAGGCCGGTGTGCGCAGCAGCCCGATGTCGAACATCGGATGGTCGCTGCGCCGCTCGATCAGGACGAAGGCGATCAGCCCGGCCAGCGCGAGCGCGGCCGACAGCGCGGTCTCGCCGGAGAGCCATCCGGCCTCGCCCGCACGCACCGCGCCGAAGGTCGCGAAGCCCGCGAAGACGGCGAAGGCCGCGGTCCCCGGCCAGTCGATGCGCCGCTCGCGCGGCCCGCGGGACTCCGGTACGGCGACCGTGGTCAGCCACACCGCGGCGACGCTGACCGGCAGGTTCACGAAGAAGATCCAGCGCCAGCCGGGGCCCTGGGTCAGCAGTCCGCCGAGCACCGGACCGAGCGCGGCCGCGGCGCCGTTTACCGCGCCCCAGACGCCGAGCGCGACCGAGCGGTCCTTGCCCTGGTAGGCGCTGGCGAGCAGCGGCAGGGTGGTCGCGAACATGGCCGCGCCGCCGAGGCCCTGGCAGGCGCGGGCGGCGACCAGCATGCCGGGCCCGGTGGCCAGTCCGCAGGCCAGCGAGGCGAGCGCGAAGAGGGCCACGCCCGCGAGGTGGACGCGTTTGCGCCCGAGGATGTCGGCCGCCGCCCCGATGCCGAGGAGCAGCGCGGCGAGCGCGAGGGCGTAGCCGTCGATGACCCACTGCAGGTCGCTGAGCGAGGCGTCCAGCGCCCGGGCCATGTCGGGAAGGGCGACGATCGCGATGGTGACGTCCAGCAGCAGCATGAACGTTCCCAGGCAGACCGCCGTGAGCGGCCCCCACTTGCGCATGTTCCAACCCCTTGGGTTTCTCGTCGGTTTCTCGCGTCGAGGGACGCGCGATTGCACTGTCGTACGATCAGCTCGCGCAGGCCGAGATCTCCCATGAGGCGGGAGTGATCGGCGGATTCCGACACCGAGGGGAGGGCAGGCGGTGAGAACTGACGCGTTCGACCTGCTCGACCGGCAGCTCGTCCAGGCCCTGGAGATCGACGGGCGGGCCCCCTTCAGCCGGATCGCGGAGGTGCTCGGCGTCTCCGACCAGACCGTGGCCCGCCGCTACCGCAGGCTGCGCACCGCCCTCGGACTGCGCGTGGTGGGGATGCGCGACGCGCTGCGCACCGGGGAGGGGCAGTGGATGATGCGCCTGCGCTGCACACCCGACGGCGCCGAACCGATCGCCGCGGCCCTCGCCAAGCGCCCCGACACCGCCTGGGTCGGCCTCGCCTCGGGCGGGACCGAGGTGCTCTGCTCCACCCACCCCCGCTCCCGGGACGAGCACGACGAACTGCTCTTCGGCAAGCTGCCGCGCACCCCGAGCATCCTCGAACTCCGCGCCCACCAGGTCCTGCACCGCTTCGCCGGGGGCCCGCTGCACGCCCTGGCCCGGAGCGGCGAGCTGACCGGCCAGCAGCGCGACCGGCTGCGGCCGCGCCACCAACCGGGCACCGGCCCCGGGCAGTTGACGCCCGAGGACGGTCCGCTGCTGGCCGCCCTGGAGCGCGACGGCCGGGCCGGCTACCCCGAACTCCAGAAGGCCACCGGCCGATCCGAGTCCGCGGTCAAGCGGCGCCTGGAAGCACTGCTCGCCTCGGGGGCCCTCTACATCGACACCGAGCTGGACCACGACCGCCTCGGCTACGGCCAGAGCGCCCAGCTGTGGATCACCGCCGCCCCCGCCGCCCTCGACGAGGTCGGCAGGAGCCTCGCCGCCCACCCGCAGATCCCCTTCGCCGCGGCCACCACCGGTTCCTCCAATCTGGTGGCCTCCGTCCTGGTACGCGACACCGCCGAGCTGTACGCCTATCTCAGCGGGCCGCTCGGCACCCTGGACGGGGTCCGGCGGATCGAGACGCTCCCGGTGCTGCGCCGGGTCAAGCGGCTGACCTACCCCTCGCCCCCGCGCGGCTGACCGGCCCCGCGGGCGGGCCGCTCGCCGACCCGGTCGAGCGGCAGCCGGAGCAGCGGGCTGCCGGTCACCGCGGCGCCCCGGCCGCCGAGGCCGCGGATCTCGGTGTCGCTCAGCGCCCGGGCGTAGACCCGTACCTCGTCGAGGTCGCCGTCGAAGGACGCCCGGCTGTCCAGGCGCTGCCCCACATGCACGCCGAAGGGCGAGGTACGGGTCACCGAGCCCGGTACGTCGGCGGCGGTGACCGGCGTCCCGTCGAGGAAGAGGCTCAGCTTCCCGCCGCCGCGCCGCAGCGCGAGATGGTGCCACCGGCCGTCGTTGTACGCCCCGGTGGTGCGCACCGAGGCGGTCGCGGGCGGGGCCGCGCCCCGGCGGGTGGTGATCAGCCCGGTGATCCGGTCCGAGGCGGGCTCGCCGCGCAGCCAGACCTGCGGCTGGGTGGTGCCGATCCCGCCCATCCAGAGCATCGGCTGCTCACCCGTGCCCGCGGTGTACCTGAACCACAGCGAGCTGGTGAAGTCCCGGCCGCCGAGCGGGAGCTGCTCCCGGTAGGGCAGGCGTACGGCGTCGTCGCGGCCGTCGAAGCGCAGCGCCTTCCCGTATCTGCCCCCGGTGCTCGCGGGGGAGCCGAGGACGGTGGCGCGTCCGGCGCCCGGGGCGCGGTCCTCGGTGCTCGGGCCGGGGCCGCGGCGCTCGCCCAGCCAGTCGAGGCCGAAACGGGCGAAGCGGATCTCGTCCCGGGCGTCGACGGTGCCGCCCTCGTAGAGCAGGCCCACCGTGTCCCGGCCGAGCGCCGCCATGTCGGAGTACCCCGACCAGTCGGTGGTGACCACGGTGCCCCGGTCCACGGTGTCCCAGGTGTCCCCGTCGTCCCAGGAGCTGCGGATCATCATGGTGCGCCGCCGGTCCGGGTCGGCCGGGGCCGCGAGCAGCATCCGCCCGCCCATCCGCAGGCAGGAGGCCTGGACCTGCGGGGTGTAGAGGTCGGGCATCGACCGGAAGGGCCGGGTGAAGCTTTCGCCGCCGTCCCGGCTGACGGTGTGGGTGCGGTGGCCGAGGTCGGTGCCGTCCTGCTCCCGGCCGCTGACATAGACGGCGCCGTCGCGTCTCTCCTCGACGGTGAGTTCCGAGGGCTTCTGCCGGAAGGTGCCGTCCGCCGCGATCGGATAGCTGTCCTTGGCGCCCACCCGCCAGTGCTCGCCCCCGTCGTCGCTGATGATCAGCGCGGCGTGGTTGGCGGTGACCCGGCTGCCGTCCCAGGACTCGGCGTTGACCCCGATGACCAGGCGTCCGGCGTGCCGGCCACGGGTGAGCTGGATGCCGTGCACCGGACCGGTGGCGTACCAGGAGTTCCACTCCTTCGGCAGGATCTCGCCGCTGAGGTCGCGGGGCGTGGACCAGGTCCGGCCGTCGTCGTCGCTGTGCTGCAGATGCGGAGTGCGGTCGCAGGGCACGTCGCAGTTGCCGCCGCCGGGCTTGCCGGTGTTCCAGGTCTGGGCGAGCAGGATGCGGCCGGTGCGCCGGTCGACCACGGGGGCGGGGTTGCCGTGGCTGTCGCCGGCGCCCTCGTCGACCACCGAGAGCGCGCTCCAGGTGCGGCCGCCGTCCTCGGAACGTTTCACCACGAGGTCGATGTCCCCGGCGTCCGAGCAGTCGTGGGTGCGGGCCTCCGCGAAGGCCAGCAGGGTGCCCTTGTTCGTCCGGACCATCGCCGGGATCCGGTAGCAGGCGTACCCCGGATCCTGGGAAGCCTTGAAGAGGACCTGCTGTTCGAGTCCCGCCGCCTTCGGGGCCGCGGCGCCGGGGGCGGCCGCGGCCGTACCGGGCAGGGAGACGACGGCGGCGGCCGAGGCCCCGGCGACCAGCAGACGTAAGAAGCGATGAGCTGCGGTGGTGAGGTGTGCCCTGCGGGGTGACGGCATGGTGCGACCTGCCCTTCATGACATCCGAACATCTGGACATCCCACGTCCAACCTGCGCAACTCAGACGCTACTTGTGCGTCTGCGCACCTCACAAGGACCGTGCGCACGGGTAATGCGGTAAGCGCATTCTCCGCTTATGTCATGCCTTAGCCGCCGCCTTCCCGGGCGGCTCTTCCCGGCCTCGCAGGGGGTCTCGGGTGTAGGTCAACTCCCGCTTTTCCGGGCTTAGTTGACGGCCGTACGACGGATGGCCGACGCCTCTCCGGGTCCCGGTGACGGTGTGTCAGGGCATGACGGAGCGCGGCGCGATACCTGATGGGCCGTCACTCATCCGGCCCCGCCTGGGCGATTCGCGCCGGGACGGGGACCCGGCGGGCGCTCAGGCCTGGTGGGCGGGTTCTTCGAGGGCGAGCCGCTCCTCGCCCGCGTAGACGTTCATCGAGGAGCCCCGCAGGAAGCCCACCAGGGTGAGGCCCTGCTCGGCCGCCAGGTCCACCGCGAGCGAGGAGGGCGCCGAGACCGCGGCGAGCACCGGGATCCCGGCCATCACCGCCTTCTGCACCAGCTCGAAGGAGGCCCGCCCCGAGACCATCAGCACCGCCCGCGACAGCGGGAGCAGCCCCTGCTGGAGGGCCCGGCCGATGAGCTTGTCGACGGCGTTGTGCCGCCCCACGTCCTCCCGCAGGTCGAGCAGTTCGCCCCGCTCGGAGAAGAGCGCCGCCGCGTGCAGCCCGCCGGTGCGGTCGAAGACCCGCTGGGAGGCGCGCAGCCGCTCGGGCAGCGCGGTGAGCAGCTCCGGGGTGAGCCGCAGCCCCGGTTCGTCCGCGAGCGGGAAGCGCGCGGTGGTGCGCACCGCCTCCAGACTCGCCTTCCCGCACAGCCCGCAGGAGGAGCTGGTGTAGACGTTCCGCTCCAGCGTGATGTCCGGGACGGCGACCGTCGGTGCGGTCCGTACGTCGACGACGTTGTACGTGTTGGAGCCGTCCTCGGTGGCGCCCGCGCAGTACACGATGCTGGTGAGGTCCGAGCGGTGCGCGAGGACGCCCTCGCTCACCAGGAAGCCGGCCGCGAGGGGGAAGTCGTCGCCGGGGGTGCGCATGGTGACGGCGAGTCGCTTGCCGTTGAGGCGGATCTCCAGGGGCTCCTCGGCGGCGAGGGTGTCGGGCCGGGCGGAGACCTTCCCGTCCCGGATGCGGACGATCCGTCGGCGTTCGGTGGCACGGCCCATGGTCAGATCAGCCCCGGTCTCTCTCGCTGCGTGCGCGGTGGCCCCCGCCCTTTCGGGCCATTGTCCGCCACCGGGCCCACCCGTGCCGAGTCCTCCGGTACGGCCTGCCTCGCGGATACCGGCTCGGCCCGCGGATAACGTGAGCGAAATGGACAAGGAGTGCCGATATTTCCTGTCGGAGTCCACGCCCCTGTGCGGCCCGGCCGGTGACCAGACTCGTCGACGCGGGGCACCGCGCACCGCAGACCACACAGACCAGGGGGGCGGCCGATGAACGGCTCGCGAATCACGGCGGTGGGCCACCACCAGCCCGCGCGCGTGCTCACCAACGGCGAACTGTCCACCCTGGTCGACACCAGCGACGAGTGGATCACCAGCCGCGTCGGCATCCGCACCCGGCACCTCGCCGGCCCCGGGGAACCGGTGGACGAACTGGGTGCGCACGCCGCCGCGAAGGCGCTGGCCACCGCCGGGCTCGCTCCCGCCGACATCGACCTGATCCTGGTGGCCACCTCCACGGCCATCGACCGCTCCCCGAACACGGCCGCCCGGATCGCCGCCCGCCTCGGGGTGCCCGGCGCCGCCACCCTCGACCTCAACGTCGTCTGCGCGGGCTTCACCCACGCCCTGGCCACGGCCGACCACACGGTCCGGGCGGGCGGCGCGCGGCGGGCCCTGGTGGTCGGCGCCGACAAGATGTCCGAGGTCGCCGACTGGACGGACCGCAGCAGCTGCATCCTGATGGGCGACGGCGCGGGCGCGGTGGTCGTGGAGTCCTGCGCCGAGGACGAGGCCGGGATCTCACCGGTGCTGTGGGGTTCGGTGCCCGAGATGAGCGACGCGGTACGGATCGAGGGCTCGCCGCCGCGCTTCCGGCAGCACGGGCAGAGCGTCTACCGCTGGGCCACCACCCGGCTCCCGCCGCTGGCCCGGGAGGCCTGCGCCCGCGCGGGCCTGGCCCCCGCCGACCTCGACGCGATCGTGCTGCACCAGGCGAATCTGCGCATCATCGAGCCGCTGGCCGAGCGGCTCGGCGCGCACCGGGCCGTGATCGCCCGGGACGTGGTCGACTCCGGCAACACCTCGGCCGCCAGCATCCCGCTCGCCCTCTCCAAGCTGATCGAGCGCGGCGAGGTGGTCAGCGGCGACCGGGCCCTCCTCTTCGGCTTCGGCGGCAACCTCTCGTACGCGGGCCAGGTCGTACGCTGCCCCTGAGCGGCACCCGCCCCCGTGCTCCCGGCTCAGCTCTCCCGGTCCTGGATCCGCCGCCAGGGCACCGCCTCCTCGATCTCGAAGGCCAGCTGCAGCAGGGTGCGCTCGTCGCCGTGCGCCGCGGAGAAGTGCACACCGATCGGGAGCCCGTCCGCGGTGCGGCCCATCGGCAGCGAGAGGCCGGGGCCTCCGGCGGTGTTGTTGAACGGGGTGAAGGCGACGTAGTCGGTGAGGTGGGCGAAGAGCCGCTCGTAACCGGCCTCCGGGGACAGGTGCCCGAGCGGCGGGGTCGTATGGGCGAGGACGGGGGAGAGGACCACATCGGCGCCGGTGAACATCCGCGCGTAGTCCGCCTTCGTCCGGCGCAGCCGCAGCACGGCGCCGGGCAGCCGCCGCCGGTGGGTGCGGAACTGCCGGGCGAGACCGGCGGTCAGCGGGTCCAGGGCGCGCCGGTCGAAGTCGCGGGCGAACATCCGCTTGCCGTTGCTGCTCAGCAGGTGGGCGAGGAGTTCCCAGTAGAGGGCGAAGTCGGCGGGGAAGGTGGGCGCCGCCGTGATCTCCACCGGGGAGACCTGGTGGCCCATGCCCTCCAGGAGCCGGGCCGCCTCCTCCACGGCGGTCCGGGTCTCGTCGTCGGTGCGCTGCCCGGTGATCGAGTCCAGGACGAGGCCGATCCGCAGCCTCCGGCGCCCCGGGCCCTCGACTCCGCCCGCGGGCATCAGCCCGCCGGAGGGGCGGTGGGTCCGCTCGATGCCGGTGAAGACCCGGGCGGTGTCCCGCACGCTGCGGGTCAGCACCCCCTCCGAGACGATGCCCACCGGGAGCAGCCCGTGCCCGGCCGGCGCGGGGAACCTGCCCCGGGTGGGCTTGAGGCCGACGAGACCGCAGGCCGCGGCGGGGATGCGGATGGAGCCGCCGCCGTCGTTGGCGTGCGCGAGGGGTACGGCCCCGGAGGCGACCAGCGCGGCCGAGCCGCCGGAGGAGGCGCCGGAGGAGTAGGCGGGGTTCCAGGGGTTGCGGGTGGGCGGCAGTCCCGCGTACTCGGTGGAGGCGTTGAAGCCGAACTCCGGGAGCGTGCTCTTGCCGAGGTTGGCGAGGCCGAGGCCGAGCAGCAGCCGGGAGATCGGCGCGTGCGCGGCGGCGGGGCGGGCGGTGAAGGCGGTGGAGCCGTGCTGTGACGGCAGCCCGGCCACATCGGTGTTGTCCTTGATGAAGGTGGGCACCCCCGCGAAGGGCCCGCTGCCCGCCGGGGCCGCGAGCGCGCCCTCGAAGTCCGCGTGCCGCACGGCGTTCAGCTCCGGCTGCACCTTCTCGATCCGGGCGATGGCGGCTTCGAGCACCTCGCGCCTGCTCAGCGCCCCGGCCGCGAGGAGTCCGGCGAGGGCGGTGGCGTCGTGCTCGCCCAGGGCGTCGTCGGCGTATGCGTGCACCCGTGTGCTGTCCATGCCAGGGATGTTACTCACGGGAAACCATGGCCCGGCAGAGGGAGACAGCAAAAAGACCCCAGGTCGACTGGGGTCTTCGCTGGTGTCCGAGGGGGGACTTGAACCCCCACGCCCGATAAAGGGCACTAGCACCTCAAGCTAGCGCGTCTGCCATTCCGCCACCCGGACAAGGTGTCTGCCGGTCCGCGAGGATCTTGCCCCGCGGCGACAGAGACAACAATACCAAGGTTTCCGGGTGCCTCTCACCTCCATATCGGCACGTCAGTGCGGTGCCTTCCGCGACGGTCCGACGGGCGCCCCGGCCTGTCCGGAGGGTGCCGGATGGTCCCGTTCGCCCTCCGGGTCGGTCAGCCGGTTGAGCCGGCCCGGGACGTCGAGTCCCACCATGAGGACGACCAGGATCGTGCCCGCGAAGGTGAGGACCGCCAGGGAGCGGCCCAGCTCCATGCCGGAGGCGAGACGGGCGCCGAGCACCGGGGCGACCGCGCGGTCGGGGTGCCGATGTCCCGGAAACCGAGGTTCGGCCGGCGAGGTCGAGCGTCCGTGTTCGGCCGCCTTCTCTCCGTGCCCGTCCCTCCCGGTGGCTCGCCTTCGCCCATGATCGCGGGGGAGGCGAGGGGAAAGGTCCGAGTACCCTTCCGTACGTCCGGTTTGTAGGGTGGCCAGGCGCGCCAAATTTGGCATTGACCTGTCAAGCATTGGCATATGCCAGGATGGTTGCGATGGCAACAGTGCCTCGTCATGGGGTACATGACGAGGGGTCGTGCGCCGTACGCTTCCGCCCCGAGGCGGGGCCGGGTCCCGCGCGACAAGAGCACACAGCCCGCAAGAGGGGTGGCGAGTCGATGGCACACCAGGCGTCAGGTCCGCGGCCGGGTCCGGGCCTGCAGGATCCCGGGCTGCACGGCTACCTCCAGGACTACGCGAGACTCCTCGACTCGGTGCCGCACCCCTCGGTCGTCTTCGACCACCGCTGGGACGTCCTGCTCGCCAACCCGGCCTTCGACGTCCTCTTCTCCGGCCTCGACCGCTGCCCCACGGCCATGCCCTGCGAGAACTTCCTGCGCTTCGTCCTCTTCCACCCGGACGCCGGGAGCGTGCTCGTCGACCGGGAGGCGCTGTGGTGCCTGCCGATGATGGCCAACTTCGCCCGGGCGGTGGAGCGCGACACCGAGGACCCCTCGCTCCAGTCCATCCGGCGCGACATCGCCGTCGACCCGCTGATGGAGGAGGCCTACGTCCGCGGACTCCCGCACTGGATCCGCTCGGTGGGCGAGGACGGGCTCGAACACGACGGCGCGGTACGCCCGTTGAGGCATCCGGACCCGCGCTGGGGCCGCACCTCCTGCCGGGTGGTCGGCGACACCCCGCGCACCCTTCAGTCGCGCGGCTACTCGCGGCTGACCCTCGTACTGCGCGAGCCCCGGCCGCGACCCGCGCCCCTCGCGGGCCGGCTCCCGCGCCAATCGCGGCGCGGGGCGGGCCACTTGAAGGCGGTTCCGCTGCACGACCGGTGAGCCCTCACTCGTACGAGTGCAGGTCCGGCAGATGGTCCGGCATCCCTCGAACGGGTGGAACCGGGGTAATGTGCCCCGGATGACGACACATGCGAACACTCCCGCCGGCTGGTACCCCGACCCGCACGGCGCCACGGGCCTGCTGCGCTGGTGGGACGGCAGTACCTGGACCGAGCACACCAGCGGCCAGGGCGGGAACACCCCGGGGCAGCAGGTGCCGCAGCAGACGGCCGATCCCGCGCGGGTGCAGCGCCAGGTGCGGCAGCAGGCCGGTCTCGCCCCGGGCGGCAAGGGCGGCGGGACGCTGTTCACCGAGCCGGTCCTGGTGGTGAACCAGAAGGCCAAGCTCATCGAACTGACCAATGAGTACGGTGTCTTCGACCAGAACGGCGGCAGTCTCGGCTCGGTCGTCCAGGTCGGCCAGAGCGGGCTGAAGAAGGCGCTCCGCTTCGTCGCCAGCATCGACCAGTACCTCACCCACCGCCTGGAGATCCGCGACCCGCACGGGCAGGTCCAGCTGGTCCTGACCCGCCCGGCGAAGTTCCTGAAGTCCCGGGTCCTGGTGGAGTGTCCGGACGGGCAGCCGGTGGGCGAGATCGTCCAGCAGAACGTCTTCGGGAAGATCAACTTCGCGATCATGGCGGACGGCCGGCAGGTCGGCGCGATCAAGGCGGAGAACTGGCGCGCCTGGAACTTCGCCATCGTCGACCACACGGACACCGAGGTCGCCCGGATCACCAAGACCTGGGAGGGCCTCGCCAAGACGATGTTCACCACCGCCGACAACTACGTCCTGCAGATCCACCAGCAGCTGCCCGAGCCGCTGCGGAGCCTGGTGGTCGCCACGGCCCTCACCGTGGACACGGCCCTCAAGCAGGACGCCCGCGGCCTCGGCTGAACCGCCGCCGGTGAGCGGCGGCCTGCCGGGGAGCGTTCCGGGCCGGTCCCGCCCCGGAACGCGGGCGGTGGGGTCCTGCCCGGGAACGCGGGTGTTCGGGTCCTGCCTGCCGGGGAGCGGCGCCTCGGGCCTGTTGGGGAGCGCTCCCCGGCCGCCTCAGCTCGCCCGCCGCTCCCGCTCCGCCCCCGGCGGCGGGGCTGTGCGCCGGTGCAGCCACCGGGGCGGGTCCGCGAGATCCGCGGGCTGCGGCGGTACGTAGGAGAGCACCGGGCCGGGTGCCGCGTCGCCGCGCGGGGGTGTGGCGCGGGCCAGCAGCAAGACCCCGCGGGCGGCGAGGCCCGCGCCGCACAGGGCGAGCAGCACCCCGAGCGGCCCGCCCTGCATGCGCTCGCCGAGGAGGGTGATGCCGATCGCGGCGGCCGCGATCGGATTGCTGAGGGTCACCACCGCGAGCGGCGCCCCGAGCCCGCCGCGGAAGGCGGTCTGGGCGAGCAGCAGGCTGCCCGCGGCGAAGGCGGCCACCAGGACGGCCACCACGACCACCTGCACACCGAACGGCGAGGCCTTGTCGTCGGTAACCGCGACGGTGACGGTCTGGGTGAGCGCGGAGGCGAGCCCCGAGGCGATGCCGGAGGCGCTGGCGAAGCGCAGCCCGGGGCGGGCCCCGCGGCAGAGCACGGCGATGAGCAGCCCGGCGGTGACCGCCACCGTCATCGCCTCGTTGGTCGACAGGGTCTGCTCCGGGGCGGGCCCGGTCGCGGTGACCAGCAGGGCGCCGAGGCCGAGGAGGGTGAGGACGGTGCCGCGCCACTCGATCCTGGCGACCCGCCGGTGGGCGAGCCGGGCGCCGAGCGGCACCGCGGCCACCAGGGTGAGGGCGCCGAGCGGCTGCACCAGGGTGAGCGAGCCGTACTTCAGCGCGGCCACATGCAGCAGCGCGCCCCCGGAGTTGAGGCTCACCGCCCACCACCAGGAGCCGCGGGCGAGCAGCCGCCAGACCCCGCCGGTGCCGCTGCGCGCGGCGAGCCGCTCCTGGGCCACGGCCGCGGCGGCGTAGGCGACCGCGGAGAGCAGGCTGAGGAGGACCGCGAGGAGGGTCGCGCTCACCGCGCGGCCCACGGGGGGACGGCGCTGGAGCGCAGCCAGACGGGGGAGTGCGCGGGATGGCGGCGGGTGCGCGTGCCGGTGGCGGCCGGCGCCGAGGCGAAGACGTCCTTCACGGTGAGGCTCCCTGACCCTTTCGCGCGGGATGCGGCGGTCGTACGTTTGTGGACACGGGAGCCCGTCGGGGCGCACCGCAGTTACCGAAACGACAGTGTACCGATACGACCCCGTACCGGTACACTGTCGTATCGATGAATCGTCGAAGGATTCCGTCACGTTCCCGGCCCGAGGGAGTGCAGCCATGACCGCGAAGGAGGCGGGTGTCGCGGTGTCCTCCTCGCCGCGGTCCAAGATCACGCCCGAGCGCGAGCAGGAGTTCTACGAGGCCGTGCTCGACGAGATCAGGGAGAACGGCTACGAGGCGCTGACCATGGAGGGGGTGGCCGCCCGTACCCGGTGCAGCAAGTCGACCCTCTACCGGCAGTGGGGCTCCAAGCCGCGCCTGGTGGTCGCCGCGCTGCGTTCCACCCGCTGTGTGCGCTTCGCCGGGATCGACACCGGCTCGCTCGCCGGGGACCTGCGGCAGGCGGCGCGGGCCGCGGGCGACGGCCCCGACGACGACACCACCCTGCTGCACGCGCTGGCGCACGCCGCGATGCGCGACCAGGCACTCCAGAAGGCCCTGCGCGAGACCCTCATCGAGCCGGAGGTCGCGGCCGTCGGTGAGATGATCCGGCGCGGAGTGCTCCGGGGCGAGCTGGCGGCCGACCACCCGGCGGCGCCCTTCCTCGCCGCCCAGCTGGTCGGGGTGATCCGGGTCCGGCCGATGCTGGAGGGCCGGTTCGCCGACGCCGAGTACCTCGGCCGCTTCGTCGAGCACTGCGTGCTGCCGCCCCTCGGGCTCACCGGCCCCTGAGCCCGGGCCGCCGCCCGCCGGACGACCGGGCGGCACTCCCGCGCGCCGCTCCGTGGGGACGGGCGCGGCGCAGGCCCGGCCGGGCCGGTCCCGCCGCCGAGAGGTGACCCCGCCCCGGCGGGCAATCGGCCCCGCCCGCGCGGGAGTTGGCCGGTTATAGCGCACCGCGGCGGCGAATACCACACCTGGGCACGGAAGTTCGTCCCACCCGGCCAAGGTGCGCGGACCGCCACCGCCGGGCGGCCGCTGCGGTTAGTCTCGAACGGGTACACCGAAAGGCGGCTCGGACAGGTGACGGTGGAGGTAGCGCGATGACGCACGGCCTGGACGGGTCCGCTGCCCCGCTGTGGGAGCGCGACACCGAACTCGCCGGAGCCGCGCAGGCCGTGGAAGCCCTCTGCGCCCCGGCCCGCTCCGGCAGCCTGCTCGTCTTCTGCGGCGAGGCCGGGATCGGCAAGACCGCTCTCCTCGCCGAGGTCCGCCGACTGGTCCGCGACCGCTGCACCGTCTGGTCGGCCCGCGGCGGGGAGGCCGTCACCTCCGTCCCCTTCAACGTCGTACGGCAGCTGCTCCAGCCCGCCCTGCTCGCCCTCGGCCCCGAGGAGGCGCGTGAATACCTCGGGGACTGGTACGACATCGCGGGACCCGCGCTCGGCATAGCCGAGCCCACCGGGCGCCAGGCCGACCCGCGGGGCGTCTGCGACGGACTGGTCGAGGCGGTCGGACGGCTCGCCCGGCGCCACTGGCCGCTGGTCCTGCTCATCGACGACGCCCACTGGGCCGACCAGGAGACCCTGCGCTGGCTCGCCGCCTTCGCCGAGCGCCTGGACGATCTGCCGGTGCTCCTGGTCGTCGCCCACCGGCCGGACGAGGCGCACGGGGAGAGCGCCGTCCTCCTTGACCGGGTCGGCGCCGCGGCCCGCCCGCGCAGCACCCTGCGGGCGCTCACCCCGGACGCGACCGCGGGCCTGACCCGCGCGAGCGTCGGGGAGCACGCCGACGCGCCCTTCTGCCGCGAGGTCTGGGCGGTCACCGGGGGCAATCCGTACGAGACCGTGGAACTCCTCGCCAAGGTGCAGGACGCCGGGCTCGCCCCCGTCGAGTCCTCCGCCGCGGAGCTGCGCGACCTGAACCGCTCGGCCCGCGGCCGCGGCCTCGTCGCCCGCCTGGAGACCATGGGCACCGACGTCACCCGCTTCGCCTGGGCCGCCGCGATACTCGGCACCCGGATCTCCATCCCGCTCGCCGCCACCCTCGCGGGCATGAAGCCGGAGGACGCGCGGCGCTGCGCCGAGCAGCTGTGCACGGCCCGCATCCTCGCCACCGGTGTCCAGGCCGCCGAAAGCCGTTACGCCGAGGGCGAGATGGAGTTCGTGCACCCGCTGATCGGCAGCGCGATCTACCAGTCCATCCCGGGCGGGGTGCGCACCGCGATGCACGGGCAGGCCGCCTGGGCGGTCACCCAGTCGGGCCGGGGCGCGGCCGCCGCCTCCCGGCACCTGCTCGAAGTCCACCCGGACGACGACGCGGAACTCGTCGAGCAGTTGCGGGAGGCCGCCCGCGAGCACCTCGCCGTCGGCGCCCCGGACGCGGCCCGCCGCTGCCTCGAACGCGCCCTGAGGGAACCGCCGTTGCCCGGGACCCACGCGGGCGTCCTGTACGAACTGGGCTGCGCCACCCTGCTCAACTCGCCCGCCACCACCGTCCGGCATCTGCGCGAGGCCCTGTCGATCCCCGGCCTGGAGGGCGAGAACCGGGTCGACGCGGTCTGCCGCCTCTCGCAGGCGCTGGTCCACAACGGTGAGCTGGAGGAGGCCGTGCGCACCGTGGACGCCGAGGCCGACCAGCTGCCGCCCGGCCCCGCGCGGCTGCGGCTGCAGGCCGTCCACTACATGTGGGAGGGCATCCACGCGGGCGAGGAGGACTCACCGGCCCGCTCGCGCAGCCTCGCCACCCTCGCCGGGCCCCTGACCGGGCGCGACAACTCCGAGCGCGCGCTGCTGATCCTGCGCGCCTTCGACGCGATGACCCGCGGCGAGAACGCCGAGGAGGTCGTCGAGCTGTGCGACCGCGCCCTGGTCAACGGTCAGCTCGCACCCGGCCTCGGCTGGACGGACACCGAGTGGGGCTTCGAACTCCTCGTCATGCTGGGCAGCGCGTACGCCTTCGCCGACCGGCTCGACCGCGCCGAGAGCCTCTTCAACGACGCGCTGCGCAGCTACGAGAGCGCTGGATGGAGCGGCGGCCACCTCGCCCTCGCGCACGCCTTCGTCGGGCATGTGCACCGCAGGCGCGGGCGGCTCGCCGAGTCGGAGGCCTTCCTGCGCGAGGCGCTGCGGCTCGCGGACCGGGTGGGCAGCGGCCTGCCCATGCACTGGGACGCCGCCTGCATGCTGATCGACACCCTGCTCGCCCGGGGCCACGTCGAACAGGCGCAGGAGATCGCGAGCCTCTACCGCATCGAGCCGCCCTATCCCTCCACGATCGTGCTCCCCGACCTGCACTCGGTACGCGGCCGCCTGCTCGTCGCCGCCGACCGGACCAAGGAGGGCATCGGCGAACTGGAGGCCGCGGAGCGCGCCGCCGCCACCCGCGGCCGGCACAACATCGTCATGGCGCCCTGGGCGGGCGACCTCGCCCGCGCCCTGGCCGGCGAGGATCCGGTGCGCGCGGGGGCGCTCGCCGTGGACGCCCGGGTGCAGGCGGAGCGCTTCGGCACCGACACCGCCATAGGCGAGGCGCTGCGCACCGCCGCCGCCCTGGAGACCGGCCAGCGCTCGGTCACCCTGTACGCCCAGGCCGTCGCCTATCTGGAGGCCTCGCCGAGCGCCTTCGAACACGCCCAGGCCCGGGTCGAGTACGGCATCGCCGCCCGCTCCCGTACCGAGCTGACCCGCGGCCTCACCCTCGCCCGCTCCTGCGGCGCCGACGGCCTGGCCCAGCGCGCCCGCGAGGTCCTGGAGACGGGGCGGGGGCTGCGCTAGGCGTATTGCGCCGCCGGGGTGTTCTCGCGGGTGACCGGTGGGTGGCCGGTGAGTGCGGGGTGGCAGCGGTGGTGAGCCCGGTTGACCGTGGAGTCCACCGATACCGTCCCCTCCACCGGCCCGGCGCAGGTCACGCCACGGGGCACCGGCCCGCAATCCCACCACGGATCAGGTCCGGGCACCTTCAGGAGGCCGCCGCCCACCACAGCAACTGCCGTCGCGGGCGCACCGGTTCGGGCTTCCAGGTGGCCGGGTTCTCGTAGATGTCCATGGCCGGAATCCTGTCGTATGCGCGCGGGCGGCCGTCGGGCGGCCCCGGTCACTCCTGCCGGTCCTCCGCGAGGACGATCCAGACCGGCCCCTCGGCGAAGGGCAGGTGCCCGCCGTCCCGGTCGGTGAACTCGGTGGCGCTCGACGCGGACGGGCGCTGCCAGCGGCCCTCGAAGGCGCGGCCGTCGCGGAGCACCTGGGCGCGGCCCGAGCCGGTGCTCTGCGAGTAGGGGGAGTTGCTGCCGCGCACGTCGTGGTAGCCGGACTCGCGCACCTTCACGTACTGCACCACCACCGTCGCCGCGGTCAGCGGACCGCCGCCCGCCGCGGTGGCCCGCCTGCCGTCCATCGAGACCAGCCAACGCCCCTTGCCCGCCGACCAGTCGAAGGTGAAGCGCGCCGAGGGATAGCCCACCGTGCGCGAGCCGAGCGCGGTGCCGCCGTCCGGCCGCGGACCGAAGTCGACACCGGCCCGGGACAGTGCCTCCTGCCCGGCGGCCTTCTTCAGCAGCCGGTCCGGGTGCAGATAGAGGTTGTGCGGGGCCGCCCGGCCGCTGTCCCGGAAGAAGGCGCCGCCGGGCGCCGAGCCCGGGGTGACGGCGCGCAGCGGGGCCCGGCCGATCACTGGCAGCAGCTTCGACTGCGCGCCGGAGAAGGCGAGCACCGGGTCCTCGAACTGCCGCAGCAGCTCCAGGTCGCTCTCCCGGGCGCTGCGCACCGGGCCGACGGTCTTCGGCAGCCGGGTGGCGTAGAGCGCCATCAGCCTGCTGAGGCCCGCCTCGACCCGCTCCACGTAGACGACGTCGGCGCCTTCGACGCCGGTCTGCGGGCGCGCCGGGCCGACATTGTCGATCTTCACCGCGAGGACGGGGCCGCCCCCCGCGGAGCGGTCGGGCGTCTTCTCGTCCTCGGGGGTGCAGGCCGGCAGCACCACGGCGAGCAGCGCTGCGGCCACCACCGCCAGCCGCCCGCGTCCCTTGCTCGCCTTGTGCATCGCGCCCCCTCAGGGTTCTGCGCCGGTTCCTACCCGGGTACGGGCCCCGGCACCCCCGGCCCGTGTCCGCGGCCCCGCGCTCAGCCGCCGAGGATCTCGTCCAGGTCGTAGCGGACCGGTTCCTCCAGCTGGGCGTAGGTGCAGCTCTGCGGGGTGCGGTCGGGGCGCCAGCGGCGGAAGCGGGCGGTGTGCCGGAAGCGGGCGCCGTTCTCCATGTGCTCGTACGCCACCTCGCAGACCCGCTCCGGGCGCAGCGGAATCCAGGACAGGTCCTTCTTGCCGGTCCAGCGGCTCGGGGCACCCGGCAGCCGGGCGCTCTCGTGAGCGGACTCCTCGGTCCAGGCGGCCCAGGGGTGCCCCTCGGCGCTCTCCATCCGCAGCGGGGCCAGCTCCTCGACGAGTTCGGCCCGGCGCTTCATGGCGAAGGCGGCGGCGACCCCGACGTGCTGGAGCACCCCGGCCGCGTCGTACAGGCCGAGTAGGAGCGAGCCGACCACCGGGCCGCTCTTGTGGTGGCGGTACCCGGCGACCACGACATCGGCGGTGCGCTCATGCTTGACCTTGAACATCACGCGCTCGTTCTGCCGGTAGCCGAGCCCGAGCGGCTTGGCGACCACCCCGTCGAGACCTGCGCCCTCGTACTCCTGGAACCAGCGCTCGGCCACCGCGCGCTCGGTGGTCGCGGGCGCCAGGTGCACCGGCGCGCGGACGCCCGCGAGGACGCTCTCCAGGCGCTCCCGCCGCTCCTGCTGCGGGGTGTCGAGCAGCGAGGCGGAGCCGAGGGCGAGCAGGTCGAAGGCGACGAAGGAGGCGGGGGTGCGCTCGGCGAGCAGCCGCACCCGGGAATCGGCCGGGTGGATGCGCTCGGTGAGCGCGTCGAAGTCCAGATGCCCCTCGCGGGCGATCACGATCTCGCCGTCCAGGACGCAGCGCTCCGGCAGCCGCTCGGCGAGCGCCGCGGCCAGCTCGGGGAAGTAGCGGGTCAGCGGCTTGCCGGTACGGCTGCCCAGCTCGACCTCGGCGCCGTCCCGGAAGACGATCGCGCGGAAGCCGTCCCACTTCGCCTCGTAGAGCATGTCCGGCGGGATGCTCGCCACGGACTTGGCGAGCATCGGCTTCACAGGGGGCATCACCGGCAGGTCCATGGGGAGATTCTGCCGCCGTATGCCGACATGCGCCCCCGGGCGGGCTGCGCCTACCGTGACCGCATGGCGGCACACGGCAAGGCCCTGGAACTCCGGGCGGGCGCCCGTACGGTCCGGCTGTCCAGCCCGGACAAGATC
Source organism: Streptomyces physcomitrii (assembly GCF_012273655.1). Taxonomy (GTDB): domain Bacteria; phylum Actinomycetota; class Actinomycetes; order Streptomycetales; family Streptomycetaceae; genus Streptomyces; species Streptomyces physcomitrii. The sequence goes on along the minus strand of NZ_JAAWWP010000013.1, from coordinate 169,364 downwards.
TGCTTCCCCGAGCCCGGCTACACCAAGCTCGACGTGGCCCGGTACTACCTCGCGGTCGGCGAGGGGATCCTGCGGGCGCTGCGGGACCGGCCGACCACCCTGGAGCGCTATCCGGAGGGGCTCACCGGCGAGTCCTTCTTCCAGAAGCGGGTGCCCAAGAACCACCCCGAGTGGATCCCCACCGCACGGATCGAGTTCCCGAGCGGCCGGCACGCCGACGAGATGTGCCCCACCGAGGTCGGCGCGGTGATCTGGGCCGCGCAGTACGGGACCCTCACCTTCCACCCCTGGCCGGTGCGCCGCGGCGACACCGAGCACCCCGACGAACTGCGGATCGACCTCGACCCGCAGCCCGGCACCGACTACGAGGACGCCGTCCGCGCCGCCTTCGAACTGCGCGCCCTGCTCGACGAGTTCGGGCTGCGCGGCTGGCCCAAGACCTCCGGCGGCCGGGGACTGCACGTCTTCGTGCCGCTGGTGCCGCGGTGGACCTTCACCGAGGTGCGCCGCTGCGCGATCGCCTGCGGGCGGGAACTGGAGCGCCGGATGCCGGGCCGGGTGACCACCGCCTGGTGGAAGGAGGAGCGCGGCGAGCGGATCTTCGTCGACTACAACCAGACCGCCCGGGACCGCACCATCGCCTCCGCCTACTCGGTACGCCCCCACCCGCGTGCCCAGGTCTCGGCGCCGCTGCGCTGGGCGGAGGTCGACCGGGCGCACCCGGCCGACTTCGACCTCGGCACCATGCCGGGCCGCTTCGCCGAGCTGGGGGATGTGCACGCCGACATGGACGAGCACGCCTTCCGCCTCGACGGCCTCCTCGAACTCGCCGAGCGCCAGGAGCACGACCACGGGCTCGGCGATCTGCCCTATCCGCCGGAGTACCCGAAGATGCCGGGCGAGCCCAAGCGGGTGCAGCCCTCCCGGGCCGCCAAGGACGAGGGCTGAGCCCGGCCGCCCGAGGACTCCGCCGTGCCCGAGGACTCCGCCCCGGGGGAGCGCGGCGGCAGAAGTCGGCCCCGGGTGGAAGACTCGGAGGTACACGCCCGTACCGGGCCGCCTGGCACCTCGGGCGTGACACGGACGTACCCGAGGAGGGTCGCATCATGCTCACCACTCGACCCGTGGACGGTGCCCCCAACTGGATCGACCTGGGCACCCCCGACATCGAGGCCGCGGGCCGCTTCTACGGGGAGATCCTCGGCTGGGAGCTGGAGCGCCTGGGGCCGGAGACCGGCGGCTACGGGATGTTCAGCGTCGGCGGGAAGTACGCGGCGGGCGCCATCCCCGTCCCCGCCGACCAGGGCCCGCCGTCCTGGAGCGTCTACTTCCGCAGCACCGACGTGGACGCCACCGTACGGCGGGTCGAGGAGCACGGCGGCAGCGTCACCTACGCGCCGATGGACGTGACCGACCAGGGGCGGTACGCGCACCTGGTGGACCCCGCGGGCGCGGGGTTCGGCGTCTGGCAGGCCGGGGTGCACCAGGGACTCGGCTTCGCCGGGGCCGGCGGGCTGTGCTGGACCGAGCTGTACACCCCGGACATCGAGGCGGCCACCGGCTTCTACGCGCGGGTCTTCGGCTGGACCAGCGAGGAGGTCGCCTTCCCGGGCGGCAAGTACACCGTGGTCAGCCCCGGCCCCGAGAAGGGCGACGGCGGCTTCGGCGGCGTCGCCGACCTGGAGTCCGACCCGAGCGAGCGCTACACCGACCCGCACTGGACCCTCTACTTCGCGGTGGCCGACGCCGACGCCGTCTGCGCGCGCACCGCGGAGCTGGGCGGTACGGTGCGCAGCGGCCCCGAGGACATGGCGGGCGTCGGCCGCCTCGCCCAGCTCGCCGACCCGCAGGGCGCCCGCTTCGCCATCCTGAAGCCCGCGCCGCAGGAGGGCTGAGCGGGCGGGCCCCCGTACCGGCGGGACCGTCTCCCAGCAGCTCGTATACGGCGTGTCCTGCGCGTTGATCGGACGTTGATCGGTCGTTTTTCGCCGGTCGGCAGCATCGTGAGCATGCAGACCAATGTGATCGCCCAGGAAGACCTCGCCTGGCAGGAACAGGCCCTGTGCGCACAGACCGGTGCCGGCTTCTTCTTCCCGGAGCCGGGCAGCTCGGTGCGCGAGGCCAAGCAGATCTGCCGGATGTGCGAGACGCGCGCCGAGTGCCTGGAGTACGCCCTGACCCACGACGAGCAGTTCGGGGTCTGGGGCGGTCTCTCGGAGAAGGAGCGGCTGCGGCTCCAGCGCCTCAGGCGGGCGGAGGCCGCCTGAGGCGCGCGCTGCGGCGGCCCGGACGCGGCGGGGCGGCGGCGCCGCGGTCGCCCGGACCCGGCGGCCCGGCGGCCCCGCCCTGGCTCAGCCCGCGGCGCGGGCGGCCATCCGGGCCTTGCGGGCCGCGAGGCGCTCGTCGAAGCGGCTGGCCTCGCTGTCCAGGCCCTCCATGTAGAGGCCGAGCTCCTGCTGGGCGCGCTGCCCCTCGGGGCCGAGTCCCTTGATCTGGAGCACGCCGAGGTAGCGCAGCACCGGCTGGAGCACGTCGTCGTGGTGGATGCGCAGGTTGTACACCTCGCCGATGGCCATCTGGGCGGCCGCCCGCTCGAAGCCGGGCATGCCGTGGCCGGGCATCCGGAATCCGGTGACCACGTCGCGTACGGCCTGCATCGCGAGGTCGGGGGCGAGCTCCAGGGCGGCGGCCAGGAGATTGCGGTAGAAGACCATGTGCAGGTTCTCGTCGGTCGCGATCCGCGCGAGCATGCGCTCGCAGACCGGGTCGCCGGAGATCCGGCCGGTGTTGCGGTGCGAGATGCGGGTGGCCAGCTCCTGGAAGGCCACATAGGCGACCGAGTGCAGCATCGAGTGCCGGTTGTCCGACTCGAAGCCCTCGGACATGTGGGTCATCCGGAAGGACTCCAGCTCGTCGGGGTCGACGGCGCGCGAGGTGAGCAGGTAGTCGCGCATGACGATGCCGTGCCTGCCCTCCTCGGCGGTCCAGCGGTGCACCCAGGTGCCCCAGGCCCCGTCCCGCCCGAAGAGGCTCGCGATCTCGTGGTGGTAGCTGGGCAGGTTGTCCTCGGTCAGCAGATTGACCACCAGGGCGATCTTGCCCAGATCGGTGACCGAGGACTGCTCCTTGTGCCAGGCCTCGCCGTCCTCGAAGAGCCCGGGGAAGTTGCGGCCCGCGGACCAGGGCACGTACTCGTGCGGCATCCAGTCCCGGGCGGACTTGAAGTGCCGGTTCAGCTCCTTCTCGACGATCTCCTCCAGCGCGAAGAGCAGCCGGGTGTCATCCCAGGTGTCCGAGGCGAGGGGGCGGGTGTGGGAGATCGTCATGGTGGCTCCAGCAAGACGTGCGGGCGGATCAGTCAACCTACGACACCGTAGGCTACGACACCGTAGGTTACGGGAGCGTAAGGATGATCGGCCCGCCGGGGCCCCGCCGGGACCGGCCGGATCCCGTGAGGGGGCCCGGCGTGGCGCGGGCCCCCTCGCGTGCTCAGTCGAGCCGGGCGCGCACCTCCTCCTCGCTGGTCGGGCGCAGCTCCCCGTCGAGGAGCAGCCAGCGGGTGAGGCCGAGGCCGGCGAGGAAGTCCAGGTCGTGCGAGGCGACCAGGAGCGCGCCCCGGTAGGCGGCGAGGGCGGTCGTGAGCCGGGCCACCCCCGAGGCGTCCAGGTTGTTGGTCGGCTCGTCGAGGAGGAGCAGCTGCGGCGCGGGCTCGGCCAGCATCAGGGCGGCGAGGGCCGCCCGGAAGCGTTCACCGCCGGAGAGGGTGCCCACCCGCTGGTCCGCGCGGGCGCCCCGGAACAGGAAGCGGGCCAGCCGGGCGCGGATCGCGTTGTCCGTGGCGCCCGGCGCGAAGCGCGCCACGTTCTGCGCGACGCTCAGTTCCTCGTCGAGGATGTCGAGCCGCTGCGGCAGATGCCGCACCGGCACCTGGACCCCGGACACGCCGCTCACCGGCGGGAGTTCACCGGCGAGTATCCGCAGCAGGGTCGACTTGCCCGCCCCGTTGCGGCCGAGCAGGCCGATGCGCTCCGGGCCGTGCACCGAGAGGCCGCCCGGCACCCGGGCCCCGGTGTACGGCAGCACCAGCTCGCGCACGGTGCACACCTCCCGCCCCGGCGGGACCGCCGTGGACGGCAGCTCGATACGGACCTCGTCGTCCTCGCGCACCGAGCGGGCCGCCTCGTCGAGCCGCTCCCGGGCGTCCGCGAGGCGCCCCTCGTGCAGCAGGCGGTGCTTGCCCGCCGACACCTGGGCCTGGCGCTTGCGCTGGGCCATGATCGCCTTGGGCTCCCGCTTGGTGTCCCACATCTTCTGCCCGTAGCGCCTGCGGCGGGCCAGCACCACCTGGGCGTCGGCGAGTTCGCGCTCCTGCCGGCGCAGATCGGCCTCCGCGGTGCGCACCTTGCGCCGCGCGGCCTCCTGCTGGGCGGCGAGTACCTCCTCGTAGGCGCTGAGGGCGCCGCCGTACCAGGTCAGGGAGCCGCTGCGGAGTTCGGCGATCTGGTCGACGCGCTCCAGGAGCTCGCGGTCGTGGCCGGCGAGGACGAGGACGCCGGGCCAGCTGTCGACCGCCCGGTGCAGCCGCCTGCGGGCGTGCAGGTCGAGGTTGTTGGTGGGCTCGTCCAGGAGCAGCACCTCGGGGCGCCGCAGCAGCAGTGCGGCGAGGCGCAGCAGTACGGACTCGCCGCCGGACAGCTCGCCGACGGTGGCGTCCAGGGCGCTGGGCAGGCCGAGGGATTCGAGGGTGGCGCCGGCCCGCTCCTCGACGTCCCAGTCGTCCTGCACCGCGGCGAAGTGCTCCTCGGCCACCTCGCCCGCCTCGATGGCGTGCAGGGCGGCGCGCACCCGGCGGATACCGAGCGCCTCGTCGACCCGCAGCCCCGTGTCGAGGGTGAGGTTCTGCGGCAGGTAGCCGACCTCGCCGCTGGTACGGACGGTGCCCGCGCCCGGTGTCAGCGCACCGGTGATCAGCTTGAGCAGGGTCGACTTCCCGGCGCCGTTCAGCCCGACGAGACCGGTCCTGCCCGGGGCGAAGGCGGTGGTGAGCCCGTCGAAGACGGTGGTCCCGTCCGGCCAGGCGAAGTGCAGTCCGGTGCACTGGACCAGGGAGGAGGCGGCGGCCGGGGTGAAGGAGGAGGAGTGGTCGTGGTGGGTCATGGAGGCCTCACGGATTCTCGGAGTGCGGGCGGCGGGGCGACGCATCCGGAACACCGCGGTCACTTGGGAGAGAGGCCCGGGGCGCCGGGAAGGGGGCTGCCCGAGGGACGGCTCGTGACACCGAGGTCGGTCACGGTGCGCGCGGCGGCCGGATACGGCAGGCTGCACGGCACGGTGTTCCGGGACCTCAGTGGAGCAACGTCCTTCTCCGTTCGGCGGGGGTGTGGCCAGGAACACCGTAGGAGAAGGGCCGGGCCGGGGCAACGGATTAACGCGGCGTCCGAGGGCGGCCGTTGCGCCGCCGCCGCGAGCCCCCGGAAAGAGGGAGCCAGATGACCGACACGCCCCGCTCGCTGCCCGCCTGCCTGTACCTCCTCGCCTGGGACACCGGCGAGGACCGCCCCGCCGCGGCCGCCGGTCTCGGCCGCCTGGTGCGGGCCGGGGCGCTCGCCGAGCTGGCCTGGCGGGGGCTGCTCGCCGACGAGGACGGGGTGGCGGTGCCCACCGACCCGGATGCCGAGACCGGTGAGGGCCCGCTCGACGGTCTCCTCGAACTCGTCGCCGAGTCCCGGCCGCGCACCTGGCAGGAGTGGGTGGGCGCGCACACGGGCGCCACCCGCACCGCGGTACGCGAGTCACTCGTGGCCGGGGGCTTCCTGCGCGCCCGGGGCCACCGCCTGCTCGGACTGCTCCCGCCGGGGCGCCATGTGCTCGCCGACCCCGCTCCCGTACGGAGCCTGCGGGCCAGGGCGCGGGCCGCGCTCTGCGGGCCGGTGCCGGTGGCGGAGGTCGGGCACCGCGTGGCGGCGATGACCGTCCTCGCGGTGGACGCCGGGCTCGGCACCTTCGCCACCGCCGGGGAGCGCGCGGCGCACCGGGACCGAGCCGAGGCGCTGGCCGCGCGCGGCGGTGAGGCGGGCCCCGCACTGCCCGGGGTCTTCCGCGAGCTGCGGGCGGCGGTGCGGGCGGCGGCGGTCACCGGGGCGGCGACGCGGGGGAGTTGAGCTGCCGGGCGGGGGTCCGGGGCGGGGCATCCCCCGCCCCGGAGGGTTCAGCAGACGTCGTCGAGGGCGTCCGCGAGATCCTGCTCGATGTCGGCGAACAGGTGCTCCTCGCCCGGCGGGACGAGCGCCCGGGTGAGGTCGAGGAAGCCGCGGAGCTGCTCGGTGACGATGTGCACCACCGCGATGCCCTCGGCGCCGTGGAACTCCAGGATGGTGCGGCCGTAGCCGTAGGGGCGCACCCGCACGTCGCCCTCGCCCGCCTCCTGTTCGAGGCCCTCGGCGAGCAGTTCGCGGCCGAAGGTCCAGCAGACCTCCTGGCCGCGCAGGGCGGCATGGGCCGGGAAGGTCATCCGTACGGCGAAGGGGTCCCGGCCGTCGTAGTGCAGGGTCGCCGGAATGACCGGAATGCGGGGGGCGACGGCGATCAGCCGGACTTCGACGGAGTGCGAGACAGAGGACAACTCCTGCTCCTTGCGGGGCCGGGGCGCGTGAAGGCGGGCGCGGGGGCGGGGGGCGGACACCCTGTGAGAGGGGCGCGGGACCGGATCCGTGCACTGGGAAGGGGAGTGACCTTCCTCACTTCCCCGGGGGCGGTTCTCGGCCAGATGGCTGCGGGTGGTCGGTCCCTGCCTGTGCGCCGGGGCGGGAGCGCGTGCGCGGCCCGCCGCGGCCGGTCGCCCAACCCCGGCGCGGCGTACCCTGGCCGACCATGATCACGAGCTTTCCGCTGCCCGCGGGCTGGCCCGCCACCGAGGCCCGGGCCCGCGCCGTCCAGGAGGAGTTGCGCTCCCGGGTGGTCCTCGGCGAACAGGGTCCCGCGCCCGGCACCGGGACGGTCACCGGGGTCGATGTCGCCTACGACGACGCCCGCGACCTGGTCGCCGCCGCGGCGGTCGTCCTGGACGCGGCGAGCCTGGAGGTCCGCGAGGAGGCGACGGCGGTGGGCCGGGCCGGTTTCCCGTACGTGCCCGGGCTGCTCGCCTTCCGCGAGGTGCCCGCGGTCCTCGCCGCCCTCCGCGGGCTGGCCACCGACCCCGGGCTGCTGGTCTGCGACGGCTACGGACTCGCCCATCCCCGGCGCTTCGGGCTCGCCTGCCACCTCGGGGTGCTGACCGGGCTGCCCGCGATCGGCGTCGCGAAGAACCCCTTCACCTTCACCTACCCGGAGCCCTCCGGGGCGCGCGGCTCGGCCGCGCCGCTCACCGACGGCGCGGAGGAGGTCGGCCGTGCGCTGCGCACCCGGGCCGGGGTGAAACCGGTCTTCGTCTCGGTCGGCCACCGCACCACGCTGGAGTCGGCCTGCGCCCATGTCCTCGCGCTCACCCCGCGCTACCGGCTGCCGGAGTCCACCCGCCGCGCGGACGCGCTCTGCCGCCGGGCGCTCGAGGAGGCCTCGGGCTCCGCCTGACGGTTCCCGTACGGCGCGGACGGCCGGACGGCCCCGGGCGCCGCCCCGGCCGACCCTTCGTAGCCGTACGACGCGGGGCGAACTGCCCGCCCCCGTACGGTGGTCGGCGAGGGCCGGGGCGGCCCGGGGGAGCGGACGCCTCAGCGCACCGCGGCGACCCGGATGGTCAGGCCCGCCGCGCGGAGCCGGTCCGTCAGGGACTCGCCCATCGCCACCGCCGGGGTGACCTGTCCCGCGGTGGCGGGCAGCTTGTCGAAGGCGAGGCTGAGCGCGGACTCGGCGAAGATCTTCGCCGTCTCGTCGTAGCCCGGGTCGCCGCCCGCCACCTCGGTGTAGACGCGGCGGCCGCCGCCCTCGCCGATGAAGCGCACCGAGAAGGTGCTGCGGGCCCGCCGCTCCGCGCTCGGGCCCTCGCCCGGCTTGAGGCGGTCCGAGAGCCAGCGCCGGGCGGGCCCGAACTGGGCCGCGGCGAAGGTGGTGGTGACCAGCCCGAGCAGGCCCGCCACGGTGGCCAGGCGCCGCACGCCCGCGTAGTGCCGGTAGCGGAAGTCGGGCCCGTAGCGCTCCAGGGCGCGGGCCGAGCGCTGGACGATCTGCGCGTCGATGGTGGGCAGCGGGAGCCCCCAGGCGCCGATCTCCCCGGAGTAGTGGAAGGTGCCGGGCGGGGCGTAGGCGCGGCGGCCCGTCGGCCGGGGCTCCAGCTGCTTGCGCTCCCGGGCGGCGGCGAGCATCTGCGGCCCCCGCGAGAAGGCCGTGAGGGCGGAGGCGAAGGTGCCCCCGGAGGCCTGCGCGTCGACCTGCACATAGCCGTCGACGCGCAGCGGCACCCCCTCGGGCAGCTGCGCGACGGTGAACTGCACACCGAGGTCGTGCGGCACCGAGTCGAAGCCGCAGGCGTGCACCAGGCGGGCGCCGGTCTCCCGGGCCCGGGCGTCGTGGCGTACGTACATCAGGTCCACGAACTCGGGCTCGCCGGTGAGGTCGAGGTAGTCGGTGCCCGCCTCGGCGCAGGCCTCGACCAGGCCCTCGCCGTAGCTGATGTAGGGGCCGACCGTGGTGGCCACCACCCGGGCGCCCGCGGCGAGTTCGCGCAGCGAGCCGGCGTCGTCCACCTCGGCGCGCACCACCTCGGGCGCGGGCCCCTCGGGCGCGAGCTCGGCCAGCCGGGTCCGCAGGGCGTCCAGCTTGGCGGGGCTGCGCCCGGCGACGGCCCAGCGCAGTTCGGCCGGTGCGTGCGCGGCCAGGTACTCGGCGGTCAGCTGCCCGACGAAGCCGGTGGCTCCGAACAGCACGATGTCGTACGTGCGCTCCGCCCGCTCGGGACTGCTCTGTGCTGCCATGACACCCCTTGTCCCCGACCCCCGTGCCTCGGGCTCCGGCGGCACCGGCCACGAGCCCGGCCGATCCGCGCGGAACGCCCTCTTCCGGGGCCGAGGTTAGCGTGCGCGATCACGGCGGCAGCGGGCCGTCCGCCTGGTGGGCGGGCGGGCATCCGGGGGAGTTACTGAGCGCTTGCTCGACAGGGCTTGTGCGCGGACCCGCTGGTTCATAACATCAACACTGTTACATCGATGGTGTCACAGTGCAGGTCGCGTACCGAGGGGTTGTGGAGTCAGTGGCAGAGCCGCCGGGACAGGGACCGCTCACCGGGGTGCGGGTGGTCGAACTCGCGGGCATCGGACCGGGCCCCTTCGCCGCCATGCTCCTCGCCGACCTCGGCGCGGACGTGGTCCGGGTGGAGCGCCCCGCCGGAGGCCTCGGCATCGCCCCGGAGAAGGACCTCACCAACCGCAACAAGCGCTCCGTCGCCGTGGACCTGAAGTCCCCGGGCGGCACCGCCGCCGTGCTCGGCCTGGTGGAGCGCGCCGACATCCTGATCGAGGGCTACCGGCCCGGTGTCGCCGAACGCCTCGGCGTCGGACCCGAGGACTGCCTCGCCCGCAACCCCCGCCTCGTCTACGGCCGGATGACCGGCTGGGGCCAGGAGGGACCGCTCGCCCAGCGCGCCGGGCACGACCTCGGCTACATCGCGGTCACCGGCACCCTGGGCATGATCGGCAAGGCGGACGAGCCCCCGGCCGTCCCGGTGAACCTCGTCGGGGACTACGCGGGCGGCTCGCTCTACCTGGTCGTGGGCGTCCTCGCCGCCCTCCAGCACGCCCGCGCCACCGGCACCGGACAGGTCGTGGACGCCGCCATCGTGGACGGCGCCGCCCACCTCGCCTCGATGATCCACGGCATGGCGGCGGCCGGGGTCTGGCAGGACCGCCGCGGGGTCAACCTCCTCGACGGGGGCGCCCCCTTCTACGGCAACTACGCGACCTCCGACGGCGGGTACATGGCCGTCGGCGCCCTGGAACCGCAGTTCTACGCGGAGTTCGCCGAACTGCTCGGCCTCGGTGAAGCCGCCGCCGCCCGCGAGGACTTCGGCCGCTGGGAAGAACTGCGGGAGGCCGTCGCCGCCCGCTTCAGGACCCGCACCCGGGCCGAGTGGACCGAGGTCTTCCAGGACTCCGACGCCTGTGTCGCGCCGGTGCTGTCCATGCGCGAGGCGCCGGACCACCCGCATCTGGCCGCCCGCGGCACCTTCGTCGAGCACGCCGGGCTCACCCAGCCCGCCCCCGCCCCGCGCTTCTCCGCCACCCCGACCCGGGTGCGCACCGCCCCCGCGCTGCCCGGCGCGGACACCGAGGAGGTCGCCCGCGACTGGGACGTACCGCACCTGGTGGCGGAGCCGTCCTGAGCCACCGAACCGCGTCCCCGTCCGGGCGAGCAGCCCGCGGGGCCCGACCGAGACCGCCGGCGCCCGGCCGGGTGCCACGCCGAACCGCCCACAGGAGGAAGCCGTGAAGCGGCTCATCTACTCGCCCGAGCACGAGGCATTCAGGGAGACGGTCAAGACCTTCCTCGCCAAGGAGGTCCTGCCGCACTACGAGCAGTGGGAGAAGGACGGCATCGTCTCCCGCGAGGTCTGGCTCGCGGCGGGCCGCCAGGGGCTGCTCGGTCTCGCGGTCCCCGAGGAGTACGGCGGCGGCGGCGAACCGGACTTCCGCTACAGCGCCGTACTCGCCGAGGAGTTCACCCGGGCCGGGGTGGCCGGACTCGCCATCGGCCTGCACAACGACATCATCGGCCCCTACCTCACCTCGCTCGCCACCGAGGAGCAGAAGCGGCGCTGGCTGCCCGGATTCTGCAGCGGCGAGCTGATCACCGCCATCGCCATGACCGAACCCGGCGCGGGCTCCGACCTCCAGGGCATCCGCACCACGGCCGAGGACCGCGGCGACCACTGGGTGCTCAACGGCTCCAAGACCTTCATCTCCAACGGGATCATCTCCGACCTGGTGGTCGTGGTCGCCAAGACCACTCCCGAGGGCGGCGCGCACGGGCTCTCGCTGCTCGTCGTCGAGCGCGGCATGGAGGGCTTCGAGCGGGGCCGCAACCTCGACAAGATCGGCCAGAAGTCCCAGGACACCGCCGAACTGTTCTTCAACGACGTACGGGTGCCCAAGGAGAACCTGCTCGGCGAGCTGAACGGCGCCTTCATCCACCTGATGACCAATCTCGCCCAGGAGCGGATGGCCATCGCGATAGCGGCCATCGCCGGGGCCGAGTACCTGGTCGAGCTGACCACCACCTACGTCAAGGAGCGCGAGGCCTTCGGCAGGCCGCTCGCCCGGCTCCAGCACGTACGCTTCGAGATCGCCGAGATGGCCACCGAGTGCGCGGTCACCCGGGCCTACCTCGACCGCTGCATCACCGACCACGCGGACGGCACCCTGGACGCGGTGAACGCCTCGATGGCCAAGTGGTGGGCGACCGAACTGCAGAAGCGCACCGCCGACCGCTGCCTGCAACTGCACGGCGGCTACGGCTACATGAACGAGTACCCGGTGGCCAGGGCCTTCACCGACGGCCGCATCCAGACGATCTACGGAGGCACGACCGAGATCATGAAGGAGATCATCGGCCGCTCGCTGCTCGGCTGACCACGACGGGCAACCGCCCCGCCGCCTCACCCTCCCCGCCCGAGAAAGGCTCCAGTCTTGACCACCGAAGCGTACGTCTACGACGCGATCCGCACCCCCCGCGGGCGCGGCAAGGCCACCGGCTCCCTGCACGGCACCAAGCCCATCGACCTGATCGTCGGCCTCATCAAGGAACTCCGCGGCCGCCACCCGGACCTGGACCCGGCGACCATCGACGACATCGTCCTCGGCGTCGTCAGCCCCATCGGCGACCAGGGCTCGGACATCGCCCGGATCGCCGCCCTCGCCGCCGGTCTGCCCGAGACCGTGGCCGGCGTGCAGGAGAACAGGTTCTGCGCCTCCGGTCTGGAGGCCGTCAACATGGCGGCGGCCAAGGTCCGTTCGGGCTGGGAGAGCCTGGTGCTCGCGGGCGGCGTCGAGTCGATGTCGCGGGTGCCCATGGGCTCCGACGGCGGCGCCTGGTTCCACGACCCGATCACCAGCCTGGAGACCAACTTCGTCCCGCAGGGCATCGGCGCCGACCTGATCGCCACCCTCGGCGGCTGGACCCGGGCGGACGTGGACGAGTTCGCCGCCCTCTCCCAGGAGCGCGCCGCCACCGCGCAGAAGGAGGGCCGCTTCGACCGGTCGGTGATCCCGGTCCGCGACCGCACCGGGCTGCTCGTCCTGGAGCGGGACGAGTTCCTGCGCCCCGGCACCACCGTCGAGGCCCTCGGCAAGCTGAAGCCCTCCTTCGCCGACATCGGCGAGCTCGGCGGCTTCGACGCGGTGGCCCTGCAGGAGTACCACTGGGTCGAGAAGATCGACCACGTGCACCACGCGGGCAACTCCTCCGGCATCGTGGACGGCGCCTCGCTGGTCGCCATCGGCAACAAGGAGGCCGGTGAGCGCAACGGCCTCACCCCGCGCGCCCGTATCGTCTCCGCGGCCGTCTCCGGCTCCGAGCCCACCATCATGCTCACCGGTCCCGCGCCCGCCAGCCGCAAGGCGCTCGCCCTCGCCGGGCTGACCATCGACGACATCGACCTCATCGAGATGAACGAGGCCTTCGCCGCGGTCGTCCTGCGCTTCGCCGACGACATGGGCGCCAGCCTGGACAAGATCAACGTCAACGGCGGCGCGATCGCCCTCGGCCACCCCCTCGGCGCCACCGGAGCCATCCTGCTCGGCACGGTCATCGACGAGCTGGAGCGCCAGGACAAGCGCTTCGGCCTGGTCACCCTCTGCGTCGGCGGCGGCATGGGCATCGCCACCGTCGTCGAGCGCCTCTGACCCGTCCCGTCCCCTTCCGGATCCCCTTACGGAGAAGCTTCCATGACCGAGAGCACCACCATCCGCTGGGAACAGGACGAGACCGGCCTCGTCACCCTCGTCCTGGACGACCCCAAGCAGTCCGCGAACACCATGAACGCGGACTTCCGCGCCTCCCTCACCGCGGTCGCCGACCGCCTGGAGGCCGAGAAGGAGTCCGTCCGCGGCGTCATCTTCACCTCCGCCAAGAAGACCTTCTTCGCCGGCGGCGACCTGCGCGACCTCATCCAGGTCACCCCCGAGACCGCCCAGCTCGCCTACGAGGGCGGCCTCGCGATCAAGCGCGACCTGCGCCGTATCGAGACCCTCGGCGTCCCCGTCGTCGCCGCCCTCAACGGCGCGGCCCTCGGCGGCGGTTACGAGATCGCCCTCGCCTCCCACCACCGGGTCGCCCTGGACGGCTCGGCCACCAAGATCGGCCTGCCGGAGGTCACCCTCGGCCTGCTGCCCGGCGGCGGTGGCGTGGTCCGCACCGTACGCCTGCTCGGCATCGCCGACGCGCTCCTGAAGGTGCTGCTCCAGGGCACCCAGTACAACCCGAAGCGCGCCCTGGACGCCGGTCTCATCCACGAGATCGCCGCCACCCCCGAGGAACTGATCGCCAAGGCCCGCGCCTTCGTGGACGCCAACCCCGAGTCCGCGCAGCCCTGGGACAAGCCCGGCTACAAGATCCCCGGCGGCACCCCCGCGAACCCCAAGTTCGCCGCGAACCTCCCGGCCTTCCCGGCCAACCTGCGCAAGCAGACCTCCGGCGCCAACTACCCGGCCGCGCGCAACATCCTGGCCGCCGCGGTCGAGGGCTCCCAGGTCGACTTCGCCACCGCGGAGCAGATCGAGGCCCGCTACTTCGTGGAGCTGGCCAGCGGCCAGGTCTCCAAGAACATGATCCAGGCCTTCTTCTTCGACCTCCAGGCCGTCAACTCCGGTGCCAACCGCCCCAAGGGCATCGAGTCCACCAAGGTCGGCAAGGTGGCCGTGCTCGGCGCGGGCATGATGGGCGCCGGTATCGCGTACTCCTGCGCCCGGGCCGGTATCGAGGTGGTCCTCAAGGACGTCAGCGCCGAGTCCGCCGCCAAGGGCAAGGCCTACTCCGAGGGGCTGTGCGCCAAGGCGGTCTCCCGGGGCCGTACCACCCAGGAGAAGGCGGACGCGCTGCTCGCCCGGATCACCCCGACCGCGGAGGTCGCCGACCTCGCGGGCTGCGACGCGGTGATCGAGGCCGTCTTCGAGAACACCGAGCTGAAGCACAAGGTCTTCCAGGAGATCCAGGACGTCGTCGCCCCGGACGCCCTGCTCTGCTCCAACACCTCCACGCTGCCGATCACCGGTCTCGCCGAGGGCGTGAAGCGGCAGGAGGACTTCATCGGCCTGCACTTCTTCTCGCCGGTCGACAAGATGCCGCTCGTCGAGATCATCAAGGGCGAGCGCACCGGCGAGGAGGCGCTGGCCCGCGCCTTCGACCTGGTCCGCCAGATCAGCAAGACCCCGATCGTGGTCAACGACTCGCGCGGGTTCTTCACCTCCCGGGTCATCGGCCACTTCATCAACGAGGGCGTGGCCATGGTCGGCGAGGGCATCGAGCCCGCCTCCGTCGAGCAGGCCGCCGCACAGGCCGGCTACCCGGCCAAGGTGCTCTCCCTCATGGACGAGCTGACGCTGACCCTGCCGCGCAAGATCCGCCTGGAGACCAAGCAGGCGATCGAGGCGGAGGGCGGCACCTGGACCGCGCACCCGGCGGAGGAGCTGATCGACCGGATGGTCGAGGAGTTCGACCGCCCCGGGCGCAGCGGCGGCGCCGGCTTCTACGACTACCAGGACGGCAAGCGCGCCGGGCTCTGGTCCGGGCTGCGCGAGCACTTCACCAAGCCCGGCCACCGGATCCCGTTCGTGGACATGCAGGAGCGGATGCTCTTCGCCGAGGCCCTGGACACCGTCCGGCTCCTGGAGGAGGGCGTGCTGACCTCGGTGGCCGACGCCAACATCGGCTCGATCATGGGCATCGGCTTCCCGGCCTGGACCGGCGGTGTGCTCCAGTACATCAACGGCTACCAGGGCGGCCTGCCCGGCTTCGTGGCCCGGGCGCGCGAACTGGCCGCCACCTACGGCGAGCGCTTCGAGCCGACCGGCCTGCTGCTGCGCAAGGCCGAGGCGGGGGAGACCTTCGGCGACGAGTGAGGGCCAGCGGGGTCGGGGTGAGCCCCGGCCCCGTACGCCCACGGGCCCCGGTCCGCGCCGGGAAGGGCGCGGGGCGGGGCCCTCCGTATGCGCTCCGCCCCGGACGTACACCCGCCCGGCTACGGAGCCGACTGCGGCCCGAACCAGCCCCGGATCTCCTCGCGCATGGAGCGCTGGAAGGCCGTGAGCATCGCCTGCACGATCAGCGGCTGCATGTGCGCGGAGAGGGACTTCATCGCCGCGGTGTGCTCCTGCTCCGAGGCGCCCTCGCGTCCGGCGTCCCAGACCTCCTCGCGAAAGAGCCGGGACATCTCGCGGGCCACCGCCCTGGTGTGCTCGATGAGCACGGTCCTGGCGGCCAGGATCGTCTCGTTGGGGATGGGCACGTCCACCATCTCCACCCCGAGGCGCAGCTGACCGGGATCGGTGTCGAAGACGTCCGGGTCCTCGGTGCGCCGGATGATGTTCATCGCGACCAGGCGCTCCAGGTCCGCCTCGGACAGCTCACGCCCGGCCCGCTTGCGCAGCTCGGCGCGGGAGAGCGGTTCGGTGGACTCCGGGGTCCAGGAGGAGACCAGTGCGCGGTGGATCGCCAGGTCCTGGGCGCTGAGGTCCTTCGGCAGCTGCTGGAGGTAGCGCTCGATCCCGGCGAGGGTCATGCCCTGGTGCTGGAGCTCCTCGATGAGGGCGAGCCGGGAGAGGTGGGCGGACCCGTAGAGCCCGACCCGGCGGGGGCCGATCACCGGGGGAGGGAGCAGCCCGCGGGTGCTGTAGAAGCGGACGGTGCGTACGGTGACGCCCGCGCGCGCGGCCAGTTCGTCTACCGTGAGCGTCGGCTCGGCGGTTTCCGCGGTCATGACGTGCTCCTGTGTCCGGTGGCGCGCACTGCTGGTGCAACAGTATTGCTGTCTCACCAGCAATGTGAAAGTGAGCGGGCGCCGGTATCCCCGGCCCCTATCCCGCTTCCTCCCGGCTGAACACCCCCTGCCCAGCATGTGAGAAGTTCCGCTCTGTGATCCATGCCACCGCGTAATCGCCGCAGCTCGGGGGAGGGTTGCCGACGGCCCGTGCCCGGCGTGATCCGGCATGGGCCGCGGCACATCCGTACAACCGGAGAATCTCCGCGTACCAGAGAGTGGTTCCACCGTGAGCAAGGAAGCCCTCGACACGGCACCCGCCGTGTCCCGGACGGACACGGCCCCCACGCCCCACGACGCGGGCGACGCCGGTTACAGCAAGGACCTCAAGGCCCGGCACGTCAACATGATCGCGATCGGCGGCGCGATCGGCACCGGACTCTTCCTCGGCGCGGGCGGCCGCCTGCACGACGCGGGACCCGCCCTGGCGCTGGCCTATCTGGTCTGCGGCATCTTCGCCTTCTTCGTCGTCCGGGCCCTCGGCGAGCTGGTCCTGTACCGGCCCTCCTCCGGCTCCTTCGTCTCCTACGCCCGCGAGTTCCTCGGCGAGAAGGGCGCCTACGTCGCCGGGTGGATGTACTTCGTCAACTGGTCCACCACCGGTATCGCGGACATCACCGCCATCGCGCTCTACACCCACTACTGGAGCCTGTTCACCGACATCCCGCAGTGGACCCTCGCGCTGATCGCGCTCGCGGTCGTCCTCGCGGTGAACCTGATCTCGGTGAAGATCTTCGGCGAGATGGAGTTCTGGTTCTCCATCATCAAGGTGGCGGCCCTGGTCGCCTTCATGTGCATCGGCATCTTCCTCCTCGTCACCCAGCACAAGGTCGGCGGCGAGAGCCCGGGCCCGGACGTCATCACCGGCCACGGCGGATTCCTGCCCCACGGGCTGATGCCGGTCGTCCTGGTGATGCAGGGCGTGGTCTTCGCCTACGCCTCCCTGGAGCTGGTCGGCGTCGCCGCGGGCGAGACCGCCGAGCCGCACAAGGTCGTCCCGCGCGCGGTGAACTCGATCATGTGGCGGGTCGGGCTCTTCTACGTCGGCTCGGTGGTGCTGCTCGCGCTGCTGCTGCCCGCCTCGGCGTACTCGGCGGGCCAGAGCCCCTTCGTGACCGTCCTGTCCAGGATCGGCGTCCCGGCCGCCGGTGACGTGATGAACCTGGTCGTGCTGACCGCCGCGATGTCCAGCCTCAACTCGGGCCTGTACTCGACCGGCCGGATCCTGCGCTCCATGGCGATGGCGGGCTCCGCCCCGAGGTTCACCGCCCGGATGAACCGCAGCCAGGTGCCCTACGGCGGCATCATGCTGACCTCCGCGGTCTGCGTGCTCGGCGTCGGCCTCAACTACCTGGTGCCCGGCAAGGCCTTCGAGATCGTCCTGAACATCGCCTCGCTGGGGATCATCAGCACCTGGGTGATCATCATGGTCTGCCACCTGGCCTTCGTCCGCCGGGCCAAGGAGGGCCTGCTCACCCGCCCGCAGTTCCGGCTGCCCGGCAGCCCGGTCACCGAGATCGCCACCATCGCCTTCCTGCTCTCGGTGCTCGGCCTGATGTGGGAGGACCCGGAGGTCGGCCGCAAGACCCTCTATCTGATCCCGCTCATCGCGGCGGGGCTGGTCGCGGGCTGGTACGCCATCCGCCGCCGGGACGCCAGGAGCGCGCTCCGGGACTGAGCCCGCCGCCCGACCCCGCGGCTCCCGGTGGGACACCGGGAGCCGCGGGAGCCGTCACCCGCCGGGAGCGACGGGAGACGTGCCGGATGCCCCGGCTCAGTGCCGGCGGCCGTCCGTGTGCGCGTCGCCGTGGTCGTGGATGTCGTGGGTGTCCGCGATCTTCTTCCAGGACTTGGGCGCCTTGGCGGGCGCCTCGGCGCGGGCCGCGAGCCCGGCCGCCTTCGCCGTGGCCCCGGCCGGCTTCTGCGGCTGGAAGAGCCAGGTGTCGAAGAAGGAGCCGAGGTCCTTGCCGGAGACCTTCTCGGCGTACGCGACGAACTCCGGGATCCGCGCGTTGCCGTGGGCGCGCTCGGTGGGCCAGCCCTTGAGGATCTCGAAGAAGGCCTTGTCGCCGATCTCGTTGCGCAGCGCCTGGAGCGTCAGCGCGCCCCGGTCGTACACGGCGCCGTCGAACTGCTTGTCCGCGCCCGGGTTGCCCGGCTTCACCGTCCAGAAGGGGTCGTCGGCCGGGTAGGAGTCGTAGATGTAGTCCGCCAGTTCCTGCGCGGTGCCCTCGCCCTCGTGCTCCGACCAGAGCCACTGCGCGTAGCTCGCGAAGCCCTCGTTGAGCCAGATGTCCGCCCAGTCGCCGAGCGAGACGCTGTCGCCGTACCACTGGTGCGCCAGCTCGTGCACCACCACGGAGACGTTCGCGCCCTTGGCGAACTGCTTGGGGCTGTAGAAGGGCCGGGTCTGCGTCTCCAGGGCGAAACCGCTGGTGACGTTCGGTACGTAGCCGCCGAGCGCGTTGAACGGGTACGGGCCGAAGACGGTCTCCAGGAACTCCACGGCCTCACCGGAGCGCTCGATGCTGGCCCGGGCCGCGCCCCCGTTCTCGCCGAGGTCCTTGCTGTAGGCGTTGACGACCGGCAGCCCGCTCGCCGTCGTGTCCGTGGTGACGTCGAACTTGCCGACCGCCAGCGTCGTCAGATACGTGGCCTGCGGCTTGCTGGAGCGCCAGCTGTAGCGGGTCCAGCCGAGCTTCGAACTCGTCGACTGCAGTGTGCCGTTGGAGATCGCCTGGCTGCCCTCGGGCACCGAGACCGAGATGTCGTACGTGGCCTTGTCGAGCGGGTGGTCGTTGGAGGGGTACCACCACGCGGCGGACTCCGGCTCCTGCGCGGCGACGGCGCCGTCCGGGGTGCGCACCCAGGAGGTCCAGTCGTTGACCTTCACCGTGGAGGGCTTGTCGGCGTAGCGCACCACGACCGTGACCGGCGTGTCCTTGGGCAGCCCGGCCGCCGGGGTGATCTGCAGCTCCTGCTCGCCCGTCTTCTTGAACTTCGCCTTCTTGCCGTTCACCCGCACCTCGCTCACCTTGAGCGCGAAGTCCAGATTGAATCGGGAGAGGTCCTGCGTGGTGGTCGCGAGGATGGTCGCGGTGCCTTCGAGCAGGTCCGTCTTGGGCTGGTACTTCAGCCTGAGGTCGTAGTGGGACACGTCGTAACCACCGTTTCCGGCGGCCGGGTAGTACGAGTCCCCGATGCTCGGGGCCCCCGGGGTGTAGTCGGCGGCCGAGGCCGGGATCGCCAGCATCAGGCCGGTCGCGAGGACGCCGGGGACGAGCAGTCTGCGGTGCACGAAATCTCCAAGTGGTGGGGTCACAAGATTGGTTCGAGCATATTCAGCCCTTTGGTCCACCGTCATGTCCATGGCTTTGTCTGACACATGACTGACATGGGGGCGACATCTCGCCCCGGCCGCCCTGGACTTTCCCCTTCCGTTTATTTCGCGGCCCACCTCGAATAACGCGGGCGTTGATCCATTGAACCCGGGTAGGCGCATGCGGTAAGCAGTCTGTCCCGGTCGCGCGTCCACGGCCTCGTACCGTTGGGGCACGCGGGGGCCAATGTGCCGAAACGGGTAAGAACCGATAAAAAATAACAATCGACCATTTCCGTGAAAGGTGCCGCCAAGTGACACAAGAAGAAAAGGGCTCGGGCACACAGGGGCCCGGCGCCACCGCGGATCTCACGGGCGGAAGGGGCGACCCCCTCGCCGGCGATCACCAGCGGCCCGTCACGGACAAGATCGTTTTCGGTGTCACCGCCGCGCTCACCCTCGCCTTCGTGCTGTGGGGCTGGCTCGCGACCGACAACCTCGAAGACGTCTCCGGGCGTGCCCTCAAGAGCCTGGTGCACAACGGCGGCTGGGCCTTCATGCTGGTCGCCTCCGCCTTCGTCGTCTTCGCGCTGTGGCTGGCCGCCAGCCGCTACGGCCGGATCACACTCGGCACCGAGGGCGAGGAGCCCGAGTTCCGTACGGTGTCCTGGATCGCGATGATGTTCAGCGCCGGTATGGGCATCGGCCTGATGTTCTGGGGCGTCAGCGAGCCCCTCGCGCACTTCAAGACACCGCCGCCCGGCACCGACCCCGCCAGCTCCGCGGACAAGATGCAGACCGCGATGGCGACCACGCTCTTCCACTGGACGCTGCACCCGTGGGCCATCTACGCGGTGGCCGGACTCGCGATCGCGTACAGCACCTTCCGCCGCCGCAGGCGCCAGACCATCGGCGCGGTGTTCGCCCCGCTGATCGGCGAGCGCCACGCGAACGGCGGTGTCGGCCGGGTCATCGACATCCTGGCCATCTTCGCCACCCTCTTCGGCTCCGCCGCCTCGCTGGGCCTCGGCGCCCTGCAGATCGGCTCCGGCTTCGAGGTCCTCGACTGGATGGACGACGTCAGCACCGGACTGCTCGTGCTGATCATCACCGTGCTCACGGCCGCCTTCGTGCTCTCGGCGATCTCCGGCGTCGAGAAGGGCGTGCAGTGGCTGTCGAACATCAACATGGTGCTCGCGCTCGTCCTCGCGGTCTTCGTCTTCATCGCGGGGCCGACCATCATCGCCCTCGACATGGTGCCGTCCTCGCTCTTCTCCTACCTCGGTGACCTCCCCGAGCTCGCCGGGCGCACCGAGGCCACCGGCGGCGAGGGCATCCGCGAGTGGCTGGGCAGCTGGACGGTCTTCTACTGGGCCTGGTGGATCTCCTGGACGCCCTTCGTCGGCATGTTCATCGCGCGCATCAGCCGCGGCCGGACCATCCGCCAGTTCGTCGGCGGCGTCATCCTGGTCCCCAGCACGGTCAGCCTGATCTGGTTCGCCATCTTCGGCACCTCCGCGATGAAGCTCCAGGAGCAGGGCAAGCTGGCCGGCGAGTCCACTCCCGAGGGCCAGCTCTTCGGCGTCCTCGCCGAGTACCCGCTCGCCACCGCCATGAGCATCCTGGTGATGGTCCTGGTCGGCATCTTCTTCGTCTCCGGCGCGGACGCCGCTTCCATCGTCATGGGCACCCTCTCGCAGAAGGGCGCGCTCGAACCCGGCCGCCTGGTGGTCGTGTTCTGGGGTGTGGTGACCGGCGCGGTCGCCGCGATCATGCTGCTGATCGGCAACGGCGAGGGCGACGCGCTCACCGGACTGCAGAACCTCACGATCCTCGCGGCCGCGCCCTTCGTCCTGGTGATGATCGGGATGTGCTTCGCGCTCATGCGCGACCTGCGGCGCGACCCGCTCATCGTGCGCGGCCGGATGGGCTCGGAGGCGGTCGGCGCCGCCGTCGTGGCCGGACACGAGAAGTACGACGGGGAGTTCGCGATCCAGGTCGGCCCGGGCGCGGGCACCCAGGTCGAGGGCGACCCCATCGGCGCAGTGGAGCCGGAGACGGTCAGCAAGACCTGACCGCCCGGGGCCGCCTCGGCCCCTCGGCCCAGAAGGTGCCCGTCACGCCGCGCGCGTGACGGGCACCTTCGCGTCTCCCGCCCCCGCCCCCGGCCTCGGCGCCGGTCCCGCCGGGTCCGGCACCTCGCACCTGGCCTCGGCTGCCGGCCCGCCGGGTCCGGCGGGAGCGCGCCCGGTCTCCTCGGCCCCTGGCCTTCTCGGCCCCCGGACCTCGGCGCCTGTCACCCCGCGGCGGCTCAGCCCACGCCGGACACCAGCTGAGCCGCCGCCCGCGCCGCGCCCCAGGCCACCGTCACCCCAGCGCCGCCGTGACCGTAGTGGTGCACCAGGAGCCCGCCGTCCGCGCGCCGGACCGCCTCCAGGCGCACCGAACGCCGCGCGGGCCGCAGCCCGACCAGGTGGCCGAGGACCCGCGCCTCGGCGATCTCCGGCCGGACGGCCGCACAGCGCCGGACGATCTCCGCGGCGGTGCCCGGATCCGGCCGCGTCGAGAAGGAGTCCTCCTCGGCCGTGCCGCCGAGCACCAGTCTGCCGGGCTGCGGGAAGAAGTACGTGGTCGTCCGCGCCCCCGGCGCCGCCTCGACGTACCAGCTCTCGACGCCCGGGTTCTCCACCAGCACCAACTGCCCCCGCACCGGCCGCACTCCGGGGTCCGGAACCAGCTCGCGCGCGCCGAGCCCGGAGCAGTTGACCACCACTGGGGCCTCGTCGAAAGCCTCGTCCAGGGCGTGGACCTCCCGGAGTTCGACGCCGCCCCCGGCCGCCGCCAGGCGTTCGGCCAGCCACCGCAGATGCACCGGCATGTCCAGCAGCGGCAGCCGCGCCCACAGCCCGCCACCCGGGCACTCCCGCCCGGTGGCCTCCCGCAGCCCCGGCACCCGCGCCGCCCAGGAGCCCAGGGAGTCGCGTGAGAGCCCCCGGTGCACGCCCGGGACCGTGCGCACTCCGCTGCCGGGCGCGCTCTCCGCGAGCTGGAGGAAGGTGCTCAGGGACTCCAGCGCCCAGTCGGCGGCGAGCGCCACGGGCTCGATCCGGTACGGCCACCACAGTGCGCCCGCCACCGCCGAGGTGGTGGCCCCGGCCGGCTCCCGCGTCCAGACCCGCACCCGCCGGCCCTGCTCGGCGAGCGCGAGCGCGGTGGTGAGCCCGATGACTCCGCTGCCGATGACGATCGCCTCGCTCTTCACCCCCGGATCGTAGGCAGCCGGGGCACCGGGCGGGCAAGGGCTGCGGGAGGCGGAGGGTGGGCGGCACCCGGTCCCGTACGTGGACCGCTCGTGTGGGCGGCACCCGGTCCCGTACGTGGACCGCTCGTGTGGGCGGTACCCGCTCCCGTACGTGGACCGCTCGCGCGGGCGACCGGGGGCCGCCGGGCTCCCGTGAACCGACCGGGCCCGCCGCCTCGTTAGGATCAGCACCCTGATGACTGCCACTCTCGTCGCCAAGCAACTCGCCGCCGGACACGGCGACCGCTCGCTCTTCTCCGGGCTCGACCTGGTGGTCGCGCCCGGCGAGGTGATCGGACTCGTCGGTGCCAACGGCGCGGGAAAGTCCACCCTGCTCCGCCTCCTCGCCGGGCTGGACACCCCGGAGGAGGGCGAGTTGAGCCTCTCCCCGCCCACCGCGACCGTGGGGCACCTGCCGCAGGAGCCGGAACGCCGCCCGGGGGAGAGCGTGGCGGACTTCCTCGCCCGCCGCACCGGGGTGGCCCGTGCGCAGCGGGAGATGGACGCCGCCGCCGAGGCGCTCGCCACCGGTGCGCCCGGGGCCGACGACGCCTATGCGCTCGGCCTGGAGCGCTGGCTCGCCCTCGGCGGCGCCGACCTGGAGGAGCGCTCCGGTGAGGTGGCCGCCTCGCTGGGCCTCGCGGTCAGCCTGGAGCAGCCGATGACCTCGCTCTCCGGCGGCCAGGCCGCCCGCGCCGGACTCGCCTCGCTGCTGCTCTCCCGCTACGACGTCTTCCTCCTCGACGAGCCCACCAACGACCTCGACCTGGACGGACTGGAACGCCTGGAGCGCTTCGTCGGCGGACTGCGCGCGGGCACCGTCCTGGTCAGCCACGACCGCGAGTTCCTCAACCGCACCGTCACCAAGGTCCTCGAACTCGACCTCGCCCAGCAGCGGATCGCGCTCTACGGCGGCGGTTACGGCGCCTATCTCGACGAGCGCGAGCGCGCCCGGCGCCACGCCCGCGAGGAGTTCGAGGAGTACGCGGACAAGCGGGCCTCGCTCCAGGAGCGCGCGCACACCCAGCGGTCCTGGATGGACAAGGGCGTCAAGAACGCGCGGCGCAAGTCCACCGACAACGACAAGATCGGCCGCAAGTTCCGTTCGGAGTCGAGCGAGAAGCAGGCCGCCAAGGCCCGCCAGACCCAGCGCATGATCGAGCGCCTCGACGTCGTCGAGGAGCCCCGCAAGGAGTGGGAGCTGCGGATGGAGATCGCCGCCGCGCCCCGCTCCGGCGCGGTGGTCGCCACCCTGCGCGAGGCCCGCCTGCGGCGCGGTGACTTCTCCTTCGGCCCCGCGACCCTCCAGATCGACTGGGCGGACCGGGTCGCGGTCACCGGACCCAACGGCGCGGGCAAGTCCACCCTGCTCGGCGCCCTCCTCGGGCGGGTCCCGCTGGACTCCGGGCACGCCGCGGTCGGCCCCGGCGTGGTGGTCGGCGAGGTGGACCAGGCCCGTGCGCTCTTCCACGGCGAGGCCCCGCTCACCGAGGCCTTCCGCGCCGCCGCCCCCGCCCTCGACCCGGCCGAAGTACGCACCCTGCTCGCCAAGTTCGGCCTCGGCGCCGAGCACGTACTGCGCCCGGCCTCCTCGCTGTCACCCGGCGAACGCACCCGGGCCGCGCTCGCGCTGCTCCAGGGCCGCGGCGTCAACCTGCTGGTCCTCGACGAGCCGACCAACCACCTCGACCTGCCCGCCATCGAGCAGCTGGAGTCCGCCCTCGACTCCTACCAGGGCACCCTGCTCCTCGTCACCCACGACCGCCGGATGCTGGACGCCGTCCGTACCACCCGGCGTATCGAGGTGGCCGGAGGCCGGGTCAGCGAGATCTGAGAAATCCGAACGGCAGAAGCGGCGGGGCCTCGCGGGAGAGCGGGGCGCCGCCGAGGCGGCTCCGGGGGAGCGCCGCATCCGGCGGGGGCATGCGCCCGGCCGGCAGGACTGAGGGAGCCCGTACATGAACCGAGCCGACACCGCCGAGCAGGGTCACCTGGAGCGACCGTCGGACCTCGTCACGATCACCGCGTGGTGGCGGCGCCTGGGCGCCGACGGATTCCTGGTGCTGCCCCCGCCGCACCGCTCCCGCTACACCCAGAGCGACGGCCACGCGGACGCCGCCGAACTGGGTACGGGCCGGACTGCGCCCTTCTCCTTCGCGTACTGGCACTGGCAGTCCCACCAGCGGGCCTTCGACCGCGCGGGCGCCCTGACCGGCGAGCTGCTGCTGCACTGGGGCGGCGACCACGCCGTCGTCGCGGCCGGGCTCGGCGCGGGCCCGGCCGGTTTCCGGATCGAGAACGGTGGTCCGGAGGGCGCCTTCCGCCTCGACCACGTCACCCACCGGGACGCCGCGGGCCTGCCGGATCCCGGGGACCCGCACGGCGTACGCCAGTTCCTGGACGAGCTGGACGAACCGGTGGACCGCCGCCGACTCCCCTTCCGCTACCGGCCGTTGAGCCGCGTCCAGGCCGACTGGCTGCATGACCGGCTGCGCGAGGAGGCGGAGGCCCCGGCCCCGTTCGTGCGCGCGCTGGAGCGGCGCGAGGCGCTGACTCCCGCCGAGGCGGAACGCCTGCTGGGGGCCTGGCGGACCGGCCACCGGGGGAATCCGGCGGACTGGGAGGCCTGGCCGGAGCTGCTGCACGCCCTGCTCCGGCAGGAGCACCACGCCGCCTGGGAGAGGTGCGACGCACTGGGCTCCGCCGCGGCCGGTGTCCTGGCCGAGGTCCCGTCCGAGCGGGGACTGGCCCGGGTACGGGAATGGGTGCTCGCCGGTGAACCCGAGACGGTCACCGAGTGGCTGGCGCTGCACCAGGCGCTCCGGGAGCCGGACCCGGTACGGGCCGCCGCCGGCCTCGCGGCGGAACTGGCCGCGCGCGGCGCCCCGGCGGCGGCGACCCGGGAGCTGGCCGGTGCCCTGGTCAACAGCGTCACGGCGGCCTGGGGCCGGGAGACCGACGCGCACCACGAGACGGAACTCCTCTTCCACACCCTGACCGCGGCCCGCTGCGCCACCGACACCCGGCTGCCCCGCGAACTGCGCGTCCGCACTGCGGAGTTGGCGCGCGACCGGGTCGAGCTGCTCCGGGAGGCGGTACTGAAGCCCGGGGGAGCGGTGTTCGCCGGGGTGGAGACCGCGGAGGTGCTGGCCGTCGTGGAGCGCTTCGACGAGGGCGCGCCCGCCTCCGGACCCGATCTCACCGCCTACGAGGGCGCCTTGGGCGATGTCTGGCACCGGTACCGGGCGCTCACCGACGCCGACACGCGCTGGCTGCACGAGCAGGTGGCCGCCCCCGGCACCGCTCTGCAGGGGCTCGGCTTCTGCCTCGAACTGCTCCTCGCCCACGGGCAGGGCACCGCGGCGGATGTCGACGCCCTGCTGCCGAGGCTCGGCGACCTCACCAAGAAGTACAAGACGACCTACACCGAGTGGCGCCACCCGCTCGTCACCCTGACCTGCCTCGCCCTCGACCTGGGACACCCGGCCGCCGCCCGGCTGCTCGCCTGGTGGAACCGCGCCCGACCGGTCTGGAAGAACGACCTGCGCCCGCTCACCCGTCTCGGCGCCCCGGACGAGGCCGGAGCGGCGGAGCTGTGGGAGTTCGTCGCCTCGGACGCCCATGACGAGGGCCAGTTGATGACCTGGGTGCTGGTCCGGGCCCGCCTCGACGGCGAGCACCCGCTGCGCGTGGCCGACCGGCTGCTCGGCACACCCGGCCTGCGCGACTATGTACTGCACCGGGTACTCCTCGGAGTCGCCGACCCCGCACAGCCGCTGTGGCACTATTCCGTCGACTCGCGCAGCCGGAGCTGGTGGCAGCGTGCCGTGGAGGTCGCCGA
This sequence comes from Streptomyces physcomitrii, assembly GCF_012273655.1. GTDB lineage: Bacteria > Actinomycetota > Actinomycetes > Streptomycetales > Streptomycetaceae > Streptomyces > Streptomyces physcomitrii. The sequence goes on along the minus strand of NZ_JAAWWP010000013.1, from coordinate 142,942 downwards.
ACACCCGGACCTCTCGCCCGCGGCGCGCGCGATCGGCCTGGAGACCGCCCGGCGCCACTGCCTGATCCGGTACCCGGACCAGCTGCGCCCGCCACCCACCGAGGCCGAACAGGCGGCCGCGCGGGCCTGGCTCGACCAGCACGCGGCGGAGGTCTGAGCGTGTGCGGGGCCGGTCCCGCACCGCGGGTGGAGCGCATCCGGACCCGGAGCGCGTCCCCGGCGGTCGCCGAGCTGCTCAGGTCGGGAACAGCAGGTCCGGGGCGCATGGTTGTCCCTCCCGGGAACCGGCCGTCGACGGGGGAGAGCGCACGCTCGTGCGCCCCCACCGGGATCCGGCTTCCCCACCCGCGGCACCTGAGCCGCCCACATGTGCAGGACACAGCGAGAGAAAATGCGAGGACTTCCGATGTCTGATCGACCCTTGGTGCTCATGGCGGTACACGCCCACCCCGACGACGAGGCCACCTCGACCGGCGGCGTCCTCGCGCGCTATGCGGCGGAAGGCATCCGTACGGTGCTGGTGACCTGTACCGACGGCGGTTGCGGCGACGGGCCGGGAGGTGTCAAACCGGGCGATCCCGGTCATGACCCGGCGGCCGTCGCCGAGATGCGCCGGGCGGAGCTGGCGGCGAGCTGCGAGGTCCTGAAGATCAGCGACCTGGAGACCCTGGACTACGCCGACTCCGGAATGGTGGGCTGGCCGAGCAACGACGCCCCCGGCTCCTTCTGGCAGACCCCGGTGGCGGACGGCGCCGCCCGGCTCGCGGAGCTGATGCGGCACTACCGGCCGGATGTGGTCGTCACCTACGACGAGAACGGCTTCTACGGCCACCCCGACCACATCCAGGCCCACCGCATCACCATGGCGGCGCTGGAGACGATCGAGCTGACCCCGAAGGTGTACTGGACGACGGCGCCCCGCTCGATGATGCAGCGGTTCGGGGAGACCCTGCGTGAGCTGGGCGAGGACATGCCGGAGCCGGACCCCGAGGAGGCCGCCGCGCTGGCCGAGATCGGCCTCCCCGACGAGGAGATCACCACCTGGGTGGACACCGTCGCCTTCAGCGGCCAGAAGTTCGACGCCCTGGCCGCGCACGCCAGTCAGGGCGAGAACATCTTCTTCCTCAAGATGGGCAAGGAGAAGTTCGCCGAGCTGATGGGCATGGAGACCTTCGTACGCGTCAAGGACACCACCGGCGCGCCCGTGCCCGAGAACGATCTCTTCGCCGGACTGCGCTGACCCCCGGGCCGGGCCGGGCCGCACCGTGCCGTGCCGTTCCGTACCGCACGGCTCGGGGGGGCTCCGGCCTGTTCCGCCCCGCGCCAGGGGGGTGCTGCCCCGAGCGGCGCGGGAGGCGGGCCGCCGTCACCGGCACCCGCCTCCCGCGCCGGGCTCTCGGCCCGCCCGGCTCAGCGCTTCTTCTTCGGGTCCACCAGGCCCGCGCGTCGCAGGGCGTCCGCCATCGCGCTGTTTGCCGGTGCGGCCTGCGGACGGCCGCCGCCCGCGCTGCCGCCCGTACCGCCGCCGCCCGAACTACCGCCGTTCCCGCGGCCGGTGCGCTCCCGGCGCTGCTGCGGGGGGCGGCCGCCGCCGCGCCGGCCGCCGCGCTCCGCACGGGGGCCGGGTCCTTCGCTGCCGGGTGCGGCCTCGTCGTCCAGGCGCAGGGTCAGCGAGATCCGCTTGCGCGGGATGTCGACGTCGAGGACCTTCACCTTCACGATGTCGCCCGGCTTGACCACCTCGCGCGGGTCCTTGACGAAGGTCCGCGACATCGCCGAGACATGCACCAGACCGTCCTGGTGCACACCGATGTCCACGAAGGCGCCGAAGGCCGCCACATTGGTGACCACGCCCTCCAGCACCATCCCCGAGGCCAGGTCCGCGATCTTCTCGACGCCCTCCTTGAAGGTGGCGGTCTTGAAGGCGGGCCGAGGGTCGCGCCCGGGCTTCTCCAGCTCCTTGAGGATGTCGGTGACGGTCGGCAGCCCGAAGCTGTCGTCCACGAAGGACTCCGGCCGCAGCCCGCGCAGCACCGCGGTGTTGCCGATCAGCGCCGCCACCTCGCTGCCGGAGCTCTCGCCCATCCTGCGCACCACCGGATAGGCCTCCGGGTGCACGCTGGAGGCGTCGAGCGGGTCCTCGCCGCCGCGGATCCGCAGGAAGCCCGCGCACTGCTCGTACGCCTTCGGGCCCAGCCGGGGCACCGACTTGAGGGCCTTGCGCGAGGGGAAGGGGCCGTTCGCGTCGCGGTGCGCCACGATGTTCTCGGCGAGACCGGAGCCGATCCCGGAGACCCGGGCGAGCAGCGGCGCCGAGGCGGTGTTCACATCGACGCCCACGCCGTTCACACAGTCCTCGACCACGGTGTCGAGGGAGCGGGAGAGCTTCACCTCGGACAGGTCGTGCTGGTACTGGCCGACACCGATCGACTTCGGGTCGATCTTCACCAGCTCGGCCAGCGGGTCCTGAAGCCGGCGGGCGATGGACACCGCCCCGCGCAGCGAGACGTCCATGCCGGGCAGCTCCTGCGAGGCGAAGGCCGAGGCGGAGTACACCGAGGCGCCCGCCTCCGAGACCATCACCTTGGTCAGCTTCAACTCCGAGTGCCCCGCGATGAGTTCACCGGCGAGCTTGTCGGTCTCGCGGGAGGCCGTGCCGTTGCCGATGGCGATCAGCTCGACCGCGTGCTCCTTCGCGAGCCGCGCCAGCTTGCCGAGCGACTCCTCCCAGCGGTTCTGCGGCACATGCGGGTGGATCACGTCGGTGGCCACCACCTTGCCGGTCGCGTCCACCACGGCCACCTTCACGCCCGTACGGAAGCCGGGGTCCAGGCCGAGCGTGGCGCGCGTACCCGCGGGGGCCGCGAGCAGCAGATCGCGCAGGTTCGCCGCGAAGACCTGGACCGCCTCGTCCTCGGCGGCGGTACGCAGCCGCAGCCGCAGATCGATGCCGAGATGCACCAGGATGCGGGTGCGCCAGGCCCAACGGACCGTGTCCTTCAGCCACTTGTCGCCCGGCCTGCCGCGCTCGGCCACCCCGAAGCGGTCGGCCACGATCGCCTCGTACGAGGAAGGGGTCCCGGCGGCCGGTTCCTCGCCCGCGGGCTCCGGTTCGAGGACCAGGTCGAGGACCTCCTCCTTCTCGCCGCGGAGCATGGCGAGCACGCGGTGCGAGGGCAGCCGGGTGAACTCCTCGGCGAAGTCGAAGTAGTCGGCGAACTTGGCGCCCGCCTCCTCCTTGCCCTCCCGGACCCTGGCCGCCAGCCGGCCGCGCCCCCACATCCGCTCGCGCAGCTCCCCGATCAGGTCGGCGTCCTCCGAGAACCGCTCGGTGAGGATGGCCCGCGCCCCGTCCAGGGCGGCCTGCGCGTCGGCGACGCCCTTCTCCGGGTCCACGAACGCCGCGGCCGCGGCGGCCGGTTCGACCGAGGGATCGCCGAGCAGGCCCTCCGCGAGGGGCTCCAGACCGGCCTCGCGGGCGATCTGCGCCTTGGTGCGCCGCTTCGGCTTGAAGGGCAGATAGATGTCCTCCAGGCGCGCCTTGGTCGCCGCCGAACGGATCTGCTCCTCCAACTCGGCGGTCAGCTTGCCCTGTTCGCGCACCGAGTCGAGGACGGCACCGCGCCGCTCCTCCAGCTCCCGCAGGTATCTGAGCCGCTCTTCGAGGGTGCGCAGCTGCGCATCGTCGAGCATCTCGGTGGCTTCCTTGCGGTAGCGGGCGATGAACGGCACGGTCGAGCCGCCGTCGAGCAGCTCCACCGCCGCCTTCACCTGGCGCTCGCGTACGCCGAGTTCCTCGGCGATCCTGCCTTCGATGGACCCTGTGAGGGCTGTGGTCACGATCCCGTACCGCCTTCTCCGCTTCAGCTTTGCGCGGCAATTGTGGCAGGCGCCACCGACAATCGGGGGAGGGGGCGGCAGTGGCGAGTTCGCCACCTCGCCGCTCGGCCGCGTGGTGGCTTTCCGCCACGCCCCGTCTCCCGGCTGCGCCCCGTCTCTCGGCTGGGCCCGGTCTTCTCGGCTGCGCCTGGCCTGTCGGCTGCGCGCGCTGTCTCTTGGCTGTGCCCTGTCCTACGACCGCGTCCTGTCCCTGGGGCCGCGCTGTGCCGGGCCTGCCGGGCTCAGTCCTTGCCGATCATGTCCGCGGGAAAGGCCCCGTTGGTGAAGGCCGTGGTCACCAAGCCGGTGGCCAGCTCGGTCAGCCGGGCCACGCCCTCCGCGCCGAGGTGCGTGTACGGTGCCGCGTCCAGCCGGTCGGTGGCCAGTTCGAGTTCCCTGCGCATCGTCAGGCCCGCCTCGCTCAACTCCCCGCCGGCGTCGAGGATCCCGCGCTCCTGGAGGCGCCCCACCGCCGCGTCCCAGTCCTCCTGCGACCAGCCGCGGGTCCCGAGCACCCACTTCGGTGACATCCCCTTGCCGGTGGCGGTGTGGCTCACCAGCGCCTCCACCGGGTCGAGCCCGGCGGTGAGCAGCAGCGCGAGATGGGCGTCCCCGCGGTACTCGCGCAGCAGCGTCGCCGCGTGCCACAGCGCGAGGTGCGGCTCCTCGGGCACCGGCAGCCGCGCGTGCGCCGCGTACAGCGGCCGGGCATGCGGGGCGCAGGCCTCGGTGGCACGCTGCGCGAGTCCGGCGGCCTCGACCAACTCGGCGGAATCCAGGGCCTCTTGGCCGAGCAGCCGCCGGAGCGTGGCATCGACGGCCCGCAGCCGGGCGCCGAGCACCTGCTCCGGGCTCGCCTGCTCCCAGACCGCGGGCAGATGGGCGGCGACGAGCTCGGGCCGGAAGTTGTAGAAGGTCGCGGTGACCGTAGCCGCCTCGACCCGCCCCATGGCGGCGGCCCGCACCGCGAAGTACCCGGCCCGGCGGTCCGTGACCCCCACCTCGGCGAGCGCGGGCGCGAGATCGGGCGAGAAGTAGTGCGTGGAGTGCAGCGGGTTCAGGACGTTGTGGCATCGGCGGGCGGCGCGGTCGGGTGGTGAGGTGGTCATGGGGGTATGTTACCGACCGGTTGGTACGGGGCGCCTCAGCCTGCGCCCAGCGCTTTCCGTGCGGCGGCCATCACGGTCTGCGCTGCCGCCCCGTAGACCGCGCTCGCCTGGAGCATCTCCCACACGCGTTCCTATGTCGCGATACCCGCGGTGTCGTCGAGCCACAGCTCCGAGTGCCAGATCTCGTGACCACCTGGCGCTGGTCGTAGAGCCAGAAGCCGGGGCCCGGCGGCAGTCCCAGCGGCGCGGAGAAGGGCACGATGCCCAGTTCCACGGTGTCCGGTCCGACCGTGCCCGAAAGGCGGTCGAGGGAGGACTCCCCCGCCCGCGCGCCCCCGTACCCCCGCCCTCACATCCCCGGCCGGTAGCGGATCGGGTGGTCCGGCGGGACCTCGACGATCGCGATCCTGACCCCGTCCGGGTCCGCGGCCCACATCTCGATCAGGCCCCAGGGCTCCTTCTTGGGCTCCCGGAGGATCTCGGCGCCGCGTGCGGTGATCTCCTTGTGGGCGGCGGCGACGTCGGGGACCTGGATCCACAGCTGGAGGCCGGGGGCGGGTGGGGAGTCGGCGCTGCCCGAGACCTCCAGGTAGCCGCCGCCGAGGAAGTAGACCGTGCCCCGCTGCGGGCCGGTGCCGAATTCGCGGTAGATCTCCAGACCGAGGACCTCGCCGTAGAAGTGGCGGCTGCGCTCGGGGTCGGTGGGGTGGAGGAGGGTCCGGCTGCTCAGTACATGCACCATGTCCACCGACGCTACCGGCAGGGTTAGGCTCGCGGGGTCCGCGCCGTGGGAGCGCTTCGTCAGCAGGAGGATTCAGGCCATGGAGACCACGCCCCGTCCGGTGACCGGCACGCTCGTCTTCCGGGACGCCACCGAGGGCGATGTGCCGGCGCTCGTCGCCCTGATCGAGTCGGCCTACCGCGGCGACTCCAGCCGGACCGGCTGGACCACGGAGGCCGACATCCTCCAGGGGCAGCGCACCGACCCCGAGGGCGTCCGCGAGGTGATCGGGGCCCCGGGCAGCAGGCTCCTGGTGGTGGAGCGCGGCGGTGAGGCGGTCGCCTGCTGCCAGCTCGAACACCGCGGCCCCGCGGCCTACTTCGGGATGTTCGCGGTCCGGCCGGGGCTGCAGGGCGGCGGGCTCGGCAAGGCCGTGCTCGCCGAGGCCGAGCGGACGGCCCGCGAGGCGTGGGCCGCCGAGGAGATGCACATGACGGTGATCTCCGTACGCGAGGACCTCATCGCCTGGTACGAGCGGCGCGGATACCGGCGTACCGGATCCATGACGCCCTTCCCCTACGGCGACGAGCGCTTCGGCATCCCGCAGCGCCCGGACCTGGAGTTCGAGCTGCTGGTCAAGCCGCTGGGAGGTTGATCGGCCGGAGGGTGAGGACCCCCCGGGCCCCGCGCGGTCCGCGGGCGGGGCCGCTCGCGCGCGCACGGGCCTCAGGCGGTGAAGCGTCCGGTGCGTTTGATGTCGGGGAAGTCGGTGGTCGCGCCGTCCAGTTCCAGGGCGCGGACCAGCCGCAGGTGCTCCTGGGTGTTGACCACCCAGCCGATGATCCGCAGCTCGGCCGCGCGGGCGCGCTCCACCGTCTCCAGGGTCAGGCGGCGGATGTTCAGCACGAGTGAGCCGGCGCCCACGGCGCGTGCGCGGTCGACCACGTCGGTGCCGTAGCGGCTGGCGACCAGGGCGGTCCGTACGCCCGGTACCAGTCGGGAGATCTCCGCCAGCGCCTCGTCGTGGAAGGAGAGCACCTCGACCCGGCCGCTGAGCTCGCGGCGGTGCATGACCTCGGCGAGGGCGCGGGCGGCGGCGACGTCCTTGATCTCGGCCTGCAGCGGAGCCGCCACCGCGTCCAGGACCTCCTCGAAGACCGGGATCCGCTCGCCCTTGCCCGCGTCCAGTCCGCGCAGCTCCGCCAGCGACTTCTCGGCGATCGGCCCCCGGCCGTCGGTGGTGCGGTCGACCTCGGTGTCGTGCATGACGACGAGGGCGCCGTCCTTGCTGAGGTGGAGATCGAGTTCGATGAGATCGAGTCCCGCCTGTTCGGCGGCGACGAACGAACGCAGGGTGTTCTCGGGCTCGACGCCCATGATTCCGCGGTGACCGATGGTGACGAAGTTCAAGGCAGGCTCGCTTTCGTCGACGGCAGCTGCGCTCCCGGCCCGTGCGTACGGCATTGGCGCAGCTTAACGGGACCCGCCGGGGATGTAACCGTATCGGCGGGGAGGAATCACGTTCGGTTGCGGTTCCGGCCCGTACCGCCGCTCGTGGGCGGCTGACGGGAAAAAGAGCGGTGAATCGGCAAGGTCACGGGAAGATCTCCAGCAAGGTCCCCTTGTGGAGGCAATGGTGTGCGCTTACGGTGGGTGTACGCGAGGTTGTCCCGTGGAGGATGCGTCATGACGGAAATTTTTGTGCAGGCAGGTGTGGCAGGGGCGGTTTCTCCCGTAGTCACCGGGAGCAGAGTCGTCGAGCAGCCGGCCTGGCCGAGGCTCAAGGACGCCGTGGAGACCCTGCGGCCCTGGCAGTCGGCCGACGGCTCGATCGACCTCACCGCCGAGGGCGCCCCGGCCGCGCCGGAGGTCCACCGCGCCGTGGACGCGATCGTCGCCGCGGTCCGCGAGCTGGCCCCCCTGCTGCCGCATGACGCCGCCTACCTGGACGCGCTTGTCACCGATCTGCTCCGCTGGGCCGACGGGGGCTTCGAGGTCCCCGACTTCCTCGACTCGCTGCTCGCCTTCCAGCCCGCCGCGCACCGCGAGGACGGCCTCCAGCACCTCGTCGTCTTCCCGATGTACACCCAGAACGGCAACCCGGACCGCAACTTCGAGGCCGTGGTGCTGCGCATGGTCTGGCCCGACTGGCTCGCCGAACTGGAGCGCACCCGCTACGACAACCCGCTCTTCTGCGGCATCACCTTCGAGGACTTCACCGCCGGGTACGACACCAACTCCGCGGTGCTCTTCCCGGAGACCATCGCGGTGCGCCAGGCCCCGGAGCGCTTCAGCTGGGGCGGCATCTTCTGCGACCGCGAGGCGGCCCGCTTCCGCCGCGTCACCAAGGCCTCCGTGGACATCCTCGGCATCGAACTGCCCGCGGACATCGCCGAGATGATCGAAAACCAGGAGCGCTGCCAGCAGGCCTTCGTCCTCTGGGACATGGTGCACGACCGCACCCACAGCCACGGCGACCTGCCCTTCGACCCGTTCATGATCAAGCAGCGCCAGCCGTTCTGGATGTACGGCCTGGAGGAGCTGCGCTGCGACCTCACCGCCTTCAAGGAGGCCGTGAAGCTGGAGGCGGACGGCGTACCGCAGGGCCGGGACGTCCAGTACGCGGTCCTCTTCGACCGGATGTTCCGCTTCCCGGTCACCGGTGAGCGCGTCCGCAACTACGACGGTCTCGGCGGCCAGTTGCTCTTCGCCTACCTCCACAAGCACGACGTCGTCCGCTGGACCGACAACACCCTGCGCATCGACTGGGAGCGCGCCCCGCAGGTCACCAACCAGCTCTGCGGCGAGATCGAGCAGCTCTACCGCGACGGCATCGACCGCCCGAAGCTCGTCCACTGGTTCGCCGGGTACGAGCTGGTCTCCCGCTTCCTCTCCCCGCACCCCGGCTCGCGCTGGGCCAAGGGCCCCGACGCCCTGGACACCTCGCTGCCGCCGCGCAAGCTCGTCGACGAGGTGCTCGCGGACGAGTTTCCGCTCAGCATGTTCTACGAGGCCCTGAGGAAGAAGCTCAAGGACGTGATCGCCTCGACCAAGGGGATCACCGCGGCCGACGAGGACGGCGCACAGCCCCTTCTCGCGGCGGGAGCAGCGTGAGCAGCGAAGGCGTGGAGGTGGCGAGGATGAACGGTCAGGGTTCGCTCGGTCAGGGTCCGCTCGACGGCGCGGTCGTCGCCGTGGCGGGCGCCGCGGGCCCGGCGGGGCGCGCGGCCCTGCTGCGGCTCGCGGAGGCGGGCGCCACGGTCGCGGCGGCGGACGCCGACGCCGCCCGGCTCGCCGAGGCGGTGGACGCGGCCCGCTACGCGCACGGCGGCGCCACCGTCACCGGCGACACCGTGGACCTGCTCGACCTCGCCTCCACCAAGGAGTGGGTCGGCAGGATCGAGAAGGATTTCGGCCGGGTGGACGGGCTGGTGCACCTCGTCGGCGGCTGGCGCGGCAGCGCCAACTTCGCCGAGACCGACCTCGCCGACTGGGAAGTCCTCGAAGACCTCCTGATCCGTACGGTGCAGCACACCTCGCTCGCCTTCCAGGAGCCGCTCCAGCGCAGCGACCGGGGCCGCTTCCTGCTCATCAGCGCGGCCGGTGCCAGCAAGCCCACCGCGGGCAACGCGGCCTACTCCGCGGCCAAGGCGGCGGCCGAGGCCTGGACGCTCGCGCTCGGCGACGCCTTCCGCAAGGCGGGGGGCGAGGACGGCCCGCGCGCGGCGGCTGCCATCCTGGTGGTCAAGGCGCTGGTGCACGACGCGATGCGCGCGGAACGCCCCAACGCGAAGTTCGCGGGCTTCACCGACGTGACGGACCTGGCCGAGGCCATCGCCGGAGTCTGGGAGAAGCCCGCCCGGGAAGTGAACGGAAACCGTCTGTGGCTGACCGAGAAGCCGTGAACCCCGTGACGAGCTCCCGCACCGCGGCCCGCCGCCACCACGACCCCGAGGTCCGCGGCTTCGCCAGCGACAACTACGCGGGCGCGCACCCGGAGGTCCTCGCCGCACTCGCCGTGGCCAACGGCGGCCACCAGGTCGCCTACGGCGAGGACGACTACACGGACCACCTCCAGCAGGTGATCCGCGGGCACTTCGGGGCGAGCGCCGAGGCCTTCCCGGTGTTCAACGGCACCGGCGCCAACGTCGTCGCACTCCAGGCGCTCACCGACCGCTGGGGCGCGGTGGTCTGCGCCGAGAGCGCGCACATCAACGTGGACGAGGGCGGCGCCCCGGAACGCGTCGGCGGCATCAAGCTGCTGACCGTGCCCACCCCGGACGGCAAGCTCACCCCCGAGCTGATCGACCGGCAGGCCTGGGGCTGGGAGGACGAGCACCGGGCCATGCCGCAGGTCGTCTCCCTCGCGCAGAACACCGAACTCGGCACCGTCTACACGGTCGAGGAGATACGGGCCATCTGCGAGCACGCCCACCGCCACGGGATGAAGGTGCACCTGGACGGCGCCCGCATCGCCAACGCGGCCGCCTCGCTCGACGTACCGATGCGGACCTTCACCAACGCGGCGGGCGTCGACATCCTCTCCCTCGGCGGGACGAAGAACGGCGCGCTCTTCGGGGAGGCCGTCGTCGTCATCAACCCCGACGCGGTGCGGCAGATGAAGCATCTGCGCAAGCTCTCCATGCAGCTGGCCTCCAAGATGCGCTTCGTCTCGGTGCAGTTGGAGGCGCTGCTCGCCAAGGACCTGTGGCTGCGCAACGCCCGCCACGCCAACGAGATGGCCGCCCGCCTCGCCGAGGGCGTGCGCGGTGTCGGCGGGGTCGAGATCCTGCACGAGGTCCAGGCCAACGCGGTCTTCGCGCGCCTGCCGCAGGAGGTCAGCCGCCGGCTGCAGAAGCGCTACCGCTTCTACTTCTGGGACGAGAACGCCGGCGACGTCCGCTGGATGTGCTCCTTCGACACCACCCAGGACGACGTCGACGGCTTCGTCGCCGCCGTGAAGGAGGAGATGGCCGCCGCCTGAGCCATCCCGCCGGATCACGGTCCACCGGCCCTCGGCGGCCCGTGACCGTACCCTCGCGGACCAGGTCCCCTGCCACACGCGCCCACGGCGCGATGCGGCAGGGGACTTCGCTTTGTCCCCGTGCGCTTCCTGCTGTCCGCGTGCGCTGCCTGATCGTCCGTACGGGACCGATCGTCCGTACGGGACGCGATTGCGCGCGCTCCGGGCATCGGTGCGGGGCCTTGCTCGGTGAGGAGCGCCTAGCCTTCGCCTTGGACTCGGAGTCCAATGGGCTGGACTGTGGCGTACTGTATGCTGCACCGCATCCCCTGGTGCTCGACGCGCTCAGGGGCGCCGCCGACCGCGAGCGGCTCCGGGCCTGGCTCCCCGCCGCGCCGCAGGATCCGTACCGCTGCGGGACGCACCGCGCGCCGCTGTCCGGCGCACCGCCCGACCACCCGAGGACGAGAGCACGATGACCCTGGAACTGACCGTCTCCGACGAGGTACGCGCCCTCGCGCCCGGCTTCACCCATGTCGCCGTGGAGGCCACCGGACTGGTCAACGGGTCCAGCACCGAGGCGAGTTCGGCCCTGCTCGACGAGGCCGCCGGGCGGCTGGCCGACCGGCTCGGCGGTCGCGCCCCGCACGAGGACCCCCACCTCGCCGCCTGGCGCGCCGCGTACACCGCCTTCGGCGCCAAGCCCTCGCGGACCCGCAACTCCGCCGAGGCGCTCGCCAGGCGGGCCCTCGCGGAGGGCGGGCTGCCCCGGATCAACGCGCTCGTCGACCTCTACAACGCGATCAGCGTGGCCCACCTCATCCCGGTGGGCGGCGAGGACGCCGACCGGATCCAGGGCGGGATGCGGCTCGTACGGGCCACCGGCGAGGAGGAGTTCGCCACCGTGGCCGCGGGGGAGGCGGCGGTCGAGCACCCCGAACCCGGCGAGGTGGTCTGGCGGGACGGCGCCGGGGTGACCTGCCGCCGCTGGAACTGGCGGCAGGGGGTGCGCACCCGGCTCACCGAGGACTCCGTCTCGGCGCTCTTCCTCCTGGAGGCACTGCCGCCCTTCGAGCACTCCGCGCTGGAAGCCGCCGGGGACGAACTCGCCGAACTCCTGGCGAAGTTCAGCCCCGGTGCGCGGATCACGGTGCGTCCGGCAGTCTCGTAGCGGAGGGATCGGGGGGACAGGGGGCGGGCAGCCCGGCGATCGCGGGGCGGGTGGCCGCCGGTTGCGGGTGGTCCGCCGTGATCGCTCGCGTACGGCACTGAGTCCCCGGGTGCGGCTCCGAGTCGGTGAGGTCCGGGGGCGAGGTCCGCGCTTGAGCCGTTCGGGCCCTTTCCCGCGCTGAGTCCCACGGGTCCCGTGGCGGTCCTCCCGGGCGCTTCGGTGAGCGGATCGTCCCCGGGGAAGCCCCGGCCGCTCCCCGCGGAAGTCCCCGCCGTTCCCCTCGGATGTGCCCGGCGGCTTCCTTCGGAACGCGCAGGCGCAGGTCCCGTCCCGTGCCCCCTCCGCTCGCGCCCCGGACCGACCTCGCTTCTCCTGGGGAGACGGCAGGCGCTCCCTTCCGCGGGGCGCCCGAAGCGGGAGCGCATCCGATGACCCAGCACGAGGCGGCAGCCGATCCCTCCGAGCCGGCGGACTCGCGGGAGGCCGACCGGCTGCGGGAGATGCTGCGGACACCCGCCTACCGCAGGGCCCTGGTGTTCAGCGGACTGATCGGCATCCCGGTCTCGCTCGCGGCCTTCTGGTTCCTGGTCGGCCTGCACCAACTGGAGCATCTGCTGTGGCAGGAGGTGCCCTCGGCGCTCGGGCACGCGGACCCCGCCTGGTGGTGGCCGCTGCCGCTGCTGGCACTGGCCGGGATCATGGTGGGCCTGGTGGCGCGTCACCTGCCGGGGGCGGGCGGCCATCTGCCGGTGGCGGGACTGCACGCGGGCGGCACCCCGCCGGTCACGCTGCCCGGGGTGCTCCTGGCCGCGGCGGCGAGCCTCCCCTTCGGCGCCGTACTCGGACCGGAGGCCCCGTTGATCGCCCTCGGCGGCGGGCTCGCGCTGCTCCTGAAAGACCTCGCGCGGGGCCCCGCGAGCGCGCAGAGCACCGCCCTGCTCGGTGCCGCCGGTGCCGCGGCCGCCATCGCGGCGATCTTCGGCAGCCCGGTCATCGCCGGGGTGCTCCTGATCGAGGTGGCCGGGATCGGCGGCCCCCAGCTCTTCGCCGTGATCCTCCCGGCGCTCCTGTCGAGCGGGGTGGGCGCGCTGGTCTTCACCGGCTTCGGCCGCTGGACCGGCCTGGACACCGGCAGCCTGGGTCTGAAGATCCCCGGTCCGCGGCCGGGACTCGACGCGGGCGACGTGCTCTGGGCGGTGCCGCTCGCGGTGGCCGTCGCCGTCCTCGTACGCCTCGCGCTCCTCGGCGGGCGGAAGGCCGCCGGGCTCACCGCGGCCCGCCCGCGCGCCGCCACGGTGCTGTGCGCCGCGGCGGCCGGCGGCTGCGCGGCGCTCTACGCCCTGCTCACCGACCGCTCACCGGAGGAGGTGGCCTCCTCGGGGCAGGCCACGCTCGCCGCGCTGGCCGCGGACCCGCACGCCTGGCCCATCGGCGCCCTGGTCGCGGTGCTGCTGCTGAAGTCCGCCGCCTACGCGCTCTGCCTCGGGAGTCTCCGCGGCGGGCCGGTGTTCCCCGCGCTGTTCCTCGGCGGCGCCGCGGGCCTGCTGGCCTCGCCGCTGCCGGGCCTCGGTGTCGTACCGGGCCTCGCCGCCGGTCTCGCCGCGGCGGCCGCGGGGATCCTGCGGCTGCCGGTCAGCAGTGTGCTCCTGGTGGTCCTGCTGCTCGGCGGCTCCGAGACGATCCCCGTGGTCATCCTCGCCGTGGTGACCTCCTTCGTCACCACCGAGCTGCTGCCCGCGGGGCCCTCGGCGCCCTGACGCCGCGAGGCTCCGGACTTCGGGCTCAGGCGGTGCGCGCCTCGGCCGCCGTCGGTGCGGTGCCACCCAGGTGCGCGGGCAGCCACCAGGAGTCCTCCGGTCCCTTGGCGCGGCCCGGGTAGGCGCGCTGGGCCAGTTCGAGGACCTCGCCGACGCGCTCGCGCAGCCGCCGGGTGATCGCGCCCGCGTACTCGTCCCGGGGCGCCTCCATCGTCTCGCCGACGCGGATGGTCACCGGGAAGTGGTTGCGCTTGAAGTTGCGCGGCTGGCCCTTGGTCCAGATCCGCTGGGTGCCCCAGACGGCCATCGGGATCAGCGGCACCCCCGCCTCCTGGGCGAGGCGGGCGGCGCCCGACTTGAAGCTCTTCAGCGTGAAGGACTGGGAGATGGTGGCCTCGGGGAAGACGCCGATGATCTCCCCGGAGCGCAGCGAGTCCAGCGCGTGGTCGTAGGCGGCCTCACCCTGCTTGCGGTCCACCGGGATGTGCTTCATGCCGCGCATCAGCGGACCGGAGATCTTGTTCCGGAACACCGACTCCTTCGCCATGAAGCGCACCAGGCGCTTCTGCGGGCGGGCGGCGAGACCGTTGAAGATGAAGTCCAGGTAGCTGATGTGGTTGCTGACGAGCACGGCACCGCCCGAGCGCGGAATGTTCTCCGAACCCTTGAGGTCGATCTTCAGGTCGAGCGCCTTGAACATCGTGAGCGCCAAGCCGATGACCGGGCGGTAGACGAGCTCTGCCATGGAGGGGGAGGACCCTTCTTGTATTCCTCGGGAGAGGGCTCCCTGCGGAAAGTTACGCTGCCGTAGGTTTTCGGCGTTTCGCCGATCGTGCCCCATCAACGAGCGCGTGGCCAGAGCTGGTGCCCCCGTTCCGCGAGATTCTCGTCACGTCGTTGACACATTGCGGCACATTGCCCTCTCAACCCCTCGCCGGCCCCACCCGCCGCAGCAGCAGATAGGCCTCGCAGCCCAGGCAGTAGCCGAAGGCCGCGTTGAGGAAGGCCGCCGCCAGAGCCGCCCCCGTCGCCGAATAGGCCAGCCACTGCGGGCCGACGAAGTGGCCGAGAAGGCCCAGCAGGGCGAAGCCGAGACCCACCGCCTGGGCGAACCGCGGCGGGGCGGGCGCCTCGAACTCGGTGGCCGGACCGAGGCGCGGGCGCACCAGGGTCCGGAACAGCAGGCCATAGGGCGAGCGCCCCACCCCGCCCGCCGCGCCGAGCGCGAAGCAGAGCGTCTGAAAGGCCAGCAGATACCCGCTGTCCAGAGCGAGTACGGCGAGGAGGACGGCGGTGGTCACCGCCGCACCGAATCGGGGTCCGCGCACATCGATGTCCATGCCCGCAAGGATCGCCCACCGAAGTCCGCACGGGCACCCGGGAATCTTTGCGGTCTCGTGAACGCTGCACCCCTTCGATGACAGGACTCTGGGTGGCCATCGGTGTGCTCGCCGCGGCGGGCCTCTTCGGCGTGCTCCACCGGCGCCGCGACGGGAGGGTGAGAGTGCGCGAGAGCGATCGCGGGCGGCGGCTGGACGCGGCCGAACTGGGCGGACCACTGGGGGAGCGCGCCACCCTGGTCCAGTTCTCCAGCGCCTTCTGCCAGCCCTGCCGGGCGACCCGGCGGGTGCTCGCCGAGGTCACCGCGATGGTGCCGGGGGTGACGCATGTGGAGATCGACGCCGAGGAACGCCTGCCGCTCGTACGGGAACTGGGCATCCTCAAGACGCCGACCGTGCTGGTCCTCGACGCGCGGGGCGGCATCGTCCGCCGGGCCGCGGGCCAGCCGCGCACGGCGGATGTGATCGCCGCCCTCGGAGAGGCGGTCTGAGCGGCCGTGACCCGTCTCCCAGATGCCGGAACCGGCTTGACTGCCAAGGCCGCCGGTCGACAGCCTGAAGCCATGCGGCCGTCATCCTCTCTGCCTCCGAGCGCGCCCGGGAGCGCCCCCGTGGACCCCGCCACCGAGTCCGGCACCCGCTGTCGGCCCTGCTGAGCATCCGCCGCCCGGTTCCGCGTCCCCGAAGCAGAAGGACAACTCCATGACGGTCTCGCCCGGCCTCGGTACGGCACTGCCCGCCTCGCCCGATCTCCTGCGCTCCGTCTTCCGGCGCCATGCCGCCGGTGTCGCGGTGATCACCGCCACCCGCGCCGGGATACCCACCGGATTCACCGCGACCTCCCTCACCTCCGTCTCCGCCGAACCCCCGATGGTCTCCTTCGGGATCGGCACCTCCGCCTCCAGCTGGCCCGCCGTCTCCGAGGCCTCCTACGTCGGGGTCCACGTCCTCGGCGCCCATCAGCGGGAACTCGCCGCCACCTTCGCGCGCAGCGGCGCCGACCGCTTCGCCGCCCCCACCCGCTGGGCCGAGGGCCCCGAGGGCGTCCCGGTGCTCGACGGCGTCCTCGCCTATCTGGTGTGCCGGGTGGTGGCGCGGGTCCCGGCGGGCGACCACCGGCTGGTGCTCGCCGAGGCGGTCGCGGGCCAGACCCCCGGCACCGGCGGGCCCCTCCTCTACCACCAGGGCCGCTTCGGCGAGCTGAGCGCCTGAGCGGCGGGGGTCACGCGGCGCCGGGTCACGCAGAGTAGGGAAGATCACAGTTCCCTTCCCGCCGCGCCGGGTTAGAAGTGGAGCAGGTTGTGAAGGTCACAGCTCACGGCGCTTGCTCCCAGGTAACGAACCGGGTGTACTGGCGAGTAATATTGGGTGCGAGGCCCCGACGCCTCGACCTGAAACCGCCGCTTGAGGCGCCTATGCTGCCCCCGACAGAGCAGCAGTAGAAATGACGATGCAGTAGGAGAGCCGGCGTGAGCTTGAGGATCGTTGTCACTGTGAAGTACGTGCCCGACGCCACCGGCGACCGGCACTTCGCCGATGACCTGACCGTGGACCGGGACGATGTCGACGGTCTGCTGTCCGAGCTGGACGAGTACGCGGTCGAGCAGGCGCTGCAGATCGCGGACGAGGCCGACGACGCGGAGATCACCGTGCTGACGGTCGGTCCCGAGGACGCGAAGGACGCGCTGCGCAAGGCGCTGTCGATGGGTGCGGACAAGGGCATCCACGTCGAGGACGACGATCTGCACGGCACCGACGCCGTCGGCACCTCGCTGGTGCTGGCCAAGGCGATCGAGAAGGCGGGTTACGACCTGGTCGTCTCCGGTATGGCCTCGACCGACGGTGTGGTGGGTGTCGTACCGGCGCTGCTCGCGGAGCGTCTGGGTGTGCCGCAGGTGACGCTGCTCTCCGAGGTCTCGGTCGCGGACGGTGTGGTGAAGGGCCGCCGGGACGGCGATGCCGCCACCGAGGAGCTGGAGGCCTCCCTGCCCGCCGTGGTCTCGGTCACCGACCAGTCCGGCGAGGCCCGTTACCCCTCCTTCAAGGGGATCATGGCGGCCAAGAAGAAGCCGGTGGAGTCCTGGGACCTGTCCGACCTGGGCCTGGAGGCCGAGGAGGTCGGCCTGGAGGGTGCCTGGACCAAGGTCGACTCCGCCACCGAGCGCCCCGCGCGTACCGCGGGCAAGATCATCACGGACGAGGGCGAGGGCGGCAAGCAGCTCGCGGAGTTCCTCGCGAGCCAGAAGTTCATCTGAGCTTCGGTCACCCCTTCCACCGCCCCAGATCCTTCGCATTCGCAGGAGAAGAAGTCCCATGGCTGAAGTTCTCGTCTATGTCGACCACGTGGACGGTGCCGTCCGCAAGCCCACCCTGGAGCTGCTGACGCTGGCCCGCCGCCTCGGCGAGCCGGTCGCGGTCGCCCTCGGCGCGGGTGCCGAGTCCACCGCCGCCGTCCTCGGCGAGCACGGTGCGGTACGTGTCCTCACCGCGGACGCCCCGGAGTTCGCCGACTACCTCGTCGTGCCGAAGGTGGACGCGCTGCAGGCCGCCTACGACGCGGTCTCCCCGGCCGCCGTCCTGGTGCCGTCCTCCGCGGAGGGCAAGGAGATCGCCGCCCGCCTGGCGGTCCGTATCGGTTCGGGCATCATCACCGACGCCGTGGACCTCGAGGCCGGGGACGAGGGCCCGGTCGCCACCCAGTCCGCGTTCGCCGCCTCCTTCACCACCAAGTCCCGTGTGTCCAAGGGCACTCCGGTCATCACGGTGAAGCCGAACTCGGCCGCGGTCGAGCCGGCCCAGGCCGCGGGCACGGTCGAGGCGCTGTCGGTGTCCTTCGGTGAGAAGTCCACCGGCACCAAGGTCGTCTCCCGTACGCCGCGTCAGTCGACCGGCCGCCCGGACCTGACCGAGGCCGCGATCGTCGTCTCCGGTGGCCGCGGTGTCAACGGCGCCGAGAACTTCCCGGTCATCGAGGCCCTCGCGGACTCCCTCGGTGCCGCGGTGGGCGCCTCGCGCGCCGCCGTGGACGCGGGCTGGTACCCGCACACCAACCAGGTGGGCCAGACCGGCAAGTCGGTCTCCCCGCAGCTGTACATCGCCAACGGCATCTCCGGCGCGATCCAGCACCGCGCCGGTATGCAGACCTCGAAGACCATCGTCGCGGTCAACAAGGACGAGGAGGCGCCGATCTTCGACCTCGTCGACTTCGGTGTGGTGGGCGACCTCTTCAACGTCGTCCCGCAGCTGACCGAGGAGATCAAGACCCGCAAGGGCTGATCACCCCCGGCCGCGGCCGGACCGAGCCCCCGTGACCCGAGGTCGCGGGGGCTCGCCCGCTTCCCGGCCTCGTTGACCTGGCCCCCGGCCCTGGTTAGCGTCACGCGCGGCAGTCAACCGGCCCACCGAGGAGGACCGCATGGAGCAGTCGGCGACAAGTCTGGGCGGCTCGGTCACCGAGACCCTCGCGACCCTCCTCGCCCCCGTGGACGCCGAACTGGCCCGCCGCTACCCGGGCGACCCCGGCACCCGGCAGCCCGTGCACACCGTCTACGTACCGGCCCACGACCTGACCGCGGACACCGTCCGCTCCTGGGGCGCCCGGGCCCTGGACGCGCTGGACGAACACGCCCCGGACGCCGAGTCCTTCGGGCAGGTGCTCGGCCTCGACGGAGAACTCGCCGAGACGGTGTACGCGCGGGTGCGGGCCAAGCTGGAGAGCGAACCCGTGGAGGACCTGCGGGTCGACTTCGAGGACGGCTACCGGGGCCGCTCCGCCGCCGAGGAGGACGCCGACGCCGCCCGCGCCGCCCGGCTGCTCGCCGAGGCCCACGCCGAGGGCTCCGCGCCGCCCGGCTTCGGGATCCGGATGAAGTGCATGGAGGCCGCCGTACGCGAGCGGGGCATCCGCACCCTGGACATCTTCCTCACCGCGCTCATCCGGCAGGGCCCGCTGCCCGCCGGACTCGTGCTCACCCTGCCCAAGGTCAGCTACCCGGAACAGGTCTCCGCCCTGGACGTCCTGCTGTCCCGCTTCGAGCGCACCCACCAACTCCCGTACGGCGCCCTCGGGTTCGAGATCCAGGTCGAGACCAGCCAGGCGGTCCTCGGCCCCGACGGCACCGTCACCCTCGCCCGCATGATCGACGCCGCCCGCGGCCGGGCCCGCGGACTGCACTACGGCACCTTCGACTACAGCGCGGCCCTCGGGGTGGCCGCCGCCCACCAGTCGAGCGACCACCCCGCCGCCGACCACGCCAAGTCGGTGATGCAGGTGGCCGCCGCGGGCACCGGCGTACGGCTCTCCGACGGCTCCAGCAATGTGCTGCCGGTCGGCGGCACCCCCAAGGTGCACGAGGCCTGGCGGCTGCACTACGGGCTGGTCCGGCGGGCCCTCGCCCGCGCCTACTGGCAGGGCTGGGACATGCACCCCGCGCAGCTGCCCACCCGGTACGCCGCCGTCTTCGCCTTCCACCGCGAACTGCTCCCGGCCGCCGCGGGCCGCCTCGCCGCGTACGCCAACAGCACCCCGGGACAGGTGCTCGACGAACCCGCCACGGCCCGGGCGCTCAGCGCGCAACTGCTGCGCGGACTGGACTGCGGCGCCCTGGACATCGGCGAGGTCGCCCGGCGCAGCGGACTGACCCGGGCCGACCTGGAGGCCTTCGCGGCACCCGGAAGCGCGGCCGGGAAGCCCGCGAACTGACCGCGCCGGGCGGGACGTTCGGCGCTGTCGGTGGCTGCCCGTAGGCTGTCCCGCACAGCACGAGGCGTCGCAGGAACGGGGCAGTGGTGGACACGGGGGAGCACCAGGAGGCGCACGGCGCGGGCAGACTGCTCGCCGGGCGCTACCGGACCGTAGCGCAGCTCGGCCGCGGCGGGATGGGCGTCGTCTGGCGGGCCGTGGACGAGGTCCTCGGCCGCGAGGTCGCCGTCAAGGAGCTGCGGACCTATACGGACACCGCGGGCCCCGAACTCGCCGACATGCAGCTGCGGATGCGGCGCGAGGCCCGCGCGGCCGCCCGGGTGCGCCACCCCGGGGTGATCGCGGTGCACGATGTGACCCAGGTCGAGGGCCGGCCGCTGATCGTGATGGAGCTCGTGGACGGGCCCTCCCTCGACGACATACTCCGCGAGCGCGGCCTCCTCGACCCGCGCGAGGCCGCCGCCCTCGGCGCCGATGTCCTCGAAGCCCTCGCCGCGGCGCACGCGGTGGGCGTCCTGCACCGCGACGTGAAACCGGGCAACATCCTGTGCGACCGCTCGGGCCGCACCGTGCTCACCGACTTCGGCATCGCCACCATGGACGACCCCGGGGACGGCTCCACCTCCCGTCTGACCCGCAGCGGCGAGATCGTCGGCTCCCTCGACTTCCTGGCCCCGGAGCGCGCCCAGGGGCAGCAGCCGGGTCCCGCCTCCGACCTCTGGGCGGTGGGCGCCACCCTGTACGCGGCCGTGGAAGGCGCCTCCCCCTTCCGCCGTACGTCCACCTGGTCGACGCTCTCCGCGATCGTCGCCGAGCCGCTGCCCGTACCACGGCGCGCCGGTGCGCTGATGCCCGTACTGGAGCGGCTGCTGCACAAGGACCCGCGGTGGCGGCCGGGGGCCGAGGAGGCGGCGGCGCAGCTGCGCGCGGTCGCGGCCGGGCAGACGGCACCGCCGCCGGGACCCGGGGCCGAGCGGCCCACCACCCCGAACTCCCCGCTGTCCCACGGGGGTTACGGATACCCGCCCGCGGCGCCTCCCGCGGCCGCGTTCGGCCCGCCCGCCGCCGGAGCCGCCTTCGGCGAGGCACCCGCGGCCCACCAGGCGGGCGCGCCCGGCAGCTGGGAGCAGGGGGCGCCCGCGACGCCGTACGGGCCCGGGCAGCCGCCGGCCGGGCAGCCGCCGCGCCGGGACACCCGTCCGCAGCCGCGGCGCGGTGAGAGCAAGCGCCGTGGGCCGGTCCTCCTCGTCGCGGTGGCGGTGGCCGTGGTGCTCGCCGTCGCCGCGACCGGTCTCGCCCTGATGAACGGTTCGGACGGGACCGCGGACGAGGCCGGGAGCGGCGGCGCCTCGTCCGGGAGCGCGCGCGAGCCCTCGGCCGAGGGGAGCCGCGGAGCCCCCGGCGGCGAGAAGAAGCCCCGGCCCCGCCCGGAGAAGGGCGGGGACCGGCCTGCCGCCTCCGCGAAGCCGGACTCCCCGGCCGGTAGGAGCAAGGCGCCGAAGCCGAAGCCGAAACCGAAGCCCCCCGGTCGGCCGGGAGGGGAGGCGGCGCCGGTCTGCCACGGCATCGGCGGCGGGAAGTTCAACTGCCAGGTGTGGCGCACCGCGACCTCGTACACCGCGGCCGGGGCCGAGGCGGGGATCCTGCGCGCGGGCACCAGCTACTTCTTCTGCCAGCAGAACCTCGGCCGCCGGGAGAACGCGGGCAAGTACACCAACATCTGGTCCGCCAAGACCGACGACGACAGCGGCAACACCCAGGTCTTCGTGAACGTGGTCAACATCAAGGGCGGCGCCGACGACGCCCCGGTGCCCGGACTGCCGTACTGCTGACGGGCACCCCGGAGCGTCGGCGCCTCAGCCCGCGGGCGGCAGTTCGCCGGAGCCGCGGGCGATCAGGCGCACCGGAAGCTCGATGCGCTCCGCCTCCAGAGGGGTGCCCCCGAGACGGCGGAAGAGCCGCTCGGCCGCGGTGCGCCCTATCTGGGCGGAGTCCTGGGCGACCACCGTGACGGCGGGGCTGAGCAGATCGGCCAGCTCGAAGTCGTCGAAGCCGACCAGCGCCGCGTGGTGCCCGGGTCCGGCGAGCACCCGCACGGCGGTCACCGTCACCCGGTTGTTGCCCGCGAAGAGGGCGGTCACCGGCTCGCTGCCGGTGAGCATCGACTCGGCGGCCTTGCGGACCCGCTCCGGGTGGGTGTCCCCGGAGGAGACCCAGCTCTCGTGCACGGGGAGCCCGGCGTCCTCCATCGCCGCCTGGTAGCCGCGCAGCCGCTCGGCGGCGGTGTGGATTCCGACCTGGTCGCCGATGAAGCCGATCCGGCGGTGGCCGTGGGCGATGAGGTGGGCGGTGCCGGTGTAGGAGCCGCCGTAGTTGTCGGAGAGCACCACATCGGCGTCGATGCCCCCCGCGGGGCGGTCGACGAAGACGGTGGCGACCCCGGCCCGCAGCTCGGGCTCCAGATAGCGGTGGTCGTCCCCGGCCGGGATGATCACCAGACCGTCCACCCGCCGTGCGCACAGGGCGAGCGCCAACTCCTGCTCGCGGTCCGGGTCTTCGGCGCTGGAACCGTTGATGAGCAGGGCGCCGTGGGCGCGGGCGACCTCCTCCACCGCGCGGCTGAGCGGGCCGTAGAAGGGGTCCGCGAGATCCTCCAGGACCAGGCCGATGCTGGAGGTGCGGCCCTTGCGCAGCACCCGGGCGCTGTCGTTGCGCCGGAAGCCGAGCGCCTCGATCGCCTCCTGGACCCGCCGCTCGGTGTCGGCGGTGACTCCCGACTCGCCGTTGACCACCCGCGAGACCGTCTTGAGCCCGACCCCCGCCCGGGCGGCCACATCCTTCATCGTGGGCCGGTTTCCGTAGCGGTTCTCTGCCCGTCGATTGGTCTCGACCACGGTGTACTGTCCTGTCGTCGGTATCGGTGTGAGGATGTGGGTTTGAGCATAGAGCCTGGACAACGTTGTCAAGAGTGGGGGAGACTGTCTGTTGCAGACTCAAGGCCTGCTCTTTTCCTCAGGGAGAACTCACACTGATGCACACCGACCTCGTCGCCGCGCTCGACATCGGCGGGACCAAGATCGCCGGAGCTCTGGTCGACAGCAGTGGGCGCATCGTGCTGCGCGGGCAGCGGCCCACCCCGGCCCAGGAGAGCGGCGAGTCGGTGATGCGTGCCGTCGAGGCGGTGCTCGCCGAGCTGACCTCCTCGGTGCTGTGGCCCGCGGTACGGGCGATCGGCATCGGCAGCGCGGGTCCGGTGGACGCCTCCGCGGGGACGGTGAGCCCGGTCAACATCCCCGGCTGGCGCGGCTTTCCCCTGGTGGACGGCGTACGGCAACTGACCGGGGCGCTGCCCGTGGAGCTGGTCGGCGACGGGGTGGCCATCGCCGCCGCGGAGCACTGGCAGGGCGCCGCCAAGGGGCATGACAACGCCCTGTGCATGGTGGTCTCCACCGGTGTCGGCGGCGGGCTGGTCCTCGGCGGGGCGCTGCACTCGGGCCCCACCGGCAACGCGGGGCACATCGGCCACATCAGCGTGGACCTCGACGGCGACCCCTGCCCCTGCGGGGCGCGCGGCTGTGTGGAGCGGATCGCGAGCGGGCCGAACATCACGCGGCGCGCGCTGGCCGAGGGCTGGCGGCCCGCCGGGGACGCCGAGCCCACCGCCGCCGCGGTGGCCGCCGCGGCCGAGGCCGGGGACCCGGTCGCCGCCGCCTCCTTCGTGCGGGCGGCGCGGGCGCTGGCCGCCGGGATCGCGGCGACGGCGACCCTGGTGGAGATCGACATCGCCGTGATCGGCGGGGGAGTGGCGAAGTCCGGCGAGGTCCTCTTCGGACCGCTGCGGACGGCACTTCAGGAGTACGCCACCCTGTCCTTCGTACGCGGACTGAGTGTCGCCCCCGCCCGGATGGGGACGGACGCCGGACTGGTCGGCGCGGCCGCCGCGGCGCTCGGCGGTGCGCCGCGCGAGGCGAGCGTCATCGGCTGACCGGTGCTGCCGCGGCCGCCGCCAGCGCCTCGTCGAGGGTGGTGTGCGGCGGCAGGCTCCGGTCGAGTCCGGTGAGAGCGAGGATCCGCCGTTGCAGAGGGTGCGTGCAGACCAGCAGGACCCGGCCGCCGTGCTCGGCCGCGCGTCTGCTCGTACGGGCGAGCAGGCCGAGGCCCGAGCAGTCGCAGAAGGTGGTGCGGTGCAGGTCCACGACGATCGCGGGGGCCTGCTCGCCGCTCAGGGCGTCGAGGAGCGGCGCGGTGTGATGGAAGGCGAGAATGTCGAGCTCGCCGTGGAGTTCGACCACGGTGAAGCCCTCGCGGTGGTGGACCCTCGGAGTGGCCTCCGGGTCCTGTGCGACGAGGACGAGTTGATCCCCCTGCTGCATGAAACTCCCCCATGCCCGTCGCCCGCCGCGGACGCGGCGGGCGGCATCGAACGGGACCCGTGGCCAGGCGCACGGGTGGCCGGATGTACGGAGCGTTGTGCCGGTCACGGTAGGGGAGCCGGGCGGCGCGGGCGGGCGGTGTACGCCTTCCCGGTACAGAGCGCCACACGATGGTGTGAAGGGCCGGGGTCGCCCTTGACGGCCCCGGGCACACTCGGGGCTCTTGCCGGAGGGCGACCGGGTTTTCGGGGAGCGGTGTTGCGGGCAAGCCTCAGGAGGCCAACAGCAGAGGGGGAACCGTGATCGTCTGGATCAACGGTGCGTTCGGCGCGGGCAAGCGGTCCGCCGCGCGCGAGCTGATCGAACTGATCCCGAACAGCACACTCTTCGATCCCGAGGCGGTCCGCGGCGCGCCGGCCCGGCTGCTGCCGCCCGAACGGGCGCGGGCGGGCGGGCCCGCCATCTGGCGGCGGCTGACCGTGGAGGCGATCGCGGCGCTGCACGCGGAGGTGGGCGGAGTCCTCGTGGTCCCCCTCGGCCTGCTCCGCCAGGAGCACCGCGACGAGATCTTCGGCGCCCTCGCCGCACGGCGCATCGGCGTCCGGCATCTGGCCCTCGCACCTGGGGAAACGATCCTGCGGGCACGGGCGGAGGCAGCCCGCGCGGAGGGCGCCGAGGAGGGTCCCCAACAGGCCGACACCGACCGGGAGCTGTACCGCTCGGCACTGTCCGGCTGGCTCGCCGCGGACGCCTGCCTCATCGACAACAGCGCCCTCACCCCCCACGAGACCGCCGTCCGGATCGCCGAGGCGGTCGCCGGGGGCGCGGCGCCCGTCACCGACATCGTGCAGACGCCCGAGCCGCGCAGCCAGACGCTCGCCTCGGGGGTGCTGCTCTTCGACGCGCGGGACCGGGTGCTCCTGGTGGACCCGACGTACAAGGCGGGCTGGGAGTTCCCGGGCGGGGTCGTCGAGACCGGGGAGTCGCCCGCGCTGGCCGCCGTGCGGGAGGTGGCCGAGGAGACCGGGCTCGCCCTGGAGGGCAGGCCGCGGCTCCTGGTGGTCGACTGGGAGCGACCCGCCCCGCCCGGCCACGGCGGCATCCGGCTCCTCTTCGACGGCGGCCGGGTCGCCGAGGGGCGCCAAGTGACCCTGCCCGGCGGTGAGTTGCGCGACTGGCGCTTTGTGACCGAGGAGGAGGCCGAGGCCCTGCTGCCGCCGGTGCGCTTCATCCGGCTGCGCTGGGCGCTGCGGGCCCGGGCCGAGGGCGCGGTGCGCTACCTGGAGGACGGCGTCCCGCTGGACTGACGCCGCGGTACGGGGCCGGGTGCCGGGTCCGCCCCGGCGCGGCGCCCGGGGCGGGCGGGCAGCAGCAGGGCGGGGACGAGCCCGAGCAGGGCGACCGCGCCGAGCAGCAGGAGCGTCGCCCCGGCCCCGGCGGCTGAGGCGCCGCCGTCCGCCCCGGGGAGGGCGCGGCCCGCGGGGGAGGCGAGGAGCAGGGTGTCGGTGGCCAGGGCGATGCCGAGCAGGGGGCCGGTGTTCATCGCGGTCTGCTTGAGGCCGCCGACCACGCCGGCGTGGGCCGGGGGCGCGTCGCCCACCACGGTCCCGGTGGCGGTGACCAGCACGGTGGCGAAACCGGCGCCGAGGGCGGCGTAGGCCAGGCCGCTCCCGGCCCAGCCCTGGTCCGCGGCGGTCCGCGACAGGGCCCCGGCACCGAGCGCCAGCAGGAGCACCCCGCCCGCCGCGGTGGCGCGCGCCCCGTACCGGCGTACCAGCCCGGCCGCCACCGGGGCCTGGAGGACCATCAGGGCGGTCAGCGGGAGGACGCGCAGCGCGGCGCCCAGCGGGTCGAGTCCGAGGACGTCCTGAAGGACGAAGGTGCAGGTGAACAGCGTCCCGAACAGGGCGGCCGAGGCGAGCAGCAGCAGGGCGGTCGAGGCCGCCACCGCGCGCGAGCGCAGGACGGCGGAGGGGAGGAAGGGCTCGGCGGCACGGCGCTGGTGTCCGGCGAAGAGCGCGCCGAGCAGCGCGGTGGCGGCCGAACTCGCCAGTGTGGGCGCGGAGTTCCAGCCGTGCACGGGGACGCCGACCAGGGTGTGGGTCAGCCCCGCCAGCGCGGCGCCCAGCAACAGGGCGCCGCCGAGGCCGAGTCGGGGCCGCCTGTCCCTCGGCGGTTCGGGCAGCCGGAGGGCGAGGGTGAGCGCCGCGACGGCGAAGGCCACCGGGACATTGACCAGGAAGACCGCCCGCCAGCCGAGCCGGGCGGCCAGTACACCGCCGAGCAGCGGCCCGGCGGCGGCCGCCAGCCCGATGGCGCTGGTCCGCACGGCCACCGCACCGCCCAGCCTCTCCGGCGGGTGGCTGAGCCGCAGCACCGCCAGGGTGGCCGGCTGGAGCAGCGCCCCGAAGACGCCCTGCAGGCAGCGCAGTCCCACCACCCAGCCGATGCCCGGCGCCAGCGCGATCCCGGCCGAGGCGGCGCCGAAGCCGAGCAGTCCGAGCAGCAGCAGCCGGGGGTGCCCGTAGCGGTCGCCGAGGCGCCCGGCGGTCACCAGGAGGGCGGCCACGGCGAGCAGATAGCCGGTGCTGCTCCACTGGACCTGGTCCAGGCTCGCCCCGAGGTCCTCGGCGAGACGCGGCTGCGCCACCATCAGGACCGTGCCGTCCAGGGCGACGAACATCGCCCCGGCGCAGCTGACCGACAGGGCGAGCCGCTGCTGCCCGGCGGTGGTCACCGGGCCGCCGGGGGCGCGTACGCGTCCAGGACGGCGGCGAGCAGTTCGTCGAGCCGGTCCGGTGCCCCGGTCTCCTGGCCCCGGCTGCCGTCCAGGGCCAGCGGCAGGCTGCCCGCGGACCACAGCCGGGCCAGCCCGTGCAGTCCCGACCAGAGTGCGGCGGCGGCCAACTCCGGTGCAAGTCCCGGGCGTTGGGCGGCGGGCAGCAACTCGCGGTGTGCGGTGAGGAGTTGTACGACACCGGTGAAGAGCGGGAGCGTCGACTCGCGGAGCCGGGGCGGGGCCGGCGCGTCCTGCCCCGTGCCGTACTGGGTGCTGTCCAGCAGATCATGACGGAACATCAGCTCGAACATGCCCGGCTGCTCCTGCGCGAAGTGCACGTACTCCCGGCCCAGGGAGAGGAGTCGGGTGCGTGGCGGGTCGGTGGCCCGGGTGGCCGCGGTGAAGCGGGCGGTCAGGTCCGCGAAGCCGCGGCGGGCGACGGCGGAGAGCAGCGCGTGGTGCGTGGGGAAGTGGCGGCGCGGGGCGCCGTGCGAGACCCCCGCCTCCCGCGCGATCTCGCGCAGCCCCACCGAGGCACTGCCCTCCCTGGCCACGAGCGCGGCCCCGGCGTCGATGAGGCGTTCTCGTAACGGGGTGTCCGAGGACGGGAGTTGGAGCCGGGGCGCGGCTGGGGTGTCGGGCATGGACAGTGTCTACCAGGGGGAGGTAGACACTGTCTACGGGCGGATGCTTCTCGCCGTGGGGCGGGGACCGGTGCGTACATGCGCCGAACCCGGCCTCGCGGGCGGCGGCAGGGTCAACTGCCGTGCGGCGAGGCCGGGTTCGGGGGAAGGGTGCCCGCTGTGAAGGGGAGGGCGGGTCAGTCGCGGGTCGCGTAGTCGCGGAGGAAGACGGCCTCGGCCACCGACATCCGCTCCAACTCCTCGGGCGAGACGCTCTCGTCGACCGCGTGGATGCTGGCCGAGGGCTCGCTCAGGCCGATGAGGAGGATCTCCGCCTCCGGGTAGAGCGAGGCGAGGGTGTTGCAGAGCGGGATCGAGCCGCCCTGACCGGCGATCTGCATCTCCTGGCCGGGGTAGGCGACCGCCATCGCCCGGGCCATGGCGGTGTAGCCGGGGCCGCTGGTGTCGGCGCGGAAGGCCTGCCCCTGGCCGACCTGTTCGCTCCGCACCCGGGCGCCCCAGGGGGTGTGCGCCTCCAGATGGGCCCTCAGGAGTTTGGTGGCCTCGGTGGCGTCACCGCCCGGCGGCACCCGCAGGCTCACCAGCGCCGCCGCGTTCGCGTGGACCGAGGGGGTGGCCCCGGCGACCGAGGGGCTGTCGATGCCGAGCACGGTCACCGCGTACCGCGACCACAGCCGTTCGGCGACCGAGCCGGAGCCGATCAGCTCGACCCCGTCGAGGACCCGGGCATCGGAGCGGAAGTCCTCGTCCGTGTAGTCCAGCCCCTCCCAGGTCTCCTGGTCGGTGAGTCCGTCCACGCGGGTCGAGCCGTCCGGGGCCCGCAGCGAGTCCAGTACCCGGATGAGGGCGGCCAGCGCGTCCGGTGCCGCCCCGCCGAACTGCCCGGAGTGCAGATTGCCCGCGAGGGTGTCGATCTGGACGCGGACCAGGGTCATCCCGCGCAGCGTGGCGGTCACGGTCGGCACGCCCACCCGGAAGTTGCCGGTGTCGCCGATCACCACGGTGTCCGCGCGCAGCAGTTCGGGGTGCTGCTCCGCGTAGCGCTCCAGGCCGCCGGTGCCCTGCTCCTCGGAGCCCTCGACGATGATCTTCACCGAGACCGGGACACCGCCGTTCGCCTTGAGGGCGCGCAGGGCGGTGAGATGCATGATCAGCCCGCCCTTGCAGTCGGCCGCGCCGCGCCCGTACCAGCGGCCCTCGCGGTCGGTCAGGGTGAAGGGCGGCGTCGTCCAGGCGGCCTCGTCGAGCGGGGGCTGCACGTCGTAGTGGGCGTAGAGCAGGACCGTCGGCGCGCCCTCGGGGCCGGGCAGCAGGCCGTACACCGACTGGGTGCCGTCCGGCGTGTCCAGGATCTCCACGTCCTGGAAGCCCTCGGCGCGCAAGGCGTCGCCGACCCAGCGGGCGGCGCGCTCGCTCTCGCTCCTCGGGAACCGGTCGAAGTCCGCCACCGACTTGAAGGCCACCAGTTCCGCCAGCTCCGTCCTGGCACGGGGCATCAGTGTGGCGACCGTCTCTGCGATCGGATGGCTCGGCATGGGCACGCTCCAGGTCGGTACGACGTTGGTCGTAGGTGTACATCTGATGTGCCTCGCCCGTGCATTGTGTGCATGCGAGGCCGTGCCGATCCTTTCACGGCGGTCCTCGGCGAAGCCCGCCGTAGGATGCCCGGAAGGATGCGCCACACACGTGAATGGGGAGCGGAGACCAGCGTGAGCAGCGAGAACTCTTCCGACGACGCCCAGGTGACCTGGGACGTGGTCGTGGTCGGAGCCGGACCGGCAGGGGCCTCGGCCGCCTATGCGGCGGCGGTGGCGGGACGGCGGGTCCTGCTCCTGGAGAAGGCCTCGCTGCCCCGGTACAAGACCTGCGGCGGCGGCATCATCGGCCCCTCGCGCGACGCGCTGCCGCCCGGCTTCGAACTGCCGCTGCGGGATCGGGTGCACGCGGTCACCTTCTCGCTGGAGGGCCGCTTCGCCCGTACCCGCCGCTCCAAGCAGATGCTCTTCGGGCTCGTGAACCGGGCCGAGTTCGACCATCTGCTCGTCGAGCACGCCCAGAAGGCCGGTGCCGAACTGCGCACCGGCGCCACGGTCGCCCGGGTCGAGCAGCACGGCCCCGAGGTCCCCGACCGCCGTACCGTCGCCGTCGTGCTGCAGAGCGGCGAGACGGTGCTCGCCCGCAGCGTGGTCGGCGCGGACGGCAGCGCCAGCCGGATAGGCGCCCATGTGGGGGTCAAGCTGCGGCAGGTCGACCTCGGCCTGGAGGCGGAGATCCCGGTGCCGCCGACCGTGGCCGAGGACTGGGCGGGCCGCGTCCTCATCGACTGGGGCCCGCTGCGGGGCAGTTACGGCTGGGTCTTCCCCAAGGGCGACACCCTGACGGTGGGCGTGATCTCGGCGCGCGGCGAGGGCGGGGCGACCAAGCGGTACCTGGAGGACTTCATCGCGCGGCTCGGCCTCGCGGGCTTCACCCCGGAGGTCTCCTCGGGCCACCTCACCCGCTGCCGCACCGAGGACTCGCCGCTCTCCCGCGGCCGGGTCCTGGTCTGCGGGGACGCCGCCGGGATGCTGGAGCCGTGGACCCGGGAGGGCATCTCCTTCGCCCTGCGCTCCGGGCGGATGGCGGGGGAGTGGGCGGTGCGCCTCGCCGAGTCGGGCGACGCGGTGGACGCCCGGCGCCAAGCGCTCAACTACGCCTTCGCGGTCAAGGCCGGGCTCGGCGTGGAGATGAGCGTCGGCAGCCGCATGCTGAAGGCCTTCGAGCGCAAGCCGAGCCTGCTGCACGCGGCGATCACCGGTTTCCGGCCCGCCTGGAAGGCCTTCGCCAAGATCACCCGGGGCTCGACCACGCTCGGCGAGATCGTACGCACCCACCCGGTGGCCCGGCGGGCGCTCTCGGCCCTGGACGGCTGAGCACCCGGCTCCCCGGGGCGTACTCCCCGGGGAGTAGCCGCGGCCACCACGCCCGGCTGACGCCCCCGGCCGCCCGCGGCGCATAGCGTGGCCGCCATGGAACAGCAGCCCACCGGGAACCGCGGCGGCGCCCCCTCCCGCGGGGCCCCGCCGCTGCGGCGCCTGGCCCACTGGTGGCGGGAGCCGCGGCGGGCGGCGGCGGAGGAGCGCACCGGCCTGCCCTGGGCCTCGACGCTGCTCGTCACCGTCTTCGTGCTCGTCGGCTCGACCTTCGCGGCCAAGGGCCAGCCGGAGCGCGAGCCGCTCGACCTCTTCTCCCGGCTGCTGCTCGTCGGCGGCTCGGCCTCGCTGCTGTGGCGGTGGCGCTTCCCGGTGCCGGTCGCCTTCGTGACGGCCGCCGCCGCGATGCTCTACCTCGGCGCGGGCTACCCGTACGGACCGGTCTTCCTGACGGTGGCGGTCGGCTGCTTCAGCGCCGTGCTCTGCGGGCACCGGAGGGCGGCCTGGTCGGCGGCCGGGATGCTCTGGGCGGGCCATCTCCTGGTGGCGCACTGGCTCTACCGGTGGCTGCCGCCCGGCGGGGACGATCCCGCGCCCTGGACCCAGGAGATCGGCATCGCCACCTGGGCCGCCGCCGTCATCGCGCTCGCCGAACTGGCCCGCACCAAGCGGGAGCAGTGGCGGCGCGAGCGCGCCGAACGGGAGCAGGCGGCGCGGCGCCGCGCCGACGAGGAGCGCCTGCGGATCGCGCGCGAACTGCACGACGTGCTCGCGCACAGCATCTCCGTCATCAACGTCCAGGCCGGGGTGGGCCTCGCCCTCCTCGACTCCGACCCGGAGCAGGCCAGGTCCGCCCTGATCACCATCAAGGCGGCCAGCAAGGAGGCGCTCGGCGAGGTGCGGCAGGTGCTCGACACCCTGCGCACGCCGGGCGACGCGCCGCGCGCGCCCGCGCCCGGCCTCGGGCGCCTGCCGGAGCTCGTCCAGCAGGCCGCGGACGCCGGCCTCACCGTGGAGGTACGCACCGAGGGCGGCCCCCGGCCCCTGCCCCCGGGCGCGGACCTCGCCGCCTTCCGCATCGTGCAGGAGGCGCTGACCAATGTCGTCCGCCACTCGGGCTCCCGCGGTGCCCGGGTCCGCCTCTGCTACGAGCCCGGGGCGCTGCGCCTCGTCGTGGACGACGACGGGCCCGCCACCGGCGAACAGGCCGGCGGCAGCGGCAACGGGCTGGCCGGGATGCGGGAGCGGGCCGGGGCCCTCGGTGGCACCATCGAGGCCGGGCCCCGCGAGGACGGCGGCTTCCGCGTCAGCGCCCTGCTTCCGCTCGCCGCCGCTTCCCTGGAGGAGGACCGTTGATCCGCGTACTGCTCGCCGACGACCAGTCGCTGGTCCGGGCGGGATTCCGGGCCCTGCTCGACGCCCAGCCCGACATCGAGGTGGCGGGCGAGGCCGCCGACGGCGAGGAGGCGGTGCGCCTGGTGCGCCAACTGCGCCCGGATGTCGTCCTGATGGACATCCGGATGCCGCTGCTCGACGGACTCGGCGCCACCCGCCGGATCACCGGCGACGAGCAACTCGCCGCGGTGCGCGTGGTGATGCTGACCACCTTCGAGCTGGACGAGTACGTCTTCGAGGCGATCCGCTCCGGTGCCTCCGGCTTCCTGGTCAAGGACACCGAGCCCGAGGAACTGCTGCGCGCGGTACGGGCGGTGACCGAGGGGGACGCCCTGCTCTCCCCGGGGGTGACCAGGCGGCTGATCGCGGAGTTCGCGGCCCGCTCCAAGGAACCGGCGGCGGCGCGCTCCCTCGCCGCGCTGACCGAGCGGGAGCGGGAGGTGATGGCGCTGGTCGGCATCGGCCTGTCCAACGAGGAGATCGCGCGGCGCCTGGTCGTCAGCCCGCTCACCGCGAAGACCCACGTCAGCCGCACCATGGTGAAGCTGGGCGCCCGGGACCGGGCCCAACTCGTCGTGCTGGCCTACGAGTCGGGCCTGGTACGGCCGGGCTGGCTGGGCTGAGCCCGGCCGGTGAAGCGCCACAGCACGAAGACCACGCGGAGCGAGAAGACCGCGGTGGCGAGCCCGATGGCGCCGAGGCGCAGCAGGCGTGTGGCGAGGTCGGGCAGCGCGAAGACGAAGGTGGGCCCGGCCACCGCGCCGAAGACCAGCGCCGCGGCGAGGAGCGCGCTGCACAGCGCGTAGCCGATCTCGACCGTGATCGCGTCCCGCTCCCGCTGCCCCCGGCGTCCCATGCCGCGAGTCTCGCGGAAGGGCGCCCGCCGGACAACACCTCGTCCGGCGGGCGCAGTTGAACACCTACGGGCTGCTCATTCGCGGGCCGCGACCGGTTCCGCCGCCGTCTTCGCCGGGTCCGCCGTGCCTGTCGAGGCTTCGGGTGCCGAGCGGGCGACCACCACGGAGTGCGCCGGGCGGCGGGTGCGCAGTCCGGGCAGGGTGAGCAGCAGTCCGGCGGCGGCGACCAGGGTGACGACGACCAGGCCGGGCCGGAAGCTGTCGAGGACCTGCTGCGGGGTGTCCTGCTCCGTGCCGCCCGCGGTGACCACCGCGGTCACGATGGCGAGGAAGAGGGCGCCGCCCACCTGGATCGAGGTGTTGAGCAGGCCGGAGACCATGCCCTGCTCGTGGTCGGCGACGCCGTTGGTGGCCTGGATGTTGAGCGAGGGGAAGACCAGGGCGCAGGCCGCGCCGATCAGCAGCATCGAGGGCAGGATGACCGCGGCGTATTGCGGGTCGAGGTCCGCGCGCAGGAAGAGGGCGTAGCCGAGGACCATCGAGGCGAAGCCCAGCACGATCAGGCGCGGGGTGCCGAAGCGGTCGATGACCGAGCCGATGCCGGTCGCCGAGAGGGCGACGAGCGCGCCCGCGGGCAGGAAGGCGAGCGCCGTCTGCAGCGCGGACCAGCCGAGCAGCGACTGCATGTACTGGGTCACCAGGAACTGGAAGCCCACATACGAGCCGAAGAAGGCCATGGCGCCCAGCTGCGCGCGGACCTGGCTGCCGGAGCGCAGCACGCCGAGCCGCACCAGCGGGCTGGGGCTGCGCAGTTCGATACGGACGAAGAGGGCGAGCAGCGCGGCGACGGCGAGGAAGGAGAGCAGGGTCCGGGCGGAGGCCCAGCCCGCCTCGGGTGCCTGGACCACGGTGAAGACGAGCAGCAGCATGGAGAGGGTGCCGGTGACGGCGCCCGGGACGTCGTAGCCGCCGCCTGCCTCCTGGCGCTCGCTGCGCGGGATGAGCCGGAGGCCCGCGAGCAGGGCGAGCAGGGCGATCGGCGCGGGCAGCAGCATGGTGTAGCGCCAACTCGCCTCCGTGAGCAGGCCGGAGAGGACCAGGCCCATGGAGAAGCCGGTGGCGGCGCAGGTGGTGTAGATGGACAGCGCGCGGTTGCGGACCGGTCCCTCGGCGAAGGTCGTGGTGATGATCGACAGTCCCGCCGGGGCGGTGAAGGCGGCGCTGAGGCCCTTGATGAAGCGGCTGGCGATCAGCAGCGGTCCGGAATCGACGAGCCCGCCGAGGACCGAGGCGACGGCGAACACCCCGAGGGCGACGAGGAAGACGCGGCGCCGTCCGAGCAGGTCGGCCGCTCGGCCGCCGAGCAGCAGCAGCCCTCCGTAGCCGAGGATGTAGCCGCTGACGATCCACTGCAAGGACGAGGTGGACAGGTCGAGTTCGGTGCCGATGGAGGGGAGGGCGACTCCCACCATCGAGACGTCGAGCGCGTCCAGGAACATCGCGGTGCACAGGACGAGCAGCGTCCCCCACAGACGCGGTGTCCAGCGTTCCTGGGGAGCGGAAGGGTTGAGCGGAGAGGTCATGGGCAGCAACAGTACATGCGCGTGCATTGAATGCAAGTGCATTTAATGTGGATGCAATGATCTCTGGATTCTGCTACGGTGCGCTCCATGGTGGCGACGAATGCCGGAGACGGTCTCGTGGAGCAGTGGCGCGGCATTCTGGCCGTCCATGCGCGCACCATGTGCGAGCTGGACCGCGCGCTGCACCAACACGGCCTGGGCGCAAGCGACTTCGAGGTCCTCGACGTCCTCGCGACGGGCAATGAGAGCGGCGAGTGCTCCTTCCGGGTGCAGGAGATCGCCGGATGCGTGCACCTGAGTCAGAGCGCGCTCTCCCGTCTCATCGGACGGCTGGAGAAGGACGGTCTCGTCGAGCGCGCGATGTGCGCCGAGGACCGCCGCGGCGTCAGCGTCCAGCTCACCAGGAAGGGCCGCGCCCTGCACGAGGAAGTGCTGCCGCTGCAGCGGGCCGTGCTCCGGCGGATGCTGGACGAGGAGCGGACCGCCCGGCACGCCTGACCGCCCCGGGCGGCGGCGCTCAGCAGCCGAACACCGACCAGCAGACGCCGTTCCGCAGCCGCTGGTCGTCGAGGACCAACTCCCGGATCTCCGCAGGCAGTTGCTCGCGCTGCCACCGGCACTCCCGGCGCCCCGCGGCCTCGGCCCCGCCCTTCGGCGCGGCGGCCCGGGCGGCCTTGATCGCATAGGCGGCCGCACCCAGTTCGTGCGCGGCGACATGGGCGACCACTCCGGCCTGGCCCGCGGCGTACGCGGCGTGCCGGGCCGCCCCGCGCAGCTCCCGGGCCGCGCCCATCGCATGGCCGCCGGTCGCCCGCGCCTCCATCATCCGCAGCTCGCCGCGCACCCAGGCGCGCGCCCCCTCGATCGCCTGCCGCGGGCGCGGGTCGGCGGGCCGTACCGCCTCGAACAGTCCGAGCACGTGCTCCGCGCAGGAGGCCGCCCACAGGGCGAGGAGGTGGTGATCGGCGTCGGTGAGGGTCCCGCCGCGGCGGATCGTCACGAAGCGGGGGTCCCGGACCTTCGGGAGGATCATGGCGGGCGGTTGCTCCTTCCGCCGGCTCGTGCGCCGGCCCGACCGGCTTCCGGCTCCCCGGGGCGGCAGAGGTGATGTGCCGTCAGAACCCTTGCAGCGTACGGAAGTTGCCGCTCCCGACGCGGACCCCGGTCCCGACGCCGACCTCGCTCAGACGATCGCGGACGTCTCCCGCCACAGCGCCGCCAGGCGGGCGTCGCCGGTGATCTCCGGGAAGGGTACGCGGTTCCACAGGGCCAGGTAGAGCTTGGAGGCCGGGCCGGAGAGAACGCAGTCGGGCTCGCCGCTGAGTCCGCGTTCGGCGACGGGCGGTCCGTCCGACAGGCGCAGGGTCCAGGAGGCGCCCTCGTCGGTGGTGAGGACGTGGACGGTGCGCGGTTCGGGAGTGCGGACCCGGCTGCGCCTGCGGCCGTGGAAGCCGGTCAGCAGCTCGTCGATGCCGTCGACCGCGAGCACCCCGTCGACCGGGGCGGGGGTGCCGCCGCGCGCCGAGTCGGCGTCGAAGCGGTGCATGGTCGTCTCGTGCGCCTGCCGCCGGGCCCAGAAGGCGAGCGGGGAGGGCGCCGCGAAGAAGGTCCAGCAGTCCAGCTCGGGGGTGGCGGACTCCAGCGCGCCGAGCAGCGCGCCGTGCCCCGCGCGGAAGTCGGTGAGCAGCTCGGCGCCGTCGAGCCCGCCCTCCGCGTCCATGGGCCGGGTCTCCGTGCGGCCCTCGCGGACGAAGCCGGTGGCCCAGCGGTGCACCGTCGCGGTGTGCCGGACCAGGTCGCGTACCTGCCAGCCCGGACAGGTGGGCACCTTGGCGTCGAGGCCCGCCTCTTCGGCCGCCTCGGCGAGGAGGCGGCCCTCGCGGTCCAGGAATCCGGTGTACGCGGAGATCTCCATGCCGCGATTCTGCCTGAACCTCTCCGCTTCCGTCCCGCCCCGGCCTGAGCGGATGCCCCCGGACCGGCCGCAGCGGATGCCCCCGGACCGGCCGGAGTCCGCGGGTGCGGCACCGGTGCCCGCGCGCGGCTCAGACCCGGACGACCCGGATGCCCGCCTCCTCGAAGCGGCCGGTGATCTCCTCGCCCGCGGCGGTGTCGGTGACCAGGGTGTCCACCCGGTCCGCCGCGCAGATCCGGGCGAAGGCGCGCTTGCCGAGTTTGCTGGAGTCGGCGGCGACCACCACCCGGTCCGCGCGCTCGCACAGCAGGCGGTTGATCGCCGCCTCGGCCTCGTCGTCGGCGGCGGCGCCGTGCTCCGGGTCGAAGGCGACCACGCCGAGCACCGCGACGTCCATGGTGATCTGGCCCAGCACCCCGTCGGCCAGCGGACCGATCAGCTCGTAGGACTGGGCGCGGGCGACGCCGCCGGTCACCACGATCTTGAACTGGGGCCGCACCGCCAGCTCGTTGGCGATGTTGAGGGCGTTGGTGACGATGGTCAGCGCGGGGGAGCCGGTGCCGAGATCGGGGCGTACCGCGAGGCAGCGGGCGACCTCGGTGCTGGTGGTGCCGCCGGTGAGGCCGACCGCCTGGCCCGGGGTGACCAGCTCGGCGACGGCCTTGGCGATGCGCTGCTTCTCGGAGGCGTTGCGGGCCGTCTTGTAGCGCAGCGGCAGCTCGTAGGAGACGCCGTGGACCACCGCGCCGCCCCGGGTGCGTACCAGCATCTGCTGCTCGGCGAGCTGGTCGAAGTCGCGCCGGATGGTCGCCGCGGAGACGTCGAGTTCGCCCGCCGCCTCCTCGACGTCGAGCCGCCCGCGCTCCACGAGGAGTTCGAGGAGGGACTTCCACCGGGCATCGCGCGACATCGCGGCTCCGTTCCGTCGTGGCCCCGGAGGCTCCTTCCGGGGTAGTGATCGGGAAGAGCCTATCCACCTTGCGCAGCAATGCTTCCTTTTGCTTGAAACCAAGCTATATTTTGCAGAAACACGCATCGATTCGAGTGGGGAACCTAGATGAGTCACGTGCAGACCGAGCTGGCCAGCCAGCCCGAGACCTGGACCCGTGCCGCTCAGCTCGCCGCCGGGAACAGCACCGCGCTCCCGGCCGCCGGCGAGCGGGTGGCGATCGTGGGCTGCGGCACCTCCTGGTTCATGGGCCAGGCCTACGCCGCTCTGCGCGAGCAGTCCGGCCAGGGCGAGACGGACGCCTTCGCCGCCTCCGAGTTCCCGGTCGGCCGCCCCTACGACCGGGTGATCGCCCTCACCCGGTCCGGCACCACCACCGAGGTCCTGGAACTGCTCGGGCACCTGCGCGGCCGGGTCCGCACCTGCGCGATCACCGCGGACCCGCGGACTCCGGTGATGGAGGCGGCCGACGACCTCGTGGTGCTGGACTTCGCCGACGAGCGCTCCGTCGTGCAGACCCGCTTCGCGACCACCGCGCTCACCCTGCTCCGCGCCCACCTCGGCCTGCACTCCGAGGAGGCGGTCGCCGACGCCCGTACCGCGCTCGCCGAGCCGCTGCCCGAAGGACTCGTCGCCTGCTCGCAGTTCACCTTCCTCGGCCGCGGCTGGACCGTGGGCCTCGCCAACGAGGCGGCCCTGAAGATGCGCGAGGCCTCGCTCTCCTGGACCGAGGCCTACCCGGCCATGGAGTACCGCCACGGCCCGATCAG
Source organism: Streptomyces physcomitrii (assembly GCF_012273655.1). Taxonomy (GTDB): domain Bacteria; phylum Actinomycetota; class Actinomycetes; order Streptomycetales; family Streptomycetaceae; genus Streptomyces; species Streptomyces physcomitrii. The sequence goes on along the minus strand of NZ_JAAWWP010000013.1, from coordinate 105,123 downwards.
CGTCACCACCTCCGGCACCGCCACCTGGATGTTCGGCCAGGCCCCCGAGGGTCTCGCCGAGCAGGTCCGCGGCACCGGCGCCCAGTGGGTCGGCGGCACCCTCGACCCGCTCGCCGAACTGGTGCGCGCCCAGCGGCTCGCGGTCGCCGTGGCCGACGCCCGCGGCCTCGACCCGGACAGCCCGCGCCATCTGACGCGGTCGGTCATCCTGCCCTCCGCCTGAGCCCAGGCACCATCCGAAAGGAGGGGCCGTGCCCCTCGCACAGACCGGCCGGCTGGTCGCCGAGGCCGCCGCGGCAGGCACCGCCGTCGCCGCCTTCAACGTCATCACCCTCGAACACGTCGAGGCGGTCGTCGCGGGCGCCGAGCACGCGGGTGCCCCCGTCATCCTCCAGATCAGCGAGAACGCCGTCCGCTACCGCTACGGACGGCTGCTCCCGCTCGCCACGGCCGCCACCGCCACCGCCGAGGCGGCGGCCGTGCCCGTCGCTCTGCACCTGGACCATGTGCAGAGCGACGAACTCCTGCGGCAGGCCGCCGACGCCGGATTCAGCTCGGTGATGTACGACGCCGCCCGCCTGCCCTACGCGGAGAACCTCGCCGCCACCCGGGCCGCCGCGCACTGGGGCCACGGCAACGGCCTGTGGATCGAGGCCGAACTGGGCGAGGTCGGCGGCAAGGACGGCCAGCCGCCGCTCGACGCGCACGCCCCCGGCGCCCGCACCCTGCCCGCCGAGGCCGAGGCCTTCGTCGCCGAGTCCGGGGTGGACTCCCTCGCCGTCGCCATCGGCAGCTCGCACGCGATGACCAGCCGCACCGCGAGCCTCGACCACGCCCTGCTCGGCGAGCTGGCGGCCGCCCTCGAGGTGCCGCTCGTGCTGCACGGCTCCTCCGGAGTGCCCGACGCGGAGCTGGCCGCCGCCGTCACCGGCGGCATCGCGAAGGTCAATGTCGGCACCGCCCTCAACATCGCGATGACCAACGCGATCCGCGCCTATCTGGCCGCCCACCCGGAGGCCGTGGACTCGCGCAAGTACCTCAGCGTCGGCCGCGAGGCGATGGCGCGCACCGTCAGCGAGCTGATCACGGTGCTGCGGCCCGCCGCCTGAGTCACCGCCCGGGGCCGGAGGGCGGCCGGCCCGCCCGGCCCTCCGGCCCCGCCGGTGCCATCATGGGGAGGATGAACGGCGAGCTGTTCCCCCGCGGCCGGGCCGAGATCGTCCCCGGCGCGGTGCACGTCCCCGACTGGCTCGGCACCGGGCGCCAGCACGAACTCCTGGACGCCTGCCGCGGCTGGGCCCGCCCGCCCGCCGGACTGCGCACCGTGCACGTCCCCGGCGGCGGCACCATGAGCGCCCGGCAGGTCTGCCTCGGCCGCCACTGGGTGCCCTACCGCTACACCGGGACCGCGGTCGACGGCGACGGCGCCCCCGTCAAGCCCTTCCCCGGCTGGCTGGGCGAGCTGGCGCACAGCGCGCTGGCCGCGGCCTACGGCGAGGCCGCCGAACCGGATCCGTACGACGTCGCCCTGATCAACTTCTACGCCGAGGGCACCCGGATGGGCATGCACCGTGACGCCGAGGAGGAGTCCGGGGCGCCCGTGGTCTCGCTCAGCCTCGGCGACTCCTGCGTCTTCCGCTTCGGCAACCCGGAGAACCGCGGTCGGCCCTACCAGGACGTCGAGCTGCGCAGCGGCGACCTCTTCGTCTTCGGCGGCCCCGCCCGGCTCGCCTACCACGGGGTGCCCCGGGTCAAGGCGCACAGCGGGCCGCCCGGGCTCGGCCTCACCGGGCGGCTCAACATCACCCTGCGCGTGAGCGGACTGCCCGCCCCGGCGCACTGATCACCGGGCGGCGCACCGGCCATGCGAGACTCGCCCCCATGAACGGCAAGGCGACGGACGGGGAACTCGGCGCGAAGCAGTCCCGGCACCGTCTGGAGCGGGGCCGCGGCGCCCTCGGACCCGCGCTCGCGCTCGTCCACACCGGGCAGGCGCCCACCCGCTCGGTGCTCACCTCCCGGCTCGGCGTGACCCGGGCGACCGCCGGGGCCGTCGCCGCCGAGCTGGAGAGCCTCGGCCTTATCCGCGTCGACCCCCGCCCGGCCGCCGCCTCGGGCACCCAGGGCCGCCCCTCGCACCGCCTGGAGATCGCCGAGGAGGGTCCCGTCGTCCTCGCGGGGCAGGTGCACGCCGACGGCTACCGCGCGGCCCTGGTCGGACTCGGCGGCCGGATCGTCGCCACCGCGCCCGGCTGCGTCACGGTCGGCGCGGACCCCTCGTACGTACTGGGCACGCTGGTGGCCGAGGGGGTGCGGCTCCTCGCGGAGAGCGGGCGGCGCTGTGCGGGCGTGGGGCTCGCGGTGCCCTCGGCGGTGGCCGAGCCCGGGGGAGAGGCGCTCAACCCGCTGCATCTGGAGTGGCCCGCCGGTGCGCCGGTACGGCGGCTCTTCACCGAGGCGGTGCGTCAACACGGCCTCGGCGTACCGGTGTTCACCGCCAACGACATCAACCTCGCGGCCCTGGCCGAGCACCGGCACGGCGCGGGCCGGGAGGCGGGCAATCTGCTCTGCGTGGCCACCGGGCACCGCGGGGTCGGCGGCGCCCTGGTGGTCGGCGGACGGCTGCACCTGGGCAGCGCCGGGCTCGCCCTGGAGGTCGGCCACATCACCGTGGAGCCGCAGGGGCGGCCCTGCCACTGCGGGCGGTACGGCTGCCTGGACGTGGAGACCGACCCGCTCGCCTTCCTGCGGGCCGCGGGGCGCGAACCCGCCCCGGGCCGCTCGCCCCTCGCGGAGGCCACCCGGCTGCTCGCCGAGGAGGCCGGGGAGCCCGCGGTGCGCGCCGCCACCGAGGCGCTGACCGACCGCCTCGGGCGGGGACTCGCCGCCCTGGTGAACATCCTCAACCCGGACCGCATCATCCTCGGCGGCCTGCACCGCTCGCTCCTGGAGGCCGCGGGCCCCCGGCTGCGCGCCGCCGTCGCGCGGGACAGCCTGTGGGGCCTGAGCGGGAGTGTGCCCGTGCGGGCCTGCTCGCTCGCCCACAACAGCCTGGTCGGGGCGGCCGAGTTGGCCTGGCAGCCGGTCCTGGAGGACCCGCTCTCGGTACTCGTGCCCGCCTGAGCCCGGGACGCCCGGACAGCTCCGCCGCGGCCCGGCGCCGTGCCTCCGAGCCGGGTCCGGGAGACCGGCCGCAGGGGAGAAACCCTTTCTCTCCGGTGGTTTCCGGTCATTCCCCGAACAGCGGGTATCGCGCCACATACCCCGCACCGGGACCGGTCGACCTGGCCCGCAGCGGCCCCATACACCCTCATCACCTCACTTCGCGCCACTGATTCAACACAGAACGTCACCTCATTCCTATGGGGTCCAGGTGTATTCGCGGCTTTGAACCGGCAGACTCACCGTCGTGGAACCGGCACAGTACGTACCGGTTCGGCACATACCCGGCACCTCATCACCGGATCAGCACCCCCGGAAGGACGCACACACATGCACCGGACCGCGCGCCTCGCAGCGACGATCTCGCTGGCGGCAGCAGCCCTCGCCCTCCCCCTCGCCCAGGCCTCCGCCGCACCCCAGGCGGGCCCGGCGGGCCTGTACGCCCCCTCGGAGCTCGTCCTCACCCTCGCGCACGGCACCTCCGCCGCCGACGCCGCGCCCGCCCGCGCGGTGACCCTGAGCTGCGGCCCCACCGCCCGCGGCAGCCACCCGGACCCGGCCGCCGCCTGCGCCGAACTCGCCGCGGCGCAGGGCGACTTCGACGCCCTCGCGGGCTCCGGGCAGGCCGTCTGCGACCGCCGGTACGCCCCCGTGGTGATCACCGTCTCCGGCGTCTGGCAGGGCAAGCGGACCGCCTACGAACGCACCTTCTCCAACGAGTGCGTCAAGAACTCTCAGGGGCGGACCGTCTTCGCCTTCTGAGGGGCCGTTCCCCGGGCGGCGCCTGACGGACGTCCGTCGCTGCCGGGCCCCTCGCACCCGCTCATACCGGTCCGGTGCCGCCGTGTGCGGACAACCGGGCGGCACCGGACCGTGTGGCGTGGGGACGCTCCGGCGAGAGCCGGGTCTGTGCGGGGCGGGAGGGCCCGGACAGGGTGGGTACGGACGGCCGGGGCGCACAGGGCCGTACGGAACGGCAGCAGGGGAACCGGCGGGCGGGCGACCGCCCGCCGGTCGCCGTTTGCCCCGGCCCCGGGCACCCCCGGGAAGCAGCCGCGCCCGCCCCGGCTACTCCCGCCGGGGTACGCGCACTGCCGCTGCCGGTACGACGACCCGGGGCACCCCCCGGGGCCACTCTCGGAACATCACCCCATCCACCGGCTCACCGGGCGACCGGCGAACCGCAGACAAGGAGATGAGCCGAGATGCTGACCCTGGCGTACGACGGGGGGCCCGGTCCCTGGATCCTGTTCTTCCCGCTGATCTGGGCCACCGTGATCGTGGGAGCCGTGCTCGTCCTGCGCCGCACCGTCTGGCGCGGCCGCCGCGGACCCTGGCACCCCGCCTGCGAGGACAACTCCCCGCTCGCGGTGCTCGGCAGGCGCTTCGCCGCGGGCGAGATCGACGAGCAGGAGTACGGGCGCCGGCTCACCGTCCTCGACGAGCGCTTCGGCCGCGGCGGCAAGAAGGGCGCGGCATGACCACCGGGACCGCCGTCCGCACCGCGGCCCGCGTCGTGGACGCCGTGAAGGTCTACGGCAGCGGGGACACCGAGGTACGGGCCCTGGACGGGGTCGGCGTCGACTTCCCGGCCGGGCGCTTCACCGCGATCATGGGCCCCTCGGGCTCCGGCAAGTCCACCCTGCTGCACTGCGCGGCCGGTCTGGACAGCCTCAGCTCCGGTGCCGCCTTCATCGGCGGCACCGAACTGGGCACCCTCGACGACCGGCGGCTGACCCTGCTGCGCCGCGACCGAATCGGCTTCGTCTTCCAGGCCTTCAACCTGGTGCCCACGCTGACCGTCGCGGAGAACATCACCCTGCCCATGGACCTCGCGGGCACCCGCGCCGACCGCGAGGCCGCCGAGTGGATCGCCACCCTGGTCGACATCGTCGGCCTGCGCGACCGGCTGCACCACCGGCCCGCCGAACTCTCCGGCGGCCAGCAGCAACGCGTCGCCGTGGCACGGGCGTTCGCGAGCCGCCCCGAGGTCGTCTTCGCCGACGAGCCCACCGGGAACCTCGACTCCCGCTCCGGCGAGGAGGTCCTCGGACTGCTCGGCCGGGCGGTACGCGAACGGGGGCGCACCGTCGTCATGGTCACCCACGACCCGGTGGCCGCCGCCCACGCCGACGAGGTCGTCTTCCTCGCCGACGGGCGGCTCGTCGACCGGATGCCCGCGCCGAGCGCGGAGCGCGTGCTCGACCGGCTGAAGGCCTTCGACGCGCGGGCCTCGAAGGAGGTGTCCTCATGAGTGCCGCCGGCGCCTCGGCGCGGCTCAGCCTCGCCTCGCTGCGGGCCCACAAGCGCCGCTTCGCGGGCACCTTCCTCGCCGTCCTGCTCGGGGTCTCCTTCCTGGCCGGCACCCTGGTCATGGGGGACACCCTGCGGGCCGGTTTCGACACCATGTTCGGCGACGCCACCCGCGGCACCGACGCCGTCGTACGCAGCGCCGACACCGTCACCACGCCCGGCGAGAGCCAGGGCGTGCGCAGCCCCGTGCCGACCTCGCTCGCCGCCCGGATCGAGCGGGTGCCCGAGGTCGCCGCGGCGGTGGCGCGCATCGAGGGCGCCGGACAGCTCGTCGGGAAGAACGGCGAGCCCGTCGGCGGCCAGGGACCGCCCACCCTGGCCGGGAACTGGATCACCGACCCCGTGCTCAATCCGTACCGACTCGCCGAGGGGCGCGCCCCGTCGAGGACGGGTGAGGTCGTCGTCAACCGGGGAGCCGCGCAGCGGGGCGGCCTCCGCATCGGCGACACCACCACGCTGCGCACCCCCGACCCGGTGAAGGTGCGCCTGGTGGGCCTCGCCCGCTTCGGCGGCGAGGACGGCATGGCCCAGGTGACCTACACCGGGATGACCGTGGGCGACGCGCAGAAGTACCTGACGCCGCGGCCCGGCGAGGCCGCGAGCATCCAGGTGCGGGCCGGGCCCGGCACCGGTCAGCGGGAACTGGTCGAGGCGCTGACTCCCGTACTGCCCAAGGGGGTCGAGGCGATCACCGGTCAGGAGTCCGCCGAGGAGAACACCGAGATGATCTCCGGGCAGTTCCTGACGCTCTTCACCACCTTCCTGCTGGTCTTCTCCGGCGTCGCCCTGCTCGTCGCCACCTTCTCCATCCACAACACCTTCGCCATCGTCGTCGCCCAGCGCTCCCGCGAGAACGCGCTGCTGCGGGCGCTCGGTGCCTCCCGGCGGCAGGTCACCGCCGCCACCCTGACCGAGGCGGGCGCCGTCGCGGTGGCCGCCTCGCTCACCGGTCTGCTCGGCGGCATCGGCATCGCGGCCGGACTCCAGGCGCTCTTCCCGGCCATCGGATTCCCTTTCCCGGAGGGGGAGTTGGTGATCAGCGGAGTCTCCCTGTGGCTGCCGGTCGCGGTCGGCGTCCTCGTCTGCCTGGCCTCCGCGGCGCTGCCCGCCCTGCGGGCCGGGCGCACCGCGCCGCTCGCCGCGCTGCGGGAGACGGCCGTGGACACCTCCGGCGCCTCCCGGGCCCGCGCCCGCACCGGCGCCGCCCTCGGCCTCGCCGCGGTGGCCGCCACGCTCACCGGAGTGCTCCTCACCCCCTCGCTGTGGCTGGCGGGCCTCGGCGCGGTCCTCGCGCTCGCCGCCTTCGTGGTCCTCGGGCCGGTGGCCGCCACCACCGCGGTACGGGTCCTCGGCGCGCCCCTGGACCGGCTGCGCGGGCTCACCGGACGGCTCGCCCGGCGCAACGCGCTGCGCAGCCCGAAGCGGACCGCGGCCACCGCGGGCGCGCTCATGATCGGGGTCGCGGTGGTCTCGCTCTTCACCGTCTTCGGCGCCTCGCTGAAGGCGACCATGAACCAGAGCGTGGACCGCTCCTTCGCCGGTGACGTCGCCGTCAGCACCCCCTCCTTCGGCGCGGGCGGCAGCGGACTCAGCCCCCGCCTCGCCCCCGCCCTCGCCGAGCGGCCCGAGGTCGCCACGGCGGTCGGCCTCGGCCGCGGGGTGGCCGAGGTGGACGGCCGGGGCCGCGCCCTGACCGTCACCGACCCGGCGGCCCTGGCGCGCACCTTCCACCTGGGCACGGTCCGCGGCGACCTGAGCGCCCTCGGCACCCGCGGCATCGCCCTCGCCGCCCCCGAGGCCGAGAAGGCGGGACTGGAACCCGGCTCCCGTACCCGGCTCACCTTCACCGACGGCAGCCGGGAGACCTTCACCGTCCGCGCCGTCTACGACCGCTCCGAACTGGTCGGCGACTACGTCCTCACCCGCGAGGCCTGGGCCCCGCACCGGGCGCAGGACGCGGACACCCTGGTCGCCGTCACCTTCGCGGAGGGGGTGGACCAGGAGGCCGGCAGCGCGGCGGTCGAGGAGGTCGCGGCGCGCTACGGCAACCCCGAGGTGCAGACCCGCGGCGAGTACGCCGAGTCCGCCGCGGGCGGCATCGACATGATGCTCACCCTGGTCTACGCGCTGCTCGCCCTCGCCGTACTGATCGCGCTGCTCGGCATCGCCAACACGCTGACCCTGGCGATCCACGAGCGCGGCCGGGAGCTGGGGCTGCTGCGGGCCGTCGGGCAGACCAGGGCCCAGCTGCGGGCCATGGTCCGCTGGGAGTCGGTCCTGGTCGCGGCCTTCGGCACGGCGGGCGGGCTCGGGCTCGGCGGTTTCCTCGGCTGGGTCCTGGTGGCGGCCTCGGACGGGGCGAGCGAGAGCGCCTTCGCCTTCGCCCTGCCGCCCGGCCGGCTGCTCGTGGTGGCGCTGGTCGGGCTCGCGGCCGGGGCCCTCGCGGGGCTCCGCCCGGCCCGGCGGGCGGCCCGCCTGAACGTCCTCGGGGCCATCGCCGCCGAGTGACGAAGGCGGCACGGCGGGCCCGGTGGACATCCGTCCACCGGGCCCGCCGCGTTCCTGCGGTCCCTCACCGCCCGGTCAACTGACAACGGCCGACCGGGCGGGAGCGTGCGGGGCCATGGCCACGGGTTCCAGCTCCGCGAACGGCCCGGTCGTCGCCGCCCCGGGAACCTGCCAGGTGGCGAAGAGCGGCACCCGAGGCGGTGTGGGCAGGGTGAACCACACCGTCTTTCCCCTGTCGCCCAGGGGTTGCACTCCCCAGCTCTCGCTGACCGCGGCGATCAGCGCGAGGCCCCGGCCCCCGGTGGCTCCGGGTTCCGCCTCGTGCACCAGGGGCAGGTGCGGATCTCGGTCGTGGACGGATACCGTCAGCCGGTCGAGCTCCAGCTCGATGCGGACGGTGCATGTCTTGTCGGTCCGTACGTGTCGATGCACATTGGTGAGCAACTCGGTGACTCCGAGTGCCACTCGGTCGATGAGCGGATCGAGACGCCAGTAGCGCAGTTGCGCCGAAAAGATTCTGCGGACCTGGCTGATTCGCGACGGCAGGGCCTGGAGCTCCACCGCGCAGTGCCTGCTCGGCTTGCTGATCACGGCTGCGACTCCCCGAATTGAGTCCGGAAGAGGATGGGTTCAGCAAGTGGGCCGCCGTCACACGGCCCGCCTGCTGCGAGACCGGCACGCTGGTCCGCAGCGTGATCGCCGGTAAACCCTCAGTGACGTGAGACAAGCCTGACCCAGCAGGTGTGAACTCGCAACTCGCGAACGGAAGACAGCCGCTCCGACCTGCTCAGGAGCGGCCCCCGCGGGCCTTGCGGACGGCCTCCAGGAAGCGGCGCGCGGTCCTCGGCGCACGGTCGGGGACTTCCTGGCCGTCGCCCAGAGTGAGCGAGTACCGGGTGCCGTTGACCTCGGCGGTGGCCCGGTCCTCGGCCCCGAACCAGGACTTGCCGGCGCGTACCGCCTGCACCGGCGCGCTGTCGATCTCCCGCCCCGCGCTGGTGAGCAACTCCAGCCTGCCGTCGGCGATCCGCACCTGGCCGGCCCGGGTCAGCGACCTGAGCCCCTTGCCGATGCGCACACCTCTGGCCGTGAACTCCTCGTCCTTCATGGTGGTTCCCGCCCTTCGTGGCCGAACTGCCGTTACCTGCCGGCGCGCGTGGGGGTTCCGCCGGAGTGCACCCCGTTGCGTGCAGTGTGCTCCTCGGCGGACCCGAGCGCCAGTCCCTCCCCACGGGCTGGCGTCCTCGCTCGGCAGAGATCTACCCCGGCCTGCCCCAGCCAAGTCTTTCACTCTCCCAAAGGGATGTTTATGCAGGTGGGAGCCGGGAGCCGAGCTGCTTATGATCGGCAGCAGCCGTCCGGTGGCGGGCGGCCCGAGCCCGAGGAGCACCGTGGTGCGCAGTGCAGCACAGGACCGTCCAGGCCCCGCCCTGCCGACGCTCGACGCCGACCGCAGCGACGCCGCGTACCGCGACTGGCTGAAAGAGGCGGTGCGCAAGGTCCAGGCCGACGCGAACCGGTCCGCCGACACCCATCTGCTGCTCTTTCCGCTGCCCGAGCACTGGGGCATCGACCTCTACCTCAAGGACGAGTCCACCCACCCCACCGGCAGCCTCAAGCACCGGCTCGCCCGCTCGCTGTTCCTGTACGGGCTGTGCAACGGCTGGATCCGCCCCGACCGCCCGGTCATCGAGGCCTCCAGCGGCTCCACCGCCGTCTCCGAGGCCTACTTCGCCGGTCTCATCGGGGTGCCCTTCATCGCGGTGATGCCCCGTACGACCAGCGCGGAGAAGTGCCGCCTGATCGAATTCCACGGCGGGCAGTGCCACTTCGTCGACGACTCGCGCACGATGTACGAGGAGTCGGCCGCCCTCGCGGCGCGTACCGGGGGCCACTACATGGACCAGTTCACCTACGCCGAGCGCGCCACCGACTGGCGCGGCAACAACAACATCGCCGAGTCGATCTACCGGCAGCTGGAGCGGGAACGCTACCCGGAGCCCGCCTGGATCGTCGCCACCGCCGGTACGGGCGGCACCTCCGCGACCCTCGCGCGCTACGTCCACTACATGCAGTACGACACCCGTATCTGCGTCGCCGACCCGGAGAACTCCTGCTTCTTCGAGGGCTGGACCACCGACAGCGCGGAGGCGGTCTGCGAGAGCGGCTCGCGGATCGAGGGCATCGGGCGGCCCCGGATGGAGCCGAGCTTCGTGCCCGGGGCCATCGACCGGATGATGAAGGTCCCCGACGCCGCCGCGATCGCCACCGTGCGCGCCCTGGAGGCCGCCCTCGGGCGCAAGGCGGGCGGCTCCACCGGCACCGGCCTGTGGGGCGCCCTGAAGATCGTCGCCGAGATGGTCGGCCAGGGCCGCACCGGCAGCGTGGTCACCCTGCTCTGCGACCCGGGGGAGCGCTACCTCGACAAGTACTACTCCGACGACTGGCTCACCGCCCAGGCCCTGGACATCCGCCCCTACGCCGCGGCGCTCGACACCTTCCTCGCCACGGGCAGTTGGCCCGAGGAGACCGCCATCTGACCGCGCGGCCCGCGAGCCCGAGTCCGGGGGGCGGGCGGTAACTCCGTACGTCCTGAGGGGAGTTGTGCGGCGCAGCCTCAACGCCCGGGCGGCTCGGGCCGGTTGGCCTCGCTCAGTCGTCCTCGGCCGCCGCGGCGGCTTCGGCGGGCTCGGGCTCGCCCGCCACCACGAGGCGCAGCTGCTCGGAGACCTCGGCGCGTGTCGCGGCGGGCAGCCCGGCGTCCGTCACCAGGGTGTCCACCTCGTCGAGCTTGGCGAAGGAACTCAGGCCCACGGTGCCCCACTTGGTGTGGTCGGCGACCACCACCACCCGCCGGGCCGACTGCACCAGGCGGCGGTTGGTCTCCGCCTCGGCGAGGTTCGGGGTGGACAGGCCCGCCTCGGCCGATATGCCGTGCACGCCGAGGAAGAGCACATCGAAGTGGAGCGAGCCGATGGCCTGGTCCGCCACCGGCCCCACCAGGGAGTCGGAGGGGGTGCGCACCCCGCCGGTCAGCACCACGGTCGCCGAGTCCGCGCGCAGCCCCGAGACCTGCTGCGCGCTGTGGAAGACATCGGCCACCCGTACCGAGTTGGTGACCACCGTCAGGTCCGCCACGTCCAGGAGATGGTGCGCGAGCGCGTAGGTCGTCGTACCGCCGGAGAGCGCGATCGCGGTGCCCGGGGCGACGAAGGCGGCCGCGGCGCGGGCGATGTCCTCCTTGGCGCTCAGCTCCAGGCCCGACTTGGCCTCGAAGCCCGGCTCATGGGTGCTCGCCTCGAAGACCGGCACCGCGCCGCCGTGCACCTTCTCCACCATGCCCTGGCGGGCGAGGGCGTCCAGGTCGCGGCGGACCGTCATGTCGGAGACCCCGAGCCTGCGGGTGAGTTCGTTGACCCGCGCGCCGCCGCGCCTGCGCACCTCGTCGAGGATGAGCGCCCGTCGCTGTTCGGCGAGGAGGTTCTGGTTCTCGCTCACGAGGCTGCGCTTCCCTTCGTCCTTCGCGGCATCCGGCGGCTCACCGGCGGCAGGCGGCCCCGCCCACCGGGCCCACCAGCAGGGACACATCCTCGCACGGGGCCGCGGCGCCCGTCCCCGGGGCGGCTCCCGGCCGCCGCCGGCCGGACACAAGATCGGGGAGATTCCGTGACGAGGGGTGCACAAGGAGTGCCGGAGCGGCGATCCTGGTGTCCCGCACAGCCAACCACGCGCGGTAACGGGGGACGACGCCACAGTGGACCGTGCCACAGAAGCCGCCCCGCCCGGCCCGAGTGCCCCGGCCGAAGAACTGGCCCTGGAACTCCTGGTGCACGGAGTCGGCGGCACCACACCGGCCGAGATGCTCGACGATCCGCGGACCGTGCGGATCACCGGCGACGAACGGGCGGCCGTCTACCGCCGCCCCGAGGACGTGCACGCCGAGGACCGCCCGCCGGGCGAGGCCCCGCCCGAGGGCGCCGAGGAGGGTGGGCGCCCCCGGCCGATCCCCGAGGCCTACGTCTGGTCCAACCTCACCTCCGGCAACGGCTCCCGCGCCCTGTGGCTGCTGCTCCTGCCGTTCATGGTGGTCAACCTCGCGCACTGGATGCGCCCGAGCTCCCGGCACCGCAGCCGCGCCGTCCGCGGCTACGGCATGCTCGTCCGCCTCGCCGGGCTGACCCTGACCCTGCTGCTCACCGCGGCGGCCTGCGAGGTCGCCCTCGACCTGACCGCCTGGCAGTGCGCGGGCACCCGGGCCTGCGCCGCCGAGCACTCCTGGCTCGGCTTCGTCTCCCCGGAGCTGTCCGACCGGGGCTGGTGGTCCCAGCCGGGGCGCCGGCTCGCCCTCGCCTCGCTGGCCCCGGCCGCGCTGGTGGCGCTGCTCTGGTTCCTGTCCCGCCGGACCTGGAGCGCCTACGAGTCGGCGCTCCCGCTGCCGCCCGACGCCGAGGCCAAGGAGGAGACCAGCGCCACCGCCCTCGCCGAGCCCGGGTTCTGGTACGGCAGGCGCCTGGTCGCCCGGCTGCGCGCCGCGCACACCGCCGCCGGGCTGCTCACCGTCGCCGCCGCGGTCGGTACCTCGGCGGCCCGCTTCGACCGGCAGGGCGGCGGACCCGTACTCCTCGACGTCCTCGGCCGGATCCTGGAAGGGGCCCTCGCCCTCGGCTTCGCCCTGGTGCTCTGGGTGGTCTGCCGCCGGGGCCGCAGCGAGCGCCGGGCCGACGACCGCCGCGACGGGCGCCTGGTGCGCGCGCTGCCCGCCGCGGCGCTCGCCCTGCTCGCCCTCTCCCTCCTCTACGCCTCCTGGTCCAGGCCTCATTGGGACTCCGAGGGCCGCCTGCCCGGCGACTTCACCTTCGGCTCGCTGGTCCTGGTGCAGGGCGCGCTCGTCGTCGTCCTCGGGGTGGTCGCCTACGTGCTCCAGCGGCGCGCGCCGGAGTCCCGCACCGCGCTCGGCGGTCTGGGCGGCCCCGCGGTCACGATGCTCGCCTGCGCCCTCGGCGGGGTCATGTCCGGCGGCGTCGCCCAGCGGGTCGGCGACTGGCTGGACGGCGCCGGCACCCCGGGCCAGGGCTCCTGGATCCCCGGCCCGCCGGTCATGCTGACCTGGCAGGCCTCCGGCATCCCCGTACTGCTCCTCGCGCTCCTCGTGCTCTTCGTCTTCCTCGCGGTACGCACCACCAGGCGCACCCGCGCGGGCATCCCCCGGGTGCACCGCGACTACCCGGACGGGCCGCACGACACCATCCGCACCCGCCGGATCGCGGGCACCCGCTCCCGGGCCCGGCTCACCGACGAGGCGCCGCTCCTGGTCGGGGTCACCGCGGGCTTCACCCTGCTCCTCGGGGCCGCCGCGCTCGCCGGGGCCTGGGCCACCGGGGAGGTGCCCGCCGAAGCGGCCCGCGGCGAGGCCGACTTCGTCTCCGGCGGCGCGCAGGTGGCGCAGGCTCTCGGCTCCTGGTTCATCGGACTCGGCTTCGTCCTCCTGGTGACCTCGGGGCGGCGCGCCTACCGCGACGCCTCGGCCCGCCGCACCATCGGCATCCTCTGGGACGTCGGCACCTTCTGGCCGCGCGCCGCGCACCCCTTCGCGCCCCCCTGCTACGCCGAGCGCGCGGTGCCCGACCTGAGCTGGCGGATGGCCACCTGGACCCGCACCACCGGCGGGCGCCTGGTGATCTCCGGCCACTCGCAGGGCAGTGTGCTCGCCGCCGCCGCGGCCTGGCAGCTCTCGCCCAGGGCCCGCCGCCGGGTGGCCCTGCTCACCTACGGCTCCCCGCTGGAACGCCTCTACGGCCGCTGGTTCCCGGCCCACTTCGGACCGCGCACCCTGCACGCCCTGCACCGCGACATCGACTGCTGGCGCAACCTCCACCGGGACACCGACCCCATCGGCGGCCCGGTGCGGGTGGACGCCGGCGAGGGCCCCGAGGTCGACCGGCCCCCGCTGCGCGACCCGCTCGCCTACGGCCGTACGCAGCTGCTCCCGCTGCCCGCCCCGATCCTCGGCCACTCCGAGTACCAGGCGGACCCGGCCTTCGCCGAGGAGCGCGCACTGCTGCTCGCCCGGCTGCGCCCCGCCGTCCCCGCACCGCGGCCGGGCACCGGGGAGGAGGGGACTCAGACCAGTACGGGCACGTCCTCCGGGTAGAGCAGGCTGAGGTCGTCGGTGCTCGTCTCGGCGAGCTGGGCGACCCGGCCCGCGTGCCGCTCGACCATCGCCTCGAAGGTCTGGCGGGCGGTGCGCCCGTTGCCGAAGGCGGGGCCCTTGGGGATCGCGGCGAAGTACTTGAGCACCGACTCCGTGGCGCCCTCGGTGAGCCGGTACTCGTGCTCCTCGGCCTGCTGCCCGACGATGCTGAGGAGTTCCTCGGGGCTGTAGTCGCCGAAGGTGATGACCCGGGAGAACCGGGAGGCCACCCCGGGGTTGACGGAGAGGAAGCGCTCCATCTCGGTGGTGTAGCCCGCGACGATCACCACGACCGCGTCCCGCTCGTCCTCCATCAGCTTGACCAGGGTGTCGATGGCCTCCCGGCCGAAGTCGCGGCCCGAGTCCTCGGGGGAGAGGGCGTAGGCCTCGTCGATGAACAGCACACCGCCGCGGGCGCGTTCGAAGGCCTGCTGGGTGCGGATGGCGGTGGAGCCGATGTGCTCGCCGACCAGGTCGACCCGGGAGACCTCGACCAGGTGCCCCTTCTCCAGGACGCCGAGCGAGGCGAGGATCTCGCCGTACAGCCGCGCGACCGTGGTCTTGCCGGTGCCGGGGGAGCCGGTGAAGACGAGATGGCGGCGGACCGAGGCGGCCTTGAGCCCGGCCTCCTTGCGGCGGCGGCCGACCTCGATCATGTCGGTGAGCGCCCGCACCTCGCGCTTGACGCTCTCCAGGCCCACCAGGGCGTCGAGTTCGCCGAGGACGTCCTTGGCGGGGCGGGCCTCCGGCTCCGGGCCGGGCTGACCTGGCTCGGCGGGAGCGGTGGCCTGGGCGGGCAGCGCCCCGAGGAGCCCCGGCGACTGCACC
This sequence comes from Streptomyces physcomitrii, assembly GCF_012273655.1. Lineage (GTDB taxonomy): Bacteria > Actinomycetota > Actinomycetes > Streptomycetales > Streptomycetaceae > Streptomyces > Streptomyces physcomitrii. Next base: position 90,122 of record NZ_JAAWWP010000013.1, on the reverse strand, counting down.
GCGGTCAGCGGCGCGGTGTCCGCGGCCGGTGTCCGTATCTCGGCGCTCTCGTCGCTGGTGCACTCGGTGACCAGCGGACCCGAACCGGCGGTCGCGCCGGTGGCCTCCGCGAACTCGTAACCGCCGCGCGCGCAGCGCTCCGTACGGCATTTGTGCAGGGTGGCCCGGCAGCCGTCTATGACATGGAAGCCGTAGCCGGCGCTGCCCGAGACGCGGCAGGAGCGGAAGGTGCCCCGGCCGTCCGCCGAGACGTAGAAACCGGCCTCGGCGGGGGAGGAGACCGTGCAGCGCTCCACCGTGGGGTCGGCGCCCTTGGTGACGATGACCCCGGTCTGGGTGCCGTCGACGGTGCAGCCGGAGAGGGTGCCGCCGCTGCCGTGGTCGCGGAACCAGGCGCCGGTGGCCGCGTCCCGGATCCGGCAGTCGTCGAGCTGGGCGGTGGCGCCGTCGCTCACCGAGACGGCGGTGTTGCGGACCTGGGCGAGGTCGCTGTCGACCACGTCCGCGCGGGAGCCGCGGTCCAGGACGAAGAGGGCGTCGGGCACGTCGTGCACCCGGCAGGAGTCGAGGACGGCGGCGGCGCCGTCGCTGATCCAGACCGCCGGATAGTCGCCGGTGCTCTCGTGGATCTCGCACTCGTGGGCGTCCACCCGGGTGCCCGGGTCCCAGACGGAGAGGCCGTTGCGGCCGAAGCGGGAGACGGTGGAGCGGGTCAGGGTGAGCACCGAACGGGAGCGCAGGTCCACGGCGTTCTCGGGGATGTCGTGGATGCGGCTGTCGGCGAGGGTGAGCACCGCGTCGGTGTCGAGGGTGACGCCGTCGGCGGTGGTGCGGTGCACATCGCAGTCGGTGAGCTGGGCGCCGGCCCGCTGGGTGACCTGCACGCCCGAGCCGCGCACCTCGTAGATCTCGCAGCCCACCGCCTCGACGCCGGACTGCTCGCCCGTGACCGCGAGCCCGGCCCCCGCGGTGTGGTGGACCCGGCACCGCTCAAGCCGCGGACGGGCGCCGCCGCGCACCGCGATGCCGGACTGCCCCGCGGCGACGACCTCGCACTCCTCGAAGAGGCCCGCCGCGCCGTCCAGTACGGCGATGCCGACGCCCGCCGGATTGTCCACGGTGCAGCGGCGGACCGTCGGGCGGGCGCCGCCGCGCACCTCGATCCCGGCGGCGGAGCGGGTGACCACCCGGACGTCGGTGATCTCCGGGGTGCTCTCCTCGACCAGCAGGGCGGGCGCCGCGGCGTCCTGGCCCTCGACCTGGAGGCCCTGCACGGTCGCCGGGGCGCGCACGGTCAGCGGGACCCCCTCGACGGGCGCGATCCGCACCGAGCCGGCGCCGCCCTCGGGACCGCGCAGGGTGACCGCGCGCTGGACGACCAGATTCTCGCGATAGGTGCCGGCGGCGACGGTGAGGACGTCTCCGTCGGCGGCGGCCTCCAGGGCGGCCGACAGCGAGGCGTACTCGCCCGTGCGGCGCCGCCACCGCGAAGTGCCGGTGTGCGTCACCTGGACCGTGCCCTGTGCCATGGGTAGTTCTGTCCCCACCTCGTCGTACGCGGGATCGTGCCTGCCGCCGCTGGGTTGGCCGGTCAACCGTAGCGCGTGGTGCGGGCGTTGCTGACCTCGGCGGCCTTCCGCTCAGCTGCCGGTGCCCGTCCTGCCCCAGTCCGGCCCGGCTTTGTCCCAGGCGCGGTCCCACTCCGCGTGCCGGCGCCGCACCAGACGCCACATGACCAGCTGCCGGGTGCCCTCGGCCGCCCCCGCGGTGGCCAGGGCGCCGCCGAATCCGGCGAGTACGGAGTGGGTGGCCGCCGCGGCCCGGTTCATCGGGCGGGTGACCGGCCTGCCCTGCTTGTCGGTCCATATCCGGAAGCGGTCGCCCGTCCTCGGGGTGCGCAGATATGTCTTGACCGCGCCGGTGTGCGAAGTCCCGTCCGGCGCCGTCCACTTGGCGACCGCGCGGCTCAACCCCTCGCGTACCGGGGCGGTTTCGGGGTCGGTGTCGAAGGAGACCGGGCGGACCGGGCGGAGCACGACGGCGGTCACCGCCTTGCGCTGCGCGCGCTGTTCGCGGGCCGCGTCCAGCAGCGCCTGATGGCACAGGGTGCCGCTGACCACGCCGACGAGCGGTGCGCCCAGCAGGACGCAGAGCAGTGTCGCGAGGGCGGCCCAGCCCTCGATGCGATCGGTCCGGCGCCAGAGCGGATTGCCCCGCCAGCGCCACAGTCCGCGGATCGTCCGCAACGACCCACCCCCTCCAGTCCGTTCAGCCGCGACCTGAGCACCTGACGCCCGGGGGACGGCAGGCGGCGGCAGCCCCCTGCTGCCGGTCGCGACGGATCACCGCTCCCCACGAGTGTGCCCTGCGGAAGGGTTCCCCGGGCGGGTATCGGCCAATGACCGCCCCTGGAGCGGGGGTTGGGAGAGTAACGCGAGGGGCGCACGGACCGGCGCGCGCCGCGCGTGCGACGGCACGAGGAAACCCCGCGCGGGGACGGCCGGTTCCTCCCGTCCGGGTCGGGACTCGGGCCCACCCGGCAAATCCGTCCGGCCCCGCGCGGGGCATCGTGCTCGGTCCTGCGGTCCGGGCCGCACGGGCCCGGACCCGGGCGTCAGTACGCCCGGTACTGCTGCTGTCTCTGGTACGGGTCCTCGTACGGCCCGGGAGCCTGCCGCGGCGCCGCGGGACGCGGGGCGGCGGGCCTCGGCGCCGCAGGGCGCATGGCCTCGTAGCCCGTGCCGGTCGACATCGGCCGCTGCGGGGCCTGCTGCGCCTGGTAACCGCGGGGCGGCACCTGCTGCGGGATGTACGGCGCCGGAGCCTGCTGCAGCCCGGCGTGCTGCGCCGGCGGATAGCCGTACTGCGGCTGCTGCGGCGCCGAGGGCAGCGCGGGAAGCGCCGACGGGAGAGCGGGCAGATGACTGCTGCTCTCGTACGCGGCGGGGACCCGGATCGGAGCGATCTGGGGTGTGCCCCGCTCGGCGACCAGGGAGTCGTAGATCGGAGTGTCCGGGAAGGACGGCGCGGAGTAGTAACCGCCGCCATATGTGGAGCGGGGGGAGGTCATGCCAATAAGTTAAGCCCACGATGTGCTGGTTGGGGAGACCGATAAGAAGGTTGTTTCGAGCGCTTGCTGAGGCCGACGATCCGCAATGCGAGCGAACTCGGCAAAATCGGTCGTTGCGGCGTGTAGGAAACGCGTAAAAGTGAAGCTTCCCGAGCGTTGCCGGTAGATGGCGATCAGAGGTGAGAGCCCAGCAAGATCGCGGGTTTCGGCGTTCGCGGGTGCACTCCGGAACCCCTCCGCGCGCGGTGTCGCCCAGTCATCCGAGGACATGACAAATCTGCGGGGAGAGCGAAAAGCCTCCGGCCCCGAAACCGGCCGTGCGGACGGAATTGGCCCGGCTTCCCGCTCACGGAAGCGGAAGGCCCCGGCGAGGGCTCTCCCCGTGATCCGGAAGCCGGGGTCCGGCCGTCCGAGGCGTGCGGCGTCGAAAGCGGGCGAAGGGGGCGAATCCCCTTGCCGCTCAAGGCTGTTCGGGAGCCGCCCGGGGGATCCGCTCGTCCGAGGTGTGCGCGCCCTCGTCGGCTGCGGGCCCGGCGGCGGGCTTCGGGTAGGTCCGGCCCTTCCAGGAGGCGCCGCGTCCCCGGTAGTGCCGCACCGCCGAGTCCACCGTCATCAGCAGGTACAGCGCCGCCACCAGGGGCAGCAGCGGCGCCAGCCAGAGCGTCTGCCGGTAGTGGCGCAGCATCGGGACGTAACTCCCCGCCATCAGCAGCCAGGTCGCGCCGCCGGTGAGCGCCAGGGCGCCCTCGCCGCGGACCAGCCCGGTCAACAGCCCGGCGGGCGGGGCGAGATAGACCAGGGCGAGACCGAGCACGGTGCCGAGCAGGATCAGCGGCTGGTGCCGCAGCTGGGCGTAGGCACTGCGTGCCACCATCCGCCAGAGGTCGGCGAGGCGCGGATACGGGCGGACGCTGTCCACCCGCTCGGCGAGGCCCAGCCAGATGTGCCCGCCGCCGCGTTTCACCTCCCTGGCCAGCGAGACATCGTCGATGACCGCGCCCCGGATGGACTCCGGGATCCGCGCCCGCTCCGCCGCCGCGGTGCGCAGCAGTACGCAGCCCCCGGCCGCCGCCGCGGTGCGCCCGCCCCGCCGGTTGACCCACCGGAAGGGGTAGAGCTGCCCGAAGAAGTAGACGAAGGCGGGCACGATCAGCCGCTCCCAGGCGCTGTCCACCCGCAGCCGCGCCATCAGCGAGACCAGGTCGTAGCCGCCGCCCTCGGCCGCCGCCACCAGCGCGCGCAGGCTGTCGGGCTCGTGCGCGATGTCCGCGTCGGTCAGGAGCAGGTACGCGGGGTCCGTCTCACGCGCCCGTTCGATCCCGTGCCGTACCGCCCACAGCTTCCCGGTCCAGCCCGGCGCGGGCTCCGGCGCGCTGAGCACCGTCAGCGGGAGCCCGCCCGGCGCGCGCCCCAGCTCCGCGGCCGACTCCCCGGTGCCGTCGGTGCTGTTGTCGTCGACGAGGAAGATCCGCGCCCGGCCCGGATACTCCTGGGCCAGCAGCGAGGGAAGGCTCCGGGGCAGCACGGCCGCCTCGTCACGGGCCGGTACCACCACCGCCACCGCGGGCCAGCGCGCGGGTTCGGCGCCCGGGGGCAGCCGGACATCCGTACGCCAGAAGTAGCCCTGGCACAGCAGCAGCCACAGCCAGGCGAGGAGCGAGACGGCACAGATCCACAGGAGGGCGCTCACCGTGGCAGTGTGCCGCACGGCCCCGGGGCGCGGCGGCCGATCCCTTAGGGTGAGCGGGTGAAGATCGCGCTCGTGGACTCCGGTATCGGACTGCTCGCCGCCGCGGCCGCGGTACGCCGCCTGCGCCCGGACGCCGACCTCCTGCTCTCCTGCGACCCGCCGGGCATGCCGTGGGGCCCCCGCGCGCCCGAGGACATCGCGGCGCGCGCGCTGGCCGCCGCGGAGGCCGCCGCCGGGTACGGACCCGGGGCCCTGATCGTCGCCTGCAACACCGCCACGGTGCACGGTCTGCCCGTGCTGCGCTCCCGCTTCGAGCCGGGGCTGCCGGTCGTCGGCACGGTCCCGGCGATCAAGCCCGCCGCGGCGGGCGGCGGCCCGGTCGCCATCTGGGCCACCCCGGGCACCACCGGGAGCCCCTACCAGCGCGGCCTGATCACCGAGTTCGGGGGCTCCGCCGAGGTCACCGAGGTGCCCTGCCCCGGCCTCGCGGACGCCGTCGAGCACGCCGACGAGCGCGCGATCGACGGGGCGATCGCCGCCGCCGCGGCCCTCACCCCGCCCGAGGTGACCACCGTCGTCCTCGGCTGCACCCACTACGAGCTGGTCGCCGAGCGGATCCGCGCGGCCCTCCAGCAGCCCGGACTCCCGCCGCTGGTGCTGCACGGCTCGGCGGGCGCCGTCGCCGCCCAGGCCCTGCGGCGCCTCGGCGAGCACCCCGCCCCGGGGGCGCCCGCCACCGGGGGCCTCACCGTGCTCCTGAGCGGGCGCGAGGGCGGACTCCCCGAGCCCGCCAAGGCCTACGCGGACGGCAGGCTGCTCACCGCGGCCGGCGCCACGCGCTGAGCGTCCCGTCCGGCGCGGGCGGTTTCCTCATGCCCATGCCGTAGACGGCACCGCTGCCGTGGATGCCGCCTCGGGGGTGCGCGACCCCTCGCACCCCCGCCGACCAGTGCGGTCTCCGGCGCTCCGCGCGTAGAACGATCTATGTCTTGTGTCCCGATTTCGCCGCGGTGTTTCCTGCGCCACTGCCAGCCGCGCGGATCGTGCGTACGCTCGGGTCCATGAGCGAGAACCGCCACGCGGGCGCGACCGCCGACCCGCACGAGACCTGGCACGGCCGGGCCACCAACCGTGTCCAATGGCTGCTCGCCCTGATCGGCGGCGGCTGCATCGCCCTCGGCGTCGAGCTGGCCGTCGACTCGGCCTGGAACTCGGGCAACGCACCCCTGGTGATGTCGGTCGTCGGCTGCATCGCCGCCGGGCTGCTCGTCCTCTTCGGCACGCTCGCCTTCGTGCACGTCGCCGTGAAGGTGGACCGCGACCACCTGGAGATCCGCTGCGGACACATCGGGCTGCCGCGCCGCCGGATCCCCCTCGACCAGGTCGTGGCGGCCGACTTCGTCCCGACCGTCACCCCCCGTCACTGGGGCGGCTGGGGCTACCGCTGGCGCCCCGAGAAGGGCACCGCCGTGATCGTGCGGCGCGGTGAGGGCGTCATGCTCATGCTCGGCGACGGACACATCTTCACCATCACCGTCGACGACGCCGAGGCCGCCGTCCGCGTCATCCGCGACCGGCTGCGCCCCCAGCCCGCCGGTTCCGCCGCCTAGGGTCTGTCGTCAGACTCCCCTCGTCGCCCGGAGGGCGGCGTTGCGGCGTCTGGTGCGTGCTCTCGGTGTGCCGGGTGCAAGGCCTCGTACTGGATGTACTCGGCCTTGCGCCCGGTGCGGCGAGAGTGCGTGCCAGGCGTCGCGACGCAGAGGGGAGTTTGACGACAGACCCTAGGGTCTCCCGATCAGACTGGGGCTCGAACGAAGACCCCAGGCCGGACAGGGGCCCGCTCCGCGACCGCCCCGCACCGCCGTAGACTCCCCGAGTGACCGCCACCGCCACCACCGCAGACGACGCGGAACGCCTCGATCCGCCCCCGGCCGCCGCCTCGCGCCGGGTGCGTCTGCTGCGCCGCCTGGTCCGGCCGCTGACCGCGGCCCTCGCCGGTGTCCTGCTCTACCTGAGTTTCCCGCCGCGTACGGTCTGGTGGCTGGCGCTGCCCGCCTTCGCCGCCCTGGCGTGGTGCCTCCGCGGCCGCCGGGCCCGGGCCGGGTTCGGGCTCGGCTACCTCTTCGGGCTCGGCTTCCTGCTGCCCCTGCTGGTGTGGACCGGCGTCGAGGTCGGCCCCGTCCCCTGGCTCGCCCTCGCCGCGATCGAGGCCCTCTTCGTCGGCGCGGCCGGTGCCGGCATCGCGGTGGTCTCCCGGCTGCCCGGGGCGCCCCTGTGGTCCGCGGGCGTATGGATCCTGACCGAGGCCGCGCGCGCCCGGGCCCCCTTCGGCGGCTTCCCCTGGGGCAAGGTCGCCTTCGGCCAGGCGGACGGGCTCTTCCTGCCGCTGGCCGCGCTCGGCGGTACGCCCGTACTCGGCTTCGCGGTGGTCCTCACCGGCTTCGGCCTCTACGAGGCGGTCCGGCTCCTGGCGGCGGCGCGGGCCGGCCGACCCCCGCGGCGGACGCTCGCCGCGCTCGCCCTCGGCGCCCTGGTCCTGCCGCTGCTCGCCGCCCTCGGCTCCCGCGCCCTGGTCAGCGACGCGGCGGAGGACGGCACCACCACGGTGGCGCTCGTCCAGGGCAATGTGCCGCGCGCGGGGCTGGACTTCAACGCCCAGCGCCGGGCCGTGCTCGACTACCACGCCCGCGAGACGCGGCGGCTCGCCGACCGGATCTCCCCGGGCGAGGTGGATCTCGTCCTGTGGCCGGAGAACTCCTCCGACATCGACCCCTTCACCAACGGCGACGCCCGCGCGGTCATCGAGGACGCGGTACGGGCCGTCGGCGCGCCCGTCTCCATCGGCGCGGTGGTGGAGGACGGGGACCGGCTCTACAACCAGCAGGTGCTGTGGGACCCGCGCAAGGGCCCGGTCGACCGGTACAACAAGCGGCAGGTCCAGCCCTTCGGCGAGTACATCCCGCTGCGGTCCCTGATCAGCGTCTTCAGCTCCGATGTGGACATGGTCCGCCAGGACTTCAGCCGGGGGAGCCGGCCCGGTGTGTTCCGGATGGCGAACGCCCGGGTCGGCCTCGCCACCTGCTACGAGGCGGCCTTCGACTGGGCGGTGCGCGACGCCGTCGAGGACGGGGCCCAGATGATCTCCGTACCGAGCAACAACGCCACCTTCGGGCACAGCGAGATGACCTACCAGCAGCTGGCGATGTCCCGGATCCGGGCCGTCGAGCACAGCAGGACCGTGGCGGTGCCGGTCACCAGCGGGGTCAGCGCGGTGATCATGCCGGACGGGCGGATCGTCGAGAAGACGAAGATGTTCACCGCCCAGTCGCTCGTCGAGGAGGTGCCGCTGCGCTCCTCCCGGACCCCGGCCACCCGGCTCGGCACCCTCCCCGAGGGACTGCTCGTCCTGGTCGGCGCGGGCGGGCTCGGCTGGGCGCTGGCACCCGCGGCGCGGCGCCGGTTCGCGCGCCGCGGACGTCCGGCCTGAGGCACAGCCCCCGGTTAGGGTCGTGGCATGGCTACACCTGAGTTCATCAGCACCCTCCGCGCGAGCGCCGGACACCAGCTCCTGTGGCTGCCGGGGGTGACCGCCATCGTCTTCGACGACGCGGGCCGGGTGCTCCTCGGCCGCCGGTCCGACAACGGCCGGTGGTCGGTCATCGGCGGCATCCCCGACCCCGGCGAGCAGCCCGCGGCCTGCGCGGTGCGCGAGGTCTACGAGGAGACCGCGGTGCGCTGCGTGCCGGAGCGGGTCGTCCTCGTCGAGTCCGGGCAGCCCGTGCAGTACGAGAACGGCGACATCTGCCAGTTCATGGACATCACCTTCCGCTGCCGCGCGGTCGGCGGTGAGGCGCGGGTCAACGACGACGAGTCGCTGGAGGTCGGCTGGTTCGAGGTCGACGCCCTGCCCCGGGTCCACGAGACCGGCCTGCGCCGCATCAAGCAGGCGCTCGCCGAGGAGCCGACCTGGTTCCCGCCGGTGGCCTGAAGCGGCCCGGAACACCGCGGGCCGTGTGGATCACCCTGGACCGCGGGAAGAGTAGGGCGGGCGGGGCACCACCCGCGTATCTGCGAACTGAGGAGATCCGTGATGAGCGGCACGGCCGGGATCGACGGCGGCAACGCCACGTACGGCAAGAAGCCCTTCAAGCGCTCGCGCAGCCACTTCACGGACCGGGTGACCGCCGACGGGCGCGACGGCTGGCCCGTCGAGCCCGGGCGCTACCGGCTCGTGGTGAGCAAGGCCTGTCCCTGGGCGAGCCGGGCCCTGGTCTCGCGCCGCCTGCTCGGCCTGGAGGGCGCGCTCTCGCTCGCGGTGGCCGATCCGATCCAGGACCACCGCAGCTGGCGCTTCACCCTCGACCCCGACGACCGCGACCCGGTGCTCGGCATCCGCTACCTCCACGAGGCCTACGACGCCCGGGAGACCGACTACCCGGGCGGGGTGAGCGTGCCCGCCGTGGTCGAGGTGCCGAGCGGCAAGCTGGTCACCAACGACTTCCAGCAGATCACCCTGGACCTCGCCACCGAGTGGACCGCCCTGCACCGCGAGGGCGCCCCCGACCTGTACCCGCCCGCCCTGCGCGAGGAGATCGACGAGGTCGCCGAGGACGTCTACCGGGACGTCAACAACGGCGTCTACCGGTGCGGCTTCGCCCATGAGCAGAAGACCTACGAGGACGCCTGCCGGACCCTGTTCGCCCGCCTCGACGCGCTCTCCGAGCGGCTCGCGAACCGCCGCTACCTGGTGGGGGACCAGATCACCGAGGCCGACATCCGGCTCTTCACCACCCTGGTCCGCTTCGACGCCGTGTATCACGGCCACTTCAAGTGCAATGTGCGCAAGATCGCCGAGGATCCGGTGCTCTGGGCCTATGTACGCGACCTCTACCAGACCCCCGGCTTCGGGGACACCGTCGACTTCGACCACATCAAGCGGCACTACTACCAGGTGCACACCGGCATCAACCCGACCGGCATCGTGCCGCTCGGCCCCGACCTCTCCGGCTGGCTGACCCCGCACCACCGCGAACAGTTCGGCGGCCGCCCCTTCGGCGAGGGGACACCGCCCGGGCCGCCGCCCGCGGCGGAGCGCGTCCCGGCGGCCGGGCGGCCCTGAACCCGCCGCCCCCGGCGTCCGCCGCACCGGAGGCTCGACGGCCCCCGGTGCGGCGCCTACGATCACGTCACGGCATCGCGTGCCGGTCACCGACCGGGTGAGGCATGGAGGTGCCGTGAGTGTGCCCTCGGAGGCATTCCACCGTGTCAGCAGAGCTGAACCACCTCATCGTCCACGCCCGTGACAACCGGGAGTCGGCGGACTTCCTCGCCCACATCCTCGGTCTGGAGACCGGCCCCGAGTGGGGCCCCTTCATCCCCCTCACCACCGCCAACGGCGTCACCCTCGACTTCGCCACCGTTCCCGCGGAGTCGATCGTCCTGCAGCACTACGCCTTCCTGATCTCCGAGGAGGAGTTCGACGCCGCCCTCGCCCGGATCGAGGGCGGCGGCACCACCTACTTCGCCGATCCGCACCGCGAGCAGCCGGGCGAGATCAACCGCAACGACGGCGGCCGGGGCCTGTACTTCATGGACCCGGCGGGCCACGGCATGGAGATCCTCACCCGCCCCTACGGCAGCCACCCGGAGCCGGACGGCGACTGACCGCGGTGGCCGCAGGGCCCGCCCCGTGCTTCACCGGGGCGGGCCCTGCGGCGCGAACTCGGCCGCATGGAAAGCGAGTTGATGGCCTGTCAGCTGACGAAGTGTCACCTGACAGGCCATCACCTGACAGATCGTCAATTCACTCCGCGCTCGCGCCCCTGCCAGTACGGCTCGCGCAGCTTGAACTTCTGGAGCTTGCCGGTGGCCGTGCGGGCGAGGGTGTCGCGGAATTCCACCGAGGTGGGCGCCTTGTACCCGGCGAGGCGGTCCTTGCAGTGCCGGATCAGCTCGGCCTCGTCCACCTCGGTGTCCGGGGCGCGGACCACCAGGGCCTTGATGGTCTCGCCCCACCTCTCGTCGGGCACGCCGATCACCGCGACCTCCTCCACCGCGGGGTGGCTGAAGAGGGCGTCCTCCACCTCGACGGAGGAGACGTTCTCGCCGCCGGTGATGATCACGTCCTTCTGGCGGTCGCTGATGGTGAGATAGCCCTCCTCGTCGAGGGTCCCGCCGTCGCCGGTGTGGAACCAGCCGTCCCGCAGCGCCTCGGCGCTCGCCTCGGGCTGGCGCCAGTAGCCCTCCAGGACGACATTGGAGCGGGCCAGCACCTCGCCCTGCTCCGAGGTGCGCAGCGAGACCCCGAGCGCGGGCGCCCCCGCCCGGACCAGCTTGCCCGCGCGCTCCTCCGGCGGCAGTGCGTCCCACTCGGCGCGGCCGCGGTTGACGGTGAGCAGCGGGGAGGTCTCGGTCAGCCCGTAGATCTGCAGGAACTCCCAGCCGAGCTCGGCCTCCACGCGGGCCACCGTACGGGTCGGGGGCGGGGCGCCCGCCACGATGATCCGCACCCGGTCCCGGCCCGGGATCTCGCCCTCCCAGGACTGCGCGGCGGCGAGCACCGCGTTGACCACGGCCGGGGCCGCGCACATCACGGTCACCCCGTGGGCGGCGACCCGGCGCAGGATCTCGGCGCCGTCGACCTTGCGCAGCACGATCTGCGGGACGCCGAGCGCGGCCATCGCGAAGGGCATGCCCCAGCCGTTGGCGTGGAACATCGGCAGGGTGTGCAGATAGACGTCCCGGTCGCTCACCCCGGCGTGCAAGGCGAAGGTGGTCGCGTTGACCCAGATGTTGCGGTGGGTGATCTGCACGCCCTTGGGCCGGGCCGTGGTGCCGCTGGTGTAGTTGAGGGTGGCGGTGGCGTTCTCGTCCGGCTCCGGCGGCTTCGGATCGGTGGCGAAGTCGTACAGCCGGGCGTCGGTCTCCTCGCCGAGGGTGAAGGTGTGCCGGCACTCCACCCCGGCGAGCCGCTCGGTCAACTCCGGGTCGATCAGGAGTACTTCGGCCCCGGAGTCCTCGACGATGTAGCGCACCTCCTCCGCGGTCAGCCGGAAGTTCACCGGGACGAGGACCCGCCCGTACCCGCTCACCCCGTAGAAGGAGGTGAGCAGCCGGGCGCTGTTGGGGGAGACCACGGCGACCCGGGCGCCGTGCGGGACGCCGAGCGCGTCCAGGCCGGCCGCCTGGGCGCGGGCGAGTTCGCCGATCCTGCGGTAGCTGAGCCCTTCCCAGGGGCGGGCCGGCTGCTGCGGCTCGTCCACGGCGCCCACCCGGTCGCCGTAGACGGTGGTGGCACGGTCGAGGAAGTCGCGCACTGCGAACGGGACGATCATCTGGGCTCCCGGAACTGGACACCGAACTGGACACCGGCTGGTGGCCGAGTCTGCCGCAAGTGATCGTCCGGCGCTGCCCCTTGGACGCGGCCGGGTGCTCCTCAGCCGCCGACCGCGTCGTTGTAGCGGACCAGATACCCGGCGAAGCGCTCCAGGTCCTCCTCCGGCCAGTCGGCGAGGCGCTCGCGGATCAGCGCCCCGCGCAGCCGCATCGCCTCGCCGAGGACCGCGGTGCCCTTCGCGGTCAGCTGGAGGACCTGGACGCGGTGGTCCTCGGGCGGCACCCGGCGCTCCACGAAGCCCGCCTTCTCCAGGGCGGCGACCTGGCGGCTGACGGTCGACTTGTCGAGGGCGTAGTGCGCGGCGAGGTCGGTGGCGGTGCAGCCGCCGCGGTCCTCCAGATGGCTGAGCAGGGTGAAGGAGACCAGGGAGAGTTCCGGGTGGGTGCGGGCCGCGGTGGACCTGGCCCGTCGCGAGAGGGCGGTGATCTCGCGGTACAGCACCCGCAGTGCCGTCTCCGCGGCCGCGGTGCGCGGCTCGGTGCCCTGGTGCATCCGTACTCCCTCGTCCTGTCCGGGGCGCGTGGTCGCACCGTACAACCCCCTCGGTCCTGATCCGTCCGCCGGATGTGCCGGCGGCTGCCCCGTCCGGGGGAGTGGCGCGCGGCACAGTCTTGTGCAACTTGTTGCACAAGCGCCTCCGGCTGCCCTAGAACAGACTCGACGAGAACTCCCACGGAGGACCCCCATGAGCCGTTACCCGCACCTGCTCGAACCCCTCGACCTGGGCTTCACCACCCTGCCCAACCGCGTGCTCATGGGCTCGATGCACGTCGGACTCGAGGAGGCCGAGGACGGCTTCGCGCGGATGGCCGCCTTCTACGCGGCCCGCGCCCGCGGCGGTGTCGGCCTCATCGTCACCGGCGGCATCGCCCCGAACGAGGTCGGCCGCCCCTGGGCGGGCGGCGCCAAGCTGACCACCGCCGAGGAGGCCGCCGAGCACCGGGTGATCACCGAGGCGGTGCACCGCGAGGGCGGCCGGATCGCCATGCAGATCCTGCACTTCGGCCGGTACGCCTACCACGAGGACCTCGTCGCCCCGAGCGCCCTGCAGGCGCCCATCAGCCCCTTCCCGCCGCACGCCCTGAGCGAGGAGGAGATCGAGCAGACCATCGAGGACTTCGCGCGCGCGGCCGAGCTGGCCAAGGAGGCGGGCTACGACGGCGTCGAGATCATGGGCTCCGAGGGCTACCTCATCAACGAGTTCATCGCCGCCGCCACCAACCACCGCGAGGACGGCTGGGGCGGCTCCTACGAGAACCGGATGCGCTTCCCGGTGGAGATCGTCCGGCGGGTCCGCGAGCGGGTGGGTCCCGACTTCATCCTGATCTACCGGCTCTCCATGCTGGACCTGGTCCCGGGCGGCTCCACCCTGGAGGAGGTGCTCACCCTGGCCCGCGCCGTCGAGGCGGCCGGGGCCAGCATCATCAACACCGGTATCGGCTGGCACGAGGCGCGCATCCCCACCATCGCCACCTCGGTGCCGCGCGGGGCCTACGCCTGGGTGACCAAGAAGGTCATGGGCGAGGTGGGCGTGCCGCTGGTCGCGGTGAACCGGATCAACACCCCCGAGATCGCCGAGGACCTGCTCGCCGACGGCGTCTGCGACATGGTCTCGCTGGCCCGGCCGCTCCTGGCCGACCCCGACTTCGTGGCCAAGGCGCGGGCCGAGAAGCCCGAGGCGATCAACACCTGCATCGGCTGCAACCAGGCCTGCCTCGACCACACCTTCAGCCTCAAGATCACCTCCTGCCTGGTCAACCCGCGGGCCTGCCACGAGACCGAACTCGTCCTCGCGCCCACCCGGCGGCGCAAACGCGTCGGTGTCGTCGGCGCCGGTCCCGCCGGGCTCGCCTGCGCCGTCTCCGCCGCCGAACGCGGCCACGAGGTCACCCTCTACGACGCCGCGCAGGAGATCGGCGGGCAGCTCAACGTCGCCCGCAAGGTCCCCGGCAAGCAGGAGTTCGACGAGACGCTGCGCTACTTCCGCCACCAGCTCGCCGAGTACGGCGTGGACGTGCGCCTGGGCACCGCGGTCAGCGCGGAGAAGCTGGCCGGGGAGGAGTACGACGAGATCGTGGTCGCCACCGGGGTCAGCCCGCGGACCCCGGAGATCGCCGGGACCGACCACCCCAGCGTGGTCGGCTACCTCGACGTGCTGCGCGAGGAGGTGCCGGTCGGCGAGCGGGTCGCGATCCTCGGCGCCGGGGGCATCGGCTTCGACGTGGCCGAGTTCCTCACCGACGAGGGCGACCACGCGAGCGCTGACCCGGAGGTCTTCTTCCGCCACTGGGGCGTCGACACCGGCTACGCCACCGGCGGCGGCCTCACCGCCCCCGCGCGCCCCGCCCAGCAGCGCACCGTGCACCTGCTCCAGCGCAAGACCTCCAAGGTCGGCGCCGGGCTCGGCAAGACCACCGGCTGGATCCACCGCCTCGAACTGCGCCACCGCGGTGTCAACATGGTCGCCGGTGTCACCTACGAGCGGATCGACGACGAGGGACTGCACCTCACCGTGGACGGGCAGCGCGAGGTGCTCGCCGTGGACACCGTCGTCCTGTGCACCGGCCAGGAGCCCCGGCGCGACCTGTACGAGGAGCTCCTCGCCACGGGCCGCAGCGTGCACCTCATCGGGGGCGCCGACGTCGCCGCCGAACTCGACGCCAAGCGCGCCATCAAGCAGGGCACCGAACTCGCCGCCGCCCTGTGAACCGCCGCCCGGCCGCGGTGCGCCGCGGCCGGGCCGTCCGGCGCCGCGGCACCCCTCCTTAGGATCTGTCCATGTCCCTGCCGCACGCGATCCTCATCGCCCTGCTGGAGAAGTCGTCCTCCGGTCTCGAACTCACCCGCAGATTCGACAAGTCGATCGGCTACTTCTGGTCCGCCACCCACCAGCAGATCTACCGGGAACTGGGCCGCCTGGAGCGCGAGGGGCAGATCCGGGCCATCCCCGCCCCGCAGCCCGCCCGCGGCAAACGCAAGGAGTACGAGGTCCTGCCCGCGGGCCGCGCCGAGCTGATCCGCTGGAAGGCGGTGCAGGACGAGCCCAAACGCCCGCGCGACCCGCTGCTGCTGCGCCTGCGTGCCTCCGGAGTGGTCGGCACCGAGGGTCTCGAACCCGAGCTCCGCCGCCATCTCGACCTGCACCGCGCCCAGTTGGCGGCATACCAGGAGATGGAGAAGCGGGACTTCGCACCACCCGAGGACACCGAACGCGGACGCGTCCACCACCTCGTCCTGCGCGGCGGCATCATGATGGAGAGCTTCTGGGTGGAGTGGCTCGGCGAGGTCCTGGCCGGCCTCCCGGGGCAGCCGCCCGCCGGGGACGAGGCGGCACCGGGGGTGGACTACGCGGACTACGCCGACTACGCGGACGAGGCGGCGCCCGGGGAGGGCGAGGCGGACCGGACGGACACGGGCTGACCCGGCCGCCCGGCCGTCCCCGGGATCAGGACGGGCGGCGCCGGGACAGCCGCCGCAGCTGCCAGAGGGTTCCGGCCGCCGCGGCGGTGACCAGGGCGCTGCCGCCCGCGAGGACCAGGGTGCCGTAGTCGTCGCGGGAGCCGCCGAGCCCGCCCTGCACGCCCCGCGAGGGCGAGGCGCTGACGGCGGGCCGCGGGCTGGGCGGCGGTGCCGAGGTCGCCGAGATGGTGGGGGTGGTCGTCGGGGCCGCGTTCGGCGCCGAGACCGACAGCGCGGAGCCCGGCACCCGGACCGTACGGGCACCGGGGGAGGAGCCGTCCCGGCAGAGCACGCTCACCGTGTAGACGCCCGCGTCGAGTGCCGACCAGGAGGCCGTGCGGCGCTCACCGCCCGCCTTGAGGGTGGCGGTGCGCCCCTGTACGGGGTTGGCCCGGCCGGTGGCGACCAGTTTCGCGAGACCGCCCTGGGCGCAGGCACCGGTGCGCAGATGCACGGAGTCCCCCTGCGCGGTGACGGTGAACTCCGGGGCGGCCCGCGCCGCACCGGCGGCGGTCAGCGGCAGGGCGGCGGCCACGAGGGTGAGTCCGGTGCGGACGAGGGGCGCGGTACGCATGCTTCCTCCGGCGGCACGGACGACGGTACGCCGAATGTGCCGCCGAGGAGGGGGAGCGGCCGTGCTGCTCTGCTCCGAGCCAAGGCCCCCTGCGCGCCCGGCGCATGCGGGCGCGGTCCGGGCAGGTGACCGGCTCCGCCATACGGTGGGTTCACACCCGTCGGGCCCGCTCCCCGCCCGCCCGGCTGCTCAGACCTTGCGGTACGCGTAGGCGTCGGCCGCCGCCGCGGCCACCGCGTCGAGGTCCGCTCCGGCCGCGGCGCTGACGTAGGCCGCCACCGCGCCCTCGACGAAGGGGGCGTCCACCAGCCGGGTACCCGGGGGCAGTTCGTCCTCCTCGGCGAGAAGGGTCTTCACCGTGAGGACCGCGCTGCCGAGGTCGGCGAGGACCGCGACGCCCGCACCGCGGTCCACCGCCCGCGCGGCGGCCACGATGAGCGCGGCACTGGTGCCGAGGGCGCCGTCCTCGGTGCCGCCCGCCGCCTCGATCAGTACCTCGCCGCCGCCCGGCGCGAGACCCGTGGCCAGCTCGGCGGTCGCCCGCGCCAGCGCGGCGCTGTGCGAGACGAGGACGACGCCGACCGGTCCGGTACCCGTCTCACTCATCGGAGCCGCCCTCCCCGCCCGCGGCGGTCTCGGCCAGCGCGGCGAACAGCAGCGCCGAGGAGGTCGCCCCGGGGTCCTGGTGGCCGATGCTGCGCTCACCGACGTAGCTGGCCCGCCCCTTGCGGGCCTGGAGCGGGGTGGTGTCCACGGCGCCCTGCTCGGCGGCCTCGCGCGCGGCCTCGAAGGAGGTGGCCAGCGCCTCCGCGGCCGGAGCCAGGGCGTCGATCATGGTCTTGTCGCCGGGTGCGGCGCCGCCCAGGGCGGCCACCGCCTGCACCCCGGCGCCGAGCGCCGCCGCCAGCTCCTCCCGGGAGACCTCGGGCGCCTCGCCGAGCGCCTTGCCCGCCCGCCGCAGCAGCGTGCCGTACAGCGGACCGGAGGCGCCCCCGACGGTGGAGATCAACTGCCGCCCGCACAGGGTCAGTACGGCGGAGGGGGTGGGCGTCTCCTCCTGCTCCAGGGCGGTCGCCACGGCACTGAACCCGCGGTGCAGATTGGTGCCGTGGTCCGCGTCGCCGATGGGCGAGTCGAGCGAGGTCAGCCGGTCCGCCTCCCGGCTGATCAGGGCGGCCGCCCCGGTCATCCAGCGGCGGAAGAATGCGGCGTCGAGCACGGAGTCTCCAGAAGGTCGGTACGGGCGGTGCGGCGGTGCCGGGCGAGGCGCGTGCGGCGGCGTGGTGCGGGGCTCACACCCCCCAGCGCAGCGCGGGCGTCCGCACGGGCGCGTCCCACAGCCGCAGCATCTCCTCGTCCGCCTCGCACAGCGTCACCGAGGCACCCGCCATGTCCAGCGAGGTCACATAGTTGCCCACCAGGACGCGAGCCGTCACCACCCCGCGTTCGGCGAGCACGCGCTGCACCTCGGCGTGGAATCCGTACAGTTCGAGCAGCGGGGTGGCGCCCATGCCGTTGACCAGGAGCAGAACGGGACCGCGCGGGCGGAGGTCGCCGAGCACGCTGTCCACGGCGTAGTCCGCGATCTCGCGCGAGGTCATCATCGGCCGCCGCTCCCGGCCCGGTTCGCCGTGGATGCCGACGCCGAGTTCGAGTTCACCGGGCGGCAGATCGAAGGTCGGGCTCCCCTTGGCGGGGGTGGAGCAGGCACTCAGCGCCACCCCGAAGCTGCCGGAGCGCTCGACCACCCGGTGCCCGATCTCCCGCACCTGCTCCAGCGGCCGGCCCTCGTCCGCGGCGGCCCCGGCGATCTTGTGCACGAAGAGGGTGGCGCCCGTGCCCCGCCGTCCCGCCGTGAAGGTGCTGTCCCGTACCGCCACGTCGTCGTCGACGAGGACCTTGGCGACCTGGATGCCCTCCTCCTCGGCGAGTTCGGCGGCCATGTCGAAGTTGAGTACGTCGCCGGTGTAGTTCTTGACCACGAAGAGCACCCCGGCGCCGCTGTCCACCGCCGCCGCGGCCCGCAGCATCTGGTCCGGCACCGGGGAGGTGAAGACCTCGCCGGGACAGGCCGCCGCGAGCATCCCGGGCCCGACGAATCCGCCGTGCAGGGGTTCGTGCCCCGAGCCGCCGCCCGAGACCAGCGCGACCTTCCCGGCCACCGGGGCGTCCCGGCGCACGATCACCCGGTTCTCGACGTCCACCGTCAGCTCGGGGTGCGCCGCCGCCATGCCGCGCAGCGCGTCGGCGACCACCGTCTCGGCGACATTGATCAGCATCTTCATAAGTGCCTCCATGGGAGCCTAGCAGGCCAGTCACCAACCTGCTTCTTTGCTGGTCAGAGGGGTTTTGATCGGTCTGTTCCCCAGGCTTTTTCACGGTGCTCCACAGCGGTCCGCAGCGGGGCCCGGCGGTGCTGACGCGGACTCGTCGCCGACTGCTGTGACGGGCAGTCAGGTCGAGGGAATGGTCGGACGAGCCCTCGGCCGTGATGCCGTTGTCGGCAGTATCGGCCGTGGCGAAGCGAAGGTCACGCGCAAGTACGTCATTGGGCGCGAGCCGGGCCGCTCGCGGCGCGCGGGAAGGCCGACGGCGGGCGCGGCCACGGCCGCCGCAGGTCCGGCCGACCGGGCTCCGCCGTGGCGGGTGCTGTCGGGCGGGCGCCGCCCGGCGGACCGGCGGGCGGCGCCCGTATCTCTGCGCGAGGCGCGCGACGGAGTCCCGCCACCCGCCTTTCCCGGCTGCGCCTCCGGTTTCCCGGCTACGCCTGCGGACCTTCGTCGCTCAGCTGCTCGTGCTCGTTGGTCCCATGGGCGAGCTCCTGCAGGATCTCGTGCTGGGTGCGTCCGGTGTCGCCGGCGGCCTTCCGAAGGAGCAGGGCGCAGAGGGCCGCGGTGCCGTCGAGCATCTGCGCGGCCGCCTCGGGGTTCTCGTGCCGCTGCTCGCTGATGTACCGGGTGAGCATGTCGTCGCCGGAGGCGTAGGCGGTCATGAACTCGATACCGGCCCGGACCCGGTCGTAATCGTTTTCCATGGCGCAACCGTGGCACAGGCCTCGGCGGGCGCTCCCCTCGGGGCGGCTCCCGGACCCGCCGCCCCGAGGCCGGTCCCGGGTTCAGGCGGTCAGGGCGTCGTCCACGGCGCCGAGGAAGGCCTTGAGGTCCTCGGGTGTGCGCGAGGTGATCAGCGTCCAGCCGTTCGCGCCGCAGACCTTCACCTCCTGGTCGACCCAGGTGCCGCCCGCGTTGCGGATGTCGGTGGCGACCGACGGGTACGACGTCAGGGTCTTTCCCTCCAGGACGCCTGCCTCCACCGCCAGCCACGGCCCGTGGCAGATCGCCGCGACCCCGCGGCCGGACGCGGAGAACGCCCGCAGCAGCGCCACGGCGCCGTCCTCCAGCCGCAGGCTGTCGGCGTTGATCGTGCCACCGGGCACCAGCAGCAGGTCGTAGCCGTCGGCGGACACCTCGCCGAGGCGGTGCGTGGCGTGCAGCGGAGAGCCGGGATCGCGGTCGCCGACGAGGGTGTCGATACGGTCCCCCTCCGGGGCGGCGATGTCGACCGAGGCGCCCGCGGCGCGCAAGTGGTCGACGGGCTGGGCGAGTTCGTCCTGTTCGACACCGTAGTTGGTGCAGACGGCGAGCACGCGGCGGCCGTTCAGGTCGGGGGCGGGCATGAGATCTCCTCCTGTCGAAGTCCGCCGACGGCCGCGCGGGGCCGCCGGCGGACGGTTGACGGCCGCGCCGGGCCGTCGGGCGGACAACTGCTGTCCGTTCGGGTGCGGGCTGTCAGGCCTTGCGCTGCATGCCGGAGCGGGCCGGGTTCGCCTGCTCGTCGGCCTTGGGGTCCTTCTCGTCGGCCTTGGCGCGCACCCCCTGCTCGATGCGCTCGCCCACGCCCTTGTCGATGTTCTTCCAGTAGGTGAAGGCCCGTCGCAGGACCGGCTCGCTCACCCCGTTCAGCAGATGGCCGACGACGTTGTCCACCAGCCGCTCGCGCTCCGCCTCGTCGAGGACCTCGCGCACCATCGTGCCCGCCTGGCCCCAGTCGTCGTCCTCGGGATGGTCGACGTACGCGGTCCGCGTGAGGTCGCCGTCCGCGTACCAGCTCGGCGGTGTGCCGTAGCGCTCGACATCCGCGGCCGGGCCGCCCTTGGAGTTCGGCGCGTACACCGGGTCGGTGGTCTTGCGGTAGGCCATCGCCCCGTCCTTGGAGTACGTGTGCAGGGGCGCGAGGGGAGCGTTGACCGGCAGCTGCTGGTAGTTGGCGCCGATCCGGTACCGGTGGGCGTCGGCGTACGAGAACAGGCGGCCGAGGAGCATCCGGTCGGGGCTGGGGCCGATGCCCGGGACCAGGTTGTTGGGCTGGAAGGCGGCCTGCTCGATCTCCGCGTGGTTGTCCGTGGGGTTGCGGTCCAGGGTCATCCTGCCGACCTCGACGAGCGGGTAGTCGGCGTGCGGCCACACCTTGGTCAGGTCGAACGGGTTGAAGCGGTAGCCCGCCGCGTCCTCGTACGGCATGACCTGCACGTACAGCGTCCAACTCGGAAACTCCCCATCCTGGATGTGCTCGAAGAGATCCCGGGTGTGGTAATCCGTGTCCGCCGCGCACATCTGGTCACCCTCGTCCTGGGTGAAGAACTCGATGCCCTGGTCGGTCTTGAAGTGGTACTTCACCCAGAAGCGCTCGCCCTGCGCGTTGATCCACAGGTACGTGTGGCTGCTGTAGCCGTTCATATGGCGCCAGGTCCGCGGGATGCCGCGGTCGCCCATCAGCCAGGTGACCTGGTGCGCGGACTCGGGGGAGAGGGTCCAGAAGTCCCACTGCATGTCGTGGTCGCGCAGATTGTTGTCGGCCCGGCGCTTCTGGGAGCGGATGAAGTGCTGGAACTTCATCGGGTCCTTGATGAAGAAGACCGGGGTGTTGTTGCCGACCAGGTCGTAGTTGCCCTCGCTGGTGTAGAACTTCACCGCGAAGCCGCGCGGGTCGCGCCAGGTGTCCGGGCTGCCGCGCTCACCGGCCACCGTCGAGAACCGGATCACCAACTCCGTCTCGGTTCCCGGCTGGAACAGCGCCGCCTTCGTGTACCGGCTGACGTCGTGCGTCACCTGGAAGCGGCCGAAGGCACCGCTGCCCTTGGCGTGCGGCTGCCGCTCGGGGATCCGCTCCCGGTTGAACTGCGCCATCTGCTCGATCAGGTACGAGTCCTGCAGCAGGATCGGCCCTCCGGCACCGACGGTCAGCGAATGCTCGTCGCTCTCGACCGGCGCTCCGGAGTCACTGGTGGTGGCGGGGGTGTTCTCTGTCATCGTCTTCCCTTTTCCTCGTCCGTCTTCCTCGTCCGTCCGCAGCTCGACGCCGCATCTACCCGCCGACAGATCGGAGCCGTGGTGGCTCCTCTCACCCGGCCCCTTCCTGGTTCCTTGCTTCCTTGCTCTCTTGCTCTCCTTGGTGGGAGCCGCGCCGCAGGCGAAGAAGGGGTGTGAGGTCCGGACAGCCGGATGTTCGCAGAGCCGAACGGGCGGTCTGCGCCGAGGAGTCCGCGACCTTCCGGGACTCTCCGGACCGGTGAGCCCGCTGTCAGACGGTGCCGCGCCAGGCTCCGGTCTCGGCGCCTCCGCGTGCCTCGATGAACTGCTTGAACCGCTTCAGATCGCCGACCGCCTGGCGCCTGACCAGACCGAGCTTGTCTCCGACGGTGTCGGCCAGACCCTCGGGGTCGTGGTCGAGCTGAAGCATGATCTTGGTGGTGGTGTCGTCGATACGGTGGAAGGTCACCACACCGGCCTGCCGGGCCTCGCCGCCGACGCTGGTCCACGCGACCCGCTCGTCGGGGATCTGCTCGGTGACCTCCGCGTCGAACTCCCGCTCGACACCGGCGATCCTGGTCTTCCAGTGGGTCAGGGTCGGCGTGCGCTGCTCGACCCGTTCGACGCCGTCCATGAACTTGGGAAAGTCCTCGAACTGGGTCCACTGGTTGTAGGCGGCACTGACCGGGACACCGACCTCGATGGACTCCTCGACCTGCGACACAGGGCTACCTCTCTTCCCGCTCGGCTCTCATTTCGGCTCTCATCCGGGTCCCACTCGGGGACGTCACCGACGAGTGCCCCGAGTCGGCTGGGGCATGCGGGAGCACCCGGCTCACAGGGCAAGTCCGCTGATCAACCACCCGAACGGGGCAATGGCGGGGGAGAGGGGCACACTTTTCCGTGGGTGGCCTCGTACGCCGTTCAGCGTCCGGCTCTTCCCGGCGGGCATGCCCTCGCCGAGCCTGAGGGGGTGGGGCTCACCTCCGCTCGCGCGGAGAAAAGGGGCTCGTCGTGCTCAACATCGGGCGATTCGGCGGCTCACCTCCGCTTGCGCGGAGAAACGACCGCGACACGCTCACCTCCCACGTGGTGCGCGGCCCACCTCCGCTCGCGCGGAGAAGACCCACCCGGGAATGCCCAGAGCAGCTCGCCCTCCGGCCCACCTCCGCTCGCGCGGAGAAGACGCCCACAGCTCGCGGTTGCGGGCGCCTGCGAGCGACCCACCTCCGCTCGCGCGGAGAAGACTTGGCGGCGGCCCGGTCCGCGTCCTGGCGCGCCGACCCACCTCCGCTCGCGCGGAGAAAACGGTGGTGAGGCTGCGCTTCACGGGGTGGCCTCCGACCCACCTCCGCTCGCGCGGAGAAAACGCGGTACGGGGTGGGCTGGGTCATCGGGGCTCCGACCCACCTCCGCTCGCGCGGAGAAGACGACGTCGGGTTCACCGACGGCTCGCTGGTGTCCGACCCACCTCCGCTCGCGCGGAGAAGACGGCGTAGCCGCCTGACCGGCAGTCGCCGAACCCGACCCACCTCCGCTCGCGCGGAGCAAACCGCATCGGCCATCGTCCGGTGGCCGATGATCGCGACCCACCTCCGCTCGCGCGGAGCAAACCAGCGCCGCCTGCCGGGCCTGGTCCTGCGCGCCGACCCACCTCCGCTCGCGCGGAGCAAACCTCGGTGATGTGAGAGGGGAAGGGTTCGGTGACGACCCACCTCCGCTCGCGCGGAGCAAACCAAGGCGCTGAACAAGTCGACGGCGCAGATCACGACCCACCTCCGCTCGCGCGGAGCAAACACCTAGGCCGGCCAGTACGTACGGCCCCAGGGACCCACCTCCGCTCGCGCGGAGAAAACACTTCCTGACCCGCAACGTCAGAGGGGCTTTGCCATTTCATTGCCAGGCGTGAGGCCAGGCAGCGGGTGACCAGTACGCACGGTCCGCACTGTAGGCGAGGCAGCCCTTCGGGGAGCGGGAATGATCCGATCGGCTTGCGTTGCCGGGGTGGGTCGGCAGGGGTGTGCAGTTGCTCGGTGGTTGTCGCGGCCTGTTCGCGTGGACGGTGGGCGGCAGGCTCGCGGTCGGGGGACAGGAACGGCAAAGCGGCGGCATCCCGGGCATCGCCCCGAGCCCGCTCCCCAGGCGGGGTGACATGCGGCCGCAATACCCCTGTCGTAATCCGCTTGCATGGTTGATCGTTGGGCCCGACACCGCAGCAATCGAAGATCAGCGCAGGGGGATCAGCTCATGACCATCAGCCGCAGAAGGATGCTCGCCACCGGTACCGCGCTCGGCCTGCTGACCGCCTGCGGCTCCAACACCGGCCGGGAGGACGGCGGTTCGGGCAAGGGGCCGAAGCTCTCGCACTGGTACCACCAGTACGGCGAGGCCGGTACCGAGGAGGCCGTGAAGCGGTACGCCGCCGACTACGAGAAGGCCGACGTACGCGTCCAGTGGCGGCCCGGCAACTACGACGAGCAGACCGCCGCCGCGCTGCTCACCACCTCGGGACCGGATGTCTTCGAGGCCAACGGCCCGACCCTGGACCAGATCCGCGGCGGCCAGGTGCTCGACCTCACCGAGCAACTCGGGGACGCCAAGGACGACTTCAACCCGGTGGTCCTCAAGCCGAAGACCTACGAGGGCCGGATCTGGGCGGTGCCGCAGGTCGTCGACATGCAGCTGCTCTACTACCGCAAGAGCCTGCTCTCCGAGGCGGGCGTGCGGCCGCCGCGTACCCTCGACGAACTGGTCGACGCGGCAAAGGAGTTGACCGGCAAGAAGACCAAGGGCCTGTTCCTCGGCAACGACGGGGGCGCCGGGGTCCTCGGCGGCACACCCCTGAACGCGGCGGGCCTGAGCCTGGTCACCGACGACGGCAAGGTGGGCTTCGACGATCCGGCCGCCGCCCGCGCCCTGAGCAAGCTGCGCGCCCTGTACGCGGCGAAGTCGCTGCTCCTCGGGGCCCCTTCGGACTGGTCGGACCCCTCGGCCTTCGTGCAGGGGCTGACCGCGATGCAGTGGTCCGGGCTGTGGGCGCTGCCCGCCGTGCAGAAGGCCCTCGGGGACGACTTCGGGGTGCTCCCCTTCCCGGCCGACGGACCCGGCGGGAAGGCCGCGGTGCCGGTCGGCGCCTACGGGGCGGCGGTCAGTGCCCGGGCCCGGGACAAGGCGGCGGCCAAGGCGTACGTGAAGTGGCTGTGGGTCGAAAGCACCGACCACCAGCGGGACTTCGCGCTCTCCTACGGTTTCCACATCCCGGCCCGGCTGTCCCTGGCGAAGAAGGCGGACACCCTCACCAAGGGCCCCGCGGCCGACGCGGTGCGCTACTCCACCGACCACGGCAACGCCGAGCCGCTGCTGTGGACGCCCGCGAGCCGGGTCGCCTACCAGGACGCGCTGAGCCGGATCATCAAGTCCGGCGCCGACCCGGAGCGCGAGCTCAAGAAGGTGGTGCGCAAGGTGTCGGCGGAGCTGGCCCGGACGCGGAAGAAGTCCGCGTGAGCGCAGTCGCCGAGCAGAAGACCGCCCCGCACCCGGAGACCGCGGCGGCACCGGCCGGGGCGGGGCGGTGGCGGCGCCTGGCCGGGCCGCAGAACCGCAATGTGTGGTTCTGGGTCTTCGTCGGCCCCTTCGCGCTCGGCCTGCTCGTCTTCACCTACGTCCCGCTGGGCTGGAGCGTCTACCTCAGCTTCTTCGACGCCCACAACACGGTCTCGCCCACCGAGTTCGTCGGCCTGGACAACTACACCGCGCTGCTGCGCGAAGAGGCCTTCACCGACAGCCTGTGGACCTTCGCGGTCTTCACCGCCTTCATCGTGCCGACCACCTTCGTGCTCTCGCTCTCCCTCGCGCTGATGGTCAACCGGCTGCGCCGCGCCCAGGCCTTCTTCCGTTCGGTGTTCTTCCTGCCCGCCGCCTGCAGCTATGTGGTCGCGGCCCTCATCTGGAAGATGTCCCTCTTCAACGGGGTGCGCTTCGGCCTCGCCAACACCGTGCTCGGCTGGTTCGGCGCCGAGCAGACGGCCTGGCTCTCCACCACCGACCCGCCCTGGTACTGGCTGGTCATCGTCACCGTACGGCTGTGGCTCCAGGCCGGTTTCTACATGATCCTCTTCCTGGCGGCGCTCCAGCGGATCTCCCCGGCGCTGTACGAGGCGGCGGCCGTGGACGGGGCCCGGCCCGGCTGGCAGGTGCTGCGCCACATCACCCTGCCCCAGCTGCGGGCCACCTCGGTGGCGGTGGTGCTGCTGCTCGTCATCAACGCCTTCCAGGCCTTCGACGAGTTCTACAACCTGCTCTCGGACGCCCGCGGCTACCCGCCCTACGCCCGGCCACCGCTGGTGTACCTGTACTACACGGCCCTCGGCCAGGGGCAGAACCTCGGCTACGGCAGCGCCGGCGCGGTCCTGCTCGCGCTGATCATCGCCGTGGTGACGGTCGGCCAGGCGCGCTGGTTCGGTCTCGGCCGGAAGGAGGACTGAGGTGTACGACGCGTGGATCCGGGTGGGCCGGGCGCTGCGGCTCTCCCTGCTGATCGCCCTGGCGCTGCTCTTCCTGGTGCCCTTCTATCTGCTCGTCCGCAACGGCCTCTCCGCCGAGGCGGACATCACCGCCCCCGACTGGACCTTCTTCCCCTCCACCCTGCACTGGTCGAACGTCACCGAGCTGTTCGAGGACTCCACCGTCCCGATGGCCCGCGCCCTGCTCAACTCGGCGCTCATCGCGGTCCTCACCACGCTCGGCACCCTCCTGCTCGCCTCCCTCGCGGGCTACGGCCTGGCCCGCATCCCCTACCGCTACGCCCAGCACGTCTTCTACGCGATCCTCGGCACCCTGATGATCCCGGCCGCGGTCACCTTCGTACCGACCTTCGTGCTCGTCTCCTCGCTGGGCTGGGTCTCGACGCTGCGCGGGCTGATCGTGCCGACCCTCTTCTCGGCCTTCGCCTGCTTCGTCTTCCGGCAGTACTTCCTCGGTTTCCCAAGGGAGTTGGAGGACGCGGCGCGGGTGGACGGGCTCGGCTACTGGCGGACCTACTGGCGGGTGGTGGTGCCCAACACACGGCCGGTGTTCGCCGCGGTGGGCACCATCGTCTTCATCGGCGCCTGGAACTCCTTCCTGTGGCCGCTGGTCATCGGCCAGGACCGGCAGGCGTGGACGGTCCAGGTCGCCCTCGCCTCCTTCACCACCTCCCAGGTGATCCGCCTGCACGAACTCTTCATCGCGGCGGCGGTGTCGATCCTGCCGCTCCTGGTGGTCTTCCTCTTCCTCCAGCGCTGGATCGTGGCGGGGGTGGAACGCTCCGGCATCGACGAGTGAGGACGGCGCCCTCGCGCGAACGCCGGCCCGCCCCCATGGCGCCGCCTCGGCCGGTCCCGCGATACTGCGGCCACCCCGTTCCCCCCCCCCGGAAGGACCCACGTGACGCACCAGCCCCCCATACCCACCCGGCTCGGCCTCGGCGCGGCGGCGCTCCTGCTCGCCCTGGCGGGACCGGCCCTGCCCACCGCCGCGGCCTCCCCGGCCGACACCGGGCGCGGCGCCGCGCAGCCCACCGCCGAGGAGCAGCGCCTCGACCGGGCCGCCCCGCAGGAGATCCTCCGGCGCAGCGGATTCGACGCCCTCGCCCCGCGCTTCGCCCGCGCCCTGGAGAAGGCCCGTACGTACGCGGAGGCCGAGCGGGCGGTCACCCGCCATGCCTCGGCGCTGTGGCAGCGGGCGGTGGACCGCGCCCAGGGCCGGGGGCCCGCCGGGGGCGACCTCAGCCGGGGCGACGACCGGCCGCTGTACTGGGCCCGGCTCGCCCTGAGCCGCGAACTGCGCGCGTGGACACCGGAGTTCACCCTGGACGACGGCCGGCGGGCCCTGCGCGCGGCCCTGGAGACCTCCTCGCGCGGCCAGGACGACATCCGCCACCCCGGCGGCCACCGGGTGAAGCGGGTCCTGGTCACCGGCTTCGACCCGTTCACGCTGGACCGGGACACCCGGATCGGCAACCCCTCGGGCGCCGGCGCGCTCGCCCTGGACGGCACCCTCGTACGGACCGCCGAGGGACCGGCCCGGATCGAGACCGCCGTCTTCCCGGTGCGCTGGACGGACTTCGCCGAGGGCACCGTCGAGCGGGTACTCGCCCGGCACCTGCCGCAGCTGGACCTGTTCACCACGGTCAGCCAGGGCCGGGCCGGACGCTTCGACGTGGAGCGCACCAACGGCGCCTGGCGCGGCGGCTTCCCGGACAACGAGAACCTCTCCCGCACCGAGACCGTCCCGGTCGCCGACCCCGCCTCGCAGCCGCAGTGGACCTCCACCACACTCCCGTACCGGCAGCTCACCGAGGCGGACACCGGCCGCTTCCCGGTGTACGACCACACCGAGGTCACCGAGATCCCGGCGGGCGGCACCGAGCCGGTGGTCAGGCCCGAGGGGCCCACTCCCGGTTCCACGGCGCGGGCCGGGGGCGGTGGCGACTACCTGTCCAACGAGATCGCCTACCGGGCCACGCTGCTCCGCGACCGCCTGGGCCTGCCGAAGCTGCCCGGCGGCCATCTGCACACCCCGGTCCTGGAGTTCGGCGCGGGCAACACCGACCCGGCGACCGGCGCCGTCACCGACCCGGGCTTCGAGAAGAACCGCTCGGACATCGTGGACCAGGTGCGGGCACTGGTGAAGACGGCGGTGGGCACGGCCCGTTGAGGACCGCGCCCCGGTGGCCGGCGGCGAACTGAGGCCGCCGGCCACCGGGGTTGGGGGCCACCGGGTGCGCGTGCCGGGTGTGTACCTCGGGTCCCGGCCCTCGCGGGTACGAGCCTGCGCCCGGCCACCAGGTGTACGTACCGCCGTGCGGGCGGTCAGGGACGTACCGGATGGTCCTGGTCCCGCGCCCCCGCGGTCCGGCGGACGGTCTCCAGGAGGTAGTCCTTGCGCCGGAGCGCGTCGGGCTCCGCGCGCGGGCGCGTGGGAACCGGGCCGCGCACCGGCGCGTAGTGGCCGAAGACCGCGGAGAGCACCCCCTCACCGCTGGTGAGCGAGGGCAGCCGCAGTTCGAGCGCGTGCACCGAGGCGGCCGGGACCTCGCCCTCCAGGACGAGGTCCTCGCCGCGCGCCTCCGAGGTGCGCGGCACCGCCCGCAGCCGGGTGAGTACCGGCAGTACGGAGCCGAGGGCGCCCGCCGGGATCTCCAGGGTGAAGCGGTGCAGGGGTTCGAGCACGGTGGTCCCGGCCTGCTCCAGGGCGCTCATCAGCACCAGCGGGGTGAGGTGGCGGAAGTCGCCCGCGGTGCTCGACATGCTCTTGTCGAAGACCGCGTGGGCGTGGCTCTGCCGGGGCGCGTAGCCGCAGTGCGTCAGGGTGATCGCGCAGTCGGTGACCCGCCAGCCGTGCAGTCCCTGCTCCAGGGCCGCGTGTACGGACTCCTCGACGGCCTTGAAGAAGGCCGCGGGCATCGAGCCGAGTTCGACCCCGAGCCGGAAGTCCACCCCGCTGCCGCTCGCCGCCGGTTCGAGGCGCAGGCCCACGGTGGCGAGGAAGGGGTTGCCCTCGGCGTGCAGGAACTCGGCCGTGGTGCCGGTGGCCCGGGGCCGTTCGATGTGCAGGGTGGTGCTCTCCCGGAACTCGGCCCCGACGCCGTACTCCTCCGCGAGGGTCGCCTGGAGGACCTCCTTCTGGACCTCGCCGTAGAGGGAGACCGCCAGTTCGCCCGAGAGCGCTTCGCGGCGCAGGCCGATCAGCGGGTCCTGCTCGGCGAGCCGCAGCAGCGCGGTGTGCAGCGCCCCGCGGTCGGCTCCCGCCACCGGGACGACCACCGTCTCCAGCGAGGGCGGGGCGAACTCCGGCGGGGGCAAGGCGAACTCGCGGTCCCCGGCGGTCCGTTCGCCCCGCTCGCCGACGCGGTCCCCGATCCGCACCGGACCGAGCCCGCGCAGGGTGCCGATCTGCCCGGCCCGCAGTGACCCGGAAGGGCGGCACTCGCCCTGCGCGAAGACGCCGATGCCGGTGACCTTGCCCTCCCGGTCCTCGCCGTAGCCGAGGCGCTGCCTGGTCCGCACGGTGCCGGAGAACATCCGTACCCAGGCGGTCCGGTCGCCCGCCGGGCCCTGCTCGATCTTGAAGACCGTACCGGCGGCAGGTCCACCGGACTCGCTCGCCGTCGTGGGCAGCAGGCCGGTGAGCCGGGAGACCAGGGCGGCCACCCCGGTACCGGTGGCGGCCGAGCCGAAGAGGACCGGGTGGACGAGGCCGCGCCGGGACCGCGCGGCCAGCTCGCGGAGCAGTCGCGGATACGGGAGTGCCGACTCGCCGGGCGGCAGTGCGAGCCAGTCGGCGAGCAGCGCCTCGTCCCGCTCGGCGAGCAGTTCCGTCAACCGCTCGGTGAAGGCGGTGTCTTCGGCGCCGAGGGGAACGCTGCGGGCCGCCGGGGTGCCGATGTCCTCGACAAAGTCCAGGGCGAGACAGGTGGGGGCCAGGCGTTCGGTGAGGGTGCGGAGCAGGGGCGCGTACCGGGCGCCGGCCCGGTCGACCTTGTTCACGAAGACCAGGGTGGGCACCCGCAGCCGCCGCAGGGTGCGCATCAGGATCCGGGTCTGCGCCTGGACGCCCTCCACGGCGGAGACCACCAGGACGGCGCCGTCCAGTACCCGCAGCGCGCGCTCCACCTCGGCGATGAAGTCCGGATGCCCGGGGGTGTCGATCAGGTTGACCGCGACGCCGTCCACCGTGAAGGAGGCGACGGCGGACTTGATGGTGATCCCGCGCCGCCGCTCCAGCGGCAGGGAGTCGGTGTGCGTGCTGCCCTCGTCGACGCGGCCGATCTCGTCGATGACTCCGGCGGTGTGCAGCAGCCGCTCGGTCAGGCTCGTCTTGCCGGCGTCAACATGCGCCAGGATGCCCAGGTTCAGGGTGTGCAAGGGGTGTCATGTCCTCGGTGTAGACAGTGGCTTCCGTCTGGATGGACACGGACAGTCCTCGCATGACCACGGCTCCTCGGGTCGGTGGCTGGACCCGTAGTGCAGCACCGGGCGCGGCGGCGGGGCAACGGGTTTTCCGCCACCGCCCAGGCGCCCGGCGGCCGTTGATCGTCTCGCCCGCGCATCCCCGGTGAGCTGCGCACTCGCCGACGGCGCACCCCGAAGTCGCCTTCCTCACATCAGGCAACCATCACGCCCCGTTCACGTTCTCTACCGGTGGACGTCACCCGTCACAGGAGTGCCGTCCTCGCACAGGAACCTCATGGCAGCGCACGTGTGTCCGCTGCGGGTAGCGGACGGAGAAGTGGCGCGTGCCCCTGGGAGCATTCCGGAACACCCCGGTGTCCGGATCATCGAACGACGCCGCGGCGCACCGGCCGGGGCGGGCCTCCACACCCCGGCGCAGGGCGCTGCTCGGCGCGGGTGTCCTCGCGGCGGCCACCCTCGGCTTCCCCGGCTCCGGGGTCAGCGACTCCCGGGCCCGCGCCACCCTGCCCGCCCCGGCCTCGGGCGCCCCCGCCGCCGAGTCCGCGCGCCCGCTGCTCCTCCAGGTCCTCGCCCACCCCGACGACGACCTGTACTTCATGAACCCGGACACCCAGCGCGCCCTGGCCGCGAAGGTGCCGGTGGTCTGCGTCTACGTCACCGCGGGCGAGGCGGACGGCGTCAACCGGATACCCGGGCAGCCGCGGCCCGCCGCCGACCACGAGGCCTACTCCGCCGCCCGCCACCAGGGCCTGCGCCAGGCCTACGCCGCCCTGCTCGGGCTGCCCGTCTTCGCCGCCTGGCGCACCCGGATCACCGAACTCCCCGGCGGGCGCAAGGCGGAGACAGCCACCCTGGAGCACCAGGGCCGCACCGTGGAACTCGTCTTCCTGAACCTGGCCATGCACACCCTCGGCGGCCACCAGGCCGTACCCGCGCTCTGGCGGGAGCGCGGCCTGCGGCTGCGCACCGCCCTGGCCGCGGGCTCCCCGCTCGACTCGGCGCAGAGCTACGACGCCGAGGGCCTGCTCAGCGTTCTCGTCGGGCTCTTCGCGCGGTACCGGCCGAGCCTGGTCCACACCCTCGACCCGGACCCCGACATCCAGCACAGCGACACCCGTACCCGGATCCGCGACAGCGAGCAGCCGGGCTACTCCGACCACGGGGACCACACCGCCGTCGCCCTGTTCACCTGGGCCGCGCTCGCCCGCTGGGCCGACAGCGCGGTCGGCGGGCCGCCCCCCTTCGCGGTGACCGCCTTCCGCGGCTACTACAACAACCACTGGCCGAAGAACCTCCCCGCGCCCGTCCTCGCCGAGAAGGCGGAGCGCCTGGTGCCCTACGGCGCCGCCCCCGACTGGGCCTGCGGCAACCCCGCCGGCTGCGGCGACTACAACGTGGGCGGCGACCGTCCGCTGCGCAACCGCAAGGGCTGGGTCCGCGCCACCCACCACCGGCATCCGGGCCCGCGCCTCGCGCTCGCCCCCGGCGGGAGACGGCTCACCGCCTACGGGGTGCTCGGGATGCGCGCGGTGCGCTGGCAGGAGGGCGCCGAGGGCGAGTTCGGCGCCGCCCAGGACCTCGGCGGCGGACCGCTCGCGCCCGCGGTCGGCTTCGCCGCGCTCGACGACGGGCGGCATCTGCTCTTCGCGCTGCGCTTCTCGGCCCTGGACCCCGGCGGCGGCAACCTCCGCGAGATCGTCCTGCTCGAACAGCGGCGCCCCGGCGGCCCGTTCGCGGCCTGGACCGGGCTCGGCAACCCCGAGTCCGACCCCGAGCGCACCCGCCGCGTCGGTGTCCCGGTGGCGGTCACCGCACCCGACGGGCACGTCCACCTCTTCGTCCGCGACGCCGACCAGGGCGTCAGCACCCGGGTCCGTACACCGGACGGCGAGTGGTCGCCCTGGCGCGGACTCGGCGGCGGCCCGGTGCAGGACGGACTGACCGCGACGCTCACCCCCGACGGCGCGATACGGGTCTACGGGGCGGGCCGCGCCGCGGTCCTGCAATGGTCGCCCGAGGGCTTCCTGCCGCCGCCGGCCGGACCGGTGCCCGCGGGCGCCATCGCCGCGGCGGACGGTCGGCTCCTCTACCGCGCGCCCGCCTCCGAGGAGCTCTTCGCCTCCCGCGGCGAGCGCCTCCACTTCCCCGGCTACGGACCGGTCGCCGCCGAGGGCCCGTACGTCCTCGGCCGCGACCTCGGCGGCGCGCTGCGGATGCTCCGCGACGGGCAGCCGGTGCCCGGCGGCCCCGGCACCGCGGCGCTCGACGGGGCGGCCCTGGTGGCGGACGGCAAGGGCGCCGCGGCGGCGGGCCTGGGCCCCGACGCGCGGCCCTGGCTGTGGCGCCCGGGCCGCGGCTGGGACTCCGCGGGGATCTCCGGAGCGGTGGGAACGGCGACCTGATCGGCGGCCACCGGTCGGCGGGACCCGCGGTCACCGCTCGGCGGAGACCCGCGGTCACCGACCGCCGGGCTGACCCCCGGGCGCGCGCCCTCGGGCTGACCCGCGGCCGCGGACCTCCGGTCCCCTCCGTGACCGGGGCCTCCTGCCTCCCCCCGCGACCGGGGCCTCCGATCTCACCCCTGACCGGGCCTTTCGCCTGACCCGCAACCACGCGACCGGTGAACTGACCCGCTGCGACCGCCCGGTGACCCTGCGAAGTAGTCGTCGTCGCCGGTTTGCGCGGCGGCGTGGCAGCGGGACCCTGGAGGGGTGACGGTGGCTGCCGTGACCGCGAGGAGGCGTGCGGCCGCCGTGCGGTGAAGCGGCCCGGCGGACGGGAGTCACCCGCCCGGTGACCGGGTCCACAGCTCGCCCGCGGACTCGCCGAGCGAGGCCCGCCCCGACGAGGGGACACGACCAGATGCCGACCTCACGCACCACCGCGGACCCCGGCGCCCCGGGACCCGCCCTCGGCCGGCGCGTGGCCCGGCGGCGCGCGGAACTCGGCCTGAGCACGGAAGAGGCGGCGGACCGCTGCTGCGCCGCCCCCGCCTTCCTCGCCTACGTGGAGGAGGGCCGGGCGGTACCGGGGCCGGGCCTGCTGCTCCGGCTCGCCGAGGCCCTGCGGACCACGGTGGCCGAGCTGTCCGAGGAGGGCGCCCCCGCTCTGGTGGACGGCCCGCAGCCGCCCCTGGTGGAGATGGACGAGTCCGAGTGCCGGGAGCTGCTTGCCGGGCACGGGCTCGGCCGGGTCGCCGTCTTCGGCTCCGAGGGCCCCGACATCGTCCCCGTCAACTACCTGCTCGCCGGGGGCGAAGTGGTCTTCCGTACCTCGGCGGGCTCGGTGCCCGCGGCGGCCGCCGGTGCGGATATCGCCCTGGAGGCCGACCACTTCGACGAGAACGGCAAGGGCTGGTGCGTCCTGGTGCAGGGTCCCGCGCGGGCGGTGGTCGGCTACGACGCGGTGCTGCGCTTCGAGGAACAGGCCGAGCACCTGCCCTGGTCGGGCGGCGCGAGCGGGCTGTGGATCGCGCTCTCCCCGGTCCGGATGACCGGTCGCAAGGCGGCCCCGGCCGCCGCGCCCCCGCCGCGCGCCTGAACACCGGAGCGTCCACCGGCGCGCGCCCCGGCGGGAGCGGACGAGGACGAGGGGAGTGGCGCGGCACGGCGTCCGCCCGCGCGCGCCCCGGCGGGGGAGCGGCGCGGAAGGGCGCGCGAGCGGCGCGAGAGGGCGCGGGGGTGGCGCCGTTCCCTCCTTCTGCAACGCGTTCTACGGTGGTGGCCGCGCTCCGGGACGCCGCCGTGCGGCGGCAGGACCCGGACCGCGAGGACACGCCGTACGCGGCGCCGAGCGGAAGAGGGGCCCATGGACCGAGCGGAAGAGGTGTCCACGGACCGAGCGGACGCCGGGCTCTTCGGACCGGCCAGCGTGACCTGGCAGGTGCACAGCGACCCGATGATGTGGATCGCCGGAGTACGGGCCCTGTACCTCCAGGCCCTGCTGCCGCGCGCGGTCCGCGGCGTCACCCAGAACTCCGACTTCCGCCGCGACGCCTGGGGAAGGCTGCTGCGTACCGCCGACTTCGTGGGCACCACCACCTACGGCACCACCGAGAAGGCCGAGCGCGCGGGCGCCCGGGTGCGCAGGATCCATCGCATGCTGCGCGCCACCGACCCGGCCACCGGGGAGAGTTACGGCGTCGACGAGCCCGCACTGCTGCTGTGGGTGCACTGCGCGGAGATCGCCTCCTATCTGGAGGTCGCCCGCCGCTCCGGCGTCCCGCTCAGCGCCGCCCAGGCCGACCGCTATATCGACGAGAACCGTGCCGCCGCCCGCCTCGTCGGCCTCGACCCCGAGCAGGTCCCGGCCGGACAGCGGGAGTTGGCCGCCTATTTCGTACGGATGCGGCCCCGGCTCGCGGCCGGGGCGGAGGCCCGCGAGGTGGACGACTTCCTGCGCCGCCCGCCGGTGCCCGCGGCCCTGGTCCCCGCCCGGCTCGGGCTGTGGCGGCCGGTGTCCGCGCTCGCCTACGCGGCTCTGCCGCCGTACGCGCACGCCCTGTACGGCCGCCCGGCGCCCAGCCCGGCCGCCGTGGACCGGCGGCTGCGCGCCCTCGGGAGGCTGCTGCGCGGCGTACCGGACCAGGTGCGCTGGCAGTTGCCGCCGAAGCACATCCTGCGCGCGGTGGGGCGCCTCGGCCCGGGGACCCGGCCTGCCCCGTTCAAACTGGGGGGATAGGTCGTCATACTGGACGAACCGAGGAGGGCACGGCTTCACGAGTGAGTCCGACAGCTGCCGTCCTCACAGGGACGACAGCACGGCGGACTCACTCACGAGGCGACGGGGGCGACTGCGGGACATGGCGGACACCAGGCTGCTCCAGGGCCGGTACCGGCTGCTCGACCTCATCGGGCGCGGCGGCATGGGCGAGGTGTGGCGGGCCCGGGACGAGTCCCTCGGCCGCCAGGTGGCCGTCAAGTGCCTGAAGCCCACCGGCCCGAAGGCGGACCGCGAACTCGGGCACGGGCTGCGCGCCCGCTTCCGCCGGGAGGCCCAGGTCGCCGCCGCCCTCCAGCACCACGGGGTCACCGTGGTCCACGACTTCGGCGACGCGGACGGCGTCCTCTTCCTGGTCATGGAGCTGCTCGAAGGACGCAACCTCAGCCAGCTCCTCGACGACAACGACGGCAGGCCGCTGCCGGTCGGCGAGGTGGAGGAGATCGCCGCCCAGCTCGCCGCCGCCCTCGCGTACACCCATGAACAGAGCGTGGTCCACCGGGACCTGAAGCCCGCCAACATCGTGCGCTGTCTGGACGGCACGGTGAAGATCTGCGACTTCGGCATCGCCAGGCTCGGCCACGACATCGGCTTCACCGCCAAGATCACCGGCACCGGCATCGCCATGGGCACCCCGCACTACATGTCCCCCGAGCAGATCGGCGGCGGCCACCTCGACGAGCGCAGCGACCTCTACTCGCTCGGCTGCGTCCTGTACGAAATCGCCACCGGGGCACCGCCGTTCGACCTCGGGGACACCTGGTCCATCCTCGTCGGCCACCGCGACACCGCCCCCGAGCCGCCCGCCGGGCAGCGCGGCGAACTGCCCGGCTACCTCGACGAGGTCATCCTGACCCTGCTCGCCAAGGAGCCCGAGGACAGGCCCCGTTCGGCCCGCGAACTCGCCGCGCTCATCGGCACCGGCCGCGCCGCGCACACCTCCGCGCCGCTGCCGGGCCGCCCCTCCGCCCGCCCCGGCCTCGCCCCGCCCGGCGGTGAACTCCCGCTCCCCGCCTGGGCGCGGGGCATGACAGCCGGTCCCAAGGCCGCGCCCGCCCCCGCCCCGGACGTCCCGCACCCGGCGCTCACCACCGCCTGGACCCGCGGCTGGCCGCCCGCCCCGTCCCCGGCCGCCCCGGGCCAGGAGCACACCGACCTGGAGGCCCAGTCCGCCGAGGCCCGGCGCCTCTCGGCGGCCGGACGCTGGACCGACGCCTGCGAGGCGCACCGCCGCGTCACCGCGGGCCGCGCCCGGGTCCTCGGCCCGGACCACCCGGACACCCTCACCGCCCGGTACGAGCTGGGTTACGCCCTGAGCCGCGCGGGCCGGGACGTGGCGGCACTCCAGGAGTACGAACAGGCCGCCGCCGGGCGCGAACGCGTCCTCGGCGCCCTGCACCCCGACACCCTCGCGGCCCGCCAGGAGACCGCCTACGTCCTCGGCAGGCTCGGCCGCCACGCCGAGGCGCACGGGATGTACACCGCGGTCCTCGCCGGCCGCGAGCACACCCTCGGCCCCGAGCACCCCGACACCCTGCGCTGCCGCCACGACCTCGCCTTCAGCCTGGGCCGCCTCGGCCGCCTGGAGGAGTCCCACCGGGCGGCCGAGGAGGTCGCCGCCGCCCGCGCCCGGGTCCTCGGCCCCGGGCACCGGGACACCCTGGTGACGCGGTACGAGGTGGGCTACGCGCTCGGCCGCCTCGGCAGATGGTCCGAGGCCCTGGAGGTCTACGGGGCGGTGGCCGGGGCCCGCGCCCAGTCCCTCGGCGCCGACCATCCCGACACCCTGGCCGCCCGCTACGAGACGGGGATCAGCCTCGGCAGGCTCGGCCGCAGCGAGGAGGCGCTCCACCTCTACCGCGCCCTGCTCGCGGACCGGACCCGGCTCGGCGGCCCCGAGGACCTGGAGACCCTGCGGGCCCGGCACGGGCTCGGCGTCAACCTCGGCCGCCTCGGCCGCTGGCCCGAAGCCCTGGCCGAGGCGGAGCAGGTGCTCGCGGGGCGGGAGCGCGTCCTCGGCCCCGACCACCCCGACACCCTCGTCGCCCGCCGGGAGGCCGCCGTCTGCCTCGGCTGGCTCGGCCGCTGGCCCGAGGCGCTGGACGCCTACCGCAAAGTGGCCGAGACCCGGGAGCGGCTGCTCGGCCCCGGGCACACCGAGGTGCTCGCCGCCCGGGAGGACGAGGCCCGCTGCCTGGAGCAGCTCGGCCGGGTCCAGGAGGCCGCCGCCCTGCACCGGCAGGTGGCCGCCCTGCGCGCCCGGCTGGGCTGAGGGGCGCGCCCTGGCCCGGCGGTGCGCCTCGTGCTACCAAGAACCATGCCTGCACGCGATGCCTATGACGCCGTGATCGTCGGCGGCGGCCACAACGGCCTGGTCGCCGCCGCCTATCTGGCCCGCGCCGGACGCTCCGTCCTCGTACTGGAGCGCCTCGGCACCACCGGCGGCGCCGCCGTCTCCACCCGGCCCTTCGCCGGGGTGGACGCCCGGCTCTCCCGGTACTCGTACCTGGTGAGTCTGCTGCCGGGGAAGATCGTGGAGGAGCTGGGCCTGCGGTTCGCGGTGCGCAAGCGCTCCATCTCCTCCTACACCCCCGTCACCCGCGACGGCCGGGCGGGCGGACTGCTCGTCGGCGGAGGGGAGTCGCGCACCCGGGAGTCCTTCGCCCGGCTCACCGGCTCCCAGGCCGAGTACGCCTCCTGGCTGCGCTTCTACGAGACCACCGCGCGGGTCGCCGAACGCGTCTTCCCCACCCTCACCGAGCCGCTGCCGAGCCGGGACGGGCTGCGCGAGCGGATCGCGGACGAGGCGGCCTGGCGGATGCTCTTCGAGGAGCCGCTCGGGGTCGCCGTCGAGAAGCACTTCGCCGACGACCTGGTACGCGGCGTCGTCCTGACCGACGCCCTCATCGGCAC
Source organism: Streptomyces physcomitrii (assembly GCF_012273655.1). GTDB lineage: Bacteria > Actinomycetota > Actinomycetes > Streptomycetales > Streptomycetaceae > Streptomyces > Streptomyces physcomitrii. The sequence continues at coordinate 52,038 of NZ_JAAWWP010000013.1, read as the reverse complement.
CTTCGCCGACGCCCACGACCCCTCGCTCCAGCAGAACCGCTGCTTCCTCTACCACGTCATCGGCGGCGGCACCGGCGACTGGGACGTCCCGGTGGGCGGCATGGGCGCCCTCACCGACGCGCTCGCCGCCGCCGCGCGCGGGGCGGGCGCCGAGATCGCGACCGGCCACGAGGTCCTGCGCGTCGACAGCGACGGCCGCGCCGCCGAGGTCGCCTACCGCACCGACTCCGCCGAGGGCCGGATCGCCGCCCGGCACGTCCTGGTCAACGCCTCGCCCGAGGCACTCGCCGGGCTCCTCGGCGAACAGCCGCCCGCCCCGGCCGAGGGCGCCCAGCTCAAGGTCAACATGCTCCTCAGGCGGCTGCCCCGGCTGAAGGACACCTCGGTCGACCCGCGGGAGGCCTTCGCCGGGACCTTCCACATCGCCGAGGGCTACGGCCAGCTCGCCACCGCCCACGTCGAGGCCGCCGCGGGTGACCTGCCCACCGCCCCGCCCTCGGAGATCTACTGCCACTCGCTGACCGATCCGAGTATCCTGGCGCCCGAGTTGGCGGCGAGCGGCCACCACACGCTCACCCTCTTCGGACTGCACACCCCGGCCCGCCTCTTCCGCGAGGACAACGACGGTCAGCGCGAGCGGCTGCTCACCGCCACCCTCGCCCAGCTCGACGCCCACCTCGCGGAACCGCTCGCCGACTGCCTGGCCCTCGACGCGGACGGCAGGCCCTGCATCGAGGCGAAGACCCCGCTCGACCTGGAACGCGACCTGCGCCTGCCCGGCGGCAACATCTTCCACCGCGACCTCGCCTTCCCGTACGCCCAGGAGGGTGCGGGCCGCTGGGGCACCGGCACCACCCGGGCCAACGTCCAGCTCTGCGGGGCGGGTGCGGTGCGCGGCGGCGGGGTCAGCGGCATCCCCGGCCACAACGCGGCCATGGCGGTGCTGGAGGACCTCGGCAGCGGCTGAGCCCGGCGGGGGCGGGAGGTTGCGGGCGAGCCCGTCCCGCTGCCTTGACCCCCCGCCCGGCCGGGGCCAGGATCACGCCATGACGGGTGTACACAGCAGTACGGTCGACGGCCTCCTGAGGCGCAGCGCACGCCGGAACCCGGAGCGCTCCGCCGTCCGCTACGGCGACCGCGACTGGAGCTACGCCGCCCTCGACGAGGCCGTCTCCCGCGCGGCCGCCGTACTGCGCGCCACCGGAGCGGCGGCCGGGGACCGGGTCGCCGCCTACGGCCACAACTCCGACGCCTATCTCCTCGGCTTCCTCGCCTGCGCCCGCGCCGGGCTCGTCCACGTACCCGTCAACCAGAACCTCACCGGCGAGGACCTCGCGTACCTGGTGCGCCAGTCCGGCAGTTCGCTGGTCCTCGCCGACCCGGACCTCGCCGGGAACCTCCCCGAGGGCACCCCCGTCCTGGCGCTGCGCGACACCGCGGACTCCCTCCTCGGCCGCCTCGCGGAGACCGAGCCGTACGAGGGCCCCGCGCCCGGCGCCGAAGACCTGGCGCAGCTGCTCTACACCTCGGGCACCACGGCGCTGCCCAAGGGCGCGATGATGACCCACCGGGCGCTCGTCCACGAGTACGTGAGCGCGCTGCACGCCCTTGACCTCGCCGAGGACGACCGGCCGGTCCACTCGCTGCCGCTCTACCACTCGGCCCAGATGCACGTCTTCCTGCTGCCCTATCTGGCCGTCGGGGCGAGCAACCTCATCCTGGACTCCCCGGAGCCCGGCCGGATCCTCGACCTGGTCGAACGGGGCGAGGCGGACAGCCTGTTCGCCCCGCCGACCGTATGGATCGGCCTCCTGAACCACCCCGACTTCGCCCGCCGCGACCTCGGCGGACTGCGCAAGGCCTACTACGGGGCCTCGATCATGCCCGTACCGGTCCTGGAGCGGCTGCGCGAGGGGCTCGGCTCGCCGGACTTCTACAACTGCTTCGGCCAGAGCGAGATCGGCCCGCTGGCCACCGTGCTCGGCCCCGCCGAGCACGCCGAGCGCCCCGCCTCCTGCGGGCGCCCGGTGCTCTTCGTGGAGGCGCGGGTGGTGGACGAGGAGGGCGCGGAGGTGCCGCCGGGCACTGCCGGTGAAGTCGTCTACCGCTCACCGCAGTTGTGCGAGGGCTACTGGGACAAGCCGGAGGAGAGCGCGGAGGCCTTCCGGGCCGGCTGGTTCCACTCCGGCGACCTCGCGGTCCGCGACGAGCAGGGCTACCTCACGGTGGTGGACCGGGTGAAGGACGTCATCAACTCCGGTGGTGTCCTGGTCGCCTCGCGGCAGGTCGAGGACGCGCTCTACGGGCATCCGGCGGTCGCCGAGACCGCGGTGATCGGGCTGCCCGACCCGCGCTGGATCGAGGCGGTCACCGCCGTGGTCGTCCGCAAGGGCGAGGCCACCGAGGCGGAGCTGATCGCCCACGCCCGCGAGCGGCTGCCCTCCTTCAAGGCCCCCAAGTCGGTCGTCTTCGTCGACCGACTCCCGCGCAACGCCAGCGGAAAGATCCTCAAACGCGAACTCCGCGAGACGCTCTCCCGGCCCTGAGCGAGCCCGCGGCCGTACGAGGGCACCGCGACCCTCGCGAGGGGGCGACTCTCGCGGGGGGAGCCGCGGCATCGGAGGCAGGCCCCGGCCTTCCCCCTCACTCCTCCCGCAGATCCACGATCCGCCGGATCTTGCCCACCGACCGCTCCAGGGTCTCCGGGTCCACGATCTCCACCCGCACCGAGACCCCGATGCCGTCCTTGACGGACTGGGCGAGCGAGACCGCCGCTGCCTCCCGCTCCGCCGTGGTCGCCCGGGGCCGCGCCTCCGCCCGTACGGTGAGGGCGTCCATCCGGCCCTCCCGGGTCAGCCGCAGCTGGAAGTGCGGGGCCACCCCGGGGGTGCGCAGCACGATCTCCTCCACCTGGGTGGGGAAGAGGTTGACCCCGCGCAGGATCACCATGTCGTCGCTGCGGCCGGTGATCCGCTCCATGCGCCGGAAGACCCGCGCGGTGCCCGGCAGCAGACGGGTCAGATCGCGGGTGCGGTACCGCACCACCGGCATGGCCTCCTTGGTGAGCGTGGTGAACACCAGCTCGCCCTCCTCCCCGTCCGGCAGCACCTCACCGGTCAGCGGGTCGACGACCTCCGGGTAGAAGTGGTCCTCCCAGATGTGCAGCCCGTCCTTGGTCTCCACGCACTCCTGCGCCACCCCGGGGCCGAGCACCTCGGAGAGCCCGTATATGTCCACCGCGTCGAGGGCGAAGCGCTCCTCGATCTCGTGCCGCATCTGCTCGGTCCAGGGCTCCGCCCCGAAGATGCCGACCTTCAGCGAGGTGGTGCGCGGGTCGATGCCCTGCCGCTCGAACTCGTCGAGGAGGGTGAGCAGATAGGAGGGGGTGACCATGATGACCTCGGGGCGGAAGTCGTTGATCAGCTGCACCTGGCGCGAGGTCATCCCGCCGGAGGCCGGGATCACCGTGCAGCCGAGCCGCTCGGCCCCGTAGTGCGCGCCGAGTCCGCCGGTGAACAACCCGTATCCGTAGGCCACATGGACCTTGTGCCCCGGCCTGCCGCCCGCGGCGCGGATCGAGCGGGCGACCAGGTCGGCCCAGAGGGACAGGTCCCGGTCGGAGTAGCCGACCACGGTCGGCCGGCCCGTGGTCCCGCTGGAGGCGTGCAGGCGCCGCACCTGCGACTGCGGTACGGCGAACATCCCGAAGGGGTAGTTGTCGCGCAGATCCGCCTTGGTGGTGAAGGGGAACCGCGCCAGATCCGCCGGCGAGCGGCAGTCCTCGGGCCGCAGCCCCGCGTCGTCGAAGGCCTTCCGGTAGAAGGGCACCTGCGTATAGGCGTGCCGGAGCGTGGTGCGCAGCCGCTCCAGCTGCACCGCGCGCAGCGCCTCCGGGCCGAGCCGCTCCCCGGCGTCCAGCAACTCCGTCGCGTCCGACTCCATCGCCATTCCCCTCGCCACCTGCGCCGAAGCCGCCACCGATCATTGGGTCGCGCCTCGTGGATCAGTAATCCAGGGGGTACGCCGGTCGTCAAGACGTACGACGTGAACGGGGGTGCCGATCGCCTTGTCCGAACCCCTGACCGGCGCCCGCCCGGGTGGCTAGGCTGGCGCGCGGACGACGAACGTCAGGAGCAGAACGTGTCCGAGAGCACCACCGAGCACGCCCCGCCCGGCGGCTGGAACAAGCCCGAACTCGATCTGAGCGGCGCCCGCTGGCGGTCCAGCAGCAGCGGCCGGGGCGACGTCGAGATCGCCTTCGTCGAGGGCTTCATCGCCATGCGCAACAGCACCCGCCCGGAGAGCCCCTCCCTGATCTTCACTCCCGACGAGTGGGGAGCCTTCGTACTCGGCGCCCGCGAGGGCGAGTTCGACCTGACCTGAGCGAGCCGCGGGGCGTGCGAGGCCGTCCGGGGCCACTCACCGGAGTGGGCTGTGTGCACGGGCGCGCTCACACGAGAACGACACAGCCTCGGGCGCGGAGCGCCGTTCGCCCGCCCCCGATTCCGCTCCGGTACGACCGCCCGGCACCACCTGTGCACAGCATCCGGCCACCCTCAGTACAGTCACCGGCATGCACCAAGCGCGGGTGGTCTTGCTCGGAGGGACCTCGCATGTCGGCAAGTCCAGCCTCGCGCGGGTGGTCGCGGACCGGCTGGGGTACGCGTGCCTGTCGACCGACGGGCTGGCGCGGCACCCAGGACGGCCCTGGCGGATGCCCGGATGGGAGGTGCCGCCGCATGTCGCCGAGCACTACCGGTCGCTCACCGCGGACGAGTTGCTCTCCTCCGTCCTCGACCACTACGCGCGGCTGTGGCCCCGCGTCGAGGAGTTGATCAGGCGCGCCGCGGCCGGGCACGAGGGGGCGGCGGGCCTGGTCCTCGAGGGCTCCGCGCTGTGGCCCGCCCGGGTCGCCGAGCTGAGGATCCCCCATACCGCCGCCGTATGGCTCACCGCGGAGGAGACCGTGCTCCGCGCCCGGATGTACGACTCCGCCGGATACGCCGAGGCGGACGGAGAGGAGCGCCGCCTCGTCGACACCTTTCTGGCCCGGGCGGTGGGCTTTCAGGAGCTGGTGCTGGGAGAGGCGGCCAGGTTGAGGCTCGACCGGCTGGACACGGGCGGCGGCCGCTCCGTGGAGGAACTGGCCGAGGCGGTGCTCCGGATGACCGCCGCGCGGTAGCCGTCTTCCCACAGGCGTTCGCGGCCCGCCCCGGCCCCCGTACCCCGCGCCGTCCGTGCCGGTCGGGCACGTACCATGTCGGCATGTCCTTCCTCCGCCGCCGCAGCGCCGCCAACCCCGCCGGGCCGGATTTCGACGTTCTGGCCATGGACCCGGGGGACTGGCCTGGCAACCTCGGTGCGGGGCTGCTGCCCGCGCCGGACGGCAGCTGCCAGGGTGTCTTCCTGCGGTACGACCTGTTCGGTGGCCGGGGCCCGGCGATGATCATCGGGAATCTCCCGCCCGGTTCGCCCGCGCGGGAGATCGAGGAGGGGCAGGTGCCGTTCGAGGTGGCGCAGCTGCTGCTCGCCCTCGAACACGAGGAGGAGGTGACCGTCGTCGGGCAGGAGGACGTGCCGGTCATGCAGGGGGACAACCTGCTCATCGTGCGGCGCGTGAAGCTCTCCGAGAGCCGCGTCTCCTGTGTGCAGTTCGACCGCAGCGACGATGTCCTGGTGACCATCGCCTCCTGGGACCGGCCGATCTCCGACGACCTCTACGCCCTCCTCAAGCCGCTGCCCGCCGAGCTGTTCCAGCAGGGCTGAGCCCGCGGCCGCAGGCCACTGCCGCCGGCCATGGACAGACATACGTCGGGTCCGGGCCCGCCCCCACGCGGGTCCGGACCCGACGAGTCCGAGTGCGCTGCTCCCTGGGGCCTGTCGTCACACTCCCCGCTGCGTCGCGACGCCTGCCGGGCGACGAGGGGAGTGTGACGACAGCCCCTAGTGGCCGGAGCGCTTCAGGTCGACATCCGCGGCGCGTACGTAGGCGATGCGGTGGCCGAACTGGATCTCGTAGTAGACGTCCTTGCCGCGGACGATCCGGTGCGGCGCGGTGTCGAAGGTCGGCGCGTAGAAGTACTCGCCGGGGACCCGGTCACCCGTGACGTAGCGCTGGCCCGCGAGGAGCTTGTACGGCAGCGGGGAGACCTCCTGCACCGGGACGCCCTCGGGGTAGGCCGCCTTCTCGGGGTAGGCCCTGCCGTAGACCGGCACCTCGGCCTTGCCCGCCTTGGGGGTGATCACGGAGCCCGAGCCGGACACCGCGGTGGGCGCCTTGGCGGGGTTCTTGAACCAGGCCTTCTGACCGAGGTACCAGACCGCGGTCCAGTCGCCCTTCTTGTCGGCCAGGGCGTACTGCTGCCCGGCGGACAGGCGCGAGCCCAGGTCGTTGACGTCGATCGTGGAGTCCTCGCCGCCGGGGCGCAGACCGATGTCCTTGATCAGCGGGGCGTCCTCGCTCGGCTCGGTGTAGACGCGTACCGCGCTGGACCCGTGCGGGGCGCAGGCCTCGCCGGCCTTGGCGCAGCCGGTGAACGCGGGCTTGTTCTTCGCGTACTCCGGGGCGATGGTGACCAGTTCGCCCCGGGTGGCACCCCGGTGCGGCAGCGGCTTGCCGAGCAGCGAGAAGTAGTGCTGCCAGTTCCAGTACGGGCCGGGGTCGGTGTGCATGCCCGGGATCGTGGAGGTGGTGGTGCCGGGCACGGTGTCGTGGCCGAGGATGTGCTGCCGGTCCAGCGGGATGTCGAACTTCTGCGCCAGGTACTTCACCAGGCGCGCCGAGGTGCGGTACATCGCCTCCGTGTACCAGGCGTCCGGGGAGGCGAGGAAGCCCTCGTGCTCCAGGCCCACCGACTTGGAGTTGATGTACCAGTTGCCCGCGTGCCAGCCGACGTCCTTGGTCTTCACGTGCTGGGCGATGTGCCCGTCGGTGGAGCGCAGCGTGTAGTGCCAGGAGACGTACGTCGGGTCCTGCACCAGCTTCAGGGTGGTGTCCCAGGACCCCTCGGTGTCGTGCACGACGATGTAGTCGATGCCCTGGTCCTTGGGGCGGTCCGCGAGGTCGTGGTTGCCGTAGTCCTCGTCGCCGAACTCCTCGTAGGGCGCCGGGATCCACTCGCAGGAGACCGTCGCCGGGCACTCGGTGCCCTTGGCCGCGGCGCGCCGCAGCCCCATCCGCTGTGCCTCGGAGGCCTTCGGCTCCAGTCCGGGCACGGCGACCAGGCGCAGGCGCTGGCCGGTGTCGTTGGTGCGCTGCTGCCCGTCGCGGATGACGGCGAAGACGTCGTTGGCGTAGGCGGCGGCGGTGGCGCTGTCCTCGGCGCCGGAGAACCGGCCGACGGCGGCGTACCAGTCGGCGGGCCGTGCGCTGAGCGGCTTGCCGAGGCGCTTCTGCTCGGCGGCGAGGAGGGCCGCGCCGCCGCGGATGTTCGCCGCCGGGTCGCCGCGCAGCTCGGCCGGCTTCAGGCCGGTCAGTTCGGCCGCCCTGGTCAGGGTGGTGAGCCGGGCGGGCAGCTCGGCCGTGTCCGGCGCCGGGGCGCTCGGCCGCAGGGCGCGCCGCGAGCTGTCGCCGCGCGGGTCCTCGCCGCCCTCGCTGTGGTGCGGCGCGTGCTTCAGGGCGGTGCGCGCGTCGGTGAGGTGCATGGGTCCGTAGCCGCCGGAGACGCTGGGGGCGCCGTTGTGGCTGTCCCAGCGGGACTGGAGGTAGGAGACGCCGAGCAGCACGCTCTGCGGTACGTGGTAGGCCCCGGCGGCGGAGCTGAACGCCCGCTGCAGGCGGTCCGGTGCCGCGGTCTCCTCGGCACCCGAGGGGGCGGCGCCGAAGAGCGGGAGCAGCAGTGCGGCCGCGGCGGCGGCGCCGAGGGCGGAGTGCAGGCGTCGCGGTCTCGGGGTGGCGCGATCTGTGGCGGGTCCTCGCAAGGAAGCCTCCTGGGACGGTACGGCGCGTGGGGCGAGCGGGCCGAGTGTGCGTCAGTGGTACCCGCTTGCCGACGATCCGTCAATCATGCCCAGCCACCGGAATTTGCGCATGTCAGCGCTGTGAAGACCGGGTTTCGCCGCAAAGGCGACACCGCCTGCGCCGCTTCAGTGGACTGGACCAATGTGCCCTGGTGGGAGGCGAGTTGGAAGTGGGCTGCCGCGGTGGCCGGATTTCGCCGTCGCCACCTGTTCGGGGGCAGGCCGCCGGGGTGCGGGCGGATACCCGGCGGCACGGCCGGGCGGCGCGCGGGCGTACGGCCGAGGGGAGGCGGCGGCGCTACGTCCGCGGAGCCGGTCGGGGCGCGGTGACCGAGGGGTGGTGCTCCCGCTGCGGATGCCGCGGAGGGCCTGCTGGGTTCAGGCGCCCAGCAGGCCCTTCGCGACACGTGGTCAGCGGGTGCCCACCGCGGCCCGTACCGCCTTGCGCGCCAGGTTGGCGTCCTCGTGCAGCCGGCGGAGCAGCAGCCGGTGCTCCTCGCCCGCGGAGGCGCCGGACTCGCGCAGGGCCCGCTGGGCGGCGGCCTCGTAGAGACGGATCTCCCTGGTGAGGACCAGCATCAGATTGACCAGGAAGGCGTCCCGGGCGGCGGGGCCCTCCCGGTGCGCGAGCCGGCTGATGCGGCGGCGCGCCATGGGAGCGTCGCCGAGCACCGCCCACAGGGTGGCCAGGTCGTAGCCCGGCAGATACCAGCCCGCGCGCTCCCAGTCGACGAGCACCGGCCCGCCGGGGGAGAGCAGCACATTCGGCAGCAGGGCGTCTCCGTGGCAGAACTGGAAGCCGCCGAAGCGCCCCGCGGACTGCGCGAAGCCGTGCAGCAGCTTCTGCAGATCGTCCAGGTCGCGGTCGGTCAGCAGGCCCCGCTCGTGGTCGCGGGCCATCAGTTCGGTGTAGTCGAGGGGCCGGCCGAAGCACTCCTCGGGCGGCGTCCACCGGTTGAGGAGGTACAGGGCGTCGAGCACGGCACGGACGTCGGCGCGCGGCGGCGCCTCCACCGGGTGCCGCTGGGCCGCCGCCATCCGTCCGGGCAGCCGCTCGACGACCAGGGTCCCGCTGTCCGGGTCGGCGGCGATGAGCCGGGGCGCGCGTACCGGCGGCCGGTGCCGGACGAAGGCGCGGTAGGCAGCTATTTCGTGCTGCATCCGCTCCATGGAGCGCGCGGAGGTGTCGATCAGGACCTTGGCGACCGCGGTGCTGCGGCCGGTGGTGCCCACCAGGAGGACGGAGCGCTGGCTGCGCCGCAGCAGCTGCACCGGGTTGAACTCCGGGCAGACGCGGTGCACCGAGACCAGGGCGGCGCGCAGCTGCGCGCCCTGCTGCCCGGAGAGGTCGAGTCTTCCGCTCAGCGCGGGCGTACCGCGGGCGCCTAAGCGGGTCTGGCCGCCCACGCGGGGGGAGGGGGTGGCGACGGGCCGCGCCGGATCCGGAGAGGGACCGCCGGACGGTGGCCGGAGCCGTGCGGGCCGGGGCGGGGCGGACACGGAGGACGATGCTGTGTACATGGCCGGTACAGATCCCTTCGTGTGCCAGTGAGACGGCGCCACCCGCCCGGTGGCCTCCGGTGCACCCTGGGGAGAGCTCCCTCGGTCACCGGGGCGGGGTGGCGCACCTCTACCAGACACCGGTGGCCCACTGGCACACCATCTGGCGGACCCTGGCGAACCCTGGCGAATAGTCGCTCCGCAACTGACAGCTGGGTACTGTCAACTCAGCCGAGAACCTGGGGGCTTGACGTGAGCGGCGCACCCAACACCCGCCTTTCGGACCTGTTCGGCCTGACCGGCTGGTCCAAGGGCGAGCTCGCGAGACTCGTGAACCGGCAGGCGGCGGCCATGGGCCATCCGCAACTGGCCACGGACACCTCGCGGGTGCGGCGCTGGATCGACCGGGGAGAGATCCCGCGCGATCCGGTGCCGAGGGTGCTGGCGGCGCTGTTCACCGAGCGACTCGGCCGTGTCGTGACCATCGAGGATCTCGGACTGGTCCGCCACGGGCGTGCGGGGAAACGGCTCGTCGGCGGAAGCGAGCAGCATCCCGACGGAGTGCCTTGGGCGCCTGAGCGGACTGCCGCGGTCCTCACCGAATTCACGGGAATGGACCTCATGCTCAACCGACGCGGCTTGGTGGGCGCGGGTGCCGCGCTCGCCGCGGGATCCGCACTCAGCAGCGCCATGCACGACTGGCTGCGCACCGATCCGGCCCTCGCGGCTGCCACCCCCACGACCGACAACCCCCTGCACGCAGAACCCGCCGGGTTCGACCGATACGAAGCCGCCCCCATCGGCTCCCAGGAGATCGAGGAACTGGAACGCTCGGTGGAGGTGTTCCGCGCCTGGGACGCCGCCCGCGGCGGCGGGCTCCAGCGCAAGGCGGTGGTCGGCCAGCTCAACGAGGTGGGCGGCATGCTCAGTTACCGCCACCCCGACCATCTCCACCGGCGCCTGTGGGGCGTCGCCGCCAACCTCGCCGTACTGGCCGGGTGGATGTCGCACGACGTGGGCCTCGAACCCACCGCCCAGAAGTACTTCGTGATCGCCGCGCACGCGGCCCGGGAGGGCGGCGACCGGCCCCGCGCCGGTGAGGCCCTCTCGCGGGCCGCGCGGCAGATGGTGCACCTGGGCCGGCCCGACGACGCCCTGGACCTGATGAAGCTCGCCAAGTCGGGCTCCGGGGACCAGACCCTGCCGCGCACCCGGGCGATGCTCTTCACCATCGAGGCCTGGGCGCAGGCCTCGATGGGCCAGGGGCAGGCCATGCGGCGCACCCTCGGCGCGGCGGAGGACCTCTTCGTCTCGGACAAGGGCGATGTGCCGCCGCCCAGTTGGATGCAGATGTTCGACGAGGCGGACCTGCACGGCATGCAGGCGCTCGCGTACCGCACCCTCGCCGAGCACGATCCCGCGGCGGCGAACACGGCCCAGCGCCACGCCAAGGAGGCGATCGAACTGCGCGCCCAGGGGCGGCAGCGCTCGCAGATCTTCGACTACCTCTCGCTGGCCTCGGCGTGCTTCCTCGCTGACGACCCGGAGCAGGCGGACCGCTACGCGCGGCTCGCGCTGGTCTCCATGGGCTCCAACTCCTCGCACCGGACCTGGGACCGGCTGCGCGAGATGTACCGGCTCACCGGCCAGTACGCCGGGTACCCCCGGATCGAGGAGCTGCGCAGCGAGATCCAGCTGGCGATGCCGAAGCAGGTCGGCAAGGGCACCGGAAAGGGGAAGGGCAAGGGCGGCCGCCCGGTCTGAACACCCCCTCGCCGACACGCATCGCCGCCCGCCCGGACACCGGCACCGGACGCCGGTCACCCCTGCCCGACGACGGACACCGACCCCGTACGCCGACTCCGTACGCCCGGTCAGAGGGGAAGCCGCGCGACGAGCACGCAGGCGTCGTCCTCGCGCTCGATCTCGCCGAACTCCTCGACGATCGTGCGCACACAGGCCTGCGCGGAGCGGGCCCCGGCCAGTCGCGGGGCCAGCGCGAGCAGCCGCTCCTGGGCGGCCGCCCCGGCACGCCGCGGGACCAGCCCGTCGGTGTGCAGCAGGAGTACGTCCCCGGGCAGCAGCCGCTCGGTGCGCTGCTCGTAGACGGCGCCCGAGGTGGCGCCGAGCAGCACACCCTCCGGAGGGGGGAGGGCGCGCCCCGTCCCGTCGCGGAACAGCAGCGGGGCGGGGTGTCCGGCCTGCGCCCAGTCGATGCTCCGGGCGGCGGGGTCGAAGCGGCAGCACACGGCGCTGCCGAGAGCGGGCTGCACGGAGGAGTCCATGAGCTGGTTGAGCCAGCCGAGCAGGCTGCCCGGTTCGGTGCCGGCCACCGCCATGCCGCGCAGGGCGCCGAGGAGCATCGCCATGCCCGAGGTCACGGTCACGCCGTGCCCGGTCAGGTCGCCGACGCTCAGCAGGCTGCGGCCGTCGGGCAGCGGCAGCGCGTCGTACCAGTCGCCGCCGATGAGCGAGGCGGTCGCGGAGGGGAGGTAGCGGGCCGCCAGGTCGAGGGAGCCGCTGCCGTGGGCGCCGCCGAGCGAGCCCCGCCAGGGCGGCAGCACCGACTCCTGGAGCTCCACCGCGAGCCGGTGCTCGGTCTGGGCGAGGTGCAGGCGCCGCTCCAGGAAGCCGCGGCTGTCGTCCAGGGCGCGCTCGCCGCGCCGCAGTTCGCTCACATCGCGCAGCACCCCCCACATCGATCCGGTGCCGCCGTCCTGGTCGAGCACCGGCTCGGCCATCATGTGCACCGTGCGTACGGCGCCGCCCGGGTGCAGCACGCGGAACTCGCCGTCGATCGGCTTCGCCTCGACCAGGCAGTCCATGAGCAGGGCCGTGAGCATCGCCCGATCGTCCTCGTGCGCCAGCGCGGGCAGTTCGTCCAGGGTCAGCGGATCGGCGGCGGGGGAGCGGCCGAGGATCTCGTACAGCTCGCCCGACCAGTTCACCTCGCCGGTGAGCAGATTCCACTCCGCGCTGCCGACCCGGCCGAACAGCGAGGCGGGGGCGGGGACATCGGCCCGGCGGCGCTGTGCGGGCACCTGCTCGGGCCCGGTCGGCGGGGCGGGTCCGTCGCGCAGCTGCGCCAGGTGTTCGTCCAGTTCGTCGAGGTGGCGCACGGCCAGGTCGAACAGGGCCCGCTGCCAGCGCCCCCGCGGATCCCCGTCCTCGGGCGTCCCGCGCCGCACCGCCACCACCTCGCCGCGCAGACCGCGGGTCCGGCTGATGAGGGCGTCGACCGCGTCGCGGCCGGGCGGCCGTCCATCAGGGCGGTCCGGCGAGAGGGGGGAGGGCATGAACACTCCGGTGGGGGCAACGGAATCGGTACGTCCCATTCTGTCAGAACGATCGGTTACGACTCTGACACAGTCGGCGACGGCGCGTAAGGGCTTTGGCAACACCCGATTCGGTGGTGCTCAGGGCATATGACCCCGGCCCGGCTAGGGCGGTCTAGGGGGTGTCGCCGGGATGCCTGGGCGCGGTGCCGGGCGGGACCCGACCGGAGCCCGCCGGGTCCGTCCCGCCGCCGGTGCCCGCGTCCGGTGCCGCGGTTCCGGCCGGGGGTTCGGGCGGGGCCGGGATGGCGCCGGGCGCCTCGGGCAGCGGCATGTCCGGGAGCGACACATCCGGGAGCGCGGCCTCCGGGAAAGGCGGCGGCGGGCCCTCGGTCGTGGTGGGCGTGACGGTGTCCGGGGCGTCCGGTGAGGAGGCGTCCGGAGCCGGGCCGGGGCTCGCGGTGGCACCGGCGGGAGCCTCGGGCCCTGGGGTGTTGTTCTGCTGGGCGCGCTCCAGGAAGCGCAGCAGCTCCACCGGGAAGGGGAGGACCAGGGTGGAGTTCTTCTCCGCCGCGACCGCCACGACGGTCTGGAGCAGCCGCAGTTGGAGGGCGGCCGGCTGCTGGGACATCACCGAGGCCGCCTCGGCGAGCTTCTTGGAGGCCTGCAGTTCGGCGTCGGCGTTGATGACGCGGGCCCGGCGCTCCCGGTCGGCCTCCGCCTGGCGGGCCATCGAGCGCTTCATGGTGTCGGGCAGCGAGACGTCCTTGATCTCCACCCGGTCGATCTGCACCCCCCAGCCGACGGCCGGGCTGTCGATCATCAGCTCCAGGCCCTGGTTCAGTTTCTCGCGGTCGGAGAGGAGGTCGTCGAGATCGCTCTTGCCGATGATGGACCGCAGCGAGGTCTGCGCCATCTGGGAGACCGCGAACCGGTAGTCCTCGACCTGGACGATGGCGTTCGCCGCGTCCACCACCCGGAAGTAGACGACCGCGTCGACCCGGACCGTGACGTTGTCCCGGGTGATGCCCTCCTGTGCGGGCACCGGCATCGTCACGATCTGCATGTTCACCTTGCGCAGCCGGTCGAAGCCGGGGACGACCATCGTGAAGCCGGGGCTGCGGGCCCCGCCGCTGAGCCGCCCGAGCCGGAAGACGATGCCGCGCTCGTACTGCTTCACCACGCGTGCGGCAGCCGCCGTGTACAGGGCGCCCGCGGTGACCAGGCCTGCCCCTGCTGCCAGAAGTTCTTCGAGCATCTTGGCCCCCTGACGCCTCGTACGCCCGTAATGCCATGGTAGGCCGCTTTCGCCCGGTGGTCAGATGCCGCGTACGGACCGGTACGCAGCGTCAGGAGGGCCGGGTCCGGGCTGTTGCGGATCGGCGGCGCAGGAGGACCATGGGAGGCACGCGGGCGGTGCCCGCAGCAGGCGGGACACCGGCCGTACCGGTACCGGGGGTCGCGCGTGCGGCCGCCCGCCGCCCCGGAGGGAGGTCTTCGTGAACGGCGACAACGCCCGCGGCGACGACGTCTACCAGCCGGACGGCTCCGAGGTCCAGGACGACGAAGGTCTCCTGGAGGCCGACGACACCCTCATCCTCGACGAGGTCGCCGATCCGCTCGACGAGGGGTACTCGCCGCCCGAGCGGGCGCTCGGCGTGGAGAGCGTGGGCGTGACGGCCGCCGAGCAGATGCGCGGGGAGTCCCTGGCGGAGCGCCTCGCCGAGGAACTGCCCGATGTGCAGGTGCCGGACGGCCGGGCCTACCGGGACCTCGACGACGACGAGTTCGGCGACGGCGAGGTCGGCGCCGCACGGGCGGGCCGGCTGGTCGCCCCGGACGAGGGCGCCCACGGGAACGTGGAGGGGGATCTGCTCGCCGCGGACGTCGGCATCGACGGCGCGGCCGCCTCGGCGGAGGAGGCGGCGATGCACGTGGTCGACGAGGGCGAGGGGCCCACGTCCTTCGCCTGAGGACTGCAGGTCCTGCATGCGGTTTCGCGGTGCTGTCCGCCGGGTCCGCCTTCTCTCGCGCGGGTGCCCGGCCTCTTTCCCCCGCCTCGCCGCTTTCGGTGCCTCCCGGGCCGCTCGGCACCCCCGGCCCGGCCCCCTGGCCCGCGCCGCCGAGCCTGCCGCCGGACCCCGACGAACCCCGGCCCCTCACTCCACTGCCCGGCGCGCCGGACTGAATGTCGTATTTATCTATTTATGTGATTTATGGTCTGGCATGTCAGTCGCCAAGTCACAACGTGCTGTGCTGCGGCACGGGTTGGGATGCCAGTGAGCGAGATCAGCCGTAGAGGCGCAGTGGGAATGGGGCTGGGACTGGGAGCCGCCGCCGCGGGTCTTGCCGGGTGCGGCACCGTGAGCCGGCCCGGGGAGCACGGGCCCGCCGGGCCGGAACGCAAGGCCGCGCCGGGCGCCGACTCCGCGCGCCGGAGCGCGCCGCGGCTCATCGGGGACGGCTCGACCGCGTACACCGGCAGACAGCCGAACCAGCCCGCGGAACCCGTACGGCTCGAACCGGGCGAGACGCCACCGCAGTTCGTGGTCTTCTCCTGGGACGGTGCGGGCGAGGTCGGCAACGGGCTCTTCCCCCGCTTCCTGAAGCTCGCCGAGGAGCACGGCGCGCACATGACCTTCTTCCTCTCCGGGGTGTACCTGCTCCCGGAGTCCAAGCGCCGCCTGTACCGGCCGCCGAACAACACGGTCGGCGCCTCGGACATCGGCTACCTCTCCGACCCGCACCTCAAGGAGACGCTGCGGTACGTGCGCCAGGCCTGGCTCAACGGCCATGAGATCGGCACCCACTTCAACGGCCACTTCTGCGGCGGCAGCGGCAGCGTGGAGCACTGGACGCCCGCGCAGTGGCGCAGCGAGATCGAGCAGGCCAGGGAGTTCATCAAGACCTGGCGGACGAACACCGGCTGGGCCGACGACGACCCGCTGCCCTTCGACTACGACAAGGAACTGGTCGGCGGCCGCACCCCCTGCCTGCTCGGCCAGGGCAATCTGCTGCCCACCGCCCGCGAGATGGGCTGGCGCTACGACGCCTCCTCGCCCGGCGGCGTACAGCGCTGGCCGCGCAAGAAGCAGGGGCTGTGGGACCTGCCGCTCCAGGGGATCCCCTTCCCCGGGCACAGCTTCGAGGTCCTGTCGATGGACTACAACATCCTCGCCAACCAGTCGCTCAACAGCACCCGGGCCCCCTCGTACAACTACCCGGCCTGGCGCACCCAGGCGACCGGGGCCTATCTCGCGGGCTTCCGCCGGGCCTACGAGACCAACCGGGCGCCGCTGTTCATCGGCAACCACTTCGAGGAGTGGAACGGCGGGATCTACATGGACGCCGTCGAGGAGACGCTGAAGCGGGTCGCGGACGAGAAGGAGGTGCGGCTGGTGTCGTTCCGTCAGTTCGTGGACTGGCTGGACGCGCAGGACCCGGCCGTCCTCGACCGGCTGCAGAGCCTGGAGATCGGCGAGCGGCCCGCGGGCGGCTGGAAGAAGTACCTCGCCGCGGCGGGCAAGGGCGCGGCCGCCGTCTCCTGAGCGGCCGTGGCGGGGCCCGGCGCGACGTGCCGCGCGCCGGGCCCTCCTTGTCGCAAGGTCCCGTACGACCCCGCGGCGCTCAGGCGGACAGCCCGCGCAGGGCCGCCAGGGCGCGGTCCGCGTGGGCGCTCATGCGCAGTTCGCTGCGGACGATCTCGACGACCCGCCGGTCGGTGCCGATCACGAAGGTGGCCCGCTTGGTCGGCAGCACCGTGAGGCCCCGCTTGACGCCGAAGCGTTCCCGGACGCCGCCCTCGGGGTCGGAGAGCAGCGGGTAGCCGAGGGTGTGCTTGCCGGAGAACTCCTGCTGGCGCGCCACGCTGTCGCCGCTGACGCCGACCGGGCGGCCGCCCGCGGCCCGGAACTCCGCGGCCAGGTCCCGGAAGTGGCAGGCCTCGGCGGTGCAGCCCGGGGTGAGCGCGGCCGGGTAGAAGAAGAGCACCACCGGGCCCTCGGCGAGCAGGCCGGTCAGGCTCCGCACCTCGCCGTTCTCGTCGGGCAGTTCGAAGTCCTCGACCAGGTCACCGATCTTCATGTGTGCTCCTCCGCCGATCTGCTGATGCGCTGACGTACCGCGGTCGCGGTGCCGATGTGCTGCGGTGCCGGCCTGCTGAGCCGCCGGTGCCCGGGCGGCGGGTACGGGCCGTCCGCGCCGCCCGCCCGGCTCAGGGCTGCCCTGCCTTCTTGCCGACCTGGTGCGCCCACAGGACCAGCGGCGCCTGGAGCGGCAGCCGGGCCAGCGCGGCGTTGCGCAGCGGGGCGGGCTTCGTGCGCCAGTCGAGGGCCATCTGGACGTTGCCGGGGAAGACGCCGACGAAGAAGGCGGCGGCCGACTTCGCGGCGATCCGGCGGGTCCGCGGCCAGGCGACCCCCGCGGCGAGCGCGAACTCCACCGCCGCGCTGGCCTGGGTCCAGGTGCGGGCCGGGCCGGGCAGGACGCGCGGCACCATCGCGTCGAAGACCCGGGGGGCGGCGAGATGGGCGAGGCCTGCTCCGGCGAGCAGTCCGGCGAGGAGTTTCGGGGAGCTGATGTTCTGCGGCATGTGGGCTCCTTGAGGGATTTCCCGGGAGCCTACTAGACGGTAAGTAAACGGGGTGAGGGGTGTCGGGCGGCTCGTGGGGGAGTGCGGGGCCGCCGTCCTGGGCAGCCACGTCGGCGGGAGCTCGCGCGAAGGGGGCCGGGTGCGCGAAGCTCCAGGTGACGCGCGGCGGCACCGCGCACCCGGCGGACCGACCAGGAAGGCAGGAGCACCCCGTACATGGCACATCAGCCGGTGTCCCTCGACCCACTCGACCGCAAGATCCTCGCCGCCCTGGTGGCGAACGCCCGCCGCAGCTTCGTGGAGATCGGCCAGGAGATCGGCCTCTCCCCGGCGGCCGTCAAACGCCGGGTCGACCGCATGCGCGAGAGCGAGGTCATCACCGGCTTCACCACCGTGGTCCGCCCGAGCGCCCTCGGCTGGCGCACCGAGGCCTACGTCGAGGTCTTCTGCGAGGGCGCCGCCCCGCCCCGCAGGCTCGCCGAGGTGGCCCGTACCTACCCGGAGGTGGTCGCCGCCATGACGGTCACCGGGGGCGCCGACGCCCTGCTGCACATCCGCGCCGCCGACATCGAGCACTTCGAGGAGGTGCTCGAACGCATCCGGGCCGAGGACTTCGTGCGCCGCACCAACAGCGTCATCGTCCTGACCCATCTGCTGCCCGGCTCGCCCGACGCCGGGGCCTCGGCCCCGCCGCGCGGCGCCGAGGGGGTCTCCTGAGCCCCAACCCTCCAGCGGGGCGGGAGGATTGGGGCGCCGTGAAAAGAAACCCCGCACCGCGCGCGATGGACGCAAAACTCCTGCGAGTACACGCAATCCACAGGCGTTGTCGCAGATCACCGGTGTTCCTACCGTGGAGACATCCCCGCGTTTGCCCTACGGCGAGAGGAAACCCCTGTGCCGTCCACGCCCGCTGCCCGAACGCGCAGATACCTCATGTGCGAGCCGCGCTACTTCGACGTGACCTACGCGATCAACCCCTGGATGACCGGGGGCGCGCCGGTCGACCCGGCCCTGGCCCTCGCCCAGTGGCAGGAGCTGGTCGACACCTACCGCTCGCTCGGGCACACCGTGGAACTCCTCGAACCGGTGCCCGGGCTGCCCGACATGGTCTTCGCGGCCAACGGCGCCGCCGTGGTCGGCGGCCGGGTCCTCGGCTCCCGCTTCTACGCCCCCGAGCGGGTGGCGGAGGCCCCGGCGCACCAGGCCTGGTTCAAGGCGGCGGGCTTCGACGTACGGGAGCCCGAGTTCGTCTGCGAGGGCGAGGGCGACCTGGTGACGGTCGGCCGGCACCTGCTCGCGGGCACCGGCTTCCGCACCGCGCTCGCCGCGCACCAGGAGGCGCAGGAGTACCTTGGGATCCCGGTGGTCAGCCTGCATCTGACCGACCCGTACTTCTACCACCTCGACACCGCGCTGTTCGCCCTCGACGACGAGAACATCGCCTACTACCCGGAGGCCTTCTCGCCGGGCAGCCGGGAGGCGCTGCAGCGGCTGTACCCGGACGCGATCCTGGCCACCCGCGAGGACGCCTTCGCCTTCGGCCTCAACGCCGTCTCCGACGGCCGCCATGTGATCGTCTCGCCGGGCGCCGGGCAGCTCACCGCCCAGCTCGCCGAGCGCGGCTACGAACCGATCCCCGTCGATCTGTCCGAACTGCACAAGGCCGGCGGAAGCGCCAAGTGCTGCACCCAGGAGGTACGTCCCGCATGACCGCTCAGCCCCAGAACACCGGCCGCCGCTCCTCGGCCGAGCTGATCCACGCCGAGGAGTCCCGGCTCGCGCACAACTACCACCCGCTGCCGGTGGTGGTCGCGAAGGCCGAGGGCGCCTGGGTCGAGGACGTCGAGGGACGCCGCTACCTGGACATGCTGGCCGGGTACTCGGCGCTGAACTTCGGCCACCGCCACCCGGCGCTCATCGAGGCCGCGCACCGCCAGCTCGACCAGCTCACCCTGACCTCGCGGGCCTTCCACAACGACCGCCTGGCCGGCTTCGCCGAACAGCTCGCCGACCTCACCGGCCTCGACATGACGCTGCCGATGAACACCGGCGCGGAGGCCGTGGAGAGCGGCATCAAGCTGGCCCGCAAATGGGCCTACGAGGTCAAGGGCGTCGCCCCGGACCAGGCGAACATCGTGGTGGCCGCGGGCAACTTCCACGGCCGGACCACCACCATCGTCAGCTTCTCCGACGACCCGGTGGCCCGCGACGGCTTCGGCCCCTTCACCCCGGGCTTCCGCACGGTGCCCTACGACGACCTGGCCGCCCTGGAGGCCGCCGTCGACGAGAACACGGCCGCCGTGCTGATCGAGCCCATCCAGGGCGAGGCCGGGGTGCTCATCCCCACCGACGGCTACCTCGCCGGGATCCGGGAGCTGACCCGGCGCGCCAATGTGCTGTTCATCGCCGACGAGATCCAGTCGGGCCTCGGCCGCACCGGCACCACCCTGGCCGTGGCGCACGAGGCCGTCCTGCCCGATCTGCTGCTGCTCGGCAAGGCGCTCGGCGGCGGCATCGTGCCGGTCTCGGCGGTGGTCGGCAGGCGCGAGGTGATGAGTGTGCTCGGCCCCGGCCAGCACGGCTCCACCTTCGGCGGCAACCCGCTGGCGGCGGCCGTCGGCAGCGCGGTCGTCGGCCTCCTGGAGACCGGCGAGTTCCAGCAGCGCGCCAAGGACCTCGGTGTGGTGCTCGCCGACCGGCTCTCCGCCCTGGTCGGGCACGGGGTGGTCGGCTACCGGGCGCGCGGCCTGTGGGCGGGCGTCGACATCGACCCGGCCTTCGGCACCGGGCGTGAGATCAGCGAGCGGCTGATGGCCGAGGGCGTCCTGGTGAAGGACACCCACGGCTCGACGATCCGGTTCGCCCCGCCGCTGTCGATCAGCGAGGAGGACCTGGTCTCCGGGCTCGGCGCGCTGGAGACCGTACTCGCGGGCTGAGACCGGCCGGTCCGTACGGCCGAGCGGCAGGTACGGACCGGAGGCACGGACAGCGCGAGTGGCGGCGCGGGCGTGAGAGCCCGCGCCGCCACTCGCGTACGGCGGACCCCGGGCTCAGGCCTGCAGGTCGACGACGACCTTCACGTCCTCGGGCCGCTTGTGCAGGAACTCCGGGGTGAAGCCGCTCAGCGGGACCTTGCGGGTGATCAGCCGCCGCAGCCAGCGCAGATCCGCGTCCGCGAGCGCCTCGGCGGCCTGCTCGAAGTTGCGCCGGTTGGCGTTGACCGAGCCGAACATCACCGTGTTCTCCAGGACCATCTCCTTGTTGCTCTCGTCCAGCGGCACCGGGGTGCGCCGGGAGTCCGAGGCGATGCCGGTCAGGCAGATCACCCCGGAGGGGGCCACCTTGCCGGTGAGGTCGAAGACCAGCGGACCGTGCCCGGTGGTGTCGACGATCAGCTCCGGGGTCACCTCGGCGTCGTCCAGGGAGCCCACGTGGAAGGTGGCGCCGAGGTCCTTCACCAGCTGCGCCTTGGGCTCGTCCCCGTTGACGTCCAGGACGTGCACGTCCAGGGCGCGCTGGGCGCCCATCAGCGCCGCCAGCAGGCCGATCGGCCCGGCTCCGGTGACCAGGACCGTCTTCGGGCGCAGCGGGGCCCGGGTGACGAAGCGGTCGATCTGCTCCCAGGCCTTGGCGAGCACCGAGGCCGGTTCGAGCAGGACCCCGCAGTCGCCGAGCCGCGGATCGAGCTTGATGGCGTACTCCGGCTCGATGCGCCAGAGCTGGGAGCCGTAGCCGTCCAGCTCCTTGATGCCGCGCTCGGTGTAGCGGCCGTTGCTGCAGAAGTCCCAGGAGCCGTGCGCGCAGGGCTCGCAGGGCACCGGGTCGGGCCGCCGTACGATGCCCGCCACCAGGTCGCCCGGGGCGAAGCCGCTGCCCGGCGGGGCGTCCCGCACCGAGCCCAGCGACTCGTGGCCGAGGAGCAGGCGCTGCTGACCGGGCGGCACCCAGCCGTAGCCCTCCTCGACGATGTCGGCGTCGGTGCCGCAGAGGCCGAGCAGCAGCCCCTCGACGAGCAGTTCGCCCTGGGCCGGCTTCGCGTCCTGGACCTCCTCGACCCGCACCTGGCCGGGATCTCCGGGGACGACCGTGATCGCCTTCATGATGACTGCGCTCCCCTCGCGGGATGTCGGTGCCCGGCGGCGGGGTGCCGCCCGGACAGGGCTACGACGAGACGTGACCGCCCGCTCACTCCCCGCTCACGCTAGACGCGCCGGGGCCCGGTGTCCCCTCCAGCGCCGCGGGGCACGGCCGGTCGGTGGAATCCGCGTCGGTGCCGCTTGCGGCGGGCGCCCCGGTGGAACCCATGCGCCAGACCGCGCGCGGATCCCCGCCGCCGCACTTCCGCGCGCCGCTCCCGATCCGCCGTACGACGCTCCGGAAGGGCCGCCCTCGATGACGAGCCAGACGAACACGCAGACCGGCGAGGACGAGGACCCCGTCCACCTCTCCGAGCGGGGCATGGCCAGGGCCCGCCGCTGGGCCTGGATGATCGCGCTCGGCGGCTTCCTCTTCGGCTACGACACCGGCGTCGTCTCCGGCGCTCTGCTCTTCGTACGCCGGGAGTTCGACCTGAACTCCTTCGAGCAGGGCAGCGTGGTCAGCATCCTGCTGCTCGGCGCCATGGTGGGCGCGCTCGGCGCGGGCCGGGTCGCCGACCGGCTCGGGCGGCGGCGGACCCTCGCCCTGGAGGGAGTGGTCTTCGCCCTGGGCACCGTGATCGTGGTGACCGCCACCGGCTATCCGATGCTGCTCGCCGGGCGGATCGTGCTCGGCCTCGCGATCGGCGGGGCCTCGGCGACCGTGCCGCTCTACCTCTCCGAGGTCTCGCCGCCGCAGATCCGGGGCCGCAACCTCACCCTCAACCAGCTGATGATCACCACCGGCATCCTGGTCTCGTACCTGGTCGACCTCGCCCTGGCGAGCAGCGGGGAGTGGCGCTGGATGTTCGGCGCCGGTCTCGTCCCGGCGTTCGCCCTGGTGCTCTGCTGCACCCGGCTGCCCGAGTCGCCCTCCTGGCTGATCGCGCGGGGCCGCGCGGACGAGGCCCAGAGGGCCATGCGGCTGGTCACCGAGGACGAGGCGGGCGCCGCCGCGCTCGTGGAGCGCTTCCGGCGCCGGGACGAGCGGGAGGCCCGGGCCGCCGAGTCCGCGCATGTGCACGGCAAGGGCTGGCGGGTGCTGCTCGCGGCGCCCTTCCGGCCCGCCCTGGTGGTGGGGCTCACGGTGGCCGCCGTCCAGCAGCTCGGCGGCATCAACACGATCATCTACTACGCGCCCACCATCATCGAGAACACCGGCCTGACCGCCTCCAACTCGATCTTCTACTCGGTCTTCATCGGCCTGATCAACCTGGCCATGACCCTGGTCGCGGTGCGCTTCGTGGACCGCAAGGGGCGGCGCCCGCTGATGCTCTTCTCGCTGACCGGGATGCTGCTCACGCTGATCCTGATGGGCCTCGCCTTCGTGGCGGACTTCAGCTCCGTCATCGCCCTGGTCTTCATGGTCCTGTACATCGCCTCCTTCGCCGCGGGGCTCGGTCCGGTGTTCTGGGTCCTGGTGGGCGAGGTCTTCCCGCCCTCGGTCCGGGCGGTCGGCTCCAGCGCGGCGACTTCCGTCAACTGGCTCGCCAACTTCACCGTCGGCCTGGTCTTCCTGCCGCTCGCCGACGCCATCGGCCAGGGCGAGACCTTCTGGATCTTCGCCGGGGTCTGCGCCTTCGGGCTCTGGTTCGTCGCGAGGTACGTACCCGAGACGCGCGGCGCGAGCCCCGAGGAGATCCAGGAGGGGCTGGCGAAACGGTTCCACCGCGAGGGCGGGACGAGCGCGGGACGTGGTGCGTGAACCCGCTCAAGCGGCTGCGCGGCGCGGCCCGGGCCGACCTCGCGGGGCTGCGCGGGCCAATGGAGACCGCCGGTCTCGACGCCTGGCAGCGGCTCACCACCAACTTCTGGCCGGTGCTCCAGCAGGCGCTCGCCGCGGGGGCCGCCTGGTATCTGGCCCGCCATGTGGTCGACCACCATCTGCCGCTCTTCGCCCCGATCGCCACCATCGTGGCCCTCAACGCCCCCCGCGGGGAGCGCGGCGTCAACGCGGTACGGCTGATGCTCGGCGTCTCGGTGGGCATCCTGCTCGGCGAGGCGTCCATGGCCGTCATCGGCGGCCACGGCTATCTCACCCTCGGGGCCGCGGTGTTCGCCTCCATGCTGGCCGCGCTCGTCCTCGGCGGGGAGCGCATCGTCATCGCCCAGGCCAGCGTCAGCGCCATCATCGCCATCGCCACCGGCACCGAGGAGGCGGGCCCCCAGCGGCTGACCGACGCGCTGATCGGCACCGGAGTCGCCATCGTCGTCACCCAGTTCCTGCTCCCGGCCGACCCGGTGGTCCTGCTGCACAGCGCGCAGAAGGCCTTCCTCAAGGAGCTGTCCGACTCGCTGTACGTCACCGCCCGCGACCTCGACCGCGCGGACAACAGCCTCTCCGAGAAGTCCCTGGAGCAGCAGCGCGCGGTCCACAACCGCCTGGTGGAACTCGGCGTGGTCCGGATCAGCAGTGTGGACACCGCGCGCCGCTCACCGGTCTGGTGGCGCAGGAAGGACCGCATCGTGCACGAGAGCGAGCACATGGGCCGCCTGGAGGTGCTCGGCGGCAGCTGCCTGATGCTCACCCGGGTCGCCGTCAGCGAGGGGGAGGAGGGCCGGAGCCGGCTCGCCCCGGTGGTGAGCGATCTCGCCAGCATCCTCGGCCGCCTCGCCAAGGACCCCGGCGATGTGGGCACCCGCCAGCGGGCGGCCAACCGGATGCTCGACCTCTCCCGGCACATGGCCGAGTTCGCGGACGCCCCCGGGGCCCCCGCCGCCGACTCCTGGCCGGTGGTGCGCCTGATCGCGGCCGACGTGATGATGTTCGCGGGCGTCGACGAGGACGAGGCCTACGCCGCCGCCCACGAGGGCGCCGAGCAACTCGGCTTCCCCGCGCCCTCGGTGAGCCCCCTGAAGCCGATGATCAAGAGCACCCCGCTGGACAAGTACACGCCCTGAGGCCCGGCGCGCACGCCCGTGCGCCGCGGGATGCGGGCACGTACGTACCCGTACCGGGAGCGGTCGGGCAGGCGCGGT
Organism: Streptomyces physcomitrii; assembly: GCF_012273655.1. Taxonomy (GTDB): domain Bacteria; phylum Actinomycetota; class Actinomycetes; order Streptomycetales; family Streptomycetaceae; genus Streptomyces; species Streptomyces physcomitrii. Next base: position 27,598 of record NZ_JAAWWP010000013.1, on the reverse strand, counting down.
CGCGCGGGCACGAGAAGGGACCGCCGTCTCCCCCGTGGAGTGCGGTCCCCTCGGTCACCGCCGGATCCGGCCCGCCCGTCACGGCGGTGGCCCCCCTCACGGCCGGTCCGCGCGCTGGGGATCCCGGCCGTCCCGGACTCCCGGGCGGTGACGTGCCCGAGCTTCGCCTTCCGTCCCTGGCCGTGCAAGCTTTTCGAGGTTCCTGGAAAAGCGGTGCGCGGGCGCAAAAGCCGTGGCCGCGCGCCCCGGTGGACCGGGTCAGGAGAGCAGGTCGAGTACCGAGTGGCCGCGTTCGGTGCGCCACAGCCGCACCTGCTGGCCGCGGCGCTCGCGCTGGAGCAGGCCCGCCTGTTCCAGCTGGGCGCAGTGGTAGGTGAGGGTGGCGGGGCTGCAGCCGATCCGGACGGCGATCTCGCCCATGGTCAGCGGCTCCTCGCAGGCGCGCAGCAGGGCCGCGCGGCGGGGGCCGAGCAGGAGCGCGAGCGCGTCGGTGCCGCCGTGCGGTTCGGTGCAGTTCTCCCAGAGCCGCCCGACTCCCGGCATCGGGTAGCCGATCCACACCAGGTCGGGCCGGTCCAGGGCGAACATCGAGGCGCCGCTGCCCGAGACGATCGGCACCAGCACAAGACGCCTGCCGTCGAGGCTGAAGTCGCCGGCCTGCTGGTCCGGCAGGCGCAGGCTGCCCTCCCCGTAGCGGAAGCGGCTGCTGACCGAGCCGAGGAGCACGTCCAGGTTGCCGCTCACCGCGGCGGTGCCCACCCGCTCGGTCTCCCGGTGCAGCAGGGCGCCGGCACCCCGCCACACCGGCCGGAACTGGTCCCAGACCGAGCCGAGCAGCCGCGCGTAGGCCCGCAGCCACTCCCGGGGGCGCTCGACCACCGGCTGCCACTGGGGCGGGACGAACTCCGGGAACTCCGTCTCCAGTTCGGTGAGCAGGGTGTCCGGCGAGAGGTCGGCGAGCAGGGCGCACTGGCTGGCCACATCGCCGTCGGGCATGCAGGCGGTGGGGGTGATGCTGTCCGGGATCACCGAGTACGCGGGGGCGAAGAGCGGGGCGAGCACGGCCCCGGAGCCCTCTGGCGCCGCCTGCCTGACCAGGGCCCGCCACCGCTCGGGCACCCCCTGGGACCTGCCGCCGAGGGCGTCCGCGAGCAGCGAGAGCAGGGTGGCGCCCTGGTGCGCGGTCACCGAGACGCGCAGCTGGTCCAGCGGTCCGAGACGCAAGTGCGTATAGCCGTGCATCCGCCTTCCTCCTCCGGCCGTTGCCCTGCCGTCGCCTTCCCGGCTCGCCCGCGCGCCCGCGGTGTCCGCCCGGCGCCTGACCGGCATGGGACAGGCATCGGGCGACTTCCGGCCAGCGTAGCGGCGGTACGCGGGTGCCGGGCCGGCCGATGCGGTGCGGGGGCGGGGCGGGCCCGGGGAGGTCAGGCGGGGTGTGCGCGCACTAGCAGCGCTTTAGGGGCCGAGGTGAGGGTGGTCCTGCCGAGGGCGGCCGGTGCGCCGATGGGGGCGCGGGGCGGTCGGCGGGCCCCGGGTGACCGCGATTTCCTCACCCGGCGGGGGAGTTGTTCCCGTACGCGGGTGTCCGTGCACAGAGGGAGCCGTGACCCTGCGGCGGGGGAAGTCCCAGGGTCACGGCTCCTCGGCCGCGCGGACGGCCGTCTGTGGGGGCGGTTCAGCCGTGGTACGGCTGAGGAGGCGCGGTCCCGCCGGTTGGCCGCCTTCCTGATGTTTCCGAAACTACTCGACTTTCAGAAACTTGTGAAGGCTAATGTTCGTCAGAGTCCGAAAACCGCACCAGGCAGGGGAGTTGGCGTGGACGAGACCCGACCGCGGCGCTACGAGGGAGAGGTGCCGGACTTCGTCGAGCGCTTCGCCGCCGATCTCACCGAGGCAGGCATGCCCAGGATGTCCGCCCGCGTCTTCGCCTGCCTGCTCGCGGAGGACAGCGGCCAGCTCAGCTCCGCCGAACTCGCCGAACGGCTCCGGGCCAGCCCCGCCGCGATCTCCGGCGCCGTCCGCTACCTCTCGCAGATCCACATGGTCGGCCGGGAGCGCGAACCCGGCTCCCGGCGCGAGCGCTACCGGGTCCGCGCCGACATCTGGTACGAGGCCTTCACCGGCCGCGACAAGGAGCTCTCCCGCTGGGAGTCGACCCTGAAGTCGGGCGTGGACGTCCTCGGGCCGGAGACCGAGGCCGGACGGAGACTGGCCGAAACCGCCGACTTCTTCGAGTTCATGCAGAGTGAACTGGCCACCCTGATGGACCGCTGGCGGGCCCGCCGCGCCGGGAGTTGAGCACGGCGCCGGGACGCACCGCTTCGGCGCCCGGCACCGCGCCGGCCCGCGAGAGCGCGCCCGGCGCCCCGCCCTGGGGGGTGGCGGGGCGCCGGGCGCGCCGGTCTCAGTGGCTGCGGAAGCCGCGGCCCGTCTTGCGGCCCAGGTAGCCCGCGCCGACCAGGTGCTCCAGATGCGCCGCCGGGGCGAGCGACTCCTCGTGGAAGGCCGCGTGCAGGCTGCGCTGGATCTGCAGCGAGACATCGAGCCCGATGACGTCGTGCAGGGCCAGCGGGCCGAGCGGATAGCCGCAGCCCTGCGCCATCACCGTGTCGATGTCCTCGGCCGGTGCCCGGTGCTCCTCCAGGAGCCGCACCGCGTCGTTGAGGTACGGGAAGAGGAGGGCGTTGACGATGAACCCGGCGCGGTCCGCGCAGGCCACCGGGTGCTTGCCGAGGTCCGCGCAGACCCGGTGCGCGGTGGCCAGCGCGTCCGGCGCGGTCAGCACGGTGCCGACCACCTCGACCAGCTTCATCACCGGCGCCGGGTTGAAGAAGTGCATGCCGACCACCGAGCCGGGCCGCCGGGTGGCCATCGCGCACTCGACCACCGGCAGGCTGGAGGTGGTGGTGGAGAGCACCGCGTCCGGGCGGCTGGCCCTGTCCAGGGCGCCGAAGATCTGCCGCTTGACCGGGAGTTCCTCGGCGACCGCCTCGATCAGCAGATCGCAGTCGCCGAGCGCGCCGAAGTCGTCGGCGGGCAGCAGCCGGTCCAGGGCCGTCGCGGCGACCTCCGCCGAGAGCTTGCCGCGGCTCACCCCGCGGTCCAGGGAGCGGCCGACCCCGGCGACCGCCTCCTTCGCCTTGACCTCGGAGCGGGCGGTGAGCACCGTCGCGTAGCCGCTGCGGGCGAAGACCTCCGCGATGCCGCGCGCCATGGTGCCGGAGCCGACGATGCCGACCTGCCGCACCGGACGCGGTTCGCCGAGCCCGGGGCTCGCGGCCACCGGCCGGCCAGGCGCGTCGGCGGGGTAACTGTAGAAGCCGCGGCCGGACTTCACGCCGAGCAGGCCCGCGGTGACCATGTGGGTGAGCAGCGGCGGCGGCAGGAAGCGCCGCTCGCCGGTGAGGCGGTGCAGCCCGCGCAGGGTGTCGAGCGCTGTGTCCAGGCCTATCAGGTCGAGGTGGGCGAGCGGCCCGAGGGGCAGTCCGCAGCCCAGCGTCATCGCCGCGTCGATGTCGTCGCGGGAGGCGTAGCGCCGCTCCAGCATCGCGACGGCGCCCGCGAGGTAGGCCATGAGCAGCCCGCCGCCGGTGAAGCCCGGCAGGTCGGTGGAGTCCACGGCGGTACGGCCGAGTTGGGCGACCAGCTCCGTGGTCCGCTCCCGCACCTCCGGGTCGGTGACCGGGGTGGCGACCACCTCGACCACGCCGCCGTCCGGGGCGTGCCCCACCGGGTGCAGGCCGATGGTCCGCGGCAGGCGCCCGGTCTCGGCGGCGACCTGGGTGACGGAGAGCGCGGTGGTGGTCGCGAGGATCGTCGCGGGCCCGCAGACCTCGCCCGCCCGGCGCAGCACCGCGGCCTTCAGGGCGAGGTCCTCGGTCACCGCCTCGATGACCAGCCCGCTGCCCGCGACGGCGTCCGGGTCCAGGGTGTACGTGACCTGCTCCGCCGCCTCACCGGCGGCCTGCCGCACCGCCTCCCGGCCCCGGGCGAGCGAGGCCTCGTCGGCCTCCACGGCGGTCACCCGCGCGCCGGTGCGCAGCAGGGAGGCGGTCAGGGCGGAGCCGATGGTGCCGAGTCCGAAGACCGCGACGGAGTCGAAGGCGGGCGGTGCGGACGTCATACGGTTTCCTTTCGATGGGCGCGGGCGGCCGGACCGTCCCAGCGCACGAGCGCCGAGCCGAGCGACATACCGCCGCCGAACCCGGTGAGCAGCAGCACGTCCCCGTCGCCGAAGGCGCCCGAGCGGTGCGCCTCGTCGAGGGTGATCGCGATGGAAGCGGCGCTGGTGTTGCCGTGCCGCTCCACGGTCAGATGGGTGCGCGCCCGGTCGAGACCGAGTTCGGGCAGGAGCTTCGCGAGCATCACGCCGTTGGCCTGATGCGGAATGAAGTGGTCGATGTCGGAGTTCCGCAGACCGCCGGAGGCGATGACCTCCCGTACGGCGGGCGGCAGTTCGGCGGCGACGAATTCGCTCACCCCGCGGCCGTTCATACGGAAGTGGTGCAGGCCCTCGGCGACGGTCTTCTCGGAGGCGGGCAGCCGGCTGCCGCCCGCCTCGACCCGGATGAGGTCCTCGGTGCCGCCCACCGTGGAGAGCTGCGAGCCGATCAGGCCGTGGCCGGATCTGACCGGTCCGAGGACCGCGGCGCCCGCCCCGTCGCCGAAGAGGATCGCGGTGCGCCGGTCCTCGCGGTCGATGATCCGGGAGTAGGTGTCGGCGCCGATGACCAGTCCGTATCCCGGGCCGTCCGGTCCCGGCGCGGCGAGCAGCCGGGCGGCGGTGACGAGGCCGAAGACGAAGCCGCTGCACACCGAGTTGAGGTCGAAGGCCGCCGCGTTCACCGCGCCGATGCGGTCCTGTACGAGGCAGGCGGTGGCCGGCTGCGGGCTGTCCGGGGTGGAGGTCGCCAGGAGGATCCAGGACAGCTGGGCGGCGTCCAGTCCCGCCGAGTCGAGCGCGGCCCGGGCCGCCTCCACCGCGAGGTCGGATGTCGCCTCCGAATCGGCGGCGTAACGGCGTTCCCGGATACCGGTCTTGCGCGCGATCCACTCCTCGGTGACCCCGGCCCGTTCGGCGACGACGGCATTGGAAACTCTGTCAGCAGGAAGATACGACCCGGTGCCCAGTATTCCTATTCCTGTCATGCTGCGGGGCTCCTGATGGTTGCGGTCGAACGCGAATAGCCGGAAAGTAATTCACCGCGCACTGCTCGCATGGGATATTCGGCCATGGTTCTCGGGTCCACCCGTACCGGTAACCCTTGCTTGGACCCCTACCGACCCCTGCCTCCTGGTCCGGTGGATGACGATCCGGTCTCCTTTGGACAGTCTTTAGTGCCGGGGACGCGCGTCGCGGTGGCAGTCGCGGTGAATTCCCCCGGTTCTCGGCCCGCCGCAGCGGCGGATTCCCCGAGGGCGAATTCAGGAGTAACGGCGAAGGGGACATCGTGGCTGACCCGGTGAATTCACGGCAGGCGCCTCGGGCTGCGCGGACACCTGACCGGAGCACCGGACCGGTCGCCGTCGTCGGCATGGCCTGCCGCTTCCCCCAGGCGGACGGCCCCGGCGCCTACTGGCGGCTGCTCAGCGAGGGCACCGACGCCGTCACCGAGGTGCCCGAGGCGCGCCGCGCGGCCCTGCCCGAGGGCGCCGGAGGCGCGGGCGCGCGCGGCGGCTTCCTGGACCGCGTCGACGCCTTCGACGCCGCCTTCTTCGGGATCTCCCCGCGCGAGGCCGCCGCCATGGACCCCCAGCAGCGGCTCGTCCTCGAACTCGTCTGGGAGGCCCTGGAGGACGCGGGCACCCTCCCCGGCGCCCTGAAGAACTCCGCCACCGGCGTCTACGTCGGCGCCATCTGGGACGACTACGCGGCCCTCGTCAAGCGCCACGGCGACCCCGCCGTCACCCAGCACACCTTCACCGGCCTCAACCGCGGCGTCATCGCCAACCGCGTTTCCTACACCCTCGGCCTGCGCGGCCCCAGCCTCACCGTGGACACCGCGCAGTCCTCCTCCCTGGTCGCCGTCCACCTCGCCTGCCAGGCCCTGCTCTCCGGCGAGGCCGACCTCGCCCTCGCCGGAGGCGTCAACCTCCGTATCGACCCGGCGAGTTCGGAGATCACCGCCCGCTTCGGCGGGCTCTCCCCGAGCGGCCGCTGCCACACCTTCGACGAGCGGGCCGACGGCTTCGTGCGCGGCGAGGGCGGCGGCGTCGTCGTCCTCAAGCCGCTGGACGCCGCCCTCGCCGACGGCGACCGCGTGCACTGCGTGATCCTCGGCAGCGCCGTCAACCACGACGGCGCCACCGACGGACTGACCGTCCCCAGCGCCGAGGCCCAGACCGAGGTCGTACGGCACGCCCTGGCCGCCGCGGGCCAGAGCCCCGACCAGGTGCAGTACGTCGAACTGCACGGCACCGGCACCCCGGTCGGCGACCCCGTCGAGGCCGCCGCCCTCGGCGCCGCCTTCGAGGGACGCGACGCGCCGGCCCCGGTCGCCGTGGGCTCCGCGAAGACCAATATCGGCCATCTGGAGGCCGCGGCCGGGATCGCCGGGCTGGTCAAGGCCGCCCTCGCGATCCGCCACCGCGAACTGCCCCCGAGCCTGCACTTCCGCGCCGCCAACCCGGCCATCGACCTGCCCGCCCTCGGCCTGCGCGTCCAGGACCGCAGGAGCCCCTGGCCCGCCCCCGAGCAGCCGCTGATCGCCGGGGTCAGCTCCTTCGGCCTCGGCGGCGCCAACGCCCATGTCGTCCTCGGCGAGGCCCCCGCCCCGGCCGCCGCCCCCGAGCCGAAGGCCGCCACCGTCCCGGCCCGCCCCCTCCTCTTCCCCGTCTCCGGCCGCGGCGACAAGGCCCTGCGCGCCCAGGCCGCCCGGCTCGCCGCGCACCTCGCCGCCGAGCCCGGCCACCCGCCGGCCGCCCTCGCCCGCGCGCTCGCCACCACCCGTACCGCGCACAAGGACCGCGCCGTCGTCCTCGGCCACCAGCTGCCCGAGCTGCTCGCCGGGCTCGGCTCCCTCGCGGACGGCAACAGCAGCGCCCAGCTCGTCCAGGGCCGCGCCCTGCCCGGGGCCACCGCCTTCCTCTTCACCGGCCAGGGCAGCCAGCGCCCCGGCATGGGCCGCGAACTGCACGCCGCGGAACCGGAGTTCGCCCGCGCCTTCGACGAGGTCTGCGCCGCACTCGACCCGCTGCTCGACCGCCCGCTGCGCGAGATCGCCTTCGCCGCGGCGGACAGCCCCGAGGCCGCGCTGCTCGACCGCACCGCGTACACCCAGCCCGCCCTGTTCGCCTTCGAGGTCGCCCTGTACCGGCTCCTCGAACACCTCGGCGCCCGCCCCGACTTCCTCGTCGGGCACTCCATCGGCGAACTCGCCGCCGCCCATGTCGCCGGGGTGCTGAGCCTCGCCGACGCCGCCCGCCTGGTCGCGGCCCGCGGCAGGCTCATGGACGCGCTCCCCGAGGGCGGCGCCATGGCCGCCCTGGAGGCCACCGAGGAGGAACTCGCCCCGCTCCTCGACCAGCACGGCGGACGCCTGGACCTCGCCGCGGTCAACGGGCCGCGCGCGGTCGTCGTCTCCGGCGACGCCGCCGCGGTGGACGAGGCCGCCGCCCACTTCGCGGCCCAGGGCCGCAAGACCAAGCGGCTGCGCGTCAGCCACGCCTTCCACTCCGCGCACATGGACGGAATGCTCGACGCGTTCCGCAGCGTCGCCGAGGAGCTGACCTACCGGCCCGCCACCCTCCCGGTCGTCTCCAACCTCACGGGACGGCCCGTCGCGGACGAGGAGATCGGCACCGCCGACTACTGGGTGCGCCACGTCAGGGGCGCCGTCCGCTTCGCCGAGGGCATCGCCGCCCTGGAGGCCGCCGGGGTCACCCGCTACGTCGAGATCGGCCCCGACGGCGCCCTGTCCTCGATGGGCCGCGAGTGCGCCGACCCCGAATCGGCCTTCGTTCCCGTGCAGCGCGGCACCCGCACCCCCGAGACCGAGGCCCTGACCACCGCGCTCGCCCGGCTGCACACCGTCGGCGTCGACCTGGACCCGGACGCGCTCTACGGTCCCGCCGAGCCGGGCCACATCGCCCTGCCCACCTACGCCTTCCAGCGCCGCGGCCACTGGATCGACACCACCGGCACGGCCCGTCCCGCCCCGGCCGCGCCCCGGGCCGCCGCCCCCGCCCCGGAGGCGAGCGAGGAGGACCGGCCCGGCTCCGCCCTGCGCGAGCGGCTCGGGGCCCTCTCCGCCGCCGAGCAGGACCGCAGCCTGCACCGCCTGCTGCGCGAGCACATCGCCACCGTGCTGCGGCTCGACCCCACCGACGAGATCGACCTGCGCAGCACCTTCCACGAGCTGAGCTTCGACTCCTGGACCGCCGTCGAACTGCGCGACGGGCTCTCCGCCGCCACCGGCCTCGCCCTGCCGAGCAGCCTGCTCTTCGACTACCCGACCCCGCTGGCGCTCGCCGGGTATCTGCGCGAACTCGCCCTCGGCGGCGGCGAGGAGACCGCCCTCGCGCCCACCGTGTCGGCCGGCGACGAGCCCATCGCCATCGTCGCCATGAGCTGCCGCTTCCCCGGCGACGTGGACACTCCCGAGCAGCTGTGGAGCGTGCTCGCCGAGGGCCGCGACGTCATCGGCGCCTTCCCCACCGACCGCGGCTGGGACCTGGAGGGCCTCTACGACCCCGAGGGCACCCAGCCCGGCAAGCACTACGTCCGCGAGGGCGGCTTCCTCGGCGGCGCCACCCGCTTCGACCCCGCCTTCTTCGGCATCTCCCCGCGCGAGGCCACCTCCATGGACCCGCAGCAGCGGCTCCTCCTGGAGACCTCCTGGGAGGCCGTCGAACGCGCCGGGATCGACCCGGCCGCCCTGCGCGGCACCCAGACCGGCGTCTTCGTCGGCGCCACCTTCCAGGACTACGGGCCCCGCCTGCACGAGGGCACGGAGACCACCGAGGGCTATCTGATGACCGGCAGCACGCCGAGCGTCGCCTCCGGCCGCATCGCCTACACCCTCGGCCTGACCGGGCCCGCCGTCACCGTCGACACCGCCTGCTCGGCCTCCCTGGTGGCCCTGCACCTGGCCGCCCAGTCCCTGCGGCAGGGCGAGTGCTCCCTCGCCCTCGCGGGCGGCGTCACCGTCATGCCCACCCCCGGCATCTTCGTCGAACTCACCCGCCAGCGCGCCCTGTCCGCCGACGGCCGCTGCAAGTCCTTCGCCGCCTCCGCCGACGGCACCGGCTGGTCCGAGGGCGCGGGCGTCCTGCTCCTGGAGAAGCTCTCCGACGCCCGCCGCCACGGCCACCAGGTCCTCGCCGTGATCCGCGGCTCGGCCACCAACCAGGACGGCGCCTCCAACGGCCTCACCGCCCCCAACGGCCCCTCCCAGCAGCGCGTCATCCGCCAGGCCCTGGCCAACGCGGGCGTCACCGCCGACTCCGTCGACGCGGTCGAGGCGCACGGCACCGGTACGAAGCTGGGCGACCCCATCGAGGCGCACGCCCTGCTCGCCACCTACGGCACCCTGCGCGGCGAGAGCCTTCCGCTGCGCCTCGGCTCGCTGAAGTCGAACATCGGCCACACCCAGCAGGCCGCCGGGGTCGCCGGCGTCATCAAGATGGTCCTCGCCCTCCAGAACGAGACCCTGCCCCAGACCCTGCACGCCGCCGAACCCTCCCCGCACATCGACTGGTCCGCGGGCGCCGTGGAGCTCCTGAACGCGCCCGCGCCCTGGCCGCGCGGCGAGCGCCCCCGCCGGGCCGGTGTCTCCTCCTTCGGCATCAGCGGCACCAACGCCCACCTGATCCTCGAAGAGGCCCCGGCGGAGGCCGAGTCGGCCCCCGCCCCGGCTCCGGAGCAGGACCGGCCGCTGGCCTGGCTGCTCTCCGCCCGCAGCGAGGAGGGCCTGCGCGTGCAGTCCGCCCGCCTCGCCGCCTTCGCCGCCGATCAGCCCGACACCCTCGCCCTGGCCTCCGCCCTCGCCACCTCCCGCACCGCCTTCGAGTACCGCGCCGCCGCGATCGGCGACTCCCACGCCGAACTCCTCACCGCCCTGGACCGCCCGGCGGTACGCGGACTCGCCGCCCCCCGCAACAAGACGGTGTTCGTCTTCCCGGGTCAGGGTTCGCAGTGGGCGGGGATGGCGGTCGAACTCCTGGACTCCTCGCCGGTGTTCGCGGCCCGGTTCGCCGAAGTGGCGGGCGCTGTCGAGGAGTACGTGGACTGGTCGGTGGAGTCGGTCGTCCGGGGTGCGGACGAGGCCCCGTCGCTCGACCGCATCGAGATCCTTCAGCCGGTGCTGTTCACGGTGATGGTGTCGCTGGCCGCGCTGTGGCAGTCGGTCGGGGTCGTCCCGGATGCCGTTGTCGGCCACTCCCAGGGTGAGATCGCCGCTGCTGCCGTCTCCGGTGCTCTGTCCCTTGAGGATGCGGCTCAAGTGGTCGTGCTGCGTTCGCAGTTGTTCGCCGATGAGCTGGTGGGCAAGGGTGCGGTGGCGTCGGTTTCCTTGCCTGCCGCTGAGGTCGAGGCTCGTATCGCTCGCTTCAACGGTGAGGCTGAGTTGCTGTCGATCGCGGGGAACAATGGTCCGCGTTCGGTGACGGTCGCGGGTCAAGTCGCCGCTCTGGAGGAGCTGGTGGCGGAGTTGGAGGCGGAGGGTGTCCGGGCGAAGGTGATCGGTTCGACGGTCGCCTCGCACTGCGCCCAGGTGGACCCGCTGCGCGAGCGGATCCTGGACCTGCTGTCGTTCGTGCAGCCGCGCGAGGGCTCCGTCCCGCTCTACTCGACGGTCAACGGCGAGGTGCTGTCGGGTGCCGAGTTGGATGCTTCGTACTGGTTCGAGAACTGCCGTCGCCCGGTGAGCTTCGAGCCGGTCGTACGTGCCCTGATCGCCGACGGTTTCGATGTGTTCGTGGAGTCGAGTGCGCATCCGGTGCTGACGTACGGCATCAGTGAGACCTCTGACGATGTGGGTGTGGAGGTGCTCGCGCAGGGGACATTGCGGCGTCAAGAGGGCGGTCTGCGGCGGGTGTTGACCTCCTTCGCGGAGGCCTGGACCCGTGGTGTGGCCCTCGACTGGACCGCGGTGCTGCCGGAGCCGGTGCGTGATCTGGGGCCCGTGCTGCCCACCTACCCCTTCCAGCGCGAGCGCTACTGGCTGGACATGGCCGAGACCTCCGCGGCCGATGTCGGATCCGCCGGTCTCCGCGCGCCGGGGCACCCGCTGCTCGGCGCCGCCGTACGCCTCGCCGAGGGCGACCAGTACCTGCTGACCGGCCGGGTCTCCCTGAAGACGCACCCCTGGCTCGCCGACCACGGCGCCATGGGGAGCGTGCTGCTGCCGGGCACCGCCTTCGTGGAGCTGGTGGTCCGCGCCGGGGACGAGGCGGGCTGCGAGCACCTGGAGGAACTCACCCTGGAGGCACCGCTGTTGCTGCCGGAGCACTCCGGGGTGCAGCTCCAGGTCGGTGTCGGTCCCGCCGACGCCTCCGGTCGCCGCCAGGTCTCGGTGCACTCCCGGGCCGAGGACGAGGAGGCGCAGGAGAGCTGGGTGCGACACGCCCTGGGCTTCCTCGCGCCCGCCGGTACCAGCGGTCCCCGGACACTGGAGGCCTGGCCGCCCGCCGGGGCCGAGGCCTTGGACCTCGGCGACTTCTACGCCCGTACCGCCGAGGCCGGTTACGGCTACGGGCCCGCCTTCCAGGGCCTGCACAAGGCCTGGGGGAGCGGCGAGGAGATCTTCGCCGAGGTGGCGCTCGCCCCCGAACAGCGGGAGCAGGCAGGGGAGTTCGGGCTGCACCCCGCGCTTCTGGACGCCGCGCTGCACGCCGAGCAGCTGCTGCGCGCCGCACGCGGTGAGGACGCCGGGGTCCGGCTGCCCTTCGTATGGAGCGGGCTGACCCTGCACGCCGTCGGGGCCGCCGCGCTGCGGCTGCGGATGACCTCGCTCGGCACCGACACGGTCTCCCTCCTGGTGACCGACACCGAGGGCCGCCCGGTGGCCTCCGCCGACTCGCTCGTGCTGCGGCCGGTCGCCGCCGAGCAGTTCACCGGCGGGGCCGCCCGCGAGGGCCTGTACCGCGTCGAGTGGTCGCCGGTGCCCGCGGGCGGTACCGCGCCCGCCGACTGGGCCGAGATCGGCGGCAGCGCCTTCCCCGACCTGGCCGCGCTCACCGCCGCCCTGGACGAGGGCATGGCCGTGCCGCCCGTCGTGGTGGTCGCCCGCGAGCCCGAGGAGGTCGCGGACCCGGGCCTGCTCGCCGAGCGCGCCCGCGCGGCCACCGCCGGGATGCTGGCCCTCGTACAGGAGTGGCTGGCCGAGGACCGGTTCGCCGGGTCCCGGCTGGCGGTCGTCACCCGCGGGGCCATGGCCGTACGCGCCGGGGAGGACGTCACCGACCTGGTGCACGCGCCGCTGTGGGGACTGCTGCGCTCCGCCCAGTCCGAGAACCCGGACCGCTTCCTCCTCCTCGACCGCGACCCCTGGGACAGCAGCGGCGGCGATCTGCCCGCCGCGCTGGCCACCGGCGAGTCCCAGCTCGCGGTGCGCGACAAGGCGCTGCTGGTGCCGCGGCTGTCCCGCAGCGCCGGGCAGCCCGCCGCCCGCCCGCGCTGGAACCCCGAGGGCACCGTCCTGATCACCGGCGGCACCGGCACCCTCGGCGCCCTCCTCGCCCACCACCTGGTCACCGAACACGGCGTCCGCAGGCTCCTGTTGACGGGCCGCCGCGGACCCGGGGCGCCCGGCGCCGCCGCCCTGGCCGACTCGCTCGCCGCCCTGGGCGCCGAGGCCGAGGTGGTCGCCTGCGACGCCGCTGACCGCGCGGAACTGGCCGCGCTGCTCGACCGGATCCCCGAGGCCCACCCGCTCACCGGTGTCTTCCACGCGGCCGGCGTGCTCGACGACGGCATGGTCGGCGCGCTGAGCGCGCAGCGCCTCGACGCGGTGCTGCGGCCCAAGACCGACGCCGCCTGGCATCTGCACGAGCTGACCCGCGACCTCGACCTGACCGCCTTCGTGCTCTTCTCCTCCATCGCGGGCGTCTTCGGCAACCCCGGCCAGTCCAACTACGCCGCCGCCAACGCCTTCATGGACGCGCTCGCCCACCGCCGCCACGCCGAGGGGCTGCCCGCCTCCTCGCTGGCCTGGGGCCTGTGGCAGGAGGCCAGCGGTCTCCTCGCCCACCTGGAGGACGGCGACCTCGGCTGGATGAGCCGGGCCGGCATCCAGCCGCTCGCCTCCGACCACGGGCTCGCCCTCCTCGACGCCGCCCTGCGCACCCCCGGCGAGGCCCTCCTCGTACCGGTCAGCCTGAACATGGCGACCCTGCGCGGGCGCGCCGCCTCCGGACTGCTGCCCGGACTCTTCCGCCGGCTGGTGCGGGTTCCGGCCCGGCGCACCGTCGAGACGGGCGCCGCCGAGGACGGGTCCTCCGCCCTGGTCCGGCGCCTCGCCGCCCTCGGCGAGGCCGAGCAGGAGCGCGAACTCACCGATCTGGTACGGGAGTCGGTGGCCGCCGTGCTCGGCCACGGCGACCCCGCGGCGATCAGCGCGGACCGGGCCTTCAAGGCGCTCGGCTTCGACTCGCTCACCGCGGTCGAGCTGCGCAACCAGCTCGGCGCCGCCACCGGCATCCGGCTGCCCGCCACCCTGATCTTCGACCACCCCACGCTGACCGCGGCCGCCCGCTTCCTGCGCGGCGAACTCCTCGGCGCCGAGGCCGCGGCGCCCGCCGAGCTGCCGGACACCCCGGTGCAGGGCGGCACCGGCGAGCCGATCGCGATCGTCGCCATGGCCTGCCGCTACCCGGGCGGCGTCGCCTCGCCCGAGGACCTGTGGGAGCTGGTCGCCGAGGGCCGGGACGCCGTCTCCGGCTTCCCCACCGACCGCGGCTGGGACCTGGACACCCTCTTCGACCAGGACCCCGAGAAGCTCGGCACCAGCTATGCCCGCGAGGGCGGATTCCTGTACCAAGCCGGGGACTTCGACCCCGAGCTGTTCGGGATCTCCCCGCGCGAGGCGCTGGCGATGGACCCGCAGCAGCGGCTCCTCCTGGAGACCTCCTGGGAGCTCTTCGAGCGCGCCGGGCTCGGTCTGGACGCCGTACGCGGCAGCCGCACCGGTGTCTTCGCGGGCGCCATGCACCACGACTACGCCTTCCGGGTGGAGGAGAACGCCCAGCGGGTGGAGGGCTACGGCCTCACCGGCACCCAGGGCAGCGTGGTCTCCGGCCGCGTCTCCTACGCCTTCGGACTCCAGGGCCCCGCGGTCACCGTGGACACCGCCTGCTCCTCCTCGCTGGTCGCCATGCACCTGGCCGCGCAGTCGCTGCGGCAGGGCGAGTGCCAGATGGCGCTCGCCGGGGGCGTCGCCGTGATGGCGACCCCCGGGGTGTTCGTCGAGTTCAGCCGCCAGCGGGGCATGGCCGCCGACGGGCGCTGCAAGTCCTTCGCCGCCGACGCGGACGGCACCGGCTGGGCGGAGGGCGTCGGCCTGGTCCTGCTCGAACGCCTCTCCGACGCCCGCCGCAACGGCCACCAGGTCCTCGCCGTGCTGCGCGGCTCGGCCACCAACCAGGACGGCGCCTCCAACGGCCTCACCGCGCCCAACGGCCCGGCCCAGCAGCGCGTCATCCGGCAGGCCCTCGCCAACGCCCGCCTCGGCGCGGACGAGGTCGACGCGGTGGAGGCGCACGGCACCGGCACCACCCTCGGCGACCCCATCGAGGCGGGGGCCCTGCTCGCCACCTACGGCAAGGAGCGCGCGGGGAAGTCCCCGCTGTGGCTCGGCTCGCTGAAGTCGAACATCGGCCACGCCCAGGCCGCCGCCGGTGTCGCCGGGGTCATCAAGATGGTGCAGGCCATGCGGCACGGGAAGCTCCCGCGCACCCTGCACGCCGAGGTGCCCACCCCCGAGGTCGACTGGGAGTCCGGCGCCGTGCGGCTCCTGGACGAGGGCGTCGACTGGCCCGAGACCGGCCGCCCGCGCCGCTCCGCCGTCTCCTCCTTCGGCATCAGCGGCACCAACGCCCATGTGGTCCTCGAAGAGGCCCCGGCGGCCCCCGCCGCCGAGACCCCCGCCGCCGGAACCGGGTCCGGAACCGAGGCCGGGCTCGTCGCCTGGCCGCTCTCCGCCCGCGGCGAGCGCGCCCTGCGCGGCCAGGCCGGGCGGCTCGCCGACTGGGCGGACACGGGCCCCGGTCTGTCCGCCACCGCCTCGGCGCTGGTGCACCGGCGCTCCGCCCTGGAGCACCGCGCCGTGGTCACCGCCGACTCGCCGGCGGGCCAGCTCGCCGCGCTGCGCGCGCTCGCCGCCGGTGAGGAGGCGCCGGGCCTGCGGCAGGGCCAACTCCCCGCGACCCAGGGGCGGCTGGCCTTCCTCTTCTCCGGCCAGGGCGCCCAGCGTGCCGGGATGGGCCGCGAACTGTACGCCGCCGAGCCGGTGTTCGCCGCCGCCTTCGACGAGGTCTGCGCCGCCTTCGGCGAGGACCTGCGGGAGCGGATCTTCACCGCCCGGCAGGAGGAACTCGACCGCACCGGCACCACCCAGCCCGCCCTCTTCGCCATCGAGGTCGCGCTCTTCCGCCTGGTCGAATCCCTGGGCGTACGGCCCGACTTCGTGGCCGGGCACTCCATCGGTGAGCTGGCCGCCGCCCATGTCGCGGGCGTGCTCCCGCTGCCGGACGCCTGCCGTCTGGTCGCCGCGCGCGGGCAGCTGATGGAGGCGCTGCCCGAGGGCGGCGCGATGGTCTCGGTGCGCGCCACCGAGGACGAAGTACGCGTGCATCTCGCGGAGTTCACCGGCCGGGTGGACGTGGCCGCGGTCAACGGCCCCGAGTCCGTGGTCCTCTCCGGTGAGGAGGCGGCGGTCGAGGAGATCGCCGGACGCCTCGCCGAGGCGGGCCGCAAGACCCGGCGGCTGCGCGTCTCGCACGCCTTCCACTCCCCGCTGATGGAACCCATGCTGGACGCGTTCCGGCGGGTGGCCGAGGAGTTGACGTACCAGGAGCCCTCGGTGCCCGTGGTCTCGAATCTGACGGGTGAACAGGTCACCGCCTTCGACGCGGCGTACTGGGTGGAGCATGTGCGCCGCGCGGTCCGCTTCGCCGATGGCATCGGCTTCCTCGCCTCCCGCGGCGTGACCCGCTTCGTCGAGCTGGGCCCCGACGGTGTGCTCACCGCGATGGCGCAGGAGACCCTGACGGACCCCGAGACCCTGCTGCTGCCCGTCCTGCGCAAGGACCGCCCGGAGCCGGAGGCCTTCCTCGACGCCCTCGCCCAGGCCTGGACCCGCGGCGTGGACATCGACTGGTCCGCCCGCTACGGGCCGGAGCAGAGCATCGGGGTCAGCCTGCCGACGTACGCCTTCCAGCACGAGCGGTACTGGCTGGCGCCGGTCGCCGGGGCCTCGGACGCCGCCGGACTGGGGCTGGCCGCCGCCGGGCACCCGCTGCTCGGCGCCGCCGTGCACCTCGCGGACGGCCAGGGCCTGGTGCTCACCGGCCGCGTCTCGGCGGGGACCCGGCCCTGGCTCGTCGACCACGCGGTCGGCGGCAGCGTGCTCCTGCCGGGCACCGCCTTCGTCGGCCTCGCGCTGCGCGCGGGGGAGGAGGCCGGCCTCGGCCGCCTGGCCGAACTCACCCTGGAGGCACCGCTGGTGCTGCCCGCGCAGGGCGCCGTACAGCTCCAGGTCGTGGTCGGCACAGGGCCCGAGGGGGAGGAGGCCGACACCCGCAGTGTCGAGATCCACGCCCGCCCCGAGAACGGGCAGGGCACCTGGACCCGGCACGCCAGCGGCACCCTCGCCCCGCAGGCCCCGGCCCCGGCCCCGGCCGCCGAGCCCGCCGCCTGGCCGCCCGCGGGCGCCGAGGCGGTCCCGCTGGACGGCTTCTACGAGCGGCTCGCCGACTCCGGCTACGGCTACGGCCCCGCCTTCCAGGGCCTGAAGGCGGCCTGGCGGGACGGCGAAGAGCTCTGCGCGGAGGTGGCCCTCGCCCCCGAACAGCAGGAGGAGGCGGCCGAGTTCGGGCTGCACCCCGCGCTGCTCGACGCCGCCCTGCACCCCGTGCTGCTCGGCCTCGCCGAGTCCGGCGCGGGGGAGGTGAAGCTGCCCTTCGCCTGGAGCGGGGTCAGCCTGTACGCCGAGGGCGCGAGCGCCCTGCGGGTGCGGATGAGCGGCGCCGCCGAGGGCAGTGTCTCGGTCACGCTCACCGACACCGCCGGACTGCCGGTCGCCGAGATCGACTCGCTGACCCTGCTGCCGGTGCCCGCCGGGCAGTTGGGGGCCGCTCCCGCGCAGGAGGGCCTCTTCCGCCTCGACTGGACGCAGGTCACGGCCGACCACGAGCCCGAGCGCGACTGGGCGGTACTCGGCGAGCGGCTGCCCGCCGCGCACCGCACCGACGGCTCGCCCGTCTACGCCGATGTGGCGGAACTCCTCGCGGCGGCCCGCGGCGAGGCCGGCGCCCCCGCGGCCGTACTGCTGCCGGTGCCCCGCGCGCAGAACGGCGTCACCGCCGAGGCGGTCCACTCCGAGAGCGCGCGCCTGCTCGCCGTCCTCCAGGCCTGGCTCGCCGAGGAACTCCTCGAAGGCACCAAGCTCGTCGTCCTGACCCACGGTGCCGTCGCCGCCCGACACGGCGAGGACGTCGGCGACTTGACGCACGCCGCGCTCTGGGGTCTGGTGCGCAGCGCGCAGACCGAGAACCCGGGCCGCTTCGTCCTGGTCGACACCGACCTGAGCGTGGCGGGCGCCGCCGAAAGCACCGAGAACACCGCCGAGGACCTGTCCGTGCTCGCGGCGGTCGCCACCGGGGAGGACCAGATCGCGGTCCGCGAGGGCCGCTTCCTCACCCCGAGGCTGGCCCGCGGCGGCAGCGGCGAACTCCTCACCCCGCCCGCGGACGCCCCGAGTTGGCGCCTGGACACCACCGGCGGCGGCACCCTGGAGAGCCTGTCCCTGGTGCCGCACGAGGAGGCCCTGCGGCCGCTCGCCGCGGGCGAGGTCCGCGTCTCGGTACGGGCCACCGGACTCAACTTCCGCGATGTCCTGATGGCGCTCGGCATGTACCCGGACAAGATCGTGCTCGGCAGCGAGGCCGCCGGTGTGGTCACCGAGACCGGCCCCGGGGTGAGCCGACTCGCCGTGGGCGACCGGGTGATGGGCATGATCCCGCACTCCTTCGGCCAACTCGCCGTCGCCGACGCCCGGATGCTCGCCCCGATGCCGGGCGGCTGGTCCTTCGAGCAGGCCGCCTCGGTACCCGCGGTCTTCCTCACCGCCTACTACGCACTGGTCGACCTCGCCGAACTCGGCGCGGAGGAACGCGTGTTGATCCACGCGGCGGCGGGCGGCGTCGGCATGGCCGCGGTACAGCTGGCCCGCCACCTGGGCGCAGAGGTCTTCGGCACCGCCAGCGAGGGCAAGTGGGACACCCTGCGCGACCTGATGGGCTTCGGCGGCGCGCACTACGGATCCTCCCGCTCCAGCACCTTCGAGGAGCGCTTCCGCACCGCCACCGGCGGCGCGGGCATGGACGTGGTCCTGGACTGCCTGGCCGGTGAACTGGTGGACGCCTCCATGCGGTTGCTGCCGCGCGGCGGACGCTTCGTCGAGATGGGCAAGACCGACATCCGCGAGCCCGAGCAGGTCGCCCGCGACTACCCGGGCGTCCGCTACCAGGCCTTCGATTTGATGGAGGCCGGTCCGGACCGTATCGGGGAGATGCTGGCGGAGCTTGCGCGGTTGTTCGAGGCGGGGGTGCTGAAGCCGCTGCCGGTGCGGTCGTGGGACATCCGTCGTGCGGGTGAGGCGTTCCGGTTCATGTCGCAGGCGCGGCATGTGGGCAAGATCGTGCTGACGGTTCCGCAGGTCTGGGATCCGTCGGGGACGGTGCTTGTGACCGGTGGTACGGGCACGTTGGGTGCGCTGGTGGCCCGGCACCTGGTGGCCGAGCACGGTGTGCGGCATCTGGTGCTGGCGGCGCGTCGTGGTCCTGAGGCGCCGGGTGCGGCCGAACTCGTGGCGGAACTGTGCGAGTTGGGTGCGCAGGCCGAAGTGGTGGCCTGCGACGCGGGCGACCGCGGGCAGTTGGCGAAGCTGCTCGACGGGATCGACGCGGCGCGCCCGCTGCGTGCGGTCGTCCACACCGCAGGAGTCCTCGACGACGGAATCCTCGCCGCCCAGAGCCCCGAACGCCTCTCCCGCGTCCTGCGCCCGAAGGCCGACGCCGCCTGGCATCTGCACGAGCTGACCCGCGACCTGGACCTGACCGCCTTCGTCCTCTACTCCTCGGCCGCCGGAGTCCTCGGCAACGCCGGGCAGTCCAACTACGCGGCGGGCAACACCTTCCTGGACGCCCTCGCCGCGCACCGCCGCGCCCAGGGGCTGCCGGGCGTCTCGCTCGCCTGGGGCCACTGGGCCCAGTCCAGCGAGATGACCGCGGGGCTCGGCTCCGCCGACCTCGCTCGGCTCGGCCGCTCCGGCTTCCTGCCGATGTCCGACGCGGAGGGCCTGCGGCTCTTCGACGCCGCGGTGGCCGGGGACGAGGCGCTGCTCGCGCCCGTACCGCTCGACCTCGCCGCCCTCAGGGCCCGCGGACGTACCGGCGAACTCCCCGGTGTCTTCCGGGGGTTGGTGCGTACGACGGTACGGCGGACGGTCTCGGCCGCCGCCGCGGGCGCGACCGAGATCCCGCTCGCCGAGCGGCTCGCGGCGCTGCCGGAGGGCGAACGCGAGCACCTGCTCCTGGAGTTGGTGCGCGCCGATGTCGCCGCTGTCCTCGGGCACGGCGCGCCCGCCGCGATCGGCGCCGACCGCACCTTCAAGGAGCTGGGCTTCGACTCGCTGACCGCCGTCGAGTTCCGCAACCGGCTCGGCGCGGCCACCGGCCTGCGGCTGCCTCCGACGCTCATCTTCGACTATCCGACCACCGTCACCCTCGCCGGTCATCTGCTCGGCGAACTGGTGCCGGCGGCCGCCCCGGACACCCCGGCCGACCTCCTCGGCGAACTCCAGCGGTTCGAGAACGCCGTCCTCGGCGCCGACCCCGCCGACGGGGAGCACCAGGAGGTCACCGCCCGCCTGGAGGAGCTGCTCCAGCGGTGGAAGGCCGCCGCACCCGCCGAGGAGCCCGTACCGGGGAGCGAGGCAGGCGCCGCCGAGCGGCTCGAATCCGCCTCCGCGGACGAGGTACTCGACTTCATCCAGAACGAACTCGGGCTCTCCTGACCCGGCAAGCCGAAAACGGAAGGACGCGCCGCATGGCGAACGAGGACAAGCTTGTCGAGTCCCTCAAGCGGGTTGCCGCCGAACTGCACGACACCCGGCAGCGCCTCACCGAGGCCGAGAACCGCACCGGCGAGCCCATCGCCCTGGTCGGCATGGCCTGCCGCTACCCCGGCGGGGTGCGCTCGCCCGAGGACCTGTGGGAGCTGGTCTCCGAGGGCCGGGACGCCATCTCCGGCTTCCCCGACGACCGCGGCTGGGACCTGGAGCGGCTCTACCACCCGGACCCGGACAACCCGGGCACCGCCTACACCCGCTCCGGCGGCTTCCTCCACGACGCCACCGACTTCGACCCCGGCCTCTTCGGGATCTCCCCGCGCGAGGCCCTCGCCATGGACCCGCAGCAGCGGATCCTGATGGAGACCTCCTGGGAGGCCCTGGAGCGCGCGGGCCTGGACCCGCTCTCCCTCAAGGGCAGCCAGACCGGCGTCTACGTGGGCGCCGCGACCCCGGCCTACATCGTCGGCGGCCACACCCAGCAGGGCGCCGAGGGCTACTCCCTGACCGGCACCTCCGGCAGCGTGGTCTCCGGGCGGCTGTCCTACCACTACGGATTCGAGGGCCCGGCGGTCACCGTCGACACGGCCTGCTCCTCCTCCCTGGTCGCCCTGCACTGGGCCTGCCAGGCGCTGCGCGCGGGCGAGTGCTCGATGGCGCTCGCGGGCGGCGTCAGCGTGATGTCCGTCCCCGGACTGTTCGTCGAGTTCAGCCGCCAGCGCGGGCTCTCCGAGGACGGCCGCTGCAAGGCCTTCGCCCAGTGCGCGGACGGCACCGGCTGGGGCGAGGGCGTCGGCGTCCTCGTCCTGGAACGCCTCTCCGACGCCCGCCGCAACGGCCACCGGGTGCTCGCGGTGGTCCGCGGCTCGGCCACCAACCAGGACGGCGCCTCCAACGGCCTCGCCGCCCCCAACGGCCCCTCCCAGCAGCGCGTCATCCGCCAGGCCCTCGCGCACGCGCGGCTGCGGCCCCGCGACGTCGACGTGGTCGAGGCGCACGGCACCGGCACCACCCTCGGCGACCCCATCGAGGCGCAGGCCGTCCTCGCCACCTACGGCAAGGAGCGCCCGGCGGAGCAGCCGCTGTGGCTCGGCTCCCTGAAGACCAACATCGGGCACACCGCGGCGGCGGCCGGTATCGCGGGCGTCATCAAGATGACCATGGCCCTGCGCAAGGGCGTGCTGCCCAAGACCCTGCACATCGACGCGCCCACCCCGCACGTCGACTGGTCCGCGGGCGCGGTGGAACTCCTCACCGACAACCAGGACTGGCCCGCCCTCGACCGGCCCCGGCGCGCCGCCGTCTCCGCCTTCGGCATCAGCGGCACCAATGCCCACCTCATCCTCGAACAGGCCGCCGAGGCCGACGAGCGGCGGCCCGCGCCCGAGGCGCCCGCGCTGCCGCCCTTCGCCGCGGACACCGCGGTGGCCTGGCCGCTCGCCGGGCACAGCACCGAGGCCGTCCGCGGCCAGGCCGCCCGCGTCCACGCCCATGGCACCGCCCACCCCGAGACCACGGCGGCCGCCCTCGGGCTCGGCCTCGCCACCACCCGCTCCCCGCTCCCGTACCGCGCGGTCTCGCTCGGCGCGGCCAGCGGCGAGCACCTCGACACCCTGCGGCGCCTCGCCGACGGGCAGAGCGCCGCCCACCTCGTCGAGGGCCTCGCCGACATCGAGGGCAAGACCACCTTCGTCTTCCCCGGCCAGGGCTCCCAGTGGCCGGGCATGGCCGTCGAACTCCTCGACAGCTCACCGGCGTTCGCCGCCCGGATGGCCGAGTGCGACAAGGCGCTCGCCCCCTACGCCGACTGGCGCCTGCTCGAGGTGCTGCGCGGTGCCGAGGGCGCGCCCGGCTTCGACCGGGTCGACGTCGTCCAGCCCGTGCTGTGGGCCGTGATGGTCTCCCTCGCCGCCCTGTGGCGCGCCTGCGGGGTCGAGCCCGACGCGGTCGTCGGCCACTCCCAGGGCGAGATCGCCGCGGCCGTGGTCGCCGGCGCCCTCTCCCTGGAGGACGGCGCCAAGGTCTCCGCGCTGCGCGCCAAGGCCCTGCTCGCGCTCGCGGGCAAGGGCGGCATGATGTCCGTCGCCGAACCGGCCGAGGCGGTACGCGCCCGGCTCACCGCCTTCGGCGCGCGCATCTCGCTGGCCGCGGTCAACGGCCCCTCCTCCACCGTGGTCTCCGGCGAGCCCGAGGCCCTGGCCGAACTCCGCGCCGCCTGCGAGGCGGACGGCGTCCGCGCCCGCCTGGTCAACGTGGACTACGCCTCCCACGGGCCCCAGGTCGAGTCCATCCGCACGGCCGTGCTCGGCGCCCTCGCAGGCATCACCCCGCGCAAGGCCACCGTGCCCTTCCTGTCCACCGTGACCGGAAAGGCCGCCGAGGGCACCGAACTCGACGCCGAGTACTGGTACACCAACCTGCGCGGCACCGTCCGCTTCGAGGACGGCATCCGCGCCCTCCTGGAGCGCGGCCACGGCTTCTTCCTGGAGGCCAGCGCGCACCCCGTGCTCACCGTCGGCGTCCAGGAGACCATCGAGGCCAGCGGCCTGCCCGCGGTCGCCCTCGGCACCCTGCGCCGCGAGGAGGGCGGCCCGCGCCGCTTCCTCGCCTCCCTCGCCGAGGCCTGGGTGCGCGGCCGTACCCCCGACTGGTCCGCCGTCTTCTCCGGCCACGCGGTCACCGCCCCCGAACTGCCCACCTACGCCTTCCAGCGCAAGCGCTACTGGGCCGACCCGGTGGGCGCCGCCGCGGGCGATGTCGCCGCCGCCGGTCTGGGCGCGGTCGACCACCCGCTGCTCGGCGCCACCGTACGGGTCGCCGACGGCGACGAGTTCCTGCTCACCGGGCGGCTCTCGCTGCAGAGCCACCCCTGGCTCGCCGACCACGCCGTCAGCGGCACCGTCCTGCTGCCGGGCACCGCCTTCGTCGAACTCGCCCTGCGCGCCGGAGACGAGGCGGGCTGCGCCCAGCTGTCCGAACTGACCCTGGAAGCACCCCTGCTGCTGCCCGCCCAGGGCGGGGTGCAGATCCAGCTCGTGGTCGGGGAGCCCAAGGAGGACGGCAGGCGCAGCCTCGGCATCTACGCCCGGCCCGCCGAGGACGACCAGCCGGACACCCCCTGGACCCGGCACGCCGTCGGCTTCCTCACCCCCGAGCCGCCCGCCGCCGCCCCCGCGCCGCTCACCGTCTGGCCGCCCGCGGGAGCCGAGCCGCTCGCCCTCGGCGACTTCTACACCCGCGCCACCGAGTCCGGCTACGGCTACGGCCCCGTCTTCCAGGGCCTGAAGGCCGCCTGGCAGCTCGGCGGCGAGACCTGGGCCGAGGTCGCCCTGCCCGAGCAACAGCGCGAGGAAGCCGAGGAGTTCGGCCTGCACCCGGCCCTGCTCGACGCCGCCCTGCACGCCGCCCTGCTCGGCGCCGACGAGGCGGCGGCGGACGGCGTCCGGCTGCCCTTCGCCTGGAGCGGGGTCGGTCTGCGCGCGGTCGGCGCCGCCTCCCTGCGGGTACGCCTCGCCCCCACCGCCGACGGCCAACTCTCCGTCAGCCTCTACGACTCCACCGGCGCACCCCTCGCCGAGGTCGCCGCCCTCGGCCTGCTGCCGGTCTCCGCGGAGCAACTGCGCGGCACCACCGGCGCCGAGAGCCTGCACCGCGTCGAGTGGACCACCCAAGCCCCCGGCACCGAGGCCGCCCCGGACCCCGACCGGCGCGAACTGGGCGCGCTGCGGGCCGCGTTGGACGCCGGTGAAGCGGCCCCGGCGCACGTCCTGGTGGAGCTCACCCCCGAGGACGGCGCCAACTCCCCGGCCCTCGCTGCCCACACGGCCACCCGCCGGACGCTCGCCCTGCTGCGCGACTGGTTCGCCGAGGAGCGCCTCGCCGCCTCCCGCCTGGTGCTGCTCACCCGGGGCGCCGTCCGTACCGCCCCCGGCGAGGGCCCCGCCGACCTGGCGCTCGCGGCCGTACGCGGCCTCGTCCACTCGGCGCAGACCGAGAACCCGGACCGCGTCCAGCTCCTCGACACCGACGGCACCGAGGCCTCCGCCGCCGTACTCCACCGGGCCCTGCTCAGCGAGGAACCCGAACTCGCCCTGCGCGAAGGGGAGTTCCGCGCCCCCCGGCTGGTGCGCACCGCGCCGGGAGGCGAGGGCTCCGCGTGGGACCCCGAGGGCACCGTCCTGATCACCGGCGGCACGGGAGCGCTCGGCGCCCTCCTCGCCCGCCACCTGGTCACCCGGCACGGCGTGCGGCACCTGCTGCTCACCGGGCGCCGCGGACTCGACACCCCCGGCGCCGCCGAACTCGTCGCGGAACTGGCCGAGTCGGGTGCCCGGGCCGCTGTGGCCGCCTGCGACGCCGCCGACCGGGAACAGCTCGCCTCGCTCCTCGCGACCGTGCCCGCCGACCGCCCGCTGCGCGCCGTCGTGCACGCCGCCGGGGTCCTCGACGACGCCACCACGGCCACCCTCACCGAGGAGCAGCTGACACGGGTGCTGCGGCCCAAGGCCGACGCCGCCTGGCATCTGCACGAGCTGACCCGCGACCTCGACCTGACCGCCTTCGTGTTGTTCTCCTCCGCCGCGGGCGCCTTCGGCAACCCCGGCCAGGGCAACTACGCCGCCGCCAACTCCTTCCTCGACGCGCTCGCCGACCACCGCCGCGCCGAGGGCCTGCCCGCCGTCTCCCTCGCCTACGGGCTGTGGCAGAGCGAGGGCATGCCCGGACACCTCGACAGCGCCGAACTCGGCTGGTCGGCACGGGCCGGATACCTCCCGCTCCGCCCCGAGCAGGGCCTCGCCGCCCTGGACGCGGCCGACTCCCACCGCGGCGAGCCCCTGCTCGTCACGGTCCCGCTCGACAGGGCCGTACTGCGCGCCCGCGCCGCCTCCGGGGTGCTGCCGCACCTCTTCCGCTCCCTGGTACGGGTGCCGTCCCGCCGCGCCGTGGAGAACGGCGCCCAGGGCACCGGATCCGCCCTCGCCGACCGCCTCGCCACCCTCGAACCCGAGGCCCGGCAAGCCGAACTCCTCGGCCTCGTACGGGGATTGGTCGCCGCCGTGCTCGGCCACGACGAGCCGGAGGCGATCGAGCCGGACAAGGCCTTCAAGGAACTCGGCTTCGACTCGCTGACCGCCGTCGAGCTGCGCAACCGCCTCGCCGCCGCGACCGGCCTGAAGCTCCCGGCCACCCTGGTCTTCGACCACCCGAGCCCCGGCGCCCTCGCCCGCCACCTGCTCACCGCGCTCCTCGCCACCGGGGGCCCCGCCGCCTCCGCCCCGGCGGCCACCGCCACCGGCAGCGACGAACCGATCGCGATCGTCTCCATGGCCTGCCGCTACCCCGGCGGGGTCAGCACCCCCGAGGAGCTCTGGCAGCTGGTCGCCGAGGGCCGGGACGCCGTCTCCGGCTTCCCCGAGGACCGCGGCTGGGACCTGGAGGGCCTCTACGACCCGGAGGGCAACCGCCCCGGCAGCTCCTACACCCGCAGCGGCGGATTCCTCTACGACGCCGCCGACTTCGACCCCGAGCTGTTCGGGATCTCGCCGCGCGAGGCCGTCACCATGGACCCGCAGCAGCGCCTCCTCCTGGAGACCACCTGGGAGGCCTTCGAGCGCGCCGGTCTCGACCCGCTCGGCCTCCAGGGCAGCAGGACCGGTGTCTTCGCGGGCGTGATGTACCACGACTACGCCTCGCACGTGGAACAGGCCGCCGACAGCGCCGAGGGCTATCTGCTCACCGGCACCTCCGGCAGCGTCATCTCCGGCCGCCTCTCCTACGCCTTCGGACTCGAAGGCCCCTCGGTCAGCGTCGACACCGCCTGCTCGTCCTCGCTGGTCGCCATGCACCTCGCCGCGCAGGCGCTGCGCGCGGGGGAGTGCAGCCTCGCCCTCGCCGGGGGCGTCACCGTGATGGCCACCCCGAATGTCTTCGTGGAGTTCAGCCGCCAGCGCGGACTCTCCTCCGACGGGCGCTGCAAGTCCTTCTCCGCCACCGCGGACGGCACCGGCTGGGCCGAGGGCGCGGGCGTCCTCCTCCTGGAGCGCCTCTCCGACGCCGAGCGCAACGGCCACCGGGTGCTCGCGGTGATGCGCGGCTCCGCCGTCAACCAGGACGGCGCCTCCAACGGCCTCACCGCCCCCAACGGCCCCTCCCAGCAGCGCGTCATCGAGCAGGCGCTGGCCGGCGCACGGCTCACCCCCGCCGAGGTGGACGCGGTCGAGGCGCACGGCACCGGCACCACCCTGGGCGACCCCATCGAGGCGCAGGCGCTGCTCGCCACCTACGGGCAGCAGCGCGAGGGCGACCGGCCGCTGTGGCTCGGCTCCATCAAGTCGAACATGGGCCACGCCCAGGCCGCCGCGGGCGTGGCGGGCGTCATCAAGATGGTGCAGGCCATGCGGCACGGCATCCTGCCGAAGACGCTGCACGCCGAGGAGCCCTCCCCGCACATCGACTGGTCCGAGGGCGCGGTCGCCCTCCTCACCGAGGCCACCCCCTGGCCCGAGACCGGCCGCCCGCGCCGCGTCGGCGTCTCCTCCTTCGGCGCCAGCGGCACCAACGCCCATGTCGTCCTGGAGGCCGCCCCGGAGCCCGCCGAGACTGCGGAAACGGCCGAGGACTCCGCCGCGGGCCCCTACCTCTGGCCGCTCTCCGGCCGGGGCGAGTCCGCCCTGCGCGCCCAGGCGGCACGACTGCACGCCCACGTCAGCGCCCGGCCCGCACTCCGCCCGGCCGATGTGGCGCTCTCCCTCACGACCGGCCGCCCCGCCCTCGAACACCGGGCCGCCGTCACCGCCGCCGACCGCGAGGGCCTGCTCACCGCCCTCGCCGCCCTCGCCGAGGGCACCCGCGCCCCCGGCCTCACCCAGTCCTCCCCCCGCGGCGGCAAGCTCGCCTTCCTGTTCTCGGGTCAGGGTGCGCAACGCCTGGGTATGGGGCGGGAGTTGTACGCGGCGCAGCCGGTCTTTGCGGCTGCTTTGGATGAGGTGTGCGCCGGTTTCGGTGCGGATTTCCGGGAGCGTGTGTTCGCTGCTGAGGGTGGGGAGTTGGACCGTACGGGTCTGACGCAGCCCGCGCTGTTCGCCGTCGAGGTGGCGTTGTTCCGTCTGGTGGAGTCCTTCGGTGTACGTGCGGACTTCCTGGCGGGTCATTCCATCGGTGAGTTGGCGGCGGCTCATGTCGCGGGTGTGCTGTCCCTGGAGGATGCCTGCGCGTTGGTGGCTGCTCGTGGTCGGTTGATGGAGGCGTTGCCTGAGGGTGGCGCGATGGTCTCCGTGCGGGCGGCTGAGGTGGAAGTCCGGTCGCGTATC
>NZ_JAAWWP010000012.1 GCF_012273655.1 Streptomyces physcomitrii | reverse complement strand
CCGACTCAAGAACTCCCGCGCGGTCGCGACCCGTTACGACAAGCGGGCCTACGTCTTCCACGGCACCGTCACCGCCGCGGCCATTCGACTTTGGCTCCGCCAGTGATCCGCCGGACAGCACCTAGGCGCTCTTGACGTACGCGCCGGCCTCCGCGCCCTTGACCAGGGTGACGACGGTGAGCCTGCTGTCCACCCGCTCGCTGCTGAGCGGGGTGTAGCCGTGCTTGCGGTACAGGCGCAGATTGCCCTCGCTGCGGTGCCCGGTGAAGAGCTGGTACCGCTTGACGGCGCCCGCCTCGCCGAGCCGGGACTCCATGGCGGCGAGCAGCCGCCCGCCGAGGCCGTGCCGCTGCATCCGGGGGTGGACGATGAGCTTGCCGATGTGCCCGGTGCCCTCGGCGTCGAGGGTGCCGCGCACGGAGGCGACGACCTCCTGGCCGAGCCGGGCCACCAGGACGGTGCCGGTGCGCAGTTCCTCCTGGACGGAGGCGAGCGGCTGGGTGAGGGGTTCGAGGGAGTAGTCGCCGTAGCGGGCGGCCTCGCTCTGGTAGCAGAGGTACTGGAGCTTGAGGATCTGCTCCGCGTCCCGCTCCCCAGCTGCCGCGATGGTCACGCTCATGCCCATCTGCACACGCCTCCGCTCACCCGTGCCTCAGGTTGTCCCCCACTCCTTTTCCCAGGCTTCGGGGGCGGCAACCTCCGCCGCCAGCATTCTGCGCAGACATCCCAGGCAACGGGAACGTTCCGGCCCCAGACTCCCCTGTGAGATACCCAACTCCCCTGCGATTTCCCGGTAGGTACGGTCCTCGGGCGACAGAAGCGCGGTGACCAGCGCGGCGCAGCGGCCGGGCAGCCGGCGCACCACCGCGTGCAGCCGCGCCCGCTGCTGCGCGTCGACGGCGAGCTGCTCCGGGGTGCGGGCGGCGAGGCGCTCCGTGAACTCGCCGGGCTCCGGGGCGCCTTCCGCC
Organism: Streptomyces physcomitrii; assembly: GCF_012273655.1. Taxonomy (GTDB): domain Bacteria; phylum Actinomycetota; class Actinomycetes; order Streptomycetales; family Streptomycetaceae; genus Streptomyces; species Streptomyces physcomitrii. Next base: position 264,138 of record NZ_JAAWWP010000012.1, on the reverse strand, counting down.
TCCCAGCGCGTCCGGTGCCGCCAGCCGCGGGCCTCGGCGCGGACGGCGGCGCGCAGCCAGCGGGCGGGCTCGGCGGGCGGGCCCTCGGCGGCGAGGCGCTCCAGGAGGCGCAGCCAGACGCCCTGTTCGAGGTCGGCGGGCTCGGCGCGGACCGCGGCGGCCTCGGCCGCGGCCTCGGCGGTCAGCAGGGGCCGCAGCCCGGCGTACAGCTCCTCGCGGGCCTCAGGGACATAAGGGGTGATTCGGCAGGTCATGCCCGAAGGCACGCGGCCGCCCGGCGGTTGGTTGCCCGGGCGGCCGCGATGCACTCCAAGGGGGCGCGGCTCAGCCCTTGTTGACGAAGTCCTCGCGGGCGAGCAGTGCGGTGTCCGGGTTGTCGGAGAAGATGCCGTCGATGCCGGTCGCGAAGTACACCTGGAAGGCGCCGAAGGCGTCCCCGTAGGCGTTCGGGTCGCTGCCGCGCCGGAAGTCCGCGGGCAGGAAGGTGTTCTCGTTGCGCATGGTGTACGGGTGCAGGATCAGGCCTGCCGCGTGCGCGTCCCGGACCAGGGTGGTCGGCTCGGTCAGCTTGCCCGCGGCGTCCTTGGGGATGACCAGGTCGAGGGTCGGGCCGATGCCCTGCGCGAAGCCCGCCATCCACTTCAGGCCCTTGGGCGTGATGAGGTCGGCGACGGTGCGCGGGTCGCCGGACTCCACGAAGTCCCAGGGGCGGCTGTCGGCGGTGGACAGCAGCACCACCCGCGGTCCCGCCACCTGCTTCGCGAGCCGCTGGATGCTGCTCGGCTCGAAGGACTGCAGGAACTGGGGCGCGTTCTTCCGGTGGCGGCCGTACTTGCGCAGCAGCCGCACCAGCGGCTCCTCCAGACCGAGGCCGAGCCCGCGGAAGTACGTGGGGTGCTTGGTCTCGGTGTGCAGCCAGACGGGGCGGCCCCGCCTGCGGCCCTCGCGCTCGGCCCAGTCGAGGACCTCCTCGAAGGTGGGGATCTCCCAGCGGCCGTTGTAGAGGGTGTTGTGCTGGCGGTTGCCCGGGATGCGCTCGATCGCGCGCAGGGTCTTCAGCTCGGCCAGCGTGAAGTCCTCGGTGAACCAGCCGGTGAGCTGCACCCCGTCGATGCTCTTGGTGGTCTTGCGGCCGGCGAACTCCGGGTGCTGGGCGACATCGGTGGTGGCGGTGATGTCGTTCTCGTGACGGCAGACCAGATGCCCGTCCTTGGTGGGGACCAGGTCCTGCTCGACGACGTCCGCGCCGAGGTCGAGGGCCAGCTGGTAGGAGCCGAGGGTGTGCTCGGGCCGGTAGCCGCTCGACCCCCGGTGGCCGACGACGGTGGGCACCGGCAGCGCGTGCGCGCCCCCGCGGTCCCGGCTCGCGGCCCCGGCGACCGAGGGCACGCCGAGGACGGCCGCCCCCGCTCCGGCCACCGCCGCGCCGAGCAGCGCCCTGCGCCCCGTACCGCCCTGCCGCGGACCCGCGCCCCTGTCCTGCTCGCCGTCAAAGCCCTGCTTCGCCATCGGCTTTCCTTCCCTGACTGCTGTCCTGAACCGGTTGTGGCACCTGCGAAATCGAGTCAGATCGTAGGTGCCGCCACATGGCGTACGGGATACCCGCGCCGGAACTCAGGGGTGTGTTCGGGTGACCGGCGGACGGCGGCACAAGGGCCGCCGGGCGGGCGGGACTTGGCGGACCGGGCCGGACAGCGGGGCGCGCGGGGCCGCGAACCGGGCGCCCGGGACCGTACGCCACGGACCGGCCGGTGTGCGCCGGAGCCCTGTCCCCGAGTAAGGTCCTCACCTGCACAGACTTCGCCGTCGATCGCTTGGCTCCGGAGGGTCAGTTGTCCCGTTTCGCGCTCATCAAGGCGGTTTTCGGACCGGTCATGCGCCTGATGTTCCGCACGCGGGTGGAGGGCGCGGAGCACATCCCCGGCGACGGTCCGGTGATCCTCGCCGGCAACCACCTCACCTTCATCGACTCGCTCATCCTGCCGCTGGTCTGCGAACGCCAGGTCTTCTTCATCGGCAAGGACGAGTACGTCACCGGCAAGGGCGTCAAGGGCCGCCTGATGGCCTGGTTCTTCACCGGCGTCGGCATGGTCCCGGTGGACCGCGACGGCGCGAACGGCGGGGTCGCCGCGCTGATGACCGGCCGCCGGATCCTGGAGGACGGCCGCATCTTCGGCATCTACCCGGAGGGCACCCGCTCCCCCGACGGCCGCCTGTACCGCGGCCGCACCGGCATCGCCCGGCTCACCCTGATGACCGGCGCCCCGGTCGTCCCCTTCGCCATGATCGGCACCGACAAGCTCCAGCCCGGCGGCGCGGGACTGCCCCGCCCCGGCCGGGTCACCGTCCGCTTCGGCACCCCCATGGAGTTCTCCCGCTACGAGGGCATGGACCGCGACCGCTACGTCCTGCGCGCGGTGACCGACTCCGTGATGGCCGAGGTGATGCGCCTGTCCGGCCAGGAGTACGTGGACATGTACGCCACCAAGGCCAAGGCCGCCTGACCCGGCGCACCGGCTGACCGAGGGGGGCGGGCACCCGGTGCCCGCCCCCCTCGGTGTACCCGGCCCCGCTCCCCCACCGGCGTACCGCCCGCTCCCCGCCGGGCCCGGATGGCGGAGCGGGCGCGGGCGGGCGAGCCTGGAGACCTCGGAGCGCGCACCCGCGAGGAGCGCGAGGAACGCCAGAAAGGGGCCGCGGACGTGGCAGGCGACGGCGGCCCGGCCAGCTCCCCGAAGGCCGATCCCGGCCTGCTGGGGAAGCTCCTCGACACCCTGGAGACCGGCGTCTTCGTCCAGGACGGGGCGGGCACCATCACCGCGGTCAGCCCCCGGGCGGAGGAGCTGCTCGGCCGCGGCGCCGCCGAGCTGATCGGCCGCGACGCCCACGACCACCTGCACCGCACCGAGAACGGGGCCCCGCTCCAGCGCTCCGCCTGCCGCCTCACCCAGGCCTTCCTCAGCGGCCAGACGCTGCTGTCGGGCACCGAGTGGTTCGCCCGCGGCGACGGCGGTGTCATCGCCGTGACCTGCCTGATGGCGCCCTTCGCCGATCCGCGCGAACCGGGCGGCGCCGTCCTCTTCTTCGAGGCCCCGGACCTGACGGCCGAGGGCGCCGGTTCCTCCTCCTCGGACGTGGCCGACCGGCTGGCCCTGGTCGCCGAGTCCACCACGGTGCTCACCTCCTCCCTGGACACCGACAAGGCGCTGCGCGCGCTGGTCGGCCTGATCGTGCCCCGATTGGCGGACTGGGCGGTGGTCGACCTGATCGGCGAGGAGGGCGAGGTGCGCCGGGTCGCCGTGGTCCGCTACTGGGACGGCGAGTACGTCAACATGGAGGAGTTCCTCGGCCCGCTGCCCGCGGCCTCCGAGACCTCCCGGATGCCGCTCTCCCAGGCGCTGCGCGGCGGGGCCGCCGTCCTGGTGCGCGCCGAGGACTACGCGGTGCCGCCGGACTCCCCGCTCACCGAGATCCAGCAGGACTTCTTCCGCTCCACCGGCATGCACTCGGCGGTGATCGCCCCGCTGCGGGCGATGGGCGGCACCGGCGGGCGGATCATCGGCGCGCTCACCGTCGGCCGCGCCGACCAGAAGCGCCCCTTCGGCGCGACCGATCTCGCCCTGGTCGACGACATCGCCCGCCGGGCGGGCCTCGCGGTGGACAACGCCCAGCTCTACGAGGGCCAGCGCCGGGTCGCCGAGAACATGCAGCGGCACCTGCTGCCGCCGATGCCGAAGATCCTCGGCATGGAGGTCTGCGCCCGCTACGAACCGGCCCCGCACGCCTCGAAGGTGGGCGGTGACTGGTACGACGCCTTCCCGCTGCCGGACGGCTCGGTGGCGATGGTGATCGGCGACGTGGTCGGGCACGATCTGGCCGCCGCCGCGTACATGTCCCAGGTCCGCAACATGCTGCGCGCCTTCGCCTGGGGTGAGGAAACCTCGCCCGGTGCCGTGGTCTCCCGCCTGGACCGCGCCCTCGGGCACATCAGCGACGCCCCGATGGCGACCATGGTGATGGGCCGCCTCGAAGGCCCCGAGGGCGGGCCCTGGCGGCTGCGCTGGACCAACGCGGGCCACCCGCCGCCGCTGGTGGTGCGCCACGACGGCCGCACGGACTTCCTCCAGGGCGGCGAGGGCATGCTGCTCGGCACCGATCTGCCCAGCACCCGTACCGACGCGGTGACCGCGCTGTCCCCGCACTCGACGGTGGTGCTCTACACGGACGGACTCGTCGAGACGCGCAGCAGCTCGCTCCAGGACGGGCTCACCCGGCTCAGCGCGCACGCCTCCTGGCTGGCCCGGCGGCCCCTCGGGGAGTTCTGCGACCGCCTGATCGAGCTGACCCGGCCCGTGGACAACCACGACGACATCGCCCTCATCGCGCTCCGTCCGGTGCCGGGGGCCGGGCCGGAGAGCCGCGCCGGGTAGCCTCCCCGGTCCCGGCGGGCCGCCTCGTACGCAGGGTCGCGGCGCACAGGGCCAGGGTCCCGGCGTACAGGAGCAAGTAGCCGTTGCCGTAGAGGAGTTCGAGGCCGTGCCACTCGGGCAGGGCCACCAGGCCGAGCGGGGGGCGGTCCATGCGGTGGCCGGTGAAGAAGTGCACCGGCCAGGCGAGGGTGAGCAGGGCGAAGACCGCGAGCGCGGGCACCGCGAGGCGCGGCGGCGGCCAGGGGCGGGCGCAGGCCGCGAGCACCACGAGCGGCACGAACCACACCCAGTGGTGGCTCCAGGAGATCGGCGAGACGGCCGCCCCGGTGAGTCCGCACAGGCTCAGGCCGAGCAGCGGCAGCCCGCGCCGGTGCGCCGCCGCGGCGAGGGCGAGGCCGAGCACCGCGAGCAGCAGCGCGGGCGGTCCCCACACCAGGAGGGAGGGTTCGGCGGTGTCGGTCAGCCGGGCGACGGTGCCGTGCACGGACTGGTTCATCTGGCTCGCCACCTCGCCGATGCGCTCGGACTCCAGGAAGGTGCCGCCCCAGTAGTCCAGGCTGTCGGAACCGGCGGCGAGGAAGCCGAGCCCCACGGTCGCCGCCGCGGTCGCGCTCGCGGTGGCCGCGGCCCGGTACTGCCGGGTCAGCAGCAGATACGCCACGAAGATCGCCGGGGTCAGCTTGATCCCGGCGGCGATGCCGACGCCCACGCCCCGCAGCCGCGCCCGGCCCGGGGAGCCGCCGCCCGCCAGGTCCGCCACGATGAGCAGCATCAGCGCCAGGTTGACCTGGCCGAGGTACAGCGTCCAGGCCACCGGCTCCAGCCAGAGCAGCAGCGCGGTGAGCGCCGCGCACCAGGCCCAGGCGGGGCGGCCCCGTACCCCGGCGGCGCGCAGCACGAGGAGCACGGTGCCCGCCAGCATGGCCAGGCCCACCGGGAAGACCAGGGCCTGCCAGAGGCCGAGCGGGAGGACGGTCAGCGGGGCGAAGAGCAGCGCCGCGAAGGGCGGGTAGGTGAAGGAGAACTGACCGCCGCCCAGGCGCTGTTCGTACAGCGGGGTGCCCTCGCGCAGCGCCTCGCCGCCCGCCCGGTACACCGACAGGTCGAAGAAGTCGCTCATGACGACGAAGCCGGTCTGGTGCCAGTGCACCAGGGCGTGCAGGGCGAGCAGCGCCACCGAGAGCGGTACGGTCCACAGCGCCGCCCGGGCGGCGGGCCCGAGGCGCCCGGCTCGCGGCGCGGTCGCCGCCTCTCCCCGGCGGTTCACCGCTCGCCCCCGGCGGCGGCGCAGTCCCAGAGGCGCTCGGGGGCGCCGGGCGGTCCGGAGACGTGCTGGGAGCGGTAGCGGGCGGGCGGCACCTCGGCGCAGTGCCCGGCCACCCAGCCCTGGCGCTCCCGGGCGGGCCGCCCGCCCATCGCGCCGTGGAAGCCGCCGGTCATCACATAGCGCAGCTCCCCCGAGGAGACCAGGCGGGCCAGGCCCGCGGTCGAGGGCACCGGGGCCGCGCCGGTGAAGCCGCCCATCGGCAGCACGCTGCGGCCCGCGCGGAGGTAGGGGGCGGCGGTGTTCGCGGTGGGTACGGCGAGGACGTAGCGCTCGCCGCGGTGGTGGGCCTCGGTGTAGGCGAGCAGGCCCGCGTGCGGGGCGGTCATGTTCATGGTGCCCATCTCGGGAGGGAGCCTGAGGTCAGGGGGGAAGCCGTGCAGGGCCGCCATGGCGGGGGCGGGCAGCGTGGTGCTCCGGGCGGAGACCGGGTTCAGTCCGGTCAGCCCGGTGAAGGGCCGCCCCGAGGCGGACAGCGCCCAGAGCCCAGGACCGCAGAGCAGCGCGACGGCGGCCAGGGCGAGCGCCCGGGTCAGGACGGCGGGGGCGGCGGCCCGCGCAGTGGCCGTGACGGGATCCGGGGCGGCGGCCTGGGTGACGGCCGGGCGGGAGTCGGTGGCGGACTCGGACTCGGCGGCAGCCTCGAAGGCAGCAGGGGTCTCGGAGTCGGCGGGAGTCACGGACTCGGCCGGAGTCCCGGCGTCGGCGGGCGTCCCGGCGCCCCGGCCCCGCAGCACCGCGGGGCCCGCGGCGAGTACGGCGGCCGCGCTCACCGTCACCGCCGCGACCAGGGTGGACTGCCACAGCGGGGCCTCGCCCCGGGCCGAGAGCACCACCGCCCAGGCGCCGCCGAGAAGGACCGCGAGCGGCAGCAGCGGTCCCGGCCGTGTGCCCGCCGTCCAGGCGCGGGCGGCGAGGACCAGGCCCGCGCCGGTGAGCGCGGCGACCGCGGGGACCAGGGCGGCCGTGTAGTACGGGTGCACGGCCCGGGCCGCGCTCAGCACCACCGCGTGCACGAGCAGCCAGGTGCCCCACAGGAGCCAGCCCGCGCGCACCGGGTCGGTCCGGGGGCGTCCGCGGCGGGCGAGCAGCCCGGCGAGCGCGGCGGCCACCGCGAGCGGCAGCAACCAGCCCACCTCGGGGCCGAGTTGGCCGCCGGTGAGCCGGAAGACGCCGGGCGGGCCCCCGAAGTCGGTGAGGAAACTGGCGAGGGAGCCGCCGGAGAGGTCGGCCTCGTCGGTGAAGCGGCTCAGCCCGTTGTAGTGGAGGAGCATCTCCCAGACCGAGTTGTGGGCGCTGCCGTCCACGTAGGGGCGGTGCGCGGCCGGGGTCAGCGCCACGGACAGCGGCCAGACAGCGCTGGACGCGAGCACCACCGCCCCGGCGAGGGCCAGCCGCCCGAGCCGCCGCCGCAGGCTCCCGGCCGCGGCGACCCCGTAGGCGAGCGCCAGCGCGGGCAGCACCAGATAGGCCGCCGCCATCTTGATGTGGAAGGCCGCCCCGACCCAGAGCGCCGCCGCGAGGAGCGGGCCCCGGCGGTCCTCCTGGAGCGCGCGGGAGGCGGAGCGGGCGGCGCAGACCAGGAAGAGCACGAGGAAGGTGTCGGGGATGTCGACCCGGGCGAGGACCACGGTGACCGGGCTCAGCGCGAAGACCGCGGCGGCGGCCGCCCCGGCCGCCGGGCCCGCCCAGCGGCGTACGGCGGAGTGGAGCACCGGCACGGTGAGCGCGGCGGCCAGCGCCTGCGGCAGGAGCAGCGCCCAGGTGTGGGCGCCGAAGAGCCGCACGGACAGCGCGGGGAACCACAGGGCGCCGGGGACCTTGTCGACGGTCAGGGAGCCGGCCGGGTCGTAGGCGCCGAACCAGAAGTTGCGCCAACTGCCGCTCATGGAACGGGCGGCGGCCGCGTAGTAGTAGTGCGGGTCGGTGCGGCCGACGGCCCAGAAGGCGAGCAGGAAGGCGGTCGCGGTGGCGGCGGCCACCGCCCAGGTGGTGCCGGGCACCTCGCGCACCCGGCGGGCCGGGAGGGTGCCGCCGGGCGCGGCAGGGGCGGCGCCGGTCAGCGGGCCCGTGGCGGCGGTGCTCATCCGAGGGCGGGGTTGGCGTGGGCCGGGTCGCCGAGCAGGTGCACCCGGCGCAGATGGCGCGGGGCCCGGCTGCGGAAGCGCTCCCGGCCGTGCAGCAGCGCGTGGTTGTCGGCGAGCACCACGTCGCCGTCCTGCCAGGCGTGGGCGAGGGACCAGCGCGGGTCGGTGAGCGCCGCGCGCAGCCCGGCGAGCAGTTCCGGTACGTCCTCGGCCCCGACCCCGGCGAACTCGTGGGCGGGCCGGTTGAGGAAGTCCGGCTCCTCCTCGGGCGGCGGGGCGTTGAAGCGCAGGGTCGGGGCGCCGGAGACCGGGTGCTCGACGAGCAGCGGGGAGACGGCCTTACCGCCGTAGTGCACGACCTGCCCGATGCGGTAGGTCACCGTCACCCGCCGCCAGCGGTCGAGGAGGCCGGGATCCGCCTCGTCGAGCAGCCGCACCGTGTCGCAGAAGGTGGTGGCGCCGCCGTCCTCGGGCCCGGGTGCCCGCAGGCAGTGGAAGACCTGGAACTCGGGGACGAAGGGCTTGTACATCCCGTCCCAGTGGAAGGGCACGCTGGAGCAGTCGAAGATGTGGTCGGTGGGGTCCTGCGCCTCCCGCAGCTCCAGTACGTCGCCGAAGGGCCAGCTCATCACCTCGCCCCACTGGCGGCACCAGGCGGCCAACTGCTCGGCCTCGGCGGGCACTTCGTAGCCGCGCAGCAGCACGAGCCGGTGGGTGCGCACCAGTTCGCGCAGGGCGGGCACCGGCAGCTCGGTGAGCCGCTGCCCGCGCTCCGCCCGGCTGCGTACGCCGAAGGGCTCCATGGCGCTCAGCCCGGGGATCCGGGCCTGGTCGGAGGTGAGGGTCATGGGGGCTCCTGGGTGGGGGTGGGGGTACGGGGCCTGAGGTGCCCGCGGCCGGGGCGCCCGGCGCGGGCGAGCCGAACGGTGTTGCTGCGTACCGGAGTTGCCGAACTGCGCTGCTACCGGGGCGAGTTGGCCAACTGCCGTGGGGCGGACGTGTGTTGCCGAACCGCGGGGCGCTACGCGTGAGTTCAGGTGGGGCGGGCCGCGGGCGCGAGCGGGCGGTCCGCGCTCTCGCGCGCCGGGGGCACGGTGCGGGTGGCGACGAAGTGGCTCGGCCTGCCGTCCCGGTGGACCAGCCGGGCGCCCTCGGCCTCCGCCTCCGAGCGGCGGCTGAGCGCGAAGACGCCGTCCCGTTCGACGGCGACCGCGTGCCAGGGGGTGAGCCAGCCGTCCTCGCCGCGCGCGCTCAGCCGGATGCCGAACTTCGGCGATCCGCAGTCCTGCGGGTGGATCGAGAGCCGTACCGCCTCGGGGAAGTGCGCGGAGACCAGGGTGCCCCAGGCGCGGCTGCGGCCGATCACTCCGTAGGCGCGGCGCCGGGCCTCGCGCTGCAGGGCGCTGCGGCTCTCGGTCCGTTCGGGGGTGAGCCGGTCCTCGAAGAGGAAGCGGGTCAGGGCGCGGTAGAGCCGCAGGACCTCGGCGTCCGCGCGCACCTGGGCGCGCAGTTCCTCGGCCGACTCGCCGTAGTGGTCGTCCAGCCAGGCGCGTACCCGCTCATGGGGCTCGCCCCGCATCTCGGCCAGGTCGTCGGCGCTGAACAGGCTGAGCGCGCCGCCGGGCAGGGCGGTCAGCATCCGGCCCAACTCGGCCTGGTAGGCGGTGATATGGGCGTCCGGCACATCGATCAGCTCGCTGAAGACCCGGCCGTCCGAGCAGAGCACGATCCGGGCGCCCGGCGGATGGATCTCGCGGATCCGCGCGCACAGCCCGTCCAGGAACTCCAGCGCCAACTGCTCGGCCCGGTCCGGGAGTACGCCGAGGACCTTGGCCGGGTTGGGCGATTTGCAGGGGAAGCCGGGGAGGACGAAGACCACCGGTTCCCCGGCCCGCACCCGCTGCCGCACGGTCTCCAGATGGGGCAGCAGGCACCGCTCGCAGGGGGCGTCCCCCGGGGTGTCGCACCGCCAGGCACCGGGCGCGCCACGGCGGTGGCGCATGACCGTCCGCAGGATCTCCCACGCTGTTTCCTCCGTGCTCGTCACGATTGGCCCCGCCCCGGATCGCCGCCTGAAATCGGAGCTCAACTATGGGTACGGAGGCGCTCTTGTGGCTCATCCCAGAGGTTCATAGGCTCGCCCTATGGTGCTTGAGACCCGGCATCTCCAGGTCGTCCGCGCGGTCGCCGAGGCGGGGAGCGTGACCCGGGCGGCGGCGCTGCTCGGTGTCTCGCAGCCCTCCCTCACCGGCCAGCTCCAGCGGATCGAGAACCGGCTCGGCGGGCTGCTCTTCGTGCGCGACCGGCGGGGCGCCGTGCCCACCCCGCTCGGCGAGTTCGTCCTGGCGAAGGCCCGGCAGGTGCTGCCCGCGATGGAGGCCCTGCACCACGAGTCGCTGCGCTACAACGCCCAGGGCGAGGAGCAGCGCCGGATCCGCTACGGGGCGGTGCCGGGCCCGCTCATGGCGGGCACCTTACGGCGCCTCGGTGAACAGAGCCCCGGCGAGGTCACCCTGCGCACCGAGACCTCCTCGGCGATGCTCGTCCAGCTCATCGCCCACCAGGCCCTGGAGTTCGCCAGCGTCCTGGACCATGTGGAGCGGCCGCTGCGGCTCGGCGCCGAGATCGGCAGCCGGGTGATCGCCGTGGAACCGGCCATGGCCCTGCTGCCGGAGAGCCATCCGCTGGCCCGGCTCCCCGAGGTGGAGATCGCCCAACTCGCCGACGCCACCTGGGTGGTGCCCCCGATGGACGACAACGGGCTGCGCGAGTGCCTGCTGCGGCTGTGCGCCGAGGCGGGCTTCACCCCGCGGATCGCCCACGAGACCGAGGCCACCGGCGCCCGCGACCTGATCAGCGAGGGCCATGGGGTGGGCCTCGGCCAGGCCACCTTCCGCGACACGGCGGGCATCGCGGTACGGGGCCTGGCCCGCACCCCGCTGAGCATCCGCCACATCCTGATCTGGCGGCGCGGGGTGCCGGGCCCCGCCCTGGTCGAGGAGGTCGCCGCGCACGCCGCCGCGGCCTACACCGCCGCGGTCGCCCGCAGCCCCGCCTACCTCAACTGGCTGGAGCGCCACCCCGGTTACCCCGCGGGCGCGGACCTGCCCGGGGCGGACCCGGAGAGACCCCCCGGCCCGCGGGGTCCGGCCCCGGCGGACTCCGGGGGACTCTTCCGGCGCTGAGCCGCGCGGCTCAGCTCTTCGCCTCGGCCCAGGCCCGCTGCACCGCCAAGTCCTGCTTGACCTCGGCGAGTTGCACGGCGACCGCCGAAGGGCTGGTGCCACCGCGGCCGTTGCGGGCGGCCAGGGCGCCGGGGACATCGAGGACGGTGCGCACCTCGGGGGTCAGGTGCGGGGAGATACGGGCGAACTGCTCGTCGGTGAGCTGGTCCAGCTCGATCCCGGCGGACTCGCACTCCTTGACGCACTCCCCCGCGACCTCGTGCGCGACACGGAAGGGCACGCCCTGCTTGACCAGCCACTCGGCGATGTCGGTGGCGAGCGAGAAGCCGGCCGGGGCCAGTTCCTCCATGCGGGCCGCGTTGACCGTGAGGGTGGCCGTCATCCCGGTGAACGCCGGGAGCAGGACCTCCAGTTGGTCGCAGGAGTCGAAGACGGGCTCCTTGTCCTCCTGGAGGTCGCGGTTGTACGCCAGCGGCAGGGCCTTGAGCGTGGCGAGCAGCCCGGTCAGATTGCCGATCAGGCGGCCGGACTTGCCCCGGGCCAGCTCGGCGATGTCCGGGTTCTTCTTCTGCGGCATGATCGAGGAGCCGGTGGAGAAGGCGTCGTGCAGGGTGACGAAGGAGAACTCCTTCGTGTTCCAGAGGATGATCTCCTCGGCGATCCGGGAGAGGTTCACCCCGATCATCGCGGTGACGAAGGCGAACTCGGCGGCGAAGTCCCGCGAGGCGGTGCCGTCGATCGAGTTGGCGGCCGAGCCGTGCTCGAAGCCGAGGTCCGCGGCGACGGCCCCCGGGTCCAGGCCGAGCGAGGACCCGGCGAGCGCCCCGGAGCCGTACGGCGAGACGGCGGTGCGCGCGTCCCACTGCCGCAGCCGCTCGGCGTCCCGGGACAGGGACTGCACATGGGCGAGGACGTGGTGCGAGAAGAGCACCGGCTGGGCGTGCTGGAGGTGGGTGCGCCCGGGCATCGCGACGGCCGGGTGCGCCTCGGCGAGGCCGGTCAGGGCCTCCTGGAGGTCGGTGAGGAGTCCGCCGATGATCCGCGCGTGGTCGCGCAGATACATCCGGAAGAGGGTGGCGACCTGGTCGTTGCGGGAGCGCCCGGCGCGCAGCTTGCCGCCGAGGTCGGGGCCGAGCCGCTCCAGGAGCCCGCGTTCGAGGGCGGTGTGCACGTCCTCGTCGGCGACGGTCCCGGTGAAGGAGCCGTCGGCGACGTCCGCCTCCAGCTGGTCGAGCCCGGCCAGCATCCGGGTCAGCTCCTCGGCGGTGAGCAGTTCCGCCTTGTGCAGGACGCGGGCGTGCGCGCGCGATCCCGCGATGTCGTACGGGGCCAGGCGCCAGTCGAAGTGCACCGAGGCCGACAGCCTGGCCAGGGCCTCGGCGGGCCCGTCGGCGAACCGGCCACCCCACAGCCGGACGTCACCGCTGTTGCTGCTCACTTGCCACTGCTTTCGTCGAGTACGGACAGGGAGGTCTGCGGCCGCCGGGCCGGGCCCGGAGGCGGACCGCCTCCCGGCCGAGGCGGCGGGGAGGCGGTGTCAGGCTACGGGGCGGCGCGGCCCCGGCGAGGCAGGTGCTCAGGCCAGGTCGCGCTTGGCGGCGATCTTCGAGGAGAGCCCGAAGATGTCGATGAAGCCCTGCGCCTTGGACTGGTCGAAGGTGTCGCCGGAGTCGTAGGTGGCGAGGTTGAAGTCGTACAGCGACTGCCCGGAGCGGCGGCCGGTGACGACGGCCCGGCCGCCCTGGAGGGTCATCCGGATGTCGCCGCTGACGTGCTGGCTGGCCTCGTCGATGAAGCCCTCCAGGGCGCGCTTGAGCGGGGAGAACCACAGGCCGTCGTAGACGAGTTCGCCCCAGCGCTGCTCCACCTGCCGCTTGTAGCGGGCGAGTTCGCGCTCGACGGTGACGTTCTCCAGCTCCTGGTGGGCGGTGATCAGGGCGATCGCGCCGGGTGCCTCGTAGACCTCGCGGGACTTGATGCCCACCAGGCGGTCCTCGACCATGTCGATCCGGCCGATGCCGTGGGCACCCGCACGCTCGTTGAGCTGCTGGATGGCCTGGAGCACGGTCACCGGCTTGCCGTCGATGGCGACCGGCACGCCCTTCTCGAAGGTGAGCACGACCTCGTCGGCCTCACGGGGCACCGCCGGGTTCTGGGTGTACTCGTAGACGTCCTCGATCGGCGCGTTCCAGATGTCCTCCAGGAAGCCGGTCTCCACGGCCCGCCCGAAGACGTTCTGGTCGATGGAGTACGGGGACTTCTTGGTGGTGGCGATCGGGAGGTTCTTCGACTCGCAGAAGGCGATCGCCTTGTCCCGGGTCATCGCGTAGTCGCGGACCGGGGCGATGCACTTCAGGTCGGGGGCCAGCGAGGAGATGCCCGCCTCGAACCGGACCTGGTCGTTGCCCTTGCCGGTGCAGCCGTGCGCCACGACCTGGGCGCCGTGCTTGTGGGCGGCGGCCACCAGGTGCTTGACGATGGTCGGCCGGGAGAGGGCGGAGACCAGCGGATAGCGGTCCATGTAGAGGGCGTTGGCCTTGATCGCCGGGAGGCAGTACTCCTCGGCGAACTCGTCCTTGGCGTCCGCGACCTCGGCCTCGACGGCACCGCAGGCGAGCGCGCGCTTGCGGATGACGTCCAGGTCCTCGCCGCCCTGGCCGACGTCCACGGCAACGGCGATGACCTCGGCGCCCGTCTCCTCGGCGATCCAGCCGATGGCGACGGAGGTGTCCAGGCCGCCCGAGTAGGCGAGTACGACGCGCTCGGTCACGGGTTTCTCCTCACAGTGCATTCGCTGACATGCATGAGTATGCATTGCTCTGCATGGTTCGTCAATTCCGCTCGTCCGTGCCCTCGCCGAGCAGGTCGCGCAGCACCGTCAGATGGCTCTCCGCCAGCACCTTCGTCGCGGTGAGCAGGAGCACCGGGCCCTCGGCCGTACGCCGCCTGAGCCGCTCGAAGGCCTCGGCGGCCGGTCCCGAGCCCAGTTCGGCCCGGTAGCGCCCGGCGAACTCGCGGTAGCGGGAGGGCTCATGGCCGTACCAGGTGCGCAGCCCGGAGGAGGGGGCGACCTCCTTCAGCCAGGTGTCCAGCCGGGCCGCCTCCTTGGAGAGGCCGCGGGGCCAGAGCCGGTCCACCAGGATCCGGGCGCCCGCCGCCGGATCCACCGGGTCGTACACGCGGCCCATGGCCACCGCCCGGCCCCGCTCGCCGCCCGTCCCGCCACCTGTCGTCCGTCCGCTCGTCATGCCGTCATCGTGACCCCGGGCACGAGGCGGGACGGCGAGCCACACCGGCCGCCGGGAGGGGTAATCCGGGCCGCGGGCAGGGTGCGCCCCGGCCGCAAGGCGAGCGGGTCCGGGCCCCGAGCGCGGGGCGAGCGGGTCCGGGCCCGCGGGGCGAACGGGCCCGGGACGTGCCGGCCTCCGGGCGGACAGGCCGCCGGGCGGGCGGATCTCCGGGGCCGGACGAGGGGTCCCCGCCCCCGCGGACGGCCGTCCCGGGCTGCCCCCGCCACCGCCGCCCCGTAGCGTCGGGGCATGCGCCGAGCCGCCACCGCCCTCGCCCTCACCGCCCTGGCCGTCTGCGGCGCCGCCGCGCCCGCGGGTGGGAGCGCCCGGGACCGGCCGCCGCTGCCCGCCCGGATGGCCGACACCGGCGGCGGCAGCCAGCTGCTCACCGCCGAGGCCCCGCACGCGCGCGCCACCCGGTCCACCCTGACCTGGTGGGAGCGGCGCGGCGGCCGGTGGACCGCGGCGGGCTCGGCCCCGGCGCGCTTCGGGGTGGCCGGGCTGACCGAGGGCACCACCCGCGAGCAGGGCGGCAGGACGACGCCCACCGGACTCTTCGACCTGCCGTACGCCTTCGGGACCCGCCCCGCCCCGGCCGGGACCACCACCGCCTACCGCCGGGTGACCGGGGACTCCTGGTGGTGCGAGGACACCCGCTCCGCGGCGTACAACCGCTGGAGCGAGCCGCTGGCGGCGGACTGCCGGGCGGGCGAGTCGGAGCGGCTGGCCTCCTACGACCCGCAGTACCGCCTCGCCCTGGTGGTCGGCTTCAACTACGAGCGGCCGGTACGCGGGCGGGGTGCGGGGATCTTCCTGCACGTGAACGGCGCGGGCGCGACGGCGGGCTGCGTCTCGGTGCCCGAGGAGGCGATGCGGCGCCTCCTCGACTGGGCCGAGCCAGGGCGCCACCCGCACCTGGCGATCGGCACCGCGACCGGGCCGACCGCGCTCACCCGGTACTGAGGCCGCACCGGGGCGGCCTCCGCACGGGGCGGGGAGCCGGCGGCCCGCAGGGGACGCGCGGTGCACGGCGCCGCCGGCCACCGCGGACTGCGGGCGGGCAGGGTGGGCAGCATCCGGGCATGGACGCATGGGGGACGCTTCTCGCCACCGTCACCGGCGCGGCGATCGCGATACTGGGGCAGTACCTGACCAAGCGCAGCGAGGCACGCGCCAAGTCCATGGAGCTGCTCATGGACGCCTGTGCCCAGGTGGCGGCATCGAGCGGGGATCTGCTCAACCGCATCTGGGAGGAGTACGCGCTGGACCTCGAAGGCCGGGTGGTCCAGTGGGACCTGGCGGCACATCGTCTGGCCTCCGCGCGGGTGGAGATCCTGGCCCGGGACGCCGGTCTGCTGGCCGCCCTGCGTGAAGTCGACGACGCGGGCCAGGCGCTCGGGGCCTACTGGCGACGCGGCGAGGTGGAGGAAGCCGCGTACCGGTCGCGCCGGGACCGGTACCGCGCCGCGATGCACGAGTTCCTGGCGCAGAGCAGCCGGGTGCTCGGCAGGCAGCTGAACCGCGCCTGAGGGACGTGCCCGTACGGGAGCCGGATCCCCCTCGGCCGGGGCCCGGCGCCCGTACGTGCCGCCCTCAGGCCACCGTGCCGCCCTCAGGCCACCCCGGCCGCCAGCGCCTCCCGGGCCGCGGGCAGCGCGCGCTCGCGGTCGGCGGGGACCAGGCCGATCCGGGTACGGCGGTCGAGCAGGTCGCCCTCGTCGAGGGCGCCCTCGTGCCGTACCGCGAAGCGCAGTTCGGCCCCGGTGATGTGCGCCGCGACCGGGTCGAGCAGGGCGGCGTCCCCGGCGGCCTCGGCGAGGACCACGGGGGCCTCGCTGCCGTAGCGGGCGACGAGGCGGGCCGGGAGCCCGGCGGTGCGCTCGACCGGGCCCGCGCCGACCAGCGGCAGGGTGCGGGTGCGGCAGGGTCCGGCGCGCAGTCCGGCGCGGGCGAGACCCGCGTCCACCGCCTCCTCGGCCATCGCCCGGTAGGTGGTGAGCTTGCCGCCGACCGCGGTGATCACCCCGGAGGGCGAGGTGAGGACCGCGTGGCGGCGGGAGAGGTCCGCGCTGCGGCCGGTGCCGGTGTCGAGCAGCGGGCGCAGTCCGGCGAAGGCGCCGATCACGTCCTCGCGGCGCAGCTTCACCGTGAGCACCCGGGAGAGGGTGCCGAGCAGGAAGGCGATATCCGGCTCGGGGGCCTCGGGCACCTCCGGCACGGGGGCGTCGAGGGGTTCGTCGGTGAGTCCGGCGTAGACCCGGCCGTCCGGCTGGGGCAGGGCGAAGACGAAGCGGTTGGTCTCGCCGGGCACCGGGACGGTCACCGCCACCCGCGGATTGCCGAGCAGCTCGGCGGGGAGGACGACATGGGTGCCGCGGCTGGGGCGCAGACGTACGCCTGGGACCAGCCGGTCGGCCCAGACCCCGGTGGCGTTGAGGACGCAGCGGGCGCTCAACTCCAGGGTGTCGCCCGTGAGTTCGTCACGCAGCAGGGCGGCGTCGCCGGTCAGCTCGACGGCGGAGCAGCGGGTGAGGATGTGCGCGCCGTGGGCCGCCGCGGTGCGGGCGAGGGCGACCACGAGACGGGCGTCGTCGACGAGCTGGCCGTCGTAGGAGAGCTGGCCGCCGCGCAGCCCGGTGGGGTCGAGGGCCGGGGCCAGGGCCAGGGTCAGGGCGGCGGGGATGCGGCGGGAGGGCGGCAGGCTCCCGGCGCCGACCTTGGCGCTCAGCCGCAGGGCGTCCCCGGCGAGGAAGCCGGCCCGGGTGAGCACGGCCTGGAGCCGGGAGACGTCCTCGTGCAGCGGCAGCACCATGGGCAGCGCGCGGACCAGGTGCGGGGCGGTGCGGCCCATCAGGACACCGCGTTCGCGGGCGCTCTCGTAGGCGACGCCGACCTCGCCGGAGGCCAGATAGCGCAGTCCGCCGTGGACCAGCTTGGAGCTCCAGCGGCTGGTGCCGTGGGCGAGGTCGTGGCGTTCGGCGAGGACCACGCTCAGCCCGCGGGAGGCGGCGTCCAGGGCGATACCGGCGCCGGTGACCCCGCCGCCGACGACGAGCAGGTCCACCCGGGGCCGCTCGCCGAGGAGTTCGAGGGAGCGGGCCCGGCGTCCGGCGTTCAGCGAGGCGGAGCGGGGGCCGGACTTCGCGGTCGGGGGGTGCGCGGTCATGAGGTGGCCTCCCGGGGGCGCAGATAGCCGTCGAGCAGACGGGCGAGGGAGGCGAGCAGCCGCTCCTCGGTGAAGACGTCCTCGACCAGGCGGCGCGAGGAGGCGATGGACTGCACGGTGAGCAGCACGATGCGGGCCAGCTCCTGCGGGTCGCCTTCGCGTACCGAGCCGTCCTGCTGGCCCTCGGCGATCTGGGCGAGCAGCAGTTCCAGGGCCGCCAGCTGGCTGGAGCCGAGCCGGTGGAAGACGTAGGTGGCGAGCAGTTCGGCCTCGCTGTCGACGAAGCGGTTGAACATCGAGTGGTGCCAGACGGCGGCGACGGTGCCGGTGCAGCCGTGCACGATCCGGGAGAGCGCGTCGGCCTCGGTGGCCGCGGCGGCGGAGGCGGTGAAGACCGCGCGCAGCTCGCGGGTCATGAGGTCGCCGACGAGCGAGGAGATGTCCGGCCAGTAGCGGTAGACGGTCGGCCTGCTCACCCCCGCCCTGCGGGCCACGTCGGTGAGCGTGGTGCGCCGCACCCCGAAGGCCTCCACGCACTCCCGTGCGGCGTCGAGGATGTCGTCCTCACTTTTACGCATTGGCGTCATGTGTAAGACTGTACGACATGAAGCGACCCACTCACCACGTCGTCGACATGGCCTGGAACGCCTGGGGCGATCCGGCCGAGCGCCACGCCCTCGACGAGGACACCCGGCAGCTGATCGCCCAGACCCTCGGCATCGGCGGCGCCGCCCCGGCCCGGGTCCCGGCCGAGGAGGTGGCGCTGCGGCCCAGCGCCCTGCCCCGGGAGGCCCGCGCGGCGCTGGCCGCGGTGGTGGGCGAGGAGCACGTACGCACCGACGCGCCCGCCCGGCTGCGCCATCTCGGCGGCAAGAGCACCCCCGACCTGCTGCGCCGCCGCGCCGGGGAGGCGGGCGAGGCGCCGGACGCGGTCCTCACCCCCGCGGACCACGAGCAGGTGCGGTCGGTGCTCGACGCCTGTGCGCGGCAGGGCGTGGCCGTCGTCCCCTTCGGCGGCGGCACCAGCGTGGTCGGCGGCGTCGAACCCTTCCGCGGCCCCTTCCCCGCGGTGGTCAGCCTGGACCTCAGGCGGCTCGACGCCCTGGTCGCCCTCGACACCGAGTCCGGCACCGCCACCCTCCAGGCGGGCCTGCGCACCCCGGAGGCCGAGGAGCTCCTCGGCGCCGAGGGCTTCACGCTCGGCCACTTCCCGCAGAGCTACGAGTTCGCCACCATCGGCGGCTACGCGGCGACCCGCTCCTCGGGCCAGTTCTCCGCCGGGTACGGGCGCTTCGACGCCATGGTCACCGCGCTGAAGGTCGCCACCCCGCGCGGCACCCTGGAGCTGAGCCGGGGTCCGGCCACCGCCGCCGGGCCCGATCTGCGGCAGCTCTTCCTCGGCTCCGAGGGCACCCTCGGCGTGATCACCGAGGTCACGGTCCGGGTGCACCGCACCCCCGAGGAGCGGATCGAGGAGTCCTGGTCCTTCCCCTCCTTCACCGAAGGGGCCGCCGCCGTACGGGAGTTGGCCCAGCGGCAGCTGCTGCCGACCTCGATCCGGGTCTCCGACGAGACGGAGACCTTCATCAACGCGGTCATCGCGGGCGGCGCGGCCCCCGAGGGCTGCCTGTCCGTGGTCGGCTTCGAGGGCACCGGGGCGCAGGTGGCCGCCCGGCGGTCGGCGGTGGCCGAGGTGCTCGCCGCGCACGGCGCGGTCAAGGTCGCCGCGGACTCGGCGGCCGCCTGGCGCCGTTCGCGCTTCTCGGCCCCGTATCTGCGCGACGCGCTGCTCGACGCGGGCGTCCTCGCCGAGACCCTGGAGACCGTGACCTCCTGGTCCGGGCTGCACGCGCTGCGCACCGCGGTGACCGGGGCGCTCACCCGCGAACTCGCCCGGGAGGGCTTCGACCCGGTGGTCTACTGCCACCTCTCGCACGCCTACCACTCCGGCGCCTCGCTCTACTTCACGGTGGCGGCGGACGGCGGCGCGGACCCGGCGGCGCGCTGGGGGGCGGCGAAGCGGGCGGCGGGCGACGCCATCGCCGCGGCCGGAGGCTCGATCACCCACCACCACGCGGTGGGCATGGACCACCGCCCGTGGATGGAGGCGGAGATCGGCCCGCTCGGCGTGGAGGTCCTGGCCGCCGTCAAGCAGACCCTCGACCCGGCCGGGATCCTCAACCCCGGCAAGCTGATCCCGGCCGGCTCATGACCGGGCACGCCACGCTCCTGGTCAACCCGGCCTCGGCGAAGGGCGGTTCGGCCCGGGTCGCCGGGGAGGCGGTACGGCTGCTCGGCGCGGCGGGCTGGCGTACGACGGTGATCTCCGGTGAGGACGCCGCGCAGTCCCTCGCCGCGGCGCGTGCGCAGGTGGCCGAGGGCACCGATGTGCTCGCGGCGGTCGGCGGCGACGGCACCGTGCACCTGGGCACCCAGGCGGTGGCGGGGACCGGGGTGCCGCTCGGCGTGGTGCCGGCCGGGACCGGCAACGACTTCGCCCGGATGCTCGGCATCCCGCGCACCGACCCGGCGGCCGCCACCCGGCTGCTCATGGACGGCCGCCGCCGCACCGTCGACCTGGCCCGCTGCGGGGAGCGCTGGTTCGCCACCGTGCTCACCTCGGGCTTCGACGCCCTGGTCAGCCATCGCGTCAACACCCTCAACTGGCCCCGTGGCAAGGCCCGTTACCAGCTGGCCATCGCCCTGGAGGGCCTGCGGCTGCGCCCGTTCCCCTTCCGGATCCTGCTGGACGGCAAGAGCGTCGAGCAGGAGGGGATCCTGGTCGCCGTCGGCAACACCGCCTACTACGGCAGCGGACTGAAGATCTGCCCGGACGCCGCGGTGGACGACGGCCTCCTGGAGGTCACGCTGCTGCGCGCCGCCGGCCGCCGGCAGCTGATCGGCCTGCTCCCGCTCCTCAAGCGCGGCACCCACCTCGGCCACCCGCTGGTGGAGACCTACCGGGCCCGCGAGGTGGAGATCCACGCGCCGGAGGTCTTCGCCTACGCGGACGGGGAGTTCGCCGGAGACCTGCCGCTGCGGATCACCTGCGCGCCCGGGGCCGCCACGGTCCTGGTGCCGCACGAGGGCTGAACCGGGCGCGGGGCGCGGGCCTCCGGCCGTACCGGATGTAGCGACCACATATCGAGACGGCCTTGCGTACGGGCCGGGTCAGCGCGTTCCATCCGCCCGTGGAAACCGAACAGCGCAGTCCCCGTACCGCCCCCGCCGCCGACCGGGCCGCCCGGCGCGCGGTCACCCTCTTCCCGGTGCTCGTGCTCACCGCGGGCGCCCTGGGTCTCGCCGTACCGGACGCCTTCACCGGGCACGGCGAGCAGGTCCCGTACCTGCTCGGGGTGGTGATGTTCCTGATGGGTCTGACCATGACCGGCAAGGACTTCCAGGGGGTGGTCCGGCGGCCGTGGGCGGTCGGGCTCGGTCTGGTCGCGCACTATGTGATCATGCCGGGCCTCGGCTGGCTGGTGGCGCACGCCCTCGGGCTCTCGCCGCAGCTGGCGGCCGGGGTGATCCTGGTGGGCTGCGCGCCGAGCGGCACCGCCTCCAATGTGGTCACCTATCTGGCCCGGGGCGATGTGGCGCTCTCGGTCTCGGTGGCGACGGTCTCCACCGTGGTGGCCCCGCTGGTCACCCCGCCGCTCACGCTGCTGCTCGCGGGCGAGTACCTGCCGGTGGACACCGGCTCGATGATGACCGACATCCTCAAGACGGTGCTGCTCCCGGTCTGCGCGGGCCTGCTTGTCCGCCTCTTCGCGGGGCGCTGGGTCGACCGGGTGCTCGGCGCGCTGCCCTGGCTCTCCGCGCTGACGGTGGCCCTCATCGTGGCGATCGTGGTCGCGGGCAGCGCCGAGGCCCTCAAGTCGGCCGCCGCGCTCGTGCTGTTGGCGGTGGTGCTGCACAACGGCCTGGGCCTGGCCCTCGGTTACGGCGCCGGGAAGCTCGCCCGCCTCGGGGCACCGGCCTCCCGGGCGATGGCCTTCGAGGTCGGCATGCAGAACTCGGGCCTGGCCGCCTCCCTGGCGAGCGCGCACTTCAGCCCCCTCGCGGCGCTGCCCGCGGCGGTGTTCTCCGTCTGGCACAACATCTCCGGCGCCCTGGTCGCCGCCTGGATGGCGCACCGCGGCAGAGCGGCACCGGCCGGGGACTGAGCGGCACCCCGCGCCGGAACGCCGAGGCGCCCCTCCCTGGTGCCCGTACTGCTCAGTGGTGCCCGTTCTGCGCGAGCCGCAGCATGTGGTCGGCGAGCGCCTTGCCGCCCGAGGGGTCCCGGCTGATGAGCATCAGGGTGTCGTCCCCGGCGATGGTGCCGAGGATGTCGTGCAGTTCGGCCTGGTCGATGGCGGAGGCGAGGAACTGGGCGGCCCCCGGCGGGGTGCGCAGCACGACGAGGTTCGCCGAGGCCTCGGCGGAGATGAGGAGTTCGGCGGAGAGCCGGCGCATCCGCTCCTCCTTCGCCGACTCGCCGAGCGGGGCGCGCGGGGTGCGGAAGCCGCCCTCACTGGGCACCGCGTAGATGAGGTCGCCGTCGGTGTTGCGGATCTTGACCGCGTTCAGCTCGTCGAGGTCCCGGGAGAGGGTCGCCTGGGTGACGCTCAGCCCGTCGTCGGCGAGCAGCTTCGCCAACTGGCTCTGCGAGCGCACCGGCCCGCGGTTGAGGATGTCCACGATCCGGCGGTGCCGTGCGGTGCGCGTCTGCGGTACCGCGGGCCCCGCCTGCTCGTTGTCCTGCGCCTGGCTCATCGTCGTCTCAATCTCCGGCTCGTCCGTCCCCGCTCGGCCGCAGGGCCCCGTCGAGGACACCGGGGAGCGCTTCGAGGAAGGCGTCGGCCTCGTCGTCGCGGAGGTTGAGCGGCGGCATGAGCCGTACGACATCGGGGGCGGGCGCGTTCACCAGGAAGCCGGCGTCCTGAGCCGCCTGCTGCACCCGGGGTGCGAGCGGCTCGGTGAGCACGATACCCAGCAGCAGGCCCGCACCCCGGACATGTGACGTCAACTGGTGCTTGTGGGACTCGATTCCGGAGCGCAGCCGCTCCCCCACCCGCTTGGCGTTCTCCAGGAGGTGCTCGTCCGCGAGGGTGTCGAGCACGGCGATCCCGGCGGCGCAGGCGACCGGATTGCCGCCGAAGGTGGAGCCGTGCTGCCCCGGGTTCAGGAGCCCGGCCGCGGCGCCGAAGGCGAGCGTCGCACCGATCGGCAGTCCGCCGCCGAGGCCCTTGGCCAGGGTGAGGACATCCGGCTCGACACCCTGCGCCTGGCAGGCGAACCAGTGCCCGGTACGGCCGATCCCGGTCTGCACCTCGTCCAGAACGAGCAGGGTCCCGGTGGCCCGGGTGATCTCCCGGGCCGCGGCGAGATACCCCGGCGGCGGCACCACGACCCCGTTCTCGCCCTGCACCGGCTCCACCACGAAGAGCGCGGTCTCCTCGGTGACCGCGGCCCGCAGCGCCTCGACGTCCCCGTACGGTACGTGGGTGACCTCGCCCGGCAGCGGGTGGAAGCCCTGCTGCTTGCCGGGCTGGCCGGTGAGGGCGAGGGCGCCCATGGTGCGGCCGTGGAAGCCGCCCTCGGTGGCGACCATGTGCGGGCGCCCGGTCAGCCGCCCGATCTTGACGGCGGCCTCGACCGCCTCCGCGCCGGAGTTGGCGAAGTACACCCTGCCCTCGCGCCCGGCGGCGGCGAGCAGCTTCTCGGCGAGCCGCACGGGCGGCTCGGCGACGAAGAGGTTGGAGACATGGCCGAGGGTGGCGATCTGGTCGCTGACCGCGCGGACCACGGCCGGGTGCGCGTGGCCGAGGGCGTTCACCGCGATCCCGCCGACGAAGTCGAGGTAGGCGCGGCCGTCGGCGTCCCAGACGGTGGCGCCCTCGCCGCGCACCAGGGAGAGCCGCGGGGTGCCGTAGTTGTTCATCAGCGCGCCCTGCCAGCGCGTGGCCAGTTCCTGGTTGCTCAGTTCCCGGTCGCTCACGGCCGCTTCCCTCCGGTGGCCTCGGGCGGGTCCGGCACGACCATGGTGCCGATCCCCTCGTCGGTGAAGATCTCAAGCAGGATCGAGTGCTCCACCCGTCCGTCGATGACGCGGGCGGTGCGGACCCCGCCGCGTACCGCGTGCAGGCAGCCCTCCATCTTCGGGACCATGCCGCTGGCCAGCTCGGGCAGCAGCTTCTCCAGCTCGGAGGCGGTGAGCCTGCTGATCACCTCGTCGCTGTGCGGCCAGTCCTCGTAGAGGCCCTCCACGTCGGTGAGGACCATCAGCGTCTCCGCGCCGAGTGCCGCGGCGAGCGCGGCGGCGGCGGTGTCCGCGTTGACGTTGTAGATGTGCCCGTCGTCCGCGGCCCGGGCGATGGAGGAGACGACCGGGATGCGCCCGTCGTCGAGCAGCGCCTCGATGGCGCCGGTGTCGATACGGGTGATCTCGCCGACCCGGCCGATGTCGACCAGCTCGCCGTCGATCTGCGGCTGGTGCTTGACCGCGGTGATGGTGTGCGCGTCCTCGCCGGTGAGCCCGACGGCGTGCGGGCCGTGCTGGTTGAGCAGCCCGACGAGTTCGCGCTGCACCTGCCCGGCGAGCACCATGCGGACCACGTCCATCGCCTCGGGGGTGGTGACCCTGAGTCCGGCCCGGAACTCGCTGACCAGGCCCTGCTTGTCGAGCTGCGCGCTGATCTGCGGGCCGCCGCCGTGCACCACCACGGGGCGCAGTCCGGCGTGCCGCAGGAAGACCACGTCCTGCGCGAAGGCCGCCTTGAGCTGGTCGTTGACCATGGCGTTGCCGCCGAACTTGATGACGACGGTCCTGCCGTGGTGACGGGTCAGCCACGGCAGCGCCTCGATGAGGATCTCCGCCTTGGGCAGTGCGGTGTGCTTGCGAGTGCTCATGAGGAGTAGGCGCTGTTCTCGTGGACGTAGTCGGCGGTCAGGTCGTTGGTCCAGATGGTCGCGGCGGACTCGCCCGCCGCGAGGTCGGCGGTGATGACGACCTCCCGGTAGCGCATGTCCACGCCCTCGCGGTCCTCGCCGACGCTGCCGTTCCTGCACACCCAGACGCCGTTGATGGCGACGTTCAGGCGGTCCGGCTCGAAGGCGGCGGAGGTGGTGCCGATGGCGGAGAGCACCCGGCCCCAGTTGGGGTCCTCGCCGTGCAGGGCGCACTTGAGCAGGTTGTTGCGGGCGATGGAGCGGCCCACCTCGACGGCGTCCGTCTCGCTGGCCGCGCCCACCACGTCCACCCGGATGTCCTTGCTCGCCCCCTCCGCGTCCCCGATCAGCTGACGGGCCAGATCGGCGCAGACCGCCCGCACGGCCTCCGCGAACTCCCCTTCCTCCGGGGCGACTTCACTGGCCCCGGAGGCGAGCAGCAGCACGGTGTCATTGGTCGACATGCAGCCGTCGGAGTCCACCCGGTCGAAGGTGGTACGGGTGGCCTCGCGCAGCGCCGCGTCCAGCGCCGGGGCCTCGACCTCGGCGTCGGTGGTGAGCACCACGAGCATGGTGGCGAGCCCCGGGGCGAGCATGCCCGCGCCCTTGGCCATGCCGCCGACCGTCCAGCCGGCGCCCTCGACCACGGCGGTCTTGTGCACCGAGTCGGTGGTCTTGATGGCGAGCGCGGCCTTCTCGCCGCCGTGCGCGGAGAGTTCGGCCGCCGCCTTGTCCACGCCCGGCAGCAGCCTGTCCATCGGCAGGGTGACACCGATGAGCCCGGTCGAGGCGACGGCCACCTCGGCGGCGTTCACCTGGAGGACCTCGGCGACCCGCTCGGCGGTGGCGTGCGTGTCCTGGAACCCCTTGGGGCCCGTACAGGCGTTGGCGCCACCGGAGTTGAGGACGACCGCGGAGACCAGGCCGCCCTTGAGCACCTGCTCGGACCAGAGCACCGGGGCGGCCTTGACGCGGTTGCTGGTGAAGACACCGGCGGCGGCCCTGCGCGGCCCGTTGTTGACCACGAGGGCGAGGTCGGCCTTGCCGTTCTCCTTGATCCCGGCCGCGATACCCGCGGCCGTGAATCCCTGTGCTGCCGTGACGCTCACTGCATCTCCTTGTTCGTCCCGCGGTTCCTCGCGGTGGTCGTCGCGGTCTTCGTCGCGCGGTGGGTCGTCGTCCCGTACGCCATCGCCTCGTACGGAGCCGTCCCGCATGGGGCGTTCCCGTACCGGGTCGTCCCGTACGGGGCCGTCCCGTAGGCCGTGGCCCGGTGACCCGCCGTCCCGGAGGGCGTCTTCGCACGGCGGGAGGCGCGGGGCCGGGTGGTGCTCACGGGGCCAGGCCGGTGAGCGGGAGCCCGAGTTCCTCGGGCAGGCCGAGGGCGAGGTTCATGCTCTGCAGGGCGCCGCCCGCGGTGCCCTTGGCCAGGTTGTCGATGGCGCCGACGGCGAGCACCCGACCCGCCTCGGTGTCGTGGGCCACCTGGATCTGCACCGCGTTGGAGCCGTACACCGAGGCGGTGGCCGGCCACTGCCCCTCGGGCAGCAGGTGCACGAAGGGCTCCTCGGCGAAGGCCTTCTCGTACGCGGCGCGCAGCACCTCGGCCGTGACACCGGGCGCCGCCTTCGCGGAGCAGGTCGCGAGGATGCCGCGGGGCATGGGCGCGAGGGTCGGCGTGAAGGAGACGGTCACCCGCCGCCCGGCCACCGCGCTGAGGTTCTGGATCATCTCGGGCGTGTGCCGGTGCACCCCGCCCACCCCGTACGGGGACATCGAGCCCATCACCTCGGAGCCGAGCAGATGGGGCTTGGCCGCCTTGCCCGCGCCCGAGGTCCCGGAGGCGGCGACGATCACGGCCTCCGGCTCGGCGAGACCCTCCGCGTAGGCGGGGAAGAGGGCGAGGGAGACCGCGGTCGGGTAGCAGCCGGGCACCGCGATCCGCTTCGTCCCGGCGAGCGCGGCCCGGGCGCCGGGGAGTTCCGGCAGACCGTAGGGCCAGCTCCCGGCGTGCGCGGAACCGTAGAACCGCTCCCAGTCGGCGGCCTCCCGCAGCCGGAAGTCGGCACCCATGTCGACGACCAGGACCTCGGGCCCGAGCTGCTCGGCGACGGCGGCGGACTGCCCGTGCGGCAGCGCGAGGAAGACCACCTCGTGCCCGCCGAGCACCTCGGCGGTGGTCGGCGCGAGCACCCGCTCGGCCAGCGGCAGCAGATGCGGCTGCACGGAGCCGAGCCGCTGCCCCGCGTTGGAGTTCGCGGTGAGCGCCCCGATCTCCACCTCGGGATGGGCGACCAGCAGACGCAGCAGCTCCCCGCCCGCGTACCCGCTCGCTCCCGCCACTGCCGCACGTACCGTCATGAGTAGGCCTCCTCCTTGGAGGCATGACTATACGTTTCTTCGCACTTTTATGCAATGAAGTTTCTCGGGGGTGCGGAGGCGGGTGCATAGGATCCCGGCATGACCCTGCGTCCCGTTCTGGTGAACATCAAAGCCGTCGACGACTCCGCGGTCGGCCGGTTCTGGGCGGAGACGCTCGGCTGGCAGGTCTCCGGCGGGGAGCCGGGGGCGACCGCGGTCAAGCCGCCCGGCTTCGACTGGCGGGACCCGGTCTCCGTCTGCCTCGACGTCATCGCCGTGCCGGAGCCGAAGACGGCGGTGAAGAACCGGGTGCACCTCGATCTCGCCACCACCTCCGCGGCCCATCAGGCGGAGCTGGTCGCGCGTCTGCGGGACCTCGGCGCGACCCCCGTCGACGTGGGCCAGGGCGAGGTGCCGTGGACGGTCCTCGCCGATCAGGAGGGCAATGAGTTCTGCGTGCTCGAACCCCGGGAGGTCTACCGGGACACCGGGCCGATCGCCGCCGTGGTGGTCGACTGCGCGGATCCGCGGGCCATGGCCCGGTTCTGGGACCAGGCGATCGGCTGGACCCTGCACGAGGTGACCGACGAGCGTGCGGTCTGGCGCTCCGACCGGGGCGTCGGCCCGTACCTCGAATTCCTCCGCGTCGGCGGGAAGAGCGTGCCGGACCGCGTCCATCTCGACCTGGTGCCGGAGGCCGGTGACGACAAGGCGGCGGAGGTGGACCGGCTGCGGGCGCTCGGCGCCGGGGACCTCGACGTCGGGCAGGGCGAGGTCCCGTGGACGTGCCTGGTGGACCCGGAGGGCCATGAGTTCTGCGTACTCGCCCGGTCGTAGCGCGTGCCGTGCGGCGGTGCGCTCCCCCGGCGGGGCGCCGACGGCCCCCCGGCGGCCGGGCCCGGTCGCGACGGACCTCGACACGGTCGGCCTCGATACGGCCGACCTCGACACGGTTGACCTTGACACGGTGGCAAGCTCTTCACTCCTCGTCGAGGAGGTGGTCTCGATGACGACCACGGGACAGGACACCGGCGCGGCCGGGCAGGCGGAGGCGGGGACGCAGGCGGTACGCACGCTCCGGGGACTGGCGGACGCGCGGCCGTCCGTACGGCTGGGGGCAGCCCTCGCGGCCGGTGCGCACCCCGACCCGCGCTACGTCGGCGCGCTGCTCGAACGCTGCGCCGACGAGCCCGAGTTCTCCGTCCGCGACACGCTGACCTGGGCACTCACCCGCCACCCGGTCTCCCTGACGCTTCCGGGGCTGCTCCGCGCACTGTGCTCGGAGCACGCGCAGGCCCGGAGCCAGGCGCTGCACACCCTCTCCAAGATCGGGGACCGGCGGGCCTGGCCCTCGCTCACCCGGGCGCTCCTCGCCGACGCCGAGGACGAGGTGGCGCGGAGCGCCTGGCGGGCCGCGGTGGTACTGGTGCCGGAAGGCGAGGAGCCCGCCCTGGCCGCGGCCCTTGCCACGCAGCTCGGGCGCGGTGAGCGGGAGACGCAGCTGAGCCTGAGCCGGGCGCTGGTCGCGCTCGGTGAGGTGATCGTGCCAGAGCTGCTCGCGGCGGAGACGGCCCCCGACCCCCGGGTGCGCACACACGCGCTGGCCACCCGGCAGCTGCTGCGCGACCCGGACACCGGATTCGGGTACGCCGTCGAGGAGGCCAAGCGCGTCGTGGCGCTCGGCGGCTTCGGCCCGGAGGGAGGTCCCTAGGTGTTGATCGGTGAGGTGGCCCGGCGGTCCGGGGTCAGCGCCCGGATGCTCCGGCACTACGAGTCGCTCGGCCTGGTGCGCCCCGCGGCCCGCAGCGGCTCCGGCTACCGGGAGTACTCCGGGGAGGACATCCGGCGGATCTTCCACATCGAGAGCCTGCGGGCGGTGGGGCTCTCGCTGCGGGAGATCGGACGCGCGCTCGACGACCCGGGCTTCACGCCCACCGCGCTGGTCGACGATCTGATCCGCCGCACGCGCGAACGCCTCGCGGCGGAGGGCGAGTTGCTGACCCGGCTGGGCCGGATCCGGTCCGCGGAACCCGGCGGCTGGGAGGACGTCCTGCGGGTGGTCGCCCTCCTCCAGGCGCTGGGTTCCACGAGCCCCGGCGCCCGCCAGCGCGCCGCCCTCTCCTCGGCCGGGGAGGTTCCGGTGCCGGTGGAGGCCCTGGCCGAGGCGGCGCTGCACGAGACGGAGCCCAATGTCGCCGGGGCCCTGCGCTGGGCGCTGGCCCGCTCCGGCGAGGGCGTCCCGGCCCTGCTCGCGGAGGGCCTCGGCGCACCGGCGGCCCCGGTGCGCGAACGGGCCGTACGGTCCCTCGCCGAGCTGCCCGGCGAGGAGGCCGCCGCCCTGCTGCGGGAGGCCCTGGCCCATCCCGACGAGGTGGTCCGCGGGCAGGCGGCGCTGGCTCTCGGGACGCGCGGGGAGGCCGGCACCGTCCCGACGCTCCTGGACATGATCGTGGCGGGCCGGAACGACACCGACGCCGCCGACGCCCTGAGCGTGCTGGCGGGCGACCCGGCGACAGCGGACCGGATCGCGGCCGGACTCCTCGACCGCCTCGCCCGCGAGACCACCGCGGCACCCGCCCGCGGGCGGCTGACCCAGGCCTTGGCGGACATCCCGGGATCCAGGGCCGCGGACGGCCTCGGGGCGCTCTCGGCGGACGCGGACCCCGCCGTCGCGCTGACCGCGCGCTACTTGCTCCGGCTGCGCGGGGCGGGGTGACCGGCTGCCGCCACGCTCTCGGCGTATCTCTCCTGCCGCCCGCCCGGGCTTCGCGGAGGGCCCGCCTCGGGTGCCGCGCGCCCAGCGCCGGTCCACGCGTGGCGAGGAGGCCTCAGCTTCCGGCGGCTTCGCTCCCCATCGCCGCCGCGATCCGCCGGGCGGCCTGGGCGGGCGTGAGGTGCGTGGTGTCGACGACCTCGGCCGCGGTGTGCAGCCAGGTGCGGGCGGCCTCGGCGTAGGGGGCGAGGTACCGGAGCCGGAACGGGGAGTCGGGGCCGATGACGGTGTCACCCGCGATGCGCGCGCGGAGGGTCTCCTGATCCGCGTGGAGGACGAAGTGCCGTACCGGGATGGCGTGATGGGCGAGGCCCGCGCTGATCTCCCGCCAGTACTCCTCGACCAGGACGGTCATGGGCATCACCAGGGTGCCGCCGGTGTAGTCGAGGACGCGGCGGGCGGTCTCCACCACGAGCTGCCGCCAGGGCGGCCAGTGCTGGAAGTTGTCCGTGGCGGGCAGCCCCGGTGTGATGTCCATCAGGGTCTCGCCGACCTTCTCGGCGTCGAACACCCGGGAATCCGGCAGCAGTTGCCGCAGCTGCGCGCCGGTCGTCGTCTTGCCCGCGCCGTGGGTGCCGTTGAGCCATACGATCACGGAGCCACGCTAGGGCGGTGCGGCCGCGTACGTCTGCCGCATGGTCGGGTCAGGCTCCAGCGGAACGCGGAGCCCCGTTATTGCTGCGGTCCGTCCCGTATGCACTGCTGCGGTCCGTCCCGTACGGCCGCACGCACGCCCCACGCCCGAGCCGCCGCGTCTTGCCGCAGCGGCATACGGTGTTGCCCATGACGCAGGCCGACGGGGAACTGGACAGCTTGGTGCGCGGGCGGATCCGGGCGCTGCGGGTGGCTCAGGGCTGGTCCCTGGAGGAGCTGGCCTCCCGGGCGCGGCTCAGCCAGTCCACGCTGAGCCGGATCGAGAACGGGCAGCGGCGCCTCGCCCTGGACCAGCTCGTCACGCTCGCCCGCGCGCTGGACACCTCCCTCGACCAGCTGGTCGAGAGTGGCGCCGAGGAGGTCGTCTCCAGTCCGATGATCGACGCCGCCCACGGGCTGATGCGCTGGCCCCTCAAGGCGGAGCCCGGCATGACCGTCGTACGCCGCCGGGTGACCGAACCGCCGCCCGACAACCCCGCGCGGATGCGGGCCCACCCCGGCCGCGAATGGCTCGTGGTGCTGTCCGGCACCGCGGTGCTGCTCCTCGGCAACCGGCGGCTGCGGATCGAGACCCATCAGGCGGCGGAGTTCCCCACCATGCTGCCGCACGCCCTCGGCGCCGAGGGCGGCCCCTGCGAGATCCTCGGCATCTTCGACCGCGACGCCCGCCGCGGCCACCAGCGCGGCAAGGACCCTGACGGGACGCAGAGCCCGGAGGTGTGAACGCTCAGAGACCGCCGGCACTGCCCCCACCCCCGGCCCTGCCGCCACTGCGGGCGTCGCGCACGCTGCGAGCACCGTGGACCCAGGGAACCCGGCTAAGGCCATGGAGGCCCAGAGCGCCGCCGCGAGCGCTTCTTGCGCGTACGGCAGCAGGGCGGGCCATCATCTTGCGTATCGCGAAAGCATCCTCCCGGTAGACGCAAGGCCCGCCTACCGTGGCGGCATGAACCCCACCCCGCGCCCTCCGTCGCCCGACACCCCGCACTCCCCCTCGCCCCACACCACTCACGCGAGCGGCCACGGCGACCACGACTACGACTACGACTACGACCACGACCATGACCACGACCCCACCGCCGACCAGTCGGAGATCCTCGACCTGGACGCGGAGGTCCTCGCCGACCACCTCGACGCGCTCACCGCCTGGCTCCCGGTCGGGGCCGCACCCCGCCGCATCCTCGACCTGGGCTGCGGCACCGGGGCGGGCACCCTCGCCCTGCTCGGCCGCTTCCCCGGGGCCGAGGTGACCGCGGTGGACGCCTGTGATGCGCACCTGGACCGGCTCCGCGAGAAGGCCGCGGCGGCGGGAGCGGACGACCGGGTGCGCCTTGTGCGGGCCGACCTCGACGCACCCGCCTGGCCCGGCCTCGGCGCCCCGCAGCTGGTGTGGGCCTCGGCCTCCCTGCACCACCTGGCCGACCCCGTCCGCGCCCTGCGCCGGGTACGTGAACTCCTCGCCCCCGGCGGGCTGTTGGCGGTCGTCGAACTCGCCGGGTTCCCCCGCTTCCTCCCGGCGGACGCCCCCGAGAGCGCACCCGGCCTGGAGGAGCGCCTGCACGCCGTGCTCGACCACCGGCACACCGCCCAACTGCCCCACCGCGGCGCCGACTGGGGTCCCCTGCTCACCGGGGCCGGATTCACCGTCGAGGACCGGCGCACCCTCCGCCTCGCCATCGGCTCCCCGCACACCGAGGCCGTGGGCCGCTACGCGCTCGGGGGCCTGCGCCGGATGCGCGAGCGCGCCGCCGCCGAGCTGGCCCCCGGCGACCTGGCCGCCCTCGACCAGCTGCTCGACACCGGGGGCCCGGAGAGCCTGCTGCGCCGAGCCGACCTGGCCGTACGCACCGAACGCACCGCCTGGGCCGCCCGCCGCGACTGAACGGCACCCCGCGCACCGATGAGTTTCCGCGCCCCGCGGCGTCTGAAGGTCCAGGATCGGCACAGGGTCCGCAGGCGCAGCGGGACAACGCACGACGGAAAGGTGAGGCGTGATGAAACTGGTCGTACAGGAGTTCCTGTCCCTCGACGGGGTCAGCCAGGGGCCGGGGGCTCCGGACGAGGACACCAGCGAGGGCTTCGAGCGGGGCGGCTGGTTCGTGCCGTATCTGGACGAGGAGTTCGAGCGGATCGCCGGCAGCTGGCTCGGGGAGGCGGACGCGCTGCTCTTCGGGCGCCGTACGTACCAGAACTTCGCGCGGGACTGGCCGCGGATGACCGACCACCCCTTCGCCGCGACCATGAACGGCCTGCCGAAGTACGTGGCCTCCGACAGCCTGGGCGAGGCGGGCTGGAAGCCGGTGACGATCCTCTCCGGGGACGTCCCGGCCCGGGTCGCCGAGGTGAAGCGGCAGCCCGGCCGGGAGATGCAGGTGCACGGCAGCGCGCGGCTCGCCCGGACCCTGCTCGCGGCGGGGCTCGTCGACGTCCTGCGGCTGGTGATCGCCCCGGTCGTGGTGGGCCAGGGGCGGCGCCTCTTCCCGGACCGCGGCGTCCCCGTCGGACTGCGGCCCGTCAGCGGGCGGACGACACCGGGTGGGCTGTCGGTGCAGGTCTTCGAGTCGGCGGGGGTTCCGGAGTTCGGGACGTACGGGGGTGGGGAGTAGGCCGCGCGGGAGGGGCCCCGGGGCCGTCCGGCAGCCGCCGTCCGGAGGTCGCGCCGACGCCGTCCGGGGCCACAATGGGGCACATGAACCTGGACGACCTGGTCCGGCTGCGCCGCGCGCGGGACACCATGGACCGGGACTACGCGGAGCCGCTGGACGTTCCCGCGCTGGCCGCGGTGGCGCTGATGTCGCCGGGGCACTTCTCCCGAAGCTTCCGCGCCGCCTTCGGCGAGAGCCCGTACGGCTATCTGATGACCCGGCGGGTCGAGCGGGCCAAGGCGCTGCTGCGGCGGGGCGACCTGAGCGTGACCGAGGTCTGCTTCGCGGTCGGCAGCACCTCGCTGGGGTCCTTCAGCTCGCGCTTCACGGAGCTGGTCGGCGAGAGCCCGAGCGCCTACCGGGCACGCGGCCACGAGGAGAGCGCCGCGATCCCGCCCTGCGTCGCCAAGTACGCCACCCGCCCGGTCAGGGGCTGAACCGCCCCTCGGGAGTGGGGCTCCGGCCCGGCCATGACCGGCTGACCGGTCACGGCGAACCGGCCGGGCGAACCGGTCAGGAATGGAGAAGCAGGATCCGGCCCCGGCTCGTAGCGTCGTCGGCATGGACATCAAACTCGCCACCTGTTTCCTCGCCGTCGACGACCACGACAAGGCGCTCGCCTTCTACCGGGACATCCTCGGCCTGGAGGTACGCAACGACGTCTCCTTCGAGGGGATGCGCTGGGTGACCGTCGGCAGCCCCGGCCAGCCCGATGTGGAGGTCGTCCTCGAACCCCCGCTCGCCGACCCCAACGCCTCCGCGGCCGACCGGCAGGCCATGGCGGAACTGCTCGCCAAGGGGCTGCTGCGCGGGGTGCACTTCGCCACCGACGACCTGGACGCCACCTTCGAGAGAATCCGGGCGGCTGGCGGCGAGGTGCTCCAGGAGCCGATCGACCAGCCCTACGGCGTCCGCGACTGCGCCTTCCGCGACCCGGCGGGCAACATGCTCCGCTTCAACCAGGCCCGCGGGAAGTAGAGCCGCGGGCGGCGGGACCGCCGGGGCCGGGACATGACCCGTTCGTACGGTAGTGTCCCGGCCCCGGCCTGGGAGGGTCCCCGGGGCCGGGCACGGACGGATCCGGAGACGGACGCGACGGCGGACACCAGGGCAAAGACACACCAGGGCAACGATGAGGGCGCAGACGCAGACGCAGGCACCGACGCTGACGCTGACGAAGACGAAGACGGACGCGAAGACGAGGACGGGGACGGGGGCCGCTGGGGGCGGTTCCTGCCACAGAGCGGAGAGAGCATGAGCAAGCCCAAGGGGACGGACACGCAGCCGCCCGCGCCGCACGCCGCCGACAGCCACGACCTGATCCGGGTGCACGGCGCGCGCGAGAACAATCTCAGGGATGTCAGCATCGAGATCCCGAAGCGGCGCCTGACGGTGTTCACCGGCGTCTCCGGCTCGGGCAAGAGCTCCCTGGTCTTCGACACGATCGCCGCCGAGTCGCAGCGGCTGATCAACGAGACGTACAGCGCCTTCGTCCAGGGCTTCATGCCCACGCTCGCGCGGCCCGAGGTGGACGTGCTCGACGGGCTGACCACCGCCATCGCCGTCGACCAGCAGCGGATGGGCAGCGACCCGCGCTCCACGGTCGGCACCGCCACCGACGCCAACGCGATGCTGCGCATCCTCTTCAGCCGCCTCGGCGAACCGCACATCGGCCCGCCCGGCGCCTACGCCTTCAACGTCCCCTCGGTACGGGCCAGCGGGGCCATGACGGTCGAGCGCGGCGCCAAGAAGGCGGAGAAGGTGACGTACTCGCGCACCGGCGGCATGTGCCCGCGCTGCGAGGGCCGCGGCTCGGTCTCCGAACTGGACCTCAGCCGGCTCTACGACGACTCGCTCTCGCTCCACGAGGGCGCGCTGACCATCCCCGGCTACAAGACGGGCGGCTGGAACTACCGGATGTACACCGAGTCCGGCCTGGTCGACCCGGACAAGCCGATCCGCGCGTACACCAAGCGGGAGCTGCACGACTTCCTGCATCGCGAGCCGACCCGGCTGAAGATCGCGGGCATCAACATGACCTACGAGGGCTTGGTCCCGCGGATCCAGAAGTCGATGCTCGCCAAGGACCGGGAGGCGATGCAGCCGCACATCCGGGAGTTCGTGGACCGGGCGGTCACCTTCACCACCTGCCCCGACTGCGAGGGCACTCGGCTCACCGAGGGCGCCCGGGCCTCGAAGATCGAGCGGGTCTCCATCGCCGACGCCTGCGCGATGGAGATCCGGGATCTGGCCGAGTGGGTCCGCGGCCTGGCCGAGCCCTCGGTGGCGCCGCTGCTCACCGCGCTCCGGCAGACCCTGGACTCCTTCGTGGAGATCGGCCTCGGCTATCTCTCGCTCGACCGGCCCGCGGGCACCCTCTCCGGCGGCGAGGCGCAGCGGGTGAAGATGATCCGCCACCTCGGCTCCTCGCTCACCGATGTCACCTATGTCTTCGACGAACCCACCTCGGGCCTGCACCCGCACGACATCCAGCGGATGAACGAGCTGCTGCTGCGGCTGCGCGACAAGGGCAACACCGTGCTGGTCGTGGAGCACAAGCCGGAGCTGATCGCCATCGCCGACCATGTGGTCGACCTCGGCCCGGGGGCCGGCACCGAGGGCGGCACCGTCTGCTTCGAGGGCAGCCTCGCCGGGCTGCGCGGCAGCGACACCGTCACCGGGCGGCATCTGGACGACCGGGTCGCCGTCAAGGAGACGGTACGGGAGCCCGGCGGCGCCCTGGAGATCCGCGGGGCCACCGCGAACAATCTGCGCAAGGTCGACGTGGACATCCCGCTCGGGGTGCTGACCGTCGTCACCGGGGTCGCGGGTTCCGGCAAGAGCTCGCTGGTGCACGGCTCGCTGCCCGGGCAGGCCGGTGCCGAGGGCCTGGTGTCGATCGACCAGAGCCCGATCCGCGGCTCGCGGCGCAGCAACCCGGCGACGTACACCGGTCTGCTGGAACCGATCCGGAAGGCCTTCGCCAAGGCCAACGGCGTGAAGCCCGCGCTGTTCAGCGCCAACTCCGAGGGTGCCTGCCCGAATTGCAACGGCGCCGGGGTCGTCTACACCGACCTGGCGATGATGGCGGGGGTGGCCAGCACCTGCGAGGAGTGCGAGGGCAAGCGGTACCAGGCCTCGGTCCTGGAGTACCACCTCGGCGGGCGGGACATCAGCGAGGTGCTCGCGATGTCGGTGGCCCGGGCGGAGGAGTTCTTCGGCTCCGGCGAGGCGCACACCCCGGCCGCCCACCGGATCCTGGAGCGGCTCGCGGACGTCGGGCTCGGCTACCTCACCCTCGGCCAGCCGCTCACCACCCTCTCCGGCGGCGAACGGCAGCGGCTGAAGCTGGCGACCCATATGGCCGAGAAGGGCGGCGTCTACGTCCTCGACGAGCCGACCACCGGACTGCACCTCGCCGATGTCGAGCAACTGCTGGGCCTGCTCGACCGGTTGGTGGACTCCGGCAAGTCGGTCATCGTCGTCGAGCACCACCAGGCGGTGATGGCCCACGCCGACTGGATCATCGACCTCGGCCCCGGCGCGGGCCACGACGGCGGCAAGATCGTCTTCGAGGGCACTCCGGCGGACCTGGTCGCGGCCCGGTCCACCCTCACCGGTGAGCATCTGGCGGAGTACGTGGGCGGGTGAGGCCGAGCGCCGGGGCGGTCGCCCGGGCGGGCCGGCGACGGGTTCGGTCACCCGGGCGGACCGACCGCGGGTTCGGGCGCCCGGGCGGACCGACGGCAGGTTCGGTCGCTCGGGCAAGTTGAGGTCCGATCCCCTCAACTGCCGTGCGCGGGGCCGGACTCGGGGGCGCGGGCGGCTCGCTTGGTTACGTCGGGGGTACGCCCGCTCCCCCCAGGAGCGGCAGGCACACCAGCGCGCCGAGAGCGTGGAGCGCGGCGGCGGCGCACAGTGCCGCGGGGACCGAGAACGTGGCGAGCAGCCCGGCGAGTCCGGTGCCTGCGGCGAAGCCGGTGATCTTCAGGCTGGCCCCGGTGGTGAAGACCTGCGCGTGCAGGGAGCCGGGCGCGTCCCGGTGGCGTACCGCGAACAGGGCGGTGAGCTGTGGACCCCCGGCCGCCCCGAGCGGCAGGACGGCCGCCAGGAGCAGCAGCGGCACCCCCGTGGCCGCGAGCAGGCAGGCCGCGGCCAGTGCCAAAGCCGTCCAGAACAGCAGGAGTTCGGGCCGGACGAGGTGTGCGCGGCGGGCGAGCAGCGCATTGCTCAGCAGGGAGACGAGCGCCGCGGCGGTCAGCAGATAGGCGCCCCGCCCCGGCGCGCCGAAGGCCGCCGCGCCCAGCAGGGGGACACAGGCGAGAAACGCGCCCTCGCCCGCACACCCGCATACCGAGGCGGCGGTGGCCCGTGCCAGGGCGCGCGTTGCCCCCAAGGCGCGGACACCCGCGCGGAGTTCGGCCACCAGATCGCGCAGCGCCCAGGCGGACGACTTCGCGCGGGCGCTTGCGCGGAAGCGGGCGACCAGATGCGGCAGCCTGCGGAGCGCCACCAAGGCGCGCACATACAGGGAGAGTTGAGCCACGGGGCCCGGCTGCCTACGGATGGGCGCCAAGAGGCGGAAGACGGCGCGGAGTTGAGCCGCGCGGCTGGGCGGCATACTGCTGGCCGCCAAGACACCTACGTCTTCGGGAAGTTGGGACCCAAGGCCCGGCAACGCACGGCTGGGCGCCATGTCGCCTACGTCTTCGGGGAGTTGGGGCCCACGGTTCGGCAACGCGGGGCGGGGCGTCAAGTCGTCGGAGTCTTCGGGAAGTTGGAGTCCAAGGCCCGGCAAGGCAGGGCTGGGCGCCAAGTCTTGTGATGCGGCCGGGAGTCGGGCGGCGGTGCCCGGCGAGCAGACGGCCGTCCCGTCCGGGGTGCGGCCCTCGGTGGTGGTCCGGCTCCGATCCCCTGGACGACCGCCCGGCGCCCCGCCTCGCGGGGGCAGGCGCAGGGCCACCGGTGCGGCCGCCCCGATGAGCAGGGCGGCGAGGAGGACGCCGTACGGTGCCCCGGCGAGTGCCGCCGCGGTACCGGCGAGGGCGGGGCCCGCGAGCGCGGCGAACTGGAAGGTCATGGCATCCCTGGCGTTGGCGCGCGCCAGGTCCTCGGGGCTTACCAGGCGCGGCAGTTGGGAGGTCCAGCCGCCGGAGAGGGCGGGGCCGAGCAGTCCCGCGCAGCCCGCCAGCCCGGCGCTCAGCGCGAAGGGGGCGCGGCCGAGGCTCGCGAGCAGCAGGAGCAGTGCCGCCGCGTGGCCGCCGAGCGCGAGGGCGAGCAGTCGGCCCGGCCGCGCCGAGCGGTCGAGAAGGGCGCCGAGCAGCGGCCCGCCGAGCGCCGACGCCGCGGTCAGGGCGGCGAGCAGCCCCGAGGCCCGCGCGGCGGAGCCGGTGACGGCGAGCACGGTCAACAGCAGCGCGGGGCCGCAGAGTTCGTCTCCGGTACGGGCGCTGGCGGCACCGCCGAGGTAGGCGCGCGGGGTGCGCCCGGGCGGGACGCCCGCAGCGCGCCCGGGTCTGGTGCCCGAATTGCGCTCACGCCGCGTGCCCGCAGCGCGCCCGGGCCGGGCGCGGGGAAGGCGGTGGGACCGGGTGCGGGGTGGGTGCCCGGGGCCGCCGGGGGGACGGATTCGCATGGGCGGCACGGTAGGGAGGTAACGCAAAAGTTGACCAGGGGCGTTACATTGGGCGGGTGACGTCCTCCGCGTACGAGTGGTCCACGCGCCACTCGGTCCTGACCAACGCCCGCCGGACCGCGGCTCTGGTGAACGTCCTCTCCGAGGAGGACACCGGCCCCGAGGCGGTGGCCGAGGTGCTGCGCGCCTACGGGGAGCGCGGCCCGCTCACGCTCACCGAAGCCGAGGTGAGCGCCCTGCGCGAGGTGGCGCGAGAGCTGCGTACCGTCTTCGCGGCGGACGGCACCGACGCCGCGGCCGAGGCGCTGAACCAGCTGCTCGCGCGGACTCCGGGCGCGCTGCGGCTCAGCGCCCACCAGGGCGGCACGCCCTGGCACCCGCACCTGGACAGCAGCGACGAGGCCCCCTGGGGCGAGTGGTTCCTCGCCTCCTCCTGCCTCGCCCTGATGGTGCTGGTCTGGGACCAGCAGCGGCCCCCGGGCGGAGTCTGCGCCGCGGACCGCTGTACGCGCGTCTACCTCGCCCAGGGCAGCGGAATGGCCCGCCGGTACTGCTCACGCCGGTGCGCGACACGGTCCAGAGTGGCGGCGCACCGGGCACGTTCCTGAGCGGGGGCGGACAGAGCCAGGCGGATGCGGATAGGGCCAAGCGGACGGGGCCGGGCGGGCGGGGCCGGGCGGGCGGGGAGCCAGGCGCGAGCGAACCGGACGGACGCGGGGGTCGAGTGAGCCCGGACAAGGCAGACGCGGACCCGGCGAACGCGGGCTAGACGAACGCGGGCCAGGCGGACGGGGGCCGGGCGAGCGCGGACAGGCGAATGCGAGCCACCCGAACCCGGACCCGGCGAACGGGGCCGAATGAACGCGGCAGAGCCACGCTCACCCCAGCGCCGCCCTCACCGCACCGCCACCATCACCGCGTCCGTGGTCGAGCACCAGGCCTGGCGGGCCTCGGCGAAGCCCTGGGCGCGGAGGGTGTCGGCGTGCCACTGGACCGTGGTGGGCCGGTCGGGGCGGGGTGCCGCGTGGTCGGCCGGGGTGCGGGGATCGCCGAGCAGGGCGAAGCGGCGGGCGGCGGGTTCGGCGAGGGTCTCGTCCTCGGCGAGGCGGCGCCACCAGTGGGACCAGTCCACGGCGCCCTCGGCCAGGGCGCGTTCCTTGCGCGCGGTGTGGAAGGCGGCGACGGCGGCGTTGATGCGCGGGGCGGACTCGTCGGTCATGTGGTCGGCGTTGAGGAAGGCGCCGCCCTCCCGGACCACCTCGGCCAGCTCCCCGTACAGCCTCCGCAGCGGGGCCTCGTCCAGCCAGTGCAGGGCGGTCGCGGTGAGGACGACGTCGTAGGTGCGGTGCGGCAGGGCGGACCGCCAGTCGGGGGCGGTGAGGTCGGCGGTGACGAATGCGGCGCGGGGCTCGTCCGCGAAGTGGCCGCGGGCGATGGTCAGCAGGGCCGGGTCGAGGTCGACGCCGGTGCTGCGCGCGCCGGGGAAGCGGCGGAGCAGCCGGTCGGTGATGCTGCCGGTGCCGCAGGCCAGGTCGAGGACGCGCGGTTCGGTGCCCACCAGGGCCTCGACCAGGTCCAGCATGACCCGGAACCGCTCCTCGCGGTCGGGCAGGTACCACTCCTGCTGGCGGTCCCAACTCTCCTGCCAGGCATCCCAGTTCGTACCGCTCGCGGTCACGGTCATGCGTCCTGCCTCCTTGCTCCGGCCCCGGTGGCGGGTCCGCGGCGCTCCTCGTCACGGGCCCCCGTCAGCGCGGGACGGCCTTTCCTGATCCCTGGCTTGATCCCCGGTGCGGTCTCTGGCTTGGTCTCTGGCTTGATTCCTGTGCTGATCCCCGTCCTGCTCCCTGCTCCCGCGGTCGCGGGCCCGGTCCGGGGACCGCCGCCGGGCCCCGGTCTTCCGCCGGTTCCTGTCCGCCCGGCGCCGCCTCGACCAGCTCCCGGCCGACCGCCGAGCGGGGTGCCGCGAGCAGCGCCGCGCACTCCCCCGCCTCGGCCACCCGGCCCGCGTCGAGGATCATCAGATGCTCGGCCAACTCCCGTACGAGGCCCAGCTCATGGCTGATCCAGAGCAGGGCGGTGCCCTCGGAGCGCAGCCGGTCGGCCACCGCGAGCAGCCGGGCGGTGGCCACCGGGTCCAGGGCACTGGTCACCTCGTCGCAGATCAGCACCCGGGGCCGGGCCAGGGCGGCGCGCGCGAAGGCGGCCCGCTGGAGTTCGCCGCCGGAGAGCCCGCCGGGGCCGCGCCGGGCCGTCTCCTCGGGCACGCCCAGCTCGTCGAGCAGGGCGGCGGCCTCCGCGCGGGCGGCGGCGGGGCTCAGCGCCCGCAGTCGTACGGCGGTGCGGGCCACCTGGTCGAGCACCGGGCGGCGCGGGTCGAAGGAGCCCTTCGCCTCCTGCCAGACGTACTGGAGCCGGCGGATCTGTGCCGTGCTCCGGCGGCGCAGGACGTCCAACTCGACGCCGTCCAGGCGGACTCGGCCGCTGCGGCGCTCGTGGAGTCCGGCCAGGCAGCGGGCCAGGGTGGTCTTGCCGCTGCCGGAGCGCCCGGCGACCGCCAGGCAGCCGCCCGGGGCGAGCCGCAGGCCGATGTCGTGCAGCACCCGGCCGCGGCCCCCGGGGCGCAGCCAGGCGTGCAGCCCGCTGACCTCCAGGCCTTCGGCGGCGGCGACCGGCGGTGGGGATTGCGGGCGTGGGCGCGGCGCGGTCGGGGCGGTGCGGGGCAGCACCTCGGCGGGGCTGCCCTCGGCGGCCACCCTGCCCGCTTCGAGGCGGACGGCGCGGTCGGCCAGCGCGCGGACCAGGCCGTGGTCGTGGCTGAGCAGGAGGAGGGCGAGGCCCTGCCCGGCGAGGGCGGTGAGTTCGCGGGTCAGGTGGAGCCGGGTGACGGCGTCGAGACCGGTGCCCGGTTCGTCGAGGACCAGGACCCGCGGCCCGCAGGCCAGGACCTGCGCCAGCGCGACCCGCTGCCGCTGCCCGCCGGAGAACTGATGCGGGAAGCGGCGCAAGGTCCCCCGGTCGTACGGGAGTTGGGCCCCGGCGAGCGCGGCGGCGGCCGACTCGGCGGGGGTGCGTCCCGGCTCCGGGCGGTGCAGTCGGGCGAGTTCGGTGAGCACGGCGCCGGTGCGCCGGGCCGGGTTGAGCGCGCTGCCGGGGTGCTGCGGCATATAGGCGAGGGTGCCGCCGCGCACCTCGGCGGCGCGGTCCGTGACGCCGCCGGAGCCGAGGACGGGGACGCCCGCGACGGTGATCTCACCGCTCAGGCGCACCCCCGGCTCGTACTCGCCGAGCAGGGCGAGCGCGGTGGTGGTCTTGCCGCTGCCGGAGGGCCCGACCAGTGCGGTGACCCGGCCGGCCGCCAGCCGCAGGTCGACCCCGTCGAGGAGGAGCCGGTCCCCGGCGCGCGCGGTGAGCCCGCGGACCTCGACCAGCGGGTCCCGGCCGGCCGGCTCCCCGGTCGGCTCCCCGGGCAACTCCTCGGTCGGCGCGCTCACTTGGGTGCCTTCTGCGTCCGTACCGCGAGTGCCCTGCCCGCGCGGGCGGCCGTACCCGCCTCGGCGGCGGGGGC
The DNA here is from genome assembly GCF_012273655.1 of Streptomyces physcomitrii. Classification (GTDB taxonomy): domain Bacteria; phylum Actinomycetota; class Actinomycetes; order Streptomycetales; family Streptomycetaceae; genus Streptomyces; species Streptomyces physcomitrii. The sequence continues at coordinate 222,087 of NZ_JAAWWP010000012.1, read as the reverse complement.
GAGGAGGCGGTCGGCGAGGAGGTTGAGGCCGACGGTGAACATCACCAGCATCGCGGCCGGGGCGCAGACCGCCCAGGGCTGGACGAGCAGGGCCTCGCGGCTGCCGGCGACGGTGACACCCCAGTCGGCGGAGGTGGGCTCCATGCCGAGGCCGAGGAAGTTCGCGGCGGCGACGGTGAAGACGGCGGTGGCGATCCGGGTGCCGATGTCGGCGGCGGCCACCGGCAGCACCGCCCTGCCGAGGAGGCCGAAGAGCACCCGGGAGCGGGACTCGCCCTGCATCCGCATCGCCTCGGCCACCGGGCTCCCGGCGGCGTCCAGGGCGGCGGCGCGAACCAGGCGGGCCACGGCGGGGGCGTTGAGCGCCGCCACGGTCAGCGCGATGGCGAGCGGCTGCCCGCGCCAGCCCACTCCGACCACGCTGATGACGAGGAGCGAGGGCAGCGGCAGCAGGATCTCCACCGGCCGCATCAGGATCTCGTCGACCGCCTTGTGCCTGCTCGCCGCGGCGGCGAGGCCGAGGCTGCCGCCGAGGAGGTAGGCGAGGGCGACCGCGCCGGTGGCCACCCCGAGGGCGCTGGGCCCGCCGCGCAGCAGCAGGCCCAGCACATCGCGTCCCATGCCGTCGGTGCCGAGCGGATGTCCGCCGCCCCGGGCGTAGGGGGCGCCGTCCGCGGGGGTGACGAGCGGCGCGAGCAGGGGCCCGAACAGGGCGGCCGTGAGCGGCAGGGCGAGCAGCAGGGCCGCTCCGGTGGCGAGCAGGCGCCGGGGGCGGCGCGGGGCGGGGGCCGTCATCGCAGCACCTCCGTGCGCGGGGCGAGCCGGTGGCAGACCAGGTCGGCGGCGAGGTTGACGAGCAGGGCGAGGGCGGCGAGCAGCAGGGTCAGCGCCTGCACGGTCGGTACGTCGCGGTTCTGCACCGCGTCGACGAGCGCTGTCGCGGTGCCGGGGATCGCGAAGACCGCCTCGACCACCAGGACGCCGCCGAGCAACTGGTCGCCGGTGCGGGCGAGTTCCTGCACCCCGGGCACCGCCGCGCCCGGTAGTACATGCCGCAGCACGAGCCGCCCGCGCGGCACCCCGAGGCGGCGGGCCTGCACCACGTAGCCCGCGGAGAGCGCGGCGAGGGTGCCCGCGCGGATCTGCCGGGAGAGCAGGCAGACGGTACGGGCGAGGAGCACGGCCACCGGCAGCACGAACAGGGCGGGGTGGCGCAGCAGATCGCCGCTGTCCGCGCCCACCCAGGTCGAGGGCAGCCAGCCGAGGCGCAGCGAGAAGACCGCCACCAGGGCGAGGGCGAGTACGAAGTCGGGCAGTGAGGTGAGGGCGAGCAGCACGGCGGACAGGGCCCGGTCCAGGCGGGTGCCGGCGCGCAGCCCCATCAGGAGGCCGAGCACCACGGCGAGCGGCACCACCAGGGCGGCGGTGACCGCGGCGAGCAGCAGGGTGGCCGCCAGGGAGTCCGCGAGGATCCCGGTGACGGGCCGGTGCCCGGCGAGCGAGGTGCCGAGGTCGCCGTGGAGGAGGGCGCCGGACCAGTCGGCGAAGCGCTCCACCAGGGGCCGGTCCAGGCCGAGCCGGGCCCGCAGCTCGTCGACCTGGACGGCCCCGGCCTGCTCGTTGAAGGCGACCTCGGCGGCGTCCCCGGGCAGCATCGAGGTGAGCAGGAAGACGACGACGGCGAGCACGGCGAGCTGGACGAGGGTGAGCAGGCCGCGGCGCAGCGCGTAGCGCAGCATGCTCAGCGGTCCCCTCGCCCGGTCCGGCGCGCGGCCCGGTCCCCGGCGGGCGGGGCTTCGTACGCGCTCATCTCAGGTGAGCCAGACCTTGTCGAAGCGGGCCCAGTCCACGGTGTTGGGCGGGGCGGCGCGGACGCCGTGCAGCCGGTGCGAGACCGCGTTCAGCCAGTCCGGGTGGCCCCACAGGAGCAGTCCGCCGCGCTCGCGCACGGTGCGCTGGAGGCGGCCGTAGCGCGCTCCGCGGTCCCGCTCGTCCACCACGGCCTGGGCGGCGGCGAAGTCCGCGTCGAAGTCCTTGTGCCGCCAGGCGGTGGCGTTCTGCGGGGAGTCGCGCAGCAGCCGCTGGCTGAGGTAGGTGGGGATGGGCATGGCGCCGCAGCGGTGGCTGCCGAGGGTGCCCTTGGTCAGCATGTCGGTGAAGTAGCTCTCCGGCGGGCCGCTGCGCACCTCGACGCGCAGCCCGGCCTCCCCGGCCTGCTCGGCGAAGAGATGGGCCGCGTCCACGAATCCGTCCGCGGCGGTCGAGGTGTAGAAGTCGATCTTCTTGTTGAGCAGTCCGGTACGGCGCAGCAGCCGCCGCGCCTCGTCCACGTCCCGCTCGCGCTGCGGCACGCCCTGCGGGTAGTACGTGAACCCCTTGCCGTACATGTCGTTGCCGAGTCCGCCGCGCCCGCCGAGGACCACCTCGACGAGGCGTTCGCGGTCGGCGAGGAGCTTGAGCGCCATGGCGGCGTCCGGGTCGTCGAAGGGCGGCCGGTCGGTCTTGAGCGCGATGCCCTCGGCGCCGCTGCTGGGCGCGGAGACGATCCGCACCCGCGGGTTGCCGTCGACCACGCGCGCGAAGGTCGGCGTCATCTCGTGCGCGTAGTCGACCTCGCCCGCCTGGACGGCGCTGCCGCGGGCCTCGGTGGCGGCGGAGTGGATGCGGATCTCGTCGAGGTAGGGCGCCCCGTCCCAGTGGTCGTCGAAGCGGACGGCGGTGAAGGAGCGGCCCGTGGTGAAGGAGCGGAAGCGGAAGGGGCCGGTGCCGACGGGCTCGCGGGGGTCGCGGTAGCCGCGGCGCACGACGGGGGTGCCGGTGGTGGCGAGCAGCGAGGGGAGTTCGGCGCCGGGGGCCTTCAGGACGAGTTCGACGGTGCGGGTGCCGATCGCGCGCGAGCGCCGCAGGTCGATCAGGGCGAGCGAGGGCCGGGCGAGGTGGTCGGGGGCCTTCGGGTCGAGGATCCGGGCGAGGCTGTACAGGACGTCCTCGGCCTCCAGCCGGTGCCCGTCGTGGAAGACCGCCTCGCGCAGGGTGAAGCGCCAGACGCGGGCCTCGGCGTCCGGCTCCCACCTGCGGGCGAGCCGGGGCACCGGGCGCAGGTCGGCGTCGAGGTCGACCAACTTGTCGAAGACCGCCTTGTGCCGCGCCATGTCCACGAACTGCCGCTGGGCGTGCGGGTCCATGGTCTCCTTGGCCCCGAAGCCGGGGAAGGCCGCGCGCAGGATGCCGCCGCGACGCGGGGGCCCGCCGCCCTCGCCGCCGCCGTCCGCGGAGCAGGAGGTGAGCAGCGCGGCCCCGGTGACGGTGGCGAGCCGGAGGAAGCCTCGACGGGTGCTGTCGGCCTGCACGCTGTTCCTTTTCGCCGTGATGTGCTCGCGGGGCCGGGGACGCGGAACTCCGCGTGGACCCGTTATTGCGAAGCACTCGCAATAACTTGCCTTCGCCAAGAGGGCATCACGACAGGCCGGGCACCGTCAAGAAGGCGCTCGTCACATCACCGGGCGCCGCCAACTGCCCCTGCGCGCCGCCCCATACGCCCCCTGGGCCCGCCGACGACCGGGCCGACGCGGCTCCCGCCACCACGTACACCGGCCGGAGTCGGCTCGGCGGCGGGCGTGAACTGCCCTGCCACGGCGGCCAGTTGATCGCGGAGCCGGGTGAGCCGGTCGATCTCCGCGTCGAGTGCGGCCACCCGGCCCGCCACCACATGCGCGGTGCCCGGGTGGGGCGTGCCCCCGCAGCGGCGCGGGGCCGGGTCGCCCGCCAGCTCGTCGAGGCGGTCCGCGCAGCGCCGTACGTCCCGGACCGTGAGCCCGAGGCCGAGGAGTTCCCGGACGACCCGGATCCGGGCCAGGTCCGCGGGCCCGTAGACCCGCTGGCCGGAGGCCGAACGGGCGGGCGCGGGCAGCAGCCCGTTCTGCTCGTAGAACCGCAGCGCCCTCGGTGTGGTGCCCGCGGCCGCCGCCGCGTCGCCGATCCGCATGGCCTCCTCGCCGCTCCGCATGACCGCGCCCTTCCTTCCGTACGGGTCGCGCCGGACCCGGTGCCTGCCGTCCCCGGGGCCGGTGCCGCCGCCGGGCTCGCCGGGCGGCTCACCCCTCGCCGGTGAGGTCCACGAGTACGGTGCCGAAATGGGCGCCGCCCAGCATGTCCTGCAACGCCCGCGGCGCCCTTTCCATGCCCGGGATCCGCACATGCGGGAAGCTGATCTCCCCCGCCCGCAGCCAGTCGCCGAACCGGGCCAGCCACTCGGGCCCGGCCTCGGGGTGGTCGCCGCCGTTGAGCCCGTACAGCGTGATGCCCTTGGTGATCACCCGGAAGACGTCGACGGCGGTGGGCGCGCTGCCGCCGCCCCGCGCGGGGTCCAACTGCCCGGAGAGCGCGCCCACCAGGGCGAAACGCGCGCCCTGCCGGGCCGCGAGCACGGCCGCGGCCAGCTGCTCGCCGCCCACGTTGTCCAGGAGGACGTCGATGCCCTCGGGCGCGGCGCGGCGCAGCTGCTCCTCGAAGGACCCGGCACCGCGCACCAGCACCGCGTCGTAGCCGAGTTCCGCCCGCAGCCGCTCGGCCTTCGCCGGGGACCCTGTGGTGCCGATCACCCGGGCGGCGCCGAGCCTGCGCGCGATCTGCCCGGCCAGCGAGCCGACCCCGCCCGCGGCCCCGGTCACCAGGACGGTCTCGCCCTCCCGCAGCCCCGCCAGGCGCACCAGGCCCGCCCAGGCGGCCGAGCCCGAGGACAACCGGGCCGCCGGATCGGGCAGTTCGGCCCCCACCGGCGTGCACCCCTCGACCGGGACGCTCGCGTACGTACGCCAGCCCGCCAGGTGCTCCACCAGCGCGCCCTCGGCAAGTCCGCTGCCCGGCGGCGCGCTGACGACCTCGCCGAGGGCCGGCCCGAAGAGCGTGTCACCGACGCCCAGCGGGGGCAGCGGCAGGCCCTCGGTCTCCCCGCCGAGGAGGGTGCGCAGACCGGCGAAGAGCTGGAAGTACCGGTTGCGTACGAGGACTTCGCCCGGGGCGGGCCGCGGCAGGGGCCGCTCGACCAGCTCGAAGTCGCCCGCGCGGGGCAGCCCTTCGGGCAGGCGCCGCAGACGCACCTCGGTGGCGGAAGCGGGCAGGGCGGGGCTCATGGTTCCTCCTGGCGGGACGGCGGGTGGCGATCGAGCGATCGGTGATCGGTGATCGGTGATCGGGCGGCGAAGCTAACTGCTGACCCGCACGTCAGGGGCAAGGGGGAATTTCGGTTCGGTCGTGATCGCGGTCGCGGTCGCGGTCGCGGTCGCGGTCGCGGTCGCGGCTACGGAACCGGTTTCGGCACCCGTCGCGGCCCACGGTCGCGGTCTCGACCTCAACCCCGGGCCCGGGCCCGCTTCCAGCCCCGGCAGCCCGCCCGCACCCCGGTTCGGGGGGGGAGGCGGCGGCACCCCACCAGGCCTCCTCAAGGAGGCGGCACCCTCGCTCACTTCACAGTTGGGCGCGCCCCCAGCCTCCTGACCGGCGCCCCGGCCCCCTCACCAGGCGGCGCCCCCGCCCTCCAGGCACAGGCTCCACCGGCCCTGGTGCCCGTCGAGGACCACCGTGGAGAGCGGGCGGGCGTCGATGTTCCAGTACGTGCCGGGCGGGGCCTTGAGCGCGTAGACGACGGCGGCGCGTACCACCGAGGCGTCCGCGACGGCGAGGACGCGGCCGTCGGCGGTGACCGGCCGGGTGTCCAGCCAGCGGCCGATGCGGCTGATGAAGCCGAGCAGCGACTCCCCGCCGTGCGGGGCCGAGCGGGGTTCGCCGAGCCAGTGGTCGACCGCGCCCGCCTCGTGGGCGGCGACCTCGGCCAGGGTGTGCCCGCGCCAGCGGCCCATGTCGCAGTCGCTCAGGGCGGGTTGGGGCAGGGCGGCGTAGCCGAGCGCGTGGGAGGTGTCGCGGCAGCGCGGGGAGGGTCCGCAGTAGCGCAGTTCGGCCACGCCCAGGGGCACCAACACCGGTGCGGCGAGCTGTACTTGGTCCCAGCCCAACCGGTCGAGGGGACGGTCGTCACCGAAGCGTTCGGAGAGCAGTGAGGTGCTGCGCGCGGCTGCGAGAAGCGTGACCCGAACAGGCATGCGGCGATCGTGGAGGCGCGCGCCCGGGCGGTCAAGGGCGCATGCCGGGCGCTCGGCCACGCGTGCGCGCCGGTTCGTGCCCGGGGGCCCCGCCGCCCGGGCGGCCGTCCGGGCGGCCGCGCCTCAGCCCCGCACCTCCGACCAGGCCTCACCGAGCCGCTTCACCCCTTCCGCGACCTCCGCGGTGCTCGCCACGGCCGCGTAGGTGAGCCGCAGATGCGGGGCCGGGGGTTCGGCGCTGAAGTAGGGGCGGCCGGGCGCCACGGCGACACCCCGGCGCAGCGCGGCGGCGGCGAGCGCGCCCTCGTCCGCGCCGTCCGGCAGCCGCAGCCACAGGTGGTAGCCGCCCAACGGGAGGTGGGTGAGGGCGAGTTCGGGCAGCACGGCGCGCAGTGCGGTGGCCATGGCCGTCCGCCGCTCGGTCAACTCGGCGGCCACGGCGCGCAGATGGCGCGGCCAGGCGGGGGCGCCGACCAGTTCGAGGGTGGCCTCCTGGAGCGGGCGGGGCACGAAGAAGTGGTCCACCACCTGGATGGCGCGCAGCCGCTCCAGGACCGGGCCGCGGGCGGCGAGGCAGCCGATCCGCAGGCTCGGCGAGGTGGCCTTGGTCAGCGAGCAGACGTGCACCACCACGCCCTCGGTGTCCTCGGCGGCGAGCGGCCCCGGCAGCGGTCCGCTGTCCTGGTGGGCGAGGCGGCGGATGTAGTCGTCCTCGACGACGAAGGCCCCGGCCTCCCGGGCGAGGGCGAGCACCTCCCGGCGGCGCCCGGCGGCGAGCACCGCCCCGGTCGGGTTCTGGAAGAGCGGCTGGCAGACGAAGACCCGGGCCCCGGTCGCGCGGAAGGCCTCCGCGAGGAGTTCGGGCCGCACCCCCTCGGTGTCCACCGGCACCGGCACCGGGCGCAGGCCCGAGGCGCGGGCGATGGCCAGCATGCCGGGGTAGGTCGGCGACTCGACGAGGACGGGGGCGCCGGGGCCCGCCAGCGCCCGCAGTGCGGTGGTCAGGGCGTTCTGGCCGCCGGAGCAGACCAGGACCTCGGCCGCGGTGACCGCGCCGCCGATGCCCCGGGCGAACCAGTCCCGCAGCTCGGCGAGCCCCTCGACCGGCGGCCTGCCCCAGGCGCCGGGCCGCCGTCCGGCCCGGGCGAGGGCGCCGGACATCGCCCGCTCCGGCTGGAGCGAGGGGTGCAGATAGCCGCCGTTGAACTCGATCACCCCGGCGGGCGGCGCGGCGAGGGTGGCGAGCACCCCGGAGGCGTCGACCGTCCGGGGCACCGCCTCCGCCGTCGACTCGGCGCTGAGCGCGACCTCCTGCCAGGAGGTGTCGCCCACCACCGGCCGGGCCCGGCCCCCGGCTCCCGGGGCGCGGAAGGCGCCGGCGCCGGGGCGGGTCACCACCAGCCCCTCGGCGACCAGGACTCCGAGCGCGCGGGAGACGGTCACCGGACTGACCCGGTAGCGCTCGACGAGCTGTCGACTCGACGGCAGCTTCTCACCGTCCGAGTAGCGGTTCAGTTCACCGCGCAGCCTTTCGGCCAGCTCACCCACGCTGCTACGCTCGTTCATGAGGACAGAGAATAGCGCTACCGACGCAAGCCCGGTAGCAGTCGCCCCACCGCCGGCCACCCCGGGACCCACCGGTACGAGGGCCGGGAGCACCCCCTCGAACACCACCGGCACCACCGGCCCCGCCGCCGGAACCGCCCTCGCCGCGCTCGGGGTCCTCGCCTTCTCGCTGACCTTCCCGGCCACCGCCTGGGGCCTGGAGGGCTTCGGCCCCTGGTCGCTGGTGACGGTGCGCTCCGTCCTCGCCGCGCTGCTCGCCGGGGGCTGCCTGCTCGCCCTGCGGGTGCGGCCGCCCGCCCGCCGCCACCGGTGGCCGCTGGCCGTGGTCGCCGCCGGGGTGGTGCTCGGCTTCCCGCTGCTCACCACCCTCGCCCTGGAGACCTCCACCACCTCGCACGCCGCCGTGGTCGTCGGACTGCTGCCGCTGACCACGGCCCTGTGCTCGGCGCTGCGCACCGGGGCCCGGCCCTCGCGGACCTTCTGGACGGCCGCCTGCGCGGGCGCCGCCGCCGTACTCGCCTTCACCCTGACCCAGAGCGGCGGCGCCCTGAGCCGGGCGGACCTCTACCTCTTCGGGGCGCTGCTGATCTGCGCCGCCGGGTACACCGAGGGCGGCCGCCTCGCCCGGGAGATGCCCGGCTGGCAGGTCATCGGCTGGGCACTGGTCCTCGCGCTGCCGCTCACGCTGCCCGGGGCGGCCCTCGCGCTGACCGCCGAGCCCGCGGCGCTGACCGCGCACAGTGTCACCGGGCTGCTCTGGGTGGCCGCCGGTTCGCAGTTCCTCGGCCTGGTGGTCTGGTACCGGGGCATGGCCGTGATCGGCATCCCCAAGGCGAGCCAGCTGCAGCTCGCGCAACCGCTGCTCACCCTCGGCTGGTCGGTGTGGCTGCTCGGCGAACCGCTCGGCTGGGCGGCCCCGGTGACCGCCCTCGCCGTCCTCTTGTGCATCGCGGCCACCCAGCGGGCCCGCGGCTGAGAGTCGCGCGCGGCCCCGCGGTCGTAAACTGGCCGGGCGGACAGGACCGGGCCGGTGAGCGGCTGTCCTGGCAGTACGAGGAGGTGACTCCCGATGCGCGCGACCAAGGGTGACGAGCTGCGGGTGCACGGCAGGGTCGTGGGCCAGCAGGACAAGGTCGCCGAGATCGTCGAGGTGCTGGGCCCGGGCGGGAATCCGCCCTATCGCGTCCAGTTCGAGGACGGGCACCGGGCCATCATGTCGCCGGGGCCGGACAGCGTCGTCCAGCACCGCGGCGAGAGCGGCCGGACCGGGCAGGAGTAGCGACTCCCCGAGGCAGCCCGGCCCGGGGCCGATCCCGCGGGGGCGCCCCGCTCTCAGGCGGGCGGCACGGCCCGGTCGCGGTAGTGGCCGGTGACGATGCGGCGCAGCGCCCCCGAGGGGTCGCGCACCACGTCCTTCGCGGCGAAGTACACATGGCCCCGCACCTCGGGCGTCTTCCCGGCGAGCGCGAGGTGCCGGGAGAGTTCGGCCGGATCCCGCCAGGCCCTTGGCTGCGCCGGGTCGCCCGCCTTGTAGAGCGCCTCGCCGGTGTAGAGCCGGACCCCGGTGCCGCGTACCACCCCCGCCCACCAGGGCAGCAGTTCCGCGTAGTCGGCGCCCTTGTTGCCCAGGTGCCAGTAGAGCTGCGGGCAGACGTAGTCGATCAGACCCTCGCGCACCCAGCCGCGGGTGTCCGCGTACAGCTCGTCGTAGGACTGGAGTCCCGCGCTCTTCGAGCCCCGCGGGTCGGTGGAGGCGTTGCGCCAGATCCCGAAGGGGCTGATGCCGAAGGCGGTGCCCGGGCGGAGCTTCTTCAGGGCGGCACCGGTCTCGCGCACCAGGCGGGTCACGTTGTCCCGCCGCCAGTCGGCCAGGCTCCGCCCGCCGCCGTGCGCCTTGAAGGCCGCGGCGTCGTCGAAGCGCTGTCCGGCCACCGGGTACGGGTAGAAGTAGTCGTCCCAGTGCACCGCGTCCAGCGGGTAGCGGCGGACCGCGTCGAGCATGGCCTCCCGTACGAAGCCGCGGACCTCGGGCAGGCCCGGGTTGTAGTAGAGGGAGCCGCCGTAGCGGACCGTCCAGCCGGGGTGCTTGCGCGCGGGGTGGCTCGCGGCGAGCCGGGCGGGGTCGTCGTGCTGGGCGATGCGGTACGGGTTGAACCAGGCGTGCAGCTGGAGCCCCCGGCTGTGCGCCTCCTTCACCGCGGTGCCCAGCGGGTCCCAGCCGGGGGCCTTGCCCTGGGTGCCGGTGAGCACGGCCGACCAGGGCTCGTGCGGCGAGGGCCACAGGGCGTCGGCGGCGGGGCGGACCTGGAGGACGACGGTGTTGAGGCGGCGGCGGACCGCGGTGTCGAGCAGGGCGAGGAGTTCGTCACGCTGGGCAGTGGCGCTCAGCCCGGGCCGCGAGGGCCAGTCGCGGTTGGCGATGCTCGCCACCCACATCCCCCGCAACTCCCCCTGTTTCGCGGGTGCGGGGCGGGCGGCGCCGGTTGCCGTCAGACCGGCGAGGGTCAGTGCCGCGGCCGTGCTGAAACCGCGTCGGCTCATGCGTTCCATGCGTCGGACCTCACATCAGATACTCGTAGATTTCGGGCATTTCGCCGCTAAGCATGCCCGACCCGGCCCGTGGACCCGTGGATGATCCGGAGTAACGTGCAGGGGCGAGGCGGACGCCGAGACCCGGACGGCCGCCGGCTTGAGGATCAGCGAAAGGTGCCTTGTGACCGACATCGAACGCGTCGGAGTAGTGGGCTGCGGCCAGATGGGAGCGGGCATCGCAGAGGTCTGCGCCCGCGCCGGACTGGACGTCATGGTCGCCGAGACCACCGGCGAAGCCCTGGAGATAGGCCGCACCCGGCTTTACAACTCCCTCTCCCGGGCCGCCCAGCGGGGCAAGATCAGCCAGGAGGAGTTCGACTCCACCCAGGCGCGGCTCAGCTTCACCACCGACCTCGGCGAATTCGCCGACCGCGACCTGGTCATCGAGGCGGTCGTGGAGAACGAGCAGGTGAAGACGGAGATCTTCCAGGTCCTCGACCAGGTGGTGACCCGCCAGGACGCGATCCTCGCCTCCAACACCTCCTCCATCCCGCTGGTCAAGCTCGCGGTGGCGACCTCCCGCCCCGACCACGTCATCGGCATCCACTTCTTCAACCCGGCGCCGGTGCAGAAGCTGGTCGAGCTGATCCCGGCCCTGACCACCTCCGAGGGGACCGTCGCCCGGACGCAGTCCATGGTGGAGAAGGTGCTCGGCAAGCACGCCATCCACGCCCAGGACCGCTCGGGCTTCGTGGTGAACGCCCTGCTCATCCCCTATCTGCTCTCCGCGATACGGATGTTCGAGTCCGGCATCGCGAGCCGCGAGGACATCGACAACGGCATGGAGCTGGGCTGCGCCCACCCGATGGGCCCGCTCAAGCTGAGCGACCTGATCGGCCTGGACACGGTGGCCTCGGTCGCCGACTCGATGTACGCGGAGTACAAGGAGCCGCTCTACGCCGCTCCCCCGCTCCTGCAGCGGATGGTCGACGCGGGCCGCCTCGGCCGCAAGACGGGCTCCGGCTTCTACGCCTACGCCTGAGCCCCCCGCCCGCTCCTTTTCGGACGGACCCGGCACCTCCTTCTGAGCCCTCCACCCGAGCCCCGCGCCTCCGGGTGGAGGGCTCCGGTGCGGGCACCTCCACCCCAGGGCGTCACTTTCCGTAGGCGATTACGCGCCATATCCGGCCCGGAACTGCCCCCTCCGCCTTTCACACGGTGTGTGCGGAGCGCTCACGCATATGCCCCGTCCACACCCTCCCGCCGCGCCCACCAGCGGAGTTGACTCGTATTCGCACACACGAGCGACAGTTTCGAGAGAAATGGGAGGCCGGTACGTGACCGCCGAACACGAGCGTCTCTTCGACCAGGACGAATGCAGGGAGTTACGAAGGGACCTGGACGTGGGGCTCGCGCGGGTGGAGGGCAGGCTCGCCCTGCTCACCCAGCGCGATGAACAGAGCGCCAAGGAGCAGGACGAGCTGAACGCCCGCCTCTCCGCCCTCGAACACACCCGGTGGCCGCTGCCCGCGATCACCGCGCTCACCGCGGCGGGCGCCCTCGCCGTCACCCTGTGGGCGACCTTCGGGCGCTGAACCGGTGAACGCGCGCCGGGGCGGCGGCCGTCGGGCGCGGCTCAGCCCAGGCGCAGATGGTGCAGCAGGAGCAGCGCCGCCGCCATGTTGGCGGCCGGTACCTCACCGCGGGCGATCAGGTCGGGGACCAGCTTGAGCGGGACCCACTCGCGGCGGTCCGACTCGAAGGCGTCCTCGGGCTCGCCGGTGCACCGGGCCTCGTCGGCCCAGTAGATGTGGTGCCGGGCGTCGGTGATGCCGTTGGAGGGCTCGACGCTCATCAGGTGCCTGAGCGGTCCGGGCCGCCAGCCGGTCTCCTCGTGGAGCTCCCTGGCCGCGGCCGCGGCGAGGTCCTCGCCGTCCTCGACCACGCCCGCGGCCAGCTCCCAGCCCCAGCTGTCGGTGATGAACCGGTGCCGCCACAGCAGCAGCACCTCGTTGGCGGCGTTGACCACGGTCGCCGCGGCCACCGGGCGCATCCGTATCAGGAAGTGGTCCAGGTGCCGGCCGTCGGGGAGTTCGACGTCCGCGAGGTTCACCTGGAACCAGGGGTTGCCGTACACGGTCTCTTCGCTCTGCTTCGCCCACTGCACGTGGAGCCACCTCCGGGGGTACGGGGAGTAGTGGCTCCATGGCAGCAGGCTGCGGTGCGCCGGGGCAGGCACCGGACCTCACAAGGGCACGCGCAGCGCCTTCTCGATCACCTCGGCCGCACCCGCCGCCTCGGGCGAACTGCTGCCGAGCAGCGAGGCCCGTACGGTGCGCATCCGGTCCCGCAGCCGCTGCGACTCCATGCCGCGCGCCTCCTCGGCCATCCTGGTCGCGGTCGCGGCGGCCGAGTCGTCGGCGCCCAGGCGCAGTTCGACCTTGCTGAGCATCGCGAGCCGGTGCACCCGGCCCCGGTCGTGGGCGGGCGCGGCCACCGCGGCGACGGCGTTCTCGCGCGCGGCCCGCAGCTCCCCGAGGCCGAGCAGCGCCTCCGCCACCTGGACGTTGACCAGGCCCGGCTGCACATACCCGGTCTCGTCGGGCTCCGTACCGCGGTGGATGCGGCCCGCGGCGGACTCGGCGCGGGAGATGCAGCGGTAGGCGCTCGCGGTGTCGCCGAGCCGGGCGTAGGCCTTGGCCTGCATCGCGTACAGATCGCAGGCGAGGGCCGGGGTGATCTCCCGCCCCGCGGCCCGCAGCGCCGCCTCCGCGAAGGCGACCGACTGCCGGAACTCCCCCATGAACAGGGACTGGTTGACGAGCAGGGCGATGACATAGGCGCCCAGGCCCCGGTCTCCGCTGGCCTTGGCCAGGCGCAGGGCCTGGTGGAAGTAGCGCTGGGCGAGTCCGTGCGCGTTGGAGTCGTAGGCGCAGATCCCGGCGACGGCGACCAGGCCGCCGGTGGCGCGGTGCAGCTGGCGCCCGGTGGCGTCCGGGTAGCTGCCGCGCAGCAGGGCGGCGGTCTCGGAGTTGAGGAAGCCGACGATGCGGGCGCGGGTCGCCACCCCGCCCGCCTTGCGGTACATCTGCTCGTAGTGGGTACGGGCCGCGCGCAGCATCTCGATGTCGGCGCGGTCCACCCGGCGGGCCCCGCCCCGCGAGACGTCGATGTCCTCGGGCGGGTTCTCCCACTCCCAGACCGGCATCACCGCGGGGGTGCCGGTGACCGCCGGGGCGCCGAGCAGATGGGGGCGCTGCTGCTCGTCGCTGCGCCACAGGGCGGTCGCCCGCTCCACGAAGCCGGAGAGCGAGGAGGTCGGCGCGGCGCCCGGCTCCCCCGGCACCCCGAGCCCGATGTCGTCCAGGGTGACCGGGCGGCGCAGCCGGGCCGCGAGCACCTCGCAGATCAGGTCGGGGACCTGGCCCCGGGGGCGCTGGCCCTTCAACCAGCGGGCGACCGCGGTGTGTTCGTAGCGCAGGCCGAGCCCGCGGGCCCGCCCGGCGAGGTTCACATGGGCGGCCAGGCCCGAGTGCGAGATGCCCGCCTCGTCGAGTATCGCGTCGAGCAGTGTGTTGGGCTGCATGGTGCCCTCCGGTGGCTCAGAGCGGAAAGCGTAGACCAGCGGGCGGGAAGTTTCGCCGGTGCGGCGGGAGTTGGCCGGGGCCGGTCCGCCCGCTCCCGGCCGGTCCCGGCGGGGAGCCGGGGGCCCGGTCCGCGAAGGCCCGCCGCCGCGCACACGGGGTGTGAACGCAGTGCCCGCTCCTGCTCGGAACGTGCCCTGTCGCAGACGGTTTCACGCCGCTTGACTGAAATCCCTCGTAAGAGGCCGGAACGGCCACCAGCACTCCCGCATCCGCACGGTGGCCACCGCCGCGCCGTCCGCCCCGCCGAGGCCCGCCCGAACATCCCGGCCGGGCGGGCGGCGCCCTTCCGCCTCCCCGAGCACGGACCCCCGAGAGCACGAAGGGGCGCGCCATCCCGGCGCGCCCCTTCGTGTGCTGTCCGCGTGTGCCGCCCGGTGGCTCAGGCCCCGCGCAGCACCGCCCCGGTGCGCTCGCCCGCGAGCGCGACGGCCGCCTCGCGCGCGGTCGAGGCCTCCTCCACGGTCAGCGTGCGGTCCGGGGCCCGGAAGCGCAGCGCGTACGCCAGGGACTTCTTGCCCGCGCCGATCTGCTCCCCGGTGAAGACGTCGAACAGCCGGATGGACTCCAGAAGTTCGCCCGCGCCCTCGCGCAGCACCCGCTCCACGTCCCCGGCCGGTACCGAGTCGTCCACCACGAGCGCCACGTCCTGGGTCGCCACCGGGAAGGTGGAGATCCGCGGACCCGGCACCACGGGCTCGCCCGCGGCCTCCACCCGGTCCAGGTCGATCTCCATGGCGCTGGTACGGGCGGGCAGGCCGAGGGCCTTGACCACCCGCGGGTGCAGCTCGCCCGCGTGCCCGACGAGGTGCTCGGTGCCGTCGACGACGACCGCGAGCTCCGCGCAGCGGCCGGGGTGCCAGGGTCCGTAGGCGCCCTGGCGGACCAGGAGTTCGGCGCCCGCCTCGCGGGCCACGGTACGGGCGGCCTCGACGGCGTCGGCCCAGTCGGCCGGGCGGCCCCTGCCCCACCAGCCGGACTGCTCGCGGGCGCCCGCGAGGACGACCGCGGCGCGGCGGGGCTGCTCGGGCAGCGCGGCGCCGAGCGCGGCGATCTCCTCCTCGGTGGGGCGCCGGTCCACCGGCAGCCGGGCGGCGAGCCGCCGCTCCTCGCGCGCCAGGAAGACCAGGCCGGTCTCGAAGAGGGCGAGGTCGTGGCTGCCGCGGCCGTCGTTGCGCCGGAGCGCGCCGAGCAGCCCGGGCAGCAGGGTGGTGCGCAGCGCCGGTTCCTCGTCGGAGAGCGGGTTGACCAGCGTGACCAGCCGCCGGTGCGGGTCGTCGGCGGCCAGGCCGAGCTGGTCCAGCGCGTGCGCGGACAGGAAGGGGTAGTTGAGCACCTCGACATAGCCCGCCCCGGCAAGGGCCCGGCCGATGCGGCGGTGCAGCCGCTGCCGCCCGGTGAGCCCGCGGCCCGCGGGGGGCTTGGGCAGCGTGGAAGGCAGGTTCTCGTACCCCTCCAGCCGGATGACCTCTTCGGCGAGGTCGTTCGGGTCGGTCAGGTCGGGGCGCCAGGACGGCACGGTGACGGTCAGCTCGTCCGCTCCCGCGACGTCGCAGCCGATCTCCTGGAGCCGCCGTACGACGGTCTCGCGGCCGTAGGCCACGCCCGCGACCCGGTCCGGGTGGTCGGCCGGGACGGTGACGGTGCGGGGCTCGCCGGGGGCGACGATCTCGGTGACGCCCGCCTCGGCGGTGCCGCCCGCGAGCAGCACCAGCAGGTCGACGGTGCGCTGCGCGGCGGCGGCCGCGGCGAGCGGGTCCACGCCGCGCTCGAAGCGGCGGGAGGCCTCCGAGCCGAGCTTGTGGCGGCGGGCGGTGCGGGCGACGGAGAGCGCGTCGAAGTGCGCCGCCTCGATCACCACGTCCGTGGTGCCGCCGATCCGGCCCGTCTCCGGGTCGGGCACGGCGTCGGCGATCTCGGTGTTGGCGCCGCCCATCACCCCGGCCAGGCCGATCGGACCGCGGTCGTCGGTGATGACCAGGTCCTGGGCGTCGAGCACCCGGGCCGCCCCGTCCAGGGTGGTGAACTTCTCGCCCTGCTCGGCCCGGCGCACCCCGATGGTGCCCTCGATGCGCGCGCGGTCGTAGGCGTGCAGGGGCTGGCCCAGCTCCAGCATCACGTAGTTGGTGACGTCGACGGCGAGCGAGATCGGCCGCATCCCGGCCTTCTGCAGCCTGCGCTGGAGCCAGATCGGGGAGCGGGCCTCGGGGTCGAGGCCGGTGACGGTGCGCGCGGTGAAGCGGTCGCAGCCCTGCGGGTCGTCGATCCGGACCGGGTAGCCGTGGGTGTTCGCCGCCGGGACGTCGAGCAGCGCCGGGTCGCGCAGCGGCAGCCCGTAGGCGGTGGCGGTCTCGCGGGCGACGCCGCGCAGCGAGAGGCAGTAGCCGCGGTCGGGGGTGACCGCGATGTCCAGTACCTCGTCGACGAGTTCGAGCAGCTCGACCGCGTCGGTGCCCGGCTCGTACTCGGGCGGCAGCACGACGATGCCGCCCGAGCCGTCCTCGCCCATGCCCAGCTCGCCGCTGGAGCAGATCATGCCGCGGGAGACCTTGCCGTAGGTCTTGCGCTCGGAGATCGCGAAGCCGCCGGGCAGCACGGCGCCGGGCAGGACCACGACGACCTTGTCGCCGACCGCGAAGTTGCGGGCACCGCAGACGATCTCCTGCGGCTCGCCGGTGCCGTTGGCCTCGCCGACGTCGACGGTGCAGAAGCGGATGGGCTTCTTGAACTCGGTCAGCTCCTCGATGGTCAGCACCCTGCCGACCACCAGCGGACCGGCCAGACCGGCGCCGAGCCGCTCCACGGTCTCCACTTCGAGACCGGCCGAAATGAGCTTGGCCTGTACGTCGCGACCGGTGGCCGTCTCCGGCAGGTCGACGTACTCCCGCAGCCAGGAAAGCGGGACCCGCATCAGATCTCCATCCCGAACGGCCGGGTGAACCGGACGTCGCCCTCGAACATGTCACGCATGTCTTCGACGTTGTGGCGGAACATCAGCATCCGCTCGATGCCGAAGCCGAACGCGAAGCCGCTGTACTTCTCCGGGTCCACCCCGCAGGCCACCAGCACCCGCGGGTTGACCATCCCGCAGCCGCCCAGCTCGATCCAGCCCTCGCTGGAGCAGGTGCGGCAGGGGCGGTCCGGATCGCCCACCGAGGCGCCCTTGCACACGTAGCAGAGCATGTCCATCTCGGCGGACGGCTCGGTGAAGGGGAAGTAGTTGGGGCGCAGCCGGGTCTTCATGTCCGGGCCGAAGAGCGACTGGACCATGTGGTCCAGGGTGCCCTTGAGGTCGGCCATGGTCAGGCCCTCGTCCACGGCGAGCAGTTCGATCTGGTGGAAGACCGGGGAGTGCGTCGCGTCCAGCTCGTCGGTGCGGTAGACCCGGCCGGGGCAGACGATGTAGACCGGCGCCTCGCGCTCCAGGAGGGCGCGCGCCTGCACCGGGGAGGTGTGGGTGCGCAGCACGACCCCGGACTCGTCGCCCTCGGTGGGCTTGCCCTCGGGGGTGGTGCCCTCGACGAAGAAGGTGTCCTGCATCTGCCGGGCCGGGTGGTCGGGCAGGAAGTTCAGGGCGTCGAAGTTGAACCACTCGGCCTCGGCCTCGGGCCCCTCCGCGACCTCGTAGCCCATCGCGACGAAGACGTCCGCGACGCGCTCCATGAAGGTCGTCAGCGGATGGCGGGCGCCCGCGGGCTCGCGGTCGTAGGGCAGCGTGACGTCCACCGCCTCCTCGACGAGGACGCGGGCGTCGCGCTCCTCCTCCAGGGCGCTCTGGCGGGCCGCGAGCGCCTTGTTGACGGCGCCGCGGGCCTGGCCCACGCGCTTGCCCGCCTCGGCCTTGGCCTGCGGCGGCAGGGCGCCGATCTCGCGGTTGGCCAGCGCGAGGGGGGAGCCGCCGCCGGTGTGGGCGACCTTCGCCTCCTGGAGCGCCTCGAGGTCGCCGGCGGCCTCGAAGGCGGCGAGCGCCTCGTCCCGCATGCGCTCGATCTGTTCCGGTTTCAGTGCCTCGACCTCGACAGGGTCGTACGACTTGTTCGGTGCCGACATCTCTTCCCGTGCTTCCGGTTGGGTGGCGGTGGTCCCCGTCGCGGACTCGTCTGCGGATACGTGCGATGAGCGGCCGATACCGCGCTCACAAGGACGCAAAGGTGCCAAAGGCCGAGTCTAGCGGGGTGGAGCGGGGCGAAGGCGCCCGTGGTGGCTAGGCGAGATACGCCGGGGCCGCCACGGGCAGGGTAAATCGGAACTGGGCGCCGCCCCCGGGGCCCCGCCCGACGGTGATGGTCCCGCCGTGCGCCTCGACGATGCCCTTGACGATGTAGAGCCCGAGACCGGTGCCGCCCCGTTTGCTGCCCCGCCAGAAGCGGGTGAAGACGCGGCCCATCGACTCCTCGGGGATGCCGGGGCCTTCGTCGCTCACGGTGACGGCCGTTCCTTCCTCGGCGCCGTCCGCGGACGGGGACGGCTGGGCGGGACTCTCCAGGCGCGCGGGCGCCACCTCGATGGTGACGGTTCCCTCGCCGTGGCGCACCGCGTTTTCCAGCAGGTTGCTCAGCACCTGGTCGATCTTGTCGGGGTCGGCCCACAGGGCGGGCAGCGGCTGCTCCACCCGTACCAGGAAGCGGTCCGGGAGCCGGCCCGCGGCGACCTGCGCCTGGATGTGCCGGCCGACGGCGGCCCCGATGTCGACGGGCTGGCGGCGCACCTCCAGGCGCCCGGAGTCGATCCGGGAGATGTCGAGCAGCTCGGTGATCAGCCGGGTGACGCGGTTGGCGTCGGCGTCCACGGTCTCCAGCATGAGCCGCTTCTGGTCGTCGGTGAACCGCTCCCACTTGGCGAGCAGGGTGGCCGTGAACCCCTTCACGGAGGTGAGCGGGGAGCGCAGTTCGTGGGCGACGGTGGCGATCAGCTCGGCGTGGCTGCGCTCGGTGCGGCGGCGGGCCTCGGTGTCCCGCAGGGCCACCACCACCTTGCGCACCGGCCCGGTCGGGCGGCTGCGGACGTAGCGCGCCGAGACCAGCACCTCCCGCCCGCCGGGCAGCAGCAGATTGCGCTCCGGCTGCGCTACGCGCGTGGAGAGGCCGCCGTACGGATCGGTCAGCTGCCACCAGCGGCGGCCCTTCAGGTCCTCCAGGGGCAGCACGGTCTCCAGCGGGGCGCCGAGCGCCTGCTCGGGGGAGGTGGCGGTGATCCGGGCGGCGGCGGCGTTGAAGCAGACCACCCGCCCGTCCGCGTCGGCGACGACGAGTCCGTCCGGGAGTTCGTCGGGGTCGAGCCCCGGTGCCTCCG
The DNA here is from genome assembly GCF_012273655.1 of Streptomyces physcomitrii. Classification (GTDB taxonomy): domain Bacteria; phylum Actinomycetota; class Actinomycetes; order Streptomycetales; family Streptomycetaceae; genus Streptomyces; species Streptomyces physcomitrii. Next base: position 202,955 of record NZ_JAAWWP010000012.1, on the reverse strand, counting down.
GTGCCGCGGGGGCCCGGTCCGCGGGGCAGGCCGCCGGGGAGGCCTCGCCCGGCCCGGGGGCGGCGGCCCGGCGCGGCCCGGGTGTCCTCGGTCCGCCAGCGGCGAGACTCATGCGCCTACCCCGCCCTTCGCCCTCGTTCGGTCCTCGGGCGGGTCACCTTACCCAATGGAGGTCGCTCAGCGGCATCCGCCGGGTGCGCGCTGTGCACGGGCGGAGGCGTACAGGCAGACCGCGGCGGCCGTCGCGAGGTTCAGGCTCTCGGCGCGGCCGTGGATCGGGACGCGCACCACGGCGTCCGCGAGGGCCCGGGTCTCCTCCGGCAGGCCCCAGGCCTCGTTGCCGAAGACCCAGGCGGTCGGCCCGCCCATGGCACCGCGGTCCAGCTCGGCGTCCAGGTCCTCCGCCCCCGCCCCGTCCGCGGCGAGGATCCGCACCCCGGCCTCCCGCAGCCCCGCCACGGCCCGCTCCACCGGGACCCCGACGGCGACCGGCAGATGGAAGAGCGAACCGACCGAGGCCCGTACGCACTTGGGGTTGTACAGGTCCACCGAGGCGTCGGTCAGCACCACCGCCTCGGCCCCGGCGGCGTCCGCGCAGCGCAGCACGGTGCCGGCGTTGCCGGGGTCGCGTACGTGGGCGAGGACGGCGACCAGGCGCGGCCGGGCGGCGAGCACCTCCTCGAAGCGGGTGTCGAGGAAGCGGCAGAGGCCGACGACGCCCTGCGGGGTGACCGTGTCGGACATCTCCGCGACCACCTCGCCGGAGGCGGTCAGTACCGGGATCCCGGCCGCCCGGCAGGCGTCGAGGATGTCCGCGTGCCGTTCGGCGGCCTCGGGCGTGACATAGACCTCGACGAGGTGCGCGAGGGCTTCCCGTACGGCCTGCGGGCCCTCGGCGAGGAAGCGCCGCTCCTTGCCGCGGAAGCTGCGCTTGGCGAGGCGGCGGGCGGCGACCACGCGCGGGGAGCGCAGGGACGTCAGCTCGGGGAGTGCGGCCATCAGGTGGGGGCTGCCTTCGTGTCGGTCGCGTCAGGGTGGTGCGCCTCCCGGGCCGGGACGCGCGCGGACCCGCAGGCCAGGGGCCTGCGGGTCCGGCGTGGGCGGTGGTGTGCGCCCGGGTGTCAGGCGGCCTTCGGCGCGTTGACGTCGCTCGGCAGCGCCTTCTGCGCGACCTCGACGAGCGCCGCGAAGGCGTTCTGGTCGTTGACCGCGAGCTCGGCGAGGATCTTGCGGTCGACCTCGACGTTGGCGGCCTTCAGACCCTGGATGAAGCGGTTGTAGGTCATGCCGTTGGCGCGGGCCGCGGCGTTGATCCGCTGGATCCACAGCTGACGGAAGTCGCCCTTGCGCTTCTTGCGGTCGTTGTAGTTGTAGACGAGGGAGTGGGTGACCTGCTCCTTCGCCTTGCGGTACAGGCGCGAACGCTGACCGCGGTAGCCGCTGGCCTGCTCGAGGATTGCCCGGCGCTTCTTGTGGGCGTTCACTGCCCGCTTGACGCGTGCCACTTGTTGACTCCTTGTAGCGGGGCCGCGGTCATCCTCACGCGGCCCGGTTTCGAATAGGTCCCGGTCCAGTCGTCAGGCCCCCGAGCGGGGGCCTGAGATCACTTGCCGAGAAGCTTCTTGATCTTCGCGGCGTCGCCCGGGGCCATCTCGGCGTTGCCGGTGAGGCGACGCGTCACGCGGGACGACTTGTGCTCAAGCAGGTGGCGCTTGCCGGCGCGCTCGCGGAGCACCTTGCCGGAGCCGGTGATCTTGAAGCGCTTCTTGGAACCGCTGTGCGTCTTGTTCTTCGGCATAGCGCCGTTCTCTCCTCGTCATTGGCGCCCCCTGCCGGGCCGGTGTTCAGCGGACCGGCGCTACGGGAGCGTCAGCTGTTTCGGTGTCGTCCGGGACCGCGCCCCGGATCAGGCCTCGACGTGCTCTTCGGCAGCTTCCTCGGCGGGCTGCTCCGCGGGCTGCTCGGCCGTACGGGCCTGGCCCTGGCGCTCGGCCTTGCGGGCGGCCTGGGCCTCCCGGGCCTCGGCCATGGCCTCGGTCTTCTTCTTGTGCGGGCCGAGAACCATGATCATGTTGCGGCCGTCCTGCTTCGGATTCGACTCCACGAAGCCGAGGTCCTGGACGTCGTCCGCGAGGCGCTGCAGCAGCCGGTAGCCGAGCTCCGGCCGGGACTGCTCGCGACCACGGAACATGATCGTGATCTTGACCTTGTCACCCTGCTTGAGGAACCGGACGACGTGACCCTTTTTGGTGTCGTAATCGTGCGGGTCGATCTTCGGCCGGAGCTTCATCTCCTTGATGACCGTGTGCGCCTGGTTCTTGCGCGCCTCACGGGCCTTCATGGCCGACTCGTACTTGAACTTGCCGTAGTCCATGAGCTTGCAGACGGGCGGACGGGCGTTCGCCGCCACCTCGACCAGGTCGAGGTCGTACTCCTGGGCAAGCTCCAGGGCCTTGGCAAGCGGAACGATCCCGACCTGCTCGCCGCTGGGACCGACAAGACGCACTTCGGGAACGCGAATCCGGTCGTTGATGCGGGGCTCGGCGCTGATGGATCCTCCTAGGTAGCACCACGCGACGGTCTGGCGGACAGCCGCGCAAGTCTGTAGTTCGTGAGACCTAACCGCGCCGGTGCATGAAAAATGCCCCGGACGATCACAGACGGGGCTCCTGTACTACCGGAACACCGCCGCGGATCGCGGGGCTATCGGACGGAGAACACCCCAGGGGCGCTTTCCGTCTGACCGGTGACCCGCCGCCCGGAGGGCGAGAGGGTGGGAGTGCGGAGCCTCCACTTGTGGGCCGGACACATGGATGTCCAGCCGGTCGTCACACAAGGTTAGCAGCTTTCAGGAGTACCGCCAAAGCGGCGGAAGCCCGCCTCCGCCACGGCCGCCGTCCTCCCCCGGGTCGACGGCCGCGCTCCCCCGCGGGCCCTGCGACCCGGCTCGCTCGCGGGCTCCGCCACGGACCGGCCCCGCCCCGGACCCGAACTATCGTGTCCGGCATGAGCGACGCCAGCCAGGACCACCCGGCCGCCGAGGGCAGCGCCCCGGGCGCCCCCGACTTCGACACCATGACCCGCGACATCGCGGACGTCCCCGCGGTCGAGGTGATCACCACCGTCGCGGTGCATCTGCTGAGTGCCGCCGCGGTCGACCTGGGCCTCGCCGAGGGCGGCGAGGCCCACAAGGACCTGGACGAGGCCCGCAAGCTGATCCACTCCCTGGCCGGTCTCCTGGACGCGAGCGCCACCGAGATCAGCTCCTTCCACGCCGCCCCGCTGCGCGACGGGCTCAAGTCCCTCCAACTGGCCTTCCGCGAGGCCTCCGCGGTCCCGGACGAGCCCGGCCAAGGCCCCGGCGAGAAGTACACCGGCCCCGTCTTCGGCTGAGCGGCGGATCCGCGCGGGCGGGCTTCCGCACGCGGACCGGTGCGTCCCTCCGTACCCGGACTGTCGCGCATGTGGATGTGGATCCGTACGCGCGCCCGTGCACGGAACCGCGGGTACACACGTACACATGCCCGTGCGCGGACTCGCGGGAAGCACGCGCCGATCAGGGGCGTACGTACAGGGGCTCGCCCGGAGGTGTCGCCTCGGGCGGCAGCAGGGCGAGGTCGAGGCCGCGGACCAGCCGGGCGCGCAGCGTCTCCTCGGCGGCCAGGCGGGCGGCGAGCGAGCGGAGGGCAGCCGCCGGGTCCGCGCCGCCGTCCAGGACCACGGCGAGGGTGCCGTCCGCCCGACCCGCGCCGAGGTGGGCCCGCAGCACCGCGGGCTCCGCGGCGACCACGCGCCGGACCGCCTCGGCCACCGCGGGGTCGGCCAGCGGATCGGTGCTGGTGCGGCCCTCGGCGAGGGCGAGCAGCGCCGCCCCGGTGAGCGGGTAGGCCACCGGGCCCGCCACGTCGAGCAGGACGGTGTCGGCCTGCTCGTGGGCGGCGGCCTGGAGCGCCTGGTGCAGCGGTACGGCGACGGGGCGCGCCGCCGGGTCCCAGCGGGCGAGGGTCTCGGTGGAGGTGAAGGCGGGCAGGGCGGTGCGCGCCCCGGCCTTCAGGGTGGGCACCGCCATGTCGCTGGTCTTCTCATGGCGCAGCCCCCGCTCGTCGGTCTCCACCTCGCCGAGGACCGCGACGACGGGCACCAGCAGACGGGCTCCCGCGAGGGCGCTCAGCACCTGCCCCTCGGCCGCGGGGTCGGCCGCCCAGGCCGCGAGGGCGGCGGCCAGCCGGGGGTCGGCGGTGCCGTCGTCGTCACCGAAGGCGGAGTCGGGGATGTTCTTGTTCGCCACAGCCGAGGAGCCTACCGAGCGCGGCGGGCCGACCGGGGCGGCGGGGCCCGCGGGGCTCCGGCGGTCGCGGGGCTCAGGGTGGACGGGGCTCAGCCCCTCGCCGATCGCCCGACGTGGAGCAAGTACCCGCCGTGGACGGGGGGTTCGAGCCCGGTCGGCCGCGTGACGTGACCGAAGTGCCGGGTACGGCCCGGGAGTTCAGCGTGCGCCCGGCCGCCGTCCGCGCCACAGGTACACCGCGGCGCCGACCAGGAGCACCCCGGAGCCCGCGGCCAGCGGGCCCGCCCAGCGGGCGATCGGATGGGTGTCGGGGCCGCCGTCGGGGCCCGGGCCGAAGTGCGGCTCCGCGTACCCCTTGGCGGACATGGCCGCAGGCTCCGCCTTGCCGCCCTCGCGCAGCGCGGCCACCGGGTCGAGGAAGCCGAAGCCGCGGGAGTCGTCGTGGCCGCCCTCGGGCGCCGGGTCCGCGGTGCGTTCCAGAAGGCGCTTGACCTGGGCGGGATCCAGGTCCGGGTGGGCGGCGCGGACCAGGGCGACCGCGGCGGAGACGAAGGCCGAGGCGGCGCTGGTGCCCCAGCCCCGGTAGTACTTGTGGTCCGGGTCGGCCATCACGATCTCGTCGCCGGGCGCGCTGACGGTGGCATACCAGCGGCGGGTGGAGAACTTCGAGCGGTTGCCGTAGCGGTCCACGGCGGTGGCCACGATCACCCCGGGATAGGCCGCCGGGTACGAGATGTGGTCGCCCTTCTCGCCGCCGTTGCCCGCGGAGGCGACCAGGACGGCGCCCTTCTTCAGCGCGTACTGCACCGCCGCGTCCTCGCCCGCGTCCGGGTGGGCGGAGGCCGAGTCGTCGCCGAGCGAGAGGTTGATGACGTCGGCGCCCTGGTCGGCGGCCCAGCGGATGCCCTGGGCGAGGGCGCTGCCCCGGCTCTGGCGGGCCTTGCGGCGGGCCGGGTCGCCCTCCTCCAGGATCACCCGTACCGGCAGGATCTTGGCCGCGGGGGCGAGCCCGAGGACGCCGTCGCCGCGGTCGGCGCCGTGGCCGTGCCCGGCGATGATGCTCGCCATGGCGGTGCCGTGCCGGGCCCAGGCGCGGTCGCCGCGGCCCGCGCCGAAACCGACGATGTCCTTGCCGGGCAGGACGTTGCCCTTGAGGTCGGGGTGCTCGGCGTCGACTCCGGTGTCGAGGACGGCGACGGTGATCCCGGCGCCCTTGCCGCTGCGCCAGGCCTCCTCGGCGTCCAGGGCCTCCAGGCCCCACTGGCGGGCGCGTACGGAGTCGGCGTGGGCGGCGGCCGGTGGCAGCAGGGCGAGCAGGGCGGCGGTCGACAGGGCTGCCCCGGCGCGGTACTTGGCGGTGCTCATCAGTCGTCCTCCGGTCCCGAACCGGCCTCGGTCCGCAGGCTGCGCTCCAGGCGGTCGGCGAGCCCCTTCGCGTCGTGGCCGAGACCGGCCTGGGCGGGTGTCGTCTCGGCGCCCTCGGCGACCGCCTCGGCCGCGGACTGCGGGGCGAAGACCTTGCGCCCGTCGGCGAATCCGGAGACCGCGTACACCACCACCGGCGCGTCGGTCAGCACCGACACCGTCCACGAGGCGCGCTGCGCGCTGCCGAACTCCCCCGCCACGGTGCCCTCGACGGGGTAGGTACGCGGCATCAAGTCGGCCCGCCGCCCGAGCCCCTCCTCGGTGAACCGGCCGCGCAGCGCCCGCATCGCCTCGGCGTCGCCCTTGGTGAACAGCAGCCCCACGGTGGTGACCTGACTGCGGGTGGCGTCGGTGTACGTGGCGCGCAGCAGCCGCAGGCAGCCGACCGGGGCCAGCGCCTTGGCGAGCAGCGGGTCGAAGGCCTCCGCGCAGCCGGAGTCCGGGGCCACTCCGATCCGGGTCCAGGTCCGGTCGGCGCCGCCCGGCCCGGCGCCGCCGCCCTTGACCGTGGTGGGGAACAGCTCGTCCACCGGCAGGTTGTGCCACAGCCCGGCGGCGTCCTCGTACCGCTGCGCCGCCGTGACCGCGCCGTCCTCCCCGCTGAGCGCGATGCCCGCGGCGCCGCCGCCGATCAGCCCGATGCCGAGCACCAGGCAGCCGAGGGCGGCCGCGAGGCGCGGCACCCGGCGCTCCCGGACCGGCCGCAGCCGCGCGGTCGGCTCGTCCGCCGGGGGGAAGGGGTACGTGTCCGCCGGGGCGAAGCTCACAAAGGGCCGCCCGGCACCGGGGCCCGGCGTCAGATCGACGGCACCGGTGGAGCGCAGGGCCGCTTTGCCACGGGGGGAGACCGCGGGCGGGACGGGCGGAGGCGGGGGGATCGAAGCCGCCGGAGGGGGCGCCGGAGGGGTGGAGGGCGCGGGCGGGGCGGGGGGCGTCGAAGCCGCGGTGGGCGTCGCGGGGGCGGCCGGGGCGGCGGGCGTCGAAGGCGCCGGGGGCGTGGGCGGGGCCGGGGGCACAGGCGGGTAGGTCCCTGTCTCCGTACGGGGTGAGCGGGGTGAGGGGATCGCGGCCGGGGGCGGACTCTGCCGGGGCGGGGCCGGGACCGGGGCGGTCGGGTAAGGGGGCGGGGCCTTGGCCGGCGGAGCGCCGGTCCCCACGGTGGGCGGCGTCTCCGGCGGGGCCGGGAGGGGCGGGCGCGGGGGTGCGTCCGACGAGGCCGGTGCGGTCGGCGGAACCGGAGGGGCCGGTGCGACCGGCGGAGCCGAGGAGATCGGCGGAGCTGGCGGGGCCGGCGGAGCCGGAGGCCGCGACAGCCGCGACGGCTGCGGCTGCGGCTGCGGCTGCGGCTGCGGCTGCGGCTGCGGCTGCGGCTGGGCAACGTCCGTGCCGGGGGCGGGAGTTGAGCCGGACTCCGCCGAAGTCGCGGGAGCGGGCGGGGTGTCGGGGAAGCGCGCGGAGGCCACCGGAGGCGGCGGGGCCGGTATCGCCCCCGTGTCGGAGGGGGTGAGCCGGGGGAAGACCCGCGATCCACCACGGGCGCCCGACTCGTCGGCGGGCCCGGAGGACGCGGAGGCACCGGCACCGGCACCGGCACCGGCACCGGCATCAGAAGGCCGGGAGACACTGGCAGTATCCGCCGCCGCCCCACCCGGGCCCCGCTGCTCCACCGCACCCGAGGGCGTCCTCGTACCCGAAGATGCCCCCGTACCTGAAGATGACTCCGTACCCGAAGCTGTCCCTGCCTCCGTCCCCGACGCGGCGTCCGCGTCCGAAGCGCTTTCCGCGGCCGCCGTGTCCCCGCCCGGCGGAGGCGTCGGCGGGACGGGCTCCGGAGGGGGTGCGGACCGGGGCGGCGCCGCGGGGGCCTGTCGTGCGTCGGTGTCCATGCGTCCGCACCCCCTCCACGACTGCACCCGCCCGGCGCTTCGCCTGCCGCTCACTGTCACCCACGCGGAGACGGCCGAGACGCACCGGCCGGTTCCGTCACGCCCTTGTGCGGAGGCCGTCACTCCACGCGTGCGCGTCACTCTACGGGCTGAACGAGGCGTACCGTCAGTCAGTCCCCGGCTACCGGGGGATTGGCCCGTATCATCCCCCTACCCTGCGATAATTCGATCTGACAGGCTGCCAGCATGACTGCCCGCTCCACCGACCGAGCCCGCTACGACCGTGCCACCGCCCACCTCGACGCCCCGCTCGCCGTGGTGGATCTGGAGGCCTTCGACGCCAACGCGGCGGACCTCGTCCGCCGGGCGGCCGGGAAACCGATCCGGGTCGCGAGCAAGTCCGTCCGCTGCCGGGCGCTGCTCGAACGGGCCCTGGCGCACGAGGGCTTCGCGGGGGTCATGTCGTTCACCCTGGCCGAGTCGCTGTGGCTGGTCCGCTCCGGCGTCGAGGACGTACTGCTCGCCTACCCGACCGCCGACCGCGCGGGCCTGGCCGAACTCGCCGCCGACCCGAAGCTCGCCGCCGCGGTGACCGTCATGGTCGACGATCCCGCCCAGCTGGACCTCTTCGACGGGGCCCGGGCCGGGGGCCGCGAGGAGATCCGGATCTGCCTCGAACTGGACACCTCCTACCGCCTGTTGGGCGGCCGGGTCCGGATAGGCGCCCGCCGCTCCCCGCTCCACTCCCCCGCCGCGCTCGCCGAACTGGCCCGCGCCGTGGACCGGCGGCCCGGCTTCCGGCTGGCCGGGGTGATGGGCTACGAGGGCCATGTGGCCGGTGTCGGCGACACGGTGCGCGGCAAGCCGCTGCGCTCCCGCGCCGTCCGGGCCATGCAGGCGGCGGCGCGGCGGGAACTGGCGGTGCGGCGGGCGGCCGCCGTGCGGGCGGTGCGCGCGGTGGTGCCGGAGCTGGAATTCGTCAACGGCGGCGGCACCGGCAGTGTGCAGCACACCGCCGCCGAGGAGGCGGTGACCGAGGTGACCGCCGGTTCCGGACTGTACGTACCGCGGCTCTTCGACGACTACTCCTCCTTCCGCGGCAGGCCGGCCGCCCTGTTCGCGCAGCCCGTGGTGCGCAGGCCGGGGCCCGGTGTGGTCACGGTGCTCGGCGGCGGCTACCCGGCCTCGGGCGCGGCGGGCACCGACCGGCTGCCGGAGCCCTGGCTGCCGGAGGGGCTGCGCTACGACCCGCTGGAGGGCGCGGGCGAGGTGCAGACCCCGCTGCTGGGCAGCGCCGCCGACGACCTCCTCCTGGGCGACAGGGTCTGGTTCCGGCACGCGAAGGCCGGGGAGCTGTGCGAGCGCTTCGAGAACCTGCACCTGGTGGAGGGCGAACGGATCACCGCCACCGTCCCCACCTACCGCGGCGAGGGCCACACCTTCCTCTAGGCCGTGTCCGGACAACACACCTAGGCCGCGTCCGGACACGGCCTAGGAGGCCCGAAGCAGGGCGAGTTGAGCCCCCAACGGGCGGGGCCGGGCGGTCCGTGGTGCCGTCCGGAGCGCCGCGGGCGCCTACTCCCCGGGGTCGACGGAGCTGCCGACGCCGCCGTCCCCGGACTCCTCGCCGAGCCCGCGGATCCCCTCGACGAACTTGTCGATGTCGCCGACCGGGGGCGCGTCCTTGCCCGCGTCCACCACGATCCGCACCAGGACCATCGACTGGGACCCGGTGCTGGAGGGGAAGGCCACCGACTGCACGTAACCGCCGGGCCCGGCACCGGTCTTCACCTTCCAGCGGACCAGATAGCCCTCGCGCCCGGCCACGGTGACCCGCTCCGACTTGACCTGCTTGTGCGAGGTGATGCCGTCGAAGGGCTCGCGGTCGAGGGCGTCGGTGCCGTAGGCCTTCTCGGCGGCGTCGGAGATGTCCTTGGTGGCGAGGGCCTTCGCGGAGGTCTCGCTGCTGCCGGTCGCGGTCCGGCTGCTGACCGTGCCGTGGTGGCAGAATCCGGCGTCGCCCGGGCAGTCGTAGGTGTGCGGGGTGGTGACCAGGACGCTGACGTCGCTGGCGTAGTCGTCGGGCTTCTCCCAGCCGTCGAGTACGGGCACGCTGATGCCGTTGAGCTGGTCGGTCGCCCGGGAGGGGTCGGGGTCCTCGGACTCCTGCGACTCGCTCGGCGAGGGGGACGGCGTGGGCGTCGGCGAGGCGGAGGCGGTGGCCGTCGGGCCCGGGTCCGGCTCGGGGTCCTCGTCGTCCTCGCCGAGCAGCAGGGCACCGGCGGCGATCGCGGCGACCAGGACCACCCCGGCCACGGTCAGGGCGATGACCTTGCTGCGGCTGCCGTTGGTGTCGGTGCGCGGGGCCATCGCGGCCGTGGGGTAGTCGCCCTGCGCGGGGCCGAAGCCGCCCTGGGCCGGGCCGAAGCCGCCGGGTGCGGTCTCCGGCGCGGGGGTGCGCCGGTGCTCGGTCCAGGTGGTGCCGTCCCACCAGCGCTCTGCGCCCGGTGCGTCGGGATCCGGATACCAGCCGGGCGGGGTCGACATGCTCATGGCGGCACTGTAGAACGCCCGGTCAGCGGTCGTACACGCGCCCCCGGCGGGTTCCGGCCGGGGGCCCGTTTCGCGGGCGCGGAAGCTCAGGCCGGGCGGAGCGGCGCCCCCAGCTGGGCGGCGAGGACCGCGGGCGCCTCGGCGAGCGAGGGCCCGTACCAGGTGAGGTGGCGCCCGCTGACCAGGGCCGCGGGCACCGGGAAGGACTCGGGCCCGTCCTCGGCGGTGAAGCGGTACGGCTCGTCCGGCAGCACCACCAGTTCGGCCCCGCCGGAGGTCAACTCCCCCAGCGGCACCCGGGGGTAGCGCTCCTCGTGCCCGGCGTAGAAGTTGCGCACGCCGAGGCGGGCGAGCAGGTCCCCGGCGAAGGTGTCGCGGCCGAGCACCATCCAGGGCCGCCGCCAGACGGGGACCACGGCCGTACGCCCGGGCTCCTGGACGGGCGGCGCGGACCAGGCCTCCTCGGCGGCGTCGAGCCAGCGCGGGCGGGACGGGACCCCGCAGGCGGTGAGCACCCGGGCCAGCTCGCGGAAGGCCTGGGGCAGGGTGCGGATCTCGGTGAGGAGGACCTCGATGCCCGCGGCGCGCAGCTCCGCCAGGTCCGGGGCGCGGTTCTCCTCCTCGTTGGCGAGCACCAGCTCGGGGGCGAGCGCGAGGATCTCCCCGACCCGCGGATTCTTGGTGCCGCCGATCCGCGGGACGCCGAGCCCGGCCGGGTGCGTGCACCAGTCGGTCGCGGCGACCAGGGCACCCGGCGCGCTCACCGCGAGCGTCTCGGTCAGCGAGGGCACGAGCGAGACGACTCGGGGAGGCGGCATCGGTGCGCTCCTTCGGACGGCGGCCGGGATGCCGAGCCTAGGGGGTGTCCGGGGCGTGGGCGGACGGGTCGGGATCTCTGCGGGGCCGTGGGCCGGGACGGATGCGTCGGTGGCCGGATCCGGACGGTCCCGTACAGGGATACGGACGGTCCGGTACGGAGAGCCGGACGGTGCCGTACGGGGATACGGGCGCCTGCGGAGGAGAATCCGGGCGGCCCGGTGGGCGGGGCCGGGGTGGGGCGGGCGCGTCGGAGCCGGGTCCGGGGGCCGCCGCGTTGCAGGCTGTCGCCATGCAGCCGGGGATCTTCAACCGCATGCTCGGGCTCTTCCTGGGCGGCGAGCACCGCTCCTTGCACCTCAAGGCCGCCGGGACCGCGACGCTCTCGCTGCTCGTCACGGTCTTCGTCTCCTCCTGGGCGGTGGTCGCCGCCGAGGAGGGCGCGTCCGGCGCCAACATCACCGACTATCCCAAGGCGCTGTGGTGGGCGGTGGAGACGGCCACCACCGTGGGCTACGGCGACCTCTACCCGGTCACCCTCTGGGGCCGGATCGTCGCCCTGGTGGTGATGGGCGTCGGCATCACCACCTTCGGGATGGTGACCGCGGCCCTCGCGACCTGGTTCGTCGGCCACGAGCAGCGCCGGGCCCGGCTGCTGCACAAGGCGGAGCACGAGGCGCGGCGACTCGCCCAGGACGCCGCCGGGGACGCGGAGGACACGGTGCGCTCCCTGCACCGGCGCTTCGACCGGCTGGAGGAGGCGCTCGCCGGGGGTCAGGGCGGCGGCGGTCCGCAGGACGGGTGAGCGGTGCTTCGCGGGCGGATCGGTACTACGGAGCGTAGGGACCGGCCCGCGCGGTGGCGGGAGGCGGACGCCGGACGGCGGCGAGAGGCGAAGGCCGGACGGCGGCGGGAGGCGAAGGCCGCGCGGTGGCGGGAGGCGGAGACCGGACGGCGGCGTGCGGGGCCGCGCGGAGCGGGACACGGATGCGGGCGGGCGCGGCCCGGACCTCACGCACCGACCTGGGGCACCCCGGCGGCGGAGAGCGCCTCAGCTCCGCCCGCGCTCCTCGATCGCGTCGATGTGCCCGGCCACCGCGACCACCAGGACCCGGGTGTCCGGCACGGTGGCCCGCCAGCGGTGGCGGACGCCGCCGGTCAGGTAGAGGGTGTCGCCGCGCACCAGGCGGTAGGCGCGGCCCTCGGCCTCCACCTCGACGGCGCCGTCCGCGACATAGAGCAACTCGTCGTTGCGGTGCTGGAATTCGCGGCGGCCGTCGTGGTCGCCGGTGAACTCCAGGGCGTGCAGCTGGTGGCGGCCGCGGACCAGGGCGCGGACCCGGGATCCGGCCGCCGGTTCCGGTTCGGCCTCGGCGCGCAGCAGGTCCACCTCGCGGGCCGGGTCGGCGGCGTCGAGGAGTTCCACGGCGGTGGTGCCGAGGGCGTCGGCGACCTTCTGCAGGGACTGGGCGCTCGGGCGGGCCCGGTCGTTCTCGACCTGGCTGAGGAAGGGCACGGACAGCCCGCTGCGCTCGGCGACGGTGGCCAGGGTGAGGTGCAGCGAACGGCGGCGCCTGCGGACGGCCGCTCCCACCCGGCGGTTCTCCTTGTCGTCCATCGCCCCCACTCCCTCCCGTGCCTCGCCCCGCGGCCGTGCTGCGAACGGGCCGCGATCCGGTGTGTCTCTCTGCACCTTACGCACCATCCGCAAGCGGAACCCGGGCTCCGTCCTCTTGGCGTGCACACAGTCTCGTGAAATCCGGGCCGCGGCGATGGTTTTCCCCGATTTCCGCCCAACCGGTACCGGTCGGCCGCCAAGCTGTGTCCCTACGGCATCCTGGCGGGCCCCCCGGCCACGGCCGGTACCCGGCCGCTCACGCCGAAGGGCGGGCCCCGCCACACAGCGGTGCCCGCCCTTCACCCGGAGTGCTCCGGTCCCCGCCTCGCGGGGGGACCGGCCCCTCGCGCCGCTACATCGGCGCCATCCGGTCGACGATGCCCGGGTGCTGCTTCATCCAGGCGGCGACGGCCTCCTCTTCCTTGCCCTTGCCGCGGTCCTTGATCTCGTTCTCCAGACCGGCGAGTTCCTTCTCGCTCATCTTGAAGTCCTTGATCCACTTGGTGAGCCGCGGGTACTGCTCGGGGAACTTCTTGCTGGAGATGGTCCGGATCGTATTGCCCGTCCCGAAGTGCCCCTTGGGGTCGGCCAGCTTGGTCAGCTTGTACTCGTTGTAGGCCCAGTGCGGGGTCCACAGCACGACCGCGACCGGCTCCTTCTTGGCGTAGGCGCGCTTCAGCTCGGTGAGCATGCCGGGCGTGGAGCCGTCCACGACCTCGTACTCCTTGTCCAGGCCGTAGCCGGGCAGCACCTTCTGCTTGAGCAGGTTCATCTCGCCGGTGCCCGGCTCGATGCCGATGATCCTGCCCTTGAAGGTGTCGCCCTTGCCCTTGAGATCGGCGAGCGACTTCACGCCCTTGACGTACGAGGGCACCGCCACCTCCAGCGAGGTGGGCGAGTACCAGCTGCCGAGATCCTTGAGGTTCTCCTTGTTCTTGTCCCAGTACGACTTCTGCGCGTACGGCAGCCAGCCGTCGAACTGGAGGTCCAGATCACCCCGCGCCAGCGCCGTGTAGACCGGGCCGACGGCGAACTGCTTGAGGTTCATCCGGTAGCCGCGCTCCGCGAGGACGGCCTTCCACAGGTAGGTGACGGCGATGTCCTCCTCCCACGGGAACCAGCCGACGTTCAGGGCGCGGGCGGCCTCGCCCTCGCCCTTCTGGGCGACGGGCGCCCACTTGTCGACGAGCGAGGGGTTCTTCTTCAGCCACGAGCGGACGGCCTCCTGCTCCTTGCCCTTGCCGCCCTTCTTCTGGATCTCGGCCTCCAGGCCGGTGAGCTGCTTCTCGCTCATCTTGAAGTTCTTGATCCACTTGGCGACCTGCGGGTTCTCCTCACTGAAGCCCTTGCGGGCCGTCATGTGGATGCCGTCGCCCTTGCCCCAGGCGTTCTCGGGGTCCTTGAGCTTCTTGAGGTCGTAGTCGCTGTAGGCCCAGTGCGGGGACCAGAGCACGACCGCGACCGGCTGCTTCTTGGCGTAGGCGCGCTTCAGCTCGGTGAGCATCGCGGGCGTGGAGCCGTCCACGACCTCGTACTCCTTGTCCAGGCCGTACGCGCCGAGCACCTTCTTCTTCAGCAGGCCCATCTCGCCCGCACTGGGCTCGATGCCGATGATCTTGCCCTTGAAGGTGCTGCCCTTGCCCTTGAGGTCGGCGAGCGAGTCCACACCCTTGACGTAGGAGGGCACCGAGATTTCGAGCGAGGTGGGGCCGTACCAGCTGCCGAGGTCCTCCAGCTTCTTGCCGTACTTCTTCCAGTACTCGGCGTGGGTGACCGGCAGCCAGGAGTCGGTCTGGAAGTCGATCTGGCCCTGGGCGAGTCCGGTGTACAGCGGGCCCGCGGTGTACTCGGTGGGCTTCACCTTGTAGCCGCGCTGTTCGAGGATCTCCTTCCACAGGTAGGTGGAGGCAATGGCGTCGTCCCAGGGGACGTAGCCCATGCTGAGTTCCTTGCCCTGGCCGACGTCGGTCGAGGCCTCGGTGCTCCCGGAGTCGCTCGTGCCGAAGACGCCCATGCCGCCCGCGACCAGCGCGAGGACGACGACACCGACGACCGCGACCGCGGGGCGCGGGCGGTAGTCCCAGAACTTCAGGCCACCGGTGGTACGGGCCTTCTGGGCGGCGCGGCGGCCGAGCGGGGAGAGCTGGGTGCCGAGGGCGCTGGTGAGGCGGTCCAGGTAGATGGCGATGATGACGATGCCGAGGCCGGCCTCGAAGCCGAGACCGACGTCGAGGTTGCCGATCGCCTCGTTGACCGCGCCGCCGAGCCCGCCGGTGCCGACCATGCCCGCGATGACCACCATCGACAGGCCCAGCATGATCACCTGGTTGACGCCCGCCATGATCGTGGGCAGCGCCAGCGGCAGCTGCACCCGCAGCAGGGTGTTGCGCGGCGAGGTGCCGAAGGCCTCGGCGGCCTCGACGAGTTCCTTGTCGACCTGGCGGATGCCGAGTTCGGTCATCCGCACCCCGGGCGGCAGGGCGAAGATCAGGGTGGCGACGATGCCCGCCGGGACGCCGAGGCCCACGAAGAGCATGGCCGGGATGAGGTAGACCATGGCCGGCATGGTCTGCATCAGGTCCAGGACGGGCCGTACGACCGCGCTGACCGTGTTCGAGCGCGCGGCCCAGATCCCGAGCGGTACCGAGATCAGCAGCGCGATGATCGTCGCGACCAGGACGAGTGAGAGGGTGCCCATCGCGTCCTCCCACAGTTCGAGGGAGTCGATGAGCAGGAAGCCCGCGAAGGCGAGCACGCCGCCGGTCAGGCCGCGCAGCCAGAAGGCGAGAACCGCGAGGATGCCCGCGAGCAGCATCGGCTCGGGCGCGGTGAGCACCCCGTCGATGGCGTCGTACATCCCGTTGCAGACCGACTTCACGAAGTCGAAGAGCCAGGCCATGTGGTCGACGAGCCAGTCGACCCCGCTGTCGACCCAGTCGCCGAGAGGAATCCTAGGCACCCGCGCTCACCTTGCCCGTGTCGCTGTCGTCCTTGCCGATGGCCACCGGGGGCGCCGCTGCCGCGGGCTCCTCCGGCGGCATCGGGTCCCCGAGCACGGCGAGCAGCCGCTGCCGGGTGACCACACCCGTGAGGCGGCCCTCGGCGTCGGTGACGGCGACCGGGGTCTCGCTGCCCGCACAGGGGGTGAACAGCTCCAGTACGGGGGTGTGCTCGCGCACCGTGGCGGGGGCCGCGGCGAGGACGTCCTCGGCGGTCCGCAGCTCCTTGCCGCCCGCAGTCCTGGTCCCGAAGGCCTCCTCGGGGTCGGCCATCACCGCGCCCGCGGTGAGCACCCGGGAGCGGTCGACGTCCTGGGTGAAGGCGGCGACATAGTCGTTGGCGGGGGTGACAAGGATGTCTTCCGCGGTGCCGGTCTGCACGATGCGGCCGTCGCGCATGACCGCGATGCGGTCGCCGAGGCGCATCGCCTCGTTGAGGTCGTGGGTGATGAAGACGATGGTCTTCTTCAGCCGCCGCTGGAGTTCCAGGAGCTGGTCCTGCATGTCCCGGCGGATCAGCGGGTCGAGCGCGCTGAAGGACTCGTCCATGAGCAGCAGGTCGGCGTCGGTGGCCAGCGCCCGGGCCAGGCCCACGCGCTGCTGCATGCCGCCGGACAGCTCGTCGGGCCAGGACTTCTCCCAGCCCTTGAGCCCGGCCAGCTCCAGGGCCTCGGTGGCCCGCCGCTCCCGCTCGGACCGCGCCACGCCCTGGACCTCCAGGCCGTAGGCGGCGTTCTCCAGGACGCTGCGGTGCGGGAAGAGCGCGAAGTGCTGGAAGACCATGCTGATCCGGGTGGCCCGTACGCGGCGCAGCTCCCGGGCGCCGAGTGCGGTCAGGTCCTGCCCGTCGAAGAGGACCTGGCCCGATGTCGGTTCGAGCAGCCCGTTCAGCATCCGCAGCAGCGTGGACTTGCCGGAGCCGGAGAGGCCCATGACCACGAATATCTGCCCTGGCTCGACGGTGAAGGACGCGTCGATGACGGCGGCGGTGGTCCCCTCGGCCCGCATTTCCTCGCGGTCCGCACCGCCCTTCAGTTTCTCCACCGCGTCAGCGGCTCGTCTGCCGAACACCTTGTACAGATGCTCTGCTTGCAGTCTGGACACATGCACCTCTCGGGTCGAGCGAAGCGGGCCCGCGTCTCCCCGGTCGCAGGCCGGGGTGTGGAACGGGTTCTGCCCGCATCAGCCGGCCGCAACTGGGCGGGGCCGGTCCACACCGCGTGCGCGCCTGCCCCGGTTTACACGCGTCAAACCAGCCAGTGCCGCAGGTCACAGCTTCCCCTTCTGGCTTGATTTGCACCAATCGCGAGGTACGGACGCGGAGCGTGAGGGCGCTGTCGGTGGGGTGCGGCATGATGCCCGGGTGACTCAGCGACGGCTCATGCTCCTCGACACCGCCTCCCTCTACTTCCGCGCGTACTTCGGCATGCCCGAGTCGGTGCGGGCGCCCGACGGCACCCCGGTGAACGCCGTGCGCGGGCTGCTCGACTTCATCGACCGCCTGGTGCGCGACCACCGCCCCGACGAGCTGGTGGCCTGCATGGACGCCGACTGGCGGCCCGAGTGGCGGGTCGAGCTGATCCCCTCGTACAAGGCGCACCGGGTCGCCGAGGAGCACGCCGCGGGGCCGGACGAGGAGGAGGTGCCGGACACCCTCGCCCCGCAGGTCCCGGTGATCGAGGCGGTGCTCGACGCCCTCGGCATCGCGCGGATCGGCGTCGCGGGGTACGAGGCGGACGATGTGATCGGCACCCTGGCCACCCGGGCGAAGGGCCCGGTGGACATCGTCACCGGCGACCGCGACCTCTACCAGCTGGTCGACGACGCCCGGGGCGTGCGGGTGCTCTATCCGCTCAAGGGCGTCGGCTCGCTCCAGCTGACCGACGAGTCCTGGCTGCGCGAGAAGTACGGCGTGGACGGCGGCGGGTACGCGGATCTGGCACTGCTGCGCGGCGACCCGAGCGACGGCCTGCCGGGGGTGCCGGGCATCGGCGAGAAGACCGCCGCCAAACTGCTGGCCGAGTTCGGCGACCTGGCCGGGATCCTCGCGGCCGTCGGCGACCGCACCGCCAGGCTCACCCCGACCCAGCGCAGGCGCCTCGACGAGTCGCGGCCCTATCTCGCGGTCGCCCCGAAGGTCGTCCGGGTGGCCACCGACGTCCCGGTGCCGGAGCACGACCCGGCCCTGCCCACGGGGCCGCGCGATGCCGCCGCCCTGGACGAGCTGGCCGCGCGCTGGAATCTCGGCGGCTCCCTGGAGCGGCTGCTCACCACCCTCGGGGGCGCCTGAGGACGCGTACCGCCCCGGGCCGGAGTGGCGGGAGCCGACCGGGGGACCGTTCACCGGAAGCTGCTAACTTAGGACACCCTAAGTACAAATGCCGAGCAGTTGACGGGGAGTCCTCCATGGCCAAGCGTTCCGCACCCCAGGTACATCTCGCCGAGGTGGTCCGCACCGAGCGGCTCACCCCGCACATGCAGCGCGTGGTGCTCGGCGGCGAGGGCCTCGCGCAGTTCACGGCCGGGGACTGCACGGACCACTACGTCAAGATCCTCTTCCCGCCCGCCGGGGTCGGTTACCCCGAGCCCTTCGACATCCAGCAGATCCGCGCCGAGCTGCCCCGGGACCAGTGGCCGGTGACCCGTACCTACACGGTGCGCGCCTGGGAGCCGGAGAGCCGCGAGCTGACCGTCGACTTCGTGGTGCACGGCGCGGAGGGCCTGGCCGGTCCCTGGGCCGCCGCGGCCCGGCCCGGCGACCGCATCCGGCTGCTCGGCCCCGGCGGCGGCTACGCCCCGGACCCGGCGGCCGACTGGCATCTGCTCGCCGGTGACGAGAGCGCCCTGCCCGCCGTCGCGGCCGCCCTGGAGGCGCTGCCCCGGGGCGCCGACGCCCGGGCGTTCGTCGAGGTCGCCGGGCCCGAGGAGGAGCAGAAGATCACCACCGACGCGGAGATCGTCTGGCTGCACCGGGGCGGGCGGCCGGTCGGCGCCGCGCTGGTGGAGGCGGTCCGCGCCCTGGAGTTCCCCGCCGGGAAGGTGCACGCCTTCGTCCACGGCGAGGCGGGCTTCGTCAAGGAGCTGCGCCGCCTGCTCCGCGTCGAGCGGGCGATCCCCCGCGAGCAGCTCTCGATCTCCGGATACTGGCGCCTCGGCCACAACGAGGACGGCTGGCAGGCCTCCAAGCGCGACTGGAACGCGGAGGTCGAGGCCGAGCAGGAGAGCGGCACCGGGACGGCCTGAGCGGTCCGGGCCGGCCGAGGGGGCGGCCCGGCCGAGGGGACGACGGGCGGGGCCGAGCGGGCGAGCGGTGCGGAGGCAGGCGCCCATGGACCGGACCCGGCTGGGGCGTCCAAGGCCGGACCCGCCCGCGCCCGCCCCCGTACGCTGGACCGTGATGAGACGCAGACCGCAGGTTCCCGGCTGCCCGCTCCCCCAGCGTGAGGGAGTGGATCCGGTACGGCTGCGGCTGCCGGGCGAGGGGTCCTGGGCCACCGTCCGGGACCACCTGGCCGAGCGCCTCGCCCCGGGGGCCGCGGTCGTCGACGCCATGCTGGACCGGGGTGAGTTCGTCCTCGCGGACGGCGCCGCCGTGACCCGGGCGACCCCGTACGAACCGGGGCTCTTCGTCTGGTTCCACCGGGAGCCGGCGCCCGAGGAGCCGGTGCCCTTCGGGATCGAGGTGGTCTACCGGGACGCGCACATCCTGGTCGCCGACAAGCCGCACTTCCTCGCCACCACCCCGCGCGGCTCGCACATCACCGACACCGCGCTGGCCCGGCTGCGCCGCGAGCTGGACCTGCCGCAGCTCGGCGCCGCCCACCGGCTCGACCGGCTGACCGCCGGTCTGGTCCTGTTCACCCTGCGTCCCGAGGAGCGCGGCCGGTACCAGACCCTCTTCCGGGACCGCCGGATCCACAAGGAGTACGAGGGGGTGGCGCCGTACCGGCCCGAGCTGGCGCTGCCGCGCACCGTGCAGAGCCGGATCGAGAAGGAGCCCGGGCGGCTCACCGCCGAGGAGGTGCCCGGCGAGCCCAACGCCGTGAGCCACATCGAACTCCTCGCGCACCGCGCCGGGCTCGGCCGCTACCGCCTGCTCCCCACCACGGGCCGCACCCACCAGCTCCGGGTGCACATGAACGCCCTCGGCATCCCCCTCCTCGGCGACCCGCTCTACCCGGAGGTGGCCCCGGCCGACACCCCGGAGGACCTGGGCAGCCCGCTCCAACTCCTCGCCCGCACCCTGGAGTTCACCGACCCGGTGACCGGCGGCCGGCACCGCTTCGACAGCCGCCGCCGGCTCTCGGCCTGGTCCGGCGCGGAGTACGGGACGGCGGACGGCGGGACAGCGGACGGCACGGAGCAGCCGTGCTGAGCGGCGCCCCCGCGCCGGGCCGCCCCGCCCGGTGGAGCCGCCCGGGCCCGCCCCGCGCCGTGAACCACTCCCCCGTACCGGCCGGGCGGCGGATACTGGACTTATGAGCATCCCGGACACCGGAATCGCGGAGCTGCGCCGGCGGCTCGGCCGGAGCCTGTTCGCGCGGGTGGCCGGGCCCGAGGGTGAACGGCACCGCGCGCGTATCCACGACACCCCGGGGCCGCGTTGGTTCGCCCCGGAGCGGCCCATCCGCACCGTGCACGCCGACGCCGCCATGTACACCGGCGGACTGAGCGCGCTGCTGCTGCAGTCCCTGCATCCGCGGGCCATGGCCGCTGTCGCGGCGCACTCGGGCTACCGCGGCGACCCCTGGGGCCGCCTCCAGCGGACCAGCTACTTCCTCGCGGTCACCACCTACGGCACCGCCGAGGACGCCGAGCACGCCGTGGACCGGGTGCGTTCGGTTCACGAGCGGGTGCGCGGGGTGACCGCGGAGGGCCTCGACTACCACGCCGGGGACCCGCACCTCCTGGAGTGGGTGCACACCGCCGAGGCCTACTGCTTCCTGCGCGCCCACCGGCTCTACGGGGCGGCGCCGCTCTCGGACGCCGACTACGACGCGTACGTGGCCGACACCGCCGAGGTGGCCGGCGCCCTCGGCGCGCTCGACCCGCCCCGGGACGTGGCCGCGCTGCGCGCCCGGCTGAAGGCCTACCGCCCCGAGCTGCGTGCGACCCCCGAGGCCCGGGAGGCCGCCCGCTTCCTGCTGCTGCGGCCCCCGCTGCCCCTCGCGGTACGCGGCCCGTACGCGATCCTCGCCGCCAACGCGGTGGCGCTGCTCCCGTCCTGGGCCCGGGCCATGCTCTGGCTGCCGCGGCTGCCCCTGGTCGAGACGGCGGGCGTACGTCCCGCGGGCCGGATCCTGACCCGGGCCATCCGCTGGGCCAGCAGCCCGCCCTCCGAGGACTGAACGGCCGTGCGGACCAGCCCACTTGACCCGCCCGACTGCGCTCAGATCCTGCCCGCGCGCCCCGTCTCGACGTCCAACTCCTCAGCCGCTCAAGGACCTTGACCCGACCGGGAGGCAACTCCCCTCTCGCTCACCGCCCTTGGCCCCGCCACCACCGCAGGAGGCGCCGGCCGAGGCCGCCGCGGCGCTCGCTCTGGGCGTGGCGGGCGGCACCGGGGGCGGTCGCCGGTGCGGTGGCGGCCGGTTCCGGCGCGGGCTCCGAGGCGGGCACGGGTGCCGAAGTCGCCGCCGTCGGGGCCGAGTTCGCGGCCGAGTTCGCGGTCAGGGAGGAGACCTCCCAGTTGCCGCGCGGCGCCGGTACGGTGACGGCCTGCCCGGCGGGTTCCTGCGGAGGCCGGGGCGCGAACTGCACCGGCAGCTCCACCAGGTGCCGCGAGAGCACCGAGGACCGCCAGCGCAACTCTCCCTCGGGCACGGCGAGTTCGACATCCGGCAGTCGCATGAAGAGGGCGTCCACGCCGGTGTCGGCGATGGCGCGGCCGAGGTCCTGGCCGGGGCACTCGTGCGGCCCGCCGCTGAAGGCCAGGTGCGCCCGGTTGCCCTGCATGGGGGCCTCGGGGTCGGGGCGTACCGCCGGGTCGACATTGCCCGGGGCGATGCCGAGGATGAGTCCGTCGCCCGCCCGGATGTGCTTGCCGCCCAACTCGGTGTCCTGGGTGGCGAAGTAGCCGACCATGGCGCTGAACGGCGGCTCGTCCCAGAGCGACTGCTCGACCGCCTCCGGCACCGTCATCCGGCCGCCGTTGAGCTGGGCGCGGAAGCGCGGGTCGGTGAGCACCATGCGCAGCACATTGGCGATGAGGTTGGCGGTGGCCTCGTAGGAGGCGATGAGGACCAGGCGCAGGTGCTGGGCCACCTCCTCGTCGGAGAGCCGGGACTCGTGGGTGATCAGGGCGCTGGTGAAGTCCTCGACCGGCCGCTCCCGGCGGCGGCGCACCAGCCGGGTGAGCGCCGCCATCACATGGGCGTTGCTGGCGATGGCGGTCTCGGTGCCCTGGATCATGTCGCGGGCGGCCTGCACCATCCGCTCGTCGTACTCCTCGGGCATGCCGATGACCTGGCACATCACCATCATCGGCAGGTGCTCGGCGAAGCGGGAGACGAGGTCGGCGCGGCCGTCCTCGCAGAACTCGTTGACCAGGCGCTGGCTGAAGCGGTTGATGTGGCGGCGCACCCCGCGGTGGTCGATGGTGGCCATCGCGCCGGTCACCGCCCCGCGGAGCCTGCGGTGCTCGGCGCCCTCGACGAAGCTGCACATCGGCTGCCAGGTGAAGACCGGGGCGAGCGGGTGGTCGGGGCCCGCGGAGCCGTCCTGGACGGCTCGCCAGTGGCGTGAATCGCGGGTGAAGTGCGAGGAGTTGCGCACCATCCGGAGGTTCTCGGCGTGCCCGAGGACCGCCCAGACCGGCAGGTCGTCGTGGAGCAGGGCGGGGGCGACCGCCCCGTGCTCGGCGCGCATCCGCTCGTAGACGGCGGCCAGGTCCTCCGCCTCGGGTCCGTACAGGCGGTGCGCACCGCCGGGCCCGCGGCCGTGCGCGGGGCAGCCCGGCGGGGGCGCGGGGGCGGTGTCGTCGGTGCCGGGTCGGTAGGGCGAAGGGGTCGTCACGGTGTCGCTCCGAGGTTCCGGTTCCGGGTGAGGGCGTACGTGCGGTGGGGCCGTCTGATCGGTCAACTGGGGTGCGCGGCAGTGGAGTCGGGGACCCGGCGGGCTCCCGCGAGGGGCCGTGCTCAGGACGGGGCGGTGCTCAGGGAGTGCAGGAAGCGCATCAGGCTGAGCAGGACGTCCCGGCTGGAGGCGCGGCGGCGGGCGTCGCAGTGCAGGATCGGGATCTCCTCGGGCAGGTCGAGGGCGGCGCGGAGTTCGGCGACCGGGTAACGGGGCGCACCCGGAAAGGAGTTGACCGCCACCACGAAGGGCACCCCGCGTTCCTCCAGGCGCCCGATGACGTCGAAGCTGACCTCCAGGCGCCGGGTGTCCACCAGGACGACGGCCCCGAGGGCGCCCTCGAAGAGCCCGTTCCACAGGAACCAGAAGCGCTCCTGGCCGGGGGTGCCGAAGAGGTAGAGGACCAGCTGCTCGGTGATGCTGATCCGGCCGAAGTCCATGGCGACGGTGGTGGCGGTCTTCGTGGCGGAGCCGTAGTCGTCGTCGATGCCGATCCCGGCCTGGGTCATCGTCTCCTCGGTGGTCAGCGGTCTGATCTCGCTGACCGAGCCGACCATGGTGGTCTTGCCGACCCCGAAACCGCCGACGATCACGACCTTCACCGCGGAGGCGGCCGTCGCCGGGAGCACGTCCTCGCGGCGGGGACCGGCGAGGGTGTCAGAGCTGTTGAAGTCCATGCATCACCGCTTCGAGAAGGGTCCGGTCCGGGAGCGCCGAGCGGACGACCGGGGCACGCGCCTCGACGAGCCGGGCCGCCAGCAGCTCGGTCAGCAGTACGGTCACCACGCTGAACGGCAGGTTCAGATAGGCGGAGAGTTCGGCCACCGACAGCGGGGTGGCGCACATCCGCAGCAGGGCGGCCTGTTCGGGCGGCGCGGTGGGCGGCGCCTCGCCCCGCGCCACGATCAGGGTGACCAGGTCGAGAGCGGCCCGCTCGGCCGCCTCGGTGCCCCCGGTCAGGACGTACAGGCGCTCCGGGTTGGCGGCCGACCCGGTCGGGGCCCGCCGTTCGCGCCGCGCACCGGTCATACGGGCTGCCCGTCGCGGCGGGGCGGGCTGGTCAGATGGGCGCCGATGCGGACCACCAGGTCGCGCATCCGGTTGCCGATCAGCCCGGCGTCGACGGTCTCGTCGGCGAGTACGGCGAGGTAGGCGCCGGCGCCCGCGGCCATCAGATAGAAGAAGCCGCCGCTGACCTCGATGATGACCATCCGCATCCGGCCGTCGCTCTCGGGGATCTCGGTGGCCACGGCCGCGGCCAGGCTCTGGAGTCCCGCGCAGGCGGCCGCGATCCGGTCGGCGGCGTCCGGATCGCCCCCGTACCGGGCGATGCGCAGTCCGTCGGCGGAGAGCACCACGATCTGGCGGGTCTGGGGGACGCCGTCGGCGAGTTCCTTGAGCATCCAGTCGAAGTTGGCGCGCTGGTGGATCACTGGTGGTTTCCCTCCTCCTCGGACGCCGGGTGGCGGCGTCCCTCGGCGCTGGTCTCGTCCGAGCCGCTCGCGCCGGTCATGAACGCCTCGATCCACAGGCCCGGTTCGGGTTCGCCGTCGCCGCCGCGCGCCTCGCGGGCGGGCGCGGCCTGGGCGCGTTCCGCGAGGCGGCGGGTGTACGAGGAGCGGACCCGGCTGCGGCGCTGCGGGAGGCCGTTCGGGGTCCACTCCTCGATCTGGGGCGGGTCGAAGGACTCGGCGACCACGGCGGGGACCAGCGGCGGCGAGGCGATGGGCCCGGTCGGCTGCCGGTGCCGCTTGGCCGGGCGGGCGGGCTCCTCGATGAGCCGCCCCTCCTCGTTGACCCGGGGCACCGCGGCGGCGCCGATGCCGTGCGCGAGCGCGGGTGCCGGGGCGGTGGTGAGCATCTCGCGGGGCACGACCAGCACGGCGCGTACGCCGCCGTACGCGGACTGCCGCAGCGAGACCTGCATCCCGTACATCTGCGCGAGCCGCCCGACCACGGCCATGCCGAGGCGGGGGGTCTCGCCGAGGTCGTTGAGGTCGATGCCCACCTGGGCCTGGGCCAGCATCCGCTCGGCGCGGGCCCGGGCCTCCTCGCTGAGGCTGACGCCGCCGTCCTCGATCTCGACGGCGACACCGGTCTGCACCTCGACGGCGGTGACATGCACCCGGGTCTGCGGCGGCGAGTAGCGGGTGGCGTTGTCGAGGAGTTCCGCGCAGGCGTGGATGAGCGGTTCGACGGAGGTGCCGAGGACGGCCACGTCCACCAGGGAGTGCAGATCGACGCGCTGGTAGTCGAGGATCCGGGACATCGCCCCGCGCAGCACGCTGAACAGCGGTACGGGGCCGGGCCATTGGCGGCCGGGCCGGGCGCCGCCGAGCACCGTGACGGAGTCGGCGAGGCGGCCGATCAGGGCGGTGCCGTGGTCGATGCGCAGCAGGTCGTCGAAGACCTCGGGGTTGCGGCCGTGGTCCTCCTCCATCTCGCGCAGTTCGGCGGCCTGGCGGTGGACGATCGCCTGCACCCGGCGGGCGATGTTGACGAAGGCGAGCTGCGCGGACTCGCGCATCGCCCGCTCGTTGTCCACGATCTCCAGGACATCGCGCAGCAGCGCCCGACCGGCCATCGGCAGATCGCGGTGGACCGGGTCGGCGTCCACCAGCGCCCCCACCACCTCGGCGGGCGACTCGCCCCGGCCGAGCCGCAGCAGCGCCTCGGGCAGCAGATCGCGCCCGAGGCGGACGCTCTGCTCCTCGTGGGCGTCGGTGCGGCGCTTGAGGAAGGCGATCTGGTGGGCGTGCCGGGCGCGCAGCCGCCGCGCCGTACGGAAGCCGCGTACCGCCTGGGCCGCGACGGCGAGGACGAGGAGCAGGCACACCGCCCCGCACACCGCGACGGCCGGCCGCGCCTCTTCGTCCACCAGGGCCGCGGCGGCCGCGGCCACCGCGGCCATCAGCACGGCGGGCAGCAGCAGTACGCGCACATAGGGGACTTCGCGGCCGGTGGGAGGCGGTTCAACACTCACCATGTCTGCCCTCTGAAGACTTCCTGACGGGGGACCTAGGTCGTCGCGCGCCGCCGGGAGCAGCCGGATCCGGGCACACATAGGGTGCATAGGGAACCAAGGCCCGAATACGTCTCAACTCGGTGCGCTGCGGGCGAGCTTAGTCCCGCCGCAGCCACCGCATGTCATATTCCGCAAGGCCCTGAAATCGCCCGCCAGGAGTCCTAGACTCGACTCCATTTGCACGCAGCGAAGTCGCCCGCTCGCAGAAGGTGATCACGTATGGACGCGTGCGCACCGCGGCCGGAAGGCGCATCCGGAATACCTCGACCCCGCTCACCCCCGGCCGCCGGGGGCGGGCACCCGGTCTCTGACCAGCCAGTTCGATACCGCTTCGAACGGGTAGCGTTTCACCGAGACGCAAAGGGCAAGGCGCTGTACATGACAACACTTTCGCGCAACGCCTCGACCGCCAGCAGAGTCATCGCGCTCGCCGCGGACATCCTCGCCTTCATCATCGGGCTGTGGATCGTGCTCTACCTGCTGGACGCCAACCCGGGCAACGACCTGGTGCAGGTCACCCATGACACGGCCCGCTGGCTCGCCACCTGGTCCCACGACCTGTTCACCTTCGACAAGGAGTGGGCGCGCGTGGTCTGCGGCTACGGTCTGGCCGCCGTCGTCTACCTCTTCGTCGGCCACGCGATCGCGGGCCGCCTGCGCAAGCACTGAGCCCCGGCCGGTCCGGCGCCGCCCCCGGGCGGCGCCCCGCGCCGACGGCCGCCGAGGGTCAGCCCACCGAGGAGTACGCCACCACTCCGCGCAGCACCGCCTCGACCGCGCGCCGGGCGTTCTTGGCGACCGTCGACTGCTCGGCGGGCGCGGCGGCGGCAATCTGGCCGAGCACGTCGATGACCTGCTTGCACCAGCGCACGAAGTCGCCGGCGGGCATCTCCGCCTCGCGCAGCACCTCGTCGAGCCCCTTGCCGGAGGCCCACATGTACACCGCCCAGGCGAAGCCGAGGTCGGGCTCGCGCTGCCCGACGCCCTCGGTCTGGCTGATCCCGAACTCCTCCTCGACCGCGTCGAGCCGGCCCCAGATCCGCACCATCTCCCCGAGCGCGGCCTTCGCCTTCCCGGACGGCACCTTCGGCGCGACCGCGTCGTCCCCGATCCGCGACTCGTACACCAAGGCCGAGACGCAGGCGGCGAGTTCGGCGGGCCCGAGGCCCTCCCAGACCCCGTCCCGCAGGCACTCGCTGGCCAGCAGGTCGAGTTCGCCGTAGAGGCGGGCGAGGCGCCTGCCGTGCTCGGTGACCTCGTTCCCCCGGAGGTAGTCGAGCTCGGTCAGCAGGGCGACGATCCGGTCGAAGGTACGGGCGATGGTGTTGGTGCGCCCCTCGATACGGCGCTCCAGCTGGCCGGTGTCGCGCAGCAGCCGGTGGTAGCGCTCGGCCCAGCGGGCGTGGTCCTCGCGCTCGCCGCAGCCGTGGCAGGGGTGCGCCCGCAGCTCCGCCCGCAGCCGGGCGATCTCCTGGTCGTCGGCGGCCGCCGCGCGCTGCTTGCGGTGCCGCTCCGGGGCGATGTGCCCGGCCTTGGTCCGCAGTGCCGAGGCCAGATCGCGCCGGGACTGCGGGCTGCGCGGGTTGAAGGACTTGGGGATGCGCATCCGCTCCAGCGGCTCCACCGGCACCGGGAAGTCCATCGCGGCCAGCCGCTTGACCTGGCGCTCGGCGGTCAGCACCAGCGGGCGCGGCCCGTCGTGCTGCTCGAAGCCCCGGTGGCCGTTGGAGCGGCCGGCGGCGAGGCCCGGGTCGAGCACCAGGGCGAGCCCGGCGAACTTGCCGGTGGGCACGTGGATCACATCACCCGGCTTCAGCTTCTCCAGCGCCGAGGCGGCCGCGGCGCGGCGCTGCAGGGCGCCCTGCCTGGCGAGTTCGTTCTCCCGGTCCTTGAGCTGGCGGCGCAGCGCCGCGTACTCCTCGAAGTCGCCGAGGTGGCAGGTCATCGAGGCCTTGTAGCCCTCCAACCCCTCCTCGTTGCGCTGCACTTGGCGGGAGATGCCGACCACCGCGCGGTCCGCCTGGAACTGCGCGAAGGAGGTCTCGAGCAGCTCCCGCGAGCGGTGCCGCCCGAACTGCTGGACCAGATTGACGGCCATGTTGTACGAGGGCCGGAAGCTGGACCGCAGGGGATACGTACGCGTACCGGCGAGTCCGGCGAGGTGCTCGGGGCTCATCCCGCGGTGCCAGAGCACGACGGCGTGGCCCTCGATGTCGATGCCGCGGCGGCCCGCGCGCCCGGTCAACTGGGTGTACTCGCCGGGGGTGATGTCGGCGTGCTGCTCGCCGTTCCACTTGACGAGCTTCTCCAGGACCACGGACCTGGCGGGCATGTTGATGCCGAGCGCGAGGGTCTCGGTGGCGAAGACCGCCTTGACCAGACCGCGGACGAACAGCTCCTCCACGACCTCCTTGAAGGTGGGCAGCATGCCCGCGTGGTGGGCGGCGATCCCGCGCTCCAGGCCCTCCAGCCACTCGTAGTAGCCGAGGACGTGCAGGTCCTCGCGGGGGATGGACTCGGTGCGCCTCTCCACGATCTCGCGGACGGTGGCGCGCCCCTCCTCGTCGTTGAGCCGCAGCCCCGCGTACAGGCACTGCTGCACCGCGGACTCGCAGCCGGCCCGGCTGAAGATGAAGGTGATGGCGGGCAACAGGCCCTCGGCGTCGAGGCGTTCGATGACCTCGGGGCGGCCCGGTGTCCAGATCCGGGTGCGCTGGCGGCGCTCGCGCTCCCGGTCGGCCTCGCGCATCGCCCGGCCGCGGCGGCGGTCCTTGCCGAAGGCGGGGCGGCTGGCGTCCATCCTCGCCATCCGCGTCAGATCGGGGTTGACCGCTCTCTTGCGGCCCTCGCCCTCCTCGAAGAGGTCGTACATCCGCCGCCCGGCCAGCACGTGCTGGAAGAGCGGGACCGGGCGGTGCTCGGAGACGATCACCTCGGTACGGCCGCGGACGGTGTCCAGCCAGTCACCGAACTCCTCGGCGTTGGAGACCGTCGCCGAGAGGGAGACCAGGGTGACCGACTCCGGCAGGTGGATGATCACTTCCTCCCAGACGGCGCCGCGGAAGCGGTCCGAGAGGTAGTGCACCTCGTCCATGACCACATAGCCGAGGCCGAGCAGGGCCTGGGAGCCCGCGTAGAGCATGTTCCGCAGCACCTCGGTGGTCATCACGACCACCGGGGCGTCGGAGTTGACGCTGTTGTCGCCGGTGAGCAGGCCGACCTTGTCGGCGCCGTAGCGCGCGGCGAGATCGCTGTACTTCTGGTTGGAGAGCGCCTTGATCGGCGTGGTGTAGAAGCACTTCTTGCCCTGGCCGAGCGCCAGGTGGACGGCGAACTCGCCGACGATCGTCTTGCCGGAGCCGGTGGGCGCGGCGACCAGCACCCCCATGCCCTCTTCGAGCGCCTGGCAGGCCTCGGTCTGGAAGGGGTCGAGCCCGAAGTCGTACATCTCGCGGAAGGAGGCGAGTGCGGTCGCCTGCTCTGCGGCACGCCTGCGTGCTGCCGCATATCGCTCGGCCGGTGAGAGATCCTCTGTCATCGTGCTTTCGAGACTACCGGCCACCTCTGACAGTGCACGATCTTTATGAGGATCGTCCTACCGGCCCCGCTCGGAGCCCGAGAAACCGCACCGCCCCCGGCACGCACTCGGCGGTCAGCGGCAGCGCCCCCACCGGGTCCCCGTCCGCGTACGCGGTGACCCCCGGCGCAGCCAGCTCGACCCGGGCGGCCCGGTGCACGGTGACCGAGGGGTGGTCGAGGTGGGTGCCCTGGTAGACCCGCGGGAAGACCCGCAGCAGATCGGTACGGCTCGCCTCGCCGACGACGGTGACCTGGAAGAGCCCGTCGTGCATGTCGGCCCCGGCGCAGATCCGCATCCCGCCGCCGTAGGAGGGCCCGTTGCCCACCGCGACGAGGGTCGCCTCGATCTCCCGCACCTCTCCCCCGTCGAGCCGTATCCGGTACGGGATCGGCCGGAAGGCGGCCAGCTCGGCCAGGATGGCGAGGTCGTACTTGAACCGGCCGAGCGGCAGCCGGATCCGGTTGCCGCGGTCGTTCACCCGCGAGTCGAAGCCGGAGGCGAGCACGGTCCCGAACCAGGTGCCGGTGCCTGCGGCGGCGCTTCCGGGGCTCGCGCCCGCGCTGCCGGGGGCCGCACCGCCGGGGTCCGTGGCCTCGGGGCCTTCCGCGCCCGGGCCGGGGCCGCCGATCCCCGCGGTCCCGGCGGCGACCCGGCCGAGGTCCACCGGGGTCGCCCGCAGCGGCTCCGCGGCGGGCACCGCGAGTACCCGGGTGAGCTCCAGGGCGGCGGCCCGGGGGTCCCGCAGCGGAAGTCCGAGCGAGCGGGCCAGGTCGTTGCCGGTGCCGACGGCGACCAGGCCGAGCGGCACCTCGGTACCGCCCACCACCTGCAGGGCGAGCCCCGCCATGCCGTCACCGCCCACGGCGATCAGGGCGTCGGTGCCCTCGGCGACGGCCGCCCGCGCCTTGCCCACGGCCTCGGCCGCGTCCTTGCCGACGACCGTGCGGACCCGGTGGCCCGCCGTCCGCAGCAGGTCGGCCACCGGTCGGGCGGCCCGGGCACCGCGGCCGCGGCCGGCGGTGGGATTGACGAAGAGGATGATCTCGCGGGTCACGGCTGGACGATATAAACCGCCGCCCGCCAGGGCAACAGCTCCGGCAGAGCCCGCGGACTCCGTTGCCGCGGGCCGCCGCTGACGCTCCGTCGGCTGGGCGGCGGCGGACGCCCCGGGAACCGCTCGGGTCACGTCCCGGGAACCGCTCAGGGCACATCCCGGGTACGGCTCGGGTCACGTCTCCGGGACCCCTCGATAGCTAGGGCCCGGGACGGCTCAGGTCACATCGTCGTAGCCGTTGACCCGGTGCGGGTCCGAACCGGCCTGCTCCGGCAGGGCGGGCGCGGAGGCCACCGCCTCCACCTCCTCGATCTCCTCCGGGGAGTCGAGCTCCGAGGCCTCGTCCTCGGAGGGGCCGAGCGCGGCGATACGGGCCTTGCGGCGGTCGTTGACCAGGGAGAACCCGGCGGCGACGAAGTACAGGAAGCAGATCGGCCCGGCCAGCGCCAGCATGGTCAGCGGGTCGGTGCTGGGCGTGACGAGCGCGGAGAACACGGTGATGCCCATGATCATGCCGCGCCACCAGCCGATCATCCGGCGGCCGGTGATCATGCCGGTGAGGTTGAGCATCACGAGCAGCAGCGGCAGTTCGAAGGAGAGCCCGAAGACGATCACCATGCGGGTGATCAGGTCGAGCAGTTCGTCCAGGGGCAACTGGTTGTCGAGGTTCTCCGGCGAGAGGTCGAGGAGCACCGTCGCCATGGTGGGCAGCGTGAGGTAGGCGAAGAGGGCGCCGCCGAGGAAGAGCGGGAAGCCCGCGCCGACGAAGGCGAGCGCGTACTTCTTCTCGTGGCGGTGCAGCCCGGGAGCGATGAAGGCCCACAGCTGGTAGAGCCAGATCGGCGAGGCGAGCACCACACCGGCCGTCAGGGAGACCTTGAGCGCCAGGGTGAAGGGCGTCAGGAGTCCGTTGAGGACGATCCGGGCACAGGTGCCGCTCTCCTGCTTCGCGAGCTCGGAGAAGCTGGCCTCGCAGCCGACGGCGTCGAGGATCGGTTCGGTGAAGAACTCGATCATGTCCTTGTAGAAGAAGGCAGCGACCACCGTGACCACGACGATCGCCAGGACGGCCTTCGCGAGCCGGTTGCGGAGCTCACGAAGATGATCGCCGAGAGACATCCGTCCCTCGGGATCCTTCTCCTTCTTGCGGGCAGACTTGAGCAACCCACGTCCTCATCTCGTACCGCGAGCCGGTCGGTTCCGGCCCTGAGTCAGCGCTTGGTGGAGTCCGTCGGCTCGCTGACGGGACGCGAGCTGTCGACGTCGCCGGGAGCGGCCTGGATGGTGCGCTGCTGCTCCGAGACGGGCGGGTCGGCCGGGGTCTGGTCCTGGTCCTTCCCACCGTCGTTCTTCATCGCCTTGGCCTCGCTCTTGAGGATCCGGGCGGACTTGCCCAGCGAGCGCGCCATGTCCGGGAGCTTCTTCGCGCCGAACAGCAGGATGATGACGACAAGGATGAGAATGATCTCGGGAGCGCCGAGCTTTCCAGAAAACATGTCTACCTTCTCACCGAGGCGGCGTGGGCGATGCTGCCCGTCGACCGGATGCGTCCCGGCCACCGTGCTGTCCGAGATCGTAACGCTCAGGGGTGAACGTGCGGCAATACCTGCGCGTACTCCCGGTCACGGCCCGCGCCCCATTCCTCGGGCCGTGCGCAAAAGCCTACCTGGCGGGTGGCCGGGCCCGACAGACACGATCCGTTCAAGCCCGCCGCCCGGTGCCGGGCCGGGTGCTCAGCGCAGATCCGTGGGCAGGCTCTCGCCGTGCGCGCGGGCCGCGGTCATCGCGGCCCGCTCCAGTTCCTCGGAGGCCCGGCCGATCTCCTCGGTGGCCCGCGCCACCTGCTGCCCGAGCCGCTGCGCCTCCGTGAAGACCCGGACCGCCAGTACACCGAGGACCGCGATCCCGGCGAAGCCGAGTCCGATCGCGAGCATTGCCCAGAACATGCTGCGAGCTTAGGGGAGGGTGCCCGAAGTCCCGGCATCCGCCCGGCAGAACGGGCTCGGGGCCCGGGCACCCGTCAGGACTTCGGCTGGAGCCGCAGGGTGCTGACCCCGCCGCCGCTGAGCAGTTCGACGATGCGCTCCCCGGCGGGCTTGCGGACGGCCGCGCCGCACTCGGGGCAGGTGAAGGAGTAGAAGGTGGTCCGGCTGGACCCGCCGACGGCCAGCCGCAGGGCGCCCGCGGGGAGTTCGAAGCGCGCCCGGCAGTCGGGGCAGCCGGCCCGGAACCGCACGGGCTCACCCGCTCCGGGGGCGGCGGTGACGGACTCCTCGGCGGGCCCGGTGGTCTCCCGGACGGCGGAGGGCGCCGGTTCCCGGGCGACGGTGAGCGCGGGGGCGCCGCCGTCCGGCCCGCCGGTGGCGCCCGGTCCGCCCGGCCCCCGGCCGCTCACAGCCGCTCCCGGTCCGCGTCGAGCCCGTCGTAGGCGGCGAGGGCCCGGCGGGCGGCGTCCCGGGCGCTGTCGGCCAGCTCCCGGGGCGCGACGATCCGGCCGTCCTGGCCGAGCCGCAGGGCGAGGCGGCGCAGCGAGCCCGGGTCGGGGGCGCGCAGGCTGATCCGCAGCCCGCCGTCGGGCAGTTCCTCGGCGCTGTCGTGCGGGTAGTACTCGGCGACCCAGCGGCCGCCGGGGCCCACCTCGACCACCACCTCCGGGTCCTCGGCGGCGGGCTGCACCAGGCCCTCGGAGAGGTCGCGCAGCTCCACCTCGGGCGGCTCGGAGGGCTCGTCGAGGACCTTGATCTCGGCCACCCGGTCGAGGCGGAAGGTCCGCCGCGCCTCGGAGCGGCGGCACCAGGCCTCCACATAGGTGTGCCCGATGCTGACCAGGCGGATCGGGTCGAT
Organism: Streptomyces physcomitrii; assembly: GCF_012273655.1. Classification (GTDB taxonomy): domain Bacteria; phylum Actinomycetota; class Actinomycetes; order Streptomycetales; family Streptomycetaceae; genus Streptomyces; species Streptomyces physcomitrii. The sequence goes on along the minus strand of NZ_JAAWWP010000012.1, from coordinate 169,793 downwards.
CTCGCGGTCGGAGAGCTCGTCGCGGGCGGGCGAGTAGTAGCGGATCCACAGCCGCCGCCGCTCGGAGATGGCCCGGTCGACATCGGCGAAGACGCCGCCCTCGGACTCGAAGGTCACCGAGAGCCGGGCGCTGGCCCCGGCCGCCTCCCCGGCCGCGGCCTCCAGCTTCGCGGTGGCCCGCAGCAGGGCCCCGCGGTCGCTCTCGCGCAGCCCGGGCAGGGTGGCCACGGCGCGTGCGGCGACCAGCAGCGCGGTCGCCTCGTCGGCGGCCAGGCGCAGCGGCTCGGCCACGTCGTCGACGTTGTGCCACCAGATGTGTTCGCCGTCGGTGTCGATGTCGAGCAGATCGCCGCCGCGGAAGCTGGTCCCGCACAGGGGCAGTACGTCGAGGTCGCTGATCAGCTCGTCCTCGCTGACCCCGAAGGCGCGGGCCACGTCGGCCACCCGGGCCCCCGGGCGCTCCTTGAGGTAGGTCACCAGGGAGAGCATCCGGCGGGTCTGGTCGATGGCGTTCGCGGGGCGGGCGATACGCGCGGGTCCGGCAGTCACTTCGCTCCCCCTCAGCCCTTGGCCACGGCACGCAGCCGGTCCACCACATCGGCCCGCAGCTCCGCGGGACCGAGCACCACCGCGTCCGGCCCGAACTCCACCAGCCAGGCGTCCAGACCGCGGCCGTACGGGATCTCCAACTCGTCCCAGCCGTCGCCGAGTTCGCGCACCGACAGGGCCCTGGCCCGCAGCGGGTAGCCGGAGCCGGTGCGCAGCCGGATCCTGGCGGTGCCCTCGCCGCCCTCCCCGGCCCAGCTCGCGACGGTCTCGCGCACCGTGACCACATCGGGCACCTCGGCGGTGAACCGGCCCGCCCTGCTGCGCACCTTGCCGGTGATCCGGGAGAGCCGGAAGACCCGCTCGGCGCCGCGGTCCCGGTCGAATCCGGCCAGATACCAGTGGCCGCGCCAGCACTCCAGGGCCCAGGGCTCGACCTGGCGGGGCTCGGGGCGCACCGCGTTGGACTTGCGGTAGTCGAAGGCGACCGGCCTGCGGTCGCGGCAGGCCAGCATCAGCGGTTCGAAGGCGCTCTCGTGCACGGGGATCCGGGGTTCGAGGGCGCCGTGGGTGGACTCGGGTCCGGTCTCCTCGGGCAGACCCGCGGCGCGCAGCTTCTGCAGGGCGCCGCTCGCGGCACCGGCGAGGCGCGCCTGCTGCCAGACCTTGGCGGCGAGGCCGAGGGCCGCCGCCTCCTCGGGGTCGAAGGCGACGGGCGGCAGGCGGTTGCTGTCCCGGCGGGCCAGATAGCCGACGTCGCCGTCGAGGTTCTCCACCGTCTCGATGACCAGGCCGAGTTCGCGCAGATCGTCCTTGTCCCGCTCGAACATCCGGTTGAAGGACTCCTCGGAGCCGGCGGAACCCCGCTGGAAGGCCTCGACGTAGGCCTCGATGGAGTCACGCAGCTCGCGCTTGCTCAGCGCCCGGCGTGTGCCGAGGAGGCACAGCGCGAGGTTCATGAGCCGCTCGGCCTTGGCAATGGCCATCTACGCCCTTCCTCACGGTCCTTCGGCTCCGACCGTATCGCTCCGGTGTTGATCGGCAAAAGCCGAGGGCCCCTGCCCTCGGGCACGGGTCCTCGGCTCTGCGGCTGCCCGGGTCCGCCGCTCGGGCGGGCCCCGGGGCCGGGATCTCTCAGACGGCGACCAGGTCGCAGACGAAGATCAGGGTCTCGCCCGGCTTGATGCGGCCGCCACCGGCGCCGCGGTCACCGTAGGCGAGGTGGGCCGGGATGGTCAGCTGCCGGCGGCCGCCGACCTTCATGCCCTGCACCCCCTGGTCCCAGCCGCTGATGACCTGGCCCGCGCCCAGCTGGAACTGGAGCGGGGTACCGCGGTTCCAGCTGGCGTCGAACTCCTCGCCGCTGGAGAAGGCCACGCCCACGTAGTGGACGGAGACGGTGTCCCCCGCCTTGGCCTCGGGGCCGTCGCCGACCGTGATGTCCTTGATCTCGAGGTCGGCCGGGGGCTCGCCGCCCGGGAAGTCGACCTCGGGCTTGTCGATGCTCACGTCACTTGCTCCTGTTGGTGCGGATGACAACCGGGACAGTCTCGCATCCCGGGACTCACATCTTGGCCAGGATGTCCACGCAGAAGACCATCGTGGAGTCCTTCTTGATGGGGCTGCCCTGCGGCGGCTTGTCCCCGTAACCCAGCTTCGGCGGGACGACGACCAGCACCCGGCTGCCGACCTTCTTGCCCGTGAGCCCCTGCGCCCAGCCCTTGACGACCTGGTTGAGGCCGAACTGGGTGAGCTGCTTGCGGCTGTACGAGGAGTCGAACTCCTTGCCGTTGTCCCACAGGACGCCCTTGTACTGGACGAGGACGGTGTCGGTGGCCTTCAGCTCCTCACCGTCGCCCTCGATGACGTACTGGTCGATCAGCTTGGTCGGCGCCTTCGCCTTCGGCACCTCGATGGTGGGGGCCTTGCCGTCGGTGTTGGTGGAGACCTTGGGCACGTCGATGTTGTCCTGCGCGACCTTCTTGCCCTTGGCGGAGCTCTTGGCGTTGAAGGTGTCCACGACGTCCACGACGAAGACGAGGGTGCTGTCGCCCTTGATGCCGGCCTTCGGGTTGCCCTGCTTGCCGTATCCCAGCTCCGGCGGGATGGCCAGCTCGACCCGGCTGCCGACCTTCTTGCCGACCAGGCTCTGGTCCCAGCCGGGGATGACCTGGCCGACGCCGATCTGGAAGATGGCGGGCGCGCCGCGGTCGAAGGAGTTGTCGAAGACCTTCGCGCTGTCCCAGATCTGGCCCAGGTAGTCGGCCTGGAGGTAGTCGCCCTTGGCCACCTCGGTGCCCTTGCCGGGGATGAGGGTCTTGACCGCGAGGTCGGAGCTGGGCTTGCCGGGCCCCTTGGCCACGGTCGGCTTGTCGCGGAACCCCTTGCCGCCGGTGACCGCGGGCAGCGGGCCGTCCACGATCTTCGCCTTCGGCGGCGAGGAGGACGAGGGGGACGAACTGCTGCTGGGCTTCTTGCTCTTGTCGGACTTGTCGTCGCCGCACCCGGCGAGAGTCAGCAGTCCGGCCGGGACGGCGAGGAGTAGGGAGCGTCGGCGCACGGTGGGGGCCTCGTATCGATCGATCTTGTGGTGGGCGTGCGCGCCACCTTACTGACGAAAGCGGCGTCTTGGGCCCGGGAGAGCCCGGATGTCCCGGCCCGCTCCCCTGCGGGGTCCGCCGTGCCGCACGGCAGAGGCGACGCGAGGCGTCGTACGCACACAACGTACGACGCCTCGCGTGACGTTCCCGGCCCACCCTCACCGGATGGGGTGAACTCACATGCCGGCGATGAGCTTTTCCACCCTGTCGTCGACCGAACGGAAGGGGTCCTTGCACAGCACGGTGCGCTGCGCCTGGTCGTTGAGCTTCAGGTGGACCCAGTCGACCGTGAAGTCCCGGCGCTGCTCCTGCGCCCGGCGGATGAAGTCGCCGCGCAGCCGGGCCCGAGTGGTCTGCGGGGGCACCGACTTGCCCTCGAAGATCTTCAAGTCGCTGCAGATACGGGTGGCCTGGCCCTTCTTCTCCAGGAGGTAGTAGAGGCCGCGGCGGCGGTGGATGTCGTGGTAGGCGAGGTCTATCTGCGCGACCCGCGGGTGCGACATGGTCATGTTGTGCTTCTCGCGGTACCGCTCGATGAGCTTGTACTTCATGACCCAGTCGATCTCGGTGCCGATGCGGTCGAGGTCCTCCTGCTCGATCGCGTCGAGGGTGCGCTCCCAGAGTTCGAGGACCTGCGCCACGGTGCCGGTGCGGATGCCGCGCCGGTCGACGAAGTCGGCGGCCTTCTCGAAGTACTCGCGCTGTATCTCCAGGGCGGAGGCCTCGCGGCCGCTCGCCAGGCGCACCTTGCGGCGTCCGGTGGTGTCGTGGCTGACCTCGCGGATGGCCCGGATCGGGTTCTCCAGGGTGAGGTCACGCATGACGGTGCCCGCCTCGATCATGCGCAGTACGAGGTCGGTGGCGCCGACCTTCAGGAGCATGGTCGTCTCGGACATGTTGGAGTCGCCCACGATGACGTGGAGCCTGCGGTAGCGCTCGGCGTCCGCGTGCGGCTCGTCGCGGGTGTTGATGATCGGACGGGAGCGGGTCGTCGCGGAGCTGACGCCCTCCCAGATGTGCTCGGCCCGCTGGCTCACGCAGTACACCGCACCGCGCGGCGTCTGCAGCACCTTGCCCGCGCCGCAGATGAGCTGGCGCGTCACCAGGAACGGAATGAGGATGTCCGCGAGCCGCGAGAACTCACCGTGCCGCGCGACGAGATAGTTCTCGTGGCAGCCGTAGGAGTTTCCCGCCGAGTCTGTGTTGTTCTTGAAGAGATAGACGTCGCCCGCGATTCCCTCCTCGTGCAGGCGGCGTTCGGCATCGACCAGCAGGCCTTCCAGAATGCGCTCGCCGGCCTTGTCGTGGGTGACGAGTTCCGTCACGTTGTCGCATTCGGGAGTTGCGTATTCCGGGTGCGATCCCACGTCGAGGTAGAGGCGGGCGCCGTTGCGCAGAAAGACATTGCTGCTGCGGCCCCATGACACGACACGGCGGAAGAGGTACCGCGCCACCTCGTCAGGAGACAGGCGGCGCTGTCCCCTGAACGTGCATGTGACGCCGTACTCGTTCTCCAGCCCGAAAATGCGGCGGTCCATGACTGAACATTACGCCTGACGGCGTGTACCCAAACCGGGTTCGGCGGCACCGTTTCGATCATTTTCCGAACCGCGGGCCACCAGAGCGCTCTTCGAGGGCGCCGCGAGCACCCGCGCGGTGGCCGCCACGACCAGCAGGGCCAGGGCTCCGACGATCGCCGGGACCGCGAATCCCGGGCGGATCCCGCCCCATTCGACCACCGGCCCGGCGGCGGCGGTGCCCACCGCCGTGCCCACCGTGAAGGTGGTCACCAGCCAGGAGAAGGCCTCGGTGACGGTGCCGCGCGGGGCGTGCCGGTCGACCAGGACAAAGGCGCAGGCGATGCACGGCGCCAGGAAGACGCCCGCGAGCACCGAGAGCAGGGTCATCGCCACCGGACCCGGGGTCAGCACCAGGGGGAGGTAGCAGACCGTCAGAAGGGCGACCAGGACGGCCAGCCGCCGGTGCGGCTCCCCGCTCCACTGCCGCGCCCCGTAGACCGATCCGCCGAGCAGCGCGCCGAAGCCGATGCCCGCCATGATCCAGCCGTAGACGGAGTCGCCGCCGTTCTCGTCGGCGTAGGCGACCCCGGCGACCGCGATGGAGCCGAGCGCCATGCCCACGAAGAGCAGGGCGCCGAGCAGCGCGAGCAGCCCCGGTGAGCGCAGCGCGCCCAGCCAGTGGGCCTCGCGGGGCGCGCTGCGCCAGCGCCGGGAGGGCTCCGAGACGACCACCGAGAGCGCCCCGAGCACCCCGATGAGGCTGAGCAGCAGCAGGGCGCCCTGGGCCGACCAGAGCGAGACGAAGAGGGTGATGAGCAGGGGGCCCACGGTGAACATGACCTCCTGCGCCACGGCGTCCATCGCGTAGGCGGTGTGCACCTGTTCCTCGCGGTCCAGGACGTCGGACCACAGGGCGCGCAGTCCGCCTTCGAGGGGCGGGGTGAGCAGCCCGGCGAGGGCGACCGTCGGGTAGGCGGCGCCGAGGGCCGAGGGCCCGGTGAAGGCGAAGGCGGACATGGCGAGCGCCGAGGCGAGCGCGGCGGGCAGTTGCACCCGGGGCTGTCCGTACAGGTCGACGAGGCGGCCGAGGAGGGGCTGCCCGACCGCGTTGGCCACCCCGTACACCGCGGCCAGCGCCCCGGCGAGGCTGTAGCTGCCGCCCTCCGCGCGGAGGAAGAGCACGATCGCGATCGCGGCCGTGGCATTGGGCAGCCTTCCGACCAGGGTGCCCGTGAGCAGCCTGGCCGCGTGCCGTGCCCTGAGGATCTCCAGATACCCCGCCGCCATCCCCGGCCCTCTCCCCCACCCTCACGGCGGATGATCAGTAATACGTATAACGTCGCCACCCATACGTACCATGAGGCCCACCCGGAGTCCACTCGGCCGCCCGCCCCGCGCACCCGCCGGGCGGGCGTGCCGAGCCCCGGAACACCGGACCCGACACCGACGACCTACGACGGAGGCACCCGTGAGGCACGCCGCACCGGAGGGGGGAGCCGGCCGTCCCGCCGCCGCCCGACCCACCAGCCGGGACGTCGCCCGCGCCGCCGGGGTCTCGCAGGCCGCCGTCTCGCTGGTGCTCGGCGAGAAGTGGCGCGGGCGGGTGTCCGAGGCCACCGCCGATCGGGTCCGGGAGAGCGCCCGGACGCTCGGCTACCGGCCGAACCTCGCCGCCCGCAATCTCCGCCTCGGCCGCACCCGCACCGCGCTGCTCGTCGTCCCCGCGCTCACCAACGAGTTCTTCGCCCGGGTCTACACCGGCGCGGCCGAGGTCGCCGCCGACCACGGCTTCGGCGTCGTCCTGTACCCCTCCCCCGGCGGCGTCGGCCCGGCCCGGGACCCCTTCGACTCCGCCCGCGCCCTCCTGGACGGCGTGATCGCCTCCTCGATGGCCGCCGAGGCGCTGGCCGCCATCCGCGGCGACGAGCTGCCGCTGGTGATGCTCGACAGCGACCCCGCCGACAGCCGGGGCGCCGCCCTGGTCAACCTCGGCATCGCGGAGGGCATGCGCCAGGTCGCGGACCATCTGCTCGCGCTCGGGCACCGGCGCTTTCTGCATCTGGCCGCGGACATCGACAGCTGGACCTTCCGGGTACGCGCCCGGATGCTCGCCGAGCGGCTCGCCGAGGCGGGCGCCGAGCTGCGCACCGCGCCCACCCCGCTCTCCGTCGCGGGCGCCCGGGAGGCCGCCGGGTCCGCACTCGGCGCCCCGGGCCCCCCGCCCACGGCGCTGGTCTGCGACGACGACCTGCTCGCGGCCGGGGCGCTGAAGGCCGCCCGGCGGCTCGGGCTGCGGGTCCCCGAGGATCTGTCGGTCACCGGCTTCGACGACGTCATGCTCGCGGGCGCGCTGGATCCCGAGCTGACCACCGTGCATCTGCCCGCCGAGGAGTTCGGCCGCCAGGGCATGCGCACCCTGCTCACCGTCCTCGACGGCGAACGCCCCGCGCCGCTCACCCTCCCGGCCCGCCTGGTGGTACGGGGCTCTACCGCGCCGCCCGGAGCACGCGGGGACTGACCGACCGGTCGGCGCGCTCCCGGTCGTACGAGCCGGCTGACGGCGCGGGACGCCGCATGCCCCGGCCGGTGCGGCCGGGGCATGCGGATATGTACTGCTGCGGGGCGGGCTACTTCGCGGAGTCGCCGTCCTTGCCCTCGCCCTTGCCGCCGTCCTCGTCCTCCTCCTCGGAGGCAGCCGAGGAGTCGCCGCCGAGCAGCCGGACCAGCTGGCCGCCGACGATCCGCTTGAACTTCCGCTGCTGGGGCCGGGTCCGGTCCAGCACCGCGACCTCCAGACGCTCGGCGGGGATCTCCCGCTCCCCGCCGTTGGTGTCCCGGGAGAGCGCCTGCACGGCGAGCCGCAGCGCCTCGGCGAGCGTCATGCCGTCCCGGTGCTGCTGGTCGAGATAGGTGCTGATCTGCTCGGAGTTGCCGCCGACCGCGACCGAGCCGTGCTCGTCCACGATCGAGCCGTCGTGCGGCAGCCGGTAGATCTGGTCGCCCTCGGGGCTCTCCCCCACCTCGGCGACCACCAGCTCCACCTCGTACGGCTTCTCGGCCGCGCTGGAGAAGATGGTGCCCAGCGTCTGGGCGTAGACGTTGGCGAGGCCGCGGGCGGTCACGTCGTCGCGGTCGTAGGTGTACCCGCGCAGGTCGGCGTAGCGGACACCGCCGATGCGGAGGTTCTCGTACTCGTTGTACTTGCCGGCGGCCGCGAAGCCGATCCGGTCGTAGATCTCGCTGAACTTGTGCAGCGCACGGGACGGGTTCTCACCGACGAAGACAATGCCGTCGGCGTACTGCAGCACGACCAGGCTGCGACCGCGTGCGATGCCCTTGCGGGCGTACTCCGCCCGGTCGGCCATGGCCTGCTGGGGTGAGACATAGAACGGCGTCGACACCGGCTGTCCGTCCCTTTCTGTCGGTGGAGCTGGGGAGTCGGGGGATCAGTGACCGCGGCGCGTCACAGCAGTTCCGCGCGCGGGCCGTCCGGCTGCTCCTGGCGCCGCTCCACGATCGAGCGGGCGACCGCGGAGGACTCCTCCTCGGTGAGCTTTCGGAAACCGTCCTCGGTGATCACGGTGACGATCGGGAAGATCCGCCGGGGCAGATCGGGGCCGCCGGTCGCCGAGTCGTCGTCGGCCGCGTCGTAGAGCGCCTGGACGACCAGGGTGACGGCCTGGTCCTCGGTGAGGTCCTCGCGGAAGAGCTTCTTCATGGCGCCGCGGGCGAAGACCGAGCCGGAGCCGGTGGCCGCGAAGCCCCGCTCCTCGGAACGGCCGCCGGTCACGTCGTACGAGAAGATCCGGCCCTTGCCGCGGTCGACGTCGAAGCCCGCGAAGAGCGGCACCACGGCGAGGCCCTGCATGGCCATGCCGAGGTTGGAGCGGATCATGGTGGAGAGCCGGTTGGCCTTGCCCTCCAGGGAGAGCTGGGCGCCCTCGACCTTCTCGAAGTGCTCCAGCTCCAGCTGGAAGAGCTTCACCATCTCCACGGCCAGGCCCGCGGTGCCGGCGATGCCGACCGCGGAGTACTCGTCCGCCGGGAAGACCTTCTCGATGTCGCGCTGGGCGATCACATTGCCCATGGTGGCCCTGCGGTCACCGGCGAGGACGACCCCGCCGGGGAAGCTGGCAGCCACGATGGTGGTGCCGTGCGGGGCCTCGACGGTGCCCTGCACGGGCGGCAGCTGCCGGTTGCCCGGCAGGACCTCCGGCTGGTGCTCGGTCAGGAAGTCCATGAAGGAGGAGGACCCAGGCGTCAGGAAGGCAGCCGGCAGACGCCCGGTGCTTCGGGGATTGGCTTCCACACGATTCCTTCCAAGTAGGCGACAGCCCGGCTCACATGCTGGGACGCGGTTCCCAACTCGCCGATGGCCGAATTGCAGTTGAGTACGCCCCGACCCTACCCGCGTTGAGGCGGTGATCCACATGTTCGGCCGAAGGACTCTTCTCGCGCTGCGGGACTCGTTCTTCGCGGCGGGCGGGCCGTCCCGCGGCCCGCGGGCACGCCGCTCAGGGGGCGGGCCCGCCGCGGCACCGGTCGCGGCGGCCGCCTCGGCCCCGCGCCGGTGCCGCGAGGGCACCGCCTTGCCGGGTGGGTGTCACGGCGTACCGGACACCGGTCCGCTCCGGTCGGCGGTCCGCGCCGTCCGGAGCCGGGCGGACCCTACTGGCCGCCCTTCTGCACGAACGACCGCACGAAGTCCTCGGCGTTCTCCTCCAGGACGTCGTCGATCTCGTCCAGGACCGAGTCGACGTCGTCGCTCAGCTTCTCCTGGCGCTCCTTGAGGTCCTCGGAGCCCTGTGCTTCCTCGGTCTGCTCCTCGACGTCCTCGGTGGGACGCGTGGCCTTCTGCTGTCCGCCGCCGGTGTCCTTGGTCGCCATACACCTCACCCCGCTCGGTTCGACGTACTGCGCGCTGCGCAGTCGTACAAGATCAGACCCTACAAGCAGGGACTGACATCGGCCCCGCTGTTCTTGCAACGTCCGGGAGCCATCCCGATGATTCCCGGCAGCCGCACCTTTCAGACCGGATCCCGGCCACCGGATCACCTGCCGGACAGCACCCGGACCAGCTCCTCCGCCGTACGGCAGCGGTCCAGGAGCTCCTTGACGTGGTCCCTGGTGCCGCGCAGCGGTTCCAGGGTGGGCACGCGCTGCAAGGAGTCGTGACCCGGCAGGTCGAAGATGACCGAGTCCCAGGAGGCGGCGGCCACGTCGTCCGCGTACTGCTCCAGGCAGCGGCCGCGGAAGTAGGCCCTGGTGTCCTCCGGCGGCTGGCTCTCGGCGCGCTCGACCCGGCCCTCGTCCAGCAGCCGCTTGATCTTGCCGCGCTCCACCAGTCGGTTGTAGAGGCCCTTGTCGGGGCGTACGTCGGCGTACTGGAGGTCGATCAGATGCAGCCGGGCCGCGTCCCAGTCGAGGCCGTCGCGGCGCCGGTAGCCCTCCATCAGCTCGCGCTTGGCGACCCAGTCGAGCTCCCCGGACAGGCTCATCGGGTCGCTCTCCAGGCGGCCGAGCACGTCCTCCCAGCGGGCCAGGACGTCCTTGGTCTGCTCGTCGGCGTCCGCGCCCCAGCGCTCCTCCACGTACTTCCTGGCCAGCTCGTAGTACTCCATCTGGAGCTGGACCGCAGTGAGTGTGCGGCCGCTGCGGAGCGTGACCAGGTGGCTCAGGGTGGGGTCGTGGGAGACCTGGTGCAGGGTGCGGACGGGCTGGTCCACGGCGAGGTCCACGGCGATGAAGCCGTCCTCGATCATGGACAGGACCAGCGCGGTGGTGCCGAGCTTGAGGTACGTCGAGATCTCGGAGAGGTTGGCGTCCCCGATGATCACGTGCAGCCGGCGGTACTTCTCCGCGTCGGCGTGCGGCTCGTCGCGGGTGTTGATGATGGGCCGCTTCAGCGTGGTCTCCAGGCCGACCTCGACCTCGAAGTAGTCGGCGCGCTGGCTGAGCTGGAAGCCGTGCTCGTGGCCGTCCTGGCCGAGTCCCACGCGTCCGGCGCCGGTGACGACCTGGCGGGAGACGAAGAAGGGGGTCAGGTGGCGCACGATGTCCGAGAAGGCGGTCTCCCGCTTCATCAGGTAGTTCTCGTGGGTGCCGTAGGAGGCGCCCTTGTTGTCCGTGTTGTTCTTGTACAGGTGGATGGGCTGGGCGCCCGGGAGCGCCCCGGCCCGCTCCGCGGCCTCGGCCATGATGCGCTCGCCCGCCTTGTCCCAGAGGACGGCGTCGAGCGGGTTGGTGACCTCGGGCGCGCTGTACTCGGGGTGGGCGTGGTCGACGTAGAGCCGGGCACCGTTGGTCAGGATCACATTGGCGAGGCCGATGTCCTCGTCGGTGAGCTGACTGGAGTCCGCGGCCTCCCTGGCGAGGTCGAAGCCTCGCGCGTCGCGCAGCGGGTTCTCCTCCTCGAAGTCCCAGCGGGCCCGCCTGGCCCGGTGCATCGCCGCCGCGTAGGCGTTGACGATCTGGGACGAGGTGAGCATGGCATTGGCGTTGGGGTGACCGGGGACGGAGATCCCGTACTCCGTCTCGATGCCCATTACTCGCCGTACGGTCATGCGGCCCTCCTTGCCCGGCGGCGCTCCCGTGCGGGAACGACGCTCACGTACCGCTCCTGCTGTGCGGTGCCCGACCCCGCACCGCGCGGCTCAGCGGTACCGTCGAGCCTAGAACGCCATGGCTCCGGTGGGGAGATCATTTGCGTCATTGCTTCTCCTCGGCCAGCCGGAATTCGCCCTGACCGGATCCGGGGAGAAAAACAGGCGGCTGCGGATGCCCCACCGCGGGGCATCCGCAGCCGACCCGTTCTTTTACAGGTACTGACCGGTGTTCGCCACCGTGTCGATGGAACGTCCCGTGTCCGCGCCCTGCTTTCCGGTGACGAGCGTACGGATGTAGACGATCCGCTCGCCCTTCTTTCCGGAGATACGGGCCCAGTCGTCGGGGTTGGTGGTGTTCGGCAGGTCCTCGTTCTCCTTGAACTCGTCCACGCAGGCCTGCAGGAGATGGGCGACCCGCAGACCTTTCTGGTTCTGTTCCAGGAAGGCCTTGATCGCCATCTTCTTGGCCCGGCCGACGATGTTCTCGATCATGGCGCCGGAATTGAAGTCCTTGAAGTACAGGACTTCCTTGTCGCCATTGGCGTACGTGACTTCGAGGAAGCGGTTCTCCTCGGACTCGGCGTACATCGCCTCGACCGTGGACTGGATCATCGCGTCCACCGTGGCGGCCTTGTCGGTGCCGTGCTCCGCGAGGTCGTCCGCGTGCAGCGGGAGCCGCTCGGTGAGGTACTTGCCGAAGATGTCCTTGGCCGCCTCGGCGTCGGGCCGCTCGATCTTGATCTTCACGTCGAGGCGCCCGGGGCGCAGGATCGCCGGGTCGATCATGTCCTCGCGGTTGGAGGCGCCGATGACGATGACGTTCTCCAGGCCCTCGACACCGTCGATCTCCGCGAGCAGCTGCGGGACGATGGTGTTCTCGACGTCGGAGCTGACGCCGGAGCCGCGGGTGCGGAAGAGGGACTCCATCTCGTCGAAGAAGACGATGACGGGGGTGCCCTCGCTGGCCTTCTCCCGGGCCCGCTGGAAGACCAGGCGGATGTGCCGCTCGGTCTCGCCGACGTACTTGTTGAGCAGCTCCGGGCCCTTGATATTGAGGAAGTAGCTCTTCCCGGCGGGCTGCCCGGTGACTTCGGCGACCTTCTTGGCAAGGGAGTTGGCGACCGCCTTGGCGATCAGCGTCTTTCCGCAGCCGGGAGGGCCGTAGAGCAGGACGCCCTTGGGCGGGCGCAGCTCGTGCTCCTTGAAGAGGTCCGGGTACAGGTACGGGAGCTCCACGGCGTCGCGGATGCTCTCGATCTGGCCGCCGAGGCCGCCGATCTTGTCGTAGCTGATGTCGGGGACCTCTTCGAGGACCAGCTCCTCGACCTCGCTCTTGGGCACGACCTCGTAGACATAGCCCGAACGGGGTTCGAGGAGGAGCGCGTCACCGGGGCGGATGGTGACGTCCTCGGCGAGCAGCGGCTCGGCGAGCCGGACCACCCGCTCCTCGTCGGTGTGCCCGAGGACGAGGGCGCGCTCGCCGTCCTCCAGGATCTCCTTGAGCGTGACGATGTCGCCGACCCGCTCGAACTCCATGGCCTCGACCACGTTGAGCGCTTCGTTGAGCATCAGCTCCTGGCCGCGCCGCAGCTCGTCCAGGGGCACGCTCGGGCTGACGTTCACCCGGAGCTTGCGGCCCCCGGTGAAGATGTCGGCGGTGCCGTCCTCGTTCGCCAGGAGGAAGACACCGAAACCGGCGGGGGGCTGTGCGAGCCGGTCGACCTCTTCCTTGAGGGCCACGATCTGGTCGCGGGCCTCACGGAGCGTATTGGCGAGCCGTTCGTTCTGGGTGGAGACGCCGGCCAGATTGTTCTGCAGCTCGACGATCCGCTCTTCGAGAATCCTCGTGTGCCGCGGAGAGTCGGCGAGCTTACGTCGCAGGACGGCGATTTCCTGCTCGAGATAGGCGATCTGACCGGAAGGGTCCTCGGACCCTCGTCCCGGGCGGATGCCGCGGTTGATGTCGTCGTCGTGGGCTGCCACGGTCCTCACCTCCTCCAAGGGGAGCTGGACGCTTCCAGACCCTACCTGCGTGGGTGCCGATTGAAACCCCTAGATCACAAAGACCGACGGGGTGTGTCCGATCTTCACCCTTGCGCTCTCCCTCACGCCAGGGGGATACCCACCTGAGGGCCGCGGAAAGCGGGCGGTTGTATCGTCGAAGCGTTCAACACCCGTCGGAGCTGGCCCGACTTGCACCCTTTTCCGGGCCGCCCGGCACCGCGAACGGCAGGGAGACAGACCGTGCAGGACCCAGGCGGTGCGCCCGCACCAGGCGGCGCCGACCTCGAAGTGTGGATCGACCAGGACCTGTGCACGGGCGACGGGATCTGCGCGGAGTACGCGCCCGAGGTCTTCGAGCTGGACATCGACGGCCTCGCCTACGTCAAGGGCGCGGACGAGGAGCTGCTGCAGGCCCCGGGGGCCGCAACACCCGTACCGCTGACCCTCCTCAGGGATGTCAGCGACTCCGCCAAGGAGTGTCCGGGCGACTGCATCCACGTACGCCGGGTTTCGGACAAGGTGGAGGTCTACGGGCCCGACGCGGAGTGATTCCGCGAGCGCGCCAGGTGAAGACGAGGCGGGGCCCGGGACGCCGTCGACGGCGTCCCGGGCCCCTTCTCGTGCTCGTCTTCTGGTCGGATTCCCGCCACGGACGGTGACCGGCCGTGGCGTGCCTCACACGGTGCGGGCCTGGTCCCCGGTGCTGCGCGCGAAGGCGCCGTCCTGCCAGTGCCAGCTCACCTTCTGCTTCTGGTCGGGGCAGCAACTGGGCACCTCCGGCGAGGAGTAGCCGAGGAGGGTGGCCGCGACGCGTCCGTCGCGGACGGTCAAGTCGGTGGCGTTCTCGCGGTCCTTGGGGTCGAGCAGGGTCGCCACCACGCGCGGCTTCCCGCCCTTACCGGAGGGCTGGGTGAGCACATAGACCCCGTCCGGCGGGCTGCCCGAACCGGCGTCGCAGCGCACCGCCGCCACCGTCTCCGGTCTGCCGTCGCCGTCCAGGTCCCCACTGGCCCGCTGCTGCACCTTCGCCGCCACCGGACCGCAGTCCAGCGGGAAGCGCACCCCGTCCGGATCCGGTGCGGCGACCGGCGTGCTGCGCGCGGCGCCGCCCTTGTCCGGCTGGGCGGCCGTGGCGTGATCGGGCTGGAGGAAGGAGGACCCGGCGAGCACGGCGGCCACGGCCGCGGCGGTGGCCACCCAGTGGATGGGCCGGGTGGTGGCGTGCGCGAGTTCCGGGACGGCGGATTGCTGCACTAGGAGCGTCTCCTGGGGGCTGTACCGGCGGGGGATGGCCAGCATCGTGCCATACGTCACACTCGGCCGGAACGCCGGGGGCGCATTCTTCGGCACGCACCCGCGCGCGAAGGGGCGCACACGCCAACGCGCGGGCCCCGTGGCCGAGTTCACCGGAGCGGCGGGAACTCGGGCACGGGGCCCGGGAGTTGCAGGGGCAGGGTGGTCAGCGCGGGGTGCCGCCGTCGGCGTTGGGACCGGCGTAGTCCTCGCCGTAGGCGCCCTTGGCCGGCCGCCTGCGGCGCATCGGCGGCTCCACGCCGTCGGCGAGCCGCCGGGCGGTGAGCAGGAAGCCGGTGTGGCCGATCATCCGGTGATCGGGGCGCACGGCGAGTCCTTCGATGTGCCAGTTGCGGATCATGGACTCCCAGGCGGTCGGCTCGTTGAAGCAGCCGATCTCGCGCAGGGATTCGACGGTACGGGCGAGCTGGGTGGTGGTGGCGACGTAGCAGCAGACGATCCCGCCGGGGACGAGCGCCTTGGAGACGACGTCCAGGCACTCCCAGGGGGCGAGCATGTCCAGGATGACCCGGTCGACCTCGCTGTCGGAGAGGTTGTCCTGGAGGTCGCCGACGGTGAGCTGCCAGGCCGGGTGCGGACCGCCGAAGTAGCGCTCGACGTTCTGCTGGGCGATCTCCGCGAAGTCCGCGCGCCGCTCGTAGCTGTGCAGCATTCCGTGGTCGCCGATGGCGCGCAGCAGGAAGCTGCTCAGCGAGCCGGAGCCGACCCCCGCCTCCACGACGCGGGCGCCGGGGAAGATGTCCGCGAAGGCCAGGATCTGCCCCGCGTCCTTGGGGTAGACCACGGCGGCACCGCGGGGCATGGACAAGACGTAGTCGGGGAGCAGGGGGCGCAGCGCCAGATAGGCGACGTTCCCCGTGGTGCGGACGACGCTGCCCTCGGGAGCACCGATCAACTCGTCGTGCGGGAAGGAACCCTTGTGGGTGTGGAAATTCTTCCCGGCTTCGAGCGTGAAGGTGTAGTGGCGTCCCTTGGGATCGGTCAGCTGTACCTGGTCCCCGACCTTGAAGGGCCCGCGACGGCGGGCGGCACCGGTCGGTTCGGACATGGGGCCCAGCCTACCTTTCGGCCGGCGGGCCCCCGACCAGGTGTACGGGCGGTGACCCGCGCGGGCCCCGGCCGGGCACTCCGGTCGGGCCCGGCGCCGGGGGCCGGCGGGCGGCAGGGCTCAGTTCGGGCGGGCCATCGCCTTGACGAAGGCGCGCTCCACATCGGCGGCGGAGAGCACCCCGTAGATCTCGCCGGACTCCTCGACCACCAGGTACTCGGAGGCCGGGGTGGCGCGCAGCACGTCGAGCAGCTCCTCGCCGGACAGCTCGGCGGAGACCAGCATGCCCGGGCTCAGCTCCTGGGAGAGGCTGCCCGCGGCGACCCAGGGGCGCCGGTGCTGCGGCACGCCGACGATGGCGGCCTCCCGCACCAGGGCGCGGGGTTCGCCGTCCGGGTCGACCACCACCAGGGCGCGTGCCCCGGCGTCGTTGGCGCGGCGCAGCGACTCCGAGAGCGGGGTGTCGTACGCGACCGGGACGGCACGCCGGGTCAGGGTGCGGGCGCGGAGTTCGGGCAGGTGCTCGCGCAGCCGGGCCATCCGCAAGCTGTTCCCGGCGCCGGTCCAGATGATCCCGGCGAGGATCGCGGCGAGCAGGGCGTCGGTGAGGGTGTCCCAGCCACCGAACTCCTGGGCGTCGTCGCCGAGCGCGCCGGACTGGGTGAGCAGCGGCAGCCCGACCAGTACGGACAGGGCGAGGCCGCGGCCGACCCAGGCCGCGGCGACGGTGCCGCTCATCGGCTTGCCGGTGATCTTCCAGACCACGGCGCGCAGCATCCGGCCGCCGTCCAGCGGCAGCCCGGGCAGCAGGTTGAAGGCGGCGACGAGGAGGTTGGAGATCATCAGTCCGGCGAGCAGCACCCCGGGGACCGTGCCCGGCTCGACGGCGAGCATGCCGAGGTAGAAGACCCCGGCGAGCACCAGGGAGAGCAGCGGTCCGACGAAGGCGAGGACGAACTCCCGGCCGGGGGTCTCCGACTCCTTCTCGATCTCCGAGACGCCGCCGAAGAACTGGAGCTGGATCCGGCGCACCGGCAGCTCGAAGCGGAGCGCGGCGACGGTGTGGGCCAGCTCGTGGACGAGCACCGAGGCGTAGAAGGCGACGGCGAAGAAGAGCGAGACCAGATAGCGGGCGCCGCCGAGTTCGGGCAGCACGCGTTCGAGCTGCTCGCCGAAGACCCAGGTGATGAGCACGGCGACCAGGAACCAGCTGGGGGCCACGTAGACCGGGACGCCGAAGGGACGGCCCATCAGGATGCCGCCGCCGGGCTCGGGTCGGCGGGACGGCGGCTTGGCGCCCCGCGGATTGCCCCGGGCGTGGCTGCGGTCGTGGTCGTCCTGCGGGGCGGACCCGAAGGGCGAGGGGGCCGGGGAGGACGGCGGCGCGGGCTCGGGGGGCGGGGCCGGTGCGGGCGGCGGGGGTGTGCCGCCGTCGCCGTTGCGGGGGGTGCCGCTGTCGCCTTGGCGGGGGCCGCTGTCGCCCTGGCGGGTGGCGCTGTCGCCCTGGCCGGTGCCGCGGTCGCCCTTCTCCGCCGGGTCCTCGGCAGGCGGGGGTGCCGGGGCCTGCGCCGACCGGGGTGCCGGGCCCTCCGCGGGCGGGGTCGCCGAGCCCTCGGCAGGCGGTGGTTCCGAGCCCTCCGCAGCCGGGGGGACCGGCCTTTCCGCGCGCGGCGGTGCCGGGTCCCCGGCGGGTGGTGGTCCCCCCTGTCCGCCCGCTTCGGGAGACGCGGAGCCGGTGTCGGCGCCGTCCGAACCCGCCGGCCGGTCGCGGTGGTCGTCCGCGCCGTGGCCGCCGGGGTGCGGCTGCCCGCTCTCGTCCACGCTGTCCCCTCGTCGAAGCAACTCTTCGTACTCTTCGCGCTCTTCGTGTTCTTCGTCTTCTTGGTGCTCTTGGTGCTGCTCTTGGTGCTCTTGGTCCGGAAGCCGGTCTCGCTCCGATCATGCAGGGCGAGAGGGGCTGCCGTCGATGGTATGCGGCCGTTGTCGGTGCGGGGCCTTAGGGTCTGGCGCATGGAAACCAGTGCCGAGGGGACGGCCGCACGGGTGGCGACCGCTGTGCCCGCCGCGCCCGCCTCCCTCTCGCCCTCCCGCGCGAGCGACTTCATGCAGTGCCCGCTGCTGTACCGCTTCCGGGTGATCGACCGGCTGCCGGAGAAGCCGAGCGAGGCGGCGACCAGAGGCACGCTGGTGCACGCCGTCCTGGAGCGGCTGTTCGACACCCCGGCCGTGGACCGCACCGCGCCGCGCGCCCGATCGCTGGTGCCCGGCCAGTGGGACCGGCTGCGGGAGTCCAAGCCGGAGCTGGTGGAGCTCTTCGCGGGGGACGAGGACGGAGCCCGGCTCACCCGCTGGCTCGGCGAGGCGGAGCAGCTGGTGGAGCGCTGGTTCACGCTGGAGGACCCGACGCGTCTGGAGCCCGCCGAGCGGGAGCTGTTCGTGGAGGCGGAGCTGGAGTCGGGGCTGCGGCTGCGCGGCATCATCGACCGGGTCGACGTCGCGCCCACCGGCGAGGTGCGCATCGTCGACTACAAGACCGGCAAGGCGCCCCGCCCCCAGTACGCGGAGGGCGCGCTCTTCCAGATGAAGTTCTACGCGCTCGTGGTCTGGCGCCTGAAGAAGGTGGTGCCCCGGCGCCTCCAGCTGGTCTACCTCGGCAGCGGGGACGTCCTCACCTACGACCCGGTCCTCGCCGACCTCGAACGCGTGGAGCGCAAGCTGCACGCGCTGTGGGAGGCGATCCGCGAGGCCACCGAGACGGGCGACTGGCGGCCGCGGCCCACCAAGCTGTGCGGCTGGTGCGACCACCAGGCGCACTGCCCGGAGTTCGGGGGCACTCCCCCGCCGTATCCGCTGCCGGTGAGGGCGGCCACGGCGGACGGCACGGTACAGGGCAGAATGGCCCAGGGCCTTCCCTCGGATCCCGCCTGATCCGAACGGACGGCCCCTGGGCTAGCAAGAGGGAGACTCACGTGGCCATCCGTGTCCTACTGGTCGACGACCAGCCGCTGCTGCGCACCGGTTTCCGGATGATCCTGGAGGCCGAACAGGACATCGCGGTCGTCGGCGAGGCGGGCGACGGGCTCCAGGCGCTCGACCAGGTCCGCGCCCTGCAGCCCGATGTCGTCCTGATGGACATCCGGATGCCCCGTATGGACGGCGTGGAGGCCACCCGCCAGATCACCGGGCCCGGCCGCGACGGACCGGCGAAGGTCCTGGTGCTCACCACCTTCGACCTCGACGAGTACGTGGTGGAGGCGCTGCGCGCCGGGGCCAGCGGCTTCCTGCTCAAGGACGCCCCGGCGGGTGAACTCGTCCAGGCCATCCGGGTGGTGGCGGACGGCGAGGCGATGCTCGCGCCCAGCATCACGCGCCGCCTCCTGGACAAGTACGCGGGCCACCTCCCCTCCGGCGACGAGCCGGTGCCGGACGCCCTGGGCACGCTGACCGAGCGCGAGGTCGAGGTGCTGAAGCTGGTGGCGCGCGGGCTGTCCAACGCGGAGATCGCCGCGGACCTCTTCGTCAGCGAGACCACCGTGAAGACCCATGTCGGCCATGTGCTCACCAAGCTCGGCCTGCGCGACCGGGTGCAGGCCGCGGTGTACGCGTACGAGAGCGGGCTGGTGCGCCCCGGGGCCCAGTAGGGCGTCGACGCCCGCAGGCGTCAGGAAGCGGAGAAGAGGCGGCGGGCCCGCGGCACCGGAGTGCCGCGGGCCCGCCGTCGTCATGGAGCGGCTGCCGCCGGGGCTCAGTCGCTGACGCCGCGGCTCAGCTCCCACAGCTGGAGCACGGAGGAGGAGTTCAGCGCCCACTCCACGCCCTGGATGTCGTCGCGGGCGGCGACGTACTGCTTGCCCTGCCACAGCGGGAGCACCGGGACGTCCTCGGCGACGATGTCCTGGATCTCCTCCAGGCTCTCGGCGGCGCCGAGCCGGTCGGCCTCGCGGCGGGAGGCGGGGATCAGCTCCTCGCGGATCCGGCTGTCGGCGTAGGAGGAGCCGAGGAAGTTGTCCTTGTCGAGGAAGGGCGCGAGGAAGTTGTCGGCGTCGGGGAAGTCGGGGAACCAGCCGAGTCCGTAGACCGCGTACTCGCCCTTGAGCTGCTGGGGGCGGTACTTGCTCCACTCGGTGCCCTTGATGCGCGCGCGGAAGAGGCCGCTGTCGTTGAGCTGGTCGCGCAGCAGGGCGAACTCCTTCTTCATCGCCGGGCCGTAGTGGTCGGTGGTGTAGTGCAGGGTGAGCTTGACGGGGGTGGAGATGCCCGCCTTCCTCAGGGTGGCGCGGGCCTGGGAGTCGCTCGGCCTGCCGTAGGTGTTGAAGAAGGAGTTGGCGTGCCCGGTGATGTTGGTGGGCACCAGGGAGTACAGCGGCTCCGCGGTGGCGCCGTAGACCTTGGCGGCCAGCGCGCCGCGGTCGACGAGCTGGGCCATCGCCTTGCGGACGGCCTTCTCGCGGACCGAGGGCGCCTCGGTGTTGAAGCCGAGGTAGCGGATCTCCAGGCCGGGCAGCTCCACCAGGTTGATGTGCCGCCCGGTGGCGGTGGACAGCTCGCGGATCTGCTCCGGTGACATGGTGCGCGTCATCAGGTCGATGTCGCCCTTGTCGAGGGCCTTGCCCATGGCGTCGGCACCGGCGAAGGAGCGCAGCTCCACCTTGTCGTTCTTCGGCTTCAACTGGCCCTGGTAGTGCGGATTGCGGGTGAAGACGGCCTTGACGAGCGCGCCGCCCTCGGTCTCCGCCTTCATCCGGTACGGGCCCGAGCCGCTGATCTCGAAGCCGTCGCGCAGCCGCCCGGCCCGGTAGTCCGCCGGGTTGACGATGCCCGCGGCGGGGGTGGCGAGCTTGTACGGGAAGGTGGCGTCGGCGGTGTCGAGGTGGAAGACCACCGTGTCCGCGCCGCGGGTCTCGATGGTGTCGATGCTCGACAGGAGGGCGACCGGGCCGCTCTCGCTCTTGATGGCGCGGACCCGGTCGAGCGAGAACTTCACGTCCTTCGCGGTGACGGGGGTGCCGTCGGAGAACTTCAGGTCCTCGCGCAGGGTGCACTCGTAGCGCTCGTTGCCGGTGTCGGTGAAGCGGCACCGGCGGGCGGCCTCGGGCTCCGGCTCCCCGTCGCCGCGGGGCACCGCGGTGAGGGTCTGCACGGTCTGCCGCAGGACGTTCCAGGTGCCGGCGTCGTAGGCGAAGGCCGGGTCGAACGGGGCGGGGGCGTCCTTCGAGGTGGTGAACCGGTCGGTGGTGCCCACGACGATGGCCCCGCCGTCCCGGCCGCCGCCACCGGAGCCCCCGCAGGCCGCGAGCGCGGAGGCCAGCAGACCGACGACGGCCGGCAGCACCAAGGTCTTACGGTTCATGCGCGAAGTTCTCCCGGACTGGGTTCCCGGACTCCGGGCGCGGCGGGGGTGGGCCGCGCGGCGTACGGGGGTCGAGGCGTGGTTCTCACGGCCCGACACTAACCCCCGTATCCGAGCGCCTCGGGCGTCAGCGGGCGAGAGCGCGGTTACGCAGCGAAACCGTACGCGGACTGTGCGAAACCCCGACACGGGCCGCTTTCGCGCACGGAATGACAAATCGGTGCACAAGAGGCACGGCAGCGCCCGGATCCGCCCACTCGCGACGGGACGGGGCCCGCCGCGGCCGGCCCGCTGGTGGCGGATTTCACACGATCCGTCCGGGCGGAAAACAGCCGCTTCCGGCCATTTCCCACCCGGCACCGCGAGGCCGCGCGCACCGGTCCGGCGGGCGGCACCGCCCCGGCTCCGATCAGCCCTTCACCAGGCTGCGCAGGAAGCGCAGATCGACCTTCTCCAGGGAGGGCACCACGGTCCGCCCGGGCGCCGGGGAGATCGGCGCGACCGAGGGCACGGCGACGACGGTGCAGCCCGCGGCCTCGGCGGCGGCGACTCCGGTGGTGGTGTCCTCGATCACCGCACATCTGACCGGATCCGCACCGAGGCCCGCCGCGGCGAGCAGATACGGATCGGGGTGCGGCTTGGTCCGCTCGACCTCGTCGCCCGCCACGGTGAGGGCGAAGTGCCCGGCGCCGAGCGAGGGCAGCACCCGGTCGATGATCCGCCGGTGGGAGGCGGAGACCAGGGCAGTGGGCACCCGGTTCGCGGTCAGCTCGGCGAGCAGCCGCGCGGCGCCCGGCATCAGCGGCAGGGCCCGGCTGATGCGCTCCTCGAAGCCGTCGTTGAGCAGGACGACCAGCTCGTCCAGGGAGACCTCGGCGCCGGTGGCCTCGATCAGGAAGCCCGCGCTGCGGCTCATCGGGCCGCCGACCACGACATCGCGCCATGCCTCGTCGAGGCGGTGGCCGAGCCGGGCGAAGACCTCCACCTCGGCCTCCCACCAGAAGCCCTCGGTGTCCACCAGGGTGCCGTCCATGTCGAGCAGGACGGCTTCGAGCACGGAGCTCTCCGCCTGCTGGGTACCGAGCGCCGGGACCGTACTGGTCATCTGGCCGCTCACCGCCTTCCGTGGGGGACGGGCAGGCCGGTCGCCCCCAACCGCGGGCGACCGGCCTGTACTGGACCGACCAGTGTACGGCGGACCGGGCCCGCCCGCCCTGTGCGGCGGCGCACACCTCGGGCCTTTCGCGTACGGCGGGCCGGACCGGGCCGTCAGCGGGCGTTGAAGTACTTGGCCTCGGGGTGGTGGATCACCAGGGCGTCGGTGGACTGCTCGGGGTGGAGCTGGAACTCCTCGGACAACTCGACGCCGATCCGCTCCGGCTCCAGGAGCTCGGCGATCTTCGCGCGGTCCTCCAGGTCGGGGCAGGCGCCGTAGCCGAGCGAGAAGCGGGCGCCGCGGTACTTCAGCGCGAACATGTCCTCCATGGCCTCCGGGTCCTCCCCCGCGAAGCCGAGCTCGGAGCGGACCCGGGCGTGCCAGTACTCGGCCAGTGCCTCCGCCAACTGCACGGAGAGGCCGTGGAGTTCGAGGTAGTCCCGGTAGGCGTCGGCGGCGAACAGCTCGGCGGTGGACTCGCCGATCCGGGAGCCGACGGTGACCACCTGGAGCCCGATGACATCCGTCTCGCCGCTCTCCTCCGGGCGGAAGAAGTCGGCGAGGCACAGCCGGCGGCCGCGGCGCTGACGCGGGAAGGTGAAGCGGGTCCGCTCGGCGCCGTCCTCACCGAGGATGATCAGGTCGTC
This sequence comes from Streptomyces physcomitrii, assembly GCF_012273655.1. Classification (GTDB taxonomy): domain Bacteria; phylum Actinomycetota; class Actinomycetes; order Streptomycetales; family Streptomycetaceae; genus Streptomyces; species Streptomyces physcomitrii. Next base: position 147,003 of record NZ_JAAWWP010000012.1, on the reverse strand, counting down.
GCCCTTGGACACACAGGGGAAGTAGCCGTAGACGACGGCGGCCTCCAGGAGGTTCTCCCGCTGGAGCTTGTCCAGCCAGCCGCGCAGCCGGGGGCGGCCCTCGCTCTCCACGAGCTCCTCGTAGCTCGGCCCCTCGCCGGTGCGGGCCTGCTTCAGACCCCACTGCCCCTTGAAGAGGGCGCCCTCGTCCAGCCAGGAGGCGTAGTCGGCGAGCTGGATGCCCTTGACCACCCGGGTGCCCCGGAAGGGCGGGGCGGGCACCGGGTTGTCGGTGGCCACGTCGGAGCGGACGGCGCCCTCCTCCGGGCGCTCCTCGACCGCGGTGGCCGCGGCTGCCCGCACGCGGCGCTGCTTCAGCTCGGGCAGCTGGGCGCCCGGCACTCCCCGCTTGACCGCGATCAGGGCGTCCATCAGGCGCAGGCCCTCGAAGGCGTCCCGGGCGTAGCGGACCTCGCCCTGGTAGATCTCGTGCAGGTCCTGCTCGACGTAGGCGCGGGTGAGGGCGGCGCCGCCGAGGATCACCGGGAAGTCGGCGGCCATGCCGCGCTGGTTCAGCTCCTCCAGGTTCTCCTTCATGATCACCGTGGACTTCACCAGGAGACCGGACATGCCGATGACGTCGGCGCCGTGCTCCTCGGCGGCGTCCAGGATGGCGGCGACCGGCTGCTTGATGCCGAGGTTGACGACGTTGTAGCCGTTGTTGGACAGGATGATGTCCACCAGGTTCTTGCCGATGTCGTGGACGTCGCCGCGCACCGTGGCGAGCACGATGGTGCCCTTGCCCTGGGAGTCGGACTTCTCCATGTGCGGCTCCAGATGGGCCACCGCGCTCTTCATGACCTCGGCGGACTGGAGCACGAAGGGCAGCTGCATCTGCCCGGAGCCGAAGAGCTCGCCGACGACCTTCATGCCGTTCAGGAGGGTCTCGTTGACGATGTCCAGGGCGGGCCGGGTCTCCAGCGCCTCGTCGAGGTCGGCCTCCAGGCCGTTGCGCTCGCCGTCGATGATGCGCCGCTCCAGGCGCTCGCCGAGCGGGAGCGCCGCGAGTTCCTCGGCCTTGCCCGCCTTCATCGACTTGGTGTCGACGCCCTCGAAGAGTTCGAGCAGCCGCTGCAGCGGGTCGTAGCCCTCCGCGCGGCGGTCGTAGATCAGGTCCCGGGCGACCTGGACCTGCTCCTCCTCCAGGCGGGCGATCGGCAGGATCTTGCTGGCGTGCACGATCGCCGAGTCGAGCCCGGCCTTCACGCACTCGTCCAGGAAGACCGAGTTGAGGACGATACGGGCGGCCGGGTTCAGGCCGAAGGAGATGTTGGACAGGCCCAGCGTGGTCTGCACGTCCGGGTGGCGGCGCTTGAGCTCGCGGATGGCCTCGATGGTGTGGACGCCGTCCTTGCGGGACTCCTCCTGGCCGGTGCAGATGGTGAAGGTCAGGGTGTCGATGAGGATGTCCGACTCGTGGATGCCCCAGGTACCGGTCAGGTCCTCGATGATCCGCTCGGCGATGGCGACCTTGTGCTCGACCGTTCGGGCCTGGCCCTCCTCGTCGATGGTCAGCGCCATCAGCGCGGCGCCGTGCTCCCGGGCCAGCGCGGTGACCTTGGCGAACCGGGACTCGGGGCCGTCCCCGTCCTCGTAGTTGACCGAGTTGATCACCGCGCGGCCGCCGAGCTTTTCCAGTCCGGCCCTGATCACCTCGATCTCGGTGGAGTCGAGCACGATCGGCAGGGTGGAGGCGGTGGCGAAGCGCCCGGCGAGTTCGGCCATGTCCGCGGCGCCGTCCCGGCCCACGTAGTCGACGCACAGGTCGAGCATGTGCGCCCCCTCGCGGATCTGGTCGCGCGCCATCTCCACGCAGTCGTCCCAGCGGCCCTCCAGCATGGCCGTACGGAACTTCTTGGAGCCGTTGGCGTTGGTCCGCTCGCCGATCGCGAGGTAGGCGGTGTCCTGGCGGAAGGGCACCGTCTGGTAGAGCGAGGCGGCGCCGGGCTCCGGGCGGGGCGTCCGCTCGGCGGGCACCTCGCCGCGCACCCGCTCCACCACCTGGCGCAGATGCTCGGGCGTGGTGCCGCAGCAGCCGCCGACCAGGGAGAGCCCGTACTCCCGGACGAAGGTCTCCTGGGCGTCCGCCAGCTCCGGCGCGGTCAGCGGGTAGTGCGCGCCGTTCTTGCCGAGCACGGGCAGGCCGGCGTTGGGCATACAGGCCAGCGGGATCCGGGAGTGGCGGGCGAGGTAGCGCAGGTGCTCGCTCATCTCGGCCGGCCCGGTGGCGCAGTTCAGGCCGATCATGTCGATGCCGAGCGGTTCCAGGGCGGTCAGCGCGGCGCCGATCTCCGAGCCGAGCAGCATGGTGCCGGTGGTCTCGACGGTGACCGAGCAGATCAGCGGCAGGTCGGTGCCGGTGGCCTCCAGGGCGCGCCGGGCGCCGAGGACGGCGGCCTTGGTCTGCAGCAGGTCCTGGGTGGTCTCCACCAGGAGCGCGTCCGCGCCGCCCGCGATCATGCCCTCGGCGTTCTGCTGGTAGGCGTCGCGCAGCGTGGTGTACGGGGCGTGGCCGAGGGTCGGCAGCTTGGTGCCCGGGCCCATCGAACCGAGGACCCAGCGCTGCTGCCCGGTGGAGAGGGTGAACTCGTCGGCGACCTCGCGGGCGATGCGCACCCCCGCCTCGGAGAGCTCGTGGACCCGCTCCGGGATGTCGTACTCGCCGAGCGCCGCGTGGTTGGCGCCGAAGGTGTTGGTCTCCACGCAGTCGACGCCCACCGCGAAGTACTCCTCGTGCACCGTGCGCACGATGTCGGGGCGGGTGACGTTCAGGATCTCGTTGCAGCCCTCGAGGTTCTGGAAGTCGTCCAGGCTGGGGTCCTGCGCCTGCAGCATGGTGCCCATCGCGCCGTCGGCGACCACCACCCGGGTGGCGAGGGCCTCGCGGAAGGCGGCGATACGGGTGCGGCTGTCGGCGAGGTCGGGGGTCGGCAACGAGGCCATGAGAATGCTCCCTGGAGTGCGACGGCTGTCGGCTTTGCGGCTTCCCTGCGGAAGGCGCACCGGGCCAGCCTAACCGTGCCCCGGCCCGGCCGTCAGGGCGTCCAGCACGCGGACTCCCGTGCCACGGTCCGGACCCCGGTGCCGAACGGGCCCGTCAGGGGCGCCTGCCGGGTCCCGCGGCGGCCCGGCAGGGGCGCGGATCACGGGGCGGCGGATACGCGGCACGCGGTGTGGCGTGTATTGGCGGCAGGTCGGTAAAGACCGATAGTGTTCAGCATTGCCGAACACCACGGTGTTGCACCCTACTTGCCGACCTCCTCCGCTGCCGCCCCCGGGCGCAGCGCCCCGGGTGGCTCGCCGAGCCGCCGCCCCCTGCCCGTCCTCACCGGCCCCGCCGCTCTCGCCCAGGCCGTTCGAAGGGAGCCCCGCGCATGGCACGCAACATCCAGTCCCTGGAACGCGCGGCCGCCGTACTGCGCCTGCTCGCGGGCGGCGAGCGCAGGCTGGGCCTCTCCGACATCGCCACCGCCCTGGGCCTCGCCAAGGGCACCGCGCACGGCATCCTGCGCACCCTCCAGCAGGAGGGCTTCGTCGAGCAGGACCCCGCCTCCGGGCGCTACCAGCTCGGGGCGGAGCTGCTGCGCCTCGGCAACAGCTACCTCGACGTGCACGAGCTGCGCGCCCGTGCCCTGGTGTGGACCGACGACCTGGCCCGGGCCAGCGGCGAGAGCGCCTACCTCGGCGTACTGCACCAGCAGGGCGTGCTGATCGTGCACCACGTCTTCCGGCCCGACGACAGCCGCCAGGTCCTGGAGGTCGGCGCGATGCAGCCGCTGCACTCCACCGCCCTCGGCAAGGTCCTCGCCGCCTACGACCCGGTGGCCCACAGCGAGCTGGTCGAGTCCGAGCGGGGCAGCTTCACCGTGCACACCGTGACCGGCCTCGGCCGCATCGAGACCACCCTCGACCTGATCCGGGCCCGCGGCTACGCCACCGACATCGAGGAGACCTGGGAGGGCGTCGCCTCGGTCGCCGCCCCCATCCACGACCGCCGCCGGATGCCGGTGGGCGCCGTCGGGGTGACGGGGGCCGTCGAGCGGGTCTGCAAGGAGTCCGAGCCGCTGCCCGGTCTGATCGCCTCGGTGCGCGACTGCGCCCGGGCCGTCTCCCGGGATCTGGGCGCCAGCCGCTTCTGAGCCGGTGCGCGCGCCTCCGCGCGGGGCGCCTTCCCGGCCGGGCGCACCGGCGCCGCCGGGGGCGTCCGACGCCCCGCCCGCCACCTTCCCGTACCGCTCCCCACACGGGCCGGGACGGCCTCCTCGCCCCGTTCCCGAGCGGCCGCCGGCGCCCGGCCCGCGGGCACCCCGGGGGGCCCTTCCGGTCCGTTCGACATGCGGATGGCGGCCGGAGCGCGGACGATCGATAACGATCGGAAATCCAAGTCAATCCGATAGCCGCACCGTCTTGACGAGTTGGTGACCCCGCCGCGAGACTCGCGCCCACCGGTCGGCATTGTCGAACACCTTGCGGCAATACGCGCTAGGGTGTGACAAGGCCACGGGCCGGTACGCCCTCACCCGAGGGCACGAACCACCGGTGGGACCCGGGGTTCGCCTTCCCCTGGACGAAGGACAAAGGAGTCGCGGGTGTCCAGCTCCGACATCTTCACCGGCGAGGTCATCGGGACCGCCGTACTCATCCTGCTCGGCGCCGGCGTCTGCGCCGCCGTCACGCTCAAGCGCTCGAAGGCACAGAACGCGGGCTGGCTCGCCATCACCTTCGGGTGGGGCTTCGCGGTGCTCACCGGCGCCTACATATCGGCCGGTGTCTCCGGCGCCCACCTCAACCCCGCGGTCACCCTCGGGCTCGCCATCCAGGGCGGCACCGAGTGGTCCGACGTACCGCTCTACCTGGCCTCGCAGCTGCTCGGCGCGATGATCGGCGCCGCCCTGGTCTGGGTCGCCTACTACGGGCAGTTCCGCGCCCACCTCTCGGACCCCGAGATCATCAGCACCCCGGGCCCCGAGGGCATGGTCGACGAGCGCCTCGAACCCCAGGCCGGCCCCGTGCTCGGCATCTTCTCCACCGGTCCGGAGATCCGGAACGCGGTGCAGAACCTCCTCACCGAGATCATCGCGACCGTGGTCCTGGTCCTGGCCATCCTCACCCAGGGCCTCAACGACGAGGGCAAGGGCCTCGGCGTCCTCGGCGTGCTCATCACCGCCCTCGTGGTGGTCGGCATCGGCCTCTCGCTCGGTGGCCCGACCGGGTACGCCATCAACCCGGTCCGCGACCTCGGCCCGCGCATCGTGCACGCCCTGGTCCCCATGGCCAACAAGGGCGGCTCGGACTGGGGCTACGCCTGGATCCCGGTCGTCGGCCCGCTCATCGGCGGTGCCCTGGCGGGCGGACTCTACGAGCTCGCCTTCGCCTGATCCCGCCCCGCGACCGCACCACGACCCGAGGAGCACACCGTGACCGACCAGACCGCCAGCAACTCGCACGGCACCGGCCCCTTCATCGCGGCCATCGACCAGGGCACGACGTCGAGCCGCTGCATCGTCTTCGACCGCGACGGGCGCATCGTCTCCGTCGACCAGAAAGAACACGAGCAGATCCTCCCCAAGCCGGGCTGGGTCGAACACAACGCGGCCGAGATCTGGACCAATGTCCAGGAAGTCGTGGCCGGAGCCATCCAGAAGGCCGGGATCGGCCGGGACGACATCAAGGCGATCGGCATCACCAACCAGCGCGAGACGACGCTGCTCTGGGACAAGAACACCGGTGAGCCGGTGCACAACGCCCTCGTCTGGCAGGACACCCGCACCGACGCCCTGTGCAAGGAACTCGGCCGCAACGTCGGCCAGGACCGCTTCCGCCGCGAGACCGGGCTGCCGCTCGCGAGCTACTTCGCGGGACCGAAGATCCGCTGGCTGCTCGACAACGTCGAGGGGCTGCGCGAGCGCGCCGAGGCCGGGGACATCCTCTTCGGCACCATGGACTCCTGGGTCATCTGGAACCTCACCGGCGGCGCCCAGGGCGGCGTGCACGTCACCGACGTCACCAACGCCTCGCGCACGATGCTGATGAACCTCCACACCATGAAGTGGGACGACAAGATCCTCACCTCGATGGAGGTCCCGGCCGCGGTCCTGCCCGAGATCCGCTCCTCCGCCGAGGTCTACGGCGAGGTCACCGGGGGCCCGCTCGGCGAACTCCTCGGCGGGGTACCGGTCGCCTCCGCGCTCGGCGACCAGCAGGCGGCCCTCTTCGGCCAGACCTGTTTCGCCGAGGGCGAGGCCAAGTCCACGTACGGCACCGGCACCTTCATGCTGATCAACACCGGCGGGAAGGCGATCAACTCCTACTCGGGGCTGCTGACCACGGTCGGCTACCAGATCGGCGACAACAAGCCGGTGTACGCCCTGGAGGGCTCCATCGCGGTCACCGGCTCCCTGGTGCAGTGGATGCGCGACCAGATGGGCCTGATCAACTCGGCCGCCGAGATCGAGACGCTCGCCTCCTCCGTCGAGGACAACGGCGGCGCCTACTTCGTCCCGGCCTTCTCCGGCCTCTTCGCCCCGTACTGGCGCTCGGACGCCCGCGGGGTGATCGCCGGACTGACCCGGTACGTCACCAAGGCGCACATCGCGCGCGCCGTGCTGGAGGCCACCGCCTGGCAGACCCGCGAGATCTCCGACGCCATGACCAAGGACTCCGGCGTCGAGCTGACCACGCTCAAGGTCGACGGCGGCATGACCTCCAACAACCTGCTGATGCAGACCCTCTCGGACGTCCTGGACGCGCCCGTGGTGCGCCCGATGGTCGCCGAGACCACCTGCCTCGGAGCGGCCTACGCCGCCGGCCTCGCCGTCGGCTTCTGGCCGGACACCGAGGCGCTGCGCGCCAACTGGCGCCGCGCCGCCGAGTGGACCCCCCGCATGGACGCGGAGACCCGCGAGCGCGAGTACAAGAGCTGGCTCAAGGCCGTGGAGCGGACCATGGGCTGGCTCGACGACGAGAGCTGACCGCAGGTCGGCAACTCTCAGTAGCACTAGAGGAGTTGGACACATGACCACCCTGCAGAGCGTTCCCGCACCCGGAACGCGCCCGACTGCGGGTTCCCGGCCGGAACGGGCCGAGACCCGGGAGCGCCTGTCCGCGGCGACCTTCGACCTCCTGGTGATCGGCGGCGGCATCCTGGGCATCTCCACCGCCTGGCACGCCGCACAGTCGGGTCTGCGGGTGGCCCTGGTGGACGCCGGCGACTTCGCCGGCGCCACCTCGTCCGCCTCCTCCAAACTGCTCCACGGCGGTCTGCGCTACCTGCAGACCGGCGCGGTCAGGCTGGTCGCCGAGAACCACTTCGAGCGGCGGGCCGTCTCCCGCCAGGTCGCCCCGCACCTGGCCAACCCGCTCACCTTCTACCTGCCCGTCTACAAGGGCGGCCCGCACGGCGCCGCCAAGCTCGGCGCCGGGGTCTTCGCCTACTCCGCGCTCTCCGCCTTCGGTGACGGCGTCGGCCATCTGCTGAGCCCCGCGAAGGCCCAGCAGGACGTCCCCGAGCTGCGCACCGAGGGCCTCAAGGCCGTGGCGGTCTACGGCGACGACCAGATGAACGACGCGCGGATGGCCCTGATGACGGTGCGCGCCGCCGCCGAGGCGGGCGCCGTCGTCCTCAACCACGCCGAGGTCACCGGGCTGCGCTTCACCCGCGGCCGGGTCAGCGGCGCCGAGCTGCGGGACCGCGTGGACGGCGCCGAGTTCGGGGTGCAGGCGCGCCTGGTGCTCAACGCCACCGGGCCCTGGGTGGACCACCTGCGCCGGATGGAGAACCCGGACGCGGCCCCCTCGATCCGGCTCTCCAAGGGCGCCCACCTGGTCCTCAAGCGGACCGCCCCCTGGCGTGCCGCGCTCGCCACCCCGATCGACAAGTACCGCATCACCTTCGCCCTGCCCTGGGAGGACATGCTCCTGCTCGGCACCACCGACGAGGAGTTCGAGGGCGACCCCGGCGAGGTGGCGGTGACCGAGGGCGACATCGACCAGATACTCGACGAGGCCGCCTTCTCGGTCCGCGACAACCAGCTCAAGCGCGAGCTGATGACGTACGCCTTCGCCGGACTGCGGGTGCTGCCCGGCGGGCCCGGCGACACCTCCAAGGCCAAGCGGGAGACCGTGGTCACCGAGGGTCCCGGCGGGATGCTCTCGGTGGCGGGCGGCAAGTGGACCACCTTCCGGCACATCGGCCGCACCGTGATGAACAAGCTCGCCACGCTGCCCGGGCGGCCGCTCGGCGAGGACATGGAACCGCAGTCCCAGCTGCCCAAGCGGCTGCCGCTGCCGGGCATCGCCAACCCGCGCGCCGTCACCCACCGGCTGCTCGTGGACGGCCCCGCCCCGGGCCCGCGGATGGCCGCCGACACCGCCAAGCACCTGGCCACCCACTACGGTTCGCTGGCCCTGGACATCGCGCGCCTGGCAGAGGAGCGCCCCGAACTGGCCGAGCGCATCCACCCGGACGCCCCGGAGATCTGGGCCCAGGTCGCCTACGCCCGCGACCACGAGTGGGCCGAGACCGCGGAGGACGTCCTGCGCCGCCGCACCACCCTGACCATCCGCGGCCTCGACACCGAGGACATCCGCGGCAAGGTGGAGAACCTGCTGCGCCGCTGAGCGGCAGGCTCTCGGCAACAGGGCCCGAGGGGCGGCCACTTCGGTGGCGGCCCCTCGGGCCTTTTCCGGCTCGGGCCGGGCCCGCGATCCGGAGGAAGTCCCTGGCGGTGCTGTCCGGGCGATTCGGTGCGGTCGGGCAGTGCGTCCGGCGGCCGGGCCCCGCCATACGCCGTACATCCGCCCGCAACGGGCCGGAGTGAGGGTGGAGGCGTCCCGTCCGCCGCCCCCGGCGGGGGCCGCCCGGCGGAAGGAAACCCGGTGAAGTTCCAGCTGCTCTCGCTCGTCAGCCACGCCCCGCACCCGCTGACCGGCGAACTCCCCTCCCCCGCCGACCGCCTGGCCGAGGTGGTGGCGCTCGGCGAGGAGGCCGAGCGGCTCGGCTTCGAGGCCTTCGCGGTCGGCGAGCGGCACGCCGGGCCCTTCCTCTCCTCCAGCCCCACCGTGGTGCTCGGCGCGCTCGCCGCGCGCACCACCCGCATCCGCCTGCTGACCGGCGTCACGGTGCTCGCCGTCCTCGACCCGGTCCGGGTCGCCGAGGACTACGCCACCGTGGACCAGCTCTCCCGCGGCCGGGTCGAACTCGTCGTCGGCAAGGGTGCGGAGGCGGGCCACTTCGCGCTCTTCGGGCTCGACGAGGAGCGCCAGTGGGACCTCCAGCGCGAGAAGTACGCACTCCTGCGCAGGCTCTGGCGCGAGGAAGGCGTCGACTGGACCGGCGAGTTCCGGCCACCGCTGAAGGGGGCGACCACCCTGCCGCGGCCCTACGGGGACCCGCCGCGGATCTGGCACGGCTCGGCGACCAGCCTGCACTCCACCGAACTCGCCGCCCGCCACGGCGATCCGCTCTTCACCGCCAACGCCGTCCAGCCCCGGGCGGCCTACGCCAAGCTCATCGCGCACTACCGGGAGCGCTTCGCGGAGTACGGCCACGACCCGGCGCGGGCCCGGGTCGCCGCGGGCTCCGGCGGACTGCTGATCGCGGACAGCTCGCAGCAGGCCGTCTCCCGCTACAAGGAGCTGTACGAGGCGGGCGTGCGGCGGGCCTTCAAGCCCGAACTCGCCGGGAAGGCGGGCTACAACACCCCGTACCGCACCATCGAGGAGGCCATCGGGGAAGGGCCGCAGCTCATCGGCTCGCCGCAGCAGATCATCGACAAGATCCTCGGCTACCACGCGCTCTACGGGCACGACCTCCAGTCGGTCGCCGTGGACGGCTTCGGCCTCGGCGGGCCTGAGCAGCGGGAGACCCTGCGGCGCTTCGCCGAGGAGATCGCGCCGGTGGTGCGGCGGGAGGCCCCGAGCACCCTGTGGGAGTGAGCGCCGGGCCCCCGGCGCGTGTGCCCGGGTACCCGCCCCCTGTCCAGGCGGAGCTGCGGAGCGAGTGCCGCGGAGCCCGTAAGGTTGGCTCGTACACGAGGGCACGTCGGAAGGAGGCGCTGGGTGATCGAGCTCGAGGGGGTTCCCGAGCTGGTCGACCCGGTCATGGTGGCCGCGTTCGAGGGCTGGAACGATGCCGGTGACGCTGCCTCCACCGCGGTCGCGCATCTGGAGAAGGAGTTCAAGGGCGAGGTCTTCGCGGCGCTGGACGCCGAGGACTACTACGACTTCCAGGTCAACCGCCCCACGGTCTTCCTGGAGAACGGCGCCCGCAAGATCACCTGGCCGACGACCCGGCTGTCCGTGGTCCGCGTCGGTGGCGACAAGCCCCGTGACCTGGTCCTGGTGCGCGGTATCGAACCGTCCATGCGCTGGCGTTCGTTCTGCAACGAACTCCTCGGCTTCGCCCATGAGTTGGGCGTGGAGCTGGTGGTCGTCCTCGGCGCGCTGCTCGGCGACACCCCGCACACCCGGCCGGTGCCGGTCAGCGGGGTGACCTCCGACACCGACCTGGCCCGCACCATGAACCTGGAGGAGACCCGCTACGAGGGCCCCACCGGGATCGTCGGCATCCTCCAGGAGGCCTGCACGCACGCCGGGGTCCCCGCCGTGAGCCTGTGGGCGGCGGTCCCGCACTACGTCTCCCAGCCGCCGAACCCGAAGGCGACCCTGGCGCTCCTGAACCGCCTGGAGGACCTGATCGACCTGCGAATCCCGCTGGGCGAGCTGGCCGAGGACGCCCGCGCCTGGCAGCTCGGCGTCGACCAGCTGGCGGCCGAGGACAGCGAGGTCGCCGAGTACGTGCAGTCCCTGGAGGAGGCCCGGGACACCGCGGAGCTGCCGGAGGCCTCCGGGGAGGCCATCGCCCGCGAGTTCGAGCGCTATCTGCGCCGCAGGGACGGCGGTCCGGCGGCGGGCGGCCACGCCACCGAGAGCGGCGAGACCTCCCCGTATCTGCGGGACACCGGCCCGGGCGGCCGGGCCAGGCCGCCGCGCTCGCCGAAGCCGTCCGCGGAGGACGAGGGCGGGTCCGGGCCGGGTTCCGGGTCCGGCGGGTCCGGTTCGGGCCCGGGCCCGGAGGAACCGCCGGAGGACTGAGCCCCGGGGAGGGCCGAGCCGGGACGACGACACGGCGGCGGGGGGGGGGGGGGGGGCCCCCCCCCCCCCCCCGCCGCTCTGTGCGCGAACTCCCTTATGCGCAGTGGAACTTGGCCGCCGCCCAGTCGCCGTGGTCGCCGGTCTTCTTCTTGTCGGTGTCGGTGACCTTCAGGCGGACGTGCCGGGCGCCGGTCACGTCCAGGTCGACCGGGACGGTGTCCGAGGTCCCGGTGAGCTTCGGCGAGGTCCACAGCACCTTGCCGTCGGCCTCCACGGAGAAGGCCACCTCGCCGTAGTCCTTGATCTCGTCGTCGATGCCCACGTCCGCGGTGAAGCGGGAGCACCGGCCGCCGAGGTGGACCTCGATGTCGGAGTTCGCGTGGGTGCCGATCCCCTTCTCGTAGCTCTTGCCCGCGAGGCTGAGGGTCCTGCCGTCACCGGCCGCGGACTCGCCGTTGCTCTGGTCGCGCTCGGCGGGCCCGTAGCCGTTGGTGTCGGTCAGCCACTCCAGGTCGCCGGCCCAGGTGTCGCCCTTCGGCGGCTTCGGCACCGCGGCGACCCCGAAGGCGCCGGAGACCGCGCGGTCCTGGCCGGCGGCCGTGTAGCGGGCGCGGACCTTGAGGGTGCGCTCGCCGGACTCGGCGTCGGCGGGCGGGGTGACCTTCACGTCCACCGTGGCGGTGGTGCCCGCGGGGATCCGCCGGAGGTCCTTCAGCGGCTCGGCCCGCCAGCCCTCCGGGAGGTCGAGGGCGAGCCGCACCCCGGTGGCGTCCCGGGTGCCCGCCGTCACGCCGAAGCGGACGGTGGAGGCGGTGCCCACCGGGATCTCCTGGCCGGAGGGGGCGCTGACGCCCGCACCGGCGCCCGGCACCTTGCCGCCGACCGCGCTGGTGTCCTCGGCGTACAGGGTGAAGGGGCGGCCGGTGGAGCGGGGCGCGGTCTTGACGCGGATCACCCCGGCCCGGTCGTCCCGGTCGTAGTACCAGCCCTCCTCGGCCTTCTCGTACGCCGCCGCGGAACCGAGGTCGCGCAGCCGGTGCCCGCCGATCCGCACCGCGCTCGGCGCGTCGGAGGTGTGCAGGCTGAAGGAGTACGGCCGCTGCTCCGCCTTGCCGTCGAAAGAGCCCTCGGCGGCGCCCACGTCGAGGCGGATGTCGCCGCCGCCCTGCCGCGGGGCGCGCACCTGGACCCGCTGGGTGGAGGACTTGCCGTCCCGGTGCTCGCGGGTGACGCCGTCGTCCTCGTAGAGCGTGAAGGAGGACCTGCCCTGCGGGTAGACGTCCCAGGCGACCTGGTCCTCGGGGCCGCGGTCCCGGTAGGACCTGATGCCGGGCCACATCGGCACCGTCGCACCGGCCTTGACGAACATCGGCAGGGTGTCGAGCGGGGCGTTGTAGCCGTTCAGCGTGGTCGGGCCCTGGTAGGTCCGGCCGGTCCAGTAGTCGGTCCAGGTGCCCTTCGGCAGATAGATCCCGTCGCGTACGTCGGTGTCCTCGTAGACCGGGGCGACGAGCAGGTCCTCGCCGGTCAGGAACTCGTACTTGGCGGCGTCGGTCGCGGCCTTCGGGTCCTCGGGGTATTCGAGGGCGAGCGGGCGGACCGCGCCCACGCCGGTCTCGGTGGCCTCATGGGCGTAGGAGTACAGATACGGCAGCAGCGCCTCGTGCAGCTTCTGGTACTTGCGGTTGATGGCGGTGTAGGGCTCCCCGTGGACGTAGGGCTGCTTGTCGCTGGGCGCCCAGCCGTCCATGGTCATCGTCATCGGCAGCAGCGACTTCCACTGCAGATCGCGGACGTACGTCTTGGGGCTGCCGCCGAAGATCCCGTCCACGTCGCCGGTGGTGTAGGCGAGCCCGGACATGGTGGCGCCCGCGTAGGTCGGGATCTGGAAGCGGATGTTCTCCCAGCTGCCGGACTGGTCGCCGGACCACTGCACCCCGCAGCGCTGGGCGCCGGCCCAGGCCTCGGGTGCCCAGGTGAAGCCGCGGGCGTCGCTGTTGTCCTCGATGCCCTTGTAGGCGTCCTTGCAGCCGTCGAGGGCGAACTTGTAGCCGTCGCCGACCCAGGCGACGTCCAGCTTGGCGACCCGCTGGCCCGCCTTGACCTGGTCGGCGAGCTTGTCGAGGCCGTCCTCGGTCCACATCCCGAGTTCCGCCTTGCGCTCCTTCATGCCCGCACCGGTCTCGGCGAGGTTCTCGTAGCCGCAGCCGTAGCCGTCGTTGACCAGCATCCAGCCGAGCGGGAGGTCGTTCTCCAGGTACTTGTCGGCGACCTTCAGCGAGTCCAGGGTGTGCCGCTCGCCCCGGTTGGCGTTGTGCAGGTAGCAGTCCGAGTCGCCGATCTCCAGTCCGTAGATCGGCGGCAGGAACGGCTTCCCGGTGAGCTGGGTGTAGTCGCCGATGACGTCCTTGGCGGTGTCGCCCGCGAAGTAGTAGGCGTCGAAGCGCTTCTCCTTCGCGGCCGCGGTGACCGGTTCGTCGAAGGTGTACGTGTTCGGCGCGTAGGTGTTGCGGAAGACGCCGTACCCGGCCGAGGAGAGGTAGAAGGGCACCGAGTTGGGGTGCCCGCCGTCGTCCCAGTTGTAGTCGACGCCGACCTCGACCCGCTGGCCCCGGTGCGAGGTGTTGCCGCGGCCGTTCTGCATTCCGGCGCCGTAGAACTGCTCCCTGGCCCCGCGGTCGAGGGTCTGGGTGGTGCTGTCCTCGGTCCAGGTGAGGCCCTTGGTCTCCTCCCAGACCTTGCTGCCGTCGGCCCGGTGGAGCGCGAAGCGCAGCGGGGACTTGTAGGCCCGCAGGGTGACCGCGCCGGTGCTCAGCTCGTAGCGGTCGCCCTTCTCCTTCCACCGGGTCGCCGGGGGCTTGCCCTGCGGCTGCACGATGTCCTTGCCGGTCGGATCGGTGAAGGTGCCGTCCGGGGCGAGTTCGATCCGGAAGGTCTCCTTGTCGACGAAGCTGACGCGGGCCTTCGCCGCGCCCGCCGACAGCTGGTAGACGGAGCCCTTCGCCTCGAAGCCCGTCACCTTGCCGACGGTCGTGCCCTCCTCGGCCGCGGGGTCCTCGGCCTGGGCCGAACCCGCCGTTCCCACAAATGTCGCGAGAAGTCCCGCGAGGGCTCCCGCAAGGGCCACTCTCTTGCGTATTCGTGATTGCATGTTGAGCTTTTAGCGCAGATTCGAGCAGCAAGGCAAGGGTTCCGGGTAAAGGAAAGCCCCCGGACTTCGCGGGGAAGTCCGGGGGCCTGTACGGAATATGAGGTTTTGCCCGGCACCGGGCCGGGTCCGGGAGCGCCGCTTCCCGAGCCACGGGGCGACGCCCCCCGTGGTCGGAAGACGTGCCCTAGAGGGCCACTCCGAGGAGGGCGTCCACGGCGCGGGAGACCACTCCGGGCGCCCGTTCGTCGGTGCCGCCGTTCTCCGCCTGGCGGGCGGCCCAGCGGTCCACCGCGGCGAGCGCGGCCGGGGCGTCGAGGTCCTCGGCGAGGGCCGCGCGCACCTCCTCCACCAGGGGCTCCGCCTCGGGTCCGTCGGGCCGGGAGACGGCGGCGCGCCAGCGGGCGAGCCGGTCCACCGCCTCGTCGAGCACGGCGTCCGTCCACTCCCAGTCGGCGCGGTAGTGGTGGGCGAGGAGCGCCAGCCGGATCGCGGCCGGGTCGACGCCCGCGCGGCGCAGCGCGGAGACGAAGACCAGATTGCCCTTCGACTTGGACATCTTCTGCCCGTCGAGGGCGACCATGCCCGCGTGCACATAGGCCTTGGCGAAGGGGAACTCCCCGGTCAGCGCCTGGGCGTGGGAGGCGCCCATCTCGTGGTGCGGGAAGGCGAGGTCGCTGCCGCCGCCCTGGATGTCGAAGCCCATGCCGAGGTGGTCGAGCGCGATGGCCACACACTCGATGTGCCAGCCGGGTCTGCCCGCGCCGAGCGAGCCGCCGTCCCAGCGGGGCTCGCCCTCCCGGGCCGCCATCCACAGCATCGGGTCGAGCGGGTTCTTCTTGCCCGGGCGGTCCGGGTCCCCGCCGCGCTCCGCGGAGAGCAGCCGCATCGCCGCGGCGTCCAGGCCGGAGACCTGCCCGAAGTGCGGGTCGGCCTCGACGGAGAAGTAGACGTCGCCCTCGAGCTCGTAGGCGGCGCCGAGGTCCCGCAGCCGCTCCACCAGGGGCACGATGCCCGGGATGGCCTCGACGGCGCCGATGTACTGCCGCGGGGGCAGCATCCTCAGGGCCGTCATGTCCTCGCGGAAGAGGGCGGTCTCCTTCTCGGCGAGCCCGGCCCAGTCGATCCCGTCCCGCTCGGCGCGCTCCAGGAGGGGATCGTCGATGTCCGTGACGTTCTGCACGTAGTGGACCTGCCGCTTGGTGTCGAGCCACACGCGCTGCACGAGGTCGAACGCGTTGTAGGTCGCCGCGTGACCCAGGTGGGTCGCGTCGTACGGGGTGATGCCGCAGACGTAGATACGGGCGACGGGACCGGGGTCGAGGGTGACGAGGCCGCCGGTCGCGGTGTCGTGGATCCGGAGGTCGCGACCCGTGCCGGGCAGGGCGGGGACCTCAGAAGCGGGCCAGGCATACATGCCTTGAGCCTAACCGGACACATGTTCCGGGTACGAACCGGACGCCCGCGGATGGCCTGTTGGGCACCCTTGCCCGGAACGCCCCGATGTGCTGCGGCGCTCGACCGGACCGCGCGCGGCGGGCACCGGCGAGAACCGGCCCGGTCCACCCCGGACCACCCCGATCCACCCCGGACCACCCGATCCGCCCCGGTCCGCGCGAAGCCTCCCCAGCGCGCACCTCAGATCGGCGGCCAGGGGATCGCGGGCCACTCCCCGCTCGGCTCCGGATGGCGCCCGGTGGTGAGCAGCACGGAGATCCGGCCACGCAGCGCCGCCACCTCGGCGCCGGTCAGCAGCTCACAGAGCCGCGCGGCCAGCGGCTGCCCCTCGGTGAGCCGCTTCTCCAGGGCGCCGAGGGCGGTGCGCGCCTCCTCGGTGAGCGGCTCGCCGGCCCAGCCCCAGAGCAGGGTGCGCAGCTTGTCGTCCACATGGAAGGTGACGCCGTGGTCGATCCCGTAGAGCCGCTCACCGGCGCCGGGCAGCAGATGGCCGCCCTTGCGGTCGGAGTTGTTGATCACCGCGTCGAAGACGGCGAGGCGGCGCAGGCGGGCGTCGTCGGCGTGCACGAGCAGGGCCGTGCGCCCCGCGCCGACCTCGGCGAAACCGACCGCCTTCCAGCCCTCGGCGGGCTCCTCGGCGTCCACCAGGGCGAGCAGCTCGGCCTCCGGCACCGCCTCCACCCACAGCTGGCACATCCCCCGCCCGTGCGGCCCCTCGCGCAGCACGGTCGGCGGCACCAGACCCCAGCCGAGCGCCTCGGAGATCTCGTAGGCGGCGACCTCGCGCTCGGCGAGGGTGCCGTCGGGGAAGTCCCACAGCGGCCGCTCCCCCGCCACCGGCTTGTAGACGCAGGTGAGGCTCTCGCCCTCGTACGTCACCTCGCACTGCAGGACGGCGTTGGAGGCCTCGGGGATCCGGCCGCGCACCACCAGCTCGCCCCGGCGGAGCAGCTCGGCGGCGCTCACTCCCCGCGCCGGTATCCGTTCTGGCGCGGACATACGTGTCCCTCCGGGTCGAGCGGCAGGCTGCACAGCGGGCAGGGCGGGCGTCCGGCGTTCACCACGTCGAGGGCGCGCTTGGCGAAGGCGCGGGCCTGGGTGCCGGTGAGGCGGACCCGGAGCATGGGCGGGCCGTTCTCGTCGTCCTGGAGGAGCGCCTCCTCGGCCTCGGCGAGGTCGTCCTCGCTCTCGGCCTCCAGCTCGACCAGGGCCTGCGCCTCGACGACCATGCGCTGCTCGTCGCCGTCCCAGGCGAGCGCCATGGTGCCGACCCGGAACTCCTCCTCGACCGGGGCGTCCAGCGGCGCGGTGTCGGAGATCTCGGCGGGGGAGACGGCGGGCACCGAGGCGCTGCCGCCACTGCGCCGCACCACCTCGTCGAGCAGCTCGTCCATCCGCTCGGCGAGCGCGGCGACCTGCGTCTTCTCCAGGGCGACGCTGGTCACCCGGCCCCCGGCCGAGGCTTGCAGGAAGAAGGAGCGGCGCCCGGGCAGCCCGACCGTACCGGCGACAAACCGCTCCGGCGGGTCGTACAGGAACACCTGACGGGACACGAACTGTCTCCCAGCGAATCGGCGGCAAGGTTTACGGCGACCGGATCACCCTACTGCGGCGGACGATCACGGTGCGCCCGCACCACCCCCGACGGTGGCGTCACCGCCCGCTTCCCCCCGGTCCCCGGACTCCTCGCGCGGGACGAGGGAGGCGAAGTCGCCGGTGTCGCCGAGGCGGAGCAGGAACGGCCGGGTGCGGGTGTAGCGGATCACGGTCACCGAGCAGGGCTCGACGGAGATCCGCTGGAAGAGGTCGAGGTGCAGCCCGAGCGCGTCCGCCACCAGGGACTTGATGATGTCGCCGTGCGAGCACATCAGATAGGTGGCCTCGGCGCCGTGCTCCGCCTCGATCCGCGCGTTCCACTCCCGTACCGCCTCGCCCGCGCGGCTCGCCATGGCGCGCATCGACTCGCCGCCGGGGAAGGCCGCGGCCGAGGGGTGCTGCTGGACGATCTCCATCAGGGGCTCGCCGACCAGCTCGGAGAGCTTGCGTCCGGACCAGTCGCCGTAGTGGCACTCACCGATGCGCTCCTCCTCGTGCAGGGCGAGGCCCGGTCGCTCGGCGAGCAGCGGCGCGAGGGTCTCCTGGCAGCGCTGGAGCGGGCTCGCCACGGCGGCGGCGAGCGGGATCCCGGCCAGCCGGGCGGGCAGCGCGGCGGCCTGGGCGGCGCCGCGTTCGTCGAGGGCCACCCCCGGGGTCCAGCCGGCGAGCAGGCCCGCGGTGTTGGCGGTGGAGCGTCCATGGCGGACAAGCAGCAGCGTCGGCATGCGGGCCAGGGTAGGCGAGGAAGTACGGGGGGTGGGGTGCGGGCCCCAACCGGCCCGGGGAGAATGCGGCTGATGATTGTCGACTGCGCCATCTACCGCGACGGGCGGCGGACCGAGGAGCCCTCGGACCTGCCCCGGGCTCTGCGTACGGCACGCGCCGGTGACCAGGCCTTCGTTTGGATCGGTCTGCTGGAGCCGACCGAGGAGGAGTTCGCGGAGGTCACCCGCGAGTTCGGGCTGCATCCGCTGGCCGTCGAGGACTCCCTGAAGGCGCACCAGCGCCCGAAGCTGGAGGTCTACGACGACTCGCTGTTCGTGGTCCTCAAGCCGGTGACCTACGAGCCGGACAGCGACACCGTCTCCTCCGGCGAGCTGATGATCTTCATCGGCGACTCCTTCGTGGTCACGGTGCGGCACGGCAGGGACACCACCCTCGCCGAGGTGCGCAAGCGCCTGGAGGCCGAGCGCGAGACCCTGCGGCACGGACCGACGGCGGTGCTCTACGCGGTCTCCGACGCGGTGGTCGACCACTATCTGGAGGTCGCCACCGAGTTGCAGAACGACCTGGAGGAGCTGGAGACGGAGGTCTTCTCCCCCACCGGCGGCGGGCGCGAGACGGCCTCGCGGATCTATCTCTTCAAGCGCCAGATCCAGGAGTTCCGGCGGGCGACGGGACCGCTGCTGCCCCCGCTGACCCGGCTCGCCGGACTCGGCCCCGCCGGCTCCGCGCTGCCCTTCCTCGACGACTCGGCGCAGCCCTTCTTCCGCGACGTCAACGACCACCTGACCCGCGTCAACGACTCCACGGAGACCCTGGACCGGCTCGTCTCCGACGTCCTGTCGGCGCACCTGGCGCAGATGAGCGTCCGGCAGAACGACGACATGCGCAAGATCTCCGCCTGGGCGGCGATGGCGGCCGTCCCGACGATGATCGCCGGGATCTACGGGATGAACTTCGAGCACATGCCCGAACTGCGCTGGACCTGGTCGTACCCGGCCGTCGTCCTGGTGATGGCGGTCCTGGAGATCGGCCTGTACCGCCTGTTCAAGCGCCGCGGCTGGATGTGAGCCGGGGCGGGCCGGGGTCCGGGCGGGTCGCGGTCCGGGCGGTGCCGGCCGGTCCGCTTCAGGCGAACTCGGGTGCGGGGGCGGGCGGTCCGCCGAGGGCGTCGCGGCGCTCGGGCATGGCCAGCGAGGCCATCCGCCGCCAGCCCGCGAGGCGCTCCCAGGCGTAGACCGCGTGGACGCCCGCGGCGAGCAGCGCCGCCTTGGGCCGCGACCAGCCGAGCACGCGGCCCATGTGCGCCATCACCGCGAGGCTGACCTCCCGGTAGACGCGGATCTCGGCGAGCGCGCACTCGCGCAGCGCCGCCTGGATGGCGCGGCCGTGCCCGGCCGCCGCGAACCGCAGCAACTCCTCGTGGCAGTACGCGAGATGGTTGTCCTCGTCCGCGGAGATCATCCGCACCGCGCGGCCGACCTCGGGATGGTCGCCGAAGTGGGTGAGCAGCAGCTGCATCTGCTCCGAGGCCCGCTGCTCGGTGACCCTGCTGTGCGCGAGGTAGGTGACGAGGTCCTCCACCGTCAGCGGCTCCTCGCGCCGCAGCTGCGCGTGCGGCAGCCCGATGCCCTGCTTCTCCAGGAGCATCGTGTAGTCGGTCTCGGGCGGCACCTCGACGGGCGCCACCCCCCGCTTCTTCATCAACGCCCGGAAGATCCGGCCGTGTTTGTCCTCGTCGGCCCCGTGCCGGGCGATCTTCGGCGCGAGCGCCCGCTGCTCCTCGGGGACCAGGGCGGCGATCCGCCCGTTCTCCCAGCCGCCCTGCTCCTCACCGCTGGCCGCGACGGAGCAGAACAGCCGGAAGGACTCGTCGTTGTCGAAGATCTCCTCGAACAGGCTCTTGACCGAAAGCATCTGCCTTGCCACCTCCGTGCGACGTCCCGCAGGAGACGAGTACACGGCCGCACCGGCGGCCCGGCAACGCGACAGTCGCACAACTGGGCCGAACGGATGAGAAGCAGGGCGTAACCGGGTGGGACGCGAGCCGTTGAGCAAGGCGACGGCCGTGGCGGGGAGACCCCCCGAGCCCCCACCACGGCCGCGGGGACGCAAGGGGACTCAAGGGGGCGGGTTCTCAGGCGAGACCGGCGAGTTCGAGCGCCTCGACACCGGCCCGCAGCGAGGCGAGCCGCTCCTCGCGCGAGAAGCCCGCGGGGGCGAGCGTCAGCGTGGTGACCCCGGCCTCGGCGTAGGCCGCCATCCCCTCCGCGATCCGCGGCACGGAGCCGAGCAGCGTGGTCGAGTCGATCAGCTCGTGCGGGATCGCGGCGGCGGCGCCCTCCTTGTCCCCGGCGAGGTACTTGTCCTGGATCTCGGCCGCGGCCTGCTCGTACCCCATGCGCTGGGCGAGCTGGTTGTAGAAGTTCTGCTTGCGGCTGCCCATGCCGCCGACGTAGAGCGCGGTGTAGGGCCGGAAGGCGTCGGCGAGGGTGGGCACGTCCTTGTCCTCGCCGAGCGAGAGCGGCACGGTCGGCACCACGTCGAAGCCCTCCAGGGTCTTGCCCGCCTTCTCGCGGCCGGCCCGCAGGTGCCGCAGCGCGGTCTCCTCCAGGTGCGCGGCCGCCGGGAAGATGAGCAGCGCGCCGTCCGCGATCTCGCCGGTCTGCTCCAGGTTCTTCGGGCCGATCGCGGCGATGTAGAGCGGGATGCGCTCGCGCTCGGGGTGGACGGTGAGCTTGAGCGGCTTGCCGGGGCCGTCGGGCAGCGGCAGGGTCCAGTGCTGGCCCTCGTAGGACAGCCGCTCGCGGCTCATCGCCTTGCGGACGATCTCCACGTACTCCCGGGTCCGGGCCAGCGGCCGGTCGAACTTCACGCCGTACCAGCCCTCCGAGACCTGCGGCCCGGAGACGCCGAGGCCGAGGCGGAAGCGGCCGCCGGAGAGGGAGTCGAGGGTGGCGGCGGTCATCGCCGTCATGGCGGGCTGCCGGGCGGGGATCTGGAAGATCGCGGAGCCGACGTCGATCCGCTCGGTCTGCGCCGCCACCCAGGACAGTACGGTCGCGCCGTCCGAGCCGTAGGCCTCGGCGGCCCAGCAGACGTCGTAGCCGAGCCGGTCGGCCTCCTTGGCGACGGCGAGGTTGTCCGCGTCCATTCCGGCGCCCCAGTAGCCGAGGTTGATGCCGAGCTTCATAGCCATCCGCCGTCCCCTTACCGATCAGTAATGTCCCTGTGCCGCCGACCCTAGCGCCCGGTGCGCGCCCGCGTCAGGCCCCGCCGGGCGCGCGTTGTCCACAGGCGCCCCACGAGCCCGCGCGCGGCCAGTAATCTCAGCGCCCATGGAACAGAGGCATCTCGGCCGCACAGGCCTGCGCGTCTCGCGCATCGGACTCGGCACCCTGACCTGGGGCCGGGACACCGACGAGAACGACGCGGCGGACCTGCTCAAGGTCTTCTGGGAGGCGGGCGGCACCCTCGTCGACACCGCCGATGTGTACGGCGACGGCGAGTCGGAGTACCTGCTCGGCAGACTCGTGGACAGCCTCGTCCCCAGACGCGACCTCGTCCTCGCCACCAAGGCGGGCAGCGTGCCCGATCCGGAGCGCCGCTTCGACGGCTCCCGCGGCCATCTGCTCGACGCCCTCGACGCCTCCCTCACCCGCCTCGGCACGGACTACGTGGACCTCTGGCAGATCCACGCCTTCGACCCCTGGACCCCGCTGGAGGAGACCCTCGGGGCGCTCGACCTGGCGGTGAGCAGCGGCCGCGCCCGGTACGCGGGGGTGTCCAACTTCTGCGGCTGGCAGCTCGCCAAGGCCGCCACCTGGCAGCTCGCGGCCCCCGGGACCCGCACCCGGCTCGCCAGTACGCAGATGGAGTACTCCCTGCTCCAGCGCGGCGTCGAACGCGAGGTGCTGCCCGCCGCCCTGGACCTCGGGGTGGGGCTGCTGCCCTCCTCGCCCCTGGGCCGCGGGGTGCTCACGGGCAAGTACCGGCACTCCACCCCGGCCGACTCGCGCGGCGGTTCGGAGCACCTGGCCCCCTTCGTCGCGCCGTATCTGGACGAGACCGCGAACCGGATCGTGGAAGCGGTCGCGACCGCCGCCGACGGCCTCGCCGCCACCCCGCTCCAGGTCGCGCTCGCCTGGGTGCGCGACCGCCCCGGCGTCAGCGCGCCGATCGTCGGGGCACGCAACGCGCAGCAGCTCAGCGCCGCGCTGTCAGTGGAGGCACTTAGTCTTCCCCGAGAGATCTGCCAGGCGCTGGACGACGTCTCCGCGCCCGTGCACCGCTATCCCGACCAGGACTGGAGCACGCTGTGAACGCCGAACCCGCACTCGCCCGGGACACCGAGCCGGGACCGCCGGAGGAACCCGCGACCGACGCGGCGGATACGGATGCGGTGGCGGCGGAGGCAGGAGGCCCGCAGGACCCGGCAGAGTCGGGTGACTTGGGCGGCTCGGGAGACTCGGGCGGCTCAGCGGCTGGCCGGGATGCCGAGGCGGCTGGGGCCGGAGAGACCACCGCGGACGAGACGGCGGAAACGGGCGCGGGAGCCGCCGAGGAAGGGGCGACCGGGGCCGAGGAAGGGGCCGCCGGGGCTGAGGGAACCACCCCCGCCGCGGAGGAACCGGCCTCAGGCACGGAAGGACCGACCTCGGGTACGGAGGAGTCCGCCTCCGGCGCTGAGGCATCCACCCCCGGTGCCGAACTGTCCGAAGCCGAGGCCGAGTTGCAGGCCCAGCGGGAGCTGCGGGCGCGGATCGAGCGGCGCAAGGCGGAGAAGCAGAGCGCCCCGGAGGCGGGCACCAAGCTCAGCGGCAAGGCGGCGGACCTGCTGGCCGCGGTGCGGGCGGTGGAGAGCGGGGAGCGGCCCGCGGATTCCGTCTTCGCCGAGCCCGCGGCGCCCCGGCGCGCGGCCGCCCCGCCGTCCCCCGGCCCCCGCACCCGCCCGGCGCCCCGGACTCTCGAAGGCCCCGCGCCGGAGGTCGTCGAGGCCGTGGCCGCCGTACTCGGCGAGGGCGGCGCCCCCGCGGCACTGGCCGCGCCCACCGCGGTGACCCTCGGCCCCGAGGCCCCGGAGCTGCTGCGCGCCGACCCCTGGCAGCTGCTGCAGGTACCGGGTGTCCGCCCGGACCACGCCGACGGATTCGCCCGCGCCCTGCTCGGCGGGGACTCGTCGCCCGCCGACGAGCGCCGCGGCCGGGCGCTCACCACCTGGCTGCTCGCCCAGGCCGCCGCGGCGGGGCATACGGCCCTGGAGGCGCCCCAGCTCACCGAGGCGCTGGCCCGGCAGTCCGTCCCCGACCCGGAGGCGGCGGTGCAGAGCGCGATCGCCGAGGGGGACATCCTGGTCTTCCAGGACGCCCTCGACCAGGGGCCGTCCGGCTCCCCCGGACCCGCCGGGGGTTCCGCTTCGGCCGCCGGGGGTTCCGCCTCGCCCGCCGAGGCGCCCGAAGGCGAACAGGGGCCTCCCGTACGGGTGTTGCTGGGCCTGGAACGCCACGCCCTCGCGGAGGAGAGCCTCGCCGACGGGGTGGCACGGCTCGCCGCCTCCCCCACCGAAGGGCCCGCGGACGGATCCTGGGAGGACGCCGCCGCCCGGCTGGGCGGTTCGGCCGCCGAGCTGGTGCGGGCGGTGGCCGGTCACTGCCTGGCCCTGCACACCGGCGGCGAGACGGCCCACCGGGAGCCCGCGGCCCTCCTCGCCCTGGCCCGCGCGAGCGGCCTGCGCGTCTGCGCGGCGGCCCACACCCCGTACGGGGCACGCCAGTTCGCCGCCCTGCTGGAGCGGGCGGAGTCAGGCGGCGCGAAGCCGGGCGACGCGGCGGCGGACACCAGTACGGAGAGCGGTTCCGCCGACTTCACCGAGGCGGTCACCACCGTCTCCGCCCTGCTGCGGGGCGCCGCGGGCCCCGCACGCGACGGCGAGGGCGCGCTCGCCGTGGACCTCCTGGTGGTCCTGGACGCTCCCCAACTCGACGTGGAGACCGCCGCCTCGCTGGTCGAGGCGCTGCCCGACGGTGCCCGGCTGGTGC
Organism: Streptomyces physcomitrii; assembly: GCF_012273655.1. Lineage (GTDB taxonomy): Bacteria > Actinomycetota > Actinomycetes > Streptomycetales > Streptomycetaceae > Streptomyces > Streptomyces physcomitrii. Next base: position 122,907 of record NZ_JAAWWP010000012.1, on the reverse strand, counting down.
TCTCGGGCGACCCCGCCGTGCTCTGGTCCGCGGGCCCGGGGCGAGTCTTCGCGGATCTGCTCGCGGCCCGCCGCTGCCCGCACATCGCGTCTCGCACCCCCGACCCCGGGCCGCTGGGCGAGCTGACCTCGGGCATCGGTGCCGGGGAGCTGCTCCAGGTCGAGGCGCCGGACAAGGAGGTCGTGATCGTACCGGTGCGCGAACCGGCCGAGGCCGTGCACCGCACCGTGCAACTGGTCGCCGACTCGGTGCCGCGCACCTTCGGGGTCCCGGCCGGGGAGACCCAGGTGATCACCGTCGGGCACGGCGGCCCCGCGGGCACCCAGGCCCTCAACGCGGCCCTCAAGGAACGCCTCAACCCGGGTCCTGGCCGCTTCGGCGGCTTCGACCCGGGCGACCGCGTGGTGCACACCCCCGCGCCGGGCCTCGCTGTACCGGGAGTCGTCGCCGGGGCCGAGGCCGAGGGGCTGCGCCTGGACTGCGAGGGCGGCACGGTCGTGGTGCCGAAGGACCGGGTGGGGCCCGAAGTGGTGCGCCACGGCTGGGCGATCACCGCGCACCAGGCGGTCGGCAGGCGCTGGCCGACGGTGGTCGTGGTGCTGCCGGGCGACGCGGCCGGCGCCCTCACCCGCTCCTGGGTCTACACCGCCTTCGGGCGCGGGGAACGCCACCTCTCCGTGGTGCACGGAGTGGAGGCGGCGCTGCCCCGCGCGGTGGCGGAACGCCCCGTGAAGCCGCGGACCAGCCGCCTGGAGACCCTGCTGCGCGCCCCCCAGGAGGCACCGGCCCCGCCGCCCTCCCGGGACGAGCCGACCTCCTAGCCGCGCACGCCTCCTCGGACCCCTTCGTCCTCTTCCTCCCCGTCGTCCCCGTCGTCCTCTTCCTCGTCCAGGTCGAGTTCCTCGTCCTCGTCGAAGACGGCGCTGACGTCGAAGCGGAAGGCCACATCCGCCGGGTCGACCTCGTCGAAGGGGGCCGCGAGCCACTCCCCCGGATCGGCGGGCCGGGCGGAGGCTGTCACCCAGAGGGTGGAGTCGCCCTCCTCCAGGCCGAACTCCTTGTGGCGGGAGGCGATTTCGTCCGGGTCGAACTCCCCGAACACGATGCCGAGCGAGCCCTGCAGCGTCTCGGCACCGGCGTCCGAGGGCTCGCCCCGGCCGCGTTCGACGGCCTCGATGCGCTGTGCCTGTGCCTTCAGCCGCTGGGGTTCCGTCACGGTGTAGTCGCGTCGGATCAGCACGCTGAGCGCGTTCGGCGCCTCGGGCCCGGCATAGGGCGGCAGTCCGTCCGGGCCGCCGGGGATCTCGAAGGGGGTGACCTCGTCGTAGCGGTCGTAGAGGAGTTCGTCGTACTCCTCCGCCGCCGCGGCCAGCTCGTTGAACGCTTCGTAGACGGCCGGGTCGTCCTCACCCGACCGGCGCTCGACGGCCGCCAGGTGGCGGTCGAGCGCGGCCTTGACCGCCTCGGCGGCGGCGCGTACCTCGGCAGCGGTGGGCTGCGCAGCATCAGACATAGGGCAGACGCTATCCGTACCGGGGGCTTGCCCGCACAATAGATGGCGATGCCGGAATACGAATTTGTCGATGTGTACGTGCCGCGCGGGGTCTCCCGCAAAGAGGCGACACGTCTGCTCACCGACCACGCCGAGTACGGGCACTGGGAGTTGGACCGTCTGAGCCTGCGCACCGACGGCAGCCGCCGGGTGCGCCTGAAGCGACGGATCATCCGTCAGGTGCGCGCCACCTGGTGACACTCCGCGGGCCCCACAACCGCACAGTGACGCCGGAACGGGCCCCGTGAGCACACGGGGCCCGTTCCGGTTCCGCCCTGCCGTCAGGTGAGGTGCCTCACCCTCGCGGGGTTCAGGCGGCCACGCGCGAGCGGCGGTAGAGCACGGCACCGCCGAGGACGGCGCCGGCGGCCAGCGCGGCGGCCGCGCCCACCGGCACCGAGTTGCCGGTGTGGGCCAGCTGCTCCGGCTCCGTCTGCGGGGCGGGCGCGTTCGGCTCGTCCGGCTGCTCGGCGGGCGGCTGCTCGTGCTTGACCGGCGGCTCCTCCGGCTTGACCGGGGGCTTGCTCGGCTCGGTGTTGTTGGCGCAGTCGTTGCCCGCGGCCGGGTTCAGCAGACCGGCGACATTGACGCTGTTGCCGCAGGCGTTGACCGGGATGTCGATCGGGGCCTGGATCTGGTTGCCCGAGAGGACGCCCGGCGAGTCGGTGGCCTCGCCGTCCGCGTGCGCGCCACCGCTGTGGCGGCTTCCGGAGGTGCTCTCCTCGCCGTGCGAGGCGCCCTTCCCGGAAGTCCCGGAAGTCCCGGCGGTCGTCGCCGTCCCGGCGTCCCGCGCCGAGGACTTCCCGTGGTCGCCGCCCCCGTTGACGCAGGTGTTGCCCGCGGCCGGGTTGAGCAGACCGGCGACGTCGATGGTGTTGCCGCAGACGTTCACGGGTACGTTCACCGGCACCTGGACGGTGTTCCCGGACGCCACTCCGGGCGAGTCCGAAGCACCGCCGCTCGCGTGGGAGTCGGCGTGTGCGTAGCCGCCGGCCACGGCGATGACGCCGGTTGCCGCGGCCACGGTGAGCAGGCCTTTGCGCGTGACCTGTCGCATAGGTTTTCCCTCTTGTACTTTCCGGCAGACGCACACGCACCGATTGCGTGGCGTGGAATTCCCGGCGGTCCCGGAGCGCATGGCACGCACTCCGGGACCGCGGGTCAGACCCTCAAGGGGTGAGGCACAACGTCACTTGTTGACGCAGACGTTGCCGACCGCGGGGTTCAGCAGACCGATCACGTCGATCGTGTTGCCGCAGAGGTTCACCGGGATGTGGACGGGCACCTGTACGACGTTGCCCGAGATGACGCCCGGCGAGTGCACGGCAGCGCCCTGAGCGCCGGAACTGGCAGAGGCGACACCCGCACCGGCAAGCGCGAGTCCACCGGTGGCAGCCGCGACAGCGACGACCTTCTTGATCATTATTCCTCCTCGTTGGCAATGCGATCCCAGACCGCGGATCACACCACCAGTAACGAGAACGGAGTAACGCGGGTACGAGCCGACACCCTCATTCACTCTTTCCGGTAAACGGGACCGGTCAACTGGGCGCCGGAATACGCCAGTCGGAGTGTCGTTTCAACTGCCTTTTCCCGCGGCGGATCGGTGGTGGCGGAGCGAGGGAGCAACTCCGCCTCGACGGCGGCGCGTTGACGCCGCCGTCCCGTCGCGGGCCGCGGAGGTACTCAGCTGGCGTCGAGAAAACGGTCGAGCACCCGTACGCCGAACTTCAGGGACTCGGTGGGCACCCGCTCGTCCACGCCGTGGAACATGCCCGCGAAGTCCAGCTCCGGCGGCAGCTTCAGCGGCGCGAAGCCGAAGCCGCGGATACCGAGGTCGTCGAAGGACTTGGCGTCCGTACCGGCGGAGAGCATGTACGGCACCGCCCGGGCGATCGGGTCCTCGGCCACCAGCGCGGTCTGCATGGCGTCGACCAGGGCGCCGTCGAAGGTGGTCTCCAGGGCCTTGTCGGCGTGCACGTCCTCGCGCCTGACCCGCGGGCCGAGGATCCGGTCCAGGTCGGCCAGGAACTCCTCCTCGTACCCCGGCAGGAAGCGCCCGTCGACGTGGGCGGTCGCCTGGCCGGGGATGACGTTCACCTTGTAACCGGCGCCCAGCTGCGTCGGGTTGGCGGTGTTCTGCAGGGAGGCGCCGATCAGCTTGGCGATGCCGCCGAGCTTCGCGAGCGTGTCGTCCATGTTCTCCGGGTCCAGCTCGGTGCCGAGCGCGTCGGAGAGTTCGTCCAGGAAGTGCCGCAGCGTCTTGGTGACCCGTACCGGGAACTTGTGCCGCCCCAGCCGGCCGACGGCCTCGGACAGCTCGGTGATCGCGTTGTCCTTGTGGATCATCGAACCGTGACCGGCGGTGCCGTCCACGGTCAGCTTCATCCAGTGCATGCCCTTCTGCGCCGTCTCGACCAGGTAGAGCCGCAGCTGCTCGTTGACGGTGAAGGAGAAGCCGCCGACCTCGCTGATGGCCTCGGTCACGCCCTCGAAGAGACCCGGGTGGTTGTCGACCAGGAAGCGCGCGCCGTACGTACCGCCCGCCTCCTCGTCGGCGAGGAAGGCGAGCACCACGTCGCGCGGGGGCTTGCGGCCGGAGCGCAGCCGCTCGCGGACCACCGCGAGGGTCATCGCGTCCATGTCCTTCATGTCCACGGCACCCCGGCCCCAGACGCAGCCGTCCGCGATCTCGCCCGCGAAGGGGTCGTGCGTCCAGTCCGCGGCGTTCGCCGGTACGACGTCGGTGTGCCCGTGGATGAGCAGACCCGGCCGCGAACGGTCCTCGCCCTCGATACGCGCGACCACGGAGGTACGGCCCGGATGCGACTCGAAGATCTGCGGCTCGACGCCCACTTCGGCGAGCTTCTCCGCCACGTACTCGGCGGCCTTGCGCTCCCCCGGGCCCGAGTGGTCGCCGTAGTTGCTGGTGTCGATCCGGATGAGGTCGCGACAGAGGTCGACGACCTCGTCCTGTGCGGTCACGCCGGCTCCTGCCGTCCTTGACTCGCTCACGCTGCTTCCTCCCGATGTGGCGTCACTGGTGGTCTCCCCTCATCCTCCCCCGTCACCGCCCCGCGCCCAAGACGGGGCACCGCCCGTCATCCGGCGTTCACACCCGGCACACGGGTGATCAGGCACCCCTCGATGTTTGCTATGGTTTTCCACGTCGCCGCGGGAGACCGCGGAGGCCACCGAGTCCGGGTGGCGGAATGGCAGACGCGCTAGCTTGAGGTGCTAGTGCCCTTTATCGGGCGTGGGGGTTCAAGTCCCCCCTCGGACACCAGCTGAAGCCCCACTTCACGTGGGGTTTTCTGCTTTTCTGGGCAGTGGCGTGAGCAATCACATGACCAACGGCCCGGAATCTCCTCAGGTCAGACCAGAAGAAACCGAAGGAACGCCCCTGCCCTTCACGGCAGGGGCGTTCCCTTGTCGGTCGGATTCGCAGGCGGTCACTCGCCCGAGGGCGGGATCACGAATCCCCGCGTCGGACCTGGCCCCGGTTTCTCCTCCGGGAACTCGGCTGCCACAGAGGCCAGCGCGTCAGCCGTCACGTCCCGCCGTGTGGCGGGGTCGGCCGTGTCGTACACACGCCAGGTCCCCGCCGTGTTCTCCGGATCCTCGGGGGCGACCACACCAGGGATTCCCAACTGCCTCAGTACAGCGGCAACTTGCCGTGCCTGCTCAGCGTCCACGCTTCCGCCTCCGTCTGCTCGCGGTCAGCCCGACTACGCCACCGCCCGAGCAGTGCGAAGCGCACTTGCCCGGATTGATCGGGCCGCAGCCGCCGGGCCTGGGAGTGTGGGAGCAGTTCGCCGCCACCGAAACCAGAGACTTGGTCGGGCCCGTCCACAGTTCGCTGTCCACGGTGTGCCCGGCCTGCTCGATGAGGGCCACCGTACGCGTGAGCGCCTGTTCGTCGTGCCGCTCGGCGTCGGGACGCTCGGGCCAGTGATGCACGAACCGCCCCAGACGCTTGCACAGCTTCTCGTACAGGTCGGTGTGCAGGATCAGCGCGTGCCATCCCTCGTCCACCACGGCGGAAGGCGTGATCTTGACGGTGGGGAACTGCGCGGCGGCGTCCATGAACTTGAGCGCTTCCACCACGATCCGCTCGGCCGTCGCTTCCTCCGTGCCGGGGTTGTTGTCCATGACGGTGGCGACGACACCCGTGAACGCGGTGGAGCTGAGCAATGCACGTACCTCGTCCATACGTGTTCCTCCCTGTTGCCGCGGATGTCGCGGTCGTCACGACCGTAGGAGTCGAAGAGCCTCGGGCTCCATGGACTTGCACGTGTTTGCACGCCAACTCCTCTGTCTCGATGCCGTGTTGACGCTCCCTCAGCAGTTCAAGGAAGCTGATGCAAGTCGGAGCAAGTACCTGGACAAGGAGATCTGCCATGGCTGTGGAATTCCTCGGGATCGATCCGGACACCGATCGGGACCACTGCCCAGCAGTGTGGACGGACACGGAAGCCCAGGAGATCTTGTTGCAGGGGTGGAAGCCGACTCCCGAGACTCAGGCGGAGTGCGAGGGAACCAGCCCCGCGAACGGTCCGGTACCCGACAGCGAGGCCATCGTGAGGATCCCGGCCCGGATGATCCCGATGATCAGGGAGGCATGCGATGCTGTCGAGCGTGCCCGGCTTCGCTGAGTTGCTCGGCCGGTGTGAGCGATCCGCAGTCCACCTGGAACTGCGTGACGCCTACGCCGCTACGGACCGCTTCGAGGCGTGGAGGCGAGGCGAGCGCATCGACTGGACGGATCGCGATTCCTGGTGGCATCCCTATGACCAGTTGATCGCCGACACCGTGGCCAGGGGCGTGGTGGTCCGCAGGGCCCGGGTGGTCTCCGAGCCGGTATCGGAGTACATCCGCTGGGAGCACTACGTCACGCATGCCAATGTCACGGCGGGAGAGCAGGTGCGCTGGCTGCCCCGCCGGCGAGCCACGGCCATTCCCCTCCCCGGAAACGACTTCTGGCTGTTCGATGACGCGCTGCTCCGGGTGCACCACTTCTCGGGCGAGGGCGCGGTGGTGGAGGACGAGATCACGGACGACGCCGAAGCGGTGAAGCTGTGCTCCGCCGCGTTCGCCGTGGTCTGGGAGCGGGCGATCCCTCACCACCTGTACAAGGTCTGACGAGCCGCTTCATGCCTCTGCACCCTTCCTCGCGCCTGCAGGAGGCCCGCCGTGCGCTGGCCGACCGCCTGCGGGATGTCCGGAGGGACGCCGAGATCAGCGGGCGGGAGTTGGCCGCCAGGTGCGGCTGGTCGGAGTCGAAGTCGTCCCGGATCGAGAATGCCAGGACGCCACCCTCCGATGCGGACATCCGAGCCTGGTGCCGGGCCTGTGCCGCGGAGGACCAGACCGCGGACCTGATCGCGGCCAACAGGGAATCCGCTGACGCGCAGGTGGAGTGGAAGAGGCTTCAGCGGACCGGCCTTCGGCGCCTGCAGGAGAGCGTCGGCGGCCTCTACGGGCAGACCAGGACCTTCCGTGTCTACGTCTCCGACGTGATCCCGGGCCTTCTCCAGACCGCCGGATACGCCACGGCTCTGCTCTCGTCGATCGCGGATTTCCGGGGAGCCCCGGACGACGTCAGCGAGGCGGTCACGGCACGCATGAGACGCAACGCGGTGCTGGACGACCCGGGCCACCGCTTCTCCTTCGTGCTCGAGGAGTCGGTGCTGCGGTACCGGCTGTGCGGTCCCGGGACCATGTCGGCACAACTCGGCCACTTGCTCGGGGTGATGGATTCTCAGAACGTCGCTGTCGGCATCGTCCCCTTCTCGGCGCGGCGAACCGTGTGGCCGATGCCCACCTTCACGATCTTCGATGACAGCCGGGTGCACGCGGACACCTTGGATGCTGCCGCCACCCTCACACAGCCCGGTCGGGTCGACCTGTACGCCCGGGCGTTCGAGCGGCTCTCGCAGGGCGCCGTGCGGGGAGCAGCCGCACGGTCCTTGATCGCGGATGCCGTGGCATCACTGGGCTGAAGGCCAGGACAGGTGCGAGCTGCGTCGATCACCCGACGCCTCGACTCACCCCGCCCCTTCACCCCACCCGATCCGGATCTGCTTCCCGGCGCCCCAGCATCAACCCCGTGTACAGCACCAGTGCCGAGCCCAGGCCGACCGCCCAGCCGTAGTCGGCGAGGGGGCGCAGGAAGGGGATCAGGCCGTCTTCGGGGAAGGGGCCCTTGCCGGGGGCGGAGTGGGAGCCGCCTACGGCCAGGAGGCTGCCGGTGAGGAAGGCGGCCACCGCGCGCCAGTTCCAGCCGGAGCGGTACCAGTAGCGGCCCTCGGCGCGGTAGAGGTCGGGGACGTCCAGGCGGGTGCGGCGGATGATCCAGTAGTCGGCGATGAGGATTCCGGCGACCGTGCCGAGCAGGCCGCCGACGACGCCGAGCCAGGTGAAGATGTACAGCTCGGGGGTGGAGGTCAGCTTCCAGGGCATGATCAGGACGCCGACCAGGCCGGTGAGCAGGGCGCCGGTGCGGAAGGAGATGCGCCGGGGGGCGAGGTTGGCCAGGTCGTACGCCGGGGAGACCACGTTGGCGGCGATGTTGACGGAGATGGTCGCGATGAAGACGGTGACCACCGCGAAGAGCAGGCCGAAGACGTTGTCGGTCTTGCCGGCCAGTTCCACCGGGTCCCAGACGGCGGCCCCGTAGACCTGCTGGGAACCGGCGGTCACCAGGACCGACATCAGCGCGAAGGCGGTCATCGTGGTGGGCAGGCCGAGGGTCTGGCCCCAGACCTGGGCGCGCTGGCCCTTGCCGAAGCGGGTGAAGTCGGGGATGTTCAGCGAGAGCGTCGACCAGAAGCCGATCATGCCCATCAGGCCCGGGAAGAAGACCGGCCAGAAGTCCGCTCCCCAGCCGAGCTCGGAGGGCTCGTGCAGCAGCGGTCCGAAGCCGCCCGCCTTGTTCGCGATCCAGACCAGCAGGACCACCGCGCCGACCAGGACGAAGGGCGCGGCCCAGTTCTCGAAGCGGCGCAGGGTGTCCATCCCCCGGTAGATGATGGCCATTTCGAGCACCCAGAAGACCAGGAAGCAGACCCAGAGCGTCCAGGGGTAGCCGCCGATCTCGGCGGCGCCGGTCCAGCCGCCGAAGATCTTGCCGACCAGGATGAAGATGCCCTGCCCGCCGATCCAGGTCTGGATGCCGAACCAGCAGCAGGCGACCGCGGCCCGTACCAGGGCGGGCAGGTTGGCGCCGCGCATGCCGAAGCTGGCGCGGGCCAGTACGGGGAAGGGGATGCCGTGCTTCGGCCCGGCGTGGCCGGTGAGCAGCATCGGCAGCAGCACGATGACGTTGGCCAGGGCGATGGTGAAGACCGCCTGCTTCCAGTCCATGCCGAGGGCGACGAGTCCGGAGGCGAGCGTCCAGGAGGGGATGTTGTGCGCCATCCCGATCCACAGGGCGGCGAAGTTGTACGTGGTCCAGTGCCGGTCGGCCTGCGGGACCGGCAGCAGGTCCTCGTTGCTGAAGCGGGAGTCCCCGGCCGGGGCGGGACCGGTGGAGCGGGGCGGGACGGTGGAGGTCATGGCGGCCTTTCGCTGGGGACTGCGGGGGAGGCCTCTGCTCCCCGGCACCTCCGGACCGGGTCCCGGGGCCGCGCTGCCCCGGGGCCGGGGTCAGAGCCCGGAGAGGGCGGGGATGACGGACTTCCCGTAGGCGTCGACGGTGCTCTCCTTGGCGTCGTGCATCGCGTAGACGGCGAACTGGTCGACGCCCGCGGACCGCAGTGTCCGCAGCTTCTCGATATGGGCCTCGACCGGGCCGAGCAGGCAGAACCGGTCGACGATCTCGTCGGGGACGAAGGCGGTGTCCGGGTTCCCGCTGCGGCCGTGGTGGCTGTAGTCGTAGCCCTGGCGCTCCTTGATGTACGCGGTCAAGGCCTCGGGCACCAGGCCGGAGTGCTCCCCGTAGCGGCTGACCAGGTCGGCCACGTGATTGCCGACCATGCCGCCGAACCAGCGGCACTGCTCGCGGGCGTGGTCGAGGTCCTCGCCCACGTAGGCGGGGGCGGCGACGCAGATGGTCAGCGCGTCGGGGTCGCGGCCCGCGTCCGCGGCGGCCTGGCGGACCGCCTTGACCATCCACTCGGTGAGGAAGGGATCCGCGAGCTGGAGGATGAAGCCGTCGGCCCGCTGCCCGGCGAGCGCGAGCGCCTTCGGCCCGTACGCGGCCATCCAGACCGGGAGTCTGCCGCCGTCCACCCAGGGGATCCGGACCGGGTTGCCGTCGACGACCGCCTCGCGGCCCTCGGCCAGGTCACGGATGGCGTCGATGGACTCGCCGAGGCGGGCCAGGGTGTTCGGGCGGCGTCCGGCGACCCGCATCGCGGAGTCGCCGCGGCCGATGCCGCAGACGGTGCGGTTGCCGTACATGTCGTTGAGGGTGGCGAAGGTGGAGGCGGTCACCTCCCAGGTGCGGGTCCCGGGGTTGGTGACCATCGGGCCGACGGTCAGGTGCTCGGTCTCGGCGAGGATGCGGCTGTAGATGACGAAGGGCTCCTGCCAGAGCACCGCCGAGTCGAAGGTCCAGCCGTAGCGGAAGCCGGCGTTCTCCGCGCGGCGCATCAGCTCCACGACCGCGGAGGCGGGCGGGTCGGTCTGCAGGACGAGTCCGAAGTCCATGGGCACTGCTCCTTGCTGACGGTCGGGGGCGGGTCAGCCCAGGTACTGGCAGGTGGCTCGGGGTACGTAGCTGCCGTGACCGGCGCGGCCGGTGAACTCCCGCTGGTCCAGGACGACTTCGCCGCGGGAGAGGACGGTCTCCACCCGCCCCCGGATGCGGCGGCCCTCGTAGGCCGAGTAGTCGACGTCCATGTGGTGGGTCTCGGCGGAGAGGGTCTGCTCGGCGGCCGGGTCGTAGACGACCACGTCGGCGTCGGCACCCGGGGCGATGGTGCCCTTCTTCGGGTAGAGGCCGAACATCCGGGCCGGGGCGGCGCAGGCGATGTCGATCCAGCGGCGGCGGGAGATGTGCCCGTCCACCACGGCCTGGTGGAGGAGGTCCATGCGGTTCTCCACCCCGGGCATGCCGTTGGGGATCTTGGAGAAGTCGCCGCGGCCCAGCTCCTTCTGGCCGGTGAAGCAGAAGGGGCAGTGGTCGGTGGAGACGACCTGGAGTTCGTCGGTGCGCAGGCCCTTCCAGAGCGCGGCCTGGTGCTCGCGGGGGCGCAGCGGGGTGGAGCAGACGTACTTGGCGCCCTCGAAGTCCGGCCGGTCGAGGTCGTCGGTGGACAGGAAGAGGTACTGCGGACAGGTCTCGCCGAAGACGGGCAGGCCCTTGTGCCGGGCGGCGGCCAGCTCCGCGACCGCCTCCTCGGCGGAGACGTGCACCACGTACAGCGGGGCCCCGGCGACCCGGGCGAGCTGGATGGCGCGGTGGGTGGCCTCGGCTTCGAGGAGGGTCTTGCGGACCTCGCCGTGTACGCGGGGATCGGTGCGGCCCTCGGCGAGCGCCTGCTCGACGAGGACGTCGATGGCGATGCCGTTCTCCGCGTGCATCATGATCAGCCCGCCGTTGGACGCGGCGCGCTGCATGGCCCGCAGGATCTGCCCGTCGTCGCTGTAGAAGACGCCCGGGTAGGCCATGAACTGCTTGAAGGAGGTGACGCCCTCGTCGACGAGCAGGTCCATCTCCTTGAGCGAGGACTCGTTGACGTCGGAGAGGATCATGTGGAAGGCGTAGTCGATCGCGCAGTTGCCCTCGGCCTTGGCGTGCCAGGCGTCGAGTCCCTCGCGCAGGGCCTTGCCGCGCGACTGGATGGCGAAGTCGACGATGGTGGTGGTGCCGCCCCAGGCGGCGGCCCGGGTGCCGGTCTCGAAGGTGTCGGCGGCGTAGGTGCCGCCGAAGGGCATCTCCATATGGGTGTGCGCGTCGACCCCGCCCGGCAGGACGTACTTCCCGCGTGCGTCGATCGTCCGCTCGACCGCCCAGCTCCCGGAGGCCGAGGGCGCGTCGGAGGCGGCGAGGGCGACGATACGGCCGTCCTCGATCAGGACGTCGGCGTAGGTCTCCTCGGCTGCGGTGACGACGAGACCGCCGCGGATCGCGGTGCGGGTCATGCTCCCACTCCTTAGCTGGGCTCACCCGGGCCGTTGGCCTGCGGGTGCGGTGCGGGCCGCGGGGCGGCGGACGTACCGGTGGACGGGTGACGGGTGACGGGACGGACGTGCGGGCCGGAAGTTCGGTGGGCCGGGGGCGGGAACGGCGGACCGGCGCGCGGGAGGCCGGGGCCGCCGCGCGCTGGTCCACCGGTGGAGCAGCCGCTGGAGGGCCGGGGTCAGCCGCCCCCGGTGGCGGTGCGCAGGGCCTCGCCGAGGATCCGGGCGCCCTCCTCGGCCTCGGCGACGGTGAGGCTGAGCGGGGGTGCGACCCGCAGCACGCTGCTGTGGTGGCCGCCGCCCTTGCCGACGAGCAGTCCGCCCGCGCGGGCCGCTTCGAGGACCGCCGCGGCGAGCGCGGGCGCGGGCCCGCCGGTCGCCGGGTCGGTCAGCTCGATGCCGATCATCAGGCCCCGGCCGCGTACCTCCCGTACCGCGGCGATCCCGGCCGTCGCCGCCCGCAGCCGCTCGATGAGCAGTCCGCCGACGCGGCGGGCGTTGCCCTGGAGGTCGTGTTCCAGGAGGTAGGAGAGGTTGGCCAGGCCCGCGGCCATGGTGACCGGGCTGCCGCCGAAGGTGGAGATGGAGTTGGCGCCGAGGCTGTTCATCACCTCGGCGCGGGCGACCACGCCGCCGATGGACACGCCGTTGCCGATGCCCTTGGCGAAGGTGAGGATGTCCGGCGGGCCGTTCTCCTGGTGGGCCTGCCAGCCCCAGAAGTGCTCGCCGGTACGGCCCCAGCCGGTCTGCACCTCGTCGCTGATCCACAGGATGCCGTGCCGGTCGAGGACCTCGCGGAAGGCGGCGAAGAGCCCGTCGGGGCCGGAGGTGAAGCCGCCGACGCCCTGCACCGGCTCCGCGATGAGGGCGGCGACCCCGCTCTGCGCCTGGCCGAGCAGGTCCTCCAGGTCGGCGACGCAGGCGGCGGTGAACTCCGCGTCGCTCAGCTCGGCGAACGGCCCGCTGGAGCGGACCCCGCCGTGCACCCAGAGGGTCTGCAGCGGGGACAGGCTCGTCGGCGACCAGGCGGTGTTGCCGGTGATGCCGACGGCGGAGAAGGACCGGCCGTGGTAGCTGTTGCGCATCGCCACGATCTGGTTGGAGCGCCGGTGGGTGGTGGCGAGCATCAGCGCGGTGTCGTTGGCCTCGGTGCCGGAGGCGGTGAAGAAGACCCGCGCGTCCGGGATGCCGGACAACTGGGCGACGCGCTCGGCGAGTTCGATCATCGGCCGGTTGAGGTAGAGGGTGGAGCTGTGCAGGATCCGGCCGGCCTGCTCGCTCACCGCCTTGGTGACCTCGGGCAGCGCGTGCGCCGTCATGGTGGTGAGGATGCCGCCGAAGAAGTCGAGGTAGCGGTTGCCCTCGGCGTCCCAGACGTGGCGGCCCTCGCCGTGGGTGATCTCGATCGGCCGGTCGTAGTAGAGCGCCAGCCAGTCGGGCAGGACCGCGCGGTGGCGCGCGTGCAGCTCCTCCGGGCGCCCGCTCACGGCTTGACCAGCCCCTGGTAGGCGTCGGGCCGTCGGTCCCGGTAGAAGGCCCACTGCTGGCGGACCTCGTCGATCAGGCCGAAGTCCAGGTCGCGCACGAGGAGTTCCTCCTGCTTGTCGTCGGCGACCTCGCCGACGAACTGGCCCCGCGGGTCGACGAAGTAGCTGGTGCCGTAGAAGTCGTTGTCGCCGTACTCCTCGACGCCGACCCGGTTGATGGCGGCGACGAAGTACTCGTTGGCGACGGCGGCGGCGGGCTGCTCCAGCTGCCACAGGTACGCGGAGAGGCCGCGCGAGGTGGCCGAGGGGTTGTAGACCAACTGGGCCCCGGCGAGGCCGAGTTCGCGCCAGCCCTCGGGGAAGTGGCGGTCGTAGCAGATGTAGACGCCGATCCGGCCGACGGCGGTGTCGAACACCGGCCAGCCGAGGTTGCCCGGCTTGAAGTAGTACTTCTCCCAGAAGCCCTTGACCTGGGGGATGTGGTGCTTGCGGTACTTGCCGAGGTAGCTGCCGTCGGCGTCGATGACCGCGGCGGTGTTGTAGTAGAAGCCGGACTGCTCGACCTCGTAGACCGGGACCACCAGGACCATGCCGGTCTCCCGGGCCAGCTCCTGCATCCGGGTCACCGTCGGGCCGTCCGGTACGGCCTCGGCCCACCGGTAGTGCTCGGCCTCCTGCACCTGGCAGAAGTAGGGGGCGTTGAACACCTCCTGGAAGCCGAGCACTTGCGCGCCCTGCTCCGCCGCCTGCCTCGCGTACGCCTCGTGCTTCGCGATCATCGATTCGGTGTCGCCGGTCCAAGTGGACTGGACGAGCGCCGCCCTGACGACCTTTCCCATGAACAGCTCCTTCAGGAGTCCGCTGCTGCTGTCTACGCACGTAGATCCGGGCCGTGGGGAAAGAACGTAGAAGCCCTCGCACCACTTAGGCAATACCGCCACCGTTACCCGCCGAAGACGATCACATTTCCGGGGCGCCCGGCAGGAGGCGCGCACGCCGGGGCGCGCACTCCCGGCACCCCGTCCGACCGGGCAGAATGACCCCATGCCCCGCCGCCCCGCACGCCCGCAGCCCGCCCCCGCCTGCCCCTGCGGCACCGGCGCCGCGTACGCCGCCTGCTGCGGCCGCTACCACGCCGGGAAGGAGTCCGCGCCCACCGCCGAGGCCCTGATGCGCTCGCGCTACGCCGCCTTCGCGCGCCGCGAGGAGGCCTATCTGCTGCGCACCTGGCATCCGCGCACCCGCCCGGGGCGGCTCGGGCTCGACCCCCGCACCCGCTGGCTGGGCCTGGAGATCCTGGCGGCCGAGGGCGGCTCCGCCTTCCACAGCACGGGCACCGTCGCCTTCCGCGCCTCCTACGAGGACGCGGCGGGCAGGCAGTCGCTCACCGAGCACAGCCGCTTCGAGCGGTACGCGGGCGCCTGGGTGTACGTGGACGGGGACCACGACTGAACTCCCCCGGCGCACAAGGGAGGTGACGGAGGCTCAGGGAGCCAGGACGTCGAGTTCGTGCAGGGCGCCGACGGTGATCTCCCGGGTCAGCTCCTCGGCGCGGCGGGCGTCGCCCTCGCGGACCGCCTCGGCGACCCTCACATGCAGGGTGACGGCCTCCGGATCGGGGTCCTCGAACATGACCTGGTGCTGGGTACGGCCGGTGAGCACCTCCGCCACCACATCCCCGAGGCGGGCGAACATCTCGTTGCCGGAGGCGGCGAGGATCACCCGGTGGAAGGCGACGTCGTGGACGAGGTACCCCTCCAGCTGATGGCCCCGGGAGGTGGCGACCATGCCGAGCGCGCACTCGGTCAGCTCGGCGCACTGCTCAGGGCCGGCGTTGCGCGCGGCGAGCCCGGCGGCCACCGGCTCGACCGCGGAGCGCAGCACGGTCAGCGAGCGCAGCTGCCGCGCGCGGTCCCGGCCGGCCAGCCGCCAGCGGATGACCTGGGGGTCGTAGACGTTCCACTCGGCGGTGGGCCGTACGGTCACGCCGACCCGGCGCCGGGACTCCACCAGGTGCATGGACTCCAGGACGCGGACGGCCTCGCGCATGACCGAGCGGGAGACCTCGAAGGACTGGGCCAGCTCGTCGGTGCGCAGCACACTTCCGGGCGGGTAGTCGCCGGCCGTGATGGCGGGCCCGAGCGCCTGGAGTACCCGCGCGTGCAGCCCTCTGGCCGGTGTTGTCATGGCGTCAGCCTACGAGGCGCCCACCCGGAATAAAAAGTCAGATGTTTGTGTCACAGGCTCTTGAATTCGTCATACCTAATGGGTTTCAGTGTCGTGTCACATGGATGTCGAAGAGGACGGCGAGGCCCGATGAGCACCCCCCAGGTAGTCGTCGTGATGGGCGTGTCAGGTACCGGCAAGACCACCATCGGCCCGCTGCTCGCCGCCCGGCTCGGTGTCCCCTACGCCGAGGGCGACGACTTCCATCCGCCCGCCAACATCGCCAAGATGTCCGCGGGCACCCCGCTCACCGACGAGGACCGCCGGCCCTGGCTCGACGCCATCGGCGCCTGGGCGCACCGGCGGGCCGGACTCGGCGGGGTGGTCAGCAGTTCGGCGCTCAAGCGCAGCTACCGCGACCGTCTGCGCGCCGCCGCCCCCGGCGTCGTCTTCGTCCACCTCACCGGCGCCCGGGAACTCATCGAGTCCCGGATGTCGCACCGTACCGGGCACTTCATGCCCGCCGCGCTGCTCGACTCCCAGTTCGCCACGCTCCAGCCGCTCCAGCCGGACGAGCCGGGCGTGGCCGTGGAGGTCTCCGGCAGCCCCGCCCAGATCACCGAGCGGGCCGTGACCGCGCTGCACGGTTACGCGGGCAGCCGCCCGGCCCCCTCGGCGTAGGCCCGTATCGCTCGACTCCCGTTCCCCGAACGGGCCGGACCGGTGTTCCGGCCCCCTCTCCCCCCGTCCTCCACCTTCCAAGGAAGATCGCCGTGACCCGTCTCAGCGTCGAGATGCTGGCAGCGGACGCCCCCGAGCCCATCACTTCGGCGGGCCATGCCCAGCTGGGGATAGCCGTGCTCGCCGGCATCGCCGTCATCGTCCTGCTCATCACCAAGTTCAAGCTGCACGCCTTCCTGGCGCTGACCATCGGCTCACTGGCCCTCGGGGCCTTCGCCGGGGCCCCGCTCGACAAGGTGATCACCAGCTTCACCGCCGGCCTCGGCTCGACCGTGGCGGGTGTCGGGGTACTGATCGCCCTCGGCGCGATCCTCGGCAAGCTGCTCGCCGACTCCGGCGGCGCCGACCAGATCGTGGACACCATCCTCGCCAGGGCGAGCGGGCGCGCCATGCCCTGGGCGATGGTGCTCATCGCCTCGGTGATCGGGCTGCCGCTCTTCTTCGAGGTCGGCATCGTGCTGCTGATCCCGGTGGTGCTCATGGTGGCCCGGCGCGGCAACTACTCCCTGATGCGGATCGGCATCCCCGCGCTCGCCGGACTCTCCGTGATGCACGGCCTGGTGCCCCCGCACCCCGGGCCGCTGGTCGCCATCGACGCGGTGCACGCCAACCTCGGGGTGACCCTGGCCCTCGGCGTCCTCGTCGCCATCCCGACGGTGATCATCGCGGGGCCGGTCTTCTCCCGCTTCGCCGCGCGCTGGGTGGACGTGCCGCCGCCGGAGAAGATGATCCCGCAGCGCGCCTCGGACGACCTGGAGCGGCGCCCCGGCTTCGGCGCCACGCTGGCCACCGTGCTGCTGCCCGTGGTCCTCATGCTCTCCAAGGCCCTGGTGGACATCGTGGTCGACGACCCCGAGGCCACCGTACAGCGGGTCTTCGACGTGGTCGGCTCGCCGCTGATCGCGCTGCTCGCCGCGGTGCTGGTGGGCATGTTCACGCTGGGGCGGGCGGCCGGGTTCACCCGGGACCGGCTCTCCTCGACGGTGGAGAAGTCGCTCGTACCGATCGCCGGGATCCTGCTGATCGTGGGCGCGGGCGGCGGCTTCAAGCAGACGCTGATCGACTCGGGCGTCGGCGAGATGATCCTGGAGATCTCGAAGGACTGGTCGATCCCGGCGCTGCTGCTCGCCTGGCTGATCGCCGTGGCGATCCGGCTCGCGACCGGTTCGGCGACGGTGGCGACCATCTCGGCCGCCGGTCTCGTCGCCCCGCTCGCGGCCGACATGTCGACCGCGCACACCGCGCTGCTCGTGCTGGCGATCGGCGCCGGATCCCTGTTCTTCTCACATGTGAACGACGCGGGGTTCTGGCTGGTGAAGGAGTACTTCGGGCTCGGTGTCGGGCAGACGATCAAGACCTGGTCGGTGATGGAGACCATCATCTCGGTGGTCGCCGGAGGCCTGGTGCTGCTGCTCTCGCTGATCCTGTAGCGCCTCGCCGCTCCCCCGGCGCCGAGGCGCCGCACCGCGGAGCGCCCCGGGTACCCGCGTACCCGGGGCGCTTGCGTGCCCGGGAGCCTCAGCGGGGCGAGGCCGCCGCCTTCTCCAGCTGGAAGGCCTCGTTGCCCAGGCCGATACGGGCGTGTGCCTCGGGGCGCCGGACCCTGAGGACGAGTCCGTGGACGACGCCGGTCAGCGCGGCGAGCAGGATCACCCCGGGCAGCACCCAGCTGAGCGGCGAGCCGGGGCCCGCGCCGACCAGGACGTCGAAGTCCTTGACCGTGTAGACGGCGATGACGAGCAGGGCGACGACGGCGAGGCCGGAGGCGAGCAGCCGCCAGGCCTGGGCGGCGGCCGCCCCGCGCCGCGCGAAGAAGACGATCACCGCGAGGCTGGCGGCGGCCATCAGCACGATGACGCCGAGGGCGCCGACATTGCCCATCCAGGTGAACAGGTGCAGCACGGGCGCCGTCGGGTCCCCGGTCGGCTTGTCGTCGGTGAGGGCGAAGACGCCGACCACCAGGAGCGAGACGGCGCTCTGCAGCAGGGCGCCGGTGCCGGGGGCGCCGCTGGTGCTGCTGGTCCGGCTGAAGACGGCGGGCAGCAGCCCCTCGCGGCCCATCGCGAAGGCGTAGCGGGCGACGACGTTGTGGAAGCTCAGCATCGCGGCGAACATGCCGGTGACGAAGAGGACATGGACCACGTCGGTGAAGGTGCCGCCGAGGCGCTCCTCGGTGAGGAAGAAGAGCAGCCCCGCGCTCTGCTCCCGGGAGGCGGAGACGATCCCCGCGGGCCCGGCCGCGACGGTCAGCGCCCAGCAGGTCAGCGCGAAGAAGACGGCCACGAAGCCGACCGCGAGGAACATCACCCGGGCCACCACCACCTGGGGGCGGCTGGTCTCCTCCGCGTAGACCGGCGCCTGCTCGAAGCCGAGGAAGGCCGCGACGCAGAAGCACAGGGCGGTGCCGACCCCGGCGCCGGTGAGGGTGTCCGGGTTGAAGGCGTGCAGGGACAGGCCCTCCTTGCCCGGGTCGGCGACCGCCGCGATGTCGAAGACGACGACCAGGACGACCTCGATGAGCAGCAGGACGCCCAGCACCTTGGCGTTGACGTCGATCTTCAGCAGGGCCAGCGCGCCGACCACCAGGACGGCGAGCAGCGAGGGGATCCACCAGGCGACCTCGGCGTCGAGGTAGGTGTGGCAGAGACTGGAGACCTCGTAGCCGAAGATGCCGTAGATGCCGACCTGCAGGGCGCTGTAGGCGACCAGGGCGACCACCGCGGCCCCGGCGCCGACGGTGCCGCCGAGTCCGCGGGAGATGTACGCGTAGAAGGCGCCCGCGTTGTGCACATGGCGGCTCATCTCGGCGTAGCCGAAGGAGAACAGGGCGAGGACCAGGCCGAGGAGGACGAAGAGCAGCGGCTGCCCGACGATCCCCATCACGCCGAAGGTCGTGGGCATGACACCCGCGACCACCATGAGCGGGGCGGTGGCGGCGAGCACCGAGAGCAGCAGCCCCACCGTGCCCAGGCGGCCCGCGCGCAGCGCGCGCTCCTCGCCCCGGAAGGTGCTGATGGATCCGGCGGCGCCTGACGCGGCTCTCGCCTGGCTCGACTGCGAACTGCCCGTCGTCATGGCGGGGTCGTCCTTTCCGGGGGAGGGGGGTGTGCGGTGCCTGGGGAGCCGTGCGGTGGCGGCTCAGGCCGAGCCGAGCGCGGCGTCGCGCGCGGCCCGGAAGGCGTCGAAGGGGTCGCGGTCCGGATACGACCACGGGTGCGGGGTCGCGTGCGGGCCGATCCGGTGGAAGAGCGCGGCGGCCTCGGCCGCGCGGCCCTCGCAGAACTTCGCGTGGGCGAGGAAGTTGAGGTCGACGCGGTTGCGCGGGTGCTGGTCGCGGCCGTACTGCAGCCACCAGTCGAAGGCGGACTTCATCACCTGGCGGGCCCGGCGCCCCACCCAGTGGCCCGCGGCGACCGGGTCGGCCGGTTCGCTGCCCGCGGCGGCGAGCACCCGGTAGCGCTCGGCGTGCGCGACCACCGGCAGCAGCGCCAACGGCGAGTCCACCGGCGCCTGTTCGGCCGCCCAGGCGGCGAAGTCGTAGACCTCGTGCAGCGGGTCCTGACCGGCGTCGGGCCGCCGCTCGGCGAGCCGGGCGACCATCAGATGGTGCGCGTGGTGGTGCTCGGGATGGCGGTGGCGGACCTCGTCGAAGAGCCGGACCACGTCCTCCTCGCGCCCCAGGCTGCGCTCCAGGATCAGCAGGCCGAGCCAGGGCGTCGGGTCCTCGGGCACGAGCAGCGCCACCCGGCGGCAGGCCTCCCGGGCGGCGTCCGGCTTCGCCTTGCGGTGCAGCGCGCGGAAGACGGTGGCGACGGACTCCAGGACCCGGGCGTCGGTGGACTCCGGCTCGACCAGCTGCCAGTCGCGGGCCCAGGCGACCGTGCTCGGCTCCTGCGCGAGGGCGGTGAGCCGGTGGCCTCTGCGGTCCCAGTCCTCGCCGGTCTCGGCGAGCAGGGCGCGTACGGCGCTCCAGCGGCCCTGCGCCAAGGAGACGCGGGCGGCGGCGAGTTCGGTGTCGTCCAGTGCGGCGTCGAAGACGTGCGCGGCCTTCTTGCGGCCACGTCCGAGGGGAGGCGGGGGTGGGGACACCGCGGGACTTCCTCCACGACGCGGCTCGGCTGGCGAATGATCTCGGACAGCAAAGCGGCCCCCGCGGCTCCGCGTCAAGGGCGGAGGGGAAGAGTGCACATCCTCCGGCGAGGGGCGCGGGGGCCGCTCCCGGGCGCCCCCGGAAGCCGTCCCGAAGGCCCGCCGGAGCACCCCGGGCGGCGCCCGCTCCGGCCCCGTACACCCCCTCACCTGCAACTCACCGAGGGTGGCGGCCCGTTCACTCAGCCCGTTCACCGGGGGCCCGGCCGCGCCCGCCCACCGCAGCTTTCGGCCACCACTCCCCCGATCCGGCCAAGCCCACAGTGGCGTGAATCATGGCGGCCGATTCTCCGCGATACCGGTACGGAGGGGAGGTCCCGGGCGGCGGCCCACGCCCTCACCAAGCGGCACCGCCCCCACACCGGAGGGAGAAGTTGCGCACGAATTGGACGCGTTTCGGCCGCGGCGGGCTATCGTCGGCCCTGCCCGCCCGCTTCCGCGGAACCGTGTCGAGTAGGTGCGTCAGGTGTCGGTTCTGGTCCTCGTCCTCGCCGTCGGCGCGGCCTGCTGCCTGGGCACCGGATTCGTCCTCCAGCAGCAGGCCGCCCAGCAGGCGCCGCTGAAGGACTTCATGTCCTGGCGGCTGCTGCTCGACCTGGTGCGCGTGCCGCGCTGGATCGGCGGCATCGCCTTCATGGTCTGCGGGATGGTGATGGGCGCGGTGGCGCTCGGCCGGGGCCAGGTCACCCTCGTCGAACCGCTCCTCGCCACCAACCTCCTCTTCGCCCTCCTCCTCTCCCGGCACCTGACCGGGCAGCCGCTCGGCCGCCAGGGCTGGGCCGGGCTCGCCCTGCTCGCGGGCGGCGTCACCGCCTTCATCCTGGCCGGGGAACCGGAGGGCTCCGACCAGGTGGCGGGCCCGCTGCGGCACTGGCTGATCTTCGGCATCGTCACCGGCATCGCCCTGCTCCTCGCCGCCGCGGCCCGCCACCGCCAACTGGCCGCGGGCCCGGTGCTGCTCGGCATCGCGGCGGGCCTGCTCTACGGGGTGCAGGACGCCCTGACCCGGGTGAGCGGGCTGCGCCTGAGCGAGGGCGGCTGGCCGCAGCTGCTCGCCAGCTGGCAGCCGTACGCGGTGGTCGTGATCGGGGTGACCGGGCTGCTGCTCGTGCAGAGCGCCTTCGAGACCGCGCCGCTGCGCCGCTCGCTGCCCGCGCTGACCGCCGCCCAGCCGCTGGCCGGGATCGTCTGCGGGGTGGGCTTCCTCGGCGACCGGGTGCGCACCGACACCGGCGCGCTCGCCTGGGAGGCGGCCGGGCTCGCCGCGGTGGTCACCGGGATCGTGCTGCTCGGTCTGCACCCGGCGATGCCGCCCGGCTCGGGCGGCAGCTCCGACGAGCGGCTGCGGGACCTCCAGCCGCACTGACGGCGAGGGCCCGCGGAGCGGGGGCGCGGGCCCCGGGGCCGGACGGCGCGCCCCCTGCTTGGATGGGAGGCATGAACCCCGCTGAGGAGATCCTCGACATCGTCGACGCCCGGGACCGGGTCCTCGGGCAGGCGCCCCGCGGCGAGGTCTACGCCCGCCGCCTGCGCCACCGCTGCGTCTTCGTCCTCGCCACCGCCCCGGACGGCCGGGTCTTCGTCCACCGCAGGGCCGCGGACAAGATGACCTTCGCCGGGTACTACGACATGTTCGTGGGCGGCGTCGTCGGCACCGGCGAGTCCTACGACCAGGCCGCCCTGCGCGAGGCCGAGGAGGAACTCGGCGTCAGCGGACTGCCGCAGCCCGCGCCCGCTCTGAAGTTCCTCTACGAGGCCCCCGAGGACGCCGCGCGGGGCGGCGGCGGGCAGGCGGGCGAGGCGGGGCCCTTCGGCTGGTGGTCCTGGGTGTACCAGGTGCCGCTCACCCTGCCGGTGCGCCCGCAGGCCGAGGAGATCGACTGGCACGGCTTCCTCACCGAGGAGGAGATCGACGCCCGGCTCGGCGACCGCGACTGGACCCCGGACAGCCTCGCCGCCTACGCCCTGCTGAAGTCCTGGCGGGCGAAGGAGCGCGGCTAGGTGCGCGCGGTGCGGCGGACGGTACGGCTGTGGCTGGCGCCCGGGCGCCTCGCCGAGGAGGGCGACACCCCGGACTACCGCTTCTCGCTGGCCAACGAGCGCACCTTCCTGGCCTGGCTGCGCACCGCGCTCGCGCTGATCGGCGGCGGCTTCGCGGTGGACCAGTTCCTGCCCGATCTGCGCTGGGGCCCCCGGGTCGGCCTCGCCCTCGCCCTGCTGCTCGCGGGGGCGCTGAGCGCGCTGCGCTCGGTCAGCCACTTCGTACGGTGCGAGCGGGCGATGCGGCGCGGCGAGGATCTGCCGCTGTCCCGCTTCCCCGCGCTGCTGAGCCTCGTGATCGCGGTGGTCGCGCTGGCCATGGTGGTGGTCGTCCTCGCCGGATGGCAGTCGTGAGCGGCCTCGCCGGGACCCGGCGGTGAACGGCCGGGACCCGGGGCTGCAGCCCGAGCGCACCCGGCTGGCCTGGCGGCGCACCACGCTGGCCGCCACCGTCGCCGTGGTCCTCGCCCTCAAGTCCGCGCTGACGGACGGCGCGGGACCCGCGGCCCTGCTCGGCTGCGCCCTGTGCCTGGCGGCCTGGCTGGGCTTCCTCGGCGTCGCCCACCGCCGGATCACCGCCCTCGCCTCGCGGACGGGGCGCCCCGTACCGCTGGCCCCGCGCCTCGCCGCCTCGGCCGCCGGGTGGACGGTGGCCCTCGCCCTGTGCGGGTCGGCGGTACTGCGCTGACGCCCGCCGGGGCCTCGGCGGCTCACCCTCAGGACCGGCTCGCCCAGGGCCTGTCCGGCAGAAGGCACCCGCAGTGCGCCGAACGGTCCCTAGTCCGCCCCGCCCAGGTCGGCCTCGCCCCAGTCCACGGTGACCACGAGCTTCCCGCGGGTGTGGCCCTCCTGGCTGCGGCGGTGCGCCTCGGCCGTCCGCTCCAGCGGGAAGGTCTCGGCCACCCGTACCGAGAGCACCCCGTCCTCCACGAACTCGCCGAGCCGCCGCAGGTCCTCGGCATCCGGCCGGACGAAGACGTACCGCCCGCCGAGACCGACCACCTCCGGGTCCGCGATGGAGACCAGCCGCCCCTCGGCGGGCAGCAGGGCCTCGGAGCGGCGCAGGGTGGCGCCGCCCACCGTGTCGAAGACCGCGTCCACGCCGTCGCCGGTCAGCTCGCGCACCTGCTCGCCGAGGTCCTCGGCGTAGTCCACCGGCTCGGCGCCCAGTGCGCGCAGCCAGTCGTGGTTGGCCGGGGAGGCGGTGCCGATGACCCGGGCGCCGAGGTGCAGGGCGAGCTGGACCGCGGCCGAGCCGACGCCGCCCGCCGCCGCGTGCACGAGCAGCACCTCGCCCTCGCGGATGCGCAGCGCCCTGGTGAGGACCTGGTAGGCGGTGAGCCCGGTCAGCGGCAGACCGGCGGCCTGGGCGAAGCTCATGTTGCGGGGCTTGCGGGCCAGGGTGCGGACGGGGGCGGCCACGTACTCGGCGCAGGTGCCCCGGGAGAGCATGTCCTCGCGTACGTAGCCGACGACCTCGTCGCCGACCGCGAACTCGGTGACCGAGACGCCGGGCTGGGTCACCACGCCGGAGACGTCCCAGCCGGGGATCACCGGGAAGACGGCGTCCAGGAGGCGGTCGAGCCCGCCCTCGCGGCACTTCCAGTCCACCGGGTTGACGCCCGCGGCGCACACCCGCACCAGCACCGAGTCCGGGCCCACCTTCGGGTCCTCGCACTCGCCGTACTCCAGGACCTCGGGTCCGCCGAAACTGCGGTAGCTGATCGCCCTCATGGTGCCCCCTGCTGCGGTGCCGGTGAGGTGGGCCTCTGCCGAGGCTGACACAGATGGTGCCGCCCGGCATCACGGGCGGGGCGGCACCGGGCGGGGCGGCACCGGGCGGGCGCCGCTCAGGGCCGCAGGGCGCGAAGGAGCAGGTCCGCGAGGTGGCCGGCGACCTGCTCGGCGGTGAGCGGGCCGCCGGGCCGGTACCAGGTGGAGAGGTGGTGCACCGAGCCGAAGTGGTAGTCGACCACCAGGTCGGCGGGGGTGGCCGAGGAGAAGACCCCGGAGCGCTGGCCCTCCTCGACCAGGGCCCGGAAGCGCTCGTGGTAGCGGCGGCGCTCGGCGCGTACCTGCTTGTGCTTCTCGGGGCCGAGGTGGTGCATGGAGCGGAAGAAGATGGCCGCGTCGTCGAGGTTCTCGATGGTGGTGACCACGACATCGGCCGCGGCCTCGCGCAGCCGCCGCTCGATCGGGGCGTCGGCCCCGGCGTAGGCGTTCAGGCGCTCCTGCTGGAGCCGGAGCACCCGCGCGTAGACCTCGTGCAGCAGGTCCTCCTTGGAGCCGAAGTAGTGGTAGAGCGCGCCCTTGGTGACGCCCGCCGCCTCGACGATCTCCTGTACGGAGGTGCGGTCGTAGCCCTGTTCGGCGAAGAGGCGGGTGGCGGCGGCAAGGAGTCGCTGGGGTACGGGGGCCGCCGCCCCCTCCGTCGCACTGTCCACTGCCGCCACCCCGTCCTTCTGCTCTGCCTGCTCAGCCGCCCTGCGCGCGCGACCGCAGTTCCCGTCGGAGGATCTTCCCACTAGTCGTCTTGGGAAGGTCCCGGAGGATCTCCACTTGTCGCGGGTACTTGAAGGCGGCGAGCCGCTCGGCGCAGTACGCGGACAGCTCCTCGGGCCCGGCCTCGGCTCCCGGGCGCAGGCTGACATAGGCGCGCACGGTCTCGCCCCGGTAGCCGTCGGGCGCCCCGACCACCGCGGCCTCCCGGACCGCGGGGTGGGTGTAGAGGACGTCCTCGACCTCGCGCGGCCAGACCTTGAAGCCGGAGGTGTTGATCATGTCCTTCTTGCGGTCCACGACGTACAGCCAGCCCTCGGCGTCCATGAAGCCGATGTCCCCGGTGCGCAGCTCGCCGTCCGGGAAGGTCTCGGCAGTCGCCTCGGGGCGGCCCCAGTAGCCGGGCACCACCTGCGGTCCGCGCACCGCGATCTCGCCCTGCTCCCCGAGCGGCACCTCCCGGCCCTCCGGGTCCAGGAGCCGCACCACGGTGTCCGGCCCGGGCACCCCGACCGCGAGGGTCCCGGAGACCGGGTCGACGGGGGCGCGCAGTCCGGGCGGTACGTGGGCGCAGGGCGCGCTGCACTCGGTGAGCCCGTAGCCGTTGTGGAGGTAGGGGCCGAAGGCGGCCTCGAAGCGTTCGACCAGGGCGGGCGGCAGCGGGGCGCCGCCGCTGGAGACGGAGGCGAAGGAGGCGAAGTGCTCCCGGCTCGCCGCGGGGTGCGCGGCGAGGGCCATGAAGGCGGTGGCCGGGCCGACCGTGTAGGCGGGCCGGTGCTCGGCGAAGGCGTCCAGGACCACCCCGGCCTCGAAGCGGTAGGCGAGCGCCAGGGTGCCGCCGCTGTTCAGGCAGGCGCAGAGCTGGGCGACCATGCCGGTGATGTGGAAGAGCGGGGCGAGCGCGAAGTAGCGGGGGCCCTCCGGCAGGGCGAGGCCGACCCGCTGCCGCTCGGCGTTGTAGAGCAGGTTGCCGTGGGTGTTGGCGGCGCCCTTGGGGGTGCCGCTGGTGCCGGAGGTGTAGCTGATCAGCGCGGTGTCCGCGGGCCGGGGCGGGGCGGTGCCCGGGTCGGGCAGCCCGGCGCGGGCGGTCTCGGTGAGGTCCTCGGCGTCCCCCGGCACCGGCAGCCGCTCGAAGCCGAGGACCCGCGGGTCGTCGCGGCTCTGCAGGTCGCGCTCGCAGGCGGTGAGGACGATCCGTACCGGGGAGTCGGCCGCGGTCGCGCGCAGGAAGGACTCCCAGGCGCGGTCGGAGCAGACCAGGGCGGCGGCGCCGGAGTCCCGCAGCGCGTGGCCGACCTCGGCGGACTTGTACATCGGGTTGAGCGGCACCACCGCGGCGCCCGCCTTCCAGGCGCCGAGCACGGCGAGCACGTACTGCGGGGAGTTCTGCAGGTGTACGGCCAGGCGCTCGCCGGGGGCCAGTCCGCGGGCGGCGAGCCGGGCGGCCACCGAGTCGGTGAAGGCGTCCAGTTCGCGGTAGCTCAGGCGGCCGTCGAAGTAGGCGAGGGCGGTGCGCTCCGGGTGGGCCGCGGCGCCCTCGCGCAGGGCGTGCACCAGGGAGTCGCGGGGGTGGACGGGGGCGCGCTGGGCCGGGTTCAGGACCCCGAGCCAGGGCATGGCCGCGTACGGGGAAGAGGTCATCAGCGCTTCGCCTCCCACTGCCGCTGGAGCTTGTTCATGCCGCCGAGCCAGCGGTCCGGCTCGGCGGCCCTGGCCCGGTAGAACTCCGCGACCTCGGGGTGCGGCAGGATCAGGAACCGCTCCTCGGCCATCCCCGCGAACAGGGCCTCGGCGACGTCCTCCGGCTCGATCGCGGTGGGCGCGAGGACCAGTTCCCCGGCCCCGCCCGCCGCGGTGAGCATGTCGGTGCGCACCCCCTGCGGGCAGATGGCGTGCACCTTGACGCCGCGGTGCCGGTAGGTCAGCGAGAGCCACTCGGCGAAGGCGAAGGCGCCGTGCTTGGAGACGCTGTACGGGGCGGCGCCGATCATGGTGAGCAGTCCGGCCGCGGAGACGGTGGAGACGAAGCGGCCGCCGCCGCGGGCGAGCCAGCCGGGCAGCAGCTGCCGGGCGGCCCGTACATGCGCCATCACATTGACGTCCCAGGCCGCCGCCCAGATCTCCTCCTCGGCGTCCTCGGCGCCCGGTGAGGGCAGCCCGGCGTTGGCGCAGTAGACGTCGATCCCGCCGCCGAGCGCCCGGGCGGCCTCCGGCACGACGGCCGAGGCGTCGCCCGGCACGGCGAGCCCGCCGATCTCCCGGGCCACGGCGGCGACCCGCTCCGCGTCCAGGTCGTTGACGGCGACCCGCGCCCCGGCGGCGGCGAACCGGCGGGCGAGCGCCGCCCCGATCCCTCCCCCGGCGCCGGTCACCACCACCTTGGCGTCCTCGAATGCGTCCACGGGATCGCGCACGGAATCGGTCACGGGATGGTCTCCTTCGACTCGGCTCTGGGCGCATACTAAGCAGTCGGTCAGGGCGGGTGGAAGGGTTGTGGAAGCACGGGCTCCGTTCCTCGTGGCGCCTGGTTCGTTCCGCGCGGGGGCGGGCCGCGCTAGCGTGCGTGGCCGCACATCCCAGCGAGCGAGAGCGCACGGAGGTCACCCATGAACGTGTCCAGAAGGGGCCTGCTGGCCGCGAGCACCACGGCGGCCGGCGCCCTGGCCCTCGGCGGCCCGGCCGCGGCGGCCGGTGCGGCCGGGACCGGACCGGCGGGCGGCCGGCTGCGCACCGGCTTCGAACGGCTGGCCGCCGACGGCTACGCGCTGCTCGACGGCGACCGGGTCGGCGTGGTCACCAACCCGACCGGGGTCACCGGCGGCCGGGCCCGCTCCCACGGCGCCCTGGCCCCGGTCCGGCACATCGTGGACGTGATGCACGCCGACGAACGCGTCGACCTGCGCGCGGTCTTCGGGCCCGAGCACGGCTTCCGGGGCACCGCGCAGGCGGGCGGTTCGGAGGGGCGCTACGACGACCCGGCCACCGGGCTGCCGGTCTACGACACGTACCAGAAGAGCGGGCAGGCGCTCGCCGAGATCTTCACCGCCTCGGGGGTCGACACCGTCGTCTTCGACATCCAGGACGCGGGCGCCCGCTTCTACACCTATATCTGGACCCTCTACGACTGCATGGAGGCCGCCCAGCTGGCGGGCAAGCGCTTCGTCGTCCTGGACCGGCCCAACCCGGTGACCGGCCGGGCGGCCCTCGGCCCTGTGCTGCACGAGGAGTTCGCGAGCTTCGTCGGGCGCAAGCCGATCGCGCAGGCGCACGGGATGACGGTGACCGAGCTGGCGCGGCTCTACAACGGCGAGTTCCTGAAGACGCCGGTGCCGCTGGAGACCGTCACCATGACCGGCTGGCGCCGCGGCGACTTCTACGAGGCCTCCGGTCTGCCCTGGGTGCCGCCGAGCCCCAATATGCCGACGCCGGACACCGCCCTGGTGTACTCCGGCACCTGCCTCTTCGAGGGCACCAACCTCTCCGAGGGCCGGGGCACCACGCGGCCCTTCGAACTCCTCGGCGCGGAGGGCGTCGACCGCCGCTGGGCGGAGGCCGCGAACGCCCTGGAGCTGCCCGGCGTCGGCTTCCGGGAGGCCTACTTCGCGCCGGTCTTCTCGAAGTTCGAGGGCAAGACGGTGGGCGGCGTCCAGCTGCACGTCCACGATCGCGAACGCTTCGACCCGGTGCGCACCGGCATCGCCCTGCTGGTCACCGCCAAGCGGAGCTGGAGCGGCTTCGCCTGGCGCGAGGACAACTGGATCGACAAGCTCACCGGCAGCACCCAGGTCCGTACGATGATCGACGCGGGGGCGGACACCGACGCGGTTGTGGACGCCTGGCAGCGGGAGCTCTCCACCTTCCGACACATCCGTGCACAGTACCTCCACTACCGCTGAAACCGGCCGCACCAAGGCTCGGGCGTTTAGGCATCCGCGCAGGTCAGCAGGGGTTGGTGGGCCGCCGCCCGGTCGTCTTCGGACGGCCGGGCGGCGGCCTTCTCATCGGATTCTCATCGCCGGCGGCCGATTGCCGGGATCCGGGAGGCCTGCTCGCACGTCTACGGGTAGACGTCCGTACGACGACGCCTGGTACGTGTGACGGAGGTACAGCGAGATGGCAGGATTCAGAAGCCTCGCAAGACAGGTACGCGACTCCCGCAACGACCTTGCTCTGCGCAGGTATTCACTGCGCAAATGCCTGGAGCGCTTCGCCCCCTACGGGCACCGCGCCACCTGGGACCACCTGTGCTCCCGGGCCGGTTTCGCTCCCGAGGACCGCTCCCCCGACCCCCGCCGGCTCCTCTTCGCCCTCGACGAGCTGGAGGCCGCCCGCGCGGTCTGGCTCGCCTACGAGGACGACTTCGCCGAGCGCCGCAGGCGCGAGAAGCACGAAGGACTGCGCAGCCCCGGCAGCATCGACGACTGGCACCGGCTGACCTGGGGCGGTTTCGGCGTCGCCTGGTGCGACGACCCCGAGCTGCATCCCGGCGAACCGCTCGCGGTGGTGCTCGGCCGCCTCATCGACGCCCTGGAGCGCAGCCCCGGCACCGCCTGCCCGGTCTGCGCCGGCCGCGAACTGGGCTGGAAGAACGACCTGGCCCACGAGCCCTCCTCGGCCCCGGTGTGCACCGACTGCGGAATCGTCGTCCCGCGCCCGGTCCTCACCGAGGCCGCCCTCGACCGGGCCTGGCGGACCAGGGAACTCGTCACGGCCTGAGACCTCCGGGCCCGGGCCGCCACCCGGGCCCCGGGCGCTCCGGTCCAGGTCCCGTTCACGGCCACGGTCTCGGCCACTGCCCCGGTCCCGGCCACCGCCCAGGTCTCAGCAGCAGCCCCCGAGCGGCTGCCCTTCCCCGGCGGGATCCGGCTCCGGCGCGTGAGTCCGCCGGGTCTGCCGGGTCTGCTCCGGGCGGGGCGCGTCCGCGCGGCCGCGCTCCCCGCCGGACCTGTCCTCGCGGGCCTTCTCGCCGAACAGGACCGAACCCGTGATGCGCTCACCGGTCACATCGTCGGGGTTGGAGAGCGCGCAGTTCTCCAGGGACAGGCAGCCGCAGCCGATGCAGTCGGTGAGGTAGTCCCGCAGACGGCTCAACTGCGCGATACGCGCGTCGAGTTCGGAGCGCCAGGACTCGGACAGGCGCGCCCAGTCGTCACGGTTCGGGGTGCGCTCCTCGGGCAGCTCCGTCAGCGCCTCGCGGATCGTGGCCAGCGGGATGCCCACCCGCTGGGCCGCCCGTACGAAGGCCACCCGGCGCAGCGCGTCACGCTGGTAGCGGCGCTGGTTGCCCGAGGTGCGGGTGCTGTGGATCAGCCCCTTGGACTCGTAGAAGTGCAGTGCCGAGACGGCGGCGCCGCTGCGCGCGGAGAGCTGGCCGACGGAGAGTTCGTGGATCTTCTCAGGAATCTTGGGCACTCTGCCCAGCCTACTCATCACCGGTACGGCCCGGACGGGGCCGGATCGCGTTGACATCCGGTCCCCGGCCACGCAAGCTGAGCAAGCGCTTGTACATCGATTGTGGGAGGCCCAGGGACATGGCAGAGCCGAGGATCTTCACTTCCGCCGAGGAGCTCACGGCGGCGGTGGGCGAGCAGCTCGGGTACAGCGACTGGCTGGAGGTCGACCAGAAGCGGATCGATCTCTTCGCCGAGGCGACGGGCGATCACCAGTGGATCCACGTGGACCCCGAGAAGGCGGCCGCGGGCCCCTTCGGCACGACCATCGCGCACGGCTATCTGACGCTGTCCCTGCTGCCCCTCTTCGTCCCGCAGCTGCTGCGGGTCGAGGGCGCCAAGATGGGCGTCAACTACGGCTCCAACAAGGTGCGTTACCCCTCCCCGGTGCCGGTCGGCTCCCGGCTGCGGGCGACCGGCGCGCTCACCGAGGTGACCGAGGCGGGCGGGGGCGTGCAGGTGACCGCCCGCGTCACGGTGGAGCGCGAGGGCGGCGAGAAGCCCGCCTGCGTCGCCGAGGCGGTCTCGCGCTACTACTTCTGACACCGGGGCCCCTCCCCGGCGCCGCGTACCGAACGCCCGCGCGCCGCCACCCGTCTCCCGGGTGGCGGCGCGCGGGCGTTCCGGCGTATGCGGGCTCGCGTGGTGTGCGGGCTCGCCTGGTGTGCGGGCTCGCGTGGTGCGGGCGGGCCTGGGGAACGAGGCCCCGCCCGTGTCCGGCGCCGAAAGCCTCGGCTTACCTCGATTGACGCCCCCCGGCGCGCGTTGGTCAGATCATGCCCCCACCGACTGCGGCACCTCGCAGGCCCGTGTGGCGGCACTTCTCCTCTGCACCCGCTCTCCCCTCCGGGCCGTCCGGCCGGGAGGCCCTGACGAGACCGCGCGCCCTGCCTCGGCTCGCGCGCCCGTATCCCGCACCCGGAGGTCCAGTTGACCGAGCACCGTCCCCACCGCAGAAGCTTCCTGAAGGCGGCCGGCGGCCTCTCCGCCGCCGTGGCGCTCGGCGGCGGCGGCGTCCTCGCCGCCGCGTCCACCGCGCACGCCGCCGGCGACGGCTTCGGACTGCGCATCGTGGACCGCAACGAGGGCGACCCGCGTATGTGGTACTACCGCTTCGCGACCGACGCGATCGAGTGGGACCCCGGCGTCAACGTCCTGCTGCCCGACGGATACCACACCAGCGGGCGCCGCTACCCCGTCCTCTACCTCTTCCACGGCGGCGGCACCGACCAGGACTTCATCACCTTCGACCGGGCGGGCGTCCGCGCCTGGACCGCCGGGAAGCCGATCATCGTCGTGATGCCCGACGGCGGGCACGCGGGCTGGTACTCCAACCCGGTCAGCTCCAACACCGGCCCCCGCAACTGGGAGACCTTCCACCTCAACCAGGTGCTGCCCTGGGTGGACGCCAACTTCCGTACGTACGCCGAGTACGACGGCCGCGCCGTGGCCGGGTTCTCGATGGGCGGCTTCGGCGCGCTGAAGTACGCCGCCAAGTACTACGGCCACTTCGCCTCGGTGAGCGCCCACTCCGGTCCGGCCAGCATGCGCCGTGACGCCGGGCTCGTCACCCACTGGGCCAACCTCTCCTCCGCAGCCCTCGACCTGGGCGGCGGGACCGTCTACGGGGCGCCGCTGTGGAACGAGGCGAGGGTCAACGCCGACAACCCGGTGCAGAACGTCGAGCGCTACCGCAACAAGCGGGTCTTCCTGGTGGCCGGCACCAGCCCCGACCCGGTCAACTGGTTCGACACCGCCAACGAGACCCAAGTGCTCGCGGGCCAGCGGGAGTTCCGGGGTCTGCTCGGCAACGCGGGCATCCCGCACGAGTGGCACGAGGAGCCCGGCGGCCACGTCATCCGGGACTACATGTTCCGGCGCGACCTCGACGGCATCATCGCCCGCCTCCGCAAGGCGTAGCCGCACAGGGGGGCGGCGCGGGTGTCCGCGCCGCCCCTTCGCGCGTCCGCCACCGGGCGGACGATGGGACCTGGCCGCCGGTCTAGCCTCCGGCCGGCTTCGCGCCGACCATGCGCAGCACCAGGTCCGCGTAGAGGGTGCCGACCTCGTCGGGGGTGCGGCGGCCCGCGGCGTTGAACCAGCGGGCCACGTCGATGCAGAGCGAGAGCACGGCGAGCGTGGTGCCGGGGATGTCCGGGACGTCGAACTCCCCCGCCGCCACCCCGTCGTCGAGGATGACGCGCACCTGGGCGTCGGCCTGCCTGCGCAGCGTCACGATCTCGGCGCGGCTCTCCGCGCCGAGCGCGTCCAGCTCGTACTGGACCACCCGCGCGGTGGTGTGCTGACCGGCGTGCCAGCGGACGAAGGAGCGTACGGCGCAGGCGAGCCGTTCGGCCGCGCCGCCCTCGCCCTCGGCGGCCGTCCGCAGGATCTCCACGGCCTTCTCGTGGCCGATCCGGCTGATCCGGTAGAGCAGCTCTTCCTTGGTTTTGTAGTGGATGTAGAGCGCGGCGGGGCTCATCCCGGCGCGGCCCGCGATGTCCCGCGTCGTGGTGGCGTGGTACCCGCGCTCGGCGAAGGCGTCCACCGCCGCGATGAGCAGCCGGCGCGCCGCCTCCGGGGCCACTTCGCCCCAGGGCCGGTCCTCGCCCGCGCTGTCGTCCTTGGCCGCCGCCATCCGATGCTCCTTCCGCCGTCGCGGGGAACACCCTACCTGCTGGTGAGCAAGCGCTTAGAGCTTTCGGATCCCGCGCGCGGCCGGGACCGTGCGCGGGCGCCCCGCGGACCGCGTGCTCAGGGGCCGCGCGCCCGGGGGCAGGACGCTCCCGGGCACGCGGCCGGGCTCAGAGCTTCTCGAAGGGGTCGTGCTGACTGAGCAGCTTGTCCACCCGCGCCTGGTCGACCCGGCTGACAAGGAGCCCCGCCTCCTGCCGGTCCCGGATGACCTTCGCCAGGGTGAAGCAGGAGGTCACCAGGAAGAGCACCGCGATGGTGAGGAATCCGCGGACCCAGGCGTTCGCCTCCAGGCGGTAGATGCCGACGGCGGTGGCGGTCAGGGCGACCGAGAAGGAGGCGACGGCCTGGCCGTAGAAGGCCGCCGTGCTCTGCTGCTTGACCTGTGTCTCACTCATGGGAAGAGCCTCGCGCGGCAGGGCGCCGGTCACATCCGTACGGGTACTCAGCCGCGCGGGCCCGGCGTACTCAGGACCACAGTGGGCTGAACTCCCCGTCCCCACCCGGGCGTTGCGGTTCAGAAGGCGCTGACCCCGGTGAGCGCCCGCCCGATGACGAGCTTCTGGATCTGGCTGGTGCCCTCGTAGAGGGTCATCACCCGGGCGTCGCGCAGGAGTTTGCCGACCGGGTACTCGTCGATGTAGCCGTAGCCGCCGAAGACCTGGAGGGCGTTGTTGGCGGCCCGTACCGCGGCCTCCGAGGCGAAGAGCTTGGCGGTGGAGGACTCGGTGGCGAAGGGGCGGCCGCGGTCGATGAGGTCCGCCACGCGCCAGGTGAGCAGGCGGGCCGCGTCCACGTCCACCGCGATGTCGCTGAGCAGCTCCTGCACCAGCTGGTGGTGGGCGATCGGCTTGCCGAACTGCTCGCGCTCGCCCGCGTATCCGACCGCCGCGTCCAGGGCCGCCTGCGCGATGCCGACACAGCCCGCGGCCACCGACATCCGCCCCTTGGCGAGCGCCGACATGGCCACCGAGAAGCCCTTGCCCTCGGGCGCCAGCATCGCCGAGGCGGGCACCCGTACGTTCTCGAAGTGCAGCTCCGCGGTGGCCTGGCCGCGCAGTCCGAGCTTGCCGTGCACGGTGCGGCGGCTCAGGCCGGGGGTGTCGGTGGGCACCAAGAAGGCGGAGACGCCCTTGTGGCCCGGGGCGCCGCCGGTGCGGGCGAAGAGCAGGACGACATCGGCCCAGGTGCCGTTGGTGATGAACATCTTGGTGCCGTCGATCAGATAGTCGCCGCCGTCACGGACCGCGCGGGTGGTGAGGTTGCCCGCGTCGGAGCCGGTGCCGGGCTCGGTGAGGCCGAAGCAGCCGACGTACGCGCCGGAGGTGAGCCCGGGCAGCCAGCGCTGCTTCTGCTCCTCGCTCCCCCAGTGCGCGATCGTCTTGGCGACCAGGCCGAGCGAGACGGAGACGATGCCGCGCACCGAGGAGTCGCCGCGCCCCAGCTCCTCGGTGACCAGGCAGTACGCGAGGTGGTCACCGCCGCTGCCGCCGTACCGCTCGTCGACGGTCAGGCCGAGGAAGCCGACCTCGCCCAGCTTCTTCACCAGGGAGCGGTCGACGCTCTCGGCGCGGTCCCAGTCGACGACATGCGGCGTGATCTCGCGGGCGACGAAGTCCTCGGCCAGCCGCCGTACGGCCGACTGCTCCTCGCTGAGCTCCAGGTTCACGGGTGCTCCCGTCGGAAATTAGCACTGCTAGTTTTTGGCTGGCAGCCCTACTATGTGCCGCATGGCCCGACCACGCAAGCCCCTCCTCAGCGCCGACCGGATCGTCGCCGCCGCACTCGTCCTGGTGGACGAGGAGGGGCTGGACGCGGTCTCCACCCGGCGGCTCGCCGCCGAACTCGGGGTGAGCGGGCCCTCGCTCTACAACCACTTCCGCACCAAGGACCAGATCCTGGAGGCGGTGGCCGACGCGGTCAGCGCCCAGGTCGACCTGTCGATGTTCGAGGACGGCCGGGACTGGCGCCGCGCCCTGCACGACTGGGCCGTCTCCTACCGCGAGGCGCTCACCGCCCACCCGCACCTGGTGCCCGTACTGGCGCGGGGCCCCGGGCGGCGCCCGGCCGGTCTGCGCCTGGCCGACGCGGTCTTCGGCGCGATGGTGGCGGCCGGGTGGCCGCCCGCACAGGCGACCTCGATCGGCGCGCTGATGCGGTACTTCGTGCTCGGCTCCGCGCTCGGCTCCTTCGCGGGCGGCTTCGTGGACGACGTCAGCGCCTATGACCCCGCCGACTACCCGCACCTCGGCCAGGCCCATCTGCTCGCCGAACGCCAGGAGCAGATCGACGCCCGCGCCTTCGAGACCGGCCTCAGCGCCCTGCTCGACGGACTCGCGCTCCAGCACGCCAGGTCGACCGGCGCCGGCACCCCCTCCTGAGCCCCGCGCCCCGCACGCCCCGCACACGCGAGGGGCGCCCGCCGCGCGCGGGCGCCCCCTGAGCCGCTGCCGGGCGGCCGTCCCGCCGCCCCGGTGGCCTCACCAGCCGACGGCGACCGCCAGCCACTGCGGGTCGTTGTGCGAGACGAAGGAGGACTGCCCCGCGAAGTCGTCGTACGGGAAGCCGTACGAGAGCCGGTCGATGGAGTGGTCGTGCCAGAACTTCGCGTAGTAGTTCGCCGGGGCCTCCTTGTAGTAGAGGTCCGGGGAGGACCACTGGTCCTCGGGGAGCTGCGCCACATGGCGGTTGAGCGCCGAGCACTTGCCGGCCTCGTTGGCCAGCACGCCCGCGCAGCCGAAGATGTCGGAGGTGGGCGCGTTGATCCCGACCGAACTGGCGTAACCGCTCATGTAGTCGGCGTACTTGCCGCCCTCCCGGAAG
Source organism: Streptomyces physcomitrii (assembly GCF_012273655.1). GTDB lineage: Bacteria > Actinomycetota > Actinomycetes > Streptomycetales > Streptomycetaceae > Streptomyces > Streptomyces physcomitrii. The sequence continues at coordinate 87,178 of NZ_JAAWWP010000012.1, read as the reverse complement.
TCGGGGACGCCGCCGGGCGAGGGGATCCGGTACGGCTTCTCCACCTCGCTGAGGGAGGCGAACTCGGCGGGCACGGCGTCCTTGAACTTCTGCCAGGTGGCCTCCCGGTCCTCCTGGAAGGTCTCGTAGTCCTCGCCGACCTGCACGTCGTAGCCGTCCTCGGCGTGCAGCCGCATGGCCAGCTTCAGGGCGAAGGCGTCCACCCGCGTGGTGTTGCCGTTGAAAACGTTGTCACCCACCGTGAACTCGATGAAGTCGGCGTACTTGCTGTCCGGCGAACCGAGGTGGAAGTACATCCGCCCGGCGGAGTTGGCCGCCATGTCCAGCGTGTCCTGCTCGGCGATCGAGTGCGTTTCGTTGTTGAACGTCCAGTAGACCTCGCTGTCCGGGTACTTGCCGTTGGTCCGGTTGAGGATCTTGACCGTCAGGACGTTCTGCGCGGGCGGGATGCTGCCGGTGTCCCCCCAGAAGGAGTCCGGCGGCTGGCCGTCGGCGCGGACGGCGGGGTGGCGGTCGGGCGCCTGGCTCGCACCGGCGGGGGTGGCGCCCGTGAAGGCGCAGAGTGCTGCCAGCGCGGTGACCAGGAGTGCAGGACCGCGGCGGCGCGCCGTCGGACGAAGGGTGGGGGGCATGGTTCCTCCCTGACTCGGGTGGCGGGCACGGCAGGCGGGCGCCTGCGAGGCCATGGCGGGGCCTCCACCCCGTCCCGGTCGGCTCCGGGGGCGGAACGGGGGGCGAGGGCCCGCTCAGAGAGTCCGCCCATGGCATGCGCGTGTCAAGATGATGGATTCAAGACATGAACGGTGATCAAGGGAGAGCCCGGTCGGTGAGTTCGTTACCTCGACACGGGCACCCGCCACCGCCCGGCCGCCGCCCCGGCGCGGACTCCGGAGCGCCGTCGCCCGCCGGCCGCCGCCCGCCGGCCTTTCGACAGCCGCCGCCGCGGCCGGTTTTCGCGCCCCGGGCAGGCGGAGCCGAGCCTTCACCAGGACAACACATTCCGGTTCTCGACTGGCCCCCGGGACAGCGGCAAACTGACATGCTCACGCCTATCAGCCCGCCGTCCCCCACCAGGACTGATGAAGAGGACCCCTGTGAACGGCAATCCGCCCTCCCGGTTCATCCCCTCCCGTCGCGCGAGGCGACTGAGCCTCTCCGGCCTCGGCGCCGCCCTCGTACTCGTCGTCGCCTTCCCGACGGCCGCCTTCGCCGACCCGCCCGGCTCGCTCCCCACCAGCGCCGGGGAGCGGGAGAAGACCTACCAGCCCGCCTACGACTACGACACCGACGGCTGCTACGCCACCCCGGCCATCGGCCCCGACGGCACCATCGCCCCGGGCCTGGCCCTCGGCGGTGACGTCAACGGCAACTGCCGGGACGCCTCGGACCTGGACAACACCAACACCTACTCGCGCGAGAAGTGCAACAACGGCTGGTGCGCGATCGCCTACGCCAGCTACTTCGAGAAGGACCAGGCCGCCCTCGGCCCGGGCAGCGCCGGGCACCGGCACGACTGGGAGCACGTGGTCGTCTGGGTCAAGGACGGGGAGTCGGAGGCGCAGTACGTCTCGACCTCCAACCACGGCGGCTTCACGATCCACAACCGGGCCGACCTGCCCTTCGAGGGCACCCACCCGAAGGTCGTGTACCACAAGGACGGGATCCTGACCCACTGCTTCCGCGCGGCCAACGGCAACGACGAGCCGCCGGAGAACCACAAGGGCAGCTGGCAGTACCCGGCCCTGGTCGGCTGGGACGGCTACCCCGCGGGGCTGCGCGACCGCCTGGTCCAGGCCGACTTCGGCAGCGCCACCCTCGGCATCAAGGACGACACCTTCGCCTCGCACCTGGCCTCGGCCAAGCCGGCGGACATCCCCTTCGACCCCAACGCCTGAGCGGGGGGCGCCCGTCGGGGCGCCCCCGCCCGGGCTCAGCTCAGGGGAACACGACCAGCGCCCGGCCGCCCTTGCCCGCCACCATGCGGTCGAAGGCGGCCGGGATGTCCGCGAGGCCGATCCGCTCGGTCACCAGCACGCCCAGGTCGAAGGCGCCGCCGCGGATGTGCGCGGCGATCTCCGGCAGGTCCTTCGCCGGGTCGGAGTTGCCGTAGACGCAGCCGCTGAGGGTGCGGCCGTAGTGGAAGATCTCCAGGGCGTTGAAGCTGACCTGCTGGTCCTTGCCGCCGATGCCGACCACGGTGGTGCGGCCGCCGCGCCGGGTGGACTCCCAGGCGGTGCGGATGGTGACCGCGCGGCCCACGCACTCCACGGCGACATCCACGCCCTGGCCCCCGGTCAGCGCGCGGATCTCCTTGGCGGTGGTCTCGGAGGCGAGGACGAACTCGGTGGCGCCCGAGGCCCTGGCCAGCTCCTCCTTCTCCGGTGAGACGTCCACGGCGACGATGGTGGCGGCCCCGGCGATCCGCGCCGACTGCAGGGTGGCGAGACCCACTCCCCCGACGCCGAAGACGGCCACCGTCTCGCCGGGCTGCACCCGCGCCGAGTGGTGGACGGCCCCGTAACCGGTGAGCACCGCGCAGCCGAGCAGGGCGGCCTCGGCGAGCGGGACGCCCTTCGGCGCGGGCAGCAGGCACTTCTCCGCGACCACGCTCTCCTCGGCGAAGGCGGCGACGTTCAGGCCCGGGTACAGCTCGCCGCCGTCCGCCCGGTGCGCGTAGACGCTGCGGGCGCCGGTCAGCGCCTCGGCGCAGAGCCAGACCTCGCCGAGCGAGCAGGCATGGCAACTACCGCAGGACGGGGCCCAGTTGAGGACGACCTCGTCGCCCGGGGCCACGCTGGTCACCCCCTCGCCGACCTCCAGGACGGTCCCGGCGCCCTCGTGGCCGAGCACGGCGGGCACCGGCACCCGCATGGTGCCGTTGCTCAGCGAGAGGTCGGAGTGGCAGACCCCGGCGGCGGCGAGCCGCAGCCGCACCTGACCGGGTCCGGGGGCGGGCAGGTCGATCTCGGCGAGCTCCAGGGGGGAGCCGACGGCGGGCAGTACGGCGGCGCGGACCACGTTCACAACTCCTGACGAAGGCACAGCGGTTCGGGACCGGGAACAGTAGCGGCCCCGGGTGTCACGGCGGCCCGGAACGCGGAACTCCGGGGGCGGGCTCGGGGCGCAGGGCCCCGGACTCCGGACGGACTCCGGGCTCCGGGCCCCGGGCTCAGGCGACGGGGCTCGGGTTCCGGTTCGGGACGGGGCGCCCCGGGCTCTGAAGTCCGGGCCCGGGGACCGCCGTTCAGAACTGGAGCGACTTGGTCTGCAGGTACTCGCTGAGTCCGTGGCCGCCGAGTTCGCGGCCGACGCCGGACTGCTTGTAACCGCCGAAGGGGGCGAGGATGTTGAAGCGGCCGCCGTTGATATCGACCTGGCCGGTCTCCAGCCGCCGCGCGAAGGCGGCGGCCTCCTCCTGGTCCGCCGCCCAGACCGCCCCGGCGAGGCCGTAGACGGTGCCGTTGGCGATGCGTACCGCCTCGTCCTCGTCGCGGTACTTCAGGATGCTGAGGACCGGGCCGAAGATCTCCTCCTGGGCGATGGTCATCTCGGGGGTCACCTCGGCGAAGACCGTGGGGCTCACCCAGTAGCCCTGCTCGCGGGGCGCCTCGGGGCCGCCGGTGACCAGGCGGGCGCCCTCGGCGATGCCCTTCTCGATGTAGCCGCGGACCCGCTGGTGCTGCTTGGCGTTGACCACCGGGCCGATGCGGTCGCCGTACTTGTCCGCGGCCTGCGCGGCGAGGGCCACGGCCTGCTCGTACTGGTCCTCGTGGACGAGCATCCGGGTCCAGGCGCTGCACGTCTGGCCGGTGTTGGACATGACGTTGGCGACGCCGACGTTGACCGCCTTGGCGAGGTCGGCGCTCGGCAGGATGACATTGGCGGACTTGCCGCCGAGTTCGAGGGCGACCCGCTTGACGGCGCCGCCCGCGGTGGCGCCGATCTGCCGCCCGACCGCGGTCGATCCGGTGAAGGAGACCAGGTCCACGCCCTCGTGCTCGGCCAGCGCCTGCCCCGCGACCGGTCCGAGCCCGGTGACCAGGTTGAAGACGCCCGCCGGCACCCCGGCCTCGTGCACCGCCTCGGTGAAGAGCTGGGCGGTGAGCGGGGTGTCCTCGGCGGGCTTGAGGACCACGGTGCAGCCCGCGGCGAGGGCGGGGGCGACCTTGGCCACGATCTGGTGCAGCGGGTAGTTCCAGGGGGTGATCGCGCCGACCACGCCCACCGGTTCGAGCAGTACGGTCGAGTTGCCGACCTTCTCCTCGAAGGCGTACCCGGCCGCGAGTTCGGCGTACGAGCCCGCCACCGCGACCGGCATCCCGGTGTGCACCGACTGCGAGAAGGCGAGCGGGGCGCCCAGCTCGGCGGTGACGGTCTCGGCGATCTCGTCCTTGCGGGCGGCGAGCGCGTCGCGCAGGGCGCCGAGGCGGGCGGCCCGCTCCGCGGGCGGGGTGGCGGCCCAGGCCGGGAAGGCGGCCCGGGCCGCGCGTACCGCGGTGTCGATGTCCTCGGCGGTCCCGGCCGGGACCGTGGCGATCACCTGCTCGTCGGCCGGGTTCACGACGCTGAGCGACTCGGTTCCGGCGGCCGGCCGCCAGTCCCCGTCGATGTACATGCCGTCGTGCGCCTTCATCAGTACCTCCCGGGCAGTGGACTCGTCCGCGCCCCAAACTAGCGGCGTTAGTTTTGGGGCGCCAGAGCGAGCCGTCCACCACCGCGGAGCTTCCGCGCCGGAGAGCGGAGCGGACGGAGCCGGGAAGGGCTCAGCAGAACCAGCCGTCCTGCACCCAGCCCTTGCGGTTGACGTCTCCGTAGGCGAATCCGTAGACCCAGCTGCCCTGCTTGCTCTCGACGAGGAAGGTCTGGCCCTGCTGCAGGGTGCCCATCCAGGCGCCCACCGGCTGGGTGCGGACGAAGAGGTCGCTGGCGCAGACGGTCTCCCGCTCGCCGATGGTGCCGTTGGCCGCCTGGGCGGAGCCGGCGGAGCCGAGCAGCAGCGCGGCCGTGCCGAGCACGGCGGCGATCGCACCGGCGCGGGCGCGCGGGCGCCGGGTCAGGATGTTCGGGGACATGGGGTCTCCTGGGGTCGAAGAGGGTGAGAGGCGGAGAGACGAGGGGGAAACGGCGGGAGGGCTGCCGCGGGGCGGGCTACCAGGAGCCCCAGCCGCCGAGGCACTCCACGCGCACATAGCCCCAGTCGTTGGGGCCGAAGTCGAAGGTGGCGGCCCAGCCGTTGTAGACGGGGTGGGCGCCGCGGGTGTGGCCGACCTTGTCGCCCTTCGGGAGGGTCCGCTTGAGGCCGGTGGGGCCGCCGGCGCTGTCGTAGTTGGCGTAGAAGCTCGCCGAGTCGCAGGTGATCACCGCGTGGTCCGGGGTGACCGGGTCGGCGATCGCCGCGGACTGCTGGAGGGCGAAGACCGCGGCGGCTCCGGCGAGGACGGCGAAGGTCTTGCGGATCTTGGTCATCTGGGGGCAACTTCCGCTGGGACGACAGGGGTTGACGCGCGTAGCGAGGCCGAACTCCTGCATATTGGCATGCACACAACAGCCCGACAATGGGGCGGCCGGGGGCAGTGGAGCGGACTTCAGCGCACCCGCTCCCGCGCGGCCCCGAGGGCCGGTTTTCCCTCGGCGTCGGCCTGCGGCGCCTCGCCCCGCAGGCCCAGTCCCGCGGCGAGTACGAGCAGGCCGCCGAGCAGTACGAACGGGGCCGCGGCGCCCGCCGTGCCCGCGAGGAGACCGGCCGCGGCGGGGGCGGCGACCTGCCCGAGGCGGTTGCCGGTCAGCCGCAGGGCCAGGGCGGTGGAGCGGGCCTCGGCGGGCGCCGCCCTGACCACCGTGGTCATGGACAGCGGCTGGCCCACGCCGAGGCAGAAGCCGAGGACCGCGAGGAGCACCGCGAGCGCCCCGACGGGCAGCGGCAGGGCGAGGGCCGCGCAGAGCAGCCCGGCCGCCAGGCAGGTCGCGGTGAGCAGCGCCCGGCGGCCGCACCACCGCAGCATCGGGCCCATCACCAGGCGGCAGGCGATGGTGGCGCCCGCCCGCAGGCTGAGCAGCACGCCGACCACCGCGGGGGCGATACCGCGCTCCTCGCCGACCACCGGCAGATAGGCGGTCAGGATGTCGGTCGCGGAGAGCACGGCCAGGCTGATGAACATGCCCGCGGGTACGCCCCGGGCGCGCAGGATCCGCCCCACCGGCGGCCGTTCGGCGCGAGGGCCGGGGGCGGGACCGGGCCCGCGGTGCTCGATCCGCCAGGTCCACAGCAGGGCGAAGGCGCCGCCCGCGGCGGCGAGCAGCAGGGCGAGCGCGCTGGTGTGGGACCGGTCGCCGCCGATGACGGCACCGGCGGCGACCGGTCCCGCGAGCTGCCCGAGCGAGGCGCCGATGGTGAAGTGGCCGAAGTTGCGGTCCTGCTGCTCGGGCGGCGACTGCCGGGCGACGATCGACTGCGCCCCGATCACGAAGGCCAGGTGCCCGAGGCCCATCACCCCGCTCCACAGGGCCATCGCGCCGAGCGAGCCCGCGGTGCCGCTCAGCGCGCAGCCGCCGGAGATCAGCAGCACGCCCAGCGGCAGCAGCGGGGCGCAGCGGCCCCGGTCGGTACGGCGGCCGAGCGGCACCGCGGCGAAGAGCGGCAGCAGGGCGTAGACGCCCGCGATCACCCCGACGGCGCGCTCGTCGGCGCCGAGGGCGAGGGCCCGGTAGGAGACCGCGGGCCGGGCCATCGAGACGGCGCCCTGCGCGAAGCCGAAGGCGAGGACGAGGCGCAGCAGCCAGGCCCGGTTCGTACCGGCGCTCGCGCGGGGTGCGTACGGCATGGATCGGCGGGGCCCGGCGGCTCAGAGGATGCCGAAGAGGAGCCCGGCGCCGAGCACCACGAGGGAGGTGAGGGCGGCCCACTTGACGGTGAAGCGGGTGTGGTCGCCGAACTCGACCTTGGCCATGCCGACCAGGACGTAGACCGCGGGGACCAGCGGGCTGGACATGTGCAGGGGCTGGCCGACGATCGAGGCGCGGGCGATCTCCAGGTTGGTCACGCCGTGCGCGGAGCCCGCCTCGGCGAGGACCGGCAGGACGCCGAAGTAGAAGCCGTCGTTGGACATGAAGTAGGTGAGCGGCAGGCTCAGCAGGCCGGTGACCAGGGCCATGTGCGGGCCCATCGACTCGGGGATCACCCCGACCAGCCACTTCGCCATGTGGTCGACCATGCCGGTGCCCTGGAGCACCCCGGTGAAGACGGCGGCGGCGAAGACCATCCCGGAGACGTTGAGGACGTTCTCCGCGTGCGCCCCGATCCGGGCCTTCTGCTCGTCCATCCGCGGGAAGTTGACGGTGAGCGCGAGGGCGGCGCCGAGCAGGAAGAGCACCGGGATCGGCAGCCACTCCATGATCATGGCGGTGAGCAGCAGCACGGTCAGGGCGGCGTTGAACCAGTACAGCTTCGGGCGCAGCGTCTCGCGGTCCGGGTCGAGGCCGCGCAGTCCGTCGTTCTCCTCCCCGGCGGGGGCCGCGTGGTCGCCGGTGCCGCCGGATCCCCGCCCGGTGGCGATGCCCCCGGCCGCCTTGGCGCCCGCCCCGACGAGCACCTGCTCGTCCTCGGCGGCGGTCTCCTTCTCGTTCTCCTCCGCCGCACCGGGCGCCGTGAGGATCCCGAGCCGCCTGCGCTCGCGCATGCCGAGGACGTACGAGAGGACGAGGACGGCGAGCAGGCCGACGGCGAGCGCCGGGATCATCGGGACGAAGACGTCGGCGGCGTCGACCTTGAGCGCGGTGGCGGCGCGGGCCGTCGGGCCGCCCCAGGGCAGGGTGTTCATGACGCCGTTGGCGGTGGCGGCGACGCCGGTCATCACGACGAGGCTCATGCCGAGGCGTTTGTAGAGCGGGTACATCGCCGAGACGGTGATCATGAAGGTGGTGGAGCCGTCGCCGTCCAGCGAGACCACCGCGGCGAGCAGGGCGGTGCCGATCACGATGCGCAGCGGATCGGCCTTGCAGAAGCGCAGGATGCCGCGGACGACCGGGTCGAAGAGCCCGACGTCGATCATCACCCCGAAGTAGACGATGGCGAACATCAGCATCGCCGCGGTGGGGGCGAGGGTGCCGACCCCTTCGAGGACGTAGTCGCCGAGATGGGCACCCTTCCCGACGAAGACGCAGAAGAGTGCCGGGATGAGCACGAGCGCCGCGATCGGCGACATCTTCTTCATCATGATCAGGACCAGGAAGGTCGCGATCATGGCGAAGCCGAGGATGGTCAGCATGGGTGGACACCTAACGTTCGCCCTTGAACTCCCCACCGGGCCGGGGGTGCGGACGACGTTAGGTGGCCACTTTGCTGTCATCAAGGCGTAACACTGCGAGCAATAAGAGCAAAACCCCAGCTCAGCCGGGGGTCACCGGTGAGCGCTCGGTACGGCCGCGCTGAGCTGCACCGGAACCGCGTTGAGCACCGCGGTGCCCGAGAGCGGGTCGAGGAGGGTGCCGTCGAGCAGCTGGTTGACGTTGACGCCGGGGTCGGCGGCGGCCACCCGCAGCCGGGTGCCGGGCCGGTCGTGGCCCCAGCCGTGCGGCAGGCTCACCACCCCGGTGCGCACCGTGTCGGTCAGCTCCGCGGGGACCACCACGGCTCCGCCGCCGCCCTCGACGCGTACGGGGGTGCCGTCCTGCACGCCGAGGCGGGCCGCGTCCTCGGGGTGGAGGTGCAGGGTGCAGCGGTTGGAACCACCGGTCAGCGCGGGCACGTTGTGCAGCCAGCTGTTGTTGGAGCGCAGATGGCGGCGGCCGACGAGGAGCAGCTGGTCCGGGCTCTGGTCGAGGGCGGCGCTCAGCCGCGGCAGGTCCCCGGCGATCGGCCCCGGGAGGAGTTCGATGCGCCCGGAGCGGGTCTTGAGCGGTCCGGGCAGCCGGGGCCGCAGCGGGCCGAGGTCGATGCCGTGCGGGTGGGCGAGGACCTTGCTGAGGCTGAGGCCCTCGGGGTCGGCGCCGAAGCCCTCGCCGTACGGGCCGAGGCGCAGCATCATGTCGAGCCGCCGCTCGGCGCCGTCCTCGCCGGTGAGCCGGGCGGTGAGTTCGGCGACCTCGCGTCCGTGCACCGGTGAGCGGGGGTCGGCGACGGCCTTGCCGAGGGTCTGGGCGATCACCAGGGCGTCCACGGCACCGGGGTCGGTGCGCTCTCGCCCCCGCTCGGTCTCGCTCCAGTAGGTGCCGCCCGCCGCGAGGACGAGCCGGGCGAGGATCTCCGACTCGTCGGGGCGCCCCTCGGACCGGGGCAGGGCGGCGCGGCTGTAGCGGACCTGGTTGCGTACCGCGAAGCCGTTGAAGGCGTAGTCGAAGTGGGCGCTCTGCGAGGGCGGCGGCGGGGGCAGCACCACGTCCGCGTGCCGGGAGGTCTCGTTGAGGTAGGGGTCGACGCTGACCATGAAGGAGAGCGAGGCGAGCGCCGCGTCGAGGCGGTCGCCGTCGGGCGCGGAGAGCACCGGGTTGGCGGCGACGGTGAGCAGCACGCGGATCGGGGTGCCGCCGGGCCCCGAACCGTCCGCGCCCGGCTCACCGGCGGTGCCCTCGTCGAAGGTGTCGATCTCCTCCGCGAGGGCGGCGAGCGGGAGTTCGCCCTTGGCCTCGGGGTGGCGGGAGACCCGGCTGTGCCAGCGGCCGAGGTCGAAGCCGCGGCCGGGACCCGCGGGGCGGTGCGCGGCGCGGTCGGTGGCGGAGAGCGGGAAGAGGGCGCCGCCGGGGCGGTCGAGGTTGCCGGTGAGGATGTTCAGTACGTCGACCAGCCAGCTGGTGAGGGTGCCGTGGGCGACGGTGCTGCTGCCGATGCGGCCGTAGACCGCGGCGGTGGGGGCCCCGGCGAGTTCGCGGGCGAGGGCGCGCACCGTATCGGCCGGGACGTCGCAGGGTCCTGCGACCTTCTCCGGGGTGAACTCCCGTACCGCCTCGGCGAGTTCGTCGAGGCCCTCGACCAGGTCCGTCAGGGCGCCGAGGCGGACCAGCTTCTCCTCGAAGAGGACCTGGGTCATCGCGGCGAGCAGCAGGGCGTCGGTGCCGGGCCGGATGGCGAGGTGGCGGTCGGCGAGGCGGGCGGTGCGGGTGCGGCGCGGGTCGACGACGGTGAGGGTGCCGCCGCGGGCGCGCAGGGCGCGCAGCCGGCCGGGGAAGTCGGGCGCGGTGCACAGGCTGCCGTTGGACTCCATCGGGTTGGCGCCGAGCAGCAGCAGGTGGTCCGTGTGGTCGAGGTCGGGGACCGGGATGGCGAAGGCGTCGCCGAAGAGCAGGCCGCTGGAGACGTGTTTGGGCATCTGGTCGACGGTGCTGGCGGTGAAGAGCCCGCGGGTGCCGGTCACCGTGCTGAGCAGCGGCGGGTAGAGGGCACCGGCGACGGTGTGCACGTTCGGGTTGCCGAGGACGATGCCGAGGGCGGCGGGGCCGTGCTCCTCGATCAGCGGGCGCAGCCGCGCCGCGACCGCGTCGAAGGCCTCCTCCCAGCTCACCTCGCGCAGTTCGCCGTCCTTGCGGAGCAGCGGGGCGCTCAGCCGGTCGGGGTCGGCGTCGGCCTGCGGGAGGGCGGCGCCCTTGGGGCAGATGAAGCCCTTGCTGAACACGTCCTCGGTGTCGCCCCGGGCGCCGGTGAGGCGGCCGTCCTGGACGGTGAGGCGGAGCCCGCAGGTCGCCTCGCACAGCGGGCAGACACGGAGGACGGTACGTGGTGCGGACATGAGCGCTCCCGGCGGCGGTGGCTTCCCTGGCACACGGACCCCCCAGAGCATACCGACCGGTAGGCACGGCGCCAGAGGGCCCGCGGGCCGGAGAGCGGCCGGGCCGGCCCGGGGTCAGTCCAGGCGCTTGGCCAGATAGGCCTGGAGCAGTTCGCGCATCTCGGCGATGATCCGCGGGTCGCCCTCGGGGCTCACCCGGAAGGCCAACTGCACCAGGGCGTCGGCCGATTCGACGGCGACCAGGAAGGTGCGGTGCAGGTCCTCGTCGGGGCGGCGGCCGAGGTGGGTGGCGAGCAGTTCGGAGAGCTGGCCCGCGAGCAGGTGGTTGGGGCGGCCCTTCGGGGAGCCGACCGGGATCTGGTTGCCGAAGTCGACGTAGCTGAAGCCGGGCATCGTCCGCTTCATGTCCAGGTACTCGTCGAGCACCGCGTCCATCACGCCGCGCCAGTCCCCCGGCGCCATGGCGGCGAGGCGGCGGGTGATGCGCGCGCTGTAGTCGGCGAGGTTGCGTTCGGCGAGGGCCTCGACCATGGCGCGTTTGTTGCCGAAGAAGCGGTACACGGAGCCGATCGGCACGCCCGCCCGCACGGCGACGGCCCGGGTGCTGAGGTCTTCGTAGCCGGCCTCGTCGAGCAGATCGGCGCAGGCGTCGAGGATCCGGCTGAGCCGTTCGGCGCTGCGCTGCTGGACGGGTGCACGGCGGAGTGAGGTGGAGTGCTGCACGCACTTCATGATGCCCTGCCGCGCGGTCCGGTAATACGAACAACCCTTCCCCTAAGGGGTCGCGTACCGCATGAAAAGGGGCCGATGCGGCACGGCGGACGGAAATCGATACCCGCGGTCACCGGATCTCCCACCGGATCTCCCCCGAAGGGGCGGCGGTTCCCCCTTGCGGGACGGCGAGCACAATCCTACGGTGTCCCATAGGAATCATGGACGAGGGAGCGACGATGAGCGGGGACGCACGCAAGACCGCCGCGGCACTGGAGTACCTCACGGGCTTCGGCAACGAGCACAGCAGCGAGGCGGTGCCCGGCGCCCTCCCGCTGGGCCGCAACTCGCCGCAGCGCGCACCGCTCGGCCTCTACGCGGAGCAGCTGAGCGGCACCGCCTTCACCGAGCCGCGGGCCCGCAACCGCCGCTCCTGGCTCTACCGGATCAGCCCCTCCGCGGCCCACCCCGCCTTCGTCCGCGGCCAGAACGCGGCCGTGCGCACCGCCCCCTTCACCGAGCAGGTCCCCGACCCCAACCGGCTGCGCTGGGACCCGCTGCCCGCCCCCGCGCCCGGTACCGATTTCCTGGCCGGACTGTGGACCCTCGGCGGGAACGGCGACGCCCTGCAGCGCACCGGCATGGCCGTGCACCTCTACCACGCGAACGCCGCCATGGAGCGGGTGTTCAGCGACGCGGACGGCGAGCTCCTGATCGTCCCCGAGCGCGGCGGGCTGCTGCTGCGCACCGAACTCGGCCTGCTCGCCGCCGAACCGGGCCAGGTGGCGCTGATCCCGCGCGGCGTCCGCTTCCGGGTGGAGCTGCTCGACGACAGCGCCCGCGGCTATGTCTGCGAGAACTACGGCGCCCCCTTCCAGCTGCCCGACCTCGGCCCGATCGGCGCCAACGGCCTCGCCAACGCCCGCGACTTCCAGGCCCCCGTCGCCGCCTACGAGGACGTCGAGGGCCCTGTCGAGGTGGTCAACAAGTACGGCGGCAACCTCTGGCACGCCACCTACGCGCACTCCCCGCTGGACGTCGTCGCCTGGCACGGCAACCTCACGCCGTACGTCTACGATCTGCACCGCTTCAACGTCATCGGCTCGATCAGCTACGACCACCCGGACCCCTCGATCTTCACGGTGCTCACCTCGCCCTCGGACACCCCGGGCCTCGCGGGCGTGGACTTCGTGGTCTTCGCCCCGCGCTGGCTGGTCGGCGAGGACACCTTCCGGCCGCCGTACTTCCACCGCAATGTGATGAGCGAGTACATGGGCCTCGTCGAGGGCGCCTACGACGCCAAGCAGGCCGGGGAGGGCGGCTTCGCCCCCGGCTGCGGCTCGCTGCACAACATGATGTCCGCGCACGGCCCGGACCGGGAGACCTTCGAGAAGGCGAGCGCCGCCGAGCTGCGGCCGCAGCGCATGGACGACGGGCTTGCCTTCATGTTCGAGACCCGCTGGCCGGTCCTCACCACCGGGCAGGCGGCACAAGCCGGACACCGGCAACCGGGCTACGACGCCGTATGGCAAGGTCTGGAGCGGCACTTCACACAGGGATAGCGATTTGGGAGAGGCCGTGACCGCTTTCGCCCCGGATTCGATCGTCCTCAACCGCAAACTGCCCCTGTGGTACCAGGTCTCGCAGTCCCTGCGCGCCTCGATACTGGGCCGCCCCGCCGACGCCCCGCTCAGGCTGCCCACCGAGGAGCAGCTCGCGGGGCACTACGGGGTCAGCGTGCTCACCATGCGCCAGGCACTGAAGGAGCTGGAGGACGAGGGCCTCATCAGCCGCCACCGCAGACGCGGCACCTTCATCGAACCGAGCGCCCTGCGCGGCGCCCCGGTACGCCTCCTCGGCTCGGTCGACGCGATCGTGGCCCAGCAGTCGGGCATGAGCACCGAGTTGCTGTCCCACGGCACCGGCCCGGTGCCCGGCGCCCTCGCCGAGCACTTCCCCGGCGCGGCGGAGGTGGCCACGTACCACCGGCTGCGGCGGGACGAGGAGACCGGGGAGCCGACCAACCACGCGGTCAACCACGTACGGGCCGAACTGGCCGCGCGGATCGACCTCGCGGACCTGGAGCGGCGGCCGATGACCAAGGTGCTCCGGGACCTCGACGGGGTGCACATCAGCCGGATCACCGACACCGTCGAGGCGCGGCTCGCGGACCCGGAGACCGCGCGGCTGCTCGAAGTGCCGCTGCTCAGCCCGATCCTGCACTACACCGGTATCAGCTACGACGCCGAGGGCGCGGTCCTGGACGTGGCCGTCATCCGCTACCGCGGCGACCGCTTCTCCTTCACCGTCACCCTGGACGCGCACTGAAGCGAGCGCCCGGAGCCCCTGACGCGAGGAGCCGGAAGCGGGCGCTCGCGTACCCCCGGCCGGCACACCGGCCCCCCTCTGCGCCCTCTCCCCGCACAGCCGACTACCTCAGCGCCGCGCACCCGGAAATCTATGCTCGCCGAGGTAGACATTGGGCAGCGGCGTGGCTATGGTTCTTCTCGTAGCCGAGAGAAACAAGAAGGCCCGGCAGACACGAACTGCCGGGAGGTGGCGCTTCTCCAGGCCACCAGCAGTACGCATCACCGGCAGTACGCGGCGGACGCGGCCTGAGCAGTACGCAGGACGCCCACCCCGCCCGACAAGCAATTGATCACCGAGGAAGGAACGGAGGAACCAGGCACCATCAGGATCGCCCGGGCGGTATGACGAGCCCGGGTACCGCAGGACATCGAAGGTGAGGTGGTCCACGGTCACGCAACCGCGATCCCCGCAGCTCCGGCAGTTTCCGAGCCGGATACGCGGAAACAGAAGGCCGGCGCAGTACCGAGGCCGGCAGATGGTGTAGTAGCTCCTTCGGGGCCCTGGTGCCAGATGGCACCAGGGCCCCTCGACGCGTCCACAGAGAGGTGCGATGACCGCAGACGATTCGTTCGACCGGCTCGACGACGACGACTATCCCGCGTACACGATGGGCCGGGCCGCGGAGATGCTCGGCACCAGCCAGGGCTTCCTCCGGGCCATCGGCGAAGCCCGCCTGATCACCCCGCTCCGCTCCGAGGGCGGGCACCGGCGCTACTCCCGGTATCAGCTCCGCATCGCGGCCCGCGCGCGGGAACTCGTCGATCAGGGCACCCCCATCGAGGCCGCCTGCCGCATCATCATCCTGGAGGACCAGCTCGAAGAGGCCCAGCGCCTCAACGCGGCGTACCGGGCGGGCGGGGCGGCGGATCCACCGCCCCGGGCCCGGAGGCCGGACGGGGGTGCCGGCACCTGAGAGGCGGCATCGCCCGGAAGGCACAGGCGTGCCCGCATTCCGCGCTTCGGTCGAGCCGGAATCTGCGGCCGCCGGACGAGGATGTGACACACGGCGCGGGGACATTGCCGCCGGGCCGGACCGGGGCGGGTATTCCGCGCGGCGGCGGGCCGAAACGGCGTGCTAGTGTCGATCCCGGTTGTCCACGCGGTTTTCGAACCCCCAGCAGCTCCGAGCGGCCTCCGCGCCGCATACGGGAGCGCTTGATACTTCCGGTCACTTCCGGGTCGTTTCCGGGTCATTTCCGGTCAGGGCGTCATCGCGGCAACACGGTATCCGCGCCTGCGGATCCCTGCGTACTGCCCCAAGGAGATGCGACATGGCTTCCGGTACCGTGAAGTGGTTCAACGCGGCCAAGGGCTTCGGCTTCATCGAGCAGGAAGGCGGCGGCCCCGACGTGTTCGCCCACTTCTCGCAGATCGCCGCCGAGGGCTTCCGCGAACTGGTCGAAGGCCAGCAGGTCACCTTCGACGTCGCCCAGGGCCAGAAGGGCCCCACCGCCGAGAACATCGTCCCCGCCTGAACACCCGAAGCGCACTCCGCCGCCGGGGCCCGCATCCGCCGGGATGCGGCCCTCGGCCGCGGGCATTTCCCGCACCCGGTCCCACCTGCGGCGGCGAACGCCGCCCGCGGACCGCGGCAGGGGCACGGAGAATTCCCGCTCCGCGCTCCGCCGGCGCCCCGCTTTCCCTGTCCGCCCGATGCCCTGCCTTTTCCGCTTTTCCGGCACGGGCCTCCCGCGGACAGCTGTCCTTTTCCATTCCCTCCGGCTCGTCCTTGCGATTCCCGCGCCATTCCCGGCTGCCGGAATTCCTTGATACGTGCCGTATCAAGGAAGGTTCTCGATGAACCCCACACGTACGAACAACCGCTCCGCACGCAACCGCCGCCGCTCCGGCGGTGCCTCCTACGGCTCCGGTACGGTCCCCGCACCCCGGTTCGGCCGCTCCGGCGCACCGGGCAGGTCCGGCAACCCCGGCCGGTCCGGGAACGCGGGCGGCTCCGGCGGCCGTGGCCGACGGCCCGCCGCCATCCAGGAGTTCGCCCTGCCGGAGACGGTCACTCCGCCGCTGCCCGCCGTCGAGTCCTTCACCGACCTCGACCTGCCCGCCGAGCTGCTGGCCGCGCTCACCGCCCAGGGCCTGACCGAGCCGTTCCCGATCCAGGGCGCGACGCTGCCGAACTCCCTGGCGGGCCGCGACGTCCTGGGCCGCGGCCGCACCGGCTCCGGCAAGACGCTGGCCCTCGGCCTGCCGCTGCTCGCCCGGACCGCCGGAGGGCGCGCCGAGACCCGCCGGCCGCTGGCCCTGATCCTGGTCCCCACCCGGGAGCTCGCCCAGCAGGTCACCGACGCCCTCACCCCGTACGCCCGGGCCGTCAGGCTGCGCCTGGCCACCGTGGTCGGCGGGATGCCGATCCGCAAGCAGGCCAACGCGCTGCGCGACGGCGCCGAGGTCGTGGTCGCCACCCCCGGGCGCCTCAAGGACCTCATCGACCGCGGTGACTGCCGCCTCGACCGGGTCGCCGTCACCGTCCTCGACGAGGCCGACCAGATGGCCGACATGGGCTTCATGCCGCAGGTCACCGCCCTCCTCGACCAGGTGGGCGCCGACGGCCAGCGGATGCTGTTCTCGGCCACCCTGGACCGCAACGTCGACCGCCTGGTCCGCCGCTACCTCAGCGACCCGGTCGTCCACTCCGTCGACCCCTCCCAGGGCGCGGTGGTCACCATGGAGCACCACGTCCTGCATGTGCAGGGCGCCGACAAGCACCGGATCACCACGGAGATCGCCGCACGCGAGGGCCGGGTGATCATGTTCGTGGACACCAAGCGCGCCGCGGACCGCCTCGCCAAGGACCTCCTCGGCAACGGGGTACGGGCCGCCGCCCTGCACGGCGGGAAGTCCCAGCCCCAACGCACCCGTACCCTCGCCCAGTTCAAGACCGGGCACGTCACCGCCCTGGTGGCGACGAACGTGGCGGCCCGCGGCATCCACATCGACAACCTCGACCTCGTCGTCAACGTGGACCTGCCGAGCGACCACAAGGACTATCTGCACCGCGGCGGGCGCACCGCCCGCGCGGGCGAGTCCGGCCGCGTCGTCACCCTGGTCACCCCCGAGCAGCGCCGCGAGATGACCCGGCTGCTGGCCGCCGCGGCCATCCGCCCGCAGACCGTCCAGGTCCGCCCCGGCGACGAGGCCCTGCACCAGGTCACCGGCGCCCGGACCCCCTCCGGTGTGCCCGTCGTCCTCGCCGAGCCGACGCCGGCGCCCCAGCCGCGCAAGCGCGGCGCCTCCTCCCGCGGCCGCCGCGGCCCGGGCGCCCGGCGCGGTGGCGGCAACGGGGGCGGGCGCCAGTCCACCCTCGGCAAGGCCGCCTGAGCGGCAACTGCCCTGCGGCCGCCGGGCTTTCAGCGGCGCCCGGCGCCCGATGCCGGACCGTCACGGGCACCGGCGCCCGGCCTGGACCGGAACGCACTGCGGGCCCCGCCGATGTCGGCGGGGCCCGCGGCCCGGCACCCGGACCGCGCCGGACCGCGGGGGCTCAGGGGTCCTACCGGGTGCGGTAGGCCTCCAGTTCACCGATCGAGGTGAAGGTGCGGGTGCCGCCCGGGGCGCCGATGATCCGTACGCCGTCTCCGGCGACCGGGGCGAAGCTCAGCTCGTAGGTGCGGTGCGGGCCCGCCGAGGAGTTGTAGGGGTAGGCCGGGGCGGTGCTCAGCTGGGAGACGTCCTTCCAGACGCCCTTCTGGCGCACCTGCACCCGCAGGTCCCGGGCGAACCAGCCGCCGTCGGGGAACATCGCGCCCGTGGTGTAGGCGACCTTGTCGAGCGTGTACTGCCGGGGCCAGGTGAAGCCCCACCAGCTGTCGGCCTTGGCCTCGTCGTTCCAGTCGTCCTCGGACTCGGTGCGGTTGCCGTTGTTGTAGAAGCCGCTGTTGCCGAAGTGCGCGACCCGCTCGGTGGGCACGGTACCCGGTTCGCGGGCCAGGTTGCGGGCCGCGTCCGGCGGGTTGTCCGGCGCCGAGGAGGTGGCGGGCGCCAGCTTCAGCTGCCGCAGGGAGTAGGTGTACGACCAGTGGTCGCCCGCGGGCACTCCGCCGCCGCAGGGGCAGGCATTGGACTGCAGCCACATCGAACGGCCGTCCGCGCTCAGGTACTTGGAGGGGATCGTGGTCGCGTAGCCGCCGTGCTTGGCGTGCGTCCACGGATAGCCGCCGAAGTCCTTGGCGTCGAAGCGGCGCCAGGGGCCCCAGGGCGTCGGCGACTCGTAGAACTCGAAGGTGTACTCGGTCCACGAGGTGTACAGATAGCGGCCGAGCGGCTTGTTGTAGACGACTCCGCCCTGGCTGATCACGCTCATGTTCTTCGCGCGGCCCGCGGTGTAGACGTCCGGGTAGACCCGCCGGTCGTCCTCGATGACGGCCTTGCGGCGGGCGATGTCGGCGCTCCACACCGGCTTGCCCGCGCTGTCGCTGCCCGCGGCGAACTCCCAGGCCGCCCGGTTCATGATCTCCGCGCGCGGCACCCGGGCCAGGAAGACCTGGGTGGGGTCGGGGACCGAATCGTCGAAGGAGTCGCGCCAGTTGTGGTCGAGTCCGTAGGCGTAGACGTAGCCGTCGGGCGCGTTGCCGTAGGCCTTGCCGTAGTCGAGGAACATCACCGTGGTGAACAGGCCGTCCGGGAACATCGGCCCGGACCTGTCCCACTGCCAGGTGCGGCCGTGGTCGGTGGACTTGGCGACGGTGGCGGCGGGCGCGTCGTTGAAGTCGAAGGCGAGGTCCTGCACGGCGAGGTAGAGGTCCCCGCCGACGCAGGCCATCCCGGTGGGCTTACGGGTGTGCTCCGCGTTCCAGACCTGGCCCACGGCGTCGCCCTGGGAGAGGCTGGTGCCGCGCAGGCTGCCCGGCATGCCCTCGATCCGGGCCACCCCGATGTCGCTCATCGGGGCCCCGAAGCCGACCCCGTCGCCGTAGGCGGTGTAGACGTGGTCGTCGTCGGACCAGCAATTGGGCCACAGATCACCGTGGTTGACGTTGTCGCCGACCGCGGGGGCGCCGACCGTGGCGCCCGGGGCGACGTCCACGGTGGCGAAGAAGTCACTGGCCGGAGGCGAGACCGCGGGCCGGGCCGGGGCCCCGGATCCGCGGGCCGGGGCGTCGCTGCCGCTCGCCAGGGGCGCCGCGGTGGCGGCGAGGCCCAGGGCGAGCGCGGCTGAGGCGAGCGTCCTGGTGAAGGTCCGCCGTCGGCGGGGTCGTACCACTGCGGGCATGAGCAGCTCCCGTGGCCGGGTCGTGGAGGGGTGAGCGTGCGCGGTCCGGTGGAGCGGGGAAGCAGAGCGTGGAACCGAGCGCGGCGCCGCGCGTGGAATTGAGCGTCGCGCGGCGCGGTAATCGATTTCAGCGGCACCGTAGACGTGCCGCCGGGGCCGGTCAAGCCCCGGCGGCAGAAGTCCTGTTGACGGGTGGGAGCGAGACGCTCGACGGCACCGGGGGCCGGCTGCGCGAGCGGCCCGCGATCAGGCCCCGGGGCCGGCCGTGCTCTCCCGCGCGTGCAGCTCGGTGCGGAGCACCACCGTCTGCAGGGGCCGCTCCCCGCCGCTGATCCGCTCCTGCAGCAGGGTGGCCGCGGTGAACCCCAGGTCGTACGAGGGCAGCCGGACGGTGCTCAGACTGGGCCTGACCAGCGGGGCCCAGGGGATCTCGCCGAAGGAGAGCACCCCGAAGCCGGGCGCCGCGAGCCCGGCCTCGGCCAGGGCCTGGAGGGCACCCACCGCCATCAGGTTGTTGGCGGCGAAGACGGCGTCCGGCGGCTCGGGCAGGGCGAGCAGTTCGCGCATCGCGCGGTGGCCGCCCTCGACCCGGAAGTCGGCGTAGCGGATGCGCTCCTCGCGCAGCGCCTCGGCGGCCCGGGTCTCGGTGGGGTTCTCCCGGACGAAGTCCCGTACCGCGGTGCGGTATCCGGCGAGCCGCTCCTCCGAGGTGGAGGCGCCCTCGGGTCCGGTGAGGCAGGCCAGGCGCCGGTAGCCGCGCTCGAAGAGGTGCCAGGTGGCCTCCTCCGCGCCGTGCGCGTTGTCGACCAGGACCACGTCCACGGTGGAACCGCGCGGGCGCCGGTCCACCGCGACCACCGGCATCTTGCGCGATTCGAGGGCCGAGAGGTCGGTACGCGAGCGGGAGGCGGCGGCCACGATCACCCCGGCCATCTGCTCGGCGAGCGCGATCTCCAGATACCGGCGCTCCTTGGCCACGTCCTCGTCGGTGTTGCAGAGCACCACCGAGAGGTTGGTCTGCTGGGCGGCGTCCTCGACCCCGCGGGCCATGGCGGTGAAGAAGGGGTTCTCGATGTCGGGGATGAGCAGGCCGATCACGCTGGCGCGCTGGGTGCGCAGCGAGCGCGCCACCCGGTTGGGCGCGAAGCCCAGCTCGGTGGCGGCTGTCCGGACCCGTTCCGCGCGTTCGGCGGTGACCCGGCCGCCGTTGAAGACCCGGGACACGGTCGCCGGGGAGACCCCGGCCGCGCGTGCCACGTCGTGGATGGTTGTCGCCACTGCTGCTCCCGCCCTCTGTGCCCCGGGGCGGGTGTCGGCGCGCGGACCGGCTTCTTTGCCGCTCCGCGTCGCACCCCTTGACACCCCGGTGAGACGAACCCTACGTTCGCGTGAAATGGATTTCAAGTGATCCACCCGTCCGGGCATTCCGGACTCGTTGCTGCTCAACTCCCCCTTGTCTCCCCCGTGTTGGCAGGGCTTTGGCAGGGAAAAGCAAGAAATCGTTTTCAGACCTGGAGCCGCGTGTGTGGACCCCGTACGGCATGGACGCCCTCTCCCTGCGCAGCAGCGCGGTGAGCCGCTCGATCAGCGCGGAGAACCCGACCGGCGCCAAGGGCGGCGGGGGCCGGGCGACCGAGGGCACCGGGGCGAAGGCCGCGAGCCTGCTCGGGCGCGGCTGGAAGATCTCCCCCAGCATCGACATCGCCCCCGGTGAGACGGCCGAGCTGGCCGACATCGCGGGCCCGGGCACCATCCGCCACCTGTGGTGCACCACCGCCCCGCACCGCGCCTGGCGCGGCACCCTGCTGCGGATGTACTGGGAGGGCGCCGAGGACCCGGCCGTCGAGGTGCCGCTCGGCGACTTCTTCGGCCAGGGCTGGAACCAGTACGCCCAGCTCTCCTCCACGATGGTGGCCGCCAATCCGAACGGCGGCCTCAACTCCTACTGGCCGATGCCCTTCCGGGACTCGGCGCGGATCACCCTGGAGAACCTCTCCGCGGAGACGGTCACCCTCTACTACCAGGTCGACTACGAACTGGGCGAGGTCCCGGCGCAGGCAAGCTATCTGCACGCCCGCTGGCGGCGCAGCAACCCGGTCCCCCGCGGCGAGGTGCACACCCTGCTCGACGGGGTCAGGGGCCAGGGCCACTACGCCGGCACCTACCTCGCCTGGGGCGTCAACAGCCCCGGCTGGTGGGGCGAGGGCGAGGTGAAGTTCCACCTGGACGGGGACGAGGAGTTCCCCACGATCTGCGGCACCGGCACCGAGGACTACTTCGGCGGCGCCTGGAACTTCGACGTCCCCGAGCAGGGCTACACCGCGTACACCACGCCCTTCCTCGGCCTGCACCAGATCCTGCGGCCGGACGGGCTCTACGCCAGCCAGCAGCGGTTCGGGATGTATCGGTGGCATGTACCCGACCCGGTGCGCTTCGCCGAGGACCTGCGGGTCACGGTGCAGAGCCTCGGCATCGGCCCCGGGCACGACAACGGCCTGCCGCACCGCTACCGGCACACCAGTGACGACCTGGCGAGCACCGCCTTCTTCTATCTGGACGCCCCGGACTCCCCCGCTTCGCGGCCGCCCTCCCCCGGCCGCCTGGACCTCGAAGTCGACTGACCCGCGGGCGAGTTCGACTCCGGGGTCGAGGCGGCCGCCCACCGGCCCGCCGCCCACCCCGCGCCCCGCCCCCTCCGTACCCGATCCCCCGTACCCGATCCCCGCACGCGACCCGACACGAGGACAGGAGCACCGCTCATGCTCCAGCACGGCAAGGACGCCGCGCCCCCGCCGCCCACCCGCCGCCGGTTCCTGACCGGCATGGCCGGTGCGGCGGGGGCCCTGGCCGCCCCGGCGGCGCTCACCGGCTGCGGCTCGGCGGGCTCCGGCGGCGGCGAGCTGGTCTTCTGGAACTTCTACGGACCCCAGCACGGGCCCGACCCGGCGGCCAACCGGCAGAGCGAGTGGTTCACGAAACTGGTCGCCGACTGGAACGCCCGCGAACGCGTGAAGGTCAGGCTCCAGTACCTGCCGACCTCCGCCTACCTCAACGGCTCCAAGGTGCCGACCGCCTTCGCGACCGGCGCGGGCCCGGACATCTTCCTGTGCAGCCCCGGCGACTTCCTGCGCTACTACAACGGCGGCGTCCTGGAGGAGCTGACCCCGTACCTGGACAAGGGCGTGGTCGAGGACTACGGCTCCACGCTCACCAGCCGCATGGTCGGGGACAAGGTCTACGCGCTGCCGATGGAGAACGAGCCGCTCGCGATGTTCTACGACGTGGGCGCCTGGGAGAAGGCGGGCCTGTCCGAGGGCGACATCCCGGGGACCTGGGACCAACTGCTCGACGTCGGCGACAAGTTGCGCCGCCGCGGACGGGCCGGACTGGTCTTCGAGACCCAGCCGGGCTACTTCCAGAACTTCACCTGGTACCCCTGGATGTGGCAGGGCGGCGGCGACGTCCTCGACCGCGAGGGCGCCCCCGCCTTCGACTCCCGCGCCACCCGCCAGGCCCTCCAGCTCTGGCAGGACGCGGTACGCCACGGCATCGCCCCGCGCACCAACCCGGCCGCGGGCGACCTGGTCGCCGGCTTCCGCTCCGGTCAGGCCGCCCTGTGGCAGAACGGCATCTGGCAGGTGGCCGGCTTCAAGGCGGCGGCACCGAAGTACCGCTACGGGGTCTTCAAGCTGCCGGTGCCCGCGGGCGGCAAGTACGTCACCGCGCTCGGCGGCTGGTCCTTCTGCGCCAACGCCCGGGGCCGCGACCCCGAGGCCGCCGCCCGCTTCTGCGCCTGGGCGCTCGGCAGCATGCGCGAGGACTGCGTCGCGCGGATGACCGAGTGGTGCACCGTCGCCAAGTCCGATGTGGCGCCGCGTACCTCGGCCCTCGAACTGGGCGCGCGCAAGGGCGGCTACGACGCCGCGGCGATGCGCGCCTTCAAGGACGAGATCTTCCCCGGCGGCCGCGCCGAGCCCCGCTACCCGCCGGTCGTCTACAAGGCGATCTCCGACGCCGTCCAGGGCAGCATGCTCGCCGGCCGCTCCGTGTCCTCCCAGGCCGAGCGCGCCGCCGAGTCGATCGCCGCCTACACCAAGAGCTACCAGGGGGCGAGTTTGATATGACCAGCCTCGGCACCGTGCCCGACACCGCCGCCCGGCGCCCGGCCCGCGCCGCGCGCGAGCGCCGGCGGCTCAGCCGCAAGCACCGCGAGTGGCTCGCCGCCGCGCTCTTCCTCGCCCCGGACTGCATCGGGCTGCTGCTCTTCGTCGGCATCCCCATGCTGCTCTCGATCTTCCTCGGCTTCTTCCAGGTCAGCGGCTTCGGCAGCTACCGCTGGGTCGGCCTCGGCAACTACGAGCGGATGATGTCCGATCCGCTGTTCTGGGACGCGATGCGGATCACCGCGATCTACGTCGTCGTCCTGGTGCCGGTGCTCTTCGCGGTCAGCCTCGGCCTCGGCCTCCTGGTCAAGCAGAAGCTGCCCGCCGTCGGCGCCTTCCGTACCGCGCTCTTCCTGCCGTACGTGATCAGCCTCGTGGTGGTCGGGCTGCTGTGGAAGTTCCTCCTGGACGACCAGGTGGGCGCCGTCAGCGGGGCCATCGAGGACGCCGGGCTCGGCCATCACTCCTGGCTCGGCGAGCCCTCCCTCGCGCTCGCCTCGCTGATCGCGGTGACCGTCTGGGTGATGATGGGCTACTACATGGTCATCTTCCTGGCCGGCCTCCAGGAGATCCCGCAGGAGTTCTACGAGGCCGCGAAGATCGACGGTGCCGGGCCCTGGCGGACCTTCCGCAGCATCACCTGGCCGCTGCTGCGCCCCACCAGCTTCTTCGTCCTGCTGATGTCCACGGTGGCCGCGCTGACCGGCGGGCTCGACCTGATCTTCGTCCTGACCTCGGGCGGACCCGCCAACGGCACCTCGCTGGCGATCTTCTACATCTACCAGCAGGCCTTCATCTTCGGCGAGTACGGCTACGCCTCGGCGCTCGGCTCCTTCCTGGTGCTGATCATGGTGCTGGTCTCGGCCGTGGTCTTCCGGGTCACCCGCGGCGGGAGGTTCGACGATGGCGAATGAGACCCTGACCGGCTCGTCCGGGAGCCGGGGCGACTCCCCGCCCGCCGTGCGCGCCCGGCGCGGCATCGGCCGCGCGCGCTCCGCCCGGGCCGGTCTGACCCTGCTCGCGCTGGTCCTCGCCGTGGCCTCCGTGCTGCCGGTGCTCTACATGGTCTCGGCCTCCTTCAAGAGCCGGGACACGGTCACCGACGGGAAGCTGTTCCCGAGCGAGTTCACCTTCGACAACTACCGCTATGTCTTCACCGAGGTGCCCTTCACCCGGTACCTGCTCAACAGCTTCCTGATCTCCGCGGTGATCACCGTGGTGGCGCTGCTCTTCCACTCGATGGCCGCCTACGCGCTGGCCCGGCTGCGCTTCCCGGGCCGGGAGAAGCTGTTCGCGCTGATCTTCTCCACCCTGCTGGTGACCGCCCCGGTGGTACTGATCCCGCTCTTCCTGGTGGCCAGGGAGCTGAACCTGCTCGACAGCTACGCGGGCCTGATCATCCCGGCGATCTTCAACGCCTTCGGCATCTTCCTGCTGCGGCAGTTCTACCTGGGGCTGCCGCGCGAGCTGGAGGAGGCGGCGATCGTCGACGGCTGCGGGCACTGGCGCGTGTACTGGTCGATCGTGCTGCCGATGTCCCGGCCGATCCTCTCGGCGCTCGCGGTCTTCTTCTTCCTGGCCAACTGGAACGCCTTCGTCTGGCCGCTGGTGGCCACCAACGACCCGGATCTGACCGTGGTCCAGCTCGGCATCTCCACCCTGCAGAACCAGTACACCTCGAACTGGAACTACATCCTCGCGGCGGCCACCGTCGCGGCCCTGCCGATGCTCGCGCTCTTCTTCGCCTTCCAGCGGCAGATCGTGGAGTCCATCAAGACGTCCGGCATCAAATGACCCTCCGGCGGCGGGCGCCCGGCCCCGGCAGCCGCGCCCCGCCCCCGCGTCCGCCGCACCCGACCACCCCGCACATCCGCCGCACCCCACCCCACGGAGGCACCTTCATGGCACGCATCGGTCTGCTCTCGCTCTCGGACGGGCGCGACTTCGTCCACCGCGACGTCACCGAGCACATCGCCCGCGCCGCCCGCGAACTCGCCGCCATGCTCACCGAGGCCGGGCACGAGGTGGTCCTCGCCCCCGAGCAGGTCAGCAGCAACACCCTCGCCACCAGCCAGGCCCGCTGGCTCAGCGACCAGCACCTCGACCTCACGATCTTCCACCACTCGGTGTGGACCTTCCCGCACTTCACCATGCTCGCCGCCGAGGCCACCCGGGGCCCGCTCCTGATGGTCGCCAACATCGACCCGCAGTTCCCCGGCATGGTCGGACTGCTCGCGGGCGGCGGCGGCCTGGACCAGATAGGCCGGGTGCACAGCCGCGCCTGGGGCGACCTCGGCGAACCGGCCGTACGCGAGCGGATCCTCGCCGAGGTCCGGGCGGCCACCGCGGTCCAGCGACTGCGCGGCTCCACCTTCGGGCGGATCGGCGGGCGCCCGATGGGCATGTACACCGCGGTCGCCAACACCGACCAGTGGATGCGGCAGTTCGGGGTGGACGTCGAGGAGATCGACCAGTGGGAGATCGTCCGGCGCAGTGAGAACGCCTCGCAGACCCGGGTCACCGCCGCCCGCGAGTGGCTGGAGAAGCGCGCCGCGGGCGTGCACTACGACGGCAAGCAGCTCACCCCCGAGCTCCTGGAGCGCCAGATCCGCTCGTACTACGCGATGCGGGAGCTGATCGAGGAGTGGAACCTCGACTTCTCCGGCATCAAGGGCCAGCCGGAGCTGACCACCCACTTCTGCACCATGGACGTCGCCGAGGCCTTCCTCAACGACCCCTACGACTGGGAGGGCCCCAAGGAGACCCATGTGACGGCCACCGAGGCCGACATGGACGGCGCGCTGAGCATGCAGCTGCTCAAGCTGCTCTCCGGCGACCCGGTGCTCTTCGCGGACGTGAGGCACTACCACGCCGACCGGGACGTCTGGGACCTGTGCAACTCGGGCCAGCACGCCACCTGGTACGCCGCCCGCTCCGAGGACCCCGCCGAGAACCTCTCCAAGGTCCACTTCCACCCCGAGGTCTTCTACTTCCCCGCGGGCGGCGCCAGCGTCCAGCACCTGGCCGCGCCCGGCGACCTGACCTTCGCCCGGCTCACCCGCGACAGCGGCGAGTACCGGATGCACGTCATGCGGGGCTCCTTCGAGACCTACGACGAGGCCACCAACGACCGGATGATGCGCGCCTCCACCTTCGAGTGGCCGCACGCCTTCGCCCGCCTGGACGCCCCCGCCGACGACTTCCTCGGCCGCTTCGGCTCCAACCACATCCACGCGGTGCCCGGTGACTACGTGGCCGAACTGCGTTCCGTATGCCGCCAGTTGGGGATCCGCTTCGACGGCTTCGGCTCGGCGGCCTGAGCCGGGCGAAGGGCAGGAACCACGGAGGAAGGACATGACCTCATCGGCACCGCCCCTGCTCGCCATGCGGGGCATCGCCAAGTCGTTCCCCGGCGTCCGCGCGCTCAGCGGCGTCGACCTCACCGTGCACGCCGGTGAGGTCGTCGCCCTGCTCGGCGAGAACGGCGCCGGCAAGTCGACGCTGATGAACATCCTGGCCGGGGTCCACGCGGACTACGAGGGCAGCATCCTGCGCGACGGCGAGCCGGTCCCGCTGCACTCCCCGCGGGACGCCGCCCGGCACGGCATCGCGATGATCCACCAGGAGCTCAACCTGGTGCCCGAACTCTCCGTCGCGGAGAACGTCTTCCTCGGCCGGGAGCCCACCACCGCCCGCGGCACCGTCCGGCGCCGCGAGATGGAGGAGCGCACCACCCGGCTGCTCGCCGGACTCGGCCTCGACCTGCCGCCCCGCCGGGCCCTCAAGCACTGCCAGATCGCCGAGCGCCAGCTGATCGAGGTGGCCAAGGCGCTGAGCCTGGACGTGCGGATCCTGGTGATGGACGAGCCGACCTCGGCCCTCGCCGACGCCGAGGTGCGCAGACTGCACGCCGTGATCCGCGGGCTGACCGCGCGCGGCGTCGGCGTCGTCTACATCTCGCACCGCCTGGAGGAACTCGAGGAGATCGCCGACTCGGTGACCGTGCTCCGCGACGGGGTGTGCACCGGGCGCCGCGCGATGGCCGAGACCAGCCGCGCCGAACTGGTCCGCCTGATGGTCGGCCGCCCCCTGGACGAGCTGTACCCGCGCCGCCCCGCGCAGGCCCCGGCCGCTCCCCCGCGCCTGAGCGTACGGGGCCTGCGGCTGCCCTCGGTGGGCGGCGGCCCCGCCCTGCACGGCATCGACCTGACCGTCGCGCCCGGCGAGATCGTCGGGCTCGCGGGGCTGATGGGCGCCGGGCGCACCGAGGTGCTCCAGTCCCTCTTCGGGCACTACGGGGCCCGGGCGAGCGGCGAGTTCACCCTGGACGGCCGTGCCTACCGGCCGCGCAGCCCCGGCCAGGCCATCCGCCGGGGCCTCGCCCTGGTCGCGGAGGACCGCAAGGCGCAGAGCCTGGTCCTCGGCAACACGGTCCGCTTCAACGCCTCGCTCGCCGCGCTCGGCAGATTCGGCACCCCCTGGCGGACGGTGCGGCGGCGGCGCGAGGCGGCGGCGGTGCGCGGGCAGCTGGACGCGCTCGCGGTGCGCACCCCGGGCATGGAGGTCCCGGCCGGGCAGCTCTCCGGGGGCAACCAGCAGAAGGTCGTGCTCGCCAAGTGCCTGCTCACCGAGCCCGGGCTGCTCCTGATGGACGAGCCGACCCGGGGCATCGACATCGGTGCCAAGGCGCAGATCCACACCCTGATGGACAGGCTCGCCCAGCAGGGCACGGCGATCCTCGCGGTCTCCTCCGAACTGCCGGAGCTGATCGGCATGTGCGACCGGATCCTGGTGCTCTGCGAGGGACGGCTGACCGGCGAGTTCCACCGCGACCCCGCCCGGGGCCCGGTGGCCGACGAGGAGTCCCTGCTCACCGCGGCGATGGCCCGCCGGACGGTGGCCGAGGCCCCGAAGACGGCGGTGGTGGACCCCGGTGCGGGACCGGCCGTGCCCGCGCCCCGCGCCGGGGGACCGGCCGCCCGGGGCGGCGGGGCCGACAGCTCCCGGGGCGGCCCCGAGGAAGCGAACGAGGACGAGGAGAGCGGCGCATGACGAGCACCCTCGACACCGCCGAGGCGGCCGAGGCGAAGGCACCCGGGAGGCTGCGGCGGCTGCTGCCGCTCTTCGGCTCCCTGCAGAGCTATATCGGCCTGGTGCTGATCTTCGCGGCCGGGGTCGCCACCAAGGGCGATGTCTTCCTCAACCAGACCAACCTCACCAACGCGGTGGGCAACTTCTCCTCCCGCGGCATCCTGGCGGTCGGCGTCACCCTGGTCATCATCACCGCGGGCATCGACCTCTCGGTGGGCTCCCTGATGGGCTTCGCCTCGATGGCCGCGGCGATGATGCTCTTCCACCACGACATGCCGGTCTGGCAGATCGTGCCGCTGTGCATGCTGATCGGCGCCGCCTTCGGCTTCGTCAACGGCGCGGGCACCTCCTGGCTGCGCATCCAGTCCTTCGTGATGACGCTGGCCATGCTCTCCATCGCCCGCGGCCTGGACCGGCAGATGTCCGACAACGCCTCGGTCGGCACCACCGTCGCGGGCCCGGACGGCAAGCTCACCGAGAACTCCGCCTCCTTCCAGGGCCTCGGCACCCCCGGGCACAACGTCCTGGTCGGCGTCCTCGGCCCGGACGGGATCTACTTCCCCGTCCTCGCCTTCGTCCTGGTCTGCGTCGTCTTCCATCTGCTGCTCTCCCGCACCCGCTTCGGACGGCATGTGTACGCGGTCGGCGGCAACCCGACCGCGGCCCGGCTCTCCGGCATCAACGTCACCTTCGTGGTGATCGCCGTGTTCACCCTCTCCGGCATGCTCGCCGGTTTCGCCGGGCCCATCGACGCGGCGTACAGCGCCTCGGCGGACCCGATGGCGGGAAACGGCTACGAACTCGACGCGATCGCCGCGGCCGTGATCGGCGGGGCGAGCCTCGCCGGCGGCAAGGGCACCATCGCCGGCACCTTCGTCGGCGCGCTCATCCTCACCCTGCTCGACAACGTCCTCGGCCTCAACGCCGTCAGCGACAACTGGCAACTGGTCATCAAGGGCTCGATCGTCGTGTTCGCCGTGGTCCTGCAACGCCCGGACCTGCTGCGCGGCGCGGGCCGCCGTCTCGGCCGCCGCTTCGGCAAGACGCCACCCAGCGAGGAGAAAACCGCATGAAACGCACCGCTACCTCCGTACTGGCCGCCCTGTGCGCCGCGGCCCTCGCCGGCGGCTGCGCCTCCAAGACGGACTCCGCCGACGGCGGCGACTCCGGCAAGGACGGCGGGCAGTTCGTCATCGGCTACTCGCAGTCCAACAACGCCGAGCCCTACCGCCAGCAGCTCAACAAGCAGCTCAAGCATTTCGTGGCCCGGCACGAGAACCTCAAGCTGCTTCCCATCACGGACGCGCGGCAGGACAACGCCACCCAGGTCAGCCAGGTGCAGAGCTTCATCCAGCAGAAGGTGGACCTGCTCATCGTCTCGCCGAACGAGCCCGCCCCGCTGACCCCGCCGGTGGAGCAGGCCTGCAAGGCGGGCATCGACGTGCTGATCCTGGACCGTACGGTCAACACCGACTGCTACACCTCCTTCATCGGCGGCGACAACTACGCGATCGGCCAGAAGGCGGGCGAGGCCGCCGTCAAGGCGCTGCCGGACGGCGGCAACGTCGCCGAGCTGCGCGGGGTGCTCTCCGCGCAGCCGCAGATCGACCGCGACAAGGGCTTCCGGGACGCGGTGAAGGGCCACGGCATCAAGATCGTCGAGGCCCGCGAGGCCAAGTGGACCCGGCCCAACGCCATCAAGGTGATGAACCAGTGGCTGGCCCGCGGCACCGAGATCGACCTGGTCTACGCGCACAACGACGACATGGCGATCGGCGCGCACGGCGCGGCCTCCGGCGCGGGCAAGGCGAAGAGCATCAAGTTCCTCGGCATCGACGGCCTCGCCATCCCGGACGGCGGCATCCGCGCCGTCCAGCAGGGCCGCCTGCTGTCCACCTTCGTCTACCCGACCGGCGCCGAGGAGGCCGCCGAGGCCGCCTACGCCCTCTCCCAGGGCAAGAAGCCGAAGAAGAAGCAGACCCTGCCGACCGTGGAGGTCACCAAGGCCAACGCGGCGAAGATCTACGAGGAGTACGACGTCAGCGGCGGCTGACCACCGCCCGCCGCCGTACCCGTACGCCCGCACCCGCCCGTCACGGCGTGCCCCGGCCCCGGGGGGGGGGGGGCGGCGGGCCCCCCCCCCCCCCCCCACCCCCCCCCCCCCCCCCCCGGGGGGCCCCCCCCCCCGGGGGGGGCCACGCCCCGGACCCCAGGACCGCCATGACCTCCTCCGCCGCCCCGAGCGGGCTGCTCCTCGGCATCGACATCGGCACCTCCTCCGCCAAGGGCGTCCTCGCCCGCCCCGACGGCACCCTGCTCGCCTCGGCCCAGCGCGAGCACACCACCTCCTCGCCGCGCCCCGGCTGGTTCGAGCACGACGCCGAGGACATCTGGTGGGCCGATCTGCGCGCCCTGGCCCGGGAGTTGCTGGCCCAACTGCCCGCGGGCGAGCGGCTCGCCGGGGTCGGTGTCAGCGGCATCGGCCCCTGCCTGCTCCCGGCGGACGCGGCGGGCGCCCCGGTCCGGCCCGCGATCCTGTACGGGGTGGACACCCGGGCCGGCGCCCAGATCGCCGCGCAGAACGCGCACTACGGCGCCGAGGAGATCATCCGCCGCTGCGGCGCCCCGCTGACCAGCCAGGCGGTGGGCCCCAAGTTCGCCTGGCTGCGCGAGCGGGAGCCGGCGGCCTGGGCCCGTACCCGCCGCTGGTTCATGGCCAGTTCGTACCTCACGCACCGGCTCACCGGCGCCTATGTCCTCGACCACCACTCGGCCAGCCAGTCGGTGCCGCTGTACGACCCGCGGGCGGGCGCCTGGATCCCCGAGTGGTGCGAGGAGATCGCGCCGGGCCTGGAGTGGCCCCGGCTGGTGTGGCCCGCCGAGACCGTCGGCGAGGTCACCCCCGAGGCCGAGGCGGCGACCGGCATCCCCGCCGGGACGCCCGTGGTGGCGGGCATCGTGGACGCCTGGGCGGAGGCCACGGCGGCGGGCGTACGGGACCCGGGGGACGTGATGCTGATGTACGGCACCACGATGTTCCTGGTCAACGTGGTCGGCGAACCGGTGGGCGACGCCCGCCTGTGGGGCACCGCCGGGGCCTTCCCCGGCACCCACTGCCTGGCCGCGGGCATGGCCACCTCCGGGGCGGTCACCGGCTGGCTGCGCGAACTGACCGGCGCCTCCTACCCGGAGCTGACCGAGGAGGCCGACCGGCTGCCGCCCGGCGCCGAGGGCCTGCTGATGCTGCCGTACTTCGCCGGGGAGCGCACCCCGCTCTTCGACCCGGACGCCCGGGGCCTGATCCACGGGCTGACCCTGCGGCACGGCCGGGGCCACCTCTACCGGGCCGCCCTGGAGGCCACCGCCTTCGGGGTCCGGCACAACCTGGAGACCATGGTGGAGGCGGGCGGCTCACCGGAGCGCCTGGTCGCGGTCGGCGGCGGCGCCCGCGGGCTGTGGACCCGGATCGTCTCCGATGTCACCGGGCGCCCCCAGCAGGTGCCCCGGCACACCATCGGCGCCGCCCACGGGGACGCCCTGTTCGCGGCGCTCGGCACCGGTCTGGTCTCGGCCGCGGACCTCGGCGGCTGGAATCCGGTGGCCTCCGTGGTGGAGCCCGATCCGGCCACCGGGGAGGTCTACGAGGAGCTGTACGGCCTCTACCGCGAGCTGTATCCGGCCACCCGGGAAGCCGCCCATGTCCTCGCCGCCCGCCAGCACAAGGACGCCTGAGGGGCGGGTGATCCGCCCCCGGTCCCGTCCCCCGAAGGACGCCGCCGTCGTACGATGCCGGGCGTGACCGACGACGACGCGCCGCTGCTCGCGGACCTCCTGCCGTGGTCCGTCGCCGCCCCGCGCCTCGGCCGGGCCTGGCCGCTGGCACCCGACGCGGCCTCGCTGAAGGCCCGTTGGGAGGCCTTCGGCAAGGCGGAGGGCACCGAGCGCGAGCGGCTGCTCGGCCCCACCCGCTCCCGCACCCTGCACACCGCGGTGGCCCAGCTCCCCGGCCGCCGCACCGGCACCGGCCGGCTTGCCGGTGCGCTCGGGCCCTGCCCCGAGCCGGTGCGCGTCCTGCACGCCCCCTTCGACGAGCAGTGGCTGATACCCGACCACCGGCTGATCGACGCGGCCCGCCCCGAGCTGTGGCGGGTCGCCGACGCCCGGCAGATCTTCCTGGTGGAGCAGGCCTTCACCCCCGGCGCCGAGAGCCCCCCGCTCCTCGCCACCTCGCTGCTGCCGGGCGCGGTCCTCCCGCCGGACGGGCAGCCGCACACCGTACGGCCGGGCAGGATCAGGCCGCTCTTCCGGCGCCCGGGCGGTCAAGAGCCCAATCTGGCACCGGGGTTGAGCGCCTTCCTGGACGCCCGTCTCGGTCTGTCCACCACCCCCGAGGACCTCCTCGCCTGGATCCTCGCCGTCGCCCGGGGCGGGCCGAAGGGCCCCCTGGTACCGCTGCCGACCGGACCGGAGGTCTGGACCCGCGGCGTGGAACTGGGCCGGCGCCTGCTCTGGCTGATGCGGCGCGGCCCCGGCGAACGGCCCCGGATGCCGGGCGGCAGGCGGCCCTATGTGCGCGCCCCGCTGCCCGCCCGGCCCCCGGCCCCGGAGTACGACCCCGAGGAGGAGACCCTGCTGGTCGGCACCGGCCGCGTCTCCCCCGTACCCGCCGGGGCCTGGGAGTTCCGGGTCGGCCAGGTCCGGGTCCTGGAGGCCTGGTTCGCCCGCCGCGCGACGGCCGGGGAGCCCGGGAGCCTCGCCGCGCTCGCTCCCGCCGCCTGGCCGCAGTCCCGCACCTCCGAGCTGCTCGAACTCCTCACCGTGCTCGCCCTCCTCGCCGAACTGCGCCCCCGGCAGGAGGAGTTGGCCGCCGAACTGGCCGGTGCTCCCGGCCGGGCGGAGCTGACCGCGGCGGGCGTACTGCCGCCGCCGCCCGCCGCGCGGCGCCCCGCCTCCGTACTCGACCACCAGGAGGAGGGCCCGGGCGGGCAGTTCGCGCTGCTGTGAGGCGGGGCGGCCGGGGCGCTCGCCGAGCGGCGGCCGGGGCGGTCCGGCGGCGCGTGACGGAGGCCTCGGTGACAAGGCCGCCCGCCGGGGACATGATCCCTCGCATGGAGCCCCACACCACCTCGCCCTCCCCTGCTGTGCAGCCGCTGCCGCTGGACGGCCTCACCGTCGTCGCCGTGGAGCAGGCCGTCGCCGCCCCCTTCGCCACCCGGCAGCTCGCCGACCTCGGCGCCCGGGTCATCAAGGTGGAGCGCCCCGGCGGCGGCGACTTCGCCCGCCACTACGACACCGCCGCCGCGGGCCTTGCCTCGCACTTCGTCTGGTGCAACCGCGGCAAGGAGTCGATCGCCCTGGACCTCAAGGACCCGCGCGGGCTGGACGTGCTCGGCCGCCTGCTCGCCACCGCGGACGTCTTCGTGCAGAACCTCGCCCAGGGCGCGGCCGCCCGCCTCGGCCTGGACGCGGCCACCCTGTGCGCCGCCGACCCCCGGCTGATCGCGGTGGACATCTCGGGCTACGGCAAGGGCGGCCCGTACGCGGACCGGCGGGCCTACGACATGCTCGTCCAGTGCGAGGCGGGCCTGGTCTCGGTGACCGGCACCCCCGAGCAGCCGGTGAAGTCCGGCATCCCGGCGGCCGACATCGCGGCCGGGATGTACGCCTTCTCCGGGGTGCTGGCGGCGCTGGTGCGGCGCGGGACCACCGGGCGCGGCGGCCCGGTGGAGGTGTCGATGCTGGAGGCGCTCGCGGAGTGGATGGGCCATCCGCTGCACCACACGATCCACGGCGGCACGGCGCCGGTACGGACCGGCCTCGCCCACACGGTGATCGCCCCGTACGACGCCTATCCCACCGCGGACGGCGGCCGGGTGCTGCTCTCGGTGCAGAACGACCGGGAGTGGCGCAGGCTCGCCGCCCAGGTGCTCGGCAGTCCGGAACTCGCCGAGGACCCCGATTTCGCCACCAACGCGGCCCGGGTGGCCCACCGGGGACGCACCGACGCCGCCGTCGCGCGGGCCCTCGGGGAACTCACCGCCGAGGAGGCGCTGCGGCGGCTGGACGCGGCGGGGATCGCCTGTGCGCGGCTGCGCGGGATGACCGGTCTGGCCGCGCATCCGCAACTGGCCGCGCGGGACCGCTGGCGGGAGATCGGCTCCCCGGCCGGTCCGCTGCGGGCCCTGCTGCCACCCCTCACGCTGCCCGGCGGGGAAGAGGCGCGGATGGGGGCGGTGCCCGGGCTCGGCGAGCACACCGAGGCGCTGCTGCGCTCCGTGGGGGTGACGGAGGCGGAGATCACGCAGCTGCGCCAGGACGGTGTGATCGCCTGAGCGGTGACCGGAGTGCGGTAGGGGTCAGCGCCCCCCGAGCAGCGTGCGGCGCAGCCGCCGCAGCGGAGCGAAGAGGGAGACCTTCCGCACCCGGGCACGGCGGCCCGTGGGGGTGTGCTCCTGCGGCCTCTCGCGGCTGGTCAGCTCGCGCATCAGCAGCGTGGCCTCCGCGGCCTCGCGCTGCGGGACCACGGGTCCGCCCATCACGGCGAAATGCCGGTCGAGCCGCGACTTGGTCGCGCTGCTCCCGCAGTTGATGGCGGGCACTCGCGCCCTGTTTCGTACAGTTATCTGTTCCATGTCACTCCCCACCCGTACGACGGCACCCGGCCCGGGCAGCTCAACACTATCGTCCCCACGGGACGCACGTGTATCCCGATACCCGTATTCACCTTTCCCACAAGGGTGTTGACGATCACTCTCCGAATCCAGCCCTCCCCTTGAGCATGCCCGAAACCCTCCGGGTCAGCCATGACTCCCGGCAGCGAACGGACCCGGTGACGGGGCGTGAGGGCGGGGGTTGCGGGCCGGGGAGGCGGGGCCCGGCGTGTCGAGGGGCGGACCCGGCCCCGGTACGCGGCAGGTCCGGGCACCCCGAAGGAGGCCCGGACCCGCCGAACGCTGCGGCACTCCCCGTCAGGAAGCGCTCTCCAGCGCGGGGAGGTAGCCGCCCGACTGACCGGCGGCCGTCGGGTGGTACGAGTTGGTGACGTCCGGGAGGCTGACGCTGTGCAGCCAGGCGTCACCGGAGCAGATCTCGTGACCGGTGAAGTTGCCGACGACGCTCGCGAAGCTGAAGCCGTGGGCGGCGGCGCGAGCCGAGGTGACCTGGTTCAGGAGGTCGGAGGCGCCGTTGACGGCGGAGCGCTCCTCGTCCGTCAGACCCGCCACGCAGCTTCCGTCGATCTTGTAGAAGCGCGGGTAACCGAGCACGACCACATGCGCGTTGGGGGCGCGCGAGCTGATCTCGTCGTAGACCTGGTCGAGCTTGGCGGGCAGCTCGTTCTCGACGAAGGAGCGGGCCGTGTTGATCCGGCTGATGCAGTTGTCCTCGCCCGGCAGGACGCAGTTGATCATCACGTCCGAGAAGCCGGCGTCGTTGCCGCCGATGGAGATGGTGACGGTGCCGGTGCTGGTGCTCAGCGGGCCGAGCTGGTTGGCGAGCACATCGCCGGTGACCGCGCCGGAGCAGGCCACGAAGTCGAAGGAGGAGGGCGAGTGGGCGTTGGCCCACAGCTGCGGGTAGGCGTTCGCGCTGCGCTTGCAGCCGCTGCTGTCGTAGTCACCCGCGCCCACTCCGGAGGAGTAGGAGTCGCCGAGGGCCACATAGCCGTCGGCGGCGGCCTGGTCCGCGCTCGCCGCGCTCGCCCCGGTGAGCGCGGCGGCCCCGGCCAGGGTGAGGGCCGAGACATAGGCCGCAAGTCTCTTCAGTTTCATCTGCTACCTCCGTGGGGGGATCTCTGCGCAACTGTGTTAGCACGCGGGGAAGTTGACTGGAAGTGTCCATGTCAATCTTTTCCTCGACACGCCACCCGCGCCCTTCTCCGGTTCCGCACACACCCGTACAGACAGGACCTGACCGACCCTCGGCCGCGCCGCGGACTACTCGCGTAGACCGGGTGCCGCGCGCCTTCCCGGGGGTGCCCGGGAAGAGGTCGGTCGGGTGCCTGTCTCATGCCCCGCCGGCAGGCGGTCCACGCGCGTCGACCGCCTCGAACCCGTGTTTGTGTGCGGGGAGTTGACGCCCTTGCCGGGGCACAGCGGAGCTTTCCCGCCCACAAGGGGCAGCGGGCGGGGGCACGGAAACCGGGTGCACCGGACAGAGCGGTGACGGATCATGGCGGCATGCCCGCGAACCCAGAGGAAGCCCTGCCGATCCGGCTCAACGTCGATGACAGCGACTCCCCTTCGGATGTCGTAGACGCCCTGTTCCTCGGCCGCTTCGCCACCGGCGAGCAGCCGTACTCGCACAGCGTGAACATCGAACGCGTACGCACCGGCGCCACCCTGCTGCCGCCGGGGGCACGGGTGCTGCGCGCGGCCCGCGACGACGACCGCAGCGCCGTGCTCGCCGAGGGCCAGGGCTGGACCATGCTCGTCTCGCGCTGGAGCCGGGGCGCCGATGTCACCGTCACCGCCACCAGCGCCGAACTCGCCGAGCAGACCGTCTCCGCGGCCACCGAGGGCGCCCAGGACGAACCGGAGCCGCAGCCCGAGGACGTCACCATGGGCTTCTGGTACGTCTCCCCGCGCCGCGGACCGCACCGGACGACCCGTCAGATCTCCGCGGGGACCTGGCCCGAGGTCCGGCAGAACTACACTGCGCCGGTGGCCGACGCCATGGACGGGCTGATGAAGACCACCCCGGAGGACATCACCGGGCGGCTGCTCCTGCTGCACGGACCGCCCGGCACCGGCAAGACCTCCGCGCTGCGCACCCTCGCCCGCTCCTGGCGCGACTGGTGCCAGGTCGACTGCGTACTCGACCCGGAGCGGCTGTTCAGCGACGTCGGCTACCTGATGGACATCGCGATCGGCGAGGACGAGGGCGCCGCGAAGAGCCGCTGGCGGCTGCTGCTCCTGGAGGACTGCGACGAGCTGATCCGCGGCGAGGCCAAGCACACCGCGGGCCAGGCGCTCTCCCGGCTGCTCAACCTCACCGACGGGCTGCTCGGCCAGGGCCGCAACGTCCTGGTGGGCGTCACCACCAACGAGGACCTGGAGCGGTTGCACCCCGCCGTGGTGCGCCCGGGCCGCTGCCTCGCCCGGATCGAGGTCGGGCCGCTCACCCGCGCCGAGTCGCTGGGCTGGCTGGGCGAGGAGGCCGCCGGCCACGAGAGTGCCCTCGGCCGCGAGGGCACCACCCTCGCCGAGCTGTACGCGCTGCGCCGGGGCACCTCCCCCGCCTCGGTGCCGGACCAGCGGCCGGGGGCGGACGCGGGGCTGTACCTCTGAGCCGTGCGCTCCCCCGGGAGGAGTTCGGTCGGCGGGAGGGGTTCAGTCCGCCGTGCCATAGGCCGCGCGCAGGGCCTGGTGGGCGGCGCGCAGGGCCTCGTCCTCGGTCAGGCCGAGCCGTCTGGCCTGGGCCGCGAAGGACTGCGCGGCCTCGGCCGCCCTGCGGTCCGCGGCCTCGCCCGCGGCGGCGATGAAGGTGCCGTTGCGGCCGCGGGTCTCGATCACCCCGTCGCTCTCCAGGGCGCGGTAGGCCTTGGCCACCGTATTGGCGGCGAGGCCGAGTTCCTGGGCGAGGCCGCGCACGGTGGGCAGCCGGTGGCCCACCGGCAGCCGCCCGGTCCTGGCCTGCTTGGAGATCTGCGCGCGCAGCTGCTCGTACGGGGCGGTGCCCGCGTCGTCGTCGATGCTCAAACCGGTCTTCGAGGTCACCGGGCGATTGTCCCGCACCGAGGCGCGCGGGCGCCCCGGGACCGGCGGACGGGCGGGAATCGGGCGGGGAATCGGGCGCCGAATATCAGGAGGCGCCCCGGGCGGTGCCGCGCGTAGCGTGCGCCGCATGGATGTGATCGTTCGCCCGCTGCGCCCCGGGGACCCCGCGGACGCCGAGGCCTTCGTCCGGGTGCGCCGCCGCGCCCTGCCCTTCATGGTGATGACCGCCGGCTCCCTCGCCTTCGACCTGGCGCACGCCCCCGCGCGGAAGCGGTTCCGGCCGCTGGTCGCCGAGGAGGACGGCGAGGTCATCGGCACCGCGCAGGTCGGCATCGCGCACGAGAGCGCGGAACCGGGGCAGGGCTTCGCCAATCTCTACGTACGGCCGGACCGGGAGGGGCGCGGCGCGGGCTCGCTGCTGCTTGCCGCCGCGGAGGAGCATCTGGCGCGCTCCGGGGCGCGCGAGGTCTGGTCCTGGGTCTACGACGAGCCCCGCAACCGGGAGTTCGCGGTCCGGCACGGCTACACCGCCAAGCGCTCCGCGCACTTCCTCCGCCTGGACCTGGTACGGGACGCGCTGCCGCCGCGCCTCGAACCCCCGGCCGGGGTGGAGTTGCGGCCCGCCTCCTCCTTCGCGGCCGATCCGCGGCCGGTCTTCGCCCTGGACGCGGAGACCACGGCCGACGAGCCGAGCGATGTCGGGGCGGTCCTCGCGGACTACGAGGGGTGGCTCGCCGACACCTGGCACCACCCGCTGACCGATCTGGAGCTGACCACCGTCGCCGTGGTGGACGGGCGCCCGGTCGCCTT
Organism: Streptomyces physcomitrii; assembly: GCF_012273655.1. Taxonomy (GTDB): domain Bacteria; phylum Actinomycetota; class Actinomycetes; order Streptomycetales; family Streptomycetaceae; genus Streptomyces; species Streptomyces physcomitrii. The sequence continues at coordinate 48,372 of NZ_JAAWWP010000012.1, read as the reverse complement.
CAGCCTGGCCCAGACCGACCGCGAGACGCGCTACTCCTCCGGCATGACCGGCACCGCGCGCGCCCATCGCGGCCGGGGCCTGGCCAAGCTGGTGAAGAACGACTCGCTGCACCGCGCCCGGGCGGCCGGGATCCGGGAGGCCTTCACCGGCAACGACACGGACAACGGCCCGATGCTCGCCGTCAACACCTGGTTCGGCTACCGGGTGTGCGGGACGGAGGTGCGCCATGTCCGGGCACTCGGCTGAACTCCCCGGGACGGTACGGGTGGTCCTCGTCAAGGCGGGCCGCACGAAGATCCGCTACCCGGCGCGGCTGCTGAGCGACGACGGGGAGCGGCTGACGGTCCGCGCCCCCTGGGCGGGCGAGGGCACCCGGGACTTCGGCTTCGTCCGCTTCGAGCCGGGGGACGTCTTCACCGAGCACTACTGGCGGCACCGGTGGTACGCCGTCAAGGAGGTGCGCGCCGCCGACGGCACCCTCAAGGGCTGGTACTGCGACATCACCCGGCCCGCGGTGCTCGGCGGCGGCGAGCTCACGGTGGAGGACCTGGACCTCGATCTGTGGCGCTCGGCGGACGGGCGGCAGGTGCTGCGCCTGGACGAGGACGAGTTCGCCGAGAGCGGTCTCGCGGCGCGCGATCCACAGGCGGCGGCTCAGGCCCTGGCCGCCCTGGACGCCCTCGAACTCCTCGCCCGGCGGGGCGACTTCGAGGCCCTGATCGCGGACTGAGACCGCATTCAGGCCACTCGAACCGGTCGTGATGCGCCGTTTCTCCCGCTTTGTGATTGCAGTTTTGTCATCGGGGGGCCTTCTCATGGTCATCACGTGCTTCGGATGGGTATGCCTCACCACAGCGTGACAGTCGCCACTGACAGCGCGCCGTTGATGAGGAACGCTCCCGGCACGGGTTCACCTCGGTACTCAGGTACGGGACCCGGTGGGCACCAAGGAGGCAGTCATGCGCCGTGTGACCGTACAGCGCCCCGTCGTCAAGCAGCCCTCCCGCCGCGTACGCGAGGAGGCCGAGGAGAAGACCGCGCGCCGGACGGAGGTCCGCAAGGACATCCGCCGGACGTGGTGGCCCGAGGACTGAGCACCCGGGCCCTTCCGGGACCCGGCACCTTCCGGACAGGGCACCTTCCGGGACAAGGGATGTCCCGCCCGGCGGACCGGGCGGGACATCTGTTCAGCCGGGACTTCCGTTCAGGCGGGACGCCCGCTCAGGAGAAGCAGGTGGTGGGTGTGGCGTGCGCCGGGTCCAGGGCGTTGGCCACCTCGTGGAAGACGACCTTGTCCGTGGTGCCCGCGAGCACATGCTCGGAGAGGTCCACGGCGCAGAGGTCCTGCAGCCTGATGTTGCGTACGCCGGGGCCGTCCAGGAACTGGGTCCGCCAGGGCGTGACCACCTCGTCGTACTGCGTCGCGATCACCGTGTACTGCACGCCGGGCACGGTGTCCCCGCCCGCGTTGAGCTTCTGCATCAGGGGCGAGCCGACGACCTGGTCGGTGAGGGCCGGGGTGTGCTCGTTGAGCAGGTTCTCGATGCCCGGGAAGTAGGGCAGCAGCTTGGTGAAGCCGCTGAGGGTGGTGCCGTGGTTGCTCGGCGCGATGCCGACCAGCGCGTTGACCTTGTCCGCGCCGCCGAGGAACTTCAGGTAGTAGCGGGGCATCATGCCGCCCTGCGAGTGCCCCACCAGGTCGACCTTGCCCGCCCCGGTGGCGGAGCGGACCTTGTCGACGAAGGTGCCGAGTTGCGCGGCCGACTTGTCGACGGGGCCGAGCCCCTTGAAGACCGGGACCCCGGGCAGTTCCCCGTAGTTCAGGGAGAAGACGCAGTAGCCCCGGTCGACCAGATACGGGGCGAGGACCAGCCAGTTGTCGACGGAGTTGGCGAAGGTCCCGTGCACCAGGACCACCGGGCGCGGATGCGCGGCGGAGGGCTTGCAGGAGTAGTCGTTCCAGCCGGAGCTGACGGCCGCGGTCCGCTCGGGTGCGGTCGCGGCGGCCGCGGGGGCGGCGGTGAAGGCGGCGGCTAGCAGGAGGCCCGCGGCGAGTGAGCGGCGCAGGCGCTTCCAGGGCAGCGTCACGTGATCTCCTTGCGGCTCGGTGAAAGGGAGAGGGGGATTCCGCCTGTGATCCGGATCACGAGGTGCCGTGCTCATGCCAAATTACGCGCCAGTAGCCCCGGATTGAAGCTCCGCGTCAGCAGAAAATTGCCGGGCCGGTACGCCCACCCCGCGCACCCGGGCCGGGGTGGGGACCCGGCGCCTCCGATCAGGTGGCGGCAAAGCCCACCGCCCGCGACACGGCACCGGACCGGCCGCCGGAGGCGCCAGACTGCGCGGGCCCGGCCTTCACCCACCTCAGGAGCCCGCCATGGACCACCCCTCCCCCGGCTCGCCCGCCGACCGCGTCCATCCCGCCGTCTGCGCCCACACCCACCTCTTCCCCGGGGGCAGCTGCCGCTTGCGGGAACTCCCCGACCCCGAGGGCTTCGCCGCCGCTCCCCGGCCCCTCGGCCTGGCCCTGCGCTTCTCCGACGGGGTCGTCGTCGCGGACGCGGAGCTGCTGGTCGCCGAGGACGGGGACACCGTCCTCACGGTCCCCGCGTACACCACCGGAGCGGGCACCCCCATCTCCGAACGCCTGTGGCCGGTACGGAAGTTGCTGCCGGACGGCGAGGAGGTGGAGGTACGGGTCGGCGCGCCCGCCCAGCTCTGAGGGGCTCCGTCCGGGCGGTGAGCCGCACCGCGGGGGCGCCGCCCGGGCGATGAGCCACGCGGCGGCGCCCTCGCCGGCCTTCCGGCGGACGCGGGGCGTTCACGCGGTGGTCGCGGTGTGAAAGCCCCGTGGTTTTCCGGGGTTTTTCCGGTACTCCCTGGCGCGCGTGTCGTGCACAAGACAATGCTGATCAGCCGAGTGTGCTCACGTGCATCCCCCACCACAGGAGTCACCTTGCTCAACCACGCTCTGCCCAGAGCAGCCCTCGCGCTGACCGCCCTCGGCGCCCTGGCGGTCCTGCCCGGCGGCTCGGCCGCGGCCCAGCAGGAGGCGGCCGCGCCGACCGCCACCGGCCGCGCCCCGGAGCCGGTGCCGCGCACCGCGGACGAGATGCTGCGGCCCGTCGCACCGCCCCCGGCCAGCACCCTGGACACCGGGGCGGGCGCCGCGGGCCCCGGGGCCACCTCCATCTCCGACGGCGACGGCCTGGAACTCGGGCACCGCAGCCGTCCCATCGCCCCGGGCGTCACCATGGACGCGTACGACCGCCTGGAGTCCGACAAGTGGCTGCGGGTGCACTCGCTCTCGGTGGACCTCGACGGCGGCACCAAGGTGGACTACCTGGACTCCGGCAAGGTCGCCGGGCGCAAGACCCTCTCCGAGCTGGCCGCCGGGCACGACCCCGGCAAGGGCCGCCGTACCGTCGCCGCGATCAACGGTGACTTCTTCGATCTCAACGGCACCCAGGCACCGGCCGGTTCGGGTCTGCGCGGCGGAGAGTTCGTCAAATCGCCCGCGGAGAAGAACAACCGGGTCGTGGGGGTGGGCCCCGCCGACGCGGGCCGGATCCTGGAGCTGTACTTCGACGGCACCCTCACCCTCCCCGACGGGAAGCACGCGCTCGGCGCGCTCAACACCGCCGATGTGCCCGCGGGCGGCATCGGCGCCTACAACTCCCAGTGGGGCGAGGCCGACCGGAAGCTGACCGTGGACGGCGGCGAGCGCGCCACCGAGGTCAGCGTCGTGGACGGCAAGGTCACCGCGGTCGGCGACAAGCCCGGCAAGGGCGCGATACCCGAGGGCACCACGGTGCTGCTCGGCAGCGACGCCGGGGCGGACACCCTGGCGGGCCTGAAGGCGGGCGACAAGGTCTCCCTGGAGTACAGCCCCCGTACCGACAAGGGCGAGGTCCCCGGCACCGCGATCGGCGGCCGGGAGCTGCTCGTGGTGGACGGCGAGCCGGTCGACCACGAGGGCGGCGGCAACAACGCCAACGCCGCGCGCACCGCCGTCGGCTTCTCCGAGGACGGCAGCAAAATGACGGTGCTGACCGTCGACGGCTGGCAGACCGACAGCGTGGGCGTCACCCTCACCGAGCTGGGCCTGATGATGAAGCGCGCCGGTGCCCACAACGCGCTCAACCTCGACGGCGGCGGCTCCACCGCGCTCCTCGCCCGCACCCCGGGCAGCGACGAGATCCCGCTGCAGAACAGCCCCTCGGACGGCCGGGAGCGCGATGTCCCCAACGGCCTCGCCTTCACCGCCCCCGAGGGCAGCGGCAAGGTCCAGGACTACTGGGTCGAGACCGCCATGAAGGCCGCCGACGCGGCCACCGTCGACCAGGTCAAGGGCGGCCACCCCGAGCGCGTCTTCCCCGGCCTGACCCGCGAACTCACCGCCAGCGCCTACGACGAGACCTACGGACCCGCGGACGCCACCCCGCAGTGGACCAGTTCGGACCCGGCGGTCGGCGAGGTCGACGCGAAGGGCGTGTTCACCGCCGGGCACGGCGGCACCGCGAAGGTCACCGCGGCCGGCGGCGGCGCCTCCGGCGACGTCGAACTGACCGTCCTCGACAAGCTCGACCGGATCCAGCCGAGCACCCGCCGGGTCGGCATCGGCAGCGCCGAGGAGAGCGGCCACTTCGGACTCGTCGGCCTGGACGCCCACGGCGGCAGCGCCCCGATCGAACCCGCGGACGCCACCCTCGACTACGACCACGACCTCTTCTCGATCACCCCGGACGACCGGGGCGGCTTCACCGTCAAGGCCGAGGACGGCTCCGGGGAGCAGCTCTCCGGGCAGGTCACCGCCGAGGTCGGCGGCAAGAGCACCGTCCTCGCGGTCACCGTCGGCCTCACCGAGCAGCAGGAGGCCGACTTCGACGACGCCGAGTCCTGGAAGTTCAGCCAGGCCCGCGCCGACGGCTCGCTCGAACCGACCCCGGAGGGCCACGACGGCACCGGCCTGGAGATGACCTACGACTTCACCAAGTCGAACGCCACCCGCGCCGCGTACGCCACCCCGCCCGAGACGATCCCGGTGGCGGGCCAGCCGCAGTCCTTCGGCCTGTGGATCAAGGGCGACGGCAAGGGCACCTGGCCGACCCTGCACCTCAAGGACGCGGCGGGCGCCGACCAGTTGCTGCGCGGCCCCTTCGTCGACTGGACCGGCTGGAAGAAGATCGAGTTCAAGGTCCCGGCCGGGACGAACTACCCGGTCAGCGTGCACCGCTTCTATGTCGCCGAGACCATCGCCTCCCGGCAGTACGCGGGCAAGGTCACCTTCGACGACCTGACCGCCGAGGTCCCGCCGGACGTGGACCTGCCCGCGCAGCCGGTCGCGAAGGACCCGCTCATCTCCACGGCGGCGGACGCGGACGGCCGCGACTGGCGGTTCGCCGTGATGTCCGACGCGCAGTTCGTGGCCGCGGACCCGGACAGCCCGGTGGTCGCCCAGGCCCGCCGCACCCTGAAGGAGATCAAGGCCGCCCGGCCCGACTTCCTGGTGGTCAACGGCGACCTGGTGGACGAGGGTTCACCGGAGGACCTCGCCTTCGCCCACAAGGTCCTCGACGAGGAACTGGGCGAGGACCTGCCCTGGTACTACGTACCGGGCAACCACGAGGTCATGGGCGGCAAGATCGACAACTTCACCGAGGAGTTCGGCGCCGCGCAGCGGACCTTCGACCACAAGGGCACCCGCTTCCTCACCCTCGACACCTCCAGCCTGACCCTGCGCGGCGGCGGCTACGAGCAGATCAAGGAGCTGCGCGGCCAGTTGGACAAGGCGGCGAAGGACCCGGACATCGGCTCGGTGGCGGTGATCGAGCACGTGCCGCCGCGCGATCCCACCCCGCAGCAGGGCAGCCAGCTGAACAGCCGCAAGGAGGCCGCGATGCTGGAGAACTGGCTCACCGACTTCCGCCGCACCACCGGCAAGGGCGCGGGCTTCATCGGCTCCCATGTCGGCACCTTCCACGCCTCGCACGTCGACGGGGTGCCCTACCTGGTCAACGGCAACTCCGGCAAGGCCCCCGCCACCGCGCCCGACCAGGGCGGCTTCACCGGCTGGTCGATGGTCGGCGTCGACCCGGTGCCGGCCGGGCAGCAGGAGGACACCCGGAACCGGCCGTGGGCGGGCGGCCCCGACTGGCTGTCCGTGCAGACCTGCGCCCATGTGGACGGGCTCGGCCTGAGCGCCCCGGACCGACTCCCCGTGGACAAGGCCGAGTCGGTGACCGCCACGGTGACCCAGGGCGAGGGCGAGGGCGAGGAGGCGCGCGAGGTGCCGGTCGGCTTCCCGCTGAGCGCCGACTGGTCGGGCTCCTCGAACCTGTACGTCGGCGCCCCGGACGATGCGGGCCCCGCCGACGTCGCGGCGTACGACCCCGCGACCGGCAAGCTCACCGGCCTGCGCCCCGGCAAGGCCACCGTACGGGTCACGGTCAACGGCACCGCCGAGGAGGCCTCCTTCACGGTGGACTGAACCGCCGCCCGGGTGCGGTGCCCACCGGTCCTCCGGCGGCACCGCACCCGGGCGGGACGGTGTGCGCTTCCCCGCGCCGAGCGGCCGGTCGAACGGGCGGTCCGCCTGGTCAACCGGCCTTCTTGGCCGGTGGGTCGGGGGTGCCCCGGCGCCGCTTCGACTCGGGCTTCGCGTGCGGCTTCGGATCCGGTTCCGCCAGGGTGCCCGGCATGACCGCCCGGGGGCCGAACTTCGCGCGGGCCCGGTCGGCGACCTCCTCGATCCGGCGGAGCTTGTCGTCCACCGGGTCGAAGCTGAGCTGGCGGGAGGCGCTCTCGGCGGGGCCGAGTCCCTCGGCGCGCAGCAGGATCCCGCGCACCCTGGCCCGCTGGAGGCCGAGCGACTCGTACATCCGGTACGCGGCGGCGCTCAGCACCGCCGAGTGCGCCCCGGCCTCGGGCAGCCGTCTGCTGCGGGTCAGCCCGGCGTGGCCGGTGCGTCCGACGCAGCGCACGGTCAGGCTCAGGGTGCGGCACACCTGGTGCTCGGCGCGCAGCCCCGCGCCGAGTTCACCGGCCGCGGCGAGCAGGGCGCGCCGGTGCAGGAAGGGGTCCAACTCGTCGCGGTCGAAGCGGCGTTCGGCGGTCAGCGAGCGGGCGGCGGCATCCGGCACCACCCGGCTGCGGTCGGTGCCCCGGGCCCGCTCGCGCAGCTCCCGGCCGGCCCGGGCGCCGAGCAGCCGCTGGAGGGCGGGCAGCGGGGCGGCGGCGACCCGGCCGAGGGTGTCGAGCCCGTAGGAGTCGAGCGTACGGACGGTCGCCCGGCCCACCCCGGGCAGCGCGGCCACCGGCCTGCCGGAGAGGAACTCCCCCACCCCGTCCGCCTCCTCGGGCACCACCCGGGGCCTGCCGGGCTCCGCCTCGGCCGCGGCCATCCGGGCCGGTACCGGGGTGGGCCCGGCCCCGACCACGCAGTCCACCCCGTGCCGGGCGAGCGCGCGGACCCGGATCACCTCGGCGAGCTGGACGGCGTCCCGGCCGAAGTACCGCTCGGCCCCGCGCAGGTCCGCGAGCGCCCCGTCCGGCGGCAGCGCCTGCACCAGCGGGGTGAACTCACCGAGCAGCGCGAGCAGTTGGGACATCACCCCGTCCTGCCCCGGGGCGAGTCCGAAGCGTACGCAGAGCACGGTCATCCCGCGCTCCCGGGGCTCTGGTGCCAGAGCTTGCGCGGGGGCCCGTTCCCCTCACCCGCGGGGCGCAGGTCGGCCCAGGGGTGCATCTCGTAGCCGGTGGGCATCCGGATGCGGCGGCCTCCCGTACCGTCCGCGCCGACTTGGCCGCCTCTGGCCTCGCTGCTTCCGGTCTCGCGGCCTCCGGTCTCGCTGCCTTCGGTCTCGCCGCCTCCGGTCTCGCTGTCGCTGGCCTCACGGTCTCCGGTCATGCCGTCTCCAGCCTCGCCGTCTCCGGCATCGGAGATTCCGGCATCGGAGTCTCCGGATCCGGCGGTGGCCGTGCCCTCGCCGGTGGCCGTGCGGTCCGCGCCCGGCCCGGCCGGGCTCGACCCGGCCGTGCCCGGCCCCGGGGGTTCCGCGGCGAGGTGGCGGGCCACCGCGTCCAGGCCGCCGGTGGCGCGGAGTTCGGACAGGTCGGCGAGGTTCCAGGCGGCCTCGCCGACCACGCTGAGGCTGCGCGGTCCGCGCCGCTGCACCACCCCGCGCACCAGGAGCAGCCAGGAGTGGAAGACCGTATGGGCGCAGGCGGCGTGGGCGTCGTCGAAGAAGGCGAGGTCGACCAGGCCGGTGCCGTCGTCGAGGGTGGTGAAGATGACCCGCTTCCCGGAGCGGATCGGCGGGGTCTGGGTCGCCGCCTTGGCGCCCGCGACCAGGACCGTCTCCCCGTGCCTGGCCGCCCGCAGCCTGCGCGCGGAACGCACCCCGAGTTCGGTGAGGAACTCCGTGTGGTCGCCCATCAGATGGCGGGAGGCGTCCATGCCGAGGACGCCGAGTTCGGCGCTGAGGCGCTCGGCGTCCCCGAGGTCGGGCAGGCCCGCGGGCGCGGTGCCCCGGCCTCCGGCGAGCGGGAGCTGCTCCCCGTAGGAGCCGCGGGCGCCGCGGTGGAGTTCGCTCAGATGCAGTTGCAGGTCGCGGCGGTTGGCGCCGAAGGCGTCGAGGGCGCCGACCTGGGCGAGCCGCTGGGCGACCGGTTTCCCGGGCCGGCCGCGCTCCCAGAAGTCGAGGAGCGAGGAGTAGGGCTGGGCCCGCTCGATACGGGCGGCCTCGGCCTCGCCGATGCCGTGCACATCGCCGAGCGCGAGCCGGATCCCCCAGCGCGGGGCCGCCCGCCGCCCCGCCGCCCGCTCCCCGGATCGCCCTTCCTCGGACACCAGTTCGATACGGTGGGCGACCGCCGAGCGGTTCACGTCCAGCGGCAGCACCGGCACCCCGCGCCGCCGCGCGTCCGCGAGCAGCAGCCGCTTCGGGTACATCCCCGGGTCGTGGGTGAGCAGTCCGGCGTAGAAGGCGGCCGGGTGGTGGGCCTTCAGCCAGGCGGACTGGTAGGTCGGCACCGCGAAGGCGACCGCGTGGGCCTTGCAGAATCCGTAGCTGCCGAAGGCCTCGATGATCTCCCAGGTACGGGCGACGGTCGCGGCGTCGTATCCGCGCCCGGCCGCGTGCTGCGCGAACCAGAAGCGGATCCGGCCCTGCGACTCCGGGTCGGAGAGCCCGCGCCGGACCCGGTCCGCCTCGCCCCGGCCGCAGCCGGTCATGATGTCGACGATCCGGATGATCTGCTCGTGGAAGACCACCACCCCGTAGGTCTCGCGCAACGGTTCCTCCAGGTCGGGGTGCGGGTAGCGGACGGGCGCGCGGCCGTGCCTGGCCTCGATGAAGGGGCGCACCATGTCGGCGGCGACCGGGCCAGGCCGGAAGAGCGAGATGTCGACGACCAGGTCCTGGAAGTCCGCGGGCTGCAGCCTGCCGACCAGGTCGCGCTGGCCCGGCGACTCGATCTGGAAGCAGCCGAGCGTCTCGGTGGACCGGATGAGCCGGTACGTCGGCGGGTCGCCCTCGGGCACCGCGTCCAGGTCGACGCGCTCCCCGCTCGCCCGCTCCACCTCGGCGACCGCGTGCGCCATCGCCGACTGCATGCGTACGCCGAGCACATCGAGCTTGAGCAGGCCGAGGTCCTCCACGTCCTCCTTGTCGAACTGCGACATCGGCAACTGCTCCCCGCTGGTCGGCACCACGGGGGTGCGGGCGTGCAGCGAGGCGTCCGAGAGCAGGACCCCGCAGGGGTGCATGGCGACGCCGCGGGGCAGCGCGTCCAGCGCCTCGACCAGTTCCCACAGCCGCCGCCTGCCGCCCTGCTGCCTCATCTCCTCGGCGAGCGGGCGCAGTTCGGGCAGCTCCCGCATCGCGCTGCGGGCGTCGCGGGCGCGGATGTGCGGGAAGGCCTTGGCGATGCGGTCGATGTCGGCGGGGTCCAGGGAGAGGGCGGCGCCCACGTCGCGGATCGCGTGGCGGACCCGGTAGGTCTCGGGCATCGCGACGGTGGCGACCCGTTCGGCGCCGAAGCGGGCGAGGATCGCGCGGTAGGCCTCCAGGCGGCGGGCGGACTCCACGTCGATGTCGATATCGGGCAGGACGAAGCGGCGGGTGGAGAGAAAACGTTCCATCAGGAGGTCGTGGGCGAGCGGGTCGGCGTGTGCGATCCCCAGCAGGTGGTTGATCAGGGAGCCGGCGCCCGAGCCGCGGGCGGCGACCCGGATGCCGAGGCCCCGGATGTCGTCCACGACCTGGGCGACGGTCAAGAAGTAGGAGGCGAAGCCGTGGTGGGCGATGATGTCCAGCTCGTGGTGCATCCGCTCCCAGTAGCCGCGGGCGCCGGGCCCCCGGTCGTAGCCGCGCAGCAGCATCCCGGCGGCGGCCCGGGAGGCGAGGACGCGCTGGGCGGTGCGGCCCGCGGCGCCCACCAGATGGGGTTCGGGGAAGCGTACGGAGCCCATGCCGAGGTCGTCCTCGGGGTCGACCCGGCAGGCGGCCGCGGTGTCCCGGGTCTGTTCGAGCAGGCGGTGGGCGGTGTCGCGGCGGTAGCCCGCGGCCTCCACGATCCGCTCGGCGGCCTGCCGCATCGCCCCGGCGTCCTTGAGCCAGCGCTCCCCGCTGTCCAGTTCGCCGCGGGCGTCGACGGGCACCAGGCGGCGCGCGGCGTCCAGCACGTCGGCCACCGGTCCCGCCCCGGGGTCGGCGTAGCGCACGTCGTTGCTCAGCACCGGGCGCACCCGCTGCTCGGCCGCGAAGCCGACGGTACGGGCGGCCAGGCGCAGCGAACCGGGTCCGGTGCCCTCGCGGCCGTGCCAGACCGCTTCGAGGCGCAGGTCCTCGCCGAAGAGTTCCCGCCAGGGCGCGAGCAGCCGGGCCGCGCGGTCCGGGCGGCCCGCGGCCAGCGCCCGGCCGACGTCGGAGGCGGGGCCGAGCAGCACCGTGAGGCCCTCGGCGGGCAGCGCGGCGCGGTTGAGCAGCGGCTCGCCCTCGGCGGTGTGCGCGGCGGAGACCAGCCGGCAGAGCGAGGCCCAGCCGAGGGCTCCCTCCCGGGCGAGGAAGGTGACCCGGGGCGAGGACTCGTCGACGAAGGCGCCGCCGCGTACCGGTGCCCGCCGGACACCCGAGACGTCCCGTCCGGGGCGCCGGGTTTCGGCCACCGCGAGCTCCACCCCGAAGAGCGGGCGGATCCCCTCCCGCGCACAGGCCTTGGCGAAGCGGACCGCTCCGGCGAGGGTGTTCCGGTCGGTCAGCGCGAGGGCGTCCATGCCCCGCTCGGCGGCGCGGGCGGCCAGCCGTTCCGGATGCGAGGCCCCGTACCGCAGGGAGTATCCGGAGGCGGCATGCAGATGCGTGAAGCCCGGCACACGCACCTCCCAACCGTCCGGTTTCCTGCCTCCCCGGTCTCCACCATAGACCACTCTTCGAACGTACGTACGAGAGGCGGGGCGGCCCGGACCTTCGGGAACCGGCCAGGCGGCACCGGCCCCGGAATCACGGGGCTCCGGCCCTTTCCGGCCACGGCGGGACGGGGGCCCCGTCGCTTCGGGGTCCGGCTCCGGACACCGCGGGACCCCGGTTCCGGAGGCGCGAAATCCCGGTCCCCCGGCCCCCCGGTCGCCGCGGGACCCGCCCGGGCGGGCACGACGGAGGCCGGCCCGGCGGAGCACCGGGCCGGCCTCGGCCGGTCGTGAAAGGGCTCCGGCCCGCCCGGGTGAGCGGGCGGGCCGGAGAGTGGCGCGTGTGGTGCGGTGATGCGTGTGGTGCGGTGGGTCAGCCGATCTCGGCGCCGAACTCGGAGAGCGCCTCGGGCACCGGCTGGAAGAAGGTCTCGCCACCGGCGGAGCAGTCGCCGCTGCCGCCGGAGGTGAGGCCGAGCGCCTGGTCACCGGCGAAGAGCGAGCCGCCGGAGTCGCCGGGCTCGGCGCAGACGTCGGTCTGGATGAGGCCCTCGACGGTGCCCTCGGCGTAGTTCACCGTGGCGTTCAGGCCGGTGACGGTGCCGTCGTGGACCTGGGTGGTCGAGCCGCTGCGGGTCACCTGCTGGCCCTCGGTCGCCTCGGAGGCGCCCGCGATGGCCTGGGTGCTGCCGTTGTAGAGGTCCACCTCGCTGGGGTGCGCGGTGTCGCCCGTGTACTTCACCAGGCCGAAGTCGTTGCCCGGGAAGCTGGAGCCGGCGTTCTCACCGATGACCGGGCCGCCCTGCGACTCGGACCAGCTGGTGATGGCCTCGGTGCAGTGGCCCGCGGTGAGGAAGTGCGGCTCGCCGCCGACGGTGACGTTGAAGCCGAGCGAGCAGCGGCCGCCGCCGCCCCAGATCGCGTCGCCACCGGCGATCAGCGACTTGAACTCGCCCTTGCTGTGCTTGAGCTGGACCTTGCTGCCGAGCTGGTCGACGACCTTGTTCAGCTTGGCGAGTTCGGCGCCCTTGACCGTGCGGTCGACGGTGACGACGACCTTGTTGGCGGAGTTGTCGACGGACCAGGCGGTGCCCGGGATGCTCGCCTTGTCCTTGAGCGTGGCGCGGGCGCCCTTCAGCTCGGCGAGGGAGTGGTCGACGACCTTGGCCTTGGCTCCGGCCGACTCGACCGCGGAGGCCGCGTCCTGGTTCAGGACGTTGACGACCAGGTGCTTGCTCTGGGCGTCGTAGTACGAACCCGCGGCCTCGCTGCCGAGGTCCTTGGTGAGGGAGGAAGCGAGCTTTCCGGCCGCCGTCGCGGAGAGCGATTCGGCGGAGACATCCGTGCTGGCGTTCGCGGACTGCAAGGAGATTCCCGCGACGACCAGGGCGGCGACACTCGCGCCGGTCACGGCGATACGCCGGGTGGAAATGCGTCGGTGCTTCACGTACGTCCTCCTGTGGGGGGACGACTCCGGGGGCACGTGGGGTTTGCCCGGAGCCGGAAGGCTGATGGCGGGGACCCGACGGAAAGCCAGTAATGCGTCGCGTCCATGCCAACGGTTGGCCCCACTATCCCCACGGAGAAGCGAACCGGACAAGGTCGACTTCACGTCGCGTCGAGGAGCGCGGCCACCGCTCTCCGGGCAGACGAAGACACCTGGTCAGGGCGGGACCGTCCCATTCGCAAAGGCGGATTGCGAAGTTCCGGCCGCTTCCTCTCCAGGTGTAGACCTGTCTTGTTCTCGCCCTTTGTTGAGGCTGATGGACCCCCTGACGACGTCGGACTCCGACCCCGGGGACGCGCGAAAAAACCGATGCGGCACAATGCGCGCCGCCCTCGGCTCCCGCCCCGGTCCCCCGCCGTACGGCGTCAGCCGGAACGGCACCTGTGGACGGGCGGCGGGCCCCCGCGTCCGAGGACGACGGGAGCCCGCCTCACAGGAGGGACCGTGCCGCGCGCGATCCGGCGGCGGACGCCGGCGCGACTCAGTAGACGCTGACCCCGTAGGCGCTCAGCGCCTCGGTGACCGGCTGGAAGAAGGTCGTTCCGCCGGAGGAGCAGTTGCCGCTGCCGCCGGAGGTCAGGCCGTAGGCGGTGCTGCCGCCGTAGAGCGGGCCGCCGGAGTCGCCGGGCTCGGCGCAGACCGTGGTCTGGATGAGGCCCGAGACGATGTCGCCGCCGCCGTAGTTGACGGTGGCGTTCAGGGCGGTGACCCGTCCGCTGTGGGTGCCGGTGGTGGAGCCGGTCCGGGTGACGGTGGTGCCCACGGAGGGGGTGGCGGCACGCGTGATGTCCACGCCGCCGGCCGTACCGGGCTTGGCGATCGAGGTGTTGGTGTACCGGACCAGGCCGTAGTCGTTGCCCGGGAAGCTGGAGCCGGCGGTGGAGCCGAGCACCGTGCTGTGCCCGGAGTTGGACCACCAGGTGCCCGCGCCGTCGGTGCAGTGGCCGGCGGTCACGAAGAAGGAGGCCCCGGAGCTGTCCCGGACGTTGAAGCCCAGGGAGCAGCGCCAGCTGCTCGCGTAGATGGCGTCGCCGCCCGCGATCAGCTTGTTGAACGTACCGGGGGTGTGCTTGATCTGCAGGGCGCCGGCCTCGGCTCCGGCGTCCTTCTTGAGCTGGGCGATCTCCGCCTTGGAGACGGTGCTGTCGACGGTGACGACCAGCTTGTTCGTCTTGGCGTCGACGGCCCAGGAGGTGCCCGCGACATCGGACTCGAGGACCGAGTCGGCCGCCTGGCTGAGCTGGGTGGCGCTGTACGTGGTCGTCTCGCCGGCGTGTGCCGCGGGCACGGCGAGGGCCGCCGCGGCCACCAGGCCGGACGAGAGGGCGATCAGGCGCGTACGTCTCGCCACGCCGCTGCTGCGGGGGGTGGTGCGCATCAACCTCACTGCTGGTTCCTCCCAGGGAACTCGGGGGCCCGCGTGGGGCCGGGGCCCGTGAGACGCGGTCGGCGCCCGGCCTCCCGGACCCCGGGCCGCCGTGCACCTGACAAGCGCTGCTCGGAGTATTCGGTCGGGAATTGAGCGGCACAAGGGTGGCTTTCAGCCGTCCCCCTCGCCCGGCGCCCGGCGAAGCGGAATCCGGCGGAGGCGCACGCGGGCACCCGGCGCGACGGCCCTCGCGCCGGGTGTTTCCCCCGGGTGAACTCCCGTCGCGCACCCAGCCGGAGGACAGCAGCCGCAACCCGCCCGCCTCGACGGGCATGCCGAGGTACGGCCGGTACCGTACGGGATGAATCGCCCCGGCACCGCGAGGCCCGGTGCGAAGACGCCGGTGGCGATCCCCGGAAGGCGGCCCTGGCCGGGCTCGGCGGGTCGAAGTCGCGTACCGCCCAGGCGCCTTGACGCTCCGGGAGGACCAGCCGGCGGCGCCCGGGGGCGACCCGGGCCGCGGCCGGCGGACCACTGTCGGGGCCGAGTCGGCAGCTCTGGGGCGAAGGGCGCTTCGTCGACGATCAGCCCGTCCCCGGCGGCCGCCCTGAGCACCGGCACCCCGCGCTCCGGCGGGAGGATCCAACTCGCCCGGGATGGCCGGAAGTCGACCGTCCGGATAGCCGGAGAGCCAATGTGTGCTACATGGCGCCGTCAGCGCCCAGGGCGCCGGGACCTCGGCGGCCCGCTCACGTCCCCCGCGGCGGTGCCGGTTCGCCCAGGCCGAGGTGGGCGCGCAGGGTGCTGCCCTCGTACCGGGTGCGGAAGACGCCGCGTTCCTGGAGGAGCGGCACCACCTTGTCCACGAACTCGTCCAGGCCGCCGGGGGTGACATGCGGGACGAGGATGAAGCCGTCCGCGGCCTCGGCGGCGACGAACTCCGCCATCTCCGCGGCCACCGCCGCCGGAGTCCCGACGAAGGACTGCCGCGCGGTCGTCTCGATCACCGTCTGCCGGGCCGAGAGCCCCTTCTCCTCGGCGAGCGCCCGCCACTTGGCCGCCGTCGCGAGCGGATCCGCGAGCCGCACCCGGCCCTGCGCGAGCGAGCTGTCCGGCTCGGGGTCGAAGTCGGGCAGCGGGCCGTCCGGGTCGAGGGCGGACAGGTCCACGCCCCAGACCTGTTCCAGGGCGAGGATCGCGTTCTGCGGGGAGACCTGGAGCCTGCGGATCACCGCGGCCCGCTCCTCGGCCTCGGCGTCGGTGTCGCCGAGGACGACGGTGACCCCGGGCATGATCTTCAGGTCCTCGGGGCGGCGGCCGTGCGCGGCGAGCCGTCCCTTCACCTCGGCGTAGAAGGCGCGGCCCGCCTCCAGGGTGCCGTGCCGGGTGAAGACGATGTCGGCCGAGGCCGCCGCGAAGTCCCGCCCCTCGGCGGAGTCACCGGCCTGGATCACCACCGGGTGCCCCTGCGGCGCCCGGGGCACCGTGAACCGCCCCGCGATGTCGAACTGCCTGCCCCGGTGCGCGAAGGGCCGCTGCTCCCCCTCGGGGGTCCAGGAGTCCCAGAGTTCGCGTGCCGTGGCGAGGAACTCGGCGGCGCGGGTGTAGCGGTCGGCGTGGTCGAGGTAGCCGCCGCGCCGGAAGTTCGCCCCGGTGAAGGCGTCGGAGGAGGTGACCACGTTCCAGGCGGCGCGGCCCCCGCTGAGGTGGTCCAAAGTGGCGAGCCTGCGGGCGAGTTCGTAGGGCTCGTTGAAGGTGGCGTTGACGGTGCCGGCGAGGCCGAGGTGCTCGGTGACGCCCGCGAGGGCGCTGAGCACGGTCAGCGCCTCGGGCCTGCCGACCACGTCGAGGTCGTGGATACGGCCCTTGTGCTCGCGCAGCCGCAGCCCCTCGGCGAGGAAGAAGAAGTCGAAGAGGCCGCGCTCCGCGGTCCGTGCGAGGTGCTCGAAGGAGGAGAAGTCGATCTGCGAGCCGAGGAAGGGGTGCCGGGCCGGGCCGCCGCCGGGGCGCCGGGCCCCCGGCTTCGCCGTGCCGTTCTCGGCGGCGAGGACGTCCTCGGGGCGGCCGAAGGGATCGGCGCTCCATACGGTGGTGTTGTTGACGCCCGGGAAGTGGGCGGCCAGATGGATCTGCCGGGGCGGCCTGCCCCGGTCGGCGGCTGTGCTCATGACTGCTCCCCGGTGAGGGCGTACTGGTTGGCCGGGCGGGGCAGCCGCAGGTGCTCCCTGAGCGTGCTGCCCGGGTAGAAGGTGCGGAACAGGCCGCGGTGCTGGAGCAGGGCGACGGTGCCGTTGACCAGCCGTTCCAGGTCGCCGCGCGGGTCGGCGGGCCGCAGGTGGAAGCCGTCCACCGCGCCCGACTCGTGCCAGGCGGCGAGGAGTCCGGCGAGGCCGACCGGGCCGCCCCGGTACAGCGGGCCCTCGGCGGTCCCCCGCGGACCGCCGCCGCCGTGCCCCGGGGACGCGGCGCCCTCGCCGCCCGCGAGGTCGACGGTGAGCGAGGCGAGCACCCGCAGCTCGTCCGGGTCGCGGCCCGCCGCCCGGGCCTGTTCGTGCAGCGCGGCGCGCGCCTCGGCGGCCTGCTCGGGCGAGGTGGCGGCGACGAGGGCGACGTCCGCGTACCGGGCCGCCGTCCGGCGGGCGTGTGCCGAGGCCGCCTCGACGACGGTGACCGGGTGGCCCTGCGGCGGGCGCGGCACGATCGAGGGGCCCTTCACCGAGAAGGTGTCCCCCTGGTAGTCGGCGTAGTGCAGCTTCTCGCGGTCGATGAAGCGGCCGGTGGCCGTGTCCCGGATCTCCGCGTCGTCCTCCCAGCTGTCCCACAACCGCCGGGCGGCCTCCACCACTTGGCCCGCCTCGTGCCAGAGCCGCTCCTCGGGCGCCGAGTGCCGCCGTCCGAAGAGGCGGGCCTCGCCCTCGGTGGTGGACACCTCGGCCCGCCAGCCGGCCCGGCCGCGGCTGACCCAGTCCAGGGTCGCCACCTCGGCCTGTACGTGGAAGGGCTCGGTGTGGGTGGTGGTGAGGGTGGGGACCAGGCCGATCCGGCTGGTGGCGGGGGCGAGGGAGGCGAGGACGCCGAGCGCGTCGAGGCCGGGCCGCAGGAAGGAGTCGTCCAGGGTGACGAAGTCGAGGCCGCCGGACTCGGCCAGCCGGGCCGCCTCGGTGTACCGGGCGGGGCGGTGGACGTCCGGCTGGTCGAGGGCGGCGGCGAGGTGGAGCCGGCCGCGGCCGGTGGATGCGGTCATGAGGAGTCGCCTTTCACGGACGGGGCCCGGCGCGGAGCGCGGTTCACAGGACTTCGCGGACCGCGGTTCACAGGACTTTGGAGAGGAAGGCACGGGTGCGCTCGTGCCGCGGGCGGTCGAGGACCTCGGCGGGGGTGCCGCGTTCGACGATGCGGCCCTCGTCCATGAAGACCACCGTGTCGGCGACCTCGCGGGCGAAGCCGATCTCATGGGTGACCACGATCATCGTGGTGCCCTGTTCGGCCAGGTCCCGGATGACGTCGAGGACCTCGCCGACGAGTTCGGGGTCGAGGGCGGAGGTGGGCTCGTCGAAGAGCAGCAGCCTGGGTTCGAGGGCGAGCGCGCGGGCGATGGCCACCCGCTGCTGCTGGCCGCCGGACAGCTGCCGCGGATAGGCCCGCCGCTTGTCCGCGAGGCCCACCCGCTCCAGGAGCCGGTCGGCGCGGGCGACGGCCTCGGCCCGGGACAGGCCGAGCGCCGAGACCGGGGCCTCGGTGAGGTTGTCCAGGACGGTCAGGTGCGGGAAGAGGTGGAAGTTCTGGAAGACGAAGCCGATCCGGGTGCGCTGCCGCAGGATCTCGCGCTCGCGCAGCTCGTAGAGCCTGTCGCCGACCCGCCGGTAGCCGATCAGGCCGCCGTCGACGCTGATCTGCCCGCGGTCCACCTTCTCCAGGTGGTTGAGGGTGCGCAGCAGCGTGGACTTGCCGGAGCCGGAGGGCCCGAGCACCACGGTCACCTCCCCCGGGTACACGTCGAGGTCGATTCCGCGCAGCACCTCATGGCTGCCGAAGCGCTTGTGCACACCCCGGACCTCGACCATGGGCGCCTGGCCCGGGTCCTCGGGGGGCGCGGCGGTCCCGGCGCCGGTGGTCTTTGTCAGGGCGGGTGTGCCGGTGGTCTCGGTCATCGGATCCTCTGCGGTTCGGGAAGGCGGCGGGGGCGGAAGTCGCCCCGGGGGCGGGCCCGTTCAGGCCGCGGCGCGGGCGGCGGGCTCGCGCAGCAGACACAGCAGCGCGCGGGCCGCGGCGTCGTTCTGCCGGAAGGCGGGACTGTTGGTACGGGGCCGGGTGAACGCCCCCGAGCTGCGGGCGTCGGTGTGCGGGCCGAGCGCGAAGCGGCGCGGATGGGTGCCGCCGCCGGTCCGGCGCAGCCGCCCGTCGGCGGGGTCGACGGCGAGCAGTCCCTCGGGGCCCGCCACCGCGTCCTCGGCGTACAGGGCCCGCAGCAGCAGGTCGCGGGTGCGCCCGAGGTGCGGTTCCGGCAGCCGGGCCTCGACCAGGGCGCGGGCGTCCAGCCGGGCGCCGGGCACCGAGCTGCTGCGCGCCCGGAAGACGCCGTCCTCGCGGGCCACGGTGAGCCCGGCGCCGAGGAACCGTACGATCCCGGCGCGCGAGAGGGCGAGCAGCTGGCGCAGCCGGGGTCCGGGCGGGCCGGAGGCGAGGTAGCTGAAGAAGCCGTGCCAGTCGGTGCCGGTGTCGCCGAGCCGGGCCAACTGCCCGTAGACGGAGAGCAGTCCGAGGAAGACCGCGAGGTCGGGGCTGTGCGCGGGGTCGTGGCTGCGGTCCAGGTCGGCGGCGACGTACGCGCGCAGCGCGGACTGCAGTCCCTCGAAGGAGCCGTGGCGCACCCCGCGCAGCGGCCGGTCGCGGGCGGCGAGGTCGAGCCGGTCGGCGGGGTCGACGCCCGCCCGGTCGAGGAGATCGCGCAGCTCGCGTCCCGGCGGGCGGCCGGGGTCGGCGGGCGTCGGGAAGTCCTCGGGGGCGAGGGCCGCGTACCCCTTCTCGAACGCGGCCCAGTCCAGGCCGGTGCGCTCCGGGTGGGCGGTGAACAGCCGGTGGTAGTGGGCGAAGCCGAGTTCCTTGGCGATCAGCGGCCAGACGTCGCGGCGGAAGTCGAAGCCGCCGGGCCGCGCCCGCAGCTCCTCGACCTGCTCGGGGCCGAGGAAGCGGGGCAGCGGCGGGTTCGCGCCCGTCCAGGGGTAGCCGATCTTGGAGTGGTAGGGCACCCCGCGCCGGGAGCCGACGTGTAGCACCGGTTCGCGGCCGGAGGGTAGGTAGCGCAGGCCGCCCGGCGCCCCGGGCTCCTCCTCGTACCGGCCGCCGCGGCCCTCGGTCAGCAGGACCATCAGGTCGACGAAGGCGAGGCCGAAGCCGCGGACCAGGACCGGTTCGCCGGGTGCGAGCGCGGAGAGGTCGCTGTCCGCGGTGAAGTCCGGCGGCAGGTACAGCAGCCCGTGCCGCTCGGCGTAGGCGGTCGACTCCCGCTGCTCCGCGTCGGGTTCGGCGTCGAGGTGGCCGAGGGTGAGCACCACCGCCTCGGCCTCCAGGGGCTCGGCGCGGCCCTCCAGATGGACCCGCTGCACCCCGCCGGGGCCCTCGGTCAGCCGGACGGCCCGGGCCGGGTGGTGCCGGACGGTGAAGTCGCCGGGCAGTGCGGCGAGGGTGTGCTCGTAGACCCAGCGCAGATAGCCGCCCTGGATCTGCCGCCCGGGGAAGGCCTGGCCGGGCAGCCCCGACCAGGCGTCGAGGGCGGGGCCCGGGCGTACCGGGCCCTCGGTCTCCACCGTCTCGTCGGTGAACATGGTGACGTCCTCGGCCATCGAGTTCATCCACAGCAGCGGCGACTGCGCCTCGCGCCAGATCCGCCCGCCGCCCGGCGGATAGGGGTCGACGAGGTGGATGTCGAGCCCGTCCCCCGCGTACAGCGACGGGGCGTTGGCGGCGATCCGCTCCAGTACGCCGGTCCCGCGCGGACCGGCGCCGACGATCACCAGTCGGGGCCTCATCGCGCACGCCCCGAGCCGCGCGCGTAGTGCCGCTCCACGTAGAACTGGCCCGCGCCGAGCACCGAGGTGACCACCACGTACCAGAGGGTCGCGACCAGGAGCAGCGGGATGACCTGGTAGGTGCGGTGGTAGACGAGCTGGACCGAGTAGAGCAGGTCCTGTACGGCGATGACGCTGACGATGGAGGTGCCCTTGAGGGTGCCGATCAGCATGTTCCCGGCCGGGGGCACGATCGCGCGCATCGCCTGCGGCAGCACGATGCGCCGCCAGCGCCGCAGCCGCCCGAGCCCGAGCGCCTGCGCGGCCTCGATCTGGCCGGCGTCGACGGAGAGGATCCCGCCGCGGACCACCTCCGCGGCGTACGCGGCCTCGTGCAGGGTGAGTCCGATGATCGCGATGGTGACCGGGCCGAGCAGGTCGACCGTCTTGACCCCGAAGAGCTGCGGGTAGAGCGCGCCGATGTTGAACCAGAACAGCAGCTGGACCAGGATCGGCATCGAGCGGAACAGCCAGACGTACCCCCAGCTCACCGCCCGCAGCACCGGGTTGGTGGAGAGCCGCATCGCGGCGAGCAGGGTGCCGAGGGCGAAGCCGAGCGCCATCACCACGGCGGTGAGCCACAGCGAGAGCCAGAGCCCGCGCAGCACCGAGGCCGAGGTGAAGTAGTCGCCGACGACGTCCCACTGGAAGGCGTCGTTGCGGACCACCGAGTTGAGGGCGAGCCCGAGGAGGGCCAGGACCACCAGGGCGGCGGCCCACTGTCCGTAGCGGCGCTGGGGGACGATCCGGGGCGGTCCGCCCGGGGAGGCGGTGGGGCCTCCCGCCGCGGGGACCTTGGGATGGGCGAGGGTGTCGGAGGACATGCGAAGGCTCCGTGATGCTCGTCTCGAACACGGTGGTGCCTTCACACGGGCGGCCCGTGGGCGCGCCTTACGGCCGAGCCCCTCAGCAGGGCCGAGTGATGAGAGTACGGCGCCGCGACGCGCCGCTGTCAAGGCTGTCCATACTGTGAGCAGGGCCCCGAGGGGCAGTTGACGCACCCGGGGATGCCTGCTCCACTTGTGCCATGCATCCGCAGCAGTGGCTGGTCACGCGCTCCCACATCGACTTCGGTCGCGTGTGGTCCGCGTCGTGTTGAGGCTCCGCTGAGCCGACCCCCTGCGCTGCCCGCATCTTCTTCGGTGCCCGGGCCGGTCTCCCTCTTCTGATCCCGGTACGCCCCGCGGTGCGCGGCCTGCCGGTACGCCGGCCCCGGCACCCGGGGCCCGACCGCCCCACCCCGCCTTCACACGGCACCGAGCACCCCTCCCCTCGCTCTCCCCTTCTGCCCTGCGGCAGTTCTCCTCCCTGATCCGTCCTTCCTCCGCTGCTTCCACCTGTCCTTGGTTTGTCGATCCCGCCTGCCCTGGCGGCACACCGCGGCGGCCCCTGAAGACCGCCGCGGCACTTCGCCGTATCTGGAGACCCTGAGAAATGAACGCCTCCCCGCGCCGCACCCGGCGCCACACCACCGTGTTCGCCCTGATCACCGCGAGCGCGCTCGCCCTGACGGCCTGCGGCGGTTCCGACGACGCGGGCCCCGGCGGCGAGGGCAAGGGCGCGGTGCCGACCGAGGACGTGGTCTCCGGCGTCGAGAAGGACGCGGCGGCGGCCCGGCTGCTGCCCGCGGAGGTGCGCGAGCGGGGTTCGCTGCGCCTGGCCACCAACGTCGGCGGCAGCCCGCCCGGCAACTCCTACCTGGAGGACGGCAAGACCATCACCGGCCTGGACGCCGACATCGCCACGGCCACCGCCAAGGTGCTCGGCCTGCGGCTCAGGACGGAGGCGGCGGGCTTCGAGGCGATCCTGCCCGCCCTCAGCAGCGGCAAGTACGACGTGGGCACGGGCAACTTCGGGGTGACCGAGGCCCGCCGCAAGACCATCGACTTCGTGACGTACATCAACGACGGCCAGGGCTTCGCGGTCCGCGAGGACAGCGACCTCAAGAAGGTCACCGACCTGAAGCAGCTGTGCGGACTGGACGTCGGCACCAGCGCGGGCACCACCTTCGAGGCCACCCTGGAGGAGAACAAGCACATCTGCGCCGAGTCCGGGAAGAAGCCCTACGAGGTCAAGACGTACGCGGAGCAGGGCGCCCTGTGGCCCGCGCTCCAGCAGGGCAGGACCGATGTGCTGATGAGCACCATCAACGGGCTGCGCTACGGGGTCGCCCAGCAGGAGGGCCTGAAGTTCCTCGGCGAGTTCCACCGGCTGGACGTCGGCTTCGCCTTCAAGAAGGGCACCCCGCTCGCCCCCGCCTTCCAGGCCGCGGTCAACCGGCTGATCGAGGACGGCACCTACGCCCGCATCCTGAAGAAGTGGGGCACCGAGAAGTCCGCCCTGCCCGCCTCGAAGATCTCCCCGCCCGAGATCAAGGACTGAACATCGAGGACTGAACCCGGCGCGGAACCGGCCGCCGGAGCCCGCCCTCGGCGACGGCTCCGGCGGCCGGGCCGTTCCCCGCTCCGGTACGCGGGCCGCCCGCCGCGGGCCCGCGGGGCTCAGCAGCTGCAGTCGCAGCACTCACAGCATTCGCAGCAGTCACAACAGCCGTCGCAGCCCCCGCAGTCGCAGTTCCCGCACCAGCCGTCGCGCTGCTGCCGGGACCAGGGGCCCTCGTACTGATCGGCGCAGCAGACCTGGCAGGTGCAGAAGAGGCCGAGCGCCACGGCACAGCCGGCGAGCAGCCCCCGCGGCCGACGCGGCGGACGCCCGCCTCCGCCGCCCCCGCCGTCCTCGGGCCCACCGGGACCGGCCGGGCCGCCGGGGCCGCCGGGCGCGGGGGTGGTGTACGGGCCGGGCTGGGCATAGGGGTTGCCGGTCCCCGGGCCGGGCTGGGGGTAGGGAGTGCCCCCCTGCGGGCCGGGCTGGGCGTACGGGTTCCCGGGCACGGGCGCCCCCGGGTACGGCGCGCCCTGCGGAGGGCCGAAGGCGCCCTGGGCGGGCGCGTGGCCGCAACTCGCGGTGCCGAAGGCCCGGTCCACCGATCTGGCCAGTTCGTGCACGAGCAGCTGATGGGCCAGCTTGGCGTCGGTGAACTCGGCCTCGCGCAGGGCGAGGCGGATCCCGTGCAGGGCGTCGTCGGCGAGGCGGCGGGCCTCGGAGCGCGGGGTGCCGGTGGCGGTCAGCGGGTTCCAGGCCCCGGCGGCGGCGTCGGCCGACTGGTCCTCCACCGCGTCGAGCAGGTGCGCGAGGCGGCCGAAGAGGCGGCCCGCCTCGGCGAGCGGCGCCGCGTTCCCCGGCCGTCCCGCGAGCACGGCGGTGTGCGCGAAGGCCGCCGCGGTCGCCGTCTCGGTGGGCTCGGTGACGGTGAGCAGCGGCGTCCCGGGCCCGGCCAGGGCCTCGATGCCGGGCTGCCGGTCCACCGCGTCGAGCAGTACGGCGGTGTCGAAGCCCACGGCGGAGCCACCGCGGTGCCCGGCGCGGTTCCAGCCCGCGGCGACCCGGCGGGCGGCCACCGCGAGGGGGCGGCGCGCCAACAGGCCGTCCCCGTCGGTGAGATGGTCCTGCATCTTGGCGGAGGCGAGCACCAGGGAGACCGCGGCGGCCAGCCGGGCGCCCTCACCGGTGGCGACCGAGGCGGTGCGCATCCCGCGCAGCGGGCAGGGACCCGCGGTGCGCCTGCCGTCCGCGGCCCGGGGCGACTGGGCCTCCGTCAGTACGGAGATCAGCAGTCCGTCGTAGTTGGTGACCACCCGCGCGAACTGCCCGTGGTCCCCGCGCAGCGCCAGGCACAGTCCGCACAGGTGCGCCGTCCACTGGCTTTTGAGTCCCCCGGTCAGGCGGTGTGCACAGGGCCTGACTATTCCGAACACGACGGTCCCCCACGGTCGTACGATCTTGGCGGCGAGCATCGTATCGAGCAGGCATTCACCCGTACGCGCCGCCCATCACCCGTACGCCGTGAAGAATCATATTTCACTCACCGTCAGCATCCGTACGATGCAAGGGCCTTGGGATTCCGCGCGCCCGAGGGGCGCGTGTGCACCAGTCACGTCACGAAATGCCCGCACGGCTGTTATCTCCTTGGCATGAGATCCGCATCATGGACCACGATGGGGAAAAGAACACAGAAGACCGCTGTGAGAGGAGGCGTCCATGGGATCGGTGCGCAAGGCGAGTGCCTGGCTGGGCCTCGTCGACGACAACGCCGACGAGCGTTACTACGACGGATACGAAGACGACTCGGCCGAGGGGCCCGAGCGCGGCGATGCCTGGGTGACCGACCCGCGGGTGCGGGTGGCGGCGGACTCGGCCGAGGACCGGGGCCACCGGATCGGCACGGTCACCCCGGACGGCTTCCGTGACGCGCGCCGGATCGGCGAGCTCTTCCGCGACGGTGTCCCGGTCATCATGAACCTCACGGCCATGGAGCCCGCCGACGCCAAGCGCGTGGTCGACTTCGCCGCGGGCCTCACCTTCGGCCTGCACGGTTCGATCGAGCGGGTCGCCAACCGGGTCTTCCTGCTGACGCCCGCCCACACCCAG
The DNA here is from genome assembly GCF_012273655.1 of Streptomyces physcomitrii. GTDB lineage: Bacteria > Actinomycetota > Actinomycetes > Streptomycetales > Streptomycetaceae > Streptomyces > Streptomyces physcomitrii. The sequence goes on along the minus strand of NZ_JAAWWP010000012.1, from coordinate 23,529 downwards.
ATCGTCAGCGGCCAGGCCTCCGGCCGCTCCTCGGACGGCTTCTTCAACCAGAGCTGAGCAAGGCCCTCGCCCCGGCGCCGCGGTCACCGTCCTCCGGTCACCGGAAGGCGTCGAGCCCGGTGAGGGCCTTGCCGAGCACGAGCTGGTGCATCTCGACGGTCCCCTCGTAGGTGAGCACCGATTCCAGGTTCGTGGCGTGCCGCATCACCGGATATTCCAGTGAGATGCCGTTGGCGCCGAGGATCGTGCGGGAGGTCCGGCAGATTTCGATGGCTTCGCGGACATTGTTGAGCTTGCCGAAGCTGACCTGCTCCGGACGCAGCCGCCCGGCGTCCATCCGGCGGCCCAGATGGTGGGCGAGCAGAATTCCCTTGTGCAGTTCGACCGCCATGTCGGCGAGCTTCGCCTGGGTCAGCTGGAATCCGCCGATCGGCCGGTCGAACTGCTCCCGGGTCTTGGAGTAGGCGACCGCGGACTCGAACGAGGAACGGGCGGCGCCCATCGCGCCCCAGACGATTCCGTAGCGCGCGTGGCTCAGGCAGCTGAGCGGTCCGCGCAGCCCGGTGCCCTCGGGCAGCACCGCCTCCTCGGGCAACCGCACCTCGTCCAGGACCAGTTCACTGGTGACCGAGGCGCGCAGCGACCACTTGTGCTTGATCTCGGGGGCGGAGAACCCCGGCGCGTCGGTCGGCACGACGAAGCCGCGGATGCCCTCGTCGGTCTGCGCCCAGACGACGGCCACCTGCGCGACCGAGCCGTTGGTGATCCACATCTTGCGGCCGCTCAGCACCCAGTCGCCGCCCTCGCGCTTGGCGTGGGTACGCATCGAGGCGGGGTCCGAGCCGTGGTCGGGCTCGGTCAGGCCGAAGCAGCCGATGATCTCGCCCGCGGCCATCCCGGGCAGCCACCGCTGCTTCTGCTCCTCGGAACCGAAGCGGTGGATCGCGTACATGGCGAGCGAGCCCTGTACGGAGACCAGTGAGCGCAGGCCCGAGTCGGCCGCCTCCAGCTCCAGGCAGGCGAGTCCGTACTGCACCGCGCTGGCGCCCGCGCAGCCGTAGCCCTCCAGGGACATGCCGAGGGCGCCGAGCGAGCCGAGCTCCTTGGCCAGCTCGCGGATGCCGGGCAGCTCGCCGCGCTCGTACCACTCGGCGATGTGCGGCAGGACCCGGTCGGCGGCCCAGGAGCGGACCGCGTCGCGGATCGCGAGGTCCTCCGGGCTCAGCAGGTCGTCGATGCCGAGCGGGTCGGCGGGGTCGAAGGGCGGCAGCTTCGAGGGTGCGGGCATGGCGGTCGGCCTCCGGCGCGGAAAACTAGCAGTGGTAGTCAGCGTGCGGGGCCGACGTTACGGCGCACCGGGCGGCGCGTCCAGGACAGGGCGCCCGGGGCGGCCGGTCCGAACAGGGGTGCCGGGCGCTCAGCGCAGCGGCTCGGCGGCCACCGGCGCGCGCTCGCGGGCGGACTGCGCGGGCAGCGAGAGCGCGGGCTGCTGCCCGGCCGGGGCGGCGGGCTGCGGCTCCGCGCACTCCGCGAGGTGCTCCGGCGAGCAGTCCATCAGCTTCGGCAGGCGCAGCGCGGCCACCGCGCCGAGCAGCAGCAGGGCGGCGCTGACCAGGAGCGAGACATGCAGTCCGGTGAGGAAGGAGTCGCGGGCCGCGGCGCGCAGGGCGGCTCCGGCCGGGCCGCCGAGCCGGTCGGCGACCTCGTAGGCCTCGCCCAGGGAGTGGCTCGCCTTGGCGGAGGCGCCGGAGGGCACGCCCTCCACCCGGTCGAGGCCGGGCGAGTACGCGGCGTTCATCACGCTGCCGAGCAGGGCGATGCCGATGCCCGCGCCGAGCTGGTAGGAGGTCTCGCCGATCGCCGCGGCGGCGCCCGCCTGCGCCCTCGGGGCCTCGCTCAGCATGGACTCGTAGGCGCCGAAGAGGGTGACCTCCAGGCCGAAGCCGAGCAGGACGAAGCCGAGGAGCATGAGGCCGGGGTCGTCCTCGCCGCCCATCGCGGTGAGGACCACCACCGCCGCGGCGGTGAGGCAGAAGCCGGCGCAGACCATCCGGCGGGGCCCGAAGCGGTGCAGCAGACGGGACCCGGCGAGACCGGCGGCCATCGCGGCGACGGTGAGCGGGAGCAGCCGAAGGCCGGTCTCCAGCGGGGTGAGGCCGAGGACGAGCTGCAGGTACTGGGCGGCGATGAGTTCGAGGCCGACCAGGGCCAGCATCGCGAGCACGATGCAGCCGACCGCGGTGGAGAAGGCGGGCCGGGCGAACATCCTGAGGTCCACGAGCGGATGGGCCCGCCTGCGCTGGCGCCGTACGAAGGCCACCAGCAGGCCCGCCCCGGCGAGCAGCGGCAGCAGGGTCAGCGGGCCGAGCGGGTCCTCGCCGCCGCCCGCGCGTTTGACCCCGAGCACCATGCCGAAGAGTCCGGCGGCGGCCATCAGCGCCCCGAGGACGTCCCAGGGTCCCGAGGGGTCGCCCTTGGACTCGGGGAGCAGCATCCGGCCGACCGGGATGCTCACCAGCATCAGCGGGATGTTGATGAGGAAGACCGAGCCCCACCAGAAGTGCTCGATCAGGAAGCCGCCGAGCAGCGGGCCGACCGCGGCGCCCACCGCGGCGACCGCGCTCCAGATGCCGATCGCCAGCGCCCGCTCCCGCCGGTCGGGGAAGACCTCGCGGAGCAGCGAGAGGGTCGCCGGCATGATCATCGCGCCGCCGACGCCGAGCAGGGCCCGGGCCAGTATCAGCACCTCCGGGGTGCGGGCGAGGGCAGCGAGCGCGGAGGCGAGCCCGAAGAGGGCGTAGCCGAGGAGCAGCACCCGGCGCCGTCCGATGCGGTCGCCGAGGGTGCCGAAGAGGATCAGCAGCGAGGCGCAGACCAGCGGGTAGACGTCGACGATCCACAGGAGTTCGACCGAGCCGGGCTTGAGGTCCTCGCTCACCGCGGGGACGGCCACGTGCAGCACGGTGGCGTCCACGGCGACCAGGAGCAGGCTCACGCAGAGCACCACGAGGACGAGCCAGCGGTTGGCCCCGCCCACCGGGCGGTGCCGGGCGGCGGCCGCGAGGCGGGACGCGGCCGTGGTCGTCCCGGACATGTACTACCTCCCAGAGGGTCCTCGACGGGGCGGGGTGCCGGGGAGCCGCACCTCCGCGGCACGGGCGCCCGGGCGGTACTGCCTTCCCGCGGCTGGCCTCGGCGAAAGCGAGTGAGTCGACAGAGTACGCGAGGGATCCGGACAGCCGAGTGGCGGACCTCTCACCGGCCGCGGGGCTCCCGGTGGCGCGGACCACCCGGCCCAGCCCGCTCTCGGGCCCCCGGCGCCGGGCGGGGCGGGCCTCGGGGCACCGGCCGGAACCCGCCCGGCCCGCTCGCCCGCCCGGCCGGTGGCCGCGGGGAAAACTCACGCAAATACACTGGTGAACGCCGGGAGTACGGGCCCCGAAAGGTTGTTCCGTAAATTCGCGGGAAAATCGTGGGCGGCAGCCCGGGAAATCGGGGAAACCCTGCCGAATTACCTCGCCCGTGAGAGCAATGCCACATCACATGGTCATCACAAACCCCTCGGTTCGAGGAGAAGATCAGCTCACTCCCTGTAGCTTCGATTGGGTGCGCACCGAACGAAACCTCACCCGTCTCGGCCGGGTCTTCGCCCGCCTAGACCGTGAGCCGGAACGGCCGGCCCACATCGACGTGCCGTCGATGAGCCGCCACAGGGTCGTGTTCTTCGCCGCGACGCTGGCGTTCTACGCGGCCATCGTCGCCGCGGTGGTGACGACGACCTGGCTGGTCCGCCTGGACTGGCAGGTCATGTTCTTCCGTCCGTACCAGCAGTGGCCCGAGATCCACGCCTTCCTGGACTACTACGTCGTCCTCGGCCAGCGCGGCCCGACCGCGGTGATGGTGGCGGCCTGGCTGGGCTGGCGCTCCTGGCGGCAGCACACGCTGCGGCCGATGCTCGCGCTCGGCGCCTCGCTGCTGCTGCTCAACATCACCGTCGGCGCCGCCAAGCTCGGCATGGGCCGGCTCGGCCCGCACTACGCCACGGTGATCGGCTCCAACGAGATGTGGCGGGACGGCGACATATTCCCCTCGGGGCACACCGCGAACGCGGTCGTGACCTGGGGCATCCTCGCCTATCTCGCCTCCACCCCGCGGGCCAGGCGCTGGCTGTCGGCGCTCTCGGCGGTGGTGGCCCTCGGCGTCGGACTGACCACCGTCTACCTCGGTACGCACTGGCTGAGCGATGTCGTCCTCGGCTGGGCCGCGGGGCTGCTGATCCTCCTCGCGCTGCCCTGGTGCGAACCGCTGATCGCCTCGGTCGAGGCCTGGCTGTTCCGGCTCCGGGACCGCCTGCGGGACCGCGGGACCGCCGCCCCGGTGCCGGTCGCCCCGGTGCCCGCCCTGGTCCCCGCCGAGGCGAAGGACAGCGACATGGCGGCCCGGGAGGCCGCCCGGGCGCCGCGCCCCACCGGCCACGCCCCCGGCACCCTCCACACGAGCCGTTCGGAGCGGTCGCCGGGCGCCCCGGCGGGCAGCAGACGCCCCCCGCAACCGGACCGCCTGCCGCGCACCAACCCCTCGGCCCGCCCCGTCGCGGGCGGCTGAGCGCTCCGGACGGGCGCCGCACAGGTCGCCACGCTCCGGACGCGCGCGGGTCACCCGGCGCGGCCCGGCCGTACGCGAGCACGGCGAAGGCCCCGGCTCCTCCTGCGAGCCGGGGCCTTCGCGCTGTCGTACCGGCCGGTTCCTCTCCGGTCGGACCGTCGTCCTGCCTGCCTGCTGTCCGCCGCGGGGGCTCAGCCCTTCCAGGAGCGGCGTACGACGCCGTCCGCGACCTCGAAGTTCAGCCGTCCCGCGAGGTACTCCATGGTGATCATCGCGCCGGGCGGTACCGCGCGGACGGTGGACCAGCCGCGGGCCCGTGCCTGGTCCTCGGCGGCCTCCGCGCCGAGTCCCACGTAGGTCTCGGGCTCGTCCTGCGGCTCTTGGGGCGGGGTCGGAATGCGTGCCATGCGGCCCACCGTAGGCGGCGGGCGCGGGAGGCGGTAGTCCCGGCCGGGCGCGGGGTGCGCCCAGCACGGACACCCAGCGTCACCGTCGCCCTCCCGTCACACTTGTGTCACAGCTGATCAACACGGGGATCGGCGATTGCCGCTTCGTACTGCCGAGCGGTTACCCGTTTGGACGACACCCGTCCGGGTCAATTCGGGGACGCTCAGCCCGGTCGCAAAAATAACCCCCGGGAATTGCGTGCACTCTTGAAAACGCGTCACTTGTTTTCCCCCGGAGAATTACGGACCACGGGCGCGCTGTCATGGAACCTTCACGTCTTTCCCACAGGATCCGCGCCCGGTCCGGTGCGGGCGGACACCGACAGGCGGCGAGCGAAACCCATGGTCTCCCCCACGGACACCCGTAGCGAGGCACCGCCCGCACTCCCGCCCGCCCCGGCGCGGGGCCGCGGCCGGGTCCTCGTCGACTGGCTGACCACCACGGACCACAAGAAGATCGGGCACCTGTACCTGATCACCTCCTTCTGCTTCTTCCTGGCCGCCGGGCTGATGGCCCTGCTGATGCGCGCGGAGCTGGCCCGCCCGGGCCTCCAGGCGCTCTCCGGCGAGCAGTACAACCAGCTCTTCACCCTGCACGGGACGATCATGCTGCTGCTGTTCGCGACCCCCACCTTCGCCGGGTTCGCCAACGAGATCATGCCCCTGCAGATCGGCGCCCCCGATGTGGCCTTCCCCCGCCTGAACATGCTCTCGTACTGGCTCTTCCTCTTCGGCGGCCTGATGGTGATCGGCTCCCTGCTCACCCCGGACGGGGCCGCGGACTTCGGCTGGTTCGCCTACGCCCCGCTCAACAGCGGCGTGCACACCCCGGGCGTGGGCGCCGACCTGTGGATCATGGGGCTGGCGCTCTCGGGCTTCGGCACGATCCTCGGCGCGGTGAACTTCCTGACCACCGTCATCGGGATGCGCGCCCCGGGGATGACCATGTTCCGGATGCCGATCTTCACCTGGAACGTGCTCTTCACCTCGATCCTGGTGCTGATGGCCTTCCCGGTGCTCGCCGCCGCGCTGCTCGCCCTGGAGGCCGATCGCCGGTTCGGCGCCCAGGTCTTCGCCCCGGCGAACGGCGGCGCGCTCCTGTGGCAGCACCTGTTCTGGTTCTTCGGGCACCCGGAGGTCTACATCATCGCGCTGCCGTTCTTCGGCATCATCACGGAGATCATCCCGGTCTTCGCCCGCAAGCCGATCTTCGGCTACGCGACCCTGGTGGCCGCCACCATGACCATCACCGGGCTGTCCGTGGTGGTCTGGGCGCACCACATGTTCGCCACCGGCGCGGTGCTGCTGCCGTACTTCTCGCTGCTGTCCTTCCTGATCGCGGTGCCGACCGGGGTGAAGTTCTTCAACTGGTCCGGCACCATGCTGCGCGGCTCGCTCTCCTTCGAGACCCCGATGCTCTGGGCGACCGGCTTCCTCGTCTCCTTCCTCTTCGGCGGGCTGACCGGCGTGATCCTCGCCTCGCCGCCGCTCGACTTCCACGTCACCGACACGTACTTCGTCGTCGCCCACTTCCACTACGTGGTCTTCGGCACCGTCGTCTTCGCGACCTTCGGCGGATTCCACTTCTGGTGGCCCAAGTTCACCGGCAAGCTGCTCGACGAGCGGCTCGGGAAGATCCACTTCTGGACGCTCTTCACCGGCTTCCACACCACCTTCCTGGTGCAGCACTGGCTGGGCGCCGAGGGCATGCCCCGCCGGTACGCCGACTATCTGGCCGCCGACGGCTTCACCGCGCTCAACACCCTCTCCACCATCGGCGCCTTCCTGCTCGGCCTGTCCACGCTGCCCTTCCTCTACAACGTCTGGCGCACGGCGAAGTACGGCGAGAAGGTCACCGTCGACGACCCCTGGGGATACGGGCGTTCGCTGGAGTGGGCCACCTCCTGCCCGCCGCCCCGGCACAACTTCGTCACCCTGCCGCGGATCCGCTCGGAGTCCCCGGCCTTCGACCTGCACCATCCCCGCTACGCGTATCCGGCCGTGAAGGACCGCCCCCACGCGCCAGTGAGTCAGACAGACGGTCCCGGAGCACCCGGCACTCCTCGATGAGCGCGGTGGGTTCCAGCACCTCGAAGTCGAAGCCGAGCAGCAGCACATGGAGGAGCAGCACGTCCGTCCGGTGGGCCCCGGTGCGCAGCAGGCAGCTGCCCGCGCTCTCCGCCTCCAGGACCCCGGCCGAGGGCGAGACCCGGGCGGCCGCCTCCGCCAGCGGTACGAAGAGCCGCACCACCGCCCGGACCGCGTACACCCCGGTGGAGACGCCGCGGGAGACATAGGCCGCCAGGTCCTCGGCCGGCGGCGGGCGGGGCACGAAGCGCGGGCCGTGCGGCGGGCGGAGGGTGAGCCGGTCCACCCGGAAGGTGCGCCAGTCCTCGCGGTCCAGGTCCCAGGCGACCAGGTACCAGAGCCGTTCGGTGCAGACCAGCCGGTGCGGCTCGGCCCGGCGCCGGGTCTCGGTGCCGCCGTGGTCGCGGTAGCCGAAGCGCAGCGTCACGAAGTCCCGGCAGGCGTGGGCGAGTTCGGTGAGCAGGCCCGGGTCGGCGGCGACCGCTCCCGGGCCGCGGAGCAGGGGGACGGTGTACGCGGTGAGCGCGCCGACCCGGCGGCGCAGCCGGTCCGGGAGCACCTGCTCCAGCTTGGCGAGGGCGCGTACCGAGGTCTCGCCGATGCCCTCGACGCCGTGCCCGGCGGCCGTCCGCAGCCCCACCGCGACGGCCACCGCCTCCTCGTCGTCGAGCAGCAGCGGGGGCAGTTCGGCGCCGGCCCCGAGCTGGTAGCCGCCGCCGGTACCGGGGCTGGCGTTGACCGGGTAGCCGAGTTCGCGCAGCCGGTCCACGTCCCGGCGCACGGTGCGCGCGCTCACCCCGAGCCGGTCCGCCAGCGCCGTGCCGGACCACTCGCGGTGGGCTTGCAGCAGGGACAGCAGACGCAGCAGTCGGGCCGAGGTCTCCAGCATGGCGCCGAGTCTGCCAGGCCTTGCGGACAGGCCGCGTCCGCAAGGCCGGCCGTACGGCGGCATCGGTCGGGTGCGGTTCCGGTCGGGTGCGGTTCCGGTCGAGCGCGGTTCCGGTCGAGCGCGGGCGGGGCACTCGCGGTCGCGCCGTACGCGGTCCCGGTCGGGCCGGGCGCTCAGCCCGCTCGGGACCGGTCCCCCACCGGGAACGCTTGAGCCCGGTCCCCCGGGAACGCGCCCCCTCAGACCCGGTCCACCGCCAGCGAGAGGTTGTTGTCGACGGTGTAGTACGGCCGGGCCGTCAGCTCGCCGCCCGCGGTACGGACCGTGGTGGGCGGATAGGTGAACACCGCCTTGCGGTCGGCGATGTCGTCGAGCAGCCGGGCGAGGCGGGCCCGCGGCCCCGGTTCGCCCTCGGGCAGCAGCCACAGGTCCCAGACGCCGGGCCCGGCCGCCTCGGTGAGCCGCGCGTAGTCCACGGAGAGGGTGAAGGCGCCCGCGGTGCCGGTGAGTCGGGCGCGTACCACCGGCTTGTCGCGGTGGCGGCCGCGGAGTTCGGCGTGCCCGCCGGGGGTCAGCCGGGCGCCGATCAGCCGCCCGTGCACGGTCAGTCGGTCCTCGGTCGGCAGGACCTCCCCGGCCTCGGCGTGCGGGGCCCGCCACCAGCTGCGCACCGTCAGGTTGCCGTGCTTGGTCGCGTACGGGATGCGTACCGCGACATGGCCGAGGGCGCCGCCGGGGACCCGGTCGACCAGCGAGCGCAGGTCGAGCAGGCGGGGCGTGAGCCGCAGCGGCTCCTCGCCGGTCACCTGGGCGAAGGCGTCCCAGCGGCCCTCGGCGAGGGAGACCCCGCTCGGCAGCGCCGCCCGCAGCCGGCCGCCCGCGGACGGGGAGAGCGGCAGCCGCACCTCCTCGGCGGTCTCGGCGGTGTCCTCGCCGGCGCGCCGCCTGAGCAGCAGGTGCGCGGTGCCGGGCGTGCCCGGGTCCTCGACGTCGAAGGTGAGTCCGCCCGCCGAGTCGGCCACGCAGTCGGCGTGCAGCAGCTGCGGCGCCGCGTCCTCGCGCCGGTCGTCCGGGGAGGCCGGAAGCAGGGTGGTCATGCGGTGCGCCCCTTCAGGATGGCGGTACGGCCGGCGTCGCCGAGGGCGTAGACGCTGCCGAGCAGCGCTCCCCTGGTGCGGTGCAGGGAGCCCCGCATCCGGCCGCCGCCGCGGCGGGTCAGGTCGGTCAGCAGGGACTCGAAGCGCTCGCCGACCTGCGAGGGGTCGAAGCGCTCGGAGTCCCGCAGGGCGGCCGCGGCCATCCCCTTGCGCAGCTCGTCGTCGTTGATGAGTTCGAGCAGGCCGGAGGCGATGGACCTGGCGCTGCCGGTCTTCACCAGGCGCCCGTCGACCCCGTCGTCGATGATCTCGCCGGGCCCGTGCGGGCAGTCGGTGGCGACCACCGGCAGCCCGCAGCGCATGGCCTCGACGATGGTCATCCCGAAGGACTCCAGGCTGGAGGTGACCGCCGCGATGGAGCCCTTGGCCCACTCGGGCTCGATCGGGTTGGCCCGGCCCATCAGATAGACGTGGTTGTAGAGGCCGAGCCGGTCGATCAGCCCGCGCAGCTTGTCCTGCTGCCTGCCCGAGCCGTAGATCCGCAGCCGCCAGTCGGGCCGCGAGGCGCGCACGATGTCGAAGGCCTTGATCAGCAGGTCGTAGCGCTTGACCGGCGCGAGCCTGCCCGCCGCGACGACCCACTTGCCGGAGCCGTCGGCGGGCTGCACGCTCGGCGCGGGCACCGAGTTGGGCACCGCCTCGATCCGCACCCCGGGCAGCCGCATCTTGTGCCGGTAGGCCCGCGCGTCCGCCTCGGTCGTCGTGGTCAGCGCGTCCAGGCGGGGGTACACGGCGCGCAGTTGCCTGCGCAGGGAGGGCGTGTGGCTGTCGAGGGTCAGGTGCTCCTGGCCGATGCGCACCGGTCCCGGCCGGGTCTCGCGGGCCAGGTGCACATTGAGTCCGGGGCGGGTGCCGATGACGACATCGGCCTCGACGCCCTTGAGGTACGCGGCGATACGCCGGTCGGTCAGCCGGCTGTACTGCGCGTACCTCCCCTCGGCGTTCGGGAAGACCGAGGCGGGGCGCAGGTAGTCGGGTGCGTCCCCCTCGTAGGTCGGGCTGTCCTTGCGGATGTCGACGAGATGACGGACCTTCACGCGCGGGTCATGGCTGAAGGTCGGCTGCTCGCGGTGCCGGAAGACCGAGACGATCTCGACCTCGTGGTGCTCGGCAAGCGCGTCGGCGAGGTTGTAGGTGGTCCGGATGGTCCCGCCGATTCCGTACGCGTTGTGGAGGAGAAAGGAGATGTGCATACGGCCCCGTATCGCATTGTTTGCCTGCGGATGACCCAGCTCATCCGCCTACCGGAAGGTTAGACCCGGGTGTTCGCCCGATGGTTGGGCATCATCATGGTCTTGTTCCAAGACCGTTTCCCGATTGAGAGGCGGTTTCGGGAACTCATCTGTATCCGTGCAGGTGGGGAGCGGGATACGGCCTCGCCGGGGAATCCGCCGAACGGTGCATACGCGTGTTGACGCGGGCCCGGAGCACCGCAGGCCAGGACTTGCCGGGGCGCTTTGTCGCACATGTGTGCCCCGAGGGACCCGGCGGGCCGGGGGCCGTGACCCGGACGGCGGATTCCCCGTTGTCCTGGATTGAGCCGGGAGTTGCCCGGCGGCCGCACGAACCGATACCGAGGAGCCCCCCGTGCCGCGCATGCTCGACCTCAGCGACGACGTACGTGCCGAGATCGGCGACGAGGAAGCCGACAGGCTGCTCGTCGGCGACAACACCCCCGGGGGCTACGACTGCACCTCCTGCCGCACCCCCGGCGACTCGGAGCAGGAGCACACCAGCACGGTCCTGTTCGTCGGCGAGGAGACCGCGGTCCTCGCCTTCGCCCACGCCACCTGCCTGCCCTCCCAGGTGGTGCGGGTGACCGAGGACCAACTCCAGGGCGCGGTGCGCTCGCTGACCGAGGACGAGGCCCCCGCCGCGGACGCCCCGGGGCCCGCCGTGCTCGGCGTGACCAGCGGACTCGTGCTCCTGGAGGACGAGTTGCACCCGGCGCTCGTGGTCGAGCCGACCGGCGCGGTGGCCCGGCCCGGCAGCACCGCCGGGGTGGACGAGTTCCTCTCCCTGCTGCTCGATCACGGCTTCCAGCCGCTGCCCCGCCTGGACGCCGTACCGCGGGTGCTGCACGGCTGGTCGGTGCTGGTCGCCACCGGTCAGCTGCACGCGATCCTGCAGCCGGGCGCCTCCGGCGGGGCGCCGGTCGCCTGGTGGCAGGCGCACCGCCCGCTGCAGGTGACCGACAGCTGGCGCACCGCCGCCGCCAAGCTCCAGCAGGTGCTGGTCTTCGCCGCCCCGGCCGGTTCCATCGGCCGCCAGCCCCGCGAGGACCTGCTGCGGAACGCCCTGGACCGGGCGGCGGCGGGCGGCCTCCTCGCGGGCGCCGCGATGCCGCTCTCCGGCACCTGAGCGCGGCGGCGGGCTCCCGGGCGCACCCGATTCCCGGACCGTCGGGGCGAATTGGGCGCGCCGCCCGCATCCGAGAGCCCGGTGGGTCGTTGGCTCATACGTGCACGCCTACGACCCCAACCGCCGCCCGCTGAGCCCGATCCCCTCGATGCGCCCCGCGCACGACCTCGGGGCACCCGTCTCCCCCACCCCGATCTACGACGCGCTCTACGCGGAGTACCGAAGGGCCTTCAAGGCGCTTCCGGGTGACCGGACGGGCGAGGAACACCTGACCTTCCGCGGTTTCGGCGCGGACCTCACGGACCTGTGGGCGGGGCGGCACGATCCGCTGCCGGGGGTCACCCACCACTCGGGCACCTACCAACTGCCGGAACCGGGCCGCCGCAAGGGCCGCCACCGCACCCCGCCGCCCGCCTGGCAGCCGGTCGGACGGCTGCCGGGCGCCGGGGACCGGGTGCCCGCCGCGCTCCCGCCCGCTCCGCGCCGGGAACGCTGAACCGGCGCCCGCCGCGCGAGGACGCCCGGCACGTCCCGGCACAGGAGGAGGGCCGCCCCGGCTGATCCGGGGCGGCCCTCCTCGTGCCGCCGTCTCATCCCGCCCTGGGCGGCGGCTACTTCTTGCGGCCGCGCTTCTCGCGTACCCGTACCGAGATGTGGATCGGGGTGCCCTCGAAGCCGAACTCCTCGCGGAGCCTGCGCTCCACATAGCGCCGGTAGCCGTGCTCGATGAAGCCGGAGGCGAAGAGCACGAAGCGGGGCGGCTTGGTGCCGGCCTGGGTGCCGAAGAGGATCCGGGGCTGCTTGCCGCCGCGCACCGGGTGCGGGTGGGAGGCGACGAGTTCGCCGAGGAAGGCGTTGAGACGGCCGGTGGGCACCCGGGTCTCCCAGCCCGCGAGCGCGGTCTCGATCGCCGGGACCAGCTTTTCCATGTGGCGGCCGGTGCGCGCCGAGATGTTGACCCGGGGCGCCCAGGCCACCTGGGCCAGCTCGGTCTCGATCTCGCGCTCCAGGTAGTAGCGGCGCTCCTCGTCGAGGGTGTCCCACTTGTTGTACGCGAGGACCAGGGCCCGCCCGGCCTCCACCGCCATCGTCACGATGCGCTGGTCCTGGATGCTGATGCTGTCGGCGGCGTCGATCAGGACGACGGCCACCTCCGCCTTCTCCACCGCGGCGGCGGTGCGCAGCGAGGCGTAGTAGTCGGCGCCCTGCTGCAGATGGACCCGCTTGCGGATACCGGCGGTGTCCACGAACTTCCAGGTCCTGCCGCCGAGTTCGATCATCTCGTCGACCGGGTCGCGGGTGGTGCCGGCGAGTTCGTTGACGACGACGCGCTCCTCGTCGGCCACCTTGTTCAGCAGGGAGGACTTGCCGACGTTGGGGCGGCCGATGAGGGCCACCCGGCGGGGGCCGCCGACCGCGGTGCCGAAGCGCTGCGCGGGCGCCTCGGGCAGCGCCTCCAGTACGGCGTCGAGCATGTCGCCGGTGCCGCGGCCGTGCAGGGCCGAGACCGGGTGGGGCTCGCCCAGGCCGAGCGACCAGAGGGCGGTGGCGTCGGCCTCGCCGCTCGGGCCGTCCACCTTGTTGGCCGCGAGCACCACGGGCTTGCCCGCCTTGCGCAGGAGCCGGACCACGGCGGTGTCGGTGTCGGTGGCGCCCACCGTGGAGTCGACCACGAAGACCACCGCGTCGGCGGCCTCGATGGCGTACTCGGCCTGGGCGGCGACGGAGGCGTCGATGCCGAGGACGTCCTGCTCCCAGCCGCCGGTGTCGACGACCTTGAAGCGGCGGCCCGCCCACTCGGCCTCGTAGGTCACCCGGTCGCGGGTGACGCCGGGCTTGTCCTCGACGACGGCCTCCCGGCGGCCGATGAAGCGGTTCACCAGGGTCGACTTGCCGACATTGGGGCGGCCGACGACGGCGAGCACCGGCAGCGGGCCGTGCCCGGCCTCCTCGATGGCGCCCTCGACGTCCTCGGCGTCGAAGCCCTCCTCGGCGGCCAGCTCCATGAACGCCGCGTACTCGCTCTCGCCGAGTTCGCCGTGGTCGTGCTCCGCGGCCTCGGAGGCCGCCGAAGGCTCGGCGTCCCCGGGCTGGATGGGGTCGTTCATGAAGTGCGTACCTCGTTCATCGTGGTGATCGTGGCCCACCGGCGCGGGCGGCCCACTGCTCAAGTGTCACTCAGCGCCCGGTCAGCCGCCTGGCGTTCTCCAGGTGGGCGGCGAGCCGCTCCTGGATCCGCACGGTGGCCTCGTCGAGCGCCTTGCGGGTGCGCCGCCCGCGGGTCTCACCGGGACCCCCCGAGGCCTCCTGCGCCTCGAAGGGTTCACCGAAGACCAGGTCGATCCTGCTGCGCAGCGGCGGCCAGGCCGGTATCAGGCGGCTGCGCCCCTCGGCGCTGCCGAGCACCGCCACCGGCACGATGGGCGCCCCGCTGCGCACCGCGAAGTAGGCGAGTCCGGCCCGCAGCGAGCTGAAGTCGCCCTCGCCCCGGGTGCCTTCGGGGAAGATGCCGAGCACGCCGCCGTTGTCCAGGACGCCCAGGGCGCGCATGATCGCGGCGCGGTCCACCGAGTCGCGGTCGACGGAGAGCTGCCCGATGGCGTCGAGGAAGCTGCCGAGCGGGCCGCCGAACATCTCCTTCTTGATCAGGAAGTGCACGGGGCGCGGGGAGGCGCCGAGCAGCATCGGCCCGTCCACGAAGTGCGAGTGGTTGACGGCGAAGATCAGCGGACCGCGGGCCGGGACCCGCCAGGCGCCGAGCACCCGCGGACGGTAGAAGCCGTGCACGAGCGGGACGCCGATGCGTCTGCCGAGTTCGGCGCTCCGCTCGGTGGGCGCCGGTGCGGGAGCGCTCACTTCGCGGCCCGCTTCTCCTCGACGAGGGTGACGACGCACTCGATGACCTGCTGGAGGGTGAGCTCGGTGGTGTCCACCTCGACGGCGTCGTCGGCCTTGGCGAGCGGCGAGGTCTTGCGGCTGGAGTCGGCGGTGTCCCGCTTGATCAGCGCCTCGCGGGTGGCCTGCACGTCCGAGCCCTTCAGCTCACCGCTGCGGCGGGCGGCGCGCGCCTCCGGCGAGGCGGTCAGGAAGATCTTGAGGTCGGCGCCCGGCAGCACCGTGGTGCCGATGTCGCGGCCCTCGACCACGATGCCCCCGGCGGCGGAGGCGGCGATGGAGCGCTGCAGCCCGGTGATCAGGCTGCGCACCTCGGGCACCGCGCTGACGGCGCTGACCTTGGAGGTCACCTCGGGGGTCCGGATGGCCTGCGCCACGTCCCTGCCGTCCACCGTGATGGCGGGGGCGGCCGGGTCGGTGCCGGAGACGATCTCGGGCTTGGCCGCGGCGGCGGCGACGGCGGCCGGGTCCGCGACGTCGATGCCGTTCTCCACCATCCAGCAGGTGATCGCCCGGTACTGGGCGCCGGTGTCCAGGTAGCTGAGGCCGAGCTGGGCGGCGACGGCCTTCGAGGTGCTCGACTTGCCGGTGCCGGAGGGGCCGTCGATGGCGACGATGACGGCCGGGGTGGTCTCGGCGGCGGTTTCCACGGCGAAGGACACCTTCCTGGTACGGGGTGAGGGCGCGAGCGGGGCGCGACGGCGCCCCGCACAAGGTTACTGGCTCCGCGAAGGCCCGGTTCACGGCCGTCGGACGCGGACCCCACACCGTACCTTCCGGGGGCGAGGGGGCTGTCGGCACCTTCCGGTACGCGGGTTCCGCCGGGACCGGCCGGGTACCGGGCGGCCCGGTGCCCCCTCAGGTGCGCAGCGCCCAGCCCTGCTCGCCGAGCGCCCGGGTGAGCACCGGCACCGCGCCCGGCTCCACCATCAGCTGGACGAAACCGGCCTGCTGCCCGGTGGCGTGCTCGATGCGGACGTCCTCGACGTTGACCCCGGCGCGGCCCGCGTCCGCGAAGATCCGGGCGAGCTGCCCCGGCTGGTCGTCGATGAGCACCGAGACGCTCTCGTACGTACGCGGGGCCGCGCCGTGCTTGCCGGGGACCCGGACCTGCCCGGCGTTCCCGCGGCGCAGGACCGCCTCGACGCCCGAGCCGCCCCGGGTGCGCTTGTCCTCGTCACAGGACTGCAGGGCGCGCAGCGCGGCCACCGTCTCGCCGAGGTCCTCGGCGACCTCGGCGAGCACGTCCGCGACCGGGCCGGGGTTGGCGGAGAGGATGTCGATCCACATCCGGGGCTCGGAGGCGGCGATCCGGGTCACATCGCGGATGCCCTGGCCGCACAGCCGGACCGCGGCCTCCTCGGCCTCCGCCAGGCGGGCGGCGACCAGGCTCGACATCAGGTGCGGCATGTGCGAGACCAGGGCGACGGCGCGGTCGTGCGCCTCCGCGTCCATGACCACCGGGACGGCACGGCACAGGGCGACGAGTTCGAGGGCGAGGTTGAGGACCTCGGTGCCGGTCTCCGGGGTGGGCGTGAGCACCCAGGGCCGCCCCTCGAAGAGGTCGGGGACGGCGGCGAGCGGTCCCGACCGCTCCCGGCCGGACATCGGGTGGGTGCCGAGGTACGCCGAGAGGTCGAGCCCGCGGGCCCGCAGTTCGCGCAGCGGCCCGCCCTTGACGCTGGCCACGTCGAGGTAGCCGCGGGCGAGTCCGCGCTCCATGGCGTCCGCGAGGGTGCCCGCGACCCGGGCGGGCGGCACCGCCACCAGGGCGAGGTCGACCGGAGCCTCGGGGGGTGTGTCGGTCCCGGCGCCGAGCGAGGCGGCGGTCCGTACCGCCTCGGGGTCGTGGTCGGCCAGGTGCACCCGCACCCCGCGGGAGGCGAGGACCAGGGCGGCCGAGGTGCCGATGAGTCCGGTGCCGATGACGAGCGCGCTTCTCACTGGGCGATGTCCTTGCGGAGGGAGGCGGCGGCCCCGAGGTAGACGTGCGTGATCTCGGCGCGCGGGCGGTCGGACTCGATGTGCGCGAGCAGGCGGACGACCCGGGGCATGGCGCCGTCGATGTCGAGTTCCTGGGCGCAGATCAGCGGGACGTCGGTGATGCCGAGCTTGCGGGCGGCGGCGGCCGGGAAGTCGCTGTGCAGATCGGGGGTGGCGGTGAACCAGATGCTGATCAGGTCCTCGGTGCCGAGGCCGTTGCGGGCCAGGACCGCGGTGAGGAGTTCGCTGACCTGCTCGTCCATGTGCTCGGCGGTGTCCCGCTCCAGCTGGACGGCGCCCCTGACCGCTCGTACCGCCACCCTGTCGCTCCTCGCCTGCTCGACTCGTGCCGCCGTGCCCGCCGCGGGCGTCCTCCGGGCGGCCGACGCCGCTTCCGGCGTACCCGCCCAGGGTAGTCAGCCCGGGCGGGGGCGGCGTACCGAGCCCGCCCTTCGAGACCGCGGCCAAAGCCCGGGCCGGGCCGTGCGGCGGGCCCCGGCCGGGGGCCGAAAAGCCGTGGTGGGCCGGGGCGCCCGCTCGTAGTCTCGGCGCATGTCCGAAGCCCCGGCGGGCGCTGTCCTGCCCGATCCGCCCGGCCCCGCCGCCCTGGTGGAGCGCCACACCGTGTACGCCTGTGTCATGGGCTCGCGCGCCTTCGGCCTGGCGACCGAGGGCAGCGACACCGATCTGCGGGGCGTCTTCGCGGCGCCCGCCCCGCTGTTCTGGCGGTTCGAGAAGCCGCCGGAGCATGTGGAGGGCCCCGCGCCGGAGCAGTTCTCCTGGGAGATCGAGCGGTTCTGCTCGCTCGCCCTGCGCGCCAACCCGAACATCCTGGAGTGCCTGCACTCCCCGCTGGTCACCCGCCTCGACGACACCGGCCGTGAACTCCTCGCCCTGCGGGGGGCCTTCCTGTCCCGCCGGGTGCACGAGACCTTCGTCGGCTACGCCCACGGCCAGCGCAGGAAGCTCGAAGCCGATGTCCGCCGCCACGGGGCACCGCGCTGGAAGCACGCCATGCATCTGCTGCGGCTCCTGATGAGCTGCCGCGATCTGCTGCGCACCGGGCGGCTGGCCGTCGAGGTGGGCGAGCAGCGTGAGCCGCTGCTCGCGGTGAGGCGGGGCGAGGTCTCCTGGACCGAGGCCGAGAAGTGGATGCACCGCCTCGCTGCGGAGGCCGAGCGGGCGGCGACCCGCACCCCGCTGCCCGCGGAGCCCGATGCCCGCCGGGTGGAGGACTTCCTCGTACGGGTGCGGCGGCGGTCGGTGGCCGGGGACCCGGCGGAAGACGGGACGGCTCGGACCGCCTGACGGCGAGCACCGCGCAGATCCCGCAACCTCGCGGCGGCGCCCGGGACTTCACCGCGAGCGCCCCCTCGACGGCGTGTGTGCCGCCCCGTTCCCGGGGAATGCGGGCATCCCCGGAAGACGCCGGGTGCCGGGCAGCCGCGGACGGGCGGTGCGCGGCCTCGCCTCCTCCGGGTGGAGCGGGGCGGTACGAGGAGGCGGGCCATGGAACAGCTGGGCACGGACGAGGGCGTACGGCACCTGGGGTGGCTGGAGTTCGGCGCGGACGGCGGCTTCGACCGGGAGCGGGCGGCGCGGACCCTGGCCGCGGTCGGGGACAGCGGCGTCGAGGACCTGTACGTGTTCGTGCACGGCGCGCACAACGACCCGGCCCTCGGTGCGGGCTTCGACCGCGGGATGCTGCGCCTCCTGGCGGAGCAGCTGCCACCCGGGGCACCGGCCCCCGGTGCGGTGGGCGTGCGGTGGCCGTCGCTGGTCTTCCGGGACGAGGGCGCGCCGGGAGTCGAGGAGGACACACTGCGGGCGGAGCGCGCGGCGAGACCGGCGCTCACCCGGCTGATGCGGGAGGACCTCCTCCGGATCCTGCCGGACAGCGCCGTCGCCCTCGACACCCTGGCGGAGCTGCTCGCCGACCGCCCCCGGCGCGCCGCCGCCTTCGACGACTTCGGCTCCGCGCTGCGCCGGCTCGCGGAGGTCCCGCTGCACGACCCGCGCGCCGACTACACCAGCGACACCGAGGGGGAACTGCTGCCCCAGGCGGACCCGTTGATGCTGGTGGAGGACACGCAGGCGATCTGCGCGGAGTTCACCGGCGCGCTGCGGGACGCCCGCGAGAACTGGGAGCGCGGCGAGGAGGAGCGGGACGGGGAACGGGAGGAGCGCGCGGAGCCCGAACTCACCGAGGACCCCTCCGAGGAGGGCACCCTCCAGGAGGTGCAGACCGCCGGGCCCCGGCCCGTGGAGCCGCCCAGCGCCCGGGTGGGCCGGATCGGGACCGTGGTCGGCCCTGGCCCGGTGGGTGGGGACCAACGGGAGCTGGACCCGGATGAACTCTGGTACGGGGCACACGAGTTGCTCAGGCAGGTCGTCCACCACGTGCTGCGGCGGAGGGCGGGTCTTGTCGGGCAGCTCGGTCTCGGCGCCTGCTTGCGCGAGCTGGTCGATCCGGACCGGGTGCGGATCCATCTCGTCGGCCACGGGCTGGGCGGGCGGCTGGCCGGATTCGCCCTGCGCGGCCTCGGCAGGAGCGGCCCCGGCCGGAGCGCGGGCCGCGTGCACAGCCTCACCCTCCTGCAGGCCGCCATGTCCCACTTCGCCTTCTCCGGCAGCATCCCGCAGCACGTCTCGGGGCACGGGGCCCTGTGGGAGCACGAGCGGTTCGTCGAGGGGTCCGTGGTCTGCTGCTTCTCGCGGCACGACCTCGCCCTCGGGCTGATGCACCCCCTGGCCGCCCAGATGGCCGGCGACTCCGCGGAACTCTCCTCGGTCGCCCGGAAGTGGGGGGCGGCGGGCTTCGACGGACTGCACGGGCTGAACGGCACCGCGGCGCAGGGGATCGAGGCGGTCGTCGAGGCGGGGCTCCCGGACCCCGGCATCGTCAACGTCGACGCCTCCTCGCTGGTGCGGCGCGGAGACCCCGCCACCGGTGGCGCCCACCACGACGTGCTCCACCCCGCGGTGGCCGCCCTGCTGCTGCGGCAGATCCCCGCCTGACGCCGGGGGCCCGCTCGGCGACCACCGCCCGGTGGTCGGCGGCGGGCGGCCCGGCACCCTTCGGCACCGCCCCCGGAGCCGTCGTCCGCCGCTCAGAAATCGTCGTCCGCCGCTCAGAAATCGTCGTCCGTCGCTCAGGCGTCCCAGAGCGCCCCGAGCGTCACCAGGCGGCTTTCGTACTCGATGCGGTCGGCCCATTCGCTGGGCCAGGTGCCGGTGCCGTGGTGGGCCCCGGCGAAGGCTCCGGTCAGGGCGGCGAGCGAGTCGGAGTCGCCGGAGGTGCAGGCGGCCCGGCGCAGGGCGGTGACCGGCTCGTCGGCGAACTGCAGGAAGCAGAGCAGCGAGGTGGCGAGCGCCTCCTCGGCGATCCAGCCCGCGCCGGTGGCCTCGCAGGGGTCGGCCTCCGGGGAGGCGGACCCGAGCGCCGAGCGCAGCCGCTCCAGGGAGTCCAGGCACTCGTCCCAGCCGCGCCGGATGAACTCCTCGGCCGAGGCCGCGTGGCTCCGGGTCCACAGGTCGCCGAGCCAGTGCTCGTGGTAGGTCTCCCGGTTGTCCCCGGCGTACGCGCGCAACTGGTCGAGCAGTGCGGCGGGTTCGGTGCCCTCGGCGAGCAGGCGTATCGCGTGGGCGGTCAGGTCGGAGGCGGCCAGCGCGGTCGGGTGGCCGTGGGTGAGGGCGGCCTGCAACTGGGCGCCGCCCGCCCGCTGTTCGTCACCGAGGCGGGGTACGAGGCCGAGCGGGGCGACCCGCATATTGGCACCGCAGCCCTTGGAGTCGACGCGGCTGGCGTCCTGCCAGGGGCGCCCGGCGTCGGCGAGGAGCTCGCAGGCGCGCAGGCAGGTGGCGCCCGGGGCGCGGTCGTTCTCCGGCGAGACGGACCAGTCGACGAAGGCCGCCCGTACCGCCTCGGTCATCTGCGGGGCGTCCAGCGGGCCGCGGTCCATCGTCTCGCGCAGCGCGTCGCCGAGGGCCAGGGTCATCTGGGTGTCGTCGGTGACCTTGGCGGGGTCCGGCAGCTCCAGCTCCCGCCAGGGGCCGTGCGCGGCGAGGATCGCGGGCAGGTCCTGGAACTCGGTGGGTGCGCCGAGCGCGTCCCCGAGGGCGAGGCCGAGCAGGGAACCGGTGGCGGCGGCGAGCACGGGAGGCTGGGTCATCAGGGGCGTCCTTCGGGTCGCAGGAGCGGCGGGTGCAGGGCGGTGGCCGGGCCCGCGCGGTAGAGGGCGGCGGGTTTGCCGCGGCCCCCGGTGAGGCGGGCGGCGCCCGGGACCGGCTCGACGAAGCCGGGGGTGGCGAGCACCTTGCGGCGGAAGTTGGGGCGGTCCAGGCGGGTGTCCCAGACCGTCTCGTAGACCTGCTGGAGCTCCCCGAGGGTGAACCGCGGCGGGCAGAACTCCGTTGCCAGGCAGGTGTATTCGAGCTTGGCGCCGATGCGCAGCCGGGCGTCGGCGAGGATCTGCGCGTGGTCGAAGGCGAGCGGTCCGGCGGCGGCGGGGGCCACCCAGTCGGCGCGGGCCGCGTCTCCCCCGCCGCGCGGCTCGGGCAGGTCCGGTACGAGCGCGGTGTAGGCGACCGAGACCACCCGCATCCGCGGATCGCGGTCGGGTGCGCTGTAGGTGGCCAGCTGCTCCAGGTGCACCGCCTCGGCCAGTGCCCCGGCGAGCCCCGTCTCCTCGGCGAGTTCGCGGCGGGCGGCGGACTCCGCGGACTCCGCGGGCCGGACGAAGCCGCCGGGCAGGGCGCGGTGGCCGGCCCAGGGTGCCTGCCCGCGTTCGACGAGCAGCACCTGCAGCAGGCCCTCCCGGACGGTGAACACCGCCAGATCGACCGCCACCGCGAAGGGTTCGAAGGCGTACTTGTCGTAGCCCTCGGGCATCTCGTGCTCGTCCGGCGTCTCGTGCTCCTCGGGCTTGTCGTGCGCCTCCGGCCTGGCGTCGTGCGCCTCCGGCTCGGCGTGCACCTCCGGTTTGCCGTCGTACTCCTCCGGCTTGCCGTCGTGCTTCTCCGGTCTGTTGTCGTGCCTCTCGCGGCGCGCGGCCCGTACGCGGCCGGTGTCCGCGGGGCTCACCGGCCCTCCCCGGCGGCACCGGCGCCCGTCAGATCGGGCAGCGGATCGCCGAACTCCCAGCCCGCCGCGAGCAGGGCGTCCACCGCGCCGACGGCCGTCCGCAGCCGCTCCTCGCGGGAGCCGCGCAGGTGCACGAACGGCCGCCCGGTGCGCGCGAGTTCGGCCTGGAAGCGCCCGGTCATCCAGGGGCGCAGCTCCTCGCCGTCGCGCAGCCCGTCGTCCTCGAAGGGCACCGACGCGTGGTCGGTGAGCAGCCACAGGTGGTGCCGTACGCGGTCGGCGATCTCCTCGGTACGGGGGCTGCGTCCGCCGAGGTAGCGCTCGTGCCAGAGGGTGGTGGCGAAGGAGTCGGTGTCGCAGAAGAGCACCGGTCCGCCCGCGCGGGCGGCCTCCTCCTCCAGGGCGTTCTGCCGCTCGGCGATGAGCGGGAACTCCGCCGCGGTGAACTCCGCGTCCTCCCACCGCGCTTCGGGCCGCCGGACGTGCAGCGCGGCGAGCTTGCGCTCGCTGTACCGGCGCCCGTACTCGGGCACCCAGCGCGTCGCGGCCCAGACCCCGCCGCGCGCCCGGTAGTGGGCGGCGAGCGCGCGGGCCAGGGTGGTCGTCCCGGTCGACTCGGCGCCGAGTACGACCACCCGCCGGGTCAGCGCGGCCCGTACCGGCGGGGCGAGGTGGTGCCACTGGGCGACCGGGTCGGCGCGCACCGCGGTGCCGGAGACCGGGAAGGCCGCCCGGGCCGGGTCGACGCACTCGTGGACCGCCCCGAACCGCCGGGCCAGCTCCGCCCCGTACTCCTCGGAGGTGAACACCGCGTCCACCCGCTCCGGCACACCCCGGCGGAAGACGGCCAGGTGCGCGTCCCAGATCTCGGGGTCGGCGAGGTTCATCGGGATGTCGTCGACGATCCCGATGACCCGGCAGTCCGGGTGCGTCTCCCGCATCCACCGGACCCGGTCGGCCAGCGGCAGCGTCTCCACCGAGGCGGCGCAGACCAGCACGGTCAGCCGCTCGCAGCGGGCGCGGGCGGTGCGGACCAGATGGTGGTGCCCGGCGTGCGGCGGATAGAACTTGCCGAGGACCAGGCCGTGCCGAGGGCGGCTCACGCCGCCGCCCCCGCCGCGAGCGGGCGCCCCGTCTCCAGCTCGGCGCGCCAGTTGCGCAGTCCGAGCAGGCACAGGGCGAGGAAACCGGCGTAGAGCAGGGAGGTGAGGTACAGCTCCTTGTACGCGTACAGCGGGATGTACACCAGGTCCGCGGCGATCCACAGCCACCAGGACTCCAGCCGCTTGCGGCACTGCCCGTAGGTCGCCATCAGGGAGAGCGCCGTGGTCAGCGCGTCCCAGAAGGGGACCGTCGAGTCCGTCTGCCGGTCGAGCAGCACCATCAGACCGAGGGTGCCCACCACCCCTGCCGCGCACAGCCACAGCCATTCCCCGCGGCGGGTACGGCTGACCGCGAGGCCGCCGGGACCGGGACCACCCCCGTGGGCCCAGGTCCACCAGCCGTACACGGCAAGGGTGATGAAGACCAGTTGGAGGGCGGCGTCCGCGTACAGGCCCGAGTCGGTGAACAGCAGGATGAACAGCAGGTTGTTGGCGATGCCGATCGGCCAGTTCGCCATCCGCTGGCGTGCGACGAGCCAGACGCACAGCGCCCCGCTGCCGAAGCCGAGCACCTCGGTCCAGCTGACCGGGGTGTCGAGCACGGTGAACAGGGTCGTCCGCAGGGGATCGAGCAGGTCCGCGAGACTCACTCCCGCCTCCTTAATGGTCAGTACGACTATAAAGAGGGGGAGGTGGGGGCGCAAGGGGTTTCCGGTGGGGTGACCGGGCGGGACGCGGGCCCAAGAGGCGCTGCCGTACGGGGAGTCGGCGGAGGCGTGTCAATTCGGCGGAGGTGTGCGGAGCCGGCGGTCGAGGGGGCGTGCACGAAGAGGTAGCGGGTGGTGCACTCCAGGGCGTCGCGGAGGGTCTCGGAGTTCTGGATGGCGAGGGCGAGGGCGCCGAGCATGCCGATGTCCTG
>NZ_JAAWWP010000011.1 GCF_012273655.1 Streptomyces physcomitrii | reverse complement strand
CGGGTCCGGCCGCGGGCTCCCCGGACCCGGCCGCAGCGGGTCCGGCCGCGGGCGCCCGCCCGTTCCCCGCGGGGCCCTCCCGCCCGTTCTCCGCGCCGCCCTGCCGCCGCTCCTCCCCGGCCTCGCCCTCCGGCCCGTACTCCCCCGTGTCCCCCGTGTCCTCCCCCTGCGAAGCCGCCGTGACCAGCGGGACCCGCGCCCCGACCGGGCTCAGTGCCTCCCCCTCCCGGGCCCCGTGCAGGACCGCGCGCCGCAGCCGCCGGGCGCCGGTGCCCTCCGGTTGCCCGGCGGGGGCCGCCTCCTCCAGGAGGTCCACCGCGACGATGTCGGCGAACCGCGGCACCGCCACCGCCGCCAGTTCCTCGCAGGTGCGGGTGGTGTCCAGGGTGGTGCCGATGCCCGCCCCGGCCTCGTAGAGGAGCTGCCGCCGCTGCCCGGCGACCTCGACGCGGCCGGTGAGCTCGTACAGCTCGGTGGAGTCCCGCAGGGTGACCACGCTGCCGGGGAAGCCGCCGTACGGGGCGGTGGGGCGCTTGTTCACCGCGAGCAGGCGGTCCCCGGCGGCGTGCACCCCGTCGGTGATCTCGCCGGTCTCCTCGTCCGAGAGCAGCAGGCGCACGGTCGCCGGGTCGAGGCCCAGCTCGTCCACCCGGCGGCGCTCGGCGTCGCGGGGCAGGTCGAGCAGGCGCCGCGCCTCGTCGTTGGCGAGGATCAGGCGCCCGTCGCCGCCGATGATCAGGACGCCCTCGCGTACGGCGTGCAGCACCGCGTGGTGGTGTTCGTACAGCCTGGTCATGTCGGCCGGGCCGAGGCCGCGGGTCTGGCGCAGCAGCCGCCGGGAGGCGAGGGCGGTCCCGGCGGCGGCCAGGGCGACCGCTCCGGCGGCGCCGCCGAGCAGCACCGGGAGGTTGGAGTTGACCACCGCGTCCACCCGCTCGACCGCGATGGTGGCGACGACGGCGCCCTTGGGTTCGCGGTTCGGGCCGAAGACGGGGACCGCGGTGGCGATCGCGTCGTAGCCGGGCTCGTCGAAGCTGAAGGTGACCGTGCGGCCCGCCCGCAGCTTGGGCTCCACGTCGTTCTCCACCTCGGGGGGCGGGGTGTAGGGCCGCCCGATGTACGCGGGGTCCGGCGAGGTCAGCTGGAGGTAGTCCGGTCTGAGGATGACCACGGAGTCCACCCCGGTCGCCTTGCGGACCGCCTCGGTACGCGGCTGGAGCACCGCCGAGGGGTCGCGGCTGTCCAGCGCGGCGAGCAGCCCCGGGGAGTGCGCGAAGGACTCGGCGACGCCCCGGGTGACCCGGCGGGCGTCGACCGTGGTGGTGGACCGGGCCTGGAGCACGAGGGCGGCCACCCCGGCGGCGACGAGCAGCAGCACGATCACCATCTCGACCAGGAAGACCTGACCGGCGAGGGTCCGCGCCCTCGGTACCCGCGAGCGACCGCGCCGCCGTGCGGGCAGTGCCTCGTGATCACGCGGCGTCCGGGGCCGGCGTCTGCGCACCCTCCATCTGTAGCACCGGCCCCCGGGGACGGCATCCGTAGCGGCGGCCGGGGGAGGGCGGCGGTGCGGCGCGCGTTCCGGCGGGGGCGGCGCCCGATGCCTCGGACCGCCCGGACCGCGATTCCTCCGGTCGCCCGGACCGCCCTCACCGGGCACCGCCCCTTGTTACCGAATGCGGACAGAACCCGGTGAACAACTCCTTCCCGGACGCCCTCTTCATGGATGTAGCGAACACACAGATGCGACAGACAGATGCGGCAGACAGATACCGACAGACAGCCGCGACACACGGCTGCGGCGCCCGGCCTGCGGGAGCAGACGGAGGCGCCACGCATCCCGATCGCCCTTGGGGGGCTCCACTCATGACCACTCGCCGTACTCGCCGCACCGCCCGTTCCGCCCGCACCGCCCGTTCCGCGGGGCTGGTGGCCCTCGCCGCCGCGGCGGCCCTCGCGCTGACCGCCTGCCAGGGCGACAGCGAGGACGAGGGCGCCGCGCCCGCGAAGCAGGACTCCGCCTCCCGGTCCACCGGCGACGGGGGTGCCTCCAAGGGCTCCGGCGGCTCCGGTGCGGGCAGGACCCCGGACGGCGGGCAGAGCGGGACGCCCGCCGAGGACCGCACCGCCGCGCCGTCCGCCACGGCCGCGAAGGGCACCCCGTCCCGTACCCAGAAGCTGGTGGACGGCAGCACCGCCAAGATCTACGCCCTCGGCGGTCAGCGCCACCGCGCCGAGATCGTGAACGACGGTGACCTCCTCGCCACCCTGGAGACCGGCGAGCACGACGCCGGGCTGGACGCCAACGGCATGTACGTGGTGCTCACGATGGGCGGCGACGTCCGCTCCTGGATGGGCGGCGAGCACCAGGGCCCGGGCACCTTCGAGCTCGCGGGCGACTGGAAGGCCAAGGTGACGAAGGCCGGTGAGGGCCGCTACCGCGCGCAGATCCTCGGCCACGACGGCGAGGTCGCCATGCTGGACGCGAACGAGCGGGACACCGGGGTCGTCGCCAACGGCATCTACATCGTGCTCAGTTCGGGCGGCGTGATCAGCTCGCACGAGTAACGGCACCTGGGCGCGGGCTCGTTGCGGCGCCGAGGAGGCGTACGGCCCTGAGGCGCACGGGAGTTGAGACACGGAGGAACCGAGGCGGCGGCCGGAGCCGCCGCGCCCCTTCAGGTCCCAGGACGGAAACGGCTTGCTCACACTGCGGGCAGGCGGCTGACCCCGCACGGTCACCGGGCCTATCGTGGGCCCGGTCGGCGGCGGCCGGGACAGTCGAGTGCCCGGGCCGCGCACCCCCGGACGGACAGCCCGGGGCGGCGGCATCCTTTTTGACAGCTCGCGTCACGTCCTGGCCTGTGTCCGGGGGCGTACGGGCCATGAGGGCAAGGGGCAGGGACACGTGGGGCAGAGACGAAGCGACGGGACGGGCCGGGGAACGCGACCGGTGCTGTGGGGCGCGGTGTTCGCCGTGATCGTGGCCGGGGGCGCCCTCGGCGGGTACGCCCTCGCGGACGGCGGCGGCACCAGCGCCGACGGCAAGCCGCCGCTGACCGACCTGCCGCCCTCCCCCGAGGGCGTACGCACCGCCGCCCGCGCCTTCCTGGACGCCTGGCAGCGCGGTGACACCGGCGCCGCCGCCGCGGGCACCGACGACGCGAAGGCCGCCCGCGCCGCGCTCACCGGCTACCGCGAGGAGGGCCGTATCGCCAAGGTGCGGCTGACCCCGGGCCGGGCGAGCGGCAGCACGGTCCCCTTCTCGGTGAAGGCGGAGGTCTCGTACGGGGGAAAGCGCAAGCCGCTGGCGTACGAGTCGAAGCTGAGCGTGGTGCGCAGGCCCGCCGACGGCAAGGTGCTCGTCGGCTGGGCGCCCTCGGTGCTCCATCCCCAACTGCGGGGCGAGCACGACCGGTTGCTGACCGGGGAGGCGGGCACGCCGCCCGTCAAGGCGGTCGACCGGGACGGCAAGGAGCTGGACACGAAGAAGTTCCCCTCGCTGGCCAATGTGGTCGACGGGCTGCGCGAGAAGTACGGCGAGAAGTCCGGCGGCCAGGCGGGCATCGAACTGCGTGCCGTGCACGGCGAGGAGGACGGCAAGGACAAGAAGGGCGCGGCGGCCGCGGGCAAGAAGGGCGGCAAGGAGGACCAGCCCGACACCACGCTCCTCACCCTCTCCGAGGGCACCCCGGGCACGGTCCGTACGACGCTGAGCGCGACCTCCCAGGCCGCCGCCGAGAAGGAGGTCGCGAGCCGCAAGAAGGCCTCGGTGGTGGTGCTCAGGCCGAGCACCGGGGAGATCCTCGCGGTCGCCAACTCCGAGCCCGCCGGCTTCAACACGGCCCTGCAGGGCTCCCTCGCGCCCGGCTCCACGATGAAGGTCATCACCTCCTCGATGCTCCTGGAGAAGAAGCTCGCGGAGGTGAACCGGAAGCACCCCTGCCCCAAGTACTTCACCTACGGCGGCTGGAAGTTCCAGAACGACGACAAGTTCGAGATCAAGGACGGCCCCTTCCTCGCCAGCTTCGCCCGCTCCTGCAACACCGCCTTCATCAGCCAGGCGCCGAAGCTGTCCGACGGCGACCTGACCGCGCAGGCCCAGGAGGTCTTCGGGCTCGGCCGCGACAACTGGGCGATCGGGGTGCCGAGTTTCGACGGCGCGGTCCCGGTGCAGAGCGACGCGCAGATGGCCGCCTCCCTCATCGGCCAGGGCGCGGTGCGCATGAACCCGCTCAACATGGCCTCGGTCGCCGCCACCGCGAGCACCGGCACCTTCCGCCAGCCCTACCTGGTCTCCCCCGAACTCGACAACCGCGCCCTGGCCAAGGCCTCCCGCACCATGGCGAGCGGCACGGTCAAGTCCCTGCGGGAGCTGATGCGTTACACCGCGACCTCGGGTACGGCGGCCCAGGCGATGGCCTCGGTCGGCGGCGACATGGGCGCGAAGACCGGTTCGGCGGAGGTGGACGGCCAGCAGGAGCCGAACGGCTGGTTCACCGCGTACAAGGGCGACTTGGCGGCCTCCGCCGTGGTCCAGGCGGGCGGCCACGGCGGCGACTCGGCCGGGCCCGTGGTGGCGGCGGTGCTGCGGGCCGGGGGCTGACGGAGGGTCAGGTCGGCGGGCGCAGCCTCCCCGCGGCCTCAAGGGCGCCCGTTCCAGCGGGAGTTCACGCCCTCATCGCCGAACGTCACCCCCGCTCCGCGCCGGTGGCCGCTCCGGCCGCCGGCGCGGTCGTACGGGCGTAGTGGTCGGCGATCTCGTCGCTGGTGGTCAGCCAGACGCCGGGGTGGTTCGCGATGTGGGCGAGCGCCCGGTCCAGATACCGGTGGCGGAAGGGCTGGTTGATGACGAAGGGGTGCAGGACGAGGGACATCACCCGGCCGCTGTCCGCCGACTCCTCGTAGAGCTGGTCGAGTTGGTCCTTGACGATCTGGAGGAAGTCGGGGCCGCTGAGGCTCTTGCCGACGAACATCTGCACGTCGTTGATCTCGATCGAGTACGGCACGCTCAGCATGCCCGGCACCCTCAGCCGGTACGGCTGGTCGTCGTTCGCCCAGTCGAGGACGTACCGCAGGCCCAGCTCGGCGAGGAGTTCCGGGGTCCGGAAGGTCTCGGTGAGCGCCGGGCCGAGCCAGCCGCGCGGCCGGCGGCCGGTCGCCCTCTCGATGGTGCCGATCACCTCGGTCAGGTAGGCGCGCTCCTCGGACTCGGCCATGTCGGCCTGGAGGATGGAGTTGTTCCTGCCGTGCGCGGCCCAGACCCAGTCGCGCTCCAGGCCGGCCTCGATGATCTGCGGATAGTGCGCGGCCGCATCGGAGTTGAGCATCACGCTGGCCCGCAGGCCGTGGCGGTCCAGGCTGTCGATCAGCCGCCAGATGCCGACCCGGGGCCCGTAGTCCCGCCAGCCGTAGTTGAGCGGGTCCGGGGAGAGGGTCCGGGTGTCGGCGAAGATGCTCGTGGAGGGGCGGTCGACCTGGTAGTGCTCGACGTTCAGCCCCAGGTAGAAGGCGACCCGGGCGCCGCCCGGCCAGTGCAGCGGCTCGCGTTCGACGATGGGGCTGTAGTCGAAGAGCTGGTTGTCCATCGGGGTTCACCTCGGGCCTGGGCTGTACGGCGGCTTCGGTCGACGGATATCGTCGAACCTTCACACTGATGAGAAGGTCAAAGCAGCACCGTATGAGGTGGGTCACATGCGCATCGGAGAGCTGTCGGAGCGCACCGGCACCTCCCGCAGGCTGCTGCGGTACTACGAGGAGCAGGGCCTCATCGCCGCCGCCCGCGGCGCCAACGGCTACCGCGAGTTCGACGAGCGCTTCGTCGACCGCGTCCGGCAGATCCGGGGACTGCTCGACGCCGGACTGCCGACCCGCATCATCAAGCAGATCCTGCCCTGCCTCGACAAGCCCCGGACCATCTACTTCCGGGACGCCACCCCGGAGATGATCGCCACCCTGCGGCACGAGCGCGACCGGATGACCGAGCGCATCCGGTTCCTGACGCACAACCGGGACGCCATAGGCGAGTACCTCGACGCCGTACTCGACTACGACCGAGGCGGCGGGGGCGCGGGCGACAGGGGCGGCGAAGGCGGGGGCGCGGCATCCCCGGACGCGACGGCGCCGACGAGCCCGGCGGCCCCGGCCGGGGAGTGAGCGCGGCGGCGGACCCGGCGGCGCCTCAGGTGCCGAAGGCCTCGCCCTGGTCCGCCAGGACCCCCCGCACCGCCCGTACCAGCCCCTGCGCCCGCGGGTCGGCGGTGACGCCCTTCTGGAGGCCGTTGGTGACGTAGCCGAAGGCGATGCCGTGTTCGGGGTCGGCGAAGCCGAGGGCGCCGCCGCGGCCGGGGTGGCCGAAGGAGCCGGTGTCCAGGAAGGGCGAGGCGGGGCCGTGCAGCATCCAGCCGAGGCCGAAGCGGGTGGCGACGACCAGGACGCGGTCGGGCCCTGCGGCGGCCACCGCTCGGGCGCGGTCGACCGTCTCGGCGCTCAACAGGCGCCGGTGGCCGTCGACTCGGCCGATCAGGGCGGCGTAGAAGCGGGCCAGCGCGGGGGCGGTGGCGATGCCGCCGGAGGCGGGGAGGCAGGCGGCGCGGTAGGCGGGGTCGTTCTCGTCGGGCGCCGGGTCGATGGCGCCGAAGGCGCGGCGGGTGAGGCTGGCGGGGTCGCTATAGGCCTCGGCGACGTCGCGCTTGGCGCGGAGCCTGAGGCCGCCGCCCTTCTCGGGTGCGGTGACCGGGCCGATGCGTCCGGCGCGGTGCTGCTCGGCGGCGGGCATCCCCAGCCAGAGGTCGAGCCCGAGCGGCTCCGCGAAGTGCGCGGCGGCCCACTCCCCCACGCTCGACCCGGTGACGCGGCGCACGAGTTCATTGGTCAGCCAGCTGTACGTCTGCGCCTGGTAGCCGTGGTCGGTGCCGGGCTCCCAGTCGGGGCGCCGGGCGGCGACCGCGGCGGCGCCGAGGTCCTGGTCGGCGGCCTGGGCGGGGGTCAGCGGCGGGTCGAGGACGACGACCCCGGTGCGGTGGGCGAGGACGTCGCGGACCAGGGT
The DNA here is from genome assembly GCF_012273655.1 of Streptomyces physcomitrii. Lineage (GTDB taxonomy): Bacteria > Actinomycetota > Actinomycetes > Streptomycetales > Streptomycetaceae > Streptomyces > Streptomyces physcomitrii. Next base: position 268,288 of record NZ_JAAWWP010000011.1, on the reverse strand, counting down.
GTGCTGCTTGCCGTGGGCCTTGAACTCGGGCCAGTAGGCGGCCACCGGGGCGTCCAGGTCGAGCAGGCCGCGCTCGGCGAGGGCGAGGAGCACGGCGGCGGCCACGCCCTTGGTCGCCGAGCGCACGATCTGTGCGGTGCCGTGCTCCCAGGACGCGGCACCGGGCCCGGCGGCGTCGAAGTCCCGTACGCCGCCGAAGAGATCGACCACCGGGCGCCCGTGCCGGTACACCGTGACGGCGGCGCCGCGCTCCCCGTACACCGGGAAGTTGCGGGCGAAGGCCTCGCGCACCGGCTCCCAGCCGGGGGCGGTGGTGCCGTGCACGGTCACCGGGGCGGGGGTCGACTGCCCTGCGGGTACGGGCTGTTCGGCTGCGGAGCGAGCGGCCGGGGGCCGTTCGGTCGCGGGCCGGTTCGCCGGCGGCTGCTCGGTCGGGGGCTGTTCGGTGCTCATCGGCGGGTGCTTCCGGGGTCGAAGCCGAAGGGGAGTTCGAGGCGGTGGCTCGCCATCAGCTCCTGGTCGGCGAGGAGTTCGGCGGTGGGGGCGTCGGCGGCGATGACACCCTCGGAGAGGATGACCGCGCGCGGGCAGAGTTCGAGGGCGTACGGCAGGTCGTGGGTGACCATCAGCACGGTGACGTCCAAGGACCGCAGGATGTCGGCGAGTTCGCGCCGGGAGGCGGGGTCGAGGTTGGAGCTGGGTTCGTCCAGGACGAGGATCTCGGGGCGCATCGCGAGCACGGTGGCCACCGCGACCCGGCGGCGCTGGCCGAAGGAGAGGTGGTGCGGCGGCCGGTCCGCGTAGGCGGTCATGCCGACCCGCTCCAGCGCCTCCCGTACCCGCTCCTCCAAAGCGGCGCCCCTGAGCCCGGCGTTCGCGGGACCGAAGGCGACGTCCTCGCGCACCGTCGGCATGAAGAGCTGGTCGTCGGGGTCCTGGAAGACGATGCCGACCCGGCGGCGGATCTCCGCCATGTTGCCGCGGTCGACCGGGAGGCCCGCGACCCGCACGGTGCCGTGGCCGCCGCCGAGGATGCCGTTGAGGTGCAGGACGAGGGTGGTCTTCCCGGCGCCGTTGGGGCCGAGCAGGGCCACCCGCTCCCCGGCGGCGAGGGCCAGGTCCACGCCGAAGAGGGCCTGGTGGCCGTCCGGGTAGGCGAAGGCGAGCTTCGACACTTCGAGCGAGAGGGGTGCGGTCACACCCTCCATCCCAGCAGACGGGGCGGGGTGCGGGCCAGCGGGTGTCTCGCGGCTCACAGCGCCGGGTCCGGCCCGGGCCGCCGGGCGCTCCGGGCGCGGGCCCGGCTCACAGCGTCCAGCCGAGGACGCAGACCACCAGCGCCAGGGCGGGCAGCGCGAGGGCGTACGACCACTGGGCGCGGGAGGCGGTGATCCGGTCGATCACCGGCATCGCCCCGGTGTAGCCGCGGCTGAGCATCGCCAGGTGGACGCGCTCCCCGCGTTCGTAGGAGCGGATGAAGAGCGCGCCCGCCGACTTGGCGAGCACACCCCAGTGCCGTACGCCCCGGGCCTCGAAGCCGCGGGAGAGGCGGGCGAGCCGCATCCGGCGCATCTCGTCGGTGATCACCTCGCCGTAGCGGAGCATGAAGGCGGCGATCTGCACCAACAGCGAGGGCAGGCCCAGGCGTTGGAGCCCGAGCAGCACCTCGCGCAGTTCGGTGGTGGCGGCGAGCAGCACCGAGGCGGCGACGCCGAGGGTGCCCTTGGCGAGGACGTTCCAGGCGCCCCAGAGCCCGTTGACGCTGAGCGAGAGCCCGAGGACGTCCACCCGCTCGCCCTCGGCGACGAAGGGCAGCAGGACGGCGAAGGCGACGAAGGGCACCTCGATCAGGAGCCGCTTCGCGAGGAATCCGGCGGGCACCCGGGCCGCCGCCGCCACCGCGCCGAGCAGCGCCGCGTAGAGGGCGAAGGCCCACATGGCGGTGCGCGGGGTGGAGACCACCACGAGGACGAAGCAGAAGACCGCGGCGAGTTTGCAGTGGGCCGGGAGCCGGTGCACCACCGAGTGCCCGTGGCGGTAGAGCTTGTGGGAGTGGCCGGCGCCCATCTCAGACGGCTTCGCGGTCGGTGGGGCCGCTCGTCCCCGCGGCGGTCGCCGAGGCGGTCCCGGCGGGCGGGGTGCCGGTGGTCCGGCGGCGGCGTACCGCCCAGAAGACGCCGCTGCCGAGGAGGACGGTGCCGCCGACGCCGATCACGCCCGCGAGGCCTCCGGCGAGGCGGGTGTTGTCGATGCCGCTGACGCCGTAGTCGGCGAGCGGCGAGTCCGCGATGTCGTGCTCCTCGGCCTTCTTGTCGATGCCCTTGTCGGAGGCGACCTTCTCCAGGCCGTCGGGGTTCGCGGAGGCGTAGAAGCTGACGAAGCCGGCGAGCAGCAGCGAGGCGATCAGACCGCCGATCCAGACCTTGCGCGGGTGCGGACCCGAGGCGGCGGGCGCGGGGGCCGGGGCGGCGGCCGGGGCGTCGACGAGTTCGCCGCCGACGCGCAGCTTCAGCGGGACGGACAGGCCCCGGGCGCCGTGGACCAGGTCGGGCCGGACGGCGAGTACGGCGCTGACGGTGGCAGCGGTGATCAGGGCCTCGCCGATGCCGATCAGGACGTGCACGCCGACCATCGCGGTCGCCACCTTGCCGACCGGGACCTCGGTGGTGCCGCCGAGCCAGTACATCAGCGTGAAGGCGAGGGCGGCGGCCGGCACCGAGACGAGGGCGGCGACGAAGGAGGCCGCGGTGACCGAACTGCGGCGCCGGGGAAGGACCTTGAGCAGCGCGCGGAAGAGGGCGTAGGCGACGACGACGGTCACCAGGGCCATGTTGGTGATGTTCACGCCGAGCGCGGTGAGCCCGCCGTCCGCGAAGAGCAGCCCCTGCATCAGCAGGACCACCGAGACGCACAGGACGCCGGTGTACGGGCCGACCAGGATCGCCGCGAGCGCCCCGCCGAGGAGGTGGCCGCTGGTGCCCGCGGCCACCGGGAAGTTCAGCATCTGCACCGCGAAGATGAACGCGGCGACGAGGCCCGCGAGCGGCGCCGTGCGCTCCGCGCCGCCGAGCGCGGGCCCGGAGGCCGCCAGCTCCCGGCGGGCGCCCTTGAGCCCGACCGCCACCGCGGCCACGGCGACGACGCCGGTGGCGGCGGAGACGGGGGCGTTGATGAATCCATCGGGGACATGCATGGCTGCACCGCTTCCGGGCATCGGGGACGGTCGGGCGTCGCACGGCTTCGGGCGAGCACGCGCTGGGGGCGGGGACAGCGGCTCGGTCGAGCCGCGGGCGGCGGGCCGGGGCCCTGGCTGTGAGGACAGCCGTCTGATGATAGTGCTCTCTTGCGAAGACTTTGCAAGAGCGGGCGCAGGCCAGTTGGGGGATCGGGCCAACAGCCGCGCACCTCACGGCACTTGGACCCCTCGGGGCACGGCGGCCCCGCTCCCCGACCCGGGGCGGAGGCGGCGCGGACCCCGCGCGCACCCGGAACCCGTACCGGCCGCCCTTCCACTCCAGGGGCCCAACCGGAGTGGAAGGACGAAATGCACCTATGTCACATTGGAGGGTGAACCTCACCAGTCGCAGGGGCCATGTCCTCGAAGACGGGGCGGACAGGGCGTGACCGAGGCGGCGGGTGCCGCCGGTCCGGGCAGGGCGATCGCGTCCGGGCGGGACCGGCGGGTGCCACCTGCCCGACGACGGCAAGTCAAGGGAGCCGCACCGATGCCCCAGGCCATCAAGAAGAACCTCCGCGCCCGCATCGTCACGGATTCCGCCGAGGACCCGCGCTCCATCCCGGTCACTCTGCGCTACGAACCCGACGCCGCCCCCGGGGACATCCGGCTCAGCTTCCGCGGCTCCGGCGAGCATGTGGAGGACTGGGTCTTCGGGCGGGATCTCCTGGAGCGCGGGATGCGGGGCCCGGTGGACAGCGGGGACTTCCGCGTCTGGCCCTGCGGCCGGGTGCAGGCCATGGTCGAGCGGCACAACGGGCACACCGTGGCGATGGTCCAGTTCGACATAGCGGCCCTGGTGCGCTTCCTGCGCCTCACCTATCCGACGCCGACGCCGATCCTGCGCTGAGCCGCCGCCGGGTCCGGTACGGCCGGGGCCCCCGCACACGCCGGAACCCGGTGCCAGTGCCGCTCACACTGCCACCGGGTTCCTGTGGCGCACCGTCCCCGTCCCCACGGGCGGTGCGGTGCCGGGACCTGCCCGCCCTGACGGCGGCCCCGGCGGTCTCGGCCGGACCGGGTCCCGGGCGACAGCGCCGCCGCCCGGGACCCGGTCCGGGTCAGGCGCGGACCAGCTCCTTCTCCGCGTCCGGGTCGTCCTGGTCGCCGCGGCCCTCGTCGAGCTTGCTGAGGCCCTCGCCCTCGACGTCGACGTTCGGCAGCACCTTGGCCAGCCAGCCGGGCAGCCACCAGGCCGAGCGGCCGAGCAGCGCCAGGACCGCGGGCACGATCGCCATCCGTACGAGGAAGGCGTCGAAGAAGACCGCGATCGCGAGGCCGAAGCCGATCATCTTGATCATCTGCTCGGTGGAGCCGATGAACCCGGCGAAGACGGCGATCATGATGATCGCGGCGGCGGTGACCACCCGGGCCCCGTACCTGAAGCCCGTGACGACCGCCTGCTTGGGCTCCTCGCCGTGGACGTAGGCCTCCCGCATCCGGGTCACCAGGAAGACCTCGTAGTCCATCGCGAGGCCGAAGACCACGCCCACCATGAAGATCGGCATCATCGACATGATCGGGCCGGTCTCCTCGACCCCGAACAGACCGCCGAGCCAGCCCCACTGGAAGACCGCGACGACCGCGCCGAGGGCCGCGAGGACCGAGAGCAGGAAGCCGAGCGCCGCCTTGAGCGGGACGAGCACCGAGCGGAAGACGATCATCAGGAGCAGGAAGGCGAGCCCGACGACCAGGGCCAGATACGGCACCAGCGCGTCGTTGAGCTTCTGCGAGACGTCGATGTTCATGGCCGTGCTGCCGGTGACCATGATCTCGGCGCCGTTGTCCGCCTCGATGCCGGGGCCCGCGTCGCGGATGGCGTGGACGACGTCCTCGGTCTCCTTGCTGCTGGGCTTGAAGTCGGGCACCGCCATGAAGGTCGCGGCGTCGCCCGCCTTGTTCAGGACCGGCTTGGTGACCGGGCCGACGCCGTCGACACCGGCGATCTTCTTGGCGGCCTCGCCCGCGGCGGCCTTCGGGTCACCGGAGCCCTTGAGGTCGGTGGCGATCATCAGCGGGCCGTTGTAGCCCGGTCCGAAGCCCTCCGAGATCATGTCGTAGGCCTTGCGCTGGGTGGTCTTGGTGGGCTGGGAGCCGTCGTCCGGCAGGCCCAGCTCCAGCGAGGCCGCGGGCGCCGCCATCGCGCCGAGGGCGACCACGCCCGCGAGCAGCACCATGATCGGGCGGCGCACCACGAACCGCGCCCAGCGGGTGCCCATGTTCGGCCGGGCGGCCTTCTCGGCGGACTTCTCGCGGCCGCCGCCGAGCAGCTTGGACTTCTCGCCCGCGGGGCGGACCCGCTTCTGGGCGAAGCCGAGCAGGGCCGGGATCAGGGTCAGCGCGATGAGGACCGCGACGGCGACCGTGCCGGCCGCGGCGGCGCCCATCTTGGTGAGCATCGGGATGTTCACCACGAAGAGGCCGACCAGGGCGATGACCACGGTGAGTCCGGCGAAGACCACCGCGGAGCCCGCGGTGCCGACGGCCCGTCCCGCGGCCTCCTCCTTGCCGCGCCCCTCGGCGAGTTCGGCGCGGTAGCGGGAGACGATGAACAGGGCGTAGTCGATGCCGACCGCCAGGCCGATCATCGTGGCCAGGGTGGAGGTGTTCTGGTCGAGGTTGAGCGTGCTGGACAGCGCGGCGATGCCGGAGACTCCGGCGCCGACCCCGATCAGCGCGGTCAGCAGCGGCAGCCCCGCCGAGAGCAGCGAGCCGAAGGTGATCACCAGGACGACCGCGGCGATGGCGATGCCGATGATCTCGGTACTGCCGGTCTCCGGGGTGGCCTGGAGGGCGTCACCGCCGACCTCGACCGCGAGCCCGCCGCTGCGGGCGTCCTCCACGGACTTCTCCAGCGCCTCGCGGGAGGACTCCTCCAGCTCCATGCTGGTGACCTTGTACGTCACCTGCGTGTAGGCGGTGCTGCGGTCCTTGCTGACCCCGGCCGCCTTGAACGGGTCGGAGACGGAGTCCACCTCGGAACCGGAGCCGAGCTCCTTGACCGTGTCCGCTATGACCTTCTTGTTCGCGGGGTCGGTCATCTTCTCGCCGTCCGGCGCCTGGAAGACCACGCGGGCCTGGGCACCGTCGGCACTGGAGCCGGGGAATCGTTCTTCCAGCAGGTCGAAGGCGCGCTGCGCCTCGGTGCCCGGGATCGAGAAGCCGGTGGCGCCCGGCGAGGGGGCCTTGGCCGCGCCGAAGACCGCGAGGGCGAGCAGCGCGGCCCAGATCAGGGCGAACCAGCGCCGGCGCCTGAAGGCGAGCCGGCCGAGCTTGTACAGGTACGTGGCCACGGAGGTGAACTCCCGGTCAGTTGAGGTCCAACAGGGCAGGGGTGGGTGACCTGGCGACAGGAGCGGAGTACGCCGGGCGGTTGCGCGAGGGGAGCGCGCGGGGGTCTAGGAGGGGTCAGACGCCGAGGGCGGGGAGGACCACGGAGTCGACATAGTCACGGAGGAAGGACTGGTTCAGGGGCCGGCCGTCGACCAGGTCCCTGGCGACATAGGCACCGATGAGCATGTGGACCACGTAGGGCAGCGCGGGGTTGTCCGCACCGACCTCGCCCCGGTCCACGGCCCGCTGGAGCACCCGGCCGAGGCCGGTGACCTCCGGGGCGACCATCAGCTCGCGGAAGGCCTTGTGCAGATCGGGGTTGGCGTGGACGGCCATGGCGAGTCCCCGCATCAGCGCGGAGTCCTCCTCCATCCGGCAGTCGTCCTCGCTCTCCACGATCCGGTGGAAGTCGCCCCGCAGGCTCCCGGTGTCCACGTCCTCCAGGTTCACCCGCTTCTGGCTGCGGAGTGCCCGGACGGCGAGCTCGGCCTTGCTCCCCCACTGGCGGTAGAGCGTGGCCTTGCTGGACCGGGTGCGGGCCGCCACGGCGTCCATGGTGAGGCCGTCGTAGCCGACTTCGCGCAGCAGGTCGAGCACGGCGCCGTACAGCTCGGCCTCGCGCTCCGGCGTGATCCGGCTGCGGCGCGATACTGCCTCCGCCGTCACCGTCCTCACCCCCTCCTGCCGATGTCCGCCCGGGGCCGGTCCTGCACGTACTGCCGGACCGGCGGCCCTCGCGGAACTTCTCGACGCTTCTGATCCACACTTCTGAACGAAACGGTTTCGTACACCGAGCCTACGTCCTCCCCCCAGCGAAACGGAACAGTTTCGAGGGGGATTCGAGGTGAGGTGTCTCACCCCGCCCGAAACGCCCGCGAAGGCCGGTCGCCCCTCGTGCCCGGCCCCCGCTCCCACGAGTTGCCGGTCCCAGGCGCCGGGCAAAGCATGGGTGGGGTGAGTGAGTCCACCGAGGAGACGGCCGAGCAGCTCGCCGAGCCGTCCGCCCGGCGGCGCCGCGAGGACGGCCGCGCGGACGGGGACGCCCCCGGGTATCTGCGCTTCCCGCACCTCAGCGGCGAGTTGCTCTGCTTCGCCGCCGAGGACGATCTCTGGCTCGCCCCGCTGACCGCCGAGGGCGCGCCCGGAGGCCGGGCCTGGCGGCTGACCGTCGACCGGACCAAGGTCAGCCACCCGCGCTTCTCGCCCGACGGCAGCCAGATCGCCTTCACCACCTGGCGCAGCCTCGACCCGGAGATCCACCTCGCGCCGGTCGGCGGCGGTCCCGCCCGCAGGCTCACCTACTGGGGCAGCGTGGACACCCGGGTCTGCGGCTGGAGCCCGCAGGGCGAGATCCTCGCCGTCGCCTCGCACGGCCAGCCCTTCTCGTACTTCGCCTGGGCCCACAAGGTGCCCACCGACGGCTCCGCGGGCGGCAAGCTGCCCTGGGGCCCGGTCTCCGACATCGCGATCTGCGAGCACGGGGGCGAGGAGAAGACCCTCCTGCTCACCGGCAAGCCGCCGCACGAGCCCGCCGCCTGGAAGCGCTACCGGGGCGGGGCGACGGGCCGCCTGTGGCTGCACGGCCGGCGGCTGCTCCCCTCGCTCGACGGGCATCTGGAGTCACCGATGTTCGTCGGCGGGCGGATCGCCTTCCTCTCCGACCACGAGGGCGTCGGCAACCTCTACTCGGTCCTGCCCGACGGCGGCGACCTGCGCCGCCACACCGACCACGACGCCTTCTACGCCCGCAACGCCTCCTCGGACGGCCACCGCGTCGTCTACCAGTGCGCGGGCGAGATCTGGCTGGTGGACGAGCTGACCGCCGACTCCCGCGCCCGCCGCCTGGACATCCGCCTCGGCGGCCCCCGGGCGGGCCGCCGCAGCTACCAGGTGCCCGCCGCCCAGAACGTCGACGGCCTCGCGGTGGACGCCACCGGCCGCGCGAGCGCCGTCACCGTACGCGGCAGCCTGTACTGGCTCACCCACCGCGACGGCCCGGCCCGCACCATCTCCGACACCCCGGGGGTACGGGTCCGGCTCCCGGAGATGCTCGGCGACGGCGGGCAGATCGCCTATGTGACGGACGCGGAGGGCGAGGAGGCCATCGAGATCGCCTTCCTGCCGCGCGCCACCGGTGAGTGGCCCCCGCGCCGGGTGGCCGCCGGGCAGCTCGGCCGGGTCCTGGAGATGGTCTCCGACCCGACCGGCGAACGCCTCGCCGTCGCCACCAACGACGGCCGCCTGCTCCTCGTCGCGACCTCGGCGGAGGAGCAGGGGGAGGAACTGGCCGCGGGGATCGAGGAGATCGACCAGATCGAGGAGTGGGAGGCGGAGGAGGAAGCGGGGGCGGGAGAGGAAGCGGGGGCGGGGGACGCGGCAGGGGCAGAGGACGCGGCAAGGGCGGAGGAGCCGGAGGGCGAGGAGCCCGGGACCACTGGCCCTCGGACCACTGATCCCAGGGCCACCGATTCCGGGACCGGCGATCCCGGGACCGGCGATCCCGGGACCGGCGATCCCGGGACCGCTGATCCCAGGACAGGCGACCCCAGGACCAGCGTCCCCAGGACCGGCGATCCCAGGACCCCCGATCCCGGCCCCGTCACCGAGCTGATCCAGTCCGTCAACGGCCCCGTACGCGATCTCGCCTTCTCCCCGGACGGGGCCTGGCTGACCTGGTCGCACCCGGGGATCGGGCGCTCGCTGCGGCAGATCAAGATGGCGCGGATCAAGGACCGGACCATCGTCGACGTCACCAACGGCCGCTTCGAGGACGAGAATCCGGTCTTCACCCGCGACGGCCGCTTTCTCGCCTTCCTCTCCTGGCGCGGCTTCGACCCGGTCTACGACGTGCACACCGGCGACCTCTCCTTCCCGCTCGGCTGCCGCCCCTATCTCGTCCCGCTCTCCTCGGCGACCCTGTCCCCCTTCGCGCTCTCCCCGGACGGCCGCCCGGTGCCCGGCGGCCTCGACCCGAGCGGGGCGGCGGCCGGGGACGGCACCGTGCACGTGGAGATCGAGGGCCTGGAGAACCGGGTGGTGCCCTTCCCGGTCGCCGCCTCCAAGTACTCCGCGCTGAGCGCGGTCGCGGGCGGCGGCCTGGTCTGGCTGCGCTGGCCGATCTCCGGGGCGCTCGGCGAGACCTTCGTCAATCCGACGGACACCTCGGGGCGGCCCACCCTGGAGCAGTTCGACCTCGGCCGCGCGCGCAAGACCGAACTCCTGGGCCACCTCGACTGGTTCGCGGTCAGCGGGAACGGCGGGCGGCTCGTCCTGGTCGACGAGGGCGAACTGCGCTCGGTGCCCGCGGGCGACCCCGGCGACCTCGACGCCACCGTCTGGATCGACCTGCGCCGCATCCTGCACGAGGTCGACCCGCCCGCCGAGTGGCGGCAGTCCTTCGACGAGGCGGGCCGCATCATCCGGGAGTTCTTCTGGGAACCGGAGATGTGCGGCATCGACTGGCCCGCGGTGCTCGACCAGTACCGTCCGCTGGTCGAACGGGTCGCCTCCCCGGACGAGTTCGCCGATCTGCTGCGCGAGGTCCTCGGCGAGCTGGGCACCTCGCACGCGTACGTCGCCCCCGCCCGGCGCAACGAGGGGCCCCCGCACTACCAGCGCGCCATCGGCCTGCTCGGCGCCAACCTGGTCCCCCGGGACGGCGAGTGGTACGTCAGCCGGATCCTGCCGGGCGACTCCTCGGACTCCAAGGCGCGCTCCCCGCTGGCCGGCACCGGGATCCGCGAGGGCGCGGCGCTCACCCATGTCGACGGCCGCCCGGTCGACCCGGACGCGGGCCCCTTCCCGCTGCTCGCCGCGGCGGGCGGCACCACCGTCGAGCTGACCTTCCGCCCGGCCGAGGGCGGCGGCCGCACCCGCCGGGTCGCGGTGGTCCCGCTGGTGGACGAGCGCCCGCTGCGCTACCAGGACTGGGTGGCCAAACGCCGGGCCGTGGTACGGCAGTTGAGCGGCGGCAAGTGCGGCTACCTGCACATCCCCGACATGGGCGGCTCCGGCTGGGCCCAGTTCAACCGCGATCTGCGGATGGAGGTCTCCCGCCCCGCCCTGATCGTGGACGTGCGCGGCAACGCGGGCGGCCACATCAGCGAACTCGTGGTGGAGAAGCTGACCCGCACCATCCTCGGCTGGGACCTCACCCGCGACGCCCAGCCCGTCTCGTACGCCTCCAACGCCCCGCGCGGCCCGGTGGTCGCCCTCGCCGACGAGGCCACCTCCTCCGACGGCGACATGATCACCGCGGCCTTCAAGCTGCTCGGGCTCGGCCCCGTGGTGGGCAGCCGCACCTGGGGCGGGGTGGTCGGCATGACCGGGCGGCACCGGCTCGGCGACGGCAGCGTGATCACGGTGCCGATGAACGCGGCCTGGTTCGACGCCTACGGCTGGTCCATCGAGAACCACGGGGTCGAGCCCGACATCGACGCGCTGCGCACCCCGCTCGACTGGGCCGAGGGCCGCCACGCCCAGCTCGACGACGCGGTCTGGGTCGCCCTCGACCTGCTCGCCAAGGAGCCCGCCGCCTCCCCGCCCGACTACAGCGCCGTCCCGGACCGCCGCCGCCCGCCGCTGCCACCCCGGCCGGGCACCTCGGACCGGGGCAGCGACGGCGAGGACCCCGGGCAGGAGGAGAAGGCGTAGGACCGGGGGTCGCAAGAGGGCCGGGGTCGCAAGAGGGCCGGAAAGGAAGAGGGGCGGAAGGGGAGCCGAGGGCAGACAGCCGCACCCCCTCCCGTACGGATGTCACGTACGGGAGGGGGCGCGGTGGAGAAGGCGCGGGCGCGGGACCTTGGCGGATGCCCCGCTCAGGCCCTTCAGGCGCTTTCGCAGCTCGTCGCTCAGGCCTCGTACAGCTCGTCGGGGCGCTCGGCGCGCAGCGGGGTGCGTTCGTGCCGGTCCTCGCGGCGGGTGCCGGGGCGGGGGTCGGGGCGCGGGGTGGCGCGGGTGCCGGGCTGGTCCTTGGTGTCGCGCGGCTGTTCCTCGGCGCGGGCGGCCAGCTGGTCGGCCTTGATCCTGAACTGGTCCCTGAGGCTCATCGAGTCCCCTCCCGTGGGGTCTTGGGCGGTCGGGCCTCGACCAGACTGCCACGGGCGGACATCTCGTGCATTTCGATCAATTCGCCCTGGTGAGGCGAGGGCGCGGGCGCCCCGGGAGCGAGGCAGGAGCCGCGCCCGCCCCCACAGCGCGCGCGGCTCCCCGCCCCCGGACTCCGGCTCAGACCTCAGCCCTCAGCCCTCACCCCGCGGACTCCAGGTCTCAGACCTCAGCCCTCAGCCCTCACCTCGTGGGCTTCAAGCCCCAGCCCTCAAGCCGAGCCGCGTGCCGACCGCGTCTGCTCGTCGGCCTCGCCGCCCGCGCCGACCAGGCCGCGGGAGATCTGGCCGGCGCGCCCCTCGACCTTGCGCACCTCGCGCGGGCCGAAGGTGCCGATGACGCCCGGCAGATAACCGCGCACCGACTGCATGCCGCGCAGCCACCACTGGGCGTAGACATGGGTGGCGCGGCGCTCGACGCCGGTGACGATCCGGTCGATGGCCGGGCCGAGCGGATAGGTCTTGTTCATCGGCCAGGGCAGCCGCTGGCGCAGTTCGCGCATCACGTCGTCGCGGTCGGCGCCGCGCACCATGTCGGTGTCGGTCCAGGAGAGGTAGCCGACGCCGACCTTGACGCCCTTGTGCGCGACCTCGGCGCGCAGGCTGTGCGCGTACGCCTCCACCCCCGACTTGGAGGCGCAGTACGCGGACATCATCGGGGCGGGGGTGATCGCGGCGAGCGAGGCGATCTGGAGCAGATAGCCGCGGCTCTCGACGAGCGCGGGCAGGAAGGCGCGGCCGGTGACGGCGGAGCCGATGAGGTTGACCTCGATCACCCGGCGCCAGGACTCGGGGTCGGAGTCGACGAAGGGGCCGCCGGTGGCCACCCCGGCGTTGGCGACCACGATGTCGACGCGGCCGAAGCGGGCCTTGACCTGCTCGGCGACCCGGGCCATCGAGGCGTGGTCGGTGACATCGGCGTACCAGTGGTCGCTGTCGGTGTGCAGCCGGGCGGCGACCCGCTTCAGCTCGTCCTCCTCCAGGCCGACCAGCGCGATCTTCGCGCCTCGCGCGGAGAGCTTGCGGGCGAGCAGCTCGCCGACACCCCGGGCGGCTCCGGTGACGACAGCGACCTGTCCGTCCAGACTCTTGCGGCTCATGCGGCGGCCTCCTTGGCAGGCAGGTATGCGGTGGTGAGTTCGCGGATACGGTCGTTGACCGCCTCCGGCGCCTCGATGGGCGACATATGGCCCACGCCGGGCAGCTCCAGCAGCCCGACGCAGTTCGGCAGGACGGCGACCAGGCCCTGGGCGTTCACCGGCGGGGTGAGGCGGTCGGCGGTGCCGGCGACCACGGCGGTCGGCACCGCCAGGTCGGCCACGTGGTCGGTGAGTTCGAGGGTGCTGAGGACCAGTCCCCAGTCGTGCCGGGCCCGGGTCGGGCAGGCGTGCACGATACGGGCGCTGGCCTCCACCTTCTCCCTGACCGTGCCGGGGCCCATGGTGGCGTAGCGCAGGGCGGCCCTGGCGAGCGGGGTGACCGGGCCGAGCGGCAGCCGGGCGGCGAGGATCTGCCGGGTGAGGCGGGTACGGATCCTGCCCTCCCGCAGCGGCAGCACCGTGGAGCGCTGGGCCAGCTGGGAGCAGCCGGTGCTGGCGAGCAGTGCCGCGGCGGCGTGCTCGCGGAGCGCGGGGCGCCGGGCGGCCGCCATGATCGTCATGCCGCCCATGGAGTGCCCGGCGAGGACGGCCTGCTCACCGGGGGCGAGGGTGGCGCGGAGCACCGCTTCGAGGTCGTCGGCGAGGAGTTCGGTGCGGTAGCCGCCGGGGACCTGCGGGGTGCGGCCGTGGCCGCGCTGGTCGTAGGCGATGACCCGGTGGTCGGCCGCGAGGTCGCGGATCTGGGCGGCCCAGAAGGCGGTGGAGCAGGTCCAGCCGTGGACGAGGACGACCGCGGGCGCCCGGTCGGGGCCGTGCACCTCGGCGTGGATGACGGCGCCGTCCGCGGAGGTCGCGGTCACCCGCCGCCGCGGCTCCGGCGGGGCGAAGGGGCCCGAGGTCACGTGCGGGGCGCGGCTCATGCGGCACTCTCCTGCTTCCGGGCCCGGCCGCGCTCGGCCTTGGCGGTGCCCTGGGTGGTGGTGGTCGCGTCCGTCCCCTGTTTCACGGGCGGCCGCAGGATGTCGTACTCGGCGAGGTCGGCATAGCGCGTGGCGCGGCGGAACTCGGCGGTGGTGCCCGGCCAGACGGTGGTGTTGCGGCCGGAGGCGTCGAGGTACCAGCTGTTGCAGCCGCCGGTGTTCCAGACGGTGCGCTCCATGCGCTGCTGGACGAAGTCGTTCCAGCGCCCGACGGCTTCGGGGCGCGGGTCGAGGGCGGCGCGGCCGCCGAGGACGTTCAGCTGGCGGAGGTAGTCGGCGAGGTAGTTCAGCTGGGACTCGATCATGAGGATCATCGAGGAGTTGCCGAGGCCGGTGTTCGGGCCGATGACCGTCATCAGGTTCGGGAAGCCGCCGGCGGTCGCGCCGCGCAGCGCCGCCATGCCGTTCTCGGCCCAGCTCTCGGCGAGGGTGCGGCCCTCGGCGCCCACCACACGCTCCGCGATCGGCATGTCCGTGACGTGGAAGCCGGTGCCGAAGACGATCGCGTCGACCTCGGTCTCGGTACCGTCGGCGGCGATCACGGTGGAGCCGCGGACCTCGGTGAGCCCGGAGGCCACGACATCGACATTGGGGCGCGCGAGCGCCGGGTAGTAGCTGTTCGACAGCAGGATGCGCTTGCAGCCGATGCGGTAGTCCGGGGTGAGCTTGCGGCGCAGCTCGGGGTCGCGCACGGCGCGGGCGATATTGGCCTTGGCGAGGCTCTCCACCAGGCCCAGTTCCCCGGGGTGCTTGGTGAAGGCCTGCACCTGGAGCTCGCGGATGCCCCAGAGGATGCCGCGGCGCAGCTTGGTGCTGGCCGGGAGCTGCCGGTGCAGCCAGCGCTCGGGCGCGGTGATCTTCCGGTCCACCCGGGGCATCACCCACGGCGGGGTGCGCTGGAAGAGGGTGAGCCGGGCGACGTCCCGCTGGATCGCGGGCACGATCTGGATCGCCGAGGCACCGGTGCCGATCATGGCGACCCGCTTGCCGCGCAGGTCGTAGTCGTGGTCCCACCGGGCGGAGTGGAAGACCTTGCCGGGGAAGGAGTCCAGGCCGGGGATGGCGGGGATCTTCGGGTCGGACAGCGGCCCGGTCGCCGAGACGACCACATCGGCGGTGAGGGTGCCGCTCGCGGTCTCCAGCTCCCACCACAGCTTCTCGGTGTCCCAGCGGGCGAGCTTCACCTCGGAGTCGAAGCGCAGGTGCGGGCGGAGCCGGAAGGTGTCGGCGACGTACTCCAGGTACTCCCAGATGTGCCGCTGGCCGGAGAAGGTGCGCGGCCAGTCCGGGTTGGGTGCGAAGGAGAAGGAGTACAGGTGCGAGGGGACGTCGCAGGCGCAGCCCGGGTAGCTGTTGTCCCGCCAGGTGCCGCCGACGCCGCTCGCCCGCTCCAGGATCACGAAGTCCGTGATGCCCTCGCGGCGCAGCCGGACGGCGGCGCCGAGTCCGCCGAAACCGGAACCGATCACCGCCACCCGTACATGCTCGTGCTCGTGCCCGCTCATCGGCTCCTCCTCGCGTGCGGCCCCATAAACCTTGCCAGTAACCACTGGCACAATGGGAGAGTAAGGCAGGAGTTAACTGGTGGGTAGGGTTCCGGCCGGAAAAGTTACCGCGGGTAGGTGAACCAGGTCCGGACCTGCGGAAACGACGGTTTCCGGCAGTACGCGGCGCCCGCTCGCGGCGGTCCCGGCGCCCCCGGTGCGGGCGGCGGGCTCTCCCGCGGGCCCTGAGGCGGACCCCGGACACCGCCTAAGCTGCGAGGGTGGCGATGGAGGAACAGCAGTACCGGGTGGACGAGCTGGCCAGACTGGCGGGCATCACGGTGCGCACCCTGCGCTTCTACCGGGAACGCCGGCTGATCCCGCCGCCCCGCCGCGAGGGCCGCATCGCCTGGTACGACGACCGCCACCTGGACCGGCTGCGCACCATCTCGGCCCTCCTGGAGCGCGGCCACACCCTGAGCGGCATCGCGGAGCTGGCCGAGGCCTTCGACAACGGCCGCGACGTGGGCGACCTGCTCGGCCTGGGCGCCCCCACCGAGGAGACCCCGGTCCGCCTCACCCCCGAGGAACTCTTCGACTACTTCGCCGACGACGTCACCCCGGAGAACCTCGCCGCCGCCCTCGAACTCGGCTACCTCGGCACCTCGGGCACCGAGTTCGTGCACGTCAGCCGCCGCCTGCTGGACCTCTCCTCGGACCTGGTCGGCCGGGGCATCCCGCTCGCCGAGGTGCTGCGCGGGGCCACCGAGGTACGGCGGCACGCGGAGGCCCTGGTCACGATCTTCGCCGACATGGCCCTCGCCCACGCCTCCCTGGAGGAGGTCCAGGAGATGCGCCCGATGGCCAAGTCCATCGTGGAGGCGGAACTCTCCATGGCGATGGACCGCCGCTTCGCCGAGGAGTTCGACAAGCGCCGCCAGGACGCGGCGGCGCGGCGACCGCAGGACGGTCCGGAGGAGTAGGCGCGGCGCGGAGGTCTCGGGCGCGGCGCGGCGGGATGGGACGCGGCGCGGTCGCACCGGGCGGCCCGGGCGACCGGAGCCCGGCCCGCCGCCGGGGACCGCCTCAGCTCCCGTACGTCACCGTCACCGGGGCGTGGTCCGACCAGCGCTCGGCATGGCTGGCGGCCCGCTCCACCCGGCCCTTGAGGGCGCGCTCCGCGAGGCCCGGGGTGGCGACGTGGTAGTCGATGCGCCAGCCGGTGTCCCGGTCGAAGGCCTGGCCCCGGTAGGACCACCAGGAGTACGGGCCCTCGACGTCCGGGTGCAGGCGGCGCATCACGTCCACATAGCCGCCCTCGCCCTCCCCCTCGCCGAAGACCGCGCCGAGCCACTCGCGCTCCTCGGGCAGGAACCCGGAGTTCTTCCGGTTGGCCCGCCAGTTCCTGAGGTCGGCCTCGCGGTGCGCGATGTTCCAGTCGCCGCAGACCAGGACCTCCCGCCCGTCGGCCGCGGCGCTCAGCCGCAGCGCGTCGAGATGGGCACGGAAGGCGGCCATGAACCGCCACTTCTCCTCCTGCCGCTCGGTGCCGACCTCACCGGAGGGCAGATACAGGCTGGCCACGGTGACCCCCGGCAGGTCCACCTCCACATACCGCCCGCTGCTCTCGAACTCCTCGGCGCCGAAGCCGATCCGCACCCGGTCCGGCTCCCGGCGGCTGTAGAGGGAGACCCCGGCCCGCCCCTTGGCCGCGGCCGGGGCGTGCACCACGGACCAGCCCTCGGGCGCCCCCGCCTCGGGCGGCAGCTGCCCCGGCTCGGCGCGCACCTCCTGGAGGCAGACCACCTCCGCCTCGGTCACGGCGAGCCACTCCACGAAGCCCTTCTTGGCGGCGGCCCGCAGTCCGTTCACATTCACACTGGTCACAGTCAGCACCCCGGCACGATAACCGCCGGGTCCGACAACGGGCCGGGGAGCCGGACGAGCACCACCCTCACCCCGCCGCACGCACCGCGCCCCCGGCCCGCGACTCGTCGTACTGTGGCCGTTGCCTCACCCGCCCGTCACGACTCCTCCCCACCCTACGCATAGAAGTACGATTACCCGCATGGATATACGTCCGGTCCCCTTCGACCACCCCGACGCCGTCGCGCTCAACGACCGCGTACAGCTGGAGTACGCCGAGCGCTACCAGGACGAAGGCGACATCACACCCCTGGACCCGGCCATGTTCGCGCCGCCGCTCGGCCTCTACCTGCTCGCCTACGACGGACGGCTCCCGGTGGCCACCGGCGGCTGGCGCGGCCAGGAGGAGAACGAGTGGGGCTACTCGGACGGCGACGCCGAGATCAAGCGGATGTACGTGGTCCCGGAGGCCCGCGGGCGCGGACTGTCCCGGGTGCTCCTCGCCGCCCTGGAGGACGACGCCCGGCTGCGCGGCCGGACCCGGATGGTCCTGGAGACCGGCACCAAGCAGCCCGAGGCGGTCTCCCTCTACACCTCCGCCGGATACGAGCCCTGCGCCAAGTTCGGCCACTACCGCTTCCACGAACTCAGCCTCTGCTTCGCCAAGCCCCTCCTCGGCTGAACCGCCGGGCCTGAACCGCCGGGCCTGAACCGCCGAGCCACCGAGCCCCCGCAGCCCCCGGCCGGAGGGACGCCACCCGCGCCGTAGGCTGGCGCGGTGACCATCGCGGACTCCCCCTCAGAACCGGAACCTGCACCCCTCGCCACATCGGGCCCGACTCCCGGGCGCGCGGCGGGCCTTGACGGCAACCGCCTGCTCTACGGCTGCATGGGACTCGGCGGCAGCTGGGACGAGACGCCCTACGGCACCGCCGAGATCGACGAGGCCGAGGCCGCGATCCAGACCGCGCTGGACAGCGGCATCACCGTCTTCGACCACGCCGACATCTACCGGCGCGGAAAGTCCGAGGCGGTCTTCGGCGAGGTCCTCGCCCGCACCCCCGGGCTGCGCGAGCGCATCGTGCTGCAGACCAAGTGCGGCATCCGCCAGGCGGACGGCACCCTGCCCGGCCTCTACGACCTGCGCGCCGCGACCATCGCCCGCCGCGCCGAGGAGAGCCTGACCCGGCTGCGCACCGACGTCCTCGACGTCCTGCTGCTGCACCGCCCCGACCCGCTGGCCGACCCCGCCGAGACCGGCGAAGCGCTCTCCGCGCTCCACCGGCAGGGCCTGGTACGGCAGTTCGGCGTCTCCAATATGAGCGGGGCGCAGATCGCCCTGCTCAAGCAGCACACCGACGTACCGCTGGTCGCCAACCAGCTGGAGATGAGCCTGGCCCGCCGGGACTGGGTCGAGGACGGCGTCCTCCTCAACACCCCGGCCGCCGCCCGCAGCGGCTTCCCCACCGGCACCCTCGAATACTGCCTGCGGCACGGCATCCGCCTCCAGGCCTGGGGTGCCCTGGCCCAGGGCCGTTTCACCGGCCGCCAGCAGACCCCCGAGGAGCGGGCCACCGCCGCCCTCCTGACCACCCTCGCCGAGGCCAAGGGCACCACTCCCGAGACCATCCTCCTGTGGTGGCTCCAACGCCACCCGGCCCGCATCGCCCCCGTCATCGGCACCGCCCGCCCCAGCCGCATCCACGCCTGCCGCGACGCCGCCCTGCGCCCACCGGAACTGACCCACGAGGAGTGGTACGTACTGTGGGTGACGGCACGGGGGGCGCAGCTGCCGTGACCGGGCGGGCGGCGAACGTCTCGACGCACCGGTACGCCGACTCCCGGGCAGCGCACCGGTACTGACGTCGACTCAGCGGTCGGCGCCCTCGTCTCCGCTCACCGCGGATCCGGGCCGTGGAAGGTGATCGAGCCGTGGAAGCTCTGCCCCTGGATCACCGGTCCGTGCTGCACCCCGCCGGAGATGGTGTTGGTCACCGTGACCCCGGTGCCCTTGCCGGTCTCGGCCTCCAACTCGGCCAGCAGGCGGCGCAGTTCCTCGGCGGCCTCCGGGTCCTCGCGCAGGGCGCGCCGCATCCGCTGGCGCCAGGCGAGCTGGATGTCGCCCGCCTCCTCCTCGTCACCGGAGTCCCGGGCGGCCACCAACTCCCGTTGCGAGGAGCGCAGTTCCTCCTCCACCTCGGCCACGGCCGCCTCGCCGCCGCCCCTGCCGAGAAAGCGCGCCAGCCGCGAACGGCCCTGCTCCCAGGCCTCCGACAGCATCAGACCCACCACCGCCGTCGCGGCCGACGAGGCCAGTCCCGCCAACTCAGCTTCCATGAAACCCCCTTGCCACGGTGCGTACCCGCGCGGATGCGCTGAGGCCACCGTAGGGATCCGCATCCGGCTTGGGAAGCCGCCCCCACGGTGCGGCGCCCGGGCCCGGGGCCGCCGCCTTTCCAGCAGGCCGGGGCGCTGCGTAGGGTGCGGGGGTGCCCAGTACGGATCAAGGAGACCCCCGGCCGCGCCGCGCCGGACTCCCGCCGCACTGGCGCACGGTGCCCTACGAGCGGTCCGTACTCGGCGTCGTCCACAACGTCACCTCGGCGACCCGCCTCCTGGACATCCTGACCGTCTTCGACGGCGACCCCCGGGTGCAGCTCTTCTTCACCTGCACCGGCTCGTCCCCGTTCACGGCGGGCGTACGGGAATTCGCGGCGCGGCACGATTTTCCCCTCATTCCCTGGGACGAGGCGAAGGAATACACCTTCGACCTCGCGGTGGCCACCAGCCGCGGCGGCGGACTCCACGAGATATCCGCCCCTCTCATAGGATTCCCCCACGGCGCCGGATACAATAAGAAACTCAGCCGGAAGCCGGAAGCCGGAAGCCGGAAGCCGGAAGCCGGAAGCCGGAAGCCGGAAGCCGGAAGCCGGAAGCCGGAAGCCGGAAGCCGGAAGCCGGAAGCCGGAAGCCGGAAGCCGGAAGCCGGAAGCCTTCGGGCTGACGGCTGAATGGCTGCTGCACGAGGGGGAGTTGCTGCACTCCGCGATCGTGCTCTCGCATGAGGAGCAGCGGGAGCGGCTGCGGGCGGGCTGCCCGGAGGCGGTGCCCGTGGCGCACACCCTCGGCGATCCCTGCGCGGACGAACTGGAAGTCTCCGCGCCTTTCCGGGAGGAATACCGCACCGCCCTCGGAATCGCACCGGGCCAGAAACTCGTGGTGATCACCTCGACCTGGGGGACCCGTTCGCTGCTGGCCCAGGAATGCGGTCGCCCGGAAATCCGGCACCGTATTCCCTTCGCCCTCGTGCACCGCGCGCTCGCCGAACTCCCGCGTGACGAATACCGCGTTCTGGCCGCCGTCCATCCCAATGCCTGGTACGGCCACAGCGGCCGTCAGATCCGCTCCTGGCTGGCGCCCTATCTGCGCGAGGGGCTGCTCCTCCCCCGCCCGGAGAGCGACACCTGGAAGGCGGCGCTCTGCGCGGCCGATGTCTTCCTCGGGGACCATGGCTCACTGACGCTCTACGGGGTCCGGCACGGGCTGCCCGGGGTGCTCGCCGCCTTCGACGAGGACACCGTCGCCCCGGACTCCCCCATGGCCCTGCTCGGCCGGCTGCTGCCGCGCACCGCCCCGTTCGTCCCGCTGCGCGCACAGCTCGAAGGCGCCATGCGGCAGCAGCCCGGCGATCCGGACCTGGCCCGGGCCGCCGGGGCCCTCACCTCGCGCCCCGGCGAGGCCCTGCGCGCCATCCGCGCGCTCTGCTACGAGCGACTGCGGCTCCCCGAGCCCGCCCACCCGGTCCACGCCCGCCCCGTACCGCTGCCGCCACCGGATCCGTCGGTACGGACCGCCCCGCTGCCCCCTCCGGTCCTCGCCGAGGTACGGCCGGTCGCGGGCGACCGGGAGCGGGTGCGGATCCGGCGGTACCCCGCCTCGCTGCACCGGCCCGCCGACCTGGAGCCGCACGACCCGCACCTGGTGGTCACCGCCGGTGAACCCGGGCCCCGCTGGGCGCACACCGCCGAGATCGTGGTGGCCCCCCGCGCCGCCGACCCCGCCCGGGCCGCGGCCGAACTCTTCCGGCGCCACCCGGGCTGCGCACTGGTGGCGGTTCCGGACCCCCGTGACCGCGCCCGCAGCACCCTCGTCCTGCGCGAGGGCGCCGGCCACCGCAGCTACCGGGCCCGTTGGGAGAACCCGGCCTGGTGGTCCGACACCGCGGCGGCCGCGTCGGTCCTGTACGGACGGCTGAGCGAGACCGAAGACGAGGCCGAGACCGAGATCCAGGCAGAGGCGGAGGCGAAGGCGAAGGCAGAGGCGGAGGACGCGGTCGGCACGGAAGGCACCGGGGCCCCCGCCCGCCGGATCACGGTCGGCATCGGCGCCGCCGGGCCGGGCCGCGACACCGCCCCCGGCTCAGTCCTCGTCCTGACCCGGGTCGCCGGCTCCGGTCCGACCGAGGTCGCCGCCCCCGGTGCCCGGCCCGTCGAGGGCGGCGAGCCGGCGCAGGGCCTCCTCGGCGCGGAGGCTGCCCAGGTCCCGGTAGAGGGCGAGCGCTGACTCCCAGTCCGCGCGGGCCGGTTGGGGCCGCTGCGCGGCGTGGTGGACGTCGCCGCGCAGCAGGAGGGCGTCGGCGTGGTCCTTGGGCGCGTGGACGGTGCCGTCCCCGTGGGCGGCGAGGGCCTCGCCCAGGCGGCCGAGGGCCTCCTCGTGGCGGCCCCCGGCGAGCAGGGCGCCGCCGAGGCGGCTGAGGCTCTTGGCGGCGTTGACCGGGTCGGGGAGGGCGGCGAAGTCCCGGTGGGCCGACTCCAGGAGGGCGGCCGCCTCCTCGTGGTGTCCGGCGGCGCTCGCGGCGTTGCCGCGGTGGAAGCCGAGCAGGACCCGGCCGCGCGGATGGTCGACGCCCTCCAGCGCCTCGGCCGCCCGCGCGAAGAGGTCCATCGCCTCCTCGGGGCGGCCCTCCCGTACCGCGATCTGGCCGAGGCCCTCCAGGGCGGAGGACTCGGTACGCGGGTGACCGGCCGACTGGCCTTCTTCCAGAGCCTTTCGGTAGTGCCCGGCGGCACGGGTGAGGTCGTCCGCCGCGCCTCGGTCGAGGTAGCAGAAGGCCAGCTCGTACCGCATGCGGGCGCGGACCAGTGCGGCGTCCTGAGGCAGGGCCTCGGCCGCCTTCAGGCTCGTACCGCATGCGGGCGCGGACCAGTGCGGCGTCCTGAGGCAGGGCCTCGGCCGCCTTCAGGCCCCACTGGCAGACCTCCAGCCAGTGCGCGTGCTGTCCCCGGGGGAAGTAGAAGTCCCTTAACGCCTCGGTCAGTCGAGTGGCCGCCGCGTACCGCCCGCGGTCATGGGCCAGCCGTACGGCGGCGGAGGCGTTGTCCAGTTCGGCGGTCATCGCGGCGAGTGCCTGCTCGCGGTCGGCCAACTCGGCGGTGAGCAGGGCAGCTTCGGCGAAGAGCGGCCCGAAGTGCCAGCGTGTGGAGAGCTGGTGGGCGGCGGCGGTGGTGCGCCGCAGATACCAGTCGAGCAGCACGGTCAGGGCCGCCGCGTCCCGCTCCGGGTCCTCGGGGAGCTCGCGGGCGTACTCGTGGCCGAAGCGGGGCATCCGGCAGCGGCCCGGACCCGCCGGTTCGACGAGCTGTGCTTCCAGGAGCTGCCGCCGTACCCGCTCCCCCGCGGCCTCTCCTCCGGCCAGGGCGCGCAGCAGGCCGTCGGCGAACTCCGGGGTGGGGTTGAGGCCGAGGGCGCGGTAGGTGTGCCGGGCGGCCGGGCCGAGGGTCTGGTACGCGGTCGCCCAGACGGAGCGCAGGGCCAGCTGCCGGGAGTGCCAGGACTGGTCGTAGGCGCCGTCGGGCTCGTCCTCGTCCAGGGCCAAGGTCAGCACCTCCAGGGAGGAGCGCCGGGTCCGCAGGCGCCGGGCGAGCTCTTCGACGCCGCCGCCGAAGGGGTCGGCCGCGAGCACTCCCGCGATCCGGGCGGCACCCGGCAGCCCGCCCAGCAGGCCGACCACCGCGCGCACCGCCTCCGGCGCCAGGCCCTCCGGTCGGCCCGCGAAGCGCAGGAAGAGTTCGGTGCAGGCCGCCTCGTCGAGGGCGCCGACCGGCAGCGGCGCGGGCCGGGAGGGCACCGCCTGGCCGAGCCCGCTGAGGCGGCTGCCGCTGGCGAGCAGGACCATGCCCTGCGGATGCCCGGGCAGCAGCGGGCGGACCTGGCCGGGCCGGGACACCCCGTCGAGCAGCACCAGGCAGGGTTCCGCCGAGGTGAACGACCGGAAATGCGCCGCGAGAACCTCCGGTACGGCCGACAACTCGGCCCGGGGGACCTCCAGTTCGGCGAGGAAGCACTCCAGGACGGCCACCGGGTCCGCCGGGCCCGAGGCGCCCGCACTGAGGTCGTAGTAGAAGATGCCGCCGGGGAACTCCCCCGGCCGGTCGGGGGAGTTGGCCCAGTGCGCGAGCAGTCCGCTGGTGCCGACGCCGGGCGGTCCGGTGAGCGCGGCGACCAGCGGTGAGGTCCGCCCGGCGCGGGTCGCGGAGAGCCGGTCGAGGGCGGCGCGCTGCTCCTCGCGGTCGACGAACTCCTCGGGCGCGTACGGGAGCATGCGGGGGACGCGCCGGTTCCGGGCGGCCGGGCCGTGCAGCACCAGGTTCTCGATGTGGTTGTGCGCGCCCTGGAGGACGACACCCTGGGTGCCGCCCGCCACGCCGTTGTTCACCTCGTCCACCCGCAGCCCCCGCCAGCGCCCGATCGTGCCCGAAATCCTCCCCGGAGTCTGTCAGCCGGCCCCGGCACCGGGGAGGGATTCGGGCCAGGTGGCGTGTCCGCCCGCCGCGCCGGGGGCGGTTGCCTCAGCGCACCGCCGCGCCGGCCGCGGTCACCGGGTGGGGATCGCCAGCGAGGCCACCGTCTCCGAGTACAGCGTCTGCTTGATCTGCCCGCGGGCCGGGGTGGACTTGGCGGCGAGGGGGCGGGCCAGGGCGATCGCGGCGGCGAGGACCTCCTCGGCGGGGGCGGCCGCCTCGACGATGCCCGCGGTGCGGGCGTCCTGGCCGCCGTAGCGGCGGCCGGTGGTCATCGCCTCGTGGGCGGTGGCGGGGCTGAGCCGGGCGCGGATCAGGTCGGACATGCCGCGCTGGAAGGGCAGGCCGAGGTCCACCTCGGGGAGGCAGAAGTAGCCGCGGTCGGCGCGCATCACCCGCAGGTCGTGGGCGAGGGCGAACATCGCCCCGGCGGCGAAGGTGTGGCCGTTGAGGGCGGCGACGGTGACCACCGGGGAGACGAGGGTGCGCGAGAGCAGGGCGTGCACCCGGTCGAGGTAGGCGGCGGCCTCGTCGCCGTGGGCGCCCATCCAGTCCAGGTCGAGGCCGTTGGACCAGAACTTGCCGCTGCCCGCGGTGACCAGCGCCTTCGGCCCCTCGGCGGCCTCCACCTCGTCGAGCGCCGACTCCACCTCGGCCAGCCAGTCGGGGTGGAAGCGGTTCTCGTCGTCGGGGGTGAGGTGGAGGACGTAGACCTCGCCGTCCCGCTCCAGTTTCGGCATCGTGTGTGCTCCTTGTGAGTTGCGGCTCCGGGCCTCGTGCGGGGCGCTGTCAGGCCCCCGGAGTCAGTGTCAGGCCTTCGAGCTCGCCCTGCTCGTATGCCCGCACGATTGCCCGGCGCTGGAGCTTTCCGCTGCTGGTGCGCGGGAGTTGGCCGGGGCGCAGATAGTGGACGTGGGCGGCCTCGACGGTGACGCCGACCGTGTGCACCAGGTGGTCGACGATCTGCGCCCGGCTGCCCTCGACGTCCTCGCGCGCCTCGCGGTCCACCTCGGTGAGGACGATGATGTCCGGGCCGATCTGGGCGACCGCGCTGCGGCCCTCGCGGACGAACGGCAGCTGTTCCACGGCCTGTTCGAAGTCGGCGGCGAAGTAGCTCTGCCCGCCGACCTTGATCCGGTCGCTGATCCGGCCGGTGACGAAGAGTTCGCCGTCGTCGAGGAAGCCGATGTCCCCGGTGGCGTAGAAGCCGTCCGCCCCGCCGAGCGGTTCCCCGCGGTCGAAGTAGCCGGCCGCGAGGCTGCCGCCGGACAGCTCGATCTCGCCCAACTCCCCTTCCGCGCACGGCCGTCCGTCCTCGTCCCGCAGCCGTACGGTGAACTCCGGCATCGGGCGGCCCACCGAGATCGACGGGAGCCCGGAGGGGGACGGCACGGTGCGGATCTCGCCGCCGACCGGGCGGCTGGCGACGAGCAGCACCGCCTCGGCCATGCCGTAGCAGGGCATGAAGACGTCCCGGCGCAGGCCCGCCGGGGCCATCAGGTCGAGGAAGGCCCCCAGATTGGGCAGGTTGATGGGTTCGCTGCCGAGGTAGATCGAGCGGACGGTGGACAGGTCCATCTCCGCGAGGTCCTCGGGGTCGAGGTCCTGCATCAGCTTCAGCGAGTAGTCGACCGCGAAGTTCGGGATCACCGTGCCGATGGCGCGCTCCCGGCCCATGTGCTCCCACCAGCCGCGCGCGTCGAAGAGGAAGGTGACCGGCTCGGCGAGCAGCAGGTCGCAGCCGATGGAGAAGCAGGAGAGCATGCCGCCGACCAGGCCCATGTCGTGGTAGAGCGGCAGCCAGCTGCTGACCCGCTCCTCGGGCGTGCGGCCGTCGGTACGGGTGATCATCTCCAGGTTGGCGCGCAGGGCGCCCTGGCGGACCGGAACCCCCTTGGGGAAGCTGGTCGAGCCGGAGGAGAACTGCACGAAGGCCAGCTCCTCGTCGCCGGGCGTACGCAGCCGGGCGCCGGGCTTGCGCAGCCCCGCGGGCGGCAGCGGGAGCCCGGGCGCGGGCAGGTCCAGCGGGGCCAGGCTCGGCACCTCGAGGACCCGCTCGGCGGCGAAGTCGCGGGCGACCCGGCCGAGGAACTCCTGGTAGGCCTCCCGGGGGGTGTTCATCACCAGCGGCTTCACGGACAGCGGCAGCGCGCCGATCTCCATCAGGCCGAGGAAGGCGAGGATGACCGGGGTGGAGGTCTCGAAGGGGAAGAGCACCCGGGTGCCGGGGCCGACGCCCTGTTCGCGGAAGAAGTCGGCTGCGGCGGCGACCCGTTCGGGGAAGTCGCGGTAGGCGAGGAACTCCGGCGGGTCGCTGTACTTCTCGTACAGGTGGAGGCCGCGCTCGGGCGGACACTGCTGGTTGCGCTGGATGTGTTCGAGCACCGGGGCCTCTCCGGTAGGTGTGTGCCGCTGGACGCGGGTGCGGCGGTGGGTGTGTGCCGCTGGGACGGGTGCGTGCCGCGCGGTGGCCGGCGGCAGCGGTTTCAGTGCGCGGCGGCGGCCGCGAGGAAGTCCTGCAGGGAGACCAGGGAGCGCTGCCGCGCGTCCAGGAAGGCCACGGTGACCAGGGCGTCGACCGCCGGGTCCGGGGCGCCGGGCAGGTGGACGCGCTGCCGGAAGCGGGCCCGGAAGGTGATGCTGTCCGGGTCGTACTCCTCGGCGTCCGGGGTGTCGAGGACGGTACGGACCTCGACCCGGCCGCGCGGGATCTCGGCCCGGTAGTCGATCTCGGTGCGGGCGACGACCGAGATGAGGCGGTCGCCGTGCACCAGGTCGTGCTGGGCGAGCCAGTCCCAGCGGCCGGCTTCGAGGTATTCGAGCGCGACGGCGTTGTTCACATGGCCGAGGGCGTCGAGGTCATTGGGGCGCACCGGAAGTGTGAGCCGGGTTTCGCTGAAGTACACGTCCAACCGCCCGTGAGAGGAAGCCGATGAGGGTGCCGAGAGGGGTGCCGCCGCCGGGAGGCCGGGCCGTGACGAGGACCACGGCGGAGACGAAGCCGCCGCTGTGCGAGAGCGAGACGTCGACCCGCAGCCGGTGGGCGTCCAGGTGGGCGGCGAGGGTGCCGTGGGCGCGGAAGCGGGGTGCGCCGCGGGGGTCGTGGACCAGCTCGGCCTCGGTCCAGAACCAGGTGGCCTGCGCCGGGGGCAGAGCCTTGAACAGGGCCTCCTTGGCGGCGAATCCCCCGGCCAGGCTCTCCAGGGGCGAGACGGCCGCCGCGAAGCGGGCGAGCTCGCCCGGGGTGAAGAAGACGCCGGGCTCGCGCAGGGCCGGGGCGACCTCCAGTTCGCTGATCAACTGGAGGTCGTGGCCCAGCCCGGTCAGCTCCCGACCAGGTCCATCCAAGTGTCCTCGACCTCTTCCTTCGAGTTCACCTCGATGCCCGTGATCTTCTTCAGGGCGCCGCAGATCAGCTGTTCCTTCTTCTCCAGCGCGTCGGGGCGGAAGTCGCCCTCGCCGGTCTCCAGGTGGTCCCACCAGTTGACGTGGGTGCCGCGCTCCTCGACCTTCTCGCGGGCGCTGCCGCCGAGTTCGCCGTCCTCGCGCAGGAAGAGGTGGCCCACCGCGAAGGCGTCCTTGGCGTGGTACTCACCGCTGTCCACCAGCGCCTTGGCGAAGGCGACGAAGTAGTTGCGGTGCTGGATCTCGTCGGCGGCGACCTGCTTGAAGATGCGGCGCAGGCCGGGGTCCTGGATGACGTGCTGGCAGGCGCCGTAGTTCACCGCCGCGGTGATCTCCGAGAAGGCGAGCAGCACCAGGGTGCGCAGCATGTCGTCGTCGGGGAAGACCTGGCGGAAGTCGATGAAGGTCTCGTCGGCGACGGTCTCCATGCCGGTGACCTCGGCGAGGCGCAGGAAGACGGTCTCGTGGTGCGCCTCCTCCTCGTTCCAGTACCGGCTCCAGGTGCCGCAGGCCTCCATGATGTTGGCGACCACCGGGTTCTTGTCCCGCCAGCGGTCGACCTCGCTGCGGGACTGGCGCTCCAGGCGGTCGGCGCCCGGCTTGGTGGTCAGCTCGGCGCGGCCCGCGTTCCAGACCAGGTTGCGGTCGATCGGGGTCAGCGCGTCCAGGTCCACGGCGGAGAGCATGTCCACGACGCTCCAGCGGCGGGACTCGTGCAGCCGCTGCTGCTCCCAGGTCACCTGGACCAGCGACATGTTCCGCTGGGCGAAGGCGTCGTAGAGGTCGGTGATGATCGCGGGCGCCCCGGCGGGTACGGCGGAGCGGCGGGTGGTCTGCTCGGCGTCGGTGACGCTCATCCGGTTGCCTCTTTCTGCCGTTCGAATTCCTCGAGGAAGGTCTTCAGCACGGTGGACGTGGGCGTGTCCAGCGGCAGGGCGGGCAGCCGGACCCGCACGCCGTAGTCCTTGCGGAGCGCGTTGGCCGTCTTGGCGAACGCCTCCATCAGGTCGATGCTGTTGGTCATTTTCGGGCTGCGGCTGATCACCGCGGCCAATGTCACGTCGTCGGCGAACAGTTGCTCTTCACTCAGACCTGCATGCTCGGCGAATTTCTGCCGGATGTAGGAATCCACCCCAGGCGTCGTCATGGGCGGGATCGTACAAGCCATGGACACTCCGGGCCAAGTGACCATTGCCACAGGGGAAGTTGTCAGGCGGACAAGGCCCGGGCGGGTCCCCGGAAAGGACGCACAGCGGAAAGACGAAAACAGGTCCCGCCGGGTTAACTCTGTGGAGAATCAGGCCCGTTCGCGTTAACCGCGCGTGAAGCCGTACGGGCCGGGGCCCACCCCGGGACGGCCCGCACCGCACCCGGCCGATCGGATCAACTCCCCTGCTGGCGAAGGGTGTCGAACCCCGGACGACCGCCGGACGACCGCAGCCGGAGGGCTCGGGCGACGGCCTCCCACCAGGCACGGAATGATCCCCCCGCCGCCCGGGCCTTCCGCGTACGGCCCTCCGGCGAAACGGAGTCGGATATTCCCTTCGGGCAAGCGGAACGACATATTCCTTATGTGGCGCGGAAGATGCACCGAAACGCACCCCGGCATCCGAATACGGGGCGGCCGATATGTCGGACGAATTCACGGGCGGCGCACTCGGCCGGGCGGCGGCCGATCGACGATCGATCATTTTCCGCGTACCGCCGTGCACTCCGGCACCACTTTTCCCGGTGGTGCACGGAGTTGGTGCCGGAGCCGGTGCCGGAGTTCTCCCAGGGCGCCGTTCTCAGGGGGCCGCGGAAGCCTCCGTACGCCGGATGGTGAGGGCGGCGAGCACCGCGACCGAGGCGGCGAAGCTGATCGACAGCCACCAGGTGTTGCGCGCCCCGCCGAGCGGGTCCCCGGCGGAGGAGGTCACGATCGACACCGCGAGGGCGGTGCCGAGGACCGCGCCCAGCTGCCGGAAGGCGGAGTTGGCGGCGCTCGCGGTGGCGAGCCGGGCGGGTTCGACCCCGGCCAGGGCGACCCCGCCGAGCACCGGCCAGACCAGGCCCGCGCCGGTGCCCATGACCGCGGCGCCGGGCAGCCAGTGCCGCACGAAGTCCGGGTCCTTGCCGCCGCCCCAGAACAGCAGCAGGGTGCCGCCGATGTAGATCAGGCAGCCGGCGACGACGACCGGCAGATCACCGAACTTCTCGGCGAGGCGCGCGGCGGGCCGGGCCACCACGGCGGTGGCCAGCGGCGGCGGGGTGGTGGCGAGGCCCGCGGTGATCAGGGACCAGTGCCAGTACGTGGTCAGGAAGAGGATGTTGTTGAGGATGACCGCGAAGAAGGTCACCGAGAAGAGCATCGAACCGAGGTTGCCGCCGAGCGCGTTGCGCGAGCGCAGCAGGTCGAGTTCGATGACCGGCGCCGGATGGCGGGCACTGCGCAGGGCCACCGCCACCAGGAGCAGCGCGCCCGCCGCGAGCGCGCCGAGGGTGCGCCCGCTCTCCCACTCCCAGTCCGGGCCCTTGACCAGGCCGAGCGCGATCAGTCCGAGCGAGGCGGCGAGCAGCACCACGCCCAGGATGTCGGGGGTGGGGCCGCTGCGGTCGCGCTGCTCGGTCAGGCGGCGGGAGGCCCAGAGCGCGAGGACGCCGATCGGGATGTTGACCAGGAACACCGCACGCCAGGTCCAGTGCTCGGCGAGGATGCCGCCGAGGCCGGGGCCGATCCCGGCGGCCAGCGCCGCCGCCGCGCTCCACAGGGTGATGGCGACCAGGCGGCGCGCCATCGGGAACATCGGC
The DNA here is from genome assembly GCF_012273655.1 of Streptomyces physcomitrii. Taxonomy (GTDB): domain Bacteria; phylum Actinomycetota; class Actinomycetes; order Streptomycetales; family Streptomycetaceae; genus Streptomyces; species Streptomyces physcomitrii. The sequence continues at coordinate 238,190 of NZ_JAAWWP010000011.1, read as the reverse complement.
ATCAGCAGGGCGAGCGAGGTCGGGATCAGGATGGCGGCGCCGACGGCCTGCACCACCCGTGCCCCGATGAGGAGTCCGGCCGAATCGGCGGCCCCGCAGACCGCGGAGGCGAGGGTGAAGAGCACCAGCCCGACGGCGAAGGAGCGGCGGCAGCCGAGCCGGTCGGCGGCGCGGCCCGCGGGCAGCAGGAGGGCGGCGATCACGACGTTGTAGCCGTTGAGCACCCAGGACAGGGTCGGCAGGTCCGAGTCGTCGAAGGTCTCGGCGATGTTCGGGAAGGCCACGTTCACGATGGTGCTGTCCAGGAAGGCCATGAAGGCGCCGAGGCAGCACAGCAGGACCAGGGCGGCGGGCGGCTTGGCGCCCGCCTCGGCGGCCGGGGCGCCACGGGCGTCCCCGGGAGCGACCGGTGTCTTCGCCATGGACGCGTCTCCCAACTTGGCGCGCGGCAAGCCGCGTCGGGCGGCCCGGGCCCGCCCGGAGGGCGGATGCGGGGGATCACCCTGCTGCTTGTTACCCGCCAGTGTCAATACCAGGCCCGACCTGCGGCACCCACCCGCGCAGATGATCATTGACCCTCCCGCAATGTTGCTGCAACACTGCGGCCCTTGCGTCAAGTGCGGGGGAGGCACGGGGCCTTGGAGGCTTCACTGGAGCGCGGAGCGGAGAGTTTCGCGCAGTTGCTGCGGGAGCGGGCGGAGCAGACGCCCGATGCCCTGGCCTACCGCTTCGTCGCCGAGGACGAGTCGGCCGAGGAGATCAGCTACGCCGAACTCGACCGCCGGGCACGGGCGGTGGCCGCGCGGATCCTTGAGACCACCGGCGGCCGGCCGGTCCCGGCGCTGCTGCTCTTCGCGCCCGGCCCGGATTACCTGGCCGGTCTCTTCGGCTGCTTCTACGCGGGCGTCCCCGCGGTCCCGGCCTTCCCGCCGGACCCGACCCGGCTGGCCCGTACGCTGCCCCGGCTCGCCGCGATCATCGAGGACGCCGGCACCGACCTCGTCCTCACCACCACGGACATCGCGCCGCTGATGGCGGACTGGCTCGCCACCGCGCTCGACGGCCGCGCCCCGCGGCTGCTCACCACCGACGACGCGGTCGGCGGCGGCGAGGACCTCGTGCCGCGGCCGCAGGCGCTCGCGCTGCTGCAGTACACCTCCGGCTCGACCGCGCTGCCCCGCGGCGTGATGCTCAGCCACGCCCAACTGCGCGACAACTGCCGGGACATCACCCGCGGCTTCGGCATGCACCCCGGCAGCGTGGGCGGCCTGTGGCTGCCGCCGTACCACGACATGGGGCTCATCGGCGGCATCCTCACCCCGCTGGCCGTCGGCATCGAGGTGTCCCTGATGTCGCCGGTGAGCTTCCTGCGCCGCCCGCTGTCCTGGCTGCGCATGGTCTCCCGCTACGGCGCGACCGTCACCGGCGGCCCCAACTTCGCCTTCGACCTGTGCGTACGCCGCGCCAAGGACGCCGACCTCGAAGGGCTCGACCTGTCCGCGGTCGAGGTGGCCTTCACCGGCGCCGAACCGGTCCGCGCCGAGACCATGGCCCGCTTCGCCGAGCGCTTCGCCCCCTGCGGCTTCCGGGCCGCCTCCTTCTACCCCTGCTACGGCCTCGCCGAGGCCACCCTCTTCGTCACCGGCGGCGCCCCGCTCGGCGGCTGGCACGCGGTGGACGTGGCCCGCGAACCGCTGGAGCGGGAGAACGCCGTACGGACGGCCGAGCCGGGCGAAGCCGCGCGCTCCCTGGTGAGCTGCGGCCCGCCGGGACCCCGTACCCGGATCCGGATCGCCGACCCGGAGACCGGCGCGGAGCTGCCCGAGGACACCGTCGGCGAGATCTGGATCGACTCGCCGTCCGTGGCCGAGGGCTACTGGCGCCGCCCCGAGGAGAGCGCGGCGGCCTTCGGGGTGAAGACCGCGGACGGCGAGGGGCCCTTCCTGCGCTCCGGCGACCTCGGCTTCCTGCGCGGGGGCGAGCTGTTCGTGGCGGGCCGGATGAAGGACCTCGTGGTCGTCAACGGCCGCAACCACCACCCGGTCGACATCGAGCGGGTCTGCGAGGCCGCCGTCCCGGGCGTGCGCCGCAACTGCGGTGCCGCCTTCGCCGTCGAGGACGCCTCGGGCGCCACCGAACGCCTGGTCCTCGTCTACGAGGCCGACCCCGCCGCCGAGTCGGACCCCGAAGACGCCGCGGAGCACTACCGCGAGGTCCTCGAAGCGCTGCGCCGGGCGGTCTCCCTGGAACTGAGCATCCCGCCGGGCGCCCTGGTCCTGATCCGGCCCCGCACCATCCCCAAGACGTCCAGCGGCAAGGTCCAGCGCTGGCTCACCCGCAAGCAGTACCTCGGCGGCGAGCTCGACGAGCTCGCCCGCTGGCAGGCCCCCGCGCGGTAGCGGCACCGTGCCCCGGCACGGGCACACCACCGCGCGGGGCAGCACGACCTGGCATCCACGAAGCGACGAAGGGTCCTGGCGATGATCGTCAAGGTCAGGGGCGTCCTGCTCCGGTTCACCAACTACGAGAACGACATCGAGGTCGGCGGCGAGACCGTGCGCGCCGGCCTGAACGAACTGACCGAGCGCTACCCGAACCTCAGCGAGGTCCTCCTCGACCGGGAGGGCACGGTGCGCGCCACCCATCTGATCGCCCTCAACGGCGAGCAGCTCTCCCCCGCCGAGCTGGACCGCGAGGCCACCGAGGACGACCGGGTGGACATCATCACCGCGGTGTCGGGGGGTTAGTCCCCGTGCCCCGCAGCTCCACCTACGAAGTCGTCCTGGACGCAGGCCTGTTCACCCCCACCCAGCTGCAGCCCACCGCGGTGGGGCGGCTGGCCTTCCAGGCCGGCACCCGCTGGCTGCGCGACCATCTGCACAGCCACCGCAGGCTGGTCACCGAGCACCGGGTGGGCCTCGTCCTGTGGGCCTGGCAGCTGGAGTACGAGCAGCCGCTGCGCTTCGAGGACGCCGACGAGGCCGAGGTCGACGTCCGGATGCGGGTGCGCGGACCGCGCGCCTCCCAGCTGGAGGCGGAGCTGACCGTCACCGGCCCGGCCGGGGTCGCGGTCCGGGCCCGCGCCGCCTCGGTGCCGCTCGCGCTCAGCGGCGACCTCGCCCTCTCCGGGGCGCCGACCACCCTGCCCGAGGCGGTGGTGGCCGCCTTCCGGGAGGACGAGATCGAGCGCACGCCCTACCTCTCGCGGGTGCGGGCGCTGCGCGGCTCCTTCGACCGCGAGGGCGAGGAGATCGCCTCGGACACCACCACCTTCCGGGTCCACCGGCACCACTGCGAGGTGGCCGACCAGTGGTACTGGGCCGAGTCGCTCGGCTTCGCGGGCGGCGCCCGCGAGGAGTTCGTGATGCGGCACGGCAGGAAGGCGCCCGAGCTGCGCCGTTCGCTCAGCGAGGGGGTGCGGCGCCTGGACGTGACCTGGCTGCGCGCGGGCCAGCTCTGGGACCTCCTCCAGGTGCGCACCACGGCCTACCGCCACGGCGGCGGCCTCGCCTTCGTCCATGAACTGGGGCTCGCCGAGGACGACGGCGGCGGCCCGTACGCGATCGTCGTGGAGCGGATATGACCGGGCCGACCGCCCCACCCCAGGCCGCACCCGGGCCCACCGCCGAGGACGGGCTCCCCGCCTTCGCCCCGGCCGCCCGCCTGGAACAGGACCTCGGCTGCCCCTTCGACCCGGACACCGGGATGTCGCTGGCCCGCGGGGTCCGCGCGGACGACCGGGAGGCCGAGCCCACCGAGGCCTACGAGGCGGCCTGGTCGGCCGGGCTGCACACCCACCTGGTGCCCGCCGAGGAGGGCGGGAGCCTGACCTCCTTCGAGTCGCTGCTCGCCCTGGTGCGCGCCGCCTCGCGCCGGGACGCGGCGGTCTCCGTCGGCCTCGGCTCGACGCTGCTCGCCACCCTCCCGGTGTGGATCTGGGGCGAGGAGGCCCAGCGCCGCCGGGTCGCCGAGCTGACCCTCGGCCGGGCCTGGGGCACCGCGGGCATCAGCGAGGAGGCGGCCGGCAGCGATCTGCTCGCCACCGGCACCCGGGCCGTCCCGGTCGACGGCGGCTACCTCCTGAACGGCGAGAAGTGGCTGGTCGGCAACGGCCGCCGGTCCTCCTTCGCCACCGTGCTCGCCGCCTCCGAACCCTCCTTCGGGCTGTTCCTGCTCGACTTCGAGGACCCGGCCGTCACCGGCGTACGGCGCCTCGCGAAGGTGCCCACCCACGGGCTGCGCGGCCACGACCTGAGCGGCTTCGCGCTGAGCGGCTGCCGGGTCGGCGAGGAGGCGGTGATCGGGCGCCGGGGCCGCGGCATCGAAATGGTCTCCGGGATACTCCAGTACACCCGGACCCTGGTCGGCGGCAGCGCCCTCGGCTCCGCGGACACCGCCCTGCGGATCGCCCTCAGGCACGCCCGCGGCCGGATCCTGTACGGGGCGCCCGCCACCCAGCTCGCGCCGGTGCGCGGGCTGCTCGCGCGGGCCTTCGCCGACCTCCTCGTCGCCGAGTGCACCGCCCTCGCCGCCGCCCGCGGACTCGACGTGGCCCGGCAGCGGATGCCGCTCTGGTCCGCGGTGGCCAAGTACGTGGTCCCGCAGTTCGCGGTGGACTCCGTCGCCGCCTGCGGTGAGGTGCTCAGCGCCCGCGCCTATCTGCGCGAGGGCGCCGGGGCCGGAGCCTTCCAGAAGATCGTGCGCGACCTGGCGATCACCCCGGTCTTCGAGGGCACCCAGCTGGTCCAGCTCGACACCGTGCGCGCCCAGCTCGCCAGCGCCGCCCGCAGGAGGAGCCCCGCCCGCGCCGAACTGCCGCTGCCGCTGCTCTTCGGCTTCGGCGCACAGGCGGCCTCGCCCGGCCCGCGCGCCCAGCGCCCCGCCCTCACCCACGGCGGCGCCGACGAGGTGACCGGCTGCCTCGACGAGGCCGTGGACGCTCTCGCCGACGAGCCCGGGCTCGCCGCCCTCGCACGCACCCTGCGCACCGTACGGGACCAGGTCCGCGCCGAGTTCGCCGCGCTCGGCACCGACCGCGGCGCCCCGGCCTACGAGGCGGCCCGCCGCCACTGCCTGGTGCACGCCGGGGCCTGCTGCCTGCACACCTGGCTCCAGCGCCGCCGGGCACTCGGCCCGCTCGCGGCCGACCCCGCCTGGCTCTCGGTGGCCCTGCGGCGGGTCCTCGAACGGCTCGGCCTGCCCGCCGGGGCCGACCTCGAAGCCGAGGACCGCCTGGTACGCCACCTCGCCGAACTCGACGACGACGACCGGGCCCTGTCCCTGATCCCGCTGCGGCTCGCCCCGCAGCACCGGGAGCCCGGGCCCGTACGAACCAAGGAGCGCCCATGACCGCCACCTCCCCCGACAGCACGGGACAGGCCGCCACCGCCGCCTGGCTCGCCGACCTCATCGCCGAACTGCTCGGCCTCGCCGCGGAGGACATCCCCGGGGACCGGCCGGTCGGCGAGATCGGCATCGACTCGCTCACCGCCGCGCAGCTCTCCGTCGAGGTCGAGGAGCGCACCGGCGCCACCATCCCGCTGGAACGCTTCCTCGGCACCGAGACCCTCGACGAGCTGGTGCGCGAGGCCGAGGAGCAGGGCACGGAGGCCGGGGCGTGACGGCCCGGGCGCACGCCGCCGATGTCATGAACCGGGCGGCCGCCCCCGGCCACCGCACCCTGGACGCGGAGGTCGAGCAGGTCCGCCGCGAGGCCCGCCGCCGGTTCGCCTCCTTCGTCCTGGACCGGGCCAACCCGGGCGCGCACTTTCGCAACCAGGCCTCCCGGCCGCTGGACAACAGCGTCTTCGAGAAGGCCGGCGACCTCGGCCTGATGCGGTTCTCGCTGCCCGCCTCGATCGGCGGCGAGGGGCGCGACAAGCTGGCCTGGGGCGTGGTGGTCGAGGAGATCGCCCGCCTCTCCCGGGATCCCGGCTTCGCCGTCCTGCTCGACATCAGCGTCGAGATCTGCGAGCTGATCCTCTCCAGCGGCCGGCCCGAACTCATCGAGCGGTACGTCCCCGACCTGGTCGCCGGCCGCCGCTTCGGCGTCCAGGGCGCCTACGAGAGCCTGGATCCCTACGACTACCGGTCCACCGCCCGCCTGGAGGACGGCGCGTGGGTCCTCAACGGCGCCAAGCGCTTCCTCGCGGGCGCCCGCTTCGCCGACCTCTTCCTGCTCTTCGTGCGCGACGAGGCCTCCAACGACATGCTGGCCTTCCTGGTCGAGAAGGACGACCCGGGCGTCACGCCGATCCACATGGACACCATGGGCATGCACACCATGGGCCTCGGCCAGGTCGTCCTGGACCGGGTGCGGCTGCCCGAGTGGCGCCTGGTCTGGCGCGCCGACGCGCTGAGCGAGCTGAACACCTACGCCCGCATCCGCCGCACCATGAGCGCCTGCGGGGTACTCGGCGCCCTGGACGGCGTCATCGAGAACTGCGTGGAGGCGCTCGCCACCCGGCGCCGCGCGGGCCGCCGGGTCCTCGACTACGCCAATGTCGAGCGCACCGTCGGCGAGATGCGCGCCCTGCTCATGCAGGCCAGGGCCAGCGTCTACCGGGCGCTCGACGGCACCCGGGACACCGGCCGCGACCCGCACTTCGACGAGTTCGCCACCGTCGCCAAGCACCACGCCTCCGAATGCGCCCTGCGCATCGGCCAGTTGGTGATGGGCCTGATGGGCGGCGAGGCCTATATGTCGGCGTTCCCCTGGGAGCGCTTCATGCGCGACATCCTCGGCCTCATCTCCGGACAGGGCTCGCAGGAGACCCTGCTCATGCAGCTCGGCCAGCGCACCATCGTCGGCATCGAGGGCACCCGGGTCCGCGAGGAGGCCGCCGAGCGCACCGTCGCCAAGCTCGCCGACTCCTGGTGGGCGCTGCACGCCGCCGAGGCCGCCGCGAACGGCGCTCCCGGCCAACTCGCCGACGCGGTGGCCGAGATGACGACCGCGGCCAAGCTCGACCCCGTCCCCGCCGGGCAGCGGGCCGAGCTGACCGCCTTCCTCGACAGGGCCCACGCCGCCCTGGCCGCAGCCCGCTCGGGACAGCCGCCCGGCGCGCTGCCCGAGGTCCCCGGCGGCTTCACCGGGCGCCTCGCCGAACGCGCCGCCGGTGCCCGCTCCTTCCTCGCCTGCGCCCTGGCCCAGCAGACCGGGCTCCTCGCCCGCCTCCTCGAACCCTGCACTCCCAAGGAGGCGGCGGCCGGAGTCGGGGGCCCGGACGAGGACACCACCGCGCGGCTTCTCGACACCCTGGTGTCCGCCTCCCTGGTACGCCGGGACGCCGAGGGCCGCCTCGCCGCCGAGGAAGGCCTCGAACGCGTCCTCGTCGGCGGCCCCCGCACCACCGCCTTCGCGGCCCGCCTGCGCCGCACTGTGACCGCTGCCGGGCGGCTGCGCACCGGTGAACAGGCCGCCGGTCGGGCGGAGTTCACCGGCTGCGGCACCGAGTCGGCTCCGCTCGCGGACGCCCTGGTCAACGAACTGCTCGGCAGGCTGGAAGGGCTGCCCGAGCGCCTCGACCGGCCCGGGGCCAAGGTGGGCTGCGCGGCCGGCGACGGCGGAGCAGCCGCCGCCGAACTGGCCCGCCACATCCCCTTCGTACCGGTGCTCGCCCTGGAACCGGAGGCCGCGGCCGACACGGCGCGGGCCGCGCGGGACCCGCGCACCCCGGCCGGGGAGAGCCTGGTCGAGGTCCGCACCGGCGGCCCGGACTCCTTCACCGCCGAGGACCGCCTCGCGCTCGCCTGGCTGCCGACCGCCGGACGCACCGCGCAGGAGATCGGGCGCGCGGCCGGTTCCGCCGCCGGTGCCCTGCTCCCCGGCGGCTGGCTCCTCCTGGTGGCCCCGCTGCCCCCGAAGCGCCCGGCGGGCGCGGCCGCCCTGCGCCTCGAACTCGCCCTGACCGGGGCCCCGGCCCCCGCCGAGGGCGCCCTGGAGGAGGCGCTGACCGAGGCGGGCCTCACCCACCTCAGGACCGCCTGGGAGGACCCCGCCCTCGGCATCCGCCTGCTCGCGGCCCGGCGGCCGTAGCACCGGGCCCCGACCGGACAGGGGAGTCGGCCACCGGAGTACGACCGGTGGCCGACTCCCCTGTCCTGTCAGCGACTTGGGACTGGCGACACTGAACTCAGGTACGGCGGTACGGGACTTGGAGCTGGCAGTGCGGGACTCCCAAGTGCCGCTACGGGACTTGAGCCGACCGTACGGGAATCGGCCGCGCCCTGCCGCGTGTGCTCAGCCCGCCTCGCGGTAGGCGAGACCCGTGGCGTTGGGTGTGGTCCCGTCGTAGAGGCCGGTCGGTGCCGTGCCGGTGGAGAGCGTGAACCAGGCGTACCGCTCCACGAACGGCAGTTGCCCCAGCATCTCGGCGGAGCCCCGCGCGAAGTCGGTCTGCTCCTGCTCGCTCGGGTAGCGGGGGGTGGAGCCGGAGAAGTCGGTCAGGGCGTACTCGGTGAGCCAGATGGGCTTGTGGTAGCGGTCGTACACCGCCTGCAGATAGCCGCGCAGCTGGTCGACGGCGGCCGGGCCGAAGTCGCCGCCGTACCAGTGCAGCGGGATGAAGTCGACGCGCAGCCCGCGTTCGGCGGCGCCGGTCATGAAGCGGTCGAGCCAGCCGCCGGGGGTGTCCCCGCCGAAGGCGACAGCGGGCGCGCCGAGCCGCAGCCCGGTGTCCTGGAGCCGGGGCCACAGATCGAGCGCCTGCTCCACCGGCATGTCCGCCTGGCCCGCCATGTCCGGCTCGTTGAAGCCGAGCAGCTGCTGCCCCTCCTCCTTCGCGCGGGCCAGATCGGCGTCGTTGACCGCGCCCGCGCCCCAGATCATCGGCACGAACTCGGCGCCCTCGGGCCGCGCGATCTCACCGGTGGACGGGGACCAGTCGTAGTACCAGGACGCCCCGACATCGGCCAGCGCCGCACCGGCCCCCTCGACCGGCGTCACGCTGACTCCCTTGCCCCCGGCGGCAGTCGGCGCCGCCGCTGGGGAGGCATCCGGTACGGGGGCGGTGGCGCCGGTGGCGCAGAGCACGGCGAGGGCCGCGGCGAACAGGGGCAGCAGCCACCGCGGACGGCGCCGTGAGCGGCGGTTCCGCCAAGAGGGCACGGTCATCTCGATCTCCCGGTCTGTGGGGGCCAGTAGGAGCAGCGGGTCTCGACTCTGTGCGGGTGCCGGTAGGGGACGGGGGTCTCAACGCGGCGCTGTGCGCCCCGCGTCGGTGTCCTCAGCCGAGGCCGAGGGCGAAGACATGCAGCTTGTCGTTCTCGGGCAGGGTGACGCTCTTCAGGTGCTTGCCCGCCGGGACCCGGAAGGGCTCGGTGGCGTAGACGAAGGCCGAAGGCCCTTGCCCCGAGGCCTGGTTGCGGTAGGCGGTGTGCGCCACCACGGTGTTGCCGAAGACCGGGTCCCGGCCGCCGCCCGGCTCGGTCCAGTCGCCGAAGGAGAGGTCCGCCTTCGCGGTGCTGCCGTCGGTGAACGTCACGGTGGCGGTGCCCCGTTGGTCGCCGTGGGTCGCGGAGCCGACGAAGAGCAGCCGCCCGGCGTCCGCCGCCTCCTCGCCGAGGCCGAGGGTCTGCCCCTTGGCGCTCGCGTGGTCGGGGCGGCCCTGCGGCGCGTCCGGCCAGGTGAACCGGGTCCCCGAGGCTTCGAGTCGGGCCCCGCCCCGCAGCCCCTCGGCCGCGAGCGCCTGCCGGGAGTAGCTGTTGCCGTCCCCGTCGTAGTCGCCCTGCCCCCGGTCGCCGTCGTCGGAGGCCCCGGTGCCCTCCCAGGCGGCGGCGAGCCCGCCCTCCCGGGCGACCAGGACGATCGCCGACCCGCGCACCGGCTTCCCCGAAGCCCCTCGGACGCTCACCGGGATCTCGTAGTACCCCTCGGGCGTCCCGGCCGCCGCGCTGACCTCAAGTTCGGTCACCCCGCTGCCGGTTGCCGGATCGAGCCGCAGACTCCCGCCGCCCGGAGCCACCTTGAGCCCCGCGGGTGCCTCGGCCCGCACCCGCAGCGACCGGTCCTTCCCGCCCAGCCGCTGCCCGTGCACCCGCAACTCGGCCGTCCCGCGCCCCGGTCGGACCGTCACCAGGTTCGGCGTCACCGAGGCGAGGAAGGGCTTCTCCCCGGTGCGGTACGAGGGCGGCGCGGCCTGAGCCGAGGTGGCCCAGCTCCGGTCGGGCTCGCCGCCCAGGTCGAAGTCGAGCCGCCCGCCGCGGTCGAGGATCCCGCGCGGCAGCGACGTACGCTCCCGCTCCCGGCCGTCGATCCGCAGCCCGTGCACATACGGCGTCTTCGCGGAGGCCTTCGGCGCCCTGATGTCCAACTCCCGCGCCCGGCCCGGCAGATCGAGCACCGCACGCTCGAACAGCGGTCCGTGCAGGGTCAGATCACCGGTGCCGGGCGTCGAGGGATACAGGCCGAGCGCGGCCCAGACGTACCAGGAGGACTGGGCACCGAGGTCGTCGTTGCCGGGCTCCCCGTCCGGTGTCGGGCTGAACAGCGTGGTGGCGATCTCCCGCACCCGCTGCTGCGTCTTCCAGGGCTGCCCGAGGTGGTTGTAGACCCAGGGCACCGAGAAGTCGACCTCGTTGCCGGCCCACATGTACGGCTCGTTGGGGCCCGCGTTGAGCTTGCCGAAGAAGGTGTCGAGGCGGTCGGCGGCGGCCTCCCGCCCGCCCATCGCGGCGATCAGCCCGGCGGTGTTCTGCGGAACCAGCCAGTTGTACTGCGCCGCGTTGCCCTCGTCGTAGCCGTCCTGCCCGAACTTCCCCGGGGGCGGCGGCTGGAAGGGCGGCCCGTCCGGGAAGCGCCCGTCCTGGCCGCGCGGCTGGAGGTAGCCGGTGGCCGGGTTCAGGAGGTGCTGCCAGTTCTGCCCGCGCCGGGTGAAGGTCCGGGCGGTCTCCTTCTGCCCCGCGGCCTCGGCGAGTTGAGCGATGGCGAAGTCGTCGATCGCCCACTCCAGGGTGACCGAGCCGCCGACCCGCTGGTGATCGCCGCGGGAGGCGTCGTTGTTGGGCATGTAGCCGCGCTCGACATAGCTGCGCACCCCGGGCCGCTCCTGATAGGCGCCCGGCCGCTCGTCCACCGAAGTGGCGCCCTTCACCAGGTACTTGAGGGCGGTGGGCAGATCGAAGTCCCGGGCGCCGAAGGCGTAGAGGTTGGCGATCAGCGGCACCGAGTTGTCCCCGGTCATCTGCCCCGTGTAGTCGTTGGCCAGCGGCCAGCGCGGCCACCACCCGCCCTGCACCGCGTCGTTGACCAGCGACTGCGCCATGTCGCTCGCCCGCTCGGGCCACAGCATCGCCTGCAGCGGGGCCAGGCTGCGGTAGGTGTCCCAGTCGGAGAAGTTGGCGTACTGGGTGCGGCCCTCGGGCAGGGTGCGCACCTTGTCGTCGAAGCCCGGGTAGCGGCCGTCGGCGTCGTTGAAGGTGTTGGGGTGCATCAGCGCGTGGTAGAGCGCCGTGTAGAAGGTCCGCAGCTCGCCCTCCTCGCGGCCCGCGACCCGGATCCTGCCGAGCGCCTCGGACCACTCGGCCCGCGTCTTCTCCCGCAGCGCCGCCAGGTCCCAACCACCCGCCTCCGCCGCCATATTGGCCTTCGCCCCGGCCACCGAGACATACGACATGGACACCTTGGCCCGCACCGTGCGCGCCCCGCCGAAGGTCAGATAGGCGCCCGCCTTCGGGGCGTCCACCGCGTCGGCGCCCTCGGACACCGAGGAGCCGTCCCAGGTGCCGTGCGCGGTGAACGGCCGGTCGAAGGTGAGCGCGTAGTGGACGGTGTACTCGTTGCCCTTGCCGCAGAAGTTCCCGGTCGTCGCGGAGCCGGTGACCGTGCGGTCCCCCTCGATCCGCAGCGCGGCCCGCTTGTTCCCGGCCAGGCTGGCCCCGCCCTTCACCAGGACCTGCGCCGCCTGCTCGCCCTCCGGGAAGGTGAACCGGGCCAGTCCGGTGCGCGTGGTGGCCGCCAGCTCGGCCCGCACCTTCGCGTCCCCGAGGGTCACCGCGTAGTACCCGGGCTCCGCCTTCTCCCCGTCGTGCGAGAACCGCTCGGTCCGCTCCCAGGGCTTCGCGCCGATCTCCCCGGCCACCGGCAGGATCGGCACGTCCCCGAAGGCGGTGCAGCCGACCGAGGCGTGATCGAGGCTGAACCCCCGGATCCGCTCGCTGTGGTACTGGTACCCCGCGTACGAGCCCTCGGTGTCCGGCGAGAACTGCATCATCCCGAACGGCGCCGCGGGCCCCGGGAAGTTGTTGATCTCCCCGACGGACTCCCCGCCGCGTCCGGTGCCGATCAGCGGGTCCACATAGTCGGCCGGATCCTCCACCAACTGCGCCGCCGCACGCGGACCTTGCCCGTCTGACATCGTTGTCGACGTCTCCGCCGACCCACCCGGATCACCGGAGGCCACCGAGGACGCCGCCAGCAGCATCCCACTGGCCAGCACACCGACGAGAACACTGCGGCCCCTGCGACTTCTCACACTTGCCTCCGCGAAACGGGAGCGACCCGGCCACCACACAGTCGGGGAGACAACCACGAACGGTCAAGAGGGCCGCACACACCGACTCCCGCCCGCCCAGAGGCATCCCCCCTCAACGACCGCACCACCACCAGGATTTACCGACGTCCAGCACAACCCGGCACGCGACCGCTCGGGCCCCCGCTCGATGCTCCAGGAAACGCGCCAACAGGCGACCGACCTCCCAGGGCGCGCAAAACCACAAACCCAACCAACAACCGCAACAGAGAAAGAAAGCCGACCGACAGCAGCAACCCAAACCGGAAAGCCGACCGACAACAGCACCCGGCCGGATGGGGGTGCGGGTGGCGAAGCCCCCGCCCCGCGCGGCGAAGCCCGCGCAAAAACAACGAAAGCGACCCGATCCACGCTTTCCGTGGATACAGATCGCCATCGCTTTCGTGGACCTGAGGGGATTCGAACCCCTGACCCCCTCGATGCGAACGAGGTGCGCTACCGGACTGCGCCACAGGCCCTTGCAACGAGGGAGACTCTAGCACCCCGGCCGCGGTGCTCGGAAATCCGTTGCGGGCCGCCTGACGGGCTGGTCAGGGGCGGGGTGCGGGGCCCGTGGTGGCGGGCCCCGCGTCGGCTACTCGTTCGCCGCCCGGGGGCGGCCGTCCTCGTCGAACTGGTCGAAGAGGGGGGTACGGCCGCGTTCCCGGGCCCGGCGGGCCGAGGCGGCGCGGCGGGCGTCGCTGCGCTCACCGGAGGCCTCGGCGGCGCCGGAGGCGTCCGTGCCGTCCGCCTCGCCCTCCCCGGCGCCGGCCGGGGTGGATCCGGCGCGCCCGCCCTTCTCGCCCGGGTCGGCCGCGCTGGAGCGGGCCGCGCTCCAGGTGTCCGGGGCGCCGAGGTCGGTGCTGCCGGTGGCGCGCGGGGCGACGGGGGCGGTGACATAGGTGGGCAGCGGGACCGGGACGGGGTCCCAGCTCTCGCCCCGGGCCGGGCCGCCGCGGCGCTCGCGCTGCTGGTCGACCCATTCCGCGTGGTCGGTCTGCTCGACCAGAGCGCGGCGGTCCGCGGCCAGGTCGGGCAGCTCGGGACCGGTGGACTCGCCCGCGCCGGGCGGCAGTTCACCGCCGCGCCGCTCGCCCGTACCGCGCCGGGAGGCCTGCCGTTCGCGCAGGCGCTGCGCCGCCTCCTCCGCCCTGCGGCGGTCCATGACGTACGCGAACCGGCGCCGCTCCTGGACGCGCAGGTACACGATGTACACGCTCAGCAGCAGGGCGGGGGCCACCGGTGCCCAGAGGAAGGCGAGGCCGCCGATCGCGGCCACCACCGCACCGGCGGTGAAGAGCACGAAGAGCAGCACGGTGGTGCGCCGACGGCGCGCGAGGACCTGGGTGCGCCGGGCGCGGGCAGCCTCCTGCGCGCTCCTCGGGCGCCGCTCCCCCGCGCGGCCCGCCGGGGCGCTCTCGCGGGCGGCCTCGCGTTTCTCGTACTCGGGCTCGCGCGGGGCCGCCTCCCGGGCCTCCTCGCGCGCCGCCGGCCGCCGGTTCTCCACGCGGGAGACCTCGGCCGCCTCGGCGCGGGAGGACTGCTTCGGGGGCACGGCGAAGGCCCGGACGTCCACCGAATCGGTGACGTCGCCCGGGAGGGCGGGCGGTTCGGGGTTCTCCTCCGACCGCGCCTTCAGGTCCTTGGCGTACCGGCGTTCCATTCCCGCCCGGCCGGACAGAAGCCTTATGGCGGTGCTGAAACGTTCTGTTGGACGGGCCTCGTTGAGCTCGTCCTGCCTACGGAGCCACATCGGCACCAGGTAGGCGGCCCAGGCCCCGACAATGACTGCGTAGATGAGGCCGCTGCTGCTCACCCGCTACACGGTAGAGGGGATTGCGTGAGGCCATCTGCCAATTGGGCCGGTGTGTCGCACGATCTGGCTGATATTTTCAAGCTTTCTTCCGACCGATGTGATCAACAGCCCGTCGACGGAAGGGAATTAAAGCCCTGAGCGGGACCTTTCCGGGCATCTGTCGGGCTTTTATTCGAACACCTATTCCCTTTTCGGGGAACTGCCCTTTCGGGCAGGGGAAGTTGCCCGGGGCATGCTCGGGGGCTCGGCGGCGGCCCGGAGTGCGTTCCGGCCATGGAGAACCGTTCCGGCAGGCGGGATACGAGGCGGGGGCGGCCCGTTCAGCCGCTGTCCTCGGGGCCGTTCCAGGGGCCGCGGACCGGACCGCGGCCCGGTTCCGTCCAGGTGTCCCGGTGCGCGCCGGGGCGCGGGGCCTCGCGGTGCGAGCCGGTGCCCGGGGGCTCGTGCGGGGCGCGCGGCGAGAGGCCGGGCGCGGTGGGGCGCTGCCCCGGGGCGGCGCCGCGGGTGCGGTGCCAGCGGGCGAGGAGCCCCTCGGGGGCCTCCTCGGCGGTGAGCGCGAAGACGAGGTGGTCCCGCCAGTCCCCGTCGATGTGCAGGAAGCGGGGGCGCAGTCCCTCCTCGCGGAAACCGAGCTTCTCCACCACCCGGCGGCTCGGCAGGTTCTCGGGGCGGATGCACACCTCGATGCGGTGCAGGCCGAGGGTGCGGAAGCAGTGGTCCACGGCGAGGGCGACCGCGGTGGGCATCACGCCGCGGCCCGCCACCGACTGGTCGACCCAGTAGCCGACGTGGCCCGAGCACATCGACCCCCAGGAGATCCCGGCGACCGTCAACTGCCCGGCGAGCGTGCCCCGGTACTCGATCACGAAGGGCAGCATCCGCCCCGCGTTCGCCTCGGCCCGCAGATGCCGGACCATCTGCCGGTAGGTGGGCCGGTGGGCGACGGGCCCGGTCGGGGTGGGCGGCGGGACGGTGGCCTCCCAGGGGCGCAGCCATTCGCGGTTGCGCCGGTTGACCTCCCGCCAGGCGCGCTGGTCCCGCAGCCTTATCGGCCGCAGGGTGATGTCGCCGTCGACCAGCTCGACGGGCCAGGCGAGGCTGTTCAGCGCGACCTCCCCGCCCCGCCCTCGTCCGGGGCCGCGGGCCCGGCGGACGGGGCGTGGTCGCCGCCGCGCAGCTGGTCGACGGCGTGCCGCAGCAGGGGTTCCAGGACGGCGAGCCCGTCGCGTACGCCGCCGGTGGAGCCCGGCAGGTTCACGATCAGGGTGCGCCGGGCCACGCCCGCGAGGCCCCGCGAGAGGGCGGCGGTGGGCACCTTGCGGTTGCCGTGGGCGCGGATCGCCTCGGGGATGCCGGGGATCTCGTAGCCGTGGGCGCCGAGGACCCTCCGGGTGGCCTCGGGGGTGCGGTCGGTGGGCGAGATGCCGGTGCCGCCGGTGGTGAGGACGAGGTCGTAGCCGGTGTCGACGGCGGCGCGCAGGGCGGTCTCGACCGGGTCGCCGTCCGGGACCACCTGCGGGCCGTCCACGGCGAAGCCGAGCGCGCGCAGCGCCTCGGCGATCACCGGGCCGCCGAGGTCCTCGTACACCCCGGAGGCCGCCCGGTTCGAGGCGGTGACCACCAGGGCGCGGTAGGGCGGACCGGCCGGACGGGGGCCGGGGGCCTGCGCGGCGTGCGGGCCGGCGGCATGCGCGGCGTGCGGATCGGCGGCCTCAGCGGCGTGCGGGCCGGTGCCGTGCGGGGTGCGGTCACTCACCGGCGGGATACGGTCGCCCACCGACGGAGTGCGGTCGCTCACCGGCGGCGTGCGGTCGCCCGCCTGCGGCGTGTGGTCGGTCACCGGGGCTCCTCCGGGCGGTTCCAGTCGCCGGACTTGCCGCCGGTCTTCTCCTCCACCCGTACGTCGGTGATGACGGCGCCCTTGTCGACGGCCTTGACCATGTCGACCACGGTGAGCGCGGCGACCGAGACCGCGGTCAGCGCCTCCATCTCGACGCCGGTGCGGTCGGTGGTCCTGACCTCGGCGCGGATCTCCACGGCCGCCTCGGTGACCGCGAGGTCGAGGCGGACCTTGGACAGGGCGAGCGGGTGGCAGAGCGGGATGAGCTCGGGGGTGCGCTTGGCGCCCATGATCCCGGCGATGCGGGCGGTGGCGAGCGCGTCGCCCTTGGGGACGCCCTCGCCCCGCAGCAGCGCCACCACGGCGGGGGCGACCAGGACCCGGCCGCTGGCCCGGGCGGTGCGCGCGGTGACGTCCTTCTCCGAGACGTCGACCATGTGCGCGGCGCCCGCCTCGTCGAGATGGGTGAGGCGGTGCCGCTCGGGGCCGCTGCCCCGGTCCGTCGCTGTCATGTGCCCTGGCGCTCCCGGTCCGGGCCGCGCCGCCGCCGGTGGCTGACCGCCGCGTACGGGCCCTGTGTGCGCGACACGGTACCGCGCGCGGCACGGCCCGTACCGCGCGGGCGGTTCAGCCGAGCAGCAGCACCTCGACCTCGGCGCCCGGCTTCAGCCCGGTCGTCTCCTCCGGGACCACGATCAGGGCGTCGGCCTTGGCGAGCGCGGCCACCAGATGGGAACCGGAGCCGCCGACGGGCGTGACCTCGCCGCGCCGCGCGTCGTAGCGGCCGCGCAGGTACTGCCGCCTGCCCTCCGGCGAACCGAGCGGCTTCTTGCTGCGCAGCACGGCGCGGACGGACTCCCGGTGGATGTCCGCCACGCCCATCAGGGTGCGGATCGCGGGTCTGGCGAAGAGTTCGAAGGAGACGTACGAGGAGACCGGGTTGCCCGGCAGGGCGAGCAGCGGGGTGTGGTCGGGGCCGATGGAGCCGAAGCCCTGCGGTTTGCCGGGCTGCATGGCGAGCCGGCGGAACTCGACGCCGCTGCCGTCCTCCTCGGCGTCCCGGGTGGAGGAGAGCGCCTCCTTGACCACGTCGTAGGCGCCGACGCTGACCCCGCCGGTGGTGACCAGGAGATCGGCGCGGATGAGCTGGTCCTCGATGGTGGCGCGCAGGGTCTCGGGGTCGTCGGCGACCGCGCCGACCCGGTAGGCGATCGCGCCCGCCTCCCGGGCGGCGGCGGTCAGGGCGTAGGAGTTGGAGTCGTAGATCTGGCCGGGGCCGAGCGGGACGCCGGGCTGGACGAGTTCGCTTCCGGTGGAGAGCACCACGACGCGCGGGCGGGGGCGGACCCGGACGGTCTTCGTGCCGATCGCGGCGAGCAGGGCGATCTGCGGGGCGCCGAGCACGCTGCCGGCGCGCAGCGCCCGCTCCCCGGCGCGGACATCGCTGCCCGCCCTGCGGACGTGGGCGCCCTCGGGGGCCGGGCGGAAGACGCGGACCTCGCCGTCCGCGCCCCCGGCGGCGCCGGGCGGCATCGAGTCGACGGGGCCCTCGCCGAGCCCGCCGTCGGTCCACTCGACGGGGACCACGGTCTCGGCGCCGGGCGGCAGCGGGGCCCCGGTCATGATCCGGGCGGCCTGCCCGGGGCCCACGGTCAGCTCCGCGTGCTGCCCCGCCGCGACGTCGCCGATCACCTCCAGGGCGGCCGGGTACTCCCGGCCCGCCTCGGAGACGTCGGTGACCCGTACCGCGTACCCGTCCATCGCGCTGTTGTCGAAGGGGGGCAGCGAGACGTCGACCGGGACGTCCTCGACCAGGACGCAGCCCTGGGCGTCGAGCAGCTGGAGGTCGATGGGCTCCAGCGGACGGACGGTGGCGAGGATGTCGTCCAGGTGCTCGCCGACCGACCAGAGGTGGTCGGGGCCCGCGAGGCGCGTCGTGGTGCTGCTCAAGTGGTTACATCTCCTCGGTGACGTACCTGCGTAGCCAGGTCCTGAAGTCCGGTCCCAGGTCCTCACGTTCGCACGCGAGGCGGACAATGGCACGCAGGTAGTCTCCCCGGTCGCCGGTGTCATAGCGGCGGCCCTTGAAGACCACGCCGTGCACGGGGCCGCCGACCTTCTCGTCCTCGGCGAGCTGTTGGAGGGCGTCGGTGAGCTGGATCTCGCCGCCGCGGCCGGGCTCGGTCTTGCGCAGTATGTCGAAGACGGCGGGGTCGAGGACATAGCGGCCGATGATGGCGAAGTTGGACGGCGCGTCCGCCGGGTCGGGCTTCTCGACCAGGCCGGTCACCTTGACCACGTCGGACTCCCCGGTGGCCTCGACCGCCGCGCAGCCGTACATGTGGATCTGCTGGGGGTCGACCTCCATCAGGGCGACGACGGTGCCGCCGCGCTGCTCCTGGATGTCGGTCATCCGGGCGAGCAGCGGGTCGCGCGGGTCGATCAGGTCGTCGCCGAGCAGGACGGCGAAAGGCTCGTGGCCGACGTGGGGGGCGGCGCACAGGACGGCATGACCGAGTCCGCGGGGGTCACCCTGGCGTACGTAGTGCATCGTGGCGAGATCGCTGGATTCCTGGACCCTGCTGAGCCGGGTCCGGTCGCCCTTCTTTGTCAGGGCTTCTTCCAGTTCGTAATTGCGGTCGAAATGATCCTCAAGGGGGCGCTTGTTGCGTCCGGTGACCATGAGAACGTCGTCGAGACCGGCGGCGACGGCCTCCTCCACCACGTACTGAATAGCCGGCTTGTCCACAACCGGCAGCATTTCCTTGGGAGTTGCCTTGGTCGCGGGCAGGAACCTGGTGCCCAGTCCCGCCGCCGGAATGACAGCCTTGGTGATCCTGGTGTGGGGGTGCTCAGTCATGTCCGCCACCTTAACCGCTGCCCTGGCACAGAATGTGAGGGTCCGGTTAATTCAGCTGCGTATGCCCACCTTCGGAAAGGTTTGTGAGCAATCCATGAATGCAGCCCCGCGCGGGACCGACTCTGGCAAGCGAATGTTGCGGCGAGAGTTCCTGTCCGTGAGAAACCGGTTGACGGAAGATGACGTCCAGGAAAAGGCCGCGCAGTTCGCCGCCCGGGCGGCGGACCTTCCCGCGCTCTGCCAGGTTTCCACCGTGGCCGCCTACGTGTCCATGGGTACGGAGCCGGGCACCGGCGCCCTGCTCGACTGGCTGCGCGGGCGCGGCACCCGGGTGCTGCTGCCGGTGCTGCTCGCCGACAACGACCTGTCCTGGGGCGAGTACACCGGCCCCGGCTCGCTGGCCACGGTGCGGCACCCGGGCCGGATGGCGCTGCGCGAACCGGCCGGGCCCCCGCTCGGCACCGGGGCGGTGCTCGCCGCGGACACCGTGCTGCTGCCGGGCCTGGCCGTGGACCACGCGGGCATCCGCCTGGGCCGCGGGGGCGGCAGCTACGACCGGGTCCTGGCCCGGCTCGCCCGCGCGGGCGCGGACCCCGCCCTGGTGGTCCTGGTGTACGAGGGCGAGGTCGTCGAGGCGCTGCCGCACGAGCCCCACGACCAGCCGGTGCACGCCGCCCTGACCCCGGCGGCGGTGCACCGCTTCGCCATCTGAACTCCCCCGGCCGCGGCGGGTGTTCAGGGTTTGAGGACCAGGGTGTCCTTGGCCGCCTTCTTCACCGCGCGCTCCGAGAACTCCCAGGTGAACAGCTCGCCCTTGGCCCAGGCGTCGGTCTGGTCCGTGTAGTGGTCGCTGTAGGCGTGCCCGGAGGCGCCGGTGAGGTTGATCCACTTCGACTTGTCGAGGTCGTCGAGGTTGACCACCATCCGCATCGAGGGCACCCAGACCACGCCGTAGCCGTTCGCGGCGTTCCAGCCGGTGGCGTTGACCGCGGCCTCGCCGCCGCCGAGGTCCCAAGGGCCGCGGTTCAGCAGGAACTTGACCAGTCCCGGGCCCTCCTTGCCGAGCGTCTGGTTCTTCAGCTCCAGCTTGTGCAGGCGGCCCCAGCTCCAGGTGTCGACGTCCTTGCCGAGCTTGGCCGTCAGGTCCCAGCGGGCGTCCTCCATGGCCCGGGCGAAGAGCTGGTCGCGGGTCTCGGTGGCCTTGTCGGTACGGCTGGCGGGGGTCTTCCACCAGTCGCTCTTCTCGTCGTCGAACAGCCGCCGCACCACCTCGGACCAGCGGTCGCCGCCGTCCGGCTGGGCGGAGGTGTCGTCCCGCTCGCCGCACTCGCGGACCAGGCGGTCCTCGTCGGCGGGGCCGGTGTTGTCCGCGGGCTCCACGCTCAGGCACTGGCCCTCGACGCGGACCTCCTTCGGGAGCTTGTTGCCGAAGGCGAGCTTGAGGATGTTGCGCCAGACCGCGTTGAAGTAGGCGGCCGCACCCGAGTCCGGGTCCTGGGTGTAGTCCCAGCCCTCCAGGAGCTTCTGCGCCTGGCGGACGTAGGAGTCCGAGATGTCGATCTTCAGCAGCTCGGGGGTGAGCAGCTTGGCGATCTCGCTGCTGTTGTCCGTCTGCATGAGGCGCATGTCCTCGGTGGAGATCTTGCCGCCGTTCCTGGTCTTCTGCCGGATCAGGTCGTCGATGCGCTGACTGCGGGTGCCGTAGCCCCAGTCGGTGGTCAGCGTGTACGGGTACTTCTCGTCGACGACGGCCTGGTTCGCGGCCACGATGTAGCCGCGCTCGGGGTTGAACTCGTAAGGCAGCTCGTCCTGTTGGATCCAGCGGTCCCAGCGGTAGGCGGGATCCCAGCCGGGCGCGGGCAGCGAGCCGTCGCCCTTGGCGCGCACCGGGATGCGGCCGGGCGCCTGGTAGCCGATGTTGCCCTCGGTGTCGGCGTAGACGAGGTTCTGCGAGGGCACCTCGAAGAGCTTGGCCGCGCTGCGGAACTCCTGCCAGCTCTGCGCCTTGTCGAAGGCGAAGACGGCGTCCATGGTGCGGCCGGGGCTGAGCGCGGTCCACTTCAGGGAGATGCCGTAGCCCGCGCCGCGGTCGGGGGCGGCCGCGTCCACATCGGCCTTTCTGCCGACCTCGCGCAGCTCGTCGCTGCGGTCGGAGATCAGCGGGCCGTTGTTCGTCTCGCGCACCGTGATGGTCTTGTCGGGGCCGTCGGCGACCTCGATGGTCTCCTTGCGGGTGGTGAACGGCCGCGTCTTGCCGTCGTACGTGTAGCCGTCGCCGCTGAACTTCTCCAGGTACAGGTCGCTGACGTCGGCGCCGAGGTTGGTCACGCCCCAGGAGATCTTCTGGTTGTGGCCGACGACCACGCCGGGCATGCCCGCGAAGGTGTAACCCGAGACGTCGTACTGGCAGTTCTCGGAGATGCCCCGGCAGTGCAGCCCCATCTGGTACCAGACCGAGGGCAGCGAGGGCGCCAGGTGCGGGTCGTTGGCGAGCAGCGGCTTGCCGGTGATGGTGTGCTTGCCGCCCACCACCCAGGAGTTGGAGCCGATGCCGTTGCCGTTCGGGCCGAAGACCGCGGGGACCTCGTCGAGGGCGTCGGACAGCCGCGAGAGCTGGCCGGTGAGTCCGCCGGGCGCCGTGGTGCCGCCCGCGAGGCCGCTGCCCGCGGTGCCGCCCGTCCCGCCGGAGCCGCCGGAGGAGGCGGGCTCACGGGACTCGTAGCTCTTGGTGAGCTCGTCGTAACCGCCCTCGCGTACGACGGGCTTGTGCTCCTCGTACGGGTAGGGCGGGTAGAGGTCCTCGATCTGGCCGGGGCCGAGGCGGCTGGTCATCAGGGCGCGGTCGATCTCGTCCTGCATATTGGCCCGCAGGTCCCAGGCCATCGCCTTCAGCCAGGCGACCGAGTCGACCGGGGTCCACTTCTTCGGGGTGTACTCGTGGGCGAAGCCCAGGGCGGCGTACTCCAGGGAGAGTTCCTTGCCGTCCTTGCCGTCGAGGTAGGCGTTGACGCCCTTCGCGTAGGCCTGGAGGTACTTCTTGGTGGAGGCCGAGAGCTTGGTGTCGTACTCCTGCTGCGCGACGCGGTGCCAGCCGAGGGTGCGCAGGAACTCGTCGGTCTTGACCTGGCCCTTGCCGAACATCTCCGAGAGGCGCCCGGAGGTGGTGTGCCGGCGCACGTCCATCTCCCAGAAGCGGTCCTGGGCCTGGACGAAGCCCTGGGCCATGAAAAGGTCCTCGTCGGAGGAGGCGTACACCTGCGGGATGCCGTGCCCGTCGCGCCGTACGTCCACCGGGCCCGCCAGGCCCTTGAGTTGGAGGGAGCCCTTGGTCTGGGGCAGCGAGGCGCGCACGGCGTCCACGCTCCAGTAGGCCCCGTAGCCGATGCCCGCGACCAGGGCCAGGACCAGGACGATCACGAGGAGCCGCGCGCGGCGCCCCTTCTTCTTGCCGGGCTGGCGACCGGAAGGGGCGTTGGTGTGTGCAGGCATCGCTGTCCTTGCTGTCCTTCGCGAAGCGGCGAGCTGTCGAGACGGCCGGCTCGCAGAACCGAGGGGGCTCGGTTCGCGGCGGCCTGAAGAGCGCTGGAGCAACCATAGGCGCACAGTTGAAGAGCCCAGGACGCGGTATCTGCCAGCGGATCGCGCCCAGTTGTTCGCTCAGAGCCGAAGCCCGTCAAGAAAGCGTCAATGATTAGGTAAGGTAACGAAGTAACAGGCCCCCGCTGCCGGACACATGTCCGGACAAGACAACAGAAAGGGACCGGCCCCTGACTGTCCACGAGCTCAACGAAATCCTGCTCGTCTGCTCCCTGGTGCTGCTCTTCGCCGTCACGGCGGTACGGCTCTCCTCCCGCAGCGGGCTCCCCAGCCTGCTCGTCTACCTCGGCATCGGCGTGCTGATGGGGCAGGACGGCATCGGCAACATCGACTTCAACAACGCCGAGTTGACCCAGGTCATCGGATATGCCGCCCTTGTGGTGATTCTGGCCGAGGGCGGTCTCGGCACCAAATGGCGTGAAATCAAGCCCGCGTTGCCCGCCGCCGTGATGCTCTCGCTCGCGGGAGTCGCCGTGAGCGTGGGTGTCACGGCGGCAGGAGCGCACTATCTGGTCGGCCTCGAATGGCGCCCGGCGCTGATCATCGGCGCCGTGGTCTCCTCCACCGACGCGGCGGCCGTCTTCTCCGTGCTGCGCAAGGTCCCGCTGCCCTCCCGCATCACCGGAATCCTGGAGGCCGAGTCCGGCTTCAACGACGCCCCCGTGGTCATCCTCGTCGTCGCCTTCTCGCACTCGGGACCGATAGAGCACTGGTACACCCTGCTCGGCGAGATCACCCTGGAGCTGGCGATCGGCGCCGCGATCGGCCTCGCCGTCGGCTGGCTCGGCGCCTACGGGCTGCGCCATGTCGCCCTGCCCGCCTCCGGCCTCTACCCCATCGCCGTGATGGCCATCGCGGTGACCGCCTACGCGGCCGGGGCGCTCGCCCACGGCAGCGGCTTCCTCGCGGTCTACCTGGCCTCGGTGATCCTCGGCAACGCCCGCCTGCCGCACTTCCCGGCCACCCGCGGCTTCGCCGAGGGCCTCGGCTGGATCGCCCAGATCGGCATGTTCGTCCTGCTCGGACTCCTGGTCACCCCGCACGACATGGCGGACGACATCTGGCCCGCGCTCGTCATCGGGCTGGTCCTGACCATGATCGCCCGCCCGGTCGAAGTGATGCTGAGCCTGCTGCCGTTCAGGATGCCCTGGCAGGAGAAGGCGCTGATCTCCTGGGCCGGACTGCGCGGCGCCGTCCCCATCATCCTGGCCACCATCCCGATGGTCGGCGGCGTCGAGGACAGCACCCGCATCTTCAACATCGTCTTCGTCCTGGTCGTCGTCTACACCCTCATCCAGGGCCCGACCCTGCCCTGGGTCGCCCGCCGCCTCGGCCTCGGCACCCGGGACGCCGCCTCCGACCTCGGCATCGAATCCGCCCCGCTGGAGCGGCTGCGCGGCCACCTGCTGTCCGTGGCGGTGCCCGAGAGCTCCCGGATGCACGGCGTGGAGATCGGCGAACTGCGGCTGCCCGCCGGGGCCGCGGTCACCCTGGTCGTCCGCGACGGCAGCTCCTTCGTCCCCACCCCGACGACCATGCTGCGCCACGGCGACGAACTCCTCGTCGTCGCCACCGACCCGGTCCGCGACGCCGCCGAACGCCGGCTGCGCGCGGTCGGCCGCGGCGGCAAGCTCGCCGGATGGCTCGGCACGGACGGCGGCGACAGCAAGGACCCGGGCGGCCGGTGAACCGGGGCCCGGCCGCCGGGCCCCGGGAGGAACCGGCCGCCACCGTCGCCTTCGTCACCTTCGCCGCTCGGCGGGTAAAACCCCTGTGAACCGCTTGTAAGATGGACGCGCACTTGATCGTCACCACCTCTGCCTGACGCAGAGCTGGCGCGACCGTATGGCGGCCGCGGCGTCCTGGGCGGTGTCCGGCACCCCCGAGCGGACCCCGGTAACTACCGCAGATCCGCGCAAGAGGACAGCTCTCGGCGCGCACCGGCGCGCTACCAGGCGGCAGAAAGGCACGGCCGTGGCAACCACGGTCACCTCCGCCCGTCCCGGATACGGGCCCCTGCTGCGCACCCCCGGCGCCTGGACATTCCTGCTCCCCGGCTTCGCCGCCCGCCAGCCCTTCGCGATGCTGACCCTCTCGATCGTCCTGCTGGTGCGGCACACCACCGGCTCCTACGGGACCGCGGGCGCCGTGGCCGCCGTCACCGGGGTCGCGATGGCCCTGTGCGCCCCGCTCGGCGGGCGGCTCGCCGACCGGCTCGGCCAGCGCCGCGTCCTGCTGCCCGGGGTGGCCCTGCACACCGCGGCCGCCCTGACGCTCACCCTGCTCGCGCTCGCCCACGCCCCCGCCTGGGCCCTGTTCGCCGCGGCGGTGCCCACCGGCGCCTCGGTCCCGCAGATCGGCCCCATGGTGCGCGCCCGCTGGGCCCGGATCCTGCGCGACTCCCCGCTGCTGCCGACCGCGACCGCCTTCGAATCGGTCACCGACGAACTCACCTTCGTCCTCGGCCCCTTGCTCGCCACCGCCCTGTGCACCGCGGTCGACCCGGCCGCCGGACTGCTCGCCGAGGCGGGCCTGACCCTCCTCGGCGGCCTGCTCTTCGCCGCCCGGCGCGGCACCGAGCCCCGCCCCGCCGGGGACCGCGCGAAGAACGCCCAGGAAGCGCCGGCCCGGCACGTCTCGGCGCTGCGGACACCCGGGGTACGCGCCCTGGTGGCCGCCTTCCTCGGCATCGGCACCGTCTTCGGCGGTATGCAGGTCTCCCTCGCCGCCTTCACCGAGTCGATCGGCGAACCCGGCCTGAACGGCGTCCTCTACGGGATCTTCGCCGCGGGCAACATGCTCTCCGGCCTGGCCTGCGGGGCGATCGCCTGGAAGCGGGCACCCCGGCACCGGCTGCTCACCGGCTACGCGGCGCTCGCCCTCGCCGCCTCCGGACTGTGGGCCGCGCACTCGGCGCCGCTGCTCGCCGGGCTCGGCCTCCTCGTCGGGGTGTGCATCGCGCCCTCGATCATCACCGGCTACATCCTGGTCGAGCGGCTGGTGCCCGGCGCCGCCCGCACCGAGGCCTTCACCTGGCTGACCGGCGCGGTCGCCCTCGGCCAGGCCGCCGCGGTGACGGTGGCCGGGCTCCTGGAGGACCGCCTCGGCCAGGGCACCGGCTTCCTGGTCCCGCTCGGCGGCACCCTGCTCGCCCTGACCGTGCTGCTCGGCCTGCGCGCGCACCTGGTCCCGCCCCCGGTCGCGCGCACCGCCGCGCGTGGGATCCCTCACCCCGTGCCCGTGGCAGTGGACTGATCCCTCGGAATACGTCACTATGGACTGTCGTTAGCACTCATTGAGTGAGAGTGCCAGGAGGAAGCACGTGCCGACCTACCAGTACCAGTGCACCGAGTGCGGCGAGGGCCTCGAGGCGGTGCAGAAGTTCACCGACGACGCCCTCACCGAGTGCCCGAGCTGCCAGGGACGCCTGAAGAAGGTGTTCTCCGCGGTCGGCATCGTCTTCAAGGGCTCCGGTTTCTACCGCAACGACAGCCGCGGCTCCTCGTCGAGCAGCTCCCCGGCGTCGAAGCCCGCCGCGGACAGCGGCGCCAAGTCCGCGGACTCCGCCGCGTCGAGCGGTTCCTCCTCGTCGGGCTCCTCGGGCGGTTCCTCGGGCAGCGGCTCCACGAGCACCTCGGGCGCGAGCTCCAGCAGCACCTCCACCGCGGGCGCCGCCTGACCCTGCCGCCGCCCCTTCGCGGCGGCACCGCCCGGCCCTGCTGAACCGCGGCCGGCCCCGCTAATCTGCGGGGCATGGCGAACAAGGCGAACACAGACGCGACGACCTCGGTCCCCTCCTCCCCTGCCGCCGGGCAGCCGGAGCGGGCCGAGGTCGGTGTCATCGGCGGCTCCGGCTTCTACTCCTTCCTCGAGGACGTGACCGAGGTCCAGGTGGACACCCCCTACGGTCCGCCCAGCGACTCCCTCTTCCTCGGCGAGATCTCCGGCCGCCGGGTCGCTTTCCTGCCCCGCCACGGCCGCGGCCACCACCTCCCCCCGCACCGCATCAACTACCGCGCCAACCTCTGGGCCCTGCGCAGCCTCGGGGTGCGCCAGGTCCTCGGCCCCTGCGCGGTGGGTGGCCTCCGCCCGGAGTACGGCGTGGGGACGCTGCTCGTACCGGACCAGTTCGTGGACCGTACGAAGGCGCGGGCCCAGTCCTACTTCGACGGCGTCCCGCGCGCCGACGGCAGCACCCCCAACGTGGTGCACGTCTCGCTCGCCGACCCCTACTGCCCCGACGGCCGCAAGGCCGCGCTGGTGGCCGCACAGGGCCGCGGCTGGGAGGCGGTGGACGGCGGCACCCTGGTCGTCGTGGAGGGCCCGCGCTTCTCCACCCGCGCCGAGTCCCGGTGGCATGCCGCCCAGGGCTGGTCGGTGGTCGGCATGACCGGCCACCCGGAGGCCGCCCTCGCCCGCGAACTGGAACTCTGCTACACCTCGTTGACCCTGGTCACCGACCTGGACGCGGGTGCCGAGACCGGCGAGGGCGTCTCCCACGCCGAGGTCATGCGCGTCTTCGCCGCCAACGTCGACCGCCTCCGCGAGGTCCTCTTCGACGCCGTGGCCGCCCTGCCCGCCACCGAGGACCGCGCCTGCCTGTGCGCGGGGGCGCTCGGGGGGTGGGAGACGGGGATCGCGCTGCCTTGAGGGGGCGCGGTGCCTTGAGGGGACGACGCCCTTGAGGCCTTGAGGCCTTGAGGCCTTGAGGCCTTGAGGCCTTGAGAAGAGGGTGGCGGAACTGCCCCTTCGGGTGAGGGAGTTGTCCACATCCGCGGAGTTGTCCACAGGGCTCAGCGGGTTCGGGCGATCTGCCGCAAGGTGGGGACCCAGGCAATCCCTTCCCGCGAGCGGTGGTTCCCCATGTCCGCGTTCTTCCCCTCTTCTGCTCCCTCCCCTTCTCCTTCCGCCCCTCTTGTCCCCTCTCCCTCGTCCCCTTCCTCTCCCTCTTCCTCGGGTATCCCGCACTCTTCGACGTGCTCTTCGACGCGTTCGTCGGCGTACGGCAGCGCGCCCGCGTCCGGTGCCGTGCCGTCCACCAGTGCGGTGCCGCCGTTCGCCCCGCTGCGGGTTCGCGGCGGGAGGCTCCGGGTCCCCGGTCCGGTGCGGCAGAAGCGCAGGACGGCACTGGCGGCGGGGCTCGCCCTGGCCGCGGCGGCTCTGGTGGCCAACAGCCGCTCCTTGCAGGGCAGTTCGGGGGGAAGTTCCGGCGAGGGGCGGGGCGCTCCGGTGACTGGAAGTGGGGGCGGCGCGGCCCCGCGTACGGGCTCGGGCGGCGGGGCCGGGCGGGGGCGCGGGCAGCCGCCCGGACGGGATCATCCGGGCGGTGAGTACGTCCGGGTGCCGGTGCGCCTGGGCGATCCGGAGACGGTGCGGCTGCTGCGGCGCGGTGACCGGGTCGACGTCATCGCCGCGGACCGGGAGGGCGAGGCGCGGGTGCTCGTCTCCGGGGCCCGGGTCTGGCGGGACCCGGGCGGCGCGTCCGGTAGCGATGCGGCGGGCGCCGAGGAGGCCGGGGGCGCCCTGGTGGTGCTGTCTGTGCCGCGGCGAACGGCGGTCCGGCTGGCGGGCGCCGGGACGCGTTCGGAACTGGCCGTGACCCTGTGGTGACACGTGTCAACCATGAGGGAGGAAGTTTGCCGCAAAGCCACCCTCTCGTGTTATCCAGAGGTGCACATTGGTCCGGTTGGCGGAGCGCCCGCGTAAGTTGCCGTTCCGCTTGTCCCCACCCGGACACAGCAGATTCGTACTCAGCAGAAGCGCACACAGCAGAAGAAGGGCCCCGAAGTGAGTCAGAACAACGGGCCGGGCGTCTGGGAGGGCTTCAAGGCCTTCCTGATGCGCGGGAATGTCATCGACCTCGCGGTGGCGGTCGTCATCGGCGCCGCGTTCACCAACATCGTGAACGCCGTGGTGAAGGGTGTCATCAACCCGCTGGTCGGTGCCTTCGGCACCTCGGACCTGGAGAAGTACAGCTCCTGCCTCAAGGGCTCCTGCGAGACCCGCAAGGACGGGACGGTCGACGGCATCCAGATCCTCTGGGGATCCGTCCTCAGCTCCACGCTGAGCTTCGTGATCACCGCGGCCGTCGTCTACTTCCTGATGGTCATGCCGATGGCGAAGTACCTGGCCCGGCAGGCGGCCCGCAAGGCGGAGAAGGAAGGCATCCAGGAGACCCTGGAGGTCAGCGAGCTGGAGGTGCTCAAGGAGATCCGCGACGCGCTGGTCGCCCAACGCGGCGAGGGCGGCACGGCTCCCGGCTCCACTCCGCCCGGCCCGAACCCTGGGCCCGGTACCAACCCGGTCTGACGCGAACCTCCCCGGCGCGAAGTCCCGCGCCCCTCGGGAGGGATGCCCCCTCAGAGGTGGTGCGGCGGCTTCTCGTCGAGGAAGCGGGCCAGATCGGCGGCGCTGCCGCCGCCCGAGGGCCGCTCGCCCCACCCCTGGTCCGTATCGTCCGAGGACTGCCGGGTCAGCGGATCGTCGAAGACCAGCGCGTCCTGCGGATCACGCGGTTCGGGGGCGGGGGCGGCACTCATGCCTCCAGGGTACGTCCGGTCCGCCCCCGCACGGCCGTCAGCGCCCTGCCGCCGCCGGCCCGCGTGATACCCATGCCCCATGACAGGAGCCCCCCAGCCCTCCGGACCCCGGCAGCCCCTCCCCCGGGGCACCGCGCCCCGCCCCGCCGACGCCCTGACCGACGTGCCGGGCCTGCGGGTGGGCCACGCGACCCTGCGCGGCGCCTCGGCTCTCACCGGCACCACCGTCGTCCTCGCCCCCCAGGGCGGAATGACCGCGGCGGTCGACGTCCGCGGCGGCGGTCCCGGCACCAAGGAGACCGACGCCCTCGACCCCCGCAATGTCGTGCAGCGCATCGACGCCGTGGTCCTCACCGGCGGCAGCGCGTACGGCCTCGACGCGGCGAGCGGCGTGCTGGCCTGGCTGGAGGAGCAGCACCGGGGCGTCCGGGTGGGCCCCGATCCGGCGCACGTCGTCCCCGTGGTCCCGGCGGCCTGCGTCTTCGACCTGGGCCGGGGCGGCGACTTCCGGGCCCGTCCGGACGCCGCGACCGGCCGGGCCGCGGTGGAGGCGGCCGCGGCCTCCGCGCCGGGCGCACCGGTGGCGGCGGGTGCGGTGGGCGCGGGTACCGGCGCGGTGGTGGGACAGCTCAAGGGCGGTGTCGGTACGGCCAGTTGCGTACTGCCGAGCGGGGCCACGGTGGCGGCGCTGGTGGTGGCGAACGCCGCGGGCTCGGCGCTCGATCCGGAAACCGGGGTGCTGTACGGGGAGTTCTTCCAGGGCCGGGTGAGCCCGCCGCCCGGCGAGGTGCACGAGGCGGCGCGGCACAGGCTGGCCGAGGCCGCCGCCCGGAACAGCACTCCCCCGCTGAACACCACGCTCGCCGTGGTCGCCACGGACGCCCGGCTGAGCCGCGCGCAGGCGCAGAAGGTGGCCGGCACCGCGCATGACGGCATCGCGCGGGCCGTGCGTCCCGTGCATCTGCTCAACGACGGCGACACGGTCTTCGCCCTGGCGACGGGTGCCCGGCCCTTGGCGGAGGAGGATCCGCTGGCGCTCAACGAAGTCCTCGCCGCGGGGGCGGACATGGTGACGCGCGCGATCGTGCACGCCCTGCGCACCGCCGAGTCGGTCGAGACCTCCGCGGGAAGCTACCTCTCCTACGGCGAGTTGTACGGCGCCGGCCGCTGACTCCCCGTCTCCCGCGACGAGAAGCCGCGGAACTCCCGACCGCCCCGCCCCACCGCGCACCCGGGCGCCCCGCCCGGCCCGCGCCCGGACTCCTCGCCGCCCCGGGCCCGCAGCCACCGCCGACCGCGTCCGAACTCACTGCCGCCCCGGGCCCGGACCCGCCCCAGCCCCCACCTCGTCACGTGCTCGCGACACCTGTCACAGGGCTGTGACGTACGGGTCGATTCCGGACGGAACCTTTCGGCGGTCTTCGGGCTCCTATCGAACAGAAGGCTGGGCAGCGAAGCCACACGGGGGAACGCGCGAGCGCGCGGACCCGCAGCGGAGCGACTCGGACAGCAGACACGCGTACAACTCACAGGGACGCCGAAGGCGCGTACCCGGTGGGGAGCACGCGCCTCATGAACCACAGGGAGCCACCCGTGATCACGCCGGACAGCAGCGGTCGACCGCAGACCCCGACCCCCCTGGACCGCGGTGCGCGCGCCGCCGGGTCCGGACGCCGGGGGCGTGCCGCGCGCCGCTCCATGGCGGCCTGCGCCGTGCTCGCGGCCGGGGCCCTCGCGCTGACCGCCTGCGAGGGCGACGCGAAGGGCGACAACGGCAAGGGCGGCGAGGAGTCCGGGCACGCGCGGATCACCATCTCGGCGAAGGACGGTTCGACGGGCGCCTCCATCAACGCGACCGGGGTCGAGGTCGAGGCCGGCAAGCTGACCGAGGTCACCATGACCGAGGTGGCCGGGGGTACCGAGGTGCCGGGCAGGATCACCGGGGACGGCGCCGCCTGGAAGCCCGCCGAGCAGTTGGAGCGGGGCACCAAGTACAAGATCTCCGCGAACGCGAAGGGCTCCGACGGCGAACCCGCCGCCGCCAACGCGATCTTCACCACGGTGTCCTCGGCGAACAGCTTCATCGGCAGCTTCACCCCGGACGGCGGGGCGAAGGTCGGCGTGGGCATGCCGGTCTCCTTCACCTTCGACAAGGCGATCACCGAACGCGCGGACGTGCAGAAGCACATCACGGTCACCGCCAGCAGCGGGCAGAAGGTGGTGGGCCACTGGTTCGGCTCCCAGCGCCTCGACTTCCGGCCGGAGAAGTTCTGGAAGTCCGGCTCCAAGGTGACGATGCGCATCGGCCTGGACGGCGTGAAGGGCGCGAACGGCCTGTACGGCGTGCAGGACAAGACGGTCACCTTCACCATCGGGCGCTCGCAGGTCTCCACGGTCGACGTGAAGACCCAGACCATGACGGTGGTACGGGACGGCCAGGTCCTGAAGAAGGTGCCGATCTCCTCGGGCAGCGCCCAGAACCCCACGTACAACGGCCAGATGGTGATAGCGGAGAAGTTCGAGAAGACGCGGATGGACGGCTCCTCGGTGGGCTTCGGCGGGGAGTACGACATCCCGGATGTGCCGCACGCGATGCGCCTGTCGACGAGCGGCACCTTCATCCACGGCAACTACTGGTACAACCAGGGGAATCCACCGTTCGGCAGCCAGGGCACCAGCCACGGCTGCGTGGGGCTGCGGGACGCGCGGGGCGGCGGCGCGGCGACGGACGGCAAGTGGTTCTTCGACCAGTCGCTCGTCGGCGACGTGGTGACGGTGCGGAACTCCCCGGACAAGACCGTGGCCCCCGACAACGGCCTCAACGGCTGGAACATGAGCTGGAGCGAGTGGGTGGCGGGCAGCGCCACCGACTGAGCCGCCCCGGCGAACCGCCTGTTCAGGAAGGTGCGCCCGCCCCGTTCGGCCCGCTGAGGCGGGGCGGGCGGGGCGGCGGTTTTTCGCCGGTGGCTGTTCTTTTCCCACAGCCCTGGCACGGCGCCTTTCGAGGGGCTACGGTATGCACCCACGAGGTGACATGCAGCAACGCCGGGAGAGACCTTGAGCGTTCCGTACGGGCCCGATGAGGCAGCGGACGAACCACCCCAGGCGCCCAGTCCCTGCACTCCGCAGGAGCAGTTGGCGCGACTGCTCGCGCGCGCCCTGAACTCCTTCGAACTGCCCGAGGAGACCGTGCGCAGCGTCGAGGGTGCGCTCGCCCACGACAGCGCGCTGCAGTCCGCGTACCACAGCGCGAGCCTGCACCACGAGACCTACCGGCACACCTGGCTGCTCGCCGACGGCGGCACCCTGACGCTGTGGGAGCTGAGCCACCACACCCTGCCGCCGGGCGTCCTCGGCGGCTCCGCGCACTGCGAGCTGTACACCGATCCCGAGGAGTGGCGGACGGCCCAGGCCCGGCTGGTGCCGACTCCGGGCATGCCGTACTTCGAACTGCCGCAGCCCGAGGGCGCCCTGCCCGCGATCCCGGGGCCCCGGCCGACGTACGCGCTGGACAACTCCCCCGACCACGCGCGCCGCTTACTGCGCCGCGCGGAGAACCAGGACCGCCCCGGGCCCGCCACCGCCCGGCTGCTGAGCATGGCCTGCGGCCACCGGATCACCCAGAGCTTCGGCCGGTCCCTGCCCGCCAACGAGAAGGCGGGGCGCAGCTTCTCGCTCTACGAGCACGCCTTCCTGCTGTGCGACGGCAGCGAGGTCAGCCTCTGGGAGGTCGAGCACACCGCGACCGAGGACGGCCGCCATATGTGCGAGGTCTACCTCAGCGCCCGCGCCGCGGCCGAGGCCATGCGGCGCCGCGCCTCCCGGGTGCGCTGAACTCCCGGCCGCCCCGGGACGGACCGGGGCAGGAGGGAGCCCCGACGCCTGGGGGGGGAGTAGGCGCCGGGGCTCGTCTGTGGTGGCGGCCGCCGGGGGCGGTCAGGCCGCCGCGTCGAAGCCGGTGTCGCGCGCCAGCTTCTTGAGTTCGAGCAGTGCGTGCTTCTCGATCTGGCGGATGCGCTCCCGGGTGAGGCCGTGCTGCTTGCCGACCTCGGTGAGGGTGCGCTCGCGGCCGTCCTCGATTCCGTACCGCATCTTGATGATGGACGCCGTGCGCTGGTCGAGCCGGCCGATGAGGTCGTCCAGCTCCTCGCTGCGCAGCAGGGTCATCACGGAGGTCTCCGGGGAGACCGCGGAGGTGTCCTCCAGGAGGTCGCCGAACTGGGTCTCGCCGTCGTCGTCCACGGACATGTTGAGCGAGACCGGGTCGCGCGCCCAGTCGAGCACATCGGTGACGCGCTCGGGCGTGGAGCCCAGCTCCGCCGCGATCTCCGCGGGCTCCGGCTCCCGGCCCTGCTCGCGGTTGAACTCCCGCTGCACCCTGCGGATCCGGCCCAGCTCCTCCACCAGGTGGACGGGCAGCCGGATGGTCCGCGACTGGTCCGCGATGGAGCGGGTGATGGCCTGGCGGATCCACCAGGTCGCGTACGTGGAGAATTTGAAGCCCTTGCGGTAGTCGAACTTCTCGACGGCACGCACCAGGCCGGCGTTGCCCTCCTGGATCAGGTCGAGCAGGGGCAGGCCGCTGCGGGGATAGCGCCGGGCGACGGCGACGACCAGGCGGAGGTTGGAGCGGATGAAGACGTCCTTGGCCCGCTCGCCCTCGGCGACGAGCGCCTGGAGCTCCTCGTGGGAGGCGGACTTCTTGCCCCGGCCCGCGCTCTTGGCGTCGACCTCGCCGTCGAGTATCTGCTGCGCGAAGACACCCGCCTCGATGATCTGGGACAGCTCGACCTCTCTGGCGGCGTCGAGCAGCGGGGTCCGCGCGATCTCGTCGAGGTACATGCCGACCAGGTCGCGGTCGGCGATCTCGCCGCCTGCGGCGCGAACACTGTGTGCCGTGTCGGCCTCTGCCCGGGACGAGGTCCCGGCAGTGGTCTGACGACGGGCGACGGCACGGGTTGCCATGCGTGCTCCCTTGCTCTGGTGCGGTCAGCTGTCTGATGGAAACAACGACTGGAATCAGGACAGAATTCCCCAGACACCCCCTCGATTTGATGATCTTGCAGTACCCTGTGCGGCCGAAAGGGAGGGCCGATGGCACTCAACCCCTCAGAGGTGCAGGTCAGAGCGGGAGTCGAGGCCGATCTGCCGACGCTCACCGACATCTACAACCACTACGTACGGGAGACCGCCGTCACCTTCGACACCCGGGTCTTCACCCCCGGTGAGCGGCGCGACTGGCTGCTCTCCCACCCGCAGGACGGCCCGCACCGCCTCCTGGTCGCCCAGGACTCCGGCCCGGCACCCCTGTCCGGCGCACCGATCGCCTGCCCCGAAGGTGCGCCGCGCATTCTCGGTTACGCCACATCGAGTGCCTACCGCTCCCGGCCCGCCTACGCGACCTCGGTGGAGGTGAGCGTCTACCTGGCCCCCGGCTCCGGCGGCCGCGGCATCGGAAGCCGCCTGTACGAGGCGCTGTTCGCCGCCCTGGAGGGCGAGGACGTGCACCGCGCGTACGCGGCGGTCGCCTCCGCGTCACGGCCGGCCGGAGGCGAGGGCAGCAACACCGCCTCGCTGCGCCTGCACCGGCGCTTCGGCTTCCGCCACCTCGGCACCTATCACGAGGTCGGCCGCAAGTTCGGCGCCTGGTGGGACGTGGACTGGTACGAGAAGGAGCTGGGCGGCGCCTGACCCGGCAGGGACCCGCCTACCCGAACTGCACCGACCGCTTGGCGAGCCCCAGCCAGAATCCGTCGATCACGCTGCGCTGGGAGCCGAGTTCACCGAAGGCCTCCGCCGCGCCCAGCGTCACGAACAGCGGCGCGAAGTGCTCCGTACGCGGATGCGCGAGCTGCCCGGCGGGGGCGGTGTGCCGGAAGTCGAGGAGCGCGTCCACGTCGGCCGCCGCGAGCGCGCGGTGGCCCCAATCGTCGAACTCCGTGGACCAGGAAGGGATTCCCCGGTGCCGCAGCGCGGCGAGGTTGTGGGTGAAGAAGCCGCTGCCGACCAGGAGGACGCCCTCCTCGCGCAGCGGGGCGAGCCGCCGGCCGATCTCCATCAGGCGCCCCGGTTCCAGGGTGGGCAGCGAGATCTGGAGCACGGGGATGTCGGCGTCCGGATACATCTCGACCAGCGGGACATAGGCGCCGTGGTCGAGGCCGCGCTCCGGCACGTCCTGCACGGGGGTGCCGCTGCCGCCGAGCAGGGCCCGTACCGCGGCGGCGAGTCGGGGCGCGCCGGGCGCCTCGTAGCGGACCCGGTAGTAGTGCGGGGCGAAGCCGGTGAAGTCGTGGACGAGCGGGCGGGTCACGGTGGCGCCGAGGGCGAGCGGGGACTCCTCCCAGTGCGCCGAGACCATCAGGATCGCCTTGGGGCGCGGCAGCCGCGCCGCCCAGTCGGCGAGCTGGCCGGGCCACAGCGGGTCGTCGGCGAGCGGCGGCGCGCCATGGCTGAGGTAGAGCGCCGGCATCCGCTCCGCCGTACCGGCCGGACTTCCCCCTGCCACCATGGCGCACCCTCCAGGTTCTTCGGCCTCGATCGCCGTACTCGGCTGTCGCACCCGGCCGACACCTTGATAGTTTAACTCTCAAGCAATGACTTTCCCACCGTACGCACATTCAGTACAAAGTTCAATAAACCATTTCGTACAGTGGTGCCCATGGACCCCGCATCCGCACCGGCACCCGCGCCCGGACCCGAGCCGCGCTGGCTCGACGACTCCGAACGGCACCTCTGGCTCACCTATCTGCAGGCCACGACCCTCCTGGAGGACCATCTCGACCGGCAGCTCCAACGCGACGCCGGGATGCCGCACCTCTACTACGCGATACTCGTGCACCTCTCCCAGGCTCCCCGGCGGCGGCTGCGGATGACCCAGCTGGCGAAGAATCTCAAGATCACCCGTTCCCGGCTCTCGCACGCCGCGGCCCGGCTGGAGCAGCGCGGCTGGATGGTCCGGGAGGACTGCCCCTCCGACAAGCGCGGGCAGTTCGCGGTGCTGAGCGAGGACGGCCGGGAGGTGCTGCGCCGGTCCGCCCCCGGGCATGTGGGCGCCGTACGGCAGGCGCTCTTCGACCGGCTCAGCCCCGGACAGCAGAAGTCCCTCGGCGAGATCATGGAGATCATCGCCGAGGGACTCCAGCCGGACGAGGCGGACGCGGACCTGCCCTGGCTCCGCTGACCCGCCTCGCCCACCGTGCGCGGGCCCTACCGCGCGCGGGCGCCGCTCAGTGCGCGACGACGGGGATCTTCACCTCGTCCTCGACGCCGTCCCCGGTGGTCGTGGCGGCCTGCGGGACACCGGCGTTGACGAAGGTCGCCGCGATCAGCGAGGCCGCGAGCAGGATGCCCACCGCGACCCAGATCGCCGTGGTGTAGCCGCTGACCAGTCCGTCCAGCTGCATCAGCTCCTGGGCGGGCCGGTTCCGCGGCGTCGAGGCGAGGTGGTCCTTGACGTACGAGGTGGTCGCGGAGGCGGCGATGGTGTTCAGGAGCGCGGTGCCGATGGCGCCGCCCACCTGCTGAGAGGTGTTGACCATCGCGGAGGCGACACCGGAGTCACGCGGCTCCACCCCGTGCGTGGCCAGCGACATCGCGGGCATGAAGGCGGTACCCATGCCGAGGCCGAGCAGCAGCTGACCGGGCAGCAGCAGCGAGGCGTAGGAGGAACCGACCTCCAGCTGCGTCAGGATCAGCATGCCGAGGGCGGCGACCAGGAAGCCGGGGCCCATCAGCAGGCGCGGCGGGATCCGGGTCATCAGGCGGGCGCCGATCTGCGTGGAGCCCGTGATCATGCCGGCGATCATCGGCAGGAAGGCGAAGCCGGTCTTGACCGGCGAGTACCCCTTCACGACCTGCAGGTAGTAGGTGAGGAAGAGGAACAGGCCGAACATTCCGATGATGGCGAGGCCCAGCGAGAGGTAGATCCCGCCGCGGTTGCGCTCGGTCAGGACGCGCAGCGGCAGCAGCGGCGCCTTCACCCGGGACTCGACCAGGATGAACAGGGCGAGCAGCGCCGCCGAGGCGACGAACAGGCCGAGGGTGACCGAGTCGGTCCAGCCGTCGGACTCGGCGCGGGTGAAGCCGTAGACGAGCGAGACCAGGCCGAGGGTGGACAGGACCACGCCGGGCACGTCGAGCGGCGAGCGGTTGCGGCTGCCCGCGGGGTCGCTGATGACGAAGTAGGCGCCGATCGCGGCGACCACCGCGAACGGGATGTTCACGAAGAAGGTCCAGCGCCAGTCCAGGTACTCGGTGAGGAAACCGCCGAGGATCAGGCCGACGGCGCCACCGCCACCGGCGATCGCCCCGTAGATGCCGAAGGCCTTGGCGCGCTCCTTGGCGTCGGTGAACATCACCGCGAGCAGCGAGAGCGCGGCCGGGGCGAGCAGCGCGCCGAAGACACCCTGCAGGGCGCGGGCGCCGAGCATCATCGCCTCGCCCTGCGCCGCACCGCCGATCGCGGAGGCGGCGGCGAAGCCGATCAGTCCGGTGACGAAGGTGCGCTTGCGGCCCCAGAGGTCGGCGATACGGCCGCCGAAGAGGAGCAGTCCGCCGAAGGCCAGCGCGTACGCCGTGATGACCCACTGGCGGTTGCCGTCGGAGATGCCGAGGTCCTGCTGGGCCGAGGGCAGCGCGATGTTCACGATGGTCGCGTCGAGGACCACCATGAGCTGCGCGAGGGCGATGAAGACGAGCGCCTTCCAGCGCTTCGGATCGGGAAGGGGTCCGGGGGCCGAGCCCGCGGAGGCCGGGGAGGCGTGGGTGTGGGACATGACGGAATCCACCTGTTGGTACGAGTCGGTACGGAATTGCGGTCGGAAAACTGGCAGGACGGGCCCACGACACCGGTCGGATGGGCTCGGCCGGGCCGGATCAGGGCGTCAGAGGCCCCGGTCACGGCGCGCGAAGGCTGAAGGAAGAAGAGGAGAGAGGGAAAGAGGAAGGAGAGAGGGGAGGCTCGGGTTCGTTCGTCGCTCGTCGTTCGTATCGGTTCGGGAGTTCGGGGTCGGTCGGAAGGGGTGGCTCGGGGAGGACGGTCGGGGTCGTGGTCGGGAGGGGAGAGCCGGGGGGCGCCGCGGCGGATCGTTCCGCTCAGGCGCCCGGGGGCACCCCCAAGGAGGCGGGCGCACCGGGGAGTTCGGAGTGCGCGGGCGCCCTGAGACCGTCGAGGAAGATCTCCAGGTGGCGGCGGAAGTACGCGTCGAGGTCCAGGCAGACGGTGCCGGGCAGCGGCCTGGAGAGGTGGGCGAGGGCGACCAGGAGATCCTCGACGGTGACGTCGGTGCGCAGCTGCCCCGCCGCGCGCGCCCGCTCCATGAGTGCTTCCACATCGGCGTTGATGCGGGCACGGGCGGCCACGAGATCCGGGTGGTTCTGGTCGAAGTCCGTGAAGCGCAGAGAGCAGAGGGCCCCGATCCGCTCGGCGGCGGCACCATGCGCGAAACGCCGGAGCGCTCCGAAGGCATCCGCCCCGCCGGGGTCTTCGTCGGCCCCGTTCCGCGCGGCGGCGGTGTCGTCGTCGGTCTCGGCGAGCAGCTCCCGCGCGAGTCCTTCGACGTTCCCCATGACCTCCAGGAAGACGGCGTGCATCAGCGCCGAACGATCCGGGAAATGCCGGTAAAGCGTAGCATTCCCGAGACCCGCCCGACGCGCGACCTCGTCGAGGGCGGCCTCGGCGCCGAGTTCGACGAACATCTCGCGGGCGGCCGTGACGATCCGCTCCCGGTTGCGCAGGGCATCCGCCCTCGGCCGGGTCCCCCGGCGCTGCGTCTGGGCTGCGGTGCTCACGGCGTACTCCTCACTTCTCGGTCGCTCTGCTGCGGTGGTCCGCGATCCGGGGATCGAGTCCCCGCTTCATCCGGACACCCTGCTAAACGGGGAACGACCCCCCGGTAATTCCCCGCCGCCTGTGACCTGCCTCACCCCGGCCCCCGCCCCCTCCTCGCCCCGGTCCTCACCCCGGCCCCGACCCGGCTCCTCCCGGTCCGAGCACACCCGCCCGCCGCCCACCACACCCCGTACCGCCCCGCATCCCGGACCGGCGGAAACCCACGATCGGCGGCACTCAGCGCGCGCCCCGGCCCCGCTCCGAAACAGGCTGAGCACAGGGCGCAGCCGGGCCGCGGGCTGCCGCGGAGCGGAAGGCGCACGCATGAGCAGCAGCCGGATACGCGGCGCCCGCCGCACCTCCGCCCTCGCCGCCCTCAGCGCATTCGTCCTCGCGGCGACCACCTCCGCCAGCGCGGGCCGGCTCCTCGCGGACTCGGCCACCGCCGCGGGCCCGGTGGCCCAGGCCAGGGGCGCCGCCCTCGGCCCCTGCATGATCAAGGGCTCCAGCGGGGTCCAGATGTCCGAGGGCATCCCGACCGGCCCCGGCTACGCCCGCGCCACCGGCACCGTGCACGCCCTGAACCTGATGGTCGACTTCCCCGACGCCCGCGGCGAGGGCAGCGCCCTGGACCGCCTCGCCGAGTTCTTCCCGCAGACCCAGGAGTGGTTCCGCACCAGCTCCTACGGCCGCCTCGACTACCGCCCGGCCGCCCCCGTACCGCACTGGCTGCGCATGCCCAAGCCCTTCAAGCAGTACGGGATAGAGCGCGGCGCGCCCTTCGACCCGGGCTACCGCGGCCTCGTCGACGACATCGTGAAGGCCGCCGACCCCGAGGTGGACTTCCGCGACTACGACATCGTCAACATCATCGCGACGCCCAACGCGGGCCCCTCCGCCCTGGACACCGTCCTGTCGGTCACCTTCGCGGGCAACCGGGAGGCGCCGGTCGCCGACGGCATACCGCTCTCCAACACCTCGTTCGTCTACAGCCGCCAGGACGACGGCTCCGGCTCCTACGCGGAGACCGGCTACCGGGTGCTGCCGCACGAGAACAGCCACACCTTCGGCCTGCCCGACCTCTACACCCAGGACGGCGGCGGGGCGGCCGGCCACTGGGACATCATGAGCGAGGACTGGGGCGCCGACAACGACCTCCTCGGCTGGCACAAGTGGAAGCTCGGCTGGCTCGACGACAAGCAGGTCGACTGCGCCTCCTCCCCCGGCACCAGCGACCACACCCTCGGCCCGCTCTCCCGCTCCGGCGGCAAGAAGATGGTCTTCGTCCCCGTCAGCGGCACCGCGGGCTACGCCGCCGAGGTCCACGTCCGCGGCGGCAACGACGCCTCCGTCTGCCGCCCCGGCGTCCTCGTCTACCGCGTCGACGCCGACGTGGACACCGGCCACGGCCCGATCGCCGTCTCCGACGCCACCGAGGACAGCGGCGGCTGCACCCGCAGCCCCAACGTCCACGCCGAACTCTCCGACGCCGCCTACACCCCCGGCCAGACCTTCACCGACCCGAGCACCGGCGTCCGCATCTCGGTGAGCAAGGGGGGCGGGGACGGGGAGTACCGGGTGCGGGTGAGCAGGCGGGGGTGAGTACCGCGGCCGTCCCGGCGTCCTGCGCGGCTGTGTCGCACCGCTCGTGCCGACTGGCCCCCGCCGAAAGCATCGACTCGTCCGGCGAGTTGGGAGGCGCCACTGCCCGCTTGCGTTTCGGGTCGTGACCTGGGGTAGCTCCGCCATGACCGCGTTCGACCGGCGAAGGGCCGTCCTGACAGCGGCCGGAGTCCATCGGCTCCCTGCCGCCTGTCCACCTCGTCGGACCCACTGCCGGGAGGCCGAGAACAGGAGAGGGCAGGACGAAGGCCCACAAGGCCGAGTACGTTCGACTCGGCCCGCCGGCTGCAGGGCGGCATCGGGGTTATGCCGGCCGTCTCTCGCCCTCGCGACAGGAGTCGTTGCCCCATGACCTACCGGTTCAACCCGCCGCCCACCTGGCCCGCCCCGCCGGAGGGATGGAGCCCGCCACCGGGCTGGGAACCGGATCCCGCATGGCCCACACCCCCAGGCTGGCAGATCTGGATCCCGGACGAGGCCGCGCCGCAGCCGAGCGCATCCGTTCCTCAGCAGTCCCCCTACGGCCCCCAGGCGACGGTCACGACCACAAGCGGGGGTCTGTTCGGCCGACGCCGCAAGCAAGCGGAGTCCGAGGCGGCGCGTCTGGCGGGCGAGCTGGCGCTGCGGGAGACACAGGTAAGCGGGCTGCAGGAAGACAACCGTCAGCTGACGGAGCAGTTAAGTCGTCTCATCGGAGCCGACAGCGCTCAGATAGCCGCCGAGCAGCAGCGACTGCGCCGCGCGCATGAAGAGAAGCTCCAGGAGATCGGACGGATCGACGCTCTCCTCGACGAGAAGGTGGAGCACGCCGCGGAGAGCGCCGCGCAGTCCCTGGTCGATGTGCGCCGCCAAGCCGACGCCATAGCTCGCCAGACGGTGGAGGCCGAACAGCGCCTCACGGCCGCGCGCCGGGATCTGGTGCTCACCGATGAGACGCGGATGCTGCAAGAGGCAGGCATTTACGAATACCGCCATCCGCTCGCCGACACGCTCGCCTACAAGGACCGGCTCGACGGTCTCAAGGCCCGCTACAAACAGTTGGCGAAGGACGATCGGGCAGTGCTCGGGAACCAGTACTGGATGGTGGACGGCTCAGCTGCCAAGGGCCGCAAGATGGTCCGTGACTTCTCCAAGCTGATGCTGCGCGCGTACAACGCGGAGGCGGACAACGCGGTGCGCGGCATGAAGCCGCACCGGCTCGACTCGCTGATCGACCGGCTCGGCAAGACGCGGGAGTCGATCGCCCGGCTCGGCGCCACCATGCAGATCCGCATCGGCGACGACTACCACCAGTTGCGGGTCCAGGAGTTGGAGCTGACGGCGGACTACCTGGTGAGGAAGGAGACCGAGCGGGAGGAGCAGCGGGAGCTACGAGCCCAGCAGCGCGAAGAGGAACGCATGCAGCGCGAGATCGAGCGCGAGCGGCAGCGGCTGGAGAAGGAACGCAGCCACTACGAGGGCGCCCTGCGCCGCCTGCGCTCCGGCACCGGCGATGAGGCCGCCATCGCCGAACTCGAAGGAAAGCTCGCCGAGTTGGGCGCCGAACTGGAGGCGGTCGAGGCCCGCGAGGCCAACATCCGGGCCGGATACGTCTACGTCATCTCCAACGTCGGGGCGTTCGGCGAACGCATGGTCAAGATCGGCATGACCCGGCGCCTCGATCCCATGGACCGCGTCATCGAACTCGGGGACGCGTCTGTCCCCTTCCGCTTCGACGTGCACGCCCTGATCTTCAGTGAGGACGCCGTCGGCCTGGAACGCCGCCTGCACCAGGAGTTCGAGTCCCGCCGCGTCAACCGGGTAAACCTGCGCCGGGAGTTCTTCTACGTCACACCGGCAGACGTACGCGCCGCCCTGCAGCGGTTCGCCGGACAGCACCTCCTGGAGTTCCAGGACACGCCCGAGGCTCCTGAATGGAGGGCCAGCCAGACCGCAGCCGGACGGTGACGGGCTCGACTCAGCAGGCCTCGTCCGGTGCGTCCAGACGGCAGGCGGCGCCATCCAGACTGATCCAGGTTGCCCTCCTGGGCGGGCCCTCGGCCGAAGAGGGAGCGTCTGCGCCGCTGAGCTCGGAAGGCCGGCTGCGGCGGGTGCGGGTTTTCAGGAGTGGGGAGACCACAAGAAGGCCCCGGACCATGATCGGTCCGGGGCCTTATGCCTGGTGCCCCCGGCAGGATTCGAACCTGCGACACCCGCTTTAGGAGAGCGGTGCTCTATCCCCTGAGCTACGAAGGCGGGGTCTGTCGGGTAGGTCTCCGAGGTCGCCCGGAGGTGGGCGGATCGGGGGTCTGTTCCCGGCAGTCTTGTGGTGCTCGCGGACGGTGAGGTCTGCGCCACCGCGGACAGTGTAGCGGGTGGTGATCAGGGCGTGGCGGGCTGGCGGGGCCGTCCGCAGAAATAGGGATCGTCGGCCTTACCGGAGTGGGGGCAGCAGCCCCCGGAGCAGTTCGATGGGCTTTTCGCATATGCCCGAGTGATGTTCCGTTGCTGGTCGAGCGAGTGCTGTCCGGAGTTCGAGATGGCTTTTCAGAAGTAGAGACAGTTCGCAAAGCGGTCAATCCGGACCTGCTGCAGTATCGAATCAAGGTCATGACGTCCGACCGCGGCGAGATCCGAGCGTGCGAGGGACGGCATCGGCCTTCCTTCGGGCCGAGCCGCCCCCGCGCCCGGCGCACCGTCCACCTCACGAGTCGCCCGCACGGGTCGGTACCGGAGGAGCGCAGAGGCCCGGCCAACGCCTCGCACCCGGCACGAAGCGCCGGAACCGTTCAGGGAGCGCACATGAGGGGAAAGCCAGTCGAAGTGCTGCCCGCCGACCGGGAGGAACCCTCCTCGGCCGGCAGCGGCCCCACCACTTCGCAGGCATCGTTCGAAGACGCCCAGTCGATACAGCCGATACATCGGACAGAGCAGACACAAGCAGAGGGCGACGGTCAGTACGTCCCCGCCGAGGACGAGGCCGTAGGCGTACGAGACGAAGCCCCGGACGTACGAGCCGAGGGCGAGTCCGCAGGCGTAGACGCGGGTCTACGAGACGAAGCCCGGTACGAACGGACGGACGGCCCCCCGCCCCCGGCGGACGACGGCGCACAACTCGGTAACGCGGAGAGGGAGTTCGCCGCAGTGCTCGCCGAGGTGCTGCACGTGGACGAAGTGGCGGCTGACAGTAACTTCTTCGAGGAGTTGGGTGCGGACTCCCTGGTGATGGCGCACTTCTGCGCACGGGTCCGGAAGCGGGGCGACCTGCCGCAGGTGTCGATGCGGGACGTCTACAAGTACCCCACGGTCGGCGCACTCGCGGACGCTCTCGCCGCCCCCGTACCCACCCCCG
The DNA here is from genome assembly GCF_012273655.1 of Streptomyces physcomitrii. Classification (GTDB taxonomy): domain Bacteria; phylum Actinomycetota; class Actinomycetes; order Streptomycetales; family Streptomycetaceae; genus Streptomyces; species Streptomyces physcomitrii. Next base: position 194,246 of record NZ_JAAWWP010000011.1, on the reverse strand, counting down.
TACCTGCCCCCACGCCGCAGGCCACCGGGAGCGGTGAGACCACCGAGGTCGCGGAAGCCCGTGGGATCGCCGAGCCGACCGAGACCGCCACGAGCATCCGGACCGCCGCGACGAGCGAGACCACCGAGCCCCCCGCGCCCGCCCCCACCACAGCACCAACAAGAGCAGCGACGGCGACGGCGACGGGCACAGCCGCAAACACAGCCACAGCCACAGCCACGACAGCACCCGACGACACCTCAGCACCCCCCGCACCCCCGGCGAAACCCGACCCCCCACCCCGCACGCCCCGCACCAACACCCCCCACTACCTCCTCTGCGGAGCCCTGCAACTCCTCGCGTTTCTCGGCTACTCCTGTGTGGTCGCGGTCGTGGCGGTCCAGGGGTACGAGTGGATCTCCGCGGGTGCCGGTGCCGTCGAGGCCTATCTGCGGGCGGTGGCCGTCGGCACCGGGGCCTTCCTCGCCCTGTGCGGGCTGCCGATTGCCCTGAAGTGGCTGCTGGTCGGGCGGTGGAAGCCGCGGGAGATCCGGGTCTGGAGCCTGGACTATGTGCGCTTCTGGACCGTGAAGACCCTGGTGAGATCCAACCCGCTGGTGCTCTTCGTGGGTTCGCCGCTCTACGTGCTCTACCTCCGGGCGCTCGGTGCCCGCGTCGGCAAGGGCGTCAGCGTCTTCACCCGCAACCTGCCGGTCTGCACCGACCTGCTCACGGTGGGCGCCGGCACGGTCATCCGCAAGGACTCCTTCCTCAGCTGCTACCGGGCCCGGGACGGGGTGATCCAGACCGGTGCCGTCGTCCTCGGCCGGGACGCGGTGGTCAGCGAGGCCACCGTCCTCGACATCGGGACCACGATGGGCGACCGCGCCCAGCTCGGCCACGCCTCCTCGCTGCACCGCGGGCAGGCGGTCCCCGACGGCGAGCACTGGCACGGCTCCCCGGCCCAGCGCGGCGACGCCGACTTCCTGCCGCTGGACCCGGCAGAGTGCGGCACCCGGCGCAGGGCGCTGCACAGCCTGCTGCAACTGCTCGCCGCCCTGCTGGTGTACGTCCCCCTCGCGGTCGGCGGCGCGGGCATCCTGCTCGCCGAGGTCCCGCAGCTGAACGCGGCCCTCGAACCGGGGGCGACCGCGCTCACCGGCTGGGTCTTCTACGGCGAGGCGCTCGCCGCCTCCCTGCTGCTCTTCTTCGGCACCACCCTGCTCGGCGTGCTCCTGGTGGCCACGCTTCCCCGGCTGCTCGGCCGCACCGTCCGCCCCGGCCGGGTCTATCCGCTCTACGGCTACCACTACGCGGCGCACCGCCTGATCATGCTCGCCACCAACCGGCGCTTTCTGACCCGGCTGTTCGGCGACAGCTCCGGCATCGTGCACTATCTGCGCTACCTCGGATACGACCTCTCCCGCGTCCAGCAGACCGGCTCCAACTTCGGCACCGACGTCCGCCACGAGACGCCGTATCTGAGCACCGTGGGGACCGGCACGATGGTGGCCGACGGGCTCTCGATCGCCAACGCCGACTTCTCCAGCAGCTCCTTCCGGGTGGCGCCGGTGGCCATCGGGCCCCGCAACTTCCTCGGCAACCGGATCACCTACCCGACGCGGGGCAGGACGGGCGAGAACTGCCTGCTGGCGACGAAGGTCATGGTCCCGGTGGACGGGCCCGTACGGGAGGGGGTCGGGCTGCTCGGCTCGCCCGCCTTCGAGATACCGCGGTCCGTCCAGCGGGACAGCAGCTTCGACCGGCTGAAGAGCGGCGAGGAGCTGGAGAGCCTGCTGCCCGCCAAGAACCGGCACAACGCGGCCACCATGGCGCTGTATCTGCTGGTGCGGTGGCTGCACTTCTTCGGGATCACGCTGCTCGTCTCGGGCGCCGCGGAGCTGTACACCGCCTTCGGCGCACTCGCGATCGCGCTCGGCAACGTCCTGGTGGTGCTCTTCACCGCCGTGTACTACGTCCTCGTCGAGCGGATCGTGACCGCGCGGCACGCGCTGCGCCCGCTGTTCTGCTCGATCTACGACATCCGCTTCTGGCGCCGCGAGCGGTACTGGAAGGTGCCCTCGGAGACCTATCTGCGGCTCTTCAACGGCACCCCGTACAAGAGCCTCGTCTGGCGCGTGCTCGGGGTCCGGATCGGGCGGCGGGTCTTCGACGACGGCTGCTCGCTGACCGAGCGGACGATGGTCAGCATCGGCGACGGCTGCACGCTCAACGCCGGAAGCGTCGTCCAGTGCCACTCGCAGGAGGACGGCACCTTCAAGTCCGACCGCGTGGCGATCGGTTCCGGCTGCACCCTCGGGGTCGGCGCCTTCGCGCACTACGGCATCGCGCTCGGCGACGGCGCGGAACTGGCCCCCGACTCCTTCCTGATGAAGGGCGAGACGGTACCGCGGCACGCGCTGTGGGGCGGCAACCCGGCCCGGCCCTTCCCGCAGGACGGGGTCCAGCCCCTTCCGGGGGACGCCGACGGCGAGCGGAGGCAGCAGCCATGACGGCCACCATTCCCCGCTGGACCCGCGCCCCCGCCCCCGGGACCGCGCACCTGGACGCACCACTGTCCGGCGAACTCATCACCTCCGTACGGAAGTTGGCCGAGTCGGAGGGGACGGCCCCCGGTGCGGTGCTGCTCGCCGCCCATGCCAAGGTGCTCGCCGCACTCACCGGCGGACGCGAGGTGACGACCGGCTGCGTCGACCACCCGGGAGGCCCGCCGGTACCCCTTCGCCTGACCGTGGCGGACGGCTCCTGGCGGTCGCTGATCCGGGAGACGGCACGGGTCTCGGAAGCGGGACGGGTCTCGGAAGCAGCACGGGTCACGGAAGCGGGACGGGCCGCGGCCCCCTCGGATCACCGGCGTCGGGACGACCGGCGGCAGGACGGCCAACAGGAGGCTGAGTACAGCCAGTTGGCACCCGCCCCGGAGACCATCCTCGACCCGACGGGCATCTCCCCGGGAGGCACCCTCCCGGCGGACAGCAGCCTCGCAAGCAACAACCCCGCAGGCAGCGACCAGACAGCGAGCGACCAGGCAGGCAACAACCCGTCGGCCGAGGACCGAGAACCCCCTCTCGCCCCGGCCACCGTCCTCTCCCTCACTCTCCTCCGGCCGCCCCACCAGCCCCACTCGCCCCAACTCGACGCCCCCGCCTGGACCTTGCGCCTGCGCTACCGGACCGACGTACTGGACGAAGAAGCCGCCGCGCGGATCGCCGGATACCACCGCACCGCGCTCGCCCTCCTCACCGGCGATCCGGAGGCGGCACATGAGCGCCAAAGCCTGCTGTCCGCCGAGGAGTTGGATCTCCAGCTCTACGGACTCGCCGGGCCGGAGCGGGAGTTGCCGGATCAGCGGTTCCACGAGCTGTTCGAGGAGCGGGTACGGGAGCGCCCGGAGGAGGTCGTCGCGGTGTGCGGCGCCCGGGAGTTGACGTACCGGGAGCTGAACCGGCGGGCCAACCGGCTGGCGCACGCGCTGCTCGACGCGGGCCTGCGGCGGCAGGAGGTCGTCGCGGTGGTCGCGGAGCGCACACCGGAGTGGATGGCCGCGGTCCTCGCGGTGTTCAAGGCCGGTGGCGCCTATCTGCCCGTCGAGCCGCACTTCCCGGCCGAGCGGGTGGCCACCATGCTCGGCCGCGCCTCCTGCCGTCTCGTGCTGAGCGCGCCCGGCGCCACCGCCGCCCTGACGCGCGCCCGGGAGACGGTGCCCGGGCTCCGGGTGCTGTCCCTCGGGGAGGCGGACGAGGAGAGCCACAAGGACAGCGACCCCGGCATCCGGGTGGCCCCGGACGATCTCGCCTACCTCTACTTCACCTCCGGTTCGACCGGCGAGCCCAAGGGCGCCATGTGCGAGCACGCGGGCATGCTCAACCATCTCCTGGCCAAGACAGGGGACTTGGGGATCGGCGAGGGCGATGTCGTCGCGCAGACCGCGCCGCAGTGCTTCGACATCTCGCTGTGGCAGCTGCTCGCCGGGCCGCTGGCGGGCGGCCGGACGCTGCTCGTACCGCAGCAAGTGGTCCTGGATGTGGAGGAGTTCCTCGACACGCTCGTCCGGGGGCGGGTCAACGTGCTCCAGGTGGTGCCCTCCTACCTGGAGGTCGTGCTGTCCGCCCTGGAGCGGAATCCGCGCCGGCTCCCCGATCTGCGCTGTGTGTCGGTGACCGGCGAGGCGCTGCGCAGGGAACTGGTCGAGCGGTGGTTCGCCGCCCGGCCCGGGGTCCGGCTGGTCAACGCCTACGGGCTCACCGAGACCTCCGACGACACCAACCACGAGATCATGGACCGGGTGCCGGAGGGCGACCGCGTGCCCATCGGGCGGCCGGTGCGCAATGCCCGGGTCTATGTCGTCGACGAACGGCTGGCCCCCGTGCCGCTCGGCGCCCCCGGTGCCCTGGTGTTCTCCGGGGTCTGCGTGGGCCGCGGGTACGTGGGCGACCCGGAGCGCACCGCGGCGGCGTACACCGCCGACCCGTACCGCGCGGGCGAACGGCTGTACCAGGGCGGTGACTTCGGGCGCTGGCGGCCCGGCGGCACGCTGGAGTTCCTCGGCCGCCGGGACAGCCAGGTCAAGATCCGGGGCTTCCGGATCGAGATCGGCGAGATCGAGAGCGCACTGCTGCGGACGCCGGGTGTGCGGGACACCGCGGTGGTGGTCTCGCCCCCGGCCGGGCAGGGGCAGCGCCTGATCGCCTTCTGCGCCGGGCCGCACCCGCTCGCCCCGGAGGCACTGCGGGCCCGTCTCGCCGAGACGCTGCCCGCGTATATGGTGCCCGCCGCCTTCCGCTGGCTGGACGCCCTGCCGCTGACCGCCAACGGCAAGACCGACCGGGGGGCGCTCACGACCCGCGCCGAGCACCTCGACTCCGTACCCGAATCCGGCCCCGTACCCGTACCCGACGCCGACCCCGTACCCGAAGCCGAGGCCGACTCCGAGGCCGACTCCGGAGCCGGTACGGATACGGGTACGGGTCCAGGTCCGGGTTCCGGCCCGGTCGCCCCCGGCTCCCGTACCGAGGAGCGGCTGGCCGCCGCCTGGGCCGAGGTGCTCGGCGTCCCGCGGGCGCGGATCGGGCGGCGGGACGACTTCTTCGGGCTGGGCGGCACCTCGCTCACCGGCGTGCGGCTGGCGATCTCCCTCGACCGGGAGGTCTCGCTGCGGGACCTCACCGAGTACCCGGTCCTCGCCGACCTGGCCGCACTCGTCGACGCACGCGGGCGGCGGCGCGCGCCGCAGCCGTCCCCGTCACAGCCACAGCCACAGCCGGATCAGCAGCCGCAGCCGCAGCGACCGGCCCCCGGAACCCCCGGGACGGAAAGGAGCACATGATGTCGTCCTCACTCCCCGCCGCGCTCCTCGAACGGGAGCGCCCCGGCGAACCACCGCTGGTGTACGCCGACTCCGGTGCGGACGCGGCGCGTTGGGTGGCCGGGCAGCGGGACGAGCTGTCGGCCGCGGTCGTCGCGCACGGCGCCGTCATGGTGCGCGGACTCGCCCTCGGCGGGCCCGAGGAGGCCGCCGCGGTCCTCGGCGCCCTGGACGCCGCCCCGGTGGCCGAGCGGGAGGCCTTCGCCCCCCGGCAGAGGTACCGCGAGGGCGTCTACTCCTCCGTGAAGTGGCCGCCGAACCAGCCGATGTGCATGCACCACGAGCTGAGCTACACCCTGGAGTTCCCCGGGCTGCTGCTCTTCGCCTGCCTCAGCGCCCCCGAGAGCGGCGGCGCGACCGGGGTGGCCGACGCGGCCGCGGTGCTCGACGCGCTGCCCGCCGCGCTGACCGAGCGCTTCGCGCGCGAAGGCTGGCTGCTCACCCGCAGCTACAACAACGAGATCGGCGCCTCCCTGACCGAGGCCTTCGGCACCGAGGACCCCGCGGCCATCGAGCGCTACTGCCGCGCCCAGGCCGTCGACTGCGCCTGGCAGCCGGACGGTTCGCTCCGCACCCGCCAGCACCGCAGCGCCGTCGTGCGCCATCCGGTCAGCGGCCGGGCCTGCTGGTTCAACCAGATCGCCTTCCTCAACGAGTGGACGATGGCCCCCGAGGTGCGCGAGTACCTGATCGAGGAGTACGGCCCCGAGGGGCTGCCCTTCAACACCCGCCACGGGAACGGCGATCCGATCGACGAGCACACCGTGGACACCCTCAACCAGGTCTACGCCGCGCACACCCTGCGCCGCCCCTGGCAGCGCGGCGACCTGCTGCTCGTCGACAACATCCGCGCCGCGCACAGCCGGGAGCCCTACGAAGGACCGCGGGACGTGGTCGTGGCCATGGGCGGCCCGGTGCGTCTGGCCGACTGCGCGCCCACAGCCGAGGTGAGGTTCCCATGACGACCGCCCGCACCGCCGCCCGTACCACCGCCCCCGTCACCGCGCCCGCCGCGGCCGAGGAGCTGCCCGACGTCCCCAGCTTCGCCGTCATCCCCGGCGCCCAGGTCCACGAGGCGCTGCGGGGCCGCGAGGCGGAGATCGTGGCCGTGGTCGAGGAGACCTACCGGCTGCACGCCGCCGGGGCCTCGGTGAACCCGCCGTCCTCCTTCCTGCGGTTCCCCGACCGCCGCTCCTCGCGGATCATCGCGCTGCCCGCCTCGATCGGCGGCGAGGTGGACGGGGTGAAGTGGATCTCCAGCTTCCCGGGGAACGTACGCGCCGGGATCCCGCGCGCCTCGGCCGTGCTGATCCTCAACGACCAGGCCACCGGCTACCCCTTCGCCTGCCTGGAGAGCTCCATCATCAGCGCGACCAGGACCGCCGCCTCGGCGGCGTCCGCGGCCGACCGGCTCAGCCGCGGGCGGCCCCGGCCGGTGCGGATCGGCTTCGTGGGGGCGGGCCTGATCGCCCGCTACATCCACACCTTCCTGGCCGGCACCGGCTGGTCCTTCGAGGAACTCGGCGTCCACGACCTGTCCGCGGGCAGCGCCGCCGGATTCCGTACGTACCTGGAGCAGTCCGGTGCCGCCGGCCGGGTCACCGTGCACGAGAGCGCCGAGGAGCTGATCCGCACCAGCGACCTGGTGGTCTTCGCCACGGTCGCCGCCGAGCCGCATGTCACCGAGCCCGGCTGGTTCGCGCACCACCCGGTGGTCCTGCACGTCTCGCTGCGGGATCTGGCCCCCGAGGTGCTGCTCGCCTCGGCCAACATCGTCGACGACGTCGAGCACTGCCAGCGGGCCGCCACCTCGACCCAGCTGACCGAGGAGCGCACCGGCAACCGGGACTTCCTCACCGGCACCCTCGACGACGTCATCGCCGGGCGGGTGCGGGTGCCCGCGGACCGGCCCGCGGTGTTCTCGCCGTTCGGGCTCGGGGTGCTCGACCTCGCGGTCGGCAAGTACGTCTACGAGGAGGTGGCCCGCTCCGGGGAGCTCCAGGTCATCGACAGCTTCTTCCACGAACTGCGCAGACACGGCTGAGGAGTCGGGGGACCGTCCGGAAACCGGCAGGCGAGAGGAGGCAGGCCGTGCCCGACCACCACCCGTAGCCCAGCCCGCCCGTACCGCCGGGTCCGGCCGGACCTCCGTCCCGCCGGGACCGGACGGTCGAACCGAGGGCGCTCCGCCCCTGGAGGAGACCATCGTGCCTGTCATTTCCGCTCCCCAAGCCTTCAACGAGGAAGACCTCTACGTCGATCTGCGGTCCCTGTGCGCCCATCCGCTGTTCCTCAAGTGCGAGGGCTTCAACTTCTCCGGCTCGATCAAGCTGAAGGCCGCGAACGCGATGGTGGAGGCCGCCGAACGGGACGGAGTGCTGACACCGGAGTCGATCCTGGTCGAGTCCTCCTCGGGCAACCTCGGCGTCGCGCTGAGCATGATCGCCGCCAGCAAGGGCTACCGCTTCCTGTGCGTGACGGACCCCCGCTGCAACCTGACCACCCGGCTGCTGATGAAGGCCCTCGGCAGCCAGGTGCACCTGGTCTCCGGCGGCGAGTCGGGCAGCGGCTACCTCGGGGCCCGCCTCGACTTCATCCGCGACCTCTGCGCCCGTGACGAGCGCTGCGTCTGGCTCAGCCAGTACACCAACCCGGCCAACTGGCAGGCCCACTACGCCCGTACGGCTCCGGCCATCGCGCAGGAGTTCCCCGACCTGGACGTGCTCTTCGTCGGCGCGGGCACCACCGGCACCCTGATGGGCTGCGCCCGCTGGTTCCGCGAGGCGGAGCGGCCGGTGCGGATCGTGGCGGTGGACAGCGTCGGCTCGGTCAGCTTCGGGGGGCCGCCCGGGCGCCGGATGATCCCGGGCCTGGGGATGAGCGTGCGCCCGCCGCTGCTCGACGAGTCCCTGGTCGACGAGGCCGTACGCGTCGAGGAGGCGGAGACCATCCGCACCTGCCACCGCCTGGCCCGGCGCGGCTTCCTCTTCGGCGGCTCCACCGGCACCGTGGTCAGCGGCGCCATGGACTGGCTGGAGCGGCACCGGGCCGAGGACCTCACCGCGGTGGCCATCGCCCCCGACCTCGGCGAGCGCTACCTCGACACCGTCTACCAGGCCAACTGGGTGGAGGGCCTGTACGGCAGCGGGGCCCTCGACGAGGACGAGGAGGCGGACCCCGGCTACCGGGCACCCGGCACCGGCGGGACGCCCGGCGCCGGGGAACCTGCCCCGCCGCGCTCCTTCCTCGGCCAGTAGCATCCGGGGCATGTCAGCCAACGATGCGAACGAGGCCCAGGGCGCGCACACCGCGGACGGGACGGGCACCGCCCGGCCCGGCGTCCACGACGTGGAGATCGGCGCGCTGCGCGGGGGCGCCGCCGACCTCGGGCAGTACCGGGGCCGGGCCGTACTGATCGTGAACGTGGCCTCCCGCTGCGGACTCACCCCCCAGTACGAGGGCCTGGAACGGCTCCACGAGCGCTACGCCCCCCACGGGTTCACCGTCCTCGGGGTGCCCTGCAACCAGTTCATGGGCCAGGAGCCGGGCAGCGCCGAGGAGATCGCCGAGTTCTGCTCCGCGACCTACGGGGTCACCTTCCCGCTGACCGAGAAGATCGAGGTCAACGGCGAGGGGCGGCACCCGCTCTACACGCGCCTGGTGGACACCGCCGACGCGGACGGCCACCGCGGCGACATCCGCTGGAACTTCGAGAAGTTCCTGATCGCCCCCGACGGCACGGTCAGCGCCCGCTTCGCCCCGCAGACGGAACCGGAGTCCGCCGAGATCCGCTCGGCGGTGGAGAAGGTGCTGCCCACCGCCTGAGGCTCAGCGGGGCCGCCCGACGCCCGCCGGGACCGCCCGCCGGGCGCGGGCCGCTCCCGGCCGGGGCGGCTTCCCGGCCGCGGGCTCAGCGCAGTTCCTCCGGGCAGGGCGTCCCGCGCGGCAGCTGGTAGGGGGCGGCGAGGCGGTAGACACCGGGGCCGGGGGCGAGGAGTTCGGTCCACTTGTCGCCGGCCGCGTCCTCCTCGGCCTCCATCAGGCAGCCGTTGGTGTTCCGGTACTCCTTGGGCTCGCCGTCCCCGCGGTCCTTGGAGGCCGGGGTCTCCTGCGGCGCCTTGAGGCTCTTGCCGTTCTCGTTGACCAGCCCGAGCCAGGGCGAGTACGGGATGCGGATCAGCACCCGGCCCGCCCGCTCGACCTCGACGGTCAGCTCGCCCTGGTCGGCGCGGGTGACGCTGGCCGGGGGCTCGGCGAGCGGCGCCGGGTCGGTGACCTCGTACAGCTGCCAGTTCTTGTCGCCCCACAGCAGCTTCAGATAGGGCTGGCCGCGCAGGATCAGCTCGCGTTCGCGCGGGCCGCTGGTGCCGTCCAGGGAGTCCTTGGGCAGCACGATGAAGTGCACGGCCCAGCGCTGGAGCCACTCGTGGTAGTTGGCCGAGTTGAGGGTGTCGTCGTAGAAGAGCGGGTTGCGCTCCATGTCCGCCTGGCGGTTCCAGCCGCGGGCGAGGTTCACGTACGGCGCGAGCGCGGAGGCCTCGCGGTGGCTGCGGGTCGGCACCACCTCGACGCGGCCCTTGTCGGCGCCCTCCTCCTCCAGGTGGTGCACCAGCGGGGCCAGCTCGCGGGCCCAGGAGGCGGCGGGCGTGGTGTGGATGATGTCGATGATGGTCTTGATGGCGATCCAGACCACGAAGCCGAAGACGCCGAAGCTGACGATGTACCAGCGGCGGGTACGGGGCTCGATGAACGGCAGCGCGGCCAGCAGCACCGCCCCGCCGAAGACCATCCCGAGCCGGGTCACATTGGAGCCGATCTGCGAGCTGATCACCCAGGTCAGCAGCACCGCGAGGGCGTAGACCCAGGCCGTGACCCGTACCGTCTTCCAGTCCTTGGGCACGCCCCACGCCACGATCAGCGAGCACAGCAGCGGCGGCCCGGCGGCGATCACGTCCATCGGCTGGGTGCCCGAGAAGGGGAACAGCCAGGCGGACAGGCCGACCACGACGGTGGGCGCGATCCCCAGCGCCCAGGCGCCCGGCCGCCGCTTCTGCAGGAACAGGGCGACCGCGACCAGGCCCACGAACAGCCCCGCGACCGGCGAGGCCGCGGTGGCGATGCCCGCGAGCGGGGCGGCGAGCAGCGCCTTGGCCCAGCGGCGGCGGCGCCAGCGGTGCGGCCAGCAGAAGACCACCGCGACGGCGGCGAGGGCGAACAGGGTGCCGAGTCCGTAGGTCACCCGGCCCGAGATGGCGTTGCAGACCAGTCCGAAGACGCCGAGGAAGGCGGGCGGCAGCACCCGGGAGACCACCCGGCTGCGCACCAGGACGAGGGTGAGGAGGGTCGCCGAGAGGGTGCCCGCGACCATCATCGTGGTGCGCACGCCGAACACCGACATCAGATACGGCGAGACCACGCTGTACGAGACCGGGTGCATCCCGCCGTACCAGGCGAGGTTGTACGCGGAGTCCGGGTGGCGGCCCACGAACTCGGCCCAGGCGTCCTGGGCGGCGAGGTCGCCGCCGCTGTTGGCGAAGACGAAGAACCACACGATGTGCAGCACACCGGCGACCACGGTGACGTACAGGATCGGCCGGGCGCACAGCCACTCCAGCCAGACCGGTCTGCCGCGGGACCGGCCGTCCTTCTCGCTGTCCCGCTGGGCGGGTAGCACTATTCGCGCGCCGGCGTCCGGTTCCTTGTCCGGATCGGCGCCGTCGGCCCGCGTCGGCTCCGCAGTGGCCACTGGAGGAACTCCCCGTAATCAGTCTCGGCGGGGCCGCCTGGGCCCTCGATGTGGTCGCCCCACCACACCGCGCCCGGGAGCACCCCGGTCTGCTGCCCCCGGTCTCGCGACGCTAGCACGGGCCGCCCCGCCGGAACCGGGCGGTCGGCCTGCCCGCGGGGGCGGCCCGAAGGCCCGGCGGGCTCCCGGGCCGGGCCCCCGTACCTGGTGGGACGGTACGGGGGCGGTGTCGCCCGATCGGGTGAGGCCTGCCCCGCCGTCGTCCGGGGGCGGAACCCGCGGTCCCCGCCGGACGGCGACTCTCAGCTGATTCTGGTCAGCTTCGCGCCGAAGCCGGGTTCGGCGAGGTCCTCCTGGAGGGCGACCGGCACCTCGACGGCGCCCGCGGTGCCGTCCCCGACCCGCAGCACGCCGACCTCGGTGCCCTGGTCCGCGGTGTGCGGCACCGTCCTGCCGTCGTCGGCGATCTTCAGCTCGACCGTGAGTCCCGGCCAGCCCACCGCGCTGACGTCGCGGGTGGCGACGACCGGGGTGGTCCCGCCGAGTCCGTCGTCCACCGCGCCGACGACATCGCCCTTGCGGACCACCGTCTTCGTCTCCAGGACCCCGCGGGCGGCCTGCATGAGCGCGTCGCCCGCCTTGAGGGCACCGGTGAGGATCGAGTTGTCGCTGCTGTCCGCGGGCTGCGCGAGCACCGCCCCGATGACGGTCTGGCGGGTGCCGCCGACCTCCTTGGTGGCGGCGAAGAGCAGATTGCCGCCCGCCTTGGTGGTCGTCCCGGTCTTGATGCCCATGACGCCGTTCACCGGCACCAGCCGGTTCCAGTTGTCCTGCTTCTTGCCGTTCACGTCCTTGTACGAGGACATGCTGACGACCTCGCGGAAGAGCGGGTTCTCCATCGCCTTCCTGCCCAGCTTCACCTGGTCCCGGGCCGTACTCACGGTGCTCGCGGTCAGGCCCGAGGGGTCGGTGTAGGTGGTGTTCTTCATGCCGAGGTCCTCGGCGGCGGCGTTCATCTTCTTGACGAAGGCCTTCTCCGAGCCGCCGGAGTCCCAGCGGGCCAGCTGCCGGGCGATGTTGTTCGCGGAAGCGATCATGATCGCCTGGATCGCCTCCCGCTCGGTGATCCGCTGCCCCTCGTGCACGTCCACCGTGGACTCGCCCTCGGAGGACTTCGCGGCGTCGTCCTCGGCCTGCTTGTCCATGGTGATCAGCGGGCCGTCGGTGCCCTTCTTCACCGGGTGGTCGCGCAGGATGACGTACGCGGTCATCACCTTGGCCACACTGGCGATCGGCACCGGCTTCTGCGCGCCGGAGGCACCGAAGTCACCGATCCCGTCGACCTCCATCGCGGCCTGGCCCTGGCTGGGCCAGGGCAGGTCCGGCTTCTCCCCGCCGAAGGCGAAGGTGTCCTCGGCGGTGAGCGCGAGCGCCGGCTCGGGCAGCGGCCGCAGATACTGTGCGACCGCGAACGCGACGAGCAGCAGAAGCACCAGCGGCGTCCAGACCTTCACCCTGCGCACCGCGGTACGCATCGGCGTCTCCGGCGGCGGCGGGGTGTTCGTCAGCTCGGCCAGCAGATCCAGCGGCGGCCTCGGCGGCAGGGGCTGCTGCCGGGTTCGGCCCACCAGACCGTCGGGGTCGGGGTCGGCCGGGCGGGGCGCCGACTGCGGGGCTCCCGTGCGGTCCGTCCCCGGCTGCCGCGGAGCGGCGGGCGGCAGTGCGGCACCCGCGGCGGGAAGGCGGGGCGCGTCGACGTCCTTGAGCGCGACGAACTTGCTGGTGCGCTCGGGGTCGGCGGGAGCCTCGGGGGTCCTCGCCCGCGCCGAATCGCCGGTCTGCCCGGGGGCCTTGGCCTGCTTGGGGTCCTCGGTCCGCTCGGGAGCCTTCGCCTGCTCCGGGTCCTCGGTGCGCTTCGGGCCCTCGGTCTGCTTCGGGTCCTTGAGCGCGCGGAGCATGGTGGTTCGCTCGGGGTCGGCGGGGGCGGTCGGCTTCGCGGCTTCCGGGGAGGCCGACTTCGCTTCCGGGGCGGTCGGCTTCGCGGCTTCCGGGGCGGTCGACTTCGACTTCGCGGCTTCGGGGGCTGCCAAGGCGGGTTCCGCCTTTCGGTCTTCCCCTTCCTCCGGTTCTGCCGCCTTTTCCGGCTTTGCCTTCTTCTCCTCCGTTGCCTGCTTTTCCTGCGCTGCCTGCTTCTCCTGCGCCGCCTTGTCCGACTGGTCGGCTCGCTGCGGCTGGTCGGCCTGTTCCGGTTCGCCGTCTTGCTTCGGTTCGCCGTCTTGCTTCGGCTCCGGCGTCTTGGTTCCGGTCGCCTTCGCGGCCTCTGCCGCCTTCGCGGTTCCGGCCGCCTTCGCAGCTCCCGCGGCCTTCGCCGTCTCGGCCGCCTTCGCCGTCTCGGCTACGGGCTCGGCGGGCGCGGCGGGCTCGTCCTCCGCCTCCGGCTTCGCGGCTCCCCGCTCCTCCGCGGGCCCGGCGGCCTCGGCGGACGTGACGCCCTCCGCGGACGTGACGCCCTCCGCGGACGTGGCACCGTCCGCGGACGTGGCGCCCTCCTGCTCGTCCTCTCCGGCGCGCTCCCGCCCCGCGGCGCCCGGAGCCGCCTCCGGCGCCTCAGCGGGCTCCTGTGCGGGCGCGGCGGCCTCCTCGGCCTCCGCCTCGGCACCGGCACCGGCACCGGCACCGGCCGCGTCGGACTCCCCGGAGCCGGCCCCCTCGCCCCCCGCACCGGATATGGCCGCGGCATCCTGCTCCTCGCCACCACGGGCCGCGGGCACCGCCGCCTCCGCCCCGGACGGGACATCGCCCCCGGAAGAGGCCTCGGCCTCCGAGGAGCCGCCCGCCTCAGCAACGGACTCCGCCCCCGCGGGCAGGTCGGCGCGCTTCAGCGTCGTCGTCGCCTGGTCGACAGGCTCGACCGGCCGCTTCGGCAGCTTGAAGACGGCCGTGGCCTGATCGGGCTCCCGCCGACCGGGCCCTGCCGCCCCGCCCTCGCCGGACGCCCCGCTCCCACCGGACGCCCCGGACACCCCGGACGCCTCGGACCCACCCGCCACAGTGGACCCCCCACGCGCTCCGCCGGACCCCCCGGTCACCTCGGACACCCCGTCCCGTTCTGCCACGTCACCCTCGTCCGCCTTGCCGACAACTTCCGTACCGTTCGCGGATTCCGCCCCGTCGGCGGCCTCCGCTCCACCACCGGACACCCAGGCCGCGACGGCGTTCCGGAGCCGGGCGTCGCCCTTCCCGCCGGGCTCGCCCCCCTCGGAATCAGCCACCGCTCCGGCGCCCCCGGAGCCACCGTGATCCTCCGGGCCACCGGCGCCCCCAGGACCACCGGCCCCGGAGCCGCCGCCCTCCCCGGACCCGCCCGACCGCTCAGATCCAGCCGAACCCGCGCCCAGGGCAACCGACCGCGCACCGCCGGGCGTCTCACCGGAAGAACGGTCCGTCGCCGACGACGGCTCCCGGTCCTTCTCCGGCCCGGCAGCGCTCGTAGCGGACGAACCGGCACCGGCAGCATCCGTACCGGCCGTGCCGTCCGCGCTCCTCCCCGCGGCGGACGGGCGTCCGGCGGCGGCCTCCTCGCGGCCGAGGGCGAGACGGGGGTCACGTCGGCGCGGGACCGCGGGGGCCGACTCGGCCGGGTTCCCCGCGGAATTCCGCCGCTTCGATCTGTCGGGGGACTCGCCCGCCACCGATTCCTCCTTCATGCGCCGCGCCCCAGCCGGTGCGCTTGGGTGTCCAAACCGTGTACCAGTGTCCCGTGTGCGGGGTTCAACTCTCCGACAGACGAGAACGACATACCTTCCGGTTCCCGGATCAACCGGACAGGCGCTCTCGACAGACCAATGTGAGAGGGGTCACCCTGTCATTCATCCACGCGGGGAGGCATGGATGGGCAGGAGCCGCAGAACAATTCCGGAGGAGCTTCTGCTGCTCGCTCTGGACCCGACCACGGGTACCACAGCGCAGCCGCAGTCGCTCGACCTCGGTCTGGCCGGAGCGCAGCTAGTGGAGCTGGCGCTGGCCGGACGGATAGCCCCTGATGGGGATCGTATCGCCGTGGTCGTGCCACGGCCGACAGGAGATCCGACGCTGGACTCCGCACTGGAGCTGCTGCGAAGGCGTGGCGCACCGGTACGCGCGGTCCACTGGATAGGCGGGCCCCGTCTCGGGCTGCGCCAGACGTATCTCTCGCATCTGGAGAGGTGCGGCATGGTCCATGCCGTGGCCGGCCAGATGTGCGGAGTGCTGCCGACGACTCGCTACCAGGCGACGGACACGGCGATCAGCCGGGAGATCAGGGCCCGGCTGGACTCAGCGATCCGTACCGGTGTACCGCCGGACCCACGGACCGCGGCGCTCGCCGCGCTGGCCCACGCGGTCGGACTCGGCAAGCACCTCTACCCGGGGAACGAGGGGCGCTCCTCGCGCTCCCGGCTGCGGGATCTGATCAGGCACGACCCGATGGGCGGTCTCGTCGCGCACGCGGTGATGGACGTCCAGAACGGCGTGGCGGCACAGCCGCGCCGGGCACCCGCGCCAGTGGCGGTGCCCGGGCGCCGCGGGCCGATGGCGCGCGCCGCGAGCTGAGACCGCGGTCCGCGGCTCCACGCGCAGTACGGCACACGGCCTTCTCCGGCGCCCGCGCCCCCTCGGGTGCGGCGCCGGAGAGTGCCGGTGGGATCACACAGGGAGAGGCCAACCCGGCCATTTCCCAGCGCAGTGTGCCCGGTTGGTGGCAATCTGCTCAGCAGCAGATACGCAAAGTCCTTGAGTACCAGGGTTCTTGAGGCCGCAGCCGGAGGTGCGCGTACGTGGCGTCCAATGTCAATCCCACTGTCAGGCGTAGGCGGTTGGGCCAGGAGCTGCGCAGGCTCCGCGAGCTCAAGGGCATGACGGCCGAGGAAGTCGCGGAACGCCTGCTGGTCTCGCAGTCGAAGATCAGCCGGCTGGAGAACGGCCGCCGCAGCATCAGCCAGCGCGACGTACGCGACCTGTGCGGGGTGTACGAGGTCGAGGACGTCCGGATCGTCGACTCGCTGATGCAGATGGCCAAGGACTCGCGCCAGCAGGGCTGGTGGCACTCCTTCGGCGACATCCCGTACAGCGTCTACATCGGCCTGGAGACCGACGCCGCCTCGCTGCGCGTCTACGACCCCCAGGTCGTCCCCGGCCTGCTGCAGACCCGCCCCTACGCGGAGGCGCTGATCGCCGGGGCGCTCCCGGAGACCGCGCCCACCGACATCGACAAGCGGGTCCAGGTGCGGCTGCGCCGCCAGGAGCGGATCACCTCGCCGGAGGCCCCGCTGCGGCTGTGGACCGTGCTCGACGAGGCGGCGCTGCGCCGGGTGGTCGGCGACCGGACCGTGATGCGCGAGCAGTTGGAGCACCTGGTCGAGCAGTCCCGGCTGCCGCACGTCACCGTGCAGGTGATCCCCTTCCACCTGGGCGCGCACCCGGGACTCAACGGCCAGTACGCCATCCTGGAGTTCCCGGACGCCTCGGACTCCAGCGTCGTCTACATCGAGGGCGTGACCAGCGACCTCTACCTGGAGAAGGCGAACGACGTCCACAAGTACAGCGTGATGTACGAGCACCTGCGGGCCCAGGCGCTCAACGTCGACCAGTCGCGGCAGTTCATCTCCGACATCGCCAAGGAGTACGCGCCCTGACGGTGAGGCGCGGCACGGTACACCGCCATCCCGGCAGGGCGGAAGTCACCTGTGGAATATGCCATCCGGTCGAGTGAACGGCTCCGGCGTCCCCGAGGGCGGACGAGTAGCGTCGATCACGCCATCACGCAGAGGAGTTGGCCGGTCACACCGTTGCTGCCGACTCTGCGCGGTGACACCACATCACCGACTGGCCGAACCGGAGCAGACATGGCAATCCAACAAGGCGCCACCCACAGCTGGACCAAGTCCTCGTACTCCACGGGAAACGGCGCCTGCGTCGAAGTGAAGTCCCCCGTGGCACACGCCGTCGCGGTACGGGACTCGAAAGTGCCCGGGGGGCCGGCGCTCGGCTTCGCCCCCGGCTCCTGGAACGCTTTCGTGAGCGAAGTGAGCCAGGGGGTCCTCGGCCACCGCGGCTGAACCCCCGCGGCCCGACCGGCCGCACAGCGCGACAGACCGCACAGCGCGAACAGACCGCTGCACCGCAGCGGGAAGAGCCCTCTCGACTGGTCCGCCGTCCCGGCCGAGGGGGCTCGGCGCTGCCCCGCCGCTCCTGCCGGGCGGCGCTCCCGCCGAGCCGGTACGGGCGGCGCTCCCGCGGGACGGTCCCCGCCCTCAGCCCCGCGGATACCGCGCGAGCCAGGACGGCGAGGAGACCCCCGGGCCGTGCAGGGCGGGCCCCTGGGTCATCTCCATCGCGTAGTCGTCGGCGAGTTCGAGCAGGGTGGCCCGGCCCTCCAGGCCCGCGACCCAGGCCGGCGGCAGCGCCGTCTCCCCGTGCAGCGCGCCGAGCAGGGCACCGGTCAGCGCCCCGGTCGCCGAGGAGTCGCCGCCGTGGTTGACCGCCAGGCAGAGCCCGTGCCGGATGTCCTCGCCGACCAGGGCGCAGTAGACCGCGGCGGACAGCATGCCGTCGGCGGCGCCGTCACCGACCAGTTCCTCGACCCGCGCCGCGGTCGGCATGCCCTGCCGTACCGCGCCGAGCGCGTGCTGGAGGGCGTCGGTGACCGGCAGATGGCCGGGCCGGGCGGCGAGCAGGGCGAGGGCGCGCTGCACGGCGGCGTCCAGGCTCTCGCCGCGGGCCAGGGCGTGCACGATCACCGCGTGCGCCCCCGCCGAGAGGTACGCCGTCGGATGCCCGTGGGTCTGCACCGCGCACTCGACCGCGAGTTGCAGGACGAGCTGCGGCTCCCAGCCGACGAGCAGTCCGAAGGGGGCCGAACGCACCGCCGCGTCGGGCGAGTCGTCGCCCGGGTTCTTCGGGGACTCCAGGGTGCCCATGGCCTCGTCGCCGAGTCCGATCAGGCAGGCGCGGGCGGGCGAGCGCCGGGCGTACAGCCACTCCTCGCGGGCCAGCCAGCCGTCCTCGCCGCGGCGTTCGTCGGGGCCCCAGTCGTGCTGGGTGGCCGACCAGCGGCGGTAGGCGCGGTGCAGGTCGGTCGGCGGATGCCAGGCGCCGGTGTCGCGGCGGACCTGGGCGCGGATCAGCCCGTCGACGGTGAAGAGGGTGAGCTGGGTGGCCGCGGTGACGGCGCCGCGCCTGCCGTACGCGGGGGCGGGACCGGTCAGCCCCTCGGCCCCGTACTCCGCGCGGATCTGCTCGGGGCCGAGGCCTTCGAGGGGGGCGCCGAGGGCGTCGCCGAGGGCGAGCCCGAGGAGGGATCCGCGCACCCGGCTGCGGAAGTCCTGCTGCTCGGCGCGGCCCCAGACGGCGGTGGCTCCTGCGCTCACCGGACCTCCTTCCCTGCCCCCGTCGTCGCACGGTGGAAGGACCCGCTGGGCCCGTCCCGGCAGCACTGTAATCGACCGGCAACGACCGGTTGTGGGCCACAGCGGAATGCGGAGACTGGGCTTTCCGCGCGGTTTTGTGGGGTGTTCGGACGATCGCCGGATCAGGTCGCGGGCAGCACCGGGAGCAGCCGGGGCAGCTGCCCGTCGCGCGCCGCCGCGGCCGCCCTGCGCTCCTCGGGGACCTCCCCGTACAGGGTGGTGCGCGGCCGGGCCGGGCGGCCCGCGGACTCCGCGATGGCGACCAGGTCGGCCACCGAGCGGTAGGAGCCGTAACCGGAGCCCGCCATCCGGGAGATGGTCTCCTCCATCAGGGTGCCGCCGAGGTCGTCGGCGCCGGAGCGGAGCATCTCGGCGGCGCCCTCGGCCCCGAGTTTGACCCAACTGGTCTGGATGTGCGGGATGTACGGGTGCAGCAGCAGCCGGGCCGTGGCCGTCACCGCGCGGTTGTCGCGGTCGGTGGGGCCCGG
This sequence comes from Streptomyces physcomitrii, assembly GCF_012273655.1. Lineage (GTDB taxonomy): Bacteria > Actinomycetota > Actinomycetes > Streptomycetales > Streptomycetaceae > Streptomyces > Streptomyces physcomitrii. Next base: position 175,202 of record NZ_JAAWWP010000011.1, on the reverse strand, counting down.
CCGGGCGATGCCCGCCAGATAGACCGGGGCGTTGGTGTGGATGAAGGGCAGCGTCACGAACTCGGTGAAGCCCGCGACGCCCTTCTCCAGCGCCGCCCGCTGGATCCGGGCCAGGGTGCGCAGGTGGCCGAGCCAGTGCCGGGGCTGGTCCACATGCCCGTACATCATGGTCGAGGAGGAGCGGATGCCCAGTTCGTGCGCGGTGGTGATGACCTCCTCCCAGGTGGCGGCGGGGAGTTTGCCCTTGGTGAGGACCCAGCGGACCTCGTCGTCGAGGATCTCGGCGGCCGTCCCCGGGATCGAGTCGAGCCCGGCCTCGCGGGCGGCGGTCAGCCAGTCCCGTACCGACATGCCGGTGCGGGTCGCGCCGTTGACCACCTCCATCGGGGAGAAGGCGTGCACATGCATGCCGGGGACGCGCTCCTTGACCGCCCGGGCGATGTCGAAGTAGGCGGTGCCCGGCAGGTCGGGGTGGATGCCGCCCTGCATGCAGACCTCGACGGCGCCGACCTCCCAGGCCTGCTGCGCGCGGTCGGCGACCTGGTCCAGGGAGAGGGTGTAGGCGTCCGCGTCGGTGCGGCGCTGCGCGAAGGCGCAGAAGCGGCAGCCGGTGTAGCAGACATTGGTGAAGTTGATGTTCCGGGTGACGATGTACGTGACGTCCTCGCCCACCACCTCGCGGCGCAGCTCGTCCGCGATCCGGCAGAGGGCGTCCAGGGCGGGCCCCTCCGCGTGCAGCAGGGCGAGGGCCTCGTCGTCGGTGAGGCGGGTGGGGTCCTCGGCGGCGGTGGAGAGCGCGGCGCGGACATCGGCGTCCACCCGCTCGGGGGCCATGGTGGGCGCGGCCTGTTCGCGCAGGGCGCCCCAGTCGCCGTAGACCTCGTCGAAGTCGCCGCGGCGGTCGGCGGTGCGGCCCTCGGTGTCGATGGTGCGGTGCAGTTCGGTGCGGCCGCCCGCGGCGAAGACCTCGTCGGGCTCCTGCCAGGGCAGCCCCTCGGGGAGCACCCCCTCGCGGGCGAGACCGGTCTCCGGGTCGGCGAGCGCCCGTACGTGCGGCAGCAGCCGCGGGTCGAGCCAGGGCTCCCCGCGGCGCAGGAACTCCGGGTAAATGGTGAGGCGTTCGCGCAGGGTGAAGCCCGACTCGGCGGTACGGGCGGCGAGTTCCTCGATCTGCGGCCAGGGGCGCTCGGGGTTGACGTGGTCGGGGGTGAGCGGGGAGACGCCGCCCCAGTCGTCGATGCCCGCCGAGATCAGCAGCGCGTACTCCTCGTCCACCAGGTTCGGCGGCGCCTGCACCCGGGCCGAGGGGCCGAGGAGGTGGCGGGTCACCGCGACGCAGGCGGCGAGTTCCGCGAGGTCGGCGTCGGGCATCGCGCGCATCGCGGTGTCCGGCTTGGCGCGGAAGTTCTGCACGATCACCTCCTGCACCCCGTGGTAGGCCCGCTGGATCCGCCGCAGCTCGAACAGCGCCTCGGCGCGCTCCTGGTAGCTCTCGCCGATGCCGATCAGGACGCCCGTGGTGAAGGGGACATTGCTGCGGCCCGCGTCCTCCAGGACCCGCAGCCGCACGGCCGGTTCCTTGTCGGGCGAGCCGTGGTGCGGGCCGCCGGGCTCCGACCACAGGCGGGTCGCGGTGGTCTCCAGCATCATCCCCATCGAGGGCGCCACCGGCTTGAGCCGCTGGAGGTCGGTCCAGGAGAGCACCCCGGGGTTGAGGTGCGGCAGCAGCCCGGTCTCCTCCAGGACCCGGATCGCCATGGCGCGCACATAGGCGAGGGTGTCGTCGTAGCCGTGCGCGTCCAGCCACTCGCGCGCCTCGGGCCAGCGGTCCTCGGGCCGGTCCCCGAGCGTGAACAGCGCCTCCTTGCAGCCCATTCGGGCGCCCTGCCGGGCGATGTCGAGCACCTCGTCCGGCGAGAGGTACATCCCGTGGCCCGCCCCGCGCAGCTTGCCCGGCACCGTCACGAAGGTGCAGTAGTGGCACCGGTCCCGGCACAGCCGGGTCAGCGGGATGAAGACCTTGCGCGAGTACGTGAGCACCCCGGGGCGCCCCGCCGCCGCCAGGCCCGCGTCCCGCACCCGCCCCGCCGAGGCCGCGAGGTCCCGCAGATCCTCCCCGCGGGCCTGGAGCAGTACGGCCGCCTCGGCGGCGTCCAGCGCGACACCGTCCCGCGCCCTGCGCAGGGCGCGGCGCATCGCGTTGGCCGTGGGGGCCCCGGGCGGAACCGAGAGGTGATCAGTCATGTGCCCGAGCATACGAGCGGAATGTGTCGACTGCCCGGGCCTGATCCCGCCGCACTGCGGCGCCGGGAAAGCCGCCCGGCCGAAAGCTGTCGATTCCCTTCCCTTCCCGGGGAGTTCATGGCCCGATACCAGGGTGTCGTCCGGCACCGGGACCACGGCCCGGCGGCACCGATCCGCAGCCATCCGGCCTCTCCAGGGGAGTCAGCATGTGCGAGGACCACGTCAAGGGCCAGGGCGGGAGCCACCGGGCGGGCCACGGCGAACCGGGCGGCCCGGCGGACGGGGGCGGACGCCTCACCCGGCGCACCGTGTTCGTCTCCTCGGCCGCCGCCGCGCTCACCTTGGGCACCGTGACCTTCGCCGAGGCCGACGGGGAGCGGGACCCCGCCCCGGGCACCGAGCAGCGCCGCACCGTCGAGGGGACCCTGCCGCCGGGCTCCCCCGACTTCGTCTACCTGCCCGTCGAAGTGCCGCGCGGGGTACGCGAGATCCACGTGGCCTATACGTACGAGAAGCCGGAGGTCCCGCCCGGCACCCAGGGCAACGCGCTCGACATCGGCCTCTTCGACGAGGGCGGCACCGCGCTCGGCGGCCGCGGCTTCCGGGGCTGGTCCGGCGGCGCCCGCACCGAGTTCTTCGTCCGCGCCGACGAGGCGACCCCCGGCTATCTGCCGGGCCCGATCCGCCCCGGCACCTGGCACATCGCGCTCGGCCCCTACACCGTGGCGCCCGAGGGCCTGCCCTACCGGGTCACCGTCACGCTCACCCACGGCGCCCCGGGACGGACTCCCCGGCCCCGCTATCCCGCCGAGCGCGCCAAGGGGCGGGGCCGCGCCTGGTACCGCGGCGACTGCCATCTGCACTCCTGGCACTCCGACGGCCGCCGCACCCCCGAGGAGATCGCCGCGCTCGCCCGGGCCGCGGGGCTCGACTTCCTCAACTCCTCGGACCACAACACCCATTCCGCCCACCGCGCCTGGTCCGCGGCGGCCGGGGACGACCTGCTCGTCCTCCTCGGCGAGGAGATCACCACCCGCAACGGCCATGTGGTCGCCCTCGGCACCGACCCCGGCACCTTCGTGGACTGGCGCTACCGGGCCCGGGACAACCGCTTCGGGAAGTACGCCCGGCAGATCCGCGCCGCGGGCGGCCTCGTGGTGCCCGCGCACCCGCACGGCACCTGCGTCGGCTGCAACTGGAAGTTCGGCTTCGATGAGGCCGACGCGGTGGAGGTGTGGAACGGCACCTACACGCCCGACGACGAGGTCACCCTCGCCGAGTGGGACAACATGCTGGTCTCCTCGGTGCGTTCGGGCCGCGGCTGGCTGCCCGCCATGGGCAGCAGCGACGCGCACCGCGACCCGGACGCCGTCGGCCTGCCGCAGACCGTCGTGCTCGCCGAGGAGTTGAGCCGCCGGGCGATCCAGGCGGGCATCCGCGCGGGCCGCAGCTACGTCGCCGAATCGGCCGAGGTCGAGCTGGCGTTCAGCGCCTCGGGCAGCCGGGGCGAGCACGCGGGCATCGGCGAGCGGCTGCGGGTGGCGCCCGAGGCCCCGGTCACCGTCCGCCTGGAGGTCAAGGGCGCCCCCGGCGCCACCCCGAGCATCGTCACCGACCAGGGCACCCTGTTCACCGGCGCCGCCCTGCCGGCCTCCGGCGCGGGCAGCGTGGAGTGGCGCACGACCGCCGAGTACGCCGCCTATGTCCGCGCCGAGGTCCGCCGTGCCCCGGCGGTGCCGGGGCTGCCGGGGGCGCTGGTGGCGTTCACCAATCCGGTGTTCCTGGGAGCGTGAGGGAGCGCCCGGGGCACCTCGGCTGCGCGGGCGCGCGCGGGGAGGACCAGGGGTGCGCGGGGGCGCGGGCCCGCCCGCCGCACCCCTGCGGGACCCCTCACCCTCTGCACGCAATCTGCCCGTAGGTGATGATTTCCAGCCGGATTTCGTCACGATCGCACGCGAGGACCGCGGGCCGGGGGCATGAGCGGAGGGTGCGAATCCGCGTACGGCGACGGCCTGTTGGCCGACTCCCGCACCGGCGGCGGCAGGTGGCCGGACGCCGCGGACCCGCCGCCGGAATGTGTTCTTCCGCACAGTGCCCCGGGGCCGCCCGCACGCCCTTGCCCTGGTACTTCGGCGGCGCCGGCCCTCCGCCCGGACCGCGGGGGCCGCCGCCGCCCGGCCCCGCCGCGCCGCGCTCCGCACCGGAACTCCCGGGGATTTCGCCACCGCCCCGGGGACCGCGCCTCCCTGACGCAGAGTCAACCTCGGGCACCCCCGGGTGCGACCGGGACGCTTCCGGCCACCCGGGGGGACCTTGTGAGAGGTCGCCCCCGCGGCTGACGTGCACCGGCTCGACAAGGCAAACTGGCGGGGCGACGCCCGGGCGCCCGCTCAGCGGGACGGGCTCACGGGCGGCATCGCGGAAGATCAGGGGCAGGCGTCCGGGCGGGCGGCGCCTCACAGGCGGGGCAAGGCCCCGGCGGACACACGGCGACGCACGCCCGGCGAAGGCCTCACGGCCGAGGCGGGCGTCACCGGCACGACAGCGGGCACGAGCCCGGCGTACGACGACGGACACGACAGCGAGCACGGGGTAAGGCAGCAGTCACGAGTACGGCAGCAGAAAGCGCGTACGCAGCAGGCACAGACAGGCACCAGCACACCAGAACCGCACGGCGACGGCAACGGCGCGGAGCCCCAGGGCAGCCGCAGAGTCACCGGCACGGCAGACGTCACGGGTAGGGCAGGGGGAAGCAATGGACCGCGAGCGCGTACCTCGGCAGCGGCACCCGGCCACGGGCCCCGGGCCGGTGGCCCCGGCGCTGCGGTTCAGCGTGCTCGGACCGGTCCGCGCCTGGCGCGGCGAGGAGCCCCTGCCGACCGGCTCGCCCCAGCAGCGCGCCCTGCTCGCCGCCCTGCTGCTGCGCGAGGGCCGCACCGCCACCGCCTCCGAACTCATCGACGCCCTCTGGGGCGAGGAGCCGCCGTCCCAGGCCCTGGCCGCGCTGCGCACGTACGCCTCCCGGCTGCGCAAGGTCCTCGGCGCGGAGGTCCTGGTCAGCGAGGCCGGGGGCTACGCGGTCCGGGTCTCCTCGGACCGGCTCGACCTGTCCGTCGCCGAGAGCCTGCGCACCGAGGCCGAGAAGGCGCGTACCGCCGGTGACCTCTCGCACGCCCGGGCCCTCATCAACCGGGCCCTCGGCACCTGGGAGGGCGAACCGCTCGCCAATCTGCCGGGCCCCTTCGCCGAGACCCAGCGCACCCGCCTGGAGGAGTGGCGCCTCCAACTCCTCGAATCCCGGCTCGACATGGACCTGGACGAGGGCGCGCACGCGGAGACCGTGGCCGAGCTGACCGCGCTCACCGCCGCCCACCCGCTGCGCGAGCGCCTGCGCGAGCTGCTGATGCTCGCCCTCTACCGCAGCGGACGCCAGGCCGAGGCCCTCGCCGTCTACGCGGACACCCGGCGCCTGCTCGCCGAGGAGCTGGGCGTCGACCCCCGCCCCGGACTGAAGGAGCTCCAGCAGCGCATCCTGCAGGCCGACCCGGGGCTCGCCCAGTCCGGGACCCGGGCCGCCACGCCCCCGCCCGCCGCCGTCCGCCCCGCCCAACTCCCCGCCACCGTGCCGGACTTCACCGGCCGCGAGCATCTGGTCGCGGAGCTGGGCGAGGTGCTCTCGGCCGCCGACGGCAAGGTCATGGCGGTCTCCGCGCTGGCCGGTATCGGCGGCGTCGGCAAGACCACCCTGGCCGTGCACGTCGCGCACGCCGCCCGCGCCTCCTTCCCGGACGGGCAGTTGTACGTCGATCTGCAGGGCGCCGGTTCCCGCCCCGCCGACCCCGAGACCGTGCTCGGCTCCTTCCTGCGCGCGCTCGGCACCCCGGAGTCCGCCGTCCCCGACTCCCTGGAGGAGCGCGCCGCCCTCTACCGCTCCAGCCTGGACACCCGCCGCGTCCTCGTGCTGCTCGACAACGCCAAGGACGCCGCCCAGGTACGCCCGCTGCTGCCCGGCGCCGAGGGCTGCGCCGCCCTGATCACCGGCCGGGTGCGGATGGTCGACCTGGCCGGGGCGCACCTCGTCGACCTGGACGTGATGTCCCCCGAGGAGGCCCTGCAGCTGTTCACCCGGATCGTCGGCGCCGAGCGGGTAGCCTCCGAGCGGGAGGCAGCCCTCGACGTCGTCTCGGCCTGCGGCTTCCTCCCGCTGGCCATCCGGATCGCCGCCTCCCGGCTCGCCGCCCGCCGGACCTGGACGGTCTCCGTCCTCGCCGCCAAGCTCGGCGACGAACGCCGCCGGCTCGACGAACTCCAGGCCGGCGACCTCGCCGTCAAGGCCACCTTCGAACTCGGCTACGGCCAGCTGGAACCCGCCCAGGCCCGCGCCTTCCGCCTGCTCGGCCTCGCGGACGGCGCCGACATGTCCCTCGCCGCCGCGGCCGCCCTGCTCGACCTGCCGGCCGAGGACGCCGAGGACCTGCTCGAAGCCCTCGTCGACACCTCGCTCCTGGAATCCGCCGCCCCCGGCCGCTACCGCTTCCACGACCTGGTCCGGCTCTACGCGCGTGCCTGCGCCGAGCGCGACGAGCATCCCCCGGGCGAGCGCGCGGCGGCCACCTCGCGGCTGCTCGACTTCTATCTGGCCTCCGCCCGCCGGGTCTACGAGATCGACCGCCCCGGCGACCGCCTGGTGGACAGCCTGGAGCCGACCCGCCACCCCGGCCTCGCCTTCACCGAGCGCCCGGCCGCCCAGGACTGGCTGTACGCCGAGGCCATCCCGCTGCTCGCCTGCGTACGCCAGTCCACCGGGTCCGGCACCCTGCGGCGGGCCATCGACCTGATGTGGGCCGCCGTCGACCTCGCGGAGTCCGGCGCCAACGCCCGGGAGTACGAGGCCGCGGCCACCGCCCTCGTCGAGGCCGCCCGCGCCTGCGCGGACAGCCGCTCGGAGGGCCGCGCCTCCATCGTGCTCGGCAACGCCCACCTCCTGATGGGCCGCTTCGACCAGGCCGACGAGGAGGGCCTGCGCGCACTGCGCCTCTCCGAGGCGGCCGGGGACGGCCTCACCGAGTGCTGGGCCGCCAACATGGTCGGCGCCATAGCCTTCTACCAGAACCGCTTCGAGGTCGCGGAGGGCTACTTCCAGCGCGCCTACGAGGGTTTCCACGCCCGCGGCGACGGCCCCGGCGCCGCCAGCGCCCTGTGCAATGTCTCCCGTACGCATCTGGGCACCGGCCGGGCGGCGAGCGCGGTACGCCTCGCCCAGCAGGGCACCGACATGTACGACTCGATGGGCCACTCCCTCAAGGGCGCCAACGGCCGCTACGCGCTCGGCATGGCCCTCAGCGCCAGCGGCCGCCACCGCGAGGCCGCCGAGCGCTTCACCGAGGCCCTCGACGTCTTCCGCAGCAGCAGGCAGCGCCTGTGGGAGGGCATGACCCTGCTCAGGCTCGCCGAACTCGACCTGGCCGTACGGAAACCGGCCCAGGCCGCGACCCACGCCGACGCCGCCCTGACCGTGCTGCGCGGCATCGGCGGCGAGTGGCGCCGCGGCAACGTCCTGACGGTGCTCGGCCGCGCCCTCAACCAGATCGGCCAGTCCGGCCGCGCCCAGGTCTGCTGGCGCGAGGCCCTCGCCATCTACGAGGAACTCGGCTCGGACGAGGCGGAGGACGTCCGCGGACTGCTCGCGCCCGTGGCGGTGGCGTAGGCCGAGCCGCGCATCGCGCCCGCCGCGGTCACGAGGGCCGAGCCGCACAGGGCGCCCGCGGCGGTGACACCGCCCGTGTTACGAAACACGGGCGGGAGCCGGAGCCGCCTCCCCCGCCCCCTCCCGGCCCCCGGACCCGCTCCGGCCTGGGATGCGGGCGGCCCGTCCGCGGGTGCGGCCCAACTCGGCTGTCCCCGAGCCGGGTTGCTTGCACTGTCGGCCCGTTACATTCGGCGGGGTGGTTGCTGCGAGATGCGGTCAGGACGTTAATCGTTCGTTTATCGCCAACCGGCAGTCTTGTTCCCGTCGATCCGCCGCATCGGTGGATGGACGGACCGCCGGTCAGGTTGCCGTATCCGCTCATCAGGGTGGGCGACCGTGGCGGCCTCATCCGGACGTCCTCGGGGGAATGTCCGGCGGGGCCGCACCTCACCCCATTCAGCCAGTCACAGAGGTGAATTCAGTGGCCACTTCCCACGACAACGACGACACGACCGTGCACCCGGACAACATCCACGTCACGGACGCCCCGGAGAAGACCGAGGCCAAGGACAAGCCCCGCGCCAAGAAGGGCAAGGGCGAGGCCGACGTCAGCACGGACAACATCCACGTGACCACCGAGCCCGCTCACTAGAGGTCACGTCACCGCACCATCGCACCGCACCGGGGCCGCGACAGCAGGAGGGGGGCTGTCGCGGCCCCGGTGTGTGCGGGACCGCGCCCGCCGCCACAGGGTCCGGCGGGCGTTCCCAACAGCTCCCGTCCCGCCAGTGACGCCTGACACTCCATCAACTGACGCCCGCTGCGAACTGACGCCCCGTCAACTACCTTCTACCGCACCGACGTACGCAACCTGGCAGCTACGGATCCGGCCGAGCTTGCCGCCGTCCTCGGGCTCGATCTCGACGCTCCTCTCCCCGTTGGCCGGCACCTCCACGCTGCCCTCGCCCCGGGTCAGCACGGCACCGGAGGCGTCCCGGAAGGTGAGGCGCACGGTGTAGGTGACCGCGAAGCCCTTGCTGTGCCCGACCACCACCTTCGCGCTGTCGGCACCCCTGGAACCGCCCTTGCCGGTACCGCCGGTCTCGCCGGTCCTCCCGGTCCCCCCGGTCTTCCCTGAGCCCGAACTCCCGCCCCGCGCGCGCCCGTTGCCGCCCGGCGACCCCACGCTCCCGGCACACCTGACCACGGTGGCGACGGCCGTGCCGCTGGGACTGCCGCTCTCCCGTGGGTAGGGATCCTCGTAGGAGTCGCCCTCCCCGCCGCCGTAGTCGTCGTCATCGTCGTCATCGTCATCGTCATGGTCCCGGTACGAGGAACCGCCGCCGTGGTTCTGGTGGGAGCTGCTGCAACCCCCGCCGCCGGAACCGTGGCCGCCGTGACCGCCGTGACCGCCCCGCGCGGAGAATCCCGTGAGCGACAGGACCACGACGGCGAGTACGGCGGTGAGACGCAGCTGAGCGCGCATGGGTTCATCCCCTGGTGAGTGGGTGGGAGCGCGCCACCCTAGCAACGGCCGACTCCCCTCCCTCCAGGGCTGATTCCGGACCGTTACCGCCTCGGCACAGGCCTGTGGCAGACCGCAGGGGGCGCGGCCGGGACGGGTATGCGGAGGCCGCGCGCAGGGGCGCTCCCGGCGCCCCGGAGCGGTGCTGTCGTCCCCGCCGCCACCCCGCGTGCCGCCCGCATGCGGACCGCACCCCGCGTGCCGCCCGCATGCGGGCCCCGGTCACCGGGCGTAGCGTCGGAGGCGAGAGCCCGCGAAGGAGGAAGGCGATGCTTCGCACCATCCTCGGGTCGTTTCTCGCTCTCCTCGGAGCGACGGCCGCCGTCTGGAGCCCCTTCCGTGCCTGGTACGACGGCCGTCCCGGACGGGATTTCCGCCTCGAAGACCTCTTCACGAGCACGGGTGTCTCCGGGGCGGAAGCCGTACTGCTCGGTTCGCTCTTCCTCCCGTTCGCCGTCGCGGCGGTGGTCGCCCTCCTCGGGGTGATTCTGCGCTCACGGCTCCTGGTCGCCCTGGCCGGAGTGCTCGTGCTCGGCTTCACCGCGCTGTGGATGGTCCGCCAGGCCCAGGAACAGGGCAGCCTGACCGTCGCCGGTGACGGAACCGGCCTCGACCACGGCGCCGGTATGGCCCTCGGCGGCAGCGTCCTCCTCTTCCTGGGCGCGGCGCTGATGCGCGGCCGCCGGGCCTCCCGCGAACCCCGGTACGCCCCCGCCTCCGAGCCCCACTACGCCCCCGCACCCGGCCCCGGGTACGCCCAACCCACCACCGGCGCCGAGCAGTTCACCCCGTACGCCCCGTACGACCGGACCCCGCCACAGGAGTGGGGAAGCCCCTACGCTCCGACCGCCCCCGACGACACCTATCCCGGCGCCCCCGACCACCCCACCGCTCCCTACCCGGGCTCCCCCGACCACCCCACGGCGACCTACCCCGCGGCCCAGCCGCCCGCCTACGACACCCCCGCGCCGACCGAGCCGAGCCCCTACCCGCCGGGCACCGAGGGCACCGGCCCGCCCGCCCGCATCACCTGGGGTTCCTCCGCGGAGCACCCGCCCCAGGACTCCGGCCACCGGAATCGGCACCGGCGCTCCCATCAGCGCCACTGAGTGCGCCAGCGCCGCTGACGAGGGCGCCTGGAACAGGTGGGCCTGACCAGGGGGCGAGGGGCAGCCGCTCAGCCGTGAACGGGGGCGGCTGGACATGATCCCGGTCGCAGCGCCACCCGCGCACAAACCACCACCACGGACACCGTACGAGGACTGGCGCCCGCCGATCATCGGCGTCAGTGTTCTGGCACCCGTCGGCGCGACCGGGTTGGTCCTCCCCACCATGCCCGGCGGCCGGCAGCTCGGTCTGATTCACGGGTGCGCCGCTGCGGTCGTCGCTGCCCAGGTGGCCAGCAGTTGCAGGCGCTCGGCGGTGGGCGAGGCGGGCTCGGCGATGTACGCGGACAGGGTGATGGAGGGAGAGGAGTCGAGGGTCAGTTCCTCGAAGCCCAGGATGAGCTCTCCGACCTGGTGGTGGTGGAGGGTCTTCCGGCCCGCGCGGTGGACGCCGACATCGTGAGCGGCCCAGCGGGATCTGAAGTCGGTGCTTCGCGTGGACAGCTCGCCGACGAGCTGTATCAGCTGCTTGTCGTGCGGTGTCGCGCCGGCCTGGGCACGGAGGATGCGCACGCAGGTGGCAGCCGCGTTGTCGAGGTCGTCGTAGAACGTGGCCGCGGCGGGGTCGAGGAAGACGACGGAGGCCAGGTTCGGCGGGGAGGCTGAGGAGCGCCGGGTCGGGCTGGTGAAGGCCATGTCGAACAGGGCCCGGCCGAGAGCGTTCGACGCGAGGACGTCGAGCCTCTTGCTCAGGGCGATGACGGGGATGTCACTCATCGCGTCGATGAGCAGCTGCACCTGCTGCGGCACGCCCGCCGTGGCTTTCGGCCGCCTCCTCGCCCGCGAGGGCCGGCGCGCGGTGCGGGCGAGGTCGTAGAGGTAGGCGCTCTCGTCATCGGTCAGCTGCAGGGCGCGGGCAAGGACGTCGAGGACCTCGTCGGAGACCCCTGTCAGGTCGCCTTTCTCGATCCGGGTGTAGTAGTCGACCGAGACGCCGGAGAGCATCGCGACCTCCTCCCGGCGCAGACCGGGGACGCGGCGCGCTCCGCCGCCCTTCGGGATGCCGGCCATGTCGGGGGTGATCTTGGCGCGGCGGGTGGTCAGGAAGTCCCGTACGCGCTCGTCCTTCGGTGCCATGACCTCACGCTATGGGCGATCGGGGCCAGGGGCCAGGTTCCGCCGGACCCCCCTTCGAGGGGGGTTCTGTCGCAACCTTCCACCCTCGGTCGAGGGCGCCCACTGTTGATGTCGTAAGAGCCGACGGGCGCCGACCCGGCTCCCGGACGACGATGAGTGGGACAGCCAGGAGGAATCATGACCGAACGGACCGAGCGCGTGAGCTTCCGTTCCCCGGGAATGGCCTGGGACCTGGCGGGAATCCTCCACCTCCCCGCGGATTTCGACGAGAACGGCTCCTGTCCGGCGATCGTGAGCGTTCACCCGATCGGCAGCTGCAAGGAACAGACCGCCGGCAACGTGTACGCGAAGGCGCTGGCGGAGGCCGGCTACGTGGTGCTGGTCTTCGACGCCAGTCACCAGGGTGAGAGCGGCGGGCAGCCGCGCCTGATCGAGGATCCCGCGCAGCGCGTGGAAGACGTCCGCGTCGCGGTCGACCACCTCGTGACGCTCCCGTACGTCGATGCGGACCGCATCGGCGGGATCGGGGTCTGCGGGGGTGGCGGCTACGTCATCAACGCGACCATGACCGACCGCCGGATCAAGGCCGTCACCAGCATCACCGGCGTGAACTTCGGGCGTCTCAGCCGCGAGTCGTTCAGCGGCTACGACCCGATCGGCGCTCTGGAGCAGATGGCGGCGCAGCGCACCGCCGAGGCACGCGGCGCGGATCCGCGGGTCGACGACCTCCTGCCCGTCTCGGTCGAGGCCGGACGGGAGGCGGGGCTGACGGACATCGACGTGCTGGAGGCCACGGACTACTACAAGACCGGCCGGGGGCAGAGCGCGGGCGGTGCCACGAGCGCGGTGCTGTCGCGTCGCGCGGCGGCGATCGGCTGGGACGCGTTCTCCGGCGCCGAGCGGCTGCTCACCCGGCCGCTGCTGGTCGTGATCGGCGACAAGCCCGGCGGGTTCGGCGCCTACCGCGACGGCCAGGAGATCTACGGCCGCGCCACCTCGAAGGACAAGCGGCTCCTCGTCGTGGAGGACACCTCGCACTACGACCTCTACGACCGGCCGGAGCCGACGCGCCAGGCCGTCGAAGCCGCGACGGAATTCTTCGGCGCCCACCTGTGAGCCAGGCCGCCCAGAAACCCATTCGACAGCAGACCCGAGGAAAATCATGAGCGAGAACATCAGCATCAAGACCCTCAACGGCTACGGCACCACCCTCGCCGCGGTGATCAACTTCCCGGAAGGCTTCGACGCGTCGAAGACCCACCCGGCGATCGTCGTCTCCCACCCGGGCGGCGGAGTGAAGGAGCAGGCCGCCGGCCTGTACGCGGGCAAGCTCGCCGAGCACGGCTTCGTGACCGTCGCCTACGACGCCTCGTTCCAGGGCGCGAGCACCGGGGAGCCGCGACAGCTGGAGAACCCGCACATCCGCACCGAGGACGTCAGCGCCGTGGTCGACTACCTGACCACGCTCGACTACGTGGACAGCAGCCGCATCGGCGCGATGGGCATCTGTGCCGGGGCCGGCTACACCGCGAACGCCGCGATCGACGACCCCCGCATCAAGGCCGTGGGCACCGTGAGCCTCGTCAACATCGGCCAGATGTTCCGCAACGGCTGGATGAACGACGTCGCCGACGCCGACGCCGCACCCCTGCTCGCGATGGGCGCCGAAGCCCGCACCACCGATGTCCAGGGCAAGGACAACCCCTTCCCGCTCGCACCGATGCGCGAGGAAGACGCGCCGAACGAGGAGCTGCGCCAGGCGTGGGAGTACTACCACACGCCGCGTTGCGAGCACCCCAACGCGCCGGGCTTCATGACCGCGCGCAGCCTGAGCCAGATCATCACCTACGACGCCTTCCACAAGGCCGAGGCGTTCCTCACGCAGCCGCTGCTGGTCGTCGCGGGCAGCGAGGCCGGATCGAAGTGGATGAGCGATGACCTGTTCGCGCGCGCCGCGAGCAAGGACAAGTCATTCCACGTCGTCGAGGGATCGAACCACATGGAGCTCTACGACGGCGAGAAGGAGGTCGCCGAGGCCGTCAGCAAGCTCGGCCCCTTCTTCGCCGACAAGCTCTGACCCGGGCAGTCGTCGCCGCCCCGCACCGACCATGCGGGGCAGCATGACCGCAGACGCGAAAGGAAGACCGGCCATGGCCGTTTGGACCCCGGATGAGCTCGAGCGCATCAACGCCGAGACCTACTTCACCGTCGGGGCGGCCCTGCCCGACGGAACCACCCCCAAGACCGTCGACATCTGGTCCGTGCCCGTCGGGGACCGGATCTTCATCCGCTCCTACAACGGCACGCAGGGGAAGTGGTACGGGCCGGCCCTGAAGACCGGCCGGGGCCGGATCTCGGCCGGCGGGGTCGACAAGCCTGTGCGCTTCGTGCCCGTCGACCCCGACGACGAGGAGACCAACCGGGCCGTCGACGCCTCCTACCTGGAGAAGTACGCCGACAGCGAGTACTCGGTGACGATGTCGACCGAGCCCGTGCGCCGCAACACCCTGGAGGTGGTCCCCGAGGAGTGAGGCCCCGGATGCGTGCAGCGGTCCGGGGCGGGTGACGCCCCGGACCGCACGGCCTGTTCTGCCCGCCCTCACCAGTCCGGTCTGCCGGTGCGAACGGTCAGGTCGTCCCCGTCGCCGCCACCCCGTACGGCAAGCGTCCGGAACCGGGCACCCCGGCCCGGAACCGGGCACCCCGGCCTTCGAGGACCACGACTACTCGGTGCTGATCCTCGCCTGCGTCGTCATGCGCCTGGCCCTGGTCGCCCGGTGGCTGCGCGCCTCCCGCTCCGCCGGACAGGCGCGGCGGGCCACGCTCATCCACGCCGGCGGCATCACCGGCGTCCGACTACTGCGGCCGGCCTCCCTGCTGCTGCCGGAATCGGCGTTCTTCGTCGCCCTCGTCGTTCTGGTGGGCACCGAACTCGCCGTGCCGATCATCGCCGAGCGCACCGGCTCCACGCCGTGGCACCCGCACCACATCACCGAGCGCTACGGCCTGTTCACCCTCATCCTGCTCGGCGAGAGCCTGCCGGTGGGGCAGGCGACGACAGCATGAGCCGGGCTGCCCGCGGCGTACGGCTCCAGGAGCTGGAGCATCTGCTCGTCGGTGCTGCCCAGGGTGCGGCTGCCTACCCCCGCGTCCCCGTCCCCTTCTCCGCGTCCAGTGCGTACACGCACCGGTCCTTGCTGCAGGCGTAGACGACTCCGGCCTCGACGACCGGTGCCCCGGTGATCTCGCCGCCGGTGGCCAGCTTCCAGCGCAGGCGGCCGTCGTCGGCCTTCAGGGTGTAGAGGAGGTGGTCCGTGGAGCCGAAGTGGATCCGGCCCTCGGCGACCACCGGGGTGCCGACCACCTCGCCGCCCGCCTGGAAGCGCCACTTGGGGGTGCCGGTGACCGCGTCCAGGGTGTAGAGGCCCTTTCCGCTGCCCACGTGGACATGGCCGCCCGCGACCAGCACCGGCTCCACCGAGGAGCGGGACTCGGTGGCGATGCGCCAGCGGTCGCGGCCGTCGGTGGCGTCCAGGGCGTAGACCGTGCCCAGGTAGTCGGCGAGGTAGACGCCGCCGCCGGTGACCGCGGGCCCGGGGGCGAAGGCGGGCGGGCTGAGGAAGACCGCGGGTGCCTCGAAGTGCCAGCGGACGTGGCCCTGCGCGATGTCCAGGGCGAGGGCCCGGGTACCGGCGGCTACGTAGACATAGCCGTCCGGGGCGTGGTTCAGGCGGACCGGGACTCCGCCGCAGGAGGCGGCGTCGCCGATGGGGTACGACCAGCGCTCGTCACCGGTGCGGGCGTCCAGGGCGCGCAGCCGGGCGTCCTGCCAGACGTAGACCGTGCCGTCGTGGACGGCGGGACCGGCCTCGGGGGTCTCGAAGTCGGTCTGCGCCCCGGTGATCTCCCACAGCTTCTGGCCGTTGGAGGCCTCCCAGGCCTGGATGCCGCCGCCCCGGGTGCCGGTGACCACGGTGCCGCGGTCCGCCTGGAGGGAGTAGACCCAGGCGTCGGTGGTCAGCCGCCAGAGCTCGGAGCCCTCGCGGGCGTCCAGGGCGTAGAGGGTGGGGCCGTCCGAGGCGTGGATCCGGCCGCCCGCGACCGCCATGGACCAGGCGACGTCCCGGGTCTTGAAGCGGCGGCGGCCGGTGCCGACGTCGAGGGCGTGCACCTCGAAGGAGGTGACGTAGACGAGGTCGCCGGCGACGGCGGGGGTGCCCCAGACGTCGTTGGACATCCGGAAGCGCCAGGGCCGCCAGGTGCCGCCCGCGTCCACGGCGGGGGCGGGGCCGGGCACCGCGGGCTCGGCGCCATGGGCCTGGCCCGCCTGGCCGCGCGACCAGGAACCGGCGAGACCCGCCTCGACGGGCGGCGCCCCGACGGCGGCGGCCCGGGCCTCGGCCGCCCGCGGCCCGGGGCCGATGGGCACCCGGGCGCCCGCGAGATGCACGGGGGCGGCGTCCGGGGAGTGCCCGGGAGCGTGGGCGGGTGCGGGGGCGTAGGCGGGCGCCTGCGCGTGGACGGACTCGTGGGCGCGCGCGGGCACCTGCGGGGCGTGCGAGGGCGGCGGAGGCGGGGGCGCCGTGGCCGGGCTCGCCTTGCCGCCGTGGCCGTGCGCCGCCGCGGGCTTCACCGCGGGGCGGCCCCCGCGGCGGGACTCGATGAGGGCCACCGCCTGCTCCGGCAGCCAGGCGGAGGCGGTGCCACTGTCGTCGGAACCGGAGGCGAACAGGTGCGGGGCCAGCTGGGCCTGGAGGTCGGCCGGGCTCGGGCGGTCGGCGGCCTCCATGCCCATGCAGGCATCCATCAGCGGCCGCAGTTCCTCCGGCAGGCCCTTCAGGTCGGGGCCCTCGCGCAGCAGCATGAACACGGTCTCGACCGGGTTGGCCCCGTGGTAGGGGGCGTGCCCGGTGGCCGCGAAGACCAGGGTGGAGCCGAGCGAGAACACATCGCTGGCCCCGGTCACGCTGCGGGAGTCCTTGGCCTGCTCCGGCGACATGTAGGCCGGGGTGCCGACGGCGACGTTGGTCATGGTCAGGCGCGTGTTCGAGACACCCGAGGCGATGCCGAAGTCGATCACGCGGGGGCCGTCCTCGACGACGAGGACGTTCGAGGGTTTCAGGTCCCGGTGGACCAGACCGGCGCCGTGGATCGACTGGAGCGCCTCGGCGATACCGGCGGCCAGCCACCGTACGGCCTGGGCCGGGAGCGGCCCGCACTCGTTCACTATTTCCTCTAGCGAGGGCGCGGGTACGTAGGCGGTGGCGAGCCAGGGGACGGCGGCGCGGGGGTCGGCGTCGACGACCGCGGCGGTGTAGAAGCCGGAGACGGCGCGGGCGGCCTCGACCTCGCGGGTGAAGCGGACCCGGAAGAGCTGGTCCTCGGCGAGCTCGGTCCTGACCGTCTTGATCGCGACCCGGCGGCCGGAAGCCGAGCGCGCGAGATAGACCAGCCCCATGCCGCCGGCTCCGAGCCGCCCGAGGACCTCGAACGGACCGATCCGTCTCGGATCCTGCTGCGTCAGCTGATCGACCACGTGCCTGCCACCTCCCCGTTCGGGTCGCTTTCTCTGGTTGCAACCCGTGCAGCGTCTCACCACCGAAGCCCGCGGCGGAACGCACCCCGATTCTTCCTGTCCGGCCCCCGTCTTGCGAACCCGGGTCAGGACCGGGGTGTCTCGGGACAAAATACGCGCCGCCGCCCGCGAAATCTCCGCGTTCTTGCAGGTACGGGGTCTTTCAGACGCGCCACCCGCACCCCTGTCCCGCCACCGGGGCCGCGGCACCTCGTCCCAGATTGCCCCCGGAATCCCGCCACGGACGTGCAGATCCGATGGAGAAGCGGCGACGGAATGCCGGGGTCCGGGCCGGAATAACGGAGTCCGGACCCTCTTCCGGCGGATTGCCCCCGTTGCTCCGCCCCGGATCCGGGCCCCCGCCGCCGCCGTCCGGCGCCTCACAGCTCCTGAAGGACCGCGAACTCCGCTCCCTGGTCGTCGGCGAACACCGCCATCCGCCCGTACGGCGGGACGTCGACGGGCGCGGAGCGGATCCGCCCGCCGAGGCGGACCACCGAGGCGGCGGTCGCGTCGCAGTCCTCGACGCGGAAGTAGACGAGGAAGTGGGCGGGCAGCTCGGCGGGCACCGTGTCGCCCACCAGGGCCCGGCCCGCGACGGCGGTCCCGGGGCCCGGCTCCCGCCCCGCCGGGGACCACATGCGGAAGTCGGATCCTCCCTCGTCGGGGACATCGGCGGCGGTGTAGCCGAAGACCTCCTCGTAGAAGGGGTCGACCTCGGCGGCCTCGCGGGAGCAGACCTCGGCCCAGCAGTAGGAGCCGGGCTCCTGCTGCAGGGCGAAGCCGGGGTAGGCGGCGGCCTGCCACAGCCCGAAGACGGCGCCCTCCGGGTCGGCGGCGAGCGCCATGGTGCCGAAGTTCCCGACCGGCAGCGGCTCCCGTACGACGCGGCCGCCCGCGCGCAGCACCCGCGCGGTGAGCGCGTCCGCGTCCGGGGTGGCGAGGTAGACCGTCCACACCGTGGGCATCCGGCCGTCCCGCTTGGGGGCGAGCGCGGCGACATTCTTGCCGTCCCGGTACGCCTGGGTGCGGTAGCCGTACTCCTTGCCGGCGGCCTCGCCGAAGGACCAGCCGAAGATCTCGCCGTAGAAGCGCTTGCCCGCCGCCACGTCCGGGAGCATCGCGTCGACCCAGCAGGGGACGCCTTCGGCGAATGCGGCCATGGGGAGGGTCCTTCCCGTACGCAGGAGCACGGTGCTGTTCCGGTATGGGCGGGAGCGCCCGTTACGCGGAGCCCGTCAGGCACAAGCTAACGCGGGCCCGGGGGCGCGGCGAGCGCGCGGGACGCACTTGTCCACAGCCTGTTGACGGACGCGGAGCCGCCGCCGGCCGCCGCCCGAGACCCGGGACCCGGGACCCGGGACCCGTCCGATGGTTCCCCTCGTCGCCCGCGGGGCGGCCGCGCGGCGTCAGGTGGATGGCGGACGGGACTCGCCGGACAGGTCCTGTCGGGCCCCAACCCCATTTGCAGTCGGCCGAATCGCGCGCCGAACACCCCTCGGTAAGCTGACGGCATGACAGGACAGGTGAGAACCGTCGACGGCCGCGTTGCCGGACGGCGTGGTCAGGCGACGCGTCAGAAGCTGCTCGACTGCCTCAGCGAGATGCTCAGCTCCTCGCCCTACCGGGACGTCAAGGTCATCGACGTGGCGCGCAAGGCGGGCACCTCCCCGGCGACGTTCTACCAGTATTTCCCGGATGTCGAGGGCGCCGTCCTGGAGCTCGCCGAGGGCATGGCGGCGGAGGGCTCGGGCCTCACCTCGCTCGTCGAGGGGCGGTCCTGGACCGGCAGGAGCGGCTGGCAGAGCGCGCAGGAACTCGTCGACGGATTCCTCGACTTCTGGCGGCGCAACGAGGCGATCCTGCGCGTGGTCGACCTCGGCGCGGCGGAGGGGGACAAACGGTTCTACAAGATCCGTATGAAGGTCCTGAACTCCGTGACCCGTTCGCTCACCGAGGCCGTCACCGAGCTCCGGTCCAAGGGCAAGGTCGACAAGGACGTCAGCCCCGCCGCGGTGGCCGGTTCGCTGGTCGCGATGCTCGCCGCGGTGGCCTCGCACCAGAAGGGCTTCCAGACCTGGGGCGTCAAGCAGGCCGAGCTGAAGCCGAACCTGGCGCTCCTCGTCCACCTCGGCGTGACCGGCCGCAAGCCGACGAAGTAGCCGTCCACCGCGGACCGCCGGGCCGCCGCACTCCGAGACCGGAGCCCCGGCCTCACCCGGACCGGTCACCTTCCTGTCAGCAGACCGCGTCCGCAGACCGTCCGCGGGTCCCGTCCGCAGGTCCCGTCCGCGGGCCCCCTCCGCGGGCCCCCTCCGCCGCGCCGCCGCGCCCCACCGCCCCGGTCGCCCCGCAGCGCCCCCGCCGCGCGACAATCGGCCCATGACCGAGCCGTCGGAACCCCCCTCGCCCGCCGCCACCAGCCAGGCGGACTTCGACCGCCTGCTCCGCGCCCTGCCCGTCTGGCACCCGGCCCGTACGACGCTGCCCGCCTTCGACACGGAGGGCGCCCCCGGCAGCCCCCTCCCCCTCTTCCGCACCTGGTTCGCCGAGGCCGCCGAGGCCGGTCAGGCGGAGCCGCAGACGGTGTCCCTCGCCACCACGGACGCCGAGGGCCGCGCGGACGTACGGACCGTGATGCTGCACGGGGCCGACGACCGCGGCTGGTGGTTCGCCTCGCACGAGGGCAGCCGCAAGGGACGGCAGCTGCACGCCAGGCCGTTCGCGGCGCTGGGCTTCTACTGGCCGGTCCTGGGCCGCCAGGTACGGGTCCGCGGCACCGTCACCCCGCTGCCCGGAGCCGCCGCCCAGGCCGATCTGCACGCGCGCTCCACCGGGGCGCTCGCCTCCGCCCTGGTGGGCCGGCAGAGCGAAGTCCTCGGCTCCTACGGGGAGTTGGTCCGCGCTTCGGAGACCGCCTGGAACCGGGCGAGCCGGGAGCCGCGGGCCGAGGCGCCGAGCTGGACCCTGTATCTGCTCCGCCCCGAGGAGGCCGAGTTCTTCCAGGGCGACAGCCACCGGCGGCATGTTCGGCTCCGCTACCGGCTGGCCGGGCCCGCGGAGCAGGACGGCCCGGACGGCCCTCAGGCCCCTCAGCCCCAGCACGCCCCGGAGCGTGCGGAGCAGACCGCCTCACCCTCCCAGGCTCCGGAACCCGCCCCCTGGGTACGGGAACTCCTCTGGCCCTGAAGGGTGTTGCCGCCACCGGACCCTCAACCGGCCGCGCCGTCACCGCCGTTGACGCCGTCCCGCTGTGCCGCGTGGTCGGAGGCGAGTCGGGCGTGCAGATGCACATCGCGGAAGGCGTCAAGGCGTCCGGCGGCGAACATCGCCCCGCGCAGCACGCCCTCGGCCGGGTAGCCGCACTGCTCGGCGATCCGGCAGGACGCCAAGTGGCCCATGGCGTGGCCGAGTTCGATGCGGTGCAGACCGAGCCGGGTGAAGGCCCAGTCCCCCGCCAGGCGCAGCGCGCGAGCGGCGACCCGGCGGCCGCGCGCCTCGGGGAGCACCCAGTACCCGACCCGGGCGGAGCGGCTGACCTGGTCCACCGGCTGGAAGGCGAGATGGCCGAGGACGGTGCCCTCGGCGGCGTCGGTGACGCAGAAGGAGACCGCCGAACCGGCCCGCCCCTCCTCCGCCCTTCTGCGCAGGCTCTCCCGGGCCCCGAGGCGGTCGGTGACCGGCTTCAGCGGGGTGTTCCAGCGCAGGAACTCCTCGTCCAGGATCCCCCGCAGCCAGGCGTCCACGTCCTCCTCCGCCTCGGGCCGCCAGGGCCTCAACCGCAGCCCCTCGCCGATGAGTTCGGGCGCGGGCAGCGGGGCGGAGGGCGAGTCGGACCGGGGGGCGGCGGCATCGGGGGCGGTGGTCGGCCGGGGCGGCGGTACGGGGTCGGGCATCCGTCCATTGAAGTACGCGTACCGGCACCCCGCCCACCCCCGCGACCGCCCGGCGGCACCCCGCCCGCGGGAGCCGCGCCCAACCCCCCATCCTCTCCCGGGTGTTGACTGCACCACCCCGTGACCCATTCGCAACTTATTTCCTCCTTGACCGAGACCCATCAACTCAAGAGGTGATTACGCTCGCGTACATGCCCCACGCGACTCCCCCCGCCCCAGCCCCCCGACGCACCGCCGACCGGCCGGTCTACGTCATCGGCGCAGGTCCCGGCGGGCTCGCCGCGGCGCGATCGCTGCGCGCCGCCGGGATACGCGCCGTGGTCCTGGAGCGGAGTACGGACATCGCCGCGTCCTGGCGGCGGCACTACGAGCGGTTGCGGCTGCACAGCCCGCGGCGGCTCGCCGCGCTGCCCGGGCTCAGGATGCCGCGCCGGTCGGGGCGCCGGGTCTCGCCCGGGGACATGGTCCGCTACCTGGAGAAGTACGCGGACCACCACGATCTGGAGATCGTCACCGGCGTCGAGGTCGACCGCGTCGACCGCGCCCCGGACGACTCCGGCTGGCTGCTGCACGCCACCGGCGGCCGGGTGCTGGCGGCCAGCGCCGTGGTGGTGGCGACCGGCCGCCACCGCACACCTCGGCTGCCCGGCTGGGAGGGCCAGGAGGAGTTCCACGGCGAGCTGCTGCACTCCAGCGGGTACCGCGAGGCCGCCCCGTACCGCGACCGGGAGGTCCTGGTGGTCGGCGCGGGCGGCAGCGGTGCCGGGATCGCGGCGGACCTCGCCGCGGCCGGGGCGGACAAGGTCCGGCTCGCGGTGCGCACCCCGCCGCATCTGCTGCGGCGTTCGCTGCTCGGCGTCCCCGTGCAGCGCGCGGGCGTGCTCTGCCGCCGGCTGCCGGTGCCGCTGGTCGACCGGCTGGCGGCGGTGCTCGTACGGCTGAGCGTGCCGAACCTCACCGAGTACGGACTCGCGCGCCCGCCGCGGGGGCTCGCCACCCGGGCCCGGCAGGGCGCGGCGCCGGTACTGGACCCGGGGCTGATCCGCGCCGTACGCAAGCGGCGGGTGGAGCCGGTCGCCGCGGTGGAGTCCTTCGACGGCGGCAAGGTGCTCCTCGCCGACGGGACCCTGCTCGCGCCGGAGGTGCTGATCGCGGCGACCGGCTACCGGCCCGGGCTGGAGGAGCTGCTCGGCCACCTCGGCGTCCTGGACGCGCACGGCCTGCCCACGGCACGCGGCGGACGCAGCCCCGCGAACGCGCCCGGCCTCTTCTTCACCGGCTACACCGCGCCGCTCGGCGGAACCCTGCGCGAGATCGGCCGCGAGTCCCGGAAGATCGCCAAGGCCATCCGCCGCCACCTCTGACCGCCACCACCTCTTTGACCGCCGCCACCTCTGAGGCCGACCGCCGCGCCTGCGGAAGACCGCTTGCAGGACCGCTCGGCGGACCGTTTCGGAGGACCGCCCGGTCGCGGTACGGGGCGGCCTCGCCACCGCCTTCCGCCCCGGTTCCCCGCCCCGCGACCCCGGGCGTCCACCGGAACCCATTTGCCGCCCCCGCCGCCCGCCGCCCACAATGCGCCGCATGGGACATCTAGAGGCCGCGCACGTCGAGTACCACCTCCCGGACGGGCGGACCCTGCTCGGTGACGTGTCCTTCCGGGTCCCGGAGGGCAGCGCGCTGGCCCTGGTCGGGCCGAACGGCGCGGGCAAGACCACCCTGCTCCGCCTCCTCGCGGGCGAGCTGCGCCCGCACGGCGGCTCGGTGAGCGTCACCGGCGGACTCGGGGTGATGCCGCAGTTCGTGGGCAGCGTCCGGGACGAGCGGACGGTACGGGACCTGCTGGTCTCGGTGGCCCCGCCGCGGATCAGGACCGCCGCGCGGGCGGTGGACGCCGCCGAGGAGGCCGTGATGACGGTCGACGATGAGGCCGCGCAGATGCGGTACGCGCAGGCCCTCTCGGACTGGGCCGAGGTGCAGGGCTACGAGTCCGAGACGCTGTGGGACATCTGCACCACGGCGGCCCTCGGCGTGCCGTACGAGAAGGCGCAGTGGCGCCAGGTGCGCACCCTCTCCGGCGGTGAGCAGAAGCGCCTCGTACTGGAGTCGCTGCTGCGCGGACCGGACGAGGTGCTGCTCCTGGACGAGCCGGACAACTACCTCGACGTGCCCGGGAAGCGGTGGCTGGAGGAGCAGTTGAAGGCCACCCGCAAGACGGTGCTCTTCGTCTCCCACGACCGGGAGCTGCTCGCCCGGGCCGCCGAGAAGATCGTGAGCGTGGAGCCCGGGCCCGCGGGGGCGGACGTCTGGGTGCACGGCGGCGGCTTCGGCACCTACCACGAGGCGCGCAAGGAGCGGTTCGCGCGCTTCGAGGAGCTGCGGCGCCGGTGGGACGAGAAGCACGCGCAGCTGAAGAAGCTGGTGCTCAGCCTCAGGGAGGCGGCCTCGGTCAGCCATGAGCTGGCCTCCCGGTACTCCGCCGCCCAGACCAGGCTGCGCAAGTTCGAGGAGGCGGGCCCGCCGCCGGAGCCGCCGCGGGAGCAGGACATCCGGATGCGGCTGCGCGGCGGCCGTACCGGGGTGCGCGCGCTGACCTGCGCGGGGCTCGAACTCACCGGTCTGATGCGCCCGTTCGACCTGGAGGTCTTCTACGGCGAGCGGGTGGCGGTGCTCGGCTCCAACGGCTCGGGCAAATCGCACTTCCTGCGGCTGCTCGCTGGCGAGGAGGTCGCGCACACCGGCGACTGGAAGCTCGGCGCCCGGGTGGTCCCCGGCCACTTCGCCCAGACCCACGCCCACCCCGAACTCCTCTGCCGGACCCTGCTCGACATCCTCTGGCTGGACCACGCCCGCGACCGCGGCGCCGCGATGTCCCTGCTGCGCCGCTACGAACTGACCGCGCAGGCCGAGCAGTCCTTCGACCGCCTCTCCGGCGGCCAGCAGGCCCGCTTCCAGATCCTGCTGCTCGAACTCGCCGGTACCACCGCCCTGTTGCTGGACGAGCCGACCGACAACCTGGACCTGGAGAGCGCCGAGGCCCTCCAGGACGCGCTGGAGGCCTACGAGGGCACGGTGCTCGCGGTGACCCACGACCGGTGGTTCGCCCGCTCCTTCGACCGGTACCTGGTCTTCGGCTCGGACGGCCGCCTGCGGGAGGCCCCGGAACCGGTCTGGGACGAGGGCCGGGTGGCGCGGGCGCGGTGAGCGCCCGGCACGGCCCGGCAGGGATCGGCGGGCCTCGCGGCCGGGCGCCGCGGTGATCCGATTGCTCCGTGCGACGGTGGGGTAACCATCGGTAAGGCAGCGCGGCGATCACCGCAGGGGCACGGCACCCGAGGAGGCCCGATGAGCCGTCAGTGACCCGTGACCAGCGGCCCCTTGCCCGTCAGCCGACCGCAACTGCCGTCCACAGGAGCGGGGTTACCCATGCTCGGATCGACCCACGGCACCCTCACCACCGGCGGACACCGCGCCCTCACGGGCGGCGAGTCCCGCGCCCCCGCACCGCCCGGGCAACCCTCGCCCGCCGCCCCGGAGACGGATGTCAGCGGCCGCCCCCTGCACCCTCAAGTCCCGGACCTGAGCGGCCTGTTGCGCCCCCGCTCGATCGTGGTCCTGGACGCCTGGGACGCCGAGGGTGAACCCCGCACGGAGGCGATCCGGCAGCTGACCACCTGGGCCGAACACCTCGGCGCCCGGCTGTACTTCACCTCGGCTGCCGCTACCGGCGTCCCCCGCAAGGGAGTTGCCGGTACGGGCCTCGCTGGGAGGGGAGTTGCAGGTACGAGCCTCCCCGGTAAGGGAGTTGCAGGTACGAGCCTCCCCGCACCCGGGCGCAGGACCTCGCCCGCCGAACTGCCGGAGCTGCCGGAGCGGTCGGATCTGCCGAAGCGGCCCGGAACCACCGTCCCCGAGCCGCCGGAAGGGCCCGACCGCGCCGTCACCGAACTGCCGGAAGGGCCCGCCCTCACCCTCGCCGAACTGCCCGAGCGGCCCGACCTCGCCGTGCTCCTGGGCCCCGCTCCCCCGCCGCTGCTCGCCGAACTGGCCGAGGCCGAGGTGCCGTTGGCCGTCGTCGCCGCCGATGTCGCGCTGCCGCGCGGCGGCCCCCGGACCGCCCGGCCCCGGCTGCTGGGCCCCGGCACCGGACTCGACGCCTTCGGGGTGGACGCGGATCCCGACCGCCACGGCGGCTCCCCCGGCCGGGCGGGGCCGGGCACCCCGGGCATCGCCCTGCTCAGCCGCTCGGGCGCGCAGGGGCTGCCCGTGGCCGGGCTCCGGGAGGTCGGTGTACGGCTCGCCCACTGGGTGGTGACGGGCGGGGAGGCGGATCTCGGGGCCGCCGAGCTGCTCTGCTCCCTCGCCGAGCAGCCGGATGTCTCCGTGCTCGCCTGCTTCCTGGCGGAACCGCGCGAGGGCCGCGCCCTCCTGCTGGCCGCCGACCACGCGGCCCGCCGCGGCATCCCGCTGGTCGCGGTGGCGGCGGGCCCGCCCGGCGGCTCACCGCGGGCGGGGGCCGTCGCCGAGGCGGCGCTGCGGCAGTTCGGGGTGATCCAGGTCGGCGGCACCGATGAACTCCAGGACACCGCCGCCCTGTTGGCGAAGGCGGGGCCGCCGGTGGCCGAAGGGGTGGCCGTCTACGCACCGTCCGGCGACCTGGGCGAGGAGGTCCGCCGCCGCGCCGAGGCGGCCGGGCTGCGGGTGCGCGCGCTCGCGGACGCCGGGGCCATGCCGGAGGGCGGGGAACGGCCGCTCCTCGACGCGCTGCTCGACGATCCGGGGCTCGGCGTGGTGATCTGCCCGCTCCCCGCGGCGAGCCCGGCCGCCACCGAGCGGCTGGCGCGGGACCTCGCCGAGGCCGCCGAGGGGACCGGCAAGCTCCTCTGCGCGGTGTGGAGTTCACCGGACGGCACGGCGGCGGCGTACCGGGAGACCCTGCTCGGCTCCGGCCGGGTCGCCGCCTTCCGTACGCTCGCCCACTGCCTCGGCGCGGTCGGCGCCCACCTCGCGCACCACCGCTTCACCACCGGCTACCGCTCCCCCTTCGACGAGGCGCCCCGGACCCCCTCCCCCAGCCTGCGTACGGCCGAGGCCCTGCTCGTGCCCGGCGAACGGCTCAGCGAGCACGCGGCGAAGCGGCTGCTGCGGGCGTACGGGATCCGGGTGCCGCGCGAGAAGCTGGTGACGAGTGCGGCCGCGGCGGCACGGGCCGCGGCCCAGGTGGGGTACCCGGTGGTGATGAAGGCCTCCGGCGCCCGGCTCGCCCACAAGAGCGAACGCGGCCTGCTGCGCACCTCCCTGACCTCGGCCAGCCAAGTCAGGGAGACCTACCGGGAGTTGACCGCCCGGGCGCAGTACGAGGGGGTCGACCTCGACGGGGTGCTGGTCTGCCAGATGGTGCCGGAGGGGGCGGAGTGGGTGGTCGGGGTGGCCCAGGACCCGGTCTTCGGCCCCACGGTCACCGTCGGACACGGCGGCGAGCTGCGCGAGGTGCTGCCCGAACTCGCCTACGGGGTACCGCCGTTCGGGACCGACCGAGCGCACGCGATGCTCCGGGAGCTGCGCGGTCACGCCCTGCTCGACGGGGTGCGCGGACGCCCGGCGCTCGATGTGGACGCCCTGGCCGAGGTGCTGCTGCGGGTGCAGCGCCTGGCCCTGGAACTCGACGGCCGACTGACCGGCCTCGACATCGACCCCCTGCGGGTGCTGCCCCGGGGCCAGGGGGCCGTGGCCCTCAACGTACGGGCGGTCTGCGGCTGAACGGCCCACTGCGGAGAAGGACTTGAGCCGACGCGCCGTGGCCGGAGGCGCCTCACGGGCGACCGGCGCCCCGGCCGGACCGGCGCTCGGGCGGCGCTCGGGCGGGGCGGCCCCCGGCGGCGGTACGCGCTCAGGCCACCCCCGGCTTCCGCACCGGCACCGGGGCCGCCCCCGCTCCCCGGATCACCAGCACCATCAGCGCGGCGGCGGCGCAGAGCGCACCGGAGGCGTACCAGACCACGTTGTAGGAGCCGAAGACATCGCGGGCGAGGCCGCCGAGACCGGCGACCACGGCGGCGCCGACCTGGTGCGAGGCGAGGACCCAGCCGAAGACGATGGCGCTGTCCTCGCCGTAGTGGGCGCGGCACAGGGCGATGGTGGGCGGGACGGTGGCGACCCAGTCGAGGCCGTAGAAGACGATGAAGAAGATCATCGGCGGGCGGACGTCCGGGGCGAGCAGCATCGGCAGGAAGAGCAGCGAGATGCCGCGCAGCGCGTAGTAGACGGCGAGCAGGCGGCGGGCCTCGAAGCGGTCGGTGAACCAGCCGGAGGCGATGGTGCCGACCACGTCGAAGACGCCGATCACCGCGAGCAGGGAGGCGGCGGCCGTGATCGGCATGCCGTGGTCGTGCGCGGCGGGCACGAAGTGGGTCTGGATGAGTCCGTTGGTCGAGGCGCCGCAGATCGCGAAGGAACCGGCGAGCAGCCAGAAGGTCCCGGTACGGGAGGCGGAGCGCAGCACGCGCAGGGTGCGGCGGGCGGCGCCGGGCACGGGCGGCGGCTTCGGCTGGAACTCCTCGGCCCCGTACGGGCGCAGGCCCACGTCGGCGGGGTGGTCGCGGAGCAGCAGCCAGACGAAGGGGACCACGGCGAGCGCGGCGAGGGCGACGGTCACCGCGGCGGGCCGCCAGCCGTGCGCCTCGACCAGCCAGGACAGCACCGGCAGGAAGATCAGCTGCCCGGAGGCGGAGGCCGCGGTGAGGATGCCGGTGACCAGTCCGCGGCGCCGGGTGAACCAGCGGTTGGTGACCGTGGCCGCGAAGGCGAGCGCCATCGAGCCGGTGCCGAGCCCGACCAACAGGCCCCAGCAGAGCAGCAGTTGCCAGGGCGCCGTCATCCACACGGTGAGCCCGGAGCCGAGGGCGATCACCGCGAGGGCGGCGGCCACCACCCGGCGGATGCCGAAGCGGTCCATCAGCGCGGCGGCGAAGGGGGCGGTGAGCCCGTACAGGGCGAGGTTGACCGAGACGGCGGCGCCGATGGTGCCGCGGGACCAGCCGAACTCCTCGTTCAGCGGGTCGAAGAGCAGCCCCGGCAGCGAGCGGAAGGCCGCCGCCCCGATGATCGTCACGAAGGCGACGGCCGCCACCAGCCAGGCGCGGTGCGGTCCGCGGCGGCGCGCGGGGGCGGTGCCGCGGGGGGTCTCAGCGGTGGCGGGTCCGGTGGCGGCGGGGGCCGGGGCCTTCGCGGCTCTCTGCCGAGCGGCGGCGGTGTCGGAGGTCTGTGTCACGGCTTCAGCATCCGCGAAGGCCCGGGGGCGAGCGAGTGGCCCGAGGGACAGCATTCGTTAGGATCGGGCCATGCCTCCCTCCGCACCGGCCGCCGCCTCGGCCTCCGCACCCGCCTCCTCGACGACCACCGCGAAGCCCGCGGCGCCCGCGGCGCCCGCGGCGCCCGCGAAGACGGTGATGCCACCCACGTCACCCACGTCACCGCCGGCGGAGCCAGCAGCGCCAGCAGCGGAGTCGTCGGCGCCCGCGGCCTCCGCGACGCCGCCGGCGGCCCGGCCGCACCGCGTGGTCGTGCTCGCCCTGCCCGGACTGCTCCCCTTCGAACTGGGCATCCCGCAGCGGATCTTCGGGCGTGCCAAGGACGGCCGCGGCGCCCCGCTCTACGAGATCCTGACCTGCGCGCTGCGCCCGGGCCCGGTGGCCACCGACGCCGACTTCGCCGTACTGGTGGAGAACGGCCCCGAACTCCTGGCGAGCGCCGACACCGTGGTGGTGCCCGCCTCCTACGAGCTGGGACCGGTGTACGAGGAGGGCAGGCTGACCCCCGAACTGGCCGCGGCGCTCGGGCACATCAGGCCCGGCACCCGGCTGGTGGCGATCTGCACCGGCGGCTTCGTGCTCGCCGCGGCGGGCTATCTCGACGGGCGCCCCGCGACCACGCACTGGGCCTCGGCCGAGCACTTCCAGCGGCTCTTCCCGCGGGTCGAGGTGGACGCCGATGTGCTCTTCATCGACGACGGCGACGTGCTGACCTCGGCCGGGGTCGCCGCGGGCATCGACCTGTGCCTGCACCTGGTGCGGCGCGACCACGGCACCGCGGTCGCCAACGACGTGGCGCGGCGCACCGTGGTCCCGCCGCACCGGGACGGCGGACAGGCCCAGTACATCCAACGCCCGGTGCCCGAACCGCAGTTGGCGACCACCACCCGGGCGCGGGCCTGGGCCCTCGCGCGCCTGCACGAGCCGATCCAGCTGCGGGACATGGCGGCGCAGGAGTCGATGTCGGTGCGCACCTTCACTCGGCGGTTCCGGGAGGAGGCCGGGGTCAGCCCCGGCCAGTGGCTCACCCTGCAACGGGTCGAGCGGGCACGGCAGTTGCTGGAGTCGAGCGATCTGCCGGTGGACCAGGTGGCGCAGGACGCCGGTTTCGGCACCGCCCAGTCGATGCGCCAGCACCTGCAGTCCGCCCTCGGCGTCACCCCGACCGCGTACCGCCGCACCTTCCGTACGGCCGCGGGAGCCCGCTGAGCCCGGTCTCGGGAGACCGGGCTCAGCCACTCAGCGGATCGGGCGCAGCGGGCCGGACGCAGCGGATCGGGCTCAGGCGGCCGGGCTCCGGGGCGAGTCGGGCGCTCGGGCCCCGGATCGGCTCAGGCGAGGCCGAAGGCGAAGCCGCCGAGGGAGGGGGTCGCGGGGCGGGCGGCGGCACGGGACGCGGCCGGGGCGGGGCGCCGGTCGATCTCGCACCAGATGCGCTTGCCCTCGCCCTCGCGGCTCCAGCCCCAGCGGTCGGCGAGCCCCTCGACGAGTTCGAGGCCCCGGCCGCCGGTCTCGCAGTCCTCGGCGCGGCGCGGGCACGGCGGCCGGGCGCTGCGGTCGGCGACCTCCACGCGGACGGTGCCGGAGGCGGCGAGCGCGGTGTGCGGCAGCCGGATCCGCAGGACGGCCGGACAGCCGGTGTGCACCACGGCGTTGGTGACGAGTTCGGAGATGAGCAGCACCAGCGTCTGGGCGAGGGGTTCGTCAGCCGCTATTCCGGAAACGGCCAGCCGGGAGCGTGCCCACCTGCGGGCCCTGCCCACCTCCGCGGGGTCGGCCCCGACCTCCAGCTGCATCTGACGCTCCTGCACCGCTCACACCATCCGAACCGGCGGACACTTCGCCTCGTGTCTCCCCGGGATCACGGAACGTGAACCCCGGTGGGAACCCCCCCCGAGCACAGCATGGTTGACGTACAGTCACCTCAACAAGCGCTTCGGGCATATCCTCGCGCGAAGGAGTACAACTCCGGCATACTGTGCGACGCCTTTCGGCGGCAGTCGAACAGCGAGCCCGGCCGAGACGGCCGAATTGCCCGGAAACCCGTACCACAGAGGCCTGTTCTGCGAGGTCGCGGCGCGGCAGCACGCGGGCCCGGGACGCCGTTCGGGCGGCACGGGGGCGGCTGGGACCGGACACCACTCGCATCTGGCACAAGCTACCGGAGCCGGGCGCCGACTCCATGCCGTGACGAGTCACACCTGGGACACAAAGCGATATCGGCACCCGGCAGCAGCCAGTTGGTCACTCTCGGTGAGCTTATGGCGTACGGGAGTTGACCCGGAAAGCCGTGCGGACCGGCACCCGCCGGCCCGCACCTGTCCCCCGCGACTGCCCCCGGCGCCGCGCAACTCCCGTCAGTCCGAGCCCGTACCGGCGGCTTCGGCGGAGTCGGAGGTGGTGTAGTACGCGGCGAAGGCGGCGAGGGTCTCCTCCTCGGAGATCCGGCCGTCGTGCTCGGAGTCGAGGGCGGCGGCGGCCTGGGCGGCCTGCTCGGCGGGGACGCCGAGGGTGCGCAGGACGCGTTCGGCGCCCTGGAGGGTCACGCCGTTGCCGTCCTCGTCGGCGAGGGCGAGCACCGCGCGCAGGAAGGGCCGGGCGATCTCGGCGAAGCGCTGCGGGTTGTCGGCCAGGCGCTTGACCGCGCCGGTGACGAACTCCTCGCGGCTGACGCGCTGGTCGCCGTCCACGTCCGCGATCCCGGCCATGCCCTGCCAGAAGGCCTCGGCCCCGCTGTAGAGGGCCTGGCCCTTGTCGGAGCGGGCCGTGGCGCCGAACTCGGCGAGCAGGGCACGGGCCGCGCCGCTGAAGTCCTCACGGTCGATGTAGCCGTTGCCGTCCTGGTCGAATCCGGCGAACCGGGAGGCAATCCTGTGCTCGTACTCGCTGCTGGCCATGGCTTGTGCGACCCACCTCGGTGTCGATCCCGCCGCGCCGCCGCGCGCCGGTATTGCTGTGTCGCAGGGAGCGTACGTGCTCGGGGGCCCCGGGGGTACTCCAACGGGACGCCCGCAGCGCGGTGTTCGAAAACGGGGCGCGCGCCGCCGGGGACCGCGGGGAGCCGCGGAGGTCCGGCTAGGCGGAGAGCGGCTGGCGCTCCTCGTCGACCGCGGCGGCGACGTCCGGGTAGACGTCGAAGAGGCGGCGGACGCCGAGGGCGGCGAGGACGCGGTTCACATGGGAGCCGTCGACGGCACCGTGGGCGGGAAGGATCACGCGCAGACGGCCCCGGCAGGAGCGGATCAGCCGCCGGGTGGCGATGAGCACACCGACGCCGCTGGAGTCGCAGAAGAGCACCTCGGAGAGGTCCAGCACAATGGAGCGGCGACCCTCGGCCACCGCCTCGTGCACGCCCTGCCGCAGCACGGGGGACGTCACCAGGTCCATCTCGCCGGACACCCGCAGGACGACCCAGCCGCCCTGCCTGCCTTCGGTCACCTTGAGCGTCACGCCATGCCTCTCGCTCTGCCGGTCCGGACCCTTCTTCGCTCGATCCGGAAGCTCTGCTTTCGCTTCCCCTGCGCGGCTGCCCGCCCGCCCTCACATGAAACACCGCGGAAAGCTCTTCCGTATCCCCAAGCAAAGGCTTGGCTTCGCAGTGGCCGGAATTCGACGGTCTGCGGCCCGCGGAAGGGGGCAGAAGGCGGCCCGCGGCTCCGGGCCCGCTCGGGATCCGGGAGCCCTCGGCCGCCCGGAACCCCTCCACCCTCGCACGCTCCCCGCGAAAGCCCCACCCGGAAGTGGCGTGGCTCACGTTCCGAACCCCCTCAATCGACCACATCGGGTAGCCGATCGCTCGCCCCGCGTGCCGACGGCACCGCCCCGCGTGCCGACCGCAGAGGGACCGCCCCCGGCATCGCGGAAGGCCACCCTTGGGCAAAGAGAGGCGCACCGACGGTTGTCCGGACTACATTCGGAGACGGTACGAAAGGGACAGCCCGGAGCGCGGGGGCGCGCTCATGGACGGATTCCCGCACACTGGCCGGGGGAACCGGCAGAGGTACAGACCTCAGGCGGCAGGGGCCTCGGGGCGGGACGGACCGGCACGGCAGGCAGGGGGACCGGATGGCGACGGACGCATCGCCCCGCTGGGACCGCAAGGTGCAGCAGCGGCTCGCACGCGGGGAGGCGGCCGCCCTGGGCGAGGTCTACGACCGCCACGCACTGCTCGTCCACGCCCTCGCGCACCGCGTGCTCGGCGACGAGGAGGCCGCCGGCGCTCTGACCCAGGAGGTGTTCACCCGGCTCTGGGAGCACCCCGAGTCCTACGATCCGGCCCACGGCGGACTGCGCTCCTGGGTGGCCGCGCTCGCCCACCGGCTCGCCGTCGCGCGGCTGCGCCGGCGGGAGGCCGCCGCCCTGGTCGGCGGCGGCGAGGGCACCAGCGAGGACCTCGACCGCCGGGTGCGCCGCGCCTCGGTGGCGGCCCGGGCCGACTACATCGCCACCTCGATGCCCGCCCCGCTGCGCGCCGTGCTCGAACTCGCCTACTTCCAGCGGCGCGACTACCGGCAGGCCGCCGCCGACCTCGGCATCAGCGAGGAGGAGGCACGCCGGCGCCTGCGCCTCGGACTGCAACTGCTCGCCACCGCCCACGACAGCGGCACGCGCGGCGACGGCGGGTACGGGGGCGGGCCCGGGAGGTACGGCGGCGAGCTCGGCCCGTACGGCAACGGCCCCGGCGGCTGGGGGCGTGTCTCGTGAGCGGCGACCCGGGCCGCTCCGGCCCCCGCCCGGAGGACGCGCCGCAGGGCGCGCCGCGCATACCGGGGCAGCGGTACCCGGTGGAGAACGGCGAGGAGTCGCTGCCGCAGGCACCCGCGCCCGTGACGCCGGACTCGGCACCGCGCGACTCGGCACCACCGGACTCGGCACCGCAGTCGTCCGCGCCGCCGTCCGCCCAACTGCCGCCCGCACCGCGGCCGTCCGCGTCCCAGGACCCGGCGCCGCCGCCGCACCAGGTGCTCAAGTCGCTGCTCGGTGCCTGGGCGCTCGCCGCCTGTTCGCCGCGGGAGAGTCTGAGCGTGGAGGAGCATCTCGGCCACTGCGGTTCCTGCGCCGAGGAGGCGCTGCGGCTGCGGCAGGCGGTGGAGCTGCTGCACCCCGCCGAGAGCCTGGACCTGGACCCCGCGCTGCGCCGCCGGGTCCTCGGCAGGGCGATGGAGGGCCGCCCGGCGCGGATCCCGGTGCCGCGGTGGGCCGAGGCCTACGACGCGGAGACCGCGCGCCTGGACGCCCTCCTGAAGGACTTCGGCACCGCGGAGTGGCACGCCGGGGTGGACCTGCGCTGGTACCGGCACGACGCGCAGGTGCGGCGGAAGACCACGGTGGGCGGGGTGCTCGGCCATCTGACCGCGGTGGACGGGGTGGTGGCCCGTGCGCTCGGGCTGCCGGATCCGCTGGGCGGGGACGCCGCGGCGGAGGCGGGGAGCGCGGCGGGCACGCCCCGGGAGCGTACCGAGGAGTTCTGGCGGGCCGCCGCCGCGCCGATGGGCCGTGAACTGCGCGGCCCCTGGCGGGACCAGAGCCATGAACTGGTGCGCACGCTCGCCTTCGCCGGACGGGGCTCGGGACTGCTGCCCGTCTCCTACGGAGGCTGCGCGCTGCCGCTGCGGGACGCGCTCGTCGACCGCGCCTTCGCCTGCTGGGTGCACGCCGCGGACATCGCCGAGGCCGTCCACTACCCCTACGCTCCCCCGGCCCCGGGCCATCTGCACCACATGATCGACCTCGCGGCACGGCTGCTGCCGACCGCCCTCGCCGCCCGCCGCCGGGACGGGCACGGCGCTCCCGCCCGGCCGAGGGGCCCCGGCTCGGCGGGCCGGGCGCTGCGCGTGGAGGTGGAGGGCGCGGGCGGCGGCGAGTGGCTGATCCCGCTCGATCCGCCGCCCTCCGGACCCGGCGGCGCGGGGCCCGCGAAGGGAGCCGCGGCCCCGGCACGGAAGGTGGCGGGACCGCAGGCTCCGCGAGAGCCGGCGCCGGGTCGGCAGGCCGCGGGAGGCGAGGCGGCGGAGGCACCGCCCGCGGACGAGGTGGCGCACATCGCCCTGGACGGCATCGAGTTCTGCCGACTGGCCGCCGGGCACCTGCCGCCGCCCGAGGCGGCGGCAGGCCAGCACGGCGACCGCGAGGCGATCCGCGAGGTCCTCTTCGCCGCGGCGGCACTGAGCCGGATGTGAGTCCGGCCCGGGTGTGCGGGTCGATGGACCCGTGGGGCCCGATCCGGGCCCCACGGGTTGACCGGCCGGATGCGAGCCCAGCCCGGGCCCCGCCCCCTGGACCTCCTAGCTGCTCGGCGTCACCCGCAGCAGGACCGTGCCGTGGGCCGGGACCGTGGCGGAGAGGGTGCCGTCGCCGGTGTCGGTGCGGTGCTCCCACAGGTCGCGCACCTCGTAGGAGGCGGCCTCGGGCAGGCCCGCGTCCTGGGCGGTGGTCCCGATCTGCTGCTCCTCACCGGTCTCGTTGAAGAGGGCGACGGTGCGGCTGCCGTCCGCCATCTCCTTGACGAGGACCCAGCGCCCGTCCTCGGAGGAGAGCACGGTGCCCTGCCTGCCCAGCTCGTCCTGGTCGACGGCGATGACCTCCTTGTTGCCGAGGATCTCGTACGTCTCCTCGCCCGCCTCGCGCAGATCGGCACCGATCAGCAGCGGGGCGGCCATCACCGACCAGAGGGAGAAGTGGCTGCGGTACTCGGTGTCCGTCATGCCGCCGTTGCCGACTTCGAGCATGTCGGGGTCGTTCCAGTGGCCCGGGCCCGCGTGCTCGGCGAGCGGGAGGTTCTGCTTGAGGATGGAGAGCATCGAGTCCCAGTTGTCGCTGATGTCCCCGGTGGTGCGCCAGGATTCGCCGATGCCCTCGGCCCACTCCCAGGGCTTGTTCTCGCCCCATTCGCAGATGCTGTAGAGGATCGGGCGGCCGGTCGCCTTCAGCGCGTCGCGCATCGTCGTATACCGCTGCCGGGCGTCCACGCCCTGGTTGTTGCAGTTGTCGTACTTGAGGTAGTCGACGCCCCAGTCCGCGAACTGCCGGGCGTCGCTGTACTCGTGGTCCAGGCCGCCGGGGAAGCCGATGTCGCTGCAGGTCTTCGTACCGGCGCTGGTGTAGATGCCGAACTTCAGGCCCTTGCCGTGGACGTAGTCGGCGACCGCCTTGATGCCATTGGGGAAGCGCTCGGGGTCCGGCACCAGTTCGCCGTCGGCGTCGCGCTCGGGCAGGGCCCAGCAGTCGTCGAGGTTGACGTACTCGTACCCGGCGTCCTTGAGGCCCTTCTCGACGAAGAGGTCGGCGATCGACTTGACCATCTCCTCGTTGAAATCGGCCTCGCAGTGGGTGGAGTTCCAGTTGTTGAAGCCCATCGGCGGGGTGGCCGCGAGTCCGTCGCCCGGGGTCGGCGGGGCGGGTGCCTCGGGGGCCTGGGCGAGGGCCGGGGCGGCGGCGCCGACGCCGCAGAGCAGGGCCGCGGCGGCGAGGGCGAGGCCCTGGCGCGAGAGCCGGCGGACCGGGGCGGCGGAGAGACGGCGGATCGAAGCGGCGCGCGCTGACGGACGGTTCATGGAGCGCATGGACACAGTCCTCCAAGACGTGGGGGGGAGCGGACATGCGGGGCGGCAGCAACAAGCGCCTCCACACGTGCGATTACGTTAGGAGCTGTTGGACTCTGTTGAAAGACTCTGGACAAAGCTCGGCGAAATACGGGGAGTTGTTCCGTTTCCGGAATCCGGACGGCGACCGAAAGCGACCGAAGGGGACAGGGTTCGGCGCGCCTGTGCGGCAGCGGCGTTGGATTGTGTGCGCTTTGGCCCGGCGCGAGAGCCTAGGAGAAGACCACCGTGCGGCGGCCGTTGAGCAGGATGCGGTGCTCCGCGTGCCACTTCACCGCGCGGGCGAGGGCCTGGCACTCCACGTCCCGGCCGAGGGCGACGAGCTGTTCGGGGGTCACGCCGTGCGCGACGCGCTCCACCTCCTGCTCGATGATCGGGCCCTCGTCGAGGTCGGCGGTGACGTAGTGGGCGGTCGCGCCGATGAGCTTCACGCCCCGGGTGTGGGCCTGGTGGTAGGGCTTGGCGCCCTTGAAGCTCGGCAGGAAGCTGTGGTGGATATTGATGATCCGGCCGCTGAGCTGCTTGCACAGCTCGTCCGAGAGGACCTGCATATAGCGGGCGAGCACCACCAGCTCGACGTCCGACTCCCGTACCAGCGCGAGGAGTTCGGCCTCCGCCTCGGCCTTGGTGTCCTTGGTGACCGGGATGTGCCAGAAGGGGACGCCGTACGAGGCGACCAGCTCGGCGAAGTCGGTGTGGTTGGAGACCACGGCGGCGATCTCGACCGGCAGCGCGCCGGTGCGGGCGCGGAAGAGCAGGTCGTTCAGGCAGTGGCCGAAGCGGGACACCATCAGGACCACGCGCATCTTCGCGGCGGCGCGGTGCAGCTGCCAGTCCATCTGGAAGGAGTCGCCGACCGCGGCGAAGCTCGCCCGCAGCTTGTCCAGGCTGACCGGGGCCTCGGCGGAGAAGAGCACCCGCATGAAGAACAGGCCGGTGTCGTGGTCGCCGAACTGCTGGCTGTCCTCGATGTTGCAGCCGGTCATGAAGAGGTAGCTGGAGACCGCGTGCACGATGCCCTGCCGGTCGGGGCAGGAGAGGGTGAGGACGTAGTGCCCGGAGGTGTCCCCGGCGCCCGTACCGCCCGCCGGGCCGGGGGACGGGGCGGCGGCTGCGGGCTGCTCGTTCACTGGACGTTCCTCATGCACTGGGTGATCCTCGCGGCTGGTGCTTCTCGCGGCACCGGGCCCTCCCGCCGCGGCCCTGGCCGGGCCACCGGAGGGCGGGCGCTGCCGGGTGCCGCCGCCAGGATTCCACAGTCGGGCGCCCGCGAGGGCCGCCCCGCCGACAGGTGAGACGGGGCGCCGGAAGCCGCCGGCCCCTCAGGCCGTGCGCGTGACGAGGCGCAGCGCCTCCAGGGTGCGCGGCGCGGTGTCGGGATCGTCGCCGTCGCTGGTGGCGAGCCTCACATGGGCGTCCCGGGCCGCGCGCACCGCCTCCGGCCAGGCATGGTGCTCCAGATAGGCGGCGACCTGGGCGTCCGGGCCGACCTGGTGCATGATCCGCAGCACCCGCAGCACGGCGACGTCGACGAGGGCCGCCTCCTGGGAGTCCCGGAAGATCGTGCCGACGTACTTCTCGGCGGACCAGTTGTCGAGCCAGGTGTCCTCGACCAGGCGGTACACGGCGTCGGTGACGTCCCCGTACCCGGTGTGCCCCGCGAGCCAGCACTCACGCTGGAAGACGGGGTCGGAAAGCATGTGCAGCGCCGAACGCACATTGCTGCGCCAGCGCCACCACGGCATGTCGTTCAGCGGCATGACGCCCATGGTGGCCGAGCGACTGCCGCGACGGGAAGAGTTCTCCGGTGCTTGCACGAGGACCGATCGTACGTTCCCCGTCCGGCGCGCCCCACCGGCCCCCACCGGCGCCCGCTGTTCACCTGCGCGCCACCGCCGGTTCCCCGAAGGTCACTGGCAGGTTCTCGGGGCGCCGGAATCGTGGCTCGACATGACCGAAAGGCCTCGCACGCGCCTCTTGCCCGTCCCGTTCCCCGCCGCCTCCGCTCGCGCCGACCGGCCCGCCGGGGCGAAACGCGGGTGCCGCCGGGCGGCCGCGGCGGCTCTCTGCGCGGCGCTGCTGCTCTCCGGCTGCGGGGTGCTCGACGACTCCGCGGACGAGGCGCCCCTGACGGTCATGACCTGGGCCCCGGAGAACACCCGGGCGACCAACAAGCCCGGCATGACGGCCATGGCGCGGGCCTACGCGCGCTGGATCAACACCCAGGGCGGCCTCGGCCACCGCGAGCTGCGGGTGCTCACCTGCAACGACCACAACGACGCGGTGGGCGCCGCGGCCTGCGCGCGCCGGGCGGTACGCGAGGACGTGGCGGCCGTGGTCGGCTCCTACAGCCAGCACGGCCGCTCCTTCCTGGGTCCGCTGGAGGCCGCCGGGATCCCGTACATCGGCGGGTACGGCGTCACCGAGGACGAGTTCACCAGCCCGCTGTCCTACCCGGTCAACGGCGGCCGGCCCGCGGTGCTCGCCGGGGTCGGCCAGGAACTCGCCGAGCGCTGCGGCCGGGTCGCCCTGGTGCGTCCCGACACCGTCGCCGGGGACAACCTGCCGGTGCTGCTCGACGCGGGGCTGGCCAGGGCGGGTCTGCGGGTCAGGGACGTGCGCGCGGCCGAGGACGACACCTCCTACAGCGAGGCGGCGCGGCAGGCCCTGGAGTACGCCACCGGGGACCCGGACGAGCAGGGCTGTGTGACGGCGGCGCTCGGCGAGCGCACCGACACCTTCTTCGACTCCTTCCGCCGCACCGAGGACGGCTACCCGGCCGTGCGGGTCGCCTCCGTCCTCGGCAGCGTGGACCAGTCGGTGATCGACCGCACCGGCGGGGCCTCGGGCCCCTACGAGGGCGCGTACGTCACCGGCTGGTATCCAGTGGCCTCGGACCCGCGCTGGCGGGAGCTGCGCGCGGTCATCGACCGGCAGGCCTTCGGCGACAACCGGGTCGACGCGGCGGACGCGGGCGTGCAGACCACCTGGATCGCCTATACGGTGCTGCGCCGCGCGGTGGAGTCCCTCGGCGGGGGCGAGGTCAGCGCGCGCACCCTGCGCCGCACCTTCGACGACGGCCTCCAGGTCGGCACCGGCGGCCTCACCCCGAAGCTGAGCTGGCGCTTCGAGGACATGATCGCGGTACGCGACTTCCCCCGCCTGGTCAACGCGGACGTGACCTTCCAGGTGGTACGCGCCGGCCGCCTGGTGGCTGAGCGGCGCGGAGCGGTGGACATGTCCCGGACGCTGGAGAGCGCGCCGGACTGAGCGGGCGGACGGTGCGGAGCGATCGAGCCGGTCCCGTACGAGACGGCCCGAGGCGACTCGGTACGCGGCGGCCCGCCGGGACCGCCTCAGCGCACCCCGGCCGCCGGCCCCGGCTCCCGCCTCACAGCTCGGACTTGTCGCGGGCAGTGAGGCCGTACTTCTCGGCGATGGTGTTCCACAGGCCCGCCGCCTCCTGCTTGGCCTTGGTCGCCTCGCCGCTGGAGCGGTTGGCCGCGACGGTGTGCGCGGTGCCGCGCGCCTTGCCCTTGGGGCAGAACTTCTTGCCGCCCTTGCCGACCTGGTCGGCCCAGGCCGCGTAGTGGTTGTCGGCGGAGGCGGAGGCCTGCCAGGCCTTGGTGAGCGCGGCCGTCAGGCGGGCGTGGTCCGGGAGCTTGTCCACCGAGAGCTTGCCGAGGCGGGTGACCAGCCCGCTGCGCTGCCGGCCCGCCTCGCGGAGGCTGCGCGCGGACTCGCCGAGCTTGTCGCAGCTCTTCACATGGCCGACCGAGGAGATGACCGCGCTGCGGCTGTTGTTGCTGTCGGCGAGCAGCTTGTCCAGGGCCACCGCCTGCTCCTCGACCGGGTCGACCGAGGGGGACGGCTCCGCGGACTCCTCCGGGGCGGTCGCGGAGACGGGCGCGCTCTTGTCGTCCCCGTCGCCGTCGCCACCGGAGCTGCTCAGCAGCGCACCGGCGCCCACGCCGATCACCGCGATGCCGACGCCGACGGCCGCGAGCAGCGGCACCTTCGACCCGGTACGCCGCCGGCGCTCGTCCTGCTCCCGCCGCTCGGCCCGGCCGCCCGGCTCGCCGCCGCCCGGCGGGGGGTACGGGGCGCCGCCGCCCGGCGCACCGGGTCCCGCGGGGGCGCCCGCGTTGAACTGCACGCCCCGTGCGCGCCGCGCGTCGTAGCGGGGCATCTGCTGGGTGGCGGCCGGAGCCTCACCGGGCGCGGTACGGAAGAGGCTGTCGAACTCGGCCGGGGGCTGCCGCTCCCCCGGCTCCTGCCCGGCACCGGGGCCCTGACCGGGACGGGGTGCCTGGCCGCCGGGGTTCTGACCGCCGGGCGCCTGGCCCGCGCCCGGCTGCTGCTGCCCGGCGGCCTCGGCGGGCGTGCCGGGGCGGATGCCGTAGGGGGCGCCGGGCGGCGGGGCGGGGACCGGGGCGATGTACTGGGTCGGCTCCGCGTCCGGGTTCGGGGCGGGGGGCTGCGCGCCGCCGTACGGAGACGGGTCGCCGGCGTCGGGCTGCTGCGGGATGCTGCCGAGGAACCGGGTCGACTCGGCGTGGGACGCCCCGGCGCCGTGCGGTGCGGGACCGGCGGGCATCTCGGGCGGCAGGGCGCCCGGAGCCACCGGCGGAATGTACTGGGTGGGCCCTTCATCCGGTATGTACCGCCCGGCCTCCGGACCGAACTGCCCGGCGCCCGGCGCGAATTGCGGGCTCTCGGGGGCATACTGCGGCGCTCCCGGCGCGTACTGCGCCCCTTCAGGACCGTACGAGGGGTCCCCGGAGCCGTACGAGGAACTCCCGGGCCCGTAGGAGGAGTTCTCCGGCGCGTACGCCTGGCTCTCCGGTGCCGCGTACCGACCGGGGGGCTGCGCGGGCGGCAGGGCCCCGGGAACGGCGGCGGGCGGGAGGGCGTGGCCCGCCTCGGGGGCACCCCAGCCACCGGACTGCTGCCCGTGGCCCTGGTCCTGGTGCCCGCCCTGCTGCCGATCCTGCGGGTACTGATCTTGCGGGTACTGGCCCTGCTGGTACTGATCCGGCCGGTGCCGACCGGGGCCCTGGTCGAGCGCGTACCCCTGGCCGTCGGTGCCGTAGCGCGCGTCCACCTCGTACGGCCCGGAGCCGGAACCGTACCCGGGGGCGGACTCCGCGGCGGCGGACTCGGCGCCCCAGGCGTTGCCGGGGGCGGCGGGCGGCGGGGACTGCGGGCCCCAGGGCTGACCCCAGGCCTGGCCGCCCGCGGGGGCGCCGCGCTCGGGGCCGCCGGGTGGCACCGGGCGCTCGGCGGGGGCGCCGGGGAGCAGCGGCTCGCCCCCGTCGGAGGGCAGCACGATGCCTTCGTGTGCGTGCCGCTCCGGGGGGAGGGGCGCGTCCTCGCCCTGTCCGCTCTGCGTCACCGGGACTCCTGACAGTGGTGGGCTTCTCGCTCGACGGCTCACGCTACCCGCTGTCCCAACTCCCGTGCCACGCAGGCGGGCCCGCTCCCGCCCAAGCCCGCGCAGCCCTCGCATCCGGGGCCAGTCCGACAATTCCCGCCCGGCGCGCGACGCCGTGCACGCGCTCCCGCCGCACCACCGGAGGGCCCGCTTCCGGGCCCCTTCCGGCTGCCTCCCCGGTCAGGCCGCCCGCAGCTCCGCCCGCGCCCCGAAGTCCCGGACGACCGGCTCGTCGCGGTAGGGGGCGAGGCGCTCCTTGAAGTCCTCCAGGTACTCGGCGCCGCGCTGGGAGCGGAGCCCAGCGAGGAGTTCCACCGCGTGCAGGGCGGTGTCGCAGGACTGCTCCAGCTGGCGCTGCTCCAACTGCGCGGTGGCGAGCAGGACCAGGCCGATGGCGCGCCGCCTGGCCCGGGACGCGGGGTGGCCGGCGAGCGACTCCTGGGCGGTGCGGGCGGCGGCGGCCCACTGGCCCAGGTCGCGGTGGCAGTGGGCGAGTTCGTCGGCGAGGTAGGAGTGGTCGAAGTGGGCGATCCAGACCGGGTCGTCGCCGTCGACCCCCTGGGTGCGCTCCATCGCGTCCAGCGCCTTGGCGATCCCGGACTCGGCGGCGCTCCGGTCGCCGAGCAGGGCGTGCCCGCGCGCCTCCGCCGCGTGGAACATCGCCTCCGCGCGCGGGGTCACCCGCCCGCGCGCGCCCTCCTGCGCGGCGCGCGCCAGCTGGGAGATCTCCCGCGGATTGCCGAGCTGGGCGGCGAGATGGCTCATCGAGGCGGCCAGTACGTATCCGCCGTAGCCGCGGTCGCCCGCCGCCTGGGCGAGGCGCAGCGCCTGGATGTAGTACCGCTGGGCGAGACCGGGCTGGCCGGTGTCGACCGCCATGTACCCGGCCAGTTCGGTGAGCCGGGAGACCGCGGCGAAGAGGTCCCGCCCGACGGACTCCCGGTACGAGCCCGAGAGCAGCCCGGAGACCACGCTGTTGAGGTAGTGCACGAGCACCGGGCGCACATGCCCGCTGCCGTACTGGTGGTCCAGGGTGACCAGCGCCTCGGTCATCGCCCGTACCGCCGCCACGTCCGAGGCGCCGACCCGGGCGCCCGCGGACCGGGCCACCTGGCCGTCGGGGGCGGAGATCAGCCAGTCCCGGCTGGGCTCCACCAGGGCGGAGGCGGCGACCGTGGAGCCGGAGAGGAAGTCCCGGCGGCCGACATCGCTCCGCCACAACTCGCTGACCTGCTCGATGGCGCCGGGGACGGTGACCGAGAACTGCAGGCCCACCCCGGTGGCGAGATTGCTCCCGCCGGACATCCCGATCTCCTCGACGCTGACCCCGCGGCCCAGCTTGCGGCCGAGCGCCTCCGCGATCACGGCGGGCGCCCGGCCCCGGGGCTGCTGGCCGCGCAGCCAGCGGGCCACCGAGGTCTTGTCGTACCGCAGGTCGAGTCCCTGCTCCGCGCCGCACATGTTCACCCGGCGGGCGAGACCGGCGTTGGAGCAGCCCGCCTCCTGGATGAGCGCCTGCAGGCGCTCGTTGGGCTGCCGTGCGACGAGAGGCCTTGCGGCCATGGCGTACCCCCTGGCTCCCGGTGCCGTCCTGCGCACCACGACGTGTTTTCTCGGCTTGATCAATGCCCCACGGACAAACGGAAGATGCGGGACATTGCGAGCTTTACCCGTGGCGGCAGGACGGGCCGCCTCTCGCGGGCTACCCACCCCGGCGGGCCTTGTGCCCGCGCGCCCCCGGTGGTGCATCAGTGCGCCCCCACCGGCCGTATCGTGACCGGATGACGGAAACGGGACAGGGGAAGGCACCGGGGACGGCCCCGGCGGTGCGGGTCCGCGGGCTGTGGAAGCGGTTCGGCGAGCAGACCGCGGTGGCCGGAATCGATCTGGAGCTGCCCGCGGGCAGATTCATCGGCCTGGTCGGACCCAACGGCGCGGGCAAGACCACCACCCTGT
Source organism: Streptomyces physcomitrii (assembly GCF_012273655.1). Lineage (GTDB taxonomy): Bacteria > Actinomycetota > Actinomycetes > Streptomycetales > Streptomycetaceae > Streptomyces > Streptomyces physcomitrii. Next base: position 131,729 of record NZ_JAAWWP010000011.1, on the reverse strand, counting down.
CGATGGTGACCGGCCTGCTCCGCCCCGACGAGGGCAGCGTCGAGGTGGCCGGGCACGACGTCTGGCGCGATCCGGCCGCGGTGAAGGCCCGGATCGGCGTGCTCCCCGAGGGCCTGCGGATGTTCGAGCGGCTCTCCGGGCGCGAACTCCTCGGCTACACCGGCCGGTTGCGCGGCATCCCCGGACCCGAGACCGATCGGCGCGCGGACCGCCTGCTCGATGTGCTGGGCCTCGCCGACGCCCAGCACAAGCTCGTCGTCGACTACTCGACCGGCATGCGCAAGAAGACCGGCCTGGCCGCCGCCCTGCTGCACAATCCCGAAGTCCTCTTCCTGGACGAGCCGTTCGAGGGTGTGGACCCGGTCTCCGCCCAGACCATCCGCGCGGTCCTGGAGCGGTACACCGCCTCCGGCGCCACCGTGGTCTTCTCCAGCCATGTGATGGAGCTCGTCGAATCGCTCTGCGACTGGGTGGCGGTGCTGGCCGCGGGCACCATCCGCGCGCACGGCACCCTCGACGAGGTACGCGGCGGCGCCCCCTCGCTCCAGGAGGCCTTCCTCCGACTGGTGGGCGCCGAGGGCCGGTTGGACGACTCGCACCTGGACTGGCTGGGCGGCGGGGCCCGATGAGCGCGGCGGCACCCGAACCCGCAGCACAGCAGGGCGCGACGGCACCCGAACCCGGCGCGCGGCTGGGCGCGGCGGCGCTCACCCCCGTCTTCGTCCGGCTGCGGCTCTCGCTGCTGCGGGGCGGGCTGCGGCAGTCGGCGGGGCGCCGCGCGGCCTACCTCGCCTCCTCCGCCCTCGCCCTGCTCGCCGCCTGCTTCCTCTCCCTCGGCCTGGTCCTGCTGCACGGCAATACGCACGCCGACGCGGTCACGGTGCCGCTGGCCGCGCTGCTCGCGCTCGGCTGGGCGGTGATGCCGCTGTTCTTCCCGAGCGGCGACGAGACCCTCGACCCGAGCCGCCTGGTGATGCTGCCGCTGCGCCCGGCCCCGCTGGTGCAATCCCTCCTGGTGGCCTCCCTGGTGGGCGTAGGACCGCTCTTCTCGCTCTGCGTCCTCGCCGCCTCGGCGGTGGCGCTCGCCGGTACGCCGGGGGCCTGGGCCCTCGCCGTCCTCGCGGTGCCGCTGGCGCTGCTGGTCTGCGTCAGCCTGGCCCGCGCGGTCGCCGCCGCGAACGTACGGCTGCTGACCTCCCGGCGCGGCCGGGACCTCGCGGTGCTCAGCGGACTGGTCATCGCGGTCGGCGCGCAGCTGGTCAACTTCGGTGTGCAGCAGCTGGGTTCGGCCGGACTGGAGCGGCTGGAACCGGTGGCCGGGGCGGTGCGCTGGGTGCCGCCCGCCGCCGCGCTCGGCGCCGTGGCCTCCGCGGGCGAGGGCTCGTACGGCAGCGCGCTGGCCCAACTCGCCCTCTGCGCCCTCGCCTTGGCGGGCCTCCTGCACCTGTGGCGGCGCAGCCTGGAGCGGCTGATGACCGCGCCGGACGGCTCCACCCTGCAGGCCGCGGCCCCGGACGCGGTACGCCGCCGGGGCCGGGACCCGCTCGCCCGGCTGCTGCCCGCCGGGCGCACCGGGACCGTGATGGAGCGCAGCCTGCGCTATGTGTGGCGGGATCCGAAGACCAAGGCGGCCTGGGTGACCTCGCTCGCCGTCGGCCTGATCGTGCCGGTCTTCAACGCCCTCCAGGGCAGCGGCTCGGTCTACTTCGCCTGCTTCGCGGCGGGCATGCTCGGCATCCAGATGTACAACCAGTTCGGCCAGGACACCTCGGCCTTCTGGATGGTCGCGATGACGATCTCCTCGCCCCGGGACGCCTATGTGGAACTGCGCGGCCGCGCCCTCGCCCTCCTGGTGATCACCCTGCCGTACGCCACCCTGGTCACCGTCCTGACCACCGCGCTGATCGGCGACTGGGAGCTGCTGCCGGAGGCGGTCGGGCTCTCCTTCGCGCTGCTCGGGGCGATGCTGGCGACCGGCGCCTGGGCCTCGGCCCGCTTCCCGTACTCGATCCCGCAGGAGGGCCACAAGAACGTCGCCGCGGGGCAGGCCGGGCTCGCCTGGATCTCCGTCTTCGGCGGGATGGTGGCCGCGGCCGTGCTCTGCGCTCCGGTACTCGCCCTCGACCTCTGGCTGCACCTGGCGGACCGGGCCTCGGCCGCCTGGCTGCTGCTGCCCGCCGGTACGGCCTACGGGATCGGGATCACCCTGCTCGGGCTGCGCCTGGCCGCCCCGCGGACGGCACGGCGGCTGCCGGAGATCCTGGCGGCGGTGAGCAAGGGCTGAGCGCGCCACCGGGGGCCCGGGGCGGGTGCCCCGGAACGCGGACGACCCGCGGGCCTTGGTCCCTCCGGGGAGGGAGCCGGCCGGACGTACCGGCGGCCCGCGGGTCGGGTGACTGCGTGGAATGGGCCAGCGCTAGAAGCGTGGGCCCTCAGCCACCTCACGCGTCCGGTATGCGTACATCTGCCGAACCACCTCCCTTCTCGTGTGCCCCACACAGTAGGAACCGTCCCGGCGGTGTTCAAGCCCTTTTTCCTCCGGCCGCCCGGCGGGGCCCGGCCCGGTCCGGCCGACGGGTCCGGCCCGGCCCGCACAGCGGCGCCCGCTCCCGTCCCGGCCCCGTCCGGGTGTTTCGCGCCCGCAACGATTTCCGTGAACCCGGTGTGCACTGCGTCACCTTCGAGTTGAATGATCCTCCGTGCAGTTGACCGCGCAGGAGCACACGGCAGGGGGTGCCAGGTGACTGCTTCCCGGCGCAGTGGATCCACCGGCGAACTCGGCGAGCCCGGCCGGGGCACGGGCCAGGACGGCGGAACGGGCGACGGCCGGGGCGGCGGACCCGGCTCCGGCGAGCCCAACGGCCCCGGTGAGGAGACCGGGCGCCCCGGCTCCGATCTGCTCGCGGCCCTCCTCGACGGCATGGACGCCGCCCTCTGCGCGCTCGACGCCGAGGGCACCGTCACGCACTGGAACCGCGAGGCCGAGCGGATCCTCGGCTGGAGCGCCGAGGAGGCCGTCGGGCGCCGCGGCTTCAGCGGCTGGGCGGTGCGCGAGGCGGACGCGGCGCAGGTGGCGGACCGGCTGCTCGCGGCGATGGACGCCCCGGGCCGCCAGGTCCACGAGTTCGCGCTGCTGACCAAGGACGGCGGCCGCGTCCTGGTGCGCACCCAGTCCGCCGCGGTCCGCGGGGCCGACGGGAGCCCGGCCGGTGTCTACTGCGCCTTCAGCGAGGTGCACGCCCAGATCGACCTGGAACGCTCCCTCGCGCTCAGCGAGGCGCTCTTCGAGGACGCCTCCTGGGGCGTGGTCCTCGTCGACGCCGATCTGCGGCCCGCCGTGGTCAACACGCACGCCGCCCGCGCCTTCGGCTCCGGCCGCTCGGCGCTGCTCGGCCGCCCGCTCGGCGAACTGCTCGCCCAGGGCGCCGAGGAGCTGGAGAGCGCGCTGACCCATGTCCTCGCCGCGGGCGCGCCGCCCGCCCCCGCCGAGATGTGGCTGACCCTGCGCACCGCCGAGGGCGAGCGGCGCCGCTGCTGGCGCAACGGCTTCCTGCGCCTGTCCTCCCCGCTCGCGGAGGAGCCCGTACCGCTCGGGGTGGGCTGGCTCTTCCAGGACGTGACCGAGTCCCGGCGGACCGAGCAGGAGTCGGCGCGGCTGCGCTTCCGGGGCCGGCAGCTGCACCGGGCGGCGCTCGCCGCGGCCGAGTGCGAGGACCCCGGCGAGGCCGCCGTCACCCAGCTCGACTTCGCGCTGGCCGGTTTCGCCGACCACGCCCTGCTCGACGCGGCCTTCGACGGCGAGCCGGCCCGCCTGGTCCGGTTCGCCTCGGCGCCCGCGGGCGGCCATGTCCCCGGCGCGCTTTCGGGGCAGGCCCGCATCCCGGTGGGCTACGAGGAGGACCACCCGGCGCTGCTGTGCGTCCAGCGCGCCGGTTCGGTACGGGCGGACGCGGGCGGCAGCGGCCTCGGCTCCGGCTCCGGCTCCGGTGAGAACGGTGAGGCGGCCGGACCGGTGGATCCGGAGGCGGCGCGGCGCTGGGCGGCCCGGCGGCAGTGGCCCGAGGACGCGGTGCACGCCCTGTGCGTGGTGCTGCGCAGCCGGGCGCGGACCCTGGGCGCGGTGACCTTCCTGCGCGGCGGCCACCGCCCCGCCTTCACCCGCGAGGACGCCCAGTACGCGGAGAGCGTCGCCGCCCGCCTGGCCGCCGCCCTGGACCTGGCGGGCGTGGGCGGGGCGGACTGAGGCGGGCGGACGGGAGGGCGCCGCGGCTACCGGTAGAAGATCCGGTCCCCGTACGTGGCGAAGACCCGTTCATTCCACTCGATGCCGCCGTCGACGTTGCCGGAGCGCAGCAGCGGCACCTCGGCGCCGCGCCGGGCCAGCTCCCCCGCGGCGGCGGCGAAGACGGCGTGCAGCAGGGCGCTGGTCACCGGGGTGGAGACGGGCGCGAAGGGCGCGTCGATGCCCTCGGCGGTCAACTGGGCGTCGCCCACCGGCACCCCGGTGTCGAGGACCGCGTCGCAGTGGTCGACGAGCCGGGTGCCCGAGGCGTGCCGGGCGGTGGTGGCCTCCACGTAGGCGAGCGAGGTGACGCCGAGGGTCCTGAGGCCCCGGGCGCGGGCCTCCAGCGCCATCTCCACCGGCAGGGTGTTGCGCCCGGAGAGCGAGATCACCAGGAGCAGATCGCCCGCGGTGACCGGGGAGGTGTCCAGGACGGCGGTGGCCAGGCCCTCGACGTGCTCCAGGGCCGAGCCGAGGGTCGCCGGGGACTCCACGCCGCGGGCCCCCGGCACCGGGAGCAGATTGACCAGGGCGAGGCCGCCCGCGCGGTAGACCAGGTCCTGGGCGAGCAGCGAGGAGTGCCCGGCGCCGAAGGCGAAGAGCCTGCCGCCCGCGGCCACGGTGTCCGCGATCAGCGCCGCCGCGGTGCCGATGCGCCCGGACTCCGCCTCCTGCTCGCGCTGCCGGGCGAGCAGGTGGAGCGTGGCGTCCAGGTAGGCCTCCGCGAGGCCGCCGCCCGGCGCCGCCGCGGCCCGCTCCCCGCGCGCGTCCCCGTCCGTACCGACTGCGCTCACCCGCGCACCTTCCTTCCCCGCCCCGCCCGGGGCGCCGTACGGCCGCCCGCCGGGCGCCTGTTGTACGGATCACATTCTGCCGCCGCTCACCGTGCGGGGAGTGCGGGCCCGGTGTCAACACGGAGGCGCTGGGGTCGAGAATCTCCGGCATGCGTCAGAATTGACGTGAGGCTGCATCACGGCGGCGAGCACCCGCACCGGCACGGCAAGATTCGAGGGGCACGTATGTCCGCACTGATCGACACCACGGAGATGTATCTCCGCACCATCCTGGAGCTCGAAGAGGAAGGTGTGGTCCCGATGCGTGCCCGCATCGCGGAGCGGCTCGACCAGAGCGGCCCGACGGTCAGCCAGACCGTGGCACGGATGGAGCGGGACGGACTGGTCGCCGTCGCCAGCGACCGCCACCTGGAGCTGACCGAGGAGGGCCGCAGGCTCGCGACCCGGGTGATGCGCAAGCACCGTCTCGCCGAGTGCCTCCTCGTCGACGTCATCGGCCTGGAGTGGGAGCAGGTGCACGCGGAGGCCTGCCGCTGGGAGCACGTGATGAGCGAGGCGGTGGAGCGGCGCGTCCTGGAGCTGCTGCGCCACCCCACCGAGTCGCCCTACGGCAACCCGATCCCCGGCCTGGAGGAACTCGGCGAGAAGGACGGCGCCGACCCCTTCCTCAACGACTCCCTGGTCTCCCTCTCCGACCTGGAGACCGGCGAGGAGGGCAAGACCGTCGTGGTGCGCCGCATCGGCGAACCCATCCAGAACGACGCCCAGTTGATGTACACGCTGCGCCGGGCCGGGCTCCAGCCGGGCGCCGTGGTCAGCGTGACCCAGTCGCCGGGCGGGGTCCTGGTCGGCAGCGGCGGCGAGGCCGCGGAGCTGGACCCGGAGATCGCCTCGCACGTCTTCGTCGCCAAGCGCTGAACCCCGCGCCCGGGGCGCCGGGACGGGGCCTTCGGGCGGCGGACCGATCAGGTCGCGCCGTTTTCGGAATTCACAGCTCCGGGCCGCAGCGCTGAGCGGGATTTCCTGCAAGGCTGTGACCGGCATATGACTCACGGGAGTCCCGAGGATGTCGGAGGAGCCCTGAGGATGAGCGTCGGCGAACGGACTCAGGACCCCGGCACCTCGCGGCGCCGGGGCCCCGCCTCCCCTGTCCCGACCCGGAGCCCCGAGCTCCCAGGGTCGTACCCGTCGGACCGGTTTCCCCGAGCGGCCCGCCTCCCGCTCCGAATCTCCCCAGCGCCGCGAGCGACAATCCCGCCGCGCCGTCACTCGTACGAGGGGTCCTTGCCGCACAGCACATGTTTTCGAATAGGGGTTCGATAGCGTGACCGGTGGCCGTCCCGAGGAGCAGCGAACGGCGCGGCCCGGAGCAACCACCGTCTAGGGGATCGAGGGGGGTGCCAGGTCAATGGAGCGGCACATCGAGCTGAGCGGCGCGGACGGAGTGCGCCTGGCCGCCCGTGAGTTCACGGGTGCAGCGGGCGCCGGCGGGGCCCCGGCGGACAGCGGCGTCTTACTGCTGCACGGCCTGATGGGCTGCGCCGGCCACTGGACGGGCACCGCCGGATGGCTGGCCGCCCGCCACCGCACCGTCGCCCTCGACCAGCGCGGCCACGGCCGCAGCGAGAAGCCCGGCGCCGGCCCCTGGACCAGGGAGGCCTACGTCGAGGACCTGGCCGCCGTCCTGGAGCAGCTGGAGCTGGGCCCCGCCGTGCTCGTCGGCCACTCCATGGGCGCCCTGAACGCCTGGCAGCTGGCCGCCCAGCGCCCCGACCTGGTGCGCGCGCTGATCATCTGCGACATGCGGGCCTCCGCGCTCGGCCTCGCCAGCCAGCGCGTCTGGGAGGACTGGTACGACGCCTGGCCGCTGCCCTTCGGCTCGCTCGCGGAGGTCCGAAGATGGTTCGGCGAGACGGACCCCTGGCTGGAGCGGCCGAATCCGAGCCGCGCCGAGTTCTACGCGGCGGTGATGACCGAGACCGAGGACGGCTGGCGCCCGGTCTTCGACCCCGCGCACATGCTCAGGTCCCGGGAGCACTGGGTCTACGACGCGCACTGGGAGGAGCTGGCCGCGGTGGACTGCCCCACCCTGGTGGTCCGCGGCCTCGACGGCGAACTCGGCCGCGCGGAGGCCCAGGAGATGGTCCGCGTGCTGCCCCGCGGCCGGTACGCGGAGGTGCCCGAGGCGGGCCACCTCGTCCACCTCGACCGCCCCGGCGAGTGGCGCGCCGCGGTGGAACCCTTCCTGGAGGGCGTGCTCACCTCCTGAGCACCCCCGCTCCCGCCTCTCCTCAACGGCCGCCGGGGGCCGGGCAGTTCACGGACTGAGCCGCTCCACCCGCCAGCCCGCGGCCCCGCCCTCGCGACCGCCCTCCGGTACGCGCCCGTCCGCGCCGCCCTCCCGTACGTACCGCAGCCGGTCGTGCAGCCGGTTGCGGCGGCCCTGCCAGAACTCGACGGCGGCCGGGGTGACCCGGAAGCCGCCCCAGTGCGGCGGCACCGGCACCTCGGTGCCCACCGGGTAGCGGGCGTTCAACTCCGCCCAGCGGCGGTCGAGTTCACCGCGCGAGGCGATGACCTCGGACTGGGCGCTGGCCCAGGCGCCGAGCTGCGAGCCGTGCGGGCGGGAGCGGAAGTAGGCGGCGGTCTCCTCGGCGGAGGTGCGGGCCGCGGTGCCGGTCACCAGGACCTGGCGGGCCATCGGATGCCAGGGGAAGAGCAGCGAGAGGTGCGGGTTGGCGGCCAGCTCGCGGGCCTTGCGGGAGCCGTAGTTGGTGAAGAAGACGAAGCCGCGGGCGTCGTACTGCTTCATCAGTACGGTGCGGGCGCTCGGGCGGCCCTCGGCGTCGGCGGTGGAGACGATCATGGCGTTGGGCTCGTAGAGGCCGCCGAGCATGGCCGATTCGGCGGCCTCCCGGAACCAGTGGCCGAACTGCGTCATCGGATCGGCGGCCAGCGTGCGCGCGTCCAGGCCCTCGGTGCGGTACTGCTCGCGCATCCCGGCGGGGTCGAGGGCGGTCTCCGGGGCGGCGGGGCGCGGCCGGTCGGCGGCGCCCCGCGCGTCGGCGGCGGCATCGGCGGCGAGGGCGTCGGCGGCCTCGGCGGTGGGGTCGGTCACCCGGCCATCCTGCCGCATCCGGCACCACATCCCGGCGGCTCCGGCACCCGGCCCGGGCGGGTCCCCGTAGCGCCCCGGCCGGATCTCCGTACCGCCCCGGCCGGATCCCGTACCCACCCCGGCCGGGATCCCGTGTCCGCACCATCGACGCGCGGACCCTCTCGATGGCACAGTGGCACTCAGTGCCGCACACTCACCCTAGGAGTGGCACGCCGGGCCGTCGCCCCCGAGCCGCGGGGCGCACCGCGCAGAGCCGCCGACCACCGTCGCACCCAAGGAGCCGCCCGATGTCCGACTTCGTACCCGGACTTGAAGGAGTCGTCGCGTTCGAGACGGAGATCGCCGAACCCGACAAGGAAGGCGGCGCCCTGCGGTACCGGGGCGTCGACATCGAGGACCTGGTCGGCAACGTCTCCTTCGGCAATGTCTGGGGGCTGCTCGTCGACGGGGCCTTCAATCCGGGCCTGCCGGCCGCCGAGCCCTTCCCGATCCCGGTGCACTCCGGGGACATCCGGGTGGACGTGCAGTCCGCCCTCGCCATGCTCGCCCCGGTGTGGGGGCTGCGCCCGCTGCTGGACATCGACGCCGAGCAGGCCCGCGAGGACCTCGCCCGCGCCGCCGTGATGGCGCTCTCCTACGTCGCCCAGTCGGCGCGCGGCCAGGGCCTGCCGATGGTGCCGCAACGCGAGATCGACCAGGCGCAGTCGGTGGTCGAGCGGTTCATGATCCGCTGGCGCGGCGAGCCGGACCCCAAGCATGTCGCCGCCGTGGACGCCTACTGGACCTCGGCCGCCGAGCACGGCATGAACGCCTCCACCTTCACCGCCCGGGTCATCGCCTCCACCGGCGCCGATGTGGCCGCCGCCCTGTCCGGCGCGGTCGGCGCGATGTCCGGCCCGCTGCACGGCGGCGCCCCCTCCCGGGTGCTGCACATGATCGAGGAGATCGAGCGCACCGGGGACGCCGAGGCCTATGTGAAGGGCGCCCTCGACAAGGGTGAGCGCCTGATGGGCTTCGGGCACCGCGTCTACCGCGCCGAGGACCCGCGCGCCCGGGTGCTGCGCCGCACCGCCCGCGAGCTGGGCGCCCCGCGCTTCGAGGTCGCCGAGGCCCTGGAGAAGGCGGCCCTCGCCGAGCTGCACGCCCGCCGCCCGGACCGGGTGCTCGCCACCAACGTGGAGTTCTGGGCGGCCATCGTCCTGGACTTCGCCGAGGTCCCGGCGCACATGTTCACCTCGATGTTCACCTGCGCCCGTACCGCGGGCTGGTCGGCGCACATCCTGGAGCAGAAGCGCACCGGCCGCCTGGTGCGCCCCTCGGCCCGCTACGTGGGCCCGGGCACCCGCCCGCCGCAGTCCATCGAGGGCTTCGACGGCATCGGCGGCCGGCGGAGCTGAGCCCCGGCGGCGGCGCGGGCGTCAGGGCCCGGCGCCGCCCCGGCCCGCCCGGCACCGGGAGGACGACCCGGCGCCGGGCACCTCGGCTCCGGGCACCTCGGCTCCGGTCTCGGGCCCGCCTCTGGCCCGATCTCTGGCCCCATCTCGGCCTCGGTCTCGGCCTGGGTCTCGGTCTCGGTCTCGGCCGAGGAAGTCCTCTTCAGCCGAGGAAGTCGTCTTCAGCTGAGGACGTCGTCTTCCGCCGAGGACGCCGTCCTCAGCCGAGGGCGCCGTCGAGGATGCGCGCCCACTCCGCGACCACCCGGGCGCGGCGGCCCGTGTCGTCGGTGAGCAGATGGGCGAGGCCGAGGCCGCGGGCCATGTCGAGGAAGCCCTGCACGGTCTCCCGGGCGCCGGGGCGGGACTCGTCCACGGCGAGCATCTCCACCGCGATCCGATGCGTCTCGCGGCCCACCCGTGCCTCCAACTCGGCGACCCTGGTGCCGAGTTGCTCCTCGTTGGCGGCGGCCACCCACAGTTGCAGGGCGGCCCGGAAGAGCGGTCCCGTGAAGAGGTCCACCAGGGCGGTGACGACCTCCCGGCGGTCCGCGCCGCCCTCCGGGAAGAGCTGGCGCAGCGCGGTGGACCGCTCCTCGGCGACGTACTCGACGGCGGCGGTGAAGAGGTCCTCGCGGGTGGGGAAGTGGTGCTGGGCGGCGCCGCGGGAGACCCCGGCGCGTTCGGCGACGACCGAGACCGTCGAGCCCGACCAGCCGCGTTCGGCCAGGCAGGACACGGCGGCTTCGAGCAGCCGCTGCCGGGTGACCCGGCTGCGGTCCTGCTTCGGTGACGTCACCACACCCATGCGGCATCCCGTCGTTCGAGGAAGGCGGTCGTCCCCTCGCGTGCCTCGTCGGTGGTGAACAGCCGCGCCGACAGCGCGATCAGCTCTCCGGCCTGCTCGTCGAAGGTGTCAAGCACCTTAACCGTCAGAAGTCTCTTCGTTTCGGCCAGGGCCCCGGGGGCGGCCCTGCGCAGCCCGTCGAGGAGGGGGGCGAGCACCGCGTCCACCTCCGGCCCGGCCGCGGTGACCAGGCCCGCCGCGGCGGCCTCGGCGGCGCCGAACTTCTCCCCGGTGAGGTACCAGCGGGCCGCCGCCCGCGGGTCCAGGCGCGGCAGCAGCGGCATCGAGATCACCGCCGGGGCCACCCCGATCCGCACCTCCGTGAAGGCGAAGGTGGAGCCCTCCCCCGCCGCCGCCAGGTCGCAGGCGCCGAGCAGGCCCAGGCCGCCGGCCCGGACATGCCCGGCCACCCGGGCCACCACGGGCTTCGGCAGCGCGACGATCCCCCGCAGCAGGGCGACGAAGGCCTCCGGGTCCGGGGGCTCGCGCAGATCGGCACCCGCGCAGAAGGTGTTGCCGCTGTGGGTGAGGACCACGGCGCGTACGCCGGGGTCGGCACCCGCCTCGGCGAGCGCCTCGGCGAGGTCCCGGACGAGCGTCGCGGAGAGCGCGTTGCGGCGCTCGGGGGCGTCCAGGCTCAGGGTGAGGAATCCGCCCTGCCTGCTGCGGCCGATGGTCATGGGGTGTGCTGCCTGCCTTCCACGGTTGCGGTGGACTCCGGCCCCTGGGCGGCCTGTTCGTGCCGGGTGCGCAGCTCCCGCCGCAGGATCTTCCCGCTGGCGGCGCGCGGCACCTGCTCGACGAACTCCACCCGCCGGATCTTCTTGTACGGGGCGACGCGGGCGGCCGCCCACTCCATGACCTGCTCCGCGCCGAGGTCCGCGCCGCCGGGCGCGCGGACCACGTACGCCTTGGGGATCTCGTTGCCGTCCGCGTCGCCCACGCCGATGACGGCGGCGTCCGCGATGCCCTCGTGGGTGAGGAGCAGGGCCTCCAGTTCGGCGGGGGCCACCTGGAAGCCCTTGTACTTGATGAGTTCCTTGACCCGGTCGACGACGAAGAGCCAGCCGTCCTCGTCGACGTAGCCGATGTCCCCGGTGTGCAGCCAGCCGTCCCCGTCGATCATCGCGGCGGTCGCCTCGGCCCGCCCGAGGTAGCCCTTCATGACCTGCGGGCCGCGGAAGACGATCTCGCCGTGCTCCCCGGGCCCGAGGTCGCCGCCCGGGGTGCCGCCCTCCTCGCCGTCCAGGGCGGCGATCCGCAGCTCGGTGCCGGGCACCAGCTTGCCGACGGTCCCCGGCGGTACGTGTGCGGCGCCGCGCGGCACCACATGGGTGGCGGGCGAGAGTTCGGTCATCCCGTAGCCCTGGCCGATCGGGCCGAGGCCGAGGCGGGCCCCGCAGGCGCGGGCGAGTTCGGCGTCCAGCGGGGCGGCGGAGCTGACGATGTGCCGCACCGAGGAGAGGTCGTAGTCGTCCACCGAGGGGTGCTTGGCCAGCGCGAGGGCGATCGGCGGGGCCACGAAGAGGCTGCTGATGCGGTGCTCCTGGACGGCCGCGAGGAAGGTCTCCAGGGTGAAGCGGGGCAGCACGACGACCGTGGCGCCCTGCTGCAGCGGATGGTTGAGCAGCGCGGTGAGCCCGTAGATGTGGAAGAAGGGCAGCACCGCGAGCAGGCGTTCGCCCTCGGTCATCGGCAGCAGGGCCTGCAACTGGGCGAGGTTGGTGCCGATGGAGCGGTGGGTGAGCATGACGCCCTTGGGGACGCCGGTGGTGCCGGAGGAGTACGGCAGGGCGGCGATGTCGGTGGCCGGGTCGATGGCGACCTCCGGCTCCGGCGCCTCGCACTCGGGCACGGCCAGCATCCCGAAGAGCGAGCGGTGGCCCTCCGCCTGGTCGCAGACGAAGATCTCCCGGATGCCGCCGTGCAGTTCGGCCGCCTCGCGCGCGGTGCCGAGCAGCGCGGAGACGGTGACGATCCAGCGCGCCCCGCTGTCCCGCAGCTGCTTGGCGAACTCCTCGGGCGTGGACAGCGGGTGCACGGTGGTGACCGAGGCGCCGGCCCGGGTGGCACCGTAGAAGGCGACCGGGAAGGCGAGGGTGTTGGGGCTGTGCAGGGCGAGCACATCGCCCTTGACCAGGCCCGCGGCGGCGAACCCCGCGGCGACCCGGCGGTGGGAGGCGTCGAGCTGGGCGTAGCTGAGCACGGTGCCGCTCACGCCGTCGATCAGCGCGGGCCGCTCACCGCGGGCGGCGGCCCCGCGGAGCACCACCTCGTGGATGGGCTCCTCCACGGGCTCGACCGCCGGGTACTCGCTGTGGAACACCATGCTCACTCCCACCTGTCGGGACCGGCCGCGGCGTTCGCCGGGCGGTTCTCGGTTCAGTAGACCCGTCCTCAGTACGACTTGGGGAGACCCAGGGTCTGGTGGGAGACGAAGTTCAGGATCATCTCGCGGCTGACGGGGGCGATCCTGGCCACCCGCGCCCCGGTGATGAGCGAGGCGAGGCCGAACTCGCGGGTGAGGCCGTTGCCGCCGAGGGTGTGCACGGCCTGGTCGACGGCCTTCACACAGGCCTCGGCGGCGGCGTACTTGGCCATGTTGGCGGCCTCGCCCGCGCCGAGGTCGTCGCCCGCGTCGTTGAGCCGGGCGGCCTTCTGCATCATCAGCTGGGCGAGGTCCAGCTCGATCCGGGCGACCGCGAGCGGGTGCGCGATGGCCTGGTGGGCGCCGATCGGCTGCTTCCAGACGGTGCGCTCCCTGGCGTACTCCACGGCCTTGCCCAGGGCGTAGCGGCCCATGCCGAGGGCGAAGGCGGCGGTCATGATGCGCTCGGGGTTCAGCCCCGCGAAGAGCTGGAGCAGGCCCGCGTCCTCGTCGCCGACCAGCGACTCGGCGGGCAGCCGCACGTCGTCCAGGACCAGCTCGAACTGCCGTTCCGCGGCGTGCAGTTCCATGTCGATGGGGTGGCGGGAGAAGCCGGGGGCGTCGCGCGGGACGATGAACAGGCAGGGCTTGAGCTTGCCGGTGCGGGCGTCCTCGGTGCGGCCGACGATGAGGGTGGCGTCCGCGATGTCGACGCCGGAGACGAAGACCTTGCGGCCGGTGAGCAGCCAGTCGTCGCCGTCGCGGCGGGCGGTGGTGGTGATGCGGTGCGAGTTGGAGCCCGCGTCGGGTTCGGTGATGCCGAAGGCCATGATCCGGCTGCCGTCGGCGAGTCCGGGCAGCCACTCGCGCTTCTGCGCCTCGGTGCCGAAGCGGGAGATGACCGTGCCGGTGATGGCGGGCGAGACGATCATCATCAGCAGCGGTGCGCCCGCGGCGCCCAACTCCTCCAGCACCAGGGAGGATTCGTAGATCCCGGCGCCCCCGCCGCCGTACTCCTCGGGCAGGCTGACGCCGACGTAGCCGAGCTTCGCGGCCTCCTCGTGCAGTTCGCGCGGGTACTCGCCCGCGGTGGCCTTGGCCATCATGTAGTCGCGGCCGAAGCGCTTGCCGAAGGAGGCGACGGCCTCGCGCAGCGCCTGCTGCTCCTCGGTCTCCAGGACGGTGGTCACGGGGTCTCCTCCACGGTGGCTGCGGTGTCGGCGGGGGCTGCGGCCCCCGCCGGGTCCTCTGCCTCGGTGACGACGGCGAGTACGGCGCCGACCTCGACCTGGTGGCCGACGGCGGCGTGCAGTGCGGTGAGCGTGCCGGCGGCGGGAGCGGTGATGCGGTGCTCCATCTTCATCGCCTCCAGCCAGACCAGCGGGGTGCCGGCCTCGATCCGGGCGCCCACGGCGAGCCCCTCGGCGAGCCGGATCACGGTGCCGGGCATCGGGGCGAGCAGGGAGCCCGGGGCCTGCTGCCCGGCGGCGTCCGGGAAGCGCGGCAGCGCGGTGAGCGCCCAGGCACCGGTGGCGGTGTCGGCGTACACCTGCTCCCCGTACCGGGCGAGGCCGAACTCCCTTCGTACGCCGTCCACTTCGAGTACGACGGCGTCCGGGGCGGTGGCCAGGACCCGCACCCCGGGCAGCTCCTGAGGCTCGACGGAATCGCGCGACACCCGGTAGCGGACCTCCAGTTCACCCTCCCGCCCCCGGAAGCGGCGGGACTGCGGCACCGAGGGCAGATTGCGCCAGGCGCCGAAGGTGCGGGTGCCGGGCTGGGCGCCGCCCGGACGGGTGGTGCCGGCCGGGGCCGCGGTGGGCGCGGTGCGGGCGGCGGAGTCCGCGAGGGCGGCGGCGAGGGCGGCGATCTGCTCGTCGCGGTGGTCGAACTTCCCGTCGGCGCCGGTGAGTTCGGCGCCGTGGCGCTCGTAGAAGCCGGTGTCGAGTCCGGTGGGGTCGCCGCCGGTGCCGGTGAAGTCGGGGTGCCGAAGGGAGCGGACGAGCAGCTCGCGGTTGGTGACCGGGCCGTGCAGGACGGCGCGTTCCAGGGCACCGGCGAGGGTGCGCACCGCCTCGGCCCGGGTGGGCGCCCAGGCGATGACCTTGGCGAGCATGGCGTCGTAGTGCACCCCGACCGCGTCGCCGCTGCGGTAGCCCGCGTCCAGGCGCACCCCGCTCTCGGCGGCCGGGGCCCCGGGGCGGTGCGCGGCGTCCGCGGCGGGCACCTCGAAGCGGTGCAGGGTGCCGGTCTGCGGCAGCCAGCCCTGGGCCGGGTCCTCGGCGTAGAGGCGGGCCTCGACGGCGTGGCCGCGCGGGGCGGGCGGCTCGGGGTCCAGGGCCCCGCCCTCCGCGATCCGCAGCTGGAGCGCGACCAGGTCGAGCCCGAACACGGCCTCGGTGACGGGGTGTTCGACCTGGAGGCGGGTGTTCATCTCCAGGAAGTACGCGGACTCGCCCCGGACCAGGAACTCCACGGTCCCGGCGCCGGTGTAGCCGATCGCCCGGGCCGCCGCGGCGGCCGACTCGTGCAGGGTGGTGCGCAGCTTCTCGTCGAGGCCGGGCGCGGGCGCCTCCTCGACGACCTTCTGGTGGCGGCGCTGGAGGGAGCAGTCGCGGGTGCCGAGCGCCCAGACGGTGCCGTGGCCGTCGGCGAGGATCTGCACCTCGACATGGCGGCCGCGCTCCACATAGGGCTCGACGAAGACCTCGCCGTCCCCGAAGGCGCTCGCCGCCTCCGCCTGGGCGGCGGCCAACTCCTCGGGCAGCGCGGCCAGTTCACGCACCACCCGCATGCCGCGACCCCCGCCGCCGGAGGCCGCCTTGACCAGGACCGGCAGCTGCTCCTCGGTGATCCGATCCGGGTCCAGGGGCGCGAGCAGCGGGACCCCGGCGGCGGCCATGAGCTCCTTGGCGCGGGTCTTGGAGGCCATCGAGGCGATCGCCTCCGGCGGCGGACCGACCCAGACGAGGCCCGCGTCGAGGACGGCGCGCGCGAAGTCGGCGTTCTCGGAGAGGAATCCGTAGCCGGGGTGGACCGCGTCGGCGCCCGCGGCCTGCGCCGCCTTCACCAGGAGGTCACCGCGGAGATAGGTCTCGGCGGGGGTGGCGCCCGGCAGCCGTACCGCGCTCTCGGCCTCGCGGGTGTGCGGGGCGCCGGAGTCCGGGTCGGAGTGCACGGCGACGGTGGCGATGCCGAGGGCGCGGCAGGTGCCGAAGATCCGGCAGGCGATCTCGCCGCGGTTGGCGACGAGGAGGGAAGAGATCATCAACTGCCTCACATCCGGAAGACGCCGAAGCCGCCACGCGCGCCCTCGACGGGCGCGGTGTGGATCGCGGAGAGGGACATACCGAGGACGGTGCGGGTGTCGCGCGGGTCGATGACGCCGTCGTCGTAGAGCCGTCCGGAGAGGAACATCGGCAGCGACTCGGACTCGATCTGCTGCTCCACCATGGCGCGCAGCGCCGCGTCCTGCTCCTCGGCGGCCTGGTCGAAGGGTCGCCCCTTGGCGGCGGCCGACTCCCGCATCACGATCGACATCACCCCGGCGAGCTGCTGGGGCCCCATCACCGCCGACTTGGCGCTCGGCCAGGCGAAGAGGAAGCGGGGCTCGTAGGCGCGCCCGCACATGCCGTAGTGCCCGGCGCCGTAGGAGGCGCCCATCAGGACCGAGAGGTGCGGCACCTTGGAGTTGGAGACCGCGTTGATCATCATCGCGCCGTGCTTGATGATGCCGCCCTGCTCGTACCGGCTGCCGACCATGTAGCCGGTGGTGTTGTGCAGGAAGACCAGCGGGATGTCGCGCTGGTTGGCCAACTGGATGAACTGGGCCGCCTTCTGGGACTCCGCGCTGAAGAGCACGCCCTGCGCGTTGGCGAGCACCCCGATCGGATAGCCGTGCAGCCGCGCCCAGCCGGTGACCAGGCTCGGCCCGTACAGCGGCTTGAACTCGTCGAAGTCGGAGCCGTCGACCAGGCGGGCGACGACCTCGCGCGGGTCGAAGGGGGTCTTCAGATCGCCCGGGACGATGCCGAGCAGCTCCTCCGGGTCGTACGCGGGCGGCTCGGCCGGGGCCGGATCCGCGTACGCCTTGCGGTGGTTGAGGCGGGCCACCACCCGGCGGGCCCGGCGCAGGGCGTCCGGCTCGTCGAGGGCGAAGTAGTCGGCGAGGCCGGAGGTGCGGGCGTGCATCTCGGCGCCGCCGAGGGACTCGTCGTCGCTCTCCTCGCCGGTGGCCATCTTCACCAGCGGGGGCCCGCCGAGGAAGACCTTGGAGCGCTCCTTGACCATGATGACGTGGTCGGACATGCCGGGGACGTAGGCGCCGCCCGCCGTGGAGTTGCCGAAGACGACCGCGATGGTCGGGATCCCGGCGGCGGAGAGCCGGGTGAGATCGCGGAAGATGGCGCCGCCCGGGATGAAGATCTCCTTCTGCGAGGGCAGATCGGCGCCGCCGGACTCGACCAGGCTGATGCAGGGCAGCCGGTTGGCGAAGGCGATCTCGTTGGCCCGCAGCGCCTTCTTCAGGCTCCAGGGGTTGCTGGCGCCGCCGCGCACCGTCGGGTCGTTCGCGGTGATCAGGCACTCCACGCCCTCCACCGTGCCGATGCCGGTGACCAGCGAGGCGCCGACCGCGAAGTCGCTGCCCCAGGCGGCCAGCGGGGAGAGTTCGAGGAAGGGGGTGTCCGGGTCGAGGAGCAGCTCGATGCGCTCCCGGGCGAGCAGCTTGCCGCGCCCCCGGTGCCGGTCGAGGTACTTCTGGCCGCCGCCGAGCAGGGCCTTGTCCTGCTCGGCGGTGAGTTCGCCGAGCTTGCCGAGCATGTTCTCGCGGTTCGCGGCGTACTCGGGGGCGCTCGCGTCGAGCGCGGTGGGCAGCACGGTCACGGGGCGCTCCCTTCCTGTCGGGCGGGCTGTCGGGCGGTCGTGGTCGGGCGCCGGGCAGGGGTCATGACGGCAGCAGCCGGACCGGGATGTCGAGGTGGCGGGCGCGCAGCCACTCGCCGAGCCCCTTGGCCTGCGGATCGAAGCGCGCCTGCGAGGCCACCCCCTCGCCGAGCAGGCCCTCGACGGTGAAGTTCAGCGCCCGCAGATTGGGCAGCACATGCCGGGTCACCGGCAACTCGGCGCATTCGGGCAGCAGTTCACGCAGCTTCGGCACGGTGAGGGTGGCCGCGAGCCAGGCCCAGGCCGCCTCCTCCCGTACCCACACCCCGATATTGGCGCTGCCGCCCTTGTCGCCGCTGCGCGCGCCCGCGAGCAGGCCGAGCGGGGCGCGCCGGGTCTCCCGCAGCCCGGCGGGCAGCGGCGGCAGCGCGGGCTCGGCCACCTCCTCCAGCGCCAACGTCCTTGCGGGTACGCCCACTTGGTGCCGGGAGCCGTCCGGAAGCACGGCGAAGTGCGCCACCGTCTCCTGACCCGTGTACGCGGCCTCGAAGACCCCGTAGGGCGTGCCCTTGGCGGGCGGGGCGGTGAGGTGGAAGCCGGGATAGCTGGCGAGGGCGAGTTCGACGGCGGCGGCACTCAGCGGGCGGCCCACCACGCTCTGGTCCGGGTCGCGCACCACGAGACGCAGCAGCGCGCTCGCCGTCTCCTGGGTCGGCGCGTCCGGCCGGTCGGTGCGCACCAGTTCCCAACGCACCTCGGCCGGCGGCGACTTGACGAAGGCCTCGGCCATCTGGGCCTTGACGAACTCCGCCTTGGCCTCGATGTCGAGACCGGTGAGGACGAAGACGACCTCGTTGCGGTGGCCGCCGAGCCGGTTCAGGCCCACCTTCAGCGTGGGCGGCGGCGCCTCACCGCGCACCCCCGCCACGCGCACCCGGTCGGGACCCTCCTCGGTCAGCCGCACCGTGTCCAGGCGGGCCGTGACATCGGGACCCGCGTACCGCGCCCCGGCGGTCTCGTAGAGGAGCTGGGCGGTGACGGTGCCGGCGTCGACGCGGCCACCGGTCCCCGGATGCTTGGTGATCACCGAGGTGCCGTCCTCGTGGATCTCCGCGAGCGGGAAGCCCGGCCGCCGCAGCAGCCCGAACCCGCCCTCCCTGGGGGCCAGTTCACCGAAGAAGGCGTAGTTGCCGCCGGTGGCCTGGGTGCCGCACTCCAGGATGTGCCCGGCGACCACGGCACCGGCGAGGCGGTCGTGGTCCTCGGGGCCCCAGCCGAAGTGCGCGGCGGCGGCACCGCTCACCAGCGCGGCGTCGGTGACCCGCCCGGTGACCACCACATCGGCACCGGCCCGCAGGCAGGCGGCGATGCCCTCACCGCCGAGGTAGGCGTTGGCGGTGAGCACCCCCTCGCCCCAGCCGCCGCGGCCGAGCAGATCGTCGCCCTCGACATGCGCCACCCGTACGTCCAGGCCCAGGCGTTCGGCGAGTTCGCGGATCTCCTCGGCCAGCGCGGCGGGCGCGAGGCCCCCGGCGTTGCTGACCAGCTTCACCCCGCGCTCGCGCGCGATCCCGAGGCACTCCTCCAGCTGCCGCAGATAGGTCTTGGCGTAGCCGAGCGCACTGTCCCGCAGCCGGTCCCGGCCGAGGATCAGCATGGTCAGCTCGGCGAGGTAGTCCCCGGTCAGCACGTCCAGCGGACCGCCGGTGAGCATCTCGCGCATCGCCTCGAAGCGGTCCCCGTAGAAACCGGAGGCATTGCCGATACGCAGCACCTCCCGGCTCATCGCCGCTCACCCCCCGCGGGCTCCTCCTGCGGCGGGCGCCCGCCGCCCGGCGGTCCCGCGAAGGCCTGGACGATGCCGAGCCACCGGTCGGCCTCCGGCCCCTCGGCGGTGAGCCGCACATCGTCGCGGTGCACCCGCTGGGTGGCGAGCAGGCAGAACTCATGGGCGCTCCCGCGCACCCGCTGCGCCGCGTCCTCGGGACCGTAGGTCCACAACCGGCCCGAAGGCGCGGTGAGTTCGATACGGAAGGGCTCGGCGGGCACCGGCAGCTCGTGGACCTGGAAGGCGAAGTCACGGGTGCGCACGGCGATGTGCACCACGTTCTTCAGCCGGTCGGTCGGCGCGCGTCGCACCCCGAGGGCGTCCACCACGTCCTGGCCGTGCGCCCAGGTCTCCATCAGCCGCCCGGTGGCCACCGAGGCGGCCGACATCGGCGGCCCGAACCAGGGGAACTTCACCTTGGGCTCGGCGGCGAGCAGCGCCTTGTGCAGCGCCGCCCGCCCGGTGCGCCAGTCGGCGAGCAGCTCGGCGGGCGGCAGCGCGGCACCGCGCGCGGCGGTGTCGTCCACGAAGGTGTCCGGCGCCACGAGGGCCTTCTCCACCTCGGCACCGAAGCCCTCGGGGTCGGTCAGGGCGAGCAGCGCGACCCGGTCGGTCCAGGCGAGATGGGCGATCTGGTGGCCGACGGTCCACCCCTCGGCGGGCGTGGCGAGACCCCACTGCTCGGGGGTCAACTCCCCCACCAGCGCGTCGAGTTCCTCACCCTCGGCACGCAGGTCCTCGAAGACCGGCAACGGCTCGGACACAGAGCACTCCCCTCGACACGGCGCCGGGGGGCGACCGGCGCCCCCTGGGGCGAGCATGGCAGCGCGGGGAGAAACAAGCAAGCGTGCTTGTATTGTTTTTACGGGGCGGCCCGGACGCCCCGGGATCCGGGTGGGCTCAGGCCCCGGCCGCCTCGGTACGCCCGCCGCCCGCAGCCTTCGTATGGCTGCGCACCGCGCCCATGCTCGCCGCGATGACCAGGCCGATGGCGAGCGTCTCGGAGAGGCTGAGCGCCTGGCCGAGGACGAGGAGCCCGGCGAGGGCGGCGATCGCCGGTTCGAGGCTCATCAGGATCGCGAAGGAGGCGGCCGGGAGGGTGCGCAGGGCGAGCAGTTCCAGGGTGTACGGGAGTACGGAGGAGAGCACCGCCACGGCCGCCGCGAGGCCCAGCGTCGCCGGGACCGCGAGCCGGGAGCCCGCGTCCGCGAGCCCGACCGGGAGCATGAGCAGCGCGGCGACCACCATGGCGAGCGCGAGCCCGTCGGCCTGCGGGAACCGGCGGCCGGTACGGGCGCTGAAGACGATGTACGCCGCCCACATGGCACCGGCACCCAGCGCGAAGGCGGCCCCGGCCGGGTCGAGGCGGTCGAAGCCCCCGCCGCCGAGGAGGAAGACCCCGGCGAGGGCGAGCAGCGCCCACAGCAGATTGAGCAGCCGCCGGGAGCTGAGCACGGAGAGGGTGAGCGGGCCGAGCACCTCCAGGGTGACCGCCGGGCCGATCGGCATCCGCGCGAGGGACTGGTAGAAGAGCGCGTTCATCGCGGCCATCACCGCGCCGAAGACCAGCACGGTGCCCCAGTCCGCCCGGGAGTGCCCGCGCAGCGCCGGACGGCAGACCACCATCAGCACCAGCGCCGCGAAGCCCAACCGCAGCGAGACCACGCCGAGCGCCCCCGCCCGCGGCATCAGCGTCACCGCGAGCGCCCCACCGAACTGCACCGAGATCCCCCCGGCCAGCACCAGCCCGACCGGCGCGAGCGCCACCCGCCCCGCCGCCGGCCCCGGGGACACCGCCGCGGCCGACTCCGGCTGCCCCACGGTCGCCTCCGCGAGCACCGGGGCCTCGGCCGGGCTGGCGGGGGACGGCTGCCGGTCGGCGGAGGCGTTCACGGGCGGGGCCTTTCTGGGCGATGACGGCGGTGGGGGCGGTCACCGCCATGGCAGCCATGGCAGTGACGTACAGGAGCAAGAGGAAAGGTTACACATGACCGGTCCATCATGCTGAACTCAATAGTTCAGGACAGTGGACGATCTTGAAGGTTCGGGGTGCCCGGGGCAGACCCCGAAATCCGCTGGACACCCCTCCCCCGCCCTCGGATAGTGCGCCGCATGACCTCTCTCGTACGCCATGTCACCGTCGACTGCTCCGACGCCTACCACCTGGCCCGGTTCTGGGCCGCCGCGCTCGGCGGCACCCTCGCCGAGGACGACTTCCCGGGGGATCCGGAGGCCTCGGTCACCGCGCCCGGGGCCTCGCTGCTCTTCGTCACCTCACCGGACGCCAAGACCGTGAAGAACCGCGTCCACTTCGACCTCCAGCCCCAGGACCGCACCCGCGACGAGGAGGTCACCCGCCTCCTCGGCCTCGGCGCCACCCCGGTCGCCGACCACCGCCGGCCCGACGGCACCGGCTGGGTCACCCTCGCCGACCCGGAGGGCAACGAGTTCTGCGTGGAACGGAGCGGGGAGGAGCGGGCGGGGGTGGTGTGAGGGGGTGGGGCGGCCCCTCGGCCGGGACTGCCGTACGTCAGATCGGCAGGTCCCAGCCGGGCCCGTCCTCGGTGCCGAGCCACACCCGCTGCCCCGCGGCCGAGACCGTGATGCCGAATGCTTCCTGGTGGGGTTCGCCGGCTTCCTGCCAGAGCCGCACTGCCCGCTCCACGCGATCCCACAGGCGCACGGGCCCGCGCTGCGTGACCCTCCACCCTCCGTTGGTGTCGGGCGCCGTCCGGGCCTGTGAACCGGTGGACACGTCCCAGAGGATCTGCTCGGCTCCGGCTCCCATGCGCTCGGCCGCGGGTGCCGCGAGCTGGGCGACCCAACCGCCGGTCCAGTCGCCGAGCTTCGCGGGGTCGATCCGGCTCGGGCGCTCCTCGCCGGGCAGCAGGGCCAGTGCCGGGCGGGGCGGCTGGTCGTGGGGGCGGGCGATCATGAAGCTGGTGCAGCCGGGCAGGAACCGGCCCGTGGCCCGTCCGGGGCCGGTGACCTCGACCAGCGCGAGGGCGTTGGCATGGCTCCACCCGGAGAGGGTGACCAGGATCCTCCCGCCCGGCCTCACCTGGTGCAGCCACGGGAGCGGGAGGTACCGGACCGCACAGGTGGCGATGAGCCGGTCGTACGGCCTGCCCTCCGGATCGCCGCGCAGCCCGTCACCGATGATCAGCCGGGGCGCGAACCCGGCGGCCTCGAGCGCCGCAGCCGCGGCGCCGCCCACCACCGGGTCGTACTCGATGCTGCTCAGGTCGGCGTCCCCGAATCGGTGCGCGCCGAGGGCGGTCGAGTAGCCCGTGCCCGTGCCGATCTCCAGCACGCGGTGTCCGGCCTCGGCGCCGAGCTGGTGCCACATACGCAACACCAGCGAGGGCAGGGTGGACGATGACGTCGGGGAGCCGGGCACGGTCCCCTCGGTCACGTCCTCGGGCCTGGTCCGGCCGTCGAGTTGAGTGATCAGCGTGGTGTCGGAGTAGATCCCCTCCAGCCAGCCGGGCTCGCCCTCACGGACGGGGCGGTAGCGGGTGGGGATGCTGCCCGCCACCGCCGTGAAGTAGGCACCGGTGAACAGTTCGCGAGGCACCGCCCTGACCGCGCTGCTCCACTGGTCATCCGCGAGGGCGCCGTCCTCGGTGAGTCGGTCCGCGAGGACGGCGCGGAGCCGGGTCGCCGTGCTCACGAGTCGGTGCCTTCTTCCAGTCGGTCAGCGAGGGCGAGGGCGACGGCAGTGGTGGTCTCGGCGGGCTGCCACGCCCACTGGCCGTTCGGGTTGCACTCGAGGAAGTACCACTCCCCGGAGGCGGTGACGGCGAAGTCGAACGCACCGTAGATCAGCCGGAGTTCGGCGAGGTACGCCGCGACCGCGCAGGCGACCGGCTCCGGCACCTCGACCGGTGTGCAGGTCATCAGATCCTGACGGTGGCGCCAGTCGAGAGCGGGGCTGTCGATCCGGATCCCGAACAGCCGGTCGCCGACGGCGGTCACCCGCGCGTCGAAAGCCTTGTCCACCTTCGCCTGGAACAGGTGGGGGCACGCGGACACGGCCTCGGTGATCTCGACCGCGTGCACCTCCCGGACCCACACGCTGTGCGGCTGGCCGTCGATGCGGTAGCGCGTGTTCCACAGGGGCTTGTAGACCGCTCCGCCCTGGTGCGACGCGACGAACGCACGCGCCTCTTCCGGGTGATCGGTGATCACCGTGGAAGGCACCAGGAATCCGCAGCCTTGCGCGGCGGACAGCTGCCACGGCTTGAACTCGGCAGCCCGGTTGCTCCACGGGTGGTTGACGTAGAGCGCTCCGGGCAGGGAGGCGAGGATGCCCCCCGCACCCCACAACGCCTGCTCCGAGGCGAACCGGCGGTCCTGACCGCGCAGCCCGGGTGGCCCTTCGTAAGGCGAGGGCCTGCGCACCCAGACCGATCGAACCCGGGTGATGTCGAGTTCCCGGCTTGCCGTACGGAGCCTGCCCCGCTGCTCGCCCGACCGGTACATGGCGGTCAGCGAGGCACCCGTGTGCAGGTCGGCGCCGGGGTCGAGGCGGACCACGGGGACCCGGCGTGCGAGGAGAAGCCGTAACACCACGTCGGCTGTCACGTCGTGGGGGTTGGTCAGCACCAGCACGGACCTGCGGTCGCCCATCAGTCGGAGCCCTGGTCCTGGTCGTAGGACTCGGTGCTGTCCGCGTCGGTCGCGCCGCCCGGACCGGCCCCGTCACCGGGGCTGGTCGCCGTGGGCGTCAGACCGCTCGTGCTGGTGCCGTGACCGCCCAGTTCGACCGTCCGCCCGTGCCGGTCCACGATCAGCGCGATCTGCGTACGGGGGTCGATCACGGGCAGGTGCTGCGGAACCGTGGAGGTGGCCGCATACGGCCCCATCCGCCGCGTGCCCCACGGTGCGTGCGTCTGAGGCACCTGTTCCGCGCCTCCGTCTCCTGCGGTCTCGGTCTCCGTCGGCGCCACTGCCATGCTGTCCCCGCCTCCCGGCTCGTGAGTACGGGGAAATGATTCCTCGAACCGGCCCCGACTCGGCCTTTTATGGGTGCTGTCGGGTAAAGATCATGGACCATTCGGAGAGCAACTCCCGACACTCCTCGCCCCACACCGCGTATCCCTCGTATCTGTCGAAGTCATCTCGGTAAGCGTTCACGTCTCGGTGGTCCCGCAGCACCAAAGCTCCCGTACCCGTCTCCACGGTGGCCAGGCGCCGGTCGTAGACCGTGAAGGTGTTCAAGGGCCTTTCCGGGATGTGGCCGACGAGAGGGAGAACACCCAGGCGGACCTGGGGCAGCCGGGAAACCGACACCAACCGGTCCAGCTGCATGGCCATCGCAAGCGGCGGGAGAAGAGGCCACCTGACAGCCTGCTCGGTCAGGATGAACGTGAACGACTTCGCGGATTCAAGGAGGACGTTCTGCCGTTCAAGCTTCTTGGCGATGGTCTTGGACTGGTCACCGGAAACATCGGCGATGCTCGCCCGCACATAATCGGGTGTGGCCAGGAGGCCGGTGATCATGGAAAGCAGAAAGAAGCGGAACTCTTCGGTCGCCGCCTCCAGACGGGCCAACTCGTTCTGCTTCTTGTCCAGTCCTCTGCGGCGCGACGCCCAATGGTCCTGCCACTCGGTGTGCGCGGAGCGCGCGAGCGACAGGATGTCGGCAGCCGGCGGCCCCCCGGAGCCCAGGGCTTCGAGGATCAGCTCGACATCGACCAAGGCGGGGGTCGACTTCCCGCTTTCGATGGTGCTCACCTTGGTCTGACTCATATTGCAGCGCTTGGCGAGCCGGACTTGGGTCCACCCGGCCCGCTTGCGCTCCCGCTTCAACGCTGCCGCTAGGTCCGACCTGGAATGACCTAGGGCTCCGGGGTCAAAGGTCAAGGCCCTTCACGTACTCCTCGAAGGAAACCGACTCGCTCACCGCGATCCTCTGGTATTCGAGGAACGGTGCGACCTCACCGGCCCATGCCTCCCGGCTGATCTGCCGGCCGTCGGCGTGGTAATTCATGAGGACCACTTCGGAACGGTCGAACATCCAGAAGTCCTGTGCCCCCTCAAGGGGATTGGGGCGGTTCGTGACATCGAGAATGCGGATCTGCTCGCCGGCCAGGGCGTGCGGCCGGTAGTAGTGATGGAACTCGAACCGCAGATAGTCGGAGAGGGGGCGGGTCAGCACATGGACCCTGCCCTGCATCCGCCCCGCTGCGGCTTGCCTGCGCAGCCGGTCCGTGTACTCGTTCGACACGGCTGCCGGATCGATGCGAGCGCCGTCCCTGAAGGACGCGAATTCCTCCGCCTCCTGGGGCATGAGGTACTGCGGCAGGGTCTCCAGGCGCCAGGCTTCCCGCTGGAATCCCGCAAAGCGAGCAGCCCACTCCTCACCAGCCAAGAGCACGAACGGCCTCCCTCAACGTCTCCTCCGGAATTTCCACAAGCCCTTCCCCGTCGGGCGCCTTGAAGGCATGGGACACGTCACCCTGGACCAGAAATGATCCCGCCGCGGTCCGGTAGACGTTCGGGCAGTCGTCCTTGCCGCACGTGCCGTTCCCGTTGCCGGTGAGCCGGGTCAGTTCCTCACGAGACATGACTGCGAACCCCCTCGGCGGCCCCCTGCGGGCCGGACGCCATGACGGTACGAGCGGGGCGCCCAGGCCGTCCATGCGGGAGCGCCCGTATTCGCGTCATCGCATAAAACGCACCGGAGAGCGGCCCATCCGGCTCAACTCCCCAGCCACCATTGTCAGGTGACACCCCCTCACACCCCCGCCGATCCCCCCACCTCCCCCAACCCCTCCGCCAGTACCTCCGCCAGATGCCGGCCCTCCACCCCGCCCAGCTGGTCGAGTTGGGTGCGGCAGGAGAAGCCGTCTGCGAGGAGGACGGTGTCGGGGGGTGACTGGCGTACGGAGGGCAGGAGTTGTTCCTCGGCGCAGGCGCGGGAGACGTCCTCGTGGCCGCGTTCGAAGCCGAAGTTTCCGGCGAGGCCGCAGCAGCCGCCGCTCAACTCGCCGGTGAGTCCGGCGCGTTCGCGCAGGCGGCGTTCGGCGGCGTCGCCGAGGACGGCGTGCTGGTGGCAGTGGGTCTGCCCGGCCACCGGGCGGTCGAGCCGGGGCGGGCGCCAGCCGGGGGCGTACTGCTCCAGGGCCTGGGCGAAGGTGAGGACGGAGTCGGCGAGGGTGCGGGCGCGGGGGTCCTCGCCGAGGAGTTCGACGAGGTCGGTGCGGAGGGCGGCGGCGCAGCTCGGTTCGAGGACGACGACGGGGGCGCCGGTCTGCAGATAGGGCTCCATCCGGTCCAGGGTGCGGCGCAACACGGCGCGGGCGCCGTCGAGTTGGCCGGTGGAGACATAGGTGAGTCCGCAGCAGACCTTCTCCGGGACCAGGCATTCGAGGCCCGCGTCCCGCAGCACCTCCACGGCCGCGCGGCCGACCTGGGGCGAGAGGTGGTCGGTGAAGGTGTCGGGCCACAGGATCACCGTCCGCCCGGCCTGGAGCCGCCGCACCGCACCGCCCCGGCGCCCGCCCGAGGCCCGCCGCAGCCCGCGCCGCCACCAGCGGGTGAAGGTCTCGGCGGGCAGTACCGGCAGGGCGCGTTCGGCGGAGATGCCGCCGAGGCGTTTGGCGAGGGCGGCGAACGGGCCCACCGCGGCCAGGGCGTTGACCGGGCGGGTCAGGCGCAGCCCGTGGACCAGGCGCAGCCAGCGCGGCAGCCTGCCGAGGGCGTAGTGCGCGGCGGGGCGCAGGCGGCCCTCGTAGTGGTGGTGCAGGAACTCGGCCTTGTAGGTGGCCATGTCGACGCCGACCGGGCAGTCGGAGCGGCAGCCCTTGCAGGACAGGCAGAGGTCGAGGGCGTCGCGTACCTCGGTGGAGCGCCAGCCGTCGGTGATGACCTCGCCCGCGAGCATCTCGTGCAGCAGCCGGGCCCGGCCGCGGGTGGAGTGCTCCTCCTCGCCGGTGGCCCGGAAGGAGGGGCACATGACCCCCGAATCGGCCGTGTCCGTACGGCACTTGGCGACGCCCACGCAGCGGCGGACGGCGGCCGAGAAGTCGCCGTTGTCGTGCGGATAGCCGAAGGCGACGTCGACCGGGCGGCGCGGGAGCACGTCGAAGCGGAGGTTGCTGTCGAGGGGCGCGGGGCGTACCAGCATTCCCGGGTTGAGCAGATCGGCCGGATCCCAGAGGGACTTGGTGCGCTCGAAGAGGCGTACCAGGTGCGGGCCGTACATGGTGGGCAGGAGTTCGGCGCGGGCCTGGCCGTCGCCGTGCTCGCCGGAGAGCGAACCGCCGTGCGCCACCACGACTTTGGCGAGTTCCTCGGAGAACAGCCGGAAGCTGCGCACTCCCTGATGGCTCATCAGATCGAAGTCGATCCGGACGTGGATGCAGCCGTCGCCGAAGTGCCCGTACGGAGTGCCGCGCAGCCCGTGCTCGGCGAGCAGGGCGCGGAAGTCGCGCAGATAGGCGGCGAGCCGGGCGGGCGGCACCGCGCAGTCCTCCCAGCCGGGCCAGGCCTCCCCGCCGCCCGCGCTCTCGGGCAGCCGGGTGGCGGTGCCGCTGGCGTCCTCCCGGATCCGCCACAGGGCGCGCTGCCCGGCCGGGTCGGAGACCACAAGGGAGTGCGGGGTGCCGGCGGCGCGCACCAGGCGTTCGGCGTGGGCGCGGGCCTCGGCCGGGCTCTCGCCGCCGACCTCCACGAAGAGCCAGGCCCCGCCGCGCGGCAGACCGGTGGTGCCCGGCGGGACCAGGTCGGCGGCCATGCCCTCGACGGTCATCGGCCCGTACGGCAGCAGCGCGGGCGCCGCCTCGGCGGCGTCGGACTCGTCGGGGTAGCCGAGGACGGCGAGCACCCGGGCGGCGGGCGGCCGGACCAGGGCGACCTCGGCCTCGGTGAGGACGCCGAGGGTGCCCTCGCTGCCGCAGAAGGCGCGGGCGAGGTCGGTGCCGTTCTCCGGCAGCATGGCGTCCAGGGCGTAGCCGGAGATGCGGCGCGGCAGCTCGGGGAAACCGGTGCGCAGCAGGGCGAGTTCGCCCTCGACCAGTTCGCGCAGCCCGGCCGGGGCGTCCGTCCAGCCCTGGGCGAGGCGCCTGGCGCGGCCGTCGGAGCCGAGCACGTCGAGGCGGCGCACGCTGTCCGCGGTGGTGCCCCAGGCCACCGAGTGGGAGCCGCAGGAGTTGTTGCCGATCATGCCGCCGAGGGTGCAGCGGGAGTGGGTGGAGGGATCGGGGCCGAAGCGCAGCCCGTGCGGGGCGGCGGCCTCCTGGAGGCGGTCCAGGACCACCCCGGGCTGGACGAGGGCGGTGCCCGCCTCGGGGTCCACGGCGAGGATGCGGTTCATGTGCCGGGTGAAGTCGAGGACCACGCCGGTGCCGGTGGCCTGCCCGGCGATCGAGGTGCCGCCGCCGCGCGGGACGACGGGCACCTGCTCCTCGCGGCAGACCGCGAGGACGGCGGCGACGTCCTCGGCGTCCACGGGGGCGACGACGGCGAGCGGCACCCGCCGGTAGTTGGAGGCGTCCATGGTGTGCAGGGCGCGTGCGGTGGCGTCGAGGGCGACCTCGCCGCGGACCGAGGCGCGCAGCCGGGCGCCGAGCACGTCCCGGCCGGCCGGCTGCCGGGCGCTCTTCGCCTCCGGGTCGTCCGCTCCGCCCGCCGGGGCCTGTCCGCCGAGTGCCTCTACCTCGCGATCGGTCATGCCTTCAGGATGCCCGCTCGCCAAACCTTCTCCCGTCCCCTGCGCCACCCGCGTCCCGTCCGGCACATCCGCGACCGGGCACCGGGGAGTGACCGGCCACCGCCCGGCCGCCGTCTCATCGGGCGGACAGCGCGGTGGACAGGGCCGCCGGAGCGTCTAGGCTCGGCCCGTGGCTGAGATCCGGATTCCCTCTGACATCAAGCCCGCGGACGGTCGATTCGGCGCGGGTCCCTCCAAGGTGCGGACGGAGGCCGTGGACGCGCTCGCCGCGACCGGCACCTCCCTGCTCGGCACCTCGCACCGCCAGCCCCCGGTGAAGAAACTGGTCGGCCGGGTCCGCGAGGGCGTACGCGCGCTCTTCTCACTGCCCGAGGGGTACGAGGTCGTCCTCGGCAACGGCGGCTCCACCGCCTTCTGGGACATCGCGACCCACGGGCTCATCGAGAACAAGTCGCAGCACCTCACCTTCGGCGAGTTCTCCTCCAAGTTCGCGAAGGCGGCGAAGCTCGCGCCCTGGCTGGCCGAGCCCACCGTGATCGCCGCCGACCCGGGCTCGCACCCGGAGCCCCGGGCCGAGGCGGGCACCGACGTCTACGCCCTCACCCACAACGAGACCTCCACCGGTGTGGCCGCCCCCGTCCAGCGGGTCGCGGGCGCCGACGAGGGCGCGCTGGTGCTGGTCGACGCGACCTCCGGCGCGGGCGGGCTGCCGGTCGACATCGCCGAGTCGGACGTCTACTACTTCGCGCCGCAGAAGTCCTTCGCCGCCGACGGCGGGCTGTGGATCGCCGCCTTCTCCCCGGCCGCGCTGGAACGCGCCGAGCGGGTGCACGCCTCCGGGCGGCATGTGCCGGAGTTCTTCAGCCTGCCCACGGCGATCGACAACTCCCGCAAGGACCAGACGTACAACACCCCGGCGCTCGCCACCCTCTTCCTGCTCGCCGAGCAGCTGGACTGGATCAACGGCCAGGGCGGTCTGGACTGGGCGGTCCGCCGCACCGCCACCAGCTCCCGGACGCTGTACGGCTGGGCCGAGGAGAGCAAGCACGCCACCCCCTTCGTCACCGACCCGGCGAAGCGCTCGCAGGTCATCGGCACCATCGACTTCAACGAGGACGTCGACGCCGCCGCGGTCGCCAAGGTGCTGCGCGCCAACGGCATCGTGGACACCGAGCCGTACCGCAAGCTGGGCCGCAACCAGCTGCGGATCGCGATGTTCCCGGCCGTCGAGCCCGCCGACGTGGAGGCGCTGACCCGCTGCATCGACCACGTCATCGCCCAGCTCTGAGCCGGTGCCGCGCCCCCGCCGAGCGGCGGAGGTGACGGCCCCCGCGACGGGGTGCCCGGGATCCTCCGGGCACCCCGTCGGCGCGTTACGGCCCGGCCGGTCGGTGCGTACGGCTTCCGCTGGGGCGCCCCGGGTGGCCTCATAGGGGCATGAAGAAACCCGCGATCCCGGAACTGGCCCGATTCGTACGCCAGTACACCGTGCTGCTCACCACGTACAAGAAGGACGGCACGGGCGTCGGCACCCCCGTCAACCTCGCGGTCGACGGCGACCACGCGTACTTCCGTACGTACGGCAGGGCCTGGAAGGTCCGCCGGATGCGGCGCGAGGCGCGGGTGGAGATCGCGCCCTGCACCTTCCGCGGGGCGCCGACCGGGGCCGCGGTGGGCGCCCGGGTGCGGCTGCTCGACCAGGGCGGCGAGGAGGACCGGCACGCGAAGCGGCTCCTGGTGCGCAAGCACCCGGTGGTGCACGGGGTGCTGGTGCCGCTGGTGCACCGCCTGGTCAAGCGGGACCGGACCCTCCAGTACGAGCTGCGGCTGACCGGCCCCGACGAGGCGCACGGCGGCGAGGGACCGCCGGTGAGCCAGGCCCCGGGTGCGGACGGCTGAGCGACGGGTGAGCTAGGGGTGGGGGCGGACGGCCGAGGCGCGCCCCCCGCGGGCCCGGTCGCGCGCCGGGCCCGCCTCTCCGCCCCGGCGGCTACTCCCGCATGACCTCCGGCTCATGGCGCCGCAGCAGATGGGCGACCAGGCGGCCGAGGAGGAGGCTGAGGACGAGCATCATGCCCATGTCGAGCAGCCAGACCGGGGCCGAGTGCCGCATCAGCGGGTCGGCCGTGATGTCGCCGGGGACGAGCGCGCCCAGGCCGACGGTGCCCGCCATGGCGCCGAGCGCCCACCGGGACGGCGCCAGCCAGGCCACCTGCTCCAGGCCCGGCACCCCGTCGAGGACCAGCAGCGCCCCGCAGAAGACCACCTGCACCAGGGCGAGCAGCACCAGGAGCGGCATGGTGACCTCCTCCTTGCGCACCAGCGCCGAGACCAGCAGCCCGAGCATCATCGAGGTGAAGGCGAGCAGCGCCACCGCGAGGGTGATCTCCAGGAGCGGCGGCAGCAGCACCCCGCTGCCGTCCGGGGCGTTCAGGTCCACGCCGAAGAGCGCCACCATGGTGAGGACCACCGCCTGCACCACGCTGACCGCCCCGAGCACCAGGACCTTGGACATCAGATACGCGGATCGGGACAGGCCGACGGCTCTCTCCCGCTGGTAGATCACCCGTTCCTTGACCAGTTCGCGCACCGCGTTGGCGGCCCCGGTCAGGACCGCGCCCACGCACAGGATCAGCAGGGCGTTCAGCGCCGAGTCCCGGTTCAGGCCGCTGCCCGCGAGGGCGTGCGCCATCGCCCCGGTCACGAAGGGCAGCACGACCATGATCACCAGGAAGGTGCGGTCCGAACTCAGCGCGGCGGCATAGCGCCGGACCAGGGTGCGCAGCTGCCCGCCCCAGCTCTGCGCGGTGGGCGGGGCGACCGGCCCGGGCGGCGGCTGGGCGGGGCGCCGCGGCTGCCGAGACTCCCCGCGCACATAGCGGCGGTGGAGCGGGGAGGCGCGGAAGAGCCCCGCCCAGTCGCGGTCCCGGTCCCGCTCGAAGGCCTCGAAGGCCTCCGGCCAGTCGGTGTGCCCGAAGTGGTCCAGGGCCTCGCCGGGCGGGCCGTAGTAGGCGAGCCGTCCGCCGGGGGCGAGCACGAGGAGGCGGTCGCAGAGGTCCAGGCTGAGCACGCTGTGGGTGACCACGACGACGGTGCGGCCGTCGTCGGCGAGGGCCCGCAGGGTCCCCATCACCGAGCGGTCCATGCCCGGGTCCAGGCCCGAGGTCGGCTCGTCCAGGAAGAGCAGCGAGGGCTTGGTGAGCAGCTCCAGGGCGACGCTGACCCGCTTGCGCTGGCCGCCGGAGAGCGCGTGGATGTGCTGGTCCACCCGCTCCTGGAGGCCGAGTTCGCGGACCACCTCGTCCACCCGGGCCCGGCGCTCGGCCTTGGCGGTGTCCTCGGGGAAGCGCAGCCGGGCCGCGTAGCCGAGCGCGCGGCCGACGGTGAGCTGGGTGTGCAGGATGTCGTCCTGCGGGACCAGGCCGATGCGCTGGCGCAGTTCGGCGTAGTCGCGGTAGAGGTCGCGGCCGTCGTAGAGGACGGTGCCCTGATCGGCGGGGCGCAGCCCGGTCAGCGCGTTGAGCAGGGTCGACTTGCCCGCGCCGCTCGGCCCGACCACGGCGAGCAGGGTGCGCTCCCCGACCGGGAAGGAGATCGCGTCGAGCAGCGTGCGGCGCCCCTTGTCGACGTGTACGGAGAGATCCTGGACGTCCAGCGAGACCTCGCCGGTGTCCACGTACTCCTGGAGTTCCTCGCCGACCAGGACGAAGGCGGAGTGCCCGATGCCGACGAGGTCACCGGGGAGCACCGGGGCGCTGCCGGTGAGCCGCCGCCCGCCCAGATAGGTGCCGTTGTGGCTGCCGAGGTCGGCGATCCGCCAGCCGCCGGGGCCCGCGCGCAGTTCGGCGTGGTGCCGGGAGACGGCGAGGTCGTCGACGCGCAGGTCGTTGTCCGGGGCGCGGCCGATCCGGGTGCGGCGCGCGGTGGGCAGCGGGCGCACCGTGCTCGGCCGCCGGAAGGTGCGGGTGCCGCCGGGGCGGGCCACGGCGGCCGGTTCCGCGGCCCCCTCCGGCGGCAGGCCCCGGAGCACCGCGCAGGGCCCGTCGGCGGGGCTGCCGAAGCGGATCACGCTGCCCGGCCCGACCGGGGTGCGCCGCACCCGCCGCCCCTCGGTGTACGTGCCGTTGGTGCTCCGCGCGTCCTCGACCAGCCAGCGGCCCCGGGCGGGCCGCAGCACCGCGTGGTGCCAGGACACCCGGGAGTCGTCGAGCACCAGGTCGCTGCGGGGGTCCCGGCCCACCCGGTAGCTGCGCCGCGGGCTCATCACCCGCGCCTCGCCGCCGGACTCGACGAGCAGCTCCGGCGCGGTCGGGGGATCCGGCGGCCCGTCCTCCCCGGGCCCACCCGGCTCACCTGACATACCTGGCATACGTGGATGTTATGGCCGTACGGGATGCTCGGCACCCGCGCCGAGGAAGGCGGGACCGCGTGGGGGCCGGGCCTCGGCGGCGGCGCTCTCCGCACCCGCCGCCGGTGCGCTCAGCGGCGGCGGGCGAAGAGCCGCTTCAGGCCGAAGACCGCGGCGAGCGCGACCGCCATCACCAGCGCGCCCTTCTTCCAGTCGCCCTCGAAGCCCGCGCCGCTGCCCGCATCCCCGCCGGTGGCGCTGCCGTCCTGGGAGGGGCCCTTGCCGCCGTCCCGGGCCCGCAGCTGCCGCGCGGTGACCCGGCTCCCGTCCCCCTCGCTGCCGTACATCAGCGCCGAGCCGTCGGCGGCGTACGTGAGGGACTCGCCCTGCGGCTGCATCGGGACGCTCAGCCTGCCCTGCCGCTTGGGCCTGCCGTCGTTCCAGGCGAAGCTCGCGCCGCCGAAGTAGCTGCGCAGGGCGAGCCACTTGCCGTCCGGCGAGAAGGCGCCGTCGGTGACCCACATGCCCGTGTCCGCGACCCGCCGGAAGACGTTGGTGCCGCCGGTGGAGAGCGTCTTCGGCGCCGCCCAGAGCGAGCCGCCCTCCTCCTTCTTGTCGGCGATGTAGACCCGGCCGGTCTTCGGATGCACCATCAGCGCCTCGGCGTCCCGCGGCCCGTCCGCGTACTTCACCGTGTACTGGGTGGCCCGCACCGTCTGGTCGCGCAGCTCCTTCGGCTCGGGCAGCCGGTAGATCCAGACGTAGGGCCAGGTGCCGCCGCGGTTGTCGCCGATGTCGCCCACCCAGAGGGTGTTGCCGGGGCCCATCGAGATCGCCTCGACGTCGCGCGGGCTGCCGACGCCCTTCATGGTGACGGTGGCGACGGTCTTGCCGGTGCGCGAGTCCACCGCGTACAGGTAGGGGCCGTCGTCGCTGTCGTTGTGCGTCCAGTAGACGCCCGGGTGGGCCCGGCTGGCGGCCAGACCGCTGGACTCGGTGATCCGGGGGTCGGTGAGGGTGAAGCTCGCCGCGCCGCCGCCGTCCGCACGGGCGGGGGTGACGGCGAACGAGACCGGGACAAGGGCCGCAAGGGCACCGGCTGCCAGCGGCAGCGAACGCACACGCATGCCGCACAGCCTGCCATCCCGGACGCCGGACACCGCCGCGATGCCCGGCGCGTGGCCATCGTCACAGGCGGCCCCCGGACGGGCCGGGCTCGCGGGGACCGCGGCGCCCCGTGGTGGGCCTGCTCACAGTCGGCGGGAGGACGGTCCCCGGCGGGCCGCGGTTCCGGGATGATGAGCCGATGCTCAGGTTCATGTTCGTCGGTGACTCGATGACGATCGGCAGCGCGGGCGAGTACACCTGGCGCTACCGCATGTGGCAGCACTTGTGCGCGAGCCTCGGCGGCCCCTTCCAGATCGTCGGCCCCCGCGAGACCCTCTACGACAAGGCCGCGGGGGAGGCCGTCTCCGCCGACTACGCCGACCCGGACTTCCCCGCCCGCCACCGCCGCCACCTCGCGGGCTGGGGCGAGGGCTGGCTGCACATGGCCCCCGTCATCGAGGAGCACGTCGCCGCCGCCCGCGCCGACATCCTGCTCGTCTCCCTCGGCCTGATCGACCTCGGCTTCTACACCAATGCCGAGCAGACCGCCGAGAACGTGCACCGCTTCCTCGCCGGCGCCCGCGCCGCCAACCGCCGCCTGCGCTGCGTCCTGATGCCGGTCATCCCCAACATCCGCGCCGGGCACGACGCCCCCTTCGCCGCCGAGGTCGCCCACTTCAACGTCCTCCTCGCCAAGGCCGTCGCCGACCTCGCGGCCCCGCCCTCCCCCCTCCTCCTCGCCTCCCCGCCGGCCGACTACGACCTCCACCTCGACACCTACGACGGCACCCACCCCAGCGAGTCCGGCGAACACAAACTCGCCGCCGCCTTCGCCGAGTCACTGCACCAGGGGTGGGGGATCGGGGAGGAGTACGCGGCGGAGCGGGCCTGACGCGGGCCGGCCCCGGGTGAGTACGGCGAGGAGCACACCACCGAAGGTTTCCGGACAACCGCACACCCGTACGGAACCCCCCGTGCCCCCGCCCCGGCCCACCTCGTTGAACCGTCCGGCTGCATGCACACACGCCGCAGCGGGGAGGAGCGCCACAATGACCGTCGTGGACAGCGACAGGATCAGCATGGCCGACAGCGACGACGAGCTGACTCTGGACAGGATGTTCGAGGTGCTCGAGAAGATGCCCGTCCCCGAAGGAACCAAGGTGGAAATCGTCGGGGGAAACATCTTCATGTCGCCGCAGCGGGACACCCACTGGGACATCATCGCCGACATCTTCGAGCAGCTGCGGACGAAGTATCCTCGGGCCCGCCTCAAGTCCGATGTGCGCGTCGACTACCCGGGACTGCTCAACGGCTTCGCCAGCGACGTCACCGTGATCGCGGAGGGCGCGGTGAAGACAGCGGCCGGACGCTGGCGGCACCAGGATGTCGAGTGCGTGGTCGAGGTCGTCTCGCAGAGCACGGCGCGGAACGACTACGGGCCGAAGAAGGCCGTGTACGCGCTGGCCGAGGTGCCGGTGTATCTGATCGTCGACCCCTACCAGGCCCGCTGCCATCTCTTCACCTCCCCCAAGGGCGAGGAGTACGCGACCGAGACCCGGGCGCCGTTCGGTGACGTACTCGACCTGAGCCGGACCCCGGTCGGACTCGTGCTCAGGACGGACGAGTTCCCGCGGGACTGACCCCGGGCCGCCCCGCCCCCCACTCGCCCGCCCTGCCGCCCTTGCCTAGAGCGCACTCCAGCGCGTTGGCTGGGTTGCCATGAAGTACACGCAGCTTGGACGCACGGGACTCAAGGTCAGCCGCCTCGTTCTCGGCACGATGAACTTCGGGCCGCAGACGGACGAGGCGACCAGTCACACGATCATGGACGCGGCGCACGCCGCGGGGGTCAACTACTTCGACACCGCCAATGTGTACGGCTGGGGCGAGAACAAGGGCCGTACCGAGGAGATCCTCGGGACCTGGTTCGCCCAGGGCGGCGGACGGCGCGACAAGACGGTGCTCGCCACCAAGGTCTACGGGAACATGGGCGCCGGCGGCGAGGTCTGGCCCAACCACGACAAGCTCTCCGCGGTGAACATCCGCCGGGCGGTGGACGCCAGCCTCAAGCGGCTCCAGACCGACTACATCGACGTCTACCAGTTCCACCACGTGGACCGGAAGACACCCTTCGAGGAGATCTGGCAGGCCGTCGAGGTCCTGATCCAGCAGGGCAAGATCCTCTACGCCGGATCCTCCAACTTCCCCGGCTACAAGATCGCCCAGGCCAACGAGGCCGCCGCCCGCGCCGGGCGCCTCGGCCTGGTCAGCGAGCAGTGCCTCTACAACCTCGCCGAGCGCCGCGCCGAGATGGAGGTCATCCCCGCCGCCGAGGAGTACGGACTCGGCGTCATCCCCTGGTCCCCGCTGCACGGCGGGCTGCTCGGCGGGGTGATCCGCAAGGAGTCCGAGGGCGGCCGCCGCGCCTCCGGCCGCAGCGCCGACGCGCTCGCCAACACGGCGGTACGGGAGCAGGTGCAGGCCTACGAGGACCTGCTCGCCAAGCACGGTCTGGAACCGGGCGAGGCGGCGCTCGCCTGGCTGCTCACCCGCCCGGGGGTCACCGGCCCCATCGTCGGCCCGCGCACCGCGGACCAGCTCGCCTCCGCCCTGCGTGCGGTCGAGTTGGAGCTCTCGGCGGAGGTCCTCGACGGCCTGGAGGGGATCTTCCCGGGTCCGGGTCCCTCCCCGGAGGCCTTCGCCTGGTGATCCCGGCGGCCTCCGCCCGGTGATCGCCGGGCGGTCGCCCGGTCAGGCACTGCCCGGCCGGGCGACCACCCGGCGGGGCACTGCCCGGCCGGGCCGGTCCCTCGCGGGCCGGTCCGGCCGGCGGCCTGCTCGGCTGCCGCCCGTACTCAGCGCCCGGCTGCGGCGGCGACCGCCACCACGGCGAACATCAGGACGAGCACACCGGCCATGATCTGGTTGCGGGTCTTGGGATTCACCCTCCGAGACTAACCTGCGCCCCTCAGGGGCCAGCCCGCGACCTTCTCGTACCGCGGCGGGCCGGCGCGGTCCGGCCCGCCCCCGAGGTTGCTGCGGACCAGGGCCAGCTCCCCGGCCCGCCACCCGGCGCCCTCGAAGGCGTCGAGCACGGAGACGTACGGGGCCAGGTCGGCGGGGCCGCGGCCGCGGGCCAGGGTCAGATGGGGCCGGTAGGTGCGGTCGGCGTCGCCGGGGGCGGCAGCCCGGGACCGCTCGGCGAGGCGGCCGAGGGCGGTCAGGTCGCCCGCCACCCCGGCCCACAGCGCGCGGGAGCCGAAGCGGCCGCCGCCGCGCAGGGCCAGCGGGAAGTCCGCCTCCCCGGCCGCCGCGAGGGCGAGGCCCGCCGAGAGCGCGGGCAGCTCCTCCTCGGCGGTCTCCCCGTAGAAGGCGAGGGTGAGGTGCCAGCCCTCCCGGTCGGTCCAGCGCAGCGCCTCGGCGCCCGGCAGCGCGCGCAGGCGGGCCACGGCGCGGGCGAGTTCGTCCACCGCGGCGGGCGGCGGGAGGACGGCGGCGAAGAGTCTCATCCGGTGCCGCCCCTCAGGCCACCGCCGCGAGTTCCTCGCGCGGCACGAAGCGCACGTCCGGGTGGCCCCGGTTCCAGCGCACCGACAGGCGCAGCCCGCCCGCCCTGGCGAGGGCGAAGGCGACCGCGGTGGCGGCGAGCACGGCGACGACTCCGCCCGCGGCGAAGCCGAGCCGGGCGCCGTAGGTGTCGGTGACCCAGCCGATGAGCGGGGCACCGAAGGGCGTACCGCCGGTGAAGACCATCATGAACAGGCTCATCACCCGGCCGCGCATGGCGGGGTCGACGGCCATCTGGACCGAGGAGTTCGCGGTGACGTTGACCGTGAGGCCGCACATGCCGACCGGCACGAGCAGCGCCGCGAAGAGCCAGAACGTGGGCGCGAGCGCGGTCACGATCTCCAGGGCGCCGAAGGCCGCGGCGGCGAAGATCAGCAGCCGCAGCCTGCTGGTGCCGCGGCGGGCGGCGAGCAGGGCACCGGCCAGGGAGCCCGCGGCCATCAGGGTGTTGAGCATGCCGTAGGTGCCGGCGCCCGCGTGGAAGACGTCGTCGGCGAAGGCGGAGAGCCAGATCGGGAAGTTGAAGGCGAAGGTGCCGATGAACCCGATGAGGACGATCGGCCAGAGCAGCTCGGGACGCCCCGCGACATAGCGCAGCCCCTCGCGCAGCTGGCCCTTGCCGCGCGGGGTGCGGGCCACCGGGTGCAGCTCGGCGGTGCGTATCAGGAGCAGGGAGGCGATCGGGGCGAGGAAGGAGAGGCCGTTGGCGAGGAAGGCGTACCCCGAGCCGACGGCGGTGATGGTGACGCCCGCGACGGCGGGGCCGACCAGCCGGGCGGACTGGAAGTTGGCCGAGTTCAGGCTGACCGCGTTGGCGAGCTGGCCGGGGCCGACCATCTCCGAGACGAAGGTCTGGCGGGCCGGGTTGTCCAGGACGGTGGCGAGTCCGAGGAGGAAGGCGGTCAGATACACATGCCACACCTGGACATGGCCGCTGAGGGTGAGCACGGCGAGGGCGAGGCCGGTCAGGCCCATCGCGGACTGGGTGACGAGCAGCAGCGCGCGCTTGGGCAGCCGGTCGACGAGCACACCGCCGTACAGGCCGAAGAGGAGCATCGGCAGGAACTGGAGCGCCGTGGTGATGCCCACGGCGGCGGAGGAGCCGGTGAGGCTGAGCACCAGCCAGTCCTGGGCGATGCGCTGCATCCAGGTGCCGGTGTTGGAGATGACCTGCCCGGTGAAGAAGAGCCGGTAGTTGCGGACCTTCAGCGAGCTGAAGGTGTTCTTCTCGCGGGCGGGCGAGGGGTCGTGGGTGGCTGGGACGGGGGCGGAGTCTGCTCCGGATCCCGTACTCAAGGCGGGGCCTCCTGGGCGGTCGGTCGGCGGGCGCGCGGCGCCCTCGGTCACAGGTGGGCGAGCTTCTCCAGCACGGGGGCGGCGGCGCGGATCTTCGCCCAGTCGTCCTCGTCGAGTTCCTCCGCGAGGCCGGAGAGCCAGGCGTTCCGCTTGCGGCGGCTCTGTTCCAGCATGG
Organism: Streptomyces physcomitrii; assembly: GCF_012273655.1. Taxonomy (GTDB): domain Bacteria; phylum Actinomycetota; class Actinomycetes; order Streptomycetales; family Streptomycetaceae; genus Streptomyces; species Streptomyces physcomitrii. Next base: position 92,003 of record NZ_JAAWWP010000011.1, on the reverse strand, counting down.
CCTCGGCCTGCTCGGTCTGCGTGACGAGCTTCTGGCGGCGGTCCTCGGGATGCGGCTCGAGACTGACCAGGCCCTTGGCCTCCAGGAGCGCCACGATGCGGGTCATCGAGGGCGGCTGGACGTGCTCCTTGCGCGCCAGCTCACCGGGGGTGGCCGAGCCGCAGCGGAAGAGGGTGCCGAGGACCGACATCTCGGTCGGGCTCAGCGACTCGTCCACCCGCTGGTGCTTCAGCCGTCGCGACAGCCGCATCACGGCGGAGCGCAGGGCGTTGACCGCGGCGATGTCCTCGGCGGCGTCCGGACGGAAGCCGCCCGCCGCGGTCCCCTCGGGGGAGGGGGGAGCCGCGGGAACAGCGGAACCCGCGGGAGCCCCGCCGGGAGGGGGGTGGCCTGCGCTCGGGCCAGGGGAAAGGTCGGGCATGTTCTTTAGCCTAACTCATTACTCTGTCTAAGTACCAGCTCGTTTCCCGTGACCCGGGCCACCCAACCCCCTTCCGGCCCACCGCTCACTCATACGAGTGAGACGGTTGCGGAAAGCGAGGCCCCGCGCGCCGGGGCCCCGGGAGGCTTGTGCCATGGGATCGACGGTGCTCAGCCTGCGGGTGGACAGCGAGCTGCTCGACCGGCTCAAGGGACATGCGGCCAAGCGCGGCATGAGCGTGCAGGACTACGTGGTCCGCACGCTCGTCCGCGACGACTTCGACGAGCGCTTCCACGCGGCCGTCGACGAGACGGAACGTTTCTACGGAAAAGCCGTCTGACGGCGCACGGCAGCGGCGGGCGCCGGGGACGCGGGTTGACCCCGGCTCCGCCGCCCGGCCTCAGGTCAGCCCGAGCGCCGGCATCAGGTAGTAGAAGACGAAGACCGCCGCGACCACGTACATCGCGACCGGCACCTCGCGGGCCCGCCCCGCCACCAGGCGCAGCACCGTGAAGGTGATGAAGCCCATCCCGATGCCGTTGGTGATCGAGTACGTGAACGGCATCATCAGCATCGTCACGAAGGCCGGGACGGCGATGGTCCAGTCCGCCCAGTCGATGTCGCGGATCGAGCCCGAGAGGATCAGGAAGCCGACCGCGAGCAGCGCGGGGGTGGCCGCCTGGGAGGGCACCATCGTGGCGAGCGGGGTGAGGAAGAGCGCCACCGCGAACAGCCCGCCGGTGACGACATTGGCGAAGCCGGTACGCGCCCCCTCGCCGACCCCCGCGGTGGACTCCACGAAGCAGGTGGTGGCCGAGGAGGACGAGGCGCCGCCCGCGGCGACCGCGATGCCGTCGACGAAGAGGACCCGGTTCATGCCGGGCATGCCGCCGGCCTCGTCGGTGAGCCCGGCCTCGTCGCCGATGCCCATGATCGTGCCCATCGCGTCGAAGAAACACGAGAGCAGCACGGTGAAGACGAAGAGCGTGCCGGTGAGCAGGCCGACCTTGCCGAAGCCGCCGAACAGGCTGACCTCGCCGACCAGCCCGAAGTCCGGGGAGGAGACCGGGTTCCCGGGCCACTTGGGGGTCGTCAGGCCCCAGGAGGGCACGTCCGCGGCCGCCTCGATGATCATCGCCACCGCGGTCATCGCGACGATGCTGAGCAGGATCGCCCCGGGCACCTTGCGCACCAGGAGGGCCAGGGTGAGCAGCACCCCGAGCACGAAGACCAGGACCGGCCAGCCGTCCAGGCGCCCGTCGCCGCCGAGCTGGAGCGGGACCGTGGTCTCGGCCACGTCCGGGATCCGCGAGACGAAACCGGCGTCCACCAGGCCGATCAGCATGATGAACAGGCCGATGCCGATGGCGATGCCCTTGCGCAGCCCGAGCGGCACCGCGCTCATCACCCGCTCCCGCAGACCGGTGGCGACCAGCAGCATCACCACGAAGCCCGCGAGGACGACCATGCCCATCGCGTCCGGCCAGCTCATCCTGGGGGCGAGCTGGAGGGCGACCACGGTGTTCACGCCGAGCCCGGCGGCGAGCGCGATCGGGACGTTGCCGATGACGCCCATCAGGAGGGTGGTGAAGGCGGCGGTCAGCGCGGTGGCGGTGACCAGCTGGCCGTTGTCCAGGTGGTGCCCGTGCATGTCCTTGGCGCTGGACAGGATGATCGGGTTCAGGACGACGATGTACGCCATGGCGAAGAAGGTGGCGAAGCCGCCGCGCACCTCACGGGCGAGGGTCGAGCCCCGTTCGCTGATCTTGAAGAAGCGGTCGAGCGGACCGTGCGGCAGCACGGACGCGCCCTGCGGGGCGTCGACCGGGCCGGGGGCCGGGCTGGGCATGGGGGACCTCGGGATCGTGCGGCTGCGGCGGGGGCGGCTCGACCCGGCCGCCAGGGGCCGTCGACCGGTCCGGGAGAGTGCGCGGCGCGGGGGCCTTTGGGGGAATCTCCGATGAGAACCGGCCAGGTCGAACGGGATTCAGTATGAATACATGGATACCGCAAGGGAAATCTCCGCGCGTAGACCTGCGTGTGGACCCGCATCTGAACGATGGCGGTACGGGGGCAGCCCCCACTCAGCCGCCCCGGCCGCCCCGGCCGTACGGACCCTCAGCTCAGCCCTTGCTCCCGCCCCTGCCCCTGCTCCTGCTCTCGCCCAGCCCCTTGCCGCCCCGACCGCTCGCCCGCCCCTTCCCCCTCGCCCAGCTCCGCGGACTCCAGCCCGGCCACGGCCAGCCGGAGCAGCCGGTCCGCCTGGGCGGCGGGGTCGGGGTGCTCCTCGGTGGCCAGGACGATGCCGACGATCAGCGTGATCAGGTCGGCGACGGTGACCCCTGCCGCCACCGCCCCGTCCCGTACGGCCCGGCGCAGCAGCGGATCCCCCGCGTCCTCCAGCACCGCCGCGCAGCTGTTCTCGCGCACCGGGCCGTCGTAGGCGAGGGCGGAGGCCAGCCCCCGGGCGGAGAGGGAGTAGGCGAGGACCTCGTCCAGCCACTCCAGGAGGGCGGCCCGGCTGTCGCCCCGGCCCGTCAGCTCCCGGGCGCGGGCGCACAGGGCCTCGATCCGCGTCCGGGAGACCGCCCCCAGGAGCGCGCGGCGGGTGGGGAAGTGCCGGCGCACGGTCGCCGAACCGACCCCCGCGGTACGGGCGATCTGCTCCAGGGAGGCACCGGCACCCCGCGCGGCGACCTCCTCCTCGGCCACGGCGAGGATGCGCCGGTAGTTGCGCCGGGCGTCCGAACGCTGCCGCTCGGGCACTGCGTCACCTCCGGGATTGCCGACCGCGCCACCGCCGGGACCGCCGACGGGACTCCCGGCCGGGATTGCTAAACGGCGGGGCCCGCCATATCGTACCGGAGCAGAAACGGCGGGGCCCGCCGTTTCCTGTCCGCCCACCCCGAGGAGCCCCCATGTCCGCAAGCGCCATGCCCGCGAGCGCACCCGTCCTGGTCACCGGCGCCACCGGCAGGCAGGGCGGGGCCACGGCCCGCGCGCTGCTGGCCGCGGGCGTGCCCGTCCGCGCGCTGGTGCGGGACCCGGCGAGCCGACGCGCCCGGGCCGTCCGGGCGCTCGGCGCCGAGCTGGTCACCGGCGATCTCCACGACCGCGATTCCGTGGTCCGGGCCGCCGAGGGCGCCCGAGCCGTCTTCTCCGTGCAGATGCCCGCCGCCACCGCGGACGGCTTCGACTTCGAGGGGGAGGTGGCCCAGGGCGTCAACCTCGTGGAGGGCGCGAGGGCCGCCGGGGTGGCGCAGTTCGTGCACACCTCGGTCACCGGCGCCGGGCAGCACACCGAGGTCCCCGGCTGGGCCGAGGGCCGCTGGGCCCGGATGGAACCGACCCTGGGCGCCAAGACCGCGATCCAGGACCGGGTCCGCGCGGCCGGGTTCCCGCACTGGACGCTGCTCAAGCCGGGCTTCTTCATGGAGAACTTCCTGCCGTCCATGGCCTTCCTCTTCCCGCGCGGCATCGAGGGCGGCCTGGTGAGCGTCCTGTACCCGGAGACCCGGCTGTCGCTGGTCGCGGTGGCGGACATCGGCTCGGCGGCGGCCGCGGCCTTCACCGCGCCGGAGCGGTTCGACGGGGTCGAGCTGGAGCTGGCGAGCGCCTACCTCTCGATGACGGAGATCGCCGCGGTCCTCTCCCGCGTCCTCGGCAGGCCGCTGTCCGCGCCGGACATGACCGAGCAGGAGGCCCTCGCCGCCGGGATGCCCGCGATGGGCGCCCACCACGAGTGGCTGAACGCCGCCGGTCAGCCGGGCCGCCCCCGGTACGCGCGGGAGCTGGGCATCCCGCTGACCGGCTTCGAGGAGTGGGCCCGGCGGCACCTGCGCCCCGCCGCCTGACGGCCGGGCCCGCGCTCCGGCGCCGCCCCGCACCGCCTGGCGCCCGGCCCCGCGCACCCGCCTCGTAAGCTGTCCGCATGACCCGATCCCCTGGCCGCAGCACCCCGCTCCGCGAGGCACCGGAACCCCTGGAGGGACCGGTCGTCGGCACCGTCACGGGCGGCACGGTGATCTGGTTCGTGCTCTTCCTGGTGCAACTGCCCTTCTACGGCTGGTTCGACGACCACGGGCACCTGTGGTGGCTGTGGACCTGCCTGGCCGGCGGCGGGCTCGGCCTCTTCGGCATCTGGTACGTCCGCAGGCGCGAGGCGGCGATCGCCCGCTCCGGGGCGGCGGACGGCGAGGGCGCGGAGGCGAGCGGCTCCTAAAGGCCTTGCGGCACCAGGTCCACCCGGCGGCTCCCAGCCCGCCCGGCGGCACCCGGTCCACCCGGCTGCCGCACCTGGTCCCGTCCCCTACGGCCAGGGGTGGACACCCGCGCCCCCGCCGGTTCCACCCGGCTACCACCACGGGTGGACGCGCCCCGCGGGACGGCCCTCCCCAGGTCTGATCTTCGGGTCCCCGGGCAGTGGAGCACGGCGGTTCCCCGTACCGTCGAAACCATGACGCAGCGGGCGCGGACCGGCGCCGACGACCACGGCCCCCCGGACCGGCCCGCGGGGAGCGGCGCCGGGACGGCCGCCGGCCCCGGCGGGAGCGCTCCCGCCGGGGCTCCGGAGCGGGCGCCGGGGCTGAGTACCGCCGAGGTGGCGCGGCGGGTGGCGCGCGGCGAGGTCAACGACGTGCCGGTGCGCAGCAGCCGCTCGGCCGCCGACATCGTCCGCGGCAACATCTTCACCCGCTTCAACGCGATCATCGGCGTGCTGTGGGTGATCACCCTGGTGGTCGCCCCGGTCCAGGACTCGCTGTTCGGCTTCGTCATCCTCGCCAACACCGGTATCGGCATCGTCCAGGAGCTGCGCGCCAAGCGGACCCTCGACTCGCTCGCCCTGGTCGGCGAGACCCGCCCCGTGGTGCGCAGGGACGGGCGGTCGCGGGAAGTCCGGACCTCCACGATCGTGCTCGGGGACCTGATCGAGACCGGCCCCGGCGACAAGATCCCGGTGGACGGTCTCTGCGCGGAGGCCGAGGGCCTGGAGATCGACGAGTCGCTGCTCACCGGCGAGGCGGACCCGGTGGTCAAACGCCCCGGGGACCCGCTGATGTCGGGCAGCTTCGTGGTCGCGGGCAGCGGCGCCTTCACCGCCACCAGGGTCGGCCGCGAGGCGTACGCGGCGCAGCTCGCCGAGGAGGCCTCCCGCTTCACCCTGGTCCACTCCGAGCTGCGCGGCGGGGTCTCCACCATCCTCAAGTACGTGACCTGGATGATGGTCCCGACCGCGGCCGCGCTGATCGTCAGCCAGATGTTCCTGGAGCACGACAGCGCCCGGGACGCCGCCGCCCGCACCATCGGCGGCATCGTCCCGATGGTGCCGGAGGGCCTGGTCCTGCTGACCTCGCTGGCCTTCGCGATCGGGGTGATCCGCCTCGGCCGCAAGCAGTGCCTGGTGCAGGAGCTGCCCGCGATCGAGGGCCTGGCCCGGGTCGATGTGGTCTGCCTGGACAAGACCGGCACCCTCACCGAGGGCGGCATGGACGTCACCGAACTGCGCCTGCTGCCGGACGGCACCCCGGGGGCAGGACCGGCCCCCGGCACGGAGGAGACGGTACGCCGGGTCCTGGGCGCCCTCGGGACCGGCGACCCGCGGCCCAACGCCAGCCTCCGGGCGGTCATCGCGGCCTTCCCCGCGGCGCCCGGCTGGCGCTGCACGCTGCCGCTGCCGTTCTCCTCGGCCCGCAAGTACAGCGGCGGCCGGATCGAGGACCCGGACGGCCGCGCCGCCGACTGGCTGCTCGGCGCCCCGGATGTGCTGCTGCCCGCGGGCGACCCGGTCCTCACCGGCATCGAGGAGCTGAACGCCGCGGGCCTGCGGGTCCTGCTGCTCGCCCGGAGCCGCCGCGGACTGGAGCGGCCGAGGGCCGCCCAGGACGCCGAACCGGCCGCGCTCGTCGTCCTGGAGCAGCGGCTGCGTCCCGACGCGGCGGACACCCTTCGCTACTTCGCCGCGCAGGACGTCGCGGTGAAGGTGGTCTCCGGCGACAACGCGGTCTCCGTCGGCGCCGTCGCGGCCAAGCTCCGGCTGCCGGGTGCCGAGGGGACCGTGGACGCGCGCCGGCTGCCCGAACGGGAGGAGAAGCAGGCGGAGTTCGCCGAGGCGGTGGACGCGCACGCGGTCTTCGGCCGGGTCAGCCCGCAGCAGAAGCGCTCCATGGTCGGCGCCCTCCAGTCGCGCGGGCACACGGTGGCCATGACCGGGGACGGGGTCAACGACGTACTCGCCCTGAAGGACGCCGACATCGGGGTCGCCATGGGCGCGGGCTCCGAGGCCACCCGTGCCGTCGCGCAGATCGTGCTCCTGGACAACAGCTTCGCCACGCTGCCCTCGGTGGTCGCCGAGGGCCGCCGGGTCATCGGCAACATCACCCGGGTCGCCACCCTCTTCCTGGTGAAGACGGTCTACTCGGTGCTGCTCGCCGTGCTCGTCGCCTGCTGCCAGGTCGAATACCCCTTCCTGCCGCGGCACTTGACCCTGCTGTCCACCCTGGCCATCGGGGTGCCCGCGTTCTTCCTCGCGCTCGCCCCCAACAAGGAACGCGCCAGGCCGCACTTCGTACGCCGGGTGATGCGCTACGCCCTGCCCGCCGGAATCCTCGCGGGCGCCGCCACCTTCGCCACCTATCTGCTCGCCCGCGCCCACTACACCGGGCCCGGCGCGCTGGAGGCCGAGACCAGCGCGGCGACCCTGACCCTCTTCCTGATCTCGCTGTGGGTACTCGCGATCATCGCCCGCCCCTACACCTGGTGGCGGATCCTGCTGGTGGCCACGATGGGCGCGGCCTTCCTCGTGGTGCTCGTGGTGCCCTGGCTCCAGGAGTTCTTCGCGCTGCGGCTGGTGGGCTCCGCGATGCCCTGGACCGCGGTCGGCATCGCCGTGGTGGCCGCGGCGCTGCTCGAACCGGTGTGGGTGTGGGCGGGGCGCAGGTTCCCCGCCGACCAGGCGGCGGCGCCCGGCAGTTAGCCGATCGACAGCCGCCGGGCCCGTCAACCAGTGCTCGTCCGCCGGGGCCTTCAACCAGGACGCACCCGGGGTGGACCGAAGTCCCGTTCGCTGGACGGGGCTTACCGGGACCGCTGGACAGCGGAGTGCCGCCGCCGGGCCCACCTCGGAGAATGGCAGAGTACGCGGCGGCAGTTCACCGCACGCGCGGCCGACCGAGGGGAACCCGCATGGCAGTCATCCACCGCACCACCCTGAGCCCGACCAAACTCGAACTCCTCGCCTCCTGGCTCCCCGCCCAGCCCTGGTACCAGGAGCCGGAAGGCGGCCCGCGCCCCGCCAAGGCGGGCGGCTTCCGCCTGGACGACCCGGCGGGCGAGGTCGGCATCGAGTTCATGGTGGTGACCGAGGGCCCCGAGGCGGAGCCACGCAGCTATCTGGTGCCGCTCACCTACCGCGCCGCCCCGCTGGAGGAGGCGGCGGACGCCCTCCTCGGCACCGCCGAGCACGGTGTCCTGGGCCGCCGCTGGGTCTACGACGGTGCCCACGACCCGGTGCTCGTACGGGAGTTGGGCGCCCTCTTCCTCGGCAAGTCCGCACCGCAGGCGCAGAGCGAGAGCGACACCCCGGACCCCACCGTCCGGGCCCACTACACAGGACCGGCGACGGCGCCCCTCACTCCCCGGCTGCACCGCGCCCTGACCCCGCTGCCGGACGGCGCCCCCGAGGAGGCCGCCCCCGCCCTGGGCCGCCTCTTCGCGGGGTGGCGACTCCCGGACGGGACGGGCGTACGCGGGGTGTTCGCGGTGGTGGAGGAGGGATAGCCCCGGCTGCCGGCGGCACGGGCGACCGGCGACCGGCGACCGGCCCGATTCACTCCCCCGGGGCGTCGGTGCCGTCGCCCTCGTCCGGTGTCGCGGAGGTGAAGCGACCGGGCGGCGCGGACGACCGGCCGCCGGGCGGCGTGGACGACGGGCGGCGCCAGGGCCGCCGCAGGCCGCCGACCTCCCGGCGGAGCCCCGCGTGTTCGGGGGCGACCTCGACAGCGGCCCCCATGACCCCCTCCAGGTCGGTCACCATGAGCAGGGCGCGCGGCAGGTCCAGCGAGGCCCCGTGCCCCTCCAGGCCCCAGCGGACGAGCAGCCGGGCGGCCTCGTCCAGGGCCGCGTCACTGGCCCCGGGCGAGGCCTTGGCCAGCGCGGACCGGGCTATCTCCACGGCGCTGCGTGTCTGCATGCCTTGCTCCTGGGGGCAGTTGGGGACCGGCGGCGGCCCGGAGGCTCGGCGCCGGAAGGCTCAGGGGGTGGTGGCGGGCGGGGTGTGCCGGGCCTCGCAGACCAGGCAGCGTCCACTGAGGGCCAGGAGCCAGGCCAGCTCGCGGCAGAGGCTCTCCGCGAGCCGCAGCGCCTCCGTGCGGTCCAGATCGGCGAACTCCGCGGTGCACAGGGTGTCGCGTACCACGATCTCCCAGTGGTCCTGCGCCTCCCGCCAGTCGCCGCGGTGGGCGATGCGCACATAGGCGTCCAGGAACTGCCGCTGCTCCGACTTGTGGAAGAGCCTGCCCAACTTGGTGATCAGCGAGGGGAGTCGGCGCCGGTCCGCCCAACTGCGCTTCTTGAAGAGGTTGTTGGGCGAGATCTCCTTGACGCTGCGGATCCGGGCGGCGATCACATGACCGGCCACGCCACCGATGATCGCGGGGACGAGCAGCCAGCCGATGACCGAGGCGGCCCACGGGAGGCCGTGGACCGGTGAGTCGATCAGGGTGAAGACCCGGTACGCGTGGGCCCACCCCCAGGCGAAGCCCGCGGCGAGCCACACCGCCGCCACCACGACCAGGATCAGCACTCCCCAGTCGATCACCCACTGGGTCAGTCCCGACAGCGCCTTACGGGACCGGAAGGCGCGCCGCACCCCGGTCCCGCGCGGGGCGCGCCCGGGCGGGGTGAGAGCGGGCGGAAGCGGGGACGGGAGGCCGCTCGACATCCGTGGTCTCCTTCGTGCCGTCAGCGGGGCACACTGAGGGACGACCGGGGACGCGCCCGAGTTCCCGCCGCGAGCGGCCTACCGGCCCGCCGCCCGGACCCCGCCCCTCAGTCGAACCACCGGTCCCGCGCCAACTCCGCGGTACGGGACGGGTCTTCGAGCAGTGCGGCCACCTCGAAGCGGCGCGGCCACTGTCCCGCGGCCCAGGCCAGCCCGGCGGCGACGCCCTCCACGGTGGCCGCGTGCACGGTGCCGTCGGGGGTGCGGCGCCAGTCGAACTCGACGCCGTCCACCTGGAGTTCCTCGTACTCGGTGTACGTCTCGGGGGTGCCGGGGCCGAGCAGCACGCGTACCGGTCCGGGCACCGGATGCACCACGCCGTCCCCGGTCACCGCGCCCGAGGCACTCTCGCTGAGGCGGCGTACCTGGAGGAGTTCGGCGAGGGCGGCGGCCCGGTCGGGGCGGACCGGCAGCAGGGGGCGCCCGGCGGCCAGCGGGAGCAGGTCGGGGGTGTCGGCGACCACGGCCGACCCGGCGTCGAGCACCAGGACCTCGCCGTCCCGTACCGCGCGCAGCTCCTCCGGCAGGGTCACCTCCGCCGGGTCCAGCTCGGCCAGCAGGCTGTAGACGGCGTGCAGTTGGGCGGCGGTGACCTCGCGGTCCGGGTCGGCGAGGCGGTCCAGGAGTTCGGCGGCGCCGCCGGGTTCGTCGAGCAGGGCGGTGACCGAGGTGCGCACCCCGAGGGCGCGCAGGACCTGCTCGTCGTCGAAGCCGGTGGCGTCCGCGGAGTCGTAGAGACCGGCGAGCAGCGGGTCCGAGCCGGCCGCGCGCAGACCGGCGGGGCGACGGCCGTCGAGCACCGGGTGCCCGCGCAGCCACCAGGCCGTGTAGGGGCGCACCGTCCGGGTGCCGCCGTCCGGCAGCAGCACCCGCACCTGCTGGATCAGGGCGTCCCGCAGCGGCGGCCGGGAGAGCTGGGCCAGCGCCTCGGGCCAGCGGTCGTCGTCGACGACCTCCAGGTCGCGTACGGCGAGCAGTTCGGTGGCGACCGGGGGCAGCGGGGTCTCGGGCAGCCGGTCGAGGACGTCCTCGCACCAGACGTCCACCGCGTCCAGCAGCCCGGCGTCGTCGGGTTCGGCGAAGTCGCCTTCCCTGGGGTCGAGTTCGTCCGGGTCGAGCACCACGTCGGTGGCGCGTACCAGGGCGAAACCGGCGAGCACGCCGACGCCCGCCAGCGGCTGCTCACCCCAGCGGGCGGCCCAGTCGGCGTCCACCAGGGCGAGTTCGTCCTCGCGCATCACGCGGGCGAAGGGGCTCCCGGGCAGGACGAGTTCGCCCGCCGGGGAGAGTTCGCCGTCCTCGTCGGGCAGCGCCAGCGCGCCGAGCCAGGGCTCCTCGCCCGGTTCCAGACCGGCGGCGCGGACCAACTCCAGGACGAGAGCGGCGAGTTCCTCGGCGCCGAGCGGCTCCTCGCCCTGGTTCTCGGCGAGTTGCCAGCCGTCGTCGTCGAGGGAGGCGGCGACCGCGGCCCGTACCTGAGGGGTGGTCAGGACGGCGCGCGGCGACGCGGGCAGCGCGCCGAGCTTCTCCAGGAGGGGGTGCGCCGCCTCGGGGTGGGCCACCTTGAGCCCGAGCCGGGCCAGCGCCCCGGGGGTGACGGCACCCTCCGCGGTGACCGCCTCCTCGGCCGCGCCCGTCCCGCTCCCGGACCGGTCGCCGGTGCCCGGCAGCAGGACGTGCCGCGGGCCGAGGGCGGTGCGGCCGGTGCCGCCCGCGAGGGGGACCGGGAGGCCGCTGAGCCGGTCCGGGTCGACCCCGGCGAGGCTGTCGTAGAGCCGCCACCACCAGGAGGCTTCGCGTTCGATGCCGGTGAGCCGGTCGATCGCCTCGGTCAGCGGCACCCGGCGCACTCCGAGGGCGCGCAGCTCGCCGCGGCGTTCCAGGCCCCCGGGCAGCAGATTCGGCAGCACCTCGGCGAGGACCCGGACGGTCTCGGCGCCCGCGCCCTCCACCACCTCGGCGTCCCGCGGCCGCAGCGCCACCGGCGACTCCAGGGCCGAGGGCGCGGCCTCCTGCTCGGCGAGCGCGGCGAGGTCCCAGTCGGGCAGCGCGCCCGCCGGGGCCTCGGTCCTCGCGGACCCGGCGGCCCGCCCGTCCGCCGCGGCGCCGCCTTCGAGGGCGGGCGGCAGGAAGGCGGTACGCGGGAGGGCGTCCAGGATTTGCTGCCGGAGCGCCCCGTCGAGGGCGCCCTCGCCGAGCGGGCCCGGCACCAGGCCGATGAGCCCTTCGCCGACCGGGCGCCAGGCGGCGAGGAGCGCGGTGTAGGCCTCGGCCGCCCGCTCGACGAGGAAGTCGGTGAGCGGTCCGGGAGCGGCGTGCCGCCGGCTCGGGTCCAGCGGCAGCGAGGCGATCAACAGGGCGGGTACGCCGAGGGGTTCGTCACTGGGCGTCGGGGCGTGCACCACCGGCGCGGTCCGCGGGCGCAGCGGCGCGCCCTCCTCGTCGAGAGGCACGGCCCAGGTCAACGACCAGTACGGGCGCAGCCGTTCCTCGACCGGACGGTCCGCGAGCAGCTCGGCGGCGAGCGGCCCGCCGTGGCTCAGGCAGCGCCAGCGGCTCGTACCGTCGCGGGTGTCGGAGAGGGTGACATCGGTGAGGGCGCCGGGTACGGGGGTGGCCGACTGCCCTGCGACCGCGGTCGATTCGGCGTCCCCGGAACGCAACTGGTCCGTGGAGAAGTCCTGTTGGGCGGCCTCGGTGCCCGACTGGCCGACAGACACGGCCGGTTCGGCGACCGGAGCCGGGACGACCGCGGTGCGGCCGAGGACGCGGACGCCCTCCTCGGTCTCGACGACCACCTCGTCGAGACCGGGCAGGGTGAGCAGCAGCGCGTCGTCCACGCCGTCGAGGAGGCGGGTCACCAGGTCCTCGGCCGCGGCGTCGCGCAGCGGCAGGACGACCACGGTGTCGTACGGCTCGGGGGCGCTGGCCTCGGCCGCGAACGGCAGCCGCAGCAGCGGAAGATGGCCGTCCCGGCGGCGCAGCTCGTCGGCGAGGCCGGGGCTGGACCCGGCGGTCTCCGCGGCGAGTGCGCGGGCCTCGGCGAGGGACCAGCGGACGCCGCCGTGGCGGCCGAGGACGGCGGGCTCGTCGGTGACGGAAAGCACGGCGGCGAAGCCGACGCCGAAGCGGCCCACGGTGTGTCCGGCGGCGTCGCCCTCCTCGCGCTTGGCGGAGGCGCGCAGCGTGGACAGCGACTCGGCGCCCGCGGCGTCCAGCGGGGCACCGGTGTTGGCGGCGGCCAGGACCTTTCCGCGCAGGGTCAGCCGCAGTCTGCCGGGGACCTTCGCACGGGCGGCGGCGTCCGCGGCGTTCTGCGCCAGCTCGACGACGAGGCGGTCGCGGTAGCCGCCGAGCGCGAGGTCCTCCTCGGCGTTGGCGTCCTCGCGGAAGCGCGCCGGGCTCGCCGCCCAGGCGTCGAGCACCCCGCGCCGCAGTCGGGCGGTCCCGAAGGGATCCGCTCCTTCGGGCGCCGGCCGCACGTAGTCGCTCACGGTGCTCACTCCTTGTCGCCCGTACGCGGCAGACGCCCCGCACAGGGCCGAAGGTACCGCGCCCGCGGCACACCTCCCGCACCCGCCCGGCAGCGGCGGCCCACCGGAGCGGCGAAACCGGAGCGGGGCTGCCCCGGGACCTCGGACAGCCGCGGGAGGGAGCCGCCGCCGAGGTGACAGCGGACCTCAACTCACTTCGCCACGCCGTCAGTTGCTCTCCTGCTCGGGGCGCGGCAGCTCATCGGCGCCCGAGAGCGAGCGAGTCGATCTGCACCGACCTGATCGTGCGGGAGTGCTCGAAGCTCCGCGGGGTCATGATCACCTTCCCGCCGGTGCCGAAGAGGACCGTGTGTCCGGCGGGGAACCCGGTGTGCGTGATCGCGTCGGCGCTCATCGAGGATTCCCTCCCGTCACCTCGCGGAACAGGGCCGCCCACGCCCTAGGGCCTTTCGTTCGGATCGGGCTGGATCAGGGAGCGGGGGCTGGTGCGTGCAGCTGCAAGGCGGAGGAGGGCGTCGACGCGGAGCGATTGGGGCCTCCCCTGCTCGAACGCAGTTGAGAGTTTGGGGAAAACTGACGACAACGCCGCAGATGTGCGTGCCAGCCCCCGCGAGCCCAGCCTGATCCAAACGAAAGGCCCTAGGAGTGCCCGAACTCCTCCGCGGGCCCCTCCGTCTGCACCGAGCCCGAGTCCGGGGCGGGCCGCAGCGGCAGCGGGTCGACCCGGGTCTCGTCGAGGACCGGGGGCACCGGCTGGGGCGGTTTGGGCATCACGGCGGCCTCGGAGTGGCCGCCGCAGCCGTAGGAGAGGGCGACCACGCGGCCGTCCGCCGGGGAGAACTCGTTGGCGCAGACGCCGAAGGCCTGGCGCAGCGAGCCCGCGAGCGGGACCAGGAAACCGCAGGAGGCGCAGGAGGCGGGCGCCGCCTGGGCCATGGTCGTCTTCGGGCCGTAGGACTCCTCCCAGCGGTCGGCTGCGGTGTGCAGCCCGTAGCGGGACAGGACGCGGGCGCGGCCCATGCCCAGTTCCTCGGCGACCTCGGTGATGGCGCCGCGGGAGGTGGCGGGCGCGGTGCGGCCGGTGGGGAGCGGGGTGCCGGTCAGGTCGGCGGCGGGCCCGGGGGTGACCTCGGCGTCCTCCGCCTCGGCGAGCGCGGCGAGGCCCTCGGAGACTTCGCCGGGCGCCGCGGCGGGAGCGGCCGAGGTGTCCACGCCGGGGACCGCGTCCGGGGCGGCCGCCTCCTCGGCGAGCACGGCGGCGGCGGCGACATCGGCGCCCGCGGCGGCGGACTCGGCCACCGAGGGCTCGGCGACGACCGAGTTGGGCGGCGGATTGTCCTCGTCGGACCAGCCGGGCTCCAGGCGCAGGTCCTCGGCGTCGGTCGGCAGCAGGTCACCGGGGCCGAGGTCGCCCGGGCGCAGCCGCTCGCTCCAGGGGACCCACTCGGGGGCGAGCAGCGAATCGGGGCCGGGAAGCAGAACGGTTTCGTCCAGGGTGACCAGCTTCGCGCGGGAGGCGCGGGCCACCGTGACGGCCCAGCGCCAGCCCCGGTAGCCGCTCTCCTCGCAGGCGAAGAGGTGGGTGACGACCCGGTCGCCCTCGGACACGGCGCCCACGTACTCGCCGACGACGCCGGGGGCCGCGGCCTCCTCGGCCGCCGCCCTCGCCAGGTCGACGGCCTCGGCGCAGAGGCGGTCGGGGGTGCGGCTTCGCGTTGTCGCTGCGCTCACAGGTATCGCTTCTCTCCTACGCCGTCTCACGAGTACGCCCCGGTGGCGGGAGCGCGGACGGAGCGGACCGGTGGGCCGCGTCGACGTCCACGCCCGGTGTCCCCGGGCGCACCTGTGCCTTCCATTCTGCAAGAGGGCCATCAGGCGCGCGGCCAGAATCAACCGCCGCGGGCGCTGCTTCGGGTGAGCCCCGCCGGTCGGCGGACTCACTCATCAGGGCACGCTACCCTCTCGGCGCCTTGACGCGCACCGCGACCTCCGGTCACGGGTGCCGCGGGCGTGCCGCGGGGCCCCGGCGGCGCGGGCGGCTACGGGTGCCGCGCGGACAGTGCACTATTGCGGGGTGGCAGCTGCCAGGTCGACCCACTCCTTCGACAGAGCCGGACCCGGACAGCCCGGACCCGCGAGCCGGGCGGTCCGGGCCCTCGGGCGTGCCCTGCACCGGCCGTTCACCGGCGCGGCCCGGCAGATCCGCAGGGCGACACACGCGCACGGCGCGGGCGAGTCGGGCCTCGGCAAGCTGATCGAGCTGCACGCGGTGAACGGCGCCGGGGACGTGATGATCACGGTGGCACTCGCCTCCACGGTCTTCTTCTCGGTGCCGACGGACGAGGCCCGCGGGCGCGTCGCGCTCTATCTGGCGATCACCATGGCCCCGTTCACCCTGCTCGCCCCGGTGATCGGCCCGCTCCTGGACCGGCTGCCGCACGGCCGCCGCGCCGCGATGGCCGCCTCGATGCTGGCCCGGGCGCTGCTCGCGCTGATGCTCTCCGGGGCGGTGGCGACCGGCAGCCTGGAGCTGTATCCGGCGGCGCTCGGCGTCCTGGTGGCCTCGAAGGCGTACGGGGTGGTGCGCAGCGCGGTCGTACCGCGGCTGCTGCCGCCGGGCTTCTCGCTGGTGAAGGCGAACTCCCGGGTGACGCTCGGCGGTCTGCTCGCGACGGCCGCGGCGGCGCCGATCGGGGCGGGGCTGCACCAGATCGGCCCGCCCTGGCCGCTGTACGGGGCCTTCGTGCTCTTCGTGGCGGGCATGTTCCTCTCGCTGTCCATGCCGCCCAAGGTGGACTCCGCGAAGGGCGAGCGCCGGGCGCTGCTCGCCGCCGACGAGGAGCATCTGCGCCTGGCCCGGATGCGGGAGCGCAGGGCCGAGCCCGGCAGGAAGGGGTCCGAGGCGGCCCGGTCCGAGGCCGGGGACGCCAAGGACGCCGAGGACACCGAGGAGCGCAGAAAGACCAAGGAGGCCAAGGAGGCCAAGGAGCGCAAGCCGGGCCTGCGGACGGTCGGGCCCGCGGTCACCCACGCGCTGGCCGCCAACGCCTCGCTGCGCGGCCTCTCCGGATTCCTCATCTTCTTCCTGGCGTTCCTGCTGCGCCAGGAGCCGCTGGCCGGGCAGAGCGCGGCGGTCTCGCTCGGGATAGTGGGCGTGGCGGCGGGCACCGGCAACGCGCTCGGCACGGCGGTCGGGGCCTGGCTGAAGGCCCGCGGCCCGGAGATCATCATCGTCACGGTGTGCGGGCTCGCCCTCGGGGTGGCGATCTGCGCCGCGGTCTTCTTCGGCGCGGTGGCGGTGGCCGCGCTCGGCGCCACCGCCGGTTTCGGGCAGGCGCTCGCCAAGCTCTCCCTCGACGCGTTGATCCAGCGGGACGTCCCGGAGCTGGTGCGCACCAGCGCCTTCGCCCGTTCCGAGACGCTGCTGCAGATGTCCTGGGTGCTCGGCGGGGCGATCGGGATCTCCCTGCCGCTGGTCGGCTCGCTCGGCCTCTCGGTCGCCGCGGGCATCGTCGCCCTTGGCTGGTTGTCGACGGTACGGGGACTGCTCGCGGCGGCACGCCATCGCGGGGGGCGGCGCGCACGGCTGGCCTGACCGGGCACGATACGGGCGGCACGCCGCCGCCGGGCACACCGGAGCAGCACGGCCGCGGTTAACCTTTCGGCCATGACCACCCCGCTCGCGGCCGAGCCGCCCGCCCCCGCGAACCCGGCCCGCCGCCGCGCCCTCGCCGTACTCGCCGCCGCCGCGGCCGGTCCCCTGGTCCTGACCGCCTGCGACAAGCCGACCCCGATCGCGACCGTCACCGTGGGCACCGACTCGGTCCACTCCGAGGCCGAGTGCTACAACGAGGGCGACGAGCCGCTGAGCACCGAGCAGGTCAAGTCCTGCCTCACCGCGAGCAAGGGCATCAAGACGATCAAGGTGCACGCGGACGAGACCGTGCGCTTCGGCGTCGAACCGGACATCGCGGACAAGGGCTGGGCCCTGCTCCTGAACGGCCAGCCCATCACCGAGCCCCTGAAGCGGACGTACACCACCGTCCCGGGCAGCGTCTTCTTCAACCAGCAGTACGGGGCGCAGGGCGACTCGACCACCGTCTCCATCGCCAAGGGCGATAATCAGAAGGCCTACGGCCTCTGGTCGTTCAAGCTGACGAAGGAAGACTGACGAAACCGCCGCGCATACTCCTCGCCACCGCGGTCCCGCAGGAACGGGACGCGGTGGCGCGGGCGTTCACCGAAGCCGTAGAGGAGCGGCGGCTGCCCGGCGGCGCCGTCCTGCACCGGGTGCGGACCGCCGCCCGCCCCGGCGCCCCCGTCGCCGACCTGCTCGCGGCGGGCGTGGGCCCGGCCCGGGCCGCCGCCGCCACCGCGAGCGCGCTGACCGCCGCCGCGCTCGCGGGCGAACCGTACGGCCTGGTGGTCAGCGCGGGCATCGGCGGCGGCTTCCTGCCCGCGGCGCCGGTCGGCTCGCTGGTGCTCGCCGAGCTGATCACCGCCGCCGACCTGGGCGCCGAGTCGCCCGAGGGCTTCCTGCCGGTCACCGCGCTCGGCTTCGGCACCGTCACGCACACCCCGCCGCCCGAGCTGGTGCGCCGGGCCGCCGCCGCGCTCGGCTGCCCCGCGGGCGAGGTGCTCACCGTCTCCACGGTCACCGGCAGCGCCGCGCGCGCCGCCGTGCTGCGCGCCCGCCATCCGCGGGCCCTCGCCGAGGCGATGGAGGGCTTCGGGGTGGCCGAGGCCGCCGCCGCGCACGGCTGCCCGGTCGCCGAACTGCGCGCCGTCTCGAACCCGGTGGGCCCCCGCGACCGCGCCGCCTGGCGGATCCCGGAGGCCTTCGCGGCGCTGACCGGGGGCATGCGGAAATTCCTGCCCGTACTGGAGAGTTGGACCGAGGAACAGGTCCCCGACCGAGGATGAGCTGAGCCACGTGACCGAGCCGCTGCGGATCGCCTACTCGCCCTGCCCGAACGACACCTTCGTCTTCGACGCCTGGGCCCACGGACGGCTGCCCGGCGCACCCGGCCTCGACGTCACCTTCGCCGACATCCACCTCACCAACGGCATGGCCGAACGCGGCGAGCTGGACGTCCTGAAGGTCTCCTACGCGGTGCTGCCCTGGGTCCTCGACGAGTACGCGCTGCTGCCCTGCGGCGGCGCGCTCGGCCGCGGCTGCGGTCCGCTGGTGCTCACCCGGGAGCCGGGCGCCGCGCTGACCGGCAAGCGGGTCGCGGTGCCGAGCGAGCGCTCGACCGCGTATCTGCTGTTCCGGCTGTGGGCGGCCGAGCAGGTGCCCGGCGGGGTCGGCGAGATCGTGGTGATGCCCTTCGAGCGGATCATGCCCGCGGTGCGCGACGGCGAGATCGACGCCGGGCTCGTCATCCACGAGGCCCGCTTCACCTACCAGGACTACGGGCTGCACCGGCTGGCCGACCTCGGCGAGCACTGGGAGGACACCACCGGGCTGCCGATCCCGCTCGGCGCGATCATCGCCCGGCGCTCGCTCGGCGCCGAGCGCCTCGAACTGCTCGCCGAGTCCGCCCGCCGCTCGGTCCGCGCGGCCTGGGACGACCCGGCCGCCTCCCGGCCCTATGTCCTCGCGCACGCCCAGGAGATGGACCCGGCCGTCGCGGACCAGCACATCGGCCTGTACGTCAACGAGTTCACCGCCGGTCTCGGCGAGGAGGGCTACGCCGCCGTCCGCGGACTGCTCACCCGGGCGGCGGCCGAGGGACTGGTCCCGCCGCTGCCGCCCGCGGCGCTGGCCTTTCCCTGAGGGCCTCGCGGCTGAAAGCCTCGCGGTCGGGGGGCGGCGGGCGGCGAAGGCTCAGACGTCGAGCTGGTCGGCGACCGCCCGCAGCAGTCCGGCGATCTGCTTGCCGGCCGCCTTGTCGGGGTAGCGGCCCTTCTCCAGCATCGGGGTGATGTTCTCCAGGAGGGTGGTCAAGTCCTGCACGATGGAGGCGAGTTCGTCCGGTTTGCGGCGCTGGGCGGCGGCCACCGAGGGTGCCGGGTCGAGCAGCGTCACGGAGAGCGCCTGGTCCCCGCGCTGGCCCGCGACCACGCCGAACTCGACACGCTGGCCCGGCTTCAGGCCCTCGACGCCTTCGGGGAGTACGGAGGAGTGCACGAAGACGTCGCCGCCGTCGTCGCGGGAGAGGAAGCCGAAGCCCTTCTCGCTGTTGAACCATTTGACCTTGCCGGTGGGCATGAAGTCAGTCCTCGTCTTCGCACTCGGTGTTCGCTGAAGGGCCGTCGGTCGGCCTGCCCGGTACCCGCAGAGCAGCGGGCCGCCTGCCCGGTACCACTGCCATGATCCCCGAGCCGGGCACGCGGCGCCGCCGGTTTCTCGCCTATGCGCTGGGAACTACCCTGCTCGGGTGCGAGACAAAACCACGGACAGCGGCGCCGGGAGAACCACGGACAGCGGCGCCGGACCCGGCGACCGGCTGGTGCGCGCCGGAGCCGCCGTCTTCCTCCTCGGCGCGCTCGCCACCCTGGCCACCCTGGTCCCGCTCCTCCTCGGCACCGCCCCGCTGCCCACCTACATGTTCCTGCTCAGCATGCTCATGGGCGCCGGCTTCCTGCTCGCCGCGGCCGGCCTGTGCCGCTCGGCCGCCGCCCAGCGCCGCGCGGCCCGCACCGCCCGGCAGGGCTGACCACCCCACGGGGCGGCACCCGAAGCAGGTCCGCCGCCCGCCGCATACCGGACGGCCGTCCGGTACATACCGGCCGTCCGTCACGTACCGGCCGGTCACCCCGCTTCCCGCCCGGCCCGCACCTCAGCTCCGGACTCGGGCATCCCCCGTCCCCCGGGTCCCGTACGCCTCAGCAGCGCGTCCGCCCGTCAAGGGCCCCGCGTCACCGGTACGTACGGCCCTCAGGCAGCCCCCCGCGCGTGCCGCCCGAACCACTCGGGGAAGGCGGCGAGGTCGTCGAGGAGGACATCGGCGCCCTCGGCGCGCAGTTCGTCCGCGCTGCAGGGGCCGCTCGGCACCGAGACCGCGAGGGCGCCGGCCGCGCGGGCGCCGCGCACATCGGCCAGGTGGTCGCCGACGTAGACGCCCGCCCCGTGCTCGCGCAGCGCGAGCGCCTTGGCCTCCGCCCACAACCCGCCCACCAGGGCGTCCGGTTCGAGATCCAGATACGAGAGGTGCAGCGCGGCCAGCGGCTGCGACTTCGCGGTCACCACCAGCGTCCGGCCGCCCTGTTCGCGCACCGCGGCCAGCGACTCGCGGGCGCCCGGCAGCGCCTGGCTCAGCTCGATCGCCATCCGCCGGTACAGCTCGCGGTAGCGGACGGCGATCTCCTCGATCGCCGCCTCGGGGAACCAGTGGGCGAGTTCCTGCTCCAGCGGCGGACCGAGCCTGCTCACCGCGAGGTCGGCGTCTATCCAGGTGCCGGTCTCCTCGGCGAGGGCGCGGTAGGTGGCGTGGATGCCGGGCCGGGTGTCGACCAGGGTCATGTCCAGGTCGAAACCGACGGTGGGTACGGAGCGGTCGGCGGGCGGGGGCACGGTCGCGGGGGAAGCCATGCGGCAATTGTGCCGAGGGGGTACCGGACACCGGCGGCGCGGGTGGCGGAGATCACCGTCCGCGCGGCCGGACCGCGGCCGCCCGCCCCGCTCACCGCCGCCGCTGGGAGCGCCAGACCACGTACGCCGCCGAGGCGAGGGCGGCCGCGCGCAGCACCCAGGGCCAGGTGTCGGCGATCGCCTCGCTCATCCGGCCGTCGGCGATGGCCTCGCCCCAGCGGCCGCGGGACCTGCCCCACAGCCAGACGGCGCCGCCGAGCAGCGAGAGGCCGGGCAGGACGAGGACCGCGGTCTTGGACTCGGCGGAGGTCAGCCGCCGGGAGAGGTAGGCGATCAGCCAGCCCACGGCGAGGACGACGAGGTTGCCGAGCACCGCGCCCGCGAGCAGGCTGAGCGCGGCGAGCAGCAGCAGCGGATTGCTCCAGCCGCCCGCGAGCAGCCGCAGCCGCCCCCGGACGACGGCCTCCTCGGCCGCTTCCTCCCCGGCGTCCTCGGCCTCCGCCGCCTTGCCGGACTCACCGGGCTTGCCCGCGGGCAGCGGCTTGCTGAGGTCGGCCTTCTGCGGGGGCGGACGCAGTATCTCCGGGATCTCGATGCCGCCGACGAAGCCGGGCACGCTCTCGCCGGGCCCGAAGGGCGTCCGGTCGCTCCACCAGTCCCCTCCGGCGCGCTGGTCGCCCAGCTCCACCGCGCTGGCGAGATGCGGCGGCGAGGGCACCTCGGCGGGCGGCGGTGTCTCCTCGGTACGGGGCCGTGGCGCCCGGCGGCGCAGGCTCTTCGGCAGCAATCGGGGCTGCTCCGCCTCCTGCTCCGGCGCCTTCCGGTCCCCCGGGGCCTCCGGCCGCGCGGGGCGGGACCGCTTGCCGAGCAGTCCCCGGCGGGCGGGCGCGGGGGGCCGCTCGTCCTCCCGCTGGGAGGGGACCGCGGCCGGGGAGGGCGGCGCCGCACCGGCGGCCGGGGCGCCGCCGCCCGCCGCCGTGACCCGCTCCTCGGGGCTGCCCAGGCGGTCGAGCAGGCGCCGCACGGAGGCCGGGGTCTCGTCGGAGGTCCTGGCCCTGCGCTGCTCGATCTCGTTGCGCAGCTCGGACACCAGGCGCATCCGGGCGCCCGAGGGCAGCTGCCGCTGCTGGGCCAGGTCGCCGACCCGGCTCAGATAGTCGAAGACGAGCTGATCGCTCTCGATCCCCACGAAGTCCCCTCCGGGGCGCGCGCGTTGATGGTTCCCGCCGACCGACCGTATCGCGATCCGGGGGCCGCCCGCGGGAGCCCCGGCCGTTCCCCGCGACGTCCGGGCGCCCCTCGCGCGCCCCCGCCTGTCACCCGCACCCGCTACCGTGGGCCGGATGAGCGCTCACGTACCGGCAGCCGGTCCCACCGCGGGGGACGGGGCCCCGGCCCCCGCAGGCGCGCCCCGTTCGCTCGCCGAATCGCTGCGGGCGCACGACGACGAGGCACTCGCGGCACTCCTGCGCGCCCGCCCCGACCTGCTCTCCCCGGTGCCGCACGATGTGGGCCAGCTGGCGACCAGGGCGGGCACCCGGGCCTCGGTGGTCCGCGCCCTGGAGCATCTGGACCGCTTCGCCCTGGAGAGCGCCGAGGCGCTGGCCGTCGCGCCCGACCCCGCCTCGTACGGGGAACTGCTCACCCTCATGGCGGGCGAGGAGCGCGATCCGGCGGTGGCGGCGGCGCTGCCGCGGGCGCTCGGCACCCTGCGCGGACGGGCCCTGGTCTGGGGCGAGGACGACCGGCTGCGCCTGGTACGCACCGCCCGGGAGTTGCTCAGCCCCTCCCCGCAGCACCCCTCCCCCACCGGCCTCGGGCCCACCCTGGCGGAGTCCTGCACCGGGATCTCGCCGGGCCGCGTCCAGGAGATCGTGGTGACCGCCGGCCTGGAGACCACCCACGACCCCGTCTCGGCGGTCGGCTCGCTCACCGCGCTCTTCACCGACCGCGCCCGGATGGCGGCGCTGCTCGCCGAGGCGCCCGAGGCGGCCCACGAGGTCCTGGACCGCCTGAAGTGGGGCCCGCCGTACGGGAAGGTGACCGCCGAACCGGCCGCGCACCTGCGCTGGCTGCTCGACCGCGGGCTGCTCCTTCCGACCGCGCCGGGCACCGTGGTGCTCCCGCGCGAGGCGGCGCTGCACCTGCGCGCCGGGCACGCGCACCGCGAGACCCACCCCGAGCCGCCCGCCCTGCTCGCCGCCGCGGAGCACAGCGCCAGGATCGTGGACGCCACCGCCGCCGGTCAGGCGTGGACCGCGCTGAACACCGTCGAGGAACTGCTGCGCGACTGGGACGAGGGCGGCCCCGCGGTGCTGCGCGCGGGCGGGCTGAGCGTGCGCGACCTCAAGCGCACCGCCGCCGCCCTGGACACCACCGAGCAGTTGGCCGCCTTCTGGCTCGAACTCGCCCACTGCGCGGGCCTGCTCGCCGCCGACGGGGAGGCCGAGGAGCGCTTCGCGGCCACCCCCGCCTACGACCAGTGGCAGGATCTCCCGGACTCCGAGCGCTGGTCCTGGCTGGCCGGCGCCTGGTTCACCGCCACCCGCACCGCGGGCCTGGCCGGCGGCCGGGACGCCAAGGACCGGGCGCTGTCGGCGCTCGGCCCCGGGCTGGACCGTTCCGCGGCGCCCGAGGTGCGCCACCGGGTCCTCACGCTCCTCGCCGAGCTGCCCGAAGGCGCCGCCGCCACCGCCGAGTCCGTGCTCGGCCGCCTCGCCTGGGAGCGGCCGCGGCGCGCGCGGGCCCGCGAGGAGGGCGAGGGCCAGGAGGACCTGCGCGCCCGCCTCGCCCGCTGGACCCTCGAAGAGGCCGAACTCCTCGGCGTCACAGGGCGCGGCGCGCTCTCGGCGCACGGCAGGGCGCTCCTCGGCGAGGAGGAGGCGGCGGAGGGGCACGGCCAGGCCGAGGCCGCCGTCAGCGCCGCCCGGGCCGGACGGCTGCTCGCCCCGCTGCTGCCGGAGCCGGTCGACGAGGTGCTGCTCCAGGCCGACCTGACCGCGGTGGCGCCGGGCCCGCTGCGCCGCCCCCTCGCCCAGCTGCTCGGGGTGCTCGCCGATGTCGAGTCCAAGGGCGGCGCGACCGTCTACCGCTTCACCCCCGGCTCGGTACGCCGTGCCCTGGACGCCGGGCAGACCGCCGCCGAACTGCACGCCTTCCTCGCCGCGCACTCCCGCACCCCGGTGCCGCAGCCGCTGGCCTATCTGATCGACGACGTGGCCCGAAGACACGGCCGGCTGCGGATCGGCGCCGCCTCCGCGTACGTCCGCTGCGACGACGAGGCCGTGCTCGGCGAGATCCTGGCCGACCGGCGGGCCCAGCCGCTGCGCCTGCGCCGGCTCGCGCCGACCGTGCTCGCCGCCCAGGCCGACCCGGGCACCCTCCTGGAGACCCTGCGCGCGATCGGCTTCGCCCCGGCCGCCGAGTCCCCCGAGGGCGAGGTCCTCATCACCCGCGCCGACTCCCGCCGTACCACCCCGCGCAGCGCCCCCGAACCGGTCCCCGAAGGCCCCCCGGCCCCCGGAACCGCCCTGGTCCAGGCGGCGGTTCGGGCCATCCGTGCGGGCGACCTCGCCTCCACCGCCCCCCGCCGCGGGCTCCCCGAACCCGGCCAGGAGGGCGAACTCCCGCGCACCACCGCCGCGGAGACCCTGGCCACCGTGCAGGCCGCGGTGCTGACCAACGAGGCCCTGTGGATCGGGTACGTCAACGCGGAGGGCACCGCGAGCCAGCGGGTGATCGCCCCGATCCGCGTCGAGGGCGGCTTTGTGACGGCCTTCGACCACACGGCGGACGAGGTGCGGACGTATCCGCTGCACCGGATCACCGGGGTCGCGGAGCTGGCGTAGGCGCATGACAGGGTGGTGGGGGCCGCCCGGGCCGGGGCTGCGCGGGCGGACCGGCCGAGTCGCTTACGTATCCGGGGGGTTGGGGTGGGCCAGGAGCTCTACGCCGAGCGGTCGTGGAACCCGCTCGCGCGGACCGTGAAACTGACCGAGGACGGGCTGCGGGCGCACGGCAGGACCGTGCCGTTCACCGAGCTGAACCTCGGCGCCATGGCCGAGGCCTATCGGCGCGGGCACTGGCTCGGGGGCGGCGGCACCGAGCGCCCGCTGGAGCTGCTCCCGCAGGGGCCCGGGGTCGTCCCGATCACCCGTGCCACCGGGACGAGCAGGCCGGTCGAGGTGCGGGAGGCCGCTCAATTCGCGCGTGCGCTGGGCGAGTTGGCCGTACGGCAGTGCGGTGGGCCCGAGCAGGTCGCCGCCCTCGCGGCCCGGGCCGAGGCCGAGGGGGTGCCGCTGTGGATCGCGCGGCGCCGGGCACCGGGGCCCGCGGGTCCGGTCACCGTGGCGGTCGACCGGCGGCTGGCGCGGGTGGATGTGTGGGGGCCGGGGGCTCCGGCCGTCCGCCTCCGGGCGCCGCAGGGCTTCTCCCGTCTGACCGGTCCGTCCCAGGGGCTTTCGCTGACCGTCGGCGAGGTCCCGGCGGAGCTGAGGCTGCGCAAGAAGCTGCGGAAGGCGAAGAGTTCGGTCCGGGTCTGGCTCGACGGGCGCGAGTGGGTGCTGCGGCGGGAGGCCCCCGACAGCTCGTGGCTGCTGAGCGGCGAGCGGCGGGTGGCCCTGCTGACCCGCCCGCCGCGGCGGGCGAAGCCCGAGCCGGACACGCTGCTGCTGCCGCTCGCCCGGGTGCTGCACCAGAACCCGGATCCGCTCGACGCCGTCATGGCGCACCTCTTCGCCGCGTCCTTCGGGCTCGGGGACGCCACCGGCCTCGCGCGGTTCCGTTCCCCGCAGCACCGGGAGCCGGGCGGCAGCGAGCCGCTCGCCCCCGACCTCGACTGGGACCGCCCCTGGTTCAGCAACCTCGGCGGCGACGGCCAGGACAACGAGCCCGGCGGCGGCGACGGTTGGGGCGCGGACGGCGGCGACGGCGGAAGCGGTGACGGCGGCGGCGGAGACGGTGGAGGCGATGGCGGGGGTGACGGCGGCGGCGGGGGCGACTGACCCGGGAGCCGGGCCCGCCACGGGCGGACCGCCGACAGGTCAGCCGTGCTCGCGCCCCGACTCCCCCTCCCACGGCCCCAGCACCGGCCCGGGGCTGAACTCCCCCTGCCGTACGACGGGTTGGCGGGCGGTGGTGTCGTGGTGGAGGCGGAAGACGTCGAAGCGGTTGTAGTGGCCGATGATGTCGTGCATCTGCTTGGGGGCGAGGCAGCGGGCGAGGTCGATCTCGGCGTAGACGATGCCCTCCTCGTCGACCAGGGGCTCGCTCAGCGGGCGGCCGTCGGGGCCGAAGACGCCGGACAGGGCGCTGCGCGGGCGGCGCATGGTCGCGGCGATCCGCGCGTCCTCGCTCGCCGCGATCTCGATCATCTCCTCGGTGACGGTCGAACAGGACACCAGGGAGAAGAGCTTGCCCTCGAAGGAGTGGGCGGCGGTGCGGATGGCGATGGCCTCGGACATGTCGTAGTCGGCGGGCGCCACCGGCAGGGCGATGTAGTTGGCGATGTGCACCAGCTCGCCCTGCGCCAACAGGGCATAGCGGGCCAGGGTGTTGGTGTTCTCCCCGCAGGCGAGCACGCCCAGCGGGCCCACCGGGGTGCGGTGCACCCGTACCGAACTGCCGTCCCCGCCGGTCCAGGTGAGCTTCTCCGCCCAGGTCGGCACCAGCTTGCGGTGCACCCCGAGCAGCGAACCGTCGGGCCCGATGACCAGGACGCTGTTGTAGAGGACGCCGAGGCTGTGCGCGCCGCGCTCGTTGACGCCGATGACGACCGTGGTGCGGGTGCCGGCCGCCGCCGCGCGCAGGGCGTCCACCTCGGGGCCGGGCACGTCGATCGCCGCCCGGTAGAGCCGCTCGTACCAGGCGGAGCCCTGGACCGGGTTCATCGTCCAGTTCCAGTACGGGTAGCCGGGGACGAACACCTCCGGGAACGCGATGAGTCGAGCCCCCTCGCCCGCGGCCTCCTCGATGAGGGCGACGGCCTTGCGGACGGTGGCCGCGGCGTCGAGGTAGACCGGCGCGGCCTGCACGGCGGCGGCGGTGAAGCGGGGGAAGTCGTCCTGTCCGAGGAGCTGCATCAGTCGGTCCCTTCGGTACGGGGCTCGGTCCGGTCCCCCGCCCCGGGCAGCCAGCGCCGGTGGAGGGCGGGTGCGGTAGGCGGGCGCAGGGTGAGCGCGGGGCGTTCCCGGCCGCCCGAGGGGGGCGGGGTGCTGCCGGGCAGCAGATGGCGGGGCCAGGGGGCGCCGGGGCCGCGGTAGCCGAGTTCGGCGGCGGCGTGCAGGGTCCAGGCGGGGTCGTACAGCTGGACCCGGCCGAGGGCCACCAGATCGGCGCGCCCGGCGAGCAGGCTGGAGTTGACGTCGTCGTACGAGGAGTAGCCGCCGACAGCGATGACCGGGACGGCGGCCTCGGCGCGGATCCGGGCGGCGAACGGGGTCTGGTAGGTGCGGCCGTAGGCGGGGCGCTCCCAGGGGACGACCTCGCCGCTGGAGACCTCGATCGCGTCCGCCCCGGCGGCGTGCAGGGCCGCCGCGATCCGTACCGCCTCCTCGATCCGGGTGCCGCCCTCGGCCCAGTCGCAGGCGGAGATCCGCACCAGGAGGGGCTTGGCGGCGGGCCAGGCCGCGCGCACCCGGGTCAGCACCCGCAGCGGGAAGCGGAGGCGGGCCTCCAGGCTGCCGCCGTAGGCGTCGGTGCGGTGGTTGGTGAGCGGCGAGAGGAAGGAGGAGAGCAGGAAGCCGTGGCCGGCCTGGATCTCCAGTACGTCGAATCCGGCGGCCTCCGCGCGCTCCGCCGCCTGCCCGAACTCCTCGGTGAGGGTGTCGAGTTCGGCCTCGGTGAGTTCCCGGGGCGCGGGGTGGTCCGCCCAGGCGAGCGGGGAGGGGGCGCGGGTCTCCCAGCCGCCCTCGGTGAGCGGGGCGCCGAGCGAGCCGCGCTCCGGCACGGCGGTGGAGCCCTTGCGCCCGCTGTGGTTGAGCTGCACGCCGATCGCGGCGCCGCTCTGCCGGTGCACGAGTTCGGTGATCCGGCGCCAGGGCGCGATCTGCGCGTCCTCCCACAGCCCGGGGCAGGCGGGGGTGGTCCGGCCGGTGGGGCTGACCGCGGTCATCCCGGCGAGGACCAGGCCCACGCCGCCGAGCGCGGCACCGCCGAGGTGCAGCAACTCGGCCTCGCCCACCCGCCCTCGGGCATCGGCGGTGTAGGTGGCCACCGGCGCGGCGACGACCCGGTTGCGCAGGTCCAGGCCGCCGAGTCGGCAGGGCTGGAAGAGCGGCGGGGCGGGGCGTCCGGTGCCGGACGGCTCCCCGGACTGCCCGGTGGGCGGGAGCGAGTCGGCGTACCAGCGCTCCAGGGAGTCGGCGTACCGCGGATCGCGGATCCGCAGATTGCCGTGGGTGACCCGGCGGCTGCGGCTGAGCAGGTTGAAGGCGAACTGCTCGGGCTCCTGGCCGACCGCGTGCCGTACCGTCTCGAACCACTCCAGGCTTGCCTGCGCGGCCCGTTGGGTGGAGGCGACCACCGGCCTGCGATCCTGCTCGTAGCGCTCCAGGGCGGTGGCGAGGTCCTGGTGCCCGGGCCGGAGGGCGGCGGCGAGGGCGAGGGCGTCCTCCATGGCGAGCTTGGTGCCGGAGCCGATGGAGAAGTGCGCGGTGTGCGCGGCGTCGCCGAGGAGCACCGTATTGCCGTACCGCCAGGTGCGGTTGCGCACCGTGGTGAAGCGCACCCAGCGGGAGTTGTTGCCGAGCAGCCGCCGGCCGCCGAGGTGTCCGTCGAGCAGCGCGGCGCAGCGGGCGATGCTCGCCTCGTCGCTCGCCCCCGGCGCGGGCTCCCGCGCCGCCAGGGTCTCGAAGCCCGCGGCGCGCCAGGTGGCGGAGTCCATCTCGACGATGAAGGTGGAGCGTTCGCGGCTGTACGGGTAGGCGTGCACCTGCACCGGGCCGTGCGGGGTCTCGACCACGAGGAAGGTGAAGGCCTCCAGGGGCCGGTCGACGGCGAGCCACATATAGCGGCAGTCGCGGGCGTCCAGGGAGGGCTGGAAGACATCGGCGTACTTGGCGCGGATCGCCGAGTGCACCCCGTCCGCGGCGACCACCAGGTCGTTCTCGCGGGCGAGTTGGTCGGCGGGCGGGGCCGCGGCGCCGTACCGCAGCCGCACGCCGAGGTCCCGGCAGTGCTCCTGGAGCAGTTGGAGCAGCCGCTTGCGGGAGAGGGCGGCGAAACCGTGGCCGCCGGAGGTCACCACCCGGCCGCGGTAGTGGATGTCGATGTCGCTCCAGCGGGCGAACTCGCTCTCCATGGCGGCGAATACGCCCGGATCGGCGGCCGCGATCCCGTCCAGGGTCTCGTCGGAGAAGACCACGCCGAAGCCGAAGGTGTCGTCGGCGGCGTTGCGTTCGTGGACGGTGATCTCGCGGGAGGGGTCCGACTGCTGGGCGAGCGCGGCGAAGTAGAGCCCGGCCGGGCCGCCGCCGACCACCGCGATCCGCATCAGGAGCGCACCCCCTCGGCGGCGGCGAAGGCGGTGCGGACCTCGGCGGGCCAGGGGGTGGCCGCGGGCGCGTCGGGCTCGGCGTGCACCACCACCAGGCGGCCCTCGGCGGCCAGTCCCTCGCGCCCGTGCACCTCGAAGGCGTAGGCGAGCGAGGTGCGGCCGAGGCGCTCCACCCGCAGATGGGTGGTGACCTCCTCGCCGAACCACAGCCGGGCGCGGTAGTCGACCTCGTGGCGGACCCGGGGCGCGCGGCCGAAGAGCCACTCCAGGCCGTGCGCGCGCAGGAGTTGGGCCTCGGCGGCCTCGACCCAGCGCAGGATCGCCGAGTGGTGCTGGTGGCCCGCGGCGTCGGTGTCGACCCACTCCACGCGGCGCTTGAGGGTGACGGCGAGCGCCGCGGGGTCCGGTGCGTTCATCTGGTCCTCCAGTCTCCCGGCGCCCGCGCCCTCGGCACGCGCGGTCCTCCGACACTCCACTCCCGGCCTCTTGACACCCTCGAAGCTATAGCGTGACTATGACGACCGTCAACAGAACGCAACACGGGGGCAGGCGGCAGGACACGAGCGCGGACGACAGCGGACGGCGACGCCGGACGGAGAGGCGCGGAGATGACGTACAGCGACGACGTACTGGGCCGGGCACGGGTCAGCGACACGGCGGACCTGAAGGCGTACTACGAGCGGCTGGCCGGGCACGAGGCCGGCGCCCTGTGGACCGTGGCCAACGAGATCGAACCCTGGTACCCGCAGCCCAAGTCGGTGCCGGTGCTGTGGTCGTACGAGAAGCTGCGCCCGCTGGTCCTGGAGTCGCTGGCCCTGGTCAAGGGCGACGAGGCGGGGCGCCGGGTGGTGATGCTGGTCAACCCGGGCCGCAAGGACGTCTCCGCGGCCGTGGGCATGCTCTACACCGGGCTCCAGGTCATGGGCCCCGGCGAGTCGATGACCGCCCACCGCCACCAGGCCTCGGCGCTGCGCTTCGTGGTCGAGGGACAGGGCGCCTGGACCGTCGTGGACGGGCAGAAACTCCGCGTCGGCCCCCGCGACTTCGCGATCACCCCGAACTGGACCTGGCACGAGCACGGCAACGAGAGCCCCGAGGACACCGGCGGCCCGGTCATCTGGCAGGACGGCCTGGACATCCCGCTGGTCAACGCGCACGACGCGGGCTTCTACGAGGTCCACCCCGAGCTGTACCAGCAGCCCCGGCCGATCCCCGACTCCTCGCTGCTGACCTACGGTTCGGGCGTACTGCGCCCCTTCGGCTTCGAGGACGGCTGGCACAAGCCCTACTCGCCGCTGTTCGCCTACCCCTGGGAGCGGGCCTACCCGGCGCTGCTCGACGCGGCCAAGGCGAGCGAGGGTTCGCCGTACGACGGGATCATCCTGGAGTACAGCAACCCGCTGACCGGCGGCCCGGTGATGCCGACCATGGGCGCCCATCTCCAACTGCTGCGACCGGGCCAGGCGACCCGGGCGCACCGGCACACCGGCTCGGTGGTCTACAACGTCGCCAAGGGCAGCGGGAGTTCGGTGATCGCCGGGCAGCGCTTCGACTGGCGCGAGGGCGACATCTTCGCGGTGCCCTCCTGGGCCTGGCACGAGCACGCGAACGCCGACGCCTCCGAGGACGCCGTCCTCTTCTCCTTCGACGACTTCCCGGTGATGCGCTCCCTCGGCTTCTGGCGCGAGGAGGCCTACCCCGACAACGGCGGCCACCAGCCCCTCGGTTGAGCAGCCGAAGGGCTGAGCAGCCGAGGAGCACCACCCGCACGGCAGGACCGCACGGCCCGGCCCACCAGGGCCAAAACGAGAGGGAGTGGAAGTACGCATGCTGCTCGTCAGCTATGTCCGCGAGGACGAGGTGCGCCGCCTCGGCGTCCAGGACCAGGACGCGGTGCTCGACGTCGCCGCGCTGGCGGCCGCGCACGGGGTGCCGCTTCCGGGGCTCGGCGAGGCCCCGGCCTCGGTACGCGAGGCGATCGAGGCGGGACCCGAACTCCTCGTACGGCTGCGGGAGTTGCTGGCCGCTCCGCTCCCGGACGGGGTGCGGCTGCCGCTCTCCGCAGTGCGGCTGCGGGCGCCGCTGCGGCCCGGGAAGGTGGTCGGGGTCGGCCTCAACTACACCGAGCACGTGGCCGAGTCGGCGCGCACCCTGGACACCGACAGGGAACTCCCGCAGCGGCCGGTGCTCTTCAGCAAGCCCGCCACCGCGGTCACCGGGCCCGGTGAACCCATCTGGCACAACGGCGAGTTGACCGCCCAGCTGGACTGGGAGTGCGAACTCGCCGTGGTCATCGGGAAGACGGCCCGCCGGGTGCGCCCCGAGGACGCCCTGGACCACGTCTTCGGCTACAGCATCGTCAACGACATCAGCGCCCGCGACCAGCGCCGCGGCGGGCAGTGGTTTTTCTCCAAGGGCCAGGACTCCTACGCCCCGCTGGGCCCCGCGGTCCGCACCGCCGACACGGTCCCCGACCCGCAGAACCTGGACCTGCTGCTCAAGGTCAACGGCGAGGTCAAGCAGAAGGGCAACACCCGGCACATGCTCTTCCGCATCCCCGAACTCATCGCCGACATCAGCTCCGGCATGACCCTGGAACCGGGCGACGTCATCGCCACCGGCTCCCCGGCGGGCGTCGGGGCGAGCTTCACCCCGCAGCAGTTCCTCACCCCCGGCGACGTGGTGGAGGCGAGCATCGAGTCGATCGGCACCCTGCGCAACCCGGTGGTGGACGCGCGCGAGGCGGGGGCTGAGCGGGGATGAGCCGCCAACTCCCCTACCGCATCGGGCAGATCGTGCCCAGTTCCAATGTGACCATGGAGACCGAGATACCGGCCCTCTTCCGGGCCAGGGAGCAGGTCGCCCCGGAGCGCTTCACCTTCCACTCCAGCCGGATGCGGATGAGGGAGGTACGCGCGGAGGAACTGGCCGTCATGGACGCCGACTCCACCCGCTGCGCCGCCGAACTCTCCGACGCCCGCGTCGACGTCCTCGGCTACGCCTGCCTGGTCGCCATCATGAGCACGGGGCGCGGCTACCACCGCGCCAGCGAGGAGAAGCTCACCGCGGTCACCCGCGAGAACGGCGCCGAGGCACCGGTGGTGACCAGCGCCGGCGCCCTGGTCGGCGCGCTGCACACGATGGGCGCGCGCACCATCACCCTGGTCGCCCCCTATCTGAAGCCGCTGACCCGCACGGTCGTGGACTACCTGGCCGCCGAGGGCATCGAGACCGCCGACTTCACCGCCCTGGAGATCCCCGACAACCTGCGGGTCGCCGCCCACGACCCCGACGAACTCCTGCCGATCGTGCGGCGGTTGGACCACAGCCAGGCCGATGCGGTCGTCCTCTCGGCCTGTGTGCAGCTCCCCTCGCTGACCTCGGTCGAACGCGTCGAGCAGGAGCTGGGCAAGCCGGTCCTGTCGGCCTCCGTCGCCACCGCGCACCAGCTGATGCGGGCCCTGGACCTGCCCGCCCTCGCCCCCGGCGCGGGCACCCTGCTCTCCGGCGCCTACGCCGAGTCCCCGCTGCCCTCCTGAGAAGGGCCACTCGCAGAAGGGAGCACCGCCCGTGCAGCTCTCCGAGTCCGCGCACCTCGACACGTTCTGCCGCGACCACCTGCCGCCCCGAAGCCAGTGGCCCGAACTCCACTTCGACCTGCCGGAACTCCAGTACCCCGAACGCCTCAACTGCGCCGAGGAGTTGCTGGACAAGACCATCCGCCGCCTCGGCCCCGACCGGCCCTGTCTGCGCACCCCCACCGAGACCTGGACCTACGGCGACCTCCAGCGCGCCACCGACCGCCTGGCCCGGCTGCTCACCGAGGACCACGGCCTGCTGCCGGGCAACCGGGTCCTGCTGCGCGGCCCCAACACCCCGTATCTGGTGGCCTGTTGGCTGGCGGTGGTCAAGGCGGGCGGGGTCGTCGTCACCACCGTGCCGCTGCTGCGCGCCGGGGAACTCGCCGGCCTGATCGAGCTGACCCGCCCCTCGCTGGCCCTGTGCGACCACCGCTTCCTCGGTGAACTCCACCAGGCGGACCGGGAGTTGACGGTGCTGCCGTACGGCGACCCGGCGGCACCCGAGGACGCCGTCGCGCGCAGCGCCGCCAAACCGGCGCGGTTCACCGCGGTCGCCACCGCCGCCGACGACGTGGTGCTGCTCGGCCCCACCTCCGGGACCACCGGCCGCCCCAAGGCGACCATGCACTTCCACCGGGACGTGCTCGCCAACGCCGACACCTTCTCCCGGCACGTCCTGCGGCCCGGCCCGGACGACGTCTTCACCGGCACGCCCCCGCTCGGCTTCACCTTCGGCCTCGGCGGACTGCTCGTCTTCCCGCTGCACACCGGCGCCAGCACCCTGCTCCTGGAACGCGCCACCCCCGCCGAGCTGGCCGAGGCCTGCGCCGCGCACGGCGTGACGGTCCTGTTCACCGCGCCGACCGCCTACAAGGCCATGCTCGCCGCCGGGCACGCGGACTCGCTCGGCACCCTGCGGCGCTGCGTCTCGGCGGGCGAACACCTCTCGCGGACCGTATGGGAGGAGTTCCACCGGCAGACCGGTCTGCGCATCATCGACGGCATCGGCGGCACCGAACTCCTGCACATCTTCATCTCCGCCGCCGACGAAGACATCCGCCCCGGCGCCACCGGCCGCGCGGTCCCCGGCTACCGCGCCGCCGTCCTCGGCCCCGACGGCAGACCGGTCCCGGACGGCACCCCAGGGCGCCTCGCGGTGCAGGGCCCGACCGGCTGCCGCTACCTCTCCGACGAGCGGCAGCGGCTCTTCGTCCAGGACGGCTGGAACATCACCGGCGACACCTACGTCCGCGACGCCGAGGGCTACTTCTGGTTCCGGGCCCGCAGCGACGACATGATCATCTCCTCCGGCTACAACATCGCCGCCCCCGAGGTCGAGGAGGCGCTGCTCGCCCACCCCGACGTCGCCGAGGCGGCCGTGGTCGGCGCCCCGCACGAGGAGCGCGGCACCATCGTCAAGGCCTATGTCGTCCTGCGCGAGGGCACCCCCGCCGACGAGGCCAAGGCCGCCGAACTCCAGTCCTTCGTGAAGTCCGCCATCGCCCCCTACAAATACCCCCGCGCCCTCACCTTCCTCCCCGAACTCCCGAAGACCCCCAGCGGCAAGATCCAGCGCTTCCGGCTGCGGGAGCCGGCGGGGTGAGGGGGCGGTCAGGGGGGCAGGAGGGCGGGTCGTGACCGAAGGGGGGTGTGGGGGCGCAGGGCGGTTCGGGGGCGGCGGGCGGTCGGTGAGCGACGGCCGGTCCGGCATCGATGGACGGTCCGTGAGGGACGGCCGGTCCGGGGTCGAAGGCCGGTCCGTGAGCGACGGCCGGGCCGGGGCCGCGGGGAGAGGTCCGTGGCCGCGGGGAGAGGTCCGTGGTCGCGGGGAGAGGCCTGCGGGCTGGTCGAGGCGGCCGGAGGGGACGGCCGGGGAGGCGCCGCGGGCGGCTGGGTACCGTGAGCGGATGACCAGCGCACGCGCGGCAGCCGCCGCCGAGGAGGGGCCCGGCGCGCAGGCCCCCGTGACCCCGAGGGCCGGAGCCGGGGTGTCCGGGGCATCCGGGACCGAGGCGTCCGGGCTCGCCGCCGCCCCGCCGAGGTCCCTGATCGTCACCGTCTACGGCCTGTACTCGCGCAGCCACGGCGGCTGGCTCTCGGTGGCCTCCCTCATCGCGCTGCTCACCCCCCTCGGCGTGGACGAGCAGGCGGTCCGCTCCGCGATCCACCGGCTCAAGCGCCGCGGCGTCCTGGAGGCAGGCAAGCAGGACGGGGCCGCGGGCTACGCCCTCTCCGCGGCGGGCCGCGCCATCCTGCGCGAGGGCGACGCCCGCATCTTCCGCCGCGAGCGCGCCACCCTCGCCGACGGCTGGCTGCTCGCCGTCTTCTCGGTCCCCGAGTCCGAGCGCAACAAGCGCCACCAGCTCCGCTCCCAGCTCACCCGCCTCGGCTTCGGCACCATGACCGCGGGCGTCTGGATCGCCCCGGCCCACCTCTACGAGCCCACCGCCGCCGTCCTGCGCCGCCTCGGCCTCAGCGCGTACGCCGAACTGCTGCGCGCCGACCACCTCGCCTTCGGCGACCTCGCCGAGAAGGTCCGCACCTGGTGGGACTTCCGCCAACTCGACGCCCTGTACGGCCAGTTCCTCGACACCCACGGCCCGGTACGGGAACGCCTGCGCCGGGAGGAGGGGCAAGGGGCCGGCGCCGACGGCTTCCGGGCCTTCGCCGACTACGTGCGGGCGCTCACCGACTGGCGCCGCCTGCCCTACCTCGACCCGGGCCTGCCCGCCGAGCTCCTGCCCGCCGACTGGGTCGGCCTCCGCGCCGCCGACCTCTTCTTCGCCCTCCACGCCGACCTGGAGGAACCGGCCCGGGCCCAGGTGACCGCGATGCTGGACTGAGCCAGGAGGCCCGGCCGCCCGGCCGCCGACAGCCCTCGCCGGGCGCCACTGCCGGGGAGCCTGCCCGTACCCGTATCCGTACCCATATCCGTCCCAGTCCCCGTACTCGCACCCGCACCCGCACCCGCACCCGCACCCGCACCCGCAAGGAAATCCGCTGCCCCGCCCCGCACCCCGCTGCGATACTCCCCGCATGACCACGGAAGACCCCACCGGCGCACCTTCCCCCGCCGCGCTCACGCTCACCACCGGGGAGAAGGACAAGGCCCTCGACAAGCAGCTCGAAGCGGCCCTGGAGGCCTTCAACGCCGCCGCCACCGGCACACCGGACGAGGACAAGCACCTCACCGTCCGCCTGACCGACGCCTCCGGCGAGCTGGCCGGCGGCCTCTCCGCCTGGATCTGGGGCGGACTGTGCGGCATCGAACTGCTCTGGGTACGCGAGGACCTGCGCTCCGGCGGCTGGGGCGGCAAGCTCCTGCGCACCGCCGAGCAGGAGGCCCGCGACCGCGGCTGCGACCGCGTCCTCGTCTCCTCCTTCACCTTCCAGGCCCCCGGCTTCTACCAGCGCCACGGCTACGTGGAGACCGGCCGCTCCCTGGGAATCCCGGGCGGGCACGCGGATGTGCACCTGTTCAAGTCGCTGGAGTGGGAGGCGCCGGCGCCGGGCTGAGCCCGGCTGTTCGTTCCGCCACACCTGCCGGGGACGGCCTCGGCACCACTCCTCCCCTCCCCCGCCATACGGCACACTGGACGTTTGGCCGAGTGACCCGGGTTCCGCGCGGCGGGGCGGGGCGGCCGGTGGGACGAGGAAAGGTGCGCACGTGAACGGTCCGCTGATCGTGCAGAGCGACAAGACCCTGCTGCTCGAGGTGGACCACGAGCAGGCCGACGCCTGCCGTCGCGTCATCGCGCCCTTCGCGGAGCTGGAGCGGGCGCCCGAGCACATCCACACGTACCGGATCACGCCGCTCGGGCTGTGGAACGCCCGGGCCGCGGGGCACGACGCCGAGCAGGTGGTGGACGCCCTGGTGGAGTTCTCGCGCTACCCGGTGCCGCACGCCCTGCTCGTCGACATCGCCGAGACCATGGACCGCTACGGCCGCCTGACGCTGTCCAAGCACCCGGCGCACGGGCTTGTCCTGACCACCACCGACCGTCCGGTCCTGGAGGAGGTGCTGCGCTCCAAACGGATCGCCCCGCTGGTCGGCACCCGGATCGACGCGGACACCGTGGCCGTGCACCCCTCCGAGCGCGGGCAGATCAAGCAGACCCTGCTCAAGCTGGGCTGGCCCGCCGAGGACCTCGCCGGGTACGTGGACGGCGAGGCGCACCCCATCGAGCTGGCCGAGGACGGCTGGGCGCTGCGGCCGTACCAGAAGCAGGCCGTGGAGAACTTCTGGCACGGCGGCTCCGGTGTCGTGGTGCTGCCCTGCGGCGCGGGGAAGACGCTGGTCGGGGCCGGTTCGATGGCCCAGTCGAAGTCGACCACGCTGATCCTGGTCACCAACACCGTCTCGGCCCGCCAGTGGAAGCACGAGCTGGTGAAGCGGACCTCGCTGACCGAGGAGGAGGTCGGCGAGTACTCCGGTACGCGCAAGGAGATCCGCCCGGTCACCATCGCCACGTACCAGGTGCTCACCACCCGGCGGAAGGGCGTCTACCCGCATCTGGAGCTCTTCGACTCCCGGGACTGGGGCCTGGTGATCTACGACGAGGTGCACCTGCTGCCCGCGCCGGTCTTCAAGTTCACCGCGGACCTCCAGGCGCGGCGGCGGCTCGGGCTGACCGCGACCCTGGTGCGGGAGGACGGCCGCGAGTCGGACGTGTTCTCGCTGATCGGGCCGAAGCGCTTCGACGCGCCCTGGAAGGAGATCGAGGCACAGGGCTACATCGCGCCCGCGGACTGCGTCGAGGTCCGGGTCAACCTCACCGACAGCGAGCGGCTCGCCTACGCCACCGCGGAGGCCGAGGAGAAGTACCGCTTCTGCGCGACCACCGCGACCAAGCGCAAGGTCACCGAGGCGCTGGTGCGCAAGCACCGGGGGGAGCAGACCCTGGTGATCGGCCAGTACATCGACCAGCTCGACGAACTCGGCGCCCATCTGGACGCCCCCGTCATCAAGGGCGAGACCACCAACGCCCAGCGCGAGAAGCTCTTCGAGTCCTTCCGGCAGGGCGAGATCTCGGTGCTCGTGGTCTCCAAGGTGGCCAATTTCTCCATCGACCTGCCCGAGGCCACGGTCGCCATCCAGGTCTCCGGCACCTTCGGTTCCCGCCAGGAGGAGGCCCAGCGCCTGGGCCGGGTGCTGCGCCCGAAGGCGGACGGCCACGAGGCCCGGTTCTACTCGGTCGTCGCCCGCGACACCCTCGACCAGGACTTCGCGGCCCACCGCCAGCGCTTCCTGGCCGAGCAGGGCTACGCGTACCGGATCATGGACGCGGATGAGGTGCTGGGGGGCTGAGGCCGGGGGGCTGACGCCAGGCAGAGGTGGGGTCGGGCAGAGGTGGGGTCGGGCAGGGCTGAGGCGGGGCTGGAGTCGGGCCGGGCCTCGATCGCCCGGTCCGGCGGTCGGCTGGGTCCGGTGGTCGGCTGGGACCGGCGGTCGGCTGGGACCGGCGGTCGGCTGGGACCGGCGGTCGGCTGGGACCGGCGGTCGGCTGGGACCGGCGGTCGGCTGGGACCGGCGGTCGGCTGGGACCGGCGGTCGGCTGGGACCGGTGGCTGACTTGATCCGGCGGTCAGCGGGGCCACGCGCCCAGCTGGGCCCGGGCCGCCCGGATCCGGCGGTCCGCTGAGCCGCCGGTTCAGCGGCGCCGGACCCCGGCCGCCTCCTCCTCGTACTCGCCGAGGACGAGCACGCCGAAGGCGGCGCCGGTGAAGGCGCGGACGGCACGCAGGGCGCCGCCGAGGCGGTGCGGGCGGGTGCCCGCGGCGGCGGTCGCGCCGGAGGGGGCGACGGGGCGCGGGGCCAGGACGGTGGGGTTGAGGCTTGCGCTGCTCATGTCTCCATGGTCGGCTCCGGCCCCCGCCCGGACATCGGCCCGCGGTGGGAACCGCACCCCGACCCGCTCAGCCTCCGGGCCCGCCCGACTCAGCCTTCGGGGTGAGGGCGACCCCTAGGTGTCCCCGGGGACACCCCCCGTACGCGGGCGCCGCGCAGGCAGCCCCGGGCCCGCCCCGGCACACCCGCGGGGTCCCCGGCCTCGCCCCCGCCCGGCGACCGCCCGCTGCACCTCAGCCCCGCCTCGTACGGCAGCCTCACCCCCTACGGGCAGCCCGCCACGTACGGCAGCCGTGCTCGTACCGCCGCCCTTCCCCGTACCGCGACCGCACCCCACGCCGTACCCCGGCCCTCACCCCCTCCTCGCCCCGCTCCTCATCCCCCTCCTCAGCCCTCTTGCGAGCCGTTGATGTTGACCATCCAGGAGACCCCGAAGGCGTCGGTGCACATGCCGAACTCGTCGCCCCACATCTGCTTCTCCAGGGGCACCGCGACCGTGCCGCCGGTGGAGAGCTTCTGCCAGTAGCCGCGCAGTTCGGCGGCGTCCTCGCCGCTCAGGCAGACGGAGAAGCTGCTGCCCGGGGTGTGCGTGGTGCCGGGCGGGGTGTCGGCGCCCATCAGGGTCAGGCCGCCCGGGGTCTGCAGCATGCCGTGCATGATCTGCTCGGCCACCGGTGCGTCGGCGTGGCCGCTCTCGCCGAAGGTGTTCAGCGAGAGCGAGCCGCCGAAGACGTCCTGGTAGAACTCCAGCGCCTGGCGGGCGTCGCCGCCGAAGCTGAGATACGGGTTGAGCAGCGTGGCCATGCGGACCTCCGGAAGTGGCGCGGATCACTCGACTTCTCCGCAGGCTAACGGCGGCCACTGACAGCGGCACTCGCGCGCGACCTGGCCGGGGGGACCGGCGGCACTCCGGCCCCCGGCCAGGTCGCGCCGGAAAACCCATTGGCACCGCGCCCCCGACGTCCTACAATCACCGACTTCCCGCCTCCCCCGCGGAGCGCCGCCGACCGGACGGAAACCGGTCGACAGTCCCCTGGCGGCCGGCCGCCCGAGCGGCCCGCCGGCCCGGGGACCGTACGCGTCCACCCCACGTATCCACGAGCGGACCGCGCCCGGCGCCCCCGGGCCGCGGTCCGCCGTGCCGCGCGAACCCGGAGGCCCCTGCCGTGCCCGGCAACACCACGCACCCGCACGACGACATCCCGCGACCGGCCGACGGCGAGGACCCGCCACCGCCCGCGGACCCCCTCGGCCGGGAACGCGCGCATCTCGCCTCCTCCCGGGCCGCGCTGCGCGCCATGCGGGAGGACGTCGAGGGGCTCGACCTCAGCGATGTCACCGCGAACTGGGTCAACGCCGAGGTGCTCCGGCGCCAGATGGCGGAGCGCGTCAAGGCGCTCGCCGACCTGGCGCACACCCCGCTCTTCTTCGGCCGTCTCGACCACCGGCAGGCACCCGGCGCCGACCCGTCCCGGCCCCGCGCCGCACAGCCCCCGGACCCGGTGGGCGAGGCCGAGCCGAGCCTGTACATCGGGCGGCGCCATGTGCACGACGCGGTGGGCGACCCGATGGTGATCGACTGGCGGGCGCCGGTCTCCCAGCCCTTCTACCGGGCCTCGAAGAAGGACCCGATGGGCGTGGCCCTGCGCCGGCGATTCGGTTACACGGGCGGGGAGTTGACCGCCTACGAGGACGAGCACCTGCTCGACCCGGCCGAGGAGGAGCGGGCCAGCAGGCTGCTCCAGCAGGAGATCGAACGGCCGCGCGTGGGCCCGATGCGGGACATCGTCGCCACCATCCAGCCGGAGCAGGACGAGATCGTCCGCAGCGGCCTCGGCGGCACGGTCTGCGTCCAGGGCGGCCCCGGCACCGGCAAGACCGCGGTCGGCCTGCACCGCGTCGCCTACCTCCTCTACGCGCACCGCGAGCGGCTCGCCCGCACCGGCACCCTGGTCATCGGGCCGAACCGCTCCTTCCTGCACTACATCGAGCAAGTCCTGCCCGCTCTGGGCGAGTTGGAGGTCAAGCAGGCCACCGTGGACGAGCTGGTGGCCCGGGTCGAGGTGCGCGGCACCGACGAGGCGCCCGCCGCGCTCCTCAAGGGCGACGCCCGGATGGCCGAGGTGCTGCGGCGGGCCCTGCGCGCGCACGTCACCCCGCCCACCGAACCGCTGGTCGTGGTCCGCGGCTCGCGCCGCTGGCGCATCCCGGCGTACGAAGTCGAGGAGATCGTGGGCGAGTTGCTGGCCCGCGACATGCGGTACGGGGCCGCCCGCGCCGCCCTGCCGCAGCGGCTCGCGCACGCGGTCCTGGTGCGGATGGAGCAGGGCGGCGAGGCCCCGGACGACCGGGTGCAGGACGCGGTGGCCCGCAACCCCGCGGTGAAGGCGGCGGTCAAGCAGATCTGGCCGCCCGTCGACCCGGCGAAGCTGGTGCTGCGGCTGCTCGGCGAGGCGGAGTTCCTGGCCGCGCACGCGCAGGGGCTGCTCTCCGCCGAGGAGCAGGCCGCGGTGCGCTGGGCCAAGCCGTACCGGAGCGTGCGGTCGGCGAAGTGGTCCGCCGCCGACGCGGTGCTCGTGGACGAGGCCGCCGACCTGGTGGAGCGCACCCACTCGCTCGGGCACGTGGTGCTCGACGAGGCGCAGGACCTCTCCCCGATGCAGTACCGGGCGGTCGGGCGCCGCTGCTCCACCGGTTCCGCCACCGTCCTCGGGGACCTCGCGCAGGGCACCACCCCCTGGGCGACCCGGAGTTGGCGGGACGCGCTGGGCCACCTCGGCCATCAGGACGCCCACGTCGAGGAGTTGACCGCGGGCTTCCGGGTGCCGCGCGAGGTCATCACCTATGCCTCGCGGCTGCTGCCGTCGATCGCGCCGGGGCTCGCGGAGGTCGACTCGGTGCGCCGGTCGCCCGGTTCGCTCTCGGTGCGCAGGGTGCCGGACGGCGGGGAGGACTCCGGCGCCCTGGACGCGGCGGTGCTCGGCGCCTGTGCCGAGGCGCTCGGGCACGAGGGCTCCACCGGGCTCATCGCCGCCGACAGCCGGGTGCCCCAGCTCGCCGCGGCCCTCACGGCGGCCGGCATCGGGTACCTGTCCCCGGGCGAGGAGACCACCGCCGAGGCGCGGCTCACCCTCGTACCGGCCTCGCTGGCCAAGGGACTTGAGTACGACTACGTGGTCCTGGACGAACCCGCCGCGGTGGTCGCGGGCGAGCCCGACGAGCGGACCGGGCTGCGCCGCCTGTATGTGGCGCTCACCCGTGCCGTGTCCGGGCTCGCCGTGCTGCACCGCGCCGAACTCCCGCCCGCCCTCGCGGATCCGCGGGAGGAGCCGGACCCACCGGCCGGGGCGGACACCCCGCGCTGAACTCGCCCGAAGAGCGCGCGGGCGCGGGCGGCTCCGTCACCCGGCGGCTCCGTCACCCGGTCGCGAGCTCCCCGCCCCGCCTCCCGCCCCCGGCTCAATTGTCCAGCGTGCGGCGCCACTTGGTGACCTCCTCGGCGCCGACCGGTCCGCTCCAGCCCTGCGGGCGGGCCGCGCCGCCGATGTGGAAACCGTTGATCCCGGCGGCGAGCAGTCGCGGCATATGGTCCAGGCGGAGGCCCCCGCCGACCAGGATCTGCTGTTCGTAACCCGGTTCGCCCTGCTGCATGGCCTCGGTGACCAGGGCCGAGATGCCGTCGTCGACGCCGGTGGGCGAGCCCGCGGTCAGATAGGTGTCGAGACCGGGCAGCGGGGCGAGCGTGGTGCGCAGCAGATGGCGGTCGCGGGCGCGGTCGATGGCGCGGTGGAAGGTCCAGCGGCAGCCGCCGAGTTCGGCGAGCAGCAGGTCGAGGACCTGCATGTCCGGGGCGCCCAGCTCGTCGAGGAAGCCGAGGACGAACTCGGCGGCGCCCTCCGCCCGCAGCTCCCGGGTGCGTTCGAGCAGGCGGTCCTGGGCGCGGGCGTCCCCGGCGTGGAAGCCGTCCGCGAGGCGGAGCATCACCCGGACCGGGATGCCGACGGCCTCCCGTACCCGGCCGAAGGTCTCGCGGGAGGGGGTCAGGCCGTCGGCGTCCATGTCGGTGACGAGTTCGAGGCGGTCCGCGCCGCCCTGCTCGGCGGCGACGGCATCGTCCGCGTCGAGGGCGATCACCTCAAGGACGGCGCTCCTGCTCATGGCACTCCACTTTTCCCGTTTTCCCGCGGCTGCCGACGGCCTTCGGCGGCAAGCTGTGCACGGCCACCGGGCGCGCACCGCGGCCGGGGCGCCCGTACGCACCGGAGGCCTGGCCGCGTCCGCCGTGACCCGTGGTGCGTGTGATCACGGCGGATACAGGTCTAGTCCATTTGGGCGATCCGAAACAAGCACCATTCGGTCAAGGCGCCCGCCGGACATAGGTACGAAAGGGAGCGGCGGGGCGCGCTTCCCGCACCCGGCACACCCGGGCACGGGCCGCCGCCCCGCCGCGTCCACCGTCCCGTCCGCCCCCGGGCCCGGCCCTGACCAGCACCTCAGCCGAAGAGGTTCAGCTCCTCCTCCCGGGCCCCGGCCAGTTCGTAGCGGGTGCCGGTCAGCGGCCGCCCCGCGTAGAGGCGGATCAGGGCGGGGGCCTGGCCGAGGTAGCGGGCGGGCGGGCGCTCGCCGGTGGGTTCGCCGAGGAGGA
Source organism: Streptomyces physcomitrii (assembly GCF_012273655.1). GTDB lineage: Bacteria > Actinomycetota > Actinomycetes > Streptomycetales > Streptomycetaceae > Streptomyces > Streptomyces physcomitrii. The sequence continues at coordinate 48,985 of NZ_JAAWWP010000011.1, read as the reverse complement.
GGGGTTCCTCGTACTCGTCCAGGTCGGCGTGGAGGGCCAGGTGGCCGCGCTCGCGGCTGAGGCGGCCGAGCAGGGCGAGGGCGGCGGGCAGCCCGGGGCCGCCGTAGGCACCGGGTTCGCCGAAGGCCTCGCGTACGTCACCGGCGTGGATCCACTCGCCGAGCGCGATGCCGTCCAGGCGGCCCCCGGACTCCGCGACCACGGGCCCCGCGCCGGTCATGCCCTGCTCCAGCTCGTCCAGGATCCGGGCGAGCGGCCAGTCGGCGCGTTCGGCGATGTCGCGGTCGTTGCCCTCGGGCGTGAACACCCCTTCCTCGTAACGGTTCTCGACCACCCTGAGCAGCGCGGCCGAGCAGTGCGCGAGCACCTCGCGGACCGTCCAGCCCGGACAGCAGGTCCGCAGCGCGAAGTCCTCCTCGGGCCGGGCCCGCAGCAGGGGCAGCAGGACGTCGCGCTCGGTCAGCAGAAGTCGTCCGGGAAGCTCGGGATCACGTTCTTCTTGTACGACGGCAGTAGTCATACGGCCACGCTAGGGCTCCTCCCGTCCCACGCGCCGCGGACCGCCGGAAGACCGGTTCGCGGACCGCCCCGTCCGTACCTCCCGCACCACCGCCCCGTGCGCCACAATGGCCCCATGTCCGCATCCCGGCCGCCCGCGCACCCCGCCCACGAGGAGCTGCGAGAACGTCTCGCCGCCACCCTGCGCGCGGTCGCGCACCCGGCGGCGGACGCGCCAGGGCCCGAGGCGTACGCGGCGGACCTGCTGGCGCGGTGGGCGGAGCCGCAGCGGCGCTACCACACCACGGACCATCTGCTCGCGGTACTCGGGCACATCGACACCCTCGCCGGGCACGCGGCGGATCCCGAACTCGTCCGGCTGGCCGCCTGGTTCCACGACGCCGTCTACCTCCCGGACCGCGAGCACAACGAGGACCGCAGCGCCCGGCTCGCCGAACGCGCCCTGCCCGAGGCCGGGTTGAGCGCCGGGGACACCGCCGAGGTGGCCCGCCTGGTGCGCCTGACCGTCGGGCACGACCCGGCCGCGGGCGACCGCAACGGAGAGGTCCTCTGCGACGCAGACCTCGCGATCCTCGCCTCCGCCCCGGACGCGTACGCCGCCTACACCGCCGCGGTGCGCGAGGAGTACGCCTTCGTCCCGGCGGACGCCTTCCGCGCGGGCCGCGCCGCCATCCTGGAGCAACTCCTCGCCCTGCCGGGCCTGTTCAGGACCCCGTACGGGATCGCGCACTGGGAGGGCCCGGCCCGCGCCAACCTCCGTACGGAGCTGGACTCGCTGCGCGCCTGAGCGGGCGCCGGGCTGCCGGTCCTCAGGCCTGTCGGCCTGTCGGGCTGCCGGCCTGTCGAACCGCCGGACCAAAGGTGACATCGGCCGTCTCGACGCGGTAAGGACCGACCGGTCCGGGTCGACTCCCTTCCGTCCGCTACGTCCCGAGGTGGGCGCGGCGGCCTCTCCCGCGGAGCTTCGCACGTCAGGCGGGCGGCCGTGCGCGGCCCGCCGTTCGCGTCGGCACACAGTCTTGACGGGTACACGTCCTTCTGCTGGTCTAGTCCACGGGTAGTAAACCCCCTTCCGGTTGCGGGAGACAGCTTCCCGCGTGCTGCCGGTGAGGGGATTTCTGCCGTGAACCTTCGCGCCTCTTCGCCCCACCCCGGGACCCCGCCGAAGCGCCTGGACCGCCTCGGCGACAGGCCCGGGAAGACCTGAAGTGAAGGAGTACCGCATGCGTTCCAAGAGGAAGCTCGCCCTGCTCGCCGGTGTCGCGCTGGCCCCGGTCATCGCCGTCAGCCTCCCGGCCGGATCGGCGAGCGCGCACGGCTATATCTCCAACCCGCCCAGCAGGCAGGCCCAGTGTGCCGCCGGCACGGTGCCCTGCGGCGACATCAAGTACGAGCCGCAGAGCGTGGAGGGCCCGAAGGGGCTCACCAGCTGCAGCGGCGGCAACTCCCGGTTCAGCGAACTGGACGACGACGGCAAGGGCTGGGCGGTCACCCCCGTCGGCAAGAACCAGGAGTTCCAGTGGAAGCTGACGGCCCGTCACTCCACCAGCACCTGGCAGTACTTCATCGGCGGGGACAAGATCGCCGAGTTCGACGACGGCGGCGCGCAGCCCGGTGAGACCGTCACCCACAACGTGGACTTCGGCAGCCACACCGGCCAGCAGAAGGTCCTCGCCGTGTGGAACATCGCCGACACCGTGAACGCCTTCTACGCCTGCATCGACGTCAACGTCGGCGGCTGACAACGTTGTTGATCTCGCGGGGCCGCATCGAGGACCCCGCTGGATCCCGGGCCCGGTCCGGGGCGGGCAGAAGTCGACCGCCCCGGCCCGCCGGACCCCCCACCGGCCGAACCCCGGCCTCCCCCCACCACCGGCCGCCGCGGGCGGCGGCCGTCCCTAGGAGTGTGTCCATGCGCGCTCGTTTCCTCGGCCTGCTCGCGGCGTTCACCGCGGCGTCCGCCCTTCTGCTGCTGAGCCTCGCCGGTCCGGCCTCCGCCGAGCGGACCTCCGCGGACCAGCGCCTCGCGGCCGATTTCGTGGTCAGCGAAGGCCAGTTCAACGAGATGTTCCCGAACCGGAACTCCTTCTACACCTACAGCGGTCTGACCGACGCGCTCAGCGCCTACCCGGACTTCGCCAGCGCGGGCGGCGAGACCGTGGCCAAGCAGGAGGCCGCGGCCTTCCTCGCCAACGTCAGCCACGAGACCGGCGGCCTGGTCCACGTCGTCGAGCAGAACACCGACAACTACCCGCACTACTGCGACGATTCACAGCCCTACGGCTGCCCCGCGGGACGGGACAAGTACTACGGCCGCGGCCCCATCCAGCTGAGCTGGAACTTCAACTACAAGGCCGCGGGCGACGCGCTCGGCATCGACCTGCTCAACAACCCCGACCTGGTCCAGAACGACGCGGCCGTCGCCTGGAAGACCGGCCTCTGGTACTGGAACACCCAGACCGGCCCCGGCACCATGACCCCGCACAACGCCATGGTCAACGGCGCGGGCTTCGGCGAGACGATCCGCAGCATCAACGGCAGCCTGGAGTGCAACGGCGGCAACCCCGGCCAGGTGCAGAGCCGGATCGACCTCTACACCCGCTTCACCCAGGTGCTCGGCGTACCGACCGGTGACAACCTGAGCTGCTGACACGGCAGTTGACACCCCGTCAGACGCACCGCACCCGCACTCCGCCCCCCACGGCACCCCCCACCAGGACTTCCCGCCGTCCGACCCTGTGACGGACGGCGGGAGGTCCGCTGCCGTTGCGCCCCCGGCCGCTCCTGCACCCGGCCGGACCACACCCACCGGTCTCGACCACTGGCACCCGGCACCCGCGAGGCCCCGCCCGGCGATCAACTCCTGAACGGAACACCGTCGTTGCCCCTACCCGGCGTCAACTCCTGAAGACGCACCGGCCCGACTGCGCACCGGACGAACGGCGCGGCGGACGAACGGACCGGCCGCGCCCCCGGTGACCCGCCTACGGGTCTCCGGCCGGCCGCTCCTCCACCTCCACCGGCCGGCCCCCGCTCCGCTTGCGCCGGCGCAGGCCCGCGCGGGTCAGCAGCCGGACCACCTCGCGGCTGGAGACCTCCACCGCGCCCGCGGCCACCGCCTCCCGGTAGTGGAGCGCGGGGATGTCGTAGTGGTCGCGCTCGAAGGCGCGGGGCGGGGCGCCGATGCGGGCGGCGAAGGCGTGCAGTTCCTCGTACGAGACGTCGCTGACCAGGTGCGACCACAGGCGCCCGTGTCCGGGCCAGGTGGGCGGGTCGATATAGACGGTCACGCGCTCACGGCCGCCCGGTCCCGAAGCCCGGCAGCGCGCCGAGCGAGCCGACCGCGGCCACCTGGACGCCCGCCTCCGCGCACACCCAGTGCGGATCGGCGCCGAGCGGCGGGTCCACGTCGAGGGCGTGCGGATCACCGGTGCGGCAGACGGGGCAGACCGGCCAGCGCCCGTACCGTTCGAGCAGTCCGTCCTGGACGTCCTGGGCGACCAGGCCCGCGACATAGGCGGCGCCCTCCGGCCACTGCTCCACCCACCAGCGGCGCTGGGTGACCGACTCCTCGACCAGGGAGACCACGTCCGCCTCCGCGACGCCGCCCGCCGCGAGGTCCGCGAGGATGAGGGCGCGCGCCGCGTGCAGGGCCTGTTCGAGCGGGGTGGCGGTGCCGGAGGGGCCGGAGGCGCCGCCGCTTCCCTCGCCGGGCGTATCGGGGCCGCTGGAGTCCATGGGGCCATTGTGCGCCCGTGGGCGCGGGTTCCGGAAAACGCGCGGGGTCCGCGCATCCGCGCGCCGGTGCCGGACATCGCAGGGGTCCCGTCCGCCCCTTGACCCTCGACCCCGGACGAAAATATCTTTCATAGGTGACCCAAGACCTGAAGGAAATTTTCGCCGGGGACGCGCCGCCCGCCCCGGCCGCGCTCGCGGCGAAGGTGCGCACCCTCGCGCCCTCGATGACGCGCTCCATGCAGCGCGTCGCCGAGGCGGTGGCCGGCGATCCGGCAGGCTGTGCCGCCCTCACGGTCACCGGTCTCGCCGAGCTGACCGGCACCAGCGAGGCCACCGTCGTCCGCACCGCCCGGCTCCTCGGCTACCCGGGCTACCGCGACCTGCGGCTCGCGCTCGCCGGGCTCGCCGCCCAGCAGCAGTCCGGCCGCGCCCCGGCGGTGACCGCCGACATCGCGGTGGACGACCCCATAGCGGACGTCGTCGCCAAGCTCGCCTACGACGAGCAGCAGACCCTCGCCGACACCGCCGCCGCCCTGGACACCGTCCAGCTCGGCGCCGCGGTCAGCGCGCTCGCGGGCGCCCGGCGCATCGACATCTACGGCATCGGCGCCTCCAACCTGGTGGCCCAGGACCTCGCCCAGAAGCTGCTGCGCATCGGTCTGATCGCGCACGCCCACAGCGACGCCCACCTCGCCATCACCAACGCCGTCCAGCTGCGCGCCAAGGACGTCGCCCTCGCGATCACCCACTCCGGCTCCACCGGCGACGTGATAGAGCCGCTGCGGGTCGCCTTCGAGCACGGCGCCACCACCGTCGCGGTCACCGGGCACCCCGGCGGCCCCGTCTCCCAGTACGCGGACCACATACTGACCACCTCGACCGCCCGCGAGAGCGAGCTGCGCCCGGCGGCGATGTCCTCCCGTACCAGTCAACTCCTCGTCGTGGACTGCCTGTTCGTCGGTGTCGCCCAGCGCACCTACCAGACGGCGGCCCCGGCCCTGTCCGCCTCCTACGAGGCCCTCGCGCACCGGCACCGCCCCCGCAACGTCCAGCGCTGAGGTCCCCGAGGCCCCCAGCCACGTACCGCCGCGGGTCGCCGACACGGACGTCGGCGACCGACTCCGCACCCCCGCCCCCTCACGGAAAGCACGGAAGCAGCCTCGCCATGACTTCCCCCGCCGACGCCTCCTCCCCCTACCACGAGCTCAAGGCCGAGCTCGCCCATCTCACGACGGAGGAGTTCCGGCCCGAACTCGCCGAGATCGACCAGCTCCCGACCCTTGAGATCACCCGCATCATGAACGGCGAGGACGCGAGCGTCGCGGGCGCGGTCGCCCGGCAGCTCCCGCAGATCGCCGCCGCGATCGACGCCGCCGCGGAGCGCCTGGCGCGCGGCGGGCGGCTCATCTACGCGGGCGCGGGCACCGCCGGCCGGATGGGCATCCTGGACGCCAGCGAGTGCCCGCCGACCTTCAACACCGCGCCCTCCCAGGTGGTCGGCCTGATCGCGGGCGGCCCGGGCGCCATGGTCGAGTCGGTCGAGGGCGCCGAGGACTCCAAGCCGCTCGCCGCCTCGGACCTCGCCGCGCTCTCGCTGCGCGCCGAGGACGTGGTCGTCGGCATCTCCGCCTCGGGCCGCACCCCGTACGCGATCGGAGCGGTGGAGTACGCCCGCGAGCAGGGCGCCCTGACCCTCGGCCTGTCCTGCAACGCGGGCAGCCCGCTCGCCGCCGCGGCCGAGCACGGCATCGAGGTCGTGGTCGGCCCCGAACTCCTCACCGGCTCCACCCGGCTCAAGGGCGGCACCGCCCAGAAGCTCGTCCTCAACATGATCTCGACGATCACCATGATCCGGCTCGGCAAGACCTACGGGAACCTGATGGTGGACGTCCGCGCCTCCAACGAGAAGCTGCGCGCCCGCTCCCGCCGCATCGTCTCGCTGGCCACCGGCGCGCCCGACGTGGAGATCGAGCACGCCCTCTCGGCCACCGGCGGCGAGGTCAAGAACGCCATCCTGATGATCCTCGGCGAGGTCGACGGCCCCACCGCCGCCCGGCTCCTGACCGAGAGCAAGGGCCATCTGCGCGAGGCACTCGCCGGGGCGCACAAGGTCTGATCCATCCGACCGGACCTGATCCGGCACCGACGGGCCCGGACCGCCGAAGCGGTCCCGGGCCCGTCGGCTTCGGGCTCGGCTCGCCAGCCCCGCTGACGGTCTCGGCTCATGAACTGCGCCGACGGGCTCGGCTCATGAACTCCGCTGAGGGTCTCGGCTCATCGGCTCGGCTCACGGGCGGCTCTGCCGACGGGCTCCGCCGAGGGGCTCAGTCGCCGAGGAGCCCCTTCATCTCCTCGATCTCGGCGCTCTGGGCGGTGATCACCTCCGCCGCCATCTCCTTCGCGGGGCCGTACGCACCCTTGGCCCGCTCGGTCCTGGCCATCCGCACCGCACCCTGGTGGTGCTCGACCATCAGCTCCAGGAACGCCGTGTCGAAGGCCTTTCCGGAGACCGCCGCCAGCTTCTTCAGCTCGGCGCCGGTCATCATGCCGGGCATGCCGCCGTGATCGCCGTGGCCGGAGGTGTCCGAGCCGTTGTGGTCCATGCCGTCGTGGTCCATACCGTCGTGGTCCGAACCACTGTGGTCCCCACCGTCGTGGTCCATGCCGCCCGCGTCGTCTCCCTCGGCGGGCGGCACCGGCTCGTCCCAGGACCGCAGCCATCCGGACATGGTCCTGATCTCCGGTTCCTGCCCCTTCTCGATCCGCTCCGCGAGGCGCTTGACCTGCGGCGAGGCGGCCCGGGTGGTGGCCAGCCGGGACATCTCCAGGGCCTGCCGGTGGTGCGGGATCATCTGCTGCGCGAAGGCGACATCGGCCGCACTGGGCGCGCCCTCGCTGCTACCGGCCGAGGGCCGAGCGGTACGGGAACCACCGTGCCCGGAGTGGCCTCCGGCCCCGTTTTCGCCCCCACCGCAGGCGGCGAGCAGCAGGGCGGCTGTGACGGCGACGGCGACTCCGGCGGTACGGCGGACCACAGGGCCGCGGGCGCGCGTACGGATACGCGTACGAGGACGAGAACTGGCGTTGCGCTTGCTGGACTTGGCGGCGCTGAGGGCGCCGGTAGTGCTGCGAGACGTGCTCATATACGGGCAACTCCTGGCTGTACCGCGGAGCTTCGAGCGAACGGCTCCGCGGGAGTACGGATGGGGGCATGCCGGAGCGCGCGCCTGCGTACCGGACGCGGGCGCGGCGCAAGTGCCTCTAGATCCGCAGCAGTTGGAGTTCGGCAAGTGAAGGCGGGGCCCGCCCCGGTGCCGCGACCGCCCGCTCGGCGCGCACGGCGAACGGGGCCGCCACCACCGGCTGCACACCCGCGGCTACGAGCACCGGGACCACCGGCGCCTTGCTCGTACCGCTCGCCGCACAGGCCGCGTCCGCGTGCCGCGCCTGACCGCCCGCGGGATCCCCACCCTCCGCCTGCGGACGGGAACTCACCGCGGGGGCGACGGGAACCACCTGCGCCGCGTGAGCAGCACGAGCCGGGTGAGCAGCACGAGCCGGGTGAGCAGCACGAGCCGGGTGACCCGGGTGAACCGTCCGAGCCTCATGCACCGCATGAGCCGGGTGAGTCGCACGAGCCGCATGTCCGGCGGACCCGGAATGCGCGGAGCCCCCCGCCCCGTGCGGCGCCAGCCCGTGCATCGCCAGGAGACCGGCGAGGACCAGGAGCACCAGCAGCACGGGACCGCGACCTCGCGAGGTCGCGGTCGGGTGGCGCGGGGTACTGGTCACCGGATCATCATACGGGGAGGGGGTATAGGGCGGGCACCCCGGGGGCGGACCGGTCAACTGCCACCTCAGCGCGGGAACTTCTCCGTGGGCAGCGTGGTGTGGAAGGGGTCGGGCAGGGTGAGGGGCTGACCGAACGGCACCCCCTCGCCGCGTTTGTACATGCCGTCCTGCGGATCGCTGTACAGGGTGACCATGGGGCCGCGCTCGTCGAAGCGGTCCACGAGCAGATAGAGCGGCACCTGCGCCCGCGCATACGCCCAGAGCTTGCGGGTGCGGTCCGTACGGGCGGTGGTCCCCGAGGTGATCTCCACCAGCAGCCGGGCGTCGGCGGCCTCGAAGGGGGCGTTGTCCTGCGAGTCCTCCGCCGCCACCAGCACCCGGGGCAGCACCACCAGGTCGGGGAGGAGCAGCTTCCCCAGCGGGGCGATGTGCACGCCGAGAGCCTGGTAGATGCCCAGCTCCGCGGGGAGTTCGGCATAGAGGCTGTACTGAAGGGCCTCTGCGGTGGCGTGGTGGTGCCGGTGCGGCGGCGGTACCAAGGCGATCTGCCCTTCGTCGATCTCGGCGCGCCAGCCTTCCGGCACGTTCAGCCCGCGCCACGTCCGGAGCAGGTACTCCCACTCCCCGTCCCGCGGAGCCCGGCCCCGCTCGGCGGCCCGTACGGCGGTCATCACAGGTCCTCTCCGCGGCCACGGGTCCCCTCCGCGGCCGTACGCAAGCGAGGCTAGACCGCCTTGCGGAGAGATCCGCCGCCTTCTCCCGGAACCGCACGATCGAGTGATCATTCCCGCGCCCGGGAACTCCGCCCCGGGCCTCCCACACACACCGAAAGGCGGCACCCCCGAAGGGATGCCGCCCTGGTCGAGGCCCGGAGGCCTCGAAGACCGCTCGATCGTCGACCGGCCGGAGCCGGTGGCCGATCAGAAGTCCATGTCACCGCCCGGCATGCCGCCCGGAGCGCCCGCCGGGGCGGCCTTCTCCGGCTTGTCGGCGATGACGGCCTCGGTGGTGAGGAAGAGCGCGGCGATCGACGCGGCGTTCTGCAGCGCGGAGCGCGTCACCTTGGCCGGGTCGATGATGCCCTCGGCGACCAGGTCGACGTACTCGCCCGTGGCGGCGTTGAGGCCGTGACCCGGGGTCAGGTTGCGCACCTTCTCGACCACGACGCCGCCCTCGAGACCGGCGTTGACCGCGATCTGCTTGAGCGGGGCCTCCAGGGCCAGCTTGACGGCGGCGGCACCGGTGGCCTCGTCGCCGTCCAGCTCCAGCTTCTCGAAGACCTGGGAGGCCTGGAGCAGGGCCACGCCACCACCGGCGACGATGCCCTCCTCGACGGCCGCCTTGGCGTTGCGCACGGCGTCCTCGATGCGGTGCTTGCGCTCCTTGAGCTCCACCTCGGTGGCGGCGCCGGCCTTGATGACGGCCACGCCGCCGGCCAGCTTCGCGAGGCGCTCCTGGAGCTTCTCGCGGTCGTAGTCCGAGTCGCTGTTCTCGATCTCGGCACGGATCTGGTTCACGCGGCCCTGGACCTGGTCCGCGGAGCCCGAGCCGTCGACGATGGTGGTCTCGTCCTTGGTGATGACGACCTTGCGGGCGCGGCCGAGGAGCTCCAGACCGGCGTTCTCCAGCTTGAGGCCGACCTCCTCGGAGATGACCTCGCCACCGGTGAGGATGGCGATGTCGCCGAGCATGGCCTTGCGGCGGTCGCCGAAGCCCGGGGCCTTGACGGCGACGGACTTGAAGGTGCCGCGGATCTTGTTGACGACCAGGGTCGACAGGGCCTCGCCCTCGACGTCCTCGGCGATGATCAGCAGCGGCTTGCCGGACTGCATGACCTTCTCCAGGAGCGGCAGCAGGTCCTTGACGTTGCCGATCTTGGAGTTGGCGATCAGGATGTACGGGTCGTCGAGCGACGCCTCCATACGCTCCATGTCGGTGGCGAAGTACGCCGAGATGTAGCCCTTGTCGAAGCGCATACCCTCGGTGAGCTCCAGCTCCAGACCGAAGGTCTGGGACTCCTCGACGGTGATGACGCCTTCCTTGCCGACCTTGTCCATGGCCTCGGCGATGAGCTCGCCGATCTGGGTGTCGGCGGCGGAGATGGAGGCGGTGGAGGCGATCTGCTCCTTGGTCTCCACGTCCTTGGCCTGCTCGAGCAGGGCGGCGGAGACGGACTCCACGGCCTTCTCGATGCCGCGCTTGAGCGCCATCGGGTTGGCACCCGCGGCGACGTTGCGCAGGCCCTCGCGGACCAGCGCCTGGGCGAGGACGGTCGCGGTCGTCGTGCCGTCACCGGCGACGTCGTCCGTCTTCTTCGCGACCTCCTTGACCAGCTCGGCGCCGATCTTCTCGTACGGGTCCTCGAGCTCGATCTCCTTGGCGATGGAGACACCATCGTTGGTGATCGTGGGGGCGCCCCACTTCTTCTCGAGGACGACGTTGCGACCCTTGGGGCCGAGGGTCACCTTGACGGCGTCGGCGAGCTGGTTCATGCCGCGCTCGAGGCCGCGCCGTGCCTCCTCGTCGAACGCGATGATCTTGGCCATGTGAAGTGGTCCTCCGAGACGGGGTCTCCCCCGGTCGACCCCCGGGGAAGGGTGGATACTTCGGACCGCGCTGGCGCCCGCGACGGACGGCCCACATCCTGGCGGTTCCTTGCCCCACCCGGCTGCGGGCCTCACCGACCCGGTCCTGCTTTTGTCACTCTCACCATCAGAGTGCTAACGCCAATGATTAGCACTCTCCCCCTCCGAGTGCAAGGCGCAGGGCCCCCGCCGCGGCCGACTCGACCCCCGGGACACCCGGCGCGGACGGCGGGCGGGCAGCACGGACGGAGGGCCCGCACCCTGACGGGTGCGGACCCTCCGCAGGTCCTACGTGATGTCGCTCGATGTCGCTGTGTCGGCGCCTCAGCCGGCCGCGAGACGGACCATGTCCGCCTGCGGGCCCTTCTGGCCCTGCGAGATCTCGAACTCGACTCGCTGACCCTCTTCCAGGGTGCGGTAGCCGTCCATCTGAATCGCGCTGTAGTGGACGAAAACATCCGCACCACCGTCGACCGCGATGAAGCCGTAGCCCTTCTCCGCGTTGAACCACTTGACGGTGCCCTGAGCCATGCCTAACTCCCCTGTTACTGGCCCTTGCGCAAGCCCGCACTTCGCGGACCCGGGTCAGACCTCGCCCCCGGATCCCGGGTGCGTAACGCGCCGACCGCGGCTGAATGTATCCGCCCAACTGCCCTGTGCAACAGGGCAATCGGATGAGAAATATCGGGACCGCCGAACGGAAAAGGAAGGAGAAATGCCCGACTCCAGGGCAAGCCGGGCCTGACAAAAGGGGGCCAACGCGGCAAAGAGCGAGGCCATGTTGACCACTTCTTGCTGGCTCACCGGCGAGAACACATATGCACGTGGCACAAGCGAGAGGCGCGGTTCCCCAACTCTACTCCTTTCAACCCTGCAGAATTGCCCCCTCCGCTTTTCCTCGCGGAGGGGGCAATCGGCAGTAAAGGATCACGCGGGGGCGCTACGGGGGTCCGCGGCGCCCGGCTCAGCAGCCGCCCGCCACCGCGGGGATGATCGAGACGCCGGCGCCGTCGGGGGTCGCGGTCTCCAGGCCCTGCTCGAAGCGGACGTCGTCGTCGTTCACGTAGACGTTGACGAAGCGGCGCAGCTTGCCCTCGTCGTCCAGGACACGGGCGGCGATGCCGGCGTGGTTGCGCTCCAGGTCGGCGATGACCTCGGAGAGGGTGGCGCCCTCGGCGGCGACCTCGGCCTGCCCGCCGGTGTAGGTGCGCAGGATGGTGGGGATGCGGACGTTCACGCTCATGGGATCGGGCCTTTCTGCGGTGTGCCGTCGGGTCGTCAGTGGGCCAGGCCCGCGTCGCGGAACGCGTCCAGGCTCGGGCGGATGGTGGCCGTGGGCCCGGTGGTCGGCGCGACCGCGTCGAGGGTCTTCAGGCCGTCGCCGGTGTTGAGGACGACGGTGCTGAGGGCGGGGTCGAGCAGCCCCGCCTCGATGAGCTTGCGGGTGACGCCGACGGTGACCCCGCCCGCGGTCTCGGCGAAGATCCCCTCGGTGCGCGCGAGCAGCTTGATGGCCTCGACGATCTGCGCGTCGTCCACGTCCTCCACGGCGCCGCCGGTGCGCCGGGCGATGTCGAGCACGTACGGGCCGTCGGCCGGGTTGCCGATGGCCAGCGACTTGGCGATGGTGTCCGGCTTCTGCGGGCGGACCACGTCGTGGCCGCCCTTGAAGGCCACCGAGACCGGCGAGCAGCCCTCGGCCTGGGCACCGAAGATCTTGTACGGCCTGTCCTCGACGAGCCCGAGCGCGATCAGCTCCTGCAAGCCCTTGTCGATCTTGGTGAGCTGGGAGCCGGAGGCGATCGGCACCACGATCTGGTCGGGCAGCCGCCAGCCGAGCTGCTCGCAGATCTCGTACGCCAGGGTCTTGGAGCCCTCGCCGTAGTACGGGCGCAGATTGACGTTGACGAAGCCCCAGCCCTCGCCGAGCGGGTCGCCGATGAGTTCGGAGCAGAAGCGGTTGACGTCGTCGTAGTTGCCCTCGATGCCGACCAGCTCGCCGCCGTAGACCGCGGCCATGACGACCTTGCCCTGCTCCAGGTCGTGCGGGATGAACACGCAGGAGCGGAAGCCGGCCCGGGCGGCGGCGGCGCCGACGGCCCCCGCCAGGTTGCCGGTGGAGGAGCAGGACAGGGTGGTGAAGCCGAAGGCGCGGGCGGCCTCGACGGCGATGGCGACGACGCGGTCCTTGAAGGAGTGCGTCGGGTTGCCGGAGTCGTCCTTGACGTAGAGGCCGCCGGTGACACCGAGCTCGCGGGCGAGGTTGTCGGCCTTGACGAGCTTGGTGAAGCCCGGGTTCAGGCTGGGCTTCCGGGCGACGTCCGCGGGGACGGGCAGCAGGGGGGCGTAGCGCCAGATGCTGTTCGGGCCGGCCTCGATACGGGCGCGCAGGGCCTCGGGGTCGCCGGCAGGCAGGTCGTAGGCGATCTCCAGCGGGCCGAAACAGCTCTCGCAGGCGAAGATCGGCCCGAGCGGGAAGCGCTCCTTGCACTCGCGGCAGGACAGCGCGGCGGCCGGTCCGAGATCGACGGTGGGGGTGGTGGCGACAGTCTGCGCAGCCATGGTGGCGAGGCCCTCTCTCCTCATCTTCCTCGCGACGCGTTTCGCCACGAGACGGAATTGGCACCTTCCCGAGCCGGTGGCCTCGGTCCCGTGCGGTGCACGGGGGCGAGCCGCCGCTTGCGCGGCAGGACCGGCTGGAGGGTTGCCGGGGCTTCAACGGGCCGTATCCCTCTGCCCCTCTGGATGAGCGGTATGGCTCCAGGGGCCGATCGGAACCCGGCCCTGGGCGTTTGTGGACGGTGACCCCCGACATGCGATGGTCATCCGCGTTGTTCAAGACTGTAACCGAAGGCCAGGACAGTTGAGACAGTCGTCCGAACCCCGAGATGAAAGTCACCATGCCCACCCGTCGGCGGCCCAGGGCCGCGGCCGGACGGGCCAGAACGCCGCCCCAGGTGTGTGCGGCACGGCAATGAGGGGGCACGCAACGGTGCTCGATGAGGTCGAGACGTGGCTGGCCAGGCGCTCCTGGTCGGTGTCCGAGCGTCCGCTGTCCCGGCTGACCGCGGCCAAGCGCGCCCCGGGTGCCCGGGTCAGCGTGGTGCTGCCCGCGCTCAACGAGGAGGAGACGGTCGGCGAGATCGTCTCGGTGATCCGGCGGGAGCTGATGCGCCCCGCGGCCCCGCTCGTCGACGAACTCGTGGTGATCGACTCCGGCTCCACCGACGCCACCGGCAAGGTCGCCGCCGAGGCGGGCGCCCGGGTGGTGCACCGCGACGAGATCCTGCCCCGGCTGCCCGCGCTGCCCGGCAAGGGCGAGGTGCTGTGGCGCTCCCTCCTGGTGACCGAGGGCGACATCGTCTGCTTCGTCGACGCCGACCTGCGGGACTTCTCCGCGGACTTCGTGACCGGCATCGTCGGCCCGCTGCTGACCGACCCGGACGTGCAGTTCGTGAAGGCGATGTACGACCGCCCCCTCACCGGCGCGGACGGCGCGGTCGGCACGGGCAGCGGGGGCTCTGCGGCACAGGGCGGCCGGGTCACCGAGCTGATGGCGCGCCCGCTGCTGAACATGCACTGGCCGCGCCTCGCCGGTTTCGTGCAGCCGCTCGGCGGCGAGTACGCGGTCCGCAGGCCGCTGCTCGAACAGCTGCCCTTCCCGGTCGGGTACGGGGTGGAGCTGGGCCTCCTGGTGGACGCCCTGCACACGGTGGGCCTGGACGCGCTGGCGCAGGTCGACGTCGGGGTGCGGCGCCACCGCCACCAGGACGGGCAGGCCCTCGGCCGGATGGCCGCCGCGATCTACCGCACCGCCCAACTGCGCCTGGCCCGCGGTCAGTTGCTGCGTCCGGAGCTGACCCAGTTCGTCCGCGGCGAGGAGGGCTTCGAGCCGCGTACGTACCCGGTGGACACCGAGGAGCGCCCGCCGATGTGCACGGTGGCGGAGTACGCCTCGCGCCGGGTGGCCTGAACCCGCCGGGCCGGGGCGCGGCGGACGGGGTGCGCGGGGGCGCCCGGTGGTCCGGCGGGGCGCACGGCGGTACTCCGCCTGCCCCCGCCCGACGTTTGCCTGTCACATGGCGCGGCTAGGTTCGGCACATGTCTTCCACCCAGGGTGCCCAGGTCCTCGTCGCCTCCAACCGCGGTCCGGTCTCGTATGTGACGGGGGCGGACGGCTCGCTGACCGCCCGGCGCGGCGGCGGCGGTCTCGTCTCCGGCCTCTCGGCGATCGGACCGGACACCGACGCGGTGTGGGTCTGCGCGGCGCTCTCCGAGGACGACCGGGAGGCGGTGCGGCGCAGCGGCGGGCGCCTGGATCCGGCCGACACCGGTGGACAGAGTGTCCGGATGCTGGACATCGCGCCGCAGGTGCACACCGAGGCGTACAACGGCATCGCCAACTCGGTGCTCTGGTTCGTGCACCACATGCTCTACCAGACCCCGCTGGAGCCGGTCTTCGACGAGGACTTCCGCACCCAGTGGGCCTCCTACGAGGCGTACAACCAGGCCTTCGCCGAGGCGCTCGCCGCCGAGGCGGCCGAGGGCGCGGCGGTGCTGATCCAGGACTACCACCTGACCCTGGCCCCCGGGATGCTCCGCGCGCTCCGCCCCGACCTGCGCATCGGGCACTTCTCGCACACTCCCTGGGCGCCGGTGGACTACTTCCGGATACTGCCCGACGACATCGCGGAGAAGGTGCTGCGCGGAATCCTCGGCGCCGACCGCGCCGCCTTCCTGACCCGGCGCTGGGCGGACGCCTTCGAGGAGTGCGCCCGGCGCGTGCTCGGCGGCACCGGCAACACCCGGATCGGGGTGCACGGGCTCGGCGCCGACGCGGAGTTCCTGCGCGAGCGGGCGCACCGCCCGGACGTGGACGAGCGCCTCGCCGCGCTGCGCGAGCAGATCGGCGGCACCGACCGCAGGACCGTCGTACGGGTCGACCGCACCGAGCTGTCCAAGAACATCGTGCGCGGGCTCCTCGCCTACCGGCACCTGCTCGCCGCCCGCCCCGAGTGGCGCGAGCGCGTGGTCCACCTCGCCTTCGCCTACCCCTCCCGCCAGGACCTCGCCGTCTACCGCGACTACACCGACGAGGTGGCCAGGGTCGCCGCCGACATCAACGCCGAGTTCGGCACCCCGACCTGGACCCCGGTCGTCCTGCACGTCAAGGACGACTTCTCCCGCTCGCTCGCCGCCTACCGGCTCGCCGACGTCGCCCTGGTCAACCCGGTGCGGGACGGCATGAACCTGGTCGCCAAGGAGGTCCCGGTCCTCGCCGAGCAGGGCTGCGCCCTGGTCCTCTCCCGGGAGGCCGGCGCCTACGAGGAGCTGGGCGAGGACGCGCTCGTGGTGAACCCCTACGACGTCATCGCCACCGCCGAGGCCCTGCACGAGGCGCTGAGCCTGCCCGAGGCGGACCGCGTGGCGCGCGCCGGGCGCCTGGCCGCCGCGGCGACGGCGCTGCCGCCCAAGGAGTGGTTCCTGGCGCAGCTCGGGGAGTTGCGGGGCTGAGGCGGACGCGGCGGGGCCGCGGAGTCGGCCCGAGGGGGCCGGGTTCGGCAGGTGGCCGCGCGCGTACGGGAGCCGGGTCCGTCCGGCGCCCGGCACGGCGACGGCCGCCGGGTGAGCCCGGCGGCCGTCGGGGAGCGGCGGGGGCGGCCGGTCAGCCGACCGCCTTCCAGTGGTCGTACTGGTTGACCATGCTGTAGCTGCGGCCCGGGCAGTAGAAGGCGCTGTCCGGCTGGTCGTAGTGGGTGTCGGAGTTGTCCGGGCCCGCCGCGGCCCACTGGCCGTCGGTGCGTACCGAGATGTTGCTGGACTCGAAGGTCAGGCCCGACATCGCGTGGCAGGAGTAGGCGACGTTCGAGGCGTCCGTGGTCGAGTACAGCTCGTAGATGTCCCAGCCGTCGTTGCGGCCCTGGGTCTGCCCGGACTGGGTGAAGACCTCGTCCCAGGCGCCGGTGGTGTGGTTGTAGAGGGAGGCGGTCCAGGTGTTGGAGCCCGCGTCGGTGCGCACCACCCGGCCGGTGTACGCGGAGGAGCCGTCCGTGTAGGCGGCGAGGAAGGCGTCGTCGATCGGCACCGAGGCCTCGAAGTTGACCGACTTGCACCAGTCCCAGGCGGAGACGGTGGCCCGGCCCTGGGTGTAGACGGTGACCAGCTCGATGCAGGAGCCGCCCGCCGGGTAGAGGGTCGGCGTGTAGATCGTGGTGCTGCCCTCGGTGACGTCGACCTCGCGGGAGACGGTGTGCGTGGCGCAGGCCCCGTCCCGGCCCGCGGCCTCCTTGAAGGCGGTGCCCTGGGCGGGGTGGATGTCCACCTTCAGGCGCGAGCCGTCGCCGGGCGCGCCGACCGGGCCCTTGCCCGGCAACCCGCGTGCCGCGCGGTGCCGTTCGGCCTGGGCGTCGAGCTGCCGGTGCACCTCGGCGCGGGGCAGCGCGCCCGCGACCCGGCGCCCGGAGTCCGCGGCGGCGGAGGTGCAGGGGTTGGCGGCGGCCGACTGCGGGGCGGTGCGTTCGGGGGCGGGGAGGGCGGTGGCGGCGGGGGCGCCGAGCCCGCAGGCGAGCAGCAGGGCCGCGCCCGCGCCCAGGACACCGGCCGTGGTTCTGACACGCTTCACGGT
Source organism: Streptomyces physcomitrii (assembly GCF_012273655.1). Taxonomy (GTDB): domain Bacteria; phylum Actinomycetota; class Actinomycetes; order Streptomycetales; family Streptomycetaceae; genus Streptomyces; species Streptomyces physcomitrii. The sequence continues at coordinate 31,726 of NZ_JAAWWP010000011.1, read as the reverse complement.
GCGTTCCTCTCGGAGTGGGGGATCGAGGAGTATGCGGCACCATGCTCATGACAGCGAGCGCGGTCAAGACGTACGGGAATTTCACAGGCCTGTGAACGCGGGTCTGGCCGAGAACACCTGCCGGGGGCGCGAACTCGCAGAAGCGGTGCGGCCGTTGTCCGCAGGTGCCTCGAACTCGGCGCGTGACGGCGGCGGTTGACCCTGGCTCGGGTCGGCGAACCCGGCCGAGCGGCGGCCGCGTTGCTCCCCCAACTCGCCTGTGTGTCAGGGCTGTTGCTCACCGCGCGGCCCGGCGGTCCCTCACCGCGCGGCCCGGCCGTCGCTCACCGGGCGCCGCGGACCCTCTCCGCCAGGGCGCCGAGGAGGGCGACCACCCCTCCGGGGCCGTCCACCGCCAGATCGGCGCGGTCGGTCAGTTCGCGTACCTCCGCGCTGGCGCTGCACACCAGGAGGCCGGGCAGCCCCTCGCCGCGCAGCCGTTCCACCGCCGCGAAGGCGGCGAGGTCGCCGAGGTCGTCGCCCGCGTAGAGGACCGACTCCGCGCCGCTCTCCCGCAGGCAGTCGGTGAGGGCGACGCCCTTGTCCATCCCGGCGGGCCTCAACTCCAGTACGAGGCGGCCGGGTTCGAGGACGAGGCCGTGCCGGGTGGCGAGCGCGGCCAGCGGTGTCCGCAGGGCGGCGAAGAGGGCCTCCGGGTCGGCGGCCCTGCGGGTGTGCACCGCGACCGCCCTGCCCTTCTCCTCGATCCAGCTGCCCCGGTCCTCCCCGGCGTCCAAGTCGGCGAGCAGAGCGGGGAGTTCGGCCCGGGCCGCGGCCACACCCGGGTCCTCGGGCGGCGACTGGACGGCACCGGAGACCGCGTCCCAGCGCTCGGCGCCGTAGTGGCCGAGCACCACCAGGTGTTCGAGACCCGGCACCCCGCCGAAACCGCCGAGCCGCACCGCCACCTCCGCGGGGCGCCCGGTGATCACGGCGACCCGGCCCACCAGGGGGGCCAGCGCGGCGAGCGCGGGCACGGCGCCGGGGTGGGCGCGGGCCTGCTCGGGGTCGGGGACGATCGGGGCGAGGGTGCCGTCGAAGTCGAGGGCGATCACCGCCCGCTCCGGACGGTCGAGAAGCGCCGCCAGACCGTCGCGCCCGGCGGCGGTCACGGGCGTCGGCAAGGTGTCCTGGTGGCTGCCCATGCGGGGACCCTATCCACCGGCACGGGCCCGCATCCGCATCGGGCGCGCGCTTCTGCCCTTCGGCTCCGCTCTTCGGCTCTGCTTTTCGGCTCTGCTTTTCGGCTCCGCTCTTCGGCTCTGTGCTTTTCGGCTTCGCCGCCTCGGGTTCTCCCGCTGCCCCGCCCCTGCCCGCCGGGCCGTCGCGGTCCCGGCCCCGGACTCGGCTCCGGCTCCGGCTCCGGCTCCGGACCTGCTGTCAGTACCAGCCGCTAGCGTGCGGAGCATGCCGAGGGACCGAGAGACCGAGGAGACCGGGAAGGCCGGAACGCCCGGGGAGACCGGGGAGACCGGGGAGACCGGGAAGGCCGTGGAGAAGAAGGCCGGGGAGACCAGGGAGACCGGAAGCACAGCGGCGCAGGACGGGACCGGAGGCCCCGCCGCCCCCGACGAAGCGACGCCCCCCGAAGGCGCCGCCCCCGCGCCCCGCCCCGCCCCCCGTACCGAGCTGTCCGCGCGGGAGCGGGACGTGCTCGCCATGGAGCGCCGGAGCTGGCCCACGCCCGGCGCCAAGGAGCGTGCCGTACGGGAGGAGCTGGGCCTCGCGCCGGTGCGGTACTACCAGCTGCTCAACGCGCTGCTCGACGACCGGCTGGCCCTGGAGCACGACCCGGTGACCGTCAACCGGCTCCGCCGCATACGCGCGGCCCGCCGCACCGAACGCTGAGCCGTCGGACGGGCGGCGGCGAGCCGCACCCGTACCCGCCCCGTCTCGACCCCCCGTCCCGACCCGACCCGCCCCGAACGCGCCTCCGTATCCACAGGATCTCCACACCCCGGACCTTGCTTCGCCGCGCCGATCCGCGTAACTGGACTAGACCTCTCGGCGGTCCAGGCGCGAGACTGTCCCCGTGAGACATGTCATCGCCCTGGATGTGGGCGGCACCGGGATGAAGGCCGCCCTGGTCACGGCGGACGGCACGCTGCTGCACTCGGCACGCCGGGACACCGGACGCGAGCGCGGTGCGGAGGCGGTGGTCGAGTCGATACTCGCCTTCGCGGCCGAACTGCGGGCGCACGGCGAGGAGAAGTTCGGCGAACCGGCCGCCGCGGCGGGCGTCGCCGTGCCCGGGATCGTCGACGCCGAGCGCGGCATCGCCGTCTACGCCTCCAACCTGGGCTGGCGCGACCTCCCGCTGCGCGCCCTGCTCAGCGCCCGGCTCGGCGAGGTGCCGGTCGCCCTCGGCCACGACGTGCGCACCGGCGGGCTCGCCGAGGGGCGGCTCGGCGCGGGCCGCGGCGCGGACCGGTTCCTCTTCGTACCGCTGGGCACCGGCATCGCGGGCGCCATCGGCATCGACGGCCGGATCGAGCCCGGCGCGCACGGGCACGCGGGCGAGATCGGCCATATCGTCGTCCGGCCCGGCGGCCCGCCCTGCGGCTGCGGCCGCCGCGGCTGCCTGGAGCGGCTCGCCTCGGCCGCCGCGGTCAGCGAGGCCTGGGCCGCGGCCTCGGGCACCCCGGACGCGGACGCGGCGGACTGCGCGCGGGCCGTGGACGCGGGCGACCCGCGGGCACGGGCCGTCTGGCAGGAGGCCGTGGACGCGCTCGCCGACGGCCTCGTCACCGCGCACACCCTGCTCGACCCGCACACGCTGATCATCGGCGGCGGACTGGCGCAGGCGGGCGAGACCCTGTTCGTGCCGCTGCGCGCCGCCGTGCGGCAGCGCCTGACCTTCGAGCAGCTGCCCGAGATCGTGCCCGCCGCCCTCGGTGACCGGGCCGGCTGCCTCGGCGCCGGGCTGCTCGCCTGGGACCTGCTCACCGCGTCCGGCCCGGGCGCGCCCACCCACTCCCCGGAGGTAACCGCCTGATGGCCGCCGCACACCTGGTTCTCGCCGGTGCCCACGTCGTCCTGCCCACCGGCACCCTCGCGGGCGGCCGGGTCGTCGTCGAGGGCGGCCGGATCGCGGACAGCGCGCCCGAGGGCGCCCCGGAGACCGACCTGAGCGGCCACTGGCTGCTCCCCGGCTTCGTCGACATGCACAACCACGGCGGCGGCGGCGCCTCCTTCACCAACGGCACCGTCGAGGACGTCCTCAAGGGCGTGCACACCCACCGGCTGCACGGCACCACGACCACCGTCGCCTCCACCGTCACCGGCGACCTGGACGCCCTGCTCCAGCGCGCCGGTCTGCTCTCCGAACTGGCCGAACAGGGCGAGATCGCGGGCATCCACTTCGAGGGCCCGTTCATCTCGCCCTGCCGCAAGGGCGCCCACTCCGAGTCGCTGCTCCGCGAGCCGGACCCGGCCCTGGTGCGCAAGCTGGTCGACGCGGCGCGCGGGCAGGCGAAGATGCTCACCCTCGCCGGCGAACTGCCGGGCGGTCTGGAGTCGGTGCGGCTGCTCGTCGAGGCGGGCGTGATCGCCGCGGTCGGGCACACCGACGCCACGTACGAGCAGACCAAGCAGGCCATCGACGCGGGCGCGACCGTGGCCACCCATCTGTTCAACGCGATGCCTCCGCTCGGGCACCGCGCGCCCGGACCGGTCACCGCCCTCCTGGAGGACGAGCGGGTCACCGTCGAGCTGATCAACGACGGCGTCCATCTGCACCCCGCCGCCCTGCGCCTTGCCTTCGGCCACGCGGGAGCGGACCGGGTCGCCTTCATCACCGACGCGATGGACGCGGCCGGTTTCGGCGACGGCGTCTACCGGCTCGGGCCGCTGGAGGTCGCGGTCCGGGACGGGGTGGCCCGGCTGGTCGAGGGCGACTCCATCGCCGGTTCCACGCTCACCCTGGACCGCGCCCTCCAGCGCGCGGTGACCGTGGACAAGATCCCGGTCGAGGACGCGGTACGGGCGCTGTCGGCCAACCCGGCGCGGCTGCTCGGCCTCGCCGACCGGGTGGGCTCGCTGGAACCCGGCAAGGACGCCGACCTGCTCGTCCTGGACGCCGGCTTCGCGCTGCGCGGGGTGATGCGCAAGGGCGTCTGGCTGCGCGAGCCGCAGCCGGCCTGACCACCCGCCCGGGCGCCCGGACTTTGGCATGATCAAGGGGCCCGCCCGGGCGGGCCCGGCCCGCCGGAGCGGGCGCCGCACGCCGGCTCCGACAGGGCCGCCGTCACGCTTTGGGGGAGACCCGGTGATCCTCACGGTCACACCGAACACCGCGCTCGACATCACCTACCACGTGCCGTCGCTGCGGCCGCACGCCTCGCACCGCGTCCGCGAGGTCGTCGAACGCCCCGGCGGCAAGGGCCTGAACGTCGCCCGGGTGCTCGCGGCCCTCGGCCACCGGGTGACCGTCACCGGACTCGTCGGCGGCAGCACCGGCCGGTCGCTGCGCGAACAGCTCGCCGGTACCGAGAACCTCACCGACGCCCTCTTCCCGGTCTCCGGCGCCACCCGCCGCACCATCGCCGTGGTGGACGCGGCCACCGGCGACACCACCCAGCTCAACGAGCCGGGCCCGCTGGTCGCCCCCGCCGAGTGGTCGGACTTCGTCGCCTCCTACGAGCGGCTGCTCCCGTCCTGCTCGGCCGTCGCCCTGTGCGGCAGCCTCCCGCCGGGCGTGCCGGTGGGCGCCTACGCGCAGCTCGTACGGGCCGCCCGCGGGGCCGGGGTGCCGGTGCTGCTCGACACCAGCGGTGAGCCGCTGCGGCGCGCGATCGCCGCCCGGCCCGACCTCATCAAGCCCAACGCCGAGGAACTGGCCGAACTCACCGGCTCCCACGAACCGGCCGAGGCCATCCGGGACGCCCGCCGCCGCGGCGCCCACGCGGTCATCGCCTCCCTCGGCGCCGACGGCATGCACGCGGTCACCCCCGAGGGCCACTGGCGCGCGGCCCCGCCGGAGCGGGTCAGGGGCAATCCGACCGGCGCGGGCGACTCGGCGGTGGCCGGTCTCCTCTCGGGCCTGGTGGAGGGCCTCGACTGGCCGGAGCGCCTGGTCCGCGCGGTCGCCCTCTCGGCGGCGACCGTACTGGCGCCGGTGGCGGGCGAGTTCGACCCGGAGGCGTACGAGGAGCTGCGGGCGAAGGTGGTGGCGGGGCCGGTGGCGCCGGACCCGGAGTGAGCCGGTTCCCCCGCGCGGCGGAACGCCGGCGCGGGCACGGCCGGACGGCAACGGACGACGAGCGCCCTCCCCCGCGCGGGGGAGGGCGCTCGCTCGTGTCCGGGGCGGCGGGCGCACCCGGGCACCCGGTCCCTGCTTCTCGACGTGGCCCGCCTCACCTCTCGACGTGGCCCGCCTCACCTCTCGACGTGCCCCGCCTCACCTCTCGACGTGCCCCGCCTCACTTCACGACGTGCCCCGCCTCACCTCTTGACGTGGCCCGCCTTCAGCCACACCTGGTCCAGATTGGCGTCGCAGGTGTCGCCCGTCTCGCAGGAGATCACGAAGGTGTTGGTGCCCTTGCTGAGGTGTATCCAGGCGTAGGTCTCGGTCCAGCCCTTGTCCCAGGCGCCTTCCTTGGCCCCCGCGAAGTTGTCCATGTTGAGCTTGCGGTCGGACGGCTTGCCGTTCACGGTGAGCGTGGTCTCGGCGGCCTTGCCCGGGACGCCGTAGCCGACGAAAAGGGTGTAGTCCCCCTCCTTCGGGATGCCGTCGACCTTCCAGGCGGCCCGTGCGCCCGGGGTGTTCAGCCCCGCGACGTACACCCCGCCCTCGGCCCGGGCCCCCTCGATCGTGGAGTCCGTCTTCGTACCGCCCGTCAGCGTCAGCGACTTGGCGTCCGCCTTCGGCAGGTCCACGGGCTTGTCCGGCTTTCCGGTGGGCTCCTCGGTGGGGTCCTGGGTCTGGCCCGCGGTGGAGTCGTCGCCGGGCTCGTCGGAGGCCTTGTCGTCGCCGGAGCCGCCGAGGACCGCGATGCCGATGCCGATGACGACCGCGGCGACCACCGCGACGGCGCCGATCAGCAGCCCGCGGGTGTTGGGGCCGCGGCCCCGGCCGCCGCCGCCGTCGTGGTGCTCGTGCCGGGCGGGCGGGGTGCCTCCGCCGCCGGGCAGCGTCTCGGGGGCGCTGTAGTGCGGGTTGGGGCCCTGGTACTGCTGCTGCGGCGCCTGCTGGCCGTACGCCTGCCGGGCACCGGGGCCCTGCTGCTGGCCCTGGCCGTACTGCTGCTGGCCGTACTGCCGGTTCCCCGCGTACTGCTGTCCCTGGCCGTAGGTCCCCTGGGAGGCGCCCTGGCCGTACTGGCGCTCACCGACCGCGCGGACATTGTGGTAGGAGCGGGGGCCGGGGTAGCCGTAACCGCCGCTGGGCGGCGTGGCACCGGAGGCCTGCCCGTCGGCGTACAGGTAGCCGAACGGGTCGTCGTCCTCGGGCGTGCTCGCGCCGTCGTTGCCGGGCGTCATTCCCCGTCTCACTCCCTTGGGGCAGGTGTCGGTTGCCGTGCGATGCGGGCGAGCCTACCCGCTCAAGATGACCCGAACGGGTGAGCCGGACGACATCGGGCCCCCGACCTGGGGATCAGCCCGCCCGCCTGTGCTGTTTCGCACGTGACCGCTTTTCGACGTACATGCGCTGGTCCGCCGATTTGAGCACTTCGTCCGCGGTCATTCCGCAGTGCGCCCAGCCGATGCCGATGCTCGCGCCGACCCGCACGGGGCGGCCGTCCACCCGGATCGGCGGGATGATCGCGCTCCGCAGCCGCACCGCGAGGTCCTGGGCGTCCGCGCGGCCGAGGCCGTCGGCCAGGACCACGAACTCGTCGCCGCCGAGCCGGGCCACGGTGTCCCCGTCCCGCACCCCGCTGGTCAGCCTGCGGGCGACCTCGATGAGCACGGCGTCGCCGGTGTGGTGGCCGTAGCGGTCGTTGATCGACTTGAAGCCGTCGAGGTCGCAGAAGAGCACCGCGAGCCCCTTGGCGCCGTCGTCCGCCTCATCGTCGGGGGCGACGGTGTGCACATGGTGGTCGTGCAGGACGGTGCCCGGCAGGTGCTCCTCGGGCAGGTCGAGGCCGTGGAGTTCGGGCCCGGGGAAGCCGGTGCCGAGGGCGGGCCCGCCGAAGGCGGCGTCCATCGAGGAGTCCGCGCCCGCGCCGGGCCCCGGGCGGCCGCAGAGCCGGGCGCCGAGCCGGGAGCGCAGCTCGGCGGAGTTGGGCAGTCCGGTGAGGGAGTCGTGGGAGGCGCGGTGCGCGAGCTGGAGCTCCCGGCGCTTGCGCTCTTCTATGTCCTCGACGTGGGTGAGCAGGAAGCGCGGCCCGTCGGCGGCGTCCGCGACCACGGAGTTGCGCATCGAGACCCAGAGGAAGGAGTCGTCGCGCCGCTTGAGCCGCAGCTCGGCCCGGCCGCCCTCGGCGGAGGTGCGCAGCAGGATGCCGATGTCCTCGGGGTGGACCAGATCGGAGAAGGAGTAGCGGCGCATGGCGGAGGCGGAGCGGCCGAGCAGCCGGGAGAGCGCGTCGTTGGTCCGCAGGATCCGGCCGTGCTGGTCGCCGCCCATCTCGGCGATGGCCATTCCGGAGGGCGCGTACTCGAAGGCCTGCCGGAAGGACTCCTCGCTGGCGCGCAGGGCCTGCTGCTCGCGCTCCAGGCGGACCAGGGCGCGCTGCATGTTTGCTCGCAGCCGTGCGTTGCTGATCGCAATCGCGGCCTGGAAGGCGTACATCTGCAGCGCCTCGCGGCCCCAGGCGCCGGGACGACGTCCGTTACGCGGTCTGTCGACGGATATGACGCCGATCAGCTCACCGCCGCTGCTACTGGGTGAGTACAGCGGGGCGAAGAGTCGGTCGGAGGGGTGCCACTCGTCCTCGAAGCGCGGCTCGGGGCCCTCGGTGTGCCACTGGGGGACCTCGTCGCCGTCGAGTATCCAGCCCTCGGTGTGCGGGATGAAGCGCAGGGCGCCCCAGACCTCGCCCATGTTCAGGCGGCGCTCCCAGGCGGCACGGGGGCCCACCCGGCCGGTGATGAGGGCCTCGGCGGCGGAGCTGCCGGCGAGCGCGGCGACCACGAGGTCGCCGTCGGGGCGTACGAGGTTCACGCACGCCAGCTCGTAGCCCAGGCCGGAGACCACCCCGTCCGCGACGGACTGCAGGGTGTCGGCCAGGCTGCGTGCCGTGTTCATGTCCGCCATCACCTGGTGCAACTGACGCAGGGACGCAAGACGGACGTACGGCTCCGACTCGGCGTCCATGCTCACTCTCCCCGAGACCTCGACAGCAAACTCCAGGGTTGTCATCGGCGTTCGTACAGCAGCGTCCCCGCCACTGAATCACAGCGAGCTGTTCCGTCGGTACACAGGGTCAACAATAATTGGCTCCTGTGACTCAAGTCACAGGAGGGGAAGGGGGGTTGACTGGCTCCCGACCAGGCATCGCGAGTGTTTCCACTCCGCAAATCCCCTCCGGGCGATCCCGACCACTCTGCCCCTTTTGCGGCCCCGGACCTAGGTCTCGCCGCCCATCCGGCCGTCCGGGTCCTGGTCCGCCGGGCCGATGCGCGCGGCCGGGGGCCGCCGTAGCGTCGGCCGCATGCTGCGATCGCCGAAGACCCCGAGCGACCCCCGGATCGAGGCCGCGGGCCCGGCCGGCGGGCATGCTGAGGGGGTGACCCACGACGAGTTCCGCGCCGCCATGACCCGACTGGCCGCCGGTGTGGTCCTGGTGACCGCGCACGAGCCGCAGCCCGACCCCGAGGGGCCCCGCGGCGAGGACATCGGGATGACGGCGACGTCCTTCCTCTCCGTCTCGCTCGACCCCCCGCTCGTCCTCGTCAGCCTGCGCGAGGGCTCCCGGATGGACGAACTCCTCGAAGAGCAGCCGGTGTGGGCGGTCTCCCTGCTCTCCGAGAGCCAGCGCCACATCGCGGGCCGGTTCGCCATGAAGGGACGGGTCAGCGACCGCCTCCTCTTCGAGGACATCGCCTTCACCCGGGGCGAGGTCTCCGGCGCCCCGCTGGTCGGCGGCGCCCTGGCCACCCTGGAGTGCCGCACCGAGCAGCGGGTCACCGCGGGCGACCACGTCCTGGTGGTGGGCCGGGTGCTCACCGCCGGGCTGCCCACCACCGAGGGCGGGCCGCTCACCTACTTCAAGGGGCGCTACCGGCGGTTGGGGTAGCGCAGGCGACACGCGGGACAGCGCGCGAGGCGGTCCGGCCGCCCCCGCCTCACCAATCGCGGCCGCTGCGCCCGCGCTTGGTCTGGGAGCGCTGCTTCTTCTCGCGCAGCCGCCGTTCGTTGAGACCGCGCGGGATGCGGCGCGGCTTACGGGGCTTGGGCGGCGGCGCGGTCGCCTCGGCGAGCAGGGCGGCGAGGCGTACGGCGGCGCTCTCGCGGTTGCGCCACTGCGAGCGGTGCTCCGAGGAGCGCACGCTCACCACCCCGTCGACGAGCCGCCCTTCGAGCCGGGCGAGCGCACGCTCCTTCCACACCTCGGGCAGCGCCTTGGTCGCCGCGAGGTCGAAGCGCAGCTCCACCTGGGAGTCGCTGGTGTTGACGTGCTGCCCGCCGGGCCCCGAGGACCGCGAGAAACGCCACATCAGCTCGGCCTCCGGCAGGGAGACCGAACCGCGGATGAGGTGCCGGCCGGGGGCCGAACCCCCGGTGCCCCCTGCTGGTCTGGACATGCCGACCATGGTCCCGCGCTCCCGCGGCGGCGTCATCCTCTTTTCGCTCGGCGGCCTCTCGGGGCGCGCGTCCCGGGCGCGTGCGCCGTGCGGCGGGGCGTGCGCCGTCCGGGTGCCGAAAGTCGCGGGTAAAGAAAGTAAAGCGGCTGGAACCTCCTGGTCTCCTCCCGGCGTTCATAGGGGTACCGGTAGCTTCGTCCCCAGTACGGAGCCCGCATCACCCAGAGGAAGGCAGTACCCCATGGCTGTAAGCCTGTCCAAGGGCGGCAACGTCTCGCTCACCAAGGAGGCGCCCGGTCTGACCGCCGTCACGGTGGGCCTCGGCTGGGACGTCCGCACCACCACCGGCACCGACTTCGACCTCGATGCCTCGGCGATCGCCGTGAACCCCGAGGGCAAGGTCTACTCGGACGCGCACTTCGTCTTCTTCAACAACAAGCAGACGCCGGACCAGACGATCGTGCACACCGGTGACAACCGCACCGGCGAGGGCGCGGGCGACGACGAGGCCATCAACGTCAACCTCGCGGGCCTGCCCGCCGACGTCGACAAGATCGTCTTCCCGGTCTCGATCTACGACGCCGAGTCCCGCAGCCAGAACTTCGGCCAGGTGCGCAACGCCTACATCCGCATCGTCAACCAGGCCGGCGGCACCGAGATCGCCCGCTACGACCTCAGCGAGGACGCCGCCACCGAGACCGCCATGGTCTTCGGCGAGCTGTACCGCAACGGCGCCGAATGGAAGTTCCGCGCCGTCGGCCAGGGCTACGCCTCCGGCCTCGCGGGCATCGCCCAGGACTTCGGCGTCAACGTCTGAGTCGCGCGGAGCCCGGACCGACGGGCCGCCCGGGACGCGTGCACCACGCGACCGGGCGGCCCGTCCGTCGTCTCCGCCCGCCGCGAACCCCCCGCCGCCTCACGGCAGTTCGGGCTTCCCCGTCCCGTAGAGCCAGTCCTTCCACACCCGGCGCAGCGCGGACCGGTGCTCCGGGCCGCCGAGCTTCTCCACGTAGGAGGTGAAGTCGCGGGTGTCGGCGTTGCCGTGGCGGTGGGCGGCGGGCCAGCCGGTGAGGAGCCGCCGGAAGAGGCGGTCGCCGAGGACGGTCCTGATCCGGTGCAGGACCATCGCGCCGCCCTCGTAGGAGGGCGCGTCGGAGAGCCGGTCGGGGCCGGGCGGCCGGGCGGGCGGGAACTTCCAGAGGTTCAGCGCCTCGTCCGGGGTCTCGAAGTAGCTGCCGTCGTGGACCGCCTCGAAGGACTCCTGGGCGCTCGGGCCGCCGTGGTCCTCCTGCCAGAGCCACTCCGCGTACGTGGCGAAGGACTCGTTGAGCCACATGTCCCGCCAGGTCTTCGGGCTGACGCTGTTGCCGTACCACTGGTGCGCCACCTCGTGCACGAGCAGCACCTCGTCGGGCGGCCCGGGATAGAACGGCCGGGTCTGGGTCTCCAGCGCGTAGTCCGCGTCCCCTTCGCGCTCGACGATGCCCCCGGCCGAGGAGAAGGGGTAGCCGCCGAAGTTCCGCTCGGCCCACTTCATGACCTTCGGCAGCGCCTCCACCGAGGCGCGCCCCGCCTCCCCGGTGACCGGGTCGACCGCGTTCCACACCGGCAGTCCCCCGCCGCCCTTCCCGCCGCGCCCCGGCAGTACGGAGGAGGAGAGCCTGAAGCGCCCCACGGCGACGGTGGCCACATAGCTCGCCACCGGCTCCGTGCTCCGCCAGCGGAAGGTGGTCCGGCCCCCCGCGGTGCGCCGCTCGCGCAGTTCGCCGCCGGCCACCGCGGTCAGCCCCTTCGGCACGGTGACCCGGATGTCGTAGGAGGCCTTGTCCGAGGGGTGGTGGCTGCCGGGGAACCAGGTCATCCCGCCGACCGGCTCGCCGAGCGCCACCGCCCCGTCCTCGGTGCGCACCCAGCCCTCCTGCGAGCCGTCCCGCTGGGTGAGGGTCAGCGGGCGGCCCGCGTACCGCACCCGGGTGGTGAACTCCCGCCCCGCGGGCAGCGGCCGGGCCGGGCGGACGAGGAGTTCCTGGCCGCGGCGGCTGCTGCGGGCCCGGGCCCCGTTCACCTCCACCTCGCTCACCCGCAGCCCGCGCAGGTCGAGGTGGAAGGAGCTGAGCGCCTGCTCCGCCCGGGCGGTGAGCACCGCGGTGCCGGTGAGGCGTTCGGTACGGGGCGTGTAGCCGAGCCGGAGCGCGTAGTGGCGCACGTCGAAGCCGCCGTTCCCGGCCTGCGGGAAGTACGGGTCCCCCACTCCGGCGGCGCCGGGCCGGGCGGGCGCCTCCTCGCCGTGGCTCCGGCCGCCGCAGCCGCCGAGCACACCCGCGAGGAGGAGCAGCGCCGCGCTCGCCGCGGTCCGCCGGTGCGGCCGGCGGGCCCGGGGAGGCCGGGGACCGGGCGGGGCCGGGTGGGATATGTGCACCTGGTGATCGTAGGCAGGGTGCGGGCGGGCGGCCCCGCGGGACGGGCAAGCGGGGGACGGGCGGGCGCCGCCGCGCGCCATGACACCATCGGCCCGTGCTCGACATCGGCTACGCCCTCTCCACCCGCTTTCCCGACCCCCCGCAGACCGACTACCGGGTGGCGGACGTCCGCGCGCTGCGGCACGACCTCTTCTGCGGGGACGTCTACCTCGCGGACACCGAGGAGGACCGGGAGCTGTCCACAGCCTGGGGATGGGTGCCGGTGCTCGACTTCGCCTGGGCGCTCTGCGACATCACCGAGCAGCTCGACCGGGACCCGCTCGGCAGCCGCGCCTCCCGCCCCCAGCACGCCGAGCTGGACTTCACCGAGTCCAGCGACCGGCTGTACTTCGCGCGCCGCTTCGGCTGGGTCGAGATCGAGGCGGACTTCTCGCGCGCCGACGAGCCCCCGCTGAGCTTCGCGCACGCCGAACTCCGCCGGGAGAGCCGGGACTTCCTCCAGGACCTGGTGGCCGACCTGTGCGACCTGCACGAGGCGCTGGCCGACAACCCCGCGATCTGGAGCCTCCAGGCCCGCTTCCCCCGGGTGTGAGGACCGGCAGGCGCCGAGGCCTTGTCTTCACACTCCCCGCTGCGTCGGGAGGGTGAAGACAAGCCCTCGGCCCGCCCGTGCCCGGAAGCGGGTCCGCGCGGCGCCGGGTCCCGCGACGGCGCCCCCGGCCACCCGCGACGGCCGCGCCCACCGCCGGGCGGCAGCCGCTGCCGCCCGCCTCCGTGCCTACGCCTCCGCCTCCGCCACCCGCACCCCCAGCTGCGCCGCGAACACCGGTGCCAGATCGAGCAGTTGACCGGAGCTGATCACCGCGCCGGAGAGGGAGTCCACGCCGCGGGCGATACCCAGCTCGGTGGCCGCGCGCAGGTCCACCTCGCGCAGCCGGGCACCGGAGAAGTCCGCCTCGCGCAGCACGCAGTCGAGGAACTGGACCCGCTCCAGAGCGGCCCCCTGGAAGTCCGGCTCCACCAGCACACAGCCCTCGAAGACCACGTCCCGCAGCTTCGCCGCGCGCAGGTTCAGATAGTCGATCTTGCCGCCGCGCACCCACACCCGCTCCAGCGAGGAGGCGTGCAGCTGCACCCCGCCGAGGCGCGGCTCCACCAGCTCCACGTCCCGTAGCGAGGCCTCGGCGAGATCGGTGCCGACGCCGCGTATCTCCGTCAGGCGGGAGTCGAGGAAGCGGGCCCCGCGCAGCCGGGTGCCGTCCACCGCGCACCCCGTGAGGGCGCAGTCGAGGAAGCGGGCGCCCCCGCCGTCCTGCTCCGCCAGCTCCAGGTCCCGGAACTCCAGCCCGTCGTAGTCCCCGTCGGGGCGGAGCGTGCCGCCCTCGAAGGCCACCAGCTCGGGCAGCCGGATCTCCGGCCGCCGCGCCTGCCGCACCACTGCTCTCCCTGCCATGCCCGCCATCCTGCACCCCGCCACTGACAACGCGACCGGCCCACCGCGCGCCCCCGTCCCTCCCGCGTACCCACGTCCGTCCCCCACTGCCGCGTACGTCCCGCGCCCGTACACCCCGGCCCGTACGTACGCACCTGCTCGCGACGTACGCGCATCCGCACGCGCACACCCGGACCCCCACTCCGTGCGCCCGCCCCGTGCACTCTCGGGAGGCGTGTCGTTATCTGTCACGGATGAGACCCAGATAGACCGGAATGTCAGCAGCTCCGTCCCCCCATCCGCCGCACCCGCAGACAGCCGACCGGAACCGCGCGATCCGCCCGCCGCTCCGCTCCCGACCACACGAAGGATCCCCCATGTCCGAGTCCTCGCGAGGGGCCCGCTCGAAGCCCCGTCTCACCGTCGTCGGCGGCGGTTTCGCCGGTCTCACCGCCGCCATCACCGCCGCCGAAGGGGGCGCCGAGGTCACCCTCCACGAGGCGCACCGCACCCTCGGCGGGCGGGCGCGCACCGCCGAGGCCGAGGGGCGCTACCGGACCAACGACGGGCCGCACGCCCTCTACAACGGCGGCGCGCACTGGGCCTGGCTGCGCACCCGGAACCTGATCGGCCGGCTCGCGCCGCTCTCCCCCGTCGAGGCGCTGCGGCTGCGCCTGCACCACCGGGGCCGGCTGCACCGCCTGCCGCCCCTCGGCATGCTGCGGCTGCTCGGCCGCTCCCCGGCGAAGGCCCCGATCGACGCGGACTTCCTCGGCTGGGCCACCGGGGAGGTCGGCCCCACCGGTGCCCGCGCCGCCGCCCACTACGCCGCGGTCGCCCTCTTCCACCACGACCCCGGCGCCCTCTCCGCGGCCTTCGTCCAGGAACGGCTGCGGCGGGCCACCAAGCTGCCCCCGGAGGCGCACTACCCGCGCGGCGGCTGGTCCTCGGTCATCGAGCGGATGGCGGCGCACGCCCGGGACCTCGGGGTACGCACCGAGACCGGCGCGCGCCTGGACCGGCTCCCCGAGGACGGGCCGGTCGTGGTGGCGACCTCGCTGGCCGCCGCCCGGAGCCTCCTGGACGACGAGAGCCTGAGCTGGCCGAGCGGGCGCACCGTCCTCCTCGACCTCGCGGTACGCGCCCGCCGGGGCGACGCCTTCGCCCTCTCCGACCTCGACGCACCCGGCTGGATCGAGCGGTTCAGCGCCCTCGACCCCACCCTCGCGCCCGCCGGGGAGCAGCTGATCCAGGGCCAGATCCCGATCGGCCCCGGTCAGGGCAAGGAGGCGGGGACCGCCCGCGCCGAGCACCTCCTCGACCTGGGCATGCCGGGCTGGCGCGACCGGCTCACCTGGCGGCGTACCTCGCTGGCCGAGGGCCGCACCGGCGCCGTCGACCACCCGGGCACCACCTGGCGGGACCGCCCCGCGATCGACCGCGGCGACGGCGTCTACCTCGCGGGCGACCAGGTCGCCGCCCCCGGGGTCCTCAGCGAGGTCTCCTTCCACAGCGCCGTCGAGGCCGCCACCCTCGCACTCCGCTCGGCCGGCCGCGGCTCCGCGACCGGCAACGGCCCCGGCGGCGGAACCGGCGGCGGAACCAGGGACGGCAAGGACCCGGCGACCGGGCCCCGCGACCGCCGGGGGGTACGTCGCTGAACCGGCCGGGGGTACGCGGCCGAGCCAGCCAGGCGGCCAGGCGGAGGGCGGCCGGGGGCGGGGTCCGGGGCCGGTCCGAGAGCGGAGTCCCGGGGCCGGTCGGAGATGAGCTAGCCCGAGGGCGGCCCGACGGCCGGACCGCGGAGACACGGAGACGCCCAGACCGGGAACCAGGAACCGGACCGCGGAGACACGGAGGCGCAGAGGCACGCTCGGACCGGGAACCGGAACGCGGACGCACGCCCCCGAACCCCCTTGACCTGAATCCCACTTGAGGTTGAAGAGTGGTCAGCACGGCCGCCCCGCACGGCGACCGCCGCTCCGCCCCGCTCCCGTACGCCCCACCGGCCAGGTCGGTCACGTCCGAAAGGCAGTTCCGCATGCGCGCGATCCGGCTCCACACCTTCGGCCCGGCCGCCAACCTCCGCCTTGAGGAGGTCGCCGACCCGGAACCCGGGCCCGGGCAGGTCCTGGTCGCCGTCGCCGCGGCCGGGGTGCACCTCCTCGACGCCGCGATCCGCAGCGGGGTCAAGGGACCGCTGCCCGCCCTGCCCGAGCTGCCGACGATCCCCGGCCGCGAGATCGCCGGGACGGTGCGCGCGCTCGGCCCGGGCACCGACCCCGGCTGGCTCGGCAAGGAGGTCGTCGCCCACCTCGGCCTCGCACCCGGCGGCTACGCCGGACTCGCCGCCGTGGACGCCGACCGCCTGCACGAGGTCCCCGGCGGCCTCGACCCGGCCGGGGCCGTCGCGCTCATCGGCACCGGGCGCACCGCGATGGGCATCGTGCAGTTCGCGGAGCCGGGGCCCGGGGACCTCGTCGTCATCCCGGCGGCGGCCGGGGGCCTCGGCGGCCTCCTCACGCAGTACGCCGGGCAGGCGGGCGCCACCGTCCTCGGCCTCGCGGGCGGCAGCCGCAAGACGGCCCTGGTCGCGGCGGGCGGCGCCGATCTCGCCCTCGACTACACCGACCCCGGCTGGCCGGAGAAGGCCGCCGCCTGGCTCGACGGCCGGGCCGCCACCCTCGTCTACGACGGTGTCGGCGGCGAGGCCGCCCGGGCCGCCGTGGACCTGCTCGGCCCGGGCGGCACCCACCTCGTCTTCGGCTGGTCCGCGGAGGGCATCGGCGGCGGGAGCGGCGGGTGCCGGCTCGGCGCGCAGGAGTCGGCCGCCCGGGGCATCACCTCGGTCGACGTCCTCGGCCCCGCGATGATGCGCCGCGCCGGCGGCGAGAACCCGGTCCGCACCCTGGAGCTGCGCGCCCTCGGCCACGCCGCCGCCGGGCGGCTGCGGCCCGTGGTGCAGCGCTATCCGCTGGCCGAGGCCGCCCGCGCGCACGAGGACCTCGCCGGGCGCCGCACCGTCGGCAAGGTGGTCCTCGAACCCTGAGAAGGCGGTCCTCGAACCCTGCGGGGCGGCCCGGGCGGAGCCGGCCGGCGCCCGGATGCGAGGGCTCCCGTTCCATGGTGTTCTGTCCCTTGTGTCAGCCAATGGGACAGCCGCGACCGCACCCCAGCCGCCCCAGGACAAGCACCGCTGGTGGGCCCTGGTCGTCATCGCGCTGGCCCAGCTCATGGTGGTGCTCGACGCGACCATCGTGAACATCGCGCTCCCCTCCGCACAGCGCGAACTGGGCATCTCCGACGGCAACCGGCAGTGGGTCATCACCGCCTACACCCTCGCCTTCGGCGGACTGCTGCTGCTCGGCGGGCGGATCGCGGACTACGTGGGCCGCAAGCGCACCTTCATCATCGGCCTGATCGGTTTCGCCGCCGCCTCCGGACTCGGCGGCGCGGCGGCCAATGCGGGCATGCTCTTCGGTGCCCGCGCCCTCCAGGGCGTCTTCGCCGCGGTCCTCGCCCCGTCCGCGCTCTCGCTCCTGACGACGACCTTCACCGACCCGAGGGAGCGCAGCAAGGCCTTCGGCATCTACGGCGCGATCGCGGGCGGCGGCGCGGCGATCGGCCTGATCATGGGCGGCGTCCTCACCGAGTACCTGGACTGGCGCTGGTGCCTGTACGTCAACATCCCGATCGCCGCCCTCGCCGCGCTCGGCGCCCTCGCCCTGCTCCACGACCGCCCCGGCCACCGCGAGGCCCGCCTCGACGTCCCCGGTGTGCTGCTCGGCTGCGGCGGACTCGTCGCCATCGTCTACGGCTTCAGCGAGGCCGAACCCCGGGGCTGGAGCGACGGACTGGTCCTCGCCCTGCTGTGCGGCGGCGTCCTGCTGCTGCTCTGCTTCGTGCGCTGGCAGACCCGGGCCCCGCACCCGCTGCTGCCGCTGCACATCATCCGGGACCGCAACCGGGCGGGCAGCTTCCTGACCATGGGGCTCGCGACCATCGGCCTGTTCGGCCTCTTCCTCTTCATGACCTTCTACCTCCAGACGATCCTGGAGTACTCGCCGCTGAAGACCGGGCTCGCCTTCCTGCCGATGACCGCCACCATCATCATCGGCTCCACCCAGATCAGCGCCCGGCTGCTGCACCGCGTACCGCCGCGGATGCTGATGGTCCCCGGCATGCTGCTCGCCGCCACCGGCCTCGGCCTGCTGACCCAGCTCACCGTGGACTCCGGCTACCCCTCGCACATCCTGCCCGCGCTGCTCATCCTCGGCCTCGGCATGGGCCTCACCTTCATGCCGGTGATGTCGACCGCGACCCAGGGCGTGGCCCCGCGGGACTCCGGTGTGACCTCGGCGACCGTCAACACCGCGCAGCAGGTGGGCGGTTCGATCGGCACCGCGCTCCTGAACACCATCGCCACCACCTCGGCCACCCACTGGATCACCTCGCATCCGACCCGCGATCCAGCGCAGCGCTCCGGTATCGCCCGGGAGGGCATCGTGCACGGCTACACGGTCGCCATCTGGTGGGCGGTCGGGGTGATGCTGCTCGCCGGGCTGATCGCCGGGACCATGGTGACCATGCGCGCGCCGAAGCACGACGGCCGCGACAGCGAGGGCGCCGACCAGGCCGCGGGCGTGTTCTGAGGCCCGGGCCGATCCGGAGCGGGCCCGCGGGTCCGCCGGTACGCCGAGGGCCCCGCGCATAATCGGAACCATGTCGTCACTCAACGGCCCCGTGGGCCTGTGGACCAGCACACTTGACGGACTGTCACCCGGCGAGGCCGCGGAGACCGTCGCCGCGCTCGACGAGCAGGGCTGGGACTCCCTGTGGTGCGGGGAGGCCTACGGCCGGGAGGCCTTCACCGCCGCGCAGTGGTACCTCGGGGCGAGCCGCCGGATGGCCGTCGGCACCGGTATCGCCAGCATCTACGGCCGGGACGCCCTCGCCGCCGCGGCCGCCGGGCGCACCCTGCACGCCGCGTACGGCGGACGCTTCCTGCTCGGCCTCGGCGTCTCGCACGCCCCGCTCGTGGAGCGGCTGCGCGGCCACGACTACGGCCGCCCGCTCGCCGCGATGCGCGCCTATCTGGACGCCCTGGACGCGGCCCCGGCCCTGGTCGCGGGCGAGTCCGAGGCCCCGCCCCGGCTGCTCGCCGCCCTCGGCCCGCGCATGCTGGAGCTGGCCCGCGACCGCGCCCAGGGCGCCCACCCGTACCTGGTCACCCCGGAGCACACGGCCCGGGCCCGCGAGATCCTCGGCGGCGCGGCCGGGGAGACCCCGGCGCCGCTGCTGGTGGTCGAGCAGGCGGCGGTGGTCGACCCGGCCGCCGACCGCGACCCCGAGACCTGGCGCAGCCGCGCCCGCGCCCATCTGGAGATCTACACGGGCCTGCCCAACTACCGCGCCTCCTGGCGGCGCCAGGGCTTCACCGAGGAGGACTTCGTCCGCGGCGGCAGCCCCCGCCTCGCCGAGGCCCTGGTCACCCGCGGCCTCGACGCCACCCGCGCCCGCGTACGGGAGCACCTGGAGGCGGGCGCCACCTCGGTGGTCGTCCAGGTACTCGGCGCCGACGCGGCGAAGCCCCCGGTCGAGGACTGGGCGCGGCTGGCGGAGGCGGTGCTCTAGGGCGGTCGTTCGCGAGGCGGTTGCCCGCGAGGCGGTTGCCTCCGCCTCCGGGGGCGGTGACCCGGAGGCGGAGAGCTGCCCAGTGACCCCGGGACCACGGAGGTGCCCTCCCACGCAGGGGCCCCACTTCCCCCCTTATCACCCGTTACGCGAACCTGGAGTGTCAGCCTTTGCTCCGGCGGTGGCCGGCGGAATCCTGGGACGGCAGCGGAACACCCGGCAGCCGTCGCGCCCGCTCCCCCGGCGGGCACCCGCAGACGAACGGGCCGAAGAACAACGGAAGTCGAGGTCCCCCGTGACGCCCCCCGCCTCCTCGCAGGAGACCCCCGAGACCCCGCCCTCCGGCACCCTGGCCGCCGATCTGCGCGACGCCCTCAGCCTGCGCGGGCTGCTCCTGATCGTCGGAGTCCTCGCCCTGCAACTCGGCTTCGTCCTCTCCTACATCGGCGCCTTCCACGCCCCGGCACCGCACCGCATCCCGGTGGCGGTGGTGGCCCCGGAACAGGTCTCCGGCCAGGTCGTCGACCGGCTCGACGCGATGAAGGACGACCCGGTCGAGGCCCGCCCCGCCGACAGCGAGCGGGAGGCGCGCGGACTGCTGCTCGACCGTACGGTGGACGCCGCGATCCTGATCGACGCGCGCGGCAGGAAGGACACCCTGCTCGTCGCCTCCGCGGGCGGACCGGCGCTCACCGCCACCGCGACCCAGATCGCCCAGGGTCTCGAACGCGCGGAGAACCGGCAGGTCGAGGTCCGCGACATCCGCGCCCCCGGCGCGAAGGACGGCCGCGGGATGTCCTCCTTCTACCTGGTCCTCGGCTGGATCGTCGGCGGCTATCTGGCCGCGGCGATCTGCGGCATGGCGGGCGGCGCCCGGCCGGCCACCCTCCCCCGCACCGTGGTCCGCCTGGCCGCCCTGGCCCTGTACGCCCTGGTCTCCGGCCTCGGCGGGGCGATCATCGCCGACCCCGTACTCGGCGCCCTGCCCGGGCACTTCGGCGCGCTGTGGGCCCTCGGCGCGCTCGTCGTCTTCGCCGCCGCCGCGACCACCGTCGCCTTCCAGGTGCTGTGGGGCGTCCTCGGCATCGGCGTGGCCATCGTCCTCTTCGTCGTCCTCGGCAACCCGAGCGCGGGCGGCGCCTACCCCTCCGCCCTGCTCCCCGCCTTCTGGCGCGCCATCGGCGACTGGCTCCCCCCGGGCGCGGGCACCACCGCCGTCCGCAACACCGTCTACTTCTCCGGCCACGCCCTCACCCGCCCCCTGTGGGTACTCGCGGCCTACGCGGCCGGGGGCACCGCTCTCGCGGTCACGGCCTCGGCGTTCCACCTGCGGCGGGGGCGGCGGGAGACGACGGCGGGCTGAGGGGGAGAGGAGCCCGCCGCAAGACGGTGTGACGTGAACTCGGGCGTACGTGAAGGAAGTTGGCCCTACGTCCCCCACGCCTCACCCTTCCTTCCCCGCCCGGTGGACCCTCCCCCGGGCCACGAGTTCCACCGTCACCGCAACCGCCACCGACTGCACGGCCATCAGGGCGATCAGGACGAAGAGCTGGACGGCGCCCGCGCGCAGGGGGCTTGCTCCGGCGAGGAGCATGCCGACGAAGGCGCCGGGGAGGGTGACCAGGCCGACCGTGCGGGTCTGGTCGAGGCCGGGGAGGAGGGCGTCGGAGGCGGCGGGGCGGGCGATCTCCATGCGGGCCTCGCGGTCGGGGAGGCCGAGGGCCAGGGCGGCCTCCACCTCGCCGTGGCGGGCGGTGAGTTCGTCCAGGGCGCGGCGGCCCGCGAGGACGGTGACGGTCATGGCGCCGCCGATCAGGATGCCGGTGACCGGGATCAGCGCGAGGCCCTTCAGCGGGACCAGGCCGCAGAGCAGCAGGGCGGCGACCACCGGGACGACACCCGCGGTGATCGGGGCGAGGGTCAGCCGGCCGGTGGTGTTGCCGGTGATGCGGTGGCCGGCGGTGCGGACCGCGACGGTGAGCATGACGAGCAGGAAGGCGGCGAGGCCCCAGGGCGAGCGGACCGCCCACTCGATCACCAGGGAGACGGCGGCCAGTTGGATCGCGGCCCGTACTCCGGCGAAGAGCATCTCCCGCCCGCGCCGGGTACGGGAGTCGGGGGAGAGTCCGTACCAGTGGGCGATCGCGGCGGCGGCCAGGAGCAGGACCGCGAGCAGGACGCCCAGGGTGAGGTCGACCGGGACCAGGGATGCCGCGCTGAGGGTCACCCGCCCAGGGTAGGGAGGTGGCGGCCCGCAGCGGGAGCAGGGCGTCGGCCGACTCCCGAAGGCCCGATCGGGCACCGGGGGACGCGGCCGGGACTCGTGGGGCGCGGCCCGGACCCCGAGGGGCACCGGGGGACGCGGCCCGGGCCCCGGACACACCTCGGCCGGCGGAACCACGGAGGTTCCGCCGGCCGAAGCGGGTGCGAGGTCTGCGTCCGTTGGACCTCGTACCCAACACCCCGTCCACGGAGCATTGCTTGGGGGTGTCGTCGGGCAGGAGGGTCAGCGCTTGGACTTGCGGGTCGCGCGCAGCCACTCCTTGTTCATGGAGGTGATCGACATCAGCGGGATGCCCTTGGGGCAGGCGGTGGCGCACTCCCCGGCGAGGGTGCAGCCGCCGAAGCCCTCCTCGTCCATCTGGGCCACCATGTCCAGGACGCGGGTCTCGCGCTCGGGGGCGCCCTGCGGCAGGACGTTGAGGTGGTTGACCTTGGCCGAGGTGAAGAGCATCGCCGCGCCGTTCGGGCAGGCCGCGACGCAGGCGCCGCAGCCGATGCACTCGGCGTGCTCGAATGCGAGGTCGGCGTCCGGCTTGGGCACCGGGGTGGCGTGCGCCTCGGGGGCGGCGCCGGTCGGGGCGGTGATGAAGCCGCCCGCCTGGATCACCCGGTCGAAGGCGGTGCGGTCCACCACCAGGTCCTTGATGACCGGGAAGGCGGAGGCGCGCCAGGGCTCGATGTCGATGGTGTCGCCGTCCTGGAAGGACCGCATGTGGAGCTGGCAGGTCGTGGTGCGCTCGGGGCCGTGGGCGTCACCGTTGATGACCAGGCTGCAGGCACCGCAGATGCCCTCGCGGCAGTCGTGGTCGAAGGCGACCGGCTCCTCACCGCTGACGATGAGTTCCTCGTTGAGGGTGTCGAGCATTTCCAGGAACGACATGTCCGGGGAGATGCCGTCGAGCTCGTAGCTGGCCATGGCGCCGTCGGTCTCGGCGTTCTTCTGGCGCCAGACGCGCAGGTTGAGCTTCATGCGTAGCTCCGCTGAGTGGGGTGGACGTACTCGAAGGTGAGCTGCTCCTTGTGGAGCACGGGGGAGGCGCCGGTCTCGGTGAACTCCCAGGCGGCGGCGTAGGAGAACTCCTCGTCCTTGCGGGCGGCCTCGCCGTCGGGGGTCTGCGACTCCTCGCGGAAGTGGCCGCCGCAGGACTCGCTGCGGTGCAGCGCGTCGAGGCACATCAGCTCGGCCAGCTCCAGGTAGTCGACGACCCGGTTCGCCTTCTCCAGCGACTGGTTGAACTCCTCACCGCTGCCGGGCACCTTGATCCGGGCCCAGAACTCCTCGCGGATCTGCGGGATCCGGTCGAGGGCCTTGCGCAGCCCCTCGTCGGTGCGGGCCATTCCGCAGAACTCCCAGACGAGTTCGCCGATCTCGCGGTGGAAGGAGTCCGGGGTGCGGTCCCCGTCGACGGCGAGCAGCTTGGCGAGGCGGTCCTTGGTCTCGTTGACCACGGCCACCGACGCCGGGTGGGTGTCGTCGACCTCGTCCTTGTGCGGGTTGCGCGCCAGGTAGTCGTTGATGGTGGACGGCAGGACGAAGTAGCCGTCGGCCAGGCCCTGCATCAGCGCGGAGGCGCCGAGGCGGTTGGCGCCGTGGTCGGAGAAGTTGGCCTCGCCGACCGCGAAGAGGCCGGGGATCGAGGTCTGCAGGTCGTAGTCGACCCAGAGTCCGCCCATCGTGTAGTGGATGGCGGGGTAGATCCGCATCGGGGTCTCGTACGGGTTCTCCGCGGTGATCCGCGCGTACATGTCGAAGAGGTTGCCGTACTTGGCCTCGACGGCCTTGCGGCCCATGCGCTTGATGGCGTCGGCGAAGTCGAGGTAGACGCCCTGGCCGCCGGGGCCGACGCCGCGGCCCTCGTCGCAGACGTTCTTCGCGGCGCGGGAGGCGATGTCACGGGGCACCAGGTTGCCGAAGGAGGGGTAGATGCGCTCCAGGTAGTAGTCGCGCTCCTCCTCGGGGATCTCGGCGGCCGGGCGGTTGTCGCCCTTGGCCTTGGGCACCCAGATGCGGCCGTCGTTGCGCAGCGACTCGCTCATCAGCGTCAGCTTGGACTGGTGGTCGCCGGAGCGCGGGATGCAGGTCGGGTGGATCTGCGTGAAGCAGGGGTTGGCGAAGTAGGCGCCGCGGCGGTGGGCGCGCCAGATCGCGGTGGCGTTGGAGTTCATGGCGTTCGTCGACAGGTAGAAGACGTTGCCGTAGCCGCCGCTGGCGAGGACCACCGCGTCGGCGAAGTAGGTGTCGATCTTCCCGGTGACGAGGTCGCGGGCGACGATGCCGCGGGCCCGGCCGTCGACCATGATCAGGTCGAGCATCTCGGTGCGCGCGTGCATCTCGACGCCGCCGGAGGCGATCTGCCGGGAGAGCGCCTGGTAGGCGCCGAGCAGCAGCTGCTGGCCCGTCTGGCCGCGCGCGTAGAAGGTACGGGAGACCTGCACGCCGCCGAAGGAGCGGGTGTCGAGGAGGCCGCCGTACTCGCGGGCGAAGGGCACGCCCTGGGCCACGCACTGGTCGATGATCTCCACCGAGATCTGCGCCAGGCGGTGCACATTGGACTCGCGGGCGCGGAAGTCGCCGCCCTTGACGGTGTCGTAGAAGAGGCGGTGGATCGAGTCGCCGTCGTTGCGGTAGTTCTTCGCGGCGTTGATGCCGCCCTGCGCGGCGATGGAGTGGGCGCGGCGCGGGGAGTCCTGGAAGCAGAACTGGATGACGTGGTAGCCCTGTTCGGCCAGGGTGGCGCCGGCGGCGCCGCCCGCGAGGCCGGTGCCGACCACGATCACCTTGTGTTTGCGGCGGTTGGCCGGGTTCACGAGTTTGGCTTGGAAGCGCCGGGTGTCCCAGCGCTCGCTGACCGGGCCCTCGGGGGCCTGGGTGTCCTTGACCGGTTCGCCGACGGTGTACTGCGCGTAGGTGCTGTGCGAGGTCATGTCAGCTCACGACTCCGGTCATGACGGCCACGGGCACGGAGATGAACCCGACGGTGAGGATGAGGGCGAGGCCGTTCGCGGTGGCCTTCAGGACGCGCTCGCGGGTGCGGCTGCCGACGCCGATGGTCTGCGCCGCGCTCCAGAACCCGTGCCGTACGTGCATGCCCATGGCCAGCATCGCGACGATGTAGATGACGTTGCCGTACCAGGTGGAGAAGGTGTCCACGACGTTCTGGTAGGGCTTGCCGTCCTCGAAGCCGTCGGGGTGCACGGTGCCGGTGGTGAGGTCCAGGATGTGCCAGACGATGAAGAGCCCGAGGATCACACCGCCCCAGCGCATGGTGCGGGTCGCGTAGCTCATCCGCGCCTTCTTGTGGACGTACTTCTGCGGGCGCGCCTTGATGTCCCGGCGGCTCAGCTGGTACGCGCAGACGGCGTGCAGGATCACCGAGGTCAGCAGGACCACGCGGGCGATCCACAGTCCCCACATCCGGTGCAGGAAGGGTTCTCCCACGACGCGCAGCCAGTGCCCGTACTCGTTGAAGTCGTCGGCCCCGAAGAAGATCTTCGCGTTGCCCATCATGTGGACGACGAGATACCCGATCATGATCAGACCGGTGACGCCCATCACGATCTTCTTGCCGACGGTCGAGTCCCAGAAGGAGCGCGCCATGGACGGCCGTCGGTCCGTCCGCGTTGCCAGTGCCATGGACACGACGGTAGAGCCTGCGGGGTCGACAGCACCAAGATATGGGAGCGATCAACTCCATAGCCCATGCCTATGAAGCCCGCTTCCCGGGCCGTGGCACTGCCCGCCGGGCGGCCGGGTAAACCGCCCGGATCCGGCCGGACGAGGTCCGGGGCCGGGGCCGGGGCCCGCTCAGATCCAGCCGCGCTCCACGGCCCGGACCCCCGCCTCGAAGCGGCTCTGCGCGCCGAGGCGCTCCATCAGCTGCGCCACCACCCGGCGCACGGTGCGGTCCGACATGCCCAACTGCCGGGCCACCGCGCTGTCCGTGAGCCCCTGCATCAGCATCCGCAGCATCTGCCGCTCGGCCTCGCTGGGCGCGTCGTCCCGCTGGTCCGGCGGCACCTCCGCGCGCTGCCAGAGCAACTGTGCCAGCGCCCCGAAGGCGGGCCGCAGCGGGGCGTCCTCGACCAGCACGTACGGGGATCCCGGGTGCAGCCCGGTGGTGAGGACGGCGCCCCGGGAGGTCAGCACCATCGCCCCCGGCGGCAGCCGCGAGCTGTAGCGGACCCGGACGCCGTTCTCCTGCTGCCACTCCAGCTGCCGGGAGATCTCCGGCACCGCGCGCGCCCCGTGCGGGACCACCGTCCGGACACCGCCCCGGTGGCCCTGGAGCCGGGACCCGGCGCAGTGCAGCACCTCCAGGAGGCGGTCCTCCGCCGAGGTGTAGTTCCAGTAGCAGAAGACCTCGCCGGCACCGGCCGCGAGCAGGTGGTGGGTGGCCTCCGTCAGTTCGGCCGCACCGGGCAGCGGCCGGGAGCCCGTGGTGAGCGGGATCATGTCGTCCCCCTGTGAGTGGTGACCCGGGCCCGCGCGGCGGGACGGCTGCCGGGCGCCGCGCGAGCGGGCCCCGTACGCGCCGGAAGGGCCGGTATCGGTGACAACCGGTGGGCGCCCCGGAGGGTTCCCCGATGGCCGGTTCATGCCACCCCCGGTCCGGAAGCGGACAGCGGGGCCGCCCCGGGGGCGTCGCTCCCCGGGCCGCGGTCCTCCCCGCCGGGCTGGGCGGCCACCAGGTGCAGCTGGGCGCTGAGGCCCCGGCTCTGCGCGGCGCACAACTCCAGGCGCCCGCCCGCGGATTCGATGAGCTTCACCGCGAGGGACAGGCCGATGCCGGTACTGGGGAAGGGGCCCCGGCGCCAGCCGCGCTCCAGCGCCGCCTCCCGCTCGGAGTCCGCGAGGCCGGGGCCCTCGTCGCGGACCTGGATGCGCAGCCGGGGGCCCGAACTCACGATGCTGATCTCCACCACCCCGCCCTCCGGGGAGTATTTGAGGGCGTTGTCGAGGAGGACGTTGAGGGCCTGC
Organism: Streptomyces physcomitrii; assembly: GCF_012273655.1. GTDB lineage: Bacteria > Actinomycetota > Actinomycetes > Streptomycetales > Streptomycetaceae > Streptomyces > Streptomyces physcomitrii. The sequence continues at coordinate 5,250 of NZ_JAAWWP010000011.1, read as the reverse complement.
TCCACCGCGCCGGAACGGGTCATCCCCCAGGCCCGCCGCGGCATCTTCAGCTTGAGCCGGATGCCGCGCCGCTCGGCCACCGAGGCCCAGCCGCGTACGCACTCCTCGACGAGGCCGCAGACCTCGACGACCTGGGTGGAGCGGTCGGCGGGGGTGGCGCGGGCGTGCTCCAGCATCTGGGTCAGGGTGCGGTCCAGGCGGTCCACGTCGGCGAGCAGCCGCTCGTGCCGGGGGGCCGCCTCCTCGGGCAGGTGCGGGGCCAGGTTCTCCAGGCGCAGCCGCAGCGCCACCATCGGGTTGCGCAGCTGGTGGGCGACGTCGGCGAGGAAGCTGCGCCGGTCCTCCATGCTGGTCTGGACGACCGCGGCGAGCCGGTTGACCTCCGCGGACAGCTTCTTGAGGGTGTCCCCCTCCAGATGCTCGGCGCTGCGGGCGTGGAAGCCGCCCTCGGCCAGTACGTGCAGGGTGGTGCCGATCCGGTCCAGATCGCGCAGGGTACGGCGGCGCTGGAGGGCGGCGGGCAGGAAGCACAGGGTGATGCCGGCCGGCAGCAGCAGGCCGAACAGCCCCCAGGCGGTGAGGATCTCGCTGCGCAGCCCGTCCGCGGACTGCTGGAGCATCAGCTCGCCGACGGGTTCACCGCCCACCGTGAGGACGGCCGTGGCGCACAGCCGGGTGTCCACCGCGGGCAGCAGCCGGTCCCCCCACTGGCTGCGGGTGGCCTCGCACCGCCACACCGAGGAGGTCGCCAGCCGGGCCTGCCCCCCGGCGCCGACCACCGCGGTACGCACCGAGCCGTCCGGCCGCCGCACCGAGACCCGGGGGTGCTCCCGCCCGGCGGTGTCGAGCAGCCGCCGGTCCAGGGCCCGGGGGTCGCCCGCGGCGAGGGTGCGCGAGAGCGGCTCGGCCAGGGACGTGGTGCGGTCGCGCAGACCGGCGGCCGCCTCCTGCCGGGTCTGCTTGGCGTAGAGCCAGCCGAGGGGGACGAGCAGCGCGGTGAGGACGAGGCCGATCAGGGCGCACTGGACGAGGGAGTAGATCTGCCGCATGGCCGGGCGGGCTCAGGTGCCGGACTGCGGCTGGAAGCTGAAGCCGACCCCGCGCGTGGTCCTGATCCACTGGGTCGAGCCGAGCTTGCGGCGCAGGGTGGCCACATGGGTGTCCAGGGTGCGCGAACTGCCCGCCCACTGCTGGTCCCAGACGGTGTCCAGGAGCTGCTCACGCAGGAAGACGCGGCCGGGCGCACCGGCGAGCAGGACGAGGAGTTCGTACTCCTTGCGGGTCAGGGTCACGGGGCTGCCGTCCAGGAGGACCGCGCGCCGGGCCGGGTCGATGGTCAACCGGCCGTGGCTCAGGACGTGTTCACCGGGCTCGGCGGGGACTGCGGAGCCCGGGGCAGCAGCGGCGTGGGGAGCGGCGGCGTAGGGGGCCGCGGCGTACGGGGCGGCGGCGTACGGGGCGGCCGCGACCGGCGCCGCGGCGGGCCGGGTCGCGGTGCGGCGCATCACCGCGGCCATCCGGGCCAGCAACTCCTGGAGCCGGTAGGGCTTGACGATGTAGTCGTCGGCGCCGAGGCGCAGCCCGAGGACCTTGTCCATCTCGTCCGAGCGGGCGGTCACCGCGATGATCGGCACCGCGCAGGCGGCGCGCAGCCCCCGGCAGACCTCCAGCCCGTCCATGTCGGGCAGGTTGAGGTCGAGGAGCACGATGTCGCCGTATCCGGCGGTCTCGACCCGGCTCAACGCCTCGCCCCCGGTGGCCACATGGTCCACGATCCAGCCGTACTGCTGGAGTCCCTCGGTCAGCGCGTCGGCGACCTCGGCGTCGTCCTCCACGAGCAGGACCCTCATATGGCTGTCATCCCCCAACGATCAGCGCATGCGTGTGTCGTCGCGGACGTCCCCCGTGACGGTCCGTTAGCAGGCGCGGACACCCGATTTCGGTGCCCGCGATGCCCGGTAGTGACGGCCGATCTTACATACGCTTAACGTTCCGCTAAAGATGAGAGAGCCGCGATTTTGCAGAGCCTCCCTACTGTCTGTCCAGAACCGGGGCGGCCGAGCCGCACAGTGGCCCACCTCGGCTTCGTCGCGACACGGGGGTGTGCGAAATCATGGCGGAGGGACCGGCGGATCGTCCCCTGCACCGGACGTTGACCTTCTGGACGATGACCGGTCTCGGGGCCGGCATCGTATTCGGGGTCGTCGCGCCGGAAGCGGCGGAGCACTTCCGTTTCCTGGCGGACGCCTTCATCTCGCTGATGACCATGCTCATCGGCCCGGTCATCTTCACCACGGTGGCCGGGGGGCTCGCCTCGCTCGGCGGCCGGCGCCTGCTCGGCGGGCTCTCCCTGAAGGCCGTCTTCTACTTCGAGGCGGTGACCACGCTCGCCCTGGTCATCGGCCTGCTGGTGGGCAATGTCCTCGGCGGACTGCCGCTGCCCGGCAGCGCGCAGGGCCCCGACGCCGAGGAGGTGGCCCCGCTCCAGCGGCAGGCGGAGAGCTTCGGCAACGGCTCGCTGAGCCTGGACGCGGTGGTGCCGAGCAGCTTCTCCTCCGCGGTGGTCGGCGGCAACCAGCTGCACACGCTGGTGGTGGCCGCGCTGACCGGGGCGGCCCTGATGATGGCCGGGCGGCGGGCCGCGCCGCTGCTCGACCTGATCGACCGCGGCAGCCACATCCTCTTCTACATGGTGCGGATCGTGGTCACCGGGGCGCCGCTCGCGGCCTTCGGCGGCGCCGCGTACACCGCGAGCCGGATCGGCATCGCCCCGCTCGGCGGCCTCGCCTGCCTGATCGTCGCCTTCTATCTGACCTGCGCGGCGGTGGTCCTGCTCGGCTTCGGACTGCTCGCCAGGGCCAACGGCTTCTCGCTGCTGCGGCTGGTGCGCTATCTGCGGCACGAGATCCTCGTGGTCATCGGCACCTCCTCCTCCAGCCCGGTCTTCCCCCGGGTGCTGCGCAAGCTGGAACTGGCCGGGGCGCCGCGGGGGGTGAGCGCCCCGGTCCTCGCCTCCGGCTACTCGCTGCACCTGGTCGGCACCTGCGTCTACCTCACGATGGCCTCGATGTTCGTCGCCGCGGCCACCGGCAACGGACTCTCCCTCGGGGACCAGCTGCTCCTGCTCGCCATCTCGATGGTGGTGTCCAAGAGCGCGGTGGGGGTGACCGGTTCGGGGCTGCTGACCCTCATCGCGACCCTGGCGGTGACCGAGTCGGTGCCGATGGCGAGCGTCGCCCTGCTCGTCGGCATCGACCGGATCATGTCCGAGGCACGGGCGGTCACCAATGTCATCGGCAACAGCGTGGCCACGCTGGTGCTCACCAACTGGGCGGGCCATCTCGACCGCGAGCGCCTGTGCCGCACGCTCGGGGCGAGGCGCCCACTGGAACTCGACCGGCCCGAGGACGATCCCTCGGTCGTCGAAATCCACATATCCGACGGGAAATAGGTTTCGACAATCCGCGGGGCAGCCGCCCGGCAACCGATTTGACAATGCGCGTCTCGCTCCTTACCCCCACCCGCACGTCACCGCGTGAATCAGTGGAAAGGGAATCAAGGCATGACCGTGACCACGCTGGAAATACCGTCCGACAGCGACCGGGAAAGGCCGCGGACGCGGCATTCGCCGCCGGTGCCGCATTCCTCCCTGCACGCGACGCTGTCCTCGGCACGCCGCGAATTCGTCCTGGTACGCGGGAACGCGGTGCCGGGGCCCCGGGAGCTGCGCCAGGAGGCGGCCGTACTGAAGAGCCTGATGCGCCGCTGGGTGCGCATCAGCGTCCTGTGGGACGAACGGCTGCTGGCCCACCCGGCTCTGGTGGAGTACGTGCTGTGGCAGGCGCGGGCGGGCATCCAGGTGCGGACCGCGCCGCAGGTGCCGGTCACCATGGCCCTGGTCGACGACTCCACCTCGGCGGTCTTCGTCGACCAGGGCGAGGACGCGGCGCACGGCACGCAGACGGTCAGCTTCTCGCGCTGCCCGGACACCGTGGACGTCCTGCACTACCTCTTCCTCGGGCTGTGGGAGGAGGCCGCGCCGCTGGTGGTGGAGAACTGGGCGCCCCCGGAGGACGACCAGTCCCAGGAGGTGCTGCGGATGCTCGCCCGCGGGCTCACCGACGAGCAGATCGCGCACCGGCTGGACGTCTCCAAACGCACCGTCAGCCGCACCGTCGCGAAGCTGATGCGGGAGCTGAACGCCCGCAGCAGATTCGAGGCGGGCGCACAGGCCAGTCGGCTCGGCTGGTTCGGCGCGGCGGACTCCCCGGAGTGAGCGATGCGGACCCCGACGGCGGCGCGGCCGCCCCTCCTTCGTCCGGCCCCGCGCCACCCCCTCGGTGCGGCGGCCGGACTCCCCCTGCCCGGCGCCGGATCGGGACAGCCCGCGGCGTCCAGCGGACAGGCTCCTTCAGCGCGCTCCGCGGGACCGGGATCGTGTTCCGGTGCTCCGGGTACCCGCGGCACCGGTGAAGGACAGGGGGTGTCGAGACGATGAGCCGGCCTCCCCTGGTGCTGCTGCTCGGCGGCAGCCCGAGCCCGCACTCGCACACCGCCGCCGCCCTGGAGGCCGCCGCCAAGACCCTGACCTGCCTCGGCGCCGAGGCCCTGGTCTGGGACCTGGCCACCCGCCCGCTGCCGATCGTCGACCCCTGCTGCTACGGCCGCCCCGACCTCTACGCCGACCCGCTGGCCCGGATGCTGCCCGCCACCGCCGCCCGCGCGGACGCCTTCCTGCTCGCCTCCCCCGCGTACCACGGCTCCTTCTCCGGCGCCCTGAAGAACGCCCTGGACCACCTGGACGGCCGCGAGCTGCGGGGCAAGCCCGCCGGGCTGCTCGCGCACGGCGAGGACCTGGACGCGGCGCAGGTCTGCGAAGGCCTCAGGACCGTGACGCGGGCCCTCGGCGCCGTCGCGCTGCCGGAGCAACTGGTCACCGTCCCCGAGGACTTCGGCCGCCTGGACGACGGCGGCCCGCTGCTCACCGACCCCACCGCCCTGGACCGGCTCACCAGCCTGTGCCACTCCCTGCTCACGTACACCCGGCACGCGGCCACTCCGGCCGCCGCCGGTCTGAGAACCGCTTAGGAGCCCCCGGTTGAATCCCACGACGGCCCAGCAGTCCGCGCCCGGTGCGGGACGCGCCCGTACTCATCTGTTGTATCTGGCGGTGATCGTCGCGGTGGCGGCGGGTATCGCGGTGGGTTTCATCTGGCCTGATGCGGCGGTGGAGTTGAAGCCGATCGGTAC
>NZ_JAAWWP010000010.1 GCF_012273655.1 Streptomyces physcomitrii | reverse complement strand
AACCGACTCAAGAACTCCCGCGCGGTCGCGACCCGTTACGACAAGCGGGCCTACGTCTTCCACGGCACCGTCACCGCCGCGGCCATTCGACTTTGGCTCCGCCAGTGATCCGCCGGACAGCACCTAGCTCCCGCAGGCGGCGGCCCGGTCCGGGGCGCATCCCGCCCTTTCGGCGGGTGCGGGGGCCGGACACCGTACGCTGGCCCGTACCTGCCAGGTCCTCGTCACCAGTACAAGGAGCACCGTCATGGGCTGGACCGCTTACGACATCCCCGACCAGAGCGGCCGCACGGCGGTGGTGACCGGCGCCAACAGCGGCCTCGGTCTGGTCACCGCGAGGGAGCTGGCCCGCAGGGGCGCGCGGGTGGTGCTCGCCTGCCGCAGCACCGAGCGGGGCGAGGCGGCGGTGGAGCTGATCCGCGGCGCGGTGCCCGGCGCCGAGCTGGAGCTGCGCGCCCTCGACCTCGGATCCCTGGAATCGGTACGGGAGTTCGCGGCCGGATTCGTGCGCGAGCACCAGCGGCTGGACCTGCTCGTCAACAACGCGGGCGTGATGGCGCTGCCGCATGTGCTCACCAAGGACGGCTTCGAGTCGCAGTTCGGCGTCAACCACCTCGGGCACTTCGCGCTCACCGGCCAGCTGCTCCCGCTGCTGCTCGACACCCCGGCCGCCCGGGTGATCACCGTCTCCAGCGGGCTGCACGTGCTCTCCAACATCGACATCGCCGACCTCAACAGCGAGCGCGGCTACCGCCGCTGGATCGCCTACGGCCGCTCAAAGACCGCCAACCTCCTCTTCACCCACGAACTCGCCCGCCGCCTCGCCGCCGCCGGTTCCGACGTCGTCGCGGCGGCCGCCCACCCCGGGTACGCCTCCACCAATCTGCAGACCGCCGGGGTACGGATGGAGGGCCGCAAGGCCGCGGAGCGGTTCGCCCTGCTCGGCAACCGGATCTTCGCCCAGCCCGCGGAGGACGGCGCGCTGCCCGCGCTGTTCGCGGCGACCTCGCCCGGGGTCACCCCGGACTCCTTCACCGGGCCGCGCGTGCTCCAGTGGCGCGGCGCCCCGGCCCGCTCCTGGCGCGCTCCCTGGACCCTCAACGACACCGCGGGCGAACGCCTCTGGACGGCCTCCGAGGAGCTGACCGGGGTCCACTACGGCGCGCTCAGCCTCTGAGCCCGCCCGCCGCGGACCGCGCTCCCCGGCCCCTCGTCCGTACGCTGTGCTGCGCGCCGTGCGCCTTGTGCTGCACCGGTGCCCGAGGGCCGAGACCGGTGGCCGTTCGCATTGCGGGCGGCCGGGTGCGCTTCTAGCGTCGGCGCCATGAGCGAGTCGACCGCGGGCAAACGCATCACCGAGAAGGTGTCCGACGGCGCACTGCGCGCCGCGACCGGGCGGGGCTGGGCCGACTGGTTCACCGCCCTCGACGACTGGGGAGCCGCGGCGAGAAGCCACACCGAGATCGCCCGGCATGTGCGCGAGGCGCACGGGGTCGGCGGCTGGTACGCCCAGTCGATCACCGTCGGCTACGAGCAGCAGCGCGGGCTGCGGGCCGCCGGGCAGAGCCGGGACGGCGAGTGGCAGGCGAGCGCGAGCACCACCGTCAACACCTCGGCGGCGCGCGTCATCGAGGCCTTCGCCGATCCCGGGATCCGGCGGGACTGGCTGCCCGAGGAGGGCTTCACGCTGCGCACCCACCGGCCCGCCCGCTCGGTCACCGCCGACTTCGAGGACGCCTTCGGTGGAGTGAGCCGTATCGAGGTGCGGCTGACCGCCGTCACCGGGCAGAAGACCCGGCTCGGCGTGGGCCACAGCCGCCTGCCCGGGGTGGAGGCGGTCGCCACCTACAAGGAGTTCTGGCGGGAGCGGCTCGGCGTGCTGAAGGCGCTCCTGGAGTCCTGAGGCACTCCTGGACTCCTGAGGTGTTCCTGGAGTCCTGAGGCGCCCGACGGCCGCTGCTCGCCGTCGGGCGCCGGACACCGCCGGGCGGCCGCCGGTCAGTCGTCGCAGTCGTCCCCGCCGCCGGAGGAGTGGTGGCCGCCCGAGCCCCGGCCGCCCTTCCCGCCGCCCCGGCCGCCCTTGCCGACGACGGAGTCGTCCGGGTGGCTCTGCGCCACCACGACCGCCCCGGCCGGGGCCGCCTTGTCGCAGTCCTTGTCCTTGTCGCAGCCGGTCGTGCCGAGGGTGGCGAGCAGCAGGCACCCGGCCGCGGCGGTCGCGCGCAGACCGGTCCTCGCGAGGTTCGCGCTCTTCGCGGTGGCCGGGCCCTTCGCGGTGTTCGCGGCGTTCGTCTTGCCGGTCGTGAGCGTCGTCAGGGTCTTCATGGGTAGCAACTCCGTTGCCAGTGGGGACGGTTGGCGGACATCAACCGGTACCCCGCAGGCCCTCCGGATAACGCCCCGAGGGGCAGACGCCCGGTCGAGGGCCGCCGGTTCCCCGCACCGCCGGGCGGCTCGGAAGGCCCGGGACCGGGGGCGCCGGGCGGAACCGGCGCTCCCCGGTCGGTGCTCAGGCCGCCGCGCCGCCGTCGATCACCAGGTCCGAGCCCGCCACCGAGGCGGCCTCCTCGGAGGCGAGGTAGAGGACGGCCGCGGCGACCTCCGCCGTCGTGGAGACCCGGCCCAGCGGCGACTCCTCCTTCATCCGGGCGGCCCGCTCGGCCTCGCCCTCCCCGGGCCGCAACGACATCGCGGTGGCGCTCGGGCCCGGGCTGACCGTGTTGATACGGACGCCCTCGGCGAGGTGTTCGCGGGCCGCGCCCCGGGTCAGCGCCGAGACCGCGGCCTTGGTGGCGCCGTAGGCGGCGGTGCCGGGGTGGCTGAGGTGGGCGCCCAGGTTGGAGCCGATGGTGACGATGGCGCCGCCCTCCGGCTGGGTCCGCATCCGGCGGATCTCGGCCTGGAGGCAGTTCAGTACCCCGGTGACATTGGTGGCGAGGAGCAACTGCCAGTCCTCGGCAGTCAGTTCGGTGAGCGGGCCGCCGCGGAAGACGCCCGCGTTGTTCACCGCGACATCCAGCGAGCCGAAGTACCGCACGGCCGCCGCGACGGCCTCCCGCATCTCCTCGGCCCGTGTCACGTCCGCGAGTTGGGCCCGGGCGGTGCCGCCCGCCTCCGCCACGAGGGCGACGGTCTCCGCCAGTGCCTCGGGGGAGCGCCCGGTGACGAGCACCGAGGCCCCCTCGGCGGCCAGCGCGAGCGCGACGGCCCGCCCGATCCCGGAACCGCCCCCGGTGACCAGGGCGCTGCGGGAGGCGAAACGGGCCCGGGACTGCTGCTGTGACATGGATGAACTCCTCTGTGGCGGGGCGGACTTGGGAGGGAGGGGAGGGAGGGGAGGAGCAGCGGGGGCAGTCCTCCCGCGCCTTCAGCAACTTGACCGATCGTTCTGTTATGCGGGCAGGGATGGCGAACTCCGTGGCGCGAAAGGCGCTTTCCCGTCTCCGGGCGGGCGCGGGATCAGCTCAGGAGTCTGCGGGCCTGTGCGGCGGCGTCCCGTACCCGGGCAGGGTCGCCGGAGGCCTTGCCGACCACGCGCATGCCCTGGAGCAGGACGAGCAGCAGGCGTGCGAGGGCGCCCGGGTCGGCGTCCTCGTCCAACTCGCCGCCCGCGCGGGCGCGTTCCAGGGCCGCGTGCAGCAGGGTCTCCAGCTGGGCCCAGCTGGCCTCGACCCGGCGGGCCGCGCCCCGGTCGTGCGGGGCGAGCTCGACCGCCGTGTTGGTGATGAAGCAGCCTTGGCCGCGGCTGTGTTCGGCGGTGGCCTCGGCGGCGAAGCGCTCCACGAGGGCGTGCACGGCGGGCAGCGCGGGGCCCGGCCGGGACAGGGTGGCGAGCAACTGCGGTTCGTGCAGCTCGCCGTAGCGTTCCAGGGCCTTCAGGTACAGCTCGCGCTTGCCGCCGAAGGTGGCGTAGATACTGGCGCGCCCGATGCCCAGGTGGTCCACCAGATCGGCCATCGAGGTCGCCTCGTACCCGCGCTGCCAGAACAGGTCGAGGGCCGAGCGGAGGGCGGCGTCCGGATCGAAGGACTTGGTTCGGCTCACGCGGCAGAGCCTAGGTTTTCTGGAACGATCGGTCAAACAGGGGAGGGCGGGCGCTCACCGAGGCGAACGCCCGCCCCCGCAGGGGCAGTTCAGGCAGGCACGGTTCCCACGGCCCGTACCGCTCGGTCGGCCCGTACCGCTCGGCTGGTCCGTACCCGCTGAACTGGTCCGTACGGTTCAGACGGTCCGCACCGCGTACACCGGCACCCGCACCGACTCGTCGTCCAGGCAGCGGCCGTCGGCCAGGTCGAAGCGCTGCTTGAGCAGCGGGGAGCAGACGTACGGGCGGCCCCCGGCCGAGCCGGTGAGTCCGCGGGAGAGGACCGCGGCGCCGGTGAACGGGTCCCGGTTGCCGATCGCGTGCACCCGGCCCTCGTGGTCCAGGAAGAGCGCGGCCTGGGTGCCGTCGGGCAGCAGTACCGCGACACCGCGGCCGGGGAGCAGCCCGTCCAGCGTGCAGACGGTGACCCAGTCGGCGGGCCCGTCCTCCCCGTCGCCCGGGCGCAGTTGGACCTGTGCGGTGGCCGCGGGGGCCTCGGTCACGGTGCTCATACGCGCGCACTTCCTTCCAGGGAGGCTTCGGGGCGGCGGCCGCCGATGCTCAGGAGCGGCAGCTCGGGCTTGATCTGATCGCGCTCGGGCACGAACCGCACGGTGGGATCGGGGGTGTCGGGGGCGTTGACGAAGGAGACGAAGCGGGCCAGGCGCTCCGGATCGTCCAGGGTCTCGGCCCACTCGTCGCGGTAGTGCGCGATGTGCGCGGCCATCAGGGACTCCAACTGCCCGCAGATTCCCAGGGAGTCGTGCACCACCACGTCCTGGACGTGGGCGAGGCCGCCGTCGATCCGCTCCAGCCAGCTCGCGGTGCGCTCAAGGGGCTCCGCGGTGCGGATGTAGAACATCAGGAACCGGTCGATCAGGCGCACCAGTTCGGCGTCCGAGAGGTCCTTGGCGAGCAGGTCGGCGTGGCGCGGGGTGGCGCCGCCGTTGCCGCCGACGTAGAGGTTCCAGCCGCTGGAGGTGGCGATGACGCCGAAGTCCTTCGACTGGGCCTCGGCGCACTCCCGGGCGCAGCCGGAGACCGCCGACTTCAGTTTGTGCGGGGAGCGCAGCCCCCGGTAGCGCAGCTCCAGGTCGATCGCCATCCGCACCGAGTCCTGCACCCCGTAGCGGCACCAGGTCGAGCCCACACAGGACTTCACCGTGCGCAGCGACTTGCCGTAGGCGTGCCCGGACTCGAATCCGGCGTCGACCAGGCGGGACCAGATCACCGGCAGCTGCTCGACCCGGGCGCCGAACATGTCGATCCGCTGACCGCCGGTGATCTTCGTGTAGAGGCCGAAGTCCCGGGCTATCTCGCCGATCACGATGAGCTTCTCGGGGGTGATCTCCCCGCCGGGGATGCGCGGCACCACCGAATAGGAGCCGTTCTTCTGCAAGTTGGCGAGGAAGTGGTCGTTGGTGTCCTGGAGCGCGGCCTGTTCACCGTCGAGCACGTAGCCGCTGGCGCCGACCGCCGGGGCGAGCGAGGCGATCAGGGAGGCGACCACCGGCTTGCAGACCTCGCAGCCCTCGCCCCGCCGGGCCTCCTCGCGGCCGTGCCCGTCCAGGAGTTCGCGGTACGAGGTCACGCCGAGGGCGAGCACGATCTCGTACAGCTCCTGGCGGGTCCGGTCGAAGCAGCGGCACAGGCCCTTGTCGACCTCGACGCCGCCGGCCTCCAGTTCGGCGGTGACCAGCTGGCCGAGCGCCTTGACGCAACTGCCGCAGCCGGTACCGGCCTTGGTGCACTTCTTGACCTCGGGCACGGTGGTGCAGGAGTGCGCGGTGACCGCCTCGCGGATGCTGCCCTTGCTGACGTTGTGGCAGGAGCAGATCACCGCCGAGTCCGGCAGCGCCCCGGGGCCGAGCGGGGCCGCGTCGCCCGCCCCGGCAGGCAGCACCAGCTGCTCGGGGTCGACGGGCGGCACCGAACCGGTCAGCGGGCGCAGCGTGCCGTAGGCCTCGGCGTCGCCGACCAGGACGCCGCCGAGCAGGGTGCCGTCGGCGGAGACGACCAGCTTCTTGTACACCCCGGTACGGGAGTTGGCGTAGACGACGTCCAGGCAGTCCCCGGCGGCGCCGTGCGCGTCGCCGAAGGAGGCCACGTCCACGCCGAGCAGCTTCAGCTTGGTCGAGGTGTCCGCCCCGGTGAAGGCGAGCGGTGCCTCCTCGGCGGCGAGGGCGGAGGCGACGGTCTCCGCCATCTCGTACCCCGGGGCGACCAGTCCGTAGACGCGGCCGTCGCTGGCGAGCGCGCACTCGCCGATGGCGTAGACGTGCGGGTCCTCGGTGCGGCAGCTCTCGTCCACCGCGATGCCGCCGCGCTCGCCGACCGGCAGTCCGCAGTCCCGGGCGAGCTGGTCGCGGGGGCGCACCCCGGCGGAGAACACCACCAGATCGGCGGCGAGTTCACCGCCGTCGGAGAGCTTCATGCCCCGCACCCGGCCGTCCTCGCCGGTCAGCACCTCCTGGGTGCCCACGCCGGTGTGCACCGCCAGGCCCATCCCCTCGACGGTGCGCAGCAGCGCGGCCCCGCCGCCCTCGTCCACCTGCACCGGCATCAGCCGCGGCGCGAACTCCACGATGTGCGAGGTCAGTCCGAGCCCTTTCAGCGCCCCCGCCGCCTCCAGGCCGAGCAGCCCGCCGCCGACCACCGCACCGGTGGTGGCGTGCCTGCCCGCGTACTCCTCGATCGCGAGCAGGTCCTCGATGGTGCGGTAGACGAAGCAGCCCTCCGCGTCCCTGCCGGGCACCGGCGGCACGAAGGGGTACGAGCCGGTGGCGAGCACCAGGGTGTCGTAGGACAGGCGCAGGCCCGAGCGGGCGGTGACCGTCCGCGCCTCGCGGTCGACGGACTCGGCCGGGTCGCCCAGGTGCAGTTCGATGCCGTGCCGCGCCATGAACCCGGCCTCGGTGAGCGAGAGTTCCTCGGGGCTGCGGCCGCTGAAGTACGAGGTGAGCCGGACCCGGTCGTAGGCGGGCCGGGGCTCCTCGCAGAGCACCACCACCCGGTGCCGCGCGGTCAGTCCGCGCTCGGCGAGCGCTTCGAGGAACCGCTGGCCGACCATGCCGTGGCCGACGAGCACCAGGGTGGGCCGCGCCGCGGACTCGGCGGGGCCGCCCGCCCCGGTCGCCGCGCGGGTCTCGGTCGTCTCGGTGGTCGCGGTGTTCGCCGCCATGTCAGGAACCTCCGTCAGGGGTGAGCAGATGGAGCAGCGGGGCCTCGCTCTCCGCGGGAAGGGGCTCCTCGCCCTCCCAGACGCGGGCCAGCGCGCCGACCGCGGAGAGTTCGCCGAGCAGCACCCCGCCGACGAGCCGGTCGCCGCGGACGACGACCTTGCGGAAGGTGCCGCGGGTGGCGTCGCCGATCTGGACGACGTCGTCGCCCGGCAGCGGCTCGGTCCGCCCGAACACCGCCAGATCCAGGGGGTCCTGGCCGCCCGGCGCCAGCGTCAGCCGGGTCAGCGCCCGGGTGCCGCGGTAGCGGACCGGCGGCCCGGAGCCGGCCAGGGTGCGGGCCAGCGCCTCGGCCTGTTCGAGCGCGGGGGCGGCGAGCCCGTAGACCCGGCCCTCGTGCTCGGCGCAGTCGCCGATGGCGTGGACACGCGGATCGCCGGTGCGCAGGGCGCCGTCGACGAGGACGCCTTCGCGGACGTCGAGCCCCGCCTCGGCGGCGAGCCCGGTGCGCGGCCGCACCCCGCAGGCCAGCACCAGCAGGTCGGTGCCCAGGTGGTAGCCGTCGGCCAGTTCGGTCCGTACGACCTGCCCGTCCCGTACGCCGATCCCGCGCACCCGGCACTCGGTGTGCACCTCGATGCCCGCCCCGGTCAGGTTCCGGTGCACCAACTGCGAGGACTGTGCGTCGAGTTGACGTTCCATCAGCCGCTCGGACTGCTGGACCAGGACCACGTGGGCGCCGCGCCGGGCCAGCGCGCGCGCCGCCGAGACACCGAGCAGTCCGCCGCCGACGACCACCGCCCGCAGCCCCGGCCGCACCGCCGCCGACAGGGCCAGGCAGTCGTCCATGGTGCGGAAGGCGTGCACCCCCGCGGGCAGTTCGGTGGCGCCGGGGGTGAGCAGTCCGCGCAGCGGCGGGAGCACCGGGTTGGAGCCGGTGGCCAGGACCAGGTGGTCGTAGTCGACCCGGGTGCCGTCGGCGCAGTGCACCGTCCGCGCGGACCGGTCGATGCGCTCGGCCTTGACCCGCAGCTGCCGTCCGGCGGGCGCGGGCAGCGCCACCACCTCGGGCGCGAGCCGCCCGGCGAGCACCTCGGCGAGCAGCACCCTGTTGTACGGGGGGTGCTGCTCCTCGCCGAGCAGCGTCACCCGGGCGGCCGGGACGCCGGCTGTGCCGAGTTCGCCGAGGCGCTGGGCGAGACGGGCGCCCGCGAGCCCGGCGCCGATCACCACCACACGCTTTTCCGAGGTCATGCCGCTCAGCGTGTGGTGCCGGTGTTACCCGTCGGGTTCCCTCCTGTTTCCCGTGCGGAACGCTGCGCTCAGCGCGGGGGAGGGGACGGTGTGAGGCCGCCGGAACGGGGCGTGAGCTGGTGTTCCGCGGTGGAGGACGCCCCGGGCCGGGTCCGTCGGGGCGGGCTCAGCGCCTCGGGCGGGCGGCGGTCAGATGGGCGAAGACCACGACGTTCCCGCGGTAGCCGGTGCGCTCGGACCAGCCGCCCCCGCAGGTGATCACCCGCAGCTCGGGCCGGGCGGCCGGACCGTAGACCTTCTCGTCCGGGAAGTCCCGGCTGGAGTAGACCGCCACCGCGTCGACCGTGAACACCGCCGTGTTCCCGTCCGCCCGGTCCACCTCGATCCGGTCCCCGTGCCGCAGCGCGCCGAGCCGGTAGAAGACGGCCGGGCCGCGCGCGTTGTCGACATGGCCCGCGACGATCGCGGTGCCCGGCTCCCCGGGCGTGGTCCCGCGCTCGTACCAGCCCGCCAGGTTCTTCCGCTCCGGCGGCGGCACGTCGAGGCTGCCCGACCTGGTCAGGCCGAGGCCGGTCAGCGGCGCGTCCACCCGGATCGACGGCACCCGGATCCGCTCGGGCACCGAGGCCGCGAGCCCGGCGGCCTCCCGGCTGCCCGCACCGGGCCGTGCGGGCGCGGCCTGCGCGGCACTCGGCTGGGGCGGCCCCTCACCGCTGGTCCCGCTGTGCACCAGCCAGGCACCCGAACAGAGCGCGAGCACGCTGACCAGGGCTATGGAGCGGTTGCTGATGCGGTGCATGGGGTGGGCTCTCTGTCTGCGGGGGCGTCCGCCTGGGTCTCTGTCCGGGTTCCGGTCGCGATTTAGGTCGCAGTTTCCGTCCGGGCTTCTGGCGGGGTTTCTGGCGGCGCGTATCCGGGTCGGGCCGGGCTTCGGCGGAGGTGGGGACGGGATGGGGCGGTGAGGTCGGGGTGCGGCTGTGGCGCCGGCCCGGCTGGCGCCGGGAGGTCCGAGGGGTATGGGTGTCGGGTGTCCGCGAGGCCGTCAGATTCCGGTGGCCTGTGCCCGGCGGTGCAGCAGCCAGGTGCCGCCCGCGGCGGCGACGGCCAGCGCCGCCACGCCCGCCGTGGTCTGCACCGGGTCCGGTCCGAGGGCGCCGCCGACCCCGGACTGCACATGTCCGCGCGGGTGCACCGCCTCGCCCGCGCCCGCGAGGGAGAGGACCAGGTCACCGCTGGCCTCGGCGCCGCTCGGGCAGCTCGCGCGGATCTCGTACGTACCCGGCTGCGCGGAGGCCGGTACCTGGAACTGCCCGATCACCTCCTCCTCGTGCGCGCTCGGGGCCAGCGTGAAGGCTCCGGCGCCCACGGCGCTCGCGTCCCCGTCGGCGGCGCCGTCCTCGGCGCAGGCGGCGGTATTCACGGTGACCGTGGCGCCGGGTTCGGCGGTGGCGGGGTAGACCCGCAGCCCCGGGCCTTCGGCCGCCCGGGCGGGAGCGGCGGCGAGCCCCGCCGTGACCGAGAGGCCCGCCGCACCCAGGGCGAGGGCGGCGGGTGCCAGCATCCGGACTTGGCGCATGGTGCTTGCTCCTCCGAGAGGGCCCGCCCGGCGGCACGGAGGTGTGCCAGTGCGTCCGGTCGCGCCCCGCCCTCCGAGATAACCGGCGCCCCGGCGGCCACGCCTCCTGAGCGGGCGTCAGCACCCCTTGTTCCGCAGGGTTCCTGACGCCGCGAAAGGTGTGTTCCGCCTGGTCATACGGGTACGGGGTAGTCCGCTCCGGTGGCCTGGGGGCGCGGGGGTGAACGGGTGATCCGCGGCGGGGCGGGGTGGGATGACGAGGCGCGGGGGTGGCTGCCCGTGGTGCGGATCCGGGTGGGGCCCCGCGCGGGTCCGGTGCGGGTCCCCGTGCGGCTTCCGGCGGCGGTTGCGGTGAGGGCTTGACCTGAAGCTTGCTTGAGGTACGAGGCTCGGGTCATGAACACCGATCACACCGTTTCCGGTGCCACCACGACGTCCCCCGCCCCTTCGGCCGCCGAGACCGCCGCCCCCGCGCCGGTCCGGCTGACCCTGATCCTCGGCAGTGACCGGGACGGCCGCTTCGGGCCCACGATCGCCGCCTGGCTGCTCGACCAGTTCGAGGCGCGGCCCGATATCGAGGTCGAACTGCTCGACGTGGCCGACGCGCAGCTGCCCGCCGCCTCCTCGGGGCCCTCGGCCGAGGTCGCGGCACGCCTGGACCGGGCCACCGCCAAGCTCGCCGGGGCCGACGCCTTCCTGGTGCTCACACCCGAGTACAACCACTCCTATCCGGCGGGCCTCAAGGGCCTGATCGACCGCCACTTCGGCGAATGGCAGGCCAAGCCGGTCGGCTTCGTCTCCTACGGCGGGATCTCGGGCGGCCTGCGCGCCGTCGAACACCTGCGGCAGGTCTTCGCCGAACTGCACGCCGTCACCGTCCGCGACACCGTCTCCTTCCACTGGGCCCACGGCCAGTTCGACGAGCAGGGCACCCTGCGCGAACCGGCCGAGGCGGAGGCCGCCACCAAGACGATGCTCGACCAGGTCGTCTGGTGGGCCCTCGCCCTCCGCGAGGCCAAGACGGTCCGGCCGTACGGGGGTTGAGGTCCCTGGGGGCGAGTGCGTTCGCCTGTACGGGGGTTGAGCTTCCCGGGTGGGAAGTGGGTCCGTTTGTAGGGAGGTTGAGCTTCCGGGGTGGGGAGTGGGTCTGCCCGTACGGAAGTTGAGGTTTCCGGGCAAGGGAGTGGGGCGGGCCCATACCGAGATCGACGGCTGTGGGCAGGGGAGTTGGGCCCGCCGGTGCGCGGGGCGGGTTCCGCTTCCGTGCGGGAGGTGGGGAGGCGGGCCTCACTCCCGTAACCGTCCCGCCCGTCCTGCCCGTCCTGACGGGAGTGGGGGTCCGCCCCCGTGCCGGACCCGGCCCCCGCCCGTCGGCCCCGTCGGTCCCGTCCCGTCCCGTGCCTTCGACTCCGCGGGGCGGGTGCGTGGCATGCTCGCTGTCGCCACGGGCCGTGCGCGCCGGGCCCGGGCGCGGACACCGTTCCGGCGCGCACCGCCCCGCAGCGTGGAGGGACCCCCATGACCCCGGCCGACCAGCCCGCCCCCGGACCCGCCGAGCCCGGGAGCGCCGCCCCCGCCGACCCCGGGGGAGCCGGTGCTCCCGCGGACTGGCTGACGGTGCTCACCACGACCGACGCGGCCGAGAAGGCGGGGCTTCTCGCCGACGGCGCCGTGGAGTTGAGGCTCGCGGCCTGCGCCCAGATCAACGGTCCGGTGACCTCCGTCTACCGGTGGGAGGGCCTGGTCGAACACGCCTCGGAGTGGCAGGTGCTCTTCAAGACGACCGGCGCCCGCTACCCGGCCCTGGAGAGCTGGCTCACCGAGGCCCACGACTACGAGAACCCGGAGATCATCGCCACCCCGGTGGTCCGCGGCAGCGCCGCCTATCTCGACTGGCTGGCGCGGGAGACCCGCGGGTGAGCACCCCGCTGCCCTTCTTCGTCTACGGCACCCTGCGCCCCGGCGCCCGCAACCACGCGGCACTCCTGTCCGGCCGTACCGAGGAGGAGGCCCCCGCGGTCCTCACCGGTGCCGTCCTCTATGAGGGCCCCGGCTTCCCGTACCTGGTGGAGAGCGGCAGCGAGGAGGACACCGTCCACGGTGAACTCCTCACCCCGCGCGCCGAGTTGTACGAGGCCGTGGCCCGCGACCTGGACCGCCTTGAGGGGTACGTCCCGGGCGGCCCGGCGAACCACTACGACCGCGTCCGCCGCGAGGTGCGCCGGTCCGACGGGGGCCGGGCGGCCGCCTGGGTCTATGTCGCGGCGGGGCGGCTCGCGCTCTCGCTCGCGGAGCGCGGCAGGCGGATCGAAGGCGGCGACTGGTCCGGCCGGACTGGTTAGTCGTGGCGGTTCGGGAGTCTCCGCGGGGCGGGCGAGGGGCGGGACCCTCCGGGCCCGGCCTGAGCACCCGGATCTGCCGCGGCCGCTGTCCGGGCCCCGGCCTTGTCCCGGTCTCGGCCCCGGCCCTGGCCCGGGTTTCGGTCCCGGACCCGATCCTCGCCCCGTCCCCGCTCAGCCGGTTGCGCGTTCCACGCGGACCGCGCACACCTTGAACTCGGGCATCCGCGAGGTCGGGTCGAGCGCCGGGTTGGTGACCGAGTTGGCCCGGCCCGCGCCGGGCCAGTGGAAGGGCATGAAGACCGTGTCCTGCCGGATGTCCGCGCTCACCCGGGCCGGGGCGACCGCCCGGCCGCGCCGGGAGACCACCGCCACCTCCTCGCCCTCGGCGATGCCGAGGCGTGCGGCGAGCCGCGGGTGCAGCTGGACGAAGGATCCGGGGGCCGCCGCGTTCAGCTCGTCGACGCGCCGGGTCTGCGCCCCCGACTGGTACTGCGCGAGCACCCGCCCGGTGGTCAGGAAGACCGGGTACTCCTCGTCCGGCTCCTCGGCGGAGGGCCGGTGCGAGACCGGCACGAAGCGGGCCCGCCCGTCCTCGGTGGCGAAACGGTCGAGGAAGAGCCGCGGCGTACCGGGGTGCGGCCGGGCGTCCCTTCCCGAGGGTCGACCGGGACGCCCTTCACTGCCGGTTCCGTCGCTGCCGACCCCGGCATCCCCGCGGTCGGCACCACCCTCCCCGTCCCCCGTGTCCTCCCCCTCCGGGCAGGGCCAGTGCACGCCCTGTTCCTCGATCAGGCGGCGGTAGCTGATGCCGGAGTAGTCCGCTGGGCCGCCCGCGCTCGCGCGGCGGAGTTCGCCGAAGACCTCCTCCGGGTCGGTGGGGAAGCCCTTCTCCACGCCGAGCCGCTCCGCGAGGGCGGAGAGTACGTACAGGTCGCTGCGCACCCCCTCCGGAGGGTCCAGCGCCCGGCGGCGCAGCAGGACCCTGCCCTCCAGGTTGGTGACGGTGCCGGTCTCCTCCGCCCACTGCGTCACCGGCAGCACCACATCGGCGAGCGCGGCGGTCTCGGAGAGGACCACGTCCGCCACCGCGAGGAAGTCGAGGGCCCGCAGCCGCTCCTCGATGTGCCCGGCCCGCGGGGCGGAGACCACCGGGTTGGAGCCCATCAGGAGCAGGGAGCGGATGTCCCCGCCGAGCGCTTCGAGCAGTTCGTAGGCGCTGCGCCCGGGGCCGGGCAGGCTCTCCGGCGCCACGCCCCAGACACGGGCGACATGCTCCCTGGCCGCGGGGTCGGTCAGCTTGCGGTAGCCCGGCAGCTGGTCCGCCTTCTGGCCGTGCTCCCGGCCGCCCTGGCCGTTGCCCTGGCCGGTGAGGCAGCCGTACCCGGAGAGCGGCCGGCCCGCGCGGCCGGTCGCCAGGCACAGGTTGATCCAGGCGCCGACCGTGTCGGTGCCCTTGGCCTGCTGCTCGGGCCCGCGCGCGGTGAGCACCATCGCGGACTCCGCCTCGCAGAACAGCTCCGCCGCCTCGCGCAGCCGCGGCAGCGGCACCCCGGTGATCCGCTCCACGTACTCCGGCCAGTGCGCCATCGCCCCGGCCCGCGCCTCGGCCCAGCCGCGGGTGCGCGCGCGGATGAACTCCTCGTCGGTGCGCCCCTCGGCGACGACCAGGTGCAGCAGTCCGAGGGCGAGCGCCAGGTCGGTGCCGGGCCGGGGTGCCAGGTGCAGGTCGGCCGCTTGTGCGGTGCGGGTGCGCCGCGGGTCGACGACGATCAGTTTTCCGCCGTTCTCGCGCAGTTCGGTGAGGTAGCGCAGGGCGGGCGGCATGGTCTCGGCGAGATTGGAGCCGACCAGGATCAGGCAGCCGGTACGGGAGACGTCCGCCAGCGGGAAGGGCAGCCCGCGGTCGAGACCGAAGGCCCGCTGGTGGGCCGCGGCCGCCGAGGACATGCAGAACCGGCCGTTGTAGTCGATCTGCGAGGTGCCGAGCACCACCCGCGCGAACTTGCCCAGCGCGTACGCCTTCTCGTTGGTCAGCCCGCCCCCGCCGAACACCCCGACGGCGTCCGCGCCGTGCTCCCGCCGGGTGCGCCGGAGCCCCTCGGCGATCCGGTCGAGCGCCTGCTCCCAGCTCGCCGGTACCAGGGCGCCCGAGGCGGCGTCCCGTACCAGCGGGCCGGTCAACCGGCGCCCGGGGGAGAGCAGTTCGGGTGCCGTGCGCCCCTTTCCGCAGAGCGCCCCCCGGTTCACCGGGAACTCCGGCCGCTCCACCACCTCCACCGACCCCGCACCCCGGGCGCGCAGCCCCATGCCGCATTGCAGCGCGCAGTACGGGCAGTGGGTGGGCGTCACCGCGGGGGTGCCCTCGCCGGGGGCCGCGGCTGTCGGAGCGGAGTGCATGCCCGCCAGCCTGCGGCGCGGGTGTTACGCCGCCCGGCCCCGCCCGGTTACGCGCCGGGCAAGGGCACCTCTCAGCCCGGCCGGACGGGCAGTGAGACCCGAGCCGGATCGCCCGGACCGGCGATGGGACCTGAGCCGGATCGCCCGGACCGGCGGAGGGACCTGGGCCGGACCGGCGCACGGAATCCCCGCCCGGCCGCCGCACGGCATCCCAGCCCGGCCATCGGACGGAACCGCACCCGGCACCCCCGGCTCACTCCGCCCGCGCCAGCGCCTGGGCCACTCCCTTCTCCCGGGGCCCGAGGAAGTGCGGGTCCGGGCGGAACACCGCGTCCACGGCCGCCTTGCCCGCGGCGAACAGCTCCCTGGTGGCGCCGTAGTACCAGGTGAGGTCGTGCCGGTCCTCGACGCCCACGCCGTAGGCCGTCACCCCCGCCGACTCGCAGAGGGCGACGGCCCGGCGTATGTGGAAGGCCTGGCTGATGAGCACGGCCCGGTCGACGCCGAAGACCCGGTGGGCGCGGGCGCAGGAGTCCCAGGTGTCGAAGCCCGCGTAGTCGCTGACGATCCGCTCGTCGGGGACGCCGTGCCGGGTGAGGTAGGCGCGCATCGCGTCCGGCTCGTCATAGGAGGCGCGGCTGTTGTCCCCGGTGACCAGGACCACCTTGATCCGGCCGCGGCGGTACAGCTCGGCCGCCGTGTCGAGCCGGTGCGCCAGATAGCGCGAGGGCCTGCCCTCCTGGAGCCCGGCGCCGAAGACCACCGCCACCTCGGTGCGGGGCACCTCCGCAGTTGAACGGAGCCGGTCCCCGGTGGTGAGGAAGAGCCAGCCCGGCGGCAGCAGGACGAGCACGCACAGCCCGACGAGGATCCGCACCGCCCGGCGCTGCCCGGCCCGGGTCCGCGGCAGCCCGAGGCGCCCCCGCCCCCGCGCCCACCAGGGACTTCGCACCCCGGCAGCCTCCGGCCCGCCCTCGGTCGCCGCCGCCCGCGGGCGCGCCCCGCCCCCGCCGGGCCGCTCCCCGTACCGCGTCCTCCGTCGGAATCGCCCGCCGCCGCTGAACCCCCGCATGGCACCCCCGTGCACCCCGCTCTGGACCGGCCCAAGTAGCCAGGTCCAAGCTTGTGACCCCACCGTAGGCGAGACCCCTGACAACGCCCTCCCCCCGCCGGTGAGCAGGCGGGAAAGCAGTCGTCATCCTTGTGCAACGGAGCAGCAACCCGGCCTCGTGAGGATCGGTTCATGACGGAGCCAAGCCCCTTTCGTGACCTCACCGCACCCTCGCGCCGCCGCGGCCCCGGGCCCCCGCTGGTCCTGGTCGCGCACGGCAGCCGGGATCCCCGGGCGCTGGCCACGGTGCGGCTGCTCGCCGCGCGGCTGCGCGCCCGGCGGCCGGGGACCGAGGTCCGCCTCGGCCACATCGAGCTGAACGCCCCGCTGCTCGGCGAGACCCTGGCCGACCTCGACCCGGGTCCCGCCGTGCTCGTACCGCTCCTCTTCGGCCGCGGGTACCACACCAAGCAGGACATCCCGGCCGCGGCGGCGGCAGCCGTCCATCTCGACACCCGGATCGCCGCGCCGCTCGGCCCGCACCCGCTGCTCGCGCGGGCCCTGCACGCCCGGCTCGGCGAGGCGGGCTGGCCGCCCGTCCTGACCGCCGCCGAGCGCCGCAGGACCGGGGTGGTGCTCGCCGCCGCGGGCTCCCGCGACCCGGAGTCCGCGCACGGCACCCGGCAGGCGGCCGGGCTGCTCGCCCGGCGCCTCGGCGTGCCCGTCCTGCCGGCCTACGCCTGCGCCGCCGCCCCCACGGTGCCCGAGGCGCTCGCCGAGCTGCGCGCCCTGGGCCGCGACCGCGCCGCCGTGGCCTCGTACTTCACCGCCCCGGGCCGCTTCGCCGCGCAGTGCGCCTCGGCCGCGCCCTGGATCGCCGCCGAGCCGATCGGCGACCACCCCGCCCTCGCCGAACTCGTCCTGCGCCGCTACGACCGGGCCCGCGCGGGCGCCCCCGCCGAGCGCCGCCCGCTCGCCCCCGCCTGAGGCCCCGCCCGGCCGGTCCCGCGGCCGTCCTCCCCGTGCTCGACCCCTGCCCGGCGGCCCCGCCCCCTCCCGGCGCCCGGGGCACCGCCCGCTGCCCGTACTGTCAGTGCATGACAGGCACCACCAGCGGCAACGAGCAGACCCTTCCGGCCTCGGCCTACAGCGCGGCGGACACCGAGCGATGGGCGGCCGAGCCGGACAAACGCTCGGGCCGTACCGCCTTCCAGCGGGACCGGGCCCGGCTGCTGCACTCCTCCGCGCTGCGCAGGCTGGCCGGAAAGACCCAGGTCGTCACCCCCGGCACCGCCGCCGAGGCCGCCCCGGGCGGGCAGCCGCTCAGCCCGGCCTGGGACCCGAGCCCGCGCACCCGGCTGACCCACTCCCTGGAGTGCGCCCAGATCGGCCGGGAGCTGGGCGCCGCCCTCGGCTGCGACCCGGACCTGGTGGAGACCGCCTGCCTCTCGCACGACCTCGGCCACCCGCCCTTCGGGCACAACGGCGAGCAGGCGCTCAACGAGGTCGCCGCGGACTGCGGCGGCTTCGAGGGCAACGCCCAGTCGCTGCGGCTGCTCACCCGGATCGAGCCCAAGTACTTCGTGCCCGCCGAGGAGGTCCCGCAGGGTGCCGAGGCCGCCGAGGGCGAGCTGTACAGCGTCGGGCTCAACCTCACCCGGGCCGCCCTCGACGCCGCCACCAAGTACCCCTGGCCGCGCGGCGGGCACCCGAAGGACGCCGCCTCGCCCAAGTTCGGGGTCTACGAGGACGACCGGCCGGTCTTCGACTGGATCCGCCAGGGCGCCCCGCCGTACCGCACCTGCTTCGAGGCCCAGGTCATGGACTGGGCCGACGACGTGGCCTACTCCGTGCACGATGTCGAGGACGGGCTGCACGCCGGGCACATCGACCCCAATCTGCTGTACGCCGAACCGGAGCGGCAGGACATCTGCCAGGTGGCGATCGGCCGCTACGTCCCCGCGGACACCGATCCCGCGGAGCTGACCGCCGCCCTGGACCGGCTGCTCGAACAGGAGTGGTGGCCGCACGGCTACGACGGCACCGCCCTCGCGCAGGGCCGGCTCAAGGACGCCACCAGCCAGCTCATCGGGCGCTTCTGCCTGGCCGCGGAGGTGGCGACCCGGGCCCGCTTCGGCCCCCGCCCCGGCGAGCGGGCGAAGGAGCCGCTGGTGCGCTACGGCGCGGAGCTGCTCGTCCCGCACGCCACCCGCCTGGAGTGCGCGGTGCTCAAGGCCGTCGCCGACCGCTATGTGATGCAGCGGGCCGACCAGGAGCGGCTGCGTGCCGACCAGCGGGTGGTGGTCGCCGAGCTGGCCGAGCAGCTGGCCGCCCGCGCCCCGGACGGGCTCGACCCGCAGTTCCGCGCGCTCTTCCACACCGCCGCCGGGGACCGGGCCCGCAAGCGCGTGGTCGTCGACCAGATCTCCTCGCTCACCGACGCCGCGGCCCGCTCCCTGCACGCCCGGCTCACCGCCCACCGCTGACCGCGCCCGGCTCCGCCGCCTCCGGTGGCCTCCGGTGCCGCGGCGGCCGGGCGTTCGCGGCAATCGGGGCGATACGGTCGGGCAGGCGGGCGGTGGGCTCCGGAGAAAATGCCGGTGGCCTGATCGGGGCACTCCCCCTTCCCGCGAGGAGCCCGGTGGTTCAGGCTCGAAGGTGGCCGTTCGGCGATCAGGAGGCAGCACGTGGTGGACGCGGATCAGACGTTTCTCATCGTCGGAGGGGGCCTGGCCGGAGCCAAGGCCGCCGAGACCCTGCGGGCGGAGGGGTTCAAGGGCCGCGTCATCCTGGTCGGCGACGAACGCGAACGCCCCTACGAACGCCCGCCGCTGTCCAAGGGCTACCTGCTCGGCAAGGACGACCGGGACAGCGCCTTCGTCCAGGAGACCGCCTGGTACGCGCGCTCCGACATCGAACTCCACCTCGGGCAGACCGTGGTGGGCATCGACCGGGCCTCCCGCACCGCCCGGCTCGGCGACGGCACCGTGCTCCACTACGACAAGCTGCTGCTCGCCACCGGCGCCGAACCCCGCCGCCTCGACGTGCCCGGCACCGACCTCGCGGGCGTGCACCACCTGCGCAGGCTCGCGCACGCCGACCGGCTGCGCCAGGTGCTCGCCGCCCTCGGCCGGGACAACGGCCACCTGGTGATCGCGGGCGCCGGCTGGATCGGCCTGGAGGTCGCCGCCGCGGCCCGGCACTACGGCGCCGAGGTCACCGTCGTCGAGCCCCAGCCCACCCCGCTGCACTCGGCGCTCGGCCCCGAACTGGGCCAGCTCTTCACCGATCTGCACGCCGCGCACGGCGTCCGCTTCCACTTCGGCGCCGGACTGACCGAGATCGTCGGCCAGGACGGCATGGTGCTCGCGGTCCGCACCGACGACGGCGAGGAGCACCCGGCGCACGACGTCCTCGCCGCCATCGGCGCCGCCCCGCGCACCTCGCTCGCCGAGGCCGCCGGTCTCGCCCTGGTCGACCGGGCGCACGGCGGGGGCATCGCCGTCGACGCCTCGCTGCGCACCTCCGACCCGGACATCTTCGCCGCCGGGGACGCCGCGGCCGTACTGCACCCGCTGTTCGGCATCCGGCTGCGGGTCGAGCACTGGGCCAACGCCCTCAACGGCGGCCCGGCCGCCGCCCGCGCCATGCTCGGGCAGAAGGTCGCCTACGACCGGGTGCCCTACTTCTTCTCCGACCAGTACGACCTGGGCATGGAGTACTCGGGCTGGGCCCCGCCCGGCTCGTACGACCAGGTGGTGATCCGGGGGGACGCGGGCAAGCGCGAGTTCATCGCCTTCTGGCTCGCCGAGGGGCGGGTGCTCGCCGGGATGAACGTCAACGTCTGGGACGTCACCGACACCGTCCAGCAGCTCATCCGCTCCCGCCACCAGGTCGACGCCCAGGTCCTCGCCGACCCCGGCACCCCGCTGGAGTCGCTGCTCCCGTGAGGGTGCGCGGCGGCACCTGCCGTGCATCGGGCCGCGGGTGCCGCCGTAGAA
Organism: Streptomyces physcomitrii; assembly: GCF_012273655.1. Classification (GTDB taxonomy): domain Bacteria; phylum Actinomycetota; class Actinomycetes; order Streptomycetales; family Streptomycetaceae; genus Streptomyces; species Streptomyces physcomitrii. The sequence goes on along the minus strand of NZ_JAAWWP010000010.1, from coordinate 264,536 downwards.
TCCCCCCGTGGCCGGAAGGATCAATGACGAGGACGTGAAGGCGGTACGGGACGCGGTCCCGATCGACGCCGTCGTCTCCGAGTACCTCCAGCTGCGCAACGCGGGCGGCGGCAACCTCAAGGGCCTGTGCCCCTTCCACGACGAGAAGTCGCCTTCCTTCCAGGTGTCCCCGGCCAAGGGCCTCTTCCACTGCTTCGGCTGCCAGGAGGGCGGCGACACCATCACCTTCGTGATGAAGGTCGACCACCTCTCCTTCTCCGAGGCCGTCGAACGCCTCGCCTCCGGCGCCGGGATCACCCTGCGCTACGAGGAGGGCGGCTACAGCCCCGGCAACCAGCGCGGCGAACGCATCCGCCTGGTCGAGGCGCACAAGATCGCCGCGCGCTTCTACACCGAGCAGCTGGACACCAGCCCCGAGGCCGACACGGGCCGCGCCTTCCTCGCCGAGCGCGGCTTCGACCAGGCCGCCGCCGCCCACTTCGGCGTCGGCTACAGCCCCCAGGGCTGGGACCACCTCACCCGCTTCCTGCGCGGCAAGGGCTTCAGCGACAAGGAACTGGTGCTCTCCGGGCTCTCCCAGGACGGCCGCCGGGGGCCCATCGACCGCTTCCGGGGCCGCCTGATGTGGCCCATCCGCGACATCGGCGGCGATGTGGTCGGCTTCGGCGCCCGCAAGCTCTACGAGTCCGACAACGGCCCGAAGTACCTCAACACCCCCGACACCCCGATCTACCGCAAATCACAGGTCCTGTACGGGATCGACCTCGCCAAGAAGGAGATCGCCAAGGCCAGCAGGGCGGTCGTGGTCGAGGGCTACACCGACGTCATGGCCTGCCATCTCGCGGGCGTGCCCACCGCGATCGCCACCTGCGGCACCGCCTTCGGCGGCGAGCACATCAAGATCCTGCGCCGCCTGCTCATGGACAACGGCTCGGCCCGCGTGATCTTCACCTTCGACGGCGACTCGGCCGGGCAGAAGGCCGCCCTGCGCGCCTTCGAGGACGACCAGAAGTTCGCCGCCGAGACCTATATCGCCATCGCCCCGGACGGCATGGACCCCTGCGAGCTGCGCCTGGTCAAGGGCGAGGACGCGGTACGGGAACTGACCGAACCCCGTACCCCGCTCTTCGAGTTCGCGCTGCGGCAGATCGTCTCGCGCTACGACCTGGACACCCCGGCGGGCCGCGCCGCCGCCCTGGACGAGGCGGCGCCGGTGGTCGCCCGGATCAAGAACTCCGGGGCGCAGCACGAGGTCGCCGTGCAGCTCGCGGGCATGCTCGGCATCCTGGACACCCAGTTCGTGGTCAAACGGGTGGCCCAGCTGGCCCGTTGGGCCCGTGACCGCGGCGGCCGCCCGCCGGGCGCCGCCCCCCGCGACCGCTCGGCCGCGCAGTCCTACCCGGCACCGGCCGCCCCCTCGGGCCCCGCCCTGCACCTGCGCAGCCCCGCCCACCGCACCGAGCGTGAACTGCTCAAACTCGCCCTCCAGCGGCCCGAGTTGGTCTCCCCGGCCTTCGACGCCTACGGGGCCGACGAGTTCACCGCGCCGCCGTACGCGGCCGTGCGGATCGCCGTCGAGGAGGCGGGCGGCGCCCAGGCCGGGGTGGAGGACGCGCCCGCCTATCTGGCCCGGGTGCGCGAGGCCGCGCCGGACGACACCATCCGCTCGATGGTCACCGAGCTGGCGGTCGAGCAGATCTTCCGCAGGACCGTCGACGAGCTGTACGCGGGGATACAGCTGGTCCAGGTCCGGCTGCGCGCCGTGGACCGCCGCATCCGCGACATCCAGTCCACCCTGACCCGGCTCAGCAACGGCGGCGACCCGGCCCAACTGGCCGCGGTGCAGAACGAGTTGTGGATCATGCAGCAGTACGGGCAGGCGCTCAGGGAGCGCGGCGCCGAGGCACTCTGAGCCGAACCCGGGGGCTTCCCCGTCCGCCTGGCGCGAAACCTTCGCACAAGTGAGCAGGGTGTCACGGTTCGGATTCAAAAAGTCACCGCACGAGTCTCGTGGCGGATATGTGTCGTACCCCACACTGGGGGCGGTGCCTGAGTCCTCGGAGTGCGGCCGGACCGGTCCGAACGGGCCTGTGACTTCCGCGAATCCGCTCCTCTCGTCGGGAACGCACGGCGGCGAGGCCGCGGCGCGCTCCGACGGCGGCGTGGCCCGGCGCACGCCTTTGCCGCGATTCCCCCTGGAGGTCGCTGTCGTGCAGACCCAGACCCTGAACGAGTCCGAACCGGCCGCGCTCGTCGACCCGGAGACCGGGGCGATCGCCTCGGTACCCGCCCAGAGCCTCGCCGCCCGCCGCCCCGGGAACCCGCCGGGCGAAGGGCCCGAGCCGGAGAGCGAAGCCGAGCCGGCAGCCGAAGCGGGCCCCGGCGCGGAGGACGAGGAGGTGCCGGCCGCCTCCGCGGCGGCGCGTTCCCGCCAGGACGGCGGCGGCCCCTCCTCCGACCTGTTCCGCCAGTACCTGCGCGAGATAGGCCGGATACCGCTGCTGACCGCCGCCGACGAGGTGGAGCTCGCCCGCCGGGTGGAGGCGGGCCTCTTCGCCGAGGAGAAGCTCCTCACCACCGCCGACCTCGACAGCAGCCTCGCGCACGACCTGGACCGCCTGGTGGTCCGGGGCCGGATGGCCAAGCGCCGCCTGATCGAGGCGAATCTGCGCCTGGTGGTCTCGGTGGCGAAGCGGTACGTGGGCCGCGGGCTGACCATGCTCGACCTCGTACAGGAGGGCAATCTCGGCCTGATCCGCGCCGTCGAGAAATTCGACTACGCGCGTGGCTACAAGTTCTCGACGTACGCGACCTGGTGGATCCGGCAGGCGATGTCGCGTGCCCTCGCCGACCAGGCCCGCACCATCCGGGTGCCGGTGCACGTGGTCGAGCTCATCAACCGCGTGATCCGCGTCCAGCGCCGCCTGCTCCAGGAGCACGGCACCGAACCCAGCCCGGAGCAGGTCGGCGCCCAGCTCGACCTGACCCCCGAGCGCGTCAGCGAGGTGCTGCGCCTGGCCCAGGAGCCGGTCTCGCTGCACGCCCCGGTCGGCGAGGAGGACGATGTCGCGCTCGGCGACCTGATCGAGGACGGCGACGCCGCGTCCCCGGTGGAGTCGGCGGCCTTCCTGCTGCTGCGCGAGCACCTCGACGCCGTGCTGTCCACCCTCGGCGAACGCGAACGCAAGGTCGTCCAGCTGCGGTACGGGCTCGACGACGGCAGGCCGCGCACCCTGGAGGAGATCGGCCGCCTCTTCGGGGTGACCCGCGAACGCATCCGGCAGATCGAGTCCAAGACCCTCAGCCGCCTGCGCGAACACGCCTTCGCGGACCAGCTCAGGGGCTATCTGGAGTGAGACCGCCGCGCGGGCACCCGGTGGGCGGCGGTCAGCCCCGCCGCTCCACCAGCTCCCGTACGGTGCCCAACTCGCGCCATCCGCCGTGCTCGCGGACATCGGCCCAGACCGGACGCCCCGCGGCCCGGTGGTCCCGGAAGCGGTAGCGGCCGAGCAGCCCCTCGCCCTCCACCGTGCCGAGCCGCTGCCGCAGGGCCGCGCGGGCCCGTACCGGATCCTGCCGCCCGAGGTCGCCGTCCCCGTCGAGGGTCTTCTCCAGGCCCGCGGCGATCAGCAGGGTCGCGTCGTACAGCTCGGCCGCGCCGCGGGAGCGCAGCAGGGGCTTCAACTCGGCGGAGGGGCGGCAGAGTGGTGCCGAGGCCGCGCAGTCCGGCTGCTGCTCGTCGCGGAAGCTCCGGAAGCGCAGGGTGCCCTCCGGCAGTGACTTCTCCTGCCGCGCGGTGGCCGCCACCTCCGCGGGCGCCGAGCAGGCCGTGGCGTGGACGGCCGGCACCGCGAGCAACTGCCCCCGCTCGCCCGCCACTTGCGGCCAGCCGCCCTGGGCCGGGGTGGGCCGGTCGGGGAGGACGACCGCGTCCGGGCCGGTGCGCTCCAGAACCCGGCGGAAGGCGGTGGCGCCCGCATCGGGCGTCAGACCCTCCGGCGTGACCTCGCCGAGCCCCGCCGCCCGCAGACCCTCGGCCATCGAACTCCCTTGCGGCGGACGGGAGTCGGCCACCGCGGCCCCCACCAGGACGGTCCCGGCGCCGCGCACCTTGCGCAGATACTCGCCGCCCTGCCGCCCCACCTCGAAGCCGCTCGCGGGCAGCGAGAAGGCGCCGCCCGGGGTGCCGCGCCCGGCGCAGGTGTCCACCACCGTCATCGCCCGCCGGGCGCTGTCCGAGGCCCCGCCGAGCCGTTCGGTGTCACCGACGAGGGCGAGCAGCCCCGGGTGCTCGGCGAGCATGTCGCTGAAGGAAGCGGTCTCGGCCCGGTCCAACGAGACGACCCGGAGCGGCAGTTGCCGACCGGACCGGCGCGCGGCCTCCCGGAGCGCCTCGTGCACCACCCGCAGCCACACCTCGGGCTGATCGCCCGGCTCCGACCAGTCGTTCAGGACACCGAGAGCGGGCCCCTCGGCGGTCCGGCTCGCCGTGGGCGCCGGATCGTGCACGGTCGGCTTCCAGGTCCGCGGCCCGCCCTGCGCCAGACCCGCCCCCACCGGCAGCACCACCATCAGCGCCAGCACGGTCCAGCCGGCCACCGCCGCCCCACGGCCACCCCGCCACCAGCCCGGCGACCCGATCCGTACCGGCTCCGGCTCCTGATCGCCCACCGGACGCGGCGGCTTCGGCCATCGCGCGGGCCGGGCGGGGACCTTGTCGGCGGGATCGGTGTGCGCGGCGGTGGGCTTTCCGTGCGCCCCGCTCTCGTCGGTGGCGTCGGTGGCGTCGGTGGCGTCGGTGGCGTCGGTGGTGCCGGTGGTGCCGGTGGTGCCGGGCTTCTGAGCGGCCTCGGGGCGCGCATCGGCGCCCACGGTGCCACCGGCATCCCCGGCGCCCGCCCCCGCACCGGCCTCCTCCGACACGGCCCCCTCGCGGGCCGTCCGCCGCCCGGCAGCAACCCGCCCCGAGGCGGACTCCTCGCCCGCGGCCCCGGCTGCCGCCGCCTCCCGTAGCGCGGCGATCCGCTCCAGGACCTCCGCCGCGTCGGCCGGGCGGTCCGCCGGTTCCTTCGCCATCAGGTCGAGGACGAGGCGGTCGAGCGCCCCCGGCAGCTCACGGCGGGCCCGGCTGGGCCGCAGCGGCTCGTCGTGCAGGTGGTTGTACATGATCCCGGCGGCCTCGCCGGTGAACGGCGGCCGTCCGACGAGGAGTTCGTACAGGACGCAGCCGAGGGCGTACAGATCGGTGCGGCCGTCGCCCGCGGTGCGCCGGTGGAAGCGCTCGGGGGCCATATAGGCGACGCTGCCGAAGGGGAGCTGCCCGGTGTGGGTGAGCCGCGGGTCCGCGGCGCGGGCCTCGGTGAACTTGGCAATGCCGAAGTCGACGACCTTGGCGGTGCCGTGGCGGTCCGCGCCGCCACCGCCCGGGTTGCGACCGTCCCCGCCGGAGCCGCCTGGAGCGTCCGGGCCGCGGCCCACCCTGCCGCCGCCCGTCCCGCCACCGGATCCCTCCCGGCCCGTCCCGCCACCGGATCTCTCCCGGCCCGCACCGTCCGCGGATCCTTCCCGGCCCGTACCGTCCGCTTTGCGCCCCGGGCCGGAGACCGCCCCGGTGACCATGATGTTGGCGGGCTTGATGTCCCGGTGCACGATGCCCGCGGCGTGGGCGGCCGCCAGTGCGCGGCAGACGTCGGCGGTCCAGGAGAGCGCGCTCTCCAGCGGCACCCGGCCGCGCTCGCGCAGGATCTGCTCCAGGGAGGCGCCGGTGACCAGGGACATCACCAGGAACGGGCCGCCGTCCCGGTCGGTGCCGTGGTCGTGGACGGCGACGATGTACGGGCTGTCCAGCGCGGCGGCGGCCCGTGCCTCACGCGCGAAGCGGCCGAGCAGCTCCTCGCGGTCGGGCGCGGCGAGGGTCCCCCCGGTGGCCCGCGGGTGCAGCAGCTTGACCGCGACCTCCCGGTCGAGCCGCAGGTCGCGGGCGCGCCAGACCTCGCCCATGCCGCCGGAACCGAGCAACTCCCGCAGTTCGTACCGGTCGTTCAGCCGCCGCCCCGTCACCCACGCCCCCCGTACCCCGCCGTCCGCTCAGGAGACGGCGGGCGGGGGCCGTGCGGTTCCCGTGACCGGCGGGGGAGGGCGGCCGAGGGCCCCCCGTCGAACGGGACGGCAGCCGCCGCGGTCGGCCTACTTCACCTCGTACTGGCAGGGCTTGGCGACGCCCGCCTTCTTGTCGACGACCACCTTGCCGTCCACGGTGATCCGGCAGGCAGCGGCCTCCAGCTTGCCGTCCTCGCGCCGCACCGAGCCCGGGACGATCCCGATGCTCCGGCCGACCTGCTGCTCGGCCTTGGTCAGGGACAGCGTCCCGGTCTTCTTCCAGGGCAGGGCGGCCTGCTCCACGTGGTTGGTGTCCAGGGTGTACGCCACCTGGGAGCGGCCGCTGCCGAAGACCTCCAGGGTGATCTGCCGCCGGACCTTCGCGGAGGAGGAGCCGGAGCCGGTTCCCGAACCGCCGGAGGCGTTCGCGCCGGAGTCGTGGTCGTCGTGCTTGTGGGAGGAAGAGCCCTTGTGCGAACGGGACTTGGACTTCCCGCTGCCCCCGCAGCCGGTGAGCACCAGGCTCAGCCCGACCGCCGCCGCCACCGCGGCCGTCGCCGTCACCCCACGCCGTGCCGTTCGCCGTACCTCGCGCATCCGCGTACCCCCGTGTCGTAGATCGTGCGTGTCGTAGATGGTGCGTGTCGTAGTTCGTGCGGAGAAGAGCGGGCCGAGGAGAGCGGACTCGACGACCCGGGACCGGGTGATCCTAGACGCCGCCCGGCCACCGGGATCCCCCGGCCGGGTGAAGTCGGCGCCGGCCGCGGACGGGCGGCCTCCGGTGAGGAATAGCCGGCCGCCCGCCCCCCGTTGCGGGGGCATGACGACGAACGCCCCGCGGCCCGAGGTGCTGCGCTACACCGCCTTCTCCACCGCCCCCGACGGCGGCAACCCCGCCGGTGTGGTCCTCGACGCCACCGCCCTCGACGACAGAGACATGCTCGCCATCGCCGCCGACCTCGGGTACTCGGAGTCCGCCTTCCTGGCCGCGCCCCCGGCGGGACTCGGAGGCCAGGAGGGGCGGGCGTACAGCATCCGCTACTTCAGCCCCCGTGCCGAGGTGCCGTTCTGCGGGCACGCCACCGTCGCGACCGCCGTCGCCCTGGCCGAGCGGATCGGCCCCGGGGAGCTGGTCTTCGCCACCCGCGCCGGGACCGTGCCGGTGGAGGTGACCGAGGAGGACGGGGCGGTACGGGCCACCCTCACCAGCGTCGAGCCGCACCTGGAGGAGATCGCCGGGGCCGACCTCGCGGAGGCGCTCGCCGCGCTCGGCTGGCCGGAGGCCGACCTCGACCCGGACTTCCCGCCCCGGATCGCCTTCGCCGGGGCCCGCCATCTCGTGCTCGCGGCGGCGACCCGGGCCCGACTCGCCGATCTCGCCTACGACTTCGCCCGCCTGGAAACCCTGATGCACCGCCTCGACCTGACGACGGTGCAGCTGGTGTGGCGGGCGTCGGACACCGTCTTCCACGTCCGGGACCCGTTCCCGGTCGGCGGCGTCGTCGAGGACCCGGCCACCGGCGCCGCTGCTGCCGCCTTCGGCGCCTACCTCCGGGACCTCGGCCTGGTCCCCGAGGAGAGCGTCCTCACCCTGCACCAGGGCGAGGACCTGGGCCGCCCCGGCGAGCTCACGGTGACGCTGCGCGCGGGCGATCCGCGCGTCCGGGTCGGCGGCACGGGAGCGCGCATCGGCTGAACTGCGCGATGAGCGGGATGCGTTGACACCCCGTCAGCCCCGGGGAGCGGTTCCCCCGGGGCCGCCCGGTTCAGTCCACCTCCGCCACCGCCTGGGCGAACTGCGCCGCGTACAGGGCCGCGTAGGCGCCCTTGGCGGCCAACAGCTCCGGGTGGGTGCCCTGTTCCACGATGTCCCCGTCCGCCATCACCAGGATGGTGTCGGCGCCGCGGATGGTGGACAGCCGGTGGGCGATGACGAAGGAGGTGCGGCCGTGCGCGAGGCGGGCCATCGCCTGCTGGATGAGGACCTCGGTACGGGTGTCCACCGAGCTGGTCGCCTCGTCCAGGACGAGTATCACCGGGTCGGACAGGAACGCCCGGGCGATGGTGAGGAGTTGCTTCTCGCCCGCGCTGACGCCGGTGCCCTCGTCGTCGATGACGGTGTCGTAGCCCTCCGGCAGGGTCCGTACGAAACGGTCCGCGTGGGCCGCGCGCGCCGCCTCCTCGATCTCCTCGCGGCTGACCTCGCGGGAGGCCCCGTAGGCGATGTTCTCCGCGATGGTGCCGCCGAACAGCCAGGTGTCCTGGAGCACCATGCCGATGCCGGAGCGCAGTTCGTCCCGGGTCATCCGGGCGATGTCGGTGCCGTCCAGGGTGATCCGGCCGCCGGTGGTCTCGTAGAAGCGCATCAGCAGGTTGACCAGGGTGGTCTTGCCCGCGCCCGTGGGGCCGACGATGGCGACCGTATGGCCCGGTTCCACGGTCAGCGACAGGTCCTCGATCAGCGGCCGGTCCGGCTCGTAGCGGAAGCGGACATGGGAGAACTCCACCCGGCCGCGCAGCCGTTCGGGCCGCTCGGCGGGGTCCCGGTCGGGCAACTGCTCCTCGGCGTCGAGGAGTTCGTAGATCCGCTCGGCGGAGGCGACCCCGGACTGCACCAGGTTCGCCATCGACGCGAGCTGGGTCAGCGGCTGCGAGAACTGCCGCGAATACTGGATGAAGGCCTGCACCTCACCGATCGACAGCGCGCCCGAGGCCACCCTGAGCCCGCCGACCACCGCGACCAGTACGTAGTTGAGGTTGGAGACGAAGAGCATCAGCGGCTGCATCATCCCGCTGTTGAACTGCGCCCGGTACGAGGCCTCGTAGAGCTGCGTGTTCTGCTCGCCGAACTGCCGGGCGGACTCCTCCTGGCGGCCGAAGACCTTGACCAGGCTGTGCCCGGAGTACATCTCCTCGATGTGCGCGTTGAGCGAGCCGGTGCTGCGCCACTGCTGCACGAAGTGCGGCTGCGAGCGCTTGCCGACCCGGGTGGCCACCAGATACGACAGCGGCACCGTCACCAGCGCCACCAGGGCGAGCAGCGGGGAGATCCAGAACATCACCACCAGGACGCCGACGACGGTCAGCGCCGAGTTGATGAGCTGGCCCAGGGTCTGCTGGAGCGTCTGGCCCAGGTTGTCCAGGTCGTTGGTGGCCCGGCTGAGCACCTCGCCGCGCTGGCGGCTGTCGAAGTAGGAGAGCGGCAGCCGGGAGAGCTTGGCCTGCACCTCGGCGCGCATCCGGAAGACCGTGCGGTTGATGGCCCGGTTGGCGAGCCGGGTGCCCGCCAGCATCAGCAGGCCCGAGCCGAGGAAGACGAACAGGGCACTGAGCAGGACCAGCCCGATCCGGTCGAAGTCGATGCCCTGACCGGGGGTGAAGTCGAGGCCGCTGAGCATGTCGGCGACACCGCCGTCCCCGGCGCGCCGGATCCGCTCGATCGCCTCCTCGCGGCTCTGGCCGCCCGCCATCCGCCGGCCCACGAGCCCGGCGAAGATCAGGTCGGTGGCGTGCCCGAGGATCTTCGGTCCGATCACCGACAGGGTGACGCTGACCACCACCGCGCACAGCATCACGCCCAGGGTCACCCGCTCCGCGCGGAACTGCCGCAGCAGGCGCCTGCTGGAGCCCTTGAAGTCCATCGACTGCTGGTCGGGGCTCTGTCCGGCCATCATTCTCGCCGCCACCGCCATCAGGCCGCCTCCGCTTCCGTGAGCTGGGAGAGGACGATCTCCCGGTAGGTCTCGCTGGACTCCATCAGCTCGTGGTGGCGCCCGCTGCCGACCACCCGCCCCTCGTCGAGCACGAGGATCCGGTCCGCCTCGCGGATGGTGGACACCCGCTGGGCGACGATCACCACGGTCGCCTCCGCGGTCTCCTGGCGCATCGCCCGGCGCAGGGCCGCGTCGGTGGCGTAGTCGAGGGCGGAGAAGGAGTCGTCGAAGAGGTAGATCTCCGGGCGCTGCACCAGGGTCCGCGCGATCGCGAGCCGCTGGCGCTGGCCGCCGGAGACATTGGTGCCGCCCTGGGAGAGGGCCGCGTCGAGCCCGCCCTCCAGCGAGTTCTCCACGAAGTCCCGCGCCTGGGCGACCTCCAGGGCGTGCCACAGCTCCTCGTCGGTGGCGTCCGGATTGCCGTAGCGCAGATTGGTGGCCACGGTCCCGGCGAACAGATACGGCTTCTGCGGGACCAGGCCGACGGTCCGCGCGAGCAGCTTCGGATCGATCTCCCGTACGTCCACGCCGCCGACCAGGACCTGCCCCTCGGTGACGTCGAAGAGCCGCGGGACCAGGCCGAGCAGGGTCGACTTGCCGCTGCCGGTCGAACCGATCACCGCGGTGGTCTCCCCGGGCCGCGCGCTGAGCGCGATCTCGCGGAGCACGGGCTCCTCGGCGCCGGGGTAGCGGAAGCCCGCCGCGCGGATCTCCAGGCGTCCGCGGGTGGCCAGTTCGCGCACCGGGTCGGCCGGGGGCACCACGCTGCTCTCGGTGGAGAGGACCTCCTGGACGCGCTCGGCGCAGACCTCGGCGCGCGGCACCATCATGAACATGAAGGTGGCCATCATCACCGACATCACGATCTGCATCAGATAGGCGAGGAAGGCGGTGAGCGCGCCGATCTCCATGTCGCCGCTGTCGATGCGGTGCGCGCCGAACCAGACCACCGCGAGCGAGGACAGGTTCACCACGGTCATCACGATGGGGAACATCAGCGCGAGCAGGCGCCCGGTGCCGAGCGCGACATCCGTCAGCTCGGTGTTGACCTCGCCGAAGCGCCGCCGCTCGTAGTCGTCGCGGACGAAGGCGCGGATGACGCGGTTGCCGGTGATCTGCTCGCGCAGCACCCGGTTCACGGTGTCCAGGCGCTTCTGCATGCTGCGGAACAGCGGCCGCATCCGGCGCACGATCAGGCCGACGCTGAGCGCGAGGACCGGGACGACCGCGAGCAGGACCGCCGACAGCGGCACGTCCTGGCCGAGCGCCATCACGATGCCGCCGACGCACATGATCGGCGCGGAGACCATCAGCGTGCAGCTGAGCAGCGCCAGCATCTGGATCTGCTGGACGTCGTTGGTGGTCCGGGTGATCAGCGAGGGCGCCCCGAACTGCCCGACCTCGCGGGCGGAGAAGGTCTGCACCCGGTCGAAGACGGCGGCCCGCAGGTCCCGGCCGAGCGCGGCGGCGGTCCGCGCGCCGTAGTAGACGGCGCCGATGTTGCAGACCATCTGGACGACGGTGACGGCGAGCATCACCGCCCCGAAGGAGAGGATGTAGCCGGAGTCGCCCTTGACGACACCGTGGTCGATGATGTCGGCGTTCAGGGTGGGCAGGTAGAGCGTGGCGCAGGTCTGCAGGAACTGCAGCAGCACCAGCAGTCCGATCGGTTTTCGGTACGGGACCAGATAGGCCCGCAGCAGTCGTATGAGCACGTGCGGTCTCTCGGCTCGGCGGCGGGGGGACGGTGCGAACACCGTCCCCACATCGTGCGTCAGGCCCCGGGCGTTACTCCTGGGGATTTCGCCAAGAGCGGTTCAAGAAGCCGCCGGGCACGGGTGATCCACCGCACGGCGCCGCTGATCCACCGCACCTCCGCACCGCACGCCCGCACCGCACCTGCGGTGCCCGGACGCCGCCGGTCAGCCGAAGGCGCCGGGGTGGACCTGGTCGCGCACCGCCTCGTACTGCTGGCGCACCGCCTGGCCGACGCCGAGTTCCTCGCCGGGCTCGCAGACCTGGGCTTCCGCGTCCCGCCACCGCGGCGGCACCCGCGGATCCAGCCGGCCCTGATGCACCCCGAGCGCCCAGGCGGCCTGCCGCGCGGCACCGATCGCCGCGTAGTCCCCGGGCTGCGGTACGAGCACGGGGGTGCCGAAGACCGCCGGGGCGATGGCCTGCACGGCGGGCAGATCGGCGGCGCCGCCGAGCAGGAAGACCCGGCGCACCTCGACCCCGTGGCCGCGCAGCACCCCGAGGGCGTCCGCGAGGCCGCACAGCATGCCCTCGAAGGCGGCCCGCGCCAGGTGCTCCGGCTTCATCGACTCCCGGCGCAGACCGGTCAACGTCCCCGCCGCCTGCGGCAGGTTGGGGGTCCGCTCGCCCTCCAGATAGGGCAGCAGGACCAGGCCGTGCGCGCCCGGCGTGGACTTGAGCGCGAGCGCCGACAGCTCGTCCAGGCCGACACCGAGGAGTTCCGCGGTGCCGCGCAGGGTCCGGACCGCGTTGAGGGTGTGCACCACGGGCAGATGGCCGCCGGTGGCGTCGGCGAGGGAGGTGATCATGGTGCCGGTCTCGGCGAGCGGCTCGCCGTGCACCGCCATCACCGAGCCGGAGGCGCCGAGGGAGACCACCGCGTCGCCCTGGCGCACCCCGAGGCCGAAGGCGGCCGCCATCGTCTCGCCGGTGCCCGCGGAGATCAGCAGCCCCTCGGGGGTGGTGCCCGCGGCCTGGCTCGGGCCGAGCACCTCGGGCAGCGCCGCCTGGTGGCCGAGGGCCAGTTCGACCAGGTCCGGCCGGTAGGAGCCGGAGGCCGCCGACCAGTAGCCGGTGCCCGAGGCGCCGCCGCGGTCGGTGGTGCGCCGGGCGGGCCGGCCGAGCAGCTGCCACACCAGCCAGTCGTGCGCCTGGAGCAGCCCGGCGACGCGCCCCGCCGCCTCGGGCTCGGTCCTGGCCAGCCAGCGCAGCTTGGCCACCGGCTGGGCGGCGCCCGGCACACAGCCCACCGCCTCGGCCCAGGCCTCGCGGCCGCCGAGCGCGTCGACCAGGTCGGCGGCGGCCACCTGGGCGCGCCGGTCGTTGCCGGTGAGCGCGGGCCGGACCGTATTGCCCTTGGCGTCCAGCGGGACCAGCGCGTGCTGCTGCGCCGAGACGCCGATCGCCTCCACCTTCTCCAGGAGGCCCCCGGCGGCGGCCTCACCGAGGGAGAGCAGCCAGTTCTGCGGGTCGACGTCCGAGGGCCGGGGCCCGGCGGACTCGTCCAGCGGGTGCGCGGCGTGGCCCTGGCGCAGCACGGCACCCGTGTCGGTGTCGCAGACGACGATGCGTGTGAAATCGGGCGAACTGTCCAGCCCGGCGACTATCCCCATGCCGGGGATTGTGCCGCACACCCGCCTCCGCCTCGACAGCGGCAGGCGCCGCGCTCCGGTACGGGACCGGTGCGCGGCGCCTGCCGGAGCCCGCGGGGACGCTCAGGTGGTGCCGGCGCCCCACTCGTCGTGGCCGTTGTGCTGGGTGCGCTCCCGCAGCGAGCGAACCCGCCCCTGGACCGAGGCCGGCACATGCTCGCCGACCCTGTCGTACGCCGAGTCGAAGGCCTTGCCCGCGACCGAGCGGCCCTGCTGCGCGGCGGACTCCGCGGCATTGCGCACCGCGGGGTTCTGCGCGACCTGGCGGGCGGACTTCTTCAGCTTCTCGTAGCGCTCGCGTCCGGCCCGGGTCCCGAGTACATAACCCAGGGCCAGTCCGGCAATGAATGTGAGCCGGTAGCGCATGGCTGCCACCCTTCCTTGCGACGTCGTCGGTCGCGGGGGGATACCGATTGGCAAAGCACCCCCCTGCTTGCGCTAATGTATGTGTCGCAGCGAACGCGCGCCGCCCGGCGATCACGCAGGCAGGCACGTTCGAGGCGAAGAGGCGATCCTCCGTAGCTCAATTGGCAGAGCAGCCGGCTGTTAACCGGCAGGTTACTGGTTCGAGTCCAGTCGGGGGAGCCAATCCTCCGTAGCTCAATTGGCAGAGCAGCCGGCTGTTAACCGGCAGGTTACTGGTTCGAGTCCAGTCGGGGGAGCAGCCGGAGAGGGCCCCAGACGGGGTCCTTTTTCGTCTGCGGTGCCACCTCTCCTCTCTCCGTCCGCCGTCCCGCGCCGGACCGGATCTCCGTGCTGCCGGTGCGGACTTCCCGCGGCCGACGGCGTTCTCCTTGACACCGCGTCATCTGCCCGCCTCCGGCGCCGGCATGCGTCCTCGCCGCGTACCCGTACCACCGGTGTGTGCCCGGCCGCGGAGCGTGCGCGCCGGAGGCGGGCGGGGCTTCGGTTGCCGAACCCCGCGGGCCGGGTTCCCATGGAGCCACGGGTCCGGCTCCGGGATTCCCCCTGGCGCGGACCGCCCAGGCGCCGTTGTCCGAGGCGCCGTGCCCTCAGAAGAGGTGACCCGCGGTGAAGCAGCCCGAGGCCCGTTCCACCGGACACACCAGCTGGAAGCGGCTCGCCTTCGTCGCCGTACCCACCGCCCTGCTGTCCGGCGTCCTCATCGCGGGGGTCGGCGCGGGTGTCGTCCCGGCGGCCATCGCGGTCTCCACCCAGTCGCTCGCTCTCTCCGGGCAGCAGCTGAAGATCTCCGCCGACAGCCTCAACGGCAGGGGATTCGCGCAGTACGTCGACGTCGACAGCACCGCGCGCGGCGACAAGGCCAGCGCGGTGACCCGTATTGACAAGGCCGACATCCGGGACCTGTGCCAGTCGACGGTGGCGGACCTGCCCGGCGTCGGCAAGGTGACGACGCTGATCCGCGCGGGCCGCGGCGACAAGCAGGTGCACGTCGACGGTCTGGTCATCCGCACCAACAACATCTCCGGCGACGCCGAGTTCCGGGACATCGTCATCGGCAACGACGCCAACACCTCGAAGCGGATGCGCGGCGCACCCGACGGCTCCTTCGGCCAGGAGGCCGAGCGGGTCCGCATCACCAAGCTGCGCCAGGACGCCATCGGGGTGCGCGCCGACCTCTTCAAGCTCAGCGGCCTGAAGCTCTCGGTCAAGCGCGGCGACCACTCCTGCTACTGAGCCCGCGCTCCCGTCCCGCTGCCGAGCCCCGCGCCCGCTGATCCATCGCCCGAGTCCCGCGCCCGCTGATCCAGCGCCCCGGGGGCCGCTCACCCGCCGAACCTCAGTCCGGGCCGTCACCCGAACCGACCGCCCCGCCTTGCGCTCCGGCGGCCCCTGTGGACGGGTGCTGGACTGAACGGGTCCATTTCCGCCCCGGTGACTCCTTTCCTCCCTCGATCCCTCCCTGTCCAGTCGTATGTTCCGTTTGCCTGAATGTGTTCACGCAGAGGGCCCCACGGTCGACGTCGGACCAGGACCTGGCGGGCATCCGGATCGTCTCCGAGCCCTCGGCTGTGGCTCCGGCCAGTCCTGAAAAGAGGGAAGACAGAGATGATCAGCGGTCAGGACAGGGCCCCCGCCCCGGGTCGTACGAGATGGCTGCGGCTCGCGGTCGTCATGGTGCCGACGCTCGTGGTCTCCGGCGGCGTCGTCGCCTCGATGGCCACCGGTGCCCTCGCCGCCTCCTTCGGCGTCTCCGCCAATTCGTTCACCGTCTCCGGACAGAGCTTCCAGATCTCCGCGGACAGCCTCTCCGGCAAGGGCTTCCAGCAGTACGGGGTCCTCGACCGGGGCAAGCGCGCCACCTACCCGGAGGCGCTGACCGGGGTCCGCTCGGCGGATCTGCGCAACCTGTGCCAGTCGGTGGTGCAGCAGGTGCCGGTGCTCGGCCCGGTGACGCTCAGCCTGACGGCGGGCACCGGCCGGACCCCCGTGCACGCCGACCGGCTCATCGCGGACGCGCACGACCTCAAGGGCGACGCCTCCTTCAAGAACATCGAGATCGGGCGGGACGCCTCCACCGTCGACGCGGTGCCCGGAGTCGCGGGCCCCGAGGGCGGGTTCGCGCTCCAGTCGGACACCATCGACATCAAGCGGCTGCGCCAGGAGACGAGGTCGGTGAGCGCCGCCACCTTCAAACTGCCCGGACTGCACCTGACCGTGAAGCGGGGCGACCACTCGTGCTTCTGAACCGCACAGGCGGCGGCCCGGAACGCGAGGGGAACCCGCGCGGCGCACCGGCCCCGGAGAGCGGCCGCGCCGAAGAGGGCTGGGGACCGCGGCCGGAGCGCGAGGCACCACCGGGCAGGCGCTCCTTCCGGCAGTGGCGGCGGACCCGGCCCTTCTGGGCGGGGCTGTGGACGCTGCTCGCCGGGGTGGAACTGCTCTCCATCCCGATGGCGCCGCTCGGCCTGCTCGTCCACGAGGGCGTCGCCGGGATCTCGGGCCTGCTGATGGGGCTCTTCCTGGTCGTGCTCGGGCTGACGCTGTGGCTGGCCCCCGGCTACCGCATGTTCGCGGGCATCGCCGTCCTGATCTTCGCGGTGGCCTCGCTGATCCTCTCCAACCTCGGCGGCTTCCTCATCGGCTTCGTGTTCGGCGTGCTCGGCGGCGCGATGGCGGTCAGCTGGGTGCCGGACGGGGAGCACCGCACCCGGGACCGGCAGCGCTGGAACCGCCGCAAGGGCTGGACGCTGATCGACACCCGCAAGTCCGCGGCGGACGGCGGGAGTCCGGCCGAGGGCCCGGAGGCCCCCGGGGAGGGGGACGGCGGCGGAGGCAGCAGGCGCCCGCCCGCCGATCCGGACAGCCCCCGCCCCGGCGGCGCCACCGCGGCCCGTGCCCCGGGCACCGCCGAGGAGCCCGACTCCACCCTGGAACTCCCGCCGGTGACCGAGGGCCCCGGCCCGGACGCCGGACCCGCCGGGGCACCCTCCGCGGCCGGTTCCGCCGAGGCCGCCCCGTCCCGCTGAGCGGACGGCGCCCGCGGCGGTGGTGGCCGCGCGGGGCGGAGAACACCGGGGAGGAAGGATCCGCTGCCGGACGGCCGAGTCCGGGGCGCAGTACGGCAGTCCGGTCGGCCGGGGAGTCCTCCCGGGGCCCGGCCATGCGAGTGAGCGGAGGCGAGACGGGTGGGTAGGAGCGCTGCGCGCAAGGCCGCCGGTACGGGACAGCGGGCCGGCCGTCAGGGGAGCGCGCGCCTCGGTGCGCTGGCCCGCTTCCCCCGGACCGGCATCGGCGCCCTCGGGGTGCTCCCGGCGGGGGCGCTGCTCGCCACCGGGGTGCAGGCACCGGTACCGGCGGCGCCGCCGCAACCGGCCCGCAGCAGCGCGCAGAAGCCGCTGGGCCTCACCGAAGCCGCCGCGCACCAGGCCGAGTCGGTGTGTTCACTGCTCGACGGGCTCCGGCTCGCCACCGGCGGCGCCCCGTACGGCCAGGGCCTCGGTGTCTCGCTCGGCCGCACCGCCCGCCGGGGAGCGGAAGACCCCGGGGCGGACGGCGGTGCCGCACCGCAGGCGCCGGACGCCGGGAAGAAGGAACCGGGCGCCAAGAGCGGGCGGGAGAAGCGGTACGGCGCGGGGGAGCACCCGTCCGCGCGCAACGAGGTCGGCGTGCACCTCGGGCTCTCGCTGCGCCACGAGGGCAACCACCCCGCCGTACTGCCGGAACCGCGGACCCCGAGCCCCACCGCGCGGCCCGCGCCGCCGCCCACCGCCGCGGAACCCGGCCCGCCTCCACCACAACCGGCATACGAACCCGCGCCGCCGCCGCGCAAGAAGGGCCTGCTCGGCAAGGTCACCGGGCTGCTCGGCCTGAACAGCAGGGACGGCGGCCAGGAGCAGGGCGGGGCACCCGGCGGTCCGCCACCGGGCGGGTATCCGCAGGCGCAGCCCGGGCCGCCGGAGGGTGAGGGGGCGTCACCCACCGAAGGCCGCGGGGGGTCTTCGCAGCCGGAGTCGCAGCCCGGGCCGGATCGGTCCCGGGGTGTCCGAGGCTCCGAGGGCGAGGGCGACCGTAAGCCTGGCGGAGGGGGAGGCGGGCACCGGCCGGAAGGCGGGGACGGCAGCCAGGGGAAGCGCGGCCGGGGCGGCGATCACCCGGGTCATGGGGACGGCAAGGGGCACAAGGGCGACGAGGACGGCGGTCACCACGGGGCCGAGGACAAGGCCGAGGACGGCAGAGACAGGGACGGCAGAGACAGGGACCGGGAAGGCAAGGACCGCGAGGACAGGGACAGCGGCAAAGGCAAGCGCAAGGACGGCGACAAGGGCAAGGACAAGGGCAAGGACGGCGACAAGGCCGAGGGCCGAGACGAGGACGGCGAGTCCGAGGACGGTCAAGACGCCCGCCGCCCCTCGCAGTTGAGCGTTCCGCTGCCGTCCCTCGCGAGCGGCGGTGGAGGGAATCTCCTCTCCCCCTCCTCCCCTCTGTCGTCCTTGCTGCCGCTGAACCTCACGATCGGTCCCGGGGGCCAGAAGTCCCCCTGGTGTCTGCCCGACCTCTCGCTCGGCCTGGGCGGCGGCGGGCTCGGCGGGGCCGCGCTGCCGCAGCGTACGGCCGTGTGGCCCGCGGCGGTGCGGACGCCGCTGCTCGTCCTCACCGGGCTGACGTACCACGGCATCCGGGAGGTGGACACCGCGGCGGGCCCGCGCCGGGTGCTGGCCTTCACCGCCTTCCGGCTCGACATCAACGACCTTCAGCAGGACCAGTCGCTGGTCGGCGCCAAGTGCCCCGGGGAGGAAGGGTTCCGGGAGCCGCGGCGCCCTGACTACCGCGGGCTGCCCGGGCTCCGGCTGCCGCTGCTCGACATCGGGCTGCCCGGCATCGGCCGGGTGCCGCGCGACAGCCCCAACCCGTACCCGGACTGCCTGGGCACCCTGCGGACCGAGGACGGCGAGGGCAGCACCACGACGGCGACCGGTGAACCGGTGGTGCTGCTCACCCAGTTGCTCAGCGGCAACCTGCTCGGGCTGCTGCCGATCACCTTCACCCCCGACATGCCCCCGCCGCTGCCGCCCGGCCTGACGCTGCCGATCCCGATCTTCTTCACCGACGTCATCGCGCACAACCAGCTGCTCCGCACGGACAGCCTGACCATTCCCGGTCTGCACCAGTCGGTGTTCGGACCGGGGGAGGGACCCGGCCACGAGGAGCCCGCGAAGCGGTGAGGACGGCCGCCCGGCAGACCCTTCGGACAGCGCGGGCGCCCGGCGCGCGGCTCGTGCCCCTCCCGGCCCCGCGGCGGGACTGCCGTCCGCCGGCGGAAGGAGCGGGAGGCGGAATTCGGTACGCCCCCGGGTGACTTCGGGGAGTCGGCGGGATCCGCGTCGCCGTCGGCAGGGAGAGAGTCCGCCCTGCGCAGTGCACCTCCGGCCGGTCTTTTCCAGCCGCTGAGGCCCGGGGACCCGGCTGCCGTCGGCGGCTGACGGGGCGTGCGGTGAGGTTCTGCCAGCGGCCGGTGCCGTGCGTGGTGTGTCTCCGGGGCCTCGGCGCGGTGATTCTCGGCCGTCGCGGTCGTCGCGCCGGGGGAGGAGACCCGGGGAACGGGCGTGCGTATCCGGCCAATTCGTGTTCGCCGTTGTTCGCTTCCGTGCGTTCCCGTGCCCGGTCCCGGACGCGCGCTTCGACCCAACTCCCGAGTCCAGGCGCCGGGTTCTTCCCGGCGCGGGATCGTGGGCCCCGGCACCCGGGGCCGCGCTGCTAACCGGACACACCTGGTGCCGCGGCGCCACCGTGCGTAACCTCTGTGCACCCACAGGCACTGACGGTTGCGATCCGGCCCGGGACGGATCGCAACACGGGGGAGGCCAGCTTGACACAGCGCGGAGAGCCGGGAAGCGGGCGGCAGTTCGCCGCGACGAAGCAAGTGATCGAAATACTGAACGACCTGTCCCAGGGTTTCCGTAAGCGCAATCCGATGGCGCTCCCGGAGGTGGTCCTGCACCCTGCGCGGTCCTGTGCGGAGGGGCCCGCCGCCCAGGAGAACGCGGCGGACGAGAACGCGGACTTCGGGCAGATCCTCAACCCGATCGGCGAAGAACTCGCCAGCCACGGCGTGCCGTTCGCCAAGGTGCGGTCCGATTTCGCGGTCGGGGGAGAGGACGGCACCGGCCCCGAGGCCCCCGTCTGGCGAGCGCGGGACCACGCGCTGCGGATCGTACGGGAACTCGGGGGCGGAGCCAGGGAGGGAAACCCCCGCGTGGAGCACAGCACGTGGGTGGGCGACAACCGCCAGTACCGGCGCTACCCGTTCCCGCGCAGCGCCCTCCTGTCGACGATCGAGGACGCCGTCCAGGGCCTGCGCGGCGACAACGTCCAGTCGGCCCAGATGATGGGGCAGCTCAACTCCCAGGGCTGGCGGCCCAACGGCACCCGCCCGTCGGCCCGGTTCCGGGAGGCCGCCAAGGACGGCTCCAAGACGGTGCCCGCCCTGCTGATCGCCCTCCTCGCGACGCAGGTCGGCGACAATGTCCGGTACGCCGTGGCGTTCACCGTCCTCGTCCTCGTCCTGGTGGTCGTCCTCAGCGTGCTGCCCGGCAAGGCGCCCCTGCTGCTGGGGCTGCGCCGGGAGATCCGCTGGTTCCTCGGCACCACCTACCTCAACCAGGGGCCGCACGCCGACCGGCGCGAGGGGAGGCGCTGGCGGACCCTCCGGCTCTGGCCGCCCGGCTCGGTCCGCCAGCGGCTGAACGCCGTCGCCACCGACATAGCGGCCGGCTCCCTGCTCGACGGTGCGGCTGCGGCGGGGGCCGACGAGGATGCCCAGCGTCGCCACCTCCACCTGCGGGTGCACGCACTGCGCGAGGACCTGCGGGACGCGCACCGGGTCTGGAGTCTGGACCTGCGCGGCCGCAAGCGCCCGACGCCGCCCGTGCTGCTGCTGCCCAAGGCCGACGACCGGAACGGCGGCATCGAGCTGATCAAGGCCCTCAGCGATATCCGCAGCATCCGCAGTGAGCTGGATCCGCTGCTCCTCGTGGCGACTGTGCCCCTCGACCGTGTGGACGACCTCCAACACACGGTCGAGTGGAACAGCGCTGCGTCCGCCCCTCTCGACGCCAAACTCCCGGGCTGGTACACGGAGTGGAACCGGGCCCGCCGGGTGAACCAGTCGCCGAGCATCGCCACCGGCCAGCTCCCCTGGGTCCTCCGGGTGCCGGTCTCCGTCGCGCCGCCGGGCCCCGGCAGCTCCCGCCCCTCGCTGAGCCGGGCCGGACGGCCCGGCTGGACCTGGCTGTGGTCGCTCCCTGCGCTGGTCCTGGTGCTCCTCGCGGTGGCGGCCGGTGCCGTGGTGGAGGACCGGCACCGCGCCGCCACGTACTGCGACGGCGGTCTGCTCGCGAGCAACCACGACTCGGTGCGGAAGAGGGCCCAGAACCAGCAGGACACCGAGTGCGTCGGCGTCGCCACCGGCTCGGTCTCCTTCGAGGGCGTGGCCAAGGTGCAGAAACTGATCCGGGAGGCCAACGCCGAGATCGGTGACGACCCGCACGTGACCCTCGTCTACGCGGGTCCACTCAGCGGCGTCGACGACGAACTTGTCAAGGGCCTGGAGGAGTTGCGCGGTGCCTACGCCGTGCAGCGGGCCAACCGGAACGAGTCCGTCAAGCTCAAGATCCTTGTCGCCAACGGCGGCAAGGACATGTACAACCAGCGGACGCTGGTGGACCGCCTCGTGGACCTCTCCCGCCGCGACCCGTCGATTGTCGGCGTCGTCGGCATGGGCCGGGACATGACCGACAGCGAGGAGGTGCAGGCGGAGCTGCGGAAGGCCTCGCTCCCGGTGGTCTCCGGCACCAACTCCAGTACGAACCTGGCCGAGGACTACCCCAACTTCTTCGGACTCGCGGCCACGGACAAGTGGCAGAACGACCAACTCCTGGGCATCGCCAAGCCCTTGGCGGACGAGTCGCAGTCCGGCTCGAAGCCGCGCGCAGTGGTCCTCGCTCGTACTCCCGCGAGCCACGACCAGTACACCAGGGAGCAGAAGAAGTACTCGGAGGAGATGCTCACAGCTGCCGGTTTCGACGTGACGATGCTCGACGACTACGAACTGCCCAACGGCAGAGCCACCATGGACGACCAGATCGCGGACATGTGCGGGGACGACCAGATCCCCCCGAGGGCGGTGTACTTCGCGGGCCGCTCCGACGATGTCACGACACTCCTCAACGGCTTGCGCTTCAACTGCAGAGAAGACCACCCGATCGCCGTCCTCGGCGGCGACGACCTGTCCAAGGCCAAACTCAATACTGACGCGATCCCGATTCCTCGCAATGTGACCTTCTATTACCCGATCCTGACCGCCCTCGAATGTGCCGCCGCCCGCAGCACCGACTTCTACAGCCGGCTGAACCAGCTCCCCGCCGGTGTGAAGAAGGACCTCGGCCTCAAGGACCTCGGCCCCGAGGGCAAAGCGACGTGGAGATCACCCGATCTGGCCAACGGCCAGACCGCGCTCACCCATGACGCCACCGAGGTGCTCTACCACGCGGCCACGGCCGACGGGCGCCCCCGGAACAGAGCGGAGACCTGGGCCAACCTGCGCCAGCAGAAGGTGAGCGGGCTGGCGACCGGCACCATCGACTTCACCGGCATCGCCCCCCACCGTCCCCGCAAGGGATACGGCATCACCCTCATGCAGGTCGGCCACGGGAAGGACGGGAGCAACATAGCCACCGTGAAGCTCCGCCAAGCGGCGGGCAGTACCGACAAGCTGGCCCAGGACTGCCCCAAGAGCTGACCGCCGGCGGAGCGCCCGGGCGGGTGCGCAGGCCGCCCGGCGCACCGCCGGTTTCGCCCCGCGCGGTGTGGGCAGTAAGCAGGCGCTCCGGGACGGCACCTGCCGTCCCGCCGCTTTTCTCGCGCTGACCTGAACTTTCCGTTCTCATGAGGAAGTGGTTCATGACCCAGAGCGCTGCGGGGACACCGGCCGCACCGGACTCTCCGCCTCCGTTCCGCAACTACGTCGAGGCAGTCCTGGAAGCGCTCGCCGCCGACCCCGGCCGCACCGTCCTCACCGATCCGGACGGGCGCCGCACCACCGCCGGGACCCTGTACGAGGACGTGTACCGCACAGCGGCCGAACTGGCCGCGCGGGGCGTGGGCCGGGGCAGCACCCTGGCCGTCCTGTCGGGCAACCGGCCGGAGGCGCTGGTCACCCGCTACGCGGCGAACCTGCTCGGCGCCCGGGTCGCCTTCCTGCACGAGGTCATCCACACCCAGCTCGCCCCGGAGGTCGTGGCGCGCATCGGGCGGAGCGTCGGCACCACCATGTGGCTGGTCGACCCGGCACTGCGGGACCTGGCCGGCAGCCTGCTGTCCCAGCAGGTCCTGGGGCCTGTGCTCTTCCTCGGTCCGGGCGGGCCCGGGGGACCGGCAGCGGACCTCACCGCCTGCGCCGCCCGCCGCTCCGGCACACCGGTCGCGAGCGCCGCCCGGCCCGAGGACGACTGGTGCATCCGGATGACCGGCGGGAGCACCGGAACCCCCAAGAACGTCTGCGTGACCTTCGAGAAGTACCTGAGGGTCGTCACCGACCGCGCCGCCCTGATGCGTTCCCGCCCGCCCCGCCCCGGCGAGGACGGCGAGGCCCTCTGCTTCCTCGCCTGCGCCTCCATCGCCCACTCCGCGGGGACCACCGTGGACGGCGTCCTGCTGGCGGGCGGACGGGTGGTCCTGCACCGCGGCTTCGACCCCGGCGCCGTGCTCGACACCATCGAGCGGGAGCGGGTCACCGACGTCTGGCTGCTCTCGCCCATGCTGGGACAGCTGCTCGACCACCCCCGCGCCGGTACGGCCGGCACCGGAAGCCTGCGCTGGCTCGGCTACGGCGGGCACCTGCTGTCCCCGGCCCGCGCGGAACGCGCCGCGGAGGTCTTCGGCCCGGTGCTCCACGGCTGGTACGGGCAGACCGAGGTCGGCCTGATCTGCGAGGCCGGGCCGCACGAGCACCGGCGGATCGGCCGGATGGGCCAGATCACCGCGGGCCGCCCGATACCCGGGGTGGAACTCGTGGTCCGCGACGCCGCGGGCCGGCGGCTGCCCGTGGGAGAGGTCGGAGAGATCCGGGTGCGGTCCTGGCAGCTCATGAGCGGCTACTGGGAGCAGCCCGCGCTCAGCGCCGAGGTGCTGAGCGACGGCTGGCTGCGGACCGGGGACGCGGGCTACCTCGACGAGGAGGGCTACCTCTTCCTCTGCGGCCGCTACAAGGAGGTGATCAAACTCGCCGGGAGCCACCAGGTCTTCCCCGCCGAACTGGAGGGCTTCCTGCTGACCCACCCCGACGTCCAGGAGTGCATGGTGTTCGGCGTCCGCCGCCCGGACGACGCCGAGGAGGTGCACGCCGCGATCGTCCCGGCACCCGGCCGGACCCTGGACCCGGCCCTGATCCGCGAGTTCGTCACCTCCCACAAGGGCCCTCTCTACGCGCCGAGCGAGCTGCACCTGCTCCCCGAGATGCCGCTGAACGCGGTCGGCAAGCCCGACAAGAAGCAGGTCCAGGACCGCCTCGGCCTGACCCGCGCCAGCGTCACCGTCTACTGACCCGCACCCGCCGCCCGTCCGCAGGCCACCCCCGGCCCGGCCGCCTCCCCACGACGCCATGGGGGGTGTGCCGGGTCCGGGGACACGGCCGGGCGGCGAGAGCATCCGCCGGCCCCCGCTCCCGGTCCGCACCGGTCGGTGTCCGGACCGGGCGAGCTGCCCGGCGGCGGCACGGCGGGCTGACCTGCGGACTCGGCGGCGCGGGCGGACAATCCGGGCACTCGGCGCGTGGCGGGAAACCGAACGGCGTTCTGTGGCGGGATTGTTGCCGAGGGGCGGAAAGGAGCGGAGCGGGAATTCGGTACGCTCCCGGTTGACTTCGGGGAACAGGCAGGATCCGCGCTGCCGCCAACAGGGGATGGTTCGTCATGAGCAGTGCACCTTCGGCCGATCTCTTCCAGCCGCTGAAGGAAGACGACCCGGCCGTTGTCGGTGGCTACCGTCTCGCGGCCGTGCTGGGCGCGGGCGGCATGGGCAAGGTGTACCTCACGTACACGCCCGGCGGGCGGCCCATCGCGCTGAAGGTGATCCGGCCCGAGTTCAGTGAGGACCCGGAGTTCCGGCGCCGCTTCCAGCAGGAGGTGCACGCCGCGCAGCGGGTGCAGGGCCTGTACACCGCGCCCGTCATCGACTGCGACACCGAGGGCGCGCAGCCCTGGCTCGCCACCGCCTACGTACCGGGCCCCTCCCTGGCCCACGCCGTCTCCCGGCACGGCGGACTGCCGCTGCGCAGCGTGCTGTTGCTGACGGTCGGCGTCGCGGAGGCGCTGCACGTCATCCACGGGGCGGGCATCGTCCACCGCGACCTGAAGCCCGCCAACGTCCTGCTCGCCTCCGACGGGCCCCGCGTCATCGACTTCGGCATCGCCCGCGCCGCCGACGCCACCGCGCTCACCGGCAACGGCGTCACCGTCGGCACTCCCTCCTTCATGGCGCCGGAACAGGCGGCGGCCGGTACGGTCACGCCCGCGACGGACATCTTCGCGCTCGGCCAGATCGCGGCCTACGCGGCGATCGGCGCGCCCGCCTACGGTGACGGCCCCTCGCACGCGGTGCTCTACCGGATCGTGCACGAGGACCCCGACCTCAGCAGGCTGCCCGAGGAACTGCGGCCGCTGGTGACCCGCTGCCTCAGCCGCGACCCGGCGGACCGGCCCACGCTGCCCGAGGTCATCGAGCTGTGCCACGAGCTCTCGCCCACCCCGCTGCGGCAGGGCGAGGACTGGCTGCCGCAGGCGGTCGCCGGTTCCATCACCGAGCGGCTGAGGCTGCCCGAGCCGGCCAAGACCCCGCCGCCGCAGCCCACCGCCCCGCCGACCCCGACCGAGCACTCCCCGCACACCCCGCCGCCGGGCGCCGCAGGCCCGTACGCGCCCACCGGTTTCGGCCCGCCCTCCGCGCCGACCCAGACCGCGGGGTCCGCCCCGGGCATGATGCCGCCCGGGTACCGCACCCCGCCGCCGACGCCCGCGCCGGGCTACCACACCCCGCCGCCGGTGAACCACGGCACCCCGCCGCCCTTCAACCACGGCACCCCGCCGCCTTTCAGCAGCGGCGGCTTCGTGCCCACCCCGCCGCCGGTGATCGGCGGGCCGCAGCCCTGGGGCATGCCGCCGCAGCCGAAGAAGCGCAGGCCGGGGCTGATCGTCGCGGCCTCGATCGTGGGCGCCATCGTGGTCCTCGCGGTCATCGGCGCGCTGGTGCCCGACGACTCCGAGAAGGACGACGCCAAGTCGCCCGGCACCAGCAGCTCCGGCGGCGGTTCCTCCGACGGCGGCTCCTCGGGCGGCAAGGACCGGCCGGACCCGAAGCCGGTCTCGTACCAGGGCATCGACATCACCGACAACTACTACGTGATGCTCGCCGACGCCCCGCCGAACCCGATCGACGGCGAGGACAGCGGGGCGAGCTACAGCGGCGGCGACCTCTTCTACGACTACAGCGACGGCGCGGACCTGGAGAACCGTCTCGGCACCGACAACGGCAAGCTGGTGCTGCTGAACAACTCGCAGAAGGGCTCCCTCGAAACCTGCCGCGGGGAGACCCGCTACACCGAGGAGATCGGCCTCGACCAGCTCACCAACGGCTCGCAGGTCTGCGTGATGAGCAACTCGGGCCATGTCGCGGTGGCGACCTACCGGGGCAAGTCCGGGGCGAACGACCCCAGCAGGTACCTCACCCTCGACCTCACGATCTGGCGCAACGCCGAGCCGCCGAAGGACGACGAGTAGAAGACGGTGGTCCGTGAGCCGACATCCATGTGCCCTGTGGGCCCCATGAGTTGACGAGTCGGCGAGTGGACGGGCGCGAGCGGCGGATCGGCGGCGGCGAGCGGTTTCGGGCGCGGCCCGGCGGCGGGCCCGGTACGGGGAACTCACCTCCGTACCGGGCCCGTTGCGTGTCCCGCGGGGGCAGTCTCCGCTGCTGACTCGGCTCAACTCCCGACGTCCGCAGGTCGGTTGGGTAACTCTCCCTGCCCCTCAGCCTGTTGTACTTGGCCCCTCGTCGGCGTATCCGCTCCGGCGATCCCAAGTGAGGTTAGGCTTGCCTATGTTGAGTCGCGGGTGCGGGTCGGCTCCCTGCCGTCCGCGCCCGGGAAGCTCGACGACTCGCAGGCCGACTTTCGAAGGGGAGAGCGCGCATGGCAACGGGAGAAGCGGAGCGGGGAGCGGCCGGGGCGCCGGGTGCGGAGGTGCCCCAGCCGGGCAGTGTGGTGCAGTTGATGTTCGGGGCGATGGCGGCCCGGACGGTGTACACCGCCGTGGAGTTGGGGATCGCCGACCTGATCGGCGAGGGGGAGAGCACGCCGGAGGCGGTCGCCGAGGGCTGCGAGGCCGAACCGCGGTCCGTGCACCGGCTGTTGCGCGCCCTCACGGCGCTCGGACTGCTCCAGGAGCGGCGGCAGGGCGTCTTCGCGCTCACCGCGACCGGCGCCCTGCTCGGCACCTCGCGCCCCGACTCGCTGGCCGCCTTCGTGCGGATGTTCGCCGATCCGGTGATGCTGCGCGCCTGGGACCACCTGGGCGACAGCGTGCGCAGCGGCGCACCCTCCTTCGACGCGGTGTTCGGCACCGACTTCTTCTCCCATCTGAAGCAACACCCCGCGCTCTCGGCCCAGTTCAACGCCTCCATGAGCCAGGGCTCGCGGCTGGCGGCGGCCGTGCTGCCGGGCGCCTACGACTTCGGGCGGTTCCGGACCGTGGTCGACGTCGGCGGCGGTGACGGCACGCTGCTCGCCGCGATCCTGCGCGAGCACCCCGGCCTGCGCGGCGTGGTCTACGACACCGAGGAGGGGCTCGCCCAGGCCGCCGGGACCTTCGCGCGCGCGGGCGTGGCCGACCGCGCCTCCTGTGTGGCGGGCGACTTCTTCGCCTCCGTGCCCGAGGGCGGCGACCTCTATCTGCTGAAGAGCGTCGTGCACGACTGGAACGACGAGCAGTGCACCCGGATCCTCGGCCACTGCCGGGCCGTGCTGCCGCCCGAGGGCCGGCTGCTGCTCGTCGAGCCGACGCTGCCCGCGGTGGTCCCGCCCGGCGCCCCGCCCCTGATGTACCTCAGCGATCTGAACATGCTGGTGAACCTCGGCGGCCGGGAACGCACCGAGGAGGACTTCACCGCGCTCTGCCGCGCGGCGGGCTTCCAGGCCCCGGTCTTCAGCAGCCTCCCGCCGCCGCAGGCGTTCCGGCTGATCGAGGCGGCCCCGGCCGACTAGCACCCGGCGGGGGTGACTCCGCCCTCGCCGCCGGGCCCGGGCCGTCCCAGTCACCCGTTCCAGGCGGCCCATGTTTGCGCAGCTCAGCACCCCTTTTCGTATTCCAGCGTCCCCAACAGCCCGGCTTTCCTGGCTTCTGGAACGGATCACACCCCAAGCTCGGATCAGCCGGGCACCGTGCCCCTCGGCACTCCGAGGGGCACGGTGCCCGGGGACGCGCTCAGGGAGGGGACCCGGATGGACCGCAGGCTCGAACGGCCGCTGTGCGGCAGGGAAGAGAAGACACTGCCGCTCGACGAACGGCAGCGCAGACTCATCTCCCTGCTGATCGCCGGCCACACGGACGCCAGTGCCGCCCACCGCCTCGGGGTCAGCCCCCGTACCGTGACCAACATCCTCCGCTCCCTGATGGACACCCTCGGCGTCGACAACCGCTTCCAACTGGGCATCGCCCTCGGCCGCCGCATGCGCACACCCGCGGCACCGAGACCGGGGGCGCAGCACGTGGTGCCGGGGCAGCGGGGCCTGCCCGGGGGGCAGCGTGCGGTGCCTGGGGTGGCGGGGCGGCGGGCTCGGCCGTAGGGAGTGCGTGGGGAGGGGGACGCGGACCGGCGGCCGAGGGGTCCTGGTCGGGCGGCCGTCCGCGGGGGTCCGTTCTTCGCCCCGGGAATCACCACCATGAATGGTCTGGACAATGGCCGGTAGTCGTCTGACGTGCCGTCAGTGCCCTCCGGGAACCTGACAGGGTCCCCGCCCATCGCGGTGGTCACCCAAGGTGAGGTGAGCCGGCATGACCACACCCGGAGCAGGCGTCAGCAGAGCCTACGGAGCCGCAGTGCCCCCGTACCGCCAGGTCGCGGGTCCGAGGGCAACCCGTGCGCGGGCACGGACGCACCTCGGGGCGGCATGAGCACCGATCCCGCCCCGGCTCCCACACCGCCGCCGGGCTGGTTCAGCCGCCTGCGCAGTGGTGCCGCGCGCCGGATCGGCCGAGGCTGGCGCTTTGCCTGGCACCCTGCCTCGCACGCGACGGCGACCCTGAGCATCCTGACCGTGGTCCTGGGCAGCTTCACCACCGCGCTGGCCACCGGCCTGTGGGGGGAGATCTTCCCGCCCGACTCGCCGCCCGCGGCCCAGCCCTGCCCCGGGAAGGGGTGCGAGGGCAAGAGTCCGAAGGAGACCGGCGGCTGCACCGCGGACGCGGTGACCTACCAGCGCGAGGAGAACAACCCGGCCACGCTGCATTTCCGCTACTCCCGGCGGTGCGGCGCGGTGTGGGCGCGGATCACCACCGGCGAAGTGGGCGACGAGGTCAACGTGTCCTCCGCCGACGGCGCACAGAGCGCGGTGGTGGAGTCCGACCACGACCAGTTCACGCCCATGGTCGTGGTCGGCAAGACCTTCAAGGTACGAGCGTGCGCGGTGCCGACCCTCGCTCAGAGCCGCAAGGGCACCTGGAAGAAGTACTGCTTCACCGCGACCGACGAGGCACCGTGGTCGTAGGCGTCGTAGGCGTCGTAGGCGTCGTAGGTCAGGGCGCAGGGCCTGTTGCCTGCCTCGTTCTCAACGGTGAGGGCCCGCGGAAGGCGCCCCTTCATCCGGCCATCCGGGACAGACCGGGCGGCTCGGCCCCGCGTCCCCCGTGCGTCCACTCGGTCTTGGTGCCAGCGGCTGAACGGGGAGCACCCTCGCGGAGTGGCGACCCCGGCCCCACGCTTCCGCGGGTGGAAACGGTCCTCTGCCAGAACCGTGCGGTGGGGCGGGTGGGACTCGAACCCACGGCCGACGGATTATGAGTCCGCTGCTCTAACCGGCTGAGCTACCGCCCCGTTACGGCGAGTCGCGCACATTTGTGCGCGCCGTCTGCCGCAGCATAGCCGCTTATACGATCTCCCGCGTCGCGTGGTCGGCTTCGCTTCAGGCATGAGGACGCGCGTAGTGCCCCGGCGGTTCCCGCAGGCGAACGCCCTGCGCGGGGACCGGGATACGAGTGCCGGGTGCCCCCGGACGAGTGGCACCGGCTCCCGCTCCCGCGTCCGCTCCCGGCACCCCTCGCTCCCCTCACAGCGGTGACTCCCAGGTGACCGTCGTGCCGCCGTCCGGGTCCCGCTCCACCGTCGTACCGGAAGTGTGCTCGCCGCTGCCCGGAGAGCCCGAAGGAGGGGACTCGTCGGGGCGGCCGTCGTCGTGGACGCGGAGCCGGACGCCGGGGCGGCCGTCCGGGAGGGGGACCGCGGCCACCGAGACCTCGATGCGGCTGACCCCGCCGCGGCGGGAGGCGGTCGCCAGGGCGCGGCGCAGGGTGGCGAGCAGGCGCCCGGTGGCCAGGTCCCCGACGACGTGGTCGAGGGCGCCGGAGAACTGCACCGAGGGCTGGAAGCCGAGGACCGCGGCGGCGCCCGCGGTCTCCAGGAGGACCCGGCCGCGGAAGGTGGTGGGGGCGTCCGCGGGGGGCTGCTGGAGGGTGAAGATGGTGGTGCGGACCTCCTGGATGGTGGAGCCGAGTTCGTCGACGGCCCGCCCCAGGAGATGGCGTACCCCGTCCTCGCCGGACCGGCGCTCGGTGGACTCCAGCATCATGCTGGTCGCGAAGAGGCGCTGGACCACGAGATCGTGCAGGTCGCGGGCGATCCGGTCGCGGTCCTCGAAGACGGCGAGGCGTTCGCGGCTGCGCTGCATCTCGCCGAGGACCAGCGCCAGCGCCGCCTGCGAGGCGAACTGCGCGGCGAGCAGCCGCTCCACATGGGTGTACGGGCGGCCGCGCAGGCGCCGGGGCAGGGCCAGGGTGCCGATGAGCCGCCCGTCGGCCTCCAGCGGGAGCAGCATGCTGGGGCCGAAGCGGTGGGCGGTGACCTGCCCGCCGAGCCGGGGGTCGTTCGTGGAGCCGTCGATGAACACCGGCTCGCCGGCCAGGAGTTGTTCCAGGATCTCGCTGCCCGGCTCGATGGTGGTGCCGATCAGCCCGCCCGGGTCGCGGTCGGTGGCCGCCGTGACCACCTCCATGCCGCCCTCGGCGGTGGGCTGCAGGATGACGCCCGCGTCGGCGTCGGCGAGGCGGCGGGCCTGCTCGGCGACGATGGTCAGCGCGTCCGCGGAGCCCTCGCCGGTGAGCAGCGCGGTGGTGACGGCAGCGGTGCCGGCGATCCAGTGCTCGCGCTGGCGGGCGGTCTCGTAGAGCTGGGCGTTGCCGACGGCGACCCCGGCGTGCGCCGCGATCAGCCGCAGGATCTGGGAGTCGTGCTCGGTGAAGGGGGCGGCCGGGTCCTCGGCGAGGTAGAGCAGCGCGTAGACCGTCTCGTCCACCCGGACCGGCATCCCGAGCCAGGCCTCGGCGCCGGGCAGCGCGGGCTCGGTGAAGCGGACCGGCTGGGCGGCCCGGCCGAGCACGCCGAGGAGTCCGTCGTGGCCGTGCGGCCGCCGCCGCAGCCGGGAGCGGTCGGCGGCGCCGACGCCCGCGGTCCACAGCTCCGGCGGGCGGCCGTAGAGGAGGTCGAGCACGGCGAGCACCCCGCAGCGCGCGCCGGTCAGGGAGGTCGCCTGGTCGACGACGCCCTGGAGGGTGGCGGGCAGTTCGATGTCGCCGCCGATGGAGAGGACGGCCTCGAACAGCGGGGGCAGGCGCGGCAGTTCGGCGTCGGGGGCTTCCTCGTCCGCCGGAACCGCCTTCTCCGCAGGAGCTGCTTCATCCGCCGGAACCGCTGCGTTCGCCGGAACCGCCTCGTCCGGGGGTTCGCCGTGCCGGTCGGGGCCGGTCATGGTGCGAGAGGCCTTCGCCGCTCCGGGCGGGTCAGGCGAGGGGGTCGAGCACCAGGGGGCGGATCTCGCCCTCCAGCATGGCGCCGACGCCGCGTACCGCGCACATCTCGGGGCGCTCCGCGATGTGCACCGGCATGCCCGTGTACGTCCGCACCATGTCGTCGAAGCCGGGCAGCAGGGCGCTGCCGCCGACCATCATGATGCCGGTGTCGGCGAGGTCGGCCACCAGGTCGGGCGGGCAGTCGCGCAGCACCCTGCCGATGCCGTCGAGCACGGCGGTCAGCGGGGTGCGGATGGCGCGGCGTACGGCCGCGTTGTCGACCTGGACCGAGCGGGTCACCCCGGTGGCCACGTCCCGGCCGTGCACCTCGGTGGAGGCGGGGCCGTCCTGGGCCAGGCCGCCCCCGGAGAGCGAGAGTTGCAGGGGGCGCACCGACTGGCTGGGCGTGACGAGTTCATGGGCCTGCCGCAGGTGCTGCACGATCGCGTGGTCGATGGCCTCGCCGCCGACCGGTACGCGTTCGGCGCGCACGATGGAGCCGAGGGAGAGGACGGCCACCTGGGTGGTCGCGGCCCCGCAGGCCATGATCATGGTGGCCTCGGGGCGTTCCACCGGAAGACCGCAGCCCACGGCGGCGGCGACCAGGGTGTCCACCAGTTCCACCCGGCGGGCGCCGAGGCCCACCATGGTCTCGATCGCGGCGCGCTGGGCCAGCGGATCCGCCTCGTGCGGGGTGCAGACGGCCGCCCGCAGCCGGAGGTTGCGCCGCAGATTGCGGCGGAGCTTCTCGCCGATCAGGTGCCGCAGCATGCGCTGGGCCATCTCGATGTCCACCACCGTGCCGCCGGAGATCGGGCGGACCACCCGGATGTAGTGGGGGGTGCGGCCCGTCATCTGCTCCGCGAACGTCCCTACGGCGATCAGCGCGCCGGTCCGGGTGTTCACCGCCGCCGCGCTGGGCTCGTCGACGACGACGCCCGCGCCCTTGACGTACACCCGGGTTCTGGCCGCACCCAGGTCGACGGCGAGATGGCAGCGGCGCAGCGCCTCCAGACTGGCGGTCATGGTGATCCTCCCGAGGGCGACCGGACGGAGCGCCGGTCGGCGGTCCTGGGAAAATCGTCCGCCGAAACGGGCATATCCGCGCGCTGAGCTGGTCCGGGCGGGGGCCGTCGCGGTGAAGTCGCGGCGGGGGGACCCTTCTTGGGTCGACTGGGTGATCTTGGGGTGCGGGGGTGCTTCCGGGGTGGGGTCCCCTCGGGGCTCGGGGCTCGGGGCTCGGGGCGGGGGAGGCCCGCGGTGCTCGGGAAGCCCGGGAAGCCGGGAAGCCCGGGGGCCGGGAGGCCGAGGGGTGGACGGCCGCGGTGCGGCTCCCGCGGCGAGCGGTCCGCGCGGGACGGCGCGGGGGACGGGACGGCGTACGAGTAGGACGGCGTACTAGACGGTGTACGAAGGGGACGCCGTACGGGCAGGGCGGCAGGACGGCCCTCGGGCACCGACGCGAGGGCCTGCCCCGGAAGAGAGGCCCCCGCACGCGGCGGCGCCGCCTCCCCTGGGACGGGGGAGACGGCGCCGCCTGCGACGTCGGGTCGACGTCGGCCGGTCCTCGTGGGTCTCGGCTCAGACGAGCCAGCCCACGAGGTGGATCAGACCGGCGAGGACGTCAGTGAGGAAGTTCATGGTGCGTGGTTCTCCTTGATGGTCGTGCTGTGTGGGACCAACTCCCGTACTCCGTTCGGGACATGAGCCCGGGAGTCGCAATCACGGTCTGCAGCCCGTCACTTGCGCACCGTAAGCATCGTCCGTCACGAGGACCCCGCGCAATCTCTCGCGCGATGATCACCTGTTCAAGGGAACACCTGCTTGCCTGTTCGTATGTACGGTTCCGTGCGCTGCCCCAGGGGGCGGGGGGGGGCGTCAACTCGCCCCGTGCGCTCAGTCGTTGCCCAGCGTGCGCTTGAGCACCTTGCCCATGTCGTTGCGCGGCAGCCGGTCCAGATAGCGCACCGCGCGGGGCCGCTTGTACGGGGAGAGGCGGGCGGCGACGTGGTCGGACAGCTCCGCCAGGGCGGGCGGCGCGGCCGGGTCGGCGGGGACGATCCAGGCGAGGACCCGCTCGCCGAGGTCCGCGTCCGGTTCGCCGGTGACCGCGGCCTCGCGCACCCCCGGGTGTTCGAGCAGGGCGTTCTCGATCTCCCCGGCGCCGATCTTGTAGCCGCCGCTCTTGATCAGGTCGGTGGCCTTGCGGCCCACGATGCGCACATAGCCGTCCGCCTCCCGCACCGCCACGTCCCCGGTGCGGAACCAGCCGCCCGGCGCGAAGGCCTCCGCCGTCGCCTCGGGGCGGTTGAGGTAGGAGGTGAAGAGGTTCGGGCCGCGCACCTGGATCTCGCCCACGCCCTCCGGGTCGTCCTCGGGTACGAGTCCGTCCTGCTCGTCCACCAGGCGCAGTTCGACCCCGGCCAGCGGCACCCCCACGGTTCCGGCGCGGGGCCGGCCGTCCGCCCGTACCGAGGTGGTGATCAGGGTCTCCGTCATGCCGTACCGCTCGATCACCCGGCAGCCGGTGGCGGCGTGGATGCGCTCGTGGTCGTGGACCGGCAGCGCCGCCGAGCCGGAGACCAGCAGCCGGGCCCGGCGCAGCCCCTCGACGAGCTCGGGCTCGGTCTCCAGGGACTCGGCGATGCGGTGGTACATGGTCGGCACCCCGAAGAGCATGGTGCCGCCCTTGGTCAGCTCCCTGGCGACCGCCTCGGTGCCGAAGCGTCCGAGGTGGCGCACCGCACCGCCCCGGCGCAGCGGGCCGAGGACGCCGAGGATCAGCCCGTGCACATGGAAGAGCGGCAGGGCGTGCACGAGGACGTCCTCCTCGGTCCACTGCCAGGCGTCCGCCAGCGCGTCCAGGGTGGCGGCGACCGCGCGGCGGGAGAGCACCGCGCCCTTGGGCGGGCCGGTGGTGCCGGAGGTGTAGACGACCAGCGCCGGATCGTCCTCCGCCCGGGCGACGGGGGTGCGGTCCGCGGGTGCGGTGGCCCGCACGTCGATGTCGATCCGGGGCAAGTCGGCGAGGGCGGGCGGGAGTTCGTCGCCGG
Organism: Streptomyces physcomitrii; assembly: GCF_012273655.1. GTDB lineage: Bacteria > Actinomycetota > Actinomycetes > Streptomycetales > Streptomycetaceae > Streptomyces > Streptomyces physcomitrii. The sequence continues at coordinate 229,731 of NZ_JAAWWP010000010.1, read as the reverse complement.
GGGCGGCGAGCACCAGGGAGGGGGCGCTGTCGGAGACGATGTGCCCCAGCTCGCTCGCGCCGGACTTCGGGTTCAGCGGGACGACCGGCACCCCCGCGCTCAGCGTGGCCACCACGCCCACCGCGGTCTCCAGCGAGGAGGTCGCCCAGACCACCACCCGGACCGCCCCGTCCAGTCGCGCCGCCAGCGCCTCGGCGGCCGCGAAGAGTTCCCCGTAGCTCAGGGAGCGCTCGCCGAACTGGACGGCAGGCAGATCCGAGCCCTGCTGGAGGGCCGGGAACAGAGGGGGCATGACGCGTACTCCTTGCCTTCGGCGGTCATCGGTGGTCATCGGTGTTCAGGGGGCGGCCCGCGGCGGTCCGGGGTGGTCGCCGGTGGCCGCGGTGCCGTGATCCACCCGGCCGTTGTACCACCGGGGCCTCGCGCCCGGTCCGGCCGCCCGGAGACTGAGGGGTGCCCAGGGCGCGGACCGGGGGGCGGAGCGAGACCTGGGTCACGGGGTGGGGACGTCGGCCACCGCGCAGCTGATGTTGTCCGGACCGCCCGCCGCACGGGCCAGCCGCACCAGTTCGGCCGCCGCGTCCCCGGGGGTGTCCGCCGCGGCGAGCGCCGCGCGCAGCTCCTCGGCCGGGACCACCGAGTACAGCCCGTCCGAGCAGAGCAGACAGCGGTCGCCGGGCCGCGCCTCGTGGAGGCGCAGGTCCGGCGACCGGTCACCGGGGGTGCCCGCGCCGACCGCTCCGGCGCCGGTCAACGCCCGTGTCAGCAGGGCGCGTTGCGGATGGGAGGCGGCCTCCTGCGCGGTGAGGCGGCCCTCGTCCAGGAGGGCCTGGACAGGGGTGTGGTCCTGGGTGATGCGCAGCAGCTCGCCCTCGCGCAGCAGCAGGGCGCGGGAGTCCCCGATGTGGACCAGGCCCAGTTCGGCGCCGGTCCACAGCAGCGCCGTCAGCGTGGTGCCCACCGAGGCGTCGCCCTCGGCGGCCTCGCGCACCGCCTCGTCGGCCCGCAGGCTCACGTCCTCCAGGAGGTTCAGTACGCCGCCGGGCGGGACGTCGGCCCCGTCCAGCTGCCGCAGCGACTCCACGGCGGCGCTGCTCGCCTCGGCGCCGCCCGCCCCGAAGCCGTCCGCGACCGCGAGCACCCGCGCGCTCGCGTACGCCGCGTCCTGGTTCACCGGCCGTATCAGTCCCGCGTCGGTCGCCGAGGCGAAGCGCAGGGAGAGTGTCCGAGAGGTCATCCGTGGTTCTCCGTTTCCCGGTGCGTCCGGCGCCGCCGTGGGCGACGGGCGCGAGAGCTGGTCCACGAGGAAGGCGGCCAGATCCCGGCGGGCGGCCGTCTCCGCCTCGACCCCCGCCCAGTAGGCGCGGATCTCGGCGGCGGCCTCGGCCCGGGGAAGCGCGGTCACCTCGCGGATGCGCGCGAGCGGCATCCCGAGCCGGCGCAGCCAGGCGACCAGCCGCGCCTGCGCCAACTGGCCCGGGGCGTAACGGCGGTAGCCGGTGTCCGGATCGACCTCGGCCGGGCGCAGCAGCTCCAGTTCGTCGTAGAGCCGCAGCGCCTTCGGTGAGAGCCGGGCGGCCCTGGCGAAGGCGCCGATGGTCAGCAGCCGCCGCCCGTCCTCGTCCCGCCCTGGTCCCTGCCGCATGCCGTCCTCCTCGTACCGGGCCCTTCGCCCGGTGCTCCCGATGCTGCGGCTTGCCCGAAGGGGAAGGTCAAGCGGCACGTCCGGTGCCCGGTTCTCAGGGGCCTGCGGGTGCCTCGGTCTCCTCGTCGCGGATACGGAAGCGCTGGAGCAGGCCCCAGGTGAACTCGGCGACGCAGGCCCGCCGCCGCCCCTGCGCGTCGGGTGCCTCGAAGGCCAGGCCCCAGCGGGTGGGCGCGGTGCCCTCAAGGGGCCGGGCCGGGGCGAAGGCGCCCGCCACCTCCGCCACGGTGTACGTCCAGGGGCGCAGGTCCGCCGTGGTGCGCGGGGCGGCGGGACCGGCTCCCGGCGCGCGGATCAGCCACTCGTTCCAGCGGGCGCCGCCGGGCGCGAGCAGCACCTCGAAGCGCAGGGAGGGCCAGAGCGGCACCGGCCAGAGCAGCGCGGTGCACTCCAACTCGCCCAACCGGCGGGTGAGTTCGCGCTCGGGCGGGCCGAGTACGGAGCGGTGGAGACCGGCGCCGCGACTCCCGCCCGGGGACCGCAGCATCGCCTGCCAGCGGCGGTTGGCCTTCCGCATCCGGGTGGCCGAGGCGCCCAGCTCGCGGCGGGCCTCCTCGACGAGTTCCGGGTGGTGGTCGGCCATCCGGCGCAACAGCACCAGCTGGAAGTCGAGCGGGGTGAAGGGCTCCGGCCGCTTCCCGTCAGGCGGACCGGCGCTCGGGTCGGTGGGCATGTCCCCATCCTGACCCATCCCGGCCGAGAGGTCCGTATCGTGCGCCCCGGCCTCCTGGTCAGGCACCACGCCGACGGCAAACCCCCTTGCACACAACTTTCACAGCGCGCGCTTCCGGTGTGTCATGCCCGCGCCCTAGCCTTCGACCGTCATGGATTACTGCCAGCCCTGCCGTCGGCATCTCAACGGCGCCCTTGTCTGCCCGGGTTGCGCCACTCCCGCCGAGGCCTGCCGCGCGTACGGGCGGGCCCGCGCCGACGAGCCCCGGGGGGAGGGCGAGGCCGGCGCCCCGGCTCCCGCCTCGCACGGCGGCCGCGCGCAGAACCGGCGGGCCCGCAACTCCCGCGCCAGGAAGGCGGAGAGCGAGGGTCCGCGCGACTCCCGCGGGACCGAGGGCCCGCGCGATTCCCGCGGCGGCGGCCGGCGCGCGAAGAACGCCAAGAACCGTACGCACCGGCGCAAGCGGCGCCGGGTCCTGCTCGTGGCCACCGGGATCGTCCTCGCCGCGGGCGCCCTGAGCCTCGCCGAACTCGCTATCGAGGCCCCCTTCCAGACGCCCAGGGCCGCTTCGGTGCCCGAGGGGGGAACCGGCGAGGACGGCAGCTCCGCCTCGGCCGGGGGCGAGGACAGCGCGCCCGGCGAGAGCCCCTCGCCCGGAGCCTCCGCCGGGGAGTCCGCCTCCGGCACCGCCTCGCCCTCGTCGAGCAAGAAGGAGAAGGAGAAGGGCAAGGACGGGGACGCGGAGAAGGACGGCAAGGGCAAGGGCGACGAGGAGAACGGCACACCGGGCGGTGGCGACACCGAGGACGAGGGCACCCCCTCGGAGCCCGGCGCCACCACACCCCCCGACACCGGCACCACCGAAGCCCCGGGCAGTACTCCGCCGCCCGCCACCGAGGAACCCACGCCCACCGAAGAGCCCTCGGAGACCTGCAACCCCTGGCTGTGGTGGTGTCTGTGAGGCACCCGGCGGCGGCTTGAGCCCCGCCCGGCGGTCCGGTTCCAGCGCCGCCGGTTTCTCGGCCGTCCTCTCCGGCCTCGTCCTCAGCCCGCGTTCTCGCCCTCGTCGCCGAGCATGCGCTGCAGCAGATCGCGCAGGGCGAGCCGTTCCGCCTCGGTGAGCGCGGAGAGCGGTTCGCGGGCGAAGTCCAGGGACTCGCGCAGGCCCCGGGCGGTGCGCAGGCCCTCCTCGGTCGGCGCCGCGAGCTTGACCCGGCGGTCGTCGGGGGCGGGGCGCCGCTCGACGAGGCCGCGGGCCTCCAGGCGATCCACCATCCCGGTGATGTTCGAGGGCTCGCACTTCAGCCGCTGGGCGATGCGCCGCATGGGCAGCGGCTCCAGGGAGAGCAGGCCGAGCAGCCGGGCCTGCGGGCCGGTCAGCGCGTGACGGGCCGCCGCTTCCTCGTACTCCTGGTGGTAGCGGGCCACGACACTGCCGATGAGGTCGACGACCTCCAGGGTCAGCGGGTCCGGGGTGGTGTTGCCTGTGCCCATGGACACCACCTTACCCAGTTACTTGACACCATGAAATATCCAGAGGCATGTTTGTTTCACCTGGTGAAGCATTCCGAAAGGTGACCCCTATGTCCGACGCCCCCTCCGCCCCGGCCCTCCCCGCCGCCGCCCGTGCCTGGCACCTGGTCCGGCGCCCCGAGGGCTGGCCGGTCCCCGAGGACTTCGCGCTCCGCGAGATCCCGCTGACGGCCCCGGCCGAGGGCTCGGTCCTGGTGCGCAACCTGCACTTCTCCGTCGACCCGTACATGCGCGGCCGGATGAACGACGCCAAGTCCTACGTACCGCCCTACCGCCTGGACCAGCCGATGGACGGCGGCGCGGTCGGCGAGGTCGTCGCCTCCGCCGCCGAGGGCTTCGCGGTCGGCGACACCGTGCTGCACCCCCTCGGCTGGCGCGACTACGCCGAGGTGCCGGCCGCCCAGGCCACCAAGGTCGACCCCTCGCTCGCCCCGCTCTCCGCCTACCTCGGGGTGCTCGGCATGGTCGGCCTGACCGCCTACGCGGGTCTCCTGGAGGTCGGCTCCTTCAAGCCCGGCGACACCGTCTTCGTCTCCGGCGCCGCGGGCGCGGTGGGCAGCCAGGTCGGCCAGATCGCCCGGCTCAAGGGCGCTGCCCGGGTCGTCGGCTCCGCGGGCTCGGCCGAGAAGGTGCGCCAGCTCACCGAGGAGTACGGCTTCGACGCGGCCTTCAACTACAAGGACGGTCCGGTCGCCGAGCAGCTGAAGAAGGCCGCCCCCGAGGGCATCGACCTCTACTTCGACAATGTCGGCGGCGAGCACCTGGAGGCCGCGCTCTCCTCCTTCAACGTCTTCGGCCGCGCCGTCATCTGCGGAATGATCTCCGTCTACAACACCACCGAGCCGACCCCCGCGCCCCGCAACCTCACCCAGATCATCGGCAAGCGGCTGCGCCTGCAGGGCCTGCTCGTCAGCGACCACAAGGCGCTCCAGCCGCAGTTCGTCCAGGAGGTCTCCGCCTGGATCCGCTCCGGCGAACTCACCTACCGCGAACAGGTCTACCAGGGCGTGGAGAACGGCGTGGAGGCCTTCCTCGGCATGCTCCGCGGCGAGAACTCCGGCAAGGCGCTCGTCACCCTCGGCTGAGAGCGCCAGCGGCTCGCGGAAGGCGCCGCTTCCGGGGACACGGCCCTCGCGGGGGCACCCCCGGAAGCGGCACCGCCCCGCGGGTAAAGTGCCGGTCATGGGTGATCTCGGGGCGGGCTTCGAACAACTGGTCAAAGGGCAGCGGTGGGTCGCCGCCCACGGCCGGAGCTACGGACTCGGGCTGCTGCCCGGACTCCTCACCCTGGTCCTCTACGCGGCGGCGCTGACCTCGCTCGCCCTGTGGGGCTCCGAGCTCGTCGGCTGGGCGACACCCTTCGCCGACGACTGGTCCTCGCCCTGGCAGGGCCTGTTCCGGGGCCTGCTCACGGTGGTCCTCTTCGCCCTCGCGCTCCTGCTCTCGGTGCTCACCTTCACCGCGGTCACCCTCCTCGTCGGCCAGCCCTTCTACGAGAAGCTCTCGGAACGCGTGGACCGCAGCGTCTCCCCGGACGGCCTCGCCCCCGAGTCCGGCCTGCCCCTGCTGCGCGAGCTGTGGATCTCCGCCCGCGACAGTCTGCGGATCCTTCTGCGGGCCGGGCTCTGGGGCGTGCTCCTCTTCGCCTGCGGCTTCGTGCCGGTGGCGGGGCAGACCGTGGTCCCGGTGGTGGGAATCTTCGTCACCGGCTTCTTCCTCACCGAGGAGCTGACCGCCATCGCCCTCCAGCGGCGCGGCGTCGAACTCCGCGAACGCCTCGCCCTGCTGCGCTCCCACAAGCGCCTCGTCTGGGGCTTCGGTGCACCCCTGGCCGCCACCTTCCTGGTGCCCTTCGTCGCGGTGTTCCTGATGCCGGGCGCGGTCGCGGGGGCCACCCTGCTCGCCCGGCGGCTGCTGGGGGAGGAGTCGGGGGAGGCGGAAGCCGTCCGGGCTGGTGCCGCGGGGGCCGCGCGGGCTGAGGTGGCCGGAGGGGAGTGGAGGAGTGGTGGGTGAGCGATGGCGGGTGACATGTGACAGGTGACGGATAACGGATGACAGATATCAATATCCGTCATCCGTCATCCGTCATCCGTCATCCGTCATCTGTCACCTGTCACCCGTCACACACCCCCCACCCACCCCTCCTTCCCCCGCCCCTACTTGCCCTCCACCCGCACGAACAGCCACCCCGCCCGCGGCTCCACCAGATACCGGAAGGCCCGCCGGACCACCGGAGTGCACAGCACGGTCATCACGGCGCAGGCCAGCAGGACGACGAGGACCCGGCTCAGCGGCTGCTGCAGCCACTCGGGCTCGTACCAGTCGAACTCGCGCGAGGACTTCACCAGGAAGATGTGGAGCAGATACGCGTAGAGGGTGCCCGCGCCCAGTGCGGTGAACCAGGTCCGGCGGCGCGGCACCCAGGCGAGGAAGCAGGCGCTCATCAACAGACCGGCGCCGAAGAGCGCCACGAACATCACGACGCCCGCCCAGGTCGGCACCCCGAACTCGTCGACGGAGCGGGTGCGGCCGAACCACGCCGGGTCCATCCGCGGCACCGCCCAGTAGGCGACGACCAGCGCGCAGAGCAGTATCGGCAGCGCGGCGGCGCGTACCGCGCGGTGGCCGAGGAAGGAGAAGTGCTCGGGCCGCAGCAGCAGTCCGAGCACGAAGAACGGCAGGAACTGGAACATCCGCATGAGCGAGAAGTCCTCGCCCATCGAGGGGGTCATGCTCGCGGCGACGGCCACCACCAGGGAGACGGCCAGCGGATGCCGCAGGTTCTTCCACAGCGGGGTCGTCAGTCGCCACAGGAACAGCGCCACCAGGAACCACAGCGCGAACCCCGGCTTGTTGAAGGCGAATTCACGGTCGGGGTCGTCGGCGGCCCAGCGCATGAAGAGCGTGTAGCAGAACTGGATCATCAGATACGGCAGGGCCACCCCGGCGATCAGGCGGACCACCTGGTTGCGGGTGCCGGTGTAACTGCGGGAGAGATAGCCGGAGATGAGGATGAAGGCCGGCATGTGGAAGGCGTAGATCGCGAAGTACAGGGCCTCGGTGGAGCGGCTGCCGTGGCTGAGCGGCTCCAGGAAGTGGCCGACGCCCACACAGAGGATCGTCAGATACTTGGCGTTGTCGAGGAAGGGGTCCCGGACCGCCGGGGCGGGCCTGCCGCCGTCCTGCCGAGCGGCCGGTCCGGCGCCCGGTGCCCGCGCCCGGTCCGCCGCGGCGGGTGAGGCGCGGGCGGACGCGAAGTCCTGCGGAGCGGACGTGGCGGCGGCTCTTTCAGGTCCGGCGTGGGGCATCTGCGAAACCGTAGTGGCCGAACCTGTGAATCCGAAGTGGCGGGAATCACTCGCCGCCGCCCCCTCTGTCCCGTCCGTGCCGGGTGGACGCCCGCTGCGCGCGGCTCAGTCGAGGACGCCGAGCGCGTACACCGTCTCGGACATGTAGACCTCGTCGGGCCGCAGCACGGTGGGCGGAAAGCCGGGCCGGTTGGGGGAGTCGGGGAAGTGCTGGGTCTCCAGGGCGACGCCCTGACCGGGGCCGAAGGGCTCGCCGTCCAGGTGGTCGCCGGTGTAGACCTGCACGCCGGGCTCGGTGGTGGACAGCGTCAGCACCCGCCCGCTGCCGGGGTCGCCCAGCTCGGCGAACTCCTCCGGAAGCGGGGTGACCCCCTTGTCCAGGACGAAGTTGTGGTCGAGCCCCGAACCGAGCGGCCGGGCCCTGCGGTAGTCGAAACGGGTGTCCTCCACCAGGGCGAACTCACCCGTGGGGATGCCGTCCGGGCCCGCCGGGGTCAGCCGCGCCGCGACGATCCGCAGCCGGTGCTCGGCGGTCGAGGCGGCCCGGCCCTCCTCGACGCCGCCGAGGTTCCAGTACGTGTGGTTCGTCAGGTTGACCACGGTCGGGGCGTCGGTGACCGCCTCGTAGGCCACGTGCAGGGCGCCGTTCTCGTCCAGCGAGTAGGTCGCCGAGACCTCCAGGCGGCCGGGGAACCCCTCCTCGCCGTGCGCGCTCACCCGGGACAGGCGCAGGCCGTCGTCGACCTCCTCCGCCTCCCAGACCTTCTTGTCGAAACCGTGTGCGCCGCCGTGCAGGCTGTTCTCGCCGTCGTTGGGCGCCAGGGAGTAGCTGCGCTCGTCCAGGACGAAGCGGCCGCCCGCGATCCGGTTCGCGTACCGCCCCACCAGCGCGCCGAAGTAGGGCCCGGTGTGCGTCAGATAGCCCTTCAGATCCGGGTGGCCGAGCACCACTTCGGCGGTGCGGCCCCGCCGGTCGGGAGCCTCGGCCGACTGCACGATGCCGCCGTACGTCAGGACGCGCACCCGCACCCCCGCGGATTCGAGGGTCCAGCGGTGGACGGCCGTACCGTCGTCGAGGGTGCCGAAGTCTTCTCTGCGCATGGACCGAGGGTATGCGCCGCGCCCGGCCGCCCGGCGCAGGCCCGGCACCCGGGGCGCGGACCGTGTCGCAGGCCCGGAGCCGGAGCGCGGGATCAGGGCGCGGCCCGGACCTCGGGGTCCTTCGCGGTGATCCCGCGGTAGGCGATCTCGGCGAGCCGCGACTGGCCGTTCTTGCCGGGGTGGAACCAGTCCCAGGGGCTCAACTGGCCGGTGCCGAAGGGGTAGTCGAAGACCGCGTTCTGGTCGAAGCGGCAGCGCTTGTCCTCGGCGCACACCTCGCGCAGCGCCTTGTTGTACGCGACGACCCGGTCGAGCACGGTGGCGCGGCGCTCGGTGGCCTTCGGCGCGAGGTCGTCCGCGTCCGCCAGCATCGAGGGGCAGATGCCGAGCTTCCAGATCTGCTTGCCCAGCGGGTTGGTGCGCCCCTGCGACCAGAGCCGCTTCAGGTCGGGCACGCTGGCCACGTACACCTGGGTGCGCGGCAGGTCCTCGCGCAGCCGGTGCAGCGCGGCGGAGAACTGCGCGCGGAAGTCCTCGACCGGGGTCATCGCGGCGGTGGAGTCCCGGCAGGCGTCGTTGGCCCCGGCCATCACGGTGACGAGCTCGGGGCGGTGCGCCGCGGCGCGGTCCAGCTGGGCGGGCAGATCGGCCATCCGCGCCCCCGAACGGGCGTAGTTCCAGCTGTGCTCGGCCGCGCCGGTGCCGAGCAGGCGCACCGCGAGACTGCGCACCTCCTTGTCGCTGCCGGTCGCCCAGGAGGCCTCCGGGCAGTCGGAGAGCACGCTGCAGGCGTCGAAGCCCCGGGTGATGGAGTCCCCGACGGCGGCCATCGAACGCGGCGAGACGTCCCAGGCCGGTTCCGCCTTCGGGCCCTGGGCCGACCGGGTGGAAGAAGCGCCCGGTTCCGGTGAGCCGTCGCCGAGCAGACTGCAGCCGCCGAGCGTCACGGCGGCGAGCAGTGCGGTACCGGCAACTGCGGTGTGCCTGCGGCTGGTTCGCATAACCATCCCGGTCGGTCCGTCTCTTCCGTCCCCTGCTTGACGTGCGGGCGGCGCCAGGAGTTCCGCCGCTCGGTGAGGCCCTGCCCACCCGGGCCCCGCCCTATGCGCCGGGCACCGGCATCCTCCCGGGTGAAGGCTTTGTATCCGCGGGTAACAGGAAGGCCGCTCCGCCGTACTCCGCACAGCGCCGCACGGTAGCCTCGCCCCGTGGCGGTGCCGGGCCCCTTCCGCAGGGGGAAGGCGCCGGCGTCACCCCGGTGGCGACGAGGCCACTCGGACCGGTGACGCCACACGGCACCGGTTCCGCTAAGTTACATCACGCAAGCTATGTCCGATTTGGGGAAATCGCTCGGCAAGGTCGCGAGGCCGCACGGAGGCGAACTCGTACCGACTGGAGGTACCGGTGACGACACGGGGAGTTCTGTACGTGCACTCGGCTCCGCGCGCGCTGTGCCCGCACGTCGAATGGGCGGTCGCGAGCGTGCTCGGTACGCGGGTGAACCTCGACTGGATCCGCCAGCCCGCGGCCTCCGGCACCTGGAGAGCCGAGTTCTCCTGGCGCGGGGAGAGCGCCACCGCCTCCCGCCTCGCCTCCGCCCTGCGCGGCTGGGACCTGCTGCGCTTCGAGGTCACCGCCGAACCCGCCGAGGGCACCGAGGGCGAGCGGTACAGCGCCACCCCCGCCCTGGGCATCTTCCACGCCGTCATCGGTGTGCACGGCGACATCCTGGTCCCCGAGGACCGGCTGCGCGCCGCGCTCACCCGGGCCCAGCGCGGCGAGAGCCGGCTGGAGTCCGAGCTGTCCCGGCTCCTCGGCAAGGACTGGGACGACGAGTTGGAGCCCTTCCGGTACGCGGGCGAGGGCGCCCCGGTCCGCTGGCTGCACCAGGTCGTCTGAGCCGCCCCGCCGCAGATCCTTCCCGTTGCCGATACGCCGGTGGCCCGCCCCCGGGACGAGGGGCGGGCCACCGGCGTGGTGCGGTCCGGGACTACTGCACGGTGCGGAAGGCGAGCACCACGTTGTGGCCGCCGAAGCCGAAGGAGTCGTTGAGCGCGACGATCGGGCCCTCGGGCAGCGGGCGGGGGGAGTCGCGGACCACGTCCGCGTCGGCCTCCGGGTCGAGGTTGGTGATGTTGATGGTCGGCGGGGCCAGCCGGTTCTTCAGCGCGAGGACCGTGGCCACGGTCTCCACGCCGCCCGCGCCGCCGAGCAGATGACCCGTCATCGACTTGGTGGCGGAGACCGCCATGTGGTCGACGTCGTCGCCGAAGACCTGGCGCAGCGCCTTGATCTCCGCGACATCGCCGAGCGGGGTGGAGGTCGCGTGCGCGTTGACGTGCGCGATCTCCGCGGGTTTCAGGTCGTTGTTGTCGACCAGGTTCTGCAGGGCGTGCGCGATGCCCTTGCCGGAGGGTTCCGGCTGGGTGATGTGGTGGCTGTCCGCGGAGACGCCCTGGCCCACGGCCTCGGCGTAGATCTTCGCCCCGCGCGCCTTCGCGTGCGCCTCGGACTCCAGGACGACGACTCCGGCGCCCTCGCCCATCACGAAGCCGTTGCGGTCGGCGTCGTAGGGCCGGGAGGCGCCCTCGGGGTCGTCGTTGCTCTTGGACATCGCCATCATGTTGCCGAAGGCGACGATGGGCAGCGGGTGGATGCTCGCCTCGGTGCCCCCGGCGAGGACCACGTCGGCGCGGCCGGTGCGGATCATCTCGACCGCGTAGCCGATCGCCTCGGCGCCCGAGGCGCAGGCCGAGACCGGGGTGTGCACCCCGGCCTGGGCGTTGACCTGCAGACCGACGTTGGCGGCGGGGGAGTTGGGCATCAGCATCGGCACGGTGTGCGGGGAGACGCGGCGTACGCCCTTCTCCTTGAGCACGTCGTACTGGTCGAGCAGGGTGGTCACGCCGCCGATGCCGGAGGCGATGACCGCGCCGAGCCGCTCGGGGGCGATCTCGGCCTCCTCGCCGGCGCGGCCCGAGTACCCGGCGTCCTGCCAGGCCTCCGCGGCGGCGATCAGCGCCAGCTGCGCCGTACGGTCCAGCTTGCGGGCCTGCGGCCGGGGCAGGATCTCGGCCGGGTCGACGGCCGCCTGCGCCGCGATACGGACCGGCAGCTCCGCCGCCCACTCCTGCTGGAGCAGGCCGACGCCGCTGCGGCCGGCGACGAGTGCCTCCCAGGTGGTGGCCGCGTCGCCACCCAGCGGTGTGGTTGCGCCGATACCGGTGATGACCACGGTGCGATTGGTCGAGCTCACAGGAATTCTCTTTCTCCAGCGGTTCAGGAGGGTTTCAGGCGGCGCCACCGCCGGGTGGCGGAGCGTCCGGGCTCCGGGTGCCCGGCGGACTCTCAGCTCTGGTGCTTGAGGATGTACTCGGTCGCGTCACCGACGGTCTTGAGGTTCTTGACGTCGTCGTCGGGGATCTTCACGTCGAAACGCTCCTCGGCGGCGACGACGACCTCGACCATGGACAGCGAGTCGACGTCCAGGTCGTCGGTGAAGGACTTGTCCAGCTGGACGTCCTCGACCGGGATGCCGGCGATCTCGTTCACGATCTCGGCGAGACCGTCGACGATCTCTTTCTGAGTGGCGGCCATTGTGGCGCTCCTTCGGTGTGTATCAGAGGGTGTGGCGACTTGAAACGGAGGACATACGGAAGATCCGTACGCTGCCTACGGGAGAGTAACGACCGTGGCAGCGTAGACGAGACCCGCCCCGAAGCCGATGACGAGAGCGGTGTCGCCGCTCTTCGCCTCGCCGGTCGCCAGAAGCCGCTCCATCGCAAGCGGAATCGAAGCGGCCGACGTGTTGCCGGTGTGCTCGACGTCCCGGGCGACCGTGACGTGTTCCGGCAGTTTCAGGGTCTTCACCATCGAGTCGATGATCCGCATGTTGGCCTGGTGCGGGATGAAGACGTCCAGGTCGGCCGCGCTGATCCCGGCCGCGTCCAGCGCCTGCTGGGCGACCTTGGCCATCTCGTAAACGGCCCAGCGGAAGACCGCCTGGCCTTCCTGGGTGAGGGCGGGGAACTTCACCTCGCCCCGTGCGTTCAGGGGGATGTGGGCGACATCGCCGACGCGGTAGTCGGTCCACGGCAGGGTCTGCTTGATGGTCTCGGACTTGTCGCCCTCCGAACCCCAGACGCTGGGGCCGATGTGCGGCTCGGTGGCCGGGCCCACCACGACCGCGCCCGCGCCGTCGCCGAACAGGAAGGCGGTGGAGCGGTCGTCCAGGTCGGTGAGGTCGGAGAGCCGCTCCACGCCGATGACCAGGACGTACTCGGCGGAGCCCTCGACGATCATGCCCTTGGCGAGGGTGAGTCCGTAGCCGAAGCCCGCGCAGCCCGCGGAGATGTCGAAGGCGGCGGCCTTGCGGGTGCCCACCTTGTCGGCGATCTCGGTGGCCACCGCGGGGGTCTGCGCGAAGTGCGAGACGGTCGAGACGACCACCGCGCCGACCTGCTCCGGCGAGATCCCGGCGTCGGCGATCGCCTTGCCGGCCGCCTCGACGGACATCGCCGAGACGGTCTCCTCGTCGTTCGCCCAGTGCCGGGTCGCGATGCCGGAACGCGAGCGGATCCACTCGTCGGAGGAGTCGATCCGCTCCAGGATGACCTCGTTGGGCACGACACGGGTGGGGCGGTAGCCGCCCACGCCCATGATGCGGGCGTACGGAGCGCCCTTGGCGGCGCGGATCTTCGCCATGCTCTCGTGGCTCCTTGTCACGCCTGCGCCGGTCCGGCGGAGGCTGCCGACTGCGCGATCAGCTCACGCGCGGCGTCCAGGTCCTTCGGGGTCTTCAGCGCCAGGGTCCGCACGCCGGGCAGGGCGCGCTTGGCGATGCCGGTGAGGGTGCCGCCGGGACACACCTCGATGAACGTGGTGACGCCCTGCTCCTTGAAGTTCTCCAGGCACAGATCCCAGCGGACCGGGTTCGCGATCTGCCCCACCAGGCGCGTCATGATCTCGGCCCCCGTGGAGACGGTCCGACCGTCCCGGTTGGAGACATAGGTGAACTCCGGGTCGCGCACGGTCAGCTCCCGCACGCTCTCCTGGAGGACCTCCACCGCAGGGGCCATGTGGCGGGTGTGGAAGGCGCCCGCGACCTTCAGCGCCACCACCCGGCGCACGCCCTCGGGCTTCTCCGCGGCCAGTGCGGCGAGCTGCTCCGCGGTGCCCGCGGCGACCAGCTGCCCGGCGCCGTTGACGTTCGCGGCGGTCAGGCCGAGCTTCTCCAGGTGCGGCAGGACGATCTCGGGGTCGCCGCCGAGGAGCGCGGCCATGCCGGTCTCGGTCACGGCGGCCGCCTCGGCCATCGCCAGGCCCCGGGCCCGTACGAACTTCAGCGCGGCGACCTCGTCCAGGACGCCCGCGTAGGCGGCGGCGGTGATCTCGCCGACGCTGTGGCCCGCGACGGCGCCGGGCGCGACCTCGCCGAGGGCGGCGGCGGACAGCAGTCCGGCGGCCACGAGCAGCGGCTGTGCCACGGCGGTGTCACGGATGGCGTCGGCGTCGGCCTCGGTCCCGTAGTGGGCGAGGTCGAGGCCGATGGCGTCCGACCACGCGGCGACGCGGTCGGCGGCGCCGGGCAGTTCGAGCCAGGGGGTCAGGAAGCCGGGGGCCTGGGCACCCTGGCCGGGAGCGACGAGTACGAGCACACTCACACTCTCTCGTGAGGACGGCCCCGCCCGCCCGTGGGGACAGGGACGAAGAACCGTGGGGGTAATTGTGGGTATCCGACAAGAGGCTAGGTCTGGGTCTCCCTGTCGGCCAGACGTCCGAGGATGAGGGCGATCCGCAGGGTGAAGGCGGAGCGTACATCGGAAGGTGACCATCCGGTGACGTCAGTCACACGTCGGAGCCGGTAGCGCACGGTGTTGGGGTGAACGAAGAGCATCCGGGCGGCGCCTTCGAGGCTGCTGGCCTGCTCCAGATAGACGCTCAGCGTCTCCAGGAGGGCCGAGCCCGCCTCCTCCAGCGGTCTGTAGATCTCCTCCACCAGCTGCTCGCGCGCCGCGGGGTCGGCGGCGATCGCGCGCTCGGGCAGGAGATCGTCCGCGAGCACCGGGCGGGGCGCGTCCTGCCAGGCCGAGCAGGCCTTCAGGCCCGCCGCGGCGGCCCCCGCGGAACGGGTCGCGGCCAGCAGGTCGGGCACCACGGGACCGGCCACCACCGGGCCCGCCGCGTACGGCCCGATCAGCGACTTCGCCACCTGGAGCGGGTTGTTGCTGCCGCCCGCGATCACCACCAGGCGGGTGCCGAGCACCCCGGTGAGGACCTGGAGCTTCGCGTGCCGCGCCGCGCGCCGGATCGCCTCCACGGTGAGCTCGCTGTCCCCGTCGGGCGCGGTGCCGAGGACCACGCAGACGTGCTCGGGGGAGTTCCAGCCGAGCGCGGCGGCCCGGGAGATGGCGCCCTCGTCGGCCTCGCCGGAGAGCACCGCGTTGACCACGAGGGATTCGAGTCGCGCGTCCCAGGCGCCGCGGGCCTCCGCGGCCTGGGCGTAGACCTGCGCGGTGGCGAAGGCGATCTCGCGGGCGTAGACGAGGAGCGCCTCGCGCAGCATCGACTCGTCGCCGGGCGCCGCGACCTGCTCGATCGCGGACTCCATGACCTCGATGGTGGTGCGCACCATCTCCACGGTCTGGCGCAGGGTGATGGCCCGGGTCAGCTCGCGGGGCGCGGTGCCGAAGACATCGGTGGAGATGGCCTGGGGCGCGTCCGGGTGCCGGAACCACTCGGTGAAGGCCGCGATACCGGCCTGCGCGACGAGCCCGATCCAGGACCTGTTCTCCGGCGGCATCGCCCGGTACCAGGGCAGGGTCTCGTCCATCCGCGCGATGGCCTGGGCGGCCAGTGAGCCGGAGGACTTCTCCAGACGCTTGAGGGTCGCGGGGTGCGGATGGCCCTTCGCGGCGGCGGGTGAGGGGGAGCTCTCTTCGGGTTCTGGCACGGGACAAGACTGCCTCATCGGGGCAAGCGGGTGCGGCGCCGGGGTGAGGGCCCCCGCCGCGAAAGGCCCTACCGTGGAGGCTGTGACGGACCTACGGCGCTCCGGTGAGCGCTATCCAGGCGGCGACCCGGGCCGGGGCATCAGCACCTGGCACGCCTTCAGCTTCGGGCCCCACTACGACCCGGACAACCTGCGCTTCGGCGCGGTCCTCGCCTGCAACGAGGAGCGCCTGGCCCCCGGCGCCGGCTTCGACGAGCACCCGCACAGCCACACCGAGATCGTCACCTGGGTCGTCGAGGGCGAGCTGACCCACCGCGACTCCACCGGCCACGAGACCCTGGTCCGCCCCGGCGATGTGCAGCACCTCAGCGCGGGCGGCGGAGTGCGCCATGTCGAACGCAACGACGGCGAGGGCCCCTTGGTCTTCGTCCAGATGTGGCTGGCCCCGCGCGAGCCCGGCGGCGAACCGTCCTACACGATCGTGCGGGGCATAGCCGACTCCACGCCCTACGCCCTGCCCGCCGCCGGTGCCCTGCTGCACACCCGCAGGCTCGCGGCCGGTGAGCGGACCGCGGTCCCGGACGCCGACTTCCTCTATCTGCACGTGGTGCGCGGGGCCGTCACCCTCGACGGCGCGCACCCGGCGCAGCTCGGCCCGGGCGACGCGGCGCGGATCACCGGCGCGAAGGACCGCCTGCTCACCGCGGGGCGGGCGGCCGAGGTGCTGCTGTGGGAGATGGCGGCGGGCTGGGCGCCACCGGCGGCGGGCTGAGCGCCGTGGCGCGGACCCGCCTTCCGGCGGGCGCCGCCTCAGAGTTCGGCGAGCACCGCGTCCGTGAACGGCGTCCAGGCCTCGACGGCCCACGGCCCGAAGTCCCGGTCCGTCAGCACCACGCAGGCGGCCCCCGCGTCCGGGTCCACCCACAGGAAGGTCCCGGACTGGCCGAAGTGGCCGAAGGTCCGCGGCGAGGACGAACGCCCGGTCCAGTGCGGGGACTTGGCGCCCCGGATCTCGAAGCCGAGCCCCCAGTCGTTCGGGCTCTGGTGGCCGTATCCGGGGAGCACGCCCTTGGTGCCCGGGTACTGCACGGTCATCGCCTCGGCCAGGGTGCGTATGTCGAGCAGCCGGGGCGCCTGCAGCTCGGCGGCGAAGCGGGTCAGGTCGGCCAGGGTCGAGACGCCGTCCTTGGCGGGCGAGCCGTCGAGCGAGGTGGCGCCCATGCCGAGCGGTTCCAGCACGGCCTGGCGCAGATACTCCGTGAAGTCGATGCCGGAGGCCTTCGCGAGATGCTCGCCGAGCACCTCGAAGCCCGCGTTGGAGTAGATCCGCCGCTCGCCGGGGGCCGCCTGGACGCGGTGCTCGTCGAAGGCGAGCCCGCTGGTGTGCGCGAGCAGATGCCGTACGGTCGCGCCCTCGGGCCCGGCGGGCTCGTCGAGTTCGAGCGCGCCCTCCTCCAGGGCGACCAGGACGGCGTACGCGGCCAGCGGTTTGGTCACCGAGGCCAGCGCGAACCGGGTGTCCGCGGGCCCGCGGACACCCGCCACGCTCCCGTCCGCGCGGACGACCGCGGCGGCGGCGGTCGGTACGGGCCAGTTCTCGGTCAGGGCCAGGCTCTCCATGGCGGCGAGCCTATCGGGCGGCCCGGACAGTGCGGCAGCCAGGCGCGGGGCGGGCCGGACCCCGGCGCGCACCCGGCCGCGGGGCAGCCGGAGCGGCTTCGGCCGGGCCCTTGGCGCGACGTCCCGGCCGCGCCCGCCGGCCGGTGCTTGCTTGGAGCGCACTCCAAGGTTCTAGCGTGGAGGCATGACGGTGACCGAGACCACGGCCGCGACCCAGGCCCGGGCGGAACAGCTCTGCTCTCCCCGGCCGCCGGTCCATCCGCGCCCCGAGGGGCAGGACCACTACACGATCAGCGAGGTCGTCGCCCTCACCGGACTGACCGCGCACACCCTGCGCTGGTACGAGCGCATCGGGCTCATGCCGCACGTGGACCGCTCCCACACCGGGCAGCGCCGCTACCGCAACCGTGACCTCGACTGGCTCGACCTGGTCGGCAAGCTCCGTCTGACGGGCATGCCGGTCGCCGGGATGGTGCGCTACGCCGAACTCGTACGGGAGGGCGAGAGCACCTACGCGGAGCGGTCCGCGCTCCTGGAGGAGACCCGCCGTGACGTACTGGCCCGGATCGCCGAGCTCCAGGACACGCTCGCCGTCCTCGACCACAAGATCAGCATCTACGCTGACGCGCCCCGCGCGTCGGAGAGGCACTGACACCACATGACCCGCATCGCCACCGCACAGCTCGGGACCAGCGGACCCGAGGTCGGCATCCAGGGCCTCGGCTGCATGGGCATGAGCTGGGCCTACGGGCCCACCGACGCCGACGAGGCGCGCGCCACCCTGGAGCGCGCACTCGAACTCGGCGTCACCCTGTTCGACACCGCCGACGTCTACGGCTCGGGGGAGAACGAGAAGTTCCTCGCCCCCTTCCTCGCCGCCCACCGCGAGGAGGTCGTCCTCGCCACCAAGTACTCCCTGACCATCGACCCCCAGGACCCCTCCCGGCGCACCATCCGCAACGACCCCGCCTACATCCGCCAGTCCATCGAGGGGAGCCTCGGCCGCCTCGGCGTCGAGGCCGTCGACCTCTACTACATGCACCGGCGGGATGTGAACGTGCCGATCGAGGAGTCGGTCGGCGCGATGGCCGAACTGGTCCGCGAGGGCAAGGTCAAGCACCTGGGACTCAGCGAGGTGACCGCCGGGGAGCTGCGCGCCGCGCAGGAAGTGCACCCCATCGCGGCCGTGCAGTCCGAGTGGTCCCTGTTCAGCCGGGACATCGAGCGCGCGGTGGTCCCGGCCGCCGCCGAGCTGGGCGTGGCCCTGGTGCCGTACTCGCCGCTCGGCCGGGGCTTCCTCACCGGCTCCTTCGTCAACGCCGAGAAGGACCTGAGCCAGGACGACTTCCGGCGCACCCAGCCCCGCTTCACCGGGGACAACGCGGCCGCGAACGCCGCCCTGCTCGCCCCGCTGCACGAGATCGCCAAGGCCCGCTCGGCGAGCGCCGGGCAGATCGCGCTGGCCTGGGTGCAGCAGCGGGCCCAGGTGCACGGGCTGACCGTGGTGCCGATCCCCGGCACCCGCAAGCGCAGCCGCGTGGAGGAGAACACCGAGGCCACCCGCCTCGTCCTGACCGCGGAGGAACTGGCCGCCCTGGAGCCCCTCGCGGGCGAGGTGGCGGGCGAGCGCTACGCGGACATGTCCTTCACCTCGGCGGGACGGGACTGAGCCGCTTCCACCGAGCGGGACCCGGCCGCCCGGTAAGGCGGCACCCGCTCACCGCACCACCACCGGCTCCGGGCCGGGGCGGCGCTCAGGCGCCCTCCCGGCCCGCGGGCTTTTCGGCATCCATGGGCTTTCGGCATCCGTGAGGCCAGGGCACGTGTGAGGCGACGGCATCCGTGAGGTCACGGCACTCGGGCGATCACGGCACTCGCGGCCTTCCGGCACCCGTGAGGCCACGGCTCCCGCGCGATCACGGCACCGTCGGGCTCACAGCTCCGCGAGCAGTTCCGCCTTCTTCGAGCTGAACTCGCGGTCGGTCACCAGGCCGGCCTGGTGCAGCTCGCCCAGGTGGCGGATGCGGTCGGCGATGTCCGCCGGGTCGCTGCGGGCGCCGGTGCGGGCGGGCTCGGGGACCTTGCGGGTCTTCAGGGCGCCGTTGGAGGAACGTATCGCCGAGAGGACCGCGGCGGCGAAGGGCAGCGATTCGTGCACGGGTCCGTAGCCGAGGCCGAAGACCACGGCCGCCGGGTCCTGGTCGGGCTGCGCGGGCTGGTCGGACTGGCACTCGTCCTCGCGGCGCCGCAGCCGCAGATGGCCCTCGAAGACCTCGGGGGAGCGCCATTCGACGCCGGTGAGCTCGTCGACCGGGTAGCTCTGGTCCCCGGCCTTCCACTTGGCCGAGGAGGCGCCGGTCCAGAACCAGCGGAAGGAGACCGCGCCGCCGTCGAAGACCGCCCTGCCGTCGTAGGCCTTGAACTGCCGGGGCGGCTCGGGCGGCGCCACCAGGTGCCGGTCCGACTCCTCGGCGGCGTCCTCGACCAGGCGGCCGCGCAGTTCGTCGGCGTAGTACTCGGCGAGCGTCTCCTGCTGCGCGGGCAGCACCAGGCGGTAGGGGTCGCAGCCCTCCTTGAGCTGCCCGGCGGCCGCCTCCATCAGCGGGTCGGCACCGGGTCTCGGCACGGCGTGCAGGACGACCGAACCGCGTCGCCCGGGAGTCAGTGTCACCGCCGCTATCGCCTCCAGGGGGATGCGGCGTTCGCCGAGCGCCTGGAAGAGCTTCGGCGTGCGGATCCCCCGTTCGAAGCGGATGAGCACGGAGTCCGGTTCGAACTCCCAGGCGGCATGAAGTCCAGCCAGTACGTCACCCATGCGGGTCATCGTATGCGCGGGGCCCCTTCACGTCGCCTCTTCGACGACCGCACTTCTTGCACGTATCTACGCGCGTTCGGCGCCCAGGACGTCCGTCAGACCGTTCCGGCACGCAGGATCCTGCTGTGCGCAGCGCACCGACTCGTAGGCGCCGGTACCGATTGCGGCGAAATTTCCCAGACTGTCCGTGCCGGGGAGGAAGTATCCCGCGTGGCCCTTCGCGAGATCGGCGGACAGGCGCCGTGCGCCGAAGGAGGGGGAGACCGGGTCGGCGCCGTGCCCGAGGCCGCCGACTTCCAGGAAGGGCACCTCGCGGATCCAGTCGTCGTTGTCCCGCACCGCCCAGACGCGGGCCCGGGTGTGCAGGTCCCCGGCGTGCGAGGCGCGCATGCCCGGGCTGCCCGCGACCGCGATGTCCCGCACCCGGCCCGGCAGTTCACCGGCGGCGAGCCCGCAGACCACCGAGCCGTAGCTGTGGCAGTACAGCGCCACCGGTGAACGTCCGGGCAGCCGGTGCAGCAGCGCGTTGAGCCGCTCGGCGCCCGCCTCCGCCTTGCCCGCGGTCACCGCGTCCATGCCGATCCCGCTGGGCGTGGTGTAGTCGGCCCAGGCGATCACCGCGGTACGGGTGCCCGGGCTCGCGGCGCGTTCGGCGCGGTGCAGGGCCTCGGCCATCCCGGCCGGCGCGCTGTATCTGCGCTCGGTGCGCTGGAAGGTCAGCAGGTCGGTGTCCACACCCGGGACCACGACCGAGACCCGCTCGGCCTTCTCCAGGTCGCCGTAGACCTCGGCCACCCGGCCCGAGCCCAGCGGATCGAAGGCGAGGATGTGCCGCTCCGGGCGGAGCAGCGCCTCCAGGCGGTGCATCCGGCGGCCCGCCTCGTGCCGTCCGTAGGGGGAGAGCCGGGTGTCCCGCATACGCCGCAGCTCCACCCCGCGGGCGTCGGTGAGGGCGATCCGGTTGGCCCGGTAGCGCAGCTTCACCGGCGCGCCGTTCATATTGCCGACGGCGAGCGGGTACCGGTGCAGCAGCCACCGCTCCTGGCGGCCGTCGAGCGAGGCGAAGAAGCGGTGCTGCCGCTCGGGCGCCGCGTGCGCGGAGGGCAGCGGACGGCCGCCGATTCCTCCCTGCTCCCAGGCGTCGAAGGCGGCCTGCACCGGGGAGGGTGCGGGCCGGTGGTGGCGCACGGCGGTCCAGCCGGTCGTCGCCAGCATGACGAAGACGACGGCCAGGGCGAGCAGCGTGCGCCAGACGGTGAGCTGGGTGGAAGTGTCGGAGGAAGTCACTGCGGGACACCCTAGGAGAACCCCGCCGCGCACCGTGAAACGGGTGGCCCAGGTCACCTTATCCATGCCGCTTTTGGGGCAGAACGGACCAGTCCCACAGGGCTTGTGACGCTGCGCGACGGGACTTCGGGCCCGCGCGGGCGGGCACACCGGCCCGCCCGGGTGTCACCCCCGGTGCCAATCGGCGGCGAGCGCCGACTCGAAGCGGTCCAGGTAGGCCGCGGTGATCTCGCGGATCGACTCCACGGTCGCCTCGTTCCCGGCGCCCCATCTGCGGCCGGTCATCCGCATCACCCCGCTGAAGGCGGCCACCACGAGGCGCGGCCGCGGGTCCTCGTCCACGTCGAGCCCCTCACGCTCGGCGATCACCCGCGCGAGCACCTCCTCCAGATCGGCCGAGCGGCGCATATGGGTGGCGAGCAGCGAGGGCGTGGACTCGATCAACTGGTACGTGCGCATGTGCAGTTCCAGCGGGACCAGCGCCTCGATCGCCTCCCCGACCGTGTTCCAGGCGTCGAGCACGGCCCGCCGCATCGCCTCCAGCGGGGCCTCACCGGGCGGCCGTCCGCTCACCGTGGTGACGAAGTGCGACTCGATGAGGTCCTGTACGCGGAAGGCGGCGTCCTCCTTGCTGCTGAAGTGCCGGAAGAAGGTGCGCTGGGAGACCTGGACGGCCTCGGAGATCTCGTCGACCGTCGTCTCCTCGTAGCCCTGGGAGGTGAAGAGTTCGAGGGCGGCGCGCAGCAGCTCGTCCCGGGTGCGCTGCTTCTTGCGCGCGCGCAGGCCGGGCGCCGGGGCGGGGAACTCCGTGGTCATCTCCGTGACGTTTCCCTTCGGGGTGTCGAGCGGCGGATCCTACGCGGGCACCGGGGCGCGCCCGCGACGTGACGCGGTAGACAACTGGCCGCCCGGCTAATCGGATTGCTTCGCGTCAGCCGCTGACATTAGCCTCGGCCGTATGACTAGTCAGACCACCGTCGACCCCAAGGAACCGGCGGACAGCACGCCGGCCGCACCCCCCGCAGCCGCGGCCGGCCGGCTGCGCGGCCACCCCTGGCTGACCCTGCTGACCGTGGCCTTCGGTGTCACGATGGTCGCCCTGGACGGCACCATCGTCGCCATCGCCAACCCTGCCATCCAGGCGGATCTGGGCGCCTCCTTCGCGGACGTCCAGTGGATCACCAACGCCTACTTCCTGGCGCTCGCCGTCGCCCTGATCACCGCGGGCAAGATCGGCGACCGCTTCGGGCACCGGCAGACCTTCCTGATCGGCGCCGCCGGTTTCGCGCTGGCCTCCGGCGCCATCGGCCTGTCCAGCGGCATCGCCGCGGTGGTCGCCTTCCGGGTGCTGCAGGGCCTGTTCGGCGCGCTCCTGATGCCCGCCGCCCTCGGCATCCTGCGCGCCACCTTCCCCGCCGAGAAGCTCAACATGGCGATCGGCATCTGGGGCATGGTCATCGGCGCCTCCACGGCCGGCGGCCCGATCATCGGCGGCCTGCTCGTCCAGCACGTCAGCTGGGAGTCGGTCTTCTTCATCAACCTGCCGGTCGGCGCCCTCGCGGTGGTGCTCGGCGTGCTGATCATCCTCGACCACCGCGCGGAGAAGGCGCCCCGGTCCTTCGACATCCCGGGCATCCTGCTGCTCTCGGCGGCCATGTTCTGTCTCGTCTGGGCCCTCATCAAGGCGCCCGAGTGGGGCTGGGGCGACGGCGGCACCTGGACCTTCCTCGCCGTCTCCGCGGTCAGCTTCGTCGTCTTCGCGCTCTGGGAGACCAGGACCGCCGAACCCCTCGTCCCGATGGGCCTGTTCCGCTCGGTGGCGCTGTCCGCCGGTGTGATCCTCATGGTCCTGATGGCCGTCGCCTTCCTCGGCGGCCTCTTCTTCGTCACCTTCTACCTGCAGAACGTGCACGGCATGAGCCCGGTGGACAGCGGCCTTCACCTGCTGCCGCTCACCGGCATGATGATCGTCGGCTCCCCCGTCGCGGGCGCCCTGATCACCAAGCTCGGCCCGCGGATCCCGCTCGCGGGCGGCATGGTCTGCACCGCCACGGCGATGTTCGGCATGTCCGAGCTGGAGGCCGGCACCAGCAGCCTCACCATGTCCATCTGGTTCGCCCTGCTCGGCCTCGGCCTCGCCCCGGTGATGGTCGGCGCGACCGAGGTCATCGTCGGCAACGCCCCGCTGGAGCTCTCGGGTGTCGCCGGAGGCCTCCAGCAGGCCGCCATGCAGATCGGCGGCAGCCTCGGTACGGCCGTTCTGGGCGCCGTGATGGCCTCGAAGGTGGACAGCGATCTGGCCGGGAACATGGCCGAGGCGAAGCTGCCGCCGGTGCCGCCGGAGCAGCTCGACAAGGCCAAGGAGGCCGTCCAGGTCGGGGTCGCGCCGGTGCCCCAGGGCGCCCCGGCCTCCCTCGCCGAGAAGATCACCACCGTCGCGCACGACACCTTCATGTCCGGGATGGGCCTTGCCTGCCTGGTCGCGGCGGGTGTCTCGGTGGTCGCGGTGTTCGTCGCCCTGTTCACCAAGCGCGGCCAGAACGCTGAGGCGGCGGGTGCCGCGGGCGGTCACATCTGAGTCGGCCGAGTGCGGGCCCGCCCGAGCGGAGGGGCCCGCATCCGGCCACGCGGAGCGTCAACTCCGCGTTCGGAAAGCCCCGTCGGGACCCCGGCGGGGCTTTTTCCCCTATCAGGGTGATCGCCGCCGTTGCCCCTTCCCCGGGGCCGGATCCGCAGATCAGGGTGCTCCTCAACTGATCCACTCCGACACGGGGGCACCACCATGACGCGATACGTCAACCGCAGGAACCTGACCATCACCCTCACCGCGGCGGCACTCTCCTGCCTCGCCCTGGCACCGGCCCACTCGGCACCGGCCCCGCGCTCGGCGCCCAAGGCGGCGCTCGGCTCCTGCGCCGCGGGGGAGCTGTGCCTGTGGGACAAGGCGGAGTTCAAGGGCGCCCGGCGCACCTACGAGCTCTCCGGCACCCCGATCGAGAGCTGCGTGGTGCTGCCCGGCAAGGGGGGCGCCCAGTCCTTCGCCAACCGCACCGGGCGGCCGGTGACGACCTACCAGTCCGAGGAGTGCGCCGAGACCGGGGAGTTCGACACCTATCCCGGCAAGGGCAGCTACACGCCCCAGGCGCCGTACCGGGTACGGGCGTTCAAGATCTGGGAGCGCTAGAACCGCGGGGCCCGGAGGAAGTCCTCCGGGCCCCGCGATTCCTGACCGGCGTCGCTTCTCAGGCGTCGCCTCCGGCGGCACCCGGGTCCGCGGCGGCGACGTCGAGCAGCTGGTAGCGGTCGATGGCCTGCTTGAGCACCGAGCGGTCCAGCTTGCCCTCGCGGGCGAGTTCGGTGAGCACGCCCACCACGATCGACTCGGCGTCGATGTGGAAGAAGCGCCGGGCGGCGCCCCGGGTGTCCGCGAAGCCGAAGCCGTCCGCGCCGAGCGACTGGTAGGTGCCCGGCACCCAGCGCGCGATCTGGTCCGGCACCGAGCGCATCCAGTCCGAGACGGCCACGAACGGCCCCTCGCTGCCCGCGAGTTTGCGGGTGACGTACGGGGTGCGCTGCTCCTCCTCGGGGTGCAGCAGGTTGTGCCGCTCCACCTCGACGGCCTCGCGCCGCAGCTCGTTCCAGGAGGTCGCCGACCAGACGTCGGCCTTCACGTTCCAGTCGCGGGCGAGGATCTCCTGCGCCGTGAGCGCCCAGGGCACCGCGACACCGGAGGCGAGGATCTGCGCCGGGATCGCGCCCTCCTGGCCGGGCCGCAGCCGGTGGATGCCCTTGAGGATGCCCTCGACATCGACGTCCGCGGGCTCGGCCGGGTGCTTGATCGGCTCGTTGTAGACGGTGAGGTAGTAGAAGACGTCCGGGTCCTCGCCGGGCTCCGGCTGCCCGTACATCCGGCGCAGGCCGTCCTTGACGATGTGCGCGATCTCGAAGCCGAAGGCCGGGTCGTAGGCCACGCACGCCGGGTTGGTGGAGGCGAGCAGCTGGGAGTGCCCGTCGGCGTGCTGGAGCCCCTCACCGGTCAGGGTCGTGCGCCCGGCGGTCGCGCCGAGGACGAATCCGCGCGCCATCTGGTCGGCCATCTGCCAGAACTGGTCACCGGTGCGCTGGAAACCGAACATCGAGTAGAAGACGTAGACCGGGATCAGCGGCTCGCCGTGCGTGGCGTACGCGGAGCCGGCCGCGATCAGCGAGGCGGTGCAGCCCGCCTCGGAGATGCCGTCGTGCAGCATCTGCCCGGTCGGCGACTCCTTGTAGGCGAGCAGGAGTTCGCGGTCCACGGACTCGTACTGCTGGCCGAGCGGGTTGTAGATCTTCGCACTCGGGAAGAAGGAGTCCATGCCGAAGGTGCGGTACTCGTCCGGCGCGATCAGCACGAAGCGCTTGCCGATCTCCTTGTCCCGCATGAGGTCCTTCAGCAGCCGTACGAAGGCCATGGTGGTGGCGATCGACTGCTGACCCGACCCCTTCTTCACGGTCGCGTACGTCTTCTCCTCGGGCAGCGGCAGCGGCTTGGCGCGCACCACCCGGGTCGGTGCGTACCCGCCGAGGGATTTGCGCCGGTCGTGCATGTACTGGATCTCTTCCGAGTCCCGGCCCGGGTGGTAGTACGGCGGCAGTCCGCTCTCCAGCTCCTTGTCCGGGATGGGCAGGTGCAGCCGGTCGCGGAAGCCCTTGAGGTCGGCCACCGTGAGCTTCTTCATCTGGTGGGTGGCGTTGCGGCCCTCGAAGTTGGGGCCGAGGGTCCAGCCCTTGACGGTCTGCGCGAGGATCACCGTCGGCTGGCCCTTGTGCGCCTTGGCGGCGGAGAAGGCCGCGTAGATCTTCCGGTGGTCGTGGCCGCCGCGCCCCAGGTGCAGGATCTGGTCGTCCGACATGCTCTCGACCATGGCCCGCAGCCGCTGGTCGTCGCCGAAGAAGTGGTCGCGGATGTAGGAGCCGGTCTCCGTCGCGTACGTCTGGAACTGCCCGTCCGGCGTGGTGTTGAGCTTGTTGACGAGCAGCCCGTCGCGGTCCTGGGCGAGCAGCGGGTCCCAGGTGCGGTCCCAGACGAGCTTGACGACGTTCCAGCCCGCGCCGCGGAACTGCGACTCCAGCTCCTGGATGATCTTGCCGTTGCCGCGCACCGGGCCGTCGAGGCGCTGGAGGTTGCAGTTGACCACGAAGGTCAGGTTGTCCAGCCCCTCGCGGGCGGCGATGGAGAGCTGGCCCAGCGACTCGGGCTCGTCCATCTCGCCGTCGCCGAGGAAGGCCCAGACGTGCGACTTGGAGGTGTCGGCGATGCCGCGCGCCTCCATATAGCGGTTCATCCGGGCCTGGAAGATCGCGCCGAGCGGGCCGAGGCCCATCGAGACGGTCGGGAACTCCCAGAAGTCCGGCATGGAGCGCGGGTGCGGATAGCTCGAAAGCCCCTCGGGGAAGCGCGACTTCTCCTGCCGGAAGCCGTCGAGCTGCTGCTCGTTCAGCCGGTCGAGCAGGAAGGCCCGGGCGTAGATGCCGGGCGAGGCGTGGCCCTGGAAGAAGATCTGGTCGCCGCCGTCGCCCTCGTCCTTGCCGCGGAAGAAGTGGTTGAAGCCGACGTCGTAGAGCGAGGCCGAGGAGGCGAAGGTCGCGATGTGGCCGCCGACCCCGATGCCGGGGCGCTGGGCGCGCGAGACCATCACGGCCGCGTTCCAGCGGGTGGCGTTCAGGACCTTGCGCTCGATGTCCTCGTTGCCGGGGAAGAACGGCTCGTCCTTGGTGGCGATGGTGTTGATGTAGTCCGTGCTGCGCATCTCGGGCACGGCGACGCGGCGCTCGCGGGCCCGCTCGATCAGCCGGAGCATGAGGTACCGGGCGCGCTCGCGGCCCCGCTCGTCGACGGCCGCGTCGAGGGAGTCGAGCCACTCCTGGGTCTCTTCGGGATCAAAGTCCGGGACCTGGCTGGGAAGGCCGCCAATGATGATCGGATTGCGATCGGATCCGGAAGCCACGCTGTTCCTTCGCTGTCTGGGGGCACTGAGGGGGCTTGGTGCTGCGGGTATGCCGCTCCCATCGTGGACCTCGCGGGGGCGTACGTCATCTCTACTCATTGGTAACCGCAACCTTTCCGGGCCCGGCGGCGGATCTTCGGATGACATGTCCTCTTTGCCCGGGCTTTCCGCGTGTTGGACGCGGTCACGCGCGGGCCGGGAGGGGTCGGGGAGGAAAGCCGCGAAAGGGTTCATTCCGAAGGGGCGTCCGAGACCCGTTACCGTGGAGTCATGCCATGAGTTGCGGTGACACGGCCCGGAACGTCACCGTTTCGGCGGTCTGCACGGCCGGGTACTTGCGCGATCCGTCCCGCACGTGTGGACTACGGCCAAAGCCCCGCGTACGCGCGAGGTCCCCGACACTTCCGAAACATGATCAGGAGGCAATCCGTGAGCGCGACCGCGGACCACGCGGAGGAGCGGACGAGCCTGGCCGCAAGGCTGGGTATCCAGCCCGGACAGGTGGTCCAGGAGATCGGCTACGACGAGGACGTCGACCACGAGCTCCGTGAGGCGATCCAGGAGACCAGTGGCAAGGAACTCGTCGACGAGGACTACGACGACGTCGCCGACGCGGTGGTCGTCTGGTTCCGTGAGGACGACGGCGACCTGACGGACGCCCTCGTCGATGCCACGACGCTCATCGACGAGGGCGCGCCCCTCGTCCTGCTGACGCCGAAGACCGGCCGCGACGGGTATGTCGAGCCGAGCGACATCAACGAGGCCGCGCAGACCGCGGGCCTGTCCCAGACCAAGACGCTCAGCGTCGGCAAGGACTGGACCGGCAGCCGCCTGGTCACACCCAAGGCGGCCGCCAAG
This sequence comes from Streptomyces physcomitrii, assembly GCF_012273655.1. GTDB lineage: Bacteria > Actinomycetota > Actinomycetes > Streptomycetales > Streptomycetaceae > Streptomyces > Streptomyces physcomitrii. The sequence continues at coordinate 201,892 of NZ_JAAWWP010000010.1, read as the reverse complement.
AAGCGCTAGCGGCCGAGACCTCACCAGCGGGCCCGTGCCCCGGACATCGCTCCGGGGCACGGGCCCGCGCCCTTTTCCGGCGGCTCGTGCCCTCGGCGCCCATGACGGCCGGCCGCCGAGGGGTCGCAGCCGGGACGTGCCGCGAGGGCCGGGGGGATCACTGCGTAGGGTGGGTCACCTGAACAGCCTCCGACAGCCCCGTGGAAGGGATGGCGTGACCATGGCGATCGAGGTCGGCACCAAGGCCCCGGACTTTGCGCTCAAGAACCAGCACGGCGAGACCGTGCGGCTCGCGGACTTCCGCGGCGAGAAGAACGTGGTGCTGCTCTTCTACCCGTTCGCGTTCACCGGCGTGTGCACCGGCGAGCTGTGCGCCCTGCGCGACGAACTCCCGAAGTTCGTCAACGACGAGGTCCAGCTGCTCGCCGTCTCCAACGACTCCCCGTTCAGCCTGCGGGTCTTCGCCGAGCAGGAGGGCCTGGAGTACCCGCTGCTCTCCGACTTCTGGCCGCACGGCGAGACCTCGCGGGCCTACGGCGTCTTCGACGAGGAGAAGGGGTGCGCCGTGCGCGGCACCTTCATCATCGACAAGGAGGGCGTGGTGCGCTGGACGGTCGAGAACGGCCTGCCCGACGCCCGCGACCTGAACGACTACGTCAAGGCGCTCGACACCCTGTGATTCCTGCGCCCCAAGGAGGGCCGTGGCGGGGAACCCGTCACTAGGATCCACTCGTTGTCACAAGAAGCCAACGCACGACGGGGGCCAGGCCCCTGCATACCAAGGGAGGACTCGTGGGAGTCAGCCTCAGCAAGGGCGGCAACGTCTCGCTGACCAAGGAGGCACCGGGCCTGACCGCGGTCACGATCGGTCTGGGCTGGGATGTGCGCACCACCACCGGCACCGACTTCGACCTCGATGCCAGCGCCATCCTGACGAACGCCGAGGGCAAGGTCGCCAGCGACCAGAACTTCGTGTTCTTCAACAACCTCAAGAGCCCCGACGGCTCGGTGGAGCACACCGGCGACAACATCACCGGTGAGGGCGAGGGCGACGACGAGCAGATCAAGGTCAACCTGGCCGGGGTCCCCGCCGAGGTGGAGAAGATCGTTTTCCCGGTCTCCATCTATGACGCGGAGAACCGCCAGCAGTCCTTCGGCCAGGTGCGCAACGCGTTCATCCGCGTGGTCAACCAGGCCGGCGAGGCCGAGATCGCTCGGTACGACCTCTCCGAGGACGCCTCCACCGAGACCGCCATGGTCTTCGGTGAGCTCTACCGGCACGGCGCGGAGTGGAAGTTCCGCGCCATCGGCCAGGGCTACGCCTCGGGTCTGCGCGGCATCGCGCAGGACTTCGGCGTGAACGTCTGAGGACGTAAGCGAGGCACCAACCGCCGTCCGGCGCCGCACACCACCGTGCGGCGCCGGACGCGCACGGGGCATCGGCCGGTGCCGGAGGGTCCCGCCCGAGGCGCGGGCCGCCGGATGCCGTCCAGCCACCCCGCCCCCGTCGCGTGCACCGGGCGTGAGGACCGCGGGGTGGGGTATCAACGGGGATCACCACCATCGGGGAGGACCACGAACATGGGCGTCACACTCGCCAAGGGGGGCAATGTCTCCCTCTCCAAGGCCGCACCGAATCTCACCCAGGTGATGGTCGGGCTCGGCTGGGACGCGCGCTCCACCACCGGAGCCCCCTTCGACCTCGACGCCAGCGCGCTGCTGTGCCAGTCGGGGCGGGTGCTCGGCGACGAGTGGTTCGTCTTCTACAACAATCTGACCAGTCCGGACGGCTCCGTGGAGCACACCGGTGACAACCTCACCGGTGAGGGCGACGGCGACGACGAGTCGCTGCTCGTCGACCTCTCCAAGGTGCCGGCCCACTGCGACAAGATCGTCTTCCCGGTCTCCATCCATGACGCGGACAACCGCGGCCAGGCCTTCGGCCAGGTCAGCAACGCCTTCATCCGTGTCGTCAATCAGGCGGACGGCCAGGAACTGGCACGCTACGACCTGTCCGAGGACGCCTCCACCGAGACGGCGATGATCTTCGGCGAGCTGTACCGGTACAACGGTGAGTGGAAGTTCAGGGCCGTGGGCCAGGGGTACGCGTCGGGCCTGCGAGGCATCGCTCTAGACTTCGGGGTCAATGTTTCGTAAAGCCGGGTACGGCGAGGGGGGAGACCCTCCCCCGGATCCTCCGGGGGGACCCCCACACACACGATTGGGTAGCCAGTGCTTCTGAAAACCTTCGGCTGGTCGTTCGCGGTCACCGCGCTCGGTCTGGTCGCAGCGGTGTTCTACGGGGGATGGACCGCGTTCGGGGTCGTCGCGATCCTGGCCATCCTCGAGATCTCGCTGTCCTTCGACAACGCCGTGGTCAACGCCGGAATCCTGAAGAAGATGAATGCCTTCTGGCAGAAGATCTTCCTCACCGTCGGCATCCTGATCGCCGTCTTCGGCATGCGGCTGGTCTTCCCCGTCGTGATCGTCGCGATCAGCGCCAAGATCGGCCCGATCGACGCGGTCGATCTCGCCATGACCGACAAGGACCGCTATCAGGAGCTGGTGACCGACGCCCACCCGTCGATCGCGGCCTTCGGCGGCATGTTCCTGCTGATGATCTTCCTCGACTTCATCTTCGAGGAGCGCGACATCAAGTGGCTCAGCTGGCTGGAGCGGCCGCTCGCCAAGCTCGGCAAGGTCGACATGCTCTCGGTCTGCATCGCCCTGATCGTTCTCATGATCGCCGCGCTGACCTTCGCCGCCAACGCACACCAGCACGGCGGCGGCCACGCCGACAAGGCCGAGACGGTCCTGCTCGCCGGTGTCGCGGGTCTGATCACCTACCTCGTGGTCGGCGGGCTCTCCGGCTACTTCGAGAACCGTCTCGAAGAGGCCGAGGAGCGCGAGCACGAGGCCGAGGAAGAGGCCAAGAAGCGCGGCAAGAACGTCTCCGCGGTCAAACTCAGCGGCCAGGCCGCCTTCTTCATGTTCCTCTACCTCGAAGTCCTCGACGCCTCCTTCTCCTTCGACGGAGTCATCGGCGCCTTCGCCGTCACCAACGACATCGTGATGATGGCCCTCGGCCTCGGCATCGGCGCCATGTACGTCAGGTCGCTCACCGTCTACCTGGTCCGCCAGGGCACCCTGGACGACTACGTCTACCTGGAGCACGGCGCCCACTACGCCATCGGCGCGCTCGCCCTGATCCTCCTCGTCACCATCCAGTACCAGATCAACGAGGTCGTCACCGGCCTGGTCGGCGTCGTCCTGATCGCCGCCTCCTTCTGGTCCTCGGTACGCCGCAACAAGAAGATCGAGGCCGCCGGGGGAGAGGAATCGGACGAGAAGACCGAGGTCTCCGTCTGACGGGTCCGATCCCGTCCGGGCCGTGCTCCTGAACTGCCGGTGGCCGAACGCGGACCGGGGTGCGTGAGAGGGCACGGGAAGAGGAATGCATCAGTGCGGGGCGGCCGTCGAGGACAGGTTCCTCGGGGCCGCCCCGCAGGCGTGCCGGAGCGAGCATGCCGAAGACGGACAGGGGGCACCCTGCGGGCAGGGGACTTCCTCGCGAGGAGAGGTGGGGGCGCAATGGCCTTCTGGGACGGTCTGTGGCGCGGTCGGTCGACGGTGTTCGACTCGGGCAGCGCGGCGAGCAACGCCATCGAGTTGACCAAACGGAGCCCGGCGGTCTCGCTCACGAAGCAGGGCGCCGACAGCGGTAACCTCCGCGTCAACCTCTCCTGGCGGATGCGCACCTCCGACTTCATGGGCAAGTCCTCGCGCAGCGGCGGCAGCCTCTTACGCAACCCGCTCACGCTCTTCAAGCCCGAGGTCGTGCAGGCGCACACCCAGGGCGTGGTCAACGTCGACCTGGACATCGGCTGCCTCTACGAAATGGTCGACGGCGAGAAGGGCGTGGTCCAGCCCCTGGGCGGCTTCTTCGGCGACCTGAACACCCCGCCCTATGTGAAGCTCAGCGGCGACGACCGCTTCGGCTCGCCCTCCGGCGAGACGATCTACATCAACCTGGACCACCGCGAGTCGATCAAGCGGCTGCTCGTCTTCGTCTACATCTACGACCAGACCCCCGCCTTCGACCGCACCCACGCCAAGGTCACCCTCTACCCGAGCAACGGCCCCCGGATCGAGATCAGCCTGGAGGAGCGCGCCGCGCAGTCCCGCTCCTGCGCCGTCCTCCTGATCGAGAACGTCAAGGGCGAACTGACGGTGCGCCGCGAGGTCAAGTTCGTCTACGGCTTCCAGGCCGAACTCGACCGCCTGTACGGCTGGGGCCTGCAATGGGGCCGCGGCTACAAGACGGCCAAGTAGCACGGCCGGGGGCGCCGGCGCGCTGCCGGTGAGCGGACAGGCTCCCGCGCTGTGCCCCGCCTCCGGGGCCGGGTGCCGGGTCCTGCGACCGGGTGCCCGGTTCCGCCGCCGGACGCTCCGCCCGGCGGCCGGGGCCCCGGGTCAGCGGCCGATGAACTGCGGGCCCTGCGGCGGCATCGTGAAGGCCGGGTCCGCGCCCACGGGCTGCGGGTATCCGTAGGCGGGGTCGGCTCCCAGCGGCGCCGGCTGGGTGGGCGCCGAGGGCGGGTAGCCGTACGCCGGTTGCGGCGGCGGCCCCTGGGGCGGCGGCGGGTGGGCGTGGGTCTGGGCCTGGGAAGCCGCCGGGGCTGCCACCGGCTCGGGTGCGACCGGAGGCGGGGCCTGGGCGGAGTCCGGGGCCGAGGGCTCGGACTCGTCGACGGAGATGCCGAAGTCCGTCGCCAGTCCGACCAGCCCGTTCGAATACCCCTCACCCAGCGCGCGGAACTTCCAGCCCGCTCCGCGCCGGTAGATCTCCCCGCAGATCAGCGCCGTCTCGGCACCTGTCTCCGGGGTGATGTCGAAGTACGCCAGCGGCTCGGCCTCCGAGGCTGCGTCGTGCACCTGGATGCGCAGCGCCCGGACCTGGTCGAAGGGCACATCGTCCGCGGAGGCGACGAGGAGGATGCGGTGCACCTCGGGGCCCATTCCCGCGAGGTCCGCCTGCACACTGTCGGTGACGTGGTCGCCCGCGCGCTTCTTGCCCAGCCGCCATACCCGGTCCGAGGGGTGGCGGGGCTGGTTGTAGAAGACGAAGTCCTCGTCCGAGCGCACCCGTCCGTCCGGACCGAGGAGCAGCGCCGAGACATCGACATCCGGCACGCCCTGGCCGGGCGCCCATCGGAGCAGGGCACGCACCGATGTGGCCTCGATCGGGACGTTCGCCCCCTTCAGCATCGCGTGCGTCATGCGCTCATCCTGCCCTCCCGGCCCCTCGCAGGACAACGCGGGGACGTCGCGAGGACGGGGCGGGGACGCCACCGGGCTTCGCGCCCCGGGGTCGCCCGTGCGCGCCGCCGACACGGCCGGGTTACCGGAACTTCATGTTCAGCGGGAACCCCGGACACGCATTCCTACGTACTATTACCGGCCACATCTTGTCCTGCCTCCTCCGCCACCAGGGAGTCCCATGCGTCATTTCGGGCACATCGCCCCGGAGGTGCGGCAGCGTCTCTTCCACCAGGAGCCGCGCACCTTCACGTCCGAGTCACCGGCGCGCATGCTCGCCGTGGCCCTGGGCGCCACGCTGTACAGCCCCGCCACCAGGCCGCACCTCGCCGAGGACGTGGTGAAACAGGCGGACCGCGGTGTGGTCTCGATGGTGCTGTGCCTGGAGGACTCCATAGGCGACGCCGATGTGCCCGAGGCCGAGGAGAACCTGATACGCCAGTTCTCCGCTCTCGCCGACCAGCCGAGGGCGACGGACGACCCGCCCCTGCTCTTCATCCGGGTACGCACCCCCGAGCAGATACCCGACCTGGTCCGCAGGCTCGGCCCGCACGTCCGGCTCCTGTCCGGATTCGTGCTCCCCAAGTTCACCGAGGAACGGGGTGTCCCCTTCCTCGAAGCCCTCGGTGACGCCGAGGCCCTCGGCAGCCGCCGCCTCTACGCCATGCCGGTCCTCGAGTCACCCGAGCTCATGCACCTGGAGACCCGGCGCGAGGCCCTGGCCGGTATCGCCCGCACCGTGGACAAGTACCGCGACCGCGTCCTCGCCCTCCGCCTCGGCGTGACCGACTTCTGCTCCACCTACGGACTGCGCCGCACCCCCGACATGACCGCGTACGACGTGCAGATCGTCGCCTCGGTCATCGCCGATGTGGTCAACCAGCTCGCCCGCGCGGACGGCACGGGCTTCACCGTCAGCGGACCGGTGTGGGAGTACTTCCGGGTCCAGCAGCGCATGTTCAAGCCCCAGCTGCGCCGCAGCCCCTTCCACGGCCGGGCGGAGGAACTGCGTACCGCCCTCATCGAGCACGACATGGACGGCCTGCTGCGCGAGATCGAACTCGACCGTGCCAACGGCCTCCTCGGCAAGACCTGCATCCACCCCTCTCATGTGCCGCCCGTGCACGCCCTGTCCGTGGTCAGCCACGAGGAGTACAGCGACGCCCGGGACATCCTGCGTCCGGAACTCGACGGCGGAGTCCTGCGCTCCGCCTATACGAACAAGATGAACGAGGTGAAGCCGCACCGCGCCTGGGCCGAGCGCACCCTGGAACGCGCCGCCGTCTTCGGCGTGGCCAACGAGGACGTCGGCTTCGTCGAACTGCTCGCCGCCGGAGCCCCGGCCGAACGCAAGGGAGCGTGAACACCGTGGCATGGTCCGGATCATGGGTGGCCGAGCGACTGGGTGTCGACCTCCTCCCGAGCGAGGACTCCGCGCCCCCGCGCCCGGAGTCGGCCCGGTCCGCGTCACCGGGGTCCGTCACTCCGGGGCCTGGGTCGCCGCGGTCTGAGTCGCCGGGCTCCTCCTCTCCGGGGCCCGAGTCTCCGGGCTCCGTCGAGCGGCTACGGGACATGCTGGGCCTCGCCCTGCGCCGCAACCCCAAGCGCGCCCACCTCCTCGTGTCGAACGTCCTCGGCAAGCACGTCCCCCAACTCCCTTCCGTGGTCCACCGCTCCGGCCATGACCTCGGCCTCAGGGTCCTCGAACTCCTCGGCCCCGATCAGGCGGCCTCCTCCGTCGTCCTCGGCTACGCCGAGACGGCCACCGGACTCGGCCACTGCGTCGCCGACGGACTGGGCTCCGCGCCCTATCTGCACTCGACGCGGCGCCCGGTGCCGGGTGTGCCCCAGGCCGGTGGATTCGAGGAGTCCCACTCGCACGCCACCTCGCACCTCCTCCTTCCCGAGGACCCCGAACTGCTGGCGGGCAGCGGCCCCCTTGTCCTGGTCGACGACGAGTTCTCCACCGGGAACACCGTCCTCAACACCATCCGCACCCTGCACGGGCGGTACCCCCGCGAGCGGTACGTCATCGTGGCCCTGGTCGACATGCGCGCCCCGCAGGACCGGCAGCGCCTCGCCGATTTCGCGGAGGAGATCGGCGCCCGGATCGACCTGATCGCCGCCGCCCGGGGCACGGTGAGCCTGCCCCCCGATGTCCTCACCGCCGGTCAGGCACTGGTCGAGGCCCATGAGAGCCGTGTGGAGGGCCACCCTGACGGAGCGCCCGCACCGGACCGGTCTGCGGCGTCCTCGGCCGAGCAGGAGTCGCCGGCCGGAGGTACCGAACCGAGCGGCCAGGACCCCTCGCCACGGTTCACCCGTCTCGGTCTCGGCTGGCCCGCGGACCTCCCGGACGGGGGCCGCCATGGCTTCCTGCCGGGCCACCGGAGCGTCCTCGAGACCGCCCTGCCCAAGATGGCCGAAGGCATCGCCGAGGAACTGCGGGCCCGCCTGGGCTCCGAGGGGCGGGCCACGGGCACCACCCCGCCAGCCAGGACCCCGAAGGTGCTCGTCCTCGGCTGCGAGGAGCTGATGTACACGCCCCTGCGGCTCGCCCTCGCCCTGGAGGAACAGCTCCCCGGAGTCGAGGTGCGCTTCTCGACGACCACCCGGTCGCCCGTCCTCGCCATCGACGACCCCGGCTACGCCATCCGCAGCCGCCTCACCTTCCCTTCCCACGACCATCCCGACGACGGTCCGGGTGACAGGTACGCCTACAACGTCGCGGGCGCCGGTTTCGACGCCGTCCTCGCCGTCGTCGACTCCACCGCCGACACCCCCGAACTCAGCGCCCCCCACGGCCTGCTGAGCCGTCTCGCGGCCCATACCGGGCAGGTGCTGCTCGCGGTCGTCCCGTCCTATGTCCCGGCGTCCGCGCACCGCGCCACGGAAAGGCCCCACGTGCTGCCCGAGCCGCTCCGTGGCCCAGAGTTCTCCTCCTACGCTCCCGAGGAGGTGGGCTGGCTCCTCCAGGACCTCTCCCGGACACAGCTGGAGGCGCCGACGGAGGAACGGGAAGAGGCGATCCAGAACGGCGGCGCCCACTACGCGGAGTCCCTCCCCGTGGAGTACCAGCCGAGCCCCGCCTACCAGGAGCTGTTCCAGTCGGCGCTGGAAGCCTCCGCCGACCGCATCGCCCTGGCCGTGGGCACCGTGACCGAGACGGTGCTCGCCGAGCGCACGAGGCGCCCCGTCCTGGTCTCCCTCGCCCGGGCCGGCACCCCCGTCGGCGTGCTCATGCGCAGGTACGCCCAGCACCGGCACGGCCTCGAACTGCCCCACTACGCCGTGTCCATCGTCCGCGGCCGAGGCATCGACACCAACGCCCTGCGCTGGCTCGCCGCCCATCACGACCCGGCGGACGTGGTCTTCGTCGACGGCTGGACCGGCAAGGGCGCGATCACCCGTGAACTCGCCGAGGCGGTGAGGGACTTCGAGCGCTCCGAAGGCGTCGAAGGGTTCGACCCGGAGATCGCGGTCCTCGCCGACCCCGGCTCCTGCGTCCGCACCTACGGCACCCGCGAGGACTACCTGATCCCCTCCGCCTGCCTGAACTCCACCGTCTCCGGCCTCGTCTCGCGGACTGTGCTCCGCCCGGACCTGGTGGGCCCCTCCGACTTCCACGGTGCCAAGTTCTATGCCGAGCTGGCCGACGCCGATGTCTCGGGCGTCTTCCTCGACGCCGTCACGGCACGCTTCGGCGAAGTCGCCGCGGCCGTCGACCAGCGGGTGAAGGAACTCCTCTCCACCGACCGCAGCCCGAGCTGGGAAGGGTGGGCCGCGGTGGAGAGAATCAGTGAGGAGTACGGCATCCATGATGTGAACCTCGTCAAGCCGGGGGTCGGTGAGACGACCCGTGTGCTGTTGCGCCGTGTGCCTTGGAAGATCCTCGCCCGCACCGGAGCCGGTGCGGACCTGGACCATGTGCGGCTTCTCGCCGAGCAACGCGGCGTACCCGTCGAGGAGGTGGACGGGCTTCCCTACACCTGCATCGGCCTGATCCACCCCCGCTTCACCCGTGGCGCGACGGGGACGGACGGCAAGGCGGTGGCGGCGAAGTGAGCGAGTCCGAGCCCCGCCCGACGCCCTCTGCGCCTCTGTCACTGCGACCTCCTTCTTCCGGGCCCGGTGCCACCCTGGTGGCGAGTGATCTCGACCGGACGCTCATCTACTCCTCCGCGGCCCTGCAACTCGGCGTTCCCGACGCCGAGGCGCCACGGCTCCTGTGCGTCGAGGTCTACGAGGGAAAGCCCCTCTCCTATATGACGGAGACGGCGGCACGGCTGCTGGCCGAGCTGGCCGGAGCGACCGTCTTCGTACCGACCACCACCCGCACCCGCGAGCAGTACGGGCGTATCCATCTGCCCGGCCCGCGCCCGCGGTTCGCGATCTGCGCCAACGGCGGGCACATCCTGGTCGACGGCGTCCCCGACCTGGAGTGGCACGACCAGGTGACGCGGAAGATCGCCCGGGAGTGCGCGCCTCTCGACGAGGTACGCGATCACCTGCGGTCCGCCGCGGATCCCGCGTGGCTGCTCAAGGAACGGGTGGCGGAGGACCTGTTCGCGTATCTGGTGGTGGAGCGTGCCTTCCTCCCCGACGGCTGGGTCAAGGAACTGGGGGAGTGGGCGGAGGCCCGAGGGTGGACCGTCTCCCTCCAGGGACGCAAGATCTACGCCGTGCCGCGGCCGTTGACCAAGAGTGCGGCGATGCGGGAGCTGGCCCGGCGGACGGGCGCCGCTCTCACCCTGGCCGCCGGGGATTCCCTGCTGGACGCGGACCTCCTGCTCGCGGCCGACCTGTCCTGGCGGCCCGGACACGGTGAACTGGCCGACGCGGGATGGGCGGCCCCGCAGCTCACCGTGGTTCCCGAGACCGGTGCTGCGGCGGGGGAGGAGATTCTCCGCCGGTTGGCCCGCGTCGCCGCCCGCGGCCGGGCTTGAGTATGCGTATCAGGGCGAAGGCCGCCACCGCCGCTGCGGCGAGTATCAGCACCCCTTTGGAATAGACGGACACGAAGTCCGTGACCTCGGGCCATCGCTCGCCCAGCGTGTAACCGGCGGTGATGAAGGCGGTGTTCCACAGCGCGCTGCCGAGGGTGGTGAGGCCGAGGAACAGCGGGAGCGGCATGCGTTCGATGCCCGCCGGTATCGAAATGAGGCTCCGGAACAAGGGGATCATGCGCCCCAGGAGCACCGCCTTGGTGCCGTGGCGGGCGAACCAGGCCTCGGCACGCTCCACGTCGTGGACCTTCACCAGAGGGACGCGGCTCGCGAGACGGTGGATGCGTGCGCGCCCGAGTGCGGCTCCTGCGCCGTAGAGGGCGAGAGCTCCGGCGACGGATCCCGCGGTCGTCCACACCAGCGCGGCGTACAGATTCATCTGCCCGGTGCTCGCCGCGAACCCCGCGAGCGGGAGGATCACTTCGCTGGGCAGGGGCGGGAAGAGGTTCTCCAGGGCGATGGCGAGGCCCGCGCCGGGTGCCCCGAAGTCGCCGAGGAGGCCCTCGAGCCAGTCGGGTCCGCTGCTTTCGATCATGCGTGAAACGGTAGGCAGGGGCCGGTTTCCGCACACTGAGGTGCACCGCAAGGTTTTCTTGAAGCACACCGCAGTGGATCCTTGCGGTTTTCCGCAGTGCGCCGGGCTGCGAGCACCCGCTACGTTACCCACTGTGACTGCACAGGTGCGCAGCGGGCTCAGGCTCGTCCTCGGACTCGTGCTCGGCGCCCTGCTGGCGGCCGCCGAGCTCCTCTTCGTGGTGCTCGCCCTGGTCGTCGCCGGCCTCGCTCAGCTGCACCCGCGCACCCGGCGGACGGTACGCGGAGCGATCCGTGCGGCAGGGCGCCGCCTGGTCGAGTGTGAACGCGCCCGGCTGGGGGCGTACTTGGGGATGAGGTGCACACACAGCTACGCGGACGGACGCGCGCTTCTCTACCTGGCCGCACGGTGGCCCCTCGGGCTGCTGGGAGTCGTCGTGCTGCTGTGCGCTCTGCTCGGAGGCGGCTACGGATCGGGGATCGTCTTCGGATGGATCCTCACGGACGTGGAGCATCCCGGTGCTCTGCTGTTCAGCAGTCTCGCCGGGCTGGTCTTCTTCTTCATGGCGGCGCACGGACTCGTGGGGGTGGGGGCGCTCGAACGGGGACTGGCCCGCCACTTCCTCGGGCCCGGGCCGGAGGAGGAACTCCGGAGACGGATCGACGAACTGTTCACCAGCCGCGCGGAAGTGGTGGAAGCAGTACACGAAGAGCGGAGGCGTATCGAAAGGGACCTACACGATGGAGTGCAGCAGCGGATCGTGTCCGTGGGGATACTCCTCGCCCGTTCCCGACGGAGCCGGGAGCCGACACACTCCCAGGCACTGGTGGAGCAGGCGTACACGGAAAGCCGCCTCGCACTCGCCGAATTGAGAGAGGTGGCCTGGCGCGTCTACCCGGCCACCCTGGACGACGAGGGACTCAGAGCAGCACTGGAGACCCTCGTGGAGCGTTCGGACGTACCCGCGAAGCTCGACTACCGCATGGCGGTCGACCCGCGGCCTTCGGTGGCGGCGGTGGTGTACTTCGTCGTCGCCGAGGCCGTGACGAACACGGTGAAGCACACCTCGGCGACACGTATCGAGGTGGTGATCGAAGAAGATGACGGCATGGTGAGAGCACGAGTGGAAGACGACGGTTCGGGTGGAGCCGACGCGAGAGGTGGCGGCCTCACCGGCCTCGCTCGCAGAACTGCCGCCCTGGACGGCCGATTCGAGGTCCGCAGTCCCCTCGGGGGACCGACGGTGATCACCGCGGAGCTGCCGTGCGACTGATCCTGGCCGAGGACTCCACTCTGCTGCGGGCGGGACTCGAACGGCTCCTGACCGAAGAGGGGCACAAGGTGCTGGCGGCGGTGGACAACGCCGAACGGCTCCTGGAGGCCGTGGCCGAGCAGCAGCCCGATGTGGTCGTCGCCGACGTGAGGATGCCGCCCACGCACACCGACGAGGGCCTCCGGGCGGCACTGGAGATCCGCAGACGGTGGCCCGACGTGGGGGTCCTGGTGCTCTCGCAGTACATCGAGAAGCGGTACGCGCGGGAACTGTTCACCGTCGAATCGGCGGGAGTGGGGTATCTGCTGAAGGACCGTGTCGTCGAGATCGACGAGTTCTTGGACGCGCTGGAGAGGGTGGCGAGCGGTCGATCGGCCTTCGACCAGGAGGTCGTGCGGCAACTGGTCGGGCACAGCAAGCAATCCGACCACCTCGCCCGGCTCACCTCACGCGAGCGCGATGTACTCGCGCAGATGGCGCAGGGGCACTCCAACCCGGCGATCGCCCAGCGGCTCAGCATCTCCCAGAGCGGAGTGGAGAAACACGTCAACGCCATCTTCGACAAGCTGGAACTGGCCCGGAGCACGGGCTACTCACGCCGGGTCGTCGCCGTCCTGCGCTACCTGGGCACGTAGACCGATCACCACAACCATCACCATGGGGGACAGGGCAGATGAGCACCAACCGCTTCCACGGCTCTCTCGGTGTACGGGCGCCGCCGGTTCAGCCGCAGCAACCGCCACCGCAGCACCCGCCACCGCCGGAAGACGGCGCCTGGACCGGTGAGGAGACAGCGCCGCCCACGGCGACCGTCGAGAGGAGCTTGACCGTGTCGTCGTGGCCCGCGGGGCAATCGGCCGGAGCCGAGGACTCGGCCATGGGACGGGACAGTTCGAAGGTGTCGCCGCAGGTCCGGCAGCGGTATTCGTAGCGAGGCATGCGGACCAGATTAGCGGCTGAGGGACGGCGGGCCCTGGCGATTGCCGACCTCGGTGGCACCGCTGCGCCGCAGACTCCTCAGCCGGTCCTCCTGCTCGGCCTGCTCCGGGTTCCGGGCACGCCAGTACGGGTTGTCGTGGGGGAGCTTGCTGCCGACCCTGCCGTACATCCCGAAGAACATCAGGGCCACGCCCACGATGAAGCTGAAGAGGACGTTCTCGATGCCGAAGGCGAGGAAGTTGTAGTCCGTGTCCAGCAGCGCGAGATTGACGAAGCCGCTGAGGATGAAGGCGACGCCCACGACCATGTTCACGGTGGAGGCGATGTTCTTGCCGATCACCATGCCGATGAAGAGCAGCGCGCCCACGCAGATGGACAGCACGCTGAGGGCGCCGTTGGTGTTCAGCCCGGCGACGGTGTCGCCGCCGCGGTCGAAGAATCCGATGCGGTCGATCAGTCCCAGGATGCCGAAGGCGAGCAGCACGAGGCCCATGAGACCGGCACCGATTCGGTAGAACTGGTTCAGGCTGTGATCGGTGGGGAGGTGATCGTCGAAGGAGATCCGTCGCTTGGCCCTGAGGTTCGGGTGAGGAGTGACCATCTCAGCCTCCTTGCGCCTTGGGCACTCGGTGAGGCCTCTCCCACAGTGCCTTTCGCTCCGGACGGCACCCGCGAGGTGGGATACCGGGATCACACCTCGTACAGCGAGCTGCGCGGGAGGCGCCTCTGCCTTCAGCATCCGCCCGAAGCGGGAGGATTTCCAGCGGAACCACCCACGGGCGGCCTGGTCGGCGCGTCAGGGGGGAGGTCTCAGGCTCCCGCGCCGCGCTCTTCGCGGATGTCGTTCACGACGAGCCCCACGTCGTGCCGGATCGCCTCGGTCTCGGTCAGGAAGTGCCAGTAGTCCGGGTGGCGTCCTTCCAGACCGGTGAGGGCGCGTTCCAGCCGGGCGACGGCGTTGTCCAGGGGGCCGGCGTGGCGGGGGTCCGGGGTCTGCCGTCCCGCCATGGCGAGGCGCTGGGCGTCCCGGATGGCGAAACGGGTGCGGTCGACCTCCTGCTGGGGGTCCTTCGCGACGGCGTTCAGCCGGTTCAGCCGGTCACCGGCGGCCGAGACCGCCTCGTCGGTGGTGTTCAGCAGGGCTCGTGCGGTGGACAGCAGCGAGGTGGCGTCGGGCCAGCGCTGTTCCTCGCGGGCGGACTGCGCCTGCTTGAGCTTCTGCTCGGCCTGCTGGACGTGGTCGACCGCCTGCTGGGGCACCTGCTGCAGGTCCTGCCAGCAGGCCGCGGTGAAGCGCCGCCGGAGTTCGCTGAGGATCGGTTCGACCTGGCCGGAGCGGGTGGTCAGGGCCTGGGCGCGGGTGCGCAGGGAGACCAGGCGGCGGTCTATCTCGGCGGCGCGCTCCGGCAGGCGCTCGGCTTCGCTGCGTACGGCCTCGGACTCGCGGGCCACCTGCTCCGCGCGGCTGAGTGTCTCGGGGACGCCATGACGGCCCGCGCCCTCGTTGAGGCGGGTCAGCTCGGGGCCCAGAGCGGCGAGGCGGGCCGCGAGGTCGTCCGCCTTGAGGCCGGTGCCCCGCGCGGCGTCCAGGGCGTTGCTGGCGGCGAGCAGCGCCTGGCGGGCCCGCTCGACGGAGGGGGCGAGCCGTGCGAGCTGGGTCTCGGCCTTGCCGAGCAGCGGGCCGAGGCTCTGCCCGAAGCGGTCGAGGTCTTGGCGGGTGCGGTCGAGCTCGCTCCTGGCGTGGGTCAGCGCGTTCCTCGCCTGCGCTGCCGTGGAGGAGTCGAGATCGTCCCGGTCGAGGTCGTAGCTGTCGACGGCGGTGATGTACTGCTGGCTGCACTCGTCGATGCGATGGCCGAGTGCCTCGAAGTCGGAGACGGCGCGTCTGGCGGCCGGGGAATCGTCGACGGCGACGATGGTCTCGATGGAGATGCGCAGGTCCCGCTGCGCGGTGTCCAGCTCGTAGAAGGCCGTGGCCGCCGCGTCCTTGGCCGCCTGCGCCTCGGCCCGCTGGCCTTCCGAACGCCCGCCGAACCAGCGACGGGTTCCGCCGCCGGCCACCGCCGCGGGCAGCACGACCGCGGCGAGGAGCGGCAGAAGGGCCAGGCCCAGCACCTCGCGCGCACTCTGCGCGCCGCGGGCGAAGGCTCCGCGGGCGGAGGGCCTGGGGAGCACGGGGCCGGGCGAGGAGGCGCCCGCGAGGCGAGGAGCGCTGCCGCCCGCCGCTGCCCCCGCCTGCCGGTGTCCGGCATCCGTTTGCGCAGGCTTGCGCAGGGCGTGCGGCGTGTACGGCTCCGCGGGTCTCGCCGTCACTTCCCTCTCCCGTGCTGTCGTCGCCCCGTCCGGGACATTGTCCCACCCGGTAAGGACGAACACACGGGCCGATTAGTTCGCGCTGCGCACCGTGACTTTGCCGTCCCAGCTGTGTGCCGAGACGCGATGGGCGCTCCGGTCGTCGCGCGGTACGCCGACATCGACGCTGCCGTCGTGGGCCCCGGTGTCCAGCCGGTACGCGATCTTGCCGCCGCCCGTTCCCGCACCGCGGGTGGGCAGGCCGAGCGTCACCGAACCGTCGTGGCTCTTGGCGTCGACGCGGTCGGGCACCGTACGCAGGCCCAGGTCCACCGAACCGTCGTGGGTGTCCGCCTTGATCTGACCGGAACGGATGCCCTCACCGCGCACGGAGCCGTCGTGGCTCCGCAGATCCAGGGCGCCCCTCGAGTCCCTCACATAGATGCCGCCGTCGGAGGTCTTGACGCTCAGCGGGCTGCGGAAGCCCACGGCACGCACACTGCCGTCGGAGTTGCTCACCTTCACGGCCACGTCCCGGGGGATCTCGACCCGGTGCTTGGCGGCGCAGTCGGCGACGACGCCGGAGCACTTCATGCGCAGCGAGAGCCGGTCGTCCTTCATCGACCAGGTCACCTTCGGGTCGCCGCCGAGCACGACCGAGCCTTCGAACCAGCGGGTCACCCGCACCTTGTCCCCGTCCGCCGGCACCAGTTCCAGTGCGGAGTCGTCCGAGTCGATGGTCAGGGTCTTGCCCTGCAGTGCAAAGGCCCGGCGCTCCGGCGTCTTGTCGCTGCTCGCCTGCGCCCCGCAACCGCTCAGCAGCGCTGTGGCCGCCGCCACGCTTGTTGCGGTGAGCACGAGTGAGGTGCGCCGGAAGCGTGCTCGGTGCGACTGGGCGTGCATGGTGGTCCCCCTGAACTTCCCTGTTTTCCCGCGTGGAGGCGGTCGGTTCGCGGTCGGCGGGGACTTCGGTCGTCCGGTGCCGAGCGCGCACCTCGAAAGTAGGCAAGGCGAGCGGCTCGCGGCAGCCGGTGGACCGGAGGGTCCGAGGTGGGGATAACCCCCGGCCACAACGGGTTTGTGAGGCAGCGGCCCCGGCAGGGTAGGCTGTCGGCTCACCCGGGCGCGTAGCTCAGTGGTAGAGCGCTGCCCTTACAAGGCAGATGTCGGCGGTTCGAAACCGTCCGCGCCCACCGGGATCCGAGTGCCCCGGCCGAACTCCGGCCGGGGCACTCGGCGTTCCCGGCGGCCCCGCTGAAGCGCGAGCCCTCAGGTCGGGTGGCTCGGGAGCAGCTCGCTCCATCGCGGGTGTTCAGGCGACTGCGGGTGTTCAGGCGCCCGGGTCCTCGTCGGCCTCCCGGTCCTGGGCGTGTTTGAGCGCCATGCGGGCGTCCACGGAGTCGGAGCCCGCGATGCCGGTCCAGTACGGGTGACAGGTCACGAAGACGGCGAGTTCGCGTTCCCGTTTACGCAAGAGTTCCACCTCGGCCTGCTCGGCAGGACTCCACCCCGGTGAGGCGGGACGCTCCACCATGCGCCACCCCTGTGTGTCGCTGAATCCGTCGAGGGGCTCCACTGACCAGGGGAGTCGTTTCAGCAGGTTGAGGAGTTCTGCCCGCACCTGGTGCAGCTCCTCCTGGCCCGCGAGGAGATCGCTCGGGAAGTCGTAGGTCGCAGCCACGCGCTAATGGTACGTCTGTTCGAATTCGAGAAGCGAGTCGAACCGGCCTCTTCACTCGAAGGTGCCGTGCGGACCGTTCGCGGGGTGACGAACCCCTGCCCGTCCGTGATCGCGACGGCCTCCCGGTCCGCTGGAGCGGTGCGAGTCAGGGGGATCCGCCCGGTTCCGGAGGCCCTCTGCGGAGTTATCCACAGGCCTCCGCGGGATCGGCGCCGCTGCGCAACACTGGGGGCATGTGCCGAAGCATCAAGACGCTCCGTCCCCCGGCCCTCCCCGAGGAAGCCACCGAGGAGGAGATACGAGCCGCTGCCCTGCAGTACGTCCGCAAGGTCTCCGGTTTCCGCGCACCCGCCGCGCACAACCGTGAAGTCTTCGAGCGGGCGGTCGACGCGGTCGCCGAGGCGACGGCCGAGCTCCTGTCCGACCTGCAGGTGCGGGGGCAGGGAAGTCGTCAAGCGGCGAGTTGAGCGAACACGGAGAAAGTGAGCAAGGGGGGTCCGGACATGGTGAGTTGCTGAGGCCGATCGTCAGGCCGCTAGGCGTCCGTACGAGGTCGTCGCGCCGGTTCCGGAGTCGGGGCGCTGTGTGACCGGCCCGGTATCGGGACGGTGCTCCTGCCGGGGAAGTCGTTCCGTGCGATCGCGGAGTGGGGTGCCGAGGAGGAGGTCGGCAACGGGACCGTTCCCTCGCCGATGAAGCCCGTGGGGGCCGCCGAGGGGCCGGCGGTACGCGGTCGGCGCATCACAAAGGCCGCCGCGGCCCCGGAGGCGAGCAACGCGAGCAGCGAAACACCCGTGGCCAGCCAGGTCGCCCCCAGCCACTGTCCGCCGAAGTAGCCGAGGCCGACGCTGTAGAGGGCCCAGGCGACACCGGCCACCGCGGACCAGGGCAAGAACTCGCGTATCCGGCGGTTCGCGGCACCCGCCCCGAGCGAGACCAGGGAACGGCCCGCGGGCGCGAAGCGGGCGAGGACGACAAGAGGGCCGCCGCCGCGCGCCAGTGCCGCGCCGAGTTGGGCGTGTGCCTTCGCCAGGCGCCGGGAGCGCGCGAGGGCGTTCTCCAGACGGCTGCCGCCCCGCGCGGCCAGTTGGTGGGCGAAGAGGTCGCCGAGCACGGAGGCGGTCGCGGCGGAGAGGAGCAACGCCAGGATGTCGGGGACCTCGTGCGGCACTTCTCCGGTGGCGGCGACTCCGGAACCCGCCGCCGCGGTGGCCGCGGTGATCACGAGGACACCACTCGGCAGCACAGGAAGGAAGACATCGAGGAGCACGGAGACGGCGACCGCCGCATAGATCCACGGGCTGCCGACAAGCGCGCCCAGACTCTCCAGCACCGAGACTCCCCCGTCGGCAAGACAATGCCGCCCTGCCTCGGTGAGGGCTTGGGGCGGCCGGACCGCCCAACAGCGTACGCCGCGCGTGCCGTCGGCCGTCCGCCAATAAGCCCTGCTGTCCGGTACATCACGTTCACCCGGCTGCGCCCCTCGGTCGACGGGGGCTGACGGATTCCCCCGCCGACGGCTCAGGCGGGACGGAGGGGTGGGCGACGGGGGAATCGAGTTCGAGGAGTGGGGTGACGAGGGTGGCTGGAGTTCTGGCGGGTGCCGCGGCCGCGGCTGTGCTTGCCACGGCAGGCTCGGTGGCCGTCCCCGGTACGGGGCATGTGCTGCGGGGGGAAGGGAAGTTCGCACCGGCTTCGGCAGGGCGGTCGCCGGCGGTGACGTACGACTCGCGGTGGGTTCCGCCCGGGGCGCGGATCCAGGTCGTGCAGGACAGCGGCCGTCAGGGGGCGGTGGTCGAACTGCGGTCGGAGGACTGCGGCCCGGTCACGCCTACGGGGCGCATGCGCACACCGGTGGCTGTACTGCCGATCCGGCCGACGCGGGCGGGCACTACCGGCATCGCAAGGATCCGGTTCAGCCCTCGGAGGACCCGGACTACGTGAACCCGCACAACGAGGTGTGGCTCGACTTCACGTCCGATGGGCACGGGGAGGGCTTCGCCGCGGCGCACCACCAGTGGGGGTTCAGGCCGGGCGAGGCCAACTCCGTGGTGATCCACCAGGAACCGGGCGGAGCAGGGGAGCGGCTGGCCTGTTTCACCGGGCCGTTCGAGCCGCGGGGGTGAGGTGATCGCGGTTCCGTTCCGGCGTATGGGAAAGCGGTCTTCCGCCCTCCACGAGGTCCTTGAGGGCCTTCAAGTGAGGGTCGTGGAAAAGGGGTTGGCCGGGGCGGCGGCCCCCGGGTGGGTGCGGGCCGCCGCCTGATCGGGGCTGGATGGGGTGAGGGGGGGGGAGGTGTCGGGCGAAGGCGGGCTGAGTGTCGTGGCGCGGTGCCGGGGTGGTGTCGTGCCTCGGTGGTCATGGCGGGTGCCGACGCGCGTGCTGCGGGACGGTGTCGGCGCATGTGCCGCCGGGTCGGCCGGGGTTCAGGCGGTGACGGTGTTCCGGCGGGTGGCCTCTTCGCCCTCGGGGTGGGACTCGGCCGTACCGCGGTTGCGGCCGTAGGCGACGAGGAGGCGGTCGAGGCCGAAGGTGCCGGAGCCGGTGAAGACAAGGAGCAGCAGGGCCCAGCAGAACATCGCGGCCGATTCGCCGCCGTTCAGCATCGGCCACAGGTCCTCGGGCTGGTGGACCTTGAAGTAGGCGTAGGCCATGGAGCCCGAGGCCACGAGCGCCGCCGCCCGGGTACCGAGGCCGAGCAGGACCAGGCTGCCGCCGACCAGCTGGATGACTGCCGCGTACCAGCCCGGCCAGGTTCCGGCGTCGATGGTGCCGCCGCCCGCGGCACCGCCGAGAACGCCGAAGAGGGAGGCCGCTCCGTGGCAGGCGAACAGCAGGCCGACGACGATCCGGAATGCACCGATGGCATACGGCTGGGCCTTGTTGAGGGTCTCAGTCATGGTCGGGACTCCTTCGGTGGGGGCATGGCCGAGTGGTCCGCGCAGCTCAGTACGGCTCGTGCGGACACAACTCGGAGAAGGTTAGGCGACCCTAACATATGCTTGCGAGTTCAACAGTCTCCAAGCGGAATTCGATCGAGAGGGGGAGGGGAAGGCGTGAGGTGGGTGCGGAGGTACATGTACGGGCCACTAGGGCTGCGGGGCGATGTGCTCTGTGGACGCGGCGGTGCCGCGCGATCGCTTCGCCGACCTGCTGCGTGGTGGTACGGACGGGGCGGCGCTGTTGTTCAACCAGGAGGGCCGCGAGTTCGGGGTGCGGGGGAGAGTGAGGAGAAGGGCAAGGAGAAGGAGGGGGGAGAGGGCGTGGAGCCGCAGGTTGCGCAGGGGGCTGTGCTCGCACGGAGTGTGGAGGCGGCGGCGTGCAGGTGGTGCTCTCGGCCTCGTCGGGCGGCCGGGCTCGCGCGGGAGTCAGGGCGCGCTGTGGTGCTGGGCGGGTGGTGAGGAGGCCTTGCCTCGTCGGGCGACGGGGGCGTGGCCTGTACCCCCGGACCGCCGTGGGCTGCTCGTTTCGGACTCTCCCGGACTGCTGAGTTCCGACCACCCTGGACCATTCAGTTCGGACGGCCCCGGACCGCTCGATTCGCACTGCCCCGGACCGCTCGGTTCGGATCGGCCTGGATCGGTCGGTTCGCCTCGGCCTGGACCGATCCGGTCACCTCGGCCCGGAGGGCCGGTCGGTCCGGTTCGGTGCTGCTCAGCTGAGTGGGGTCTCTCGTATCGTTTCGAGGCGCCGGTCGTCGGTGCCGCTGAGGCGGGCACGTTCCAGGCGCAGGCGCGCCGAACGGCCCTGGATCTCCAGGGTCATGAGGTGGTTTCCGAACCAGGGGCCGCCGGTGCGGCGCCACTTGACGGCGGCGCGCGGTGCGCGGGCGTGCCGGAGCAGCAGGCTGCCCAGGGCACGGCCGAGGGCGCTCCAGCCGAAGCGGAAGCCTGCCTTCATGTAGGCCGGAACGGAGTTGTGCACCGGGGAGCAGGTCAGTTGGAGCACGCGGGCCGAGGGGCGGCTCTCCGTCGGCCAGGAAGGTTCGGCGACATAGGCGTGGTGCACATCGCCGGAGAGGACGCACACGGTCGCGGGGGCGCCCGGCCCCGACCCCACCTCGGCGAGGAGATCGGCCAAGGCGTCGAAGGAGGCGGGGAAGGCCGACCAGTGCTCCAGGTCGGCGGCCTGGCGCAGCTTCTCGCCGAAGCGTGCCCAGCGCCCCGAGGGGCCGCCGCGCTCACCCCGGCACAGCCCCGCGTCCCAGACCTCGGCGTCGTGCACCAGGTGGGGCAGCAGCCAGGGCAGCGAACTGCCGATCAGCAGATGGTCGTAGGAACCCGGTTCGTCGGTGGCCTGCTCGCGCAGCCAGGCCTCCTCGGACGGGCCGAGCATCGCGCGCTGGTCCTCCTGCAGGACGCGGGCGGCACGGGTGTCCACCATCAGCAGCCGCACCCGGCCGAAATCGCGCCGGTAGCTCCACCGCAGCCCCTCCGCGGGTGTCTCCTCGGCGGTCTCCCGGTCTGCGGCGACCCGGGCGTCCGCGCGGGCGGCGAAGGAGCGGAGCGTCTCGGTCGCCTCGGGCTCGGCGCACACCGCCGCGTAGACGGGGTCGTCCTTCAGCTGCTGCGGGGTGAGGTTTCCGAGGTGCTGGTAGATCCAGTACGTCATGAAGCCGCTCAGGATCCGCTCCCGCCACCAGGGCTGGGCGCGGGTCTCGGTGAGCCAGGCGGCGCTGGTGTTCCAGTCGTCGATGACGTCGTGGTCGTCGAAGATCATCAGGCTGGGGACGGTGGACAGCAGCCAGCGGACCTCCGGGTCGAGCCAGGACTCGTAGTAGAGGCGGGTGTACTCCTCGAAGTCCGCGACCTGGGTGCCGGGCGGCTCGTCGAGGTCGCGCCGGGAGGCGAGCCATTCCTGGGTGGGTTCGGAGGTCTCGTCCGCATAGACCTGGTCGCCGAGGAGGAGCAGGACATCGGGCCGTTCGGCGTGCGGATCGGCGGCTATGCGGGCCGCGAGGGTGTCCAGGGCGTCGGGACCCACCCGGTTCTGCACGTCCGCGGGCGGGGCGGACCAGCGGCAGGAGCCGAAGGCGATGCGGAGCTTTCCGTCGCCGGGCGGGTTCGGGCCGATTTCCGGAGCGGGGGTCCTGCTCCCTGCGGGGTCCGGGGTTCCGTCCGTGCGTCCGTCTGCTTCCGGAGCGGCGGTCTTGTCCGTGCCCGCGTTCGCGGACGGGCTCGCGGGTACGGTCGGCGGTGCGTCCGCCTTGGCTTCGGTGTCCTGGGCGCGGTGCGGGTGTCCGGCGGTGATGGTGGGAGCCGCGGTGTCCAGGGAGGGGATGGGCGTGCGTATGACGCTGGCGGGGAAGCGCCGGTCGGCCAGCGGCCAGACGCTTTCGCCGTCGAGCAGCAGCTCGTAGGCGGTGTCCGTGCCCGACGGCAGCCCGGTCACGGTGATCAGCGCGTAGTGGTGGCCTGCGACCGAGAAGGTGCGGGAGCGACCACCGGCTCCGCCCGGGCAGCGCACCTCCGCCGTGCAGGCGCGGCTCGTCTCGACCCAGACGGTCGCGCTGGAGGCGCCGACATACCTCAGTACCGGTCCCAGGCGCAGCGCTGCCATGTGCTCACTCTCCTCCATCGCCGCACCGTACGGCACGGAACGGCCGGGAGGGGTGGGTCGGCCCATGTGAGCCGGCCCACCCTCTCTGCCCCGGTGCACCGATCGTCAGCGCACGGGTTCTCGGCGCTGTTCTTCCGGTGGAGAGGCGCCGGGCGCGGAGGAGATGCCCGGAGGGAACGCGTCCGCAGGGGACGCCTCCGGCTGCGCGGTGCGGGTCAGCAGCCGCTCAGTGTGGACTCCAGCGCGCTCTTCTCGGCGTCGTCGATGGTCAGGTCGTAGTGGTGCTTCACCTGGACCCACATCCGGACGTAGGTGCAGTTATACGAGGAGCTCGGCGGCATCCACTCCGAGGGGTCCTTGTCGCCCTTGGACTGGTTGACGTTGTCGGTGACGGCGATCAGCTGGGGCTCGCTGAGGTCGTTGGCGAAGCCCTGGCGCTCCGGGGTGGTCCAGTCGTTGGCGCCGGAACGCCAGGCCTCGGCCAGCGGCACGACGTGGTCGATGTCCACGTCACCGGAGGCGGTCCAGGTCTCGTCGTCGTACTCCGAGAACCAACTGCCGGAGCTGGCCGAGCAGTCCGAGTCGGTCTCGACGTTCTCGCCGTCCCGCTTGAGGACGGTCTCGCGGGTGTCGCAGGAGCCGTCCTGGGTGATCCAGTGCGGGAACTGGTCGCGGTCGTAGCCGTCCAGCGAGCCTTCGGCGGCCACGGTCAGTTCGGAGAGGTAGGTGCGGGCGGTGGCGGCGTCGACGGGCGTGGGGGGCGAGGCCTGGGCGGCGGGGCCGGTCATCACCGCGAGCGCGGAGACGGTTGCGGTGAGCGCGCCGAGCACGCCGAGACGCCGCTTGGTCAGGGTTCCACGCGCGTAGAAAACGGACATGTGAACTCCCTCGTTGTGGGGGGACGTTGACCGGGTGGGGCCCGGCCATGCTGTCGGCGCGGGGTTTCGTGGAGGTGTGCGCCAGGTGACAGGGTCGCGTCAACGGCGCGGAGTCTCAAGAGGGGCGGCAATCCGTCATCTGTTCGTCTCGTGCCACGACTTGGGGAAGAAGGCGGCCAAATGGCTGATAGGGGGCGGTGGTCGAGGGCTGCGGGAGGCCGGGTGCCGGTGCGGGTGAAGTGGGGCCGGGCGTGGCTGGGGGTGGGCGTCGGGCGTGTGGCGGAAGTCACGTGAGGGGGAGGGGTGGCGATCGGTGCCGGTGTGTGGGGTGTGGTCGTGGGTACTGGCGGGGGCGGCGGCACTTGAAGGGGTGCGGGGGGTGTCCCGTATGGTGTGAGGCGCAGAAGGGGAGTAGCTCTTCGCCGGACCGTCGACATACTGCTCAGCTCGTCTGAGCCGGCGCCCGGAGCGGCACACGGAGACCGTGTCCGCCAGCGAGACCTTCGGCAGCAGTGCCATGCCGTGCCCTCGGGTACGGGACATTCATGTGCGCTGCCCTGCCGAGGTTCGCGACATGCAGCAGCTCTCGGTGGGGTGGCGCCCGACCGATATGAGGAACTGTGATCAGCTTCAGCGTGACGGCGCTCGTCTTCGGCGTTGTCTTCCTCGCCGAACTGCCGGACAAGACGGCGCTGGCGGGGCTGGTGCTCGGGACCCGCTACCGGGCCTCGTACGTCTTCGCCGGTGTCGCCGCCGCCTTCACCCTGCACGTCGTCCTCGCCGTCGCGGCGGGCAGCGTGCTGACACTCTTTCCGCAGCGACTGGTCCACCTCGTGACCGGTCTGCTCTTCCTCGGTGGCGCGGCGATGCTGCTGCGGCAGGGCTCCGAGGAGGAAGAGGATGTACGCGAACCCGCCGACCAGAGCTTCTGGAAGGTCTCCGGCGCCGGCTTCATGCTCATCCTGGTGGCCGAGTTCGGTGACCTGACGCAGATCATGACCGCGAACCTCGCCGCACGGTACGACGACCCCCTGTCCGTGGGCATCGGCGCGGTGCTCGCCCTCTGGGCCGTGGCGGCGCTGGGCATCCTGGGCGGGAAGGCCCTCATGAAGCGGGTTCCGCTGAAGCTGATCACCAAGGTCGCCGCGCTCTTGATGCTCGGGTTGGGGGTCTGGAGTCTCTATGAGGCTGCGACTGGGTGAGTGAGGGGCCCGGGCCGGGCCCGGTTGTTCTCGGGCGGTTTCCTCGAGATCTGAGGGCGGATCTGTTCTTGTCCCGTCTCGGGCCGGATCTGTTCCTGGGTCGAGTCTGTGTTGGGTCTGCGGTGGACGCTTTGTATCGTTGGTGAACAAAGGTTTCGGGTGTGCGGCGGTCTGCGGGGTGACCCGCCCGTCGGCGCTCGGGACCGCAGGCGATCCGATGCACTGGAGTCAGTCGATGCCGGCCACCACGGTCCTGTCCGCCCGCGCCCTCCTGATCGACATGGACGGCACCCTCGTCAACTCGGATGCGGTGGTCGAGCGCCTCTGGCGGCGCTGGGCGGCCGAGCACGGGATCGACGGCGACGAGGCGATGCGGATCGTCCACGGGCGGCAGGGGCAGGCCTCGATGGCGCTGCTGCTCCCCGACCGTTCCGTCGAGGAGAACATCGCCGACAACGCCGAGTTGCTCGCCGCCGAGACCGAGGACGTCGAGGGCGTGGTGCCCATCCCCGGCGCCGCCGACTTCCTCGCCTCGCTCGTCGGCCTCCCGCACGCGCTGGTCACGTCCGCGAACCTCCCCCTCGCCACCGTTCGCATGAACGCGGCCCGGCTGCCCATGCCCGGGGTGCGGATCACGGCGGAGTCGGTCGGCGCCAGCAAGCCGCATCCCGAGGGCTTCCTCAAGGGGGCCGCCGAACTGGGCGTCGAGCCCGCCGACTGCGTCGTCTTCGAGGACTCGGGCGCGGGGATCGCGGCGGGCCGGGCGGCGGGGATGAGGGTCGTGGGCATCGGTTCGCGTGCGGCCGCGCATGAGCCGGATGTGGTGGTTCCGGATCTCACGGGGGTGCGGGTGGTTGGGGTGGGGGATGGGGTGGAGGTTTTTGTGGGGTGAGGTGGAGTGGGGTGGGGGAGTGGTGGGGGCTGTAGGTGGGGCGGGGGTGTTGGCAGTGGCGGTAGTGGCGCTGTCGGTTGTGGTGACAGGTAACAGGTGACGGATGACAGATAGTGAAATCCGTCATCTGTCATCCGTCACCTGTTACCTGTCAGGTGGGGTGGCTGCCGGTCAGGCGTCGAACCCTGACCGCGCCGCTGATCCCCCGTGGAGCGGCTGGCTCACCCGCCGCGCCGCTCAGCCTCCTGCCCGCTCAGCCTCCTGCCCGCTCAGCCGACTACCTTGATCTCGCCGATCTCGCCGATCTCGCCGATCTCGCCGATCTCGCCGGCTCACCCCTTCGTGTTCCCCTCCAGGCTCTTGCGCGTGGCCGTTCCGTACACGCCCGAAGGGTCGGAGCTGATGCCGCGGGTGAACTGGTAGCCGCGGACCGCGTTCTCGACCCGGGTGTCGTATACGCCGTCGTACGGTCCCGCGTACAGGTATGCCTGGCGGAGCCTCCGCTGGAGTTCCGCCACCTCGGGGCCCCGGCTGCCCGCGCGCAGGACGGGGACGGCGACCGGCTTGGGGCGCATCGCGCTGCGGGACGTGGTCGGCTTCGGGCGCGGCGGCGGGGGAGGCGGGGCCGTGGTGCGCGTGGGGCTGGGCTTCTTCGACGGGGTCGCGCTCGGGCTCGCCGGTGCCGAGGAACTGGGGGTGGGATCGGGAACGTAGGTCTGCGCTCGACTCGACCGGGCCTCGGGTATCGCCTCGTCGTCCTCGGAGCCGCCGGACAGGGCGTCGGTGACGAGGAGCCCGAGTACGACGGCACCGGCGGTCGTGCCGAGCGCGGCGACGAGACCGAGGCGGCGGCCGGACCATCGGCGCCTGCCGCCCGCGGCGAGAACACCCGCCTGCCCGGCCGTCTGCCGTGCCGCCGCCCCGCCCGGCGTCGCCAACGGCGGCAGCGGCTGGGACACCACGCCCGTGTGCGGGGGCTCGTCCGACTCGGAGAGTGAGACGTAGGGCCGTACTCGCAGCGGGGTGTAGTCCGAGGCCGTGGCGGCCTCGGCCGCACGCGCCTCTTTGCGCTCGGCGGCGCGTGCCTCCGCCGTGGGACCCGTGGGTTCCGCCGGTCCCGTGGGCCCAGCGGTGCGCGTCTCCGCGGAGTGCTCGGCGGCCCGGGTCTGCGCCGGGGACTGGGTGGCTTGGAGCTGTGCCGAGAGCTGGGTGGCCTGGGTCTGCACCGAGGACTGGGGAGCCTGAGTCTGTGCCTGGGGCTGCGCCGAGGGCTGGGCGGCCTGAGGCTGGCCCGCGCCCTCGACGGCCCGCATCTGCACTGTCGACTCAACGGCCTGGGGCTCGGCCATGGACTCAGCGGCCTGCACCTGCATCGGAGGCTCAGGGGTCCGCACCTGCACCGGAGGCTCAGCGGTCCGCATCTGCTCCGTAGGCTCAGCGTCCGGGACCTTCACCGGGGCCTTCACCGTGGACTGGGCGCCATGCGTCTGTGCCGAGGGCTCGGCCGCGCGCATCTCCGCCGCGGGCTCATCGGTCCGTATTCGCTCCGTAGACCGGGTAGCGCGTATCTCCGCTATGGGCTCCGCGCCTCGTATCTCCATCCCGGAATGCGAGCCCCGTACCTCCGCTCCCGAATGCGAGCCCCGTACCTCCGCCCCCGAATGCGAGCCCCGCACCTCCGTCCCGGACCGCGCACCCCGTACCTCCGCCCGCGACCCGGCGCCCTCTGCCCCCGCCCCCACAGCCCGCATCTCCAGAGTGCGCTCCGCTGCCCCCTCCTTCGTGCTCTGCGGGCGGCAGCCGCAGGCTTGGCCGGTCTCGGAGGAGTGCGCCGAGCCGCAGTCAGGACAGTTCTGTCCGCTCACAAGGGACCCCTCCCGGTCGGCCGCGGCAGGTGCACGCGTGTGCGTGGGTGCCGCGGCGGCACCGGAGATTATGCCGTCGCGCTATGTGCTCGGCGCAGCCGCTCCCCGTGACGGCGGCTCGATCCGGTCAGGAGGCCGACCCGTACCGCACCCCTGAGGATGGGGACGAGGGAAGCGACGCCGTCCGTGCTCAGCAGGGCGCGGAGCTTCCCGGCTCGGGAGTCCCCAGGCTGAGGAAGCACAGCATGGCTGAGGAAGCACAGGCCGGGCCCGCCGCGTCGCCGCCGGGTGGAGGTTCCGGCCCCGGCCCCGATGCCGCGCCCGCCCGCGGAGGTGTCCTGATCTCGATCGGGGCGCTGCTGCTCGGTACGCTGCTCGCCGCGCTCGACCAGACCATCGTGGCGACCGCGCTGCCGACCATCGTCGGCGACCTCGGGGGCATCGACCACCTGTCCTGGGTGGTGACCTCCTACCTCCTGGCCTCGACGGCGGTCACCCCGCTGTGGGGCAAACTCGGCGACCAGTACGGGCGCAAGAGACTCTTCCAGCTCGCCATCGTGGTCTTCCTGACCGGCTCCGTGCTCTGCGGCGTGGCCCAGGACCTCGGCCAGCTGATCGGCTTCCGCGCCCTCCAGGGGGCGGGCGGCGGCGGGCTGATCGTGCTGTCGATGGCCCTGGTCGGCGACCTCGTCTCGCCGCGTGAACGGGGCCGCTACCAGGGCCTGTTCGGCGCCGTCTTCGGCACGATGAGCGTGCTCGGACCGCTGGTGGGCGGCGTACTGACGGAACACCTCAGCTGGCGCTGGGTCTTCTACGTCAATCTGCCGCTCGGCGCGGTGGCCCTCGTGGTCATCGCCACCGTCCTGCGCGTCCCGGTCCGCCGCACCCGGCACACCATCGACTACCTCGGCACCCTCGTCGTCGCGGGCGCCGCGTCCTGCCTCATCCTGGTCGCCTCCCTCGGCGGCACCACCTGGAACTGGCTCTCGCCGCAGATCACCGCCCTCGCGGCGCTCGCCGTCGTCCTCATCGCGGTACTCGTCGCCGTCGAACGCCGCGCCGAGGAACCCGTCCTGCCGCTCAAGCTCTTCGGCATCCGCAACTTCCGGCTGTGCGCGGTGATCGGATTCGTGGTCGGCTTCGCGATGTTCGGCGCGATGACCTATCTGCCGACCTACCTCCAGGTCGTCCGCGGCGTCTCCCCGACCATGGCGGGCGTGCACCTGCTGCCCATGGTCGTCGGCACCCTCCTCGCGAGCGTCGGCTCCGGGCAGATCGTGAGCAGGACCGGGAGCTGGCGGTTCTTCCCCCTCGCGGGCGGCGCGGTCACCGCCACCGGGCTGCTCCTGCTGCACCGCCTCGAACTGTCCAGCGGAGACTTCGCCGTGAGCGCCTCGCTGTTCGTCTTCGGCTTCGGTCTCGGCCTCGTCATGCAGGTGATCATCCTGATCGCGCAGAACGCCGTGACATACGAGGACCTGGGCGTCGCCACCTCCGGCGTGACCTTCTTCCGGTCCATCGGCGCCTCCTTCGGCGTGGCCATCTTCGGCGCCGTCTTCGCGAACCTGCTCACCGGCCGGCTCGACTCCGCACTGCGCGGCCGCCAACTGCCCGGCGGCACAAGCCCCGAGTCCTTCCAGGACGATCCACGCGCCGTACGGGGGCTGCCGGAGCAACTCCGCGAACCGGTGCTCCAGGCCTACTCCTCGTCGATCACCGACGTCTTCCTCTACGGCGCGCCCGTGGCACTGCTCGCCTTCCTCCTCGCCCTCTTCTTCCGGCCGGAGTCACTGCGCAAGTCGGTGACCGCCCCGGAGGCCACCGAGACACTCGTCTGCAACCCGGTCGAACGCTCCTCCCGCGACGAGGTGGCCCGCGCCCTGTCCGTACTCGGCAGCCGGGAAGGACGCCACGAGATCTACGTCAAGATCACCGAACGCGCGGGCTACGACCTTGTGCCCGCGGCCAGTTGGCTTCTGCTGCGCCTGCAGCGCTACGGCTCCGCGGAACCGGGTCTGCTCGCCGCCCGGACCGGGGTGCCGCAGCGCCTGATCACCGAGGGCGCCCGGCAGGTGGAGGAGCGGCGCCTCGCGGTACGGGCGGGACTGCCGCTCGTCCTCACACCCCAGGGCCGCGAGGCCGCCCGGCGGCTGGCGCGGGCACGTGAGGACTCCCTCGCGGAACTGCTCGGCGACTGGTGGAACGACAGCAGGCCGAGGGACCTCACCGCCCTGGTCGGCGAACTCAACGGGGAGTTGTGCGGCTGCGACGGCGAACGCCCGCAGCAGGGCGCGCCGCCGCGGGGTGTCGCGCAGCAGAGCGTCTCGCACTCTGCTGCTCCGGGTGCCACGCGGCGCGGTACGCGGTGACCTCTCGGCTGAGCAGGCGGTCTGAGCAGGTCGTCTGAGCAGGCCGTCTGAGCAGGCCGTCCTCGGGGGCATTGAACTGCGGGTCCCTCGGCGGTCCACCGGGCAGCGTGAGGGGGAATCGGAGATCCGTCGCCCGGCGCGGATACGTCAGCGCTTCCCCGCAGGTGTTCCGGTCTCCGCCCGCTGCCTCAGGTCCTTGCGGAACCAGTGGTCGGCGTAGGGCTCGTTGTTGTGGGCGTCGGTCTCCCGGTAGCCGCGGCGGCGGTAGAGGGCGCGTGCCTCGACCAGGTCGTCGCGGGTGTCGAGGATCATGCGGTCGGCGCCCAGGCCCCTGGCCGCCTCCTCGATCGCGTCGAGGAGGGCGCTCCCGCCGCCTCTGCCGCGCCAGGCCCGGCCCACGAAGACGCGCGTCAGCTCGGCCGTCCGCGCGTCCACCAGTCGTACCCCGGCGCATCCGGCCGGCTCGCCCCCGTAACGGGACACCAGCAACTGGCCGTGCGGCGGGGCGAGTTCGCTGCCGGTGGTCGAGGCGATGCCCTTCGCCAGCTCCTCGGGCGGGGTGGGCGCGCCCTCGTGCAGCAGGTACCAGCGGTCGCTGACCTCGGTGTAGTACGCGCGCCAGAGCGCGGCTGCCACCGGGGAGTCGAAGGGCTCGGGGGCGACGGTCCAGGAAGTCATCCCGCATTGTGGGAGCGCCGGGGGGCTGGCGGGCAAACGAAATTCGACCGGGGCTTCGGTGGTGTTCCTCTCGCCGGGCCCTGGCTCGGGTCGCCGCTTTGACGGTGTTCCCACCTGGGGGGCCTCCCCCCCCGCCCCCTCCCTCCCCTCCTCCCCAACGCCCCCACCCCTCTTGCCGCCCTCACCCTCGCCCTCGTTACCCCCTCCTACGCCACCCCGCCCTCCCCAGCCCGCGCCCCTCCACCCCGCCGCACCTTCCATTCCGCCACCACCTCGTCGAGGTCGAACGGCTTGATCCCCAGCGGCGGGCCGGGCGGCGGCATCCGCAGGCAGCGCAGGATCTTGACGTTGACCGCCTCGACGATCCGGCGGGCCGCCCGCTCGGAGGGCGCCGCGTACGCCGCGTCCAGGGCGTCCTCCGCCTCCTTGCGCAGGGCGAGCGTCGGGGGGAGTGGGGCGAGGCCCTCGCGGGCCATCTTTCCCTTGATCCACCACAGCTCGTCGTACGTCGTGTCGGTGCCCGAGGGCAGTGGCTTTCCCGCACCGGCGAGTCGGGCGAACTCGCCGCGTTCCTCGGCCTCGCGGATCTGTCTGTCGACCCAGCTCTCGAAACTCACGCCGGGTGGCTTGCGTTCCGTCATACCTCCAGTCTCCCAGGAAGCCCCGGGAACATGTGTGCTCCGTCACGCGCATCGCCGGGCGGCCCTCGCGCGTCCTACTATGCGGCGGCGACGGTGCCGACTGCCCACGGGCGGCGGGGGACGGGCCCGTCGGCCGGTGACGCGAAAGGCCTTGACCATGCTCGAACTCACGATGGCCACGGTGTCGGGGGACGCCGATTCCGGAGCCACCGCCGGTATGCAGCTGGTGGAGGCGCCGAGCCACCCCGGTGCCGTCCTGCGCCTCGGCCGGGACCGGGCTCAGTGCAGGCTGGTGACGCCCGAGGACTGGCTGTTCGTCTCCCGGGTCCACCTGGAGTTCGGCTGCGACGCGGACGGCGGGTGGACGGTCGGCTGGCTGCGCGGCTCGCACCCCGAACCCTCCTCCCGGGTACGCCTGATCACCGGCGGAACCGAGCGGGAGCTCGACTACGGCGGCAGCGCCGCCCTGCCCCGCGGCGGCTCCGGTGAACTGGTCGTCCAGGACCTGAGCAGCGCCCGCACCGTCAACCTGGGCTTCTACCACGAGGCCTGACCAAACCCCGTAGCCGCAACCACCCGGGTCGCCTCACCCCCTCACCACCTCCTCGCTGCCTTTGCCCCTCCCGCCGCTCTCAGTCCCGCACGCGGGCGAGCAGGAAGCCGTCGTACCCCTTGGTGCCCACCGTCTGCAGGGCCGTCGCCTCCAGGCGGGGGTGCTCCGCGACGAGCCGCACCACGGCGCGGGTGCCGAGGACGGACGGGTCCTCGCTGTCGGGGTCGGCGACCTGGCCGCCGCGGACGACGTTGTCCACGACGATGAGGCTGCCGGGCCTGGTGAGCTTCAGGGCCCACTCCACGTAGGGGGCGTTGTTGACCTTGTCGGCGTCGATGAAGACGAGGTCGAAGGGCTCGGGCTGCTCCGCGGCGAGCACGGGCAGCAGGTCGAGGGCGGCGCCGACCCGCACCTGCGTGATCTTGTCGAGGCCGGCCCTGGCCAGGTTCCTGGTGGCCACCTCGGCGTGCTCGGGGGAGAACTCCAGGCTGATCAGCCTGCCGTCCTCGGGGAGGGCGCGGGCCAGCCAGATCGCGCTGTACCCGCCGAGGGTGCCGATCTCCAGGACGCGGCGGGCCCCCTGGATCCGGGCGAGCAGGTGCAGGAACTTGCCCTGGTTGGCGGCCACCGCGATCGGGGGCAGTCCCGCCCGGGCGCTGTCCTGCTCGGCGGCGGCCAGCGCCTCGTCGGCGGGGGCGAGTTCCGAGGTGAGGTAGGCGTCGACTGCGGTCCACAACTGGTCGCTCATGCGGGGTCACCGGTCTTTCTCGTTAGCCGTGCTAAGGAACTGTGACGAACATAGCTCGTTACGTTGGGTGCTGTGTGAGGCTGTGGAAAAGTCTGTCCACAGGGGCGTGACCGGCGGTTTTCGAGGAAGCATCCCGATTGGGGTGTCCAGGGCAGGACTCTGTTCGACTTGAGTGAGAATCATCCGCCGCGCATCATCGTCCTCGGGGCCTTCAGGGGCGCCGGGTTCGGGGTCTTCGGGCCGGATCAGCGGCGGCTGTCAGGTGAAGCCCCGGTTGCCCGCGTCTCCCTGGACGGGGACCGTGAGGTGCCGGATGGGACCATGTCACTGCGGGCGTGGCACCAGCGAGGAGCGGGGCGGAGCGACTTGGGCGTGGCAGATGTGCGGCAGTCAGAGGTGAGCGGCGCCTTCGGGGCAGCGGGCGCGGACACCGCGAGGACGCGCTTCGCGCTCGTCAGGATCGGTCTGTGGCTGATGGCGGCCGTCCTCGCGGTGCGGCAGGTGGCCGCGGTCCTCAGGCTGCCGCCCGACGAGCGGCTCATCGACCTGGAGACCTGGGTCGGCTCCGAGGGCGTCCTGCATGTCAGCGGCTCCCTCTACGCTTCCGACCAGTTCACCGGCACCCCCTTCGCCGGGATGGTGCTCCGACCGCTGACCCGGGCGGCCGAGGACGCGCTCGGCTGGGGCTGGACCTTCGGGACCCTGCTCCTGGTCGTCGTGGTGGCGCTGCTCGCCGCCCGCGCCCTGCCGGGGCCGGTGTCCCGGCGGACGGCGCTGCTCGCCCCGCCGTTCGCGATCTGCCTGCTGATGGTGTCGCTGCCGGTCCGCAACACCCTCTACCTCGGGCAGACGAGCGTGATCCCGGTGCTGCTCGTCCTGCTCGGCTGCTTCGCGGTGCGCGGGCAGCGGGCGAGCGGTGTCCTGGTCGGTGTCGCCGTCGCCCTCCAGCCGACCCTGCTGCTCTTCGCGGTGCTGCTGTGGTGCACCGAGCGCCGCCGGGCCGCCCTGACCACGGCGGCCACCTTCCTCGCCTGCACCCTGCTCGCCTGGGCGGCGCTGCCGAGCGACTCCTCGACGTACTGGTTCCACCACCTCGCGGGCGCGGGGCTCGGCGGTGATCCGGCCGCGCTCGCCAACCAGTCGCTGCACGGCGCCCTGCTGAGGCTCGGTCTCGACGGCCCGGTGGAGATCGCGCTCTTCCTGCTGCTCGCCGCTGCCGTCGCGGTCACCGGTCTGCGCCGGGCGGTGCGCTACGCCCGCGACGGGCAGCTGCTGCTCGCCGTCGCGCTCACCGGCTGTGTGGCGGTCGCCGTCTCGCCGACCGCCTGGCAGCACCAGCTCCTGTGGCTGCTGCTCGCGGTCTCGGGCCGGATGGGGCGGCGGGACTCGGCGCGGCCGATGTGGCCGGTCGCCGTCGTCCTGGTGATGACCCTGCCCGCCTCGGTCCTGGTCCCCGACGATGTGATCCTCACCCCGATCCGGGAGAACCTCGTCCTGCTCGCGGTGGTCGCCGCCGCCTGTGTGCTGCCCTTCTTCTCGCGGGACTCCGTCTTCTACGCGCGGCCCATCCCCACCGACTCGGTGCCGCCGGGGCCCACCCGGTTCCGCCGGGTGCCGCTGCTGCCGGTGTGGCGCAAGGTGCTGACCCGCCCCAATCTGCTGCTCGAACTCGCCCTGATCAGGGTCGGCTACACCGCGTACTCCGAGATCCGGACCGTGGCGGCGGGCGGCCGGGACACCGCCGAGAAACACGGTGACCAGGTCTACTCGCTGGAGCAGTTCCTGCACATCGACGTCGAGCACTGGGTCAACCACGCGGTGGTGAAGGTCTCCTGGCTGCAGGACTTCTTCGACTTCTACTACACGACCTTCCACTTCTTCGTGCCGCTGGGCATCCTCGGGGTGCTCTACGCGCGGCGCCCGGTGGACTACCGCTGGGCCCGCTCCGCGCTCGGCTTCGGCACCCTGCTGGCGCTGGTCGGCTTCTGGCTCTACCCGCTCGCCCCGCCGCGGCTGATGCCCGACCTCGGCTTCATCGACACGGTGCACGGCGTCCAGGACTTCAGCCAGCCCGACTACGGCGCGCTCACCGCGCTCACCAACCAGTACGCCGCCATGCCCTCCCTGCACTTCGGCTGGTCGCTGTGGTGCGGCATCGTCATCGTCGCGCTCGCGCCGAAGTGGTGGATGAAGGCGCTCGGCACCCTGCACCCGCTGTTCACCATCTCCGCGATCGTGGCGACCGGAAACCACTGGATCCTGGACGCGGTCGGCGGCGCGGTCGTCATCGGCACCGGCTTCGGCCTGGTCCACCTGCTGTCCGGCCCGCGCCCGCGGACGATCCCCGCCTTCGCGGCGGCCGAGGACGCCCGGGCCACGGCACGCGCCTCGGCCCGCGAGCACGAACACGCGCAGGGGCTCGGCGGCGCGGAGCCCGGCTCCGGGTCAGGCGGCAAGTCCGGCACGGACGGGTCCGGGCCCGGCGAGTCCGGTTCCGCCGAGGGCGGCGACCACCCCGAGGCCCCGCCCGCGCACGCCTCTCAGTCCGCGTAGCGGTTGCCCTGCAGTTCCAGTGCCCGCAGCACGGCCTCGGTGGCGAAGCGGTGCCCGGGGTCGGCGAGCCGGTCCCCGAAGTGCGAGTCGATGTTGCGCAGCCGGTAGCGGACGGTCTGCGGATGCACCCCGAGCAGGGAGCTGACCTGGTCGGCGGTGCCCCGGGTGGTCAGCCACACCCGCAGGGTCTCCACCAGGCGGTCGCGGCGGGAGGCGGGCAGCCCGTCCAGCGGGGCGAGTTCGAGGGCGGCGAGATGGGCGACGAGGGCCGGGTCGGAGAGCAGCCACAGGGTGGTGAGTTCGTCCCGGGCGAAGACCAGGGGGGAGTCCGCGATCATCTTGGACTCGACGAGTTCGAGGGTGCGGCGGGCCCAGCGCAGCGAGTCGGCGGCGTCCGCGAGGTCGACGGTCAGGCCGACGGCGGCGCGGGTGGCGCCGAGAGCGGACCCCAGGGATCTTCGCCGGTCCTCGTCGACCGGGCCCGGAATCAGCAGGTGGGGCTGCGGATAGCTCAGGTCGAAGAGGACATCGATGTCGAGATCGCCCTGGGCGAGGGTCAGCGGACCGCGCAGCGCGACCAGGGTGACCTGCTCCGGCAGCCGCCAGCCGGTCTGCTCGGCTAATTCGGTCAGCGCGCCCTGCGGCACCGGCCGCCCGGCGAGGATCAGGTGCAGCAGCCGGCGGCGGCGGGTCTCGTCGCGGGTGCCGTTGCGGGCCTGCGCCTCCATGTAGCCGTCGCGGGAGAGGGCTTCGAGCTCGTCGACGTAGCTGAGGATCGCGTCCGCGAAGGAGAGGATCAGCGCGGGGGAGAGGCTGTAGCGGCGGCCGAGCTTCTGGGCGCGGCGCAGCGCGAGCCGCGCGCCGAGCCGGTAGGCGCCCTGGAGCGACTCCAGGTTGCGGCCCTCGTAGGCCTCGAACCGGCCGAAGCCGCGGCAGAGTTCGTCGCGCAGCGAGGAGGTCGCGCTCGGCGAGGCCACCCGTTCGACGAAGACGGACAGGCTCTGCTCCACACCGAAGCGGATGGACTCGCCGTAGGGCCCGTCGAGCAGGGCCGCGTACTCGGGATAGGCGCGGGTGACCTCCAGCCTGATCTCCTTGATCAGCGAGGGGAGTTCGGGCTGCAGGACCACGGCGAACTCGGTGGGGAGCGGGCGCAGGGCCTCGCCGCCGACGGCCGGTTCGATGGATCTGGGCATGTCTCTCCCTGGTTGCTCCGTCGTCCGGATCCAGACGATGTGGGGGGACCTGCGTGCCCGCGTACGGGCGGTGGGGGTGGGGCGCGATCCGTAGGGCGTGCGGCTGTTGAACATAGACGACGGTTACGGACAAGGACAGAGTCGTGACGCTGAGAGTTGTATCGAGCATGGACTGTGCGAGGCCGCGGCGGTAGGGTCCGCGACCGCCGCGGCGGGGGCGGCAGTTGCTCACCGGGCGACAAGAAGAATGCGCCGGGCCCTCAGGGAAAGACAAGAAGGCGACCCCGGGCAATCGCCCTTCTTGATTCTTTCGCGCATCACTTGCCGCCCTCGGTTACTCGCTCGTAGCGTCAACGGCGCAAGGTGCTCGCTCGGTTGATCAATGGGACTGGTCGGCCGATTCCGCGAAGTGCGCCGTGCCCGAATCCGGGGCTGTATTCGGCCCCGGATTCCCGGTGCGGCAGGAAATCCGGAAGGACTCGAATTCATGCACAAGCTTGCGCGCAAATTCGCCGTCGTGGCCGCCGCCGGCGGTTTCGCCCTCGGACTCACCGCCACCTCCGCCTCGGCCGGGGCCCAGGCCACCTGGACGGTCGCGCCGGGCGGCGCCATCACGGCCCACGCCGACGTTCCGACGCTGACGGTGCCCGCGGCCACCCTCACCTGTGACGGCTCCGACGCGACCGGCTCGGTCAAGAGCGGCTCGGGCCTGAACGGCGCCGGCATCGGTCAGATCGACTCGCTGACCTTCGACAACTGCGGCCTGGCCGGGATCAGTTTCGAGGTCACCGCCTCGGGCACGCCCTGGGCGATCAACGTCTCCGGCGTGAACTCCGGCGACCCGGACCGCGTCGACGGCACCATCACCGGCATCACCGCCCACATCGAGGGCACCGGCTGCTCGGCCGACTTCAGCGGCGACGTCACCGGCTACTTCGACAACGCCACCAGCGAACTCGTGGTGGACGGCGGCGGCGACCTCACCGCCTCCAACGCCAACTGCCTCGGCCTGATCAACGACGGCGACGTGGCCTCCTTCGAGGCCGCCTACGCGGTCACCCCGGGCCAGACCATCACCCTGGACTGACCGCGGCACGGCAGCGACCACGCGGGGCCCGCCCGGGCGCGGGCCCCGCTCCCGGCAGGAGGGCAGGGCGAGTTGAGGCGTGTGACGGTGGAGCGGCGGCGGGCGGCGCGGCTGGCCTCGGCGGCGGCGGTCGTGCTGCTGACGGGACTGCTCGCGGGCCCCGGCGCGGCCTCGGAGGACGAGGTCGACGCGGCGGGTACGGCGGACTACGACTGCCGGTTCGCCGGGGGTGAGCTGCGCGCCGAGGCGGTGATCGAGGCGCGGTTCCCGGCGGCCGCGGAGGCGGGCAGCCCGATCCGGCCCCAGGCGGTCTCGGTCGGGATCACCCTGGACCCGGAGGAGGTCACCGCGCTCTTCCCCGAGAACCCCGGACACCTCACCGGCACCGCCGCGTTGAGCGTCGAGGTGGCGCACGGCTCCGAGACGGCGACCGCGCGCTGGCAGGACCTCGGGGCCGGTGCCGAGGTGCGCCCCGGGCAGCCCCTCGTCCTCGCGCACACCGGCCCGGTGCCCTCGGTGACGGTGGGCTCCGCGGGCGAGGCGCGCTTCACCGCCGGGCGGCTCACCCTCGCCCTGACCGCCACCGGACCGGACCGCGCCGAGGCGCCGCCCACCCGCACCCTGGACTGCGCGGCGGCCCCCGGCGAGGACACCCGCCTCGCGACCGTACGGGTCACCGGACCCGGCGGGCCCACCGATCCGGCCACCGGCTCCGAGGCGCCCGGGACGGGGCCCACCGGCCGACCGGAAGACGGCGACGGCATCGACGTGGACCCCGTGCGGCCCGCCGCCGGGGCCGAGTCCTGCCCGCCCGAACTGCCCACCGGCGAGATCGACTTCAGCGAGGCGCTGCCCCCGCCGGACTACGCGCCGCCGCCGGTCCCCGGCCGGGCCCCGGCCCACGGCTGCGCGTACGCCCTCGGCTACGCCAGCGTGAGGAAGCTGAACGGGGCGATGGTCATCAACGACCCGGAGCGGCAGCCCGCGGTCACCAATGTGATCGTCTCGCTGCAGACCCAGTCGGTGACCCGGCCGGACAACTACTCCCGGATCGACTCGCTGGCCTCCCTGGACCTGCCGGACGCCGAATCCACCTTCCTGACCTTCGGTTTCCAGCCGGTCACCGCGAAGGTCTCCTTCGAGAACGGCCCGCTCAGCATCTCCACCGGCAGCTACCGCCCGGCGGGCGGCACCCGCACGGACTTCGCCGTCATCGCCTTCCGGCAGTCGCTGCGGCTGCACGACGTGAAGGTCAACGGCACCCCGCTGGACGTCGGCCCCGACTGCCGTACGAAGGAGCCGTTCAAGGTGGTGCTGCGCGGCAAGGCCCCGGAGTACGCGAACGTCCTCACCGGCGGGCGGCTGCGCGGGGACATCGCCATCCCGGAGTTCAGCGGCTGCGGCACCGGCGGCGAGGACCTGGACCCGCTGTTCACCGCGGCGATCTCCGGCCCCGGCAACCATGTCGAGTTCGCCCAGGAGAAGACCTGCACCCCCACCACGACGGCCTGGTGCCCGCCGGCCGTACCGCCGCTGCCCGCCACGGACCCCGAGCGCTGACTCTGCTCAGCGGCCGACAGCAGCGCCCGGGGTGCTTTGTCAGCCGATGACAAGAACCGCACCAACTTGCCTAAACGAGGGGAAAGTTGCCGTTCGACCGCTTGTACTCGGCAGTAAGCCGGTCATACGGTTCCCGCGAACTGCCGCCCCGCACCGCTTCGCCGCGCCGCCTTCGCGTCTCGGCTCCGGCGCGCTTTCACCTCGCTCGCGTTCGTGTTCCAGTTCCTCGTTTTGCAGTTCTTCGCTCAGCTTCTGTCGCGCAGTACACAGGACCGGGAGGTGTGATGGGAATCGAAGTGGTCGTCGAAGGCCTCACCAAGTCCTTCGGAAAACAGGAAATCTGGCAGGACGTGTCACTCACCCTCCCGGCCGGAGAAGTCAGCGTCATGCTCGGACCCTCCGGCACCGGAAAGACCGTCTTTCTGAAATCCCTCATCGGGCTGCTCAAACCGGACCGGGGACGGGTGCTCATCGACGGCGTCGACATGGCGGGCGGAGCGGAACGCGACATCTACGAGACCCGGAAGCTCTTCGGCCTGATGTTCCAGGACGGCGCCCTCTTCGGCTCCATGACCCTCTTCGACAACGTCGCCTTCCCGCTGCGCGAGCACACCCGCAAGAAGGAGTCCGAGATCCGCCGCATCGTCATGGAGCGGATGGAGGTCGTCGGGCTCCTGGGCGCCGAGGGCAAGCTGCCGGGCGAGATCTCCGGCGGGATGCGCAAGCGCGCCGGGCTCGCCCGCGCCCTGGTCCTGGACCCGCAGATCATCCTCATCGACGAACCCGACTCCGGCCTCGACCCGGTGCGCACCGCGCTGCTCTCGCAGCTGCTCATCGACCTCAACGCCGAGTTCGACGCCACCATGCTGATCGTCACCCACAACCTCGACATCGCCTCCACGGTGCCGGACAACATGGGCATGCTCTACCTGCGCCGCCTGGTCACCTTCGGCCCCCGGGAGGTCCTGCTCACCAGCGAGGAACCGGTGGTGGCGCAGTTCCTCAACGGCCGCCGCGAGGGCCCCATCGGGATGACCGAGGAGAAGGACTCGGCCACCCTCGCCCGGGAGGCCGCCGACGGCTTCGCCTCGGCCCCCCTCCCGCCGCTCGCCCCGCAGCTGGAGCCCTCCCCGGGACTCGGCCCCCGGCGGGCCGCCGAGCGCCGCCGCCGCCGGGTCCTCACCCTCCTCGACCAGCTCCCGCCCGCCGCCCGCGCCGAGATCCGCAAGGCCTACGGGGCCACCGCGCCCGGCCGGTCCGACGCCGAGCAGGCCACCCTCACCCCACCGCCCCCGC
Organism: Streptomyces physcomitrii; assembly: GCF_012273655.1. Taxonomy (GTDB): domain Bacteria; phylum Actinomycetota; class Actinomycetes; order Streptomycetales; family Streptomycetaceae; genus Streptomyces; species Streptomyces physcomitrii. The sequence goes on along the minus strand of NZ_JAAWWP010000010.1, from coordinate 161,770 downwards.
TGCCCACCCGGCGGAGCGGCACATGAGCGCCCCGCCGCGCACCCCCTCCCCGCTGCTCGGCCCCCTGAGGCAGACCGGCCGGCTCTTCACCCTGGCGGCCGAGGTGTGCCGGGCGGCCTTCCGACGGCCCTTCCAGTTCCGGGAGTTCATCGAGCAGTTCTGGTTCGTGGCGAGCGTGACCATCCTGCCCGCGGCCCTGGTCTCGATCCCCTTCGGCGCCGTGATCGCCCTCCAAGTCGGCTCCCTCACCCAGCAGTTGGGCGCCCAGTCCTTCACCGGCGGCGCCAGTGTCCTCGCCGTCATCCAGCAGGCGAGCCCGCTCATCGTGGCCCTGCTGATCTCCGGGGCCGGCGGCTCCGCGATCTGCGCCGACCTCGGCTCCCGCAAGATCCGCGAGGAGCTGGACGCCCTGGAGGTCATGGGCATCTCACCGGTGCAGCGGCTCGTGGTGCCCCGGGTGCTCGCGACCATGCTGGTGGCGGTGCTGCTCAACGGACTGGTCTCGGTGGTCGGCACCCTCGGCGGCTACTTCTTCAACGTGATCATGCAGGACGGCACCCCGGGCGCGTACCTCTCCAGCTTCTCCGCCCTCGCCCAGCTGCCCGACCTGTGGATCAGCGAACTCAAGGCGCTGATCTTCGGCTTCATCGCGGGCGTGGTCGCCGCCTACCGGGGGCTCAACCCGCGCGGCGGGCCCAAGGGCGTCGGGGACGCGGTCAACCAGTCCGTGGTCATCACCTTCCTGCTGCTCTTCTTCGTCAACACCGTGATGACCGGCCTCTACCTCCAGATCGTCCCGCCGAAGGGAGGCTGAGCGATGGCCTCCCCGCTCGCCTGGCTGGACCGCTCCGGCGAACAGTTCCTCTTCTACGCCCGCGCCCTGCTGTGGGTGCCGCGCACCCTGCGCCGCTACCTCAAGGAGGTCCAGCGGCTGCTCGCCGAGGTCGCCTTCGGCTCCGGCGGGCTCGGCGTCATCGGCGGCACCATCGGCGTGATGATCGCGATGACGCTGTTCACCGGCACCGTCGTCGGACTCCAGGGCTACGCCGCGCTCAACCAGATCGGCACCGCCGCCTTCACCGGCTTCGTCTCCGCCTACTTCAACACCCGCGAGATCGCCCCCCTGGTCGCGGGCCTCGCGCTCTCCGCGACCGTCGGCGCCGGATTCACCGCGCAGCTCGGGGCGATGCGGATCAACGAGGAGGTCGACGCCCTCGAAGGCATGGGGATCCGCAGCATGCCGTACCTGGTGACCACCCGGATCATCGCCGGGACCGTCGCGATCATCCCCCTCTACGCGATGGGCCTGCTCAGCTCCTATCTGGCCTCGCGCTGGGTGACGGTCTTCTTCAACGGGCAGTCCCGCGGCACCTACGACCACTACTTCCAGCTCTTCCTCTCGCCCTCGGACGTACTGCTCTCCTTCCTGAAGGTCTTCGTCTTCAGCGTCCTGGTGATCCTCGCGCACTGCTACTACGGCTTCACCGCGGGCGGCGGACCCGCCGGGGTCGGGGTCGCCGTCGGGCGCTCGGTGCGCAACGCCATCGTGCTGATCTCGGTCACCGACTTCTTCCTCTCGCTCGCCCTCTGGGGCGCGACCACCACCGTGAAGGTGGCCGGATGAACGCCGGGGCCGCCCGGCGGCGGAGCGCCGGAGTGGCCTTCCTGCTGGTGCCGGTGCTGCTGATCTGGCTCGCGGTCTCCGTCTACCAGAAGGACTTCGAGGACAGCGACGAGGTCACCCTGCTCACCGGCAGCGTCGGCAACGAGCTGCACCGCGGCGCCGAGGTCAAGCTGCGCGGAGTCGTCGTCGGCGAGGTCCGCCGCATCGACGCCACCGCCACCGGCGCCCGGCTCACCCTCGCCATGCGGCCCGGCACCCTGGACCGGGTCCCCGCCGAGGTCTCCGCGCAGATGCTGCCCACCACCCTCTTCGGCGAACGCTTCGTGGCCCTGGTGCCCCCGCCCCGGCCCGCGGGCCGCACCCTCGCCGCCGGTGCCGTCATCGGGCAGGACCGCTCCCGCAGCGCCGTCGAACTCCAGGAGGTCCTCGACAACCTGCTGCCGACCCTGACCGCGGTCCAGCCGCACAAGCTCTCCGCGACCCTCACCGCGGTCTCCCGCGCGCTCTCGGGACGCGGCGAGAAGCTCGGCACCACCCTCAGCAGGCTCGACGCCCACCTGAAGAAGTTCAACCCCCAACTCCCCGCCCTCAACGAGGACTTGCGGCAGCTGGTGAAGGTCTCCGCGGTCTACGCGGAGACCGCGCCGGACATCGTGCGCGCCCTGGACGACCTCACCACCACCAGCTCCACCCTCGCCGAGCAGGAAGCCGCGCTCGCCGCGACCTACGACGGCACCACCCGGATGTCCGAGGACCTCACCGCCTTCCTGCGGCAGAACAAGGACACCCTCATCCGGCTCGCCGCCACCGGCCGCCCCACCCTCGAACTCCTCGCCGAGTACGCCCCCTCCTTCCCCTGCACCCTGCGCACCCTCGCCCAGTTCGTGCCCGCCATGGACAAGGCCCTCGGCAAGGGCACCGACCGGCCGGGCCTGCACGTCTCCCTCACCACCGTGCCCTCCCGCGGCGCCTACCGGCCCGGCCGGGACACCCCCGTCTACGGCTCCGGCGGCGGCCCGCACTGCTACCCGGTGCCCTACCTCGGCAGCCCGGTGCGCGCCCCCGCCCTCGCCGAAGCCGCCGGGCAGGACCTCGGGCCCGCCAACTCCCCGCAGGAGAACGCCCTGGTCACCGAATTGCTCGCGCCCACCGCGAAGAAGGGCGAGCAGCCCCTGCCCGACTGGAGCAGCCTGCTCGCCGGACCCCTCTACCGGGGCACGGAGGTGACGGTGAAGTGAGACGCGCCTCACTGGCCGGGCCGCTGGTCAAATCCCTCGTCTTCGTCCTCGTCACCTCGCTGACCACCGCCGTCCTCGCGCTGAGCATCGCCGGCGGCCCGGTCGGCGACTCACTCACGTACAAGGCGCGCTTCACCGACACCACCGGGCTGATCGAGGGCGACAGCGTGCGCATCGCGGGCGTGAAGGTCGGCCAGGTCGAGGACATCGAGATCGTCGACCGGCGCCTCGCCCAGGTCACCTTCAGCGTCCGCGAGGACCACCGCCTGCCCGCCTCCGTCACCGCCTCGGTGAAGTACCTCAACATGGTCGGCCAGCGCTACGTCTCCCTGGAGCGCGGCAGCGGACCCGTCGGCCGCACCCTGCCCGCCGGGCGGACCATCCCGCTCGGCCGCACCCATCCCGCCCTCGACCTCACCCTCCTCTTCAACGGCTTCAAACCGCTCTTCGAAGGCCTCTCCCCGAAGGACGTCAACGAACTCGCCGGCTCCCTCGTCCAGGTGCTCCAGGGCGAGGGCGGCACCGTCGAGAGCCTGCTCACCCACGTCGGCTCGCTGACCACCACGGTCGCCGCCAAGGACAAGGTGATCGGCGAGGTGGTGCGCAACCTCGACACCGTCCTGGACACCGTCAACTCCCGGGAATCCGGCTTCGAGGACCTGGTGGACACGCTGAAGGAACTGGTCAGCGGATTCGCCGGGGACCGCAAGCCGCTCGGCGAGGCCGTCGGCGCCATGGACGAGCTGACCACCACCACCGCGGGACTCCTCGGCGAGGGCCGCGCCCCGCTGAAGAAGGACATCACCGCCCTCGGACGGCTCTCCCGCAACCTCGGCGAGGGCAGCACCCAGCTCACCGACTTCCTCCAGCGCAGCCCCGAGAAGCTGACCACCCTCAGCAGGCTCGCCTCGTACGGCTCCTGGCTGAACCTCTACCTCTGCGAGGCGCGCGTGAGCGGCGTCGAGACCTCCGACGGTTCGAAGCCGCCCACCGGCATCCCCGTCACCGAAGAGAGGTGCGGGGCATGAAATGGCCCTCCCGGCACCGCGATCCGGACCGCCGCCCGCGCGGCCCCCTGTTCACCCCGCTGCGGCACCGCGACCCGGTCGGTGTCGCCCTCGTCGGACTGCTGCTGCTCGCCCTGATCGGCGCCGCCGCCGTCAACGTCGACCGGCTGCCCCTGATCGGCGGCGGCACCGAGTACACCGCCTCCTTCCGCGAGGCCGCCGGGCTCGCCGAGGGAGACGAGGTCCGCATCGCCGGGGTGAAGGCGGGCCGGGTCACCTCGGTCGGCCTGGACGGCGCCACGGTCCGGGTGCGCTTCGAGGTGAAGGACGCCTGGGTCGGCAATGCCTCCACCGCCGCCATCGCGATCAAGACCCTGCTCGGCGACAAATACCTCGCCCTCGACCCGCTCGGCACCGGCCCCCAGGACCCCGGCCGCCGCATCCCGCTGAGCCGCACCACCTCCCCGTACGACGTCACCGAGGCCTTCGGGGACCTCAGCGGCACCCTCGACGAGATCGACACCCGGCAGCTCGCGAAGAGCTTCGAGACCATCTCGCGGACCTTCGCGGACTCGCCGCCCGAGGTGCGCCGCGCCGTCAGCGGACTCTCCGCGCTCTCCCGCACCCTCTCCTCCCGCGATGCCGCGCTCGCGAAGCTGCTGCGCGGCAGCAACCGCCTCACCAAGACCCTCGATCGGAAGAAGAGCAGCTTCGAGACGCTCATCGACGACGGCGGCGACCTGCTCGGCGAACTCAAGGCCCGGCGCGCCGCCATCAAGGGCCTGCTGCGCGGCACCCGCGCCCTCGGCACCGAACTCGGCGGACTCGTCGACGACAACAGCAGGGAACTCGGCCCCACCCTGAAGGCACTCGGCCGGGTCACCCAGGTCCTGGTCGACAACCGCGAGGGCCTGGACCGCACCCTCGCCGCCGTCGGCCCCTACTACCGGCTGGTCGGCAACACCCTCGGCAACGGCCGCTGGTTCGACAGCTACCTGTGCGGAGTCGTCCCGAGGAACTACCTGCCCGAGGGCTCCGGGCCCGCCGAGGGCTGCATGCCGCCGAAGCAGCAGACCGCCACGGAAAGGGGAGACCGGTGACCGCGGAACGCCTCACCCGCCGCCGGATCGTCATCGGCACCCTCGTCCTCGCCCTGCTCGCCGCGGGCTCGCTGGCCGGACTCGGCGTCCTCGACCGCGGCGGCGAGCGCCACCTCACCGCCTACTTCACCCGCTCCGTCGGCCTCTACGAGGGCTCCGACCTGCGCATCCTCGGAGTACGCGTCGGCTCGGTCACCGGGGTCCATCCCGAGGGCAGACAGGTGCGCGTCGAACTCGCCGTGGACGCGGGGGTGAAGGTGCCCGCCGGGGCGCGCGCGGTGATCGTCGCGCCCAGCGTGGTCGCCGACCGCTACGTCCAGCTCACCCCCGCCTGGACCAAGGGCCCCCAGCTGAAGGACGGCGCCACCCTCGCCGCCGCCCGCAACGCCACCCCGGTCGAGATCGACCAGCTCTACGAATCGGTCACCGAACTCAGCGAGGTCCTCGGCCCCGAGGGCGCCAACAAGGACGGCGCGCTCTCCGCGCTCCTGGACACCGGGGCCGCCAACCTCGACGGCAACGGCGAGGCCATCGGCGACTCCCTGGAGCAGTTCGGCAAGGCCGCCAAGACCCTCGACGGCAGCAGCAAGGACCTCTTCGCCACCCTCACCCAACTCCAGCGCCTGACCACCCTGCTGAAGAAGAAGGACGGCGGAGTGCGCCGGGCCCAGGAGTCGCTCGGCGACGTCACCCGCTTCCTCGGCGACAACAGGAACGACCTCTCCGGGGCGCTGCGCGAACTCGGCAAGGCCCTCGGCAAGGTGAAGACCTTCATCGACGACCACCGCGGCGAACTGAAGAAGAACGTCGACCGCCTCGTCCCGGTCACCCAGGCCCTCGTCGACCAGCGCCGCTCGCTCGCCGAGGCCCTGGACACCGCCCCGCTCGCCGCCGGGAACCTCCTGAACGCCTACAACCCCGAGCACCGCACCCTCGACGGCCGCGCCGACCTCAACGAACTCAGCATGGGCGGCCCCCTGCTGCCCTTCCCGGCCGTGGGCGCCGCACAGCCGAAGGGAGGAGGGCGATGAAGCCCGGCCTGAAGCGGCTGCGCCTGGTGAGCGCCCCCGCCGCCGCCCTGCTCGCGCTCGCCCTCGGCTTCACCCTCGCGGCCGGCGGCTGCTCCGCCACCGGCGGCCTCGGCTTCGACGGCATCGAGGACCTGCCGCTGCCCGGCGGCGCCGACCTCGGCGACCACCCCTACGAGATCACCGCCGAGATCGCCGACGTCCTCAGCCTGGTCCCGCAGTCCGCGGTGAAGGTCAACGACGTCGCCGTCGGCCGCGTCACCCGCATCGACCTCGCCGAGAACGCCTGGACGGCCCGGGTACGGATGCGGATCAACGGCAAGGTACGGCTGCCCGCGAACTCCGGCGCCCGCGTCGAGCAGTCCAGCCTCCTCGGCGAGAAGTACGTCCAACTCCTCGCCCCCGGTGGGAAGAAGAGCGGAACCGCCGGGCAGCCCGCCCCGGCCGCGCTCAAGCCCGGCGCCGTCATCCCGCTCTCCCGCACCGGCCGCAACACCGAGGTCGAAGAGGTCTTCGGCGCGCTCTCCCTGCTGCTCAACGGCGGCGGCGTCAACCAGCTGAAGACCATCACCACCGAACTCGACAAGGCCCTCGGCGGCCGGGAACCCGAGATCCGCTCCCTGCTGCGGCGGGTCGACACCCTGGTCACCGAACTGGACGAGAACCGCGGGGCGATCACCGGCGCCCTGGACGGCGTCAACAAGCTCTCCGCCCGCCTCGCCACCCGCAAGGAGGCCGTCGGCAAGGTCCTCACCGAACTCTCGCCCGGCCTGAAGACCCTGGAGAAGCAGCGGGGCGCGCTGATGACGATGCTGCGCTCCCTCGACACCCTTTCCACGGTCGCCACCGACACCGTCGACCGCTCCAAGGACGACCTGGTCGCCGACCTGAAGGCCCTCGCCCCCGTCCTCGGCAGACTCGCCGACTCCGGCAAGGACCTCCCCGACTCCCTCCAGGTCCTGCTCACCTACCCCTTCACCGACGAGGTGCTGCGCGGCGTCAAGGGCGACTACCTCAACATCTACCTCGACATGACCGCCGTCCCCGGCACCACCGTCATCCCCCCGGTCCTCGGCCCCTCGCCCACCCCCTCGGCGGGAGCCCGGACCCCGGCCACCGGGAAGACCGGGAAGGCCACCGGCACCCCGCTCCCGCTGCCCTCGGTCACCGCCCCCTCCGCCTCGGCGCCCGCCGCCTCCGGGACCCCGGCCGCCTCCCCGGGAGGTACCCGCTGATGCTGACCCTCTCCACCCACCTCAAGAACCTCGCCTTCCTCCTCGCCGGGAGCCTGGTGCTCGCCTTCGTCGGCATCAAGTACGCCGACCTCGGCCGCTTCGCCGGGGTGGCCGACTACTACACGGTCACCGTCCGACTCCCGCGCACCGGCGGCCTGTTCACCCACTCCGACGTCACCTATCGGGGCGTCTCGGTGGGCCGGGTCGGACCCCTCTCGCTCACCGGCGAGGGCGTCGAGGCCGAACTGCGGATCAGGAAGTCCGCCCCGAGGATCCCCTCCGGCACCCGCGCCGTGGTGGCCGGCCTCTCCGCCGTCGGCGAGCAGTACATCGACCTCCAGCCGGACCGCGAGGGCGGCCCCTACCTCACCGACGGGGCCGAGATCGACCAGCGGTCGACGAAGGTCCCGGCCCCGGTCACCGACGTACTGAGCAGCGTGAACGCGCTGACCCGGTCGGTGCCGCTGGAATCCCTGCGGACCGTCGTCGACGAATTCGGCAAGGCCTTCGAGGGCCGCGGCGACGACCTCCAGGTCCTCCTCGACAACAGCGCCGACTTCGTCGAGGCCGCCGACCAGAACCTGCCCGCCACCACCCGGCTCCTCCAGGACGGCCGGACCGTGCTGCGCACCCAGGCCGAAGAGGCCCGCGCCATACGGGACTTCGCCACCGGCGCCCGCGACCTGAACGCCGCGCTCAAGGGCTCCGACGCCGACCTGCGCAAGCTGATCCAGGCGGCACCCGAGGCCGCCACCCAGGTCAGCGGGGTGCTCCGGGACCTCGACCCCAGCCTCGGCGTGGTCCTCGCCAATCTGCTCACCACCTCCGAGGTCGCCGTGACCCGGCAGCGCGGCACCGAAGAGTTCCTGGTCAAGGTGCCCGCCGTGGTCGCCGCCGGGGCCACCGCCATCGACGGGGGGAAGGCCGACTTCGGCATGTCGGTCACCTTCTTCAAGCCCCTGCCCTGCACCGAGGGCTACGGCGCCACGCGCTACCGCAACGGCCTCGACCTCGGCACCGCCCCACCCCTCAACTCCGGCGCCGCCTGCACCACTTCGGCGTCGAGCGGGGTCAATGTCCGCGGCTCCGCGCACGCGCCCGGCGGGGGCGCGGTACCGGACCCGGTCAAGCCCGGCTCGCTGCCCTCCGGGGCACAGGCGGACGCCGGCCCCGGCCGGGCCGGCGCCCGGCTGCCCGGCGCCCTCGGCCTCCCGGCCGACCCGCACAGCCCCACCGACCTCGCCGGACTCCTCGGCATGGACCTGCTCGACAAGCCTTCCCAGGGGGACACGCGATGAGCCCGAACCGCCCGCGCACGCTCCTCGCCGCGAGCGCCCTCGCCCTCGCCCTGCTCTTCAGCGGCTACGCCACCTGGTCCTACGCCGAGGCCCGCACCGACGACTCGGCCGACTACTCCCGGACCCGCGACACCGTCCTCGACCGGGGCCGCACCGGCATCACCACACTCACCTCCCTCGACGCCCGCACCCGGCGGTCCGCCGAAGCGGGCCTGCGCGCCTGGCAGTCGGCCTCCACCGGAGCCCTGCGCACCGAACTCGCCCGTTCTCGGCCCGAGTTGGGCACCCGAACCCGCTCCACGGTCACCGAGGCCGCCCTCACCGCCCTCGACACCCGCGCGGGCACCGCCAAGCTGCTCGCCACGGTGCGTGTGGACGTCACCGGGGCCAAGGGAGAACAGCCCGGCAGCGACCGCAAACGGCTGGAGGCCGTCCTCACCCGTACCGGCCAGGGCTGGAAGCTCAAGGCGCTGGGCGCGGTACCCGTCGGCACGGCCGGGAGGAACTGAACCATGGCGATCGAGGAGAGCACCCGGGAGACGGCGGCCGACGAGACCGCGCCGGAGGCACCGGGAGCGCCGGACGCGCCGGACGCCGGGCCGGTGACGGCTGCCCCGGCAGCTCCCGAAGGCGAACGGCCGCCCCTGCCAAAGCTGTTGATCGCCGCCCTGGCCGGGGCACTGGTCCTGGTGCTCGCGGGTGCGGGGCTCCTGGTGGCGGCCCACCAGGAACGCGGTGGCGCCGCCGGGAACAAGGCGCTCACCGACCGCGGGGCCACCGCCCAGGTGACCGGCGAGGTCAGCAGCGCCCTGGCGAAGATCTTCTCCTACACCCCGAAGGGCACCGCGGCCACCGAACGCTCCGCCCGCGAGGTCCTCGGCGGCAAGGCGGCCGGACAGTACGAGGAGTTGTTCGGGAAGCTGCGGGCCCGGGTCGCCGAGCAGCTCATCACCCTGACCACCGAGGTCGTACGCGCCGGGGTGGCGCACCTCGACGGCGACAGCGCCCAACTCCTCGTCTACCTCGACCAGTCGGCGCGGCGCGGCAAGGAGAAGCCGACGCACGCGGCCGCCCAGCTCGCGGTGACCGCCCGGCTCCAGGAGGGGCAGTGGCGCATCGTCGACCTGGCAGCCCGCTGAGCACGCGCGCAACAGACCACGCAAACAGGGGAGTTGAGGCATGACACGGCCGATCGCACACCCGCTGCTCCTGGCGGCGGTGCTGCTCACCCTGCTCGCGGGCTCGCTCGCCGCCTGGGCGGGCTGGTCCTGGTACGGGGCCGCACACGAGGACTCCGGCGGTTACGCGGCCGAGCGGGACGAGGTGCTCGCCGCCGGGGAGCAGGCGGTGCAGAACCTCAACACCCTCGACCACCGCAGGCTCTCCGGCGGGCTCGACCTGTGGGAGCAGTCGACCACCGGCGAACTGCACGAGCAACTCGTCGGCGGGCGCGCGGACTTCGAGAAGCAGGTCGAGCAGGCGAAGACCGTCACCACCGCCCGGGTGCTGTCCGGAGCCGTCACCGAACTCGACGACCGGGCGGGCAAGGCGCGCGTCCTCATCGCGCTGCGCGTCACGGTCCGCGCCCCCGAGGGCGAACCGAGCGACAAGGACAGCCGCATGGTCGGCGAACTCACCCGCACCGCGGGCGACTGGAAACTCAGCGCGCTCGGCCAGGCCCCGGTCGGCGACACCGCGACCGGCTGAACCGGCGACCCGGGAGGACCGCAAGGATGTCGACAACCCGCCACCACCTCAACCGGCAGCGCCGCCTCAGCGCCGCCCGCACCGTCCGCGCCGAGACCCCGCCCACCCGCTCGGCTGCCCCGGCGTCGACCACCGCCCCGGGCTCCCTCGGCACCCTGCCCGCGCCGGGGGCGCCGGGGACGGAGCCGGAAGAGGCCGCCGACGCACGCTTGCGGGGGGAGAGCCCGCAGGCGGAGCCGCCACCGGAGCCAGGCGGGACACGGTCGGAGGCAGAGGCCCCGCAAGGGGAGGAGCCTCAGTCGAAGTCGAAGTCGAAGTCAGGCTCGGAGCCGGAGGAGCCGGGGCCGGAACCGGGGAAGCCCGCCGCTCCCACCGCCGCAGCCCCCACCCGCACCCCCCGCCTCCTGCTCGCCGTGCTCGGCATCCTCACCCTCCTCCTCGGCGCCTTCGCGGGCCTCGGCTTCAGCCGTTCGGCCGCCCTGGAGGACGACCCGGCCGGCCGCAACACGGCCCTCACCGACCTCGCCCGCACCAGCGAGGTCAAGGGCAAGGCCGGCGAGCTGGTCGGGTCCCTGTTCTCGTACGACTACGCGGACCCGGACAAGGCGGCCGAGGCGGCGGCAACTCTGCTGACCGGCAAGGCGGTTGACCAGCACCGCGCACTGCTCGCAGACGTCAGAGCCCAGGCGCCGAAGCAGAAGCTGGTGCTGACCACGACCGTGACCGACAGCGCGGTGGAGCGCATCGAGGGCGACCGGGCCAGGGTCCTGGTCTACGCGGACCAGGCCGGCGTCAGCACGGCGGGCGGGCCCGCGAAGAGCAAGCCGAAGAAGCAGAGCGGAAAGGACGAGCAGCCGGACGCGAAGGACGGCAAGGACGCAGCGGGCTCCGACTCCACCGAGGGCGGGGCGAGTTACGCGGGCGCGGTGTTCACCCTCGACCTCCTCCACAAGGACGGCCGCTGGCTGGTCTCCGGCATCGACACCTTCGGCTCCTGAACGGCCCGCGTCGCCGTCACCCGGCGCCGACCTCACAACTCCACTGCATACGCAGCCTCTTGGGCCGCCTCCTCATCGGAAAGGACCCGGCCCTTCACACACCACGCCATGGAGGCCGTGGGCGGCATCTCCGCCTCCATGGACCGCAGAACGTCGGCGACGAGTACCAGCAGCCCCTCGCCCCTCACCTATCCGGACCCGGCCCCGCACGCACACGGAAGAGGACGACCATGACAGGCGGATCACGCGGATCCCGACGACCGCGCCGACGGCTGCGTAGGCTGCGGCACGGAGCACGCGGTACCGCGGTGGCGGTCGCCGCCGTCGCCCTGCTCACCGCCTCCGGCGCGCCCGCTCTCGTACGCGAGGCCGCCGACCGGGACGGGACGGCGGGGGAGAGCACGGCACCCGCGCGGGCCCCGGGTCCGGCCGAGGGGCCGGGCGACGGTTCGTACCACACCGAACTGCCGCCGCTCGGCGCCGAGATGGGCATCGGGATGGTGCCGGACGCCGTGCAGATCCGTGCCCAGTCCGGCATCCCGGCCACCGTGCTCGCCGCCTACCGCGGGGCCGAGGCCTCGGTGCGCCGCAGCGACCCCGGCTGCCGGCTGCCCTGGCACCTGCTCGCCGCCATCGGCAAGGTGGAGTCCGGCCAGGCGAGCGGCGGCGCGGTGACCGCGGACGGCACCACCCGCGGCCGGATCCTCGGCCCGGCGCTCGACGGCAAGGGCTTCGCGCTGATCCGCGACTCGGACGGCGGCGCCTACGACGGCGACCGGGTGTACGACCGGGCGGTGGGCCCGATGCAGTTCCTGCCCACCACCTGGGCCCGCTGGGGCGCCGACGGCAACGGCGACGGCCGCCGCGACCCCGACAACGTCTTCGACGCGGCGCTGGCCGCGGGCCACTACCTGTGCGCGGGCCCCCGCGACCTGTCCGTACCGGCCGACCTGGACCGTGCGGTGCTCAGCTACAACCACTCCCGTGAGTACCTCCAACTCGTGCGGTACTGGCTGGAGTTCTACCGCAACGCCGTCCACGCGGTACCGGACGGCACGGGTGTGGTCCCGGCCAGCCCGGGCGCGGGAGGGAAGACCCCGGCGACCCGCCCGGTCGGCGGCGAGGGCGGTGGCGGCAAGGGGAGCGGCGGCATCATCATCGGCCCGAAGCCCTCGCCCACCTCCTCCGGCAGCCAGGCCCCGGGCCACCCGGACCGTCCCGACCCGAGCACCAGCCCGGGCCCGGACCCCTCGGACACCGGCGGCCCTTCACCGGACCCGACCGGCTCCGGCTCCCCCACCGGCGAACCGACACCCACCGCCCCGGGCGAACCCTCCGACTGCCCCACGGACACCACAAGCCCGACACCGCCCAACTCGCCCTCCCCGACCCCCACTCCGGGAGAAGAGGACGGGGACCCCTGCGGCGAACCAACCCCCACGAGTACCACGAGCCGCCCCTGACCGGGCACGGCGGGGCGTCCGACGGCAGGCGCCGGGGTTACGCGATCTGCCCGGCCTTCACCCCGGCGGTGAACTTGGCCCAGTGGGCGGCGGAGAAGCCGAGCACCGGTCCGTGCGGGATCTTGCTGTCGCGGATTGCCTTGCGGGCGCAGGGGAGTTGGGCTACTTCGAGGCAGTCGCCGTTGGTGCCGGAGTAGGAGGATTTCGTCCAGACCAACTCGTCGACGGACCGGCGGGAGAAGGGGAGATTCATTCTCTACCTCGTTTCCTTGAGGGCGTCCTGGACAAGAGCCCGGGATTTACTGGCATGTGCCGCCGCGACGTTGAGTCTGCGGAAGAGCGTGGTGTAGGTGTCCACGTCGCTCGACTCCTCGTAGTACAAGGTGCTGGTCGGCGACTCGGTGTAGATGATGTCGGTCTCCGCGGTGGCGGGGAAGGTCATGATGACGAAGGCGGTCCGAACAGGCAGCAATTCATGGCGACTTCGCCCTTCCCTCTACGAACACCACAAGCCCGGCACCCACGACTCGCCCTCGCCGACCACCACTCCGGGAGAAGAGGACGAGGACTCCTGCGTCTTGCCGAGCCTCACGAGTACCGCGAGCGCACCTGACCGGCGGGGCGCCCGTGGAGAAGCGCCGGGGTTACGCGATCTGCCCGGCCTTCACCCCGGCGGTGAACTTGGCCCAGTGGGCGGCGGAGAAGCCGAGCACCGGTCCGTGCGGGATCTTGCTGTCGCGGACTGCCCTGGATTCGCCGGGGAGTTGGGCTGTCTCCAGGCAGTTTCCGTTGGTGCCGGAGTATGAGGACTTGGTCCACGTCAACTCGCCGGGTGAGGCGGAGGAGAGGGAGGAATTCATTCTCTGCATCGCTTCCTTGAGGGCGGCTTGAATGCGGGGTCGCGCTCTACTGGCGTTGGCCGTTGCGCGCGGGGTCGCGCTCTACTGGCGTTGGCCGTTGCGACGTTCAGTCTTCGCAAGAGCGTAGTGCTGCAGGTGTCCCCGTCCAGGGATTCCCGCGACAGTGCTCGGCGTCGTTCGCCGCGTACCTCGATCCGGGGCGCCCTTTCTTCGGCAGCGAGATCAGGTCTCTGTAGTCGCGCCATGAGGCCCCCAAGAAGAGGCCCCCAAGAAGGCGAGCAGGCCGCGGGCGAACTCGCCGACGCGCTTCGGCTCGCCGGGCTCACCCTGCCCTCGCTGCGGGGTGACCTGCCGACGATCACCGGGGAGCCGCTCGTCCAACTGGGCCGCGCCTCGGTGCCGTTGGTGCGGGAACTGGCCCAGTGGATCCGGGACCGGGCGGACCGGACGGATCGCACGGGGCACTGAGAACCGGGCCGCCGCGGAGCGGTCAGGAGATGGTCCGCAACGGGTCCGGAACCCCCCGCCCGGTCTCCTCGTCCCGGGGCAGCAGCAGCGGGGTGGCCAGGATGAGCAGGCCCGCGGTGGTGAGTGCGGTGCGGGGGCTGGTGGCGTCGGCGAGCAGGCCGGCGAGGGCGGTGAGGGTGGCGATGGCGGCCTGCTGGCCGATGGACCAGGCCGAGAGAGTGCGGGTGACGAGATGGAGGGGGGTGTGTTCGAGCCGGTAGGTGGCGAGCACCGGGGTGTACAGGCTCATGTTGATGATGATCGCCAGCTCCAGGACGATCACGGTGGCGAGGCCGAGGACGCCGGGCCGGACGAAGGCCAGGCCGATCAGCCAGATGACGCGCAGGGTGCCGACGGTGCGGAAGACCCGGTGGCGGCCGTGGCGGGCCACGACGCGGCGGGCCAGCCGTGAGCCGAGGAGTCCGCCGAGGCAGGGGGCGGCGAAGGCGAGTCCGTACTGCCAGGGCGGGAAGCCGAGTTGGCGCAGGAGGAGCACGGCGAGGAGCGGCTCGGTGGCCATGATCAGGCCGGAGACGAGCAGGTTGTTGAGGTAGAGCGCCCGCAGGCCGGGATGGCCGAGGATGTGCCGCCAGCCGTCGAGCACCCCGGCCGCCCGGACCGGGCTCTTCCCGGTGGGCCGCGGTGTCTCCTCCCGGTCGCGGATCGCGGTGAGGGCGAGGGCGGAGAGCAGGTGGCTGAGGGCGTCGGCGAGGACGGTGGCGACCGGGCCGAACAGGCCGATCGCCGCGCCGCCGAGCGGTGGGCCGACGGCGAGGGAGCTCCAGTTCGTGGACTCGAAGCGGGAGTTGGCCACGAGCAGGTCCTCGGGCCGGACGAGGGACTTGAGGTAGGCGCCCCCGGCCGCGGTGAAGGCGATCCTGGCCGCGGCGACCACGGTGGAGACCACGAGCAGCTGGGCGAGACCGAGCCACCCGAGGGCGTAGGCGACCGGGACCGAGGCCAGGACGGCGCAGCGGATCAGGTCCGTCGCGATCATGACGGGGCGTTTGCGCCGGAACTCCCCCCACGGGGCGAGCGGCACCGCGATCAGCGCGCCCACCGCGGGCCCCACCGCGGACAGCGCGGACACCTCGGCGGGAGTCGCGTGCAGGGCCAGCACGGCGATCAGCGGCAGGGCACCGAAGCCGAGCCCGGAGCCGTAGGCGCTCACCGCGTAGGCCGCCCACAGCCAGCCGAACTCCCGGCCCAGCGGTCTGCCGCCCACCATGCTCCGCGCTCCCCCCGAACAAACCGGCGTTGACCGGGAGAGCCAAGCGAGCGGCACCGCCGCAGGTCAAACAACCGCACGGGCGCATGTGTACAACCGGTGGTTGTTGCCTAAGGTGGATCGGCGTGGACCTCGAAGCCGTACGCACCTTCGTCGCCGTCGCGGAAGCCGGTCAGTTCCAGCGGGCCGCCGCCGAGCTGGCGGTCAGCCAGCAGGCCGTCTCCAAGCGCATCGCCGCGCTCGAACGCGCCCTGGATGTACGGCTGTTCACCCGTGCCCCGCGCGGCGCCGAACTCACCATCGACGGGCAGGCGTTCCTGCCCCAGGCCCGCGAGCTGCTGCGGGTCGCCGAGCGCGCGGTCGCCTCCGTGCGCCCCGGCCGCCGTCCGCTGCGCGTCGATGTGCTCGCCTCGCGCGGCGCCCAGTCGGGCCTGATGCGCGGCTTCCACCGCGCGTATCCGGAGGTCGACCTCGACGTGGTGATGCTGTTCGAGATCGAGGCGGCCCTCGGCGCTGTCCGCTCCGGGGCGATCGACGCCTCCTTCCGCGCCGTCACCGCCCCGGGCCACGCGCTCGACGAGGACATCGCCTCCGTCCGCGTGCTCGACGAGCCGCTCCAGCTCCTCACCGGCCCCGCCCACGCGCTGGCGGGCGCCCGGTCGGTGACCCTCGACCAGCTCGCCGGGCACCGGATCTGGATGCCCGGCATCGTCCCGGGTACCGAGTGGGGCGCCTACTACGACGAACTCACCGCCGAGTTCGGCCTCACCATCGAGGCGACCGGTCCCAACTTCGGCTCCGACGCGCTCCTCGACACCATCGCCGACACCCCGGCCCTGGCCACCTTCATGGGCGAGCACACCCGGCTCATCTGGCCCGCGGGCCACGGACTGCGCCGTATCCCGGTGACCGATCCGACCCCGGTCTACCCGCACTCGCTCCTGTGGCACCGCGACAACCCCCACCCGGCCCTGGCCACCCTGCGCGCCCATCTCGCCGCCACCGCGGCCGGTCACGGCGCCGCCGGGACCTGGACACCGGGCTGGGTGCTGCCCCGCTGAACAGGCGTACTCGGCGGGGGAGTTGCCACAGGTTCCGCCCATGGGGGACAGGGGGGTCAGGGCGTCAGTCGTCCGGCCGCGGCTCCCGGCCCGCCCCCTCGAAGATCACCGGCACCTCGAACGCCGCCCGCCTGGTCGCCCGCCGCAGGGCGCGCAGCACCGTACCGCCGAGGGTGAAGGTCAGGACCACGGTGAGCGCGGCGCGGCCGAGGTCCCAGCCGAGGGAGGTGGCGAGGCAGTAGGCGAGGAAGCGGGCCAGGTTCTCGTGCAGGGCGAGGTCGGGGTCGAAGGCGACGCCGGAGCTGAGGGAGTCCATGAAGGGCCAGCCGGAGAGGTTCATGATCGTGCCGTAGGCGAGGGCGGCCAGGCCTCCGTACCCGGCGAGCAGCAGGAGTTCGCCGCGGCCGCGCAGGCGGGCCGGGCCCGGCAGCAGTCCGGCGCCCATGGTGAACCAGCCCATGGACAGCATCTGGAAGGGCATCCAGGGCCCCACTCCGCCGGTGAGCAGCGCCGAGGCGAACATGGTCACCGAGCCGAGGACGAAGCCGAAGCCCGGTCCGAGGACCCGGCCGCTGAGCACCATCAGGAAGAACATCGGCTCCAGGCCCGCGGTACCGGCGCCGAGCGGGCGCAGGGCCGCCCCGGTCGCGGCGAGCACCCCGAGCATCGCGACCGCCTTCGGGCCGAGCCCGGACTCGGACAGCGCCGCCGTGACCACCCCGACAAGCAGCACGAGCAGCCCCGCGAAGAGCCAAGGGGCGTCCTGCGCATGGGCGTTGACCCCCGATTCCCGGCTCGCGAGCAGCGGCCAGCCGAAGGCCGCCACGCCCACGGCGCTCACCAGGGCCAGCGCGAGGACCGAGCGCGGGCCGATCCGTACGGCGCGTACCGCCGCCCGGGAGGGGGCCTCAGGGTGCTCGGTGGTGCTCCGGCCGCTCATGTCAGCGCCTCCTCGACCTGGGCGACGGTGAGCCACTGCTGCGGGGCGAGGATCTTCGTCACCTGCGGGGCGAAGGAGGGCGAGGAGACCACGATCTCGGCGGTCGGCCCGTCGGCGACGCTCTCGCCCTCGGCCAGGATGACCACCCGGTGGGCGATCTCGGCGGCCAACTCCACGTCGTGGGTGGCCAGTACGAGCGCGTGGCCCTCGGCGGCGAGTTCGCGCAGGATGCCGGCGAGGCGGGACTTGGCGGCGTAGTCGAGGCCGCGGGTCGGCTCGTCGAGCAGCAGCAGCGGGGGCCGCGCGGTCAGGATCACGGCGAGGGCGAGCACGAGTCGCTGGCCCTCGGAGAGGTCCCGCGGATGGGTGCCGTCCCCGATCCCGGGCAGCAGCCGCGTCACGAGGTCCCGGCAGCTGCCGGGCGCCGCCGCCGCGTCCCGGTCGGCCGCCGCGCACTCCGCCGCGACGGTGTCCGCGTACAGCAGATCGCGCGGCTCCTGCGGTACGAGGCCTACGTGGCCGAGGAGTTGACGCGGCGCCGTGCGGTGGGGGACGAGGCCCTGGACGTGCACGGTGCCCGCGGTGGGGGCGAGGAGGCCGACCAGGGCGGAGAGCAGGGTGGACTTGCCCGCGCCGTTGCGGCCCATCAGCGCCACCGTCTCACCCGGCCGTACGGTCAGGTCCACGCCCCGCAGCGCCTCGACCCGGCCGCGGCGCACCCCGAGCCCGCGCACCACGGCGACGGGGGCCGGGGCGGGTGCCTTCTTGTCCGATCGGCGGGTGTCCGGTCCGGCCGCGCCGGGTCGGACCGCGCCCGGTCCGGCTGTCCCCGGCCCTGATGCCGCCGATCCCGATGCCACCGACCTCGGTGCCGCCGATCCCGTAGCGCCCGCTCCTGCACCGCTCGATGCCGCAGCACCCGATCCTGTCGTGCCCGGTCCCTCTGCGCTCGGGCCCTCCTCCGCGCCCGAACTCGCCCTGTCCGCGCGCCCGTTGTCGGCCGGTGGACTCCGGTGCGCGAGGCGCCCGCGCAGTTCGGCCGCGCGGCGGCGGGCGGCGCGGACCGTGAGCGGCAGCGGGGACCAGCCCGCGAGGCGGCCGAGGCCGACCACCGGGGGGAAGACGGGGGAGCGCGCCATGAGGGCGGCCGGGTCGCCGAGCACCGGGGGCTCGCCGCGGCCGGGCAGCAGCAGCACCTGGTCGGCGTACTGGACGACGCGTTCCAGGCGGTGCTCCGCCATCAGTACCGTCGTGCCGAGGTCGTGTACGAGGCGCTGGAGCACGGCGAGCACCTCCTCGGCGGCGGCCGGGTCGAGGGCGGAGGTCGGTTCGTCGAGGACGAGGGCGCGCGGGTGCGGGGTGAGCACCGAGCCGATGGCGACGCGCTGCTGCTGCCCGCCGGAGAGGGTGCCGAGCGGGCGGTCCCGCAGCGGGGCGAGGCCGAGCAGGTCGAGGGTCTCCTCCACCCGGCGGCGCATCACCGCGGGGGCGAGGCCCAAGGACTCCATGCCGTAGGCGAGTTCGTCCTCGACGGTGTCGGTGACGAAGTGCGCCAGCGGGTCCTGGCCCACGGTGCCCACCGCGTCGGAGAGTTCGCGGGGCTTGTGGGTACGGGTGTCGCGGCCCGCCACCGTCACCCGGCCGCGCAGGGTGCCGCCGGTGAAGTGCGGGACCAGTCCGCCGACCGCGCCGAGCAGGGTGGACTTGCCCGCGCCCGAGGGGCCGACGAGCAGCACGAGTTCGCCCTCCGGGACGGTGAAGTCGGCCCCGGCGAGGGCGGGTCGGTCACTTCCGTCGTAGGTGACGGAGACCTCCTCGAAGCGGATCATGTGAACTCCTCGGCGCCGGGCGGCTGTTCGGGGGTGTGCGGGTCCGCGGGCGCGGGGCGCAGCCGGTCGCGGCGGGGCGCCGCGCTGCCGGTGGCGGCTGGCTCCGCTTCGGGTTCCGGGGTGCGGCCCGGGCGCTGCGCGGGCGGCGGCACCGGTGCCACCAGGGCGGGCAGCAGGCCGAGCAGGATGCCCGCGGCCGGCCACACCGGCAGCTCCGGCGCCACCAGCGGGACCACCCCGGGCCGCAGGGCCTCGGTGTAGGCGGACCCCGCCCAGATCATCACGGCGGCGACGGCGGCCCCGCTCGCGGCGACCAGCCAGGCCCGGGCGCCCCAGACGTCGGGGCGGTAGCGGGTGCGCGGCGAGCGGCGGCCGCCGAGGCGCAGCCCGGCGAGCACGGCGGCGACTCCCGCGCCGAGCAGGGGCGGTGCGTAACCGGAGCCGTCCTCGGTGAGCAGTCCGTAGGTGCCCGTGCAGACCAGGAGGAGGCCGCCGAGGGTCAGGGCGCCGGTGGTGCGCCGGAGCGCGGCGGAGACCGGGGTGGTGCGGCCGAAGCCGCGGGCGTCCATGGCGGCGGCGAGCGCCACCGAGCGCTCCAAGGCGCCCTCCAGGACCGGCAGTCCGACCTGGAGGAGTCCGCGCAGCCCCTTGTCGGGGCGCCCGCGCAGCCGCCGGGCCGCCCGCAGCCTGCCGATGTCCGCGATCAGCTGCGGGGCGAAGGTCATCGCGACCACCACGGCGACCCCCACCTCGTAGAGCGCGCCCGGCAGCGATTTGAGCAGGCGGAAGGGGCTGGCCAGGGCGTTGGCGGCGCCGACGCAGATCAGCAGGGTGGCGAGCTTGAGCCCGTCGTAGGCGGCGAAGACCAGGCCCTCGGCGGTGACCCGGCCGCCGATCCGCACGCCCTGCGCCCAGTCGGGCAGCGGCGCCTCGGGCAGCGTGAGGAGGACGTGCGATCCCGGGATCGGCGATCCGAGGACCACCGCGAACAGGAGCCGGATACCGAGGACCGCCAGTCCCAGGCGCACGAAGGCCCCGTACGAGCGGGCCCAGGGCGCCGAGGTCCGGCGCGCGGCGACCACGTACCCGGCGACCGCGATCAGCAGGCCGAGGAGCAGCGGATTGGTGGTGCGCGAGGCGGCGGTGCCGAGGCCGAGCGCCCACAGCCACCAGGCCCCGGGGTGCAGGGCGCCCGAGCGGCTCGCGAGGGGGGCCGGGCGCAGCGGGCCGCGGCGGGGCAGGGCGGTGGTGCGGGGCACGGCGGCGGGCCTCAGCCGCGGCGGCGCTTGGCCTGCACCCCGGCGGCGACGGCCACCAGGACGACCAGGGCGCCGCCGCCGATCAGGCCGAAGGAGGGGCCGCCGTCCTCGTCGCCGGAGCCGTCCCCGGTCTCGCCGCGGGTGCCGGGCTCGTGCTCGGCCTCGCCCGAGACCTGTTCGCCGCAGCCGGACTTCGGGTAGCCCGCGATGGCGCAGAGCAGGGCCTTGCTGTCGTAGCGCAGCGGTCTGGCCACCGCGGCGAGCGCCTCGGCGGTGGTGGCGTCGGCGGGCACCCGAGCGCAGACGGTGCGCGGCCTCGGCGGCGACTCGCGCCCGGGGGCGTCGGCCGGGGTGCCGAAGTCGAGGACCAGGGCGAGGCGTTTGCGGCCCTTCTCGGCGGGGGTGTCCGCGCAGACCGTGCCGAAGCCGGCCTCGCCGCGCGGCTTCGCGGCGTCCTTGGAGTCCTCGCTCACGGAGAACCGGAAGCCCTGCACCGACCCGTCCGCGGGGCGCGTCAGCGAGGGGCCCTGACTCGCGTACCGCCAGGCGTTGTCCTCGCGCTCCCAGAAGGACCAGTACCGGTAACCGGCGGCCCCCGCGGGCGCCGCCGCGAGCAGGACGGCGAGTACGGCGGTCAGTACGGCGGCGACCGGGGCGGCCAGGGCGGTCGCGCGGCGGGGTGCCGGGGTGCGGCGCCCGTCCGCCGGGGCCGCCGACTCCGGGACCCGGCCGGTCACTTCCCCTGCTTCTTGTTGCGGCTGCTGAACAGGAAGCCGACGCCGATACCGGCGACGAGCCCGACGCCGACGATCCACCAGACGCTGTTGCCGTCCTCGTCCTTCTCCTTGTCCTGCCCGGCGTCCTCGGCGCTGCCGTCCTTCTGCGACTCGGGTGCCGGGCCCTGGGCGCCGAGCGCGCCGACCAGGTCGGTGGAGCCGAAGGCGCGGGGGTCGGCGCCGACCGCGTGCGCGGCGAGCACCAGCTGCGCGTAGGCGGCGGGACCGCCCCCGCGCGCCCAGTCGGCGGCGTTCTCCTCCAGCCAGCCGTACGCCTTCTCCGCCGCGTCCGGGCGGCCCGCGGCGGCCAGCGCGACCACGGTGTCCGCGGTGTTGCCGAAGTCGGGCTTCTTCTCGGCGCCCGGCATCACCGACATCAGATGGGTGCCGCCCGTCAGCTCCTTCTCCAGGTAGTCCGCGGCGCCCGCCGCGGACTCCTTCGGGGTGGCCGCGCCGGGCTCGACGCAGGCGCCGCCCGCGTCCTTCTCGCTCCCGGTGGCGGCCAGGCCCTTGCCGAGGCTGCCGAGGACCCCGGCGGCGGAGGCGTCCGCGTTGGGCTCCAGCGGGCCCGGCCGCTGCCCGCCCGCGGACTTGCCGGGCTGGAAGGCGAAGGCGCCGCCGCCGTCCTTGACGGTGCAGGGCACGGTCAGCGCGTCCAGCGCGTCGAAGGGCGACTTGCCGCCCTTGCGCACCGCGGCCGGGTCCTCGCCCGCGGCCTTCAGGGCGCCGATGACCAGGGAGGTGGAGTTGGTGTCGCTGGCGCCGCCCGGGTTGTAGCCCCAGCCGCCGTCCTTGTTCTGCACCGACTTCAGCCAGCCGACGGCCTTGCCGGTGGTCTTCTCGTGCCCGCCGAGCGCGGCGAGGGCCTGCACCGCGGCGGCCGTGCTGTTGCTGTCCACGGGGGTCTTGCTGCCGCAGGCCGCGTCGGCGTCGGCGCGGAAGGGGGCGAAGGAACCGTCCGCGCACTGCTGTCCGGTGAGCCAGTCGACCGCCTTGTCCGCGGGCCGCACCGAGGCGGTGTGCTGGGCGAGGAAGGCGAGCGACTGCCGCCAGACCCCGTCGAACTGCGGGTCCGCCTTCCCGTACAGGCCGGAGGGCAGGGCCACCGAGGGGGACGGCTTCGGGGTCTCGGCGAGCGCGGCCGGCGCGGTGGCCGCCCCGGTCACGGCGACGGCGGCGAGAACCGCTGCGGTGCGGCGAACGTTCATGAGCGGCGGTGCCTCTCCCTGTGGCGGAGCCGGGCGGCACGGCACACGGAGCACCGGGCGGCTGCGGCCCCGTATGCCTCGACGGTGCCTGTCACCGGGGTCCCGGTGACGCGAGCCGGTCATATCCGCCCCGGGCATTCCGGCTCGCCGCCGTTTCGGGGACGGACGGCTCACGGTTGCGGGTCAGCGCCGGGTTTCCACCGGCTTCCCCCGAGGCGGGCATGAGAACGACGCGGTCACTTTACCGGTCGGGTCCGGGGGCGGTCCGGCCCGGCGGTTCCTCGGGCGGCCCGGCCGAGGTGAGGTCGATGAGGCGGCACACCGTCTCGATGTCGAAGCCGACCTGGGTGATCGAGGCGCGGCCGGAGACCCAGGTGATCAGCGCCGAGTGCCAGGTGTGCGCGATCACCCGGACCGCGGACAGCTGCGCCGGGCTCGGATCCGCGAGGCCCATGGCGTCCAGGATGAGCGCCATGGTCTGCCGGGTGACCTGGTCGACCTCGGCGCTCACCGAGCGGTCGGCGAAGGTCAGCGCGCGCACCATGGCGTCGGCGAGCAGCGGTTCGCGCTGGAGGGCGCGGAAGGCGCGCATCAGGGTCTCGGCGACCCGTTCGGCGGGGCCCGCCCCGTCCGGGGGCCGCTCGCGCAGCGTGGTGTGCAGCTGGCCGAGCTTGTCCTGCATGGTCGCCACGAGCAGATGGACCTTGGACGGGAAGTAGCGGTACAGGGTGCCGAGGGCGACCTGCGAGACTTCGGCCACCTCGCGCATCTGCACGGCGTCGAAGCCGCCCCGCGCGGCCAGCTCGGCGCTCGCGCGCAGCATCCGGCGGCGCCGGGCCGCCTGCCGCTCGGTCTGCGGGGAGGCCGGATGCGAGGGCCGTGCGTGCGTTGCCATCTGTCCGTTCCGTGCGGGCTGCCGGGTGCGGGAGCGTCGCCGCGCCGGGGCCGCGCTGCCCCCGGACGGCACAGCATGGCAGGGGGCTCGGCCGTGGCGCGAATCACCTGGTCCGCCCGGCACAGTACGGGCTACCAGCCGGTAAATTCGATCCTCCGAGCGTTCCGGAATGCTCCACTCTGAAACTTGTTCTAGGTTAGCGCCGCGCGTAGTCTCGCGTGAAAGAGCCGTGAGAAGGGGGCCCGGAGTGACCGCTGAGGCCAGGAAGGACGGCCATCGCGCGGGCTCCGCCCCCGACGGTGACCGGCCGCTGCGCATCGCCCTGCTCAGCTACAAGGGCAACCCGTACTGCGGGGGCCAGGGCGTCTACGTACGGCACCTGTCCCGGGAGCTCGCCCTCCTCGGCCACCAGGTCGAGGTCATCGGCGCCCAGCCCTACCCCGTCCTCGACCGGAACGGCACCGGCGGCGCCCCCAATCCGCGCCTGACCGAGCTGCCGAGCCTGGACCTCTACCGGCCCTCGGACCCCTTCCGCAGACCCGCGCGCGGCGAGTACCGCGACTGGATCGACGCCCTCGAAGTCGCCACCATGCTCACCGGCGGCTTCCCCGAGCCGCTCACCTTCTCGCTGCGGGCCGGTCGCCATCTGCGCGCCCGCGCGGGGGAGTTCGACGTCGTGCACGACAACCAGACCCTCGGATACGGGCTGTTGGGCGACCTCGGCGCCCCGCTGGTCACCACCATCCACCATCCGATCACCGTGGACCGGCAGTTGGAGCTGGACGCAGCCCCGCACTGGCGCCGCCGGGCCTCGGTGCGCCGCTGGTACGCCTTCACCCGGATGCAGAAGCGGGTGGCCCGCAGGCTGGAGTCGGTGCTCACCGTCTCCGGCAGCTCCCGGCAGGAGATCGTCGACCACCTCGGCGTCGCGTCCTCCCGCGTCCATGTCGTGCACATCGGCGCCGACACCGGCCTGTTCCGCCCCGACCCCGCGGTGGCCGAGGTGCCCGGCCGGATCGTCACCACCTCCAGCGCGGACGTCCCGCTGAAGGGGCTCGTCCACCTCGTCGAGGCCCTCGCCAAGCTGCGCACCGAGGTCCCCGAGGCCCATCTCGTCGTCGTCGGCAAGCGCGCCGAGGACGGCCCGGTCGCCCAGATGATCGAGCGCTACGGGCTCGAAGGCGCCGTCGACTTCGTCAAGGGCATCACCGACGAGGAACTCGTCGACCTGGTCCGCTCCGCCCAAGTGGCCTGCGTGCCCTCGCTGTACGAGGGCTTCTCGCTCCCGGCCGCCGAGGCGATGGCCACCGGCACCCCGCTCGTCGCCACCACCGGCGGCGCCATCCCGGAGGTCGCCGGAGCCGACGGGGAGACCTGCCTCGCGGTGCCGCCCGGCGAGTCCGGCGCGCTCGCCGCGGCCCTCGGGCGGCTGCTCGGCGACGAGGCGCTGCGCCGCAGGCTGGGTGCCGCGGGCCGGGAACGCGTACTCGCCAACTTCACCTGGGCCGAGGCCGCCCGGGGCACCGTCGAGCGCTACCGCGAGGCCCTCGCACGCTCCGGCGCCGCCCCCGCGCGCCGCCCCGTCTCCGCCGCCCGCCCGGCGGCCGAGGAAATCGCCGTACCGGATCGCGAAAGCAGGGCCACGTGCTGACCGTCGACTTCTCCCGCTTCCCGCTCGCCGCGGGCGATCGCGTGCTCGACCTCGGCTGCGGGGCCGGGCGGCACGCCTTCGAGTGCTACCGGCGCGGGGCGCAGGTCGTCGCCCTCGACCGGAACGCCGAGGAGATCCGCGAGGTCGCCACCTGGTTCGCCGCCATGAAGGAGGCCGGGGAGGCCCCGGTGGGCGCCACCGCCACCGCGATGGAGGGCGACGCGCTCGCGCTGCCCTTCCCCGACGACTCCTTCGACGTCGTCATCATCTCCGAGGTCATGGAGCACATCCCCGACGACAAGGGCGTCCTCGCCGAGATGGTCCGGGTGCTGCGCCCCGGCGGCCGGATCGCGGTGACCGTGCCCCGCTACGGCCCCGAGAAGGTCTGCTGGGCGCTGAGCGACGCCTACCACGAGGTCGAGGGCGGCCACATCCGCATCTACCGGGCCGACGCACTCCTCGACCGGATGCGCGAGGCCGGACTCAAGCCCTACGGCACCCACCACGCGCACGCGCTGCACTCCCCGTACTGGTGGCTCAAGTGCGCCTTCGGGGTGGACAACGACAAGGCGCTGCCGGTGCGCGCGTACCACAAGCTGCTCGTCTGGGACATCATGAAGAAGCCGCTGGCCACGCGCCTCGCGGAGCAGTTGCTCAATCCGGTCGTCGGCAAGAGCTTCGTCGCCTACGCCACCAAGCCCCACCTGCCGAAGGCCGAGGCGTGACGAGCCCCGAGCGGACCGAACACCTCGTCCTCGACGGCGTCCTCACGGCCGAAGAGGCCGCCCGCACGGTCCGGGGGATCCTCGCCGCCCAGCGCCCGGACGGCGCCATCCCCTGGTTCCGGGGCCACCACCTCGACCCCTGGGACCACACCGAGGCGGCCATGGCGCTGGACGCCTCCGGCGAGCACGAGGCCGCCTGGCGCGCCTACGACTGGCTGGCCCGGCACCAGAACCCGGACGGCTCCTGGTACGCGGCCTACACCGACGGCAACTTCGACGAGGTCAGCGACCGCAGCTGCGAGACCAACTTCACCGCGTACATCGCGGTCGGCGTCTGGCACCACTATCTGGCCACCGGCGACGACACCTTCCTGGACCGGATGTGGCCGGTGGTGGCCCGGGCGATGGAGTTCGTGCTCGGGCTCCAGCAGCCCGGCGGGCAGATCGGCTGGAAGCGGGAGGCGGACGGCACGCCCGTCACCGAGGCGCTGCTCACCGGCTGCTCCTCGATGCACCACGCCCTGCGCTGTGCGCTCGCCCTCGCCGAGCAGCGCGAAG
The DNA here is from genome assembly GCF_012273655.1 of Streptomyces physcomitrii. GTDB lineage: Bacteria > Actinomycetota > Actinomycetes > Streptomycetales > Streptomycetaceae > Streptomyces > Streptomyces physcomitrii. The sequence continues at coordinate 135,575 of NZ_JAAWWP010000010.1, read as the reverse complement.
AGCCGCAGCCCGACTGGGAGTTGGCGCTCGGCGCGCTCGGCCACGCGATCCGCTCGCACCCCGAGCTCTTCCTCGACAAGGACCGCTACTCGATGGACTGGTACTACCCGGTCCTCGGCGGCGCGGTCACCGGCGAGGCCGCCAAGTCCCGTATCGCGGCGGGCTGGGACCGCTTCGTGGTGCCGGACCTCGGGGTGCGCTGCGTGGTCCCCAACCCCTGGGTGACCGGCGGCGAATCCGCCGAACTCGCCCTGGCACTCTGGGCGGTGGGCGAATCCGACCGCGCCCTGGAGATCCTCCAGTCCATCCAGCACCTGCGCGAGCCGGAGAGCGGCCTCTACTGGACCGGCTACGTCTTCGAGGACGCCGCCATCTGGCCGCGCGAACTCACCACCTGGACCGCCGGATCCGTCCTCCTCGCGGTCGCCGCCCTCGGCGGCGACGAGGCCACCTGCGCGGTCTTCTCCGGCGAACGCCTGCCGCGCGGACTCGCCCCGGACTGCTGCTGAGCCCCTCCGGGCAGCTCAACTCCTCCACAGTCCAGGGGTGGTTGAGGTTCAGGCCCGCCGCGGTGAGAGGGGCCCCGCCGGGTGCGGGGCCCCGCGGTCACCGCGCCGAGATCCGCACCACTCCGGTCACGCTGCCCTGGAGGTAGCTGCCGTCCGGGGCGAGGGTCCCGGCCATCTGCAGGGTGTCGTACGGGAATCCGCGACCGATCGGCCGGGAGCGGGTGACGCGGCCGGTGCCGGGGTCGATCTGGGCGTAGCGGTAGCGGTCGAGCAGGCCGGTGCCCTTGGTGCCGGGGATCAACGGGTCCCGCAGCACGGTGTGCAGCCGGTGGTCGGCCGTCGACAGCTTCGGCACCGCCGCCGAGCGCAGGGTGGTGTCCCAGACCTGCTCGCAGCCGGTCCCGTCCGGCCGTACGTCCACCCGCGTCAGCCCGCCCGCGAAGTCCGCCGTGGCGGGGACGGCCTCACCGGCGCCCTCCGGGACCGCCGGATACGGATAGCCGTAGGTGCCCGCGACGAAGACGCTGCGGCCCGCCCCGACGGGGGAGTTCTCGCTGCCGGGGCCGCCCGCGGCGCGCAGTACCGGCACCGAGCAGACCTGCTCGCCGGTGCCGGTCCGGTAGACCTTCAGATGGACGGTGGTATCGGCGTTGTCGACGATCGCGAGGTAGTCGGTTCCGCTCCCCGGGCCGAGGAAGGTGGGGGTGGAGCCGCTGCCGTGGCTCAGCATTCCCGGCTTGCGCGCCTGCCCGCGGTCGTACGCCCGCCGCCAGACGACCTCGGGCCTGCCCCCGGCCCCGGCGGTGAGCAGATAGGTGGCGTGGGTGGTGGTGACGGCGGTGCCCTCGGGGGCGGTGGAGATGCTGTTGGCGATGCGCTCCCCGGCCGGCAGCTGCCGGGAGCGGATCCGGCCGGTGCGGTCGTCGGCGACGCCCACCACTCCACCGCCGGTGGCGAACCAGACCCGCCCCCGCCAGTCCGGCGACAGCCCGGTCACCGCGTCCCCCTCGGGCAGCGCGGAGGCCAGCGAGAGCCGCCGCTCGATCGCCAACTCCCATTCCCCGGAGGCCTTTTGGCGGTGTCCGACACGGAGCAGATCCCGGCTGCCGTCCGCGACGACCAGCCGGTCGCGGTGGTCGAGATAGGCGTAGACCCCGCCGAGCAGCGAGCCCTTGGTGAGCCGCAGGGTGGCCAGCGAGCGGCCGTCCTCCGGGTCGAGCAGGTGGACCGTCGGCACCTGGCCGAGGATCGGCGTGCACAGCGCGACCGGATACCCGTCGGAGCCGACGAGCACGGTCGGGCAGGCGGAACCGGGCCCGGTCCGCGAGGAGTCCAGAGCCCCCGCACTCGGCCCGGCCAGCGGGGTGGTGTCCGAGGACCCGGTGTCACCGTGCATCGTCGCCGTGCCGTCGGGACCGGCGTACGGGTTGTGCGGAGGCACCGTGGGACGCTCGCCACCGCTCGGCGCCGCCCCGGCGGGTAGGGCACCGAGGCTGAGGGCGAGGACGCAGACCAGGGCGGACAGCAGGGCCCGGCGCCGGGGGAGCGGACCCGGGCGGGCGGGAGAACCGGGGGCGGGGGAGTGCGGTGCGTGGGGCATGGGGGACGGGTCCGTCCGTGCGGGTGGGCGGGCAGGGGAGAGCAAGTGGCGGGGTCAACTTGCTGGAGGTGAAGGGGAATTGGCCGTACGGCTCTGAGCCGGACCCGGAGCCGGACCCGGGATGGGCGAGGCGTGCGGGTGCGGTCACCGCCGGGGCGAAGCCACCGCCGGGTTCGGCGCGGGCGGTTCAGCGCGCGGCTGTACAGAGGGCGCCGGAGGTCCGCGCGAGGTCGACATGACGTCGGCGGGTGAGCAGCTGGCGCCGGGGCTTCATGGGCGTGATCGAAGCAGCCGCACCTCGGCGGGGTCAAGGCCTTCCGGGCGGCGTCCCGCAGGGTGGACCAGGGAGGACGTCCGGCGCGGAGAGGCGGCGGAGCGGGCGGAGAGACGGCGGGGCCCGCACTCGGAAGGCCGACAGGCATGGCGAACGACGACGGACATGGCGAACGACGACCGCGGAGCCCGGCTGGGAGGGGGGCGGTGGGTCGGTCGAGGGTCTGGCGTGACCGTGCGCCACGCGCGCGCCGAACGTCCTCAGGCGTGGGCGGCGTGTGTTCCGGGCACGGCGAAGGCCCCCGCTCCGAGGAACGGGGGCCTTCGGGGACTGCCGTGCGGGGTGCGGGGCCTCAGCCGCGCTGGATGCCGGAGGTGTCCTGGAGGACGCCGCGGCGGCCGTCCTGGGTCTGCGCGATCAGGTTCGGACCGCGCTGCTCGACGGCCAGGTACCAGGTACCGGGGGCCAGTTCGGCGATCGGCGTCGGCGCACCGTCCTCACCGAAGAGCGGGCGGGCCACCGGCACCGCGAACCAGAACGGCGTGAAGTCCGCCCCGCCCTGGGCGGCCGGGGCCGGAGCCGGGGCCGCCTGCTGCTGCGGCTGACCCGGCTGCGGGGCGCCGTAGGGCTGCTGGCCGCCGAAGGACTGCTGCGGCTGGCCACCGGGGTAGCCGTAACCGCCCTGCGGCTGGCCGCCGTAGGGCTGGGGAGCGGCCTGGCCGGGGGTGCCGGCGAGCGGGGCCTTGAGGGCCGGGAGCACGAGGGTGGCGACCGCGGCGGCGGCCAGCACCAGGGCGGCGATGAAGCCGAGGATCAGACCGGCACCGGCGTCGATGTCCGGGACGTTCTGTCCGCCGTCCACGAAGGTGCCCGGGTCGATCAGCGACCAGAGCGCGCCCCAGGCGGAGGCGACGGTCAGCACGACACCGGCCTGGCCGAGGTCGATGCCCAGCACCTTCGGCTGAGTGGGCAGGCCCCGCGCGACGACGATCAGGGCCGCACCGGCGATCCCCGCGACGTACACGCTCATGACGAGGCCGAGGTTGTCCCAGGCCATGGGGGTGTCGTCGCCGAAGTCGTCGATGGTGTCGAGGAACGAGGCGATGAACAGCAACACCGCTGCTCCGATCACCACGCCGTCGCCTCGAGTGAGGGATCGGATGTTCACTTCAGGTCCTTCGTCAGGTGGTCTCGTCCGTGGAGGCGTCGCTGGCACCGCAGTCGGATCAGGCGCTGTCGGAAGTCGGCTTCCTGGCCGGACATCGCGGTGTGAAGCGCGGGGATGGCCCCCCATCGTAAGGGTGACCATATCGTCAGTCGGCGGGGCGTGTTTACCCGGCCCATACCCTGGACCGTGCTACCTGCGCAGAAAGCTCTGGATGCCCTCGGAGATCCCTTGCGCGGCTTTCTGGCGCCAGTCACTGCTTGTGACCAGAGCGGCGTCTTTCGCGTCACGCATATTGCCGCACTCGATGAACACCTTCGGCACCGTGGACAGGTTGAGCCCGCCGAGGTCGCTGCGGGTGTCCAGGCCGGTGCCGCCGCCGATGTAGTTGGAGGGGGCGCTGCGGGTGACGCGGAGGAAGTTGCCCGCGATGCGCTCGCCCAACTCCCGTGAGGGGGCGGTGATCTTGCGTGTGTCCGCGGCGCCCGCGTGCACCGAGGCCGGGAGGATCACATGGAAGCCGCGGTTGCCGGGCGCGGAGCCGTCGGCGTGGATCGACACCGCGGCGTCGGCGCCCGCGGTGTTGCCGATCCGGGCGCGCTCGTCGACGCAGGGACCCCACGGGCGGTCGCCGTCGTGCGTCAACCGGACGGTGGCGCCCTGCTCCTCCAGCAGGGTCCGCAGCCGGTGGGCGACGTCCAGGGTGAATTTCGCCTCCGGATAACCGCCGTTGGTGGCGGTGCCGGTGGTGTCGCATTCCTTGCTGACCGCGCCGATATTCACCTGGCGATTGATTTCCGCCGTATGGGAGCTGTTGCCCGTGTTGTGACCGGGATCGATCACCACGGTCTTTCCCTTGAGCGGGCCCGAACGCCCCTTGCCGGTTTCGCCCTTGCCGTTTTCCTTGCCGTCACCGCGGCCCTTGTCCTTGTCCTTGCCGCCGTCCTTGTCCTTGCCGCCGGGATCGGTGGCGGAGGCCGAGGCATCGGGGGAGGAGCTGGGGCCGGCGCTCGGCGAGGAGGCGGAGACGGAGGGCGCGGACCCGCCCTGCGGCTTCCCGTCACCGGAGTCGGCGGTCGCCTGCCACACCAGCCAGCCGATGAGCGCGGCGGGCACCAGGGCCGCCGCCGTCACGGTCAGGGCGCGGCGATTGCGGCGCGGCGGGCGGGGATCGCTGTCCGGGGTCACATACGACACAGGGCCCGACCCTAGGGCATCCCGGGTGTCTCGCGCCGGGGACCGCCGCTTCCCGGGGGCCGTACGGAGGTACGGGTGCGGCGGAGCCCGCGGTTCCGTACCGGCCTTCGGGGTCCGTGCCGGCTTTCGTGGTTGCGTCCCGGCCTTCGGGGCGGGGCCCGCCTCCGGGCGGGAGCGGAATGACGGGCGGGAGCGGAAAGGGGGCGGAAGCCGGGCCCCGGGGTGGGGGAGCGGCGACCGGCGTCAGCTGTGGGTTCCGGCGGCCGCCGGTGCCGTCCGCCGCAGCACCCGGAGCGAACGGGTCACCGAGATCTCCGTGAACTCGCCCGATTCCAGGGCGCGTCGATGGATCCGGTACGGGGCCTGGCCGCCCTCGGCGGGGTCCGGGAAGACGTCGTGGATGACGAGGGTGCCGCCCTCGGCGACCTTGGGCGCCCAGCCCTCGTAGTCGCCGTTGGCGTGCTCGTCGGTGTGGCCGCCGTCGATGAAGACCAGGCCGAGGGCGCCCTGCCAGAGCCGGGCCACCTGCGGCGAGCGGCCCACCACGGCGACCACATGCTCCTCCAGATCCGCCCGGTACAGGGTGCGGCGGAACTCCGGCAGGGTGTCCATCCGGCTGTCCAGGCCCGGGGCGCGGTCGACGAGCTCCGGGTCGTGGTACTCCCAGCCCGGCTGCTGCTCCTCGCTGCCCCGGTGGTGGTCCACGGTCACCGCGGTGAGCCCGGCCGCACGGGCGACCGCGGCGAGCAGCAGCGTCGAACGCCCGCAGTAGGTGCCCACTTCGAGCAGCGGCAGCCCGAGCGCGGCGGCCTCGGCGGCGGCCGCGTACAGAGCGAGGCCCTCGTCCAGCGGCATGAAGCCCTTCGCGGCTTCGAAGGCGGCGAGCACCTCCGGCTCGGGGGTCTTCGGCGCGGCCTCGGCGGCCATGGGCTTCCTCCTGCGGTACGGCGCGTGCGCGCGGGCGTGCGCGGCCCATGCTGCCGTACCGCGCCCCGGGCCCGGCGCCCGGGGCGCGCGGCTCAGCGCGCGGCCGGTGCCTCCTCGGCCTCGCTCGCCGCGGGCAGCCGCATCTCGACCTCGACCAGGTCACCGGGCCCGGCATAGGTCGCCGAGCAGGCCCCCGGGCCGTGGCCGGGGGACCGGGCGGCGAGGACGAAGGTGCCGCTGTGCGGGGCGGGCAGCGTGAAGCGGCCCCCGGTGTCGCTGTGCGTGGCCCCGGCGCGCCGCCCGCGTCCGTCGATCAGGGTGATCCGGGCCAGGGCGAGCGGCAGGCCCGCGGCGTCGAGCACCCGGCCGTGGAAGCCGTCCTGCTGCCGGGCGCCCGCCGGGGCGGTGGACGGCTCCGCGGCGACGGTCCTGTCCAGGGCGGTCTTGCGCTGCGAGGGCAGGAAAAGGGCCAGGACCAGACCGGCCGCGACCGCGCCCGCCGCGATGAGGAAGGAGAGCCGGAAGCCCTCCATCGTCGGTATCGCCACGGGGCCGGACTGCTGTGCGGTGTGCGCCAGGACCATGCCGATGACGGCGCTGGAGACCGAGGTGCCGATGGACCGCATCAGGGTGTTGAGGCCGTTGGCGGCGCCGGTCTCGGAGGGGTCCACCGCGCCGATGATCAGCGCGGGCAGCGAGGAGTAGGCGAGGCCGATGCCGCCGCCCACCACGATCGAGAGGACCACGGTCTGCCAGGCGGCGTTCATCATGCCGAGCCCCGCCGTGTAGCCGAGGCCGATGATCAGCATGCCGAGGATGAGCGTGGTCTTCGGGCCGTGCTTCGCGGAGATCCGCGCGTACAGCGGGGCGGTGAGCATCATCGTCAGGCCGAGCGGGGCCACGCACAGACCGGCCACCACCATCGACTGGCCGAGGCCGTACCCCGTGGAGGCGGGCAGCTGGAGCACCTGCGGCAGGACCAGGGAGATCGCGTAGAAGGCGACCCCGACCATGATCGAGGCGAGGTTGGTGAGCAGCACCTCGCGGCGTGCCGTGGTGCGCAGGTCGACCAGGGGAGCGGTGGTGCGCAGCTCGTAGACGGCCCACAGCAGGAGCACCGCCACCGAGGCCCCGAACAGCCCGAGCACCCGGCCGGAGGCCCAGCCCCAGTCGCTGCCCTTGGTGACCGGCAGCAGCAGGAGGATCAGCCCCACCGAGAGGCCGAGCGAGCCCGGGACGTCGAAGCGGCCCTCGGCCCGTACGGCGGACTCCGGCACGGTGAGCAGGGTGAGCACGATCGACACGGCGCCGAGTCCCGCGGCGACGAAGAACAGGGTGTGCCAGTCGGTGTTCTGCGCCACCACGGCGGCCAGCGGGAGGGCGAGACCGCCGCCGACGCCGATGGAGGAGGACATCAGGGCCATCGCCGAGCCGAGCTTCTCGCGGGGCAGCTCGTCGCGCATCAGGCCGATGCCGAGCGGGATGGCGCCCATCGCGAAGCCCTGCAGCGCGCGGCCCGCGATCATGAGGATCAGATCGCTGGTGAAGGCGCATATCAGGGAGCCCACGACCATTACGGCCAGGCTCAGGAGCAGCATCCTGCGCTTGCCGTAGAGGTCGCCGAGCCGCCCCATGATCGGGGTCGAGACGGCGCCCGAGAGCAGGGTGGAGGTGAGCACCCAGGTGGCGTTGCTCGGTGAGGTGCCGAGCAGCACCGGCAGGTCCTTGATCACCGGCACGAGCAGCGTCTGCATGACCGCGACCACGATCCCCGCGAAGGCGAGCACGGGCACCAGGCCGGTGCCCCGGGGCCCCTTGTCGGGGTCGTCGGGGAGTACGGACAGGGGAACGGCCGCGGGGGCGGTGGTGCTGTCGTGCGGATCGGTCTGCGTCATCGCGTGCGTGCTCCAGGAAGGCCGTGGCCGCCAGGCCGGGGCTGAACAGGTGCCGGGTCTGAACAAGGGCCGCCGGGCGCGCGACGGCAGCGGCGCGCACCGTCCGGCGGGAGGTGTCGGGCCGTACGGAGGTCAGGCCGTACGGAGACACGGAGACAAGGTCGGAAAGAAGATAGTTGCACGGTGAACGTGCCTCTTCGGCGCGGCTATTCCCCGGGCGGGCCCTCCGGCGGAATCCTTGACCGTTTCATTAGACGTCCCCCTCCTCAGACGTCCCCCTCCTGCTCCACCTCGCGGGCGTCCCCCTCCCCTGGGACGTCCCTCTCTCCTCGGACGCCTTCATTGGACACCCTCGCCGGGCGGCGCGGGGGAGCCTGTGGACAGCCACCCGGTTGTGGACAACTCCGGTCGCGGGGGCCGCGAGGCAGGCCGCGGCGCGCGGCGCGGGACCGGCCGGTCTCTCCCCCCGGCAGCCTCAGAGCCAGCCCTGGCTGCGGGCCTCGCGCAGCGCCTCCGTGCGGTTGCGGGTGCCGGTCTTGCCGATCGCCGCGGAGAGGTAGTTGCGTACGGTGCTCTCCGAGAGGTGCAGGGCGTGCGCGATGTCGGCGACGGTGGAGCCGTCGGCGCCCGCGGTCAGTACGTCGGCCTCGCGCCGGGTGAGCGGGCTCGGGCCCGCGCTCAGCGCGGCGGCGGCCAGCGCGGGGTCCACGACGGTCTCGCCGCGCAGCACCCGGCGCACCGCCCGGGCGAGTTCCTCCACCGGGCCGTCCTTGACCAGGAAGCCGCGGGCCCCCGCCTCCATCGCGCGGCGCAGATAGCCGGGCCTGCCGAAGGTCGTGAGGATCAGCACCCGGCAGCCGGGGCAGCGGGCGCGCAGCTCGGCGGCGGCGTCCAGCCCGCTGCGGCCCGGCAGTTCGATGTCCAGGAGCGCCACATCGGGGGCGCTGTCCAGGGCCGCCGCCAGGATCTCGTCGCCGCGCGCGACCTGGGCCACCACCTCGATGTCGGGTTCGAGGCCGAGCAGCAGCGCGAGGGCGCCGCGCATCATGCCCTGGTCCTCGGCGAGCAGGACCCGTACGGACCCGGTGGGGGAGTGCGCCTCGGCGGTCTCGGTCATGGGCCAAGGCTAGGCTCGTCGACCGGCCCGGCGGCGGGCAGGGGAAGCCGGGCCACCACCCGGAAGCCCTGCCCCTCCGCGGGCCCCGACTCCAGTGAGCCGCCTACCGCGGCGAGGCGTTCGGCCAGACCCCGCAGCCCGCTGCCCGCGGTGCCGGACGTGCCCGGGCCGGGCCCCCGGCCGTCGTCGGTGACCACCAGGCGCACCTCCTCGCCCTCGGCCTCCACGGTGAACTCGCAGTGCCCGGCCCGGGAGTGGCGTACCGCGTTGGTGGCGCTCTCCCGGACCACCCAGCCGAGCAGGGCGGCCGAGTGCGGGTCGAGCGGCGGGCCGGACTGTCGGACCGACGTCTCGATGCCCGCGCAGCGCAGGGCCTCGCGGGCCCGGTCGAGTTCGGCGCCGAGGCTGCTCTCGCGGTAGCCGGTGACCGCCTCGCGGATCTCGGTGAGCGCCTGGCGGCCGACCGACTCGATCTCGTCGATCTGCGCGAGCGCGGCGGCCAGGTCGCGCGGGGCCAGGCGGCGGGCGACCTCGGACTTGACCACGATCACCGAGAGGGTGTGGCCGAGCAGGTCGTGCAGATCGCGGGAGAAGCGCAGCCGCTCCTTCTCCACCGCGGTACGGGCCAGTTCCTGCCGGGTGGCGCGCAGTTCGACCACGGTCTCGGACAGGGCCAGGATCGCGGCGGTGACCATGGCGGAGAGCAGGGCGCCGTAGGAGATGGTGAAGCCCTGCCAGCCGCCCTTCCAGGCGCCGACCGCCGCGGACAGGACGGTCAGCGCGAGCACGGTCGCGATCAGCGGCCGTCCGCGCAGGACCGATCCGCAGGCGAGCCCGAACAGCGGGAAGAAGGTCAGCCAGCTGCCGCCGTACCCCGCGGCGAGCGCCAGGGTGACCAGGCCGAGGGCGGCGAGCGCCACCCGGGTCGCCGTGCTGTCCCGCTTCGCGCGGTCGAAGGCGCGGAAGACCACCGCGATGTAGAGGGAGTTGAAGGCGAGCAGGCCGAGCCCGCCGATCACCGGGTTCGAGGCCTTGCCCTGGAGCAGGTGGGACAGCGACCCCAGACCGAGCAGCAGCCAGGGCAGCAGGGTGAAGCCGCTCGGCGCCGGCCCGGGCCGGTCGCCGTCCCGCCGCCCGCGCCAGAGCCTTCGCCGCGGCTTCTCGCGCCCCGCCGCCCGCGGCTTCTCGCGCCCCGCCGCCCCGTCTGCCGTCGGCTCCGCCGTGTGCCCCGTGTACGTCATACCCCGACGGTACGGAGTCCGCGGACGGCGGCGGCAGAGTCGGCTGTCCGCTCCTGGGCAGGACAAATGTCACGGTCGTGCGGGGGCCGTCACGGGAGCTGACGCGGCGTCAGGCGGTCCGTTGCGCCGCCCTTCCCAACCGCGGGGCGCTGGGCTATACAAGGGGAGGCCAGGAGGGGTGCGTTCCGGAACTCCGGGGTGTGCGCGGCCGGGTCACCGTCGCGCGGGCCGCCGCGCCCAGCCCCGAGGAGCAGCACCGTATGCCCATCGATGCCGCCGAGGCGCTCGCCGCGGAGCCGGTCTCCGAGACGATCCGCTGGGGCCACAAGGACGTGCAGCTCTACCACCTCGGTCTCGGCGCCGGAGTCCCCGCGACCGACCCCGCCGAACTGCGCTACACCCTGGAGTCCTCGCTGCACGTACTGCCCAGCTTCGCCACCGTCGCGGGCGGCGGCCTCGGCTTCGTGGGCGCGCTCGGTGCACCCGGCCTCGACCTCGATCTCACCGATGTGCTGCACGGCGGCCAGCACATCGAGCTGCACCGGCCGCTGCCGGTCGAGGGCGAGGCGGTGACCACCTCGCGGGTCGTCGCCGTCTGGGACAAGGGCAAGGCCGCCGTCCTGGTGCTGCGGACCGAGGCCGCCGACGCGGACGGCCCGCTGTGGACCGGCGAGGCGCGGATCTTCGTCCGCGGCGAGGGCGGCTTCGGCGGCGAACGCGGCCCCGCCGCCCGCCTCGACCCGCCCACCGGCGCGCCCGGCCACACCGTGGAGCGCGCCGTCCGCGAGGAGCAGGCCCTGCTCTACCGGCTCTCCGGCGACTGGAACCCGCTGCACGCCGACCCCGAGTTCGCCCGCCTCGCCGGTTTCGAACGCCCTATCCTGCACGGCCTGTGCTCGTACGGGATGACCCTGAAGGCTGTCGTCGACACCGTGCTCGGCGGTGAGGTGGCCCGGGTCCGCTCCTATCGCACGCGTTTCGCCGGGGTCGTCTTCCCCGGGGAGACGCTGCGGATCCGGATGTGGGCGGCGGAGGGTTCCGTACGGGCCGAGGTCACCGCGGTGGAACGGGAGGACGCGCCGGTCCTCACCGACACCGTGGTCACGCATTCCTGACGGCGGGAGTCGCGGAGGCTCCGGCGTCGCGCACGTCCGAGACTCCGCGCACTCCTGGGGGCCGGCCATCACGCGCTTCTGGGAGTCCGGCGTCGGGCATCGGGGGTGATTCCCGAGGCTGGCCGCGCGCCTCGCATGCCTCTTTGCACGGCGGGGTCCTGGTGCCCCCGCGGACGGCGAAGGCCCGGCACCGTGGGGTGCCGGGCCCTGCTGGCCGGTGTGGGCGGCCGGGTGGTGCGGGCCGGTTCAGGCGCCGCCGTGGGAGGCCGGGGCGGCCGACTGGGCGGGCTGCCTGCGGTGGCGGCCGTGCGGGGCCGCTTCCTGCTCCTGTTCGGCGACCGGGCCGCGATGGCGACCCGCCCCCTCGGCCGCCTGGTTCTCGTCCGTCTCGGTGCGCTGCTCGGTGTGAGCGTCGGTCATCGGAAGGTCACTCCGTCACAAGGTCGTTCATGGCGGCAGCCGAGTCTAACGAGCCGTCTCCTTCGGCCCGAGCGGCGCCTCACGCAGAGGAACCGGCCGGGCCGGGCTCTTGTTCCCGTTCCGCCCGCCGCCCGCGGGCGGTCCGTCCCCGTCCGGGGGCGGCGGCGCCTGCCGCTCCGCCGCCCCCGTGGCCCGGCCCGCCCCCACCCCCGGGCCGGGCAGCTCGGCACGGCCCGGCCACGGAGGCGCCGGTACCCGCGCCACTCCGCAGGGCACCGCGTTCGTGACGTACGGCAGCCGCAGCACGCCCCCCGCGGTCCAGAGCCCGGCGCCGGTCAACCAGCCCTGCGGAGGGGAGAGTTGGGTGAGCGTGCGGTCGACGGGGCGCCAGAGGCCGAGCCGGCCCCCGGATGGGCCCTCGATGCGCAGGGCGACCGCGGCGGTCTCCGGCATCAGGGTCTGCCCCGGCTGGACCGCGATCGGCGTCACCGTGCACTCCGGCAGGCGCAGACAGGCCGGGAAGCGCACCGGGAGGGTGCTGCCGAGCACGCCCCAGCCGAGGCGTTCGCGGCCCGGCGAGGGCGCGTCGGAGCGCAGCAGGAGCAGCCCGCTGTCCAGGTCGGCGAGCAGCAGCCGGTCGTTGCTCTCCTCGGTGAGCTGGAGGAAGGGCGAGACCTCGCCGCCGCGCTGGAGGTCGACGGTGACGGTCTTGGTCCGCCCGCCGCTCTCCCGGTCCAGGGCGAGCATCCGCCCCGCGCGGTCCAGCCAGACCCCGCCCGAGCAGCGCCCCGGCACCTCGGCCACCAGCTCCGGGCCGCGCGCCCCGCCCGCCACCAGCCACAGGTCGGTGGACTCGGCGCGGACCGCGAGGGCGTAGGCGGCGTGGCCCTGCGGGGTGGGCGGCAGCAGGGTGAGGCCCGCCGACTCGACGGTGCCGAGCGGGAGTTCGCCGGTGCCGGGCCCGGTGGGGTAGAGCAGCGCGAAGGCGTGGCTCTCCGCCTCCGGCCGGTGGATCAGGACCCGGCCGTCGGCCAGGGGCTGGACCGCGGCGCCGGGTTCCTCGGTGCGGGCCGAGGGCAGCGGCACCGCGTAGGGCTCGGGTCCGCCCAGGGTCCAGCGCTCCGGGTAAAAGGATTCTCCATCTGTGGCCAGCCGCGCGGCATAGGAGCCGTCGGCGGCGATCGAGCACTGCGGGTGCCGGGTCGCACTGTCCGGGCCGCCGGTCGCGGTTTCGAGGGCACAGGCCGTCATCGTGGGTCACCTCCGGCGCACGAAGCTAGTTTTCGCCGGGCCCCTCGCGGCAACGGAGACCGTCCGGTTCACACAGAAGAGTGGTGCTTCGGGAGATTCCCTGAGGGCGCCCAAGGGGGTGTGCTCGCGCGCACAGGGGCGCGCGGGAAAGCAGCACACGCGGGCGCTACGACCATCCGCGCGCCCGGGCGTGCCAGGGCGCACGCCCCAGGGGGCAGCACCGTCTCCGTCCGGTTCGCGCCGCCGCTCACCTTCCGGTACGGCACCGCTCACCATCCGGTACGGCAGCGGTGGCATCCGGTACGGCACCGGTGGCCGGCCCCCGAGCGGGGACCGGCCACCGCGGTGGGCCCCGCTCCCCGGGGGCGCACCGCCACATCGCCCGCCCGGCCCCCACAGCCGGGCCGGCGAGCGTCGCCCTCAGCCGGGGAGTCCGAGCCCGGCGGCCAGTGTGGGCCATGAAGCTGTGAATTCCCGCTCCCAGAACTCCCAGGCGTGCAGTCCGCCCTGGTAGAAGTGCACCCGCGCGGGGATCCCGGCGGCCTTCAGCTTCCGCGCGAAGCCCTGCGCCTGGCCCCAGAGGGTGCCTTCGAGGACCGCCGCCTCCAGGTTGCCGAAGTCCTCGCTCGGCAGCCCGCTGCCCTGCGAGAGGTAGAGCCCGGTCCCGTCGAGGGAGTCCACCAGGGCGGCCGGATTGTGCCGGTTCCAGTTGGCCCGGGCGAGCAGCGGCGGCCCCCACAGCGCACCGGGCAGCTTCCCCTCGCGCGCGACGATGGCGCTCAGCACGGTCGGCATGCCGAAGGCCGTGGTGTCCGTGATGCCGCTGTAGGAGGCGGCGGCGCCGAAGGTGCCGGGATGCCGGGCCGCCAGGGCGAGGGCGCCGTAACCGCCGGTGGACACCCCGGCCACCGCGCGCCGCTCACCCGCCCGGAAGCGCTCGCGCAGCAGCCGCCCCAACTCCTCGGTCTGGAAGGCCTCGTAGTCCTGTGCGCCGGGCAGGCCGAAGTTCCACCAGTCGGTGGGGATGCCGGTCGGGCCCGAGGAGGGCAGCACGGTCAGGACGTCCTTGTCGGCGAGGAAGGACTCCACCCCGGTCTCGCGTGTCCAGGAGGTGTAGTCGTCGTGCGCGCCCTGGAGCAGGAGGAGGACGGGCCAGCGGCGCTCCGGTTCGCTGTCGAAGGCTTTCGGCAGGATCACCCGGACCCGGGCCGTGGTGCCGAGGGCGGGCGAGGCGACGGTGAGGTCGAGGGTGCGCGCGCCGGCCTTCTCCTCGGCGAGGATCCGGGCCCCCTCCGCCGTCCGGTGCCGCCCGGCGTCCGCGGCCGGGGCGCCGGAGGCCTCCGGCACCAGAAGCGCACCGGAACCGGCGAGCAGCACGCCGGCGGCCAGGGCGAACAGCTTCGTACGCCGGGCAGTTCTGCGGGCACGGTGGCGCGGGGAGGACGGCATGGTCACCTCGTCGGGGGTACGGGGGTACGGGTCGCGGGGTTCGGGCGGGGGAGGGCGGTGGGGTTGAGCGCCGCCCGGTCCGGCGGAGGGTGAGGAAACCGGGCGGCGCGTCTGGGGGCCGGGGCGGAGGAGGGGCGTCCCCTCCTGCTCCCTCATGGCCTAGTAGCCGGACAGATCGTGGGCGAGCAGGCGGGCCAGGGTGTCGACGACCGGCGGGTCGAGGAGCGCGAGATGGTGCCCCGGCAGTGGACGGACCGTCAGCGCGGAGCAGTACGCGTCCCAGCCGAGCGCCTCGTCCCCGCGTTCGTAACGTGGATCGCGCACGGTGTGCGGGGCGGCCTCGCTCGCCCGGTACAGCAGGGTGCGGCCCGGGTACGGTCCCGGCCGGTGCCGCTCCCCGCTGCGCAGGTCGAGGTAGGAGGTCCGCTGGTGTGCGAGGACCGAGGCGGGCAACTCGACGGCCTGCTCCAGGAGTTTGAGGACCAGGTCGACCTGCCCGGTGTCGTCGAGCCGCGCCAGCTCCTCGTACGGCAGCGGCAGCGGCTCGCCGTACACCTCCTCGACATAGGAGGCGAAGGCGGCGAAGCGTGCGCGGGCCTGGGCGAGGGGGTCGAGGGCGGCGGGCGCCGGGAGCGGGAGCACCGAGTCGAAGAGGACCAGGGCCCCGACGGTGCCGCGGGTGGAGAGCAGCCGGGCGGCCTCCTGGGCGAGCAGCCCGCCGTAGGACCAGCCACCGAGCAGCCAGGGCCCCTCGGGGCGGACCTCGCGGATCCGGGCGGCGAACTCGACCGCGCGCACCGAGACATCGTCCGCGGCGTACGCGCCGTGCACGCGGTCGCGCCCGACGCTGCTGTACAGCCCGTACTCGTCCTCCCACCGGTCGAAGCCCAACACCGGGCGCACCTTGTCGAGGCGTTCGGCGAGCGGCCCGTAGACATCGGCGAGACCCCCGGCCGCGTGCGCGAGGAAGAGGGGCACCCCGGGACCGGTGCCGGGAAAGGTCCGCAGACGGCCGGGGGTTCCGCGGACCGGACCGGAGGTGGTGCCCGCCGTCATGCGCCGGGGCGCGGGGCGGTCGGGGGACGTGGTGACGGGCGGTGCGGCGGCTTCGCGTGAGAGGGCTTCGCGCGGGGCGGTTTCGTGCGGGGCGGGCTCGCGCGGGGCAGGCTCGGCCGGTGCCTCGGGGGTCTCCGGGGCGGATGCGCCCGGCGGTGTCGCGGTGGCCTCCCGCGCGGGTGCCTCAACCGAGGCACCCGCCTTCTCCTCCACGGCGGATCCGTCCCTCTCCGGTACGGGCGATCCGTCCCTCTCCGGTACGGGCGGTGCTTCCCTCTCCCGTACGGATGCCTCGTCCCGTACGGATGCCTCCGCGCCCAGCAGTTCGGCGACCGCGCGCAGGGTGCCCTGGCGGAGCAGTACCGCGGGCGGCACGCTCACGTCGAACTCCCGCTCCACGGCGGTACGGATGCGGACCGCGGTCAGGGAGTCGAGGCCGAGGTCGGTCAACGGCAGGTCGGCGTCGAGGCGTTCGGGGCCGTAGCCCATCACCGCGGCGACGCAGCGGCGCAGCCGGGGGAGGGTGCCGGACTCCTCGGTGCCGGTGCCGGTGCCGGTGCCGGTGCCGGTGCCGGTGCCGGGCGGGGCGGGTTCCGGGGTGGTCGCCGTGCGGCCGGGCCAGAAGGTGCGGTGGTGCCAATGGGGTGCCGGGACCTCGGTGATGCGGCCGCGCGGGTGCAGGGTCTCGCGCAGTCCGGGCGGGCGGGTGCCGTGCACGAGCAGGGTGGCGAGCGCGGAGCGGAAGGCGAGCGCCTCGTCCGCCTCCCGCCGCAGGGTGCCGAGGACCAGGGCGTCGGCCGCGCCCGCCGCCCGCAGGGTCTCGGTCAGCGGGTGCAACTGGGTCGTGTGCGGGGCGACTTCGAGGAAGACGCGGTGCCCGTCCTCGGCCGCCGCGCGCACCGCCTGGGCGAAGCGCACCGGGCGGCGCAGGTTCGCGGCCCAGTAATCGGCATCGCCCGGGGCCTCGGCGCGCGGGTCCTCGGTGACCGTGGAGTAGCGCGGCAACCGGGGCGCCTGCGGGCTGAGTTGGCCGAGGGCGGTGCGGAACTCGCCGAGCAGCGGGTCGACTTCAGCGGAGTGACCGGCCACCGTCACCGGCATCAGCCGGGCGAAGCCGCCCTCCCGGGTGACCCGTTCGACCAGGGCCCGTACCTCGGGCGCCGGACCGGTCACCACCGACTGCGCGGGGGAGGAGTGCACCGCGACCCGCAGTCCGGGGAGTTCGGGGCTGAGCGCCTCGATCGCCTCGCCGGGCCGGTCCACCACCGCCATCGCGCCCCCGGACACGGTGGCGAGCAGCCGGGAGCGCACCCCGACCACCCGGGCGCCGTCCCGGAGTTCGAGGGCTCCGGCCACCACCGCCGCGGCGATCTCGCCGAGCGAGTGCCCGAGGACGGCGGCGGGCCGCAGCCCGTAGGACTCCCAGAGCCGGGCCAGGGCCACCTGGATGCCGAAGAGCAGGGGCATCACCACGTCGATCGCGGTCAGGTCGGGCGGACCTGACGGGCCGTCACCGGTCAGGCAGGCGCGCAGGGACAGACCTGTCTCGGCGGCGAGCACCGGCTCGATCTCCGCCACGGCGGCGGCGAACGCGGGTTCGGAGCCGAGGAGTTGGCGTGCCATGCCGGGCCACTGGGAGCCGTAGCCGGAGAACACCCAGACCGCGCCGGGTCCTTGGGGCTGACCGCCGCCGGTGATCAGGTGCGGGTCGGCCTGCCCGCGCGCGTGGCGGTCGAGGGCGGTGGCGATCTCCGCGCGCTCCCGGGCGACGACCGCCACCCGGCGGCGGCCCTTGCCGGTACGGCCCGCGAGGGTGCGGGCGAGGTCCTCGGGACGTACCGCCCGCGCCTCGGATCCGCGCAGCCAGGCGGCGAGTTCGGCCGAGCGGGCGCGCAGCCGGTCCTCGGTGGGCGCGTCGAGCAGGACCACGGCGGGTTGCCGCGGAGCCTTCGGCGGGCGCGGACCGCGGGCGGCGGGGCGGTGTTCGCGCAGGACGACATGGGCGTTGGTGCCGCTGAAGCCGAAGGCGGAGACCCCGGCGGTGGCGGTACCCGCGTAGCGCGGCCAGGGTTCGGCGGCGGTCACCACGCGCAGGCCGAGGGCGGGCAGATCGGCGTGCGGGCCCGGCTCGGTGAAGTGCAGCTGCGGCGGGATCTCGCCGTGGTGCAGGGCGAGGACGGTCTTGATCAGGCCGGTGATCCCGGCGGCGGCCTCCAGATGACCGAGGTTGGTCTTGGCCGAGCCGATCAGCAGCGGCTGGTCGGCGCCGCGCCCGCTGCCGGAGCCGAGTGCCGCGCCGAGCGCGCCCGCCTCGACGGGGTCCCCGAGCGGGGTGCCGGTGCCGTGCGCCTCGACGTAGTCCACCAGGGCCGGAGTGGGGTGCGCCTCCTGGAGAAGGGCGCGCTGGGCCTCGGCGCTGGGCGCGGTGAGCCCGTTGGAGCGGCCGTCGGAGTTGACCGCGGAGGCCTCGATCACGGCGAGTACCCGGTCGCCCGCGCGCTCGGCGTCGGCCAGCCGCTTCAGGACGAGCACCCCGCAGCCCTCGCCCCGCGCGATGCCGTCCGCGGCGGCGTCGAAGGCCTTGCAGCGCCCGTCCGCGGAGAGCGCGCCCGCCCGTTGCAGACCGAGCGTGACGGCGGGGGAGAGCAGCAGGTTGACGCCCGCGGCGAGCGCGGTGTCGCTCTCCCCCGAGGCGAGGCTGCGCACCGCGTGGTGCACCGCGACCAGCGAGGAGGAGCAGGCGGTGTCCACGGCGAGGGCGGGCCCGCGCAGGTCCAGGGTGTAGGCGAGACGGCCCGCGCTGACGCTCAGCGAGCCGCCGGGCGCGGTCCAGGCGTCCACCGACTCCAGGGCGGCGGTGGTCAGATGGGCGTACTCGTTGCCGCTGATGCCGACGAAGACGCCGGTCCTGCTGCCCGCGAGCGAGTCGGCGGGCAGCGCCGCGTGGTCCAGCGCCTCCCTGCTCACCTCCAGGAGGATGCGCTGCTGCGGGTCCATCGCGGTGGCCTCGTGCGCGCCGATGCCGAAGAACTCCGCGTCGAAGGCGGCGACCTCCCCGATCCCGCCGAGATAGGCCCCGTACCGGTTCAACTCGGCCGGTAGCTCGGCGTCTTGGGGTACGAAGGCTTCCCACCGGCCCGCGGGCACCTCGCCGACCGCGTCGCCGCTCTCGCCCAGGAACTCCCAGAAGGCCCGCGGCGAACGGATCCCGCCCGGCAACCGGCAGCCGATCCCGATCACGGCGACCGGCGAACTGCCCTCCAGGGGCACGGACTCGGGGCGCCCGACCGCTTCGGTACGACCGCCGTGCCCGGCCTCCCCGCGATCGAGACGATCGAGGAGGGCACCGAGGGTCGGGGTCTCCCAGAGCAGGGTGGCGGGCAGCCGGTGCCCGACCAGGTCGCCGAGGCGGGCGGTCAGGGCGACCGCGTCCCGGGAGGCCAGGCCGAGTTCGGCGAGCGGCCGGTCGTCGTCGACGTCCGCCGGGTCGATCCCGTGGCGCAGCCGCAGATGGTCGGTGAGCGCGGCCCGCAGGGCGGCCCGGTCGGGCGCGCCCGGGAGGAGAGCGGGGCGCTCGCGGGTGTCGTCCGCCTGGGTCAACGGGGCGTGGGCATGGGGGAGTTGGGCGGACGGGACGGAGTTGTCCGGCGGCTGCACGGCCGCCCGGACCGTGTCGTCCGGTGGTTCCACGGCCCGGACCGTGTCGTCGGGTGGTCCTGCGGTCCAGGCGGAGTCGGCCCGTGATCCCGTGCTCCGGGTGGTGTCGTCGGGTGATCCTGCGGCCCAGCCGGAGTCACCCCGTGATGCCGTGCTCCGGGCCGAGTCCTCCGGTGGTCCCGACGGTGGTCCCGACCTCCGCCCGGACTCGCCGCGCACGCCCGCAGCCCGGCCCGAGTCCTCCGACGGCCCACCGGCCCGGCCGGAGTCCGGCGGCCCACCAGCCCGGCCCGATCCCTCCGGAGACCGGCCCGAATCTCCCGCAGCCCGCCCCGATTCCTCCGGCGCCCCCGCACCCCACCCGGCGGGCAGCCCCACGGCGCGCGGCCCTGCGGCAGGCACCCCCGCGCCAGGCCGCCCCGTCCCAGCTCCCCCAACGGACACGCCCTCCGCCCCGCTCATCGCCCCGCCTCCACCGCGGCGAAGCCGCCGCTGGTCAGGCGTGCGCGGGAGGCGGCGCGTGCGACCTTGCCGCTGGAGGTGCGGGGGACCGCGCCCGGCGCCACGAGCACCAGGTCCGCGAGGCGTACCCCGTGCCGGGCGGAGACCGCCGCCCGGGCCAGCGCCAGGGCCTCGTGTGCCTCGGCGGGGCCGGGGGCGAGGCCTCTGCGGTGCTCGGCGATCACGACCAGTTCCTCGCCGGCGCCGTCCCCGGCGGGCACGCCGACCGCGGTGAGCCGGTCGCGGCGCACCACCGCGAGAGCCGACTGCACGGTCTCCTCGATGTCCTGCGGATAGTGGTTGCGGCCGTCCACGATGATCAGGTCCTTCAGGCGTCCGGTCACCAGGAGGCGGCCCTCGTGCAGGGCGCCGAGGTCCCCGGTGCGCAGCCAGCCGCCCTCCCCGGCCCCTTCGCCGGGGGCGTGCACCCCGAAGCAGTCGGCGCTGAGCCGGCCCTTCTTCCAGTAGCCCCGGCCGATATTGGGCCCGCGCAACTGGATCTCGCCGACCGCGCCGGGGCCGAGGACGGCGCCGGTCGCCGGGTCCGCGACGCGGATCTCCTGCCCGGCGGGCGGGCCGCAGACCAGGAGGGCGGTGCGGCCCTCGCCCGGGGTGCCCGGCTCGACGCGGCCCTCGGCGAGCGCCGCCGCCGAGCAGTGCACGGTGACCGGCGCCCGGTCCGGGGAGTCGCTGGTGACGAAGACGGTGGCCTCGGCGAGACCGTAGGCCGGGCAGAGCGCCTCCGGGGCGAGACCCGCGGGGGCGAAGTGCGCGGCGAAGCGCTCCAGGGTGGTGCCGCGGACCGGTTCGCTGCCGTTCAGCAGGGCGCGTACCCGGTCCAGGCGCAGCTCGTCGACGGTGTCCTCGTCGGTGCGGGCCACGCAGTAGTCGTAGGCGAAGTTCGGCGCCGCGCTGATCGCGCCGGGGTAGCCGCCGAGCAGGCGCAGCCAGCGGGCGGGCTCCTCCAGGAAGGCCACCGGGTCCATCAGGACCGAGGGGAAGCCGCCGGTCACCGGGGCGGCGACGCTGAGCAGCAGGCCCATGTCGTGGAAGAGCGGCAGCCAGCCGACCGTGGTGACCGGCAGGGCCGCCGGGGTGAGGGCGGCGATGCCCTGGCGGGCGTTGGCGAGCACATTGGCGTGGCTGATCATCACGCCCGCGGGGGTGCGGGTGGAGCCCGAGGTGTACTGGAGGTAGGCGATGTCCTCCGGTGCGGGCGAGGGGAGTTGACCGGATCCGGGGGTCAGGAGTTCGTCGACCGGGAGCTGGGCCGCCTCGGGCAGCCCGTGCTCGGCGGCGAAGGCCGCCACCGTCGGCCCGCCCGCCGAGGTGACGAGCAGGCAGGCGGGCTCGCAGTCGCGCAGGACGCTCGCCAACCGCCCCTCGTGGCCCGGCAGTTCGGGCGTGAACAGCGGCACCGCGATCACCCCGGCGTAGAGGCAGCCGAGGAAGGCGCTGACGTAGTCGAGTCCCTGGGGCAGGACGAGGGCGGCGCGTTCGCCCGGCGCGGTCACCCGGAGCAGCCCGTCCGCGACGGCCCGGGCGCGCTCGTCCAGGGCGCGCCAGCTCAGGCTGCGGTGCGTGCCGGGGGCGGTGGGGCCCGGGAAGTCGACGTGGGTGAAGGCGCGTTGATGGGCACGCGCGGTGGCCCAGTGCCGCAGGTGATCGGTGAGCAGCGGGCCCGTGGGGGGCGAATCGGACGTCATGCCGGCTCCAGCCTGAGGGATCGCGGTACGCGGACAACGGCTCCCGGAACGGGGGACGACCAGGTTCCGGCGTACCCGGGCCGGTGGGTTAGACGGTCTGCTGACAGAGCAACGGGCCGCGTTTATCAGGCCGTTGACAACCGCGGCCGGGCCGATCGGCGCTCCGGACAGCAGCCCCCGCACCCCCGCCACCCGGAGAATCCGCCCCCTGACCAGTCGTCTGGCCAGTTGTCCGACCAGTTGTCCGACCAGTCGTCCCGGCAAGGAAAGGAGGCCCCCGGATGGGCCGTGCCCGGCTGCTCGCGGTGCTGGCGATGGTCGCCGTCGCCGGATTCCTCACCACCCTCGACAACACCGTCATCAATGTGGCCCTGCCCACCGTCCAGCGCGAACTGGGCCTGTCCGTCACGGACTTGGAGTGGGTGGCCACCAGCTATGTGCTCAGCTTCGGCGCCCTGCTGCTCCTCGGCGGGCGGCTCGCCGATCTGCTCGGCCGCCGGCGGGCGCTCGCCGCGGGCCTCACCGTCTTCACCCTCTCCTCGGCCGCCGCGGCGCTCGCGGGCAGCGGCGCCCAGCTCATCGCCGCCCGCGCGGTGCAGGGCGCGGGCGCCGCCCTGGTGATCCCCGCCTCGCTCGCGGTGGTCGCCGCCGACCTGCCCGCCGCGCGCCGGGCCACCGCCATCGGGCTGTGGACCTCGGCCCTCGCCCTGGCGCTCGCCTCCGGGCCCGCGGTCGGCGGACTGCTCACCCAGCACGGGGACTGGACCTGGGTCTTCCTGCTCAACGTCCCCTTCGGAGTGCTCGCCCTGCTCCTGGTCCCCGCGGTGCCGCCGCGCGAGCGCCGGGCCCCCTCGCCGCGCGGCCGCCTCGACCTGCCGGGCACCCTGCTCTCCTCGCTCGCCCTGCTGCTGCTCACCTACGGACTCGTCGAGGGCGGCGAACACGGCTTCCGGGCCGCCCCCGTCCCGCTCTGCCTCGGTCTGGCCGCCGCCCTCACCCTCGCCTTCGGATACGCCGAATCCCGCGCCGCGGCCCCGCTGGTCACCCCGGGGCTGCTGCGCGACCGGGCGCTGAGCGGGGGCGCCGTCGCCCAGATCCTGTGGGGCATCGGCGTCAACGGCGTCTTCTTCTTCACCGCGCTCTACCTCCAGCGCGTCCTCGGCTTCACCCCCACCGGCGCCGGGCTCGCCTTCCTGCCGCTGGCGCTCGCCCTGCTGCTCGCCACCCCCTTCGCCGAACGGGCCGCCGCCGCGCTCGGCGCGCATGTCTCCATGGCGCTGGGTCTCGCCGCGGTCGCGGCCGGGCTCCTGCTCGTCTCCACCGCCGGGCTCGGCGCCTCCTACGCGGACCTCCAGCCCGGGCTGCTGCTGATCGGCGCGGGCTCGGCGCTCACCACCCCGATGACCGTACGGGCGGTGGCCCAGGTCCCCGCATCCGACACCGGCACGGCCTCCGGGCTGCTCAGCGCCGCCCGGGAGATCTCCGGGGTCCTCGGCGTCGTCCTGGTCGGCGCGGTGCTCGCCCGCCGCGAACGCGCCGCGCTCGGCGCGGGCACCCACCCCGACCGCGCCTTCCTGGACGGCTACCACGCGGGCCTGCGGATCGCCGCCCTCTGCGTGCTGCTCGGCGCGGTGGTCACCTGGTTCGCCTTCCGCCGCCGGGGCCGGCACCGGCGGCCCGCCCGCCGCGTCCTCGCCGGGGCCCGACCCTCCGTTCCGTACAAGAGCGGCGGTCCGAACACCCGCCCTACGTCCCGTAGATGAGTATTCGTTCCTTTCCTCCCCGGGCTGTCTTGTGCCGGGCGCACAGTCCTCGCCGCCAGTCCTGTGGGCGGATGACTAGGAAGGCGTGTTACTTGTCCGTAACTTGGCTGGGGCCGACGCGGTGACCCGTCCCGCACCCCCTTCTCCAGCCGAGGGAGCGACGATGTGCCCGATCCGTTCGCACCCGCGCGCCGTGCCGACGCAGCGCGCGCCACAACCGGCCGCCACCCCCTTCCGGGTACTGGCCTCCGGCCTCGACGAACTGCTGCGCCCGCACCTGCCCGGCATCACCGAGGAGATCGTGCGGGCCATCAGGACCGAGATCCCCGAGTACGCCCGCCCCATGAACGACACCTATATGCATGTCGTGCACCGGGGCGTGGAGACGGCGCTGCAGGGCTTCATCGCCCGGATCGTCCAGTCCGACACCGACTGGGAGTCCGTGAAGGCCACCTACCAGCGCATCGGCAAGGGCGAGGCCGAGGAGGGGCGCAGCCTCGACTCCTTCCAGTCCGCGCTGCGCCTGGGCGCCCGTGTCACCTGGCGGCGGGTCAACGCCCTCGTCGAGGCCGACTCGGTGCCGCAGCCCGTGCTCGCCGCCTTCGGCGAGGCCCTGCTGCTGCACCTGGACGAGATGGCCGCCGCCACCACCGCCGGATACACCGAGGCCCGGCTGCACGCCGCGGGCGAACTCCAGCTGCGCCGCAGCCGTCTCATCGACCTCCTGGTCGCCGATCCGCCGGTCGCCGCCGAGGCCATCGGCGACCTCGCGCACGCCGCCCAGTGGCAACTGCCGCGCGAGATCGCGGTGGTGGTCACCGACCACGCCGCCACCCCGGAGTCCGTACGGCCCATCGTGCCGCGGGAGTTCCTCGCCCGCTTCGACGAACTCCCCGGCCGCATCGTCGTCCCCGACCCCGAGGGCCCCGGCCGCGCCCGGGCCATCGCCGCCGCCCTCCAGGGGATGACCGCGGCGGTCGGGCCCACCGTCCCGCTCGCCGAGGGCGCCCGCTCGCTGCGCTGGGCCGTCGACGCCCTCGAACTCGCCCGGCGCGGCATCCTGCCGCACGGCGGACTCGTCCGCTGCACCGACCATCTGGCGACCCTGCTGCTCTTCCGCGACGAGTCCCTGATCGACGCCCTGTCCGCGCGCCACCTCACCCCCCTGGAGGAGGTGCGCCCGCCGCAGCGCGAACGGCTCGCCGAGACCCTGCTCTGCTGGCTGCAGAGCGGCCACAACGCCAGCGAGGTCGCCGCCCGCCTCGCCGTCCACCCGCAGACCGTCCGCTACCGGCTCCGCCAGCTCGACGAGGTCTTCGGACCCCGGCTGCACGATCCCCAGGTCCAGTTCGAGATGCAACTCGCCCTGCAGGCAAGGAGTCTGCGGCCGGAGGGGGAGCGGAGCGCGCCGAAGTGAGCGGCGGGGGCGGGGAGTTCGCCTCCGGGCCGGGTCGGGTTCCTGAGACCGGTCGGGCTCGGGTTCTTGAGACCGGTCGGGCTCGGGTTGCGAAGACCGCTTGGGCCCTGCTCGCCAACTCCCTTCCCTCATCAGCCGGTTGGAGCACCGGCGGCGCCGCTCACCCCGCGGGTTCCACCGCCGGGCAACGGGTCCCCGGTGCCGGGGTCTCGCGGGTGAGGAGGTAGCGGTCGACGGCCCGCCGGGCGCAGGGGCTGCTGGTGTAGGTGCCGTGGCCCCAGCCCTCGTAGCCGAGGAGTACGCCGCGCCCGCCGAGCTGCCGGGTCACCGAGGCGGCCCAGTCGTAGCCGGTGGCCGGATCGTGGCGGGAGTTGGTGAGCAGGATCGGCGCACCCGGCGGCACCCGCAGCCGGTGCTGCGGATTGGCGACCGGCGAGGGACCGCCCAGGCAGGCCGAGACCGACATCAGCGCACGCGGGTACCGCATGTCCGGCGCGACCTCCGCCACCCGGCGCAACTGGGCGGCGTAGGCGGGGTAGTCGGCGGCCGGCAGGTCCCAGTCCTGGCAGAACACCTCGAAGGGGTTGGGCGCCACGCCGGCCCCTGCCGCGCCCTTCCCCTTGCTCTTGCTCTTCCCTTTCCTCTTCTCCTGCCGTTCGTCCGCTCGCGCCCGCGGTGCCTCGCCCGTCTGTGCTCGCGGCGGACCGTCCGCTTGCCGCCGCACGTCCCCGGTCCCGTCCAGAGCGGCCAGCGTCTGCGCCAGCTCCGCCCACTGCGGGTCGTAGAACCGCTTCATCGCGAGCACGCTCACCTCGAAGGCGGACAGCGCCCGCGCCGGGTCCTCGGGGTCGGGCAGCTTCCCGGCCTCGGCGCGGGCGAGCAGCCTGCCCCAGACCTCCGGTACGTCCCGGCCGTGCAGCGCGCAGCTCTCCGTACGGTCGCACCAGGCCGCGAACTCCTCGAAGGAGTCCTGGACCGTGGCGGCCTGGCTGCGCAGGAAGTCCCCGGTGCCCGCGCTGTGGTCCACCACGCTCTCCAGGACCATGGCCCGCACCCGCCCCGGATACCGCTCCGCGTACTGCTCGCCGAGCAGGGTGCCGTACGAGCTGCCGTGGAAGGTCAGCGCCCGCTCCCCGAGCGCGGCCCGCACCGCGTCCAGGTCCTTGACCATGCTGAGCGTGTCCACATGGTCGAAGAGCGGGCCGGTGCGGCGGCGGCAGTCCTCGCGCAGGACGCGGTTGTAGCGCACCGTCTCCGCGAACGCGGCCTCGCTCCCGATCAGCGGCGAGGGCTGCCGGGCGAGGAGCTCCGCGGAGCAGACCACCGGATTGCTGCGCCCCACCCCGCGCGGGTCGAAGCTGACCACGTCGAAGCGGTCCCGCAGCGTCTCGCTGAAGCGGCTCATCCCGGTACGGATCCGCTCCACCCCCGAGTCGCCGGGTCCACCGGGGCCGAAGACCAGGGAGCCCGCCCGCTTCCCGGGGGAGCCCGCGGTGCGCCGGGCCAGGTGCAGGTCGAAGGAGGCGCCGCCGGGCTCCGCCCAGTCCACCGGGACGCGCAGGGTCCCGCACTCGGCGCCGGGTTCGCTCCCGGCCCCGCTGCGGTCCTCGCTCCCGTCCTGGCCCGGGTCACCGTCGCCCCGACCGGTCTTGCTGGCGCCGCCCTTGCTCTTGCCGTCACCGTCGCAGGGCCGCCAGTCGATGGTGTGCGCCGCCCCGGCGCGCTGGGCGGTGCCCGCCCCGGCCGTGTCCGCGCCGCTCCCCTCCGCCGGTGCGCCCACGGCGAGCCCGGTTCCGGCGAGGGCGAGCACCAGGGCCGCCGCCGCGCCCCGGCCGAACAGCGGGCCTCTGCCGCGCGGGTGCCACCGGGCGTACCGCTCCCCGGCGTCTTGCTGATGGGCTGTCACGATGCTTGCCTCCAGGCCTTGTTGAAGGCCTCCCATCCCATCCGCCCGCGCCGCGCGGGACATCCGGGAGGGCCCGGAGGCAGCCCTGGAGCGGCACCCGCAGACGCCTCCGGTACGCAACCCGCGCGGATCGGATGCGTACCCCGGATCCGCCTGGGGGTCGTCACCTACGGGACGGCGCCCGGCCCTGGCCGGGGGCGCGCCACGTCCCGCACTCGCAGCCGACCGGTGGCCGTTCGCCCTCGCCGTGCCGTACCGGACCGGCGGCCGTTCCCTCGCGCCTCGCGCCTCGCGCCCCCGCCCGTCCCGGAGCGCTGCCGCCTACTCGCCCTCGCGGGCCTTCCGGACGCCGCCGTCCTTCTCGATGATGTGGGTGTTCCAGTAGGTGTCCCACTTGTCCCCGACCTTCTCCGGCACCTTGCCCTCGGGGTAGCGGACATAGCCCTTCGGCGGCTTCTCGCCCTTCTCGGCGCAGGCGCTGCCGGTGCTGCCGACCGCCTGCACGGGGTACTCGCCGCCCCCGCAGGACGCCTCCTCGATCGAGCAGGCGGCAAGTCCGGCCCCGGCCAGGGCGGTGGCGGCGGCCAGCCCGGCGGTCCGGGCGGCGAGGCGGGCGGCGGCCGGCAACCGCGCCGGTCCCCTCGCGGTGCGCTGCCCGGTACGGGTCTGCTGGGTGCCCATGATCAGTCTCCTCAAGATCTCTGCAACTCAAAAACTCGACAACTCGACAAATCGGCGGCTCGGCAGCCCGGTATTTCGTCAGCCCGGCATCCCGCGCCTCTGGTCCGGCGGAATCACCGGACGCGTCTCGGTAATCACCGGATGCGTCTGTCGGCCTGTCCGTCCGTCCGCCTGCCTGCCTCCCGCACTCTTCCCGGGCCCGCCGTCCCGGGCATCCGCTCCGCTACTCATCCCGCAGCCGCCGATTCTGAGTACCTTCGCCCCGCTCTGAGCCGTACTGGCCGCTCCTGATCCGGTGCCCCGGGGGCAGGCCGCCCGCCCGGGGGAAGGCACTCCGCTCGGCAGGTAGCCTTTGACGCGTGCCCCGTCTGTCTGAAGTCCTCACCGCCCTCGACGCCCTGTGGCCCCCCGAGCGGGCCGAGAGCTGGGACGCGGTCGGTACGGTCTGCGGTGATCCGGACGCCGAGGTGGACCGCGTGCTCTTCGCCGTCGACCCGGTGGGCGAGATCGCCGAGGAGGCGGTCAGGACCGGTGCGCAGCTCCTGGTCACCCACCACCCGCTGTATCTGCGCGGGACGACCACGGTGGCGGCGACCACCGCCAAGGGCCGCCTGGTCCACCAGCTGATCAAGAACGGCATCGCCCTGCACGTCGCCCACACCAACGCCGACACCGCCGACCCCGGGGTCTCCGACGCCCTCGCCGGAGCCCTCGATCTGCGCGTGCTGCGCCCGCTGGTGCCCGACGCCGGCGACCCCGAGGGCCGCCGCGGTCTCGGCAGGGTCTGCGAACTCGCGCACCCGCTGAGCGCGCGCGAGTTCGCCGCGCTCGCCGCCCGGCGGCTGCCCGCCACCGCGCAGGGCATCCGGCTCGCGGGTGACCCCGAGGCCCCGGTCCGTACCGTCGCCGTCAGCGGCGGCTCCGGGGACAGCCTCTTCGGGGCGGTCGCCGCCGCCGGGGTCGACGCCTTCCTCACCGCGGACCTGCGCCACCACCCGGCGTCGGAGTTCGCGGCGGACCACGCCCACCGACCGCTCGCGCTGCTCGACGCCGCGCACTGGGCCACCGAGTGGCCCTGGTGCGAGCTGGCCGCAGCCCAGCTCGACGAGATCTCCGACCGCAACGGATGGGGACTGCGCGTCCACGTCTCGAAGACGGTCACCGACCCGTGGACCGCCCACGCCGCCTCGCACGGGGCCGCGTACGAGGCGGCCCCCGACCCCGCAGGAGCCCCCAACTGAACGCAGCGCCCGCCGACCAGATCCGCCTGCTCGACCTCCAGGCCCTGGACGTACGACTCCAGCAGCTCGCCCACAAGCGCCGCTCGCTGCCCGAGCACGCCGAGATCGAGTCGCTGACCAAGGACCTCGCCCAGCTGCGCGACCTGCTCGTCGCCGCGCAGACCGAGGAGAGCGACACCGCCCGCGAGCAGACCAAGGCGGAGCAGGACGTGGACCAGGTGCGCCAGCGCGCCACCCGCGACCAGCAGCGCCTGGACAGCGGGGCGGTCACCTCCCCGAAGGACCTGGAGAACCTCCAGCGCGAGATCGCCTCCCTCGCCAAGCGGCAGGGCGACCTGGAGGACATCGTCCTGGAGGTGATGGAGCGCCGCGAGAGCGTGCAGGAGCGCGTCGCCGAGCTGACCGGGCGGGTCTCCTCCGTGGAGGCCAAGGCCGGGGACGCCGTCGCCCGCCGGGACAGCGCGCAGCGGGAGCTCGACGAGGAGGCCGCGGGCGTCACCAAGGAGCGCGCCGGGCTCGCCGGTTCGGTCCCGGCCGACCTGCTGAAGCTCTACGACAAGCTGCGCGAGCAGCAGGGCGGCATCGGCGCGGCCCGCCTCTTCCAGCGCCGCTGCGAGGGCTGCCGCCTGGAGCTCAACATCACCGAGATCAACGACGTGCGCAAGGCGGCCCCGGACGCCGTGCTGCGCTGCGAGAACTGCCGCCGGATCCTGGTCCGCACCTCCGAGTCCGGACTGTAGGGCGCGGTTTCCGGGCTCCGGGGGATACGGCGGGTACGCGCACATGAACGAGTTCATCGTGGAGGCGGACGGCGGCTCCCGGGGCAACCCGGGCCCGGCGGGCTACGGCGCGGTCGTCCTGGACGCCGCGACCGGGCAGACCCTCGCCGAGGCAGCCGAGTACCTCGGCGTGGCCACGAACAACGTCGCCGAGTACCGCGGCCTGATCGCCGGGCTGCGGGCGGCCCACCGCCTCGACCCCGAGGCCTCGGTACGGGTGCGGATGGACTCCCGGCTGGTCGTGGAGCAGATGTCGGGCCGCTGGCAGATCAAGCACCCCGGTATGCGCCCGCTCGCCGCCGAGGCCCGCGCCGTCTTCCCGCCCGGGCAGGTCGCCTACGAGTGGATCCCGCGCGCCCGGAACACCCACGCGGACCGGCTCGCCAACGAGGCCATGGACGCGGGCAAGCGCGGCGAACGGTGGTCGCCCGCCGACTCCACCGCCGCACTCGACGCCCGGCCCGCCCCGTCCGGGGCCGCCGACCACAGTGCCGCCGAGAACCTGGCCGGGGGCGCGGACCGCAATGCCGCCGAGGCCGCCGACCGCAACGCCGCCGAGAGCCTGGCCGGGGGCGCCACCGGCCCCGCCGAGGACCTGGGGGCCGCCCCGGCCATGAGCGCCGCCCCGGCCGCCGCGGCGACGTCCGCGGCCCCCGCGGGCTCCCGGGCCCCCGCCGACCTCGGCACCCCCACCACTTTCGTCCTGCTGCGCCACGGCGAGACCGCGCTGACCCCGCAGAAGCGCTTCTCCGGCAGCGGCGGCAGCGATCCCGCGCTGTCGGCGGCGGGCCGGGAGCAGGCGCGGCGGGCCGCCGCAGCCCTCGCCGCCCGGGGCACCGTGCAGGCGGTCGTCAGCTCACCGCTGGCCCGCTGCCGGGAGACCGCGCAGGCGGCCGCCGACCGGTTCGGGCTGCCCGTCACGGTCGAAGAGGGCCTGCGGGAAACGGACTTCGGCGCCTGGGAAGGCCTGACCTTCGGCGAGGTCCAGGCCCGCCACCCCGAGGACCTCGCCGCCTGGCTCGGCTCACCCGGGGCCGAGCCGACCGGCGGCGGCGAGAGCTTCGAGGCGGTCGCCGTGCGCGTCGAGGCGGCCCGGCAGCGGCTGCTCGCCGCCCACGCCGGGCGCACCATCCTCCTGGTCAGCCATGTCACCCCGATCAAGACCCTGGTCCGGCTCGCCCTCGGGGCGCCCGCCGAGTCCCTCTTCCGGATGGAGCTCTCCGCCGCCTCGCTCTCCGCCCTCGCCTACTACGCGGACGGCAACGCCTCGCTGCGGCTCCTGAACGACACGGGGCATCTGCGCGGCTAGGGGCGCCTACGCCCGCCGGAAGGGGCGGCCCGCCGGAGGGTGGCGGGCCGCCGTACCGTACGCGGTCGGCTCACCGGCCGGGCTGGGCCGCCGCCTTCTCCGAGGTGCCCTTGGAGGCGTCCTTGGAGGTGCCCTTGACGGAGGGGATCCGGTCCGAGGTGTCCTTCGCCCCGTCGCGCGGTTGCAGGCCGATGCCCTCGGTCAGGGCCCCGTCGCGGAAGGCGGGGTCGTCCAGGTGGCCGGCGCGCACCAGGACGGCCGTGGAGACGGTGGCGAGTTCCCGCTCGCTCACCCGCATCAACTCCGCCGAGACGTTGAGGGAGTTGACCCCCCGGCCCAGCAGCCGGTCGGCGGTGTCCGCGTCCAGCACATGCACCCAGGTCCGGTACTTGCTCGGCTCCTCGGTCACCCCGGGGCCGACCACCGAGGTCCGGTCCAGGCGGCCGGGCAGCCGGGCCTCGGGGCAGGAGTCCGCGACCGCCGCCCTGGCCGTGGTGGGAGCGCCGAACGCCGCCTGCCAGTCGGGGTGTTGCTGCACCCGGGCCACCGAGGCGGCCAGCTCGCCGCGGGCCGAACCGGCGGCGGCCCGGGCCCCGGTGGTGTCCACGCAGAGCCGGAAGTCCTCCCGGGTGCTCACCAACAGGCCGTTCTCCGGGGTGAGTTCGGCGTGTGCCGGGCTGGCGCCCTGGGCGAGGAACCCGGCGGCGAGGCCGAGTACCCCGGCCATCGCGGTCAGATGGAGCAGTGCCCGTCTGCGGGGCCCGGCCGCGGTGACGGCCCGAAGTCGCTTGCCTCTCATGGTGGTTCCCTCCTCCGCGGTGGTGCGCGTCATGGTGGTCATCCCCTCCGCTGCGCTCCTCGCGACGGCTCAGCCGCCGTTCATGGACTCGACGACCGAGGCGAAGTCGTAGCTGCTGGGCCACCAGTTGGGCCAGTTCTCGCAGCCGTAGCCGGTGCGCACACCGTGCATGATGCTCGGGGTGTGGCAGTCGCCCTCGAAGCGCGGGTCGAGCAGGCCCCAGGCATGGCCGGTCTCGTGGTTGATGAACGCCCGGCCCTTCTCGTTGAGTTGGCCGCCCGAGGAGTCCACCAGGCGGATCACCTTCCACTGGTAGTCGGTGTGGCCGTAGTCGGCGTTGTAGAGCGGGTTCTGGCTCTGCGCGCAGTTGTAGTAGCCGTAGCTCCCGCCGCAGACGCTGCTCCAGTCGGCCGCGTAGTGGTACTCGATCTCGATGCTGTTGCGCTCCGGCTGCGGGTACGAGGAGCAGGAGTTGGGCGCCAGCCAGAGGTCGATGCGGTAGTCGCCGGTGCCGTCCCAGATCTTCTCGTCCGACTGGTTCACCAGGGTGTCCCGCAGGAAGGAGGTCGCCTGCGCGTGCGTCAGATACGAACTCCCCGTCACCTCACCGCAGTACTGCTCGTCCAGCGAACCCGGCGCGTCCGCCCCGGGCGAGGCGTAGTGCATGTTCCGTACGTGCGTCTGGGTGGGATCGGTGTTGTGGTGCGAGGCCCCGGCGGCGGGCGCGACGATGCCCGCGACCGCCAGGGCGACGGCCGCCCAGCCGAAGCCGATCCACGAGGCGCGGCGCCGCGCGCGCCCTCTTGGCGGAAGTCTCACGAGAACTCCTTCTCCACTCGCCGTGGTTGCTCTCACCGTCCGTGCGCTTTCGGGCGTGGAACCGTGCGGGAGTACGGGCTCTCGGCCCGCCCGCCCCGTGCGTGTACGGCATTGTGGCGGCTCGGAGTTGCCCCGGCGAGAGGGCGATTGGGGTGTCAACCACCCCTAAAGGAAAGGGAGTTGGAGGAAAGGAACGAGAAGTGGGAGGCGCGTCCCCTGCTTGGGGGGGGGATCCCCCGCTCCGGTGAATCTCCTGCTCCGGTGATCCCCTGCTCCGGTGGACCCCTGCTTCAGTGGATCTGCGTCACCACGACGTCCAGCGCCCAGGGCTGCCCGGCCCGCGCCGGTTCCCGTGCCTCGACCACATGGCCCAGGTCCCGCAGCACCGCCACGAGGGCCGCGGGGTTCTTCGGGGCGGCGCCCGCGCCGAGCAGATCGCGTACCAGGCGCCCCTTGGTCGCCTTGTTGAAGTGGCTGACCACCGAGCGCTTCTGAGCCCCGGTGGCCGGGTCGATCTGCGCGTGCAGCACCCGCACCGTCGCGGTACGCGCGGCCAGCTCCCCCTGCGGCTTCCAGGCGGCGGCGTAGGAGGAGGAGCGCAGGTCGAGCAGGAGCCCGCCGCCCGCCGCCTCCGGGACCGCCTCGGCCAGCGCGGGCCGCCAGTGCGCGCCCAGCGCCCCGAGCCGGGGCAGCTTGACGTCCATGGAGCACCGGTACGAGGGGATCCGGTCGCCGGTGCGCACCGCGCCCCACAGCCCCGAGAAGACCAGCAGCGAACGCGCGGCCCGCCGCTTCGCCGCCGCGTCCAGGCTCGGCAGGTCCAGGGCGTCGTAGAGGACACCCGTGTAGATCTGCCCGGCCGGGCGCGCCCCGGCGGTGCGCAGCTCGACGTTCTTCGCGACCTCCCCGCGCAGGCCCTCGCTGAGGCCGAGCACCCGGCGGGCCCGCTCCTCGTCCGCCGCGCACAGCTCGACCAGCTCCGCGAGCACCGCCTCCCGCGCGGCCGTCAGCCCCGGCAGGGACAGCGACTCCAGCTTCAGCGGGGCACCCCGCCCGGAGGAGGCCTTTCCTTCGGAGGGCGGCAGCAGCACGAGCACGATCGGATCTCCCGGGAGGACAGCGGACGAGCGGCCCCCAGGGTACGCGGCCCGGCACCGCCCGGACGACGCCCGCCCCGCGCCCCGGCAGCCCGCTTCGCTCCCGCAAGGGCCGGGGGCGGGGGAGCGGGGGAACCGCCGATCCGGCCTCGTCAGGGGCGTCCGGCTCAACCGGGCTTGGTACCTTCGCAGTTCACCCGTGTTCATCGAGGTGGGCCGGGTGCCCACCCGTGGAGGGGAGCCCATGACGTCCTCGCCCCCGGCGCTCGGCCGCCGCGCCTTCCTCGGCGCCGCCGCGCTCCTGCCCCTGGCCCCCCTGGCCGGATGCGCCGAGGAGAGCGCCCCCGCCTCGTCCGCCCCCTCCCCTTCCTCCCCCTCTTCCGGAAGTCCCGGAGAGGAGCGGCAGCACAAGCAACGCGTCCGACTCATGGCCCTGGAGCGGAAGTTCGGCGCCCGGCTCGGTCTGTACGCGCTCGACACGGGCACCGGCGCCACGATCGCCCACCGCCCGGACGAGAGGTTCGCCTTCTGCTCGGCCTTCAAGGCGCTGGCGGCCGCCGCGGTCCTGGACCGGAACCCGCTCTCGCATCTGGACACCCTCGTGCGGTACACCGAGGACGACCTGATGAAGCACGCCCCGGTCACCGCCCGCCATCTCGACTCCGGCATGACGATCCGTCAACTCTGCGACGCAGCCGTACGGTTCAGCGACGGCACGGCGGGCAATCTGCTCCTGCGCGACCTCGGCGGCCCGGCGGAGCTGACCGCGTACGCGCGCGGCCTCGGCGACCGGGTCACCCGCATGGACCGGACCGAACCCGCGATCACCGAGGCCACCCCCGGCGACCCCCGCGACACCAGCTCGCCCCGCGCCTTCGGCACCAGCTACCGCAAGATCCTGCTCGGCGGCGCCCTGCCCACCGCCAAGCGCGCCTTCCTCCGCGACCTCCTGGAGCGCAACACCACCGGCGCCCGCCGCATCCGGGCCGGCGTCCCGCGCGGCTGGACCGTCGCCGACAAGACCGGCACCGGCGACTACGGCACCCTCAACGACATCGCCGTCCTGTACCCCCCGAAGTCCGCCCCGCTCCTCCTCGCCCTCATGTCGAGCAAGCCCGCCGAGGACGCCGCCCACCAGGAGGAACTCCTCGCCGAGGCGACCGCGTACGCGGTGACGGTGCTCACCTGACACCCCGCGTGCGGCCCGCGTGCCGTGCGGGCGCCGCCGAGGCGCGTGACAGTGGAGGCAGGAGGCGGCAGGGCCCGGCGGGAGGCGGCGGACGTGAGCGAGAACCGAGCAACCGGCACCGGCGGCGACGGGGCGCAGGGCGGCAAGCTGGCCACGTACCGCGAGAAGCGGCACTTCCGGCGCACCCGGGAGCCGCGCGGCGCCGACACCCACGAGGGCGCGGGACCCGGTGGGAGGCCGGTCTTCGCGGTGCAGATCCACGACGCCAGGGCCATGCACTTCGACTTCCGCCTGGAGGTCGACGGGGTCCTGCGCTCCTGGGCCGTGCCCAAGGGCCCCTCCGCGGACATCCACGACAAGCGCCTGGCCATGCCCACCGAGGACCATCCGATGGAGTACCGGGAGTTCGAGGGGGTGATCGCCCGGGGCGAGTACGGCGCCGGGACCGTGATCGTCTGGGACGAGGGCACCTACGAACCGCTGGCGGGCAGCACCGACGACAAGGGCCGGACCTTCGCCGAGGCCCTGGACCACGGGCACGCCACCTTCCGGCTGCACGGTTCCAAGCTGCACGGCGGCTACGCGCTCACCCGCTTCCGCGGCGGCCCGGACTCCGGCGACCGCGAGTCCTGGCTCCTGGTGAAGAAGAAGGACGCCCGCGCCGACGGCCACGACGCCCCCGACCCGCAACGGGCCCGCTCCGCCCGCACCGGCCGCACCCTGCGCCAGGTGGCCGCCGAGTCGACCCCGGAGCGCCCGGCGGACACCTGGGAGACGGTCGGCGAGGACCGTACGGGGGGTGGGGGAGACCTCACGGAAGGTGAGGGAGGCCGTACGGGCGGCGGGGACCGCAGGAGCGGCGGAGACCGCGGAAGCGGCAGGGACCGCAAGAGCAGCGCAGGCCGAAGCGGAAGCGGCAGGGACCGCGAGAGCGGCGGCGACCGCACGGGTGGCGGGGATGCACCGCCGTCCAGCAGCACCGCGCAGTCGCCCCCCGGCCGCGAAGCGTCATGAACGAGCTGCTGCGCGCCCTGCCCGAGGCCCAGCAGCGGCTGCTCGGGGTGGCCCCGGCGCCGGTCGAGACGGCGGCCTCGCCGATGCTGGCGGTGCTCAGCGACCGGCGGGAGTTCGGCGCCGGCTGGCTCTTCGAGCGCAAGCTCGACGGCGTCCGCACCCTGGCCACCCGCGACGGGGACCGGGTCCGGCTGCTCTCCCGTACCGGCCGTGCGGTGCAGGGGAGTTACCCCGAGATCGCCGAGGCGGTCGCCGCCCAGCCCGGCGAGGCCCTCACCCTGGACGGCGAGATCGTCGCCTTCGCGCACGGCCGCACCGACTTCGCCCGCCTCCAGCGGCGCATGCAGCTCACCGACCCGCGCCGGGCCCGGGCCAGTGGCGTCGCCGTCACGTACTACGTCTTCGACCTGCTGCGCCTGGACGGCATCGACCTGACCCGGCTGCCGCTGCGCACCCGCAAGTCCCTGCTCCGCCGCGCCGTCGACTTCCATCCGCCCATCCGCTTCACCCCGCACCGCAACCAGGCCGGACCGGCGGAGTTCGAGGCGGCCTGCGCCCGCGGCTGGGAGGGCCTGATCGCCAAGCGGGCCGAGGGGCGCTATCTGCGGCGGCGCTCCCCGGACTGGCTCAAGCTGAAGTGCGGGCGCGGCCAGGAGCTCGTCATCGGCGGCTGGACCACCGCCGGGGGCGCCCGCACCGGCTTCGGCGCGCTGCTCCTCGGCCACTACGCGGACGGCCGCCTGCGGTACGCGGGCAAGGTCGGCACCGGCTTCGACCACACCGCCCTGCTCCGCATCCGCGCCCTCCTCGACGAACTCGCCCGCCCCACCTCGCCGTTCGCCGGTCCGGTCGGCGAACGCGGCGCCCACTGGGCCGAGCCGGTGCTCGTCGCGGAGATCGGCTTCACCGAGTGGACCCGCGACGGCATGCTCCGCCATCCCCGCTTCCTCGGACTGCGCACCGACAAGCCCGCCGGAGAGGTCGTACGGGAGCATCCCTGAGCGCCCGGCGGCGGCACCGGCCCGGGACTCAGGGCCGCGGGCGCCGGGCAGCAAGGTGGTGGCAGGCGGGTACCATGGGCGGCACGGCAGACGAGCCGGGCGGACGGCCGCGTGGAGTCCCCTTCGGGGGGCTTCCCGAGGAACGTCCGGGCTCCACAGGGCAGGGTGGTGGCTAACGGCCACCCGGGGTGACCCGCGGGACAGTGCCACAGAGAACAGACCGCCGGGACGTACCCGTACGACCCGGTAAGGGTGAAACGGTGGTGTAAGAGACCACCAGCGCCTGAGGTGACTCAGGCGGCTAGGTAAACCCCACCCGGAGCAAGGTCAAAAGGGGCCGCGGTCGCGGCCCTGCGCGGATGTACGAGGGCGGCCCGCCCGAGTCCGCGGGTAGACCGCACGAGGCCGGTGGCAACACCGGCCCTAGATGGATGGCCGTCTCCCCGGGCGCCGCGAGGCACCCGGGCGACAGAACCCGGCGTACAGCCCGACTCGTCTGCCGCTCAACTCCGGCCCGGACCCGACCAGATCCGTCAGCAGGTCAAGGTCGGCAGATCAAGGCCGGCGGAACAAGGTCGGCAGACCAAGAGGGGCGGGGACCCGTGGACTGGCTCTCTCCTGTGTCCGGACTCGTCGGTGCTCTGGTGGGCGCGGGGGCCGGCTACTTCGGTACGCGGCAGGCGCAGTCCAGAGCCTTGGCGGCCGAGCGCCAGGCGCGTCTGGACGCCAAGCAGGACGTCGCGATGGCCACGCTGTCCGACACCTTCGGCAAGCTCCAGCGGCACGTCCGCGAGGTGCCCGGGCCCCACGAACTCGCGCCGGACACCGAGGAGTTCGCCGAGTCCGACGCCGCCGAGCGGACCTGGGACCAGAAGCTGGAGGACCTCACCGCCCCCGCGCGCATTGCCGTCGGCGTCCTCCGCGACGAGGCCCTGCGCGCCCGCCTCCACCAGAGCCTGGACCTGCTGGACGCCTGGCAGTCCGGCCTGGAGTACGCCTACCGGGGCCGCGCCTCTGCCCGCTCCCGCGCGTGGGTGCTGCGCGGCATCCTCAGCCACGCCGTGGAGTGCGTCGGCGCCTGGCAGCGCGAGGAGCCGCTGCCCGAGCCGAACGAGGCCTACGGCCATGCCGTGGAGTCCCTGGAGCTGAAGCGGGAGCAGGCCGAGTCGGTCGCGGAGGCGGAGGCCGAGTACGTACGGGAGCGGCGGGCCCGGGGGCGGGGCGGGCAGGCGTAACGGGGTTGTTCGTCACGAGGTGTAATGAGACGTCACGGGGTGTGCTCTTCGGTGAGGCGCGCTCACCGGCGGAGAAGCGAGACGAGCGGGCGGGTGCTACCGGCGGAGAGGTGAGGCGAGCGGGCAGGCGCGCCTGCCGGGCTTCGCGCGCCCGCCCGCTCCTCTCAGGCTCCCGGCTCCAGCCGGTGCTGCTGGAAGAACTCCCAGATGAGCGGCGTCGCGTCGAAGGTCGTCGGGACCTCGGAGTCCTCGTTGGGGGTGGTGCTGGGCCAGTCGTGGCCGAGGTCGGAGACGGCGTAGTGGACCACCTCGGACCCCTCGGCGCAGCCCGTCCAGCGCTGGCGGCTGACATTGGGCCAGGGCGCGGTGGTCTCGGGGGCGGCGTCGCAGTTCTCGCGGGAGGCCCAGCCGGTGAGCCAGTCCTGGAGCGGCGGCAGTCCCTTCGCGGGGTCCCCGGTGTAGGGGATGGTGGTGTCCTGCTGCCCGTGGAAGTCCAGTACGGGGACGGGGCGTTCGGGCTCGCAGGGGCCGCCCTGCGGATAGAAGGCGCCGGAGACCGGTGCCACCGCGGCGAGGCGCGCGGAGAGGCGGCAGCCGAGGAGCCCGGCGAAGCCGCCGCCGTTGGACTTGCCCGCCGCGTACTCCCGGGAGGTGTCGACGCAGAACTGCGCCTCCAGGAGGTCGAGCAGCTCGCCGGTGAACGCCACGTCGTCCGCCTCCGCCGAGTAGGGGGCGCCCTGCCAGGCGCTCTCGCCGTCGGTGCCGGTCAGGCCCTGCGGGTACACCACGAGGGCGTCGAGGGCGGACATCTCCGTCAGCGACTCCTGGTACTCGGAGGTGCGCCCGTGCCCGTGGAAGGACAGCACCACCGGCTGCGGTTCGCCGGGGTCGTAGGAGGCGGGCAGGTGGACGAGGTAGGAGCGCTCGTGACCGCCGGAGGTGAGGGTCCGGCGGGTCGACTCGCCCGGCGGCACGGGCGGTTGCTGCCCGCAGCCGTCGCTCTGGGTCTGCCCCGGCCGGTGCGTGGAGCCGGTGCCCGCGCTCTCGTACGCCTTCGCGCTCGCGGCGGCCGGTGCGGTCAGGCCGGCCGTCAGGCAGCCGAGGGCGGCCAGCGCGGCGAAGAGGGTTCGGGGCGCGGCGGTGCGGAAGGTCCTGGGGGTGTGCGCGCGGCGGGCCGCGGGGGTGCTGGTCCGGGTGGTTCTGCGGAGGGTCACGGCTCTCCCTGTGCTCGGCGGGGCCGGATGCCCCGGGCATGCGGAATGGAGCGGAGCTGCTCACCCGGCCCGTCCCGGGACCGAGTGCTGAGCATGCTCGCGAAGCCGCGGGGCGGCGCCTAGCTTGCGTTCATTGAGTTCCCGCGGGCCACCGCAACCAGGCGGCCGGGAGCGCGGGTTGAGGGGAGGAGAGGAAGGCGCGGGTGACCCGGCGGCCTCGGGCCCGTACCCCCGCCCGGCGAGCGGATGACGCAGGCCGTCGGCAGTGGGAGGGTGGAGGGAGACGATCTGATCGGGAGGCGCCATGCCGAAGACGCCGAAGCGCTCCCACCCCCGGCACGGCGAGGGGCCCAGCGAGCACAGAGGGACCGAGCAGCACGGCTGGTCCCCCGACATCGACGCGGAGAAGCAGGAGAGCAATCCGAGCGCGCACCGCTCCTTCCACGCCGGAAAGTACGCGCCCGAGAGCGACGAGAGCCGGCGCACTCCGCCCGCGGAGAAGGAGGCGGCCCGCAAGGCGAGCCTCGCCCCCTCCGACAAGACCGGCGAGAGCCCCTCTCGGGGCGGGGAGGAACGCGCCGCCCGCTCCTCGGGCAAGGGCCACCACAGCCACGGCGAGCGCGGCCGCTCCGGGCGGCCGAGCGGT
The DNA here is from genome assembly GCF_012273655.1 of Streptomyces physcomitrii. Taxonomy (GTDB): domain Bacteria; phylum Actinomycetota; class Actinomycetes; order Streptomycetales; family Streptomycetaceae; genus Streptomyces; species Streptomyces physcomitrii. Next base: position 96,385 of record NZ_JAAWWP010000010.1, on the reverse strand, counting down.
GGCAAGGACAGCAGCGCGTACACGGGAGTCGACCCCAAGGAGCCTTCCGAGGACGGCAAGTCGCGCTGACGGCCCGGTCGTGGTGACGGCCGGTCGCAGTGAGGTGCGGTCGCGGTGAGGTGTTCGGTCGCGGTGACCGGCACGTCGCACCAGCGGCGGACCGCACCAGCGGCGGACCGCTCCGGCGGCAGGCCGCTGACGGCAGGTCGCACCGACGGCACGTCGCCCGACGCACCCGCCCCGCCCCTCGCCCCGGCCGCCGCCCATCCCGCGGACGGCATGACACGGGGCCGGACCAGCCGCCGCAGGTCCGGCCCCGCTCGCTCCCTGGGCCCGCGGGCCCAGGGAGCCGCCCCCCGGCCCGCAGGCCGGGGGAACCCTTGTGTCGTGCCCGCGCTCAGCCCGCCATCGGCAGGGCCGAGCGGCGGGGCACCGTCTGCAGTTCCTCGGCGGCGAGGGCCTGGCCGGTGTCCGCGTCGACGTAGCTGACGCGGACCATCGGGTCGCCGGGGGTGTCGCGTCCGGCGGTGGCGTCCAGGGCGAAGACCACCTGCACCGGGCGGGCGTCTCCACCCGAGCCGTACACCCCCGAGTAGAGAAGGATCCGCCAGCCCTCCTCCTCCCAGTGGTCCAGCAGGGCGGAGCGGACGACCGGTGCGGCGGCCTGCCAGGCGAGGGAGTTCTCCAGGAGTTCGACCGTCGCGGCCACCGGCACCTGCTCGCCCGGGGCGCCGCCGAGCAGCGGATGTCCGAAGACCCGCAGCCGGGTGCGCCGCAGCGGCAGCAGCCACCAGCGGTCCAGGTCCGCCGAGAGCGCGAACAGGACGAGCGCCGAGACCGCGAGGAACACCGGCCCCGCGGCCGGGCGGTCCCCGAGCGCCGACCACCAAGAGGCGTCCGCGAGGGCCGCCGCGACGCCCCCGGCGAGGACCAGTCCGGCGCGGGCGAAGGACCGCCAGGTGACGGGAACGTTCTCGTCCGCCGAGCAGCCGCAGGAGGACTCCGGCGCCTTCAGGCGCCCGTAGCCGAGGTAGCCGAGAAAACCGGCCCCGAGGAGCGCGGTCGCCGCCCCGGGCGCCGGAGTCGCGGGTACGGCCAACAGGCTTGCTGCGAGGGCGAGTTCGACCCCGCCGGTGGCGCGCAGCACGGTCGTGGCGCGGTCGCTGCTGCGCAGCAGCCGGGCCAGGGCCGTCTTCGGCGCGGTCCGGGCGGTGCCCTTGCTGAAGGCCTTCACCGCGCCGGTCCAGCCGAGCAGGCCCGCGAGGACCAGGGGGGCGAGGCCCGTTGTCAGTGACAGCATCTGTGCCTCATCTCTTCGTCTCCGTCGCGGACTTGTCTCCAGGGAGCGTGTCCCCAGCCGACGCCTCCGCGCTGTCTCCAGGAGTGACCTGTCCGCAAGTGGACTTCCAGGTGGCGGACTTGGCGGTTCCGGGGGCCCGAGGACCCCCGGAACGGCCCGGGTTCAGTGACCGACGGAGATGCGGACGACGTCCACGGAGTCGTCGGACGGGCGCCAGGCGCCGAGCACCTGGGCGTGCTGGCCGATGCGCAGCCGGGACAGGTCGGAGGTGAGCCCCCGGCCCGCGTAGGAGGCGCTGGTGTCCGCGAGGACGTTGCCGACCAACTCGTGCTGCCCGTGGGCGAGATGGATGCGGTTCTTGGCGATACCGCGGATCTGGGTGTCGAGGTTGACGATGTTCACCCACACCGCGTCGGCGGCGACCACCCCGTCGGGCATGTCGACGCCGCGCGCGTAGAGTCCGTCGCCGATCTCGATCACCGCCGCCGTGGTGGCCCGGCCCTTCCACACGCTGGTGGCGTTGGTCATCTGCACCCGCGAGTGGCCGCCCTGGGAGCCGGCCACCTCCAGGATGCTGCCGGTGATGCCGGTGATCCGCCCTTCCACGAAGCTCGACTTGGCGATCGCCGGGTCGAGGGAGGGCTCCGCGGCGAAGGCCGCGTCGGCGTCGAGTCCGCCGAGCGCGCTCGCGCCGACGATGGTGGCGCCGCTGAGCGCCGCGGTGGTGAGGAAGCGCCGGCGGCCGAGCCCGCTGCGGTCCTGTCGTGTGCTCATCGCGGTCTCCTCCTCACTCGTAGATGTAGACCGGCAGCTTGCCGGAGCTGAGGTTGCCGATCGCCGAGAAGGCGGCCGGGGTCAGGTCGAGCACCCGGTTGACGCGGCAGGCGCCGTTGCAGCAGGCCTGCTCGCCGCACCACTCCTTGGTGCGCGGTCCGCAGTCGGTGATGGTGATGCACACCGTCGCGCCCGAGCAGGCGTGCTTGACGTTCATCACCGCGCCGCAGCCGCGTCTGGGGATGTTCTCGCCGCACAGATCGGGCCGGGTGATGTTCCAGCAGGCCTGTGAGGCATTGGGCCAGGCGCCGTGGTTGGCACTCGACTGGCAGTTGCCGCAGGCGCCGCCGCCCGCGCTGCCGCACGGGCCCCAGGCGTTTCCGCAACAGAACCAGCTCGTCTCACCGGCCCAGAGGCTGGTCGATCCGCAAGCCATCGTGTTGTCCCTCCTTGGGGGATGGAGTTGACAAGTGCATGACATGTCCACGCGTACAGGCTCCGGCCGACTGTCCGTGCGGGGGGTCGTACGAGGGCGCCCGCGCCACGGCCGGAGGGGGTGGCGCGCGCGGAGCAACCCCATGATGCGCGCATCTACGCGGGTTGCATAGAGGCGGGCGGGGCCGGTCCGCCCGGGCCCGCGGGGGGTGGGGCGCGCGGACCGGGGCGGCCTCGGCCGCGGTCCGCGCGGCCGTGCGGAACTGCCCCAGCTCGTACGGACGTTGAACCTCGCCCCCGAGCGGTGGGCGCGGCCTCGAAGACCGTCCCCGGCGGCCGCCGGAGCCTGCAAGCGGGTGGGCTCGCCGGGGCCCGGACCCCGGCGCCCTGGGCTTCCGCCCCGTCATCGGGGAAGGTGGGCGCGAACCGATCATCTTCCCGAGCCGCCCCGGAGAGCCGTCATGACCTTCACCCCGCCCGTCTGGCCCGTCTTCGTGAAGGGTGTCCTGATCGACGCCGAGCGCCGGGTGCTGCTCCTGGGCAATGAGCGGGGTGAGTGGGAACTGCCCGGACGCCGTCTGGAGATCGGCAGCGCGGACGGCGGCCTGCCCGCGGATCTCAGCCCCGAACGCGCCCTGGAGAGCGAACTCCTCGCCGCGACCGGCTGGCTGGTCGAGGTGGGCCCCCTGGTGCAGGGCGGGGTCTGGGTCCACGAGGGGCGGCGCGGGCAGCGGTCGCTGGTGGTGACCTACGGCTGCACCGTGCGCTCCGCCGACCAAGTCCCGCTGGCCGCCGAGGAGTCGGGCCGGATCGGGCTGTTCCCGCTGGACGAGCTCGACGCCCTGCACATGGCGGAGGGCTTCAAGAAGTCCGTCCTGACCTGGCGCGCGGAGAGTGGGCGGTAGCCACCGGCTCCGGGCGCCTCGGGCCGGGCTCAGGCCGCCTTTACGATTTCCTCACGTACGGCCTCGGCCCACTCGGTCACCAGCTCCTGGTACTGCTGGCGCTGCTCCACCGTCAACTGCCCCTCCGCCCGCATCCACAGCGCGCGGATCTCCTCGTTCACGACGTCTGCCGGACGGGATTTTCCTGGGGCCGGGGAGGTGGAGGACATGTGAAGAGAATATGCCCCGAGGCGCTTGGGGGACAGCCGATTCTCGGCCGAGGAGGCCAAGGTCACTTTCCGCCGCTCCGGGAATACGCCCCTCCCGTACCCCTCCGCCTCATGCGCCCCGCCCCTCTCCGGACCGTACGTTCCCGTCCGCACGCGGCCGGGCCGTACGTCACCGGGCGGTACGCCCCGGGCTCACTTGCCGCCCAGCGCGAAGAGCAGCCACAGGAAGGCGGCGAAGAGATGGCCTCCGGCGAGGTAGACGAAGAGCCGGAAGGCGTGCGCGCGGGGGAACTTCGCCTCCCGGTGGCGGGCGGGCGCCGGACCGGCCGCGGCCGAGGGAGAGGCGGTCGAAGGGGAGGCGGGTACGGGAGAGGCGGGCGCGGGGGAGGGCTCGGTCTCGGGCATGGTGGTGCCGCCTTTCAGGGGGTGCGGAGGGTGGTGCCGCCCAGGCACACCTCGGTCGCGTTGCCGCGCAGCAGGGTGTGGACGAAGAGCATCTCGACCGCCTCCTCGGTGGCCGTGGCGATGCGGTGCGGCACCAGGGAGTCGAAGTGCGCCGAGTCGCCGGGGCCGAGGGTGTAGGCGCGTTCGCCCACGGCCAGCGCGAGTCGGCCGGAGAGCACGTAGAGCCACTCCTCGCCGGGGTGCACCCGCACCAGCCCGCGCTGCGCCCGCGGGGAGACGCGTACCCGCAGCGCCTGGAGCGCGCCCGAGGGGTTCCCGGCCGGCCGGTAGGTCCAGCCGCCGGTGTCGGTGGCCTCGGCGTCCGCGGCCCGCAGTACGGGGCTGTGCTCGGCGGGGGTCTCGCCGAGGAGGTCGGAGACGGTCGTACCGTAGGAGCGGGCGAGGTTCAGCAGCACCGGCAGCGAGGGCTGGCGCTGTCCCGTCTCCAGGCGTGAGAGGTGGGCGGGGGACAGCTCGGCCCGGGCGGACGCGGCCTCCAGGGTGAGCCCGGCCGCACGCCGCCGCTCACGCAACCGCGCGGCCACGCCGGACAGGTCGCCTGCGGCGGAGAATGCGGGTTCCATGAGTCCTGAGCCAAGCACCGGATCACCCGAGGGGCAACTAATTTGCCTCTGAGGCAATTTCCCCCGGAGCCGGAGCCGGAGCCGGAGCCGGAGCCGGAGCCGGAGCCGGAGCCGGAGCGGTGGCGGCGGGCCGGGTGGCGGTGAGTGAGCGTTCCGCGACCCGCGACAGGTGCGCGTCGAAGAGGTGCCGGGCCTCGGGGGACAGGGTGCGCAGGGCGACCATCGCGGTGATGATCACATCGCAGAGTTCCGCCTCCACGTCCGCCCAGGAGTGCGAGCGCCCCTTGCGCGGGTTCTGGCCGGTGGCGCCGATCACGGCCTGGGCGACCTCACCGACCTCCTCGGAGAGCTTCAGGACCCGCAGCAGCAGGGTCTCCGCGGGAGCCCGCCGGTTGCTCTCCTCCAGCCAGGCGTGCAGCGCGTCGACGGTCTCCCACTGCCCGGGTGCGGCGGGGGCGGACCCGCCGGGCGGCGCTCCCGGTGCGGGGTGCGGCGGGGGAGGAGAGTGCTGCGGCTGCCCTTGGTCCATGGCGAGAGCCTAGAACTCCCGCGGGGTGACCAGGAGTTGCGGAGCCGGGCCGAGGGGGTGCCCTTCGCTCACGCCGGCCCGGCCGCCTCGCTCCCGGCTTCGTCCCCGGCTTCGTCCCCGGCCTCGTCCCCGTCCGGCTCCCCGTCCTTCTCCTCGTCCCGCAGCCGCCGCTCGCGCGCGCCGATCACCGCCGCGGCTCCGGCCAGCGCGGTGGCCAGGGCCACCGGGACCATCCACGTCCGGTCGAGCCGGTCGCCGAGCGCCTCGTCCAGCGAGAGGCGGCCGGGGCCCGCCACGGCCAGGCTCGCGCCGATCAGGCCCAGGGCCACCGGGTACTCGTAGCCGCCGGACTGCGACCAGAAGCCCTGGGGCGCGTGCGCCGCCGAGGCGCCCGCCATGGTGCCGACCGCGATGCCGCCCGCCATGGGGGTCGCGAGCCCGAGGGCGAGCAGTACGCCGCTGCTCGTCTCCCCGGTGCCCGCGGCGATCGCGCTGGCCTTGGCCGGGCGGTAGCCGATGGACGCCATGAAGGCGCTGGTCCCGGCGATGCCTCCGCCGCCGAACCAGCCGAGGAGCTTCTGCGCGCCGTGCGCCGCCAGGACGCCGCCCGCGCCCAGGCGGAGCAGCAGCAGGCCCAGATCCTTGCGGTCGTAGCAGCTCACGATGGGGGGCTCCTCGCTCCGGGGGACGCGCCTCGCTCCCGGGGCACGCCTTCTCCACCCTGGCACCGGCCCGCTCCCGGCGACCGCTCTCGCGTCCGATCGAGTGGCCGGCCGGGGCCTGTATATGTGTCGACAGGCCGGCAATCGGCGCGTCCGTACGGGATTGGCGGCGGACCGGCAGCCCCCGCCTCCGTACCCCGCCTGCCCGCTCGCGTGGCGGCCCCGGTCGGCCGGTGTTTGGCTGAGCGCGCCGGGGCGCGTGCCCCGGGGCCGGCGGCGGTGCGCGTGCCGCGACGCCGCTGCCGCCCTGTGTCCGGCGCCCCGCGCGGCGGACCGGCGGCCGGAACTCCTCCGTACGGTCGCCGGGCCGCGCAGGTCCGGTGCCGGGAAAGCAGACGAACATGCCGATTCAGGTGACCAGGCTCAGCGACCCCGCCGTGCGCGCCTTCGTGTCCGCGGTGAACGCCCACGACCGCGAGGCCTTCGAGGCGGCGCTCGCACCGGGGGCCACCATGTCCGACGACGGCTCCGACCGCGACCTCGCCGAATGGTGCGACCGGGAGATCTTCGCCAGCCACGGGCACATGGACGTGGACCGCGAGGCGCAGAACGGCCGCAGCCTCACCGCCGTCTACCGCAACGACACCTACGGCGAGATGCGCACCAAGTGGACCTTCTTCGTCGACGACGGCAAGATCACCCGCTTCGAGACGGGCCAGGCCTGATCCGTCCGCCCCGCGCCCCTGCCCACCGGCCGGGGGCGCGCGGAACGGGCCGCCGACTCGTCCACGGTGCAGGGGTTTGCCGCGCGTTCACCGTCCATGCGCGCGGCCCTTGCCCGGCCATACGGACCTCATCCCACCGACATCGGGCAGTCGTGTACGTGACAGTCCTCGGCCGTTCTGCGGCACTCCAATTCCCCTGACCGCCACCGTCAGGGGAGAGCCAGATGACCTCCGCACGCCGTCAGACTCCGTCGCACACCTCCGAACTCGTCGAAGCCGCCCGGCACTTCGGGCGCCGCCGCTTCCTCACCGCCACCGGTGCCGCCGCCGCGCTCGCCTTCGCCACCAACATCCCGCCGGCCGGTGCCGCGAGCGCACGCGAGTACGACGCGCGCAGGATCACCGACAACCCCTTCACGCTCGGCGTCGCCTCCGGGGACCCGCTGCCCGGCTCCGTCCTGCTGTGGACCCGGCTCGCCCCGAAACCCTTCCAGGCCGACAGCGGACTGCCTGCCCAACGGGTCACCGTGCAGTGGGAGTTGGCGCACGACGAGAAGTTCCGCCGGGTCGCGCGCAGGGGCTCGGTCACCGCGCACCCGGAGTATCACCACTCCGTACACGTCGAGGTGACGGGTCTTCAGGCGGGACGGGTCTACTACTACCGCTTCCGCACCGGGAGTCGGGTCAGCGAGACCGGCCGCACCCGCACCGCCCCGGCGGCCTCCTCGACCGCCGCGCTCACCCTCGCCGCGGTCTCCTGCCAGGCGTACCACGACGGCTACTTCACCGCGTACAAGCACCTGGCCGCCGAGGACCTGGACGTCGTCTTCCACCTCGGTGACTACCTCTACGAGTACGCGGTGGACGCGGTCGGCGGCGCCCGCAAGTACACCGACCGGAAGCTGCCCGCGCTGTTCGACAAGGAGACGGAGACCCTTGAGGACTACCGGCTGCGGTACGCCCTCTACAAGAGCGACCCCGACCTGCGGGCCGCGCACGCCGCGCACCCGTGGGTGGTCACCTGGGACGACCACGAGACCGAGAACAACTACGCGGACGAGATCCCGGAGAAGGACCAGCCGGTCGACCCCTTCCTGATCCGCCGCGCCGCCGCCTACCGCGCCTACTGGGAGAACCAGCCGCTGCGCCGCGCCCAGCTCCCCAGCGGCATCGACTGCCGGCTCTACCGCCGCCTGCACTGGGGGCAGTTGGCGCAGTTCGACATCCTCGACACCCGCCAGTACCGCTCCGACCAGGCCTACGGGGACACCGCCCACGTACCGGGCCCCGAGTCCACCGACCCGAAGCGGACCATCACCGGGGCCACCCAGGAGCGCTGGCTCACCGACGGCTTCCGCACCTCCGGGGCGCTGTGGAACGTCGTCCCGCAGCAGGTCACCTTCTCCGAGCGCAGGCTCGACCTCAACTCCCAGGCCAAGCTGAGCATGGACTCCTGGGACGGCTACTCCGCCTCCCGGGACCGGGTCCTCGCGGGCGCCGAGGCCGCCGGGGTGGAGAACCTGCTCGTCCTCACCGGCGACGTCCACGTCAGCTACGCCTTCGACATCAAGAAGGACTTCGCCGACCCGGACTCCCGCAACCTCGGCACCGAGATCGTCACCACCTCCATCGCCAGCGGCAAGGACGGCGCCGAGAAGCCGGACACCTGGGACACGTACATGAAGGCCAACCCGCACCTGAAGCACTACAACGGCCGCCGCGGCTACGTCACCGTCGCCCTCGACACCGTCCGCGCCCGCGCCGACTTCCACACCGTCAGCCACGTGACCACCCCCGGCGCCCCGGTCACCACCGCGGCCTCCTTCGTCACCGAGGCGGGCGCCCCCGGCCTGAAGCCCGCATAACTCCCGGCCCCCACCGAGACACCAAGAGCCCCGTCACGCCTACGAGTTCAGGCGCTACGGGGCTCTTGCCTAGCCGCACGGCCGGGCTCAGACGAGGTCGAACCCGCCGCTCTTCACGCCGGTCACGAAGGAGGTGAAGGCGGGGGTGGGGAGGTCGAGGACGGGGCCGGTGGGGTTCTTGGAGTCGCGTACGGGGATGTGCCCGTGGGTCGCGTGGAGGTTGGTGGCGACCTCGACGCACTGGCCGCCGTTGCTGCTGTACGAGGACGTGAACCAACGCGGGGTTTCGGTCGTCACGGGGTGCCCTTTCGTAACTGTTGGATCAGAGCCACGGATGCCGACTGGGAAGCGGCTTCGGCCTGTAGCTGATGGTAGGCCGTCAACAGGGGCTGTACGAACCTCATATCCCGCTCCAACTGCCCCTGCTGGGCGGACTCGCTGTAGGCGATATGGGACCAGTCCGGGAGCGTAAGGAGCGTCACGGGAAGGTCGAACGAGCGACGCTCACCAAGGTCGAACGGAGCCACCTGGAAGACGGTGGAAGGAAGGTCGGCAAAGTCAGCCAGCCGGTCCAGTTGCGCTGTCATCACGTCGGGTCCGCCTACCGTTCGTCGGAGACAACCCTCGTCGAGAACCGCGTAGATCCGAGGTGCCGGAGTCCGCTCCAAGGACGCCTGCCGTTTCGCGAGCAGCGTCAGCCGCTCCTCTGCCTGCTGTTCCGTGATCGCTCCCCGCCGTACGGCGCCTGCGGCGATGGCCCCCGCGTACTCCGGTGTCTGGAGCAGCCCCGGGATGATGCCGACTTCGAAGAGCCTGATCTCCGTCGCACGCACCTCCTGTGCGACGAACTCCGGAAAGCCTTCCAGCAAGGCACTGTTCCGCGCCGCCCGTCCCTGTCGCTCGAACGTGTCTCCGGTTCCGAACGCCCTGTCAGCACTGTTCGCGAAGTGGGGAGTTGGAGGCCGTCGACCAGTTTCCACGGCGGAAATGTGCGTTCCGGAGTACCCCATCCGCTCGGCCAGATCGTCCTGCGTCCAGCCTCGTTCATCTCTCAACATGCGAAGACGTTGTCCGAACCGCGCGCTCGGTGATTTCTCGGGGTCCAGCTCTTTCCGGTTCACCAGTCACCGCACCAACTCTCCGTGCAAGCCGTACACGTTGAAGACTGTCCGATCCTAAGCCACGCTGACCGCCATCGGTAGTCGAATTGCTACGGAGAGGAGTCGCCGTGCCCGGAGAATGTGTGTCCCCGGAACCGCGGGAACCGCAGAAGTCTCAGAGTCCCCCGGGCCTTCCGGCGCTCGGCGTGCTCCTGGTGGACGCGCGGGGGCGGATCGGTGAGTTCCGGGGTGAGTGGTGCGGGCTGTGGTCGCTGCGGCCGATCGGGGGCGGGATCGAGTGGACGGTCGAGCCCGCTCAGGTCCAACGGGCCACCCGGGGCCAAGAGTTACGGGCCAGGACCGCCTACGCCAACGCGCGCAGCCGAGGTGAGCGGCTGTGAGCTGCTGCCGGAAGTCCACCGTGCGCCAGTGCACCGCGGTGGCCCTGCTGCCGGCTCCCGAGTACCTCGCCCGGTTCGCCGTTCCCGGGTTTCCGATGCAGGACGGGCACGTCCTGTGCGAACTCGGTGAGGGGCACACCGAGGACCATGCGCAGATGCTCTGGGACGACGACCTGAACAGCGAGGGCATCTGGGTCCGTTGGGGCGAGAGCGGGAGCGTCGCGACCCTGACCGGGCTGCCCTGGTGTCCCGCGACGGACGGCCGGGGCGACGCCTGCTGGCTGTTCGCCGGGCATCCCTCCGGTCACGCCTGGCAGGTGGTGGACCCCACCATGGAAGCGCTGGGAGCGGAAATGGCCCGGCTCTACCCGCACTTGTACCGCCACCCGGGCGAAAGCGGCCCGGGCTAGTCCGTCGGGCCGCTCTGCTCCAGACCCAGCAGTGCCCCCAACGCCCGTACGCAGTGCGTCACTTCCTCGTCCTCGGTGCGTGCTCGTTCACCGGCGGGCCGTCCCGACCACTGGAGTGCGCGGTCCTCGGCGTAGGCGGCCCAGGCGTGGGCGACCGGGAGGGCGGACTCGTCCAGGCCGAGGATGCCCAGGGTGCGCTGGGCGATGGCGGTGCGCAGGCTCTCCACGCGTTCGCCGCCGAGGGCGACGGCGCCGCGGCCGAAGACGAGGGCGAGGTAGAAGTCCCGGCGGCGGGCGATCTGCGCGAGATAGCGGCGGACGAACTGCTCCAGGGCGGGCTCGGGGGCGAGGCCCTCGTCGGGGGCGGTGTTGCGCATCACGCGGCGGCCCGCGGCGGCGACCACCTCGTCGTGGAAGGCGGTCTTGTTCGGGAAGTGGTGGAAGAGCAGGCCGCGGGAGATGCCCGCCTCCTGGGCCACCTCGTCGATGGACAGCTCGTGGATCGGCCGCTCGACGAGCTTGCGCAGCCCGATGCCGACCAGCTGGCGGCGGCGCTCCTTCGGCGCCATCCGGGTGCGCGGCTTGCGGGCCGGGCCCTCCGGGGCGGCCCCCGAGGCTCCCGGTGTCTCCTCGGAAGATGATCCTCCGCGCGGTGATCCTTCGCTCATACTATTGAGCATTGCTTAGTAACCCTCTACCGTCAACGGTATGGACTTCGCACCCTCAGCCCGCGCCGCCGACCTGATCGAGCGCGTGCGCACATTCATCGAGACGGAGATCGACCCGGTCGAAGAGGGCTACCACCGGGAGGTGGCCGCGCGCCGGGCGGGCGCGGGCGACCCCTGGCAGCCGCTGCCGCTGATCGAGGAGCTGCGGGCCAAGGCCCGGGCGCAGGGCCTGTGGAACCTCTTCCTGCCCGCCGGGCACGAGGGCCCCTACGCCGAGAAGTACGGCACCCTCGGCGGCGCCGGGCTCAGCAACACCGACTACGCGCCGATCGCCGAGCTGACCGGCCGCTCCTTCCTCGCCCCGCACATCTTCAACTGCAACGCGCCGGACACCGGCAACATGGAAGTGCTCCTGAAGTACGGCAACCAGGACCAGCGCGACGAGTGGCTCGACCCGCTCCTCGACGCCCGGATCCGCAGCGCCTTCTGCATGACCGAGCCGGGGGTGGCCTCCTCGGACGCGACCAATATGGAGCTGCGGGCCGTGGTCGAGGGCGACGAGGTCGTCATCAACGGGCGCAAGTGGTGGTCCACGGGTGTCGGCCACCCGGACTGCAAGATCTTCATCGTGATGGGCCTGACCGACCCGGACGCCGACCGGCACCACCGGCACACCATGGTCCTGGTGCCCCGGGACACCCCGGGCGTCAGGATCGAGCGGCTGCTGCCGACCATGGGCATCCACGACGAGCCGCACGGGCACGGCGAGGTCAGCTTCACCGACGTCCGGGTGCCGGTGGCGAACATCATCTCCGGGCCCGGCGAGGCCTTCTCCATCGCGCAGGGGCGGCTCGGCCCGGGCCGGGTGCACCACTGCATGCGGCTCATCGGCCTCGCCGAGAAGGCCCTCGAACTCGCCTGTGAGCGCGGGCTCTCCCGGATCGGCTTCGGCAAGCCGCTGATCAACCTCGGCGGCAACCGCGAACGTGTGGCCGAGGCCAGGATCGCCATCGACTCCACCCGCCTCCTGGTCCTCCACGCGGCCTGGAAGCTGGACACCGGCGGCCCGCTGCACGCGCTGAGCGAGGTCAGCCAGATCAAGGTGGCGGCGCCCAACATGGCCCAGCAGGTGATCGATTTCGCCATGCAGATCCACGGCGGCGGCGGCCTCTCCGACGACTTCCCGCTCGCCGCGGCCTGGACCAACGCCCGCGCCCTGCGGCTCGCCGACGGCCCCGACGAGGTGCACCGCGGCATGATCGCCCGCCTGGAGCTCGGCAAGTACGGGGCCAAGCGATGAGCCGCCGGGTACTGGTCACCGGCGGTGCCTCCGGGCTCGGCGCCGCCCTCGCCGCCGCCTTCGCGGCCCGCGGCGACCGGGTCCTCGTCACCGACATCGGCGCCGAGCCGCCCGCTCAACTCCCGCCCTCCGCTTCGTACTTGCGGCTCGACGTCACCTCGCAGGAGGACTGGGACGCGGCCCGGGAGCGGGTCGTGACCGAGTTCGGCGGGCTCGATCTCCTGATCAACAACGCGGGGGTGGCCGCGGGCGGGCGGATCGAGCTGCTCGACCTCGACGAGTGGCGCTGGATCACCGAGATCAACCTCTTCGGCGTGGTCCGCGGCTGCCGTACCTTCACCCCGCTCTTCAAGGAGCAGGGCTCCGGGCACCTCGTGAACACCGCGTCCATGGCGGGGCTGGTGCATCCGCCCGCGATGAGTTCGTACAACGCGGTGAAGTCGGCGGTGGTCGCGCTCAGCGAGACGCTCCGCTTCGAGCTGGAGCCCTTCGGGATCGCGGTCTCGGTGGTCTGCCCCTCCTTCTTCCGTACGAACCTGGCGTCCTCGATGCGCGGCAGCGACCCGATGATGCAGTCGGTCGCCCGCAAGCTGATCGAAAGATCGCGGCTGGGCGCGGAGGAGATCGCGGCGATCGTGGTCAAGGCCGTCGACCGGCGCACCCCGCTGATCCTCACCGACAAGGCGGGCCGCCGCGCCTATCTGGCCAAGCGCTTCCTGGCGCCGCTGTACGTACGGCAGATGCTCGCCTTCGGGGAGAAGCTCCGCCGCGGCGGCGAGCAGGCGGACCGTGAGCGGGCGGACCGCGAACAGGCCGCCCGCGCACAGGAGTCGGCGCCCGCGGCGGCAGAGGGTGAGCGATGAGCGGGCGAACGGTACTGATCACCGGGGCGAGTTCGGGACTCGGGGAGGAGATGGCCCGTCAGTTCGCCGCGCTCGGCTGGGACTTGGCGCTCTGCGCGCGGCGGACCGAACGCCTGGAGGCGCTGCGCGAGGAGATCACCGCGCGGCACCCGGAGCGCACGGTGGCGCTCAAGGCGCTCGATGTCACCGACGGCGAGGCGGTGTTCACCGTCTTCGGCGAGTTCGCCGCCGAGTTCGGCACCGTGCAGCGGGTGATCGTCAACGCCGGGCTCGGCAAGGGCGCGGCGTACGGCACCGGGCGCCACGACGCAAACCGGCAGACCGCGATGACCAACTTCGTCGGCGCGCTGGCCCAGTCGGAGGCCGCGATGGAGATCTTCCGCCGCCAGGGGCACGGCCATCTGGTGATGATCTCCTCGGTCTCCGCGCTGCGCGGCATGCGCAAGGCGATGACCACCTACGCGGCGACCAAGGCCGGAGTCGCCGCGATGGCCGAGGGGCTGCGCTCGGAACGGGTGCCGGGCGTGGACGTCTCGGTGGTCTACCCGGGCTACATCCGCTCCGAGATGAACGCCCATGTCCAGCAGAAGACCAGGTTCATGGTGGACACCGCCAGCGGGGTCAGGGCCATGGTCGCCGCGATCGAGAAGCGCAAGGCCAAGGCGTATGTCCCCGCCTGGCCCTGGGTACCGATCGCCACGGCCATGAAGCTGCTGCCGCTGTCGGTGGTGAGGAGGCTCGTATGACCGAGGCCCGCGCAAGGGTTTCCGGTGCCGGTGAGGTCCGCGGCGAGGACGCCTTCGACGTCCAGGCGGTGGCCGGGTGGCTGCGCGCGCACGCCGAGGACGCCACCGGGCTCGAAGGGACCCCGCAGGTACGGCAGTTCAGCGGCGGCGCCTCCAACCTCACCTATCTGCTGCGCTATCCGGAGCGGGATCTGATCCTGCGGCGCCCGCCCCGGGGCCAGAAGGCCAGGAGCGCCCACGACATGGGCCGCGAGTTCCGCATCCAGTCGCAGCTCGCCGGGGTCTTCCCGCACGTGCCGCGGATGGTCGCCTTCTGCCAGGACGAGTCGGTGATCGGCTCGGACTTCTATGTGATGCAGCGGCTCGCCGGGCCCATCCCGCGCAAGGAGATGCCGCGCGGCCTGGAGCTGAGCCCCGAGCAGGTACGGCGGTTGTGCACCAATGTCATCGACCTCCTGGTCGACCTGCACTCCGTCGACCCGGCCGGGGCGGGGCTCGCGGACCTCGGCAAGGGCGAGGGCTATGTGGGCCGGCAGGTGGCGGGCTGGTCGGGGCGCTACCGCAAGGCGAAGACCTGGAACGTCGGCTCCTTCGAGAAGGTGATGGCCTGGCTGGACGCCCACCAGCCCGCCGATCGCCGGATCTGCCTGATCCACAACGACTTCCGCCTCGACAACGTCGTGCTCAGCGAGGAGGACCCCACCCGCCCGGCCGGTCTGCTCGACTGGGAGATGGCCACCCTCGGCGACCCGCTGATGGACCTCGGCGGGGCGCTCGCCTACTGGGTGCAGGCCGACGACTCCCGCCTGTTCCAGCAGTTCCGCAGGCAGCCCACGCATCTGCCCGGGATGCTGACGCGCGCGGAGGTGGTGCGCTACTACAGCGAGCGCTCCGGTCTTGAGGTCACCGACCGGCAGTGGGCCTTCTACGAGGTCTTCGGCCTCTTCCGGCTCGCGGTCATCTGCCAGCAGATCTACTACCGCTACCACCGCAAGCAGACCACCAACCCGGCCTTCCGCAACCTCTGGCTGGCCACCCGGATGCTGGAACGCCGCTGCCTGAAGATCATCAGGAGGGCGGGCCGGTGAGCGTCCTGCTGCTCGTACGGCACGGGCAGGCCTCCTTCGGCGCGGCCGACTACGACGCGCTCTCCGAGACCGGGTACGAGCAGTCCCGGCTGCTCGGGGCCGCCCTCGCCCGCCGGGGGATCACCCCCGCGGCGGTGCTGCGCGGCGGGATGAAGCGGCACGAGCAGACCGTGGCGGGGCTGCTCGACGGCGCCCGATGGCAGCTGCCGCCCGCTCAAGTGGACGCGGACTGGGACGAGTTCGACGGCGACGGGGTACTGGAGGTGCTGCGGCCCGAGTTCCGGGACCGGTCCGTCCTCGCGAACCACCTCGCCGCCGCCGAGCACCCCGGGCGGGCCTTCCAGGCGTTCTTCGAGCAGGCCACCGACCGCTGGCGCGCGGGCGCCCACGAGGGCGAGTACGCGGAGTCCTTCCGGGCCTTCGGCAGCCGGGTCGAGGCGGCGCTCGGCCGGGCCGCGCTGCTGCCGGGCACCGTGCTCGTGGTCACCTCCGGCGGGCCGCTGGCCACCGTGGTCTCCCGGCTGCTCGCCGGGGACGACTCGCTGTGGGGGCGGCTGAACCCGGTGATGGCCAACTCCGCGGTCACCAAGGTGGTCTCGGGCAGCCGCGGGATGACCTGCGTCTCCTTCAACGCGCACGAACACCTGGAGCACGACCGGGAGTTGCTGACGTACCGCTGAGTGCCCGCGGCCGCCCCGGGCCCGCTCGCCGACCGGGCGGCGGGTCCGGGGACGGCCGACTCGGCCCCGTTCAGCCGATCGTGACCCGCAGCAGGGTGTCCGAGCCGGGCGGCCGGCCGCCGTTGCCGTCCGCGTTGGTGGTGGACAGCCACAGCTCCTCGGCGCCCGGCACCTTGGTGGCCGAGCGCAGCCGCCCGTAGGTGCCGACGTAGAAGGCCTTCGCCTCGCCGACCTCCTCGCTGTCCTCGTCCAGCGGGATCCGCCAGAGCCGTTCGCCGCGCAGCGAGGCCATGTAGACAGCGTTGTCGACGACGGCGATCCCGCTCGGGGAGGCCTCCGCGGTGCTCCAGGTGTACTTCGGGCCGGTCGTGCCCGGCTCCTCGCAGTCGCCCTCGCACTGCGGCCAGCCGTAGTTGGCGCCGGGCTTGATCAGGTTCAGCTCGTCATGGGTGTTCTCGCCCAACTCCGCTTCCCACAGCCTGCCTTGGGCGTCGAAGGCGATGCCCTGCGGATTGCGGTGGCCGAGGCTGTAGACGTGGTTGCCGAAGGGGTTGTCCGGGGCGGGCTCGCCGTCCGTGGTCATCCGCAGGATCTTCCCGTTGAGGGAGTTCTCGTCCTGGGCGAGGGCGGAGTCCTGGGCGTCGCCGGTGGTGGCGTAGAGGTAGCCGTCCGGGCCGAAGGCGAGCCGGCCGCCGTTGTGGTAGCGGTTCTTGGCGATGCCGTCGAGCAGCACCGTGTACTCGCCGAGCGAGGAGCCGTCCCAGGTCATCCGCGCGATGCGGTTGCCCTCGGACGAGGTGTGCATGACGTAGACCCGGTGGTTGGTCTCCCACTCCGGGTCGGCGGCGACGCCCATCAGGCCGCCCTCGCCGCCGGTGGTCTCGGACTCGGGGACGGTGCCCAGCTCGGTGCGGGTGCCGTCGGGGGTCACCGAGAAGAGGCCGAAGGAGTCGCGTTCGGTGACCAGGGCCGCCGAGGCGTCGGGCAGCCAGGAGACGCCCCAGGGGATCGACCAGCCGGTGGACAGGGTGCTGACCTCGGTCGGTTCACCGGCGGCCCCGGCGGGCGGCGCGGCGGCGGCACCGGTGGCGCCGAGACCGGCCGCCGCGAGCAGCGCCGTCGAGACGGCGGCCAGTACGGCCCTCTTCCTGGTACGTGCGGGTACGGACATGTCGCTCCTTGGGTGAGCTGCTGGTGTGGGGGTGGCCGGTGAGGCGGCCGTCGGCGAGCAACACCGTGTTGCGAGAGGGGAGTTGCCCCTGATTCAGGGTGCGTGAGCCGGGGTCCCCGGTACAGGGCCGGGAGCGGATATTCGTCCGGCGCGGCGACCGGCCCGGCGGGCGCCGCCCGTGGAACCCTTGCCGCGGGGCGGCCGCCCGGCCGTCGCGGCCCTACGACAGATCGGCACCGCACCATGCTGAACGGCTCCCCGCTGCACGGTTCCCTCGCCGTGGTCACCGGCGCCTCCAGCGGCATCGGCGCCGCGACCGCGGAGGCGCTGGCCGCCGAGGGCGCGGACGTCGCCCTGCTCGCCCGGCGCCACGACCGGCTGACCCGCCTCGCCGAGACCCTCAACGCCCGCGACGGCGGCCGGGCCCGCGCCTACGAGGCCGATGTCACCGACGCCGAGGCGGTACGGGCCGCGGTCGACGCGGCGGCCGAGGACGGCGGCGGCATCGACATCCTGGTCAACAACGCCGGGACCGGTGTCTGGAGTCCCGCCCTGGAGGCCGAGTTGAGCGACTGGCACACCATGGTCGAGGTCAACGTCAACGGCGTGCTCAACACCGCCCACGCCGCGCTGCCCCACCTGGTGCGGGCCGCCGGGGGCGAGCGGGGCATCGCCGACCTGGTGACCGTCAGCTCGGTCGGCGGGCGCCGGGTGCCCGGCCCGAACAGCAATGTCTACGCGGCCACCAAGCACGCCGTCGGCGCCTTCACCGAGGCCCTGCGGCAGGAGTTCGCCCCCGCGCACGTACGGGCCGGGCTGGTCGAACCCGGCATCGTGGTCACCGAGTTGACCACTGCCCGCCGGAAGTACGCCCCCGACGCGGGCAGCCCGAGCGGCTACGGCTTCCTCCAGCCGGAGGACGTCGCCGCCGCCGTCGTCTTCATGGTGACCCGGCCCCGCCACGCCGCGGTGAACGAGATCCTCGTACGGCCGACCGAGCAGATCCGCTGAGCCGGGGCGGGGCGCTGGTCGTCAAGTCCCGTACGGGCGAGCGGAGTTGGCGGCCCCTCGGGAGGCGGGGTGTACGGCCGGTGGCGCGGCCCCGCGCCCCCGCCCGGTGGACCGGCTCCGGGAGGGACGGAAATCATTCGTCACCCCTCGCCCCGCCGGGTACCGTCGCGGGAGTTTCCTCGCTGCTGGGAGCCCCGGAGAGCTGTGCGCGGGCGCCCCGGCAGTCCCCACGGTGAGAGAAGGTCCGTCCATGGCATGCCGCATCAGTGAGCTCATCCTCGGTTGCCGCGATCCCGAGCTCCTCGCGCGGTTCTGGTGCGAGGTGCTCGACTTCGTGGTGCTCGACCGCGAGGAGGACGGCAGCCTGGAGATCGGCCCGCGCGAGGGCTTCGGCGGCCCGCAGCCGACGATCGTCCTCAGCCGCAGGGACGAGCCGGAGCCCGGGAAGCCCCGGCTGCACATCGACGTCAACGCCACCGACCGCGACCAGGACGCCGAGCTGGAACGCCTCCTGAAGCTCGGTGCGCGCCGGGCCGACGTCGGCCAGACCGGCGAGGAGTCCTGGCATGTCCTCGCTGACCCCGAGGGCAATGAGTTCTGCCTGCTCAGGACGCGTCTCGCGCCGCTCTGACGCCTCTCGCCGGTGACGCGCCGCCCCCGGGTGGTCGTGATCGGCCGACCGTCGCCGCGTTCCGCCGCCCGCCTCCTCCAAGAACCCGAGGAGGCGGGCGGCCGGTTTGCGTGCCCGGCCGGGGTGCCGGGCACGCGGGGCGGTTCCGGGGCCGGAGGCTCAGGCCACCGCGGCCGGGCGCAGGGCCTCGGCGCCGTGCTGGAAGACCATCGCCGAGTAGGTGGCGCCGAGTCCGGAGGCGACGTACACGTAGTGGCGGCCGCGCTCCAGGCCGCCGGTGGCGCGCAGTTCGGTGTGGTTGACGAAGACGTCCGAGGCGAAGCAGTGGCTGTACTCGGGGAGTTGGTCCAGATAGACCATCTCCGGGTCGATGCCGAGCAGGGCGACGGTCTCGTTCATCGGGGCGTTGTGCGGGATCACCCGGTGGATGTCGGCGAGGGTGAGCCCGGCCTCCTCCACCGCCTCCCGCACCACCTCGGCGAGCGCGCGGGCCCCGTCCCTGCCGTACTCCCGGGACTGCTCCACGGACATCAGGACCCCGGCGGCGTACTGGCCCATCGTCCTGGTGGCGTACGAGAGGACGCGGTCGCCGGGCGCCTCCTGCGGGGCGACGAGCAGGGCGGCGGCGGCCTCGCCCATCAACGCCCCGCTGTTGTAGAGGAGTTGGTTGCCGGGGGTGAAGGCCTTGTCGCCGGTGACGACGAGGGCGCGGGCGTAGGGGTCGCCGTCGTCGTCGAGCAGCAGTCCGGCCAGGTCGATCGCGGCCAGGCCGGTGGCGCAGTTCTGCTGGGTCAGCGCGAAGGAGGCGGCGTGCTCCAGGCCGAGCGCGTCCCGGATCAGCGTGGCCGCGTCCAGGTGGGAGGGGGTGACCTCCTGGGTGGAGTGCACATAGAGCAGATAGCGGATGTCGGTGGGGTCCGGCACCTGGGCGACCAGGCGGCGGGCGGCGGGCAGCACCAGGTCGAGGAGCCCGCCGTCCGGATCCAGGCGCAGCCGGCGCAGTCCGTGCACCTTCCGCAGCAGCCGTACCTGGGCGCGCTTGAGGCCGAGCGGCTCGGCCAACTCCTCGATGGCGTACGAGCGTTCGGGCAGGAAGGATTCGACGGCTGCCACGGTGGCGATGCGGTTCACACGGTCTCCTCGGTGGTCGGCGCGCCGGTGCCCGGCCCGCCGTGGTCGGGGGTACTCGGGGCCCGGCGCCCGATGGCCAGCGCCATCACGGCGGCGAGCAGGCACAGGGCTCCGGCGCCGTACCAGGCCGAGGCGTAGTCGCCCAGTTCGTCGCGGACCGCGCCCGCGAGGATCGCCGCGGCGCCCGCGCCGACCTGGTGCGCGGTCCACAGCCAGCCGAAGACGACCGCGGAGGCGGCGCCGTAGCGCTCCTGGCACAGGGCGAGCGTGGGCGGGACGGTGGCCACCCAGTCGAGCCCGTAGAAGATCGCGAAGAGGAGCATGCTGGGGGTCGCGCTGCGGTCGAAGAGCGAGGGCAGCACGAGCAGCGAGCCGCCGCGCAGCCCGTAGTAGACGAAGAGCAGGACCCGGGGGTTGAAGCGGTCGGTGAGCCAGCCCGAGGCGACGGTGCCGATCAGGTCGAAGATGCCCGCCATGGCGAGCAGTCCGGCGGCCGTGGTCTGGGGCATCATGTGGTCGCCCGCGGCCGGGATGAAGTGGGTCTGGACCAGGCCGGTGGTGGTGGCGCCGCAGATCGCGAAGCCGCCGAAGAGCATCCAGAAGGTTCGCCCGCGGCCGGCCCGCCACAGCACCTGGAAGGGGCCGGTGACGCCCAGGGGGTTGAAGTCGGCCTGGGCGGGGGCGACTTCGGGGTCCTTCGCCCCGGCCGTGCCGACCGCGTCGGCCGCCGCTTCTTCCCCGGATGCGCCGAAGGGGCGCTGGCCGACGTCCCGGGGGTGCTCCCGCAGCAGGAAGAGGACCAGCGGGATGACCCCGATGGCGGCCGCGGCCACCGTGAAGGAGGCGAGCCGCCAGCCGGTGTGCTCCACCAGCCAGGCCAGCAGCGGCATGAAGACCAGCTGCCCCGCGGTGCTCCCGGCGGTCAGCACCCCGGTGACAAGGCCGCGGTGCTCGGCGAACCACCGGTTGGTGACGGTCCCGACGAAGGCCAGCGCGACCGCCCCGCTGCCGGTGCCCACCAACACGCCCCAGTACAGGGTGAGTTGCCAGGACGCGCCCATGGCGGTGGGCAGGGCGCTGCCGACCGCGATGAGCAGCAGGGCGGTGCTGACCACCGGCCGGATGCCGTACTTCTCCATCCAGGAGGCGGCGAACGGCGAAACGGCCCCGTAGAGCACCATGTTGACGGAGGCCGCGGTGGCGATGGAGGCGTGGCTCCAGCCGAACTCGGCGTGCAGGGGGTCCATCATGACGCCGGGTACGGCGCGGAAGCCGGAGGCGCCGGTGAGGGCGAGGAAGGACACGCCGAGCACGATCCACACCCAGGGCAGGCGTGAAGTGCCGCGCGGGCGGGGGCTGTTGGCGGCGGGCGCGGGCGGCGCGGGGTCGGGGGTCTCGGTGGGGGTGTCGGGTGCGGTGGTGTCGAGCTTGTCCATCAGTGCTTCCTGATCGGCCGGTGGCGGGGACGACCACGGGCGGCCCGGCCCCCGCCGCGCGGGCGCGGGCCGGGCCGCCGGGTCATCCGGCTCGTCGGGCGGCCCTGGCCTTCGCCACCGGGACGACGCTCGTCCCGGTGGCCCGGCAGACCACCTGCGGTTCGGTGAGGACGACGGCGCTGCTGGCGCCCTCCTCGTAGCGGGCGGCGACCACCTTGCGCGCCTCGAAGGCGATGGTGCGGCGCAGCCGTCCGCGGTGCCGCACAGTGCCGGTGACCTCCAGGAAGTCCCCGGCGCGCACGGGGGCGGTGAAGTCGACGCTGCTGTATCCGGTCAGCAGCCCCTCGTCGCCGTCGGTGCGGATGGTCAGATAGGTCGCCACATCGCCGAACAGCTCCAAGACCCGTGCGCCCGCTACGAGTTCACCACCGTAGTGCGCCTCGCCGGCACCGATGCGCACCCGCAGGGTGACGCTCGGCCCGGCCTCGTCGGTGGCTGCCGGCTCGCTCGCGGGCACGGGCACGGGCGCGGGAACGGCGGGCGGGGGAGTCGGCGGGGCGGGGGTACGGGCGGTGGTCACGAGGGGGTGCTCCTTTCCGGCTGATCGAGCTGATCGAGCTGATCGAGTTCGTCCAGTTCATCGACCCGGTCGAGGTGGTCGAGCGGGTCGAGTCGACCGAGCGGGTCCCGCTGCTCCTGCCGATCCGGCGGGCCCGGTGGTTCCGGCCGGCCACCGTCCGCGAGGACGGGAACGGGGGCGGGAACGGGGACGGGGACGGCGAAGGCGACGGCGAAGACCAGGTCGTGTTTGTGACTGATGCTCAGGGACAGTGCCCCCAGGCCGAGTTCGAGGCGGCGTGCCTCCGCGCTGCCGGTCAGGCGGAGCAGCGGGCGGCCCGAGGCGGCGCGGTCCACCGCGATGTGGCGTGGCCGCACCGGACCGAAGAGCCCGCAGTCCAGGACCTTCAGCACGGCCTCCTTCGCGGCGAAGCGGCCCGCGAGGAACTCCCGTCTGCGCGCCGGTCCGAGGCCCGCGGCCAGGGCGAGTTCGGACTCGGCGTACAGGAAGCGGGTCAGCCACGGCCGCCGCAGCAGGGCGTCGACCTCGTCGAGCCGGAGCAGGTCGGTGCCGAGGCCCGGCGCCGGGGCGGCGGGCGGCGGTCCCGGCGCGGCGTCCGGCTCGCGGACCCGAGGCAGGGGCGGGGCCTGGGTCATGCCGGTCCTCCGGTGCCGGTCAGGTCGAGTACGGCGGTGGCGCGGGCGCCCGAGCGGGGGTCGGCGTCGTGCAGGACCAGGGTGTCGTACCGCTCGCGCCACTCGGGCAGTCGGCGGCTGAGCTCCAGCCAGACGCCGGTGCAGTACGTGTCGGGGCGGGCCCGGTGGACGTCCACCCCCGGGGTCTCGGGCACCTCGGTGCGGGCGCCGGTGACCAGGAGCCGGGCCCCGGCCGGTGCCTCCGCGAGGACCGCGCCGAGCCCGCCGAGGTGCTGGCCCTCGGTGCCGCTGCGCAGTACCCGCGGGTGGCCGTCCCCCTCGGCGTCCACGGCCAGCAGGACCGCGGAGTCGACGAGCCCGGTGTCGTGCGCCAGCGGGTCGTACACCGGCAGCGAGGTCTGTTCGAGGACCGCGATCAGGGCGCGGGTGCCGCGCCCGCCGCGCTGGTGGGCGGCGGCGATCCGCAGCGCGGTGAACGGGGCGAGCAGGCCCTGTTCGGAGACCGCGAAGCTGCGGGCCCGGTTGCCGAGGCGGTGGTTGAGGTAGGAGGCGGTGGTCACGAAGGGGTGCAGATCGGGCAGGGCGTAGGCGAGCACGATCAGATCGGGGTCCAGCTTCTCGCCGTCCGCCGCCGCGAGGAGGTGGTCGACCAGCTGCGGGAAGCCGACCTGGGGGCCCGCCGACCAGCGCCCGGGGTCGACCTCCGCCCCGAACGGCCGGACCAGGTCCTGGTGGTACCGGACCAGATAGGGGATCTCGGGCGGCGGCGCGGGCGGCGGGGAGACCAGGTGCCGGGTGGCGGTGAGGTGCGGCATGCCGGGCCCCGCTCAGCCGCGCGCGGCGAGCGGCTCGTCGGCCGGGCTGCCCTTGGCGGTGAGGAGGAAGTCGGTGAGGGTGCCGACGGTGCGGAAGTCGTCGGCGTCCAGCTCGTCGGGGTCCACCTCGATGCCGACCAAGTCCTCCAGGGACATGAGCAGTTCGAGTACGGAGGTGGAGTCCAGATGCAGGTCCTCGAAGAGCCGGGCGCTCTCCTCGGTGCCGCTGACCTCGCGTTCGAGGACCTCGGTGAGGGCGGACTCGATGGCGGTGACGGCCTCGTTGCGCTGCATGATGCGGGTGCTCCTGTGGTGTGGGTGCGGTGAACGGGCGGGTGCGGTACGGGTGGTGCGGTGCGGGCATCGCCGACTCGGCTGCCCGGTACGGGTGTTCAGGGCGGCGGCGTCCTCACAGGTCGATGAGCCGCTGCGGTTCCAGGAGGTCGTCGACGGTGGCGCGGCGCCGGATCAGCCGGGCGCGGCCCTCGTGGACCAGGACCTCGGCGGGGTGGCCGTGGCTGAGGAAGTTGACCGGGGAGGCGCTGGGCCCGTAGGCGCCGGAGCGCTCCACGCCGATCAGGTCACCGGCCCGTACCGGCGGCAGGGCCACGCGTTTGCCGATGACGTCGTTGGGGGTGCAGAGCGGTCCGGCGAGGGTGTACTCCTCGGTGGCGGCGGCGTGGTAGCGGGTCAGCGAGGCGATGGGGAAGTTGCGCTTGACGAAGCTGCCGATGCCGACCGCGGCCATGTGGTGGTTGGTGCCGCCGTCCGCGACCACGAACTGCTCGCCCATCGACTCCTTCACGTACAGGGCGCGGGTGACGTACGTACCGGCGGGCGCGGTCAGGAAGCGGCCCAGCTCCATGATCAGCCGGCAGTCGGGGAAGCGGGCGGCGAAGGGCTCGACGACCTCCCGCAGCCCGGCGGCGAGCGCCTCGACGTCGAGGTCCTTCTCGTTGTCGAAGTAGGCGATGCCGAGACCGCCGCCGAAGTCCAGGGTGTCCAGGGTGACGCCCAGCTCCCGGGCGAGCTCCTCGGAGGTGCGCAGGATCTCGGCGGTGTTGTGCACCACGTCCGCGTGGTTGAGGAAGCGGGTGCCCATATAGGCGTGCAGTCCGCGCACCCGTACCGCCCGCAGTCCGGCCAGGGTGGGGGCGGCGGCGCGCAGCAGGGCCGTGTCGATGCCGAACTGGCGGGGCTTGCCGCCCATGGCGAGGCCCGAGCCCTTGGTGTGGAACTCGGGGTTCACCCGCAGCATCGCGCCCACCCCGGCGAGCCCGCGGTCCTCGGCGAGCCGGTCGAGCAGCCGCAGCTCCTCCAGGGACTCGCAGACCACGGCGTGGATCCCGGCGTCCAGGCAGGCTTCGAGCTCGGCGGTGGTCTTGCCGGGGCCGAGGAAGATGATGTCCCGCGGGGAGACCCCGGCCCGCAGGGCGGTGCGCAGTTCGACGAGGGAGGAGATCTCGGCGCCCGTGCCGAGGCGGTTCAGGACGCCGCAGATGCTGACGTTGGGGTTGGCCTTGAGCGAGTAGAAGATGTCGACGGCGGCCGGGAGCAGCCCGCGCAGCCGCGTGTAGCCCTCGCGCAGCACCGCGGAGTCGTAGACGTAGGCGGGGGTGCCGAACTCCTCGGCGATCGCCGAGACGGGAATTCCCTGGAAGCTCCTTTCCTCCTCGTCGACCGGGCTGCCGGGTACGTATTCTTCCTGGCTCATCGGGGGTTTCCTTTCCGCGCGGTGAGGGCGCCGAGCCGTTCGGTCACGCCGTGGTCGAGTTTTCCGAGCCGTTCCCGGTCGGGTGCGAACAGCAGGGTGTAGAGGCGGCCGTCGAAGGGACCGGTCGCGGCGGCGGCCTGAGCGTTGACGGTGGCGAAGCAGGTGAGGAGAATTCCGGTGTCTTCGGTACCGGTTCTGTGGAAACCCTGTAGTGCCTCGTGGATTTCCGTGAAGGTCAGCGGGCGTTCGAGACGCAGCGGATAGTGCTTTGCGAGGACGACGCCGCCCGGCCGGGACAGCGCCTCGGTGGCGCGCCCCTGATAACTCGACATGTTCAGCCGGGCGTTGATCTCCAGGACCGGATAGACCAACGAGTCCTCGCCGAGAAGGGCATCCACTCCGACGACCCCGAAGAATCCGTCCTCGAACAGCCGGCGGCCGAGCGCGAGAGAGGTTTTCTCCAGGTCCGCGATCTGCTCCCGGTCGAGCCGGGAGGGCATCAGATGGCCCTTGTGGATGCCGTTCTCGGTGAGCGCCTCCTTGACGAAGTCGAAGTGCACGCCGCCGTCCCGGCCGACGGTGAACTGGTAGTTGAGATCGGCTCGCTTCGGCAGGAAGTGCTCCACGACGACATCGAGGCGGTCCGAGCCGGTGCGTTCGGCGCGGCGGCGGACCATGCGGAGCAGCCGGTCCGCCTGGGTGCGGCCGCGCAGCACGATCAGGCCGCGCCCGGAGACCCCGTAGGCCTCCTTGACGATGACGGCGGGGGCGGCGGCGAGCCCGGTGTCCAGCGCGCGGGCCAGCTCGTCGACGCTCTCGCAGCAGGCGCCGGGGATGGTGCGCAGGCCGAGCTGCTCGGTGATCCGGCGGCTGTAGATCTTGCTGTTGACCTTCTCCGCCCGGTCCGCGTCGGCCCCGGCCAGGCGCAGTCCGGTGATCTCGGCGATCTTCTGCTCGTCGGCGGAGGTGCCCATCGGCATCAGATGGGCCCCGGCCCGCCCGAGTGCGCGCAGCCGGTCGAGCAGCACCGGCGAGCCGAGCACCGCGGCGCTGGTGCTCGCCCCCTCCGGGAAGTTCTCCGGGACGAGTTCGCTCGGCGGTGCGAGCCCGAGCCCCTCGGCGTAGGCGCGGAAGCCGGGGTCGAGCGGGCTCCGCAGCAGCAGGTAGTCGCCCTCGGCGCCGAGCAGCGCGCCGAGTTCCTCCAGGCGCTGCACGGTCTCGTCGCTGCCGGAGACCTGCGGGCCCGGCAGTCCGGTGTAGCTCTGCGCCCAGCGCCGTTCGACCTCGAAGTTGCAGAGGAAGACGAAAACAGCATTCGGGTCTCCGGAAACGCTCTCTTTCATGGTGCGCAGATAGCTGGACATGGGTGAAGAAGTCCTCATTCCTCTTGACGTCCCTTGTTCTGCCGACGCGAACTGGCCATAAAATGAGCCACGTTGGTGAAGTGATCCTCCGCGGAGAATGTCGGTGTTCCGGTCCGGGTAGCTCCCTGACGGTCCGGGAGCCGCCGGACGGAAAAGCGAAAACGGGGATGTGCCACGGGGGTATCGGAATGTCTTGTGCGGTGAGCCGCAGCACCTTCCGCACCACCGGAAACGGTCGGAAGGTTTTTTTCTCCGCTCATGTGCGTCGCCCCGCCCGAGGGGGCGGAGCGAGGTATGCGTCCATGCCGCGAAGAGTGAAGTAGAGGCGCCGGGTTCGGATTGCACCGAGTGCGTCCGGAGGTCCCGCGGTGATGTGCGGGAGCGGACGTCGCTGATGGTCGGGAATGTCATCGCCGGGAAGGCTCATGTGCTTTTCCTGCCGCCCGGCAGGTTCACGTTCATTTCCTCTGCCGAGAAGACTGCCGCATTCTCCTGCCCGCATGCCAGAAAAAGCGGGCCAAAAAACGAAGGGACTGGGCCATGTCAGGAGAGACCCTCCGCCCCCACCGGGTAGCCGTCCTCGCGCTGGACGGCGTGACCCCCTTCGACCTGGGCATCGCCGAGCGCGTCTTCCCCGCGGCGACCGACCCCATGGGCCGCTCGCTGTACGAGGTGGCCACCTGTTCGCTGGGCGCCCGCCCGGTGGCCACCAGCACCGGTTACGACATCCGCCCGACCCACGGCACCGAGCGCCTGGCCTGGGCGGACACCCTGGTCATCCCCACCCCGACCGGCTCGTCCGCGCTCACCGACGGCACGCTGCCGCCCGCCCTGCTGCGCGAGCTGACCCGAGCGGCCCCGGACACCCGGCTCGTCACCATCTGCACCGGCTCCTTCGTGCTCGCCGCCGCCGGGCTCCTCGACGGCCGCCCGGCCACCACCCACTGGGCGTACACCCAGCGCTTCGGCGCCCTCTTCCCCCGGGTGCAGCTGCTGCCCGACGTGCTCTATGTGGACGACGGCGACATCCTCACCTCGGCGGGCGGCGCCGCCGGACTCGACCTGTGCCTGCACATCGTCCGCAAGGACCACGGCAGCGCGGTCGCCAACCGGGCCAGCCGCAGCTGCGTGGTGCCGCCCTGGCGCGAGGGCGGGCAGGCGCAGTTCGTGGAGGCGCCGGTGCCGGAGACCTCGGGCGCCACCACGGGGCCCACCCGGCAGTGGATCCTGGACCACCTCGGCGAGCCGCTCGCCCTGCCCGACCTCGCCCAGCACGGGCGGATGAGCGTGCGCACCTTCACCCGCCGGTTCCGCGACGAGACCGGGGTGAGCCCGGCGCAGTGGATCCTCCAGCAGCGCATCGCCCGCGCCCGGCAACTCCTGGAGACCACCTGCCTGCCCATCGAACAGGTCGCCACCGAGGCCGGATTCGGCTCCGGCACCACCCTGCGCCAGCGGCTGCGCGCCGCCCTCGGCGTCACCCCCGGCGCCTACCGCAGGACCTTCCGGCACCGCCCCGCCGAACCCCGCGCCCGCCCGGAGTGCCGGCCGGCCGGGTCGTAGGCGGGCCCCGGCGGATCAGGGCCCGATCCGCCGGGCACCCCTGAACGGTCGGCTCAACTCGCGGGCGCCGGGCTGAGATCCGCCGGATAGCGCACCCCGGTCCGCTCGCGCACCGCGTCCAGCGTGCGCATCACCGCGAGCGTGCCCTCCCAGGGCACCAGCGGCGACTGCAGCTCGCCCGCGCGCAGGCAGCGCATCACCTCCTCCGCCTCGTGCCGCATGCTGTCGCGCGGCAGGGCCGAGGCCTCGGGCGAGGTCACCTCCTCGGGCTCGCGGCCCGGGCGGTGCAGCACGAAGCGCTCCGGGTGGAAGAAGCCCGCGGGCAGGTCGATCCGCCCGGCGGAGCCGGTGACCGAGGCGGTGACCCCGGTACCGGAGTCGACCGCGCAGTGCAGCAGCGCCTGCGCGCCGCCCGCCCAGGAGAGCAGCATCGCGGTCCGCAGGTCGACGCCCTCGGGGGAGAGCACCGCGCTCGCCGTGACCTGCTCGGGCTCACCGAGGACCAGGTGCGCGAAGGACACCGGGTAGACCCCGAGGTCGAGCAGCGCCCCGCCGCCCTGGGCCGGATCGCGCAGCCGGTGCGAGGCGGGGAAGGGCCCGGCGAGCCCGAAGTCGGCCTGCACGGTGCGGACTTCGCCTATCGCCCCGTCCGCGATCAGCTCCCGCATCCGCCGGATCAGCGGATTGCAGTACATCCACATGCCCTCCATGAGGAAGCGGCCGCCCGAGCGCGCCAGCGCGATGAGCTCCTCGGCCTCCCGCGAGTTGAGGGTGAAGGCCTTCTCGCACAGCACCGCCCGCCCGGCCTCGAGGCACAGCCCGGCCGCGGCCCGGTGCGCCGAGTGCGGGGTGGCGACGTAGACCACGTCGACCTCCGCGTCGGCGGCGAGCGAGGCCCAGTCCCCGTAGGCCCGCTCGATGCCGAAGCGGTCCGCGAAGGCCCGCGCCGACTCCTCGCTGCGGGAGCCCACCGCGACCACCTCCGCCCCGGGGGAGTCGAGCAGGCCCGAGGTGAAGTGGGCGGCGATACCGCCCGTGGCCAGTACGCCCCAGCGCACGCGTTCCATTCGGAGCCCTCTCCCGCGGCGGAGCCTCCGCCGCTACTGGTCTCGACCACCGTCGTCGAACTGAGAGGATAAGCACCATTGGCGAGAACCGGGGAGGGCAGATGCGGGGACGTGACCAGGGCACGGGGGAGCGTTCGGCCGAGGGTCACATAGCGGGGGTGCCGCCCGGCCCCGCGGCCACCACCGGCGCCCCGGGCCCGGACACCGGGGACCCGGCCGCCGTCCCGGGCCCCCGGACCCCCGTGGCCGAAACCGGCCCCGCGGCCGGACCGGAACCCGCACCCACCGCGGGCGGCGGGGCCGCTCCGAAGGCTGCCCGCCGCACCGGGCTCCTCGTCACCTTCGTCCTCGGCGGCCTCAGCGCCGTACCGCCGCTGTCGATGGACCTCTACCTGCCCTCGCTGCCCGAGGTCACCGACTCCCTGCACACCTCCGCCGCCACCGTCCAGCTCACCCTCACCGCCTGCCTCGCCGGACTCGCGCTCGGACAGCTGGTGATCGGCCCGCTCAGCGACCGCTGGGGCCGCCGCCGCCCGCTCCTGACCGGCCTCGTCCTCTACGTCCTCGCCACCGCGGCCTGCGCCCTCGCGCCGACCGCCGGTTCGCTCACCGTCTTCCGGCTGATCCAGGGGCTCGCCGGTTCCGCGGGCGTGGTCATCGCGCGCGCGGTGGTCCGCGATCTCTACGACGGCATGGACATGGCCCGGTTCTTCTCCACCCTGATGCTGATCTCCGGGGCCGCGCCGATCGTCGCCCCCCTGGTCGGCAGCCAGGTCCTGCGGCTCACCGACTGGCGCGGGGTCTTCGTCCTGCTCACCGCGGTCGGCCTCGGGCTGACCCTGCTCGCCTGGCGGGCGCTCCCGGAGACCCTGCCGCCCGAACGCCGCCACTCCGGGGGCGTCGGCCAGTCCCTGCGCGCCATCCGCGGCCTGCTTGCGGATCGCGTCTTCACCGGGTACATGATCTGCGGAGGATTCGCCTTCGGCGCGGTCTTCACCTACATCAGCGCCTCGCCCTTCGTCATCCAGGAGATCTACGGTGCCTCCGCGCAGACCTTCAGCCTGCTCTTCGGCCTCAACGCCGTCGGACTGATCGGCATGGGCCAGGTGAACGGCAAGATCCTGGTGGGCCGGGTCAGCCTCGACAAGGTGCTCGCCTGCGGCCTCGGTGTCAGCCTGCTCGCCACCCTCGCCCTGATCGCGCTGGTCTCCGGCGCCTTCGGGGACACCGGTCTGGTGCCCTTCGTCCTCGCCCTGTTCGTGATGGTCTCCGCCATGGGCGTCACCTCCCCCAACACCAACGCCCTCGCCCTGCTGCGCACCCCGCACTCCGCCGGTTCCGCCTCCGCCCTGCTCGGCACCTCCGCCTTCCTCTTCGGCTCCCTGCTCTCCCCGCTCGCCGGGGTCGCGGGCGAGGACACCGCGCTGCCGATGACCCTGGTCCAGCTCGGCTGCGTCCTCGCCGCCATCGGCAGCTACCTCGGACTGTGCCGCCCCTGGCGGTCACCACGGCAGGAGGTGGCCCGCTGAGCACCGCACGCCTCCGCCTCGCCGGGCCCGAACGCGCCGGGCTCGACCCCCGGGCCGTGGAGAAACTGGTCGCCGACGTCCGCGCCCTGCACCGCGGCCCCCGCCCCTGGTGCGCGGGCGCGGTCGTGCTCGCGGGCCGCGGCCCGGTGATCGCCGCCGAGGACGCCTCCGGCTGGGCCTCGCGCTACGCGGCCTGGGACGAGAGCGCGGGCCGCCCCGTCGAACTGCCCCGGGACGCCTGGGTGCCGATGCGCACCGAGACCCCCTTCGACCTGGCCTCGCTGACCAAGCTCTTCACCTCGCTCGCCGCCGTCCAGCAGCTCGAACGCGGCACCCTCGGCCTCGACGCCCGCCTCTCCGCCTATCTGCCGGACTTCCGTGCCGCCGCCCGACACAAGCTGACGGTACGTCAACTCCTCACCCACACCTCGGGACTGCGCCCCGAACTCCCGCTGTACGACTGCCCGGACGCCCCCGCCCGTCTCGAAGCGCTCCGCCGCGAGGAACCGGTGAGCGAGCCCGGCGGCGCCTACCGCTACTCCGATCTGAACATGCTGCTGCTCCAGCACCTCCTGGAACGCATGACGGGGCGCGGCCTGGACCGGCTGGTACGCCAGGGCATCACGCGGCCCCTCGGCATGACCGCCACCGGCTTCGGCCCCCGCCCCGAGGCGGCGGCCACCGAGGACCAGCGGCGGCCCTGGGCCAAGGCCGACCGGGGCATGCTGCGCGGCCGGGTGCACGACGAGAACGCCTGGGCGCTCGGCGGCGTCGCGGGCCACGCGGGCCTCTTCTCCACCGCCCGCGACCTCGCCGTCTTCTGCCGCACCCTCCTCGCGGGCGGCTCCTACGGCACCGCCCGCATCCTCGGCCCCGACTACGTCGAGCTGATGCTCTCCGCCCCCGGCCTCGGCTTCGGCATCGACCAGCCCTGGTTCATGGGCGAACTCGCGGGCCGCGGCGCCGCCGGACACACCGGCTTCACCGGCACCTCCCTCGTCCTCGACCCCGCCAGCGACACCTTCCTCGTCCTGCTCGCCAACACCGTCCACCCGCGCCGCACCCCACCGGACAACGGCCCACGGGCGGCTGCCGGTACGCAGTTGGCGCGGGGGGTGGTGTAACGCGTCTGCTGGTCAAGGCGGTTGAGGGTGCGTCAGCCCTCAACAGGTGAGAGCCCGTCAGCCGAGACGGATCCGCGCGGCGACCGGGAGATGGTCGCTGCCGGTGGCCGGCAGGGTGCGGATGTGGCGCACCGTCGCCGAGCGGGCCATGACCTGGTCGATCCGGGCCACCGGGAAGCGGGCCGGGAAACTGAAGGCGAAGCCCCGCCGGGCCACGCCCAGTCGGGAGGTCAGCGGGTCCAGGCCGCGATCGTCCACCGTGCCGTTGAGGTCACCGAGCAGCACCACCCGCCGCAGCCGCTCGGCCCCGATCGCCTTCCCCAGGAGCCCGGCGCTCTCGTCCCGCCAGGAGGAGGCGAGACCGCCCGCCCCGACCCGCACCGAGGGCAGATGCGCCACATACACGGCTACCGCACCGCCCGGCACCCGCACCTCCGCCCGCAGCGCCCGGCGCCAACCCTCCTCCACCGCCCGGGGCTTGATGTCCAGGCGGCGCACCTCGGCGAGCGGATACCGCGACCACAGACCGACCGTGCCCCGCACCGCGTGGTACGGGAAGTCCCGGGCGAGCGTCCTCTCGTAGACCGGCAGATCCTCGGCCACCAGCTCTTCGAGCGCGAGCAGATCCGGCTCGGCCCGGGCCAACTCCCGTGCGGTCGCAGCCGGTTCACGGTTCGTGTCGCTGACGTTGTGCTGCACCACCACCAGCTCTCCCGAACCGGCCCCCGGCCCGGGCAGCAGCAGCCCGCCGAACTGGTACGCCCAGGCCGCCACCGGCAGCGTCAGCGCCACCAGCGCGAGCGCCGAACGCCGCAGCAGCGCAAGAGCGGACAACACCACGACCACCAGCCCGAGCCACGGCAGAAAGGCTTCGAGCAGGCTGCCGAGGTGACCCACGCGGTTGGGTACGGCCCCGGGGAACAGGAGCAGCCCGGCGGTCAGTACAGCGAGGACGGCGAGCACCCGGCCGCGCCGGAAGCAGCCGGGGAGAGCCGCCTTGAGCGCGGAGAACATATCGCTGCGCGACCGGTCCACTGGTCTCCCGTTCCGTTCCCTCGGGCCGTTCCTCCGGCCTCTGCCGTGGAGGACGAGGAGGGAGGGGACAACGGTTCTGGCCCACGGAGGAGAACGTCGGGCGGGTACCCCTCGCGGGCTCACCCGGGCCCGCCCCGCCGCTCCGGAGCGGGTACGGGCACGCGGGCGGCCCCCTGTGCCACCGGGGGACCGCCCACCCCGCGCGGCCCCCTAAGATCTCCCAGGTGAACGCCGCTCTCGCCGCCACCGACGGCGCCCCCGCCGACGCGCTGCGCGTCGCCCTCGCCGGTCTGCTCGACGGGCTGCCGCCCCGGCAGGCGGCGCAGGCGGTCGACCGGCTCATCGCCAGCTATCGGGGGCGGACCCCGACCGGTGCCCCGGTGCTGCGGGACCGGGCGGATGTCGCCGCCTATGCCGCGTACCGGATGCCCGCGACCTTCGAGGCGGTGCGTTCCGCGCTGGCGGCGCTGGCCGCGGTGGCGCCCGAGTGGCGGCCCGCCTCGCACACCGACCTCGGTGGCGGTACCGGCGCCGCCACCTGGGCGGTCAACGCCACCTGGGAGGGGCGGCGGCCCGTCACCGTGCTCGACTGGGCGGAGCCCGCGCTCGCGCTCGGCCGCGAACTCGCCGGGCACTTCGCGCCGCTGGCGGAGACCGCCTGGCGGCGGGCCCGGATCGGCACGGGCCTGGAGGTCCCGCCCGCCGAGCTGGTCACCCTCTCCTATGTACTGGGTGAACTCACCGACGCCGACCGGGAGTCGGCGGTGCGCGCGGCGGCCGGGGCGGGGCAGGCCGTGGTCGTCGTCGAGCCGGGCACGCCGGAGGGGTACGCCCGGATCCTCCAGGCGCGCGAGCAGCTGATCGGCGCCGGGTTCCACCTCGCCGCGCCCTGTCCGCACGCCGCCGACTGCCCGATCGTGCCGGGCACCGACTGGTGCCACTTCTCGGTACGGCTGAGCCGCACCTCCCTGCACCGGCAGGTCAAGGGCGGCACCCTCGCGTACGAGGACGAGAAGTTCAGCTATGTCGCGGCCACCCGCTTCCCGGTGGACCCGGTCGGGGCGCGGGTGGTGCGCAAGCCGCAGATCCGCAAGGGGCAGGTCCTGCTCGACCTGTGCGAGCGCGAGCCGGGGCTGCGCCGCAGGACGGTGACCAAGCGGCAGGGGCCGCTCTACCGCGCCGCCCGCGACATCGACTGGGGTGACGGCTGGCCGCCGGGGGAGCAGCCGGGCGAGGAGTGAGGGTTCATCCGGCCCAGGCCCCCGGGCCGGGGCCGAGGCCGTCCACCTAGCCTTCCGTCTCGGTCTCCGGGGCCGACTCGGCTTCGCCGGTCTGCCGTCCCTCGCCCCGCTGCTCCTGGAGTTTCCGCAGCAGTTCGCGCTTCTGGGTCTGGGGGTCCTGACCGGAGAAGCCGGGGCCGCGGCCGTTTCCGCGCAGGGCGCCTCGGGAGAGCTTGTTGCGGGTGCCTCCGACGCCCAGCATGTTTCCCTTGCGGGCCATGGGGTCTCACCTCCACTGGTGGACTGCGGGCCACGGCCGCGAGCGCGGGGTGGCAGGGGAGTCGAGACGTATCGTCTCGTTCTCCATGGCCTCCACTGTGCGCGCGGCGGCGGTGTCCTGTCCAGTGAATTGAGACGGTGCGTCTCGCCGGGCTCGGTGGGGGGTAGATTCGCGGTATGTCCCCGACTTCCTCCGCCCCCGTGCCCGACCAGCCCGCCACCCCGCCGCGGACCACGCCCGGCAACCAGGCTCCGGGCCGGCCGGCGCCCGACTCGACCCGGCGCAGCGAGCGCTCGCGCCGCGCCATCTACGATGCCGCGCTGGCGCTGGTGGGAGAGGTCGGCTATCCGCGGACCACGATCGAGGCGATCGCCTCGCGGGCCGGGGTGGGCAAGCAGACGATCTACCGCTGGTGGACGTCGAAGGGCGAGGTGCTCCTTGAGGCCTTCCTCGATCTGTCCCAGCGGGCCGCCGAGGAACTGGGCGAGGAGTGGGTCTTCCCGGACACCGGCGACCTGGCGGCGGACCTCAAGCTGGTGCTGCGTGCCACGGTGGACGAGATGCTCGATCCCCGATTCGAGGCGCCCGCACGGGCCTTGGCCGCCCAGGGCGTGGTGGACGAGCAGCTCGGCCGTACCTTCGTGACCCAACTCCTCGAACCGCAGCTGCAGTTGTACGTGGAGCGGCTCAAGTCGGCGCAGGAGCAAGGGCAGGTACGGAGGGACGTCGATCCCCGTATCGCCCTGGAGCTCTTCGTCTCGCCGCTCGCCCAGCGGTGGCTCCAGCGGTCGGGGCCGCTGACCCACGAGTACACGGACACCTTGGTCGACTACGCCCTCGGCGGCCTCTCGCCCCGCTGACCCCCGGCGGCCGCCGACTCCCGGCGGCCCGGTCCGCCCCGCCCCCTGCGCGCGGCGGGCGGCGAGCCGTCAGGGAATCGTAAGAACCCGGCCGCCTCGCCGGGCAACCCCGCCCCGCTCCGGGCCCTCCTCCTTGTCGGGACGCCGTCACCCCGGGGTCCTGACGTGGGGACCCGGCCGGCGGACCGGCGGCCGGTGCACAGATGTGACCCCGATGACAGCGATAGCGGGCGATTCCTGTCATAGTGCGCCAACTCCCCGGGGTGTACTTCTTCCCGTACGGACCGGAAGCGGACTGTGGCCACCCCAGGCATCGGATGGTGCGACCATGGGAGGTATCTGTGGGCTTCCACGACGAGGCGAGGGGATGCATGGGCGCTGAGTTCGGCCGCCGAGGGCAGAGCAGGATCTCCCAGTGGCTACGAGGCCGCCGCCCCAAGGAGGACGAGGCGGTACCGGGTGAGGAGCGCGAGGCGCTGCTGCTCGCCGTGGCCGCCGCCGGGATGCCGATAGCCCCCGCGGCGCATCCCGCCGGATTCCGATGTTCCTGCGAGCGCATCGGCTGTCCCACCCCGGGCCAGCACCCCGTCTCCTTCGCCTGGCAGACCCAGTCGACCACCGACCGGGCGCAGATCGAGCGCTGGGCCCTGGCCGACCCCGAGGCCAACTTCATCACCGCGACGGGCATGGTCCACGACGTCCTCGACGTGCCCCTCGCCGCGGGCGCCGAAGCCCTGGAGCGCCTGCTCTCCGAGGGGATCGACGTCGGCCCGGTCGCCGAGTCAGGCGGTGACCGCATGCTCTTCTTCACCGCCACCCGCGGCACCCCCGAGGACGAGGACGAGTGGTGGCCCTGCGCCCTGGACTGCCACCCCGAGACCATGGACGAGCACCCCGGACTGCGCTGGCACTGCCGGGGCTCCTACGTCCTGCTGCCGCCCGCGCGGCTGCCCGGCGAGCGGGACGTACGGTGGCTGCGCGGCCCCGAGCATCCGCTCCCCGACCCGCTGACCCTGCTCGAAGCGCTCACCGACGCCTGCGCCCGGCATGTGGGCGACTCCTACGCGGAGGACGCCGCGCCCTGGCCCTCGCGCCGCTGAGCGCGACCGCTCCCGGCCCGCGGCGGCGCCCCGCTACTCGCCGCGGGCGCCGGTCAGGCCCTCGATGCGGCCGAGGATGTCCACTTTGCCCTTGCCGCCCTTGGCGGGGTCCACGGCCGACTGGTTGGAGACGCGCTCCAGGGTGACCGACTGCTTCGCCTCGCCGGTCATCATCGCCTTCTGGTCCTCGGTGAGCCGCAGGTCCAGGCCCTTGGCGGCGGTGGTCTTCTCGTAGTGGTGGGTGGAGAAGAAGACCAGGGCGCCGCCGTCCACGGTCCGCAGGCCGAGCGGGGCGAAGGCGCCTTCGGTCATCGGCTGGTCGATGTACTGGCGTGAATAGCCCATCCTGGACGCGGACTTGGCCCGGTTCTCGCGCCAGCGGGTGGTGTGCGAGCCGGGGGCGAAGGTCTCCTCGGCGCCTTTCTTGCCGAGGAACTCCGTGTAGGCGCCGCTGAGTCGGCGCGGCTGGGCGAGCAGGGCGGCATCCGCGGGCTTCACCGGTTCGGCGAGCCCCTCGGAGTCCTTCTTCAGCCGGGGCACCTCGTCCAGGCCGACCAGGGAGAGATAGGTGCCCTTCCAGGTGGCGTCGGCGCCGGTACGGGTGAAGACCAGCAACCAGCGGTTGTCGTAGGCCGACTTGTCGTCGCGGTCCCGGTTGGAGTCGGTGTCGGCGAGGAAGAACTTCGGCCAGCCCGCCTGCTTGGGGATGGTGAACTTCGCGTCCGTCAGCTTCAGCGGGGCGTGCCGCTCGTTGCCGTCGGGGTGGTTCTTGTGCTTCGCCTTCAGCCCCGCCTGGTTGATCGCGCCGAGCGGTCCCGTGACGTACCCCGCGTCCAGGGAGGGGTCGAACTCCTTGTCCGCCTTGTTGTAGGCGGCGGTGAACTCCTCGAGCGCGGCCGCGGCCTCGCCCTCAGTCGCCGACGGGATGATCTCCCGTTCCCCGTGCACCGTCACGCACGCGCTCGCCGTCATGGCCAGCGCCGTCACCGTCGCCGCTGCCGCCGCGACCCGGCCCACCCTGCGCACCTTGCTCATCGACTCCCGTCACCTTCCCCTTCCCGGGCCCGAACCCTACCGGGGCGAAGAACAGGGCGAGCGTCGGGACCAGGTACAGCGTCCACACCGTGACCTGGAGGACGGTCGGGTCGGGCTGGAAGTTGAAGACGCCCTTGAGGAGGGTGCCGTACCAGCTGTCCGGCGGCAGGGTCCCGCTGATGTCGAAGGCCTTGTTCTGAAGACCGCCGAGGAAGCGGGCCTCCTGGAGGTCGTGGAAGCCGTAGGCGAGCACACCCGCGGCGACCACCACCAGCATCGCGCCGGTCCAGGTGAAGAAGCGGGCCAGATTGATGCGGACGGCGCCCCGGTAGAAGAGCCAGCCGAGGACCACCGCGCTGAGCAGCCCGAGCAGCACGCCGAGCAGCGGGGCGTGGGTGCCGTCGCCCGAGGCGCGCACCGAGGCCCAGACGAAGAGCGCGGTCTCCAGGCCCTCGCGGCCCACCGCGAGGAAGGCGGTGAGCACCAGGGCGCCGGTGCCCATCTGCAGGGCCGCGTCCAGCTTTCCGTGCAGCTCGGCCTTGAGATGCCGGGCGGTGCGCCGCATCCAGAAGACCATCCAGGTCACCAGGACCACCGCCACGACGGAGAGCGAACCGCCGAGCGCCTCCTGCGCCTCGAAGGTCAGCTCCTGGGAGCCGAAGGTGAGCGCGCAGCCGAAGCCGAGCGCGAGCAGCACGGCGACCGCGATCCCGGCCCAGACCGGCCGCAGGGCGTCCCGCCGCTCGGTCTTCACCAGGTAGGCGATGAGGATGCAGACGACCAGGCTGGCTTCGAGTCCCTCGCGCAGGCCGATCAGATAGTTGGCGAACATGCGTGCTCCCTGTGTCGCCGGCCCTGTCGCCGGCCTCCGCTCATCTCGTCCCGCCGGGCCCTGAACTCCCTCTGCTCCGGCATCCGTTGTCAGTCCCGCCGGTCCGCGGTGAACAGCGTCCTGCCCCACCAGTCGCCCGGCTCCCGCACCCCGGGCGGCACCGCGAACACCGCGGAGGAGACGTGCTGGATGTACTCGTTGAGCGCGTCGGCCCGCGCCAGGCGGCGCTGCACCGGGATGAACCCGGTCCGTACGTCGCGCTGGTAGGCGAGGAAGAACAGCCCCGCCTCCAGGCGCCCGAGGCCGTCCGTGCCGTCGGTGAAGGAGTAGCCGCGCCGCAGCAGGGTGGCGCCGTCGTTGGAGTCGGGGTGCGCGAGCCGTACATGGGCGTCGGGTTTCATCGCCTTGAGGAAGGGCTCCTCGTGTTCGCGCGCCTTGCCGACCGCGGCGCCCTCGCCCTTGTCCCGCCCGAAGACGTCCTCCTGCTCCTGGAGCGAAGTCCGGTCCCAGGTCTCGATGTTCATCCGGATCCGGCGGGCGACGAGGTAGGAGCCCCCGGCCATCCAGGGGGCGCCGTCGCCCGCCCGGGCCCAGACGTGCTCGGCGAGCCGGGCGGTGTCGGTGCCCGCGATATTGCGGGTGCCGTCCTTGAAGCCCATCAGATTGCGCGGGGTCTGGGCGCTCGGCGTGGTCGAGGAGGTCTTGCCGAAGCCGAGCTGCGACCAGCGCACCGCGACCTTGCCGAAGCCGATCCGGGCGAGGTTGCGCACCGCGTGCACCGCCACCTGCGGGTCGTCGGCGCAGGCCTGGACGCACAGATCGCCGCCGCCGCGGGCCGGGTCCAGGTTGTCGCCGGGGAACTTCGGCAGGTCCACCAGGGCCTTCGGACGCCGGTCGGTGAGGCCGAACTTCGCGAAGAGGGACGGGCCGAAGCCGAGGGTGAGGGTCAGCCGGGAGGGCGGGAGGCCGAGCGCCTCGCCGGTGTCGTCGGGCGGGGCCTCGGCGAGCCCGCCGTAGGCGCCCTCGCCCACCGCGTGCCCGGCGGTCATCCGGGCCGCGGCGGCCGTCCAGTCCTTGAGCAGCTGGACGAACTCGGCCCGGTCCCCGGTCTTCACATCGAAGGCGGCGAAGTGCAGCCGGTCCTGCACGGGGGTGGCGATCCCGGCCTGGTGCGGTCCGTGGAAGTCCACCGCCGCGCCCGACTCGGCGGCCGGGGCCGCCTGTTCGCCGTCCTGGACCAGGGCCACCGCGCCGCCGCCCGCCGCGGCACCGAGCGCGAGGCCGGCCCCGCTCCAGCCCAGCAGCGAACGCCGGGACGGCTTACCGGAGTTGCCCGTCTCCTCGGCCTCCGGGCCCTGCCCCGCGGCGGAGTTGCTGCCGGTCATGGTGCTCTCTTCCTGCTCCCTGCGAAGGACGCGGCCGCCCCTCTGCCTCCCGGGCGCCGCCGCCCGCTGCGGGGGTGGCGGCGCCCACTACTGCCTTGTGCGGACTGCTGCTTGTGCGGACTGCTACTTCTTGGTGACGACGGCCGCGGCCAGCTTGGAGAGCGGCTCGGCGAGCGCGTTGACCGCGTCCGAGAGCTCCTTGCGGTCGGCCTTGCCCACCTTGTCGTAGGCGGTGAACGCGTAACCGCCCTGCTCCGAGCGGTACTTGTCGAGCAGTGTGTCCAGGGCGGCGAACTGCTTGTCCAGCTCCTTCGTCAGCTTCGGGTCGTTCTCCGAGGCGACCGGCTTGAGCAGCACGTACGAGGTCTCCGCGCCCTCGACGTTGGCCTTGAAGTCGACCAGGTCGGTGTGCGAGTAGCGCTCCTCCTCGCCGGTGACCTTGCCGGTGGCGACCTCGTCGAGGAGTTCCTTGGCGCCGTTGGCCATCGAGGAGGGCGTGATCACGGCCTTGCCGACGCGCTGCTGCCAGTCGGCGAGGTCCTTGTCCAGCTGGGTGGCGAGCTGCTTCTCGCGGGCGCCGATCTTCTTGTCCTGCCACAGCGCGCGCTCCAGGCGGTGCCAGCCGGTCCAGTCCTTCTCCGGGTCCTGGCCCTTCTCCAGACCGTCTTCGCGGACGTCCACCTTGGGGTCGATGTCGCCGAAGGACTCGGCCACCGGCTCGGTGCGCTCCCAGCCGATACGGGAGGCGGCGTACGCCTTCTTCGCGGCGTCCAGGTCGCCCGCGCGCACCGCGTCGGTGAAGACCTTCACCTTCGGCAGGGTCTGGTCGGCCTGCTCCTGCGCGTAGGTGCGGTAGGCGGCGACCGCCTTGTCCAGGCGCGGGTCGCGCTTGGCGGCGCCCTCGCCGGTGGCGGTGACCTTCTGCCGGATGCCCTCGCCCTTCATGCCCGGCTTGCAGGCGATGGTGTACGAACCGGCCTTCACCTCGGCGGTGACCTTCTGCCGGGTGCCGGGGCCGATGTTCTCGCGCTCGGTCACGATCCGGTCGTCGGGGAAGAGCAGGTAGACCTCGGTGACCTTGGAGCCCTTGTTCTCCACGTCGAGTTCGACGTGTCCGGCCGGGAACTCCTTCTTCGACAGCTCGCAGGCGGAGTCGCTCGCGGCCACCTCGACGGTGTGCTCGCCGCCCTTGGCATCGCTCTTCTCGGTGCAGCCCGTGACGGCGGCCAGAGCCGCCGCGGTGGCGGCGGCGGTGACGACGGAGAGGCGGACGGGACGCATGCGGACTCCAGGAGGGTTCGGTCGAGGTCAGCCGGAGAGTGGGAGGCTGTGGCGGGACAACTTATCTGAGGCTTACCTCAGTGACACAGGCCGGGTCGGTGATTCACCTCTCTTTCGTGGTGAACCCCCGGTGCTGTGCCTTGGTTTGCTCATGAATCGGTCAAGGGGTGGTCAAAACCGGGCCGCCGGGGCGCGGTTGGCGGCCCGGCCGGCGCTCGGCTCCCGCGCAGCGGCAGGACGAGCGGGGTGCCGGTGCCCGGGTGGGGGACGACCTCCACCGGCTGCCGGTACACCTGTGAGAGCAGCGGCGCCCGCAGGACCTTCCCCGGGGAGCCCTCGGCGGCGAGCCGTCCGCGGTGCAGTACCGCGACCCGGTCCGCGTGGGCCGCCGCGAGGTTGAGGTCGTGCAGGACGACGACCACCGCGTCCCCCGCCGCAGCGCGCTCCCGGGCGATCCGCAGCACCAGCTCCTGGTGGCGCAGGTCGAGCGCGGCGGTCGGCTCGTCGAGCAGCAGCAGCCCGGTGCGCTGCGCCAGGACCCGGGCGAGAGCCACCCGGGCCCGCTCGCCGCCGCTCAGCGAGGGGAAGCTCCGGGCGCCGAGCGCGGTCACCTCGGTGGCGGCCATGGCCTCCCGTACCGCCGGCTCGTCCTCGTCCTCGCGCGGGGTGCCGGCCCAGGGCGCGCGGCCCATCCGGACCACCTCGGTCACCGGGAAGGGGAAGGAGAGGGCGGCCGACTGCGGCAACACCGCGCGGCGCAGGGCGAGTTCACGGCTCGGCCAGGCAGCGGCGGGGCGTCCGGAGAGCAGTACGGTCCCCTCGTCGGGCGTCAGGTCGGCGGCGAGCGCGGAGAGCAGGGTCGACTTCCCGGCGCCGTTCGGGCCGACCAGGGCGAGCACCTCACCGGCGCGCGCGAGCAGGTCCACCGAAGCGAGGACGCGCCGCCCGCCGAGGCCGACGGACAGCCCCCGCGCCTCGGCGAGCACCTCACCCGGCGCGTGCGGCGGGGGCAGCGCCCGCTCCCGCAGCGCGAAGCGTGCACGTCTCATCAGGCCCAGCCTCCTTGCCTGCGACGGGTCCTGCGCAGCAGCCAGAAGAAGAAGGGGCTGCCGATCAGCGCCGTGAGCACCCCGAGCGGCAGCTCCGCGGGCTCGGCGACGGTACGGGCCGCGAGGTCGGCGACCACCAGGACCAGGGCCCCGGCGAGAGCGCTGCCCGGCACCAGGAAGCGGTGCCCCGGACCCGCCGCCATCCGCAGCAGATGGGGGACGAGCAGCCCCACGAAGGAGATCACCCCGGAGACCGAGACCGCCGCCGAGGTCAGCAGGGCGATCACCAGGATCAGGGTGAGCCGCAGCCGCTCCACGTCCACCCCCAGGTGCCGGGCGGGGCGTTCGCCGAGCGCTAGGAGGTCCAACTGCCGTGCGCACAAAGGCGCG
Source organism: Streptomyces physcomitrii (assembly GCF_012273655.1). Taxonomy (GTDB): domain Bacteria; phylum Actinomycetota; class Actinomycetes; order Streptomycetales; family Streptomycetaceae; genus Streptomyces; species Streptomyces physcomitrii. The sequence goes on along the minus strand of NZ_JAAWWP010000010.1, from coordinate 54,459 downwards.
ACGAGGAGACCGACGGCGGCGCAGGGGAGCACCGCGAGGACCTTGGACCAGGTCGCCGCGGAGAGCGAGCCGAGCTGCCAGAAGGTGATCTGGGAGAGCTGCGCGTTGTCGGCGAAGAAGAGGAACAGGCCGATCAGCGCCCCGGCGAAGGCGGTCACCGCGATACCGGTCAGGATGAGCGTGACCACCTCGGTCCGCCCGCCCTCCCGGGAGAGGCTGTAGACGAGCAGGACCGTCCCCAGGCCGAGCACGAAGGCGGCGGCGGGCAGCGTCCAGGTGCCGAGGAAGTCGAGCCCGAAGGTGATCGCGGCGACCGCGCCCACCGCCGCCCCCGAGGAGACGCCGATCACCCCGGGCTCCGCCAGCGGATTGCCGAATACGCCCTGCATCAGCGCCCCGGCGCAGCCGAGCGAGGCGCCGACGAGCAGCCCGAGCACCACCCGCGGCAGCCGCACATTCCACAGCACGCTCTCCGCGACCCGGTCGAGCGGCCGCCCGCCGAGCCCCAACCGGTGCTGCACGGAGCCGAGTACGTCACCGAAGGGGATCTCGTACGCGCCCGTCGCCGCGGAGGTGAGCGCCGCGAGCAGCAGGGCCGCGGTGAGCCCGAGGGTGAGCAGGGGGACGATGCCGCGGCGGGCTCCGGCGGCGTCAGCTTCCTTCGCGGAGGCCCAAGTCCCGTCCGGCGCGGGCTCGTTGAGCGGGGCGCCGGTCGCCACCGGGCCGTCTTCGGCGATCGGGCCGCCTTTGGCCACCGGGGTCCCTTCGGCCTCCGGCGCGGGCGGGGTGCCGCGGGGCCGGACGCTCACGACCGCTCGCCCTTGTCCCGGTACAACTGCGCGACCAGGGAGGCGAGTACGCGGTCGGTGCGCGGGCCGTAGTTGAGCAGGACGCCGTCGTCGACGGAGACGATCCGGCGGTCCATGCCCGCCGGGGTCTCGGCCACACCGGGGATCTCGACCAGGCCGTCCACGCCGCCCACCGACTCAAGTCCCTTGGTCATCACGAGAATCGCGTCCGGTGCGGCCTTCACCAGCGCCTCGCTGGTGAGCGCGGTGAAGTCCTTCCGCAGCCCCGAGGCGGTGCCCGCGTCCACCGCGCCCGCCGCCTTGAGCAGGGAGCCCGCGCCGGAATCGGCGCCGCCGAGCAGATAGACCGAGGCCTGTCCGCGCAGATAGAGGAAGGCGACCTTGGGGTGGTCGGCATGGCCGGGGATGCCCGCCCGCACCTTGTCCAGCCGCCGCTCGGTGCGGGTGGTCAACTCCCGTCCCGCGTCCGGGACTCCGAGGATCCTCGCGACCGCCTCGATACGCGGGCCGACGTCGTCGAGTCCCTTCGGCGGGTCGAGGACGACCAGCGGGACCCCGGCGTCGCGGATCTGGTCCAGGGACTCGGCCGGGCCGGTGGTGGAGTCGGCGAGGACGAGGCTCGGCTTCAGCGAGAGCACGCTCTCCGCCGAGACATCGTGCGCGCGGGTGACCACCGGCAGCTTCTCCGCCTGCTCGAAGGTGGCGGTGATGTCGCGGGCGACGACCCGCTCGCCGAGGCCGAGGGTGAAGACGATCTCGCTGAGGCTGCCGGAGAGCGGGACGATCCGGCGGGTGTCGGTCACCTTCACCTCGCGGCCGTCGGCCGAGTCGACGGTGACCGGCAGCTTCGGCTCCGGGGTCCGGGCGAGCGGCTCCACCCGGTCCGCCGCGCGCTGCCCCCGTGCCGTGGACGAGGCCGCGGGCGAGCCGCCACCGCCGTCCCCGGAGGAGCCGCCGCAGCCGGTCAGGGTGAGGGCGAGGACGGCGGCCAAGGCCCCGGCCAGTCGCGGTATGCGCAGCAAATCCACCATCCCGTACGTGAGTTGGGCGTGAGCGGTCCGCGGATCGAGCGATCGGGGTACCGCCCTACTCCCCGGTGAGCTTAGGTTAGGCTAACTTTACTTGCCAGTGGGTCCGATCCGGCCCGGAGGGGGATTCATGCTGCCGAGAAACACGCTGCGAGCGGTCGTGGTCGCGGTCTTCAGCGCGCTGCTCGCCGCCCTGCTGCCGGTGGCCACCGCCCGCGCCGAGGAGCGCCCGGTCGGCGGCGGCAGGCTGGACTGGGGCATCAAGGCCTCCTTCCAGAGCTATGTCACCGGGCCCATCGCCCAGGGCAGCTGGTCCCTGGTCCAGGGGGCGGCCACGGTCGGCGGCAGCGACTTCCGCTTCCACTCCGCCACCGGCGGCTACGACCCCCGAAGCGGCGCCTTCCGCTCCGCCTTCTCGGGCGGCGTGCACTTCACCGGGCACCGGGAGAGCGGCGGCTCGTACCAGCTGGACCTCACCGTCTCCCGCCCCAGCGTGCGGATTTCGGGCGGCAGCGGCACCCTCTCGGTGGACCTGGTCAGCAAGGAGCGCGGCAGCGGGAAGGTCACCACCACCCGCCAGGTCCCCTTCGCCTCGCTCGACCTCTCCGGCATCGACATGAGGGGCGGCACCAGCCCCATCGCCCTCCGGCGCGTCCCCGCCACGCTGACCGCCCAGGGCGCCAAGGCCTTCGCCGGGTACTACACCGCGGGCACCGCCCTCGACCCGGTCAGCCTCTCGGTCGACGTCGCGGGCCCCGCCGCCTCCCGGAAGCCGAGCGCGGAGCCGAAGCCCACCGCGGGCGGCAAGAAGAAGAGCGAGGGGCGCATCGCGGACGCCGCCGTGGACTGGGGGGTGCGCCGCACCTTCCGGGAGTACGTCACCGGCGAGGTGACCAAGGGCAGGTGGACCCTCTCCGGCGGTGCCCAGGACGGCGGCGCCCTCTTCCGCTTCCCCTCCGGAAAGGGCACGTACCGCGCCGAGAGCGGAAAGGCCCAAGGCCCGTACCTGGACGCCGACTTCGAGGGATCCCTGCGCTTCACCGGCCGCCACGGACTCGACCTGACGCTCCGTCATCTCGCGGTGCGCGTCGAGGACGGCAAGGGCACCCTCTACGCGGACACCGAGGACGCCGGCAAGGCGGAGAAGCAGCAGCCGCTGGTCACCTTCGCCGCCGGGGAACTCGCCGCGAAGGACGGGCTCGCCACCCTCACCGAGGTGCCCACGAAGCTCACCGCCGAGGGCGCGAAGGCCTTCGGCGGCGTCTACCGCGCGGGCACCGCCATGGACCCGCTCTCGCTCGCCGTCGCCCTCGACAAGAACGCCCGGCTCCCGGCCCTGCCCGACCTCGGCTCCGACCGGGCCACCCTCTCGCCCAGCGCCTCCCCGAAGACCGCGGCCGGGGACACCGGCTCCACCGGGAAGGCCTCGTCCTCCTCCCACGCCTTCCCCGCGCTGCCCGTCGGCCTCGCCGCCACCGCGCTGCTGCTCGCCGCCCTCGCCCTCTTCCTCGTACGCAAACGCCGTACGGCGGCGGCGAGTTCGGCCGATGGCGGGAGCGCGGACCCGGCCGAGGCCCCCGACACCTCCCGGGACTGAAGCGTCCCGCGCGCCCGGCGCCCTCCGTCCCCGCCCGGTAGTTCCGGCGGCGCCGCCCGCGCGCCGTCCCCCTACGTACCCCGACCCCAAGGAGAACCACGATCATGGCAGTCATCCGCCGCCGTACCGCCTTCGCGGCCTCGGTCGCCGCCGCGCTCACCCTCGGTGCCGCCAGTTTCGTCGCCCTGCCCGCGGTGGCCGCGCCCGGCGAGGGTGCCCCGGCCGCGAAGGCGATCGAGCTCAAGGACGGGACGCTGGACTGGGGCTTCAAGGAGTCCTTCCGCAAGTACCTGCTCTCGCCGATAGCCCAGGGCCGTATCGAGGTGGCCGACGGCGCCGAACAGGCCCCGGACAACGGCCCGTTCACCTTCACCGGCGGCACCGGCAGCTACGACACCGGCACCCACGCCGTGGACACCGACTTCCGGGGCAGCGTCCACTTCTGGGGCCACAACGGCACCCTCGACATCACCCTCTCCGACCTGAAGCTCGCCACCACCGGCACCGCGGGATCGATCACCGCCGATGTCACCACCGGCAAGGAGGGCGAGAAGCCCGCCACCGACCAGGACGTCCCGCTCGCCGGACTCGACCTGAGCGAGGTCCGGCCGGGGCAGGGCGAGGGCGGCGCGATGGTCTTCGAGGACATCCCGGCCGAGCTGACCAAGGAGGGCGCCGCCGCCTTCCAGGGCTTCTACCAGGAGGGCACCGCCCTCGACCCGGCGACGCTGACGGTGACCCCCGCCGCCGCGCCCACCGGCGAACCGACCGCCGAGCCCACCGGGAAGCCCACCACCACCCCGAGCGGCACCCCCACCGCCGAGCCCTCCGGCACCCCGACCGCCACGCCCTCCACCAGCACCCCGGCCCCGGCCGGCGAGGTCTTTGACGCCACCCTCTCCTGGGGTCTGAAGGAGTCCTTCCGCAGGTACATCCTCACCGGCGGCGAGATCAAGGCGGCGGGCGGCGCCGAGGACAACGGCAACGGCTGGGACTTCCCCTACGCCAAGGCCGAACTCGACTCCGACGCGAAGAAGTTGAGCGCCTCCTTCGAGGGCAGCGTGCGGTTCCTGTACCCGGGCCACGGCATCGACATGAGCTTCGGCGGCCTCGCCATCGAGGCCGAGGGCGACAAGGGCACCCTGGTCGCCGATGTGACGACCCCCCAGGGCACCGACAAGGACGTGGAGTTCGCCACCCTCGACCTCGGCAAGGTCGACTGGAGCCCCGAGGACGACGTGGTCCTGCTCGACAGGATCCCCGCCAAGCTCACCGCCGCGGGCGCCGAGCAGTTCGAGAACGAGACCACCGGTTCGCCCTACCCCGCGGGCACCGTCCTCGACCCCCTGACGGTCGCCCTCGCGGTCTCCGACGATGCCCAACTGCCGGGCGGCAGCGGCGGTTCCGACGGCGGCGGCACCGGCGGCGGTGCGGCGGCCGCCGGCGGTTCGGTGGGCGGCGGTTCGGTCGGCGGGGGCGGCGCGCTCGCCACCACCGGCTCCTCGGTGCCCGCCGGGGCCCTGGTCGCCGGTGCGGGGGCGCTCGCGGCGGCCGGTGCGGGCGCCGTCTTCCTGGCCCGCCGCCGCCCGGGCGCCGGCCGGGCCTGAACCCTGCCCGACCCCTCGGCCGCCGCCCGCGGCTCCTGCTCACCTCCCCGCGAACAGGGCCTCACGGCGGCGGTACGGGGCGTCAACGGCCGTACTGGTCAAGGCCGTTGACGAAAAGTGGACGGGGCCGTACCGGGGGACCCCCGGCACCGGCCCCGTCCGCGCGATGCTTCAATGCCCGGATGACCGCACCCGAAGGCACCTCCCTGCTCGCCCAGTGCCACTCCTCCGGGCTCGCCCCGGGCCGCCGCCCCGTCCTGGTCGATGTGCTGCGCGTCTTCTGCGCCCCCGACGGCGGTCACGGCAACCGGCTCGGTGTGGTGCGCGAAGGCAGCCAGGTCCCCTCGGTGGCCGCGCGGCAGCAGCTCGCCGGGCGGCTGGGCTACAGCGAGACGGTGTTCGTCGACGACCCCGAGCGCGGCGCCCTGGATATCTACACCCCCGGCGACCGGCTGCCCTTCGCCGGGCATCCCTGTGTCGGCGCCGCCTGGCTGCTCGACGTACCCGAACTCCTCACCGAGGCGGGCGCCGTGGGCACCCGGCTCGACGGGGAGTTCAGCTGGATCGAGGCCGAGCCCGGCTGGGCGCCGCCGCGCACCCTGCGCCAGTACGGGACGCCGGCCGAGGTGGCGGCCCTCGAGGTACCGCCCGCGGGGGAGTGGATCTACGCCTGGGCCTGGGAGGACGAGCCCGCGGGCCGGGTGCGGGCGCGCGCCTTCCCCGGCCGGGGCGACGGCATCGAGGAGGACGAGGCCACCGGGGCGGCGGCCCTGCTCCTGACCGCGCAGCTCGGCCGGGCACTCAACATCACCCAGGGCCGCGGCTCCCAGCTGCTCACCGCCCCGCAGCCGGGCGGCCTCGTCGAGATCGGCGGCCGGGTGAGGCTGGAGCGGTGAGCGGCCGAGCGGCCCGGGCCCGGCTCCCGCTCAGGCGCTGAGCGGGAACTCCTCGCCCAGCTCGCGGAAGACCGCGGTGTTCAGCTCGAAGGCGCGCTTGCACTCGTCGACGATGCGCTGCTTCTCCAGGTCGTCCGCCGGGAGCGCGTCGAGCAGCTCGCGGTACTCCCGCTTGAAGGCCGCCGGGTTGCCGATCTGCTCGAAGACGTAGAAGCGCACGCCGTCGCCCTTGCGCGTGAAGCCCCAGGTGCGCTCGGCCTTGTCCCGGATGATCTGGCCGCCGGAGAGGTCGCCCAGGTAGCGGGTGTAGTGGTGGGCGACATAGCCGCCGGGCCAGTCGGCCGCGCAGGCGGCGACCCGGTCCGCGTACCGCGCGGTCGCGGGCAGGGCGGTGACGGCGGTGCGCCACTCCGGCCCGTGCAGGTGCTCCAGGTCGCGCTCCAGCTCGGCCCTGCGCAGCAGCTCGGGGCGGAGGAAGGGGCCGGCCACCGGGTCCTCGGCGAGGCGGGGGACCGCGGACTCCAGGGCCTCGTAGACGAACCAGAGCTGCTCGGTGTAGCGCCGGTAGGCCTCCACGCCGAGCTCTCCGCCGAGCAGGTGGCTCATGAAGGACGAGGTCTCGGCCTGCGTGTGCTGCTCGTGCGAGGCGGTGCGGATGAGCGTCGAGAACGACGTGCTCACGGAGTTCCTCCAGGGCCCGGGGACGGGAACAGCCCCATCATCTAAGGTTAGGCTTGCCTAAGTCAACAGCTTTGCCGACGGTCTGTCGGGAACCACGCTACCCCGATCGCCCACGCCGGAAAACGTCCCGCCGACGGCCTCCGCCCGGCCTTTCCGCGCCCGCCCGCCCCGGGGACCCGCGCCCGTACCGATGACTTTCCGCGCGCGCCCCGGTCCCTACTGCACAAGAGGCAGAAGACTGCCGAACGAGCAGGAGCCCCGCCCACCCGCCGACGACGGCGCGACGGCAGGGGAACCGCACCCGGCGAGAGCAGGAGCAGACCATGCCCAGGATCACCCCCACCCTCTGGTTCGACACCCAAGGCAAGGAGGCCGCCGACTTCTGGGTCTCGGTCTTCCCGAACTCGAAGATCGTCGACGTCAGCTACTACGGAGAGGCGGGCCCGCGGCGGTCCGGCACCGTGCTCACCGTCGACTTCGAACTCGACGGCCAGCCCTACATGGTCCTCAACGGCGGCCCGGAGTTCACCTTCGACGAGGCCGTCTCCTTCACCATCGACTGCAAGGACCAGGAGGAGGTCGACTACTACTGGGAGGCGCTGATGGCGGGCGGCGGCGAGCCCGGCCAGTGCGGCTGGCTCAAGGACCGCTTCGGGGTGTCCTGGCAGGTCGTCCCCGAGGAGCTGGGAAAGCTGATCGCCGACCCGGACCGGGGCCGCGCCCAGCGCGCGATGACGGCCATGCTCGGGCAGGTCAAGCTCGACATCGCGGCGATCAGGGCCGCGGCCGACGGGGAGTAGCCGCTGCCCCGGGCCCGGCCCGCGCGCGGCGGAGCCCCCGGCCCGGCTGTCCGCCGGTCGGGGGCTCCCGTGTCCTCCGTCGCTGCGGCTCCTGCCGCCGCCGGGCGCGGTGCCCAGGGTGCCGCGTGCCGGGTCACGGCAGCGTGAGGATCTCCGCGCCGCTCTCGGTGACCACCAGCGTGTGCTCGAACTGGGCTGTCCGCCTGCGGTCCTTGGTGACCACGGTCCATCCGTCGTCCCACATGTCGTACTCGTGGGTGCCGAGGGTCAGCATCGGCTCGATGGTGAAGGTCATGCCGGGCTGGATCAGCGTGGTGGCGTGCGGGCTGTCGTAGTGCGGCACGATCAGGCCGGAGTGGAAGGAGGTGTTGATGCCGTGCCCGGTGAAGTCGCGCACCACTCCGTAGCCGAACCGTTTCGCGTACGACTCGATGACCCGGCCGATGACGTTGATCTGGCGGCCCGGCTTGACCGCCTTGATGGCCCGGGCCAGGGACTCCTCGGTGCGCTCGACCAGCAGCCTGCTCTCCTCGTCGACCTCGCCGACCAGGTAGGTGGCGTTGTTGTCGCCGTGCACCCCGCCGATGTAGGCGGTGACGTCGAGGTTCACGATGTCGCCGTCGTGCAGCACCGTGGAGTCCGGGATGCCGTGGCAGATGACCTCGTTGACCGAGGTGCACAGGGACTTCGGGAAGCCGCGGTAGCCGAGGGTGGACGGGTAGGCGCCGTGGTCGCACATATAAGTGTGCGCGACCCGGTCCAGCTCGTCGGTGGTCACCCCGGGCGCGATCAGCTTCGCGGCCTCGGCCATCGCCCGGGCGGCGATGCCCCCGGCGATCCGCATCCGCTCGATCGTCTCGGCGTCCTGGACCTCGGGCCCGGTGTAGGGCGTGGGCGCGGGCTTGCCCACGTACTCGGGACGGGCGATGGCGCCCGGGACGGAGCGGGTGGGGGAGAGCTCCCCTGGTACGAGCAGTGACTGGCCAGACATGTCGACGAGTGTAACTACCGGCGATGGGGCACCATGGCCGCTGTACGGGGGCGGGCGCCGGCAGGCGGACCGGCCGGCCCCGCGGTCCGGGGGCGAGCCGCCGCCCGGGCCGAGGACGCGAGTGAAGTGAGGGGACCGCGATGGCCCTGTTCAAGAAGCGCACCACCGGCAAGCCCGGCGAGTGGTACTACTGCCTCCAGCACGGCAAGGTCGAGGAGGGCCCGGAGTGTCCGGCGCAGGACCGCATGGGCCCCTACCCGAGCCCCGAGGCCGCCCAGCACGCCATGGACATCTCCGCCGAGCGCAACGCCGAGTGGGACAACGACCCGCGCTGGCAGGACGGCGGCCGCGGCGGCGAGAGCGGCTGAGTCAGGACGGCGCGGTCTCCGCGCTCCCGGCGGCCCCGGCCTTCTCGCCGGGGCCGTCCGCCGTCCGGCTCTCCCTGAGCCGCACCGCGTGCGGATCGGTCCGTACGTCGTAGCTCATCAGCCGGGGCAGGCAGGTGGCGAGCAGGGCCACCGCGCCCAGGCAGGCGAGACCGCCGGACCAGACCGAGGCGCGCACCCCGGCCAGCGCGGCCACCCCGCCGGAGCGGACCTGGCCCAGCTGCGGGCCCGCCGAGTAGGAGAGCAGTTCGATTCCCGCGAGGCGGCCGCGCAGGGCGTCCGGGATGGTCTGGTTCCACATCGCGGAGCGGAAGATGCCGCTGACCATGTCGCAGCAGCCGCCGAGGGTGAGGAAGAGCAGCACCAGCCAGACCTCGTCCATCACCCCCGCCAGCGCCACGCTCAGCCCCCAGCACCCGGCGGCCAGCACCACCATCAGCCCGTGCCGGTGGATCCGGGAGGTCCAGCCGCTGGTCAGGCTCACCAGGAGGGAGCCCGCGGGCAGCGCCGCGTACATCAGGCCGAGCGACCACCGGGCGTCCAACTCGTCGGCGAGGAAGGGCAGTACGGCGAGCGGGAAGGCGAACAGCATGGCCACCAGGTCGACGGCGTAGGTGCCGAGGAGCTCCTTGCGGCTCCAGGCGTAGCGGGCGCCCTCGGCGATGGAGCGCAGCGAGGGCCGCGCCGCCTCGTGCGCGGCCGGGGAGGCGGCGAGCCCGAGCGCGAGGCCGGCCGAGGCCGCGAAGGTGGCCAGGTCCGCGGCGTAGGCCCAGCCGAGACCGGCGTAGGCGACGACCACCCCGGCGAGCGCGGGCCCGGCGACCCCGCCGACCTGCCAGCGCAGCGAGTTGAGCGCGGCGGCCGCGGGCAGGTGCGCGTGGGCGACGATGCGCGGGGTGAGCGAGTCGAGTGCCGGGCGCTGCACCGCGACCAGCGCGGCCGAGGCCGCGGCGACCAGGTACAGCGGCCACACCAGCGGCTCGGCGAGCAGCGAGTTGACCAGGAGCACCGCGCAGAGCACGCCCTGGCCGGTCTCGGTCCACAGGATCAGCTTCCGCTTGTCCATGGCGTCGGCCATCGCGCCGCCGTAGAGCCCGAAGACGATCAGCGGGATCAGCTCCGCGGCGCCGATCGCGCCCACCGCGGCCGCCGAACCGGTCAGCTCCTTCAGCTGCACCGGCAGCGCCACGAAGGTGAGGAAGCTGCCGAAGTTGGTGATGAGCCCGGCCACCCACAGGCGGCGGAAGTCCGCCGAGGCCCGCCAGGGCGCGAGGTCGGGCAGCAGGGCGCGCAGCCGGGAGGGCGGCGGGGGTTGCGAGGTCACGAGGGATCATAGTCGGCGAGGTCCGCCGGGCCGGGCAAACGGTTTTCCCGCCGGGTCCCTACGGCCTCACCACCGCTCCGGCGGGGGCGACGTCAGCTGGTCGGCGAGGCGGGAGAGGCGGTCCCGGAAGTGGCGCCGGCCGCGGGGTACCGGTGCCGGCAGGGAGTTCTCGCCGGTGGCCGCGCTGACCAGGTGCTGCACGGTGTCCAGGTCGAGTTCGGGGGTCGGCGGCACCGCGAGCGCCTCATGAGCGAGGGCGTGCAGCTCCCGGTCGCCGGAGTCCAGGGCGAGCACGGTGGCGCCGGAGCGGCGGGCGTCCTGGACGCGTTCGAGCAGCGGGGCGCCCGGGGCGTCCGGGGCGACCACGAGGAGGGTCTCGCCGCGCCGGGCGGCCTCAAGCCGGCCCAGGCCGACCGCCAGATGGGCCGGGGCGCCGTCGCGCACCCGGTGCCGGACCAGGGTGGGGCTCAGCTCGGGGGTGCCGGACCAGGCGGCCTCGTCGACCAGATGGGCCGCGAGGTGCCAGGGCTCGTACTCCCGGGTGCCGACCAGGAGGAGTCCGCCGCCGTGCGGGACCACCGAGGAGCGCAGGGTCCCGGCGAAGCGGCGGGTGGCCCCGAGCCACTCGGTCCCGGCGAGCACCTCGCGCAGCAGCGCGACACGTACGGCGTCCATGGGCTGGGACCCTGCCCCCGGCCGGCCCGCGGTGGAGGGCTGTTCGGTCCGCTTCACCCGAAAGGGAACCGCGGGGCACGGCTTCGCGCACGCGGGCGGGCCCGTTCCCGGCCGGTACGTCACCCGGCGGGTCGGTAAGGCTCCAGGCCCACCGGCAGCCGCGGCCCCGGCTCGGAGCCCGGCCTCCTTGACCTCGTTCGCGGCGGCTTTCTAGGGTCGCGTGACATCCCATGTCCGGTGGTGCCCCGGGCCGGAGCGTGCCGCCGAGCGGTGCCGCCCCGGCCGGGACGCCGTCCGGTGGGCGCCGCACCCGTGACGGAGCAGCCATGACCAGCGAGCAGTCGGTGCCCTTCCGCGCCGGGACCGAGGGGTACGCGAGCTTCCGCATCCCCGCCGTGGTGGCGACCGGGGAGGACACCGTGCTCGCCTTCTGCGAGGGGCGTGTCGGCTCCGGCGCCGACCACGGGGACATCGACCTGGTGCTCAAGCGCTCGCACGACGGGGGCCGCAGCTGGGCGCCCCTTGAGCGGGTCGCCGAGAACGGCGCGGACCTCGCCGGGAACCCGGCCCCGGTGGTCCTCGCCTCCGGGCGCCTGCTGCTCGTCCATGTCCGCAACGCCGCCGGGGCCTCGGAGGCGGGCATCCGGCGCGGTGAGGTCCCGGCGGAGCAGGCCCGGCGGGTGTGGGTGCAGCACAGCGACGACGACGGGGTCACCTGGTCCGCGGCCCGCGAGATCACCGCCGAGGCCAAGGACCCCGCCTGGCGCTGGTACGCGACCACCCCGGGCCACGCCCTCCAGCTGAGCAGCGGCCGGGTGCTGGTGCCCGCCAACCACTCGCTCGCCCCGGTGGGCGGCGGCGACGGCACCGAGGGCGCGTACAACGGCGGGCACTGCCTGCTCAGCGACGACGAGGGCGAGAGCTGGCGGATCGGCTACGTCCACAACAACCCGGACGGGCTCGCCGGGCGCCCCGACCGGATCAACGCCAACGAGACCACCGCCGCCGAACTCCCCGACGGGCGCGTCTACTTCAACACCCGCAACGACTCCGCGGCCCCCGGCAGCCGCGCCGACGCCTACTCGGCCGACGGCACCGGACTCACCGCCCCCTACCGGCCGCAGCCCGCCCTCGCCGGGCCGGTCGTCCAGGGCAGCCTGCTCCAGCTCCCGGCGCCGGGCCCGCTGCTGTACGCCGGTCCCGCGCACCCCGAGCGGCGGGCCCGGATGAGCGTACGGACCAGCACCGACTCCGGCGCGAGCTGGCGCACCGCCCTCACCCTCGGCGAGGATCCGGCCGCCTACTGCGATCTCGTCCTCCTCGACGCCGGCACCGTCGGACTGCTCTACGAGACGGGCCGCTCCAGCGCGTACGAGACCCTCGCCTTCCGCCGGATCCCGCTCGCCGCGCTGCTCGATGCGGCCGGATGACCGCACGGGGGCAGGCAGTGACCACGGAGGGGCCGGCAGTGACAAAATCGGCCCCATGACTACTCCTGCTGAGCCCGCGCACCCGACGTCCGAGACGAAGAAGGCACCGGCCAAGGACCCCTGGGAGCTGCCGGATGTGTCCGGCCTGGTGGTCGGCGTCCTCGGCGGCACCGGCGACCAGGGCCGGGGCCTCGCCTACCGGCTCGCCCGGGCCGGTCAGAAGGTGATCATCGGCTCCCGGGCGGCCGAGCGCGCCGAGGGCGCCGCCCGGGAACTCGGTCTCGGGATCGATGGCGCGGAGAACGCGGAGTGCGCGCGCCGCAGCGATGTGGTGATCGTCGCGGTGCCCTGGGACGGCCACGCCAAGACCCTCGAATCGCTGCGCGCGGAACTGGCGGGCAAGCTCGTCGTCGACTGCGTCAACCCGCTCGGCTTCGACAAGAAGGGCGCCTTCGCGCTCAAGCCCGAGGAGGGCAGCGCCGCCGAGCAGGCCGCCGCCCTGCTGCCCGACTCCCGGGTCGCCGCGGCCTTCCACCACCTCTCGGCGGTACTGCTCCAGGACGAGTCCATCGAGGAGATCGACACCGATGTGATGGTCCTCGGCGAGAACCGCGCCGACACCGACCTCGTCCAGGCGCTCGCCGCCCGCATCCCCGGCATGCGGGGCGTCTTCGCGGGCCGCCTGCGCAACGCCCACCAGGTCGAGTCCCTGGTGGCGAACCTGATCTCGGTCAACCGCCGCTACAAGGCCCACGCGGGACTGCGGGTCACCGACATCTGAGGCGCGCTGCGATACGGGCGCGTCGCGGTACGGGCGCGCTGCGGTACGGGCGTCCTGCGGTACAGGCGCGTTGCGGTACAGCTGGGCGGCGCGGGCGTACGGCCACCGGGAGACCGGGGTCCGTACGCCCGCACCGTACGCCCGCGCCGGGCGTCCCCGGCGGCGCCCCGGGGACGCCCGGAGACGACGGGCAGGGGATGGGGGACACTGGTGCAGGCAGCACCCGCCCGTGTCCGACAGGAGCCCTTCCCCCATGCCCCGCCTCGCGCTGTACGCCCTTGTCGTCTGTGCCCTCGCCGTCGCCGCGGCGGTGGTCTCCTTCGCCCGCGGCAGCTGGCTCGGCGTCGTATGGGTGCTGCTCGCCGGGCTCACCTCGAACATGGCGCTGTACTACATCCGCCGCGCGAAGGCCGCTAAGGCCGCGGCGGCGGAGGCGACGAGCGCGGACGCCGGGCGGACGCCGACCGCCTGAGCCGCCGCGCCGCTCCCGCCCGCGGACCGGGGGCTACCCGGCCAACTGCGGGATGTCGGGCTCGCCCTGCCAGAAGCGGTACAGCTCACGGCCCCAGTACGAGTCCCACTCCTCGACCCCGAGGGCGCGCAGGATCGTGTCCACCAGGTCGAAGAAGGCGTCGTTGATCTCCGGCACCCAGAGCAGGCCGAAGACGGCGATCAGGCCGAACTGCGCGAAGGGCTCCAGCTGCCGCCGTATCTCGCGGGAGAGCCAGGGCTCGATGACCCCGTACCCGTCGAGGCCCGGCACCGGCAGGGAGTTGAGCAGCGCCGCCGTGACCTGGAGCAGGGCGAGGAAGCCCAGGGCGTACCGGAAGGGGTCGGGGACGCCGTCGAGGGCGTCGAGCCAGAAGGGCGCCGTGCAGACCAGGGCGAAGAGCAGGTTGGTGAGCGGTCCGGCGGCGGAGATCAGGCTGTGCCGCCAGCGGCCCCTGATCCGGCCGCGCTCGATGAAGACGGCCCCGCCGGGCAGGCCGATGCCGCCCATGATCACGAAGAGCAGCGGCAGCACGATCGAGAGCAGGGCGTGGGTGTACTTCAGCGGGTTGAGCGTCAGATAGCCCTTCGCGCCGATCGAGATGTCCCCGCTGTGCAGGGCGGTGCGCGCGTGCGCGTACTCGTGCAGGCAGAGGGAGACGACCCAGGCGCCCGTCACGAACAGGAAGACGGCGAAGCCGGTGCTGCCGCCGAAGCCCGCCCACACCGCCCACCCGGCGACGGCCGTCACGGCGACGATGCCGAGGAAGACCGGACTGATCCTCCGGTCGCTGCGACGGATTCCGGCGAGGGTCATGGGGCAACTCCCTGTGCTGGGGCGGGCAAGGCGTGAAAGCGGGCAAGGCGCGAAGGCGGAGGGGACAGGTGGGGCGGACAAGGCGGTGAGCAGGTCGGCCCGTCCGGCGGGCCGATCCTCTCGAACAGGCAAACGGACAGCTCCGGACCCGGGTTCCTGCCCGCTCTGCCTTCACTCAATCGGGCAGCGGCCGGGATCCCGGTTGACCGGGCTGTCGGGTCGCCGGGTCGGCGGGTCGCCGGGGATCCTGCCAGGGAGCGCCGCTCCGGGGAAGCCGCGGCCCGCGCGCCCCCGCTCCCCGTCCACCAGGGACAATGTCCCCGTGCGCTACCGCATCCTCGGCACCACCCAGGCCCTGCGCCCCGACGGCAGCACCCTCGCGGTCGGCGGCCCGCGGCTGCGCGCCCTGCTGGCGGTGCTCGCGCTGCGGGCCGGGCGGACGGTGCCGGTGCGGGTCCTGGTCGACGAGGTCTGGGCGGGGGAGCCGCCCGCCGACGCGCCGGGCGCGCTGCAGGCCCTGGTCGGACGGCTGCGGCGGGTGCTCGGCGCCGAGCAGGTGCGTTCCGTCGACGGGGGGTACCGGCTCGGCGCCGGGCCCGAGGACGTGGATCTGCACCGCTTCGACCGGCTGACCGCCGAGGGGCAGCGCGCGCTGGCCGAGGAGGACTACGCGCGCGCCGCCGAGGTCCTCGGGGAGGCGCTCGCCCTGTGGCAGGGCGGGGAGGCGCTGACGGACCTGCCGGACGCCGCCGCCGAGTCGGCGCGCTGGGCGAGCCGGAGACTCGACGCCGTACGGGCCCGCCTCACCGCCGCCCTCGCCCTCGGCCGGGCCGAGTCCGTCCTGCCCGAACTCTCGGAGCTGGCCGGGGCCCACCCCCTGGACGAACCGCTCCAGGCACTGCGGCTGCGCGCCCTGCGCGAGGCCGGACGCCCCGCCGAGGCGCTCGCCGCCTACGAGCACACCCGCCGCGCACTCGCCGACCGGCTCGGTACCGACCCCGGACCCGAACTGCGCGCACTGCACGCGGAGTTGCTCTCCGAGGCGGCCCCCACCCCGCCCCCGGACCCGGCCCCCGCCACCCTCCGCTCGGGAAACCCCCGCCCCGGCAACCTCCGTGCCCGCCTCACCTCCTTCGTCGGCCGGGAGGCCGATATCGAGGCCATCCGCGCCGATCTCGGGCGGGCCCGCCTGGTCACGCTGCTCGGGCCCGGGGGCGCGGGCAAGACCCGGCTCTCCCAGGAGGCGGCGGAGGCGGTGGCGGACTCGGTGCCCGACGGGATCTGGCTCGCCGAACTCGCCCCCGTGGAGGACCCGGCGGCCGTACCGGGCGCCGTGCTCACCGCGCTCGGCGCCCGCGAGACGGTGCTCGCCGGCGCGGGCGCCCAGGAGCTGCGGGCCCTCGCCGAGCGGCACGGGGACGAGGCCTTCTCCCGCCTGGTGGAGTTCTGCGCCCCGCGCCGGATGGTGTTGCTCCTGGACAACTGCGAGCACGTGATCGGCGGCGCCGCCGGCCTCGCCCAGGGCCTCCTGGAGCACTGCCCGCGGCTCACCGTGCTGGCGACCAGCCGTGAACCCCTCGGCGTACCGGGGGAGTTGCTGCGGCCGGTGGAGCCGCTGCCGGAGCCGGTGGCGCTGCGGCTGCTCGCCGAGCGCGGGGCGAGCGCCCGGCCGGGACTGCGGATCGAGGAGGAGGCGGCCGCCGAGATCTGCCGGCGCCTCGACGGTCTGCCGCTCGCCATCGAACTCGCCGCCGCCCGGCTGCGGATGCTCACTCCCCGCCAGATCGCCGACCGGCTGGACGACAGGTTCCGGCTGCTGACCGGCGGCAGCCGGACCGTGCTGCCGCGCCAGCAGACCCTGCGCGCGGTGGTCGACTGGTCCTGGGAACTGCTCGACGAGGCCGAACGCACCGTCCTGCGGCGGCTGTCGGTCTTCGCGGGCGGCTGCGAACTGGCCGCCGTCGAGGCGGTCTCGGGACCGGCCGCCCTGGAGCACCTCGGCTCGCTCGTCGACAAGTCGCTGGTCGTCGCGGCGCCGGGGCCCGAGGGCCCGATGCGCTACCGGCTCCTGGAGACCGTCGGCGAGTACGCCGCCGAGCGGCTCGACGAGGCGGGCGAGCGGGCCGCCGCGGAGCGCGCCCACCTCACGTACTACCGCGAGCTGGCCCGTACCACCGATCCCGCGCTGCGCGGGCCCGGGCAGGGCGCGGCGGTCGCCCGGCTCCAGGTGGAGTACGAGAACCTGCGGACCGCGCTGCGGCACGCGGTGGCCGCCCGCGAGGAGCAGGAGGCGCTCAGCCTGGTGCTCTCGCTGAGCTGGTACTGGCAGATCCGGGACCTGCGGCTGGACGCCCGCAACTGGTCGGGGGAGGTCATGGCCCTCGGCCCGGACCCCTTCGGCCCCGGCTCGCCTGAGGCCGAACCGCTCACCGAGCGCTGTACCGACGCGCCGCCGCCGATGCGCCCCGAGATCCTCGCCGAGGCCTGGCGCGGCGTCCACCTGGTCCATCTGGCCTCCGTGGGCCAGGACATCGAGGGGTGGAACGTCCCCGAGACCCAGGAGCGGCTGCGGGCCGTCGCCCGCGTCTACCGGCCCGGGCTGCCGCAGACCTGCCGCGCCCCGGGCAGCATGTGGATCTACGCGATCCTGCTCACCGGGGACGTGGAGCGGATGCGGGCCGTCGTCGACGAGACGGTGGCGGCCTGCCGCCGCCTCGGCTACGACTGGGAGCTGGCCGCCGCCCTCCTGCTGCGCGCCAATATGCTGGCCAACCGGTCCGACTGGGCGGGCGACGCGAGCCGGGACGCCGAGGAGTCGCTGGCCCACTTCCGCCGGATCGGCGATCCGTGGGGAGCCGCCGAGGCGCTGTCCGCGCGCGGCGAGGCCCATGAGCGCCGGGGTGAACTCGCCCGCGCCGCCGAGGACTTCGGCCAGGCCCTGGCCCACGCGGAGGAACTCGGCGCCCAGACGCAGGTCGCGGTGCTGACGACCCGGCTGGCCCATATCCACCTGGAGTCGGGCGACTTCGACCGCGGCGAGCGGATGCTCCGGGAGGTGGTGGACCGGGGCGCCCACCGCATCGGGGAGGCGCTGACCGTCGCCCGGCTCTTCCTGGCGATCGGGCTCGGCCGCACCGGCCGCGGGGCGGAGGCGCGCGAGCAACTGCGGCTGCTGCGCGAGGAGGTGAACGTGCTGGGCTTCGTCGCCTTCGAGGGCTTCCTGCTCGGCACCGAGGCCTGGCTGGAGGTTCTGGACGGGAGGCACGAGAGCGCGCTCGCCCTGGTACGGAGCGCGCTGGCGCACTCCCGCGACGCCCTCTCGCTGGCGATCATGCCGCAGATGGTCTCCGTGCATCTGACCACCGCGGCCCTCGCCCTGGTCCGCGACGAGCAGGGCGGCCGGGCCTACGAGGGCGTCCGCCTCCACGGCGCGGCCGAGCGCCATCTGCCGAGCGGGCATGTGCGCACGGCCGTGGAGCGCGAGACCGCCGAGCGGGTCGAGCGCGAGGGGCGGGCGGCACTCGGCGAGGCGCGGTACGCCGCCGCCCGTGCCGAGGGCGACGGCCTCTCTCTCGATGAGGCCGTCGCCCTGGTCTGACGCGAACGGGTCCGACAGGAACCGGTCCGACGCGAACCGGCGGTGGGCGGGCGCATACCGCATCCGCCCACCGGGGCCGGGATCAGCTCTTCGTACGGATCAGGTCTTCGTACGGAACTTGTGGATCGCGACCGGTGCCATCACCGCGGTGATGACCACGGACCAGATGAGCGTGACCCAGACGTCGTGCGCGACCGGGCCCGCGTCGTTGAACAGTCCGCGCGCGGCGTCGGCCAGCGAGGACAGCGGGTTGTAGTCGGTGAAGGTCTGCAGCCAGTCCGGCATGTCCTTCGTCGGGGCGAAGATGGAGGAACCGAACTGCAGGGGCATCAGCACGAGGAACCCCATTCCCTGGATGGCCTGGGCGCTCTTCATCACCACACCCATGGTGAGGAAGATCCACATGATCGCGGAGCCGAAGACCATGGCGAGCGCGATGGCCGCGAACATCCCGGGGACGTTCGAGATCGAGAGGCCGAGCAGGAAGCCGACCGCGAGCAGGATCGCGGTGGCGACCATCATCCGCCCGATCTCGACCACGATCTTGGCCACCAGGACCGAGGAGCGCGCGATGGGCAGCGAGCGGAAGCGGTCCATGACACCGGTCTGGAAGTCCTGGTTGAAGCCGGTGCCGACACCCATGGCGATGTTCATGCCCATCATCGCCATCAGCCCGGGGACCACGTAGTTGACGTAGGCGTCCTGGTTGCCCTTGCCGGAGATGGCTCCGCCGAAGACGAAGACGAACAGGACGGTGAAGATGATCGGCATCAGGACGGCGTCCATCATGGACTCCGGGTCCTGCCGGATCCACAGCAGATTCCGCCGCACCAGCGCGCCGGTGTGCCGCAGATGCGCCCGGAGCCCGATGCGCGCGTCGCCGCGATCGGCCGCCGGGGACGGGTCGGGCCCGGGCCCGGCGGTGCGCACCGGCTCCTCGGGGGGAGCGGCGGTGGTCGACTGGGCGCTCATGCGGCGGCCTCCTCGAGGGCGGGAGCGGGGTCCTGCGGGGCACTGGCCTTGTGGCCGGTGAGGGAGAGGAACACCTCGTCCAGGCTGGGCAGTTCGGTGGTGATCGCGGCCAGCGGGATACCGCGGGCCGAGACCGCGCCGACGACCGCGGTGAGCTGCTCGTCGGAGAGGATCGGCACCAGCACGGTCGCGGTCTCGGCGTCCACGAGGGCGTTGCCGGGACCGGTCAGACCGGCCTCGTCCAGGGCCGCGGCGGTGGCGGTCAGCTCGGCCGGGTCGGCGGGGCGGATGCGCAGGGTGCGTCCGCCGACCTTCGCCTTCAGCTCGTCGATGCGGCCGCCCGCGATGACCTTGCCGCGGTCGATGACCGTCAGCTCGCTCGCCAGCTGCTCGGCCTCCTCCATGTACTGGGTGGTGAGCAGCACGGTCACACCGTCGGTGACCATCCGCTTGACCTCGGCCCAGACCTCGTTGCGGGTGCGGGGGTCGAGGCCGGTGGTCGGCTCGTCCAGGTAGAGGACCTCGGGGCTGCCGATCATCGAGGCGGCGAGGTCGAGCCGCCGCCGCATGCCGCCGGAGTAGGTGTTCGCGGGGCGCTTGGCCGCCTCGGTGAGCGAGAACCGCTCCAGGAGGCCCTCGGCCCGCGACCGCGCCTCGGCACGGGAGAGGTCGAGCAGCCGCCCGATGAGGTAGAGGTTCTCGCGCCCGGAGAGCTTCTCGTCCACCGAGGCGTACTGCCCGGTGAGCCCGATGACCCGGCGCAGCTGCCGGGGCTGGCGCAGTACGTCGTACCCGGCGACCACGGCGGAACCGGAGTCCGGGGTGATCAGGGTGGAGAGGCAGCGTACGAGAGTGGTCTTGCCGGCGCCGTTCGGCCCGAGCACGCCGAGGACGGTGCCCTCGCGCACGTCGAGGTCGACGCCGTCCAGTGCTTTGGTCTCGCCGTAGTGCTTGACCAGCCCCCGCACGGAGACGGCGTGCGGGGAGCCGCTCGCCGTCGCTCGGGAGTTCTTGTCGATTCGCGTCATGGCCACCAAGGTGCCAGCCGCCACCGACAATCCTCCGACAAGCCGCCTACAGCGGGCGCCCGGAGTATCGGTGCCTGGTCGGCGAGGGGTCGGGGAGGTGTCCGCGGGGAGTCGGCGCTTGCCGGAATGGAGGGGAAATCGCCCGATACGGCGGAGAGTTGAGAGCCGCCTACCTTCCCGGAGGAGGCGCCGGAGTCCTCATTCTGTGACATGCGCCACTTCTCGCCCCGGAGGTGCTTACCGCACCCGGAACCGGGAACGGCGACAGCCCGCCGACGGGGGAAGGACGGCGGGCTGTCGTGGTGCCGCAGTGGTTCAGGGGCGCGTACGCGAAGGTCCGCGGTCTGCGGAGGGCGCGTGCGCGGGGGTGCGGAGGATGCGCGCACGCGGGCGCGGAAGTCCCGGGCTCGCGCGGGCGTGGACCAGGGGCGCGCGTACGCGTGGTCGCGCCCGTACGCGCACGAGGACGTGCCTTCCGCGTGGTGGGGCGCGGGGCCGCGGGGCGGTGGCCCTGCGGCCTCCGGGCCTCCGCGCGGAAGGCAGCCTCAGGCGGCCGGTGTCAGTGCACCGAGTGCTCCGCGGCCGGGAAGGAGCCGCCGACCACGTCCTCGGCGTAGGCCTTCGCCGCCTCGCCGACGGAGGCGCGCAGGTCGGCGTACTGCTTGACGAAGCGCGGCATCCGGCCGCCGGTCAGGCCCAGCATGTCCGTGGTCACCAGGACCTGGGCGTCGCACTCCGCGCCCGCGCCGATGCCGACGGTCGGGATGTGCAGGCTCCGGGTGACCTCGGCGGCCAGCTCGGCCGGGACCAGTTCGAGGACCACCGCGAAGGCGCCCGCGTCCTGGGCGGCCTTGGCGTCCTGGAGCAGCCGGTGGGCCGCCTCCTCGCCGCGGCCCTGGACCCGGTAGCCCATGGTGTTCACCGACTGCGGGGTCAGGCCCAGGTGGGCCATGACCGGGATGCCGGACTCCACCAGCAGCTCGATCTGCGGCAGCGAGCGCTTGCCGCCCTCCAGCTTCACCGCGCCGACCCCGGCCTCCTTGACCAGGCGGGTCGCCGAGCGCAGCGCCTGCACCGGGCCCTCCTGGTAGGTGCCGAAGGGCAGGTCGGCGACGACCAGGGCGCGCTTGCTGCCCCGGACGACGGCGGCGGACAGTACGGCGATCTCGTCGAGGGTGACCGGGACCGTGGTCTCGTACCCGAGGTGGACGTTGCCCGCCGAGTCGCCGACGAGCAGGACCGGTATGCCAGCCTCGTCGAGCACGGAGGCGGTCATCGCGTCATAGGCGGTGAGCATCGGCCACTTCTCGCCGCGCTCCTTGGCGAGGCCGATGTCGCGGACCGTGATACGTCGTGTGCCCTTGCCTCCGTACAGCGCGGGGGCGCCGGATTTCTCACCGGGCTTGGGGGCAGCCGAAAGCTGCGTCATCGCAACGGCTCCTTCATGTCATCTCGAGGCGCCCTGACGGCGTCCCCGGACCGGTTCCATGGTGGCACCGGATGCCGGTCGGGGCCAGACCCCTCGGGGAGCGGTACGCGTCACGCTCCCGGAGCGGGGCCGACCCTCCGCGGCAGCGGGGCCGGCCCTCCGCACGGCGGACGGCGCCGCCTGCGGCGATGGGCACGGGGTGCCGCTCGGGACCCGGGCCCGGCTCCACCGCCGACGCTCTCCCGGGCGTCCGGTGTGCCGGTTGTGTCACAGCCTCCGGTCGCTTGTGTCACAGCCCCGGGCACCCGCCGCCGGGCAGGAACTCGGCCGGGAGGCCCGCTCGTCCTCCGCCTCGTAAGGCCGTTGTCGGACGGCAGGAGCAGCACCGGATATCGCCTAGTGTTTCGGGCAGGCGGGGACGGTGTGCACGGCAGGCGGTGAGGCGAGCAGATGGCGCAGGCATATATGACGGAAACGGACAACGCCGGCTCGGGTTCCGAGCAGGACCACGGCCGCTTCCGCCGCCTGGTGGGGGACTGGAGCAGGCCCGGGATCTGGCGCCGCGGCCTCGTCCTCGCCGGGTGTGCCGTGGTGCTGGCTCTGATCATGCTGGTGCACGCACAGATCCCCAACAGCGTCGGCAACCTGGGGAGTCTGACCGAGACCTTCCTGCCCTGGCTGGGCATCCCCGTCCTGCTGCTGCTCCTGCTCGGCCTGCTGCGCCGCTCGGCCACCGCGCTGATCGCCCTGATCCTGCCGGTGGCGGTCTGGTGCGACCTCTTCGGCGGGCTGATCACGGACAAGACCGGCGGCGGCGCCGACCTCACCCTGGTCACCCACAACGTCAACGCCGAGAACCCCGACCCGGCGGACACCGCCCGCGACGTCGCCGCCTCCGGCGCGGACGTGATCGCCCTGGAGGAACTCACCGAGTCGGCCCGGCCGGTGTACGCGAAGGCGCTGGGCGGCACGTACAAGTACCACGCCGTCGAGGGCACCGTGGGCGTGTGGAGCAAGTACCCGCTCTCCGGCACCAGGTCGGTGGACATCAAGCTCGGCTGGACCCGGGCGATGCGGACCGTGGTCACCGCCCCCGAGGGCGCGGTCGCCGTCTACGCCGCCCATCTGCCCTCGGTGCGCGTGAAGGTGGACAGCGGCTTCACCGCGAGCCGGCGCGACCAGAGCGCCAACGCGCTCGGCGAGGCGATCAGCGACGAGCCCGAGCGCCGCGTCGTCCTGCTCGGCGACCTCAACGGCACCATGAACGACCGCGCCCTGCACGCCGTCACCTCCCAGATGCGCTCCACCCAGGGCGCGGCGGGCGCGGGCTTCGGCTTCAGCTGGCCCGCCTCCTTCCCGATGGCGCGTATCGACCAGATCATGGTCAAGGGCGTGGAGCCCACCACCTCCTGGACCCTGCCCGACACCGGCAGCGACCACCTCCCGGTCGCGGCGGGCATCAAGCTCGGCGAGTAGGAGTGGCGCCGGCGGCGGCCCCGACGCGAGCAGTTGGAGTGCTCGCGGGCGGGCTTTCCGGCCCGGCGCCGGTCCGCCCCCGCACGTACCGGCGTGCACACCGGGCCCCCTTGCGCGGATCCGCCCCTTCGTCCAGGGTTCCGTAGCACTGGAGCCCGAACCGGCCGCCGGAGCCCCAACAGGGCGCCCGGCGGGGCGAGTCGACCGGTTCCCCGTGCTCCTCCGTCCCCACCCCGGAGGACTCCGCACATGTCCGCTCACCCCCGCCCGGCCGGGCGCCGCACCCTGCTCGCGGCCCTCGCCGCGGCCGCCGTCACCGGCTCGCTGCTCGCCCTGCCCGCCAGTGCTTCCCCACCGGCCGAGGGGCGGGTCCACGGGACACCGGCCGCGGGCGCCCTCCGGGACAGCTACCTGGTCCTGCTCAAGGGGGACGAACGGATCCGGGCCGCCGACCGGGGCAGGACGCTCGCCGAGCGGTACGGCGGCACCTTCCGGCGCGGCTTCGACTCCGCGGTCAACGGCTTCTCCGCGGGCGGCCTCAGCGGATCCGAGGCCCGCCGCCTGGCCGCCGACCCGGCCGTCGACAAGGTCGTCCACAACCAGCGGATGCACGCCACCGCCACCCAGCAGGACCCGCCCTCCTGGGGCCTGGACCGCATCGACCAGAGCGAGACGGCACCGGACGGCGCGTACCGCTACCCGGACACGGCGGGCGAGGGCGTCACCGCCTATGTGCTCGACACCGGAATCCGTATCAGCCACCGCGACTTCGAGGGCCGCGCCTCCTACGGCTACGACGCCGTCGACGGCGACACGAGCGCGGACGACGGCAACGGCCACGGCACCCATGTCGCCGGGACGCTCGCGGGGGCCCTGCACGGGGTCGCGAAGAAGGCGGAGCTGGTCGCGGTGCGCGTCCTCGACGACAACGGCGCGGGCAGCACCGAGCAGGTCATCGCGGGCATCGACTGGATCACCGCCCACCACCAGGGCCCCTCGGTCGCCAATATGAGCCTCGGCGGGGGCGCCGACGAGGCCCTGGACGCCGCGGTGCGCGCCTCGATCGCCGCCGGGATCACCTTCGGCGTCGCCGCGGGCAACGAGGACACCGACGCGGGGGCCAACTCCCCGGCCCGGGTCGCCGAGGCCCTCACCGTGGCCTCCTCCACCAAGGCGGACCGGCGCCGCCCCTCCTCCAATCACGGCCCCTCGGTGGACCTGTTCGCCCCCGGCGAGGAGATCGTCTCCGACTGGAACACCGACGACGGGGCGAGCGCCACCCTCTCCGGTACGTCCATGGCGACCCCGCACGTCGTCGGCGCCGCCGCCCTCCATCTCGCCGCCCACCCGGACGCCACCCCGGCCGAGGTCGCGGCCGCCCTGACCGAGGGCGCCACCCCGGACAGGATCGGCGACCCGGGGGAGGGCACCCCGAACCGGCTGCTGCGCGTGGAAGAGCGGTAGGCGGCGGGCCCACCGGAACGGGGTCGAACCCGAACCAGGGCCGGGCTGGGAGCGTTTCATCTCGTACGCGACCTCGTACGCGCTCCTGGCCCGGCCCCCACGTTTGCCACCGGCCCGGGTGGCGGGGGAGCATGGGAGTCTCGGCCGTGACGAAGACGTACGGTCGCCGGAGCGCCGCCGGGTGACCGTCCTTCCGGTCCTCCCGGGCCTTCCGAACCTCCCGGCTTCTCGCTCCTCCCGGAATGTCACGCCCCGGAAAATCTCCGTCCCTCCCGGAAAAAGCGGAATACCCGTACGGGGCGCGGTTGTTCACTCCTTGTCAACGATGACACCACTGTCCCGCCCGGGCCGTGCTCCCGCCGCACTGCCAGTCGGACAGGGAAAACGGAACCCGGTTCCTGAACCCGTGCACCGCTCCGTCCCGCACACCGCTCCGCCCCACCACCCGGCAGCGCCGCCGCCCGTCCGCCCCGTTTATCCCACCCCGAAAGGTTCAGCTTCATGCCCTTGGCCCTGCTCGCCCTCGCCGTGGGCGCCTTCGGCATCGGTACCACCGAGTTCGTGATGATGGGGCTGCTGCCCGAGGTCGCGGACGACCTGGGCATCTCGATCCCCTCCGCCGGGCACCTCGTCTCCGCGTACGCGCTCGGGGTCGTCATCGGCGCCCCGCTGCTCGCCGCCGTCACCGCCCGCTTCTCCCGGCGGCAGGTGCTGATCGGCCTGATGGCGCTCTTCGTCGCGGGCAACGCGCTGTCCGCCCTCGCCCCCGGCAGCGAGTGGCTGCTCGCCGCCCGCTTCCTCAGCGGGCTGCCGCACGGTGCCTTCTTCGGCGTCGGCGCGGTGGTGGCGACCGGACTCGTCCCGGCCGAACGCAAGGCGCAGTCCGTCTCGCTGATGTTCCTCGGCCTGACGGTGGCCAATGTGATCGGCGTCCCCCTCGCGACCCTGATGGGCCAGCACCTCGGCTGGCGCGCCACCTTCCTCGCGGTCAGCGGGATCGGCGTCGCCGCCATCGCCGCGCTGCTGCTGCTCATCCCGCACGACCACACCCACGGCGAGTCCTCGGGGCTGCGCAGCGAACTCGCCGCCCTCGGCTCGCTGCCGGTCTGGCTGGCCCTCGGCACCACGGTCGCCGGTTTCGCCGCGCTGTTCGCCGCGTACAGCTACATCACGCCGATGCTCACCGACTCCGCGGGCTTCGCCGACTCGACCGTGACCCTGCTGCTCGCGCTCTTCGGGGTCGGCGCCACCATCGGCAATCTGCTCGGCGGCAGGCTCGCCGACCGGGCCATGCGCCGCACCCTCTTCGGCGGGCTGCTCGCCCTCGCCGCGGTCCTCGCGGCCTTCCCGCTGCTGATGCGCAGCGAGTGGAGCGCGGCCCTCGGCGTCACCCTGCTCGGCGCGGTCGCCTTCACCACCTCCTCCCCGCTCCAGCTGATGGTGATGGAGAAGGCCCACGCGGCGCCCTCCCTCGCCTCCTCCGCCAACCAGGCCGCCTTCAACCTGGCCAACGCGGGCGGCGCCTGGATCGGCGGCCTCGCCCTCGCCGCGGGTCTCGGCACCACCTCGCCCGCCGTGGTGGGCGCGGTCCTCGCGGTGGCCGGACTCGGCGTGGCGGCCGCGGCCTACGCGGTCGACCGCCGCCGGGGCGCCGCGGGCCCGGTGCTCGGCGGGCGCCTGGTCGCCTCGTACGCCCCGAAGCGGCGGGAGCGGGCGGAACGCTGAACCGGCCGGCCGCGCGCAGCGGCCGATCGGCCCGGATCCCGCCGGACCGCCGGACCGCCGAACTGAAAGGCCACCGGCCGCTGAAGGATGCCCCTCAGCGGCCGGTGGCCGTGCGGCTCGGCGGCCGGGCGGTCAGCCCGACTCCCGCCACCGGTTGGTGATCGGCAGCCTGCGGTCCTTGCCGAAGCCCTTCGCGGAGATCTTGGTGCCCGGCGGGTACTGGCGCCGCTTGTACTCCGCGCCGTCCACCATCCGCAGCGTCTTCGTCACGAGCTCCGGGTCGAAACCGGCGGCCACGATCTCGTCGGCGCCCTGGTCGTGGTCGACGTAGCGGTCCAGGATCGCGTCCAGGACCGGGTAGTCGGGCAGCGAGTCGGTGTCCACCTGGTCCGGGCGCAGCTCGGCGCTCGGCGGCTTGGTGATCGAGTTCTCCGGGATCGGCGGGGTCTGGCCGCGCTCGGCGGCCGCCCGGTTGCGCCACTCGGCGAGCCGGAAGACGCCCGTCTTGTAGAGGTCCTTGATGGGGCCGTACGCGCCCACCGAGTCGCCGTAGAGCGTCGAATAGCCCACCGCCAGCTCGGACTTGTTGCCCGGGGCGAGCACGATGTGCCCCTCCTGGTTGGACAGCGCCATCAGCAGCGTGCCGCGCAGCCGGGACTGCAGGTTCTCCTCGGCGAGCCCGGTCAGGCCGAGCGACTCCATATAGGTGTCGAACATCGGCTCGATCGGGATCGTGCGGAAGTCGAGTCCGGTGCGCCGGGCCAGCTCGGCCGCGTCGCCCTTGGAGTGCTCGGAGGAGTACTTCGAGGGCATGGCGACGCCGTAGACGTTCTGGGCGCCGAGGGCGTCGCAGGCGAGCGCGGCGGTCAGCGCCGAGTCGATGCCGCCGGAGAGCCCGATGAGCACCGAGCGGAAGCCGTTCTTCGCGGCGTAGGCGCGCAGCCCGACCACCAGCGCCGAGTAGACCTCCTCGTCGTCGTCGAGCCGGTCCGCGTAGCCGCCGGTCAGCTCGGCCTCGTAGGCGGGCAGCGGGTCCTCGGACAGCACCAGCCGGTCGATGCGCAGCCCGTCGTCGACGATCCCGGTACGGGGCTCGGGGCTCGCGGCGGGCAGGTCGAGGTCGAGGACCACGCAGCCCTCGGAGAACTGCGGGGCGCGCGCGACGACCTCGCCGTCCGCGGCGACCACGATCGAGTCGCCGTCGAAGACCAGCTCGTCCTGCCCGCCGATCATGGCGAGGTAGGCGGTGGTGCAGCCGGCCTCCTGGGCGCGCTTGCGCACCAGCTCCAGGCGGGTGTCGTCCTTGTCGCGCTCGTACGGCGAGGCGTTGATCGAGAGCAGCAGCCCGGCCCCGGCGCTGCGGGCCGCGGGCACCCGGCCGCCGTCCTGCCACAGGTCCTCGCAGATCGCGAGCGCCACGTCCACCCCGTGCACCCGCAGTACGGGCATGGTGTCGCCGGGCACGAAGTAGCGGAACTCGTCGAAGACGCCGTAGTTCGGCAGGTGGTGCTTGGCGAAGGTGAGGACCACCCGGCCGCCGTGCAGGACCGCCGCCGCGTTCTGCGGGGAGCCCGCGGGCTGCCCGTACCGGGGCTGGGCCGCCTCCGAGCGGTCGAGGTAGCCGACCAGGACCGGCAGCTGCCCGAAGCCCTCCTCGGCGAGGCGGGCGGCCAGCTCCACCAGGGCGGTGCGCGAGGCCTCGACGAAGGAGGAGCGCAGCGCGAGGTCCTCCACGGGGTACCCGGTCAGCGCCATCTCGGGGAAGGCGACGAGGTGCGCTCCCTGTTCGGCGCAGTGCCGGGTCCAGCGGACGATCGCCTCGGCGTTGTGGGCGAGGTCGCCGACCGAGGTGTCGATCTGATTCAGGGCGAGGCGTAGTTGAGGCACGCGGCCCAGTGTAATCGTCAGAGCGACGCGATGTCGCGAGCGGGGCGCTGTGGCCGTCTTCACGCCGGGCCTCGCGCCCGCGCGCCGAGCGCGGTGAGCGCGGGCGTGCGCCGACGGTACGCACGGCCCGGACCGGGCGCCCCCCGAACCCCTCCGCGCACCCGGTGAACCCCGTAGTAAACGGTTTCTCCGCCGGAGAAACCGTTTACCATGGGCGCCCGGATTTCACGGCCCGCGTCCGCGCGCGACCCGTCCGGGCCCGTGCACGCCAGGTGAGAGGGGCGTAAGTGACGTACCGGCCGTGCGCCGCGATGGTGATGGACGCGGAGGTGGCCGAGCAGGTGCTCCCCGGTGACCTGCGCCGCCGGCTCGCACGCAGCGTGACCCTCGTACCGCCCTCCGGCGACGGGAGCCTCCCCGCACCGGGGGTGCTCGCCGAGACCGAGATCCTGCTCACCAGCTGGGGCTGCCCGCCGCTGACCGGCGAGGTGCTCGCCGCGGCGCCCCGGCTCGCCGCCGTGGTGCACGCGGCGGGCTCGGTGAAGGCCCTGGTCGGCGACGCCCTGTGGGAGCGCGGCATCCTGGTCTCCTCGGCCGCCGAGGCCAACGCGGGCCCGGTCGTCGACTTCACCCTCGCCGCGGTGACCTTCGCCGCCAAGGGCGCCCTGCGCACCGCCGCCCGCTACCCCGAGGGCCCGCCCGCCTTCGCCGCCCGCACCGGCACCGACGCTCGCACCATCGGCGTCATCGGCGCCTCCCGCATCGGCCGCCGGGTGCTGCGCGCGCTGCGCGGCTCCGCCGCCGGGTACCGCCTGCTGCTCGCCGACCCGTACGTCTCCCTGGCGGAGGCGGCCTCGCTCGGCGCCGAACTCGTCACGCTGCCCGAGCTGTGCCGCCGCAGCTCCGTGGTGAGCGTGCACGCCCCCGAGCTGCCGGAGACCCGCGGGCTGCTCGACGCCGGGATGCTCGCCCTGATCCCGGACGGCGGGGTCCTGGTCAACACCGCCCGCGGCAGCCTCGTCGACACCGAGGCGCTGACCCGGGAGTGCGCCAAGGGCCGCCTGGACGCCTACCTCGACGTCACCGAGCCGGAGCCGCTGCCGCCCGGCCACCCCCTGCTCGCGCTGCCCAACGTCCAGGTCACCCCGCACATCGCGGGCGCCCAGGGCAGCGAGGCCCGGCGGCTCGGCGCCTTCGCGGCGGCCGAGGTGGAGCGCTTCCTCGCGGGGGAGCCGCTGAGCGGCGCGGTACGGCGCGAGGAGCTCGCGCGGCTGGCCTGAGGGCGCCCTCAGCCCTCGGCCTTCGCCCCCCGCTTCCGCAGCATCTCCGCCATCAGCTGGATCTCCGACTGTTGCGACTCGACCATGCCCTGGGCGAGCCGCTTCTCCACGTCCACCTCGCACCGGTCCACGCAGCCCTCGGCCATGTGCACGCCGCCCTTGTGGTGCTCGGTCATCAGCCGCAGATAGAGGACCTCGGCCTGCTTGCCCTCGGCCTTGTCCAGCGCGGCCATCTGCGTGTTGGTGGCCATGCCCGGCATCAGCGCGCCGTCCTTGCCGGAGGCCATGCCCCCCATGTCCATCCAGCTCATCGGCGGCTCGGCGGACACCTTCGGCAGCTGCCACAGGTCGAGCCAGCCCAGCATCATGCCGCGCTGGTTGGCCTGGGTCTGCGCGATGTCGTACGCGAGGCGGCGCACCTCCGGGTCGTCGGTGCCCTCCCGTACCAGGTACGACATCTCGACGGCCTGCTGGTGGTGGACCGCCATGTCGCGCGCGAAGCCCGCGTCCGCCGACTCGGCGCCCGGCGTCCCGGAGCCCTCGTCCCCGGCGTCACTGGCGAGCGCGACGCCGAAACCGCCCGCCGCGGCGAGCAGCACGGCGGCGCTCCCCGCGGCGATCCACGACGCACGCCTCACTTCGAGACGCCCCCGGTGCACGCCGCACCCGGCTCCGGTGTCTGCTTGCCCTGCACGAACTCGGAGAAGAACTTGTTCACGTTCGGGTCGTCGGCGCCCTGCACGGTGCGCTGCTTGCCCCAGGCGCTCAGCATGATCGGGTCCTTCTGGTCCTCGATCGGGCTCATCAGCGAGTACGGGGTCTTCTTGACCTTGGCCTCCAGCTTCGCCAGGTCGGCCTTCGGCGCCTTGCTGGTGTACGTCACCCAGACGGCCCCGTGCTCCAGGGCGTGCACCGCGTTCTCCTTCGGGACCTCCTTGCCGTACACGTCGCCGTTGCAGTTCAGCCAGACCGGGTTGTGCTTGCCGCCCACCGGTGGGTTCATCGGGTAGCTGACCTTCTCGCCGACGTGGTCGCGCTTGAGTTTCTTCGCGTCCCAGGAGGTCACGCCGTCCTTGCCCACGGTGAAGGGGATCTTCTCCGCCTTCGCGTCGTCCTTGCCGGAGTCGTCGTCGCCGGACTTCGCGACCAGCAGGAATCCGCCGCCGACCAGCGCGGCGACGATCACCGCGACACCGGTGATGGTGAGGGCGCGGTTGCGGCGCTCACGCGCCTGCTCGGCGCGGCGCATCTCCTCTATCCGTGCCTTGCGCGTGTTGTTGCTGTTGCGGGCGGAACCCATGGTGAGTCCTTCGGGAAACGGGACGGGCGGGTCTACTGATCGTAATGCGAAGGGGGCGGCCCACGGCCAGGCGAGCGGGAAATTCGCCGGGAACAGGCTCCGGGACCCACAATGAGGAGCGGCCCGCGGGGGCAAGGGCGCCCCCGCCGCGACGCCCGCGGCAGCGGACGGCGGCCTGGCCTCACCGCGAGGCGTATCAGCAGGCACTATGGGCGGTGGACGTGCACCGGCGGGCCCAGGCCCGCACGGGCGGCGGCCCGCAACGCGGCCGAAACTCTGTGATGGGATGCTTCAGTGCCCTCCAGGCGCCCCCGTGGCCCCGGAGCGGCGGCCTGACCAGCAAGGATGGGTGGAAGTCGACAATGGACAAGCAGCAGGAATTCGTGCTCCGCACCCTGGAGGAGCGCGACATCCGGTTCGTACGCCTGTGGTTCACGGACGTGCTGGGCTTCCTCAAGTCCGTCGCGGTGGCCCCGGCCGAGCTGGAGCAGGCCTTCGACGAGGGCATCGGCTTCGACGGCTCGGCCATCGAGGGCTTCGCCCGGGTCTACGAGTCCGACATGATCGCCAAGCCCGACCCGGCCACCTTCCAGGTGCTGCCCTGGCGGGCCGAGGCCCCCGGCACCGCCCGGATGTTCTGCGACATCCTGATGCCGGACGGCTCCCCGTCCTTCGCCGACCCGCGCTATGTGCTCAAGCGCGCCCTCGCGCGGACCTCCGACCTCGGCTTCACCTTCTACACCCACCCCGAGATCGAGTTCTTCCTGCTCAAGGACCGCCCCCTCGACGGCAGCCGCCCCACCCCCGCCGACAACTCCGGCTACTTCGACCACACCCCGCAGAACATCGGCATGGACTTCCGCCGCCAGGCGATCACCATGCTGGAGTCGATGGGCATCTCGGTGGAGTTCTCCCACCACGAGGGCGGCCCCGGCCAGCAGGAGATCGACCTCCGCTACGCCGACGCCCTCTCCACCGCCGACAACATCATGACCTTCCGCCTGGTCATGAAGCAGGTCGCCCTCGAACAGGGCGTCCAGGCCACCTTCATGCCCAAGCCCTTCTCCGAGCACCCCGGCTCCGGCATGCACACCCACCTCTCCCTCTTCGAGGGCGACCGCAACGCCTTCTACGAGTCCGGCTCCGAGTACCAGCTCTCCAAGGTCGGCCGCTCCTTCATCGCCGGCCTGCTTCGCCACGCGGCCGAGACCTCCGCGGTCACCAACCAGTGGGTCAACTCCTACAAGCGGATCTGGGGCGGCTCCGAGCGCACCGCGGGCGCGGGCGGCGAGGCCCCCTCGTACATCTGCTGGGGCCACAACAACCGCTCCGCCCTGATCCGCGTCCCGATGTACAAGCCCGGCAAGACCGGCTCGGCCCGCGTCGAGGTCCGCTCCCTGGACTCGGGCGCCAACCCCTACCTCTCCTACGCGGTCCTGCTCGCCGCGGGCCTCAAGGGCATCGAGGAGGGCTACGAACTCGGCCCCGGCGCCGACGACGACGTCTGGGCCCTCTCCGACGCCGAACGCCGCGCCATGGGCATCGAACCCCTCCCGCAGAACCTCGGAGAGGCCATCGCCCTGATGGAACGCAGCGAACTCGTCGCCGAAACCCTCGGCGAGCACGTCTTCGACTTCTTCCTCCGCAACAAGAAGCAGGAGTGGGAGGAGTACCGCAGCGAGGTCACGGCCTTCGAGCTGCGGAAGTCGCTGCCGGTGTTGTAGGGGCGGGTACGGCGGGGGCGGGGCCGGAGTTCAGGTCCGGTCCTGCACCACGTTGAGGACGTTTCCGTCCGGGGCGCGGACGCAGAAGCGGCGTACGCCCCAGGGCTCGGTGGTGAGCGGGTGCACGATCTCGTAGCCGCGCTCCTCGGCCTCGGTGAAGGCCGCCTCGACGTCGTCGACCTTGACCGAGACGACCGGATCCTCCGGCGCGGTGGCGTCGCGGGTGAGCAGTTGCAGGTGGGCGCCGGTCTCCGGGGAGGTGTGGCGGGCCACCCAGCCGAGGTTGAACTCCTCGTCGCTCAGGCCGAGATAGTTCGCGTAGAAGTCCCGGGCCGAGTCGAGGTCGTCCACCTTCAGGTCGGCGATGATTCCGGTGACGCGCATCGGCTTCTCCTTCGCGGGGGCGGCGGTCGGCCCGCGTCACTGTAGGCGAGCGGGCCACTCGGCAGTCCCTCCTGCGGAGCGGCGGGCCCGTCGTTCAGCGCGGCAGCGAGGCCGTCGCCGTCGGTTGCGGGGATGCCGCGCCCAGGTACGCCGCGTGGTTGTGGCGGGCGGTGGTCGTCCACCACAGGAGGCCGACGAGGGCGGACAGGACGCCGGTGGCGATGCCGACCGGCTCGATGCCGACCACGGCGAGCAGTCCGCTGATCACCGCGAGGGAGAGCTGCGAGACGGCGTTGTAGCTGGTCATGTGCAGGCTGGTGACCCGGCCCCGGAAGGCCTCCGGGACGGTGTCGAGCAGGATCGTGGTGTCCAGGGCGATGATCACGCCGCTGACCAGGCGCATGGCGCCGAAGAGGGCGGCCCCGAGCCAGATGTGCCCGGAGGTGAACATCAGTGCCCAGAAGACGCCTTGGCCGACGTAGGCGAGCGCGTAGTAGCGCAGATGCCGGGTGCGGCGGATGCGGGCCGCGAGGAGGCTGCCGACCAGCACGGCGGTGCCGTCCACCACGTAGAACAGGCTCAGTACCGAGCTGTCGCCGTGCAGGACGTTCAGGGCGAGGCCCGCGACCAGGACGTTGAAGCCGCCGCTGATGAAGCCCCAGGCGAGGCCCACCCAGATCAGGGAGCGGGCGAGCGGGTAGCGGCCCACGACCGTGACGCCCTCGCGCACCTCCCGGCGCAGGGAGGGGCGGGCGGCTTCCTCCGTGTCGATCGGTGGGCGGGGGAGCCTGGTTGAGGGGCCGTCATGTTGCTTGCCGGTGACGGGAGTTGACTCCGGCTGCGGAGTCGCCTGGGCGGCTGCCGTCTGCCGGCCCGTCTCCGGGCGCGGGTGCCCGTCGGTGCCGGTGCGGTGCGCGGATGTCCGTCCCGGGGTCCGTACGAAGGAGACGGCGAGTACGGCGACGGTCTGAACTCCCAGTGCCACCAGGATGGTTCCGCCGGGCTGCCAGGCGGTGAGCACGCCGCCCGCGGCGCCGCCGACCACGGTCATCAGGCCCTGCACCGAGCCGATCGCGCCGTTGGCGGCGGTGCGCTGGTGCGGGGCCACCATCAGGTAGAGCCAGGTCTGCCGGGCGGGCGGCCAGAGGGAGTTGGCGAGGGTCAGCAGGGCGTAGACCGGGGCGATGGCGGCCGGGCCGTGGTCGAAGGCGAGGAAGAGGGCGCCGGTGCACAGGGTCTGGGCGGTCATCGCGATGAGCGAGAGGACCCGGGCGCTGTAACGGTCGGCGATCGTCCCGGCCAGCGGCATGAAGAGCAACGAGGGCAGTACGCCGACGAGTTCGACCACCGCGAGTGCCGAGGTCGAGTGGTGTTCCAGGACCTGGACGAAGATGACGATACGGATGATCCAGGTGGCCCCGGAGTCGCAGATCGTCGTCCCCCAGAGCAGGGCGACATCCCGCGAGGCGAGGACGGGTGAACCGGCTGAACGCGTCACCGTGCGGCGACCTCCCCGGGTGTGCGGGCACGGAAGGACGACCTTAGTGCAGGCTGCACGCGTCTCCCGGCTCCGCCGCGTGTCCGCGCCCCGGCTTCCCCGGGTGCCCGTTGCCCGCCGTCCGTCCGTCCGCCGCCGCCGTGTCCCCGTACGCGGGCGTCCCCGCCGGGATCTCCGGCGCGGCCAGCCACTGCCCGTCCGGGACCCCGAACTCGCCCCGCCCGCCCGTCTCCTGGTAGACGACCTGGCCCCGCCGCACCGTGGTGTGCACCACCCCGAGCAGCGGCGCCCCCTCGTACGCGGACCAGCCGCACTTGGCGTGCACCCGGTCGGGGGTCATCGTCCAGGGCGCCGCCGCGTCCACCAGGACGAGGTCGGCGTCCTTGCCCGCCTCGATGCTGCCCTTGCGGGAGGCCAGGCCGAACAACTGGGCCGGGCGCAGGGCGAGTCGGGCGGCGAGCAGCGGCAGCAGGGTGTCCGGAGACTCCTCGGGCCTGCGGCTGCGCAGCCCGTGCCAGACGGTGCCGAACAGCTCCTGGACGCCGGGCAGTCCCGGCGGCACGTCGGGCACCGGGCGGGCCTTCTCCTCGACGGTGTGCGGCGAGTGGTCGCTGCCGATGGTGGCGGCCTCGCCCTCGTGGACCGCCTCCCAGAGCCGCCGCCGGTCGGGGTCGTCGCGGATCGCGGGGCGGAGCCTGATCCGGGGGCCGAGCCTGCTGATGTCCGCGTCCACGAAGGTGAGGTGATGACCCGTCACCTCGAAGGTGACCGGGATGCCGTCGGCCGCGGCGGCGGCGAGCAGGTCGGCCTCCTCGCGGGTGGCGACGTGCACCACATGGGTGGCCACCCGGTACTCCGCCGCGAGCCGCACCAGCTTCGCGGTGGCGACCAGCGCCCCGGTGCGCGGCCGGTGCCGCGCGTAGTCCGCGTACCGGGTGGGGGCGGGCTGCCAGCGGTCGAGGAGGGCGAAGACGGTGTCGTCCTCGGAGTGGAAGAGCAGGGTGGCGCCGCCCTCGGCGGCGAGGGCGAAGATCCGCCGCAGATCGGCCTCCTCGCGGACCACGGTCGGCGCGGTGTGGTGGCCGCTGAGGAAGACCTTGAAGGAACTCCCGGCGCCCCGCGGCCACTCCCGCATCGCCTCGATACGGGTGGTGTCGATGCCCGCGTGGAAGCGGTAGTCCACCAGGCTGCGGCCCTCGATCAGGGCGCGGCGGCGGTCCAGTTCGGCGGGTTCGACCAGGGGCGGCACCGTGTTGGGCATGTCGATGACGGTGGTGACGCCGCCCGCGACCGCCGCCCGGGAGCCGGTGCTCCACTCCTCCTTGTGGGTCAGCCCGGGTGTGCGGAAGTGCACATGGGAGTCGATCAGCCCCGGCAGTACATGCAGCCCGGAGGCGTCCAGCACCCGCGCGGCCCGCGCCGCCGGGCCCGCGCCGCTGCCGTTCCCGGACGGCGGCAGCAGCGCGGCGATCCGGCCCGCGCGGACGGCGATGTCCGCGCGCTCGCTGCCGCGCGGGGTGACGACGGTGCCGCCGCGGACCAGGAGGTCGTACGGGGCGGGGGCGGCCGGGCCGCCGTGGCCGGGGGAGGTGTGCACGGTCCACTCCGTTCGGGGTTGTGGGGGGAGAGCCCTGGGGCGGGGTGAACTCGCCTGCGGGGGAGGGCTGTTCAGGGTGCCGAGAGGGTGGGCTCGGGGGCGGGCGCCAGGTCCGGGAGGTCGAGCACCGCGACCATGCGCACCGTCTTCGGCGAGACGCTCACCTCCAGGAGGCGGTCGGCGCTCGCGGTGACCCGGACCACCGAGTCCCCGCCGGGGGTGCGGATCGTCAGCCGCTCCCCGGGCAGCGCGCCGAGGCGGGCCGGTACCGTGCCGGGCACCGCGCTCGCGGCGGCCAGGCAGGTGGCGCCGGTCAGTGCCAGCGAGGGGTGCCAGGAGGGCACCGAGATCGCCCGGGCGCTCAGCGCGCCCTGGGCGCCGGGCAGCAGTGCGGCGATCTTGGGGAAGCAGGGCGAGGTCCAGCCGAGGCGCCGGGCGACCGCCTCGCGCAGCCCCGACAGGCGGCGGAACAGCGGCTCCCCGGCGCCGAACAGCTCCGCCTCGGTGTGCACGCCGAAGGCCCGGGCGTCCGCGAAGACATACGGATTGCCGAGCGAGACCAGGGAGAAGGGCGGGCCGCCGTCCGGCAGGGTGCTGACCGGTTCGCCGAGCAGCAGGGTGCTGCCGAGCCGGGTGGGCGAGGTGCGGCGGAAGCGCACGGTGAAGGTGGCGTGGCCGCCCGCGGGGCCGACCTCCAAGGCCTCGCAGACGACGATGTCCTCGTTGTTGAGGACCCGCACCCGGACCCGGTCGCCCGCCCGCAGCGGCGCCGGCGTCCCGGCGCGGCTCGCGCTGAGCACCGCGCTGAGGATGGAGTGGCCGCAACTGCCGCCGAACTCAAGGCGGTTGGGCTCGCCCGGGACCACCTGCACGAAGCGGTAGTCGAGGCCCACGGCGGAGGCGGTGGACGGGGAGACCAGGGCGATCTTCAGTACGTGGCCCGCGCCCCGCGCGCACAGGGTCTCGTACACCCCGTGGAGCAGTCCGCTCAGCGCGCTCCGCCGGGTGGGCCAGCCGTCCTCGCGCAGCAGGACCAGGGTGGGGCAGGGGCTGCCGGCGGCGTAGGCGATCCAGCCGCGGGTCATGCCGCACGCTCCGCCCGTACGGCGCCGGACGTGCCGTAGCGGATTGCCGTGCCGTGGCGGGCGGGTGCCCGGCCGGGCAGGGGCCGGCCCGCCTCGCGCCGCCAGAGTTCGAAGACGAGGAGCGACCAGACGGCGAGCGCCGAGGTCGCGTCCGGCGCCGCGGCCTGCCGGTCGAGCAGCCTGGCGACGGCGGCGGGGTCCAACTCCGGTGCTGACAAGCGGAGTTCGGAGGGCGCCAGCACCTCGCGGGCATAGTCGAACAGCGGGGTGCCGGGGGTCAGCATCGCCGCGACGGGGAGCGTGAAGGGCTGTTTGACGCGGGTGCGCACGGACTCCGGGACCAGTCCGCGGGCGGCCTCCTGGAGCACCCGCTTGCCGACCCCGCCGTGCACCTTCAGATGATCGGGCAGCTGCCGGGCGGCGCCGGTGACCGAGCGCTGGCAGAACGGCGGCCGCACCTCGACGGCACCGGCCATGCTCAGATGGTCCACCCGGCGCAGGTGGTAGGCGGGCATCCGCAGGCCGGTCTCGATCTCGGTGAGCGCGGCGAGGCGGTCGCCGTCCCGGCCGCGCAGCCGCCGCAGCAGCTCCTGCTCGGCCGTGGTGGTGCCGCGCAGCAGTGCCCGGTACTCCGGGTGGTAGAGCGCGGCGCGCAGCGCGGGCGGCACCGCGGCGAGGGCGCGCACGTAATCGCCCGCCCAGTCGCCCTCGGCGGTGACGGCGGCGCGGGTGCGGTCGTAGCCGCCGAAGAGTTCGTCCGCGGCGTCTCCGGTCAGCGCGACGGTGAAGCCGGCCTCGCGCACCGCGCGGAACAGGGCGAGCGTGCTCACGGTGATCGGATCGGCGTTGGGCTGCCCCAAGGCCCGTACGGTGCGCGGGAGTTCCTCGGGTATCCGGGCGGGGTCGAGGACGACCTCGTGCAGCCGGGCGCCGAAGGCGCGGGCCGCGGTGCGGGCGTGGCCGGACTCGTCGGCGGGCCAGGAGCCCCGGTAGCGGATGTGGAAGCAGTGCACTCCGGGGATCTCCCGGGCGAGCAGCCCGGTCACCAGGGAGGAGTCGAGGCCGCCGCTGAGCACCGCGGCCACCGGGGCGTCGGCCACCGCGAGCCGGCCGGTCTCCGCGCGCAGCAGCGACCGCAGCCCGTCGGCGGCCTCGGTCAGACTCCCCGCGGGCAGTGCGGGGACGGCGGGCGCGCGGCGGCGGTAGGGGCGCGGCGGGCGGCCGGGGGTGACGACCAGGGTCTCGGCGGGCTCCATCGCCGTGATGTCGGTGAAGACGGTGCGCGGGCCGAGCGGCGTCTTGGTGGTCAGGTAGGTGTCCAGGGCCTCGGGCCGCAGCCGGGCGCCCGCGCCGCACAGGATCCCGAGGGCGCCGGGTTCGGAGGCGAAGGAGAGGCCGCCCTGCCGGTCGCGGTGGTAGTAGAGCGGTTTGACGCCGCTCTCGTCGACGCTGAGCACCAGCTTCGGCTCCGCGCGCAGGTCCAGGACCGCCAGCGCGTACATGCCGTCCAGGTGCTCGGTGAAGGAGAGACCGTAGCGGTGGTAGAGCGCGGGGAGCACGGCGCCGTCGCACCGGTCGGCGATGTGGTAGCCGTCCCGGGCCAACTGGGCCCGCAGCGCACGGTGGTTGTAGATCTCGCCGTTGAAGACGACCCGCACCGGACCGTGACGGTAGGGCTGCGCGCCCTGGTCGGGGGCCATCACGGCGAGCCGGGTCGCGCCGAGCGCCCAGCCGCCGCCCTCGTCGAGGTAGTGCCCGTCGGGGCCGCCGTGGCGCAGCGCGGCGCCGGTCAGCCGCAGGTCCTCGGGCAAGGCCCCGCCGCCCATGTGTCCGTAGATGCGGCACATCCGTCCGTCCACCTCCGTCTCCGTCTGGCTGGTCTGGTGCTGCCCGCGCCGCCGTGTACCGGGGCTCAACGGCCCCTGTGTGTACGGGAGTTCGCTGCCGCTCAGGGCAGCTCGTCCCGGCGGCGGGAGAGGCGCAGGCCCTTGACGACCTGGCCGCGCCACTCGGCGAGGTCGCCCGCGGAGAGGTCGCCGCCGGGCTTGCGCAGGGTGGCCGCGCTCGGCAGGGCGGCGCGTTCGCGGGCGGCGTCGCGGTAGTGCTCCCGGTGCACCACCAGGTCGCTGCGGAGCCGGGGCCTCGGCGGCGGCACCTCGGCGGGGCGGCCCAGGCAGATCCCGAAGAGCGGGGTCACCGACGGGGGCAGGGCGCACAACTCGGCCACCGCCGCCGGGGCGTTGCGCACCGCGCCGACCATGACGGAGCCGAGGCCCACCGAACTCGCGGCCAGCGAGAGGCACATGCCGACCATCGAGGCGTCGATGGTCGCGGAGAGGCTGGCGTCGGCGAGCCGGTCGTCGAGCGGCACCCCGTAGGTCTCGCCCTTGCGGGGCAGTGCCGAGAGGTCGCCGCAGACCAGGACGAAGGCGGCGCACTCGCCGACGAACTCCTTGCGCAGGATGTCCGCCAGCTCCTTTCTGCGGCGCTCCTCGGTCACCACGATCAGGGAGTACGGCTGGAAGTTGAAGGAGGTCGGCGCCCGCAGCGCCGCTTCGAGCACCGCGTCGAGCAGCTCGGGGTCCACCGGCTCGGAGGTGAACTTCCGTACGCTGGACCGCTCGCGCAGCAGGTCCAGGACGCTGGACCGTGCGGGTCCGCCGTCTGCTCCGGGGACGGGCATGGCTGAGGCTCCCTCTGACTGGGCTGCGGGCATGCTGAGTTGGGGGGCGGGGGGTGTCGATGCCGCCTGGGACGAGGCCTGTTGCCCTATGGCCTGGTGGTGGCAGGCGGGGGCGGCATACGGTGCCGCCGGGACGGGCGGTCCGCGAGCTGAAGGCGCGGACCGCCCGCCTCCTCGGGCCGTTCAGGGCACCGCCGGGAGGGTCTCACCCGGTGGTGCTCCGGGCCGAAGTCGCCTTGGTTCAGGCGTTGTTGCCGGTGAACTTCACCACGATGGTGCCGGGGCCGCTGGTGCGGCGGCCGGTGCCGGTGGTGACGGCGGCGGCCGGAGCCGCGGCGGTCCCGGTGGAACCGGTGAACTTGACCACGATGGTGCCGGGGCCTGCGCTGCGACGCTTCTGCATGGTGTTCTCCTCATTCCTTGGGCGGTCCGGCGGGAATCGCCGGTTCTTCGACAGCAGCGCTCCGCCTCGGCCCGGGCCGGGGCAGGCGCTCCCACTGGTCAGCCCGCGCCCCGCAGGGCGAGGTCACCAGCGAGTTCTGGGGGGACGACGAGGTGCACGATGCCGTCCCGGTGCAGGGCGGCGACCTCCTCGTACAGCTCGGCATGGCCGAACTGGGGGAGCCTGCCCGCGAGTTCGCCGACGGTCAGCAGCTCTTCGCCGATCGCCTCGACCAGCGGCTCCGCACCGAGGTCGAAGACCTGGCAGCGCTTGTGCTCCTGCCAGCTGCGCTGGACCAGGACCCGGCGCGGGGTGGGCGTGGTGACCAGCTGCACGGTGTCCGACTCGTCGAGCAGCGGCAGCACGTCGTAGCGCATGCTCAGCACGGCGTACGGGCGGCGCAGGCGCACCGCGTAGTTGGCGCGCACCGCCTCGGCCCCGGGCAGGTCGGCGTGGTCGGGGGCCGCGGCCTTCGGGGACTCCGCGACGGTGGTGATGTAGGCGCAGAGGCGGACCAGGTCAAGCAGGTACGGCGGCAGTTGCTCGCGGATGATGAAGTCCGAGACATAGGCCTCGAAGCGCCGGATCTCGCGGCGCCGCTGCCACCAGCCGTGCCGGTGCTCGTCGTCGAAGCGGCGGTAGAGGGCGGAGACGTCGGTGTGCGGGGCGAGGTGCTCGAAGAGCAGGGCGAAGACCGAGCTGAGCCGGTCGAAGCGCTCCCGCAGCACCGTCTCGGCGACCTTGCTGAGGTCGTCCAGGTCGATCGTGGTGATCAGCTGCCGCTCCTCGGCGGTGAGGGCGCGGGGGCCGAGGACCGCGTCGAGCCCGCCCTCCTCGCGGCAGCGCTCGCGCACCCCGCGGTCGCGCACGTACTCGGCGAGGAAGACCTGCACATCGCGCAGTGCCATTAGCGCACCTCCACCTTCGTGTCCTCGCCGAGGAGTTCGCGCGCCCACTCCAGGGCGTCCCGCAGCTCCTCCGGGGTGGCGTGCGAGGGGGTGCCGGCGTCCTCGATCTCGAAGACCACCGAGACCGGCTTGAAGGAGGGCTCCTTGAAGAGCTGCACCAGCGTCTCGTTGGCCCAGCGCTGCTCGGCGCGGCGCCAGTCGAGGCCGAGGTCCGGGTCGTTCAGCTGGGCGGCGTTGCCCAGCGGCAGGTGCACCTGCCAGACGTACTCCAGCGGGATCGCGGCGATCTCGCGCTCGCGGTCCATCGGGACGAAGCGCTCGGCGATGATGAAGTTCGACAGGCTGAGCAGGATGCCGACATCGGCGCCGACCGCGATGTCGCGCACCTGCTCGCAGATGGAGCGCGGGCCGATCCGGTTGTAGACCTGGGACTGGTTCTCGATGGTGAGCGCGCAGCCCGCCTGCTCCTTGACCTCGCGCAGATTGCGGATGAAGGTCTCGGTCTGCTCGTCGGTGCCGAAGGGCTGCAGAAAGGTCCCCGAATACTGCTCGGTGGTGCCCATCATGCCCACGTGCTCGCCGATGTACTGGCAGTTGGCGGCCTCGACCATCCGCTGGAGCTTGGCGACGGTGGCCGCGTCGGGGCGGTCGACGCTGCCGATCATGTACTCGTAGCAGTGCAGCGTGGAGGGCGGGTTCCCGAGCCCGGCGTTGACCTCGGCGACGTACTCCACATCGGAGCCGAAGTGGGTGGCGAGGTATTCGACGAAATCGATACGTCCGCCGCAGGCGACGAGCTCTTGGTACAGCCGGGCGAATTCCGGGGAGCAGTGGTAGAGGAAGCCCGCGCCGATGGTCGGCGGCTTGAGGTGCGGGGGTGCCGGGTGCTCGCTGGTTGTCGTCATGCGTTTCCTTCCGCTGCCGCTTCTCTCGTCAGGCCAGTGCGTCGGCGACGCGTTGCAGGCAGAGTTCGTTTCCCGGTCCCATCAGCGCGGTGGCCTGCGCGTCCCGCAGATGGCGTTCCAGTGCGAAATCGGCGAGGAATCCGCGGGAACCCGCGACATGCAGGAGTTCCCGGGTGACCTGTTCCGCGGTGCCGGTCGCCGAGGCCTTCAGCTGGCTGGCCGCCAGATGCGCCTGCTCGGGAAAGCGCGCCGCCCGGTTCAGGAGGTGCCCGGCGTAGGCGTAGGCGGCGTCCAGGGCGAGGGTGCTCCGGGCGAGTTGCAGGGTCTTGGCCTGGGAGAGCGGCTTGGCCTCCGGTTCGTGTTCCGTTCGCGGCGGGAGCGCGGACCGGGTGACGGTGCCGAGCGCGGCCGAGGCGATGCCGAGGGCGAGCAGCCCGGGGTTGAGCGGGGTCTCGTGGTTGGCCCGCATCAGCGCCGGGGCGCTGCCGATCCCGCCGAGCACCGCCGACTCCGCCACCTCGGCCTCGCGCAGCACCACGGTGCCGGTGCTGGTGCCGCGCAGGCCGAGCATCCGGTAGACCTCGTCCCGGGCGACCCCGGGCGCGTCGGCGGGCACCCGTACGAAGGTGGGCCCCTGGCCCTGCTCGGTGCGGGCGTCGGCGAGGACGTCGATCACCCCGGCCGTGCCGAGACCGGTGCAGTAGGTCTTGGTGCCGGTCACGGTGAACCGGCCGGCCCGCTCGGTGAGCCGGGTGCGTACATCGGTCTTGGTCCGCGCGCCCGGTTCGGTCCAGGCGCTCGCGGCGAGCAGTTCCCCGCTGGCCATCGGCGGCAGCTGCCGCTCGCGCACCTCGGCCGGGGCGTGCCCGAGGGTCCGGTGCACCACCTGGTAGTGGAACATCAGGATCGCCGCGGTCGAGGCGCAGGACCGCGCGGTCCGCTCCACCACCAGGGCGGCCAGCGCGTTCCCGAAGCCGAGCCCGCCCTGCTCACGCGGGATCTGCACCCCGAAGGCGCCGATCTCCGCGAGGGCCTTGAGCGCCGCGAACGGAGGTTCCCCTTCCTCGTCCACCGCGGCCGCGGCCGGGGCCACCGCCGCCGCGCAGACCTCCTCCAGGGAGGCCAGCCAGAAGGCCGCCCCCTCGGGGGACAGGTCGAGGCAGGTGCGGACCCATTCGGCCTGGCTTGCGGGGAAATGCGTTTCGGGCATGCGGTAGAGCCCTTTCGCAGGTGGGGGGAGGAGGCGAATTTCCGGACTGGCCGGGGCGGGACCCACTGTCCGGGCCCGTCCAAAAGGGCCGCGGCGGCGGCGCGGAATAATTTCTCCGCCTGCCTATTCGTGCACTCTCACTGCGTTTTCCGTATGGCACCGAAGCTAAATGCGCCGCTCCGGACGGTCAACCGCCCCTTACGGTGCGTGCCCGCATGCCCCGGGGGCGGAAAACGGAAATGGCGCACTATTCC
This sequence comes from Streptomyces physcomitrii, assembly GCF_012273655.1. Taxonomy (GTDB): domain Bacteria; phylum Actinomycetota; class Actinomycetes; order Streptomycetales; family Streptomycetaceae; genus Streptomyces; species Streptomyces physcomitrii. The sequence continues at coordinate 11,299 of NZ_JAAWWP010000010.1, read as the reverse complement.
GTGTGTAATGCTGCGAGAGGTGAGGGTCTGCGTCCGCTTTAAAACGTGACCAGGGCCACACTCGCTCACAACGCGTAGTGACGGTTCCCCGATTGCACGGTTTTTGTCTGCCTTTTAATTACTACTCGATGCGGGCTTCCCGGTGTGGTTTTCGCGCGGCCCCGCCGATTTCCGCGGCCCCGAGTCGGGCCTGCTGTGACCTGCGTGGACGGACGGCTTCCGGATCGGGTACGCGCCCCGCCCGTACCGGGGTCGCCCGGCCCGCTGCCCGCATCGGCGGATCGGGAGCCCGAGTGGCGCCCGCTCCGCCCGAGGGACGCCGGGAGGGCGCTCAGGGCGATGCCGGGGAGAGCCGGACCGCCCGCTCCTCAGCCCGCCGGGAAGCGCCACCGGGTCTGGCTGAAGGTCTCGCCCTTGCCGAAGCCGAACGCGGTCCGCGGGGCGACGGCGTAGACCTCGGCCATGCCGTGCAGCGCCTGGAAGCCGCCGTCCTCGTGGACCTCGAAGTGCCAGACGGGGCCGTACTTCTCCTCCCAGGCCCGGGCGAGCGCGCGCAGCCGCCCGGGCTCGCGCACCCGTACCGCGGTGCCCTCGATCACCACGTCGTAGCCCTCGGCCCAGGTGTTGGTGCCGGTGGTCAGCACCACCTCGGGGTTGGCGGCGAGATTGTGCGCCTTGCGCTCCTCCACGCCGGTGCTGAAGTGCAGGGCGCCCTCGTACCAGACGGCGATCAGCGGGGTGACGTGCGGGCGTCCGTCCGGGCGCACCGTGGACAGCCAGAACAGCTCCGCCCGCGCCACCCGCTCCCTCGCCGCGGACCAGTCGGCCGCGCGGGCGCCGGGACTGCTGTACCGGGGGTCGATGCTGCCCTCGGGGCTCTCGGCTTCCATGCCGGACATACGGTGCTCCCTGCTCTTCCGCTTCCGTGCGCGGGTGACGCGGCGGACCTGCCGGGCGCCATGCTGCCTCTCCAGGGGTGACCGCGCGCGGCGGCGGAACTCATCGGTGCCGGGCCGCTCCCGCCGCCCGGACCCGTCCGGACGAAAGGCTCTAAGCTCACCGGAGGAAGAACCGCCTGGACAGGAGGCCGTGGGATGTCGGTGCCGCAGGGGCGACGGAGCAGTCTGTTCACGCGACTGCTCCGGCACGGGTTCACCGACCCCTCGGCGGCCGAGCGCCTCCTCGCCGGCGAGGCCATGGACGCCGTACGCACCGACCCGGTGATGCTGGACGCCCTCGGCCAGGCCGCCGACCCCGACCTCGCGCTGCTCGGCCTCGTCCGCCTCGTCGAGGCGCAGCCCGAGGACACCGCGCGCCGGGAACTCCTCGACACCCTGATCGCCGCGAAGCCGCTGCGGGACCGGCTGCTCGGGGTGCTCGGCTCCTCCGAGGCGCTCGCCGACCACCTCGCCCGCCACCCGGGCGACTGGCAGGCCCTGGTCACCTACGAGCCGCAGGATCTCCACCCGGGGGTGGAGGAGTTCGAGCGCGGGCTCGCCGAGGCCCGCGACCCGGTCGCGCTGCGCGTCGCCTACCGGCGCTGCCTGCTCTCCATCGCCGCCCGCGACGTCTGCGGCACCACCCAGGTCGACCAGACCGCCGCCGAACTCGCCGACCTGGCCACCGCCACCCTGCGCGCGGCCCTCGCGATGGCGTGCCAGGCCGCCCCCGAGGACGACCGGCTCTGCCGGCTCGCGGTCGTCGCGATGGGCAAGTGCGGCGGCCACGAACTGAACTACGTCTCCGACGTGGACGTCATCTTCGTCGGCGAGCCCCGGGAGGGCGCCGACGAGGGCAAGGCCGTGCAGGCCGCCACCCGGCTCGCCTCGCATCTGATGCGGATCTGCTCCGAGACCACCGTCGAGGGCAGCATCTGGCCGGTCGACGCCAACCTGCGCCCCGAGGGCCGCAACGGCCCCCTGGTCCGCACCCTCAGCAGCCACCTCGCCTACTACCAGCGCTGGGCCAAGACCTGGGAGTTCCAGGCCCTGTTGAAGGCCCGCCCGGTCGCCGGGGACGCGGAGCTGGGCGCGGAGTACGTCGAGACCCTCGCCCCGCTGGTCTGGGGGGCCGCCGAGCGCGAGAACTTCGTCCCCGACGTGCAGAAGATGCGCCGCCGGGTCGTCGACAACATCCCCGCCGCCGAACTCGACCGCGAACTCAAGCTCGGCCCCGGCGGGCTGCGGGACGTCGAATTCGCCGTCCAGCTCCTGCAGTTGGTGCACGGCCGCTCGGACCGCTCGCTGCGCAGCGGCACCACCCTCGACGCGCTGCGGGCACTCGCCGCCGGGGGGTACGTGGGCCGGGTCGACGCCACCCAGCTCGACGACGCCTACCGCTTCCTGCGCACCCTCGAACACCGCATCCAGCTCTACAAGTTGCGGCGCACCCACCTGCTGCCCGAGGACGACGCCGACCTGCGCCGCATCGGGCGCTCCCTCGGCCTGCGCCGGGAGCCGATCACCGAGCTGAACCGCGCCTGGCGCCGCCACAACTCCGTGGTGCGCCGACTGCACGAGAAGCTCTTCTACCAGCCGCTGCTCGACGCCGTCGCCCAACTCGCGCCCACCGAGGCCCGGTTGAGCGCGGAGGCGGCCCGCGAACGCCTGGTCGCCCTCGGCTACGCCGACCCCGCCTCCGCCCTGCGCCACCTGGAGGCGCTCGCCTCCGGCGTCAGCCGCAAGGCCGCCATCCAGCGCACCCTGCTGCCGGTGCTGCTCGGCTGGTTCGCCGACTCCGCCGACCCGGACGCGGGCCTCCTCGGCTTCCGCAAGGTCTCCGACGCCCTCGGCCAGACCCCCTGGTACCTGCGGCTGCTGCGCGACGAGGGCACCGTGGCCGAGAACCTCGCCCGGGTGCTCTCCGCCGGGCGGCTCGCCCCCGACCTGCTGATGCGCGCCCCCGAGGCGGTCAACCTGCTCGGTACCGAGGCCCTCGACCCCCGCGAGCACGGCGCCCTCGAACAGGAGGTCCTCGCCGCCGTCTCCCGCGCCGCGAACGGCGAGCAGGCGGTCGCCGCCGCCCGGGCCGTGCGCCGCCGCGAACTCTTCCGCACCACCGCCGCCGACATCGTCGCCTCCTACCGCACCGAGGAGAGCCCCGCCGAGCTCGACCCCGGCGCCCTGATGGACCGGACCGGCGGCGCGGTCAGCGACATCACCGCCGCCACCCTCGCCGGGACCCTGCGCGCCGTGGTCCGCGAGGGCTGGGGCGACACCCTGCCCACCCGTTTCGCCGTCATCGGCATGGGCCGCTTCGGCGGCCACGAGCTGGGCTACGGCTCCGACGCGGACGTGCTCTTCGTGCACGAGCCCCGCGAGGGCGTGGACGATCACGAGGCCGCGCAGGCCGCGAACCAGGTCGTCGCCGAGATGCGCAGGCTGCTCCAGCTGCCCAGCTCCGACCCGCCGCTCCTGATCGACGCCGACCTGCGCCCGGAGGGCCGCTCCGGTCCCCTGGTGCGCACCCTCGCCTCCTACGCGGCCTACTACCGGCGCTGGTCCCTCGTCTGGGAGGCGCAGGCACTGCTGCGCGCCGAGCCGGTCGCGGGCGACCCGGAGCTGGCCGCCGGGTTCGTCGAGCTGATCGACCCGCTGCGGTACCCGGTCGAGGGGCTCGGCGACGACGCGGTACGCGAGATCCGGCGGCTCAAGGCCCGGATGGAGTCCGAGCGGATGCCGCGCGGCTCCGATCCGACCCTGCACACCAAGCTCGGCCGGGGCGGGCTCTCCGACGTCGAGTGGACCGTGCAGCTGCTCCAGCTCCAGCACGCCTGGGAGGAACCGGGGCTGCGCACCACCCGTACCCGCGAGGCGCTGGCCGCCGCGCACGCCGCCGGGCTCCTCGCGACCGAGGAGGCGCAGATCCTCGACGAGGCCTGGGTGCTCGCCGCCCGGGTGCGCAACGCCGTGATGCTGGTCCGCGGCCGGGCCGGCGACACCTTCCCCTCCGACAGCCGGGAGCTGGCCGCGGTCGGCCGCTACTTCGGCTACGGCCCCGGGCATGTCGGCGACCTCCTGGAGGACTACCGCCGGATCACCCGCCGGGCCCGCGCGGTGGTGGAGGAGCGGTTCTACGGGGCCTGAGGCGGCCCGCCGGTCGGCGGCGGCGCGGCCGAGCGCTCCGGCGCAGGCGGCGGGGCCGGCCCCTCGGGCGGTGCCGGGCGCCCGGTCCAGTCCTCGGGCACATGGCGCCGGACGGGCTCCACCGTGCCGCTCGTCCGCCGGGTGGAGGCTCCCCGGGGGTGCCGGGCGGAGGCGCCCTGCTGCGGGGTGGAGGCCGACGCCGCCACGGCTCCCGGGACCGGTGCGGCCCGCGTTCTCGCCCGGCCCCGCTCCACCTGCCGCGGCAGGGCGTAGGGCAGCGACCCGTACCAGAGGCGGGCCACGGCGAAGCCGAAGGCGAGGCAGAGGACGCCGCCGACCGCGTCCAGCCAGAAGTGGTTGGCGGTGGCCACGATGACGATCAGGGTGGCCACCGGGTAGAGCAGCCCGAGGATCCTCGCCCACGGCGCCCTGGCCAGCGCGAAGATCGTCAGCCCGCACCAGAGCGACCAGCCGATGTGCATGGAGGGCATCGCCGCGTACTGGTTGGAGACCGTCTTCAGATCGCCGGAGGCCATCGAACCCCAGGTGTCGTGCACGAGGACGGTGTCGACGAAGCCCTCGCCGGGGAGCAGCCGGGGCGGGGCGAGCGGATACACGTAGTAACCGACCAGGGCCACGGCGGTGGTGAAGAACAGGACCAGGCGGGTGGCGGCGTAGCGGCCCGGATGGCGCCGGTAGAGCCAGACGAGGACACCGAGCGTGACCACGAAATGCAAGGTCGCGTAGTAGTAGTTCATGCCCACGACCAGCCAGGTCACCGAGTCCGCGGCCCGGTTCGCGGCGTGCTCGAAGCCGGTGCCGAGGCCCTGTTCCAGGCGCCACAGCCAGTCGGCGTTGGCCAGCGCCCGGCCCCGCCGCTCGGGTACCGCGTTGCGGATGAAGGAATACGTCCAGTAACTGACGCCGATCAGCAGGACCTCGAACCAGAGCCGGGGGGTGCGCGGGGCACGGGCCCGGCGCAGCAGGCCGGGCAGCTCGGCGCGGCCTCTCCCGGCGCGGCCCGAGGGCTCCGCGGGGGGTGAAGCAGAGGCGCCGCGGCGGCCTTCCAGTGTGTCCACACTCCTCACACCCACGGGACAAAGTCTGCCAGAAACCCCAGCAGGGGACGATCATCCCTTGGTCGGGTTTGCGGGGCATCCGCTGCACCCCGGGGACGAGCCGGATCCCGCCGCCCGGGCACGGCCGCGCCCCGCGCCCGCCGCCGGGGTGCCGGGCGCCGGGCGGGCGTCCGGTGGTGCCGACGTGGCGGGCGCGGCATGCTGGGGCCTGAGAGCCGGTCCGCCCCGCCCCGGCGCGGCGGCTGAGAAGAGTCCGGCCCGGCGCCCGCATCGCCTTGTTGCCCGCCCTTACGTACTCAAGGACGTCATGAGCAAGCATTCAGCCGACCGGTCGCAGTCCGCCACGAACAGCACGCTCCGCCACGGCTGGTGGCGGGACGCGGTGATCTACCAGATCTATCCGCGCAGTTTCGCCGACAGCAACGCCGACGGCATGGGCGACCTCGAAGGCATCCGCGCCCGCCTCGGCTATCTGCGCGATCTCGGGGTGGACGCCGTGTGGCTGAGCCCCTTCTACGCCTCCCCGCAGGCCGACGCCGGATACGACGTCGCCGACTACCGCACCGTCGACCCGATGTTCGGCAGCCTGCGGGACGCCGACGCCCTGGTGCGCCGCTCCCACGAACTGGGCCTGCGGGTCATCGTCGACCTGGTGCCCAACCACTCCTCCGACAAGCACGACTGGTTCCGCCGCGCCCTGGAGGAGGGGCCCGGATCCCCGATGCGGGAGCGCTACTGGTTCCGCGACGGCCGCGGCCGCGACGGTGAACTCCCGCCCAACGACTGGGAGTCCGTCTTCGGCGGCTCCGCCTGGAGCCGGGTGCCCGACGGGCAGTGGTATCTGCACCTCTTCGCCGCCGAGCAGCCCGACTTCAACTGGGAACACCCCGCCGTGGCCGACGAGTTCCGCACCGTGCTGCGGTTCTGGCTGGACATCGGCGTGGACGGCTTCCGGGTCGATGTCGCGCACGGGCTCGTCAAGGCGCACGGACTGCCCGACGTGGGCAGCACGGACCAGGTGTCGATGCTCGGCAACAAGCCGATGCCCTTCTTCGACCAGGAGGGCGTGCACGAGATCTACCGGGGCTGGCGCCGGATCCTGGAGGAGTACTCGGGGGACCGCGTCCTGGTCGCCGAGGCCTGGACGCCCTCCCTGGAGAGGACCGCCCTGTACGTGCGGCCCGACGAGATGCACCAGGCCTTCAACTTCCAGTATCTGACGACCTATTGGGACGCCGCCGAACTGCGCGAGATCATCGACCTCTCGCTCGGCTCGATGCGCCCGGTCGGGGCCACCACCACCTGGGTGCTCTCCAACCACGACGTCACCCGGCACACCACCCGCTACGCCAACCCCCCGGGCCTCGGCGTGCAGTTGAGGACCGCCGGCGAGGTGGAGCTGGGTTTCCGGCGGGCCCGCGCCGCCTCGCTCCTGATGCTGGCGCTGCCCGGCTCGGCGTACGTCTACCAGGGCGAGGAGCTGGGGCTTCCCGATGTGGTGGACCTGCCCGACGAGGCCCGCCAGGACCCCTCCTTCTTCCGGGCGGACGGGCAGGAGGGCTTCCGCGACGGCTGCCGGGTCCCGCTGCCCTGGACGGTGGACGGGCCCTCGTACGGATTCGGGGCCGGGGCGGGCTGGCTGCCGCAGCCCTCGGACTGGGGGAAGTTCAGCGTCCAGGCGCAGCTCGGCGCGCCCGGCTCGACCCTGGAGCTGTACCGGACGGCCCTCAGGATCCGCAAGGAGCACCCGGCGCTCGGCGCGGGCGACTCCGTGCAGTGGCTGGAGTCGCCCGCGGGCGTGCTGGCCTTCCGCCGTCTCGCCGGACCGCGGGAGGCCTTCGTCTGCACGGCCAACACCACCGGCGCGCCGGTACGGGTGCCCGCCGAGGGCGAGGTGCTGCTGACCAGTGACGGCAGCGGGATCGACGTCGCGGACGGCCTCGCCGAGATCCCCGCCGACGTCACGGTGTGGTGGACCCAGCGCTGAGGTTTCCCGGCTGAACTCCCGCCGGAATCAGCTCACTTGAGGGGAGCGAGGCTGCTGCCGTCGGCGAGCCGGCCGGTGATCTTCGCACGCGCCCCCTGGCTCGCGGGCAGCGCGAGGAGGTTGCCGGCGCCGCGGCCCGTGACCCCGCCCGCCGCGCGCACCGAGGTGACGTCCGCGCTGCCCGCGGCGAGCAGGTACCAGTTGCCCGCCTCGGACTTCCAGAGCACCCCGGCGAGCACCCGCGGCCGGCGCGGACCGCAGGCCGCCGTGTCCTCGGCCTTCGCGGTCACCGCCACCGACTCCCGGCCCGGCGCCCAGAACTGCGCGAAGGTCCGGCTGCCCGTCCCGCGCCAGGTCTCGGCCCGGGCGCACAGCCAGCGCGCGGTGCCCCCGGCCTCGGGCAGCTCCTGGGCCGCGTACCGCCAGGAGTTGACCGTCCGCACCCCGTGCGAGCGCGCCTCGGTGAGGGAACAGGCCCCGGCCGCCCAGGAGTCGAGCGCCTCCGGGTCGTCGTCGGCCGTCGCCGGGCCGCCGGGCGGGCCGTAGGTCAGCCGGGCGGGGGTCAGTTCGCCGAGGTCGGTGAGGAGGCGGTCCGCACCGGCCGCCCGGTCGCGCACCTGGAGGGCGTTCCAGGAGCCGCAGTCGCGGGTGGCCGCGCCCTGCGGCACCGGATCGGTGACTCCCTGGCCCGAGCGGGGCAGGGCGGTGGGCGCGGCCTGCGGGGTGCGCAGGTCGCGTACCCGTACCCGGTCCGCCCAAGGCGCCGTCAGATAGCGGACGTTGCCGTCGGACCTGCCCGCCACCACGGCCAGTGCCGTCCCGCCCTCGGCCCCGCCCACGGCCGCGAAGTCGAGCGCCGCGCCGCCGCTGCCGTCCGCCGGTTCCGCGTACCGCACGATGCGCAGCCCGTCGTGGAAGAGGACCACCCGGGCGCCGTCCACCTCGGCGGCGAACAGGAGCCGGGGCGGTCCGGGCGGCGCCCCCGAGGGCGTGCCCGGGGTCGCGGAGACCCGCACGGAATCGCCGGGCCGCGCCCAGACGGCCAGCGCCCGGCGCAACAGCCCCTGGTCCGCGCGGAGTCCACCGCGCGCCGGCCACACCGAGAAGTCCTCGCGGGAGGAGGTGCGCCAGGCCCCGGGGGCGGCCCGCAGCAGCCGCGCCGGGTCGAGCGCGGCCTCGGCCGCCGGGTTCTTCGCGTACGGGGGCGCGGCGGGCCCGTCCGGGCCCCAGCCCTCGCCGGGCAGGCCGAGCAGCGCCCCGCAGGCGAGCAGGGCCGCCGCCCCCGCGAGCACCGCCTTGAGGTGCTGCCTGCGCCGCAGTACGTCGGTGGGCCTGGCCTGGAGCGAGCAGGGGTCGAAGCCGGGGGAGCCGAGCACGGCGGCGGCGCCCCGGACGCCCGGCACGGTCACCCGGGCGGCCTCGGCGAGGGCCCGGCCCGGCTCCTCGGCCCCCGCGGCGGCGAGCAGCCCGGCGGCCTCGGCCTCGCTCAGCTCCTCCAGGCCGCGCAGCGCGAAGGCGGCCCGGGCGGGCCCGGAGAGCTGGGCGAGCTGCTGGTCGAGGGCGATCTCCTCGGGCCCGCCGGAGCGCGGGAAGAGCCGCAGCCCCCACACCAGAGGCAGGGTCCTGAGCTGCCGGGGCGGGGCCAGGCGGCGGCGCGGGGCGGCGGCCCGCAGCGCGGTGCGCAGCACCCGGAGCCGGACGAAGGCGTAGCCGGGGTCGGCGCCCTTGGGGCCGCGCTGGTCCGGCACCCGGTCCTGCCGGGCGGCACCCTCGCGCCCCCGGCCACGCGGCAGCGCCCGCTGGGCGAGCCCGTGCGCGAGCAGCACCCGGCGGCCCCGGCCGAGGCCCGGCGGCAGCACCAGATAGGCCAGCCGCACCAGCCGCGGATAGTGCTCGACGAGGGCGGCCTGCGCCTGCTCGACGTCGACCGGCTGGCCGACCGCGGCTGCTTCCTGGCGGGGGGCGACATCCTGTGACTGCACGTTCAGCAGAACGAGCGAATACCGCGCGGGTCACCTTGTCGCTTTCCGTCACGAAAGGTGACAGCAAGTCAACTCCATTGCCGGGCAGGCCAGTTGACGAGCCGCTCAGCGCTCCTGGTCCAGGAAGGCGAGGACGGCGAGCACCCGGCGGTTGTCGTCGTCGGAGACCGGCAGGTCCAGCTTCTGGAAGATGTTGGAGGTGTGCTTGGCGATGGCGCGCTCGGTGACCACCAGCTTCTGTGCGATCGCCGCGTTGGAGCGGCCCTCCGCCATGAGTTCGAGGACCTCGCGCTCGCGGGGGGTGAGCGCCTCCAGCGGCCGCTGGGCCGAACTCCGGGAGAGGAGCTGCGAGATGACCTGCGGGTCCATCGCGGTGCCGCCGTCCGCGACCCGGCGTACCGCGTCGATGAACTGCTCGGCGTCGAAGACCCGGTCCTTGAGCAGGTAGCCCACGCCGCCGTTGCCGTCCGCGAGCAGTTCGCGCGCGTAGAGCTGCTCCACGTGCTGGGACAGGACGAGCACCGGCAGCCCGGGCCGGGCGCGGCGGGCGGCGAGGGCGCACTGCAGGCCCTCGTCGGTGTGCGAGGGCGGCAGCCGTACGTCGACCACGGCCACGTCCGGCTTCAACTCGGCGAGCGCCCGCGTCAGTTCGGGTCCGGACTCGACGGCCGCCGCCACCTCGAAGCCGAAGGCCTCCAGCATCCGCACCAGACCGTCCCGCAGCAGGAAGAGGTCTTCGGCTAGGACAACGCGCACGGGATCTCCATCGTCACCATGGTCGGACCGCCCGCGGGGGAGCTGACGGCGAGTACGCCGTCGAATGTACCGAGCCGCCGCTCCACTCCGCTGAGCCCGCTGCCCGCGCCGACGACCGCCCCGCCGCCGCCGTTGTCGGTGACCGACATCCGCAGGGCGCCCCCCTCGTGGTGGAGGTCGACCCAGATCCGCTCGGCCCCGGCGTGCTTGACCGCGTTGGTGAGGACCTCGCTGAGCGCGAAGTAGGCGGCGGACTCGACCGGTTCGGGGGCGCGGCCCGGCAGCTGCACGTGCACCTCGCTCGGCACCGGGAGGCGCAGCGCCAGGGCGCGGACCGCGTCGCCGAGTCCGCGTTCGGCGAGCACCGGGGGGTGGATGCCGCGTACCAGGTCGCGCAGTTCGGTGAGGGCCTCGGCGGAGGACTGCCGGGCCTGCAGGAGGAGTTGCTTGGCCTTCGCCGGGTCGTGGTCCATCAGCGCCGTGATGGTGCCGAGGTCCATGCCGACGGCGACCAGCCTGGCCTGTGCCCCGTCGTGCAAGTCCCGCTCGATACGGCGCAGTTCGGCGGCGGAGGTGTCCACCGCGTCCCGCCGGGTCTCGGTGAGCACCCGTACCCGCTCGCTCAACTCGCCCTTGCCGGGGGCGAGTACCGCGCCGGTCAGCCGGAAGTGCAGCAGGAGCAGCCGCGGGGAGAGGAAGAGCGCGGCGGTCAGCAGGGCGAGGCCGAGCAGCGCGGCCTCGATCCCCGCTACCTGCCCGTCGATGGGCACGAAGCCGTACCAGTAGCCGGTGCGGGTGCCGTCGGTGAAGGCCCGCCACAGACCCGCACCGAGGGCGAAGCCCTCAAGGGGGTAGACGGCGAGGCCCACCGTGAGGACGGCGGTGAGGAAGCCGACCGTCATGTCGAAGGGCAGCCAGCACAGTTCACGCCAGGTGGCGGGGTCCCGCAGCACCAGGCGGCAGCGCTCCAGCTGCCCGATCACGCCCGGCCGCAGATCCTCGGGGAAGGGCCGGTGGCCCGGCGGGATGCGCACCCCGCACCACTGGGCGGCCCACAGCCGCCGCCAGTTCGCGAAGTGGCGCAGGCCCTGTACCGCCCAGGGCGTGGTGAAGGCGCCGATCCCCAGCGGGATCAAGGCGAGCGAGAGCACGCAGGCCACGAGGAGCACGATCGAGCCGCCGAGGGAGACCACCGAGAGGACCAGACCCCGCAGCGCGGCGACCCCCGTCTCCCTCAGCCGGTACGCCAGTTTCATCCCGCTGCTCCGTCCACTCGCCCCGCACCGCGGCGGTCCGTCCCGTACCCGCGCCGGGCCGCTGCCCGCCGCATCCCGTCACCGGGACAGGAACAGTCTCGCTGGCCAGGAGCGGGTGCGCACGGGCCGTGGCCACCGCCTCGGGGGTGGTGCT
>NZ_JAAWWP010000001.1 GCF_012273655.1 Streptomyces physcomitrii | reverse complement strand
CGACCGGCTCGGCGAACTGGCCGCCACCCACCGCCTGGTGCTGCACGAACTCAGCCCGCAGCAGGCCTCCTTGGAAGAGGCCTTCATGCAACTCACCGCCGAATCGGTGGAATACCACGCCCACACCGGCCCCGGCGGCATCGGAAGCCCACCCCCCGGCGGCCCGCCGCAGCAGCCGTATCCCGTCGGCGCCCCGGGGGCACCCGGCGGCGGGACCCAGGGCCTGCCGACCGCTCCCCCGCCGGGCGGCGCCGAGGCACCGCCACCGGCGAGCGGTCCGGGCAGCCCCGGCTGGGGCGAAGGCTGGCAGCGACCCGGAAAGGGGGCCTGAGATGGCAGTGACCCAGGTGATCCGCTCCGAGTGGACCAAGATCCGCTCGGTGGCCTCCACGGTCTGGACACTCTCCCTCGCCCTGCTCGTCACGATCGCCTTCGGCATGCTCATCAGCGCGGTCGTCAACCACGAGTACGGCGACATGAGCCGCGAGGACAAGCTCACCTTCGACCCGACCTACACCAGTTTCGCCGGGACCTCGCTCGGCCAGCTGGCGATGATCGTCTTCGGCGTCCTGGTGGTGGCGAACGAGTACAGCACCGGCATGATCCGCACCTCCCTCGCGGCCGTGCCGCAGCGCGCCACCTTCCTGTTCAGCAAGATCGCCGTGGCCACCGCCCTCGCCTTCGTGGTCTCGCTGGTCACCAGCTTCCTGGCCTTCTTCTCCGGTCAGGCGATGCTCGGCGACCACAGCGCCTCGCTCGGCGACTCCGGGGTGCTACGCGCGATCATCGGCGGGGCGCTCTACATGACCCTCATCGCGGTCTTCTCGATGGGCGTCGCCTCGATGCTGCGCAGCCCGATGCTCTCGCTCGGCATCCTGATGCCCTTCTTCTTCCTGATCTCCAACATCCTCGGGAACGTCAGCGCCACCAAGAAGGTCGGCCGCTTCCTGCCGGACCAGGCGGGCAGCAAGATCATGCAGGTGGTCAAGCCCTTCGACGACGACACCCCGTACGGACCCTGGGGCGGTCTCGGGATCATGTGCCTGTGGGTGCTCGCCGCCCTGATCGGCGGGTACGTGCTCCTCAAGCGCAGGGACGCCTGAGGAACCGAGGGAGGGCGGCGGGGTGGCCGGGGAGGGGGAGCGCAGTCTCGCGGCGCTGGGCCTCGACACGGTGCCCGCCCTGGACCCGCTCTCCTACCCGGGCCGCCCGGTCCCCGGCCCCGTCCTGCTCGCGGACGGGGCCCTGGTCCCGCTGCTGCCGGGCGGGCCCCGCCTCGGCGGCTGGCGCACCGCCCCCGAGGGGCCCACGCTCGACGAGGCCCTCACCGCCCGGGGGTTGAGCCCCACCGGCGCGCGCTGCCCGGTCCTCGCGGTCGGCTCCAACGCCTCGCCCGCCCAGCTCACGTACAAGATGGCGCGGTACGCCGTGCCCGCGGTGCTGCCGATGGTGCCGGTGCGGGTGCGCGGACTCGCGGTCGGCTGCTCCGCGCACATCGGGCGGGCGGGGTACGTGGCCGCCGCGCCCTGTCCGGATCCGGCGGCCGAGCGGGAGTTCGTCGTCTCCTGGCTGGACCCGGCGCAGCTCGCGGTGGTGGACGGCACCGAGTTCCCGAACTACACCCGGGCCCTGCTGCCCGGCGACCGCTTCGCGATGGAGCTGCCCTCCGGGGAACGCCTCGGCGGCGCCTATCTCTACGCCGGTGCCCACGGCGTCCTGCCCGACCCGGCCACCGGCGGGCCGCGGCCCGGCGGCGGCGACCAGTCCGCCCTGCTCGACGCGCTCCTCGCGGACTCCCCCGCGCTGCGGGCACTCCTCGGCCCCGGCCCGGCCGACTGGGTGGCCCGCGCCCGCAGCTCCCCCCGGGCCCGCGCGCAGGGCAGCCGCCTGCTCGCCGAGGAGCACGCACCGCTGTTCCGCACCGCCTTCGCACCCTGGGCGGACGACTCGGCCCGCCCGCGCCGCTACGGGGAACTCCCGCCGCCGGAAGGGGAGTCGGGATGACCGCGCGGCTCGGCGCCCCCGCGCGACCGGCCCCTCAGCCCAAGGCGCCGGCCAGGGCCTGGCCGAGGGCCGTCGTGAGGGCCGCGATCCCCAGGCCCGCGAGGACGCTGAGCAGGGCGTTGGCGGCGGCGTAGCGGCGCGCGCCCGACTCGGCCAGGCGCAGGGTCTCGTAGGAGAAGGTGGAGTAGGTGCTCAGGGCCGCGCAGAAGCCGGGGCCGAGGAGCGCGCCGAGCGGCTGCGGTACGGCGGTGGCCGCGCCGGTGAGCAGGCCTAGTCCGGCGCAGGCGGCGAGGTTGACCCCGAAGGTGCCCCAGGGGAAGACGCTCTCGTGGCGACTCTGGACCGCGCGGTCCGCCAGATACCGCAGGGGTGCCCCGGCCAGCGCGCCGAGGACGACCATCAGCCAGTTCACGCGCCGCCCTCCGCCCGCGCGGGCCGGGGCCCGAGGACCAGCCGGGTCAGGGCCGCGGCCCCGGTGACGGCGGCCATCGCGGCGGCCAGGGTCGCGGCGAGGTAGAGCAGCGCGGTGCCGGGGCGGCCGCCGTCGAAGAGGCCCCGGGCGTCCAGGGCGTAGGTGGAGAAGGTGGTGTAGCCGCCGAGGATCCCGGTGCCCAGGAAGGGGCGCACCAGCGGGTGGGGGCGCAGCCGCTCGGTGAGCACCACCATGAGCAGGCCCATCGCCGCGCAGCCGGTGACGTTGACCCAGAAGGTGGTCCACGGGAAGGCGCCCGGGGTGTACGGCCACAGCAGGGTGGCCCCGTAGCGGGCCGAGGCCCCGAGCGCACCGCCGAGCGCGATCACCAGGAGGGTGCGGGCCTGCTGCGTACGGTGCGGGTGGGCCGGGTCGGGAGGCGGGGGCGCGGCGTCGGGGTCGATCGGGTCGACGGGGTCGAGAGCGCCGACCGGCCCGGCGGGAGCGGCCGGGGCGGCGGGAGCATCCGGGGCGAGGCCGGTGGCCTCGCTGCGGGAGGGGTCGCCGGAAGGATCACCGGAGGGATTGCTGCGGAAGGGCATGCGCCAGGCTCCTGCCTGATCGACTCGGAGCCGCGCGTGCGGGCGCGCGGCGGGTCAGGCAGGGACCGTTGGCGGCGACGCTGCCGCGGTTGGGTACGGCGGGCCCCACCGCCGTACGGCCGGGCCCGGGGGCCGACCGCGCCCCCAGGGTACGCGCGCGGACCCGCGGCGCAGAAGCCGCCCCCGAAGGCGGGGAGGGGCGCCCCGCCCCGCGTACGCGGGCCCGCCCGCCCGCGGGCGGTAACAACTTGGCTTTGGCCGGAACCGTCAGCCTCCCGTTATTCTCCTAACCCTTACGGGGGCTCGCGCCCCGACGTCGCGAACCTGTCGAATGGGTGCGGAGCATGATCGAGGCAGTCGGCCTGACCAAGCGCTACGGCGCGCGGACGGCCGTGCACAACCTTTCCTTCCAGGTGCGGCCCGGCGCCGTCACCGGCTTCCTCGGACCGAACGGCTCGGGGAAATCCACCACGATGCGGATGATCCTCGGCCTGGACACCCCGTCCGCCGGTGCGGTCACCATCGGCGGTCACCCCTACCGCAGGCTGCCCAACGCACCCCGCCAGGTCGGCGCGCTGCTCGACGCCAAGGCGGTGCACGGCGGGCGCAGCGCGCGCAACCACCTGCTCTGCCTGGCCCAGCTCTCCGGCATCCCGGCCCGCCGGGTCGACGAGGTGCTCGGCGTGGTCGGCCTCCAGGCCGTGGCCAAGAAGCGCTCCAAGGGCTTCTCGCTCGGCATGGGCCAGCGGCTCGGTATCGCCGCGGCCCTGCTCGGCGACCCGCAGGTGCTCCTCTTCGACGAGCCGGTCAACGGCCTCGACCCGGAGGGCATCCTCTGGGTCCGCAATCTGATGAAGTCCCTTGCCGCCGAGGGCCGTACGGTCTTCGTCTCCTCGCACCTGATGAGCGAGATGGCGCTGACCGCCGACCATCTGATCGTGATCGGCCGCGGGCAGCTCCTCGCGGACACCAGTATCAGCCAGTTCATCTCGCAGAACTCCTCGGACTTCGCCCGGGTCCGCACCCCCGACACGGAGCCCGCCCTGCGCGAGAAGCTCGGCACGGTGCTCGGCGGCGCGGGCGGCCAGGTGCTGCCCGAGCCGGACGGCGCGCTGCGCGTCACCGGGCTGCCGCTGCCGCGCATCAGCGACCTGGCCCACGAGGCCGGGATCCGCCTGTGGGAGCTGTCCCCGCACCAGGCCTCGCTGGAGGAGGCGTACATGCGGATGACGCAGGGCGCGGTCGACTACCGCTCCACCGACGACAAGCTCGCGGGCTTCGACCAGCCGCTGCCGCCCGGCGCGCAACCGCCCCCGCAGCTGCCGGTGCCCGGTCAGGGCCAGCCCGGCTGGTACCCGCCCCCGCCACCGCAGCAGGGCGGCCCGGTCCCGGCGGGCCGGCCCTACGGCATCCCGGCCCAGGCCCCCGCGGGCCAGCCCTACGGCGCACCGGTCCAGGCACCCGCCGCCCCGGTCGCCGCCCCCGCCCCCCAGCCGCACCCGTACCGCGAGGACTCCCGATGAGCACGCCGACCCCGCCGCAGCAGGCCTACGCGCAGCCGCCCGCGCCGCAGCAGGTTCCGCAGCAAGGCCACGGCCCGGGGCAGCCCGCGCCCGGCGGCTCGTACGTCTCGCCGATCCCGGTGCGCGAGACCCACCTCGGTGACGCCCTCGCCTCGGAGTGGACGAAGATCCGCTCGGTGCGCTCCACCCTGTGGACGCTCGGTGTGATGGCCTTCCTGATGCTCGGCATCGGCCTGGCCACCGCCGCCGCGGTGGCCGGCAGCGACACGAGCCTGGAGAACGAGTCGGCGCTCGGCCTCGGCTTCTTCGGGGTGCTCCTCGGCAGCATCTGCGTGATGACGCTGGGCGTGCTGACCATCGCCTCCGAGTACGGCACCGGCATGATCCGCACCACGCTGACCGCCTGCCCGGCGCGCGGCCGGGTGCTCGCCGCGAAGGCCCTCGTCTTCTTCCTGCTCGTCTTCACCATGACCACGGTGCTCGCCGCGCTGGTCGGCGCGCTCCAGACCGCGATGATCACCGACGCGGTCGACCCGAGCGGCGGCGAGTGGCTGCGCTCGACCGTCGGCGTGGGCCTGTTCGTCGCGCTGATCGGTCTGCTCGCGCTCTCCGTCGGCGCCATCATCCGGCACTCGGCGGGCGCGATCACCCTGATGATCGGCGTGATGCTGCTGCCGCTGGTGGCGGCCATGTTCATGTTCTCCGAATCGCTCGCCGGCGTCCGGGACTTCCTCCTGGAGTACTCGATCCCGAGCCTGCTCATCGGCGTCTACGGCGAGGCCGCCGCGGGCGCGGACGCCGGTCCGACCGGCTGGCAGCCGGTGTGGATCATGCTCGGCATCTCGTTGGCGGCCCTGATCGGCGCGGCCGTGGCCCTCAACAGCCGGGACGTGTGAGGCCGCCGCTCAGTAGCGAGGCGCGTTACGGGACCGCTGCACCCGCGAGGTGCGGCGGTCCCGCGCGTTCCAGCAGGAGGTGTGCCAGTGCCGGCGCTCGTCGACGCCGGAGTGCTGCGGCCAGGCCACCATGTGCGGCACCCCGGAGGGGATCAACTGGTCGCAGCCCGGGCAGCGGTAGGTCTTCCCGGCCGCGCCGCCGCCCGCGACCCGGCGCACCCGCCACTCCTCGCCCTGCCAGGTCTCGGGGGACTCGTACCCGCCGTAGCGGCCCGAGTCGTCCTCGTCCGTGCGGGGGCCCTTGCGGGACGGGACGCGATTGCGGCGCGGGGACACGGGGACACCTCACGGGACTCGGCGGCGACAAGGAGCGCATCCAGCGTACGCGGCGCGCCACCGGGCAGGTGCGAGGCGTCAGGGGCCCGTGGGGCGCCCGGTGCCGACCGCCGGGCCCCGCGAAGTACGGGCGAGGCCGTGCCCTCGGCGGGCGTGCTCCGTTGTTGCCGTCGAGGGCACGGCCCCGCCGGTGCCGCAGGGCCGGGGCCGGCACCGAGAGGGGCGGTAGGGCGATGCGGATAGGAACCTTCGTACTGGGCGCGCAGTTCCCGGGCCAGGGTCAGGGTGAGGCCCTGCACCGGGCGGTGCGGACCGCCGAGCTGAGCGAGCCGGCGGGCCTGGACTCCGCGTGGATCGCCGAGCACCACTTCGTGCCGTACGGGACCTGTCCCTCGGCGCTCACCCTGGCCGCCCTGCTGCTCGGCCGGACCCGCACCCTGCGGGTGGGCACCGCGGTGACGGTGCTGCCCACCGCGCATCCGGTCGCGGTCGGCGAGCAGGCGGCGCTGCTGCATCTGACCTCGGGGGGCCGGTTCACGCTCGGCGTGGGGCGCGGCGGGCCCTGGGTCGACCTGGAGGTCTTCGGCGCCGGGATCGAGGCGTACGAGGAGGGCTTCCCGGACTCGCTCGACCTGCTGCTGCGCTGGCTGAGCGAGCCAAGGGTGGCGGGCGGCGGGCGCTTCCCCTTCCGGGAGGTGGCGGTGGTGCCGCGGCCCGCCGAGACGCTGTTCGGCGGCCCGGGCCCGGAGGTGGTGCTCGCCTGCACCTCGCCGAAGTCGGTGCGGCTGGCGGCCGAGCGGGGGCTGCCGATGCTGCTCGGCATGCATGTGGGCGACGAGGAGAAGGCGGAGGTCCTGGCGCTGTGGCGGCGGCTGGCGCGGGAGGCGGGCCACGGCCCGGAGACCGTCGCCACGGCGGCGCATGTCTCGGCGGGGGTCGCGCAGGTCGCGGACGAGGGCGCCGAGGCGGCGCGGGTGCTGCTGAAGTCGATGCCGGGCTGGTTCCGGCTGGGGCTCGGCGCCCATGTGACCGTGGACGGCCGGGCGCGGACCATGCGCGATCCGTACGCGTACACCGAACTGCTCTGCTCCCTGCACCCGGTGGGCACGCCCCGGCAGTGTGCCGACCGGCTCGCGGCGACCGCCGAGCGCACCGGCATCAGCCGCTTCGCCCTGCTCGCCGAGGGCAGCGGCGACCTCGCGGCCACCGAGGAGAACGTCCGGCGGCTGGGCGCCGAGGTGCTGCCCCTGCTGCGCTGAGCGGTGTGCGGGGCGCGGGAGTCGGCGGCGGGCGCGGGACGGCGGGGGATCTCGCGGGCCGCCTCGTGCGCGCGGTTCCCGGGACCGGGCGCACGGGCGGCGTTCACCCCGGGCGGGTCAGCAGTCCCGGAACTCCGGGGACTGGTTCAGGATCTGGCTGCGGACCGAGGTGAAGCGGCCCAGCCGCTGGTCCACGGCGGCGTCCAGGGGGAAGACGGCCACCCGGTGGCAGTTCTGGAAGGCGAGGCGGACGCCGAAGTGGCGCTGGAGAGCACCGCGTATGGCGTCGCTGGCGAGAGCGCGCAGCAGCTGGCCGCGGGCCTGCTCGTCCGGCGGCGGGGTCTGATTGTCGGCGAAGTCACCGCCGTCGACCTTCAGTTGGGCGACCAGCGAGCTGATCATGTCCCATGCGTAGGGCAGGGAGGTCCGGACGCAGTCGACGAAGGCGGCTTCGTCGACCTCGCCTCGCTCGGCCTGTTCCAGTAGGGCCGGTGAGACGTCGAGCGACATGGGTACTCCTCTCACGCCCCCGGGTGCCGGGGGTCGACGGACAGGGAGGGACATCGGACACGCAGCGTGCACACCTCGCGACGTCCCGCTTCCACCGTAAGCATCGACTCCCGCCCGCACCAGGCGAATGCGCACACAACCGGCCACCGACGAAAGGGACTTGAGGGAAAAAGGCAAGAACCCGGTCACCGGCTCGCGCAGGGGCGGGAGCCGAGATCGCGAGCGGCCCCGGCCGTCGAGTAGCGTTGCCCACCATGCGTCTCGTCATCGCCCGTTGCTCCGTGGACTACGCGGGCCGGCTCACCGCCCATCTGCCCTCCGCCCCCCGTCTGATCCTGGTGAAGGCCGACGGCAGCGTCTCCATCCACGCGGACGACCGGGCCTATAAGCCGCTCAACTGGATGTCCCCGCCCTGCACCCTCAAGGAGGGCAAGGACGCCGAGGAGGGCGTCTGGACGGTCGTCAACAAGGCGGGCGAGAAGCTCATCATCACCATGGAGGAAGTGCTCCACGACTCCTCCCATGAACTCGGCGTGGACCCCGGGCTCATCAAGGACGGCGTCGAGGCCCACCTCCAGGAACTCCTCGCCGACCGCATCGAGACCCTCGGCGAGGGCTACACCCTGATCCGCCGCGAGTACCCGACCGCGATCGGCCCGGTGGACATCCTGTGCCGGGACTCCCAGGGCGCGACCGTCGCGGTGGAGATCAAGCGGCGCGGCGAGATCGACGGCGTGGAGCAGCTGACCCGCTATCTGGAACTGCTCAACCGCGACCCCCATCTCGCCCCGGTACGCGGGGTGTTCGCCGCCCAGGAGATCAAACCGCAGGCCCGCGTCCTCGCCACCGACCGCGGCATCGGCTGCACCGTCCTGGACTACGACGCCCTGCGCGGCATCGAGGACGACAAGCTCCGGCTGTTCTGAGGGAGTTGGGGGGCGCGGCCCGACGCCCCGCTTCCCCGCCTTCCGCTTCCGTCCACCCCGCTCCCGCACAAGAAGCGCCCGGCCGATCTGCGGCCGGGCGCTTCTGTCCGTACGGGGTCTCCGCCGTACCGCGCGGGGTCGTCGTCGAGGCGGTCTCGCCGTCCGGGCGATCTCTCAGTCCGGGCGGTTTCGCCGCCCGGGCGACCTCTCCGTCCGGCGTCCTCTCCGCCCGGCGGCGGCCGGTCAACTGCCCGCCCGCGCCCGCCGGTTACCGCCTCAGGCGAGCCGCTCGCCGTCCGAGGCCTCCGACTCGGCCGGTCCCGTCGGCTCGCCGGAGAGCGTCTCGCTCGCCGTCGGGCTGCCGGGGCCGGTCGCGGTGATCGAGGTGTCCGGGTCGGAGGGGTCCGTGGGCGGATCCGTCGGCGGGGTCGTCTCGGGGTCGCTGGTCGGGGGCTTGGTGGTCGGCGGCTTCGTGGTCGTCGGGGGCTTCGTGGTGGTGGGCGGCTTGGTGGTGTGCGGCGGTTTGGTCGTGCGGGTCGGCTTCGAGGGCGTCTCGTCCTCGGTCTCGCTCGGCGAGGCACTCTCGCTCGCGGACGAGGAGCCGCTCCCGCTCGGGGAGGGCGAGGTCGAGTCCTTCGTCTTCTTGCCCGCCTTGCTGGGCGTGGCCACCTCATCGCCGTCGTCCGGGAAGTCCGGCTCGGCGGGCTGCTCGGTGGCCGAGGGGTTGGTGCTGACCTCCTCGCCGTCCCCGCCGTCGGAGAGGCCGAGGGCGACCACCGTGCCGAGGACGGCGAGCAGCAGCACCCCGGCGCCCGCGGCGACCAGATTGCGGCGGGCCCCGCCCGGCTGCTCGCGCCCGGGATCCCCGGCCCCGGCCGCCCGTGCCGGTGCGGCACCGCGGGCGACCAGGGTCACCGGCTCCAGCGGGGCCGCCACGGTGCGGACCACCGCCTCGATGCCGCGGGCGGGGGTCGGCGGGGAGACCGCGCCGCGCTGGGGCAGCAGCACGGTCTCGCTGTCCTCGGGCGGCAGCTGGAGCGCCTCCGGCAGGTTGCCCCCGGTGCGGTCGGCGACCAGGGCGAGGGCGCGGCGGCCCGTCATGGTGCCGCGCTTGTCGGCGAGCGCCCCGCGCAGGCCGAGGGAGGCTTCCAGCGCGGTACGGGCGCGCTCCAACTGCCCGGTGCACAGGGCGAGTACGCCGAGTTCATGGTGGAACCAGGCGTCCTCGGCGATCTCGCCGGTGAGCCGGGAGGCCTCCTGCCCGGCACGCAGGGTGCGTTCCCAGGCGCCCCATTCGAGGGCGGCGGCGAAGGCCGGGGCGGCGGTGCGGGCGAGGCCGACCGGGATGTTCGGCTCGGGTTCCTCGCCGGGGCCCGGCAGCGGGGTGCCCGCGGCGGGGATGACGGCGGTGAGCGCGGCGAGCACGGCACCCGCCTCGGCGGCGACCCGCTCCGGGGTGACCGAGGGGTGCCCGGTCCACCAGGCATAGTGCTGGGCGGCGATCAGGACCCGCTGCTCGGCGCCGTCCCCGTATCCGGCGGCGAGCAGTTGGGTGCGCACCCCCGCGGCGAGCAGGTGCCGGGAGCCGACCGGGGTGACCAGGGCGGCGTCGACGAGTTCGGCCATCGCGGCGTCGGCGTGGGTGTCGCCGACCAGGGCGGGCAGATGGGCGGGGTGCGGGACCTCGCCGCCGAGCGCGACGGAGAAGCGCAGGGTCTCGCGGGCGGACTCCGTCATCCGGGAGGCGAGCAGCGCGGCCGGTGCGGCGCCCTCGGCGAGGGTGGGCAGCGGCACCTGCTCGGCGAAGACCTCGTCCCCGGCGGCGGTCCCGTACCCGGGGACAATCGCGTACCCGGGCTCGTCATCCTGCGCGCCGGAGCCGATCGGGCCGGTACGGAGCCGGTCGCGCTGCCGGAGCAGGGCGCCGGCCTGCACGAAGCGCAGCGGCAGTCCCTCCGACTCGAACCAGAGGTCGCCGGCCCAGGTCTCCTCGTCGTCGGTGAGGGGGCGCCCGACCTCGCGGGCGAGCAGTTCCAGGCCGCCCGCGCGGTCGAGCCCGGTGAGGAAGACCTCCTCGACGCTCGCGCCCGCGGACGGCCCGGATATCGCCGTCGGGGTCGCGGCCATCAGGAAGGCGCACTCGGGGGCGGAGGCGAGGAGTTCGTCGAGGGCGGCGCCGCTGAGGGCGAGGTCGTCGAGGAGGACGACCGCGCCGATGTCCCGGACCAGGGCGGCCACGGTCTCGGCGTCCGGCCGGTGCAGCGCGGTGTCGTAGACGGCGGCGTAGAGCGCGCGCAGCAGTTCCGGGCCGCTCCGCCGGTGGCCGCTGAGGCGGATCACGCCGTCCGGGGCCAGCTCGGCGCAGCGCTCGGCGACCGCGTCGAGCAGCGCGGTACGGCCGGATCCGGGCGGCCCGGTCAGCAGCACCGAACGGCCCTGGCCGATCAGCCGCACCAGCCGCTCGCGCTCCTCCTCGCGCTGGAGCAGCGGCCGGGCGCCGGGGGCGAGGCCGGGCGGCAGCGGTGCGGCGGCCGCGCGCCGGGCCGCCTCGCGCCGCTCCGCGCTGAGGCGGACCGGGGGTCCGGGGCGCTCGCCCGGCGGGCAGAGTTCGACCTCGCTGCCGTCCAGCGGGTTCAGGGTCAGCAGATACGGGCCGCTGACCAGCTGCACCATCCGGACCGGCGGCGGGGTGTGCGCGGCGAGGTCGGGCACCAGCGGGTCCCGGCCCGCGGCACGGCGCGGCAGCGGCAGCTCGCCGTGCTCCTCGCGGTCGCCGTTGTGCGGATCCATCTGCAAAGCCCCCAAAGCCTTGTGGGCCGAGATCCTCTCGGCCGGGTGCGCACTCAGATGCCGTCTGCGCCGGACGTATGCCCTCCTGCTCGGGTGCCCGCCCCGCGGCCAGGTCACTCGTACGGGCGAGGGCACCCTAGACGGTGCCACCCAACCGGTACACCCGCGGGGTGCGTGGCGGTCCGGGACATCACCTACGTACGGGATGAGGGCTTTGCGCACGCTTTGCCCGGCGGCGTCCGGTCCTCGGTCGGGGCCGGGCGTGCGGGACCGGGGAAGCGTTCGACGGTGCCGGACGGCGGTGAGGATGCCTCGCGGGCGGGCCGGGCGGCCTCGGGCGCGGGGGCGCGAGGGCTCGGACGCCGGGCCCCGAAGGCTTCAGACGCGGGGCAGGGCGTCGGCGCCGATGCCGCCCTCGATGGCGAGGATGCGGTGCAGCCTGGTCGCCACCAGCAGGCGCTGCATCTGCAGGGGCACGCCGCGCAGGACGAGCCTGCGTCCGCAGCGGCCCGCGCGCCGGTGGGCGCCCATGATGACGCCGAGTCCCGCGGCGTCCCAGGACTCCAGTGCCGACAGGTCGAGCACCAGGTCCCCGGCCCCCTCGTCGAGGGCCGCGTGCAGCGCAGTCCGGGCGTCCGCCGCAGTGCGGACATCGAGGCGGCCCCCGACGACCAGCTCGGCGTGGTCGCCCCTGATGTGCATATGCGCTCCCGGAGTGCGGGGCGGCACCCGTGTCCCGGCGGGAACACGAGTGCCGCGCGGCTGACAGTTGTCGCGTCTGTGTATGTCACAGCAACGTGCGGCCTGATACGTACTCAAGTCGCCGTCCGTGAGCGAACCGATACCGAAATCACCCGGAGGGGTGAGCGGCCGGCCGCCCCACCAGCACGTCAGTACGTGTAGAAGCCCTGTCCGGACTTCCGGCCCAGGTCGCCCGCGTCCACCATCCGCCGCATCAGCTCCGGCGGGGCGAACTTCTCGTCCTGGCTCTCGGTGTAGATGTTGCCGGTGGCGTGCACCAGGATGTCCACGCCGGTCAGGTCGGTGGTGGCCAGCGGCCCCATGGCGTGCCCGAAGCCCAGCTTGCAGGCGGTGTCGATGTCCTCGGCGCTGGCCACGCCCGATTCGTAGAGCTTGGCCGCCTCGACGACGAGCGCCGAGATGAGACGGGTGGTGACGAAGCCCGCCACATCGCGGTTGACGACGATGCAGGTCTTGCCGACCGACTCGGCGAACTCCCTGACGGTGGCGAGGGTTTCGTCGCTCGTCTTGTAGCCGCGGACCAGCTCGCAGAGCTGCATCATCGGCACCGGCGAGAAGAAGTGCGCGCCGACGACCCGCTCGGGGTGGGCAGTGGCGGCGGCGATCTTGGTGATCGGGATGGCGGAGGTGTTCGAGGCGAGCACCGCCTCCGGGCGCACGATCTTGTCGAGCGTGGCGAAGATCTCCTGCTTGACCTCCAGCTTCTCGAAGACCGCCTCGACCACGACGTCCGCCTCGGCGGTGGCGTCCAGATCCGTCGTGGTGGTGATCCGGCCGAGCGCGGCCTCGGCGTCCGCGGCCTGGAGCTTGCCCTTCTCCACGAACTTCTCGTACGACTTCCTGATGCCGTCCGTGCCGCGGGTCAGCGCCTGATCGGTCACATCACGCAGCACCACGTCCCAGCCCGCCTGGGCGGAGACCTGCGCGATACCGGACCCCATGAGTCCGGCGCCGATGACAGCGAGCTTCCTGGCCACTGCTACACCCCTTGCACCCTGTTGATGTATGCCTCCGGGCGGACATTAGCGGTAGCCGGGCACCAGTTGGGGGCTAAGAGATGCGCGTCACGTCTCAATAGACGGACATCACACCGCCGTCCCGCGCCCCGTGAGCCGTGACGCTCAGTTCCCGAGCCGTACCGCGTAGTTGAGGACCCGCTCGCTGAGCAGCTCCTCCATCTCGTCGATGAGGACGAGCACCTCCCGGGAGACCGCCGCGGGGGCGCCGCCCGCCACCATCTTGCGGCTGATGGCCGACATCACCGCCTCGTGCAGCCAGTTGATCTGCCCGGCCATCAACTCGGGCAGTACGTCACCCTCCTCGGGCCCGGTCTCCGCGCGCAGCGCCTCCTCCAGGCGGGTGTGCACCTCCTGGCCGATCGCCCACAGCCGGGAGCGCAGCGCCGGGGAGTCCTCCACCACCCGCATGAAGTCGGCGTAGCCGTCCATCAGGCCCAGCCGCGGGGAGACCGCCTCGACCTCGGCGCGCAGCTCGCGCAGGACCGCGGCGGCGGCGGACTCCCCCGAATCGCGGCCCCGCACCCAGCGGGCGAGCCGGTCGATCACGCCCGTGCTGCGGTCGAAGAAGAGGTCCTCCTTGGCCGGGAAGTAGTTGTAGACGGTGTTCACGGAGACATCGGCGGCCCGGGCGATCTCGGCGACGGTGACGGCGTCGAAGCCGCGGGCCACGAAGAGCCCGGTGGCGACATCGGAGATCTGCTGCCTGGTCCGGCGCTTCTTGCGCTCCCTGAGTCCCTCGGCCATGCCCGCCAGTCTAGCTTTCCTGCCCTCACTCAAATTTTGGGGCCGTTGCAAAATTTAAGCGACTCTGTTTTTCTGGGCACATGCCCCTCATCAGCACGGCCGGGCTGTCCCGGACCTTCACCAGCAAGCAGGGCCCCGTCGAGGCGGTGCGCGGAATCGACCTGCGGGTCCACCCCGGCGAGATCCTCGGACTGCTCGGCCCCAACGGCGCGGGCAAGACGACCACCCTGCGCATGCTCACCACCCTGCTCCCCCCGACCGGCGGCGCCGCGACCGTCGCCGGGCACGACCTCTTCGCCGACCCGGCGGGCGTGCGCGCCCGCATCGGCTACGTCGCCCAGTCCGGCGGCGTCGACCCGAGCCTGACCGTGCGCGAGGAACTGGCCACCCAGGGCCGCCTCTACCGGCTCGGCCGGGCCGAAGCCGCCGCCCGCGCCGAGGAGTTGGCCGCCGAGCTGGACTTCACCGCGCTGCTCGACCGGAAGACGACCGCGCTCTCCGGCGGTCAGCGCAGGCGCCTGGACATCGCCATGGGGCTCACCCACCGCCCGCCGCTGCTCTTCCTGGACGAGCCGACCACCGGCCTCGACCCCGCGAGCCGCGCCGCGCTGTGGGACCTCATCCGCCGCCTGCGCGCGGACCACGGCACCACCGTCGTCCTGACCACCCACTACCTCGACGAGGCCGACGCCCTCGCCGACCGCCTGGTCGTCGTCGACGAGGGCCGGATCGTCGCCGAGGGCACCCCCGCCGAGCTCAAGCTGCGCCACGCGGGCTCCGCCGAGGCCGCCCTCCAGGAGGCCTTCCTCGCCATCACCGGCCGGGGACCCGCCCCACAGGAGGAGGCCCCGGTGGCGGTCTGACTCCCGGGCCGGTACCGGCCTTTCGGCTCGCGTCCGTTCGGTTCACGGCCGACCGGCTCGCGTCCGCCCGGTTCGCGATCGCCCGCGCTCCCGCCACGCCCGTACGCCGCCATCACTCCGTACGCCCCGTCACACCCGCGCACCAAGCACGCCCGCACACCCGCACACCCGCACACCCGCACACCCGCACACCCGCACACCCGCACACCCGCACCCAGACCAGGAGCACCCCCGTGTCCCCCCTGCTGTCCGACACCGCGCTGATCTTCGGCCGGTATGCCCGCCAGACCCTGCGTTCCCACTTCCAGATGCTCTTCGGCACCCTGATGCCGCTGCTCTACCTGGTCTTCTTCGGACCGCTGCTCACCGGCCTGCCGCTCGGCTCGCACGGCGACTCCTGGCAGATCCTGGTGCCCGGGCTGCTGCTCCAACTCGGCCTGTTCGGGGCCGCGTTCGCCGGTTTCGCGATCATCATCGAGCAGAACCACGGGGTCGTGGAGCGGATGCGGGTGACCCCGGTGAGCCGACTGGCCCTGCTGCTCGGGCGGGTGCTGCGGGACGCCCTGCTCTTCGTCTTCCAGGCGGTGCTGCTGGTGCTGGCCGCGGTGGCGATGGGCCTGCGCGCCCCGTTCGGCGGCGTCCTGCTCGGCTTCGTCTTCGTCGCCCTGTTCACCGCGGCGCTCGCCGCGCTCTCCTACGCGCTCGCCTTCAAGGTGCGCACCCCGCAGGAGTTCGGGCCCGCGGTCAACGCGCTGACCATGCCCTCGATGCTGCTCTCCGGGCTGATGCTGCCGATGGCGCTCGGCCCCCGCTGGCTCGACGTGCTCTCGCACTTCATGCCCTTCCGCTACCTGGTCGACGCGATGCGCGCCGCCTACGTCGGCCGGTACGCCACCGAGGACATGCTGTACGGCACCCTGACCGCCCTCGCCCTGGTCGCACTCGCCCTGACCGCGGGCACCCGGGTCTTCCGCACCGCCGCGAACTGACCCGCGGCGGCGGTCAGTTCGCCCGGCGGCGCAGGCGGCGCACCTCGCGGTCCAGGGCCCAGGCGTCGCCGACCGGGCCGAGGTGGCGGAGCTTGTCCGGGTTGCTCACCCCGCGCACGACCTGGATCCGCCCGTCGAGGACGTCGAGCGCGAGGGCGTGCACGATCCGGCCGTCCCGGTCCCGGAAGAGGGCGCCGGGCTGGCCGTTGACCTCGTGCGGCTCGGCGGTCACCCGCAGCGCGGTCAGCGCCGGGAAGAAGGCCGCGAGCAGCCGGGCCACCTGCTCGGCGCCGACCACGGTCCGGGCCAGCTGCGGGGCCTTGCCGCCGCCGTCCCCGACCAACTGCACGTCGGCGGCGAGGAGTTCGCGCAACTCCCCCACCTCGCCCTCCTTCAGCGCCTCGAAGAACCGCCGGGCCAGCTCCCGCCGCTCCGCCCGGTCCGCGTCGAAGCGGGGCCGCCCGGCCGCCATGTGCCGCCGGGCCCGTACGAGGAGCTGGCGGCAGGCGGGCTCGGAGCGCCCCACCGCCTCGGCCACCTCCTCGAAGCCGAAGGCGAAGACCTCCCGGAGCACGAAGACCGCCCGCTCCAGCGGGCTGAGCCGCTCCAGGAGCAGCAGCGCCGCCATCGACACCGAGTCGGCCAGCTCCACCGCGCGCTCGGGATCCTCGTACGGGTCGCTGAGCAGCGGCTCGGGGAACCAGGGGCCGACGTACCGCTCCCGGCGCACCCGGGCCGAGCGCAGCACGTCGATCGAGATCCGGGTCACCGTGGTGGAGAGCCAGGCCTTGGCCGAGTCGGGCCGGGCCGCCGAGCCGTCGAAGCGCAGCCAGGTCTCCTGCACCGCGTCCTCGGCCTCCCCCACGCTGCCGAGGACGCGGTACGCCAGCGAGAACAGCAGCGGCCGCAGCTCCTCGAACTCCTCGACCTTGCTCACCGGGTCCGTCCCTTCCGTACTCCGTGCGCTTACCGGGCGCGCCGTACCCCTCAGTGGAACTGACCGGGCTGGTAGTCGCCCGCCGGCTGCCGGCTGAGGATGTTCAGCCGGTTCACCATGTTCATGAACGAGACAAGCATGGTCAGGGCGGTGAGCTGCGCCGTGTCGTAGTGCTCGGCGGCCCGTGCCCACACCTCGTCGCCGATGCCGCCGTGGCCGTCCGCGACCCGGGTGCCCTCCTCGGCGAACTCCAGGGCGGCGCGCTCGGCCTCGGTGAAGACGGTGGCCTCCCGCCAGGCGGCGACCAGATGGAGCCGTACCGGGCTCTCCCCGGCGGCGGCCGCGTCCTTGGTGTGCATGTCGAGGCAGACGGCGCAGCCGTTGATCTGGCTCACGCGCAGCGCCACCAGCTCCTGCGTCGCGCCGGGCAGCACCGAGTCCTTGAGCGCCCTGCCGACCGCCATGAAGTGCTTGAAGGTCTTGGCGGCGGTCGGGTCGGCGAAGTAGTCGAGTCGCGCGTCCATGGTGTGCTCCCTCGGGGGTTCGTGCTCCGCTTCCACCCCTCAGGACGAGACGGGCCGGACCCCAGTGACATGGACGGATGTGGCCTGCGTCTCGCCCCCGGCAGCAGCCGCCGGGGCCGCCCGAAGGCCCCGTAGGCTGACCGCATGGTCAATCTGACGCGCATCTACACGAGGACCGGGGACAAGGGCACCACGGCCCTCGGCGACATGAGCCGCACCGCCAAGACCGACCTCAGGATCTCGGCGTACGCCGACGCCAACGAGGCCAACGCCGTGCTCGGCACCGCGCTCGCCCTCGGGCGGCTCGACGCGGAGACGGCCGAGGTGGTCACCCGGGTGCAGAACGACCTCTTCGACGTCGGGGCGGACCTGTCCACCCCAGTGGTGGCGGACCCGGAGTTCCCGCCGCTGCGGGTCGAGCAGTTCTACATCGACCGCCTGGAGGCGGACTGCGACCGCTTCAACGAGCGCCTGGAGAAGCTGCGCAGCTTCATCCTGCCCGGCGGCACCCCGGGCGCGGCCCTGCTGCACCAGGCGTGCACCGTGGTCCGCCGCGCCGAGCGCTCCACCTGGGCCGCCCTCGAAGCGCACGGCGAGACCATGAACCCGCTCACCGCGACCTACCTCAACCGCCTCTCCGACCTGCTGTTCATCCTGGCCCGGGTCGCCAACAAGGAGACCGGCGATGTGCTGTGGGTGCCGGGCGGGGAGCGCTGAGGGGGCGAGTCCGCTCGGTTCGGTTCGGTTCGGCTCAGGTCGGTTTCGGCTCGGTCCGGCTCAGCCGGTGAAGGTGCGCGAAGGGTCCTGGGATCGGGGGTCCTGGAGTCGGGGGTCCCGGGACCGCGAATCCTCGGATCGGGAGTCCTGGAATCGCGAATCCAGGGACCGCGAATCCTGGGACCGGGAGTCCTGGGATCGACGATCCTCCGATCCGGCATCCCTGGACCCCCCGGCCCCCTCGCCCCCCTTGCCCTCCGGCCTCTTCTTGGGCCAGATCGTGTACGTCAGCGCGATCACCCCGTGGATCCCGGCGATCCGCAGCGCCGACCACTGCCAGTCGCGCAGCGACTCCGTGGCGCCGCCCTCGCCCACGTAGAGGATCGCGCCCTGGAGCAGGGCCGCCGCGACCGCCACCGCGACCAGGGTGCGCAGCCACAGCATCCCCTCGTGGCGGGCCCGCGGGTACCCGTACCGCGGCGGCTTGACCGGCTTCGGGCCGGTGCCGAAGCGGTGGGCGGCGTAGGCGTCGAGGCGGCCGATCGTGTAGTGGCCGTAACCGACCGTGAAGCCGATGTAGAGCGCGGCGAGTCCGTGCTCCCAGCTGGGCTCCGCGCCGTTCTTGAGGTCGATGGCGGTGACCGCGAGCAGCACCAGTTCCAGGAGCGGCTCGCAGAGCAGCAGGGCGAGGCCGGTACGCGGCATCCTCAGCGGATAGCGCACGGCGAGACCGGCGGCGAGGAGCACCCAGAAGGCGACCTCGCAGACGACGACGAGGGTGACGATCACGGCGGCTCCCAGGGGTGTGCGGACACCGTCCAGGCTCCCGCCCCACGGCCGCCGGGACGTCGTCGGCGGTGAGGAAACCGCACTGCATCCTTCGATGTAGCGCGCGGCCCTCCCCCGCGGTGCGCGCCGCGCGGAGTACCCGGTTCGATGTAGTGGCGGGCCCCGGTCTCCTCCCCGGGGCGCAGGCAGCGGGGCCCGGTGGCGTGTTGGATGGAGGCATGTCCGCGACCCTCCCGCGCCCGCATCGCCACGATGTGCTCATCGCCGTGGCGGGCCTCGGCTTCGGCCTGCTGCTGTGGGGGATCGGCCTGGACAACCAGGGCGGCGAGGGCCTGCTCGGCGGCTCCTGGGTACTGCTGCCGCTGGCGCTGATGTCCGCCCTGGAGCTGCTGCGCCGCACCCGGCCGCGGTTCGCGCTCCTCGCCGGCACCCTGGCCCTGGTCGGCGACCAGTTCACCGACGGCAGCCTCTCCACCGTCGTGATGTACACCGACCTGATGTACGCGGCCGTGGTCTACGGCAGCCCGGCCCTGGCCCGGCGGCTGCCGGTGACCACGGGGCTGATCACGGTCGGGGTGACCATCGGCTTCCTGGCCTGGTTCCGCACCCCCGAGGCGCTGCTCGTCGGCGTGGTGACAGGCCTGGTCTCCTTCGCACCCGCCTGCACCGGGGCGCTGCTCCGCGACCACCGGGACGCCGCCGAGGCGGCCCGGCTGCGCGCGGAGCAGACCGCCCTGCTCGCCGAGATGGACCGGGCGCAGGCAGTCGCCGCCGAGCGCGCCCGGATGGCACGCGAACTGCACGACCTGGTCGCCAACCACCTCTCCGCGATCGCCATCCACTCCACGGCCGCGCTCTCCCTGAACGAGGAGAAGACCACCCGGGAGGCGCTCGCGGTCATCCGGGAGAACAGCGTGGACGGGCTCGCCGAGATGCGCCGCCTGATCGGCATCCTGCGGGACGACAGCGGCGAGCACGAGCCCGCCGCCGCGCCCACCCTGGACGGCCTGGCCCAGCTGGTGGAGGGCGCCCGCACCAACGGCCTCGACGTGGAGCTGCGGTACCCGGACGGCCCGGCCGCCACCGGAGGCCGGGAGGAGCCCGGGGCCGCCCTCCCGGCGCCGGTCGAGCTGGCCGCGTACCGGATCGTCCAGGAGTCGCTGACCAACGCGCTCAAGCACGCGGCGCCCGGCCGGGTCACGGTGACGCTGCGCCGGGGGCCCGAGGCGCTGGAGGTCCGGGTGCGCAGCCCCTACGCGCGGCGGTCGGGGCCGCGCGCCCCGGGCGGCGGTGCCGGTCTGGTCGGGATGCGGGAGCGGGTGGCGCTGCTGCGGGGGGAGTTCACCGCCGAGGTGGCGGACGGCGGCGGCGTCTGGGAGGTGCGGGCCGGTCTGCCGCTGGACGGCGGGGCGGAACCGGCGCGGCGGACGGCGAGGACGGTCCGGGCCCCCTGGCCCGGCCGGAGCGAGGACGAGGAGAGGCCGGGATGACGATCCGGGTACTGGTCGCCGAGGACCAGTCGGCGGTACGCGCGGGACTGGTGCTGATCCTGCGCAGCGCCCCGGACATCGAGGTGGTGGGCGAGGCGGGCGACGGGGAGCGGGCCGTGGCCCTCGCCCGCGAACTGCGGCCCGATCTGGTCCTGATGGATGTGCAGATGCCGCGCCTGGACGGCGTCTCGGCGACCCGTCAGGTGGTGGCCGAGAAGCTCGCCGACGTCCTGGTACTGACCACCTTCGACCTCGACGAGTACGTCTTCGGCGCGCTGCGCGCCGGGGCCAGCGGCTTCCTCCTGAAGAACACCGAGGCACGTGAACTCCTGGACGCGGTACGGACGGTGGGCCGCGGCGAGGGCCTGATCGCCCCGGCGGTGACCCGGCGCCTGATCGCGGAGTTCGCCGGGCAGCCCGCGGCCTCCCGCCCGGCACCGGAACCGGCCGCCCTGGAGCAGCTGACCCGCCGCGAGCGGGAGGTGCTCTCCTGCCTGGGCGGGGGCCTGTCGAACGCGGAGATCGCCCGGCGCCTCGACATGGCCGAGGCCACCGTGAAGACCCATGTGAGCAGGCTGCTCGCCAAGCTGGAGCTGCGCAGCCGGGTGCAGGCGGCCGTGCTGGCCCAGGAGTGGGGGATCTGAGCCGGAGCCCCGGGCGGGGCCCCGCGGCTGACGGGAAGCGCGGCGCCCGGATGCGGCCGGGCGGGGCCCGTGGTCCTGAACTCCTGTCACCTTCTCTGGTCCAGACCTCTTGACCGGTGGTCCAGACCTTTCTATTCTCGCCGCACTGCGGTGAGCCTGACATGGCCATGCACAGTCGCCGTCCGCCTCGGTGACAGCGCGCCATGCCGGCCCACGGGCGGCGCAGGCCTGGTTCCACCCCACACGACCGGACCTCACGACCTCACCCCGAGGAGGCGCAGCATGCGCTTCGGACACAGAGCCGCCGCAGGGATCACCGCCCTGCTCCTTCCGCTCGCCGCCATGGTCGGGCTCGCCGGCACCTCCGCACAGGCGGCGGACCCCACCGCCACCGAGAGCGCGGCGCAGGCCACCGCGGCCTCCGGCGTCAAGCTCGGCTACTTCACCGAGTGGGGCGTCTACGACCGCAACTACCACGTCAAGAACATCGACGCCTCCGGCTCGGCCGGCAAGATCACGCACATCAACTACTCCTTCGGCAATGTCACCGGTGGCAAGTGCGCCATGGGCGACGCCTACGCCGCGACCGACAAGGCGTACACCGCCGAGCAGTCCGTCGACGGCAAGGCCGACACCTGGGACCAGCCGCTGCGCGGCAACTTCAACCAGCTGCTCAAGCTGAAGGCCAAGCACCCGGACCTCAAGATCCTGTGGTCCTTCGGCGGCTGGACCTGGTCCGGCGGCTTCGGCGAGGCCGCCAAGAATCCGGAGGCCTTCGCCCAGTCCTGTTACGACCTGGTCGAGGACTCCCGCTGGGCCGATGTCTTCGACGGCATCGACATCGACTGGGAGTACCCGAACGCCTGCGGCCTGAGCTGCGACGAGAGCGGCCCGGACGCGTACAAGAAGCTGATGTCCGCGCTGCGCGCCAAGTTCGGCGGCGACTACCTGGTCACCTCCGCGGTCACCGCCGACGCCTCCGAGGGCGGCAAGATCGACGCCACCGACTACGCGGGCGCCGCCCAGTACGTCGACTGGTACAACGTCATGACCTACGACTTCTTCGGCGCCTTCAACGCCCAGGGCCCGACCGCCCCGCACTCCCCGCTCACCTCCTACGAGGGCATCCCGCAGGAGGGCTTCAACACCGCGGACGCCATCGCCAAGTTCAAGGCCAAGGGCGTCGCCGCCAACAAGCTCCTGATCGGCATCGGCTTCTACGGCCGCGGCTGGACCGGCGTCACCCAGGACGCCCCCGGCGGCACCGCGACCGGCCCGGCCCCGGGCAAGTACGAGCCCGGCATCGAGGACTACAAGCTCCTGAAGTCCAGCTGCCCCGCCAACGGCGAGGTCGCGGGCACCGCCTACGCCCACTGCGGGAACAACTGGTGGAGCTACGACACCCCGAAGACCATCGGCTCGAAGATGAGCTGGGCCAAGGAGCAGGGCCTCGGCGGCGCCTTCTTCTGGGACTTCAGCGGTGACACCGACAACGGCGAGCTGGTCACCGCCATCGACAGCGGACTGAAGTAGGACCGCAAGGGCCGCGCCCCGCGCACGGCTCCTCGCACCGAGGCCGGGAGACAGGAACGCCCCCTGTCCCCCGGCCTCTTCACGTCCCGGGCCCGCCGCCCCATCGGTCACGAACCCCAACGAACCGTACCAATAGGCCCGTTCATCCCCTCCGCACCCTTGTACGAAGCCACCGGGACCGGAACAATGCCCATGCCAATTCCGAAGAACCGCTTCGGAACATACGCAGAGGAACCCCCCACATGAACAAGCCTCTCCTCGGCGCGCTCTTCGCCCTCGCCCTCACCGGCGCCGGCGCCGCGCCCGCCCTGGCCTCCCCCGCCCCCCAGGCCGACACCCAGGCCGTCGACTTCGCCGGTACGGTCGCGCTCAGCAACTGCTCCGGCTCCGTCGTGCGGATGCCCGACTCCCAGCCCGGCGACCCGGCCCTGGTCATGTCCAACGGCCACTGTCTGGAGAGCGGCATGCCCGGCCCGGGCGAGGTCGTCGTCGACGAGCCGTCCAGCCGCACCTTCACCCTGCTCGACGCCGACGCCTCCGACGTCGCCACGCTGAAGGCCTCCAAGGTCGCCTACGGCACCATGACCGACACCGACGTCTCGATGTACGAGCTGACCAGCACGTACCAGCAGATCGAGGACGAGTACGGCATCAAGGCGCTCGAACTCCAGGACCAGCACCCGGAGCAGGGCAAGGCCGTCACGGTGGTCTCCGGCTACTGGAAGAAGACCTACAGCTGCAGCGTGGACGGCTTCGCCCACGAACTGCGCGAGGGCGACTGGACCTTCAAGGACTCCATCCGCTACACCTCCGAGTGCCAGATCATCGGCGGCACCTCGGGCTCCCCGCTGGTCGACGACGCCACCGGCAAGGTGGTCGGCGTCAACAACACGACCAACGAGAGCGGTGAGGAGTGCACCGTGAACAACCCCTGCGAGGTGGACGAGAGCGGCAACGTCACCGTGCACGAGGGCATCGGCTACGCCCAGGAGACGTACGGCATACCCGCCTGCTTCGGCGAGGGCAGCAAGCTCGACCTGAACGCCGAGGGCTGCACCCTGCCCAAGCCGTGAACCGGTGACGGCGACCACGTGCTGAACCAGTGACACGACAGTGGGTCCCGGCCACCCGGCCGGGACCCACTGCGCTGCACGGCTACAACTTGGGCCGCAACGACCCTCCCCCAGACTCCGTCCGGGGGGACCCCCATCCAGAGAGCCCGCTACCTAAGCCACATTGACTCTCCCCCAGACTCCGTCCGGGGGGACCCCCATCCAGAGAGCCTGCTACCTAAGCCACATTGACTCTCTGGCCCGGCGGAGCCGCCTCCAGCCAGGCCAGGAAACCGGTCAGGGCGTCCTCGCTCATGGCGAGTTCGAGGCGGGTCTCGTGGTGCAGGCAGGTGAGGACCACGGCGTCCGAGAGCAGGGCGAGTTCCTCCTCGCCCTCCGGTGCCCGGCGGCCCACCACCTCGATCGTCGCGCGGTCGAGGACCCGGCGCGGGCGGGGCGCGTACGAGAAGACCCGGAACCACTGGATGCGGTCGCCGCTGTAGCGGGCGATGCCGTAGCCCCAGCCTTTTCCGGCGCCGGGGGCGTCCTTCGGCTCGGGGGCGTCCCAGCGCAGGCTGCAGTCGAAGGTGCCGCCGGAGCGCTGGATGATCCTGCGGCGCAGCCCGAAGACGAACAGCCCCACGAGTACCAGAACGACCACTGCGATACCGCACACGACAAGAGCGAGGATCATCCGTACCGACCTCCTCGACTCCTCAGTGGCACAACGGCCATGTTCATCCCGCATCCACCTCAGCCGCGGCCGGTTCCGGAGAGGCTCCGGAACCGGCCGCGGCTGAGTCACATCAGGTGGTGCGCCTGCTTCAGCGCACCGCCACCGCGCGCAGGCGGACGTCCGCACGGCGCTCGGCAGAGGCGTCCGCCTCGGCCTTCGCGCGTTCGAGCGCCCGCTCGGCACGCTGGACATCGATCTCGTCCGACAGCTCGGCGATCTCGGCCAGCAGCGACAGCTTGTTGTCCGCGAACGAGAGGAAACCGCCGTGCACCGCGGCGATGACGGTCTGCCCGTCGTTCGTACGAATGGTCACCGGGCCCGACTCCAGCACACCGAGCAGCGGCTGGTGACCGGGCATGACGCCGATGTCGCCGGACGTGGTGCGCGCCACGACCAGGGTGGCCTCGCCGGACCAGACCTGGCGGTCGGCAGCGACCAGCTCGACGTGCAGCTCAGCAGCCAAGATGGCTCCTCGGGTCACCACCCGGCGGATGTGCCGGGTGTTGGTTCAAATTCTAATGGGCGTGCCGAGAGGGTCGGACGCCGCCCCGCTGCCGGGACCGGGCGAACCCGGAACCGGCGGGGAGGGCGTCCGCCCCTCTCGTCGGGTCGGCGGCTCAGGAGACGCCGAGCTCCTTGGCGTTGGCCTTCAGGTCCTCGATGCCACCGCACATGAAGAACGCCTGCTCGGGGAAGTGGTCGTACTCGCCGTCGCAGATCGCGTTGAAGGCCGCGATCGACTCGTCGAGGGGCACGTCCGAACCGTCGACGCCGGTGAACTGCTTGGCGACGTGGGTGTTCTGGGACAGGAAGCGCTCGACGCGACGGGCGCGGTGGACGACGAGCTTGTCCTCCTCGCCCAGCTCGTCGATACCGAGGATCGCGATGATGTCCTGGAGGTCCTTGTACTTCTGCAGGATGTTCTTGACGCGCATGGCGGCGTCGTAGTGCTCCTGCGTGATGTACCGGGGGTCCAGGATGCGGGACGTGGAGTCCAGCGGGTCCACCGCGGGGTAGATGCCCTTCTCGGAGATCGGACGGGAGAGCACCGTCGTCGCGTCGAGGTGGGCGAAGGTGGTCGCCGGGGCCGGGTCGGTCAGGTCGTCCGCGGGGACGTAGATCGCCTGCATGGAGGTGATCGAGTGACCGCGGGTCGAGGTGATGCGCTCCTGGAGGAGGCCCATCTCGTCGGCCAGGTTCGGCTGGTAGCCCACCGCGGAGGGCATGCGGCCGAGCAGGGTCGAGACCTCGGAACCGGCCTGGGTGAAGCGGAAGATGTTGTCGATGAAGAACAGCACGTCCTGCTTCTGCACATCGCGGAAGTACTCCGCCATGGTCAGACCGGCGAGGGCCACGCGCAGACGGGTGCCCGGGGGCTCGTCCATCTGGCCGAAGACCAGCGCGGTCTTGTCGATGACGCCGGACTCGCTCATCTCGTCGATGAGGTCGTTGCCCTCACGGGTGCGCTCACCGACGCCCGCGAACACCGACACACCGTCGTGGTTGTTGGCGACGCGGTAGATCATCTCCTGGATCAGCACGGTCTTGCCGACACCGGCACCACCGAACAGACCGATCTTTCCACCCTTGACGTACGGGGTGAGGAGGTCGATGACCTTGACGCCGGTCTCGAACATCTCGGTCTTCGACTCGAGCTCGTCGAAGTTCGGCGCCTTGCGGTGGATCGCCCAGCGCTCACCGACGTTGGCGTTCTCCTCGGGGACGTTCAGCACCTCGCCGAGGGTGTTGAACACCTTGCCCTTGGTGAAGTCGCCGACCGGGACGGTGATGCCGTCGCCGGTGTCGGTCACCGCGGCCTGGCGGACCAGGCCGTCGGTGGGCTGCATGGAGATCGCGCGGACCAGGCCCTCGCCGAGGTGCTGGGCGACCTCGAGGGTGAGGGTCTTCAGCTCACCGTCGGCGGCCGGGTCGGCCACCTCGACGGTCAGCGCGTTGTAGATGTCGGGCATCGCGTCGACGGGGAACTCCACGTCGACGACCGGGCCGATGACCCGGGCGACGCGGCCCGTGGCAACGGCCGACACCGTGCTCTCGGTTGTTGTCGTCACTTACTTGTCACTCCCCGCGGTCGCGTCGGCGAGGGCTGCGGAGCCTCCGACGATCTCGCTGATTTCCTGGGTGATTTCGGCCTGTCGGGCCGCGTTGGCAAGACGGGAGAGGCTGTTGATCAGGTCTCCCGCGTTGTCGGTCGCCGACTTCATCGCGCGGCGGGTGGCGGCGTGCTTGGAGGCAGCCGACTGGAGCAGCGCGTTGTAGATACGGCTCTCGACGTAGCGCGGCAGGAGGGCGTCGAGGACGTCCTCCGCCGACGGCTCGAAGTCGTACAGCGGCAGGATCTGGTCCTTGGCCGGCGACTCCTCCGCCACCTCGTCGAGGCTGAGCGGCAGCAGGCGGCTGTCGACCGCCGTCTGCGTCATCATCGAGACGAACTCGGTGTAGACGATGTGGAGTTCGTCCACGCCGCCCTCCGCCGTCTCGGTCTCGATGGCCTCGATCAGCGGACCGGCGATCTGCTTGGCGTCCGCGTACGTGGGCTCGTCGGTGAAGCCGGTCCACTGCTCCGCGATCTTGCGCTCACGGAAGTTGTAGTGGGCCACTCCACGACGGCCGACGATGTACGTGTCGACCTCGCGGCCCGCGGCCTCCAGGCGCGCCGTCAACTGCTCGGCGGCCTTGATCGCGTTGGAGTTGAAGGCACCGGCCAGACCGCGGTCGCTCGTCAGGAGCAGCACTGCGGACCGGGTCGGCGTCTTCGCCTCCGTGGTCAGCGGGTGTTCGGTGTTCGAGCCGGTTCCGACCGCCGTGACCGCGCGGGTCAGCTCGTTCGCGTAGGGGGTGGAGGCCGCCACCTTGCGCTGCGCCTTGACGACGCGCGAGGCGGCGATCATCTCCATCGCCTTCGTGATCTTCTTGGTCGCGGTGACGGATCGGATGCGACGCTTGTAGACCCGGAGCTGGGCTCCCATGAGTCAGGTCCCTTCCTTACGTCACTTGGCGGCGGCGGGGGCGTCCTCGCCGAGCAGCTTCCCGTCCGAGGTCTCGAACTGCTTCTTGAAGTCCGCGATCGCCTCGGCCACGGCCTGCAGGGTGTCGTCCGAGAGCTTGCCGCCCTCCTTGATGGAGGTCATCAGGCCCTGGTGGCTGCGGTGCAGGTAGTCGAGCAGCTCGCGCTCGAAACGGCGGATGTCGGCGACCGGCACATCGTCCATCTTGCCGGTGGTGCCGCCCCACACCGAGACGACCTGGTCCTCGGTGGCCATCGGCTGGTACTGGTTCTGCTTCAGCAGCTCGACCATGCGCTGACCGCGCTCCAGCTGCGCCTTGGAGGCGGCGTCCAGGTCGGAACCGAAGGCCGCGAAGGCCTCCAGCTCACGGAACTGGGCCAGGTCCACGCGCAGTCGTCCGGAGACCTGCTTCATGGCCTTGTGCTGGGCCGAACCACCGACGCGGGAGACCGAGATACCGACGTTCAGGGCCGGACGCTGACCGGCGTTGAAGAGGTCGGACTCCAGGAAGCACTGGCCGTCGGTGATGGAGATGACGTTGGTCGGGATGAACGCCGAGACGTCGTTGGCCTTCGTCTCGACGATCGGCAGACCGGTCATCGAGCCCGCGCCCTCCGCGTCGGAGAGCTTCGCGCAGCGCTCCAGGAGGCGGGAGTGCAGGTAGAAGACGTCACCCGGGTAGGCCTCGCGCCCCGGCGGGCGGCGCAGCAGCAGGGACACGGCGCGGTAGGCGTCGGCCTGCTTGGAGAGGTCGTCGAAGATGATGAGGACGTGCTTGCCCTCGTACATCCACTGCTGGCCGATGGCCGAGCCGGTGTAGGGCGCCAGGTACTTGAAGCCCGCCGGGTCGGACGCCGGGGCGGCGACGATGGTGGTGTACTCCAGGGCGCCGGCGTCCTCCAGGGCACCGCGCACGGAGGCGATGGTGGAGCCCTTCTGGCCGATGGCGACGTAGATGCAGCGGACCTGCTTGTTCACGTCGCCGGAGCGCCAGTTGTCGCGCTGGTTGATGATCGTGTCGACGGCCAGGGCGGTCTTGCCGGTCTGGCGGTCACCGATGATCAGCTGGCGCTGGCCGCGGCCGATCGGGGTCATCGCGTCGACGGCCTTGTAGCCGGTCTCCATCGGCTCGTGCACCGACTTGCGCTGCATGACCGTGGGGGCCTGCAGCTCGAGGGCGCGGCGGCCGGACGTCTCGATCTCGCCGAGGCCGTCGATCGGGTTGCCGAGCGGGTCGACGACGCGGCCGAGGTAACCCTCGCCCACCGCGACGGACAGGACCTCTCCGGTGCGCTGCACCGGCTGGCCCTCCTCGATACCGCTGAACTCACCGAGGACGACCGCACCGATCTCGCGCTCCTCGAGGTTGAGGGCGAGACCGAGGGTGCCGTCCTCGAACTTCAGCAGCTCGTTGGCCATGGCCGAGGGCAGGCCCTCGACCTTCGCGATGCCGTCACCTGCGACGGTGACCGTGCCGACCTCCTCGCGCGAGGCCGCGTCCGGCTTGTACGACTGGACAAAGTTCTCCAGCGCGTCCCGGATCTCCTCCGGCCGGATCGTGAGCTCCGCCATCTGGGTTCCCTGCTCTCCTTGTTGGGCCCGAAAGTTTCTTATGGGGTCTGGGGCTGTCCACCTTGCGGCTCGGCCGCAGGCCCCCCAGAAACATTCACTGCACGACCCAACGCGGGCCGTAGATCCTGCTCTTCTTCTTGCTGTTCACGGCGTCACGGCCGGTGCTGCCGCACCGGAGTGCGGCTCCCCGCCGGGCGCCGTGCGACGCCCGAGGGCGGTCAGCCGGCCACCCGGCGGCTCGCGTCCTCGATGCGGTCCGCGATGCTGCCGTTGATGATCTCGTCGCCGACCTGCACCCTGATCCCGCCGAGGACCGCGGGGTCCACGTCCAGGTTGAGGTGCATCTCACGGCCGTAGATGCGCGCCAGGGACCTGCCCAGACGCTGCTTCTGCTGGTCGCTGAGCGGCACCGCCGAGGTCACGACGGCGACCGTACGGTCCCGGCGCTCCGCGGCGAGCCTGGACAGCTCGATCAGACCTGCCTCCAGGCTACGTCCCCGGGGGTGGGTCACGAGGCGGCCGACCAGACGCTCGGTCGTCTCCTTGGCCCGGCCGCCGAGCAGGCTGCGCAGCAGCTCGCTCTTGGCGGTGCCGGTCGCGGTGCGGTTGACCAGCGCGGCCCGCAGCTCCATGGAGGATCCGACGATCCGCGCGAAGCGGAACAGCTCGTCCTCGACCTCGTCGAGCGTGCCCGCCTGCTGCGCCGCGGTGAGATCCGCGACGGTGGCCAGCACCTCGAGCGCGTCCACCAGATCGCGCGAGCGCGACCAGCGGGAGCGCACCATCCCGGTCACCAGATCGGCGGCTTCCCCGCCCACCTGGCCGCGGAAGAGGCGGCCGGCCAGCTCGGCCTTGGCGTCCCCGGACTGCGCCGGGTCGGTCAGGACCCGACGCAGCGACACCTCGCGGTCGAGCAGCGCGGTGACGGCGGCCAGTTCCCCGGCGAGCTGCTGCGCGGAGACGGACGTGTTGTCCGTCAGCGCGTCGAGGCGCTCACGTGCGGCGGCCAGTGCCTCGCGGCTCGCGCCGTTCATCGTGCGGCCTCGGCCTTCGACGCGGTCTCGTCGAGTCCGTCGAGGAAACGGTCGATGGTGCGGCTCTGCCGGGCGTGGTCCTCCAGGGACTCCCCGACGAGCTTGCCGGCCAGGGTCGTGGCGAGCGTGCCCACGTCCTGGCGCAGCGTCTGCGCCGCGGCCTTGCGGTCGGCCTCGATCTGGGCGTGACCGGCGGCGATGATCTCCTCACGCTGCCGCTGGCCTTCCGCACGCATCTCGGCGATGAGCACGGCGCCCTGCTCCTGCGCCTCCTGGCGCAGACGCGCGGCCTCGTGACGGGCCTCGGCGAGCTGAGCCTTGTACTGCTCAAGGACGCTGTTGGCCTCGGTCTTCGCGGCCTCGGCCTTCTCCATCCCGCCCTCGATCGCCTCCCGGCGCTCTTCCAGAACCTTGTTGATGTTCGGGAGGAGCTTCTTCGCGAGGAAACCGAAGACGATGACGAAGGCGATCAGGCCGATGACGAGCTCGGGCCACGGCGGAACGAGGGGGTTCTCCTTCTCCGCCTCGGACGCCAACTGAACCAGGGCGTTCACATCAGTGCCTTTCGTCTACGGGGCTGGTCGTCGTGGTTCGTCTTAGTAGACGAACGGCATGACGAGGCCGATGAGGGCCAGCGCCTCACAGAACGCGAAGCCGAGGATCTGGTTGGCACGGATCAGGCCGGCCGCCTCGGGCTGACGGGCCAGGGCCTCGGTGCCCTTACCGAAGATGACGCCGACGCCGACGCCCGGGCCGATGGCAGCGAGGCCGTAACCGACGGAGCCGAGGTCACCGGTGACTGCAGCGAGGGTCTGGGACATGCCAGTTCTTCCTTCTCTTAACGGACCGGTGGGGGTTGGCCACCGGACGACTACGGGTTTCTTGCGGAGGCGGTGCTCAGTGGTGCTCGGCGAGCGCGCCCTGAATGAAGGTGCAGGTCAGAAGCACGAACACGTACGCCTGGACCGCCTGGATGAACAGCTCGAAGGCCGTCATCACGATGACCATCACGAACGAGACCGCGGAGTAGGCGATGCCGATGCCGTTCAGCATGTACCAGCTGGCGATGGTGAAGAGCAGCAGCAGGGTGTGGCCGGCGAACATGTTCGCGAAGAGCCGCACCGCGTGCGTGAACGGCCGGACGATCAGGTTCGAGAAGAACTCGATGGTCATGGCCAGCGGGAGCACCGGACCGAGCGACTTGTCGTAACCGGTGAAGTTCTTGAAGGCACCGACGAGTCCGTGGCGCTTGAAGGTCAGCGACACCCACAGGACGTAGACGATCGCGGCGAGGACCATCGGGTAGGCGATGATCGACGTCACCGGGAACTGCGCGAGCGGGATGATCGACCAGAGGTTCATCATCCACACGAAGAAGAACAGCGAGACGACGAGCGGTACGTACTTCTCGCCCTCGCGCTTCCCGATGGTCTCGTGGACGACCCCGCGGCGCACGAAGTCGTAACCGGCCTCGGCCACCATCTGCAGCTTGCCCGGCACCAGCTTCGGCCGGGCGAAGGCCGCCCAGAAGAAGCCCACGATGACGAAGGAACCCAGCAGCGCCAGCAGCATGGGCTTGTTGAAGTAAAGGCCCTCGGTGTCGCCCCAGAGCGGCTCGAAGAGGAACGAATGCAGGCCCGGAGCCGGAAAGCCACACCCGTCGAAGAGGTGGCAATCGGTCTCGAAGGCGAGCACCTGTGTCGAGTCAGCACTCACCGCGGGCTCCTTCAGCGTGGCGCATAGGTACGGCAACCTCGTTGTGTCGGCGCGGCGCACAGCCGCGGTTCGGCACTGGACTGGTGTTTCGGATGTGGGGGCGGCGGACGGCCATCGAGCCTCGCGCTGGGACAGGCGTCAGCTCGGATGCCCGCGCCCGCAGTGCCGCAGTTGGCACCGGACGATAGCAGGATCGCGAACACGCGTTTATCCCGCCCCTACTTCTCACGACAGAGACCCCGTCTTCTCGGACTCCTTGCTCTGCGAGGGCTCGGGTTCAACGTAAAGGATCTTGGCCTTCAGGTGCGCACGCGTCTGGGCGGCGATCCACGTCAGGGTGGTCGCCACGAGCGTGAGCGCAAAGGACTTGGGGTGGAACAGCTCGGTGTTCTTGAACGCCGCCAGGAAGACGAACAGCAGCAGGATCTGCGTCGCGTACAGCAGCAGCCCCATCATCTGGAACAGCTGCGGCAGTGAACGCGCGGTCCGCTGGAGGACGAAGAGCCCGAGCCCCATGAAGAGGATCACGATCAGCGCCGCGACCGCCGCGCCCAGAGCGCCTTCCCCACCGGCGACGGCCGCAGCGACGACAGCGGCGATCACCCCCGCACCGGCGGTGGGCACCACTGCGGGCAGCAGGGACCGGGCGTCTTTCAGCGACGAGGAGGGCATGGCGGCAACTCCGCTTACTGGGAGGGGGCAGGGTGTCGTCATGGACGAGCGTAGTGCGGGTTTTTCGAGAGAGATCTCGGGTCAAGGGACCCGCGTGAAGCGGGCCTTCGGCTCTGTCCCGGGGTCTCGTGAACGGTATCACAAACTATTTGATGAGGTCTTTACCTGTAAAGTGTGCTTGCTGTCACACATGAGAAGCAAGCTGCGCGTCTGTGCACGCCGCGAGTCGAATCGCGTGCTATTGACCCGTTTTTGGATGCAGAAGGGTACGGTCGCCGCCCCCGCCCCGTCCTCAATTTCCTTGCAGGCGGCCAGAGTCCACGCGGTGCACCGGTAGTCACACGCGCCACATGTGAGGTCTCTCGCCCCACCCGCCCCGGCCGGAAGCGGACAGCCGCACGGCGGCGGACTCCCCCGCTCCCCCGGCCCCTTGACAGCCGCGCCCGCCGCACGGCCACCGCGGAGTCAACCGCTCCGGCGCTGTGCGCTTCGCGGCCGCAACGACGAGCCGGGGGCCGCCGCCCGTGATCGGGCCCGTTTTTCTTTGCGGGCATTTGGTGCCGCGGAGAATGACGTACGAGGCCCGGAGTTGCCGCGCACGGCCGGGCGCCCCTCAGTCCTTGTGCCGACCGGCGGGCCGGGCCCAGGCACTCACCGCGGTGGCGCCGCGCGGGCGGTGGCCCACTCCGGCCACCTCGTTGCCGGCGGTGGAGCCCTCGCGGGGTTCGGCGGCGGTGCTCGCGGCCGAGGCCCCCATCCCCCGGGTCAGCAGGGCCCCTTGGCCGGCAGCCGATGCAGGACTGTTATCCGCGTCGTCGCCCGCTGAGTCCTTCGCCTCCCCCGCGGGGTCCCCGTCCTCCTGCGGCGAGGGCTCCTCGTCGCGGTAGCGCGGCGGCACCATGGCCTGCGCCCACTGCGGGGTGCGGGGGCGGAAGCGCGGCAGCAGGAGCAGGACCAGGCCGACGAAGCTCAGGGCGACCACGGCGAGGACGATCCACATCGAGGCCGAGTTGACCGAGTAGGCGAGGGCGCCGAAGGCGATCAGGGCCGACCAGAAGTACATGATCAGCACCGCGCGGCTGTGCGAGTGCCCGATCTGCAGCAACCGGTGGTGCAGATGCCCGCGGTCGGCCGCGAACGGCGACTGGCCGCGCCAGGTGCGGCGCACGATGGCGAGGATCAGGTCGGCCGCGGGGATGGCGATGATCGTCAGCGGCAGCAGCAGCGGGATGTAGACGGGCACCGTCTGGTGGACCGTCGCGCGCTCGGAGCCGGAGAAGAGGTTCATGGCGTCGGGGTCGACCTGGCCGGTGATGGAGATCGCCCCGGCGGCGAGCACCAGGCCGATCAGCATCGAGCCCGAGTCGCCCATGAAGATCCGCGCCGGGTGCATGTTGTGCGGCAGGAAGCCGAGGCACATGCCCATCAGGATCGCGGAGAAGAGGGTGGCGGGGGCGGCCGCCTCCAGTCCGTAGCCGTACCAGATCCGGTAGGCGTACATGAAGAAGGCGGCGGCGGCGAGGCAGACCATGCCGGAGGCGAGGCCGTCGAGGCCGTCGACG
Source organism: Streptomyces physcomitrii (assembly GCF_012273655.1). Taxonomy (GTDB): domain Bacteria; phylum Actinomycetota; class Actinomycetes; order Streptomycetales; family Streptomycetaceae; genus Streptomyces; species Streptomyces physcomitrii. The sequence goes on along the minus strand of NZ_JAAWWP010000001.1, from coordinate 736,427 downwards.
AAGTTCACGGCGTTGATGGTGACCACGACCAGGGCGACCGTGAGCAGGGTGCCCTGCCACTGGGTGAGGGAGACCGAGCCGACGCCGGGGACCGGCAGCCACAGGATGGTCAGGCCCTGCATGACCATGACGCCCGCGGCGATCATCTGGCCGCCGAGCTTGATCAGGGCGTCGATCTCGAACTTGTCGTCCAGGACTCCGATGATCCAGATCAGCGCGGCCCCGGAGAGCAGGGCGCGCGGCTCGTTGGAGTGGTCGAAGACCTCGCTCAGGCTGCTGAGGTGGGAGGCGACGAGCAGGCCCGCGCACAGGCCGAAGAACATCGCGATGCCGCCGAGCCGGGGCGTGGGCTCCTTGTGCACGTCGCGGGCCCTGACCTCGGGCATCGCCCCGGCCACGATCGCGAACTTCCGCACCGGTCCGGTGAGCAGATATGTCACCGCGGCCGTGATGCAGAGCGTAAGGAGGTATTCACGCACGGGCTTCCCCACAGATGTCGCTGACCGGCCTGGCCGGACAAGTCCGAAGTGCCGGGCCCCTCCGCCGGAAGGGCCATGCGGTTCGCCTCCGGACTGCCGCGCCTCGCCCCACACCCTAGATGACTTCGGACCCGCTCATCTCGACGAGGCGGCCACCGGCCGCGGAGGCGGGAGCAGGGCAGCTGCTCCCGGTGACTGTGACTCCCCGGGGCGCCGGATGGTTGCACCGCCCCGGAATCGGTGCCGTCCCGGGGACGATCGGCTCCCTCAGCCTCCGCCGTCCGCCGGGGAGCCGCCGTACGGAGGGAAGTACGCGGTGAGTTCGCCGATCTCCTCGCGGGCGGTGCGGGCGTCCCGCTCGCCGCGCAGGACGGCGGCGAAGAGCCGGCCGATCAGCGCCGTCTCGGGCTCGCGCATGCCCTGGGTGGTCAGCGCGGCGGTGCCGAGGCGCAGCCCGCGGGTCTCGGGGTGCGGCAGCGCGCAGGTGTCCACCACGAGTCCGGCGGCGGCGAGCCGGGTGCGGGCCGCGCGGCCCTCGATGCCGAGCGGTGCCGGGTCGGCGAGGACCAGGTGGGTGTCGGTGCCGCCGGTGATCACGGTGAGCCCCTCCTCGGCCAGGCAGGCGGCGAGGGCGCGGGCGTTGGCGACCACCTGCCGCGCGTAGGAGGCGAACTCGGGGCGGGCGGCCTCCCCGAAGGCGACCGCCTTGGCGGCGACGGAGTTCATCTGGGCGCCGCCCTGGGTGAAGGGGAAGACGGCCCGGTCGACCCGCTCGGCGAACTGCGCCCCGCACAGCAGCAGTCCGCCCCGGGGCCCGCGCAGCACCTTGTGGGTGGTCCCGCAGACCAGGTCGGCGTACGGGACGGGGCTCGGCGCCACCCGGCCCGCGACGAGTCCGAGCGGGTGCGCGGCGTCGGCGATCAGATGGGCGCCCACCTCGTCGGCGATCTCGCGGAAGGCGGCGTAGTCGAGGTGGCGGGGATAGGAGATGGAGCCGCAGACCAGGGCCTTGGGGCGGTGGGTACGGGCGAGGGCGCGCACCTGGTCCATGTCGAGCAGCCCGGACTCCGGGTCGACGCCGTAGCCGACGAAGTCGAACCAGCGGCCGGAGAAGTTCGCGGGCGAGCCGTGGGTGAGGTGGCCGCCCGCGGGCAGCGCCATGGCCAGCACGGTGTCGCCGGGGCGCAGCAGGGCCGCGTAGGCGGCGAGCACGGCGGAGGAGCCGGAGTGCGGCTGGACGTTGGCGTGCTCGGCGCCGAACAGGGCCCGGGCGCGGTCGGCGGCGGTGCGTTCGGCGAGGTCGACGATCTCGCAGCCGCCGTGGTGGCGGGCGCCGGGGTAGCCCTCCGCGTACTTGTTGACCAGCGGGGAGCCGAGGGCGGCGAGGACGGCCGGGGAGGCGAAGTTCTCGGCGGCGATGAGCTGGAGGGTGCTCGCCTGGCGTGCGCTCTCCGCGCCGATGATCTCGGCCATCTCCGGGTCCTGGCCGCGCAGGGCCTCGATTCCCGGTCCGGCGGCGGACTGCGGCGGGGTGGCGTGGCTGACCGGCATCTTCGGCTCCGGGCCTCTGCGGCGGGGTGCCGGTCCGCGCCGCCGGGTCCGGGTCATACGGCGGGCGCCGTGGTGGCGGTCGGCCCGGTGGCGGGACCGTGTGCACTGGGGTGTCCAATGTAGGACGCCTGGTGCCGGTCCGCCCGGTGTGGGCGCCGGGGGCGGGAGACCCGGTCTTCGGGGCGGGACGGGGCCTTCCCGGGGCGGGCGAGGGCTCTCGGACACGGACGGCCGGTGCTCTTGGACACGGACGGCCGGCGCACTCGGACGCGGGCGGCCGGTGCTCTCGGACGCGGGCCGCGGCGCGGGACTCCCGAGCGCGGCCGGGGCGGGCTCCCGTACGGGCGGGGCGCGCCCTCAGGAGCCGGGCCGGGGGCTTCTCAGGTGCGGGCCGGGACGCCGGTGAGGGCGGTGACCACCGGGTCGAGGGCCTGGTGGATCTCCTCGCCGACGGAGCGGAAGAAGGGCAGCGGGGCGCCGTAGGGGTCGTAGACCTCGTCGGCCTCCACGCTGGGGGCGAGCAGCCAGCCGCGCAGGGCGGCGGCGGCACGGACCAGGGCGCGGGCGCGCTCGGCGACGCCGTCGTCGAGGGGGTCCGGCAGGGTCGCCGGGTCGATGGCGCGCACCAGCCGGGTGAACTCCTTCAGGGTGAAGGTGCGCAGCCCGGCGGAGTGGCCCATGGAGATCACCTGGGCGCGGTGGTCGCGGGTGGCGGTGAGCACCAGGTCGGCCCGGATGACGTGGTCGTCGAGGAGTTCGCGGCCGGTGAAGCCCGCGGCGTCGGCGCCGAAGTCGGCGAGCACGGCCTCCGCGTTGGCCTCCATGGGCGCGCCCTCGTGGCCCCAGGTGCCGGCGCTCTCCACCAGGAGGCCGCCGATGACGACGGGGCCCGTCTCGCCGGTGGGCAGGCCGGGGCCCGCCAGGCCCAGGCGGTGGGCGAGGGCGTGGCGGGTCAGCCGCTCGGTGATCGGCGAGCGGCAGACGTTGCCGGTGCTGACGTGGAGGATCCGGAAGGTGCCGCCGTATGCGGCGCCCGCTATGCCACGCCCCTCAGGGGCCGTCAATTGGCCACCTCGAGGTCGGGGACCACCTTGCGCAGCTCCTCGGCGTGCAGGGCGCCGGCGCGCAGCAGGACCGGCACCTTGCCCGTGACGTCCACGATCGAGGAGGGGACGATGCCGGGCGTCGGGCCGCCGTCGAGGTAGACGGAGACGGCGTCGCCGAGCATCTGCTGGGCGGCGTCGCAGTCCTCGGGCGCCGGGTGCCCGGTGAGGTTGGCGGAGGAGACCGCCATCGGGCCGACGTCGGTGAGGAGTTCGATGGCGACCGGGTGCAGGGGCATCCGGATGGCGACGGTGCCGCGGGTGTCGCCGAGGTCCCACTGGAGCGAGGGCTGGTGCTTGGCGACCAGGGTCAGGGCGCCGGGCCAGAAGGCGTCGACGAGTTCCCAGGCCATCTCGGAGAAGTCGGTGACCAGGCCGTGCAGGGTGTTCGGGGAGCCGATGAGCACCGGGGTGGGCATGTTGCGGCCGCGGCCCTTGGCGTCGAGCAGGTCGTTGACGGCCTCCGAGCTGAAGGCGTCGGCGCCGATGCCGTAGACGGTGTCCGTGGGCAGCACGACCAGCTCGCCGCGGCGGACGGCGGACCCGGCCTCACGCAGACCGGTGATCCGGTCGGTCGCGTCATTGGTGTCGTATCGCCGAGCCATCGTTACCTGTCCTCCTCGGTTGGGTTCCTGCTGCTGCTCACGGGGAGCGGGGGGCCAAGGCGGCCGCGGGGCGGTCGCCGGAGCGTCACGGCAGTGCCTTGCGGGCCGTCGCGAAACGCGGCCGGTTGTTCAGGTCGGGGTGGTCGGCGGCGTCCGCCCAGCCGCATTCCTCGTTGAAGATCCACGGCACCTGGCCCCCCTGGGTGTCGGCGTGCTCGACGACGACCACGCCGCCGGGGCGCAGCAGCCGGTGCGCGGTGCGTTCGATGCCGCGGATGGTGTCGAGCCCGTCCTCACCGGAGAACAGGGCGAGTTGGGGGTCGTGGTCGCGGGCCTCGGGGGCGACGTACTCCCACTCGGTGAGCGGGATGTACGGCGGGTTGGAGATCACCAGGTCGACCTGGCCGCCGAGTTCGGGCAGGGCGGACAGGGCGTCGCCCTTGTGCACGCTGACCCGGGAGCCCTCGGCGTTCCTGCGGGTCCACACCAGCGCCTCCTCGGACAGCTCCACGGCGTGCACCCGGGAGCGGGGCACCTCCTGGGCCATGGCGAGGGCGATCGCGCCGGAGCCGGTGCACAGGTCGACGATGAGCGGCTCGACGACGTCCATCGCGCGTACCGCGTCTATCGCCCAGCCGACCACCGACTCGGTCTCCGGGCGGGGCACGAACACCCCGGGGCCGACCTGGAGTTCCAGATAGCGGAAGTAGGCGAGGCCGGTGATGTGCTGGAGGGGCTCGCGGGCCTCGCGGCGGGCGACGGCCTCCCAGTAGCGGGCGTCGAAGTCGGCGTCCGGGACCCGGTGCAGCTCGCCCCGCTTGACGCTGTGCACGAAGGCGGCGAGCTCCTCGGCGTCATTGCGCGGGGAGGGCACTCCGGCGTCGGCCAGCCGCTGGGTGGCCTGGGCGACTTCCGCGAGCAGCACGCTGCGGGGGCTTGGGGGTCGCTCCCCGAAATACTGCTGCACGCTGGGCCTCCAGGGGCTGAGCTGTTGTCCGGGTGGGCGCGGGGGCGGCCGGTGGACCGCGGTGCGCCCGGTGCCGCCTCAGGCGGCGGCGAGCTTCGCCGCCGCGTCGGCGTCGACGCAGGCCTGGATCACGGCGTCCAGTTCTCCGTCGAGCACCTGGTCCAGGTTGTACGCCTTGAAGCCGACGCGGTGGTCGGAGATGCGGTTCTCCGGGTAGTTGTACGTACGGATCTTCTCCGAGCGGTCGACCGTGCGCACCTGGCTGCGGCGGGCGTCCGCGGCCTTGCTCTCGGCCTCCTCCTGCGCGGCGGCGAGCAGCCTGGAGCGCAGGATACGCATCGCCTGCTCCTTGTTCTGCAGCTGGCTCTTCTCGTTCTGGCAGGAGGCGACGACCCCGGTGGGCAGATGCGTGATGCGCACCGCGGAGTCGGTGGTGTTGACGGACTGGCCGCCGGGACCGGAGGAGCGGTAGACGTCGATCCGCAGGTCGTTGGCGTGGATCTCGACGTCGATCTCCTCGGCCTCGGGGGTGACGAGCACCCCGGCGGCGGAGGTGTGGATGCGGCCCTGCGACTCGGTGGAGGGCACCCGCTGCACGCGGTGCACCCCGCCCTCGTACTTCAGGCGGGCCCAGACGCCCTGGCCGGGCTCGGTGGCGCCCTGGCCGCCCTTGGTCTTCACGGCGACCTGGACGTCCTTGTAGCCGCCGAGCTCGGACTCGGTGGAGTCGATGACCTCGGTCTTCCAGCCGACGCGCTCGGCGTAGCGCAGATACATCCGCAGCAGGTCCCCGGCGAAGAGGGCGGACTCGTCGCCGCCCGCGCCGGCCTTGATCTCCAGGATGACGTCCTTGTCGTCGCTGGGGTCCCGGGGCACCAGGAGCAGCCGCAGCTTCTCGGTCAGCTCCTCGCGGTGCCGGTCGAGTTCCTTGACCTCGGCGGCGAAGTCGGGGTCGTCGGCGGCGAGTTCGCGGGCGGTCTCGATGTCCTCGCCGGTCTGCTTCCAGGAGCGGTACGCGGCGACGATCGGGGTCAGCTCCGCGTACCGCTTGTTGAGCTTGCGCGCGTTGGCCTGATCGGCGTGCACGGCGGGGTCGGAGAGCCGCTTCTCCAAAGAGGCGTGCTCGCCGACGAGGTCCTCGACCGCCTCGAACATCTGGGTGCTCCTGAGTTGGGGTGCCCCCGTCTCCTCGCGGAGCCCGGGGACGTACGAAGGGGGTGCGCGGCCCTGCGCGGGGCCCGCTGCGCGCGGTCGCGGGGCTGCCGCGCGCGGTGCGGGTGTCCCGAGCAAAAACGCCGGTCCAGGCGCGCCCCGAGGGGCGGCCGTGGACCGGCGCGGTCGGCTCGCTACTTCTTGGAGCCGGCGGCCTTGCCGAAGCGGGCCTCGAAGCGGGCCACGCGGCCACCGGTGTCGAGGATCTTCTGCTTGCCCGTGTAGAACGGGTGGCACTCGGAGCAGACCTCGGCACGGATGGTGCCGCTGTTGATGGTGCTGCGAGTGGTGAACGACGCACCGCAGGTGCAGCTGACCTGGGTCTCGACGTACTCGGGGTGAATCTCGCGCTTCAAGGGAATCTCCTGTGTTCTCGGGAGGGCACCGGGTCGCCTGCGCGGATTGCGGGGCGTGAACCGGGACCGACGGGTCAGTCTGCCAGGACTGTCCGCATCTCCCAAAACCGGGGTGGGGCCCCCGGTATTCCCCGCGCCGTCGCAGGGGCCCGCGCGAGGGGCGTGCGCCCGGCGACGGGGCGCGCGAATCGCTCCACGCGCCCCGCCCCGGCGGCTCAGCCCGCGCCGACGACGCCGCCCGCGGAGCCCTTGTCCCCGGCGGAGTCCTTCGTGGCGGAGGCGGGGATCGGCCGGTCCTCGCGCAGGGCGGCCCAGACCTTGCGGTCCGCCTTCTCCTGGGGCAGGACCCGGTTCGGGTCGGCGGGGTCGTACTCGACCGGCAGCGTCACCATCTTCATGTCCCCGCCGCCGATGCCGCTCAGGCCGCGGGCGAAGCCGGAGAGGTCCCGTACCGAGTCGAGGCCGGAGTCGGTGGTGACCGCACTGGTGGCGGTGTCGGCGAGGTCGTACATCTTCTTCGGGCTGCCGAACACGTCGACCTGCTTGACCTGGGCGATCAGCGCCTTGATGAAGGCCTGCTGGAGCTGGATGCGGCCGAGGTCGCTGCCGTCGCCGACCGCGTGCCGGGTGCGGACCAGGCCGAGCGACTGCTCGCCGTTCAGCTGGTGCCTGCCGGGGTCGAGCCGCAGATGGCTCTTGGGGTCGTCGATCGGCTTGCTGGTGGTGATGCCGACCCCGCCGAGGGTGTCGATCAGCTTCTTGAAGCCGGTGAAGTCGACTTCCAGGTAGTGGTCCATGCGGATGCCGGACAGCGACTCGACGGTCTTCACGGCGCAGGCCGGGCCGCCGATCTCGTAGGCCGAGTTGAACATCTGCCGCTCGGCGGCCGGGGTGGTGCCGCCGCCGTCCTTGGACTCGCAGTCGGGCCGGCTGATGAGGGTGTCCCGGGGGATGGAGACCACGCTGGCCTTCCGGTGGCCCTCGTAGACGTGCACCACCATCGCGGTGTCCGAGCGGGCGCCGCCCTGGTCCCTGCCGTACTCGGCGTTGGCGCCGGAGCGGGAGTCGGAGCCCATCACCAGGATGTCCTGGGAGCCGTTGTCGACGTTCTCCGGGCGGTCGTCGCCCTTGAGCTGGTTGTCGATGTCCACGCCGGTGATGTTGTCGTCGAGCTTGAAGTACAGGTACCCGGCACCGGTGCCGCCGAGCACGACCAGACCCGCGGCGGTCCACGCGGTGCCGAGGAACACCTTGCGGCGGGTGCTCTGGGGCTTGCGGCGCCGCCCCTTCGTGTTCGTGCGGCGGCGCGGACCGGGCGTACCGGTATCGGGCGTGTGCGGCTCGCTCATGTGCTTCCTCGGTCCTCCTGCGGTCGGCAACCCCCTGCTTCAGGGCCTGTGACAACGGCGTCGGTCCTACCGGTAGACGGCGGGACCCGCAGAAGGGTTGCACAGGGCTCTGTGCAAGCCGCGTGACCGGTGAAACACCAAACGTGATCGGATCGTTGCCGAACCCCGGTCCCACCTGCGCGTTTCCAGGACCCGATGATCACAGGAACGGGGCGGCGGGCGGCCGAAATCTGTGGCGAAGGTCTCCGGAAGCGGCACGACAGCCGCGCGGAAGGGGTGATTCCGCTACCCGTACGGAAGCGGGGTACGCGCGCGGAACTGCGGAGAGCGGGCGCGCGGACGCACGCGAGGGCGCGGCAGGGCGGCGGGGTACGGGGCCGTGCGCGTGTGCCCACGACTCCCCCGTGGCCGTAGGCACACGCACCCATCCCCCGATATCCCGCGGGCTGCGCAGGGAGCGGCCGCTCCCCCGTGGCGGTCCGTCCCCCGTGACGAACTGGCGGACCGCGCCGTGCGGTCCACTCCCTGCAACAACCTCTGAAGGACATCTTCCGCCTCTGCGGTCCTCTTGTCGTTGGCCCACAGCGCACAGAATCCTTGACGCTGCGCGCACACCCCGCCCCCCACGGGCTCCACCGGGGAGCGCACGCGCGTACGTGTACCGGCACAGCCCAGCACAGTCACCACAAAGCGCACACAGACCCTTCACGCAGCAACTGCGGCGCAGGTCACACCCGCCCCACCCGGGGGCGTGGCCCGCCCGTCGCACACCGCAAGCACACCGCGAACGCCCGCTCGCCCGGGCCGAGTTGAATGACTCACGTCACACGGGCGAGGATGCGCGCGCCAAGCCATTGGGGGCAACGTGATCGAGTTGGAGTTCCGGGGCGACGACCTTTCCGGGGCCGAGCGCTTCGCACACTGGCGGGAGCTGGCCCTGAAGCGGCCCGCGCCGGTGACGGTGCGCGCGGAGGACACCGAGCGCTTCGCCGCGAATCTGCGACTGCTCGCCCTCGGCCCGGTCCAGGTCTCCGAGGTCACCAGCCCCTCCCTGTGGTCCTTCCGCACCGCCGCCCTGATCCGGCGCTCGGACCCGGAGCTGTACGAGCTGACCCTGCCGCTGCAGGGCCGCTCCTATGTGGCGCAGGAGGGCGTCACCACCGAGCACACCGCGGGGGCGCTGGTGCTCTCCAGCACCTCGCACCCCTTCGAGACGGGGGTGCGCGCGGCCCGCGGCCCGGCCCGGGTCGCCAAGATCTATCTGCCGCGCAGCCTGCTCTCGGTGCCCGCGCCCGCGGCCGACAGCCTGCTCGCCCGGCCGCTGCCCGCGGACAGCGGGATCGGCGCCCTGTTCACCCAGTTCGTCACCGGGCTGCTCGCGGACAGCTCGGCGTACGGCCCCGCGGACGGCCCCCGGCTCGGCACGGTGCTCCTGAACCTCTCGGTCGCCCTGCTCGCCCACCACACCGACGAGGAGCGGCGGCTGCCCCCGGAGAGCCGCAGCCGCACCCTGTTCCTGCAGATCCAGGACTTCGTCCGGCGCAACCTCGGCGACCCCTCGCTCTCCCCGGAGACGGTCGCCGCCGCCCACCACATCTCCACCCGCTACCTCCACCGCCTGTTCCAGGACCACGAGTTGACCGTCGGCGGCTGGATCCGCACCGAGCGCCTGGAGCGCTGCGTACGGGACCTCACCGACCCCAAGCAGCGGCACACCCCGATCAGCGAACTCGCGGCCCGCTGGGGCTTCAGCCACCCGGCCGCCTTCAGCCGCGCCTTCCGCGCGGCCTACGGCAGCTCGCCGAGCGAGTACCGCGCCCACCACCGGCTGCGGCTGGTGGGCTGAGGGAACCCGGCGACCGCACACCCGCGCGCGGAACCGCCCTGGGACACAACTGGGTCAGGGCGTTGAACAAACACTTATCAAAAGGCGGTTGAGTAGACGGTGCCCGAACGGACGGGTGGGAGGACCGTGGGAGGCCGAGCGGCCCTCTCAGGTACCTCAGGAGGTGGGGGACGATGAGCGATCTGGACTTCCGCGGCGAGGAGCTGGCCGGACCCGAGCGCTTCGAGCACTGGCGCACCCTGGCACTCGACAGCACGGTGCCCACCGATCTGTCCTCCGAGCACGTGGAGGAGTTCGAGTGCAGCCTGCGCGGCTTCCTGCTCGGCCCCGTCAAGGCCCTGACCACCACCTGCCCCACCATCGCCGCCCGCCGCACCCGCCGCCACATCGGCGCCTCCGACCCGGAGATGTACGAGCTGTGCCTGCCCCAGCAGGGCACCGGCCACCTGGACCTGGGCCGCGCCGGCACGGTCTCCTTCGGCCCGGGCACCGTGGTGGTGGGCACCACCTCGCTGCCCTTCGTCTCCTCGGCGCGCGCCCAGGGCGGGCTGGTCTCGGTCACGAAGTTCTACGTACCGCGGCGGCTGGTGCCGATACCGGCGCACAGCGTGGACACCCTGCTCGCCCGGCCGCTGCCCACCGGGGAGGGGGTGGGCGCGCTCTTCGGGCAGCTGCTGCTGCGGCTCGCCGAGGAGTCGGACACCTACCGCCCCGCCGACCGCGCACGGCTCGGCACCGTGGTGGCCGACATGTTCGCCGCGGTGCTCGCCCACCACCTCGACGCCGAGCGCAGCATCCCGCCCGAGAGCCACCGGCGCACCCTCTTCCTGCGCACCCAGGACTTCATCCGCCGCAATCTGCACGACCCCTGGCTCACCGCGGACACCGTGGCCGCCGCCCACCACATCTCCACCCGCTACCTCTACCGCCTCTACCAGGACAACGGCCTGACGGTACGCGCCTGGATCCGCGACCAGCGGCTCGACCGGTCCGCCCGCGAACTGGCCGACCCGGCCCGGGTCCACCTGCCCATCCACGAGTTGGCGACCCGCTGGGGCTTCAGCCACCCGGCCGCCTTCAGCCGCGCCTTCCGGGACGCCCACGGCCTCGCGCCCAGCGACTACCGGCGGCTGCACCTCTCCCCCGCGGCGCCCTGACCGCGCCGCCGTCCCGGTAGGGAGTCCTGCGGACCGCCGTGCGCGCACCGCCGTACGCGGACGAGGCCGCCCCCGCCACGCGCGCTGCGTGACGGGGGCGGCCTCTCGGACGTACCGGCACTGCGGGGCCGACTGCCGGGCGGGGCTCAGTCGTTGCCGTTGCCCGGGGTCGGCGTCGTCTTCTGGATCTGGAGCAGGAACTCCGCGTTGGACTTCGTCTGCTTCATCTTGTCCAGAAGCAGCTCGATCGCCTGCTGCTGGTCGAGGGCGTGCAGCACCCGGCGCAGCTTCCAGACGATGCCCAGCTCGTCGCTGCCGAGCAGGATCTCCTCCTTGCGGGTGCTGGACGCGTCGACGTCCACCGCCGGGAAGATGCGCTTGTCCGAGAGCTTCCGGTCGAGCTTGAGCTCCATGTTGCCGGTGCCCTTGAACTCCTCGAAGATCACCTCGTCCATCCGCGAGCCGGTGTCGACCAGCGCGGTGGCCAGGATGGTCAGCGAGCCGCCGTCCTCGATGTTGCGCGCCGCGCCGAAGAACCGCTTCGGCGGGTAGAGCGCGGTCGAGTCGACACCACCGGACAGGATGCGCCCGGAGGCCGGGGCCGCGAGGTTGTACGCGCGGCCGAGGCGGGTGATGGAGTCGAGCAGGACGACCACGTCGTGGCCCAGCTCCACCAGGCGCTTGGCGCGCTCGATGGCCAGCTCCGCGACCGTGGTGTGGTCCTCGGCGGGGCGGTCGAAGGTCGAGGAGATGACCTCGCCCTTCACCGACCGCTGCATGTCGGTGACCTCTTCCGGACGCTCGTCGACGAGGACGACCATCAGGTGGCACTCGGGGCTGTTGTGCGTGATGGCGTTGGCGATCGCCTGCATGATCATGGTCTTGCCGGTCTTCGGCGGGGCCACGATCAGACCGCGCTGGCCCTTGCCGATGGGCGAGACCAGGTCGATGATGCGGGTCGTCAGCACCCCGGGGTCGGTCTCCAGGCGGAGCCGGTCCTGCGGGTACAGCGGGGTGAGCTTGTTGAACTCCGGCCGCCCGCGGCCGTGTTCGGGCGCCATGCCGTTCACCGAGTCCAGGCGCACCAGGGCGTTGAACTTCTCGCGGCGCTCGCCGTCCTTGGGCTGGCGCACCGCGCCGGTGACGTGGTCGCCCTTGCGCAGGCCGTTCTTGCGGACCTGGGCGAGCGAGACGTACACGTCGTTGGGGCCGGGCAGGTAGCCCGAGGTCCGGATGAACGCGTAGTTGTCGAGGATGTCGAGGATGCCCGCGACCGGGATCAGCACATCGTCCTCGGAGACCTGCGGCTCGCTGACCTCGTCGCGTCCGCGGCGGCCCCGGCGGTCGCGGTAGCGGCCCCGGCGCCCGCGGCGGCCACCGCCGTCGTCGTCGAAGTCGTCGTCCTTGCCGCGGTTGCCGCCGCCGCCCTGCTGGCGCTGCTGCTGACCGCCGCCGCCCTGGGCCTGCTGGTCGTCCTTGCCGCCGCGGCGGTCGCGGTCGCGGCCGTCCCGGTCGCGGCCACCGCGCTCACGGCGCTCCCGGCGGCCCTGGCGGCCCTCGCCGCCCTGGTCCCCGTCGCCCTTGTGCTCGGCCTGGCCGGCGTCCTGCCGGCTCTCGCCCTTGGACTCGCCCTTGGCGTCGGCGGCCTTGGCGTCCGTCTTGCCCTCGGCGGTGTCCGCGGCGCGCTCGGCGCGGCGGCGGGAGGTGCCCTGCGGCTCGTCTCCGGCGCCCTGGCCGGGGATCTCGATCTGCGAGCCGGACTTCGCCGGAGCCTCCGTCGTGGCGGCCGGAGCGCTCTGCTCGGCCTTGGCGCCCTCGGCGGAATCGCCGGTACGGGCCCGGGAGGTGGTGCGGCGCTTGGGCTTGGTCTCGGCGTCGGTGCTCTTCGCCGCGGCGCCCTCGGCCTGGGAGCCGCCCCCCGCCTGCGCCTCCTTGATGACCTCGATCAGCTGGCTCTTGCGCATCCGCGCCGTGCCCCTGATCCCGAGGCCGGAGGCGACCTGCTGCAGTTCGGCCAGCACCATGCCCTCGAGGCCGGTGCCGCGACGGCGCCGCGTGCCGGCCGCAGCGCCGGAGGCAGGCGCGGCGGAGGCGTCCGTGGCGGGCGTGGCGGCAGAATCGACGCTGCCGTCAGTCACGCCCATCAGATCGGTGGTGTCGCTCACGAAGGGTCCTTCCCTGGAGCGGACGTCGGCCTGTCTGGCTCGGCGACCGGTTGTGCTGTCCGGCAATGGCCCTTGCTTTTCGGACCGTGCCGGGGCGGTGGTCCCGCCGAAGCGGCGGAAGAAACAACGGGTGATGGCGATTCCCCGAGCCGTGCCACGGATTTCTGGAAGTCACGCGGCTCGGTCACGCCGTTCCGGAGCGTGCTCGGCACCTCTCAGCGCTGTGCGCCGAGCAGGTTGGGAGGCTCCCGGAAAATTGGCTGTCCCGAAGGGGGACACGAAGCACCTTGTCCATGGTAGGGCCATGGTGGGGTCGGGTGCAGACTTGAGGTTAACACTACCGGATCCAACAAATATTCCCCCTCTCGCTTTCCGGCAATCGTGTATCAGGGCGCAAGCGGCAGCACGCTCGCTCCCGTGCCGTCCAGGGCGAGCCGGTTCGCGGCCCAGCCCTCACCCGCGAGCGTGGCCACCTTGTCCGCCGCGGACTCGTCCACCAGGGCGAGCACCGTCGGTCCGGCACCGGAGATCACCGCGGGCACCCCGTCGCCGCGCAGCCGCTCGACCAGGGCCGCGCTCTCCGGCATCGCGGGCGCGCGGTAGTCCTGGTGCAGCCGGTCCAGGGTGGCGGGGAGCAGGAGTTCGGGGCGCCGGGTGAGGGCCTCGACGAGCAGTGCGGCACGGCCCGCGTTGGCGGCCGCGTCGACGTGCGGGACGGTGCGCGGCAGCAGCCCCCGGGCGGTCTCGGTGAGCACCGGCTTGCCGGGTACGAAAACCACCGGGACGAGCGAGGCGGCGGGTTCCATCCGGATCGCGCGGGCCGCGCCGCCGTCCAGCCAGGAGAGCGTGAACCCGCCGAGCAGGCAGGCGGCGACATTGTCCGGGTGCCCCTCGATCTCGGTGGCGAGTTCGAGCAGCGCGGCGTCGTCGAGCCGGGCGTCGCCGCCGATGGCCACCGCCCGCGCGGCGACGATGCCCGCGCAGATGGCGGCGGAGGAGGAGCCGAGTCCGCGCCCGTGCGGGATGCGGTTGGCGCAGACCACCTCCAGGCCGCGGGGCTGCCCGCCGAGCAGGTCGAAGGCGGTGCGCAGGGACCGTACGAGCAGGTGGTCCTCGTCGCGCGGCAGGCTCTCGCTGCCCTCGCCCGCGATGTCGATGTGCAGCCCGGAGTCGGCGACCCGGACCACGACGTCGTCGTACAGCCCGAGGGACAGCCCGAGGCTGTCGAAACCGGGGCCGAGGTTGGCGCTGGTGGCGGGGACGCGCACGCGGACGGCGGCGGCGCGGAACGCAGGACCGGCCATCGCTCGATGACTCTCCTTGAACGGCGGGTGTGTGCGAGGTGTGTGCAAGGTTCCAGGCTTGCTCGACGAGGCTTGTTCTCGGCATGGGGAACCCGGGGCCGCGACCCAGGCGGCAGCTGCGGCACATGCAGCGTGGCGGGTTCGGTACAGCCTATCGAAGGTTGCCTGGTCGGCGACATAGGGCGCACAGGAGGCGCACGATGCGTGTCGCCACGGGCACGTGCACCCCCCGTACTCTTTCCGGTCTTCCGCCCGCTCGCGCCGGTGTCCGGCCGGCCGCGGACGGTGCGGCGGCGCGGCCGGAAACCGCTCAGGCGAGGCCGAGGCGCTCCGCCGCGGTGGCGGCGTCCACCGGTACCGTCACCGGCTGCGGCGCGCCCGCCACCGCCCAGTCCGGGTCCTTGAGCCCGTTGCCGGTCACGGTGCAGACGATGCGCTGGCCGCGGTCGACCTTGCCGAGCTCCGCCGACTTCAGCAGACCGGCGACCGAGGCGGCCGAGGCGGGCTCGACGAAGACGCCCTCCTGGGAGGCCAACAGCCGGTAGGCGCGCAGGATCTCACGGTCCGTCACCTCGTCGATGAAGCCGCCCGACTCCTCCTGCGCGGCGAGCGCGAACTTCCAGGAGGCCGGGTTGCCGATCCGGATCGCGGTCGCGATCGTCGAGGGGTCCTTGACCACCTCGCCGCGCACGATCGGCGCCGAACCCGAGGCCTGGAAGCCCCACATGCGCGGGGTGCGCGAGGAGACCCCGTCGGCCGCGTACTCGCGGTACCCCTTCCAGTACGCGGTGATGTTCCCGGCGTTGCCGACCGGCAGCACATGCAGGTCCGGCGCCTCGCCGAGGGCGTCCACGATCTCGAAGGCGGCCGTCTTCTGGCCCTCGATGCGTACCGGGTTGACCGAATTCACCAGCGCCACCGGGTAGTTCTCGGAGAGCGCGCGGGCCAGCGTCAGGCAGTCGTCGAAATTCCCGTCCACCTGGAGGATCTTGGCGCCGTGCACGAGGGCCTGGCCCATCTTGCCGAGCGCGATCTTGCCCTGCGGCACGAGCACCGCGCTGACCATGCCCGCGCGCACCGCGTAGGCGGCGGCCGAAGCCGAGGTGTTGCCGGTGGAGGCGCAGATGACCGCCTTGGCGCCCTCCTCCTTGGCGCGGGTGATGGCCATCGTCATCCCGCGGTCCTTGAAGGACCCGGTCGGGTTGGCGCCCTCGACCTTGAGATGGACCTCGCAGCCCGTGCGCTCGGAGAGCACCTGCGCGGGTACGAGGGGCGTGCCGCCCTCGCGGAGGGTGACGACCTCGGTGGTGTCCGAGACGGGCAGCCGGTCCCGGTATTCCTCGATGATTCCGCGCCACTGGTGGGTCATTGCTGGTTACTCTCCTTCAACCCGCATGATGCTGGCGACACCGCGCACCGTGTCCAGGCCCCTGAGCGCCTCGACGGTGCCGCTGAGGGCCGCGTCGGGCGCGCGATGAGTGACGACGACGAGAGAGGCCTCGCCCCCGTCGCTTGCCGTGTCCTGGAAGTCGGGGCGGCTCTGCTGACGCACCGTGTCGATGGACACGCCGTGCTCCGCGAAGACCGTCGCGACCTGGGCGAGCACGCCCGGCTTGTCGGCCACGTCAAGACTGATGTGGTACCGCGTCACGACCTCGCCCATCGCGGAGACGGGCAGATTCGTGTACGCGGACTCGCCGGGCCCCGTTGCCTCGCCGAGCTTGTTGCGGCATACCGCCACGAGGTCGCCGAGCACGGCGGAGGCGGTCGGCGAACCGCCCGCGCCGGGCCCGTAGAACATCAGCCGCCCGGCCGCCTCGGACTCCACGAAGACGGCGTTGTAGGCCTCGCGGACCGAGGCGAGGGGGTGGCTCAGCGGCAGCATCGCCGGGTGCACCCGGGCGGTGACCGAACCGCCGTCCGCGGCCCGCTCGCAGATGGCGAGCAGCTTGATGGTGCAGCCCATCGCCCGGGCGGAGGCGAAGTCCGCGGAGGTGACCTCGGTCATCCCCTCGCGGTAGACGTCGTCGAGCCGGACCCGGGTGTGGAAGGCGATACCGGCGAGGATCGCGGCCTTGGCGGCGGCGTCGAAGCCCTCCACGTCGGCGGTGGGGTCGGCCTCCGCGTACCCGAGCGCGGTGGCCTCGTCGAGCGCCTCCTGGTACCCGGCGCCGGTGGTGTCCATCTTGTCGAGGATGAAGTTGGTGGTGCCGTTGACGATGCCGAGGACCCGGTTGACCTTGTCCCCGGCGAGCGATTCGCGCAGCGGGCGGATCAGCGGGATGGCGCCGGCGACGGCGGCCTCGTAGTACAGGTCGCGCCCGTACCGCGCGGCGGCGGCGTGCAGGGCGGCGCCGTCCTTGGCGAGCAGCGCCTTGTTGGCGGAGACGACCGAGGCGCCGTGCGCGAAGGCCTCGGTGATCAGTCCGCGGGCGGGCTCGATGCCGCCGATGACCTCGACCACCACGTCGATGTCGCCGCGCTTGACCAGGGCGGTGGGGTCGGTGGTGATCAGCGCCGGGTCGATGCCCTCGCGCACCTTGCCGGGTCTGCGGACGGCGACTCCGGCCAGCTCCACGGGCGCGCCGATGCGCGCGGCCAGGTCCTCGGCGTGCGCCGTCATGATGCGCGCCACCTCAGAGCCGACGACCCCGCAGCCCAGCAGCGCCACCTTCAGCGGACGCGTACGCATCATCCGACCTGTGCCTTTCCTCGACCCTTGCCTGTACCGGGGCGCACAGCGGTTCCGTACACCCGGGGTGCGCTCCAGTCTCACGCACCGGACGGGACTTTCTATGCCACGTCCGGATCGTGAGACATCTATTTCATCTATCCGACATCGAGCCGCAGGAGATCTTCCTCCGTCTCCCGCCGGACGATCACCCGGGCCCCGCCGTCCGCGACCGCCACCACGGGCGGCCTGAGCGCGTGGTTGTAGTTGCTCGCCATCGAGCGGCAGTACGCGCCGGTCGCCGGGACCGCGATCAGGTCCCCCGGCGCGAGGTCCGCGGGCAGGAAGGCGTCGCGTACCACGATGTCGCCGCTCTCACAGTGCTTGCCCACCACGCGGACGAGCATCGGCTCCGCCTCGGAGGTCCGCGAGACGAGCGCCACGCTGTACTCGGCGTCGTAGAGCGCGGTCCTGATGTTGTCCGACATCCCGCCGTCCACCGAGACGTACGTCCGCAGCCCCTCCAGCGGCTTGAGCGTGCCCACCTCGTACAGCGTGAAGGCGGTCGGGCCGACGATCGCGCGCCCGGGCTCCACCGAGATGCGCGGGGTGCGCAGGCCCGCGGCCTCGCACTCGCGGCCGACGATCTCGTGCAGCGACTTGGCGATCTGGTGCGGCTCGCTCGGATCGTCCTCGGAGGTGTACGCGATGCCGAGGCCGCCGCCGAGGTCGATCTCCGGCAGCTCGACGCCGTGCTCGTCGCGGACCTCGGCGAGCAGGCCCACCACCCGCCGCGCGGAGACCTCGAAGCCGGCCATGTCGAAGATCTGCGAGCCGATGTGGCTGTGGATGCCGACGAGTTCGAGCCCGTCCAGCTTGAGCGCGCGCCGCACCGCCTCCGCGGCCTCTCCCCCGGCGAGCGCGATGCCGAACTTCTGGTCCTCGTGCGCGGTGGCGATGAACTCGTGGGTGTGCGCCTCGACGCCGACCGTCACCCGGATCTGCACCGGCTGCCGCTTGCCGAGCCGCTCCGCCACATGCGCGACCCGCACGATCTCCTGGAAGGAGTCGAGCACGATCCGCCCCACCCCGGCCTCGATGGCCCGCTCGATCTCCGCCACGCTCTTGTTGTTGCCGTGGTAGGCGATCCGCTCGGCGGGCATCCCCACCGACAGCGCGGTGGCCAGCTCCCCGGCGGAGCAGACGTCGAGGTTGAGCCCCTCCTCGTGCAGCCAGCGCACCACGGCCCGGGAGAGGAAGGCCTTCCCGGCGTAGAAGACGTCGGCGCCGGGCCCGAAGGCCTCCCGCCAGTCGCGGCAGCGGGCGCGGAAGTCCGCCTCGTCCAGGAAGTAGCCCGGGGTGCCGAACTCCTCGGCGAGCGTGGCGACATCGATCCCGCCGACGGTCACCGCCCCGTCCTCGTTCCGGCTGACGGTGCGCGACCAGACCTTGGCGTCCAGGGCGTTGAGGTCGGCCGGGGGCCCCGAGTAGTGCCCCTCGGGCAGTACGTCCGCGTGGCGGGGTCCGGCGGGGTGTGCGGAACGGCTCATGTCGTGCGCTCTCTAGGTGTCGTCGTCGTCCGGCCGCGGACGGTCCTGCGGGCGGACCCCGTGCCCCTCGCGCACGCCGTCGTGCCCGTGGTGATGGGAAGGGTCATGGTGGTCACCGTGGTCCGTGGCCTTCACAGATGTTCGGGTGCGTCGATGCCGAGGAGGGACAGGCCGCCCGCGAGCACCGTCCCGGCGGCTTCGGCGAGTGCGAGCCGGGCGCGGTGGGCGGCCGAGGGTTTCTCGGGGCCGAGCGGCAGGACGCGGATGGCGTCATGGAACCGGAAGAACGCGTCAGCGGTGACGACGAGGTGCCGGCACAGGCGATCGGGAGCGTAGTCGGTGGTCAGGGCGGAGAGCAGGGCGGGGTAGGCGGCGAGGGCGCCGAGCAGCCGGTCGGCGGCGCGGGTTCCGGGGTCCTCCGGCTGCTCCGGCCGCCGATTCTCGTACAGCTCACCGGCCTCGGCGGCGAAGCCGAGATCCCGGGCGTTGCGGACCAGGGCCCGGCTGCGGGCATGCGCGTACCGCACCCGGAAGAGCGGATTCCCCTCCCGCTGCGCGAGCAGCGGCACAAGCCCCGGCCCCTCCTCGGTACCGAGCCGCGGCCGCTCGTGCGCGGGCGGCCGCAGCAGCGCCCACCGGGCGGCGTCCCGCCCGAGCGCGTTCGGATCGAACCCCCGGGGCGCGGGCACCGGCCGCACCACCGTCCGCCCCGCCGCACCCTCCGGCACCCCGTACGCGTCCACCCGCACCCCGAGGTACCCGACCCACCCGGGCTCCGCCTCCGCGGCACAGCCGAGCCGCACGGGGACGCCCTGGGAGAGCAGCACCCGCCGCACGGCGTCGGCGACCACGGCCGCGCGGGGCTCGTCGGGGAAGTGGAGCGTGCGGGGGGCGGAGGCGGACGGCACGGCCCGGGGGGCGGGAAGGTGCCCGTAGGCTGCCGCCCCCCGCGCGAGGATCTCCCGTACGAGAGCGGCCCGGCCGTCCCCGTCCAGGGTGAAGCTCAGGAATCCGGGCCCGGTGACCTCGACATCGGCGACCCCGGGCACCCGCAGCCCGAGCACCCGGCGCCGCAGCACCCGCGCCACCGCCTCCGGCGGCTGCCCCGCGGGCCCGGCCAGCCGCAGGGCGACATTGCTGGCGTAGCTCCCGGCCCCGCCCGGCCGCGCCCGCTCGACCACGATCCGCTCCGGCACGGCCACCCTCAGCTCCCCCGCCGCGACAGCGGACCGCACGGCTTCCGAGAGCGCGTGCGAGAGATCAGCGGGGGTCACGGAGGAAGCCTAGGCGAGGAGGGTGGGGTCGGGGGAAACGAGTATCGGGGTGGTTCGGGTCACAGGCGGGCGGGGACCAGGACGGTACGGGGCTCACCGGGCGGGTGTTCCCGGGTTGCGGGGGCTCCCTGGGCGGGTGTTCCCGGGTTACGGGGGCTCCCTGGGCGGGCGCTCCCGGAGAGGGGGACCGATGTCCTGGGACGCCGTGGGCTATCTCGGGCTGGCGCTGATGGCCGTGGGCGCGGTCGTCGCGGTCCACGAATTCGCGGTGCACGGCGCACGTGAACAGGCCGCGGTGGACACCGGCCGCGCCGCCTTCGACCACTGGGTACGCACCCGCGGCGGCACCCCGCACGACCTCCCCGACCCCACCGCCGTCCTGCCCGCCGCCCTGCGCGACCGGGCCCGACTGGTACGCCTCGCCCGGCACGGAGCGTACGAGGGCGGCTGGATCGCCCTGGTCGAGTACAGCGAGGACGACCCGGAGGCCGAGTACCTCCTCGCGGTGACGGTCGGCATACCGGCGGGCGTCGAAGCCCCGGATTCCTCCCGCGGTCCACGCCTCGGCTCCCGCCGCTGGGCCCGCGCCCTCGCCGGTTCACTCGGCCTCGACGAGCCGTCCACCGCCGCACTGGAGGAGGCGGCTGCCGCCTCCCGGGGCACGCTGTGGGCCGGCGACGGCCACCTCACGGTGATCCACCAGGGGCTGCGCAACACGGTGCTGCGGCGGGGGGTCGCCCAGCCCGAGGCGCTGGTGGGGGTGCTGGACGCGGTGGCGGAGATGGGGACGATCCTGGGGACCACGCGGCAGCCGTGAGGCTTCGCCCTCGGCGGTGCCGCAGTTCCCGTACACCGGCCCCTTGTGAGACGCATCGGCCCGGCTCATGGGCAGCGGCCCCGCCGGGAAGATCCCGCCGGGGCCGCTACGGACAGCTCGGACACGGACGGGGCGGGAGCAGGAGCCCGAAGCCGGTGAGCCGGGGCGCCGGTCAGCCGGTCAGCCGGTCAGCCGGTCAGCCGGTCAGCCGGTCAGAACTTGAGGGACCAGGCGTTGATGTAGCCCGTGTCGTTGACCCAGTTGTCGGTCACCCGCAGCTTCCAGGTGCCGTTGGCGGTCTTCTGGTCGGCCTTCACCGAGACGGTG
Source organism: Streptomyces physcomitrii (assembly GCF_012273655.1). Taxonomy (GTDB): domain Bacteria; phylum Actinomycetota; class Actinomycetes; order Streptomycetales; family Streptomycetaceae; genus Streptomyces; species Streptomyces physcomitrii. The sequence continues at coordinate 715,694 of NZ_JAAWWP010000001.1, read as the reverse complement.
CTCCGGACATCGGCGGCGGAGTCGTACTGGTCGTAGTTCTTCAGGAGGAAGACACCTCCGTCGGGGGCGACCAGTTCGACCCGCAGGTCACCGCGGAAGGAGTGCCGCAGGTCCATGGTGACCGCGAGCGCGGCCGGGGCCTTTCCGGCGACACCGGTGACCGTGATCGGTGACTCGACGGTGCTGTTGTCGCGGATCGGGTAGTCGTCGGTGTTCTCGAACCGGCCGTCTCCCGAGGGCGGCGGGGTGTCGCCCCCGGCACCGGTGAAGAGCAGGCGGTTGGGGGAACCGGCCCGCGGGTCGGTGACCTTGTCCGGCGTGGCACCGCCGACCAGCTTCTCGCGGACCTGGGCCGGGGTCCAGCTCGGGTTGGCGGAGAGCAGCAGGGCGGCGGCTCCGGCGACGTGCGGGGTCGCCATCGAGGTGCCGTTCATCGACAGGGAGCCGGTGTCGCTCGTGGACGAGGAGGACACGATCTTGTCGCCGGGGGCGAAGATGTCCAGGCAGGAGCCGTAGTTGGAGCCCTGGCCGTTGGACCAGCCGGTGGCCCGGGCGTCCGCGCTGTTGGTGGCGCCGACGGTGATGGCGTTCGGCGTCGAGCCCGGCGAGTACGAGCAGGCGTCGGCGTTGTTGTTCCCGGCCGCGACCACCCAGGTGACCCCGGAGGCTATGGAGGAATTGACGGCGTCGTTGACGGACTGGGTCTTGCCGCCACCGATGCTCATATTGGCCACCGAGGGCTTCTTGGCGTTCTTGGTGACCCAGTCGATGCCCGCGAGCACCGGCGCCCAGGTCTCGCCGGAGGTGCCCTCGCAGTTGAGCACCCGGACGCTGACCAGCTTCACGCCCTTGGCCACACCGTAGGAACCGCCGCCGACCGTACCGGCGACGTGGGTGCCGTGCCCGGCGCAGTCGGAGGCGTTCGAGTCGTCGTCGATGAAGTCGTAGCCGCTGACCGCCCGGCCGCCGAAGTCCCGGTGGCTCATCCGGACCCCGGAGTCCACCACATAGGCGGTGACATCGGAGGCGGTACCGGAGTACGTGTACGCCTTGTCCCCCGGCAGATCGCGCTGGTCGATGCGGTCCAGACCCCAGGAGGGCGGATTCTGCTGGGTGTCGACCGCGTACGCCGCCGCGTCGGCCTCCACCCGGGCCACCGAGGGGTCGGCGGCCAGCTTCTTCGCCTCGGCCTCCGCCATGTTCACCGCGAAGCCGCGCAGGGCGGCGGTGTACGTGAAGCGCAGGTCCCCGTCGTGTCTCTCGGCCAGGGTTCTCGCCGAGGCGGGGATGTCGGCCCGGGCGACGCTGTCCTTGAGCGTGACCAGGTAGGAGCCCTCGACGGCTCCGGGCCGGTCGGCGCCGACGATCCGGCCCTGGCCCCCGGACGGTTCCGGCGAGACCGCGCCGGCGGCCCCGGCGGCTCCGACGAGCAGAGCGGCACTGACACCGAGGGCGAACAGGCGCCGGATATGGCGAGCGTCTGACTCCATGGCTTCTCCTTGAGGAAGTGGTCGGAGAGGAAGGGGCGCAGAGAAACGGGCGGACGGGACGGAAAGCCCGCGGACGAGCGCGGTAAGGCCCGTGGGAAGACATGAGGAGGCGAATTCCCCACGGGCCGAACCGCCGTACGGAACCGGGAAGCGCGGGCCACCGGACAGGGCCGGCCCTTCGGTCGGCACCGAAAGCCGTCGCCTTCGCCACCCCCCGGGGCCACCACCGGACCGCACCCGAGAGACGCTGGGACACGTCCGATCCGACCCACGCCAAAGATCCGCCCCCCGCACCCTCGGAGCAATACGGGCAACTACCCAGGAAATAGGGCCGTTTGACGACATGGTGCACGTAGCACGTAATCAACCTCGACACCGGTCCCGTCGATCCCGCCGACCAGAACGCCCGCACGGGCACCGGGTTGCCGGCAGCCGTGCGGGCGGACTAGGGGGCAGCGGCGGAGTGCCGGTGGGCGAGCAAGCGCCCCGTGAGGGCTGTCGGCGTACTCGGAACTCAGCGACACCAGGGCGAACCGGTCGTCCACCGGCATCAACTTCGCCGACACGGTCGCGGCCGAACGCGCCTGCTCTCCAGCACCCGGCGTCTGACCAGCGGAGACGGAGCATCCTTGCCGCCGCAGGCCGAGATCATCACGCCCCTCCTACCGCGGACCTCCTGTCGGCCCCGGAAGCCAGGCGGTAGCGTCGATCGCATGATCTCGGGCGACGGCACATCGCGGAACGGAGCGACGGACCTCACCGAGGAAAGCGCGGACGCCGTCTTCCGCGAAGCGTGCGAAGCCGTGAGCCTCGACCCGGCGGGGGCGGAGCTGCTGCGGCTCGGATCGAACGCCGTGTACCGGCTCGCGTCGTCCCCGGTGATCGTCCGCATCGCCCGTGATCCGGAAGTGCTGGAGGAGATGCGGCGCACCGTCGGTGTCGCACACTGGTTGGAGTCGGAGAACTTCCCCGCGACCCGCGTCGTGCCGGGGGTGGAGCAGCCGGCATTCATCGGCGGCCGGGTCGTCACATACTGGCGGAGCGCTCAGGACGAGATCGCGTACGGGCGGCTGGACGAGCTCGCGGACTTGCTGAAGCGGCTGCACCGGTTGGAGGAGCCGAAGGCGCTGGGCCTGCCGCACTTCGACCCGTTCGCGGAAGTGCGGGATTCGCTCGGCCGGCTGGACGGCGTCCGGGAGGAGGACCGCACGTTCCTGGAGGAGCGGGCCAGGCAGCTCGACAAGGAGTACCACCGGCTGGAATTCGTGCTGCCCTTCGGAATGATCCATGGAGACGCGAACATCGGGAACCTACTCCGCGGCTGCGACGGCCAGGCCGTCCTCATCGACCTGGACGGCTTCGCCCTCGCTCCGCGCGAATGGGATCTCGTACTCACCGCGCTCTACTACGACCGCTTCGGCTGGCACACCAGCGCCGAGTACGAGTCGTTCGTCCGCCACTACGGATTCGATCTGGTGAACTGGCCCGGCTACCCGGTCCTGGCCGATGTCCGCGAACTCATGATGATGCTCTGGCTCGGCCAGCAGGTCGCGACGAGTGGCAAGTCCGCAGAGGAGTTCGCACGTCGGGTCGACACGATCCGGGCGGACGGCAGCCGACGGGACTGGCAACCGTTCTGACGCTTCCTCACGCTGCACGCCCGGCAGCGATCCACAACCTGTGGTCGGCGGCCTCGTCGTGGAAGTCGCGGACGAAGGCCGTCTCACCGACCGATCCGAGATGCTGCCGGAACTCCGCGAGATAGCTGACGCAGCGCGCGGATTCGAGCTGTTCGCCGAGGTCGAGCGCGTCCAGTGCCACGCGGCAGGCCTCTTCCGCATCGCCCGCGCGAAGGTGCGCGTCCGCCAGCACCATGGTCGCGAAGAAGTCGCTCCGCACATGGCTGCCGCTCATGGCGTTCTCGGCATTGGCGACGGCCCGGCGGGCGCTGTTGACATCACGGAAGCAGTGCGCGGCCTCGGCCGCCAGCTCCGCCTCGTCGAAGTACGTGATCCACTCGGGCTCGTGAGTGTCGTTCCGGCGCTCCAGCGCGCTCGCTGCCTCCGCGAGCGCCGTTTCGCATGCCTGCCGGTCGCCGGTTCGAGCCAGCGCGCGGGCCTCCATGGCGTGGAACTGGGCCATCAATGTCGGAGTGGCCACCCCCGAGATGCCCATCCGCGCCGCTCGGGCGAGCGTGGCGGCCTCGGTGTACTTCCCGAGGAACGTGGCCTGGTGGCTCATGGCGGACAGGATGCTGCCCGCGAGTCGGCGGTCGTCGCCGTCCTGGGCGAGCCGCAGCGCCTGGAGGAAGTACCGCTGCGCGAGGCCGTGATGACAGGAGTCGTACGCCATCCAGCCCGCGAGGAGCGTCGCCTCAGCGACCGTTGAGAACAGGGCTCGTCCTACGGACTCCTTGTACTGGCCCTTGAGCAGCGGTGCCACATCACGGCTGAGGTAGTGGATCACTGCGTGCCGGGCGTGCTCACCTCCGAAGCGGTCGTCCAGGGTGGCGAACATCTCGCTCGTCGTCTTCACCGTGGCCACATCTGAGAGCCCTACGCGCACGCGTCCATCGACCGGCTCGGCGGGGAACGCGGGCTCGGGCGCCACCAGCCAGCGCAAGGACGCCTCGCTCCAAGCGGCGGCGGAAGTCTCCGAGAGGAGCAGCGGTTCGTACCCGTTGAGGTCGGCGCGCCACAGCTGGTCCACCGCGCTGATCGCGCTCTCCGGGCTCGGCGGATAGCGCGTCTCCAGCAGGTGACCGTCCTGTGTGGTGGGGCTGATCAACCCGAGCTGCGCGGCGGTCACGTCCAGCGCTTCGCAGAGCAGCGTGCCGTAGAACTCATCGGGGCTGCTGTGCCCGTTCTCCCAACTCGCCACTCGGCGCTTCACGTTCGTGTCGCTCGGGAGTGCCTGACCACGATGGGCCGCCAGGCGCCGGAGTTCGCTCACCAACCGTGACTGACTCCACCCGCGGCCTTTGCGGGCGGCCTGCACGAGTACGGCTCTCGGCTGTACCTCACTCGTCACCGGTGCCCCCCTTGCCGTGTTCCGGTCCACCGTTCACCGCGTCACGCTGCGAAGTCAAGGCATCACCGGCGCAGGTGGCGAAGTCGGGGGTGACGGGGGATGACGCAGGTCGAGGTGACGGATCGTTCCCCGTCACCTTTCGTCATCTCCCCAGCTCAGGGGTGTGCGTATGAGGCTTGTCGCACAAGGCGGCGGATGTGCCGTCGGACAGACCGACCGAGGTGAGATGACGTGCAGAGGACGACACGACGCGGCATTGACTGGCTCGCTGCTGCGGCGGACGAGCCGGAGAAGTGCAAGGCCGTATGGGCGGACGATCCTCGGCGACCGTGCGTCCTGCCGACGGGGGAACACTTCGACGCGGTGGTTCTGGACGAACGTGTCGGCCTGGAGACCTTCGATCAGCTCGACCGTCGGCGGCTGCCTCTCGGGCCGGTCATGGTCGACCACGCCTCGCGACAGGTCGGCTTCCTCCTGCCCGCGAAATCGGAGCAGCGATTCGCGCGCATGCTGCCCGAGGATGCCGGCAACGGTTGTCTCGCGTACAAGTACCTCGGCATCGGCGGCAACATCGTCGTGCCCGGCCCGATCGCGCTGAGCGGCGACCGCTACGAATGGCTGCGGGCCCCCGTAGGGCACTCGGACTGGAGCCCGGCTCGGACCGCCGCGCTGGCAGCCATGTTCGTCGCGGCACACTCGCTGATCGTCCGCGCGGACCAGTACGGCAGGGAGCTCTCCGGTGGCTGCTGAACAGCACCGCGACCGGCACGACTCCGCGAGCTGATCGCCGCTGGACAGTCGTGAGTGGTACGAGGCGCGAGACGCGGTCGTCGCTCTACGAGACGTTCTCACCGCCGCTGGGTTGGACAGGGAATTCCCGTACCTGCGCGCGGATCTGAATGCCTTCGGCTACGGCGTCATCGAACTCGGCCGCGTGTCCCCGGAAACGGCCGAGCGCTTGGCCGAGCTGCTGAGGCTCGCGCTGTCCCCTATGGACTGCGCGGCTTCGTCCGAGCAGATGGAGAAGAGGGGATGACGGACGCGCAAGGCGTGTGCATGCCTCAAGCGGAGATTTCGGACCCGGCGGTGCCGTACGTACGCGGCTGGTCTGCCGCGCGACAGAGCACGGACGCGCTGGCTGAGCAGCTCATGGCCCTGGGACTCAGCGCCGACTTCCCTGCCCTCAAGGCCGGTGTGAATGTGCGAGGCGACGGGATAGTCCGCCTCGGTGCCATCCGCCCGGACGCCGCGTCTCTTCTCGCCCTTTTGCTGACGGCTGGCCTCACCGTGGAGATGGCCCGAAACGAGAACCGCCCGGGCGGCGATGACGGCGCCTCGACTGACGCGGCATAGCCTCAAGTCCACCGAGCCCATCCTTCGAGTAGGCCGCCGCACAGCCGGGACCGGCGCCCCGGCGCCGCAGCCCGGACAGTGCGGCGGAGTACTTGTGCCCGTGCAGCCCGGCATCTTTGAGGGACTCCGCTGCCGCTTTCGCCGCTTGTTCGGTGCCCGACTCCACCTTGACGCGGGGCAGTGCCTGCCCGACTGGAGAGCCGTATGCCCGGCACCAGTGTCAAGCACCGTTGTCGGTGCCTAGTGGCATGCTCGCGGCCATGAGTCTCCACAAATCGTTACCGGCGGGGTGGCGCCGGCGCGCGCGGCGCGGGGCGACGAAGCGATAGCTGAACTCCGTTCTGACCTTGATCGGCTCGGCTACGGATAGTGGCCCATTCCACCGCGAATGAAGCTTGCTCTACGGCATGCGTCCGCAGCGGAAGCCCCGTGCGTCATATTCATGCCTGCTGCGAGCACGCTCGCTTACGTTGTGGTCGCGTACTTCGCGATCGTGCTGGTTTTCTACCGCGATCAGGACCAGCATTGGTTCTGGTTGCTTGCCTGGACAATCTCGGTTGCGTTGCTCATGAAGCTGTGTGTGAAGACGAGAGGCGCGAGTGTTCCATTCATCCGCAACCAGGCCACCTTGGAATGCAAGGCAACGATTCGCGCCTGTACGGAAGCATATGAGGCCGACCACGCCCGGCGTGCGGAGAAGCTGTTCGCGGTTGGGATCGTGCTGCGCCGTCTTGAAGGGGCCGTGATGCGGGCGCATCGCCGCTCGGGAGTCGTCGCCTTCCTTTCTCACCGTCGGCGAGAAGTGCGGGTATACGCGGGCCAGGTGGTGGCCAAGTTGCGCGAAGTGGAGGCTGCCCTCGATCACAGTCCCCATGCGGAAGCGCTCAGCGAGATTGCCGGCTTGGCTGTGACGATCGCTGAGCAGCACGTGAACGGCCACACCGGAGCACTTCTCCCCAAGCCATTACTGGAGGGCATGAAGCCGGTTCGCGACCGAGAGGTACTCCGGGTAGCAGCCGCAGTTGTCCTGATCGCCGGAAGCTTCGTCGGGCTGGCCTCCCTTGGCCTTCCAGACATCGCGACAGTTACGGCAGGAACCGCTTGGGCCGTATTGATCCTCATGGTCCTTTTCGGCAGCAATTGCACGCGCTATCTTCCCGTCTTTGAGCTCTTCAAGCGGGGCCCCTGATAGCCAGGTGGGGATGGACAGGGCTCCGAGTGCTACTGCCCGCCCGGGCGCAGCGGCGACCCTGTCGTCCTGGCTTCCAGCACGCGCATCCACACCCATCTGCTGGCCCAAATGGCCCCTGATCTTGCTCGACGCGAGACCCGAACTGGGGAGGCGGCTAGAGCCGTGGAGCCGACCGCCCCAGCACAGCGGGCTTCTTCCCCACCACGGCGTTCACTCCAGCCGCGCGACCGGCGTAGCGAGCCGCCTTGAAGACGCAGAGAAGGATTAAGCCATCCCGGCCGCAGAGTGGGTAGACCAACTCCAGGTCGTCGCCCGTGATCACTGACAATCAGCGGGTCCGAGCCATGTTCGACTGCGCACGCGCAAACGCCCCGCATTCAGGGAAATCCCTGACGGCGGGGCGTTATGGCACCTCGTACGAAGTGCCCCCGGCAGGATTCGAACCTGCACACACAGCTCCGGAGGGCACACCAAGAGAATCTTCTAAAGTGGCAATGACCAGGCAGTACGTCGCAAGTGGCTGATTCACCACCTGATCTCTATCGCGTATCATGCGCAACTTGCTCAGTGCGGGGCACTGTTGCAGCATCCTGCTCCCATGAAGACCTGCCCGGAGTACTCTGCGTGACGCGACACTGAACCCGGCAGACCGTGGCTAGGGGCACCCTGAAGCGCGGGGAGGGCGTGTACGGGAGCGGCGCCCCCTCATCCGTCTTTCTTGAAGTTGAGACGAGGGCAACCTGGTTGCGGTAAAAGATGGATGTCGACGAAGAAGCGCTGAATCGAGGACTCGACGAGTTGTCCACTCCACCTCCACCCGCCTCACACCAAGGGGCAAATGCAACTAATCCCACCATTCCGCATCAAGATGGAAGTTCTGGTGCCGGTAGCGCCCAGCCAGTGCCGGGGAGTGCCTCCGAGCCTGAGCATACGCCTTTACAGAAGCTCGGCACATGGTTCATGTGCGCAGTTGTTTTTGCGATTCTTCCGCCAATTGCGCAACTAGTTCAAGAGACTTCCCTGAAGAATCATCAGGCTCCGGGGTTCTTCGAGTTTTGCGCCCGAGCCGACTTGTACATCGTATGTATGGGTCTCGCGGCTTCGGCGATCGCGCAGGCACACATGCGAGCTAAAAGTGTTCCTCTCTTTTGGACGCTTTGGAATGTTGCTGTCTTGCTGTTCGCAACCTTCCTTGCCGCCGGTGCAGACGATAAAAATATTGACCCAGCGGTGCTGGGTCGAAATTCGTTCATCTTGCTTATCACCACACTGCTAAGTGCCGGGTTCACGACTTACCTCAGCGAGCGGGGGCCAGAGTAATGGACGCCGAACTCATGACCACCCTGATTACCGCGGCTCTTGCAGGAGCTTCAGCCGTTGGTGCATTGGTTACTCTACTCCATGAAAATGGTCTAGAATTACTTAAACTTATGCGGTCTATGATAGGACGAAATGGCGGGAATTCCAAGAAGCCGTAGTCATGGAGAGCTCGGGTTTCTTCATGAGATAAAGCAGGGATCGCCATGAACGGTTAGGTTCGGTAAATGAAGCGTCATGGAAAAGCGATTACGTTGGTTCGATGAGGGTGCACCCAAACTCAGGGAGGTACTCGAACGGCTTGGGCTTGGCGGTGAGTTCCCGGACGACGAGTTCTACGCTTGTCCATGCTGCCTAGTGACCTATCCGCGTGCAGCCGGCAGAGGTCGCCTGTCGGGTCGGCAACTCGCCCGAAGTGATCCACCGCGTCTACGAGGGGTGTATCTACGACCAAGAGGAGGTCATGAACAAGAAGATCGAGCGAGAGTTGGATTGGCCGTAGTTGGCTGGTGGTGCTGCATGCCGCAGGGCTGGTGACACCGGCCCTGCGGCTGTTTTCTAGAGATCGGGCGCGGAGGAGACCCAGTCGTAGTCTTCAGCAACTTTCGGTATCGCATATTTGGTTGCTTCGAGGTACTGAGCTGACAACACGTTGCGGGCATCCTCTCCGAGGAGGCGCCGGACGAGCTGCTTGTCATCTCGGGCAGATAGAAGCGCGAGGCCGTAGATGCGTTGAAATATCGGGCGAGCCTCGGAGTCTGTTCGAGTGCGGATGATGTCCTTGCACGCCGACGGGTCGAGGCGTGACAATCGCTGGGCTGCGACGGAAATTTGATGGATGTCAGTGCTGTTTTCGAGCCAGTCCTGCATGAGGTGAATGAACTCCCGGTTCTTTACTCCGGGGACAGCCAGTGCGAATTGTGCAGAGGCCCAGGGAATCGCTGACCATGGAGCTTCATGGAAACTGCTCAGCCAAGCGCAGTACTTGTCCAGAAGGTCTCGATCTTCCTTTATTGCGTCCCGGAAATATCTCCCGAGCCTGTCAGCGACATGCGATAGCCGGACAGCTGCCAGCAGCCATTCTTCAAAGCTGGCATAGTGATTATGCTTTCGCAAGGTTACAAGCACTCGATTGATCGAAGTGCTCGGTAGCAGGTGGGGGTTAATAAGGGCGGCCGACTCGATACTTTTTAGTTCGGTGAGGTCAACTTCTTCAACTGGAGTTGCCTTAACGTCGGAACCGAATCCGTTCAGGATAAGTCGACGCTTCATGGGAACGGGAAGCTCTTTGAGGGCATCAAGCAAGACGTCTTGCTGTATATCCTTGATAGGAGCGAGGTTACTCTTGGAGGCATTCGCCTCCAGGCCTAGCTCCCGTACTCGCCCTTGGAAGTCCAAGAAGAATCGGTAGAGTTGCTCTTCTTCGCCGGTGACGTATATGTCATCCATCCATCTGACTGCGCCAGTCAGAACCCCTCGTCCGAGCCTCTTTGAGATCGAGTCATCCAGCGGCGTCATGTAGCGGTTGGCGAGGATTGCGGATGGCCAACTGCGCTGAGGGAGTCCGCTCCGTGACGACATTTGGTCATGCTTGTGGAGGATATGCTCTATGAGCTGGGATCCGGCATTCTTTCCCGCGTCGTCGTAGACGATGCTCGCCATCCTATCTACGCTGATGGAGGCGAAGAATGATGTGATGTCGGTTCCCAGGGCAAACGCTGAGCTCTGTTCACGGTTTTCGAAGAAAGACATATAGTCTTTCCATTCGTTGCCGTTATTCACCAGGTCTGGACCGTTGCGAAGTCTCCAGCCGTGAACCCAGTTCGGCAGATCAGCATGCAACTTTCCTGCCACTAGATGCACCGCTGCGGCGTAGGCAATTTTGCAGTCGAGTGACATTACGACGGCGGGGCGTACGCCAAGGCGACTCTTGGGCACAATGATCGGCTCGAACCATGGGTCCCTGCGCGTTCTGAAAGATCCGTCTCTTTGGACAATCTCAGCCCAAGGGAAATCGTCGGGTCGGCTGGTTATCCAGTTCAGCTCCGGCCACGCCCACGGATCCCGGTACCAATCCCCGTACATTTCAGTCCGGCAAATCTCGGCGGCCTTCTTCGCGTCCAGCCCAAAGTTCATACTCCGCCCCCGCCCAGGTTGCCAGGAAAAGAATGGTATGGCGTGCGATTCACCGTTGGCAACGGACTTGTGCAAGGGGATGCTTTCGTGTCTCGCTTGCTTCAGACGTCCTCGGTCGGCCGAGCAGCGAACCGGGTTGCCAGCGGCCGTCCCGATCTCTATCGCAGGTCTATCGCGATCGGTGCGCAGCAACGACAAAGAGTCGGACCCAGCGAGACTGGATCCGACTCTTGATGTCTGGCACTTCAGCAGTTCAGCGGGTTGATCACGCTGTTCCTGCGAAGTGCCCCCGGCAGGATTCGAACCTGCGCACACGGCTCCGGAGAGATTGTGCCGTTCAAGCCTGATAGAGCCTCTGACCAGCGGGGGAGCGCGACCAGAGCGCCGCCGTAGGACTTGTTGTGTCGGAGGTGTGTCGCGCAGCCAGCGATTGGCGACACGTTGCGGAGCCGACGGGTGCGTGGCCGTTTGCATGTTGCATGCCAGCGAGGGGCAGTTCGCCTACCATCGTCCATATGGTAAGCGGGAGAAGCGAAGAGGCAGCCGGGGCTTCCCTGGGCACGACTTACACCAGGCTCACCTCGGCGTTACCTGAAGACAAGAGGAATTCAGCCCCTGCAACCCGGGCCCGCTTTGAGTACCAGGATGAATGCATCGTTAGTCTCATCCTGGATCACCTGCGGGGCGACCTGGAGGGTGTCCTCGTTGAGCATTCAACGGACGTCGTGCTAATACCTAAGCACGACAAGCCTGAACTGATCTCTATCAAGCATAGAGAGCCTCACCATGCCTCTGATGCAGGATGGACTTGGAGTTCACTGGCCAAGGACTCGGTGCTAGCCGATCTATATTCGGCTTGGGAGCATGCTGATCGGCGGGCATCGGTCGCTTTCGTAAGCAATGCAGGACTCAGTGGCCCTTCAAAGATTCTCTGGGAAGCGTGCCGAGGAAGTGAAACTGCCAAAGAGCAGGCTTCTACCCGGCTGAGTAAGTCTCTCAAGATTGATAAGGTCGATGCTCAAGACTTTATCGCCGATCTGCACATCCCGCAGCATCCATTGCCTCGACGTAACGAGATCACCGATGTAGGCGTGAGGAAGATGGAGGCATACCTTGTCGGGTCCGGGCGAAAGCCTTGGTACGCCGAAGCGTGCTACCTGGCAGTCTTGGCCAGAGTGGCTAGGGCAGGTATTGAACTTCCAGAATCAAGAACTGCGACGCCGCGCCACCTTGGTGCCACGGTGAAGGCGTGCGTACAAGCCGAAGATCTGCGCAAATTTAATGCACGCTACATTGCCGCTGATGAGGTCCGTGAGTTGATCTCGGAGGAATATGCTAGGAAGCAAGCTGATGCAGCACCGTTAGTAGTTGGGTCGGGAACGATTGAAATTCGCCCCCCAGGCGCTTACGATCCGATTGCTGATTTGGGAGTTCACCTTCCCACTCGGCGAACTGATTGGAAGGATCTGCCCCGTTATGTGTCGCGAAGTGTGGACACTGAACTCGACGAAGCTCTCTCTCGGGGAGGATTCGTTGTAATTGAGGGTAATTCTGCGGCCGGCAAGTCGCGAACTGGTTATGAAGGACTCAGGCGAAATGCGGAAGTGCTTGGATGGAAAGCTGTCGTAGTGCCTAGTAGTGGCCAAGCTCTTCGTGATCTCCTGACCTCGGGGCATGATTTCAGTAACAGTATTGTTTGGCTTGATGATCTGGAACAGTTCATGGGGAAAGGAGGGGTGGATGCGGGGCTAGTTCGTTCTCTTTGTGCACACCGTAGTGCGGCTGTATTGGCTACGATGCGTTCTCAGGCTAAGGCCGCACTTTACACTTCCGCTAGGTCTGACCCGACCGCCCGAAAGACGCTGGCTATTGCAACCGTGCTCCGAGTGGAAAGGAATCTTGATAGAAGCGAGCGCATGCGGGCAGCACTCTTGCGCGAAGATCCCCGAATTGCTGATGCTCTCGACCGGGCTGGTGAGGCTGGTTTTGCCGAGTACATTGCGGCTGGCCCATCGGCAGTGGAGCGTTGGCTAAGCGGGAAACACGGCGGTAACGAAGTAGGCGCCGCTCTGGTATCCGCAGCAGTTGATTTTCGGCGTGCCGGATATTTGGCCCCTGTTCCAGGTGATTGGCTTAGGGCGACCTACGGACATTATGTGGACCCTCGTCTTCGCCGTCGAGTTAGAGCCGAGGATGTAGATGCGGCTTTCGTGTGGGCGACGGAAGAAGTTGAAGGAGCTAGTTCATGTCTTGAGCCGTACGGTGAAGAAGACAGGTACCGCGTGTTCGACTATCTCGTTGACTATGCCCAGCAGCAGTCGGCAGGTGGGGAGCAAGATCCCACAGAACGTAAATTTTTCTCGGAAGTGAGCGATGTGCCGGACATCATCTGGCATGAGCTGCAAGATCGAATCTCTCTTGATGATCCACAATTCATGAGCTGCGTCTCGGTAGCCTCAGTTTCGAGTCACCCTGGGCTAGCCTATTCCTTTAAGCAGGGCAAAGACGCTGGACGTATTAAGAAGCGCTATCTTGAGTCTCCGGACAGGCTCCTGAATTTTGCGCAAGCCTGCTTGTCTGTCAGGATGTGTATCGCCTGCCAATGTGCAGTGCTGGGGGTTGACCTGCTTCGGCTTGTACGCGCAATGATTGAGTCTGTGAAAGCTTTCCATAGCTCGGTTACGGGCCTCCCGGATTCGTCGCAGATCATATCTCTAGACGCGCTAGAAAGCCTGATTGAAGATGAGTTGGGCGGCGCCTTCAAGGAGGCGCTCGATGAATGCCCAATCGCCGATTTGAGGGTGGTCGGGGAAGCGTTCGCGAGTGAAGGTCGACTCGAAAGCGCGGAAATATGGCGCATGTACCTGAGTGATCGCAAAAATGGATCTGGTGGCCAGCTTCTTCTCTTTGAAGAATAGAACGTATCTGGTGTTGCTGTCGACGCGGCGGAGGCTTTGCGGCTCCTTGCCTTCTGGCGTGGCAGATTAGATCGGAAGTCGCCTCCGGCTCCTACGCCCACCGGGAGGTCGGCTCCGCCGACGGCTGTAACACCCCGGGTGTTACAGCCGGGCTGTGACCAGACAGCTCGGACAGCGGCGCTTCGAGCTGTCCGGTCCATTTACGCAGGTGAGAGCCCTAACCGGACAGCCGGACACGTGGGACACTCCTGTCCGAAGACGCACTTCATGGCCCAGTGGCACTCTTGACAGCGGGCCATGAGTGGAATGAGAGGAGCCGAAGTGCCGGAGGCCAGTCCGCGCGGAACCTACCTGGTCATTGCGGAGACGCTGCGAAACGAGATTCAGGCCGAAGGGGACAGGGAGGCGCTGCCGTCGGAAGCAGAGCTGATGGACACGCACCGAGTCTCCCGGAACACGATCCGTCGCGCGCTCAAGGTTCTCGAAGGTGATGGGGTTGTCGAGTCCGCTCCCGGTATCGGATGGCGCGTGGTCCGGGGAGGCGACCGCCGGTCGCTCGCGGAACGCATGACGGACGTGATCCAAGAGGACTCCCTCTCGATCGGTGACGCGTACCCGTCCGAAGCGAAGCTGTGTGAGCGGTTCGGAGCGTCCCGGACTGCCGTGCGTCGGGTTCTTGCCCAGATGGAGGGGAACGGGGTGCTTGCCACCGTGCACGGCAAGGGACGAACCGTGTGTGCACTCCCGACTCACGTCGCCCGGTCGTAGGCTTAGCCGCCATGGGACTGACTGAGTGGGCATACACGCTCTCTGAATCGCTGCTTTCCGAGCCGCTCCCGCGCCGGTGGGCGCACTCACTCGGGGTCGCCAAGTGTGCTCGCTCCCTGAGCCCCATCCTGGGGGACGACGCGCAGCTGTTGGAGGCCGCTGCCGTGCTGCATGACATCGGCTACTCGCCAGCCATTGCTGCTACGGGCTTCCACCCCTTGGACGGCGCGCGGTTCCTCAGAGATCAGGAAGGCGCGGACGAACGGGTTGTTCGTCTTGTGGCGCATCACTCCTGTGCCTTGCTCGAAGCGGAGGAACGCGGGCTCCGTCGGGAACTTGAGAGCGAGTTCGAGCTAGAGCGCCCCGACCTGGTCGACGCCTTGCTCTACTGCGACATGACGACGACGCCGGACGGGACGCAGACAACGCCGGCCGCACGACTGGATGAGATCGTGCAAAGGTACGGCCCGGACACCATCGTCGGGCGGTTCATCCAACGCGCGGCCCCCGAGATCCACGCAGCATCGAAGCGTGTCGGGGAGCGGATGGCGGATGTTTCGGTCGGTGGTCAGCCGATGTAGGGTTCCCGCCGCGCGTCATCGAGACCGTGCCGGATGCGCAGCATCATCGAAGGGTGGATATCCAGCCCGTCAAGGTCCGCTGGGTCAACCCAGCGGACCTCTTTCGATTCACTACTTGTGCGCAGGGAACCGCCGACCGAGTGGGCCCGGAAGCAGATAGAGAACTGTTGACGGACTTCGCCGTCGTCGTACGCCAAAACGTGCTCGGGGTCCGTGTAGAGCCCGACGACGTTGTCTACTTCGACGTCGATACCGGTCTCTTCCCGGACCTCACGAACAACCGTGTCCGCGATGCGCTCGCCAATATCGTGGCCACCACCGGGCAGAGCCCAAAGACCATTGTCGGTCTTGTGGATGAGCAACAGTTTCCCCGCATTGTCGCGGACAACTGCCGTCACCGAGGGGACCACCGAATTTGCCTTAGGCGCGTTCGGGTCGCGGAAGTAGTCAATGCGGCTCATCAGTGTGTGCCTTCCCAATCGTCGGGTGACGAGATCGGACGGGCCGACTGCCACACCTTTTCAACGCTCTCAGCGTAGGCGTCGAAGAGTTCACCGCCGGGCACGCGTTGCAGATGGAGCACGGGAGCCATGTAGGCGCCGACCCCGTAGAGGTGGCCGTTCGCCAGCAACTCGTCATCGGCCCGGTAGATCGAGTTGTAGAGAGTGGTGCCGTGCAAGCGGAACTCGACACCGGGGAGGCCAAAGAGCGGGCCGTAGTTGATGAGGGCGTTGCGAATCTTGCCCGCCATCGCGGCGCCGATCCCTTCGTCGTCGCCCCGTACGGCCACGGCCGGCGACTCTGGCTCTCCCAACATGAAGCGGATGGGGACTCTGTCAGCCGACTTCTCTTTCACGATGCGGTGAAACATCGCGTCCTCGGTGAGCCAGAACCCCGAGTACACCAGTAGGTCAAACTGCCGGGTCGCTTTGGAGTACAGGTTCGTCCAAAGGGTCTGCATCACGACGGACCGGTGCGGATACAGCCTCACCAACTCCGCGTTGCCAGTGGCGGTCACTTCGGCCGACGTTCGTTCGTCCGGCCAGAGGTACGAGACTTCGCACTTCAGAAGTGAGGCGGTCGCGTACTGGAAGCGCCGATACGGCTTGCGGTCTGGGTCATTGATCCAGCGTTCGACCGTCTTGGCCGCGACACCGAGCCGTTCAGCGACCTCGTCAAGGGTCAGGCCCAGGTCGACTATGGCGCCACGCAGTCGCTCGTTCGCCACGTCCAACCTCCGCTCACTCGGGACGACTTGGTACGACTTCACGCTAGCCAAGGACGACCCGAGTCGTACAGGTGCGAAGTCGAGCGTCGCTGTCATCGCAGCCACTCTGTAGGTACATCGAGCGCGAGGGGCTCGCGGAACGTCAACAGTCGAAGGGCTTGACGCAGCGAACCTCTCACTGCACGATGAGGAACACGTGATACATGTTCTCTATCTCGGAGGACGTGTACCGCCGCGCACATGTTCGGTGGCGGGACTCCCCAGCAAGGTCGCCCGCCGCCGGACCTCTCCCTGTCCCATCGATTCAGGAGAACGTCCATGCGTACGTACATCGGCAGTCAACAGGCCGTATCCGCTGAGGACTTCGCGGAACTGGCCCTCGGTACCCCGGTTGAGCTGTGGCTCGGGGTGGAGGGTGAGAGCGAGATGGAGCGCGCGGCTCGGATGGACGCGGCGCGCGACATCTTGGCCGACCCCGAGTACCGCAACCTGCCGGACGACGTGGCCCGCATCGCCGCTGAGGTGATCGAGGCGCACGCACCGGAGCTGTTCAACGTCGTCCCCCTGGCGCGTCCAGCGGGGTTCCGTCGGCTCTCCCGGAAGGGGGCTGCGGCATGAGCGCCCTGGAGACGAAGCTGACGACCGCGCACGCTGAGGTGAAGGCCGAGATCGCGCGGACCGACAACAAGACCGCTCTGTTGCTGGCGTTCGTCGGCGCGGTGGTGGCCGGGGCTTGGACGGTCGCCAAGGACATGCCGCTGAACACCGCTTCCTGTGTGGTGGGTGGCGCGGGCATGGCGCTGTTGGTCGCTGCGGCGGGTCTGCTGCTGCGGTCGGTGCGCCCGAACCTGCGCGGTCGGCACGGCTTCCCGTTGTGGGCGACGCTCACGGCTGAGGAGATCACCACTCAGCTGCGTGAGGACCGTCTCAGCGCGGACATCGCGGGTCTTTCCCGCCTCGCGATGGCCAAGTTCAAGGGCCTGCGCCGTGCGGTTGACCTCATCTGCGCAGGTGGCGCGCTGCTCATCCTCGCGGCCCTGATCGTGGCCGGAGGTGCGGCATGACGACGACGCAGAGCATCGAGCGTCCGGCGGTGCCGCCGCTGACGCGCCCGGAGATGGGGCTTGCCGGACTTGGCGCGCTCGCCGCGGCGGGGGTCGGGGCCCTGGGCCTGATTGCCTCGTTCGACGCGGTCTCCTCTGCTGCGGCGCGGTGGGGGTTCGGTGAGCCGTGGATGTTGCCGGTCGGTATCGACGTGGCCATTCCGGTGTTCACCGTGGCCAACCTGCTGTTGATCCGGATGGACATGGCGCTTGCGTGGGTGCGGTTCGTGCCCTGGGCGCTGACGCTGATCACGTGCGGGCTGAACGTCGCCGCTGGGGAGTCGCTGTGGGCCAAGGTGGCACACGGCACGATGCCCTTGCTGTGGGTGGTGTTCTCCGAGATCGGTGCGCACATCTACGCCGTGCGGATCGGCGCTGCGACCGGCCGGCGGATGGAGAAGGTGCGGTTCTCCCGGTGGATGCTGGCCCCGCTGTCGACGTTCGGTCTGTGGCGGCGGATGACGCTGTGGGAGATCACGTCCTACTCCGAGGCGCTGAAGCGAGAGCGTGAGCGGCAGTTGGCCCGTGCCCGGCTGCGTGAGGAGCACGGTCGGCGGTGGCGGTCGAAGACTCCGCGCCCGGAACGCGTGCTACTGAAGCTGGGTGAGCTTGCCCCGGCGGGCGAGGACGTTCCGCCTGTGCCGCCGACGGAGACGCCGAAGTCGAAGCCGGAGGCGCCGAAGCCGCCGCGCAAGCGCCCGGCCAGCACCAAGGGCAAGGCAACGAAGGCGCCGCGGACCCCGGCCGAACTGCTCACCGAGGCACGCGATGCTACGGCGGACTGGACGGACGACGCGATCAACGCGGAAGCAATCCGCACCACACTGCACTGCTCTGCCGCGAACTCCCGTGTCCTGCGTGACCTGCTGCTGAACGAGCGGGCCGAGGGGCGCCGCCTGCACTCCGTCGACGGCGACGACGAAGGCACCGACGAGGGCACCGAGGGGGCGGCGGCATGAACACCCTGATGACCATGCTGGCCGCGGCGGCTCCGGTCGCCTCCGGCTGGACGGCCCACACGTTGTGGCTGCGGCGGCGCCTGAACGTCGCCCGTCGTGACCCGCTGACCGGGCTCCGGACGCGCGAGGGATTCACTCGCCGCGCCACCGCCCTGTTGAGGGACCCGCGCGCGGTGGTGGTGCTCGCCGACGTCGACAAGTTCAAGCAGATCAACGACACCTTCGGGCACGCGGCCGGGGACGGGCTGTTGAAGGCGACAGCGGACCGGCTCGCCCACCACGTCGGCCGGTCCGGGGTGGCCGGGCGGCTCGGGGGCGATGAGTTCGCTGCCGTCCTGATCGACGACCACGGCACCGCTGGAGACATGCTCGCCGTGCTGCACGGCGTGCTCGCTCGCCCGGTCGACGGCCAGGACCCCGACGTACACACCACGGTCGCTCTCGGCTGGGTGCGTGCCGCCGACTTCCCCGATGACGACCTGTCCGCGCTGCTGCGTCGTGCGGATGAGGCGATGTACGCGGCCAAGCAGGCTCGCGCCGGTACCCGCCGTGCGGGGCTGGGTCGGCTGTTCGCCACCGTCACCGGACGGCGCGCAGGCCGTACCGGCGCCCGCTCGGACGCTCCGGTCGTAGGGGTGGCTGCCTGATGTCGACGTACGCCAAGTGCTTCGACCCGGACGGGACCCGGTTCGGCATCCCCACGTTCCCGTGGCGGTTCGCCCCGGACGGCTATGCCACCCGCCGCCAGCTGCGTGAGAAGGGGCTTCGGCCGGGCGGGCAGCCGGTCGCCGCGCAGGTGATGCGCCGCCACGGGGGCCGCAAGTCCGGCGTTCAGGTCGCCTACCTCTACCGCATCGACTGTGCGAAGCCGGTCCGGCCGATGACCTCGCGCAAGTGGGGCGCGCTCGCTCTGGCGATGCTCGCCCGCCGCACCTGCCCGCAGTGCCGGTTGACCTACAGCTACTGCATCCCGACCTCGCTTGGGGTGTGCGTCCCCTGCGCCTACCCCGAAGACCAGCGCGCCGCCTAACCCACGTTCGTACGGGGCCCGGTCTCAACCGACCAAAGCAGCGGCCGGGCCCCGTATCCCTCCCGAGAGAAGGAACCCAAGTGAAACACCCCGACGACGACAACGAACTGTTCAACAGGCTCGAAGCCGAGATGGGCGCCGACTCCAAGGGCGACGTGGTCGACCTGGACAAGGCGCGGTCGGCCCGTACTGAGTCGGCCGACGGCACCCCCGACGCGTCGCCCGACTCCGCGCCCGACCGGTCGGGCGACCCGAAGCCGACCGAGTCGGCCGACTCGGAGACGGGGGAGTCGGACGACTCCGGCCCGGCTCTGGTCGACCGTCCGGCGCCGACTCGGTCGGGCCCCGGTCTGATCGACCGCATCCGCGACTCCAAGCGGCTGGACATCATCCCGGTGTGGATGAAGTCGGGCGCGGAGTTCAAGGACGCGATGGGCTGGCTGGCCGGGCACGTCTGGCACACCATCGCCTTCCACGCGGTCCGCGTGCCGTTCCTGTACGTGCCCAAGCTCATCTGGCGCTCCCCGAGCGGCCTGGTCAACGCCTTGGGCAGGGTCGGCCGTTGGGCGGTCGACGCGGAGGGCGAGCCGCTGCGGCAGGCAGAGGCGCGCCGCGAGAACTCCGAGCTGTACCTGAAGCTGTCTCGGCAGCGGGACCGCCGGGTACGCCTGCGGATGCTCCTCACGTTCCTTGGCGGACTGTTCGCCCTGGTCGTGGGCCTGTTCCTGGTGTTCGGGGCGGAGCTGATGACACAGGTCATCGCCGCTGCGGTCACCGTGCTGACGCTGGGCTGGCTGAGGGCGCCGGCGGATGCGCCGCTGGCTACCCGCGCGGTCATCAAGACCGAGGTGCAGAAGCTCACCAGCGACATCGTGGTCAAGGCCATGGCGTCCATCGGCATCGGGCAGATTGCATCGGCGGTCGCCAAGGGACAGGACGGCATCCGGTTCGTCGCCCCCATCACCCGTGAGGGGCCGGGCTGGCGCGCTGACATCGACCTGCCGTTGGGCGTGACCGTCGCAGACGTGGCCGACCGGCGTGCCCGGCTCGCCTCCGGCCTGCGCCGCCCGCTGGGCTGCGTGTGGCCGGACGCCGACCCCAACGAGCACGAGGGACGGCTCATCCTGTGGGTCGGTGACCGGGACCTGTCCAAGACCGGCACCGTGAAGTGGGCGCTCGCCAACGTCCGCAAGCACGACATTTTCAAGCGCGTCCCGTTCGGCATCGACCCGCGCGGCCGTGCCCAGTCCGTACCGATGATCCAGCACAACATCCTGGTCGGCTCGCTGCCCGGCCAGGGCAAGACCGCCTCCGTGCGCGTGCTGGCCTGCGGCGCCGCGCTTGACCCGAGCGTGGAACTGTGGCTGCACGAGAACAAGGGAACCGGCGACCTGGACTCCCTCGAATGCGTCAGCCACCGGTTCGTCTCCGGCATCGACGACGACTCGATCCGGTACGCGGCCGACTCCCTGAAGTTGCTGCGCGAGGAAGTCATGCGCCGTGCCGCGGCTATCAAGAAGCTGCCGCGGGATCTGTGCCCGGACAAGCGCGTCACCCGCGCCATCGCTGACAAGCGCTCGCTGAAGCTGTGGCCGCTGGTCGGTGTGTTCGACGAGTGCCAGAACCTGTTCGCCCACCCCAAGTACGGCAAACAGGCTGGTGACGATGCGGAGTTCATCATCAAGCTCGGTCGTGCCCTGGGTGTAATCCTCGTGCTGGCCACGCAGCGGCCCGACAAGGACTCGCTTCCGACGGGCATCAGCGGCAACGTCTCCATCCGCTTTGCTCTCAAGGTCGCCGGACAGGTCGAGAACGACATGATCCTCGGTACGAGCGCGTACAAGAACGGCGTGCGCGCCACGTCGTTCCGTCCGGAGATCGACGCCGGTAACGGCTACCTCGCCGGCGCCACCGCGCTCCCGGTGGTGGTGCGCACCGCCTACCTGGACGACCCGGCCACCAACGCCATCGCTCAGCGCGCGCTCGCCCTGCGCAAGGCCGAAGGCACCCTGTCCGGGCATGCCCTCGGGGAAGACACGGACAGCACGTCGGGACCGTCGTACGACCTGCTTGCCGACGTGGCCGCGGTCGTGCCGCCGTCGGAGAAGCGCGTATGGAACGAGCGGATCGCCGCCCGGCTCACGGAGCTGCGGCCGGAGGTCTACGGCGGCTGGAAGGGCGAGAACGTCACCAGCGCGCTCAAGCCGCATGGCATCAAGACCACCGGCGTGGCTGGGACGACCGACGACGGCGAGCGCACCACGCGCCGCGGCATCGTCCGCGATGACGTCACGAAGGCAATTGCGGAGCGTGACGAAAACCGGGGTGCCGCCTAGCCCCGCCGGACAGCTACCGGTAGCGGGCTCACCTGCTACCGGTAGCACCCCCGCTAGCACCCCGCATAGCACCTGATCTGCCATCTAGCGGATAGCACCCCACCTGCGAAAACCCCGGAAACCCCGAGAAAGGGCCCCCGATGACCCTCATCGCCCTTGCTGTCGCCTGCCTGATGCTCGTCACGCTCGGTTACAGCGCTCTGTGTGCGGCCAGCCCGTTCGGCACCTGCCGCACGTGCAACGGCTTCGGCTTCGCCACCACCACTGACCGCAAGGGACGCCCCAAGCGCGGCAAGAGCTGCCGCCGCTGCAAGGCCACCGGCAAGCGCATACGCGCCGGGCGGTGGCTCTTCAACCGTGCCCAGCGGATCTACCGCGAAGGCACCAACTGACCACCCGTACGCACCACTCGAAGGAGGTTCCGCCCGTGGCTGTCACCGTCTCGCTCGTGGCTCTGTTCGGACTCGTTCTGTTCTTCCTGCTGCGCTCCAAGTCCCTCGGCTACGGCTCCGCGTTCACCGCCGCCGCCTTCGGCTTCTTCCTCGCCTCCACCGGCGCATCCGGCCCCATCAACGAACTCACCGCCGCCGTCATCGACGCCATCCAGAGTCTCTGAGGAGTCCGGCCATGAACGAACAGATCATCGCCCGGCACTGGCTCGGCATCATCGCGCCCAAGGCGGCGCCCGCCGTCGCCACGTCCACCGTGCTCATCTTGGCCCGTATCTGGAACGTCAACGGCGCCGAACACTCCCTCGGCAACGCCGTGCTCATGACCGTGCTGTCCCTCGGAGCCGCTGCGGCCGGCGCCTGCGCCTCCCTCGGTCGCTCCGGTGACGGCGTGCTCGCCGGGACTGCGTTCGCCGCCTCCGGCGGGCTCGCCCTGGCCGGGGTCGCCGGATACGCCGACGGGCTGTCCCTGCCGCTGCTGCTGTGGGCGCTCACGACCGCTGTTGCCTACGGGCTCGCCGCCCGGTACTGGCGCACCGACCGGCGGGAGCGCGTGGCGTACGAGCGGCACGTGACCGATCGCCGCGAGGAACGCGCCCACATCGAACGCGTCGAAACCCTCCGTGCCACCACACAGATCGAGGTGGCCCGCACCGGTGCCGCCTACGCCGAACAGCTCGCACAGGCCCTTGTCACCCGCGCTGCGCTGCCCGGCTTCGACCCGCAGGCGCTCAACCGGGCGGGGCTCCCACAGCTGCCCGCCGTCGAGGAAAGGCAGGCCCGGTGAGGTTCTTCCTCGGTACTCATCAACCGCATTGGCTGGGCACCGCGAATGTGCCGCTGTTCGTCTCCTACCGCCGTCTCGCGACCCGCCGCACGCTGCCGCGAGCCATAGCGCCGTGGGCCCTGGACTCGGGCGGGTTCACCGAACTGTCCATGCACGGCAAGTGGCGGACCACCGCCAGCACCTATCTCGCCGCGGTCCGCCGCTTCCGTGACGAGATCGGCCGCATGGCCTGGGCCGCTCCGATGGACTGGATGTGTGAGCCCTGGATAACCGGCCTGACCGGCCTGAGCGTGAGCGAACACCAGCGGCGCACGATCGACAACTTCCTTCACCTGCGCAGCGCGGCCCCAGACCTGCCCATCATTCCCGTCCTCCAAGGCTGGGAGCTGGACGACTACCTTGCCTGCGTCGACGCCTACGAACGGGCCGGTGTCGACCTGGCTGCCGAACCCGTCGTCGGACTCGGCTCCGTGTGCCGTCGCCAGGCCACCGGGGAAGCCGCCGCGATCGTCACGACCCTCGCTGCGCAGGGGCTGCGGCTGCACGGCTTCGGTTTCAAGACCCTCGGCTTGCGCAGCTGCGGACACAGCCTCGCATCGGCTGACTCCCTCGCCTGGTCCTACGACGCACGCCGCAAACCGCCCCTGCCCGGCCACCCGCACAAGAACTGCGCCAACTGCCAGCCCTACGCCCTCAACTGGCGCACTCGCACCCTGAACAGTCTGCCGCCGTGGCACCAACCGCCACTCGGTGGCGACACCCCCGAAGGAGACGCAGCATGACGCCCCGAACCGAGAGGCCGACCATGACGAACGCGCACCTCCAGGACCTGGCGAACCAGGCCGCGGATGCGATCCGCAGCCTCAACCACGCCACCCAGAACGCCAAGGGAGAGCTGAACTACCCCAGCGACGCGTACACGTTGGTTGCCTCACTCGCACAGCTCACCCAGCGTCTGCCGCAGAGCTTCGAGCAGATCTCCCGCTTCCTGGGGGCGCTCGCCAAGACCGGGGCGGTTACGGCGGACCACGGTGCGCCGGATGACCACCTTGCCGAAGCCCGCTCCGGCCTTGCCTCCGCCGTGCTGATCGCACAGACCCTCACCGACCGCTTGGACCGCGCGCACAGCGCCCTCGGACCGCTCGGCTACGACATCGGCTCCGAGTAGCAACGCCGCGGCGGCGGGACTCCCCAGCAAGGTCGCCCGCCGCCGCGGTTCTCCCTGCCCATCCGAAGACAGAACAGGAGATCCCCAGCATGCCGTACCCGGACGGCTCTGCCCAGCTCGCCGCTGCGCTTGACGCAGCGTCGCGCGACTGGCACGTCTTCCCCCTCCGGCCTGGAGACAAGCGCCCCGCCATCACCGCGTGGGAACAGCGCGCCACCACCGACCCGGACCGCATCACCCGCTGTTGGACGCATGCCCCCTACAACGTTGGTATCGCCACCGGCCCTTCCGGCCTGGTTGTCATCGACCTGGACAGGCCCAAGCACCCCGACGACACTCCGTCGGCGGACTGGGCCGCGCACGCGGTCACCGAGGGCGCCGACGTGCTCGCCGTGCTCTGCGCGCGCCACGGTCAGCCGTTCCCCGGCAACACCTACACGGTCCGCACATGGAGCGGCGGCACGCACATGTACTTCGCCGCACCCGAGGGTGAGCCCCTGCGCAACACCGCCGGGGACAGCGCCCGCGGGCTGGGCTGGAAGGTCGACACGCGTGCTGTTGGCGGACTTGTCGTCGGCGCGGGCAGCACTTTCAACGGGCACCCCTACAAGGTCGTCCACAACGTTCCTGTGGCGCCGCTGCCGGGCTGGCTCGCCGAACTGCTGCGCCCGGCGCCGCTGCCTCCGCAGCGACCGGTCACGGTCGCCCTCGGAGGAGACGGGAGGCGCACGGCGTTCCTGAACGCCGCAGTCAACGGCGAGTTGGCCCGCGTCACCAACTCCGGTGAGAACGAGCACAACACCAGCCTCTACCTCGCGTCCGTCGCCCTCGGCCAGCTCGTAGCCGGGGGAGAGCTGAGCGAGGCGGACGTGACTGGCTGGCTCCTGTCCGCCGGGCTTCGTGTCGGCCAGGGCGAGCGTGAGGCACAGCGCACCATCGCCTCCGGCCTGCGAGCCGGGGCACGACGCCCCCGGACGGTCGCAGCATGAGCACTAACCCCATCCCGCCCCTGCACCTGTACTCCGTGCCCAGCGACTCCGAGCCAGCACGCCCGGCGCCGCCCAAGCGAGAGCGCCCCCGGACCGCATGGACGGCTGATCAGCTCATGGCCGCCCACTTCCCCGAGCCGAAATGGGCCGTGCCCGGCATCCTCGCCGAAGGCGTCAGCGTGCTCGCCGGACCCCCCAAGGTCGGCAAGTCCTGGCTCTCCCTCGGACTGGGCCTGTCGGTCGCGGCCGGAGGCACGGCGTTCGACTCCGTGCCCGTACAGGGCGGACCCGTGCTTTACCTCGCGCTCGAAGACACCCCGCGCCGTCTCCAGACCCGCATGGGCAAGCTCTTGGGCGGACAGCCAGCCCCCGCCGGGCTCACCCTGGTCACCGAATGCCCGCCCTTCCCCCAGGGCGGCATGGAGGCCATTGCCCAGTGGTTGGAGCGCAACCCCGACGCGCGCATGGTCGTCATCGACGTGTTCGCCAAGATGCGCGGGAACGCGCCGCAAGGGGTGTCGGCATACAACGCGGACTATGTCGCCGTCGGCTACGCCAAACGGCTCGCCGACCACTACGGCGTTGCTGTCGTCCTCGTGCACCACGTCCGCAAGGCAGGCTCCGAGGACTTCCTCACCGAGGTCTCCGGCACCAACGGAATCGCCGGAGCCGCGGACGCAACGCTCGTACTGAAGCGCGCCCGCGGACAGGCGGACGGCATCCTGCACGTCACCGGCCGCGATGTCGACGAAGCCGAGTACGCCCTCAGCTTCCAACCCGCCTCCGGCGCCTGGCACCTGTTGGACGGACCGGTCACCGACCACACCGTCAGCGACACCCGCGCCACGATCCTGCGTTACGTCCGCGCCCACCCCGGCGCCAAGCCGAAGGACATGGCGGGCGAACTACCGAACGTCGACCTGGACACGATCCGCCGCACTTGCAACCGCATGGCCGACGCCGGACAGCTCACCAAGGACCCCGGCGGCCGGTACTACCCGGACACCGGGACCCGGACAGAGGGCGCCCAAGAGGTGTCCGCACTGTCCGGCTGTCCGGTTACCCCCTCTGACCAGCACGAACACCCCGGACAGTCGGAACTGGAGCTGTCCGGCCTGTCCGGTGCGGACGAAGCCGAAGGGATGGCGGGATGAGCGCCCGTACGCGGGACGAAAAGATGACCGTCAAGGAGATCATCGATGATCTGAAGGTTGCCCCGTCGACCTTCTACCGGTGGCGCCAGCTCGGGAAGGGGCCCCGCTCGATCAAGCTCCCGAACGGCGACGTGCGGATCCGGCGGTCGGAATACGAGCGTTGGCTTGCGGAGCGGGAGGACGCTGCGTGAGCACCGAGAACGACACCCCTGCCGGGCGCCCTCGCGGGTCAGCCCGGCCGGGCTACTCCTTCGACGTCAAGCTGTGGAAGGTGTCGAAGACAGGCCGTAAGTCCCGCCCGTGGCGCCTCCGGTGGGTGGTCGCAGGGCAAGTGCACGGAGACACGTTCACCACGTCGGCTCTTGCGGAGAGCCGTCGGTCTGAGTTGTGGCAGGCCATGAACCGGCGTGGTGAAGCGTTCGAGATCGAATCGGGGCTGCCTGAGTCCGAGGTGCGCGCAGCTGCCGAAGCCGCCGAGGCGGCGGACGCTGAACCGCCGTTGAGGTGGTTCGAGTTCTGCCGGAAGTACGTGGCCGGGCGGTGGCGCACGAGTGCGGCCAAGAGTCGTGAGGGCATGGCTGATGGTCTCGCGGCCGTGACGCTCGCCATGGTGAAGCGCGGGGACGGCGCCCCCGAGGATGAGTTCCTTCGGTTGGCCTTCCGGTGGGGAATAGTGCCCGCGAACGAGGGGGAGGATCCGCCGGCCGAACTCAAGGCCGCGTATGACTGGATCACGACGGCCGACCGGCCGTTGGGCGATGTCTCCGACGCTGAGGTGTTCGAGGGTGTGCTGTACCGCGTCAGCTACAAGCTGGACGGCACCCCCGCTGCGGGCGACACGTACAAGCGGCGCCGTCGCGCCCTGAACGCCGCTCTCGAACACGCAGTGGCCACGGGGAAGCTCCCAGAGAACCCGCTTCAGCGGACCCGCCGGAAGCGCGTCGGCTCCAACGACGTGGTAGACCCGCGCGTCCTGGTGAACGCCGTACAGGCTCGGCAGTTGCTCACGTCCGTCTCCTACGTCGGTTCCTGGGATCGCTGCCGTGGGCGGCGCCTGGTGGCCTTCTACGCGGTCCTGTACTACGCGGGACTCCGGCCCGCTGAGGCGGTCGGACTACGACTGTCTGACTGCCACCTGCCAGAGAATGGCTGGGGCACACTGACGTTGCGGGAGACACGCCCCGTCTCAGGCAAGCAGTGGACCGACTCTGGAGAGCGACACGACCGCCGGGGCTTGAAGGGGCGCGAAGCATCTACCGACCGCCCGGTCCCCATCCCGCCCACCCTGGTTGCGATCCTCCGGGCGCACCTGAATGAGTTCGGGACAGCGAAGGAGCGGCGCGTGTTCGGCAATGAGCGCGGAGGAGTGGTCGGCTCATCCACCTACTGGCGGGTGTGGGAGGAAGCGCGGAAGTACGCGCTCCCGCCGGAGCGTGTCGATTCGCTGTTGGCCGGACGCCCGTATGACCTGCGGCACGCCTGCATCACGCGCTGGCTGAACGCTGGGGTGCCTATCGCAGAGGTTGCCCGCCGGGTCGGAAACTCCCCGGAAGTGATCCATCGCCGGTACCACGGCTGCGTTGACGGGCACGAGGAACTTTCGAACGTGAGGATTGAACTCGCCATGCAAGAAGAGGGAGATTGAATGACAGCGGGCCGTCAGGTTTTTTCTGACGGCCCGCTGATGCCTCTGCTATTCAGTTTCCTGTTCTCCCGGTTCGATCTCGCGCCGGAGACGGATTGGGGCGTCAAGGGGGAAAACATCCTGCGGATAGAACAGTTCCATCTCGTCGTTATCCCCATGCGTACCCAGGAAAACGTACTCAGTTACAGTTCGCCCTCCGTCACGGGTGAGTCTGCGGCGTTCCTCAACGACTAGATGAACGTCGTCGCCCAATTTCCACGGAACCTCGGTGATCTGGCCGGGCTCAAACTTCAATGCTACGGCTGGGCTGGATGGCGGCTTGATCACGGCCACACCTGAAAGCTTCATTTCAGTGACGCGCCCTGAGATGTTGCGTCGTACGCGTGCGAATGCTTCAGCATGTGTTTTCCGAAGCTCGCGGACGTACTGCTTGCCTGTTTCGGTGAGGGCTGAGCTGTGGACAGAGCCATCGCCTGAGAACCAGCGCAACTGCACGGCTAGATCGAAGCGGTCAAGCGCGCTCACCAGCTTTGAAAGACTGGAGAGCATAGGCGTCCACTCGGTGACATCTTCTCTAGCCTCGACCGTTTTTACAGCGTCAAACAATACGCTGATAGCCTGTTCTGCTACCTCGGCATTGTTGTCTTCTGTTGGATCCCCGCCATCCGTCAATTCCTCTTCGGAGTGTGCTTTTCTCGTTGCAGGGCGCACATGTAGGACGGTACTGCCTGACGAGATGCCGACGAGTTCAAGCTCCACATCTTCGTCAGTCGATGCTGTGACTCCGTCTTGGAGGGGCTTAAGCAGGGCGTTGCCAACGGAAAACCTGAGGCCGCCCCTGCCCGCCTCGTCTCCAGTTAGCCGGATGGTTAGTTCCTCACGGAGGCGGGCTTTCGGGTCCCACCGCTGCACGGAAGACAGCCATTCGGCTCGTTGCTCCGAGTCGACAGTGTCTTCGTCCTGCTCTGCGGAGTCCTCGTGCTCAAGCCACTGGTCCAAGTCGGCGCGATGACTCTCCAAGACGCGCCGCCGCCAACTCGTGGTCACAGCGTCACCTCCAAGTAGCCTCGCTTGGGAACTGCACTCTCCAGCGTAGGCGCATCCTTCTGGCCGGCAGGTCTGCAACGCTGCCACCAGTCATCCCATGCTCCGCGCTGACGCAAGTACTCAAGCTGTGGATGCTCAAGCACGTCAAGGTCAAAAACGGAGCTGATGGGGTGGTAGCGCACCTCAAGAGCTGAGAGCAGGTACTCCCTCTCAGTGTGTATCCGTGTGAACGCCTTGGTCATCCACCCCGACCGAGGCTTTCCCTTGATCGCTTGCGCGGCTGCATCGTTGACGAAGACGGTGAGATCAGCGTTCCTGGGATTGAGTCGAGAGCTGACGAAGCTGCCTCCGAGCCACACGCAGTGCACGAGCGACTCCCCCTTCAGCGTCTCACTGAAGTGCTCATCCAGGCGGAAGAAGTGCCCCATGTAGAGCTCGAAGCCGTTCCAGATCTGCTCGCGAGTCGTAGAGCCTGTGAAGCGCTCGCTGTCGACCAGCAGTGCACGGGCTTCGTCACCGTCGACCTGGTACCTGCCAGGCGCGAGGAAGTAGTCCTGTCCATTCGCTTGAACAGTGAAGTCGATCACCGGCACCCCCTACCCTCAACCGGCCCTCGGACGCTACACGAAGGCACGGACAGACGGACAGTGGGCAGCTCACGTCTCCCTCAGACGGAGTCGAGCCTGTGTCGGAGGTGCGTCGCGAACAGTGAGAGACAACGAGAAAGAGCGGGAATCAGTGAGACTGACTCCCGCTCTCTCATGTCGGCATCCGCCCAGCTCAGCGCGTGATTCTTACTGGCTGTCTGGCGAGTGCCCCCGGCAGGATTCGAACCTGCGCACACGGCTCCGGAGGCCGTTGCTCTATCCCCT
The DNA here is from genome assembly GCF_012273655.1 of Streptomyces physcomitrii. Taxonomy (GTDB): domain Bacteria; phylum Actinomycetota; class Actinomycetes; order Streptomycetales; family Streptomycetaceae; genus Streptomyces; species Streptomyces physcomitrii. The sequence goes on along the minus strand of NZ_JAAWWP010000001.1, from coordinate 686,142 downwards.
GAGCTACGGGGGCGTGGCCTGCGCTTCTGCGTGGCGACGGGTAGAACACTACCAGCTTCGCGGGGGTCCTCAGGAACGGGTTTTGTGGGGCGGGGAGGCGGGTGTGGGCGGGGGTCGACGGAGCGGGTGGGGTGGAGGGGGGCCGTAGGGGTCGGGGGCACCCTCGCGGGTGGAAAAAGGGAAAACCCGGACGCGGGGAGGGGGCCCGTCCTACTCTCGATGTGTGCCAGGCGTGTCCGGTCGGGTGCTTGTTGTCGATGACAACAAGGTGATCCGGCAGTTGATCAGGGTCAACCTCGAGCTGGAGGGCTTCGAGGTCGTGACCGCGTCCGACGGTGCCGAATGCCTGGAGGTCGTGCATGAGGTACGGCCCGATGTCGTCACCCTGGATGTGGTGATGCCCCGGCTGGACGGGATCAGTACGGCCGCCTGCCTGCACGCGGATCCGCGGACCAGGAAGCTGCCGATCGCGATGGTCACCTCCTGTACCCGGTACGAGGTCGAGCGCGATCTGAAGTTCGGGATCGACGCCTTCGTACCCAAGCCCTTCGAGCCGAGCGAGCTCGTCGAGGTGGTCAAGCGGCTCCTCACCCCCGAGGGCGGCTACGACGCGGGGGAAGCGGAGTGGGCCGGTCTTTCCTGACCCGGCCCCTGACCTGACCCAGCCTGCCTGCCTGCCTGCCTCCAACATCCCTTCCTCTAGTGCCGTTTCCCCTCCATCTGGTCTATCCGGTTCGTCGCCGGGAGCGCCAACGACCCACGCCCCTGCGGGACTTCGCCGCGCCGAGCCGTGCCACGTCCGCCCCTCCTCCCCCGACCGCGCGAAATGTGCGGGTTCCCCGGGGATCGGAGTGACCTGTGGTGTTGAGGGGTAGAGCGGCGTAGAGCGGTGACGGGGAGACAGATCTTCCGGGCGCATCGAGGCCACGTGGGAGGTTTTTGCGTGGTGATGTGTCATGCACCGAACATGTTCGCACCATACGGTGCGTCGAGGAGAAGGGCGCCGACGCCATGAACAGATCCGCTTCCAGGGGCTTCCTCCGTATGGGCCTCGCACTGGGTGCCGCAGTGGCGTCGACCGCGCTGGCCGCGACGGCGAGCGCGGCGGTTCCGGCCACCGGGACACAGGCGCAGGGGCAAGGACAGAAGCAGGCCCGGGAACAGGCACAGGAACGGACGCAGGGAGCCGTCGCCGGGGCGCGGGCCGCTGAGGCCGCGCGAGGGTGTGCGGTGGTGTACTTCGACCTGGGCGAGACGCTTGTCCACACGGGCGAGGACGACAGTACGAGTTATCTGCCCGGGGCCGCGGAGTACCTGCGCGAGTTGCGGGAGCGGCACATCAAGGTCGGGCTGATCACCAATGTGCCCTCCGAGTGGGGTTCGACGGACGCCGAGCGGGCGGCGGTCCTGAAGAAGGAGGTCGACTCGACCTGGAAGGGTTCGGCGCCCTTCGCCTGGGCCGACTTCGGGGACCGGATCCTGACCCCGCGTACCGAGGCGGAGCGCAAGCCGGCGCCCGTGCTCTGGGAGCGGGCCAAGGCGAACTCCGGCGGCTGCCGCCTCGTCTACGAGGCCGAGACGGTCGAGGAGACCGAGGCCGCCGCCGCCCTCGGCTATGTGGCCTACCAGGTCGGGCAGCCCTCCCGGCCCGCCTATCTCCCGGCCCGCGTCATCGAGTTGCTGGCTCAGCTCCCCCGCTGAGGGAGTTGCTTTGCTCAGCTCCCGTTGACGCGGAAGGACGCGGGTCGCCCTCACGACCCGCGCCCTCCGTACGCCCGCACCCATGGACTCCCATAGCCCCCGTGGACTCCCATGGACCCCATGGATCCCCTGGAGATGAGATCAAGGTGCGGGCGGGTCTCTATACGCCGGCCTTCGACTGCGCGTCGGCTCCCGACTCCGCGTCGGCCTCCGGCTGTACGTCAGCCTCAGGCCGTACGTCGTCCATATCCACATCCATGGCCTGGGCGCTGACCCCTGCCTTCGCGCTCTCCGGGCCTCCCCCGTTCTCCTCCAGGTGTCGTTTCAACACCCCGCTGCGCAGCACCAGTTGGAAGGCGCCGAGGAGGACCGCCGTCGCCAGGGCGCTGTGCCACAGGAGGGCGTCGAGGTGGCCGGCGGAGAGGTAGGCGCCGACCGCGATGGCTGCCAGGGCGCAGACCGCGCGGTCCACGATCGACTCGACCGACAGGAGGGTGGCGCGGGGGGCGTCGGCGGGTACGGCGTCGTTGACCAGTTTGCGCTGGACGGGGTAGGCGAAGCCGGTGGCGGCGGCGAACAGGCAGAGCAGGGCGATGACCGTCCAGGGGCCGCCGAGGATGATGCCCGCCAGGGTGGCCGCGAGCGCGAGGCTGAGGATCGAGACCCAGGCCACCGGGGTGAGACGGCGGCTCAGCCACTGAGGGCGTGCGGAACCCACCGCCTCGGCGACCGTCATGGCGGCGAGCACCCCGCCGTGCGAGGACTCGGCGATGCCGTGGTCGAGCAGGATCGGCTGGAAGAGGTTGACCTGGCAGATCCGGGAGAGCGTGAAGACGGCCACGCCCTGCACCATCACCAGGGCCAGCCACGGCGAGCGGGCGACACAGCGCAGCGCCGTACCGGCATCCCGCAGGAAGGCGCCCCGCCCGGGCCGGGCACCCGCCTTTCCGCCGCCGGCACGGGCTCCGGCGCCCGAACTCCCCTTGCCGGACGCCGACTTGACCGTACGGCCACTTCCCGCGGAGCCCGGCTCCCCCGTCGGCCCGGCCAGCCGCGGCAGCGCGATCGCGCAGGCCAGTGAGCCCGCGGCGCTGGCGGCGCTCAGGACGTAGGGGGCCGCGTGGGCGAGGGCCATCAGGGGGCCGACGAAGGGCCAGCACAGGACCTTGGCCGCGAGGCCGAGGGCGCGGGCGGTGCCCTCGGCCTTCAGGTAGTGCTCGTCGCACTTCTCGGCGCGCAGACCGTCGTACAGGTACGCGCTCGCCGCGCCCGAGGTGAGGGAGCGGCCCGCGGCGATGGCGAGGAAGTGGACGAGGAAGCCGGTGTAGGAGGGGCTGAAGACGGGGGCGAGGTTGGCCGCCGTCATGACGACGGCTCCGGCGCGCAGGCAGTTGCGGGTGCCGATGCGGTCGGCGATCAGCCCGGTGGGGATCTCGAAGAGGCAGAAGGCGACGTAGTAGATGCTCTGGATGCCGAAGATCTGGCCGTCGGAGAGGCCCGCCGCCTTCTGGTAGGCGTAGAAGACCGGCATCCACCACAGCAGGTTGAAGAGGAGCTGGAAGCCGTAGTTGAGCCGGATGATGCGGCGGGCGGTGTCGGTCAGGGTGGTGGCCGTCGGGCGCGCGGCGGAGCGCGGGAGCGGCAGGCGGGCCCTCACAGCGCGTAGGGGCGGATCTGAACCAGGCGGAAGTCCCCCTCGTCGGTGAGCAGCCATTCGATGTCCAGCGGCTGGTCCACCTCGGGCGCGCTGAAGTGGGACTGGAGCAGCCGCCCGGTGAGGGACAGGTCCGCGAGGCGGGCGCGGGTGCCGGCCGGCAGGCCCTCGCTCCAGGAGCCGAGGGCGACCGTGCGCCCGCCGCCCTCGACCGTGTTGTAGAGGTACTGCTGCGGCAGCACCGCTCCCTCGACGACCTGTTCGGGCGAGCCCGGGGAGCAGTTGAGGTAGACGTTGCGGAAGTCCTCGCGCCGGGTGGGGTTGCAGGTCACCAGGACGCCGCCGAGGGCCGCGGGCACGTACTCCTGGACGATGACGCCCATGTACGTGTCGTCCAGGGAGATGCCGACCTGGTGGCGCAGCCGCACGCTGCGCGGGGAGAGCAGCGAGGCCCACACCTGGCGTACGGCGTCGAGGAGTTCCTCGGTGCCGCGGACCGTGGTGACGGAGTCGTAGACGCCGGCGGCGGAGAAGCCGGGGAGGTCCTCGGCGTTGGACGAGGAGCGGACCACCAGGCGGCTGCCCGCGGCGAGCGGGGCGGGGAAGGCCTGGATGATCTGGCGGGTGACGGAGTCGGGCATCGGGGTGTGCCGGATCAGGTGCTGGATCTGCAGGCACAGCGAGTCGAGCACCTCGGTGGCGTCGAGTTCGAGCGCCATCTTCAGCTTGCCGATGCCCTGTTGGAGCGCCGGGGAGGAGGTGAGGAAGCGGTGCTGGAGCGAGAAGGGGAGCGCGACGCCCTCGGGGGCCTCGACCGTACCGGCGACGAACGCGGCTGCCGCGGACCGGAGTTCGGCCGTGGAGGGCGAGGGCAGGCCGAGCCGGACCGCGAGGTGGCTGTAGAGGTCCTCGCGGGGCGGGCGGGGGCGGCCGTAGAAGGCGGTGAGGTCGGCGGTGCGGCTGTCGAGTACGTGGTGCAGTTCGCCGAGGTTGGCCGCCTTGGTGCCGTAGCGGTCGCGGTCGGCGCTGCGCAGCCGGTGCAGGGCGAGCACGGGCGCGTCTTCGAGCAGCGGCGGTTCGAGGCGGATGCGCTGCTGGTGCCAGGCCGGGGCGCGCAACTGCGGTTCCTCGTCGAGGCGTTCGAGGCTGATCTCGTCCTCGCGCACCCGGTAGCGGACCCAGGCGCCGTCCAGGCCGTCCTGCGCGACGAGTTGGGCGAGGTCGCGGACGACGGCGTTGGGGATGCCCCAACCGGAGGCGAGCACATTGGTGTGCGAAAGCGGGGTGATGGGCGCGGTGTTGAGGAATCCGGCGACCCGCGGCACGTCGTCCGGCAGGCAGGGCATGGCGACGATGTCCGCCCAGCCGAGGGAGTCGGCGGCGGCCTCGTACTCCTCGGTGGTGCGGAAGTAGCGCAACCGCCCTGTCGCGTCACCGACGTTGAGCGGGGTGCGGTTCCTGGTGCCGAAGAGTTCGTGGCTGAGGATGCGCGGCAGGCGCTGTTCGCTGATCGCGGCCAGCTCCTCCTCCTGGCCGTGGTTGGCGGGCTTGAGCAGCAGCGGCAGCCGGCCGTCGACCCGCTCGCGGACGAACTCGTAGAACTCGGTGAGGAGTTCGCCGTTCATGGTGTCGGCCTCGGTCGTCTCCATGACGAGGAAGGTGCGTTCGCGGCCCTCGGCGTCCTCGTCGGTGTGCAGGGAGAGCACGCCGAGCAGGAAGCGGCGCTCGGGGTCCATGTAGACGGAGGCGTTGAACTCGTCGAGTGCGGCGTCGAGTTCGTCCAGGTCCATGCCGAGGACGCGGGTGGCGATGTAGTTGACGTGGAAGGGGTGCGCGGCGGTGTCGAGCAGGTGCCAGCTGTGTTCGGCGCGGTCGACGACGACCTTGAGGTACGGGTGGCCGGCGAGCACCCCGGAGAGGGTGCGGAACAGCGGCAGCGAGAGGTTCTCGCCGATGACGGTGCGGTCGGTCGCCGGTTCCGGGGCGCCGGTGGAGAGCAGGGCGGTGCTCATGCGGGGACTCCCTCGGGGCGGGCGGCGGACAGCGCGGCGGGTCCCTCGGCGGGCACGGTGGGCCCCGCGGGCACGGATCCGGCGGGCGGCAGGACGGCGGGCAGCGCGGCGATCAGGACCGCGAAGTCGCGCAGCACGGTCGCGGCGTCGGTGGCGGAGAGCAGGCACAGGGCCGCCATGGTGTTGGCCCCGGCGGCCGGGTCGTAGACGGGGACGGGGGTGCCGTCGGGCAGGGAGCTCTCGGCGACCACGGAGAGCCGGCTGCCCGCGGCGAGCGGGACGTTCTCGCGTACCACCGGGAAGTCCCAGTTCCTGCGGTCCGGCCAGGCGGCGCCCGAGCCGTCGACCGCGAGGACGACGAGGGAGCCGGCCGCGCCGCGGGCGTGCTCCGGGGTGAGGGCCTCGGCGGGCCAGTCGACCGGGCGGCCGAGGAGCTGGTCGACGAGCATGCCGACCAGGTCGAGGCCGAAGACCTCCTCGATCTGCGGGACGGTCATCGCCCCGCCGAACCGGGCGGCGGTCTCGATCAGCCACATCCGGCCGTCGGCGCCGAGCTTGATCTCGGTGTGCGTACCGCAGTTGTCGAGGCCGAGGGCGTCCACGGCGCGGCGGGCCAGGTCGACCACGCGGGCCTGGGCCTCCTCGGGCAGCAGGGCGGGGGTGATCCCGGCGCGCTCGGTGAACGGCTCCACGGTGGGCATCCGGCCGCTGAGGCAGACGGGGTGGAAGACGCCGTCGGCCACCACGCCCTCGACGCTGACGTAGTCGCCCCAGCCGGGCTCCTCGAACCAGGCGCTCGCGGTGCCGGTGACGATCTCCTCGACCACGAAGTGCGCGTTGGCCTCGGCGACATGGAGTTCGGCGAAGCCCAACTGGGCGGATTCGGCCATGACCTGGCGGGAGCGCTGCCAGGCGGCGGCCACCTCGTGCGGCTCGCGGATGATCTGGTGGGCGGTGGAGCCCGCGCTCCAGGCCGCCTTGAGGAGCATCGGGAAGGAGAGTGCGGCGGCGGCCTCCAGGAGGTCCGCCTCGGTGGCGACGGGGCGGAACTCGGGTTGCGGCAGGCCGTGTTGACGCCAGGTGCGGCGCATCATCCGCTTGTCGCGGGCGAGCGCGGCGGCGGCGCCGGGTCCGGCGAGGCCGAGCTGCTCGCAGGCCTCGGCGACGGCGACCACCGCGTACTCGGAGCAGGTGAGCACGGCCTCGGCGCCGACGGCTCTCGCCCGCGAGACGATCAGGGAGACCAGGTCGGCCCGCTCCGCCTCACCGGGGGTCACGACCGAGGCGCACAGGCTCCCGGCCGATTCGGCGACGGAGGAGGGAAGCGCGCTGAGCGCCAGCAGGTGCACCTCCGCCCGCGCGGCCGCCCGGTTCAGGACGTAGCCGAGCGGCGGACCACCCTTGGCATGCACCAACAGCACCTTGCTCACTGAAGTTCGTCTCCCATCGTTTCTTCGGTCCCGTGCGATTCGTCGACTCGTGTGTGCCGGACGACTCTGCGTCGTGCGGCGGCTGCGCCCTGCGGCTCGTGCGGGCCGTGCGGTGACTCGGCGACCGCGCCGGGTACCGGCCGTGTCGCGTCCTGCCCGTGGCGCCCGTGCTCCGTGGTGCTCCGGTCCCGCGGCCCGGTCCGGCGGCGGTGCGGTCGCCGTCGAGGGGGCGTGGCGGAGTGCCACGCGCGTAGATCACCAGAACGTGTCCGGCCGCATACACAAGGGAATCAGGCGCCGGGGGCCCCGGTTCGCCATCGAGGGCGTCCCCGGGTCAGGCAAATGCCAGAGTTGCAGGCCTTGTCGAGTGAGGGTGAAGGTTCTGTGATCACCTATGGCGCGCCCGGCGGGAGGGGCGCCCACACTGGCAGGTCGGCCGAGAACCGAGCATGCGCGGGATGCCCAGGGGATACGCATCGCTTGTCAGCCCGTGTCAGCCAGTTGAACACTTGACGGAAAGGCCGCTGTGGACGAGTCCGGTCTCAAGGCACTTCTGGAACATCTCCCCGTGTCCTGGTGGGAGGTTGACGAGCAGTGGCGCGTACTGGAGCGGGGCGGCGGCGCCTTCGCCGACCTGCGGACCGCGCAGCGCTTCCTCGACCGGCTGCGCCAGGAGCTGCCCGCCTCCGGGCACTTCGCCGCCGAGGGCCGCTGGCAGGCCCAGTTCGACGGCCGGACCTTCGATGTGAGCTGGCCGCTGGACGAGGACCGCCCCGAGGGCCGCAGCCGCGGGCTCGCGGTGGAGGTGGAGACCCCGGCCGCGGGCGGCCGCCGGTACGCCGCCTTCGCGGACTTCGCCGACTTCGCCCCGGCCGCGGCCTTCCTGCGCGACCGCGCGGGCCGCTATCTGTGGGCCAACCACGCCTACGCCCACCTCTACGGGACCACCCCGGAGCGGATCGTGGGCCGGCACATCGAGGACTTCGACTCCCCCGCCGACGCCGCGCAGTTCCGCGCCCTCGACCAGGAGATCCTCGGCCGCGGCAAGCCGGTCCGCCACACCCTGAGCTACCAGCGCGCGGACGGCGGCACCGGGCAGGCGGCGGGCCACCGCTTCCCCGTCCAGGAGAACGGCCAGACCTGTGTGGCCGGGATCTACGTGGACATCACCGAGCACACCCGCGCCATGCACCAGCGCCGGGAGGCCGAGGAGAACCTGCACGCGCTGCGCGACCACAGCGGGCTGCCCTGCGTACTGCTCTCGGCGGGCGGCCGTATCGAGCAGGCGAGTACGGCCGCCGCCGAGCTGTTCCGCACCCCGCTCCCGGAACTCCTCGGCCGCCGGGCGCACACCCTGCTCGCCGCGACTCCCGACCTCGGCCAGCTGCGCCGCCGGTGGAGCGGACTGATAGCCCGCCGTGTCAGACGGGTGGAGACCTCGGTGGTGCTCCTCGACGCGCAGGGGCGCCGGCGCCGCGCCCGGCTCCATCTGACGACCGTGGGCCGCTCCGCCGACCGCGCCACCCATGTCTGGGCCGTCGTCACCCACCAGAGCCTCGCCCACGAGGCCCATCCGGCGCTCACCCCCGCGCAGATCCGCATCCTGTCGCTGCTCGCGGAGGGCAGCAGCAACGGCGAGATCGCCACCTCCCTCAAGCTCTCCCGGCAGACGGTCGACTACCACCTCAGCCGCCTGCGCGAACTCCTCGGCGCGGCCACCCGCCCCGCCCTGGTCGCCCGCGCCTACGTCCTCGGCATCCTCGCCCCGGACGCCTGGCCCCCGCGCTCGGCCACCGCCACCCACCCGCTCAGCTCCACCTGAACCGCCGGGCGGTACCGCCTCCCGGACGGCCGCGCTCGCCCTGGTACCCGTAGGCTGCTGCCGGTTTCCGCCGTCATCCGCCCTCATCCGCCGTCCTGTGCCCGGGAGTTCCTGTGCGTCAGCCCTCTGCCCGGTCCCGGCTCACCCGCGCCCTGGCCGGTACGGCGGCGGCGGTGCTGCTCGCCGCCTGCGCGCCCGGCGCCGGTGCGAAGGAGGAGTCCGCGCCCGCCCTGCCGCCGCGCCACGCGGGCCTCGACTACCAGCTGGGCGGCGCCTATCCACCCCCCGAGGGTGTCGGGACCGTCGTCCGCGACCACACCGCGCGCCCCGCGAAGGGCCGGTACAGCATCTGCTACGTCAACGCCTTCCAGGCACAGGAGGGCGCCGAGTCCGACTGGGACGAGGACCTGCTCCTGCGGGACGCGGAGGGCGGGATCGTCTACGACGGCCCCTGGAACGAGGCGGTGCTCGACATCCGTACCGCCGAGAAGCGCGAGCGCGTCGCCGCGAAGGTGAACGGCTGGATCGACACCTGCGCGCGCAAGGGCTTCCAGGCCGTGGAGCCGGACAACTACGACACCTTCGACCGCTTCGGCAGGTATCTGAGCGCCGGGGACGCGAAGGCCCTCATCACCCTGCTCTCCGCCCACGCCCACGACCGGGGCCTGGCCGTGGCCCAGAAGAACACCGCGGAGCTGGCCCCCGAACGGGAGCGCACCGGCCTGGACTTCGCCGTCGCCGAGGAGTGCGGCGCCCACCGGGAGTGCGAGGCCTACGCCGAGGCCTTCGACGACCGGGTCCTGGTGATCGAGTACGAGAAGGCGGGCCTCAGCCGGGCCTGCGCCGGGTGGCGGGACCGGCTGAGCATCGTCCTGCGCGACCCGGACGTCTCGCCCGCCGGGGACCCGGGGTACGTACGCGAGACCTGCTGACGGCGGGGACGAGTTCCGGGCGGGGGCGGGCGGGGCAGGCCCACCGCCTGACAGCAGAGCTTCCCGGCGTAGGGCCGGATGCTCGCAAAGCCCCGCGCCTCAGCCCTCCGCGGGCCCGAAGCGGCGCCGGTAGGCGGAGGGGCTGATGCCGGTCGCGCGGCGCAGTTGCAGGCGCAGATTGGCGGCGGTGCCGAGACCGCTGCGGCGGGCGACCACCTCGAAGCGGGACTCGCCGCCTTCGATCAACCGGCAGGCCAGGGTGAGGCGTTCGGCCGTCAGCCAGGCCAGCGGGGTGGTGCCCAGCTGGGCCTGGAAGCGGCGGTGCAGGGTGGCCGGGCTGACCGCCGCCCGCGCCGCGAGGGCGGCGACGGTGAGCGGGGAGTCCAGCCGCTCCTGGGCCCAGCCGAGCACGGAGGCAAGCGACCGGTCCGGCGGCTCGGGGATCGGACGCTCCACGAACTGCCGCTGCCCGCCGTCCCGGTGGGCGGCGAAGACCAGCCGCCGGCTCACCGCGCCCGCGATCTCGGCCCCGTGGTCCCGGCGGACCACATGCAGCCCGAGGTCGAGCGCCGCCGCGCTCCCGGCGGCGGTCAGGATGTCCCCGTCGTCCACGAAGAGCACATCGGACTCCAGCCGTACGGCGGGGAACCGCGCCCGGAAGGAGTCCGCCCACTGCCAGTGCGCGGTGGCCCGCCGCCCGTCCAGGACCCCCGCCTCGGCCAGGGTGAAGGCACCGCTGCAGAGGCCGATCAGGCGCGCGCCCCGGGCGTGGGCCCGCCGCACCGCGTCCAGGACGGCGGGGCGGCGCGGGACCTCGATGTCGGGGCGGTTGGGCACGATCAGGGTGTCGGCGTGCTCGGCCGCCGCCAGCGGGGCGACCCCGGTGAGCGTGAAGAAGCCGTCCCGCATCAGGGTGCGGGGCCGCGGGGAGCAGAGCGTGAAGTCGTACAGCTCGCGGCCGAGTTCGGGTCGGTGCAGGCCGAACACCTCGGTGGCGCAGCCGAGTTCGAAGGGGTTGGAGTTCTCGTCCACGATCACCACGACCCGGTGCGTACCCGCCGCGAACACCGCCCGGTCCTCGGCCCGCGCCCGCGGCGCCGACTCCGCCCGCGCCCGTGCCGGTGCCCGCGTCTTCGACTGCGAGGATTCTTTCGCCATATGCGATTCCTAGCACTCGTACCGGCGGACCGGAACGGCCGAGGATGAGCCCATGAGCAAGGAATCGAGCAGGGAACCGGACAAGGAACCGAGTAGGGAACCGGGCAAGCAACCGGACAAGAAGCCGGGCAGGGAATCCCCGAGCGGCGCACGCCGGGGCACCGGACCCCATGGCGGCGAGCCGATCGTCCTCGCCGAGGCGCTGGCCTCCTTCGACGCGCTGTGGAGCCCCCGGGTGGTCACCCGCGTCAACGACTACGACGTACGTCTCGCCAAGGTCGAGGGCGAGCACCTCTGGCACGTCCACGAGGACACCGACGAGTTCTTCCTCGTCCTCGGCGGAGAGCTGCGGATCGGGCTGCGCGAGCCCGCCGGGGAGCGCACCGTACGGCTGCCGCGGGGCTCGGTCTTCACCGTGCCGCGCGGCACCGAGCACAAGCCCGCCGCCCCGTCCGGCGCCACCCTGCTGCTCTTCGAGCCCACCGGTACGTCCAGCGTGGGCGACCGGCACGAGGAGGTTCCGGACCACGTGGACGCGACGACCGGGCACCCGCTCGCACCGTGACGCAGGGGGGTGGGGGCCGCCGCCGGACCAAGGGCTCCCCCACCGCCCGACCTCGGTAAGCACCTGATCAGACCGCCTTTAGGGGGGCTTCCCAGACTCGGGAGCACCACGGCGCGGGGCCACCGAGCACCGGCGGTCAACAGCGAACTCACCCTGGACGCACGGCACTCCGGGCGCCGACGGGTGCTCTCCACCGTACCGCCTTCCTCAAGGGGGCCGGGACTCGGCGCGTTCCAGCGCCAGGTGAACCGCTTCCCGGACAGCGACTCCGAGCCGATGCCGGAGTCCGCGGACCTGCGCGAGCTGCACCGGCTGGCCGCCGGCCGGGGCGGACCGCCTTCCGGCGCGCCGTGGGCCCTCCGAAGGCGCGCGCGGAGAGGCTCGGCATCCACAAGGCGATGCGCACCGGCGCTGCTGGTGCGCCCGGACGGCCACATCGCCTGGGCGGGCGAGCCGGACCGGGACGCCGAGGGGCCGCACGCGGCGCTGACCCACTGGTTCGGCGCGCCCGCGGCCTGAGCGGACGGCGCGGGAGGCGGCGCTGTGCCGCCGGCTGACGCCGCCTCATCTCCCGCTGTACGGAAGCAGTTTGAGGCCGGGGGACGGCCACGATTGAAAAACGTAGGCACCCTCCGTATCGTAAACAGAGCCACCCTCCGTTTAGGTGGTCGCCGCGGGTGCCCGCCGTGTGCCGACGCCTGCCCGTGTTGTCCCCGCGCCCTGAAGATCTCCCCCTGGAGGAACCATGTCGGCTCCGTCGACAGTGGGCAGTCCGGTCGGCTCCGGAGCCGCCGAAGCACCCCGCAACCATCAAGGCCTCGCGCTCACCGTCATCCTCGCCTGCCAGCTGATGGTGATCCTGGACGCGACGATCGTGAACATCGCGCTCCCCGACATCCAGGGCGACCTGCACTTCTCGCCGACCAACCTGGCCTGGACCGTCAACGCCTACACCCTGGCCTTCGGCGGCCTGCTGCTGCTCGGCGGCCGGACCGGCGACATCCTCGGCCGCCGCAAGGTCTTCACCGCCGGCATCGCCGTCTTCACCGTCGCCTCGCTGCTCGGCGGCTTCGCCACCAACGACACCTGGCTGCTCGCCGCCCGCGCGCTCCAGGGCGTCGGGGCCGCCTTCGCGGCGCCGAGCACGCTGGCGCTGCTGAACACCAACTTCGAGGGCGAGGCCCGCACCAAGGCGCTGTCGATCTACTCGGCGGTCTCCGGCGCGGGCATGGCCTTCGGCCTGATCGCGGGCGGTCTGCTCACCGACTGGCTGTCCTGGCGCGCGGTGCTCTTCATCAACGTCCCGATCGGCCTCGGCATCCTGATCCTCGCCCCGCTGTACGTGCGCCAGCCGGAGCGCCACCCCGGCCGCTTCGACATCGGCGGCGCGCTGGCCTCCACCCTCGGCATGGGCTCCCTGGTGTACGGCTTCATCCGCGCCTCCGAGGACGGCTGGGGCGACGGCGGGACCCTAGGCTCCTTCGCGGCGGCGGTGGTGCTGCTCGCGGCCTTCCTGGTCATCGAGACCCGCGCCGAGCAGCCGATCACCCCGCTGAAGCTGCTGCTGCACCGCAACCGGGCCAGCGCCTACACCAACATGCTGCTGCTGCCCGCGACGATGTTCGCGCTCTTCTTCTTCCTCACCCAGTTCCTCCAGAACGTCCTGGACTACAACGCCGTCCAGACCGGCTTCGCCTTCCTGCCGATGGCCCTGACCCAGTTCGGCATGGCCCGGCTCTCCCCGAAGCTGCTGCCCAGGTTCGGCCCCAAGCCGCTGCTCGTCACCGGTGGTGTGCTGGTCACCGCGGGCATCGTCTGGCTCACCCAGATCGACGCGGGCAGCAGCTACGCCGCCGCGGTCGTCGGGCCGATGCTGCTCTTCGGCACCGGTTCCGGTCTGAGCTTCCTGCCGCTGAACATGATCATCCTCTCCGAGGTCAAGCCGCAGGACGCGGGTGCCGCCTCCGGCCTGCTCCAGGCGATGCAGCAGATCGGCGCGACGCTCGGCCTGGCCATCCTGGTCAACCTGTTCGAGACGGCGCGCAAGGACGCGACGCCGCCCGCCGGTTCCAGCGCGGACCAGGCAGCACACCACGTCCTCAGCGAGGGCATCGCTTCCGCGGCGGTCGGCGGCGCCGCCTTCGCGATCGCGGCGCTCCTCATCTCGCTGTTCGCCGTGAAGATGCCCAAGCCGCCCGCCAGGCCGCCCGCCTGAGCCGGCAGGCGCCCAACGATCGGAAGCGAGCGAGAGCATGTCCGAAACTCGGCCGGCAACGGTGCCGGTGTCCGTACTGGACTTCCGTCCGGTGGTCAGCGGCTCGGATCCGGGCCAGGCCCTGCGTGACACCGTCACCATCGCCCAGCGCTCGCCGAACCGGTCGACTGCTTCGCCCAGTCGCCGCAGGGGGCCGGAGACGCTGCGCGAGAAGATCGCCGCGTTCCTGGAGCGCACCCGGGGCCGACCGCGGGCCGGCCCGCCTCCGGCTGAGGCACAGGCCACCGGACCCGGCTCTCCCCCGACCGGGTCCGGCTCCGCCGTCTCCCGCGCGCCCGGGGGCGCACCTCCGCGCCCCCGCCCGCACGCCGGTCGGGCCGCGTGCCGGTCAGACCTCGCGCGGCACCAGCCCCCACAGGGCCAGCTCCAGCATCCGGTGCGTACGGTCCTGTCCCGCCGGGGAGCGGCGGGCCGCCCAGGCGAGTCCGTTGACCAGGCTGAGCAGTTCGCCGATCTCCACGTCGGGCCGGACCGCCTTGCTCTCCTGGGCCCGGACGAGCAGCGCCTCCCCCGCGCTGAGCATGCGGGTGTGGCAGTCGCTCGGGCTGGAGGTGGCGTCGTCGAGCATGCTGGTCATCAGCGAACCGGCCAGGCCCTGGTAGGTCGTCGCGTGCTGGGCGGTGGCCCGCAGCCAGTCCATCAGGGCCTCGCCGGGCGCCGGGGAGTCGAGGAGCGCGCGGGCCTGCTCCTGCAGGCCGACGACGGACTCGTGGAAGACGGCCTCCAGGAGGTCGTTGCGGGTCGGGAAGTGCCGGTAGAGCGTGCCGATGCCGAGACCCGCCCGCCGGGCGATGTCCTCCAGGGACGCCTCCGTGCCGTGTTCCGCGAACGCCGCTCTCGCCGCGTCGAGCAGCCGCGTGTAGTTGCGGCGCGCGTCGGCGCGCATGGGACGCCGTACGGCGGACGTTTCGGTCGCGTCCATGGGTACTCCCTGCGTTCGCGGCCGGGCCCTGTTCGCCCGGACTTTCCTGCACCAAACGGAGACACCCTCAGCTTACGTCCTCCTCCAAGACACCGCCGAGTACCGCCTCAGCGCCGGCCGGGATCCTGCGCAGGAGTCCGCCGCCCACCCGCAGGGAGGCAGTTCGACCGGAAGGCGACGGGCAACTCAACTCCTCTCAGAAATCAGGGAGTTGGGAGAGCGGACACCCGGCAGGACTGTAAGCCCGCTCCGGTGTCACGCCCTCCCGGACCTCACGCCCTCGGGGACCTCACGCCTTCTTGGGCGTCACGATCTTCTCGAAGCCCTCGCTCTGCTCCCAGCGGAGGTAGTAGAGCCCGGCGTCGCTGTCGTAGACGAAGAGGACCCGGCTGCCGTCGTCGTTCAGGGAGGTGTCTCCCCAGCCGTCGAAGTCCTTGGTGATGTCGATGTCCCAGTCGGTCAGCTCGCCGGTGCCGACGCCCGCCACGGACTCGGTCGGGGGCTCGCCGTCGTAGCAGTAGAGACCGAAGTCGGCGATGAGCGAGACGGTGCCGTTGACCTCGGCGAGGTCGACGCCCTGGCAAAGGTCGGTCTTGGTCTTGTAGAGCGTGTGCCAGGCGCTCCACTTGGTGGCGCCGGCGGCCTGGTGGCGCTCCTGGACGCCGGTGCCCTTGACCAGGCGCACGGTGACCTTGCGGCCGTCGCCGAGCGTCAGCGTGGACTGGTAGTCGTCCTGGACGCGCGGCTCGGTCCGGCTGTCGGAGGCGCCGCCGTCCTCGCCGGAGGTGTCGGCCCCCACGCCCTGGGCGGTGCCGTATCCGGCCGCCAGCAGTGCCGCCGCCGCCACGGAGGCGAGCGCGGCCCGGTGCGCCTTGCGCAGTCCCACGATGGATTCCTCTCTGCCTGCTGCCGGAGCACGCCGAGCGGCGCGCCCCGTCTTCTCCCGGGGCGCCGGTACGTCCGACACCCCTTCAGGGAGAGGAGACGTACCGCACAGGCGGCCGGTTCCTCATCCCTCGCGTCCGCACAGGGGGCGAGAACCAGCCAGCGAGCGAAACCTCGCGAAAGGCACTAAAGCGATACCAAACCGGCGGTCGATATCAGAAGCGCATAAGCCTAGGATAAATATGTCGAACACACGCGGATCAATCGACCTGAGGACGTGATTGGCGTGGCTGCTTCCACCACACCCGACATCCATCAGCACCCGGACATCATCGATCTCAAGGCCCGCTCCGAAGCCGCGGCCGCCTCGCCCGCCTCCCAGGCGGCCGAGGCACTGTGCCTGCTGGCCGGCCTCTTCCTCGCGGCCTCGCCGTGGATCGTGGGCTTCAGCGGACTGACCGCCCTGACGATCACCAACCTGATCGCCGGCCTGGCCTTCGCCTTCCTGTCCATGGGCATGGGCAACGTCTACGAACGTACGCACAGCATGAGCTGGGCGGCGGCCGGGATCGGCGTCTGGACGATCCTGGCACCGTGGGTGATCTCCGGCGACATGTCGACGACCAGGACCGTCCTCTGCAATGTGATCACCGGCGGCGTCATGTGCCTGGCCGCCCTGGCGACCGCGGGCCTGGCCTTCGGAGGAGGACGCAAGCGGTAACACGGCGCGCAACGGCACACCGGTACGCACCGGGAGCCCGACCCGGCGCCCGGGCGGGACGGCCGGTGCGGGCGGAGTCGCGGTGTCAGCCGCGCCCCTCCGTCCGCACCGGCCCGGCTCCTCGCCCGGCGCCCGGGTCCCGCTCGCTCAGAGCCCCGCCGCCAGCCTCCCCGCCAGCACCCGGGTGAAGCGGGCCGGGTCCTTCAGTTCGCCGCCCTCGGCGAGGAGGGCCATGCCGTGCAGGAGTTCGGCGGTCTCCGGGAGGGCGCCGTCCAGCGGGTCCTCGGCGTGGGAGGCGCGCAGGGCGGTGACCAGGGGGTGGGTCGGGTTGAGTTCCAGGATGCGCTTGACGCGCGGGAGTTCCTGGCCCATGGCCCGGTACATCTTCTCCAGGGTGGGGGTGACGTCGTCGGAGTCGCCGACGATGCACGCCGGTGACGTGGTCAGCCGGGAGGAGAGGCGGACCTCCTTCACGTCCTCCGCGAGGGCGGAGGTCATCCAGGAGAGCAGACCGGCGAAGTCCTTCTCCTGCTGGGCGCGCTCCGGGTCCTCCTCCTTGTCGTCCTTCTCGGAGTCGAGGTCGACCTGCCCCTTGGCGATGGACTTGAGGGCGGTGCCGTCGAACTCGCGGACCTGCTCCACCCAGACCTCGTCGACCGGGTCGGTGAGCAGCAGCACCTCGAGGCCCTTGTCGCGGAAGGCCTCCATGTGCGGGGAGTTCTCCAGGAGGGAGCGGGACTCGCCGGTCAGGTAGTAGATGTGCTCCTGGCCCTCCTGCATCCGGGAGACGTAGTCGCGCAGGCTGGTCTCCTGCTCCGGGTCGTGGGTGGAGGGGAAGGAGCAGATGTCGAGGATGGCCTCGCGGTTGTCGTAGTCGCTGAGCAGGCCCTCCTTGACCGCGCGGCCGAACTCGCCCCAGAAGGTGCGGTAGCGGTCGGCGTCCTTGGCGCGCATCGACTTGACCGTGGAGAGCACCTTCTTGACCAGGCGCCGGTGCATCAGCTGGATCTGGCGGTCCTGCTGCAGGTTCTCCCGGGAGACGTTGAGGGAGAGGTCCTGCGCGTCCACGACGCCCTTGACGAAGCGCAGGTAGTCCGGGAGCAGCGACTCGCAGTCGTCCATGATGAAGACGCGCTTGACGTAGAGGTGCACTCCGCGCCGGGCACCCTGCTGGAAGAGGTCGAGGGGCGCCCGGGAGGGGATGAACAGCAGCGCCTGGTACTCGAAGGTGCCCTCGGCCCGGGTGTGGATCGTCTCCAGCGGGTCGTTCCAGTCGTGGCTGACGTGCTTGTAGAACTCCTGGTACTCCTCCTCCTTGATCTCCTCCGGGGAGCGCGCCCAGAGCGCCTTCATCGAGTTGACGGTGTCGGTGACCTGCTTGGTCTCGCCGTCCTCGGTGCGCTCGGTGGCCAGCCGGATGGGCCAGGGGATGAAGTCCGAGTGCTGGCGGACGATCTCGCGGATCTTGTGCTCGGCGGAGTAGTCGAAGAGCGCGTCCTCGGTGTCCTCCGGCTTGAGGTGCAGGGTGACCGAGGTGCCCTGCGGGGCGTCCGCCACCGGCTGCAGGGTGTAGGTGCCCTCACCGCTGGACTCCCAGCGGGTGCCCTCGCCCTCCCCGGCCCTGCGAGTGACCAGGGTGACCTTGTCGGCGACCATGAAGCTGGAGTAGAAGCCGACGCCGAAGTTGCCGATGAGGCGGGCGGAGGCGGCGCCGTCCTTGGACTCCTGGGCCTCCTTCAGCTTGCGCGCGAACTCGGCCGTACCGGACTTGGCGATGGTGCCGATCAGCTGCACCACCTCCTCGCGGGACATGCCGATGCCGTTGTCGCGCACGGTGAGGGTCCGCTGCCCGGGGTCGGCCTCCAGGGCGATGTGGAGGTCGGAGGTGTCCGCGTCGAGGTCGCTGTCGCGCAGCGATTCCAGACGCAGTTTGTCCAGGGCGTCCGAGGAGTTGGAGATCAACTCCCTCAGGAAAATGTCCTTGTTCGAGTAGATCGAGTGCACCACCAGCTGGAGAAGCTGGCGGGACTCGGCCTGGAACTCGTACGTCTCGACCTGCTCGGTCTGGTCGGCCTGGCTGTTCACGGCACTCCTCGCGAAGAGAACTCACTCATCCCGGTGCGCCGCTGCCACCGGCGCACCGTCCCCGTGCGGGTGCTCGCCGAGCCGGTCCCACCGGCCGCTCCCCCGGCTGTCCCGCGAAGGGGGACGGCGGAGCGCGCAGCAGGGCTGCACCTGCGGCTCAGATTTTGCCGGGTGGGACGGGGAAATCTCCAGTCAGGCCCGCGACGGTGCCGCACCGCACACTGCCCGGGGCGCCCGGCCCGCCCGCACCCCGCCCCCAACTCCCCTCTACACTGCGGCGGATGACGAGCAACGTGACGTGTACTCAGTGCGGGACGCCCGGCCTCGCGCCCGGTTTCATCGAGGACGCCGGCGAGCACTCCCGCGGGTACGCGCGCTGGATCGCGGGCCCCCTGGAGCGCGGCCTGCTCGGCGGCGCCAAGCGCCTGGGCCGCGAACGCCATCAGATCGACGCCTACCGCTGCCCCAAGTGCGGCCACTTGGAGCTGTTCGCGGTTCAGGAGTAGTCCGGGGGCGGGAGGGGCGACGGGGGGACCGGGCCCCGAGCGGGCCTCTGCCGAGGGCGCTCCCCCCGGTGATCAGCCCGCGGCGGCGCCGGTGCGGCACTCCGGGTGGCCCCAGCCGTCATCGTTCCTGGCGATCAGTTCGCCGGCCGGGTAGGGGCGCCCGCAGCGGCAGCGGCCCGGGAACTTCGCCTTCAGGGTGCGGGCGGCGCCGTCCTTGGGGGTGCGGCGGGCGCCGCCTGCCGCCTTGCCGGTGCCGCGCGCCTTGCCGCCCGCCGGGGCCGCCTTGGGGGTGGCCGGGGGTTCGGCGGAGCCCTGGTCGCTGCCGAGGGGTTCCTGGAGCTGGGCCGCCTGGCTGGCCGCGCGGTCGGCGAGGTCGTTGAGCGGGTCGCCGTCGACCTGGTGCGCGGGCACGTAGCGGAACTCCACGGTGCGGCCTTCGAGGAGGCGGTCGATGCTCTCGACCAGTTCCCGGTTGGCGACCGGCTTGCCGGAGGCGGTCTTCCAGCCCTTGCGCTTCCAGCCGGGGAGCCAGGTGGTGACCGCCTTCATCGCATACTGCGAGTCCATCCGGATCTCCGCCTCCACCGCGGGGTCCAGCCGGGTCAACAGCTGTTCCAGGGCGGTGAGTTCGGCGACGTTGTTGGTGGCCGTGCCCAGCGGGCCCGCCTCCCAGCGGGCCGGTACCTCCTCGGTGTCGGCGATGACCCAGGCCCAGCCCGCTGGTCCCGGATTCCCCTTCGATGCCCCGTCGCACGCGGCGATCACTCGTTGTGCCATGCCCCGATCATCTCAGCCCCGGCGGGCCCCCCGGTCCGGCACCCGGCACCGGGTCGCCGCGGCATCGGGCAATCCCCCGCCGCGGCGCCTGTATACCGTACGGCCGCACCCCGCAGGCGTATTGCGGTTTTTTTATCAAGGGGGCGGGGGGTGAGGGCATATGCCCGCGCTTTGTCCGGCGGTTTTGTCCGGCGGGAGTTCCGTACCGGCGGATGCTTCGGCACTGCCGGAGATCACGCCGGAGATCACCGCGGGAGCCCGGTGAGCAGGACCGCGGTCCGGGTCCGCCGCCGAATCGGGGACGGCGGCGGCGCACCGCCACGGAAAGTCCGCGAGACCACTGCGCGCAATTCACGGAACCCGGCCCAGGGAAGTGCACAACACCCCCTGACTTCCTCTTAGATCACCAGTAGTGTGTGAGCCGCTACCGCCGAGCACGAATTGCGAGGGGTGGAATCCGGCTGACCGGAATGGCGGTTGTCCGGCGTGCCAAGTACACGGAAACGGGGGAGAGCGCGTGACGGTGGAATCGTTCGCCGGCCAGTACGTATGGCATCCGGCGGCCGACGACCGGCAGCTGGCGCGCGCCTGCGTGGATGTCAGGGCCGGGCGCTACCTCAGCGCCCAGGAGGCCTTACGCGATTGCCGCCAGGACTTCGACCTTCGCGCCCACCGCTCCCTGGTCCTCGCCTCCGAGGCCGCCGACTCCGACCTCGCCGAGCGCTGGCTCGACGAGGAGCCGGGGCCCGAGGCGGCGCTGCTCTGGGCGCGGGTGGCGATGCTGCGCGCGCTGCGGATGGCGGGCACCGACGACGGGCGCACCGGCCAGCTGACCCGGATCGCCTTCACCGCCTGCGAGCGGGCGGCCGTGATGTTCCCGGCCGACCCCACGCCCTGGGTGGCGCAACTGGCCCTCGCCCGGCTCGACGGGATGCGGGACCCGGCGCCCGAGGGGCTGATGACCGGACCGCCGGGCCCCTGGCGCCTCTTCGTACGGATCCTGCGCCTGGACCCCTGGCACCGCGAGGCCCACCACCGGCTGCTCTCCTACTACTTCGCCCGCAACGGCGGTTCGGCGAGCGCCCGTTGGGACGTGGCCACCTTCCTCAGCCACCGGGCCCCGACCACCTCGCCGCTGCGGCTGCTGCCGCTTGTGGCGCTGGTCGAGGACTACGACCCGACGGTGCCGCTCTCGCTGAAGGTGTGGGAGCAGCCGCAGTGGCGCAAGACCGCGCTGAGCATCTACCACACCTGGTTCCCGCAGGTCACCGACGCCCGCTTCACGCCGGTGCTCGACCTCAGCTACCTCGCCCAGGCCCTCTTCCTGGCCCGGTGCGAATTCGAGGCGCGGGCCGTCTTCACCGCGATGGGCCCCTACGCCTCCCGGATGCCGTGGCACGCCTTCGGCGAGCCCGCGGAGCAGCTGAGCCGGGCCAGACGGCTGTGCGGACTGCCCGTACCCGCTCCGTCCTGAGGAGGTCCCCCTCCCCCGGCGGGCCGCCGACAGCCTTGTCCCGCCGGGCGGTTCCCATCCCTGTACTCCCCCGAGTCCCGGAGTACGCCGGCCCCACCCGGCGACTCCTCCGTCCCCCACCCCCCAGAAAGGTCGCGGCCGTGTCCGAGCGCACCACCCGCCGCACGCAGGCAGCACCCCCCACCGCATCGGCGACCCTCGACGACGATGCGACGCTGCATGCCATGGGATATCCGCGGAAACTCACACGGCGTTTCCGCGCCTTCGACAACTTCGCCATCTCCTTCACCATCATCAACATCATCTCCGGCATCTTCTCCTCCTTCGGAATGGGGATGAACGCGGGCGGTCCGCGCATTCTCGTATTCGGCTGGATCGGCGTCTCGGTGATGGTGCTCTTCGTCGGTGCGGCAATGGCGGAAATCGCGTCCGCCTATCCGACGAGCGGGGCGCTCTACTTCTCCGCGGGCAAACTCGCGAAGAAGCACAAGGGCGCCTGGTCCTGGTACACGGGCTGGCTCAACTTCGTCGGCCAGATAGGCGGCACGGCGGCCACCGGCTATGCCGCGGCCACCTTCATCCAGGCCTATGTGTCGATGCAGTGGTCCTCGTACCACCCCACGCTCCAGCAGACCGTGCTCATCACCGCGGGCATCCTGGTCGTCCAGGCGCTCGCCAACACCTACACCGTGCAGCTGGTGGCGATCCTGAACCGGATCTCGGTGTGGTGGCTGCTCGTCGGCATGGTCATCATCGTGACCACCCTGATCGTGGTCCCCGACCAGCACCAGTCGGCCGGTTTCGTGACGCACTACGCCAACAACACCGGCTTCGAGAACGCGATTTACGCGGGAATGCTGGGCCTGCTCGTCACCAGCTGGACTTTCACCGGCTTCGACGGCAGCTTCCACATGTCCGAGGAGACGGTCAAGGCAACGGTCAACGCCCCCAAGGGAATTGTGCGGGCGATCGGCTATTCCGCGGTGACCGGCCTGCTCCTCATGCTCGCCCTCGTCTACGCGATCCGCGACTACGGCAAGGAGGCGGGCGCCGACGCGCCACCGGTCCAGGTGCTCATCGACGCCCTCGGCACCGGCACCGCGAAAATGCTGCTGCTCATCGTCATCGGCGCGATGCTCTTCTGCGGACTGGCGAACATGACCAGCAACACCCGCCAGATCTTCGCCTTCTCGCGGGACGGCGCCATGCCGGGCTCCCGCCTGTGGCACTCCGTCTCGCCCCGCACCCGTACCCCCGTCAAGGCGGTCTGGCTGGCGGCGGCCTGCTCACTGGTCCTGGTGATCCCGGGCTGGTGGTCCCATGTCGCCTTCTCCGCCGTGGTCAGCGTCAACGTGGTCGGGCTCTTCCTCGCCTACGCGGTGCCGATCTTCCTGCGGCTGCGCCTCGGCGACGCCTTCCAGCCCGGCCCGTGGAACCTGGGCCGCTGGGGCAAGCCGGTGGCCGCGATCGCGGTGCTGTGGATCGTGTTCAGCAGCGTGCTGTTCATGCTGCCGCAGGTCTCCCCGATCGACGCGACCTCCTTCAACTACGCCCCGATCGCCCTCGCCGTGGTCCTCGCCATCGCTACCGTGTGGTGGTTCGCCACCGCCCGCAGGCGCTTCCAGGGTCCGGTCAGCTACGGCCGCCCGGACGAGGTCGCCGCCATGGACCTGATCTGAGCAACCGCCCCGCACAGCAACCCGATCCGGGGCGGGCACGGCCGGTCTCCCCGCCGGCCGTGCCCGCCGCCGCGCGAGGACCGCGCCACCGCACGAAAGGCAGCCCCATGCAGCCGACGCACCCCGAACTCACCCTCAGCCGCGCCCGTCTCGACGAGTGGCACCGGATCGCCGACTGGGCCGCCGAGGAGCAGTGGAATCCGGGCCTGCGCGATGTGCACGGCTTCCACCCCACCGACCCGGAGGGCTTCTTCGTCGGCAGGACGGGCGGGCAGCTCGTCTCGGCCGTCTCCGTCGTCAACTACTCCGCGCGCTTCGCCTTCCTCGGCTACTACCTGGTCCACCCCGAGCACCGCGGCCGGGGCCTCGGCCTGCGCACCTGGCAGGGCGCCTTCCCGCACGCGGGCGCACGCGTGGTCGGCCTCGACGCGGTCCCCGCGCAGACCGCCACCTACCGGCGCTCCGGCTTCCACTCCCAGTACGAGAACGTCCGCTACGCGGGGCGCCCCGCGCTCTCCGGCCCGCCCCACCCGGACGTGCACCCGGTGGGCCCCGAGCACCTGGACGCCCTCGCCGCCTACGACGCGCGCTGCTTCCCCGCCGAGCGCGCCTCCTTCGTACGGCGCTGGCTCACCGCCGAGGGGCACCACGCCCATGTGTATCTGCGCGAGGGCGAGGTCGCGGGCTACGGGGTGCTGCGCCCGGCCCGCGCGGGCCGCCGGGTGGGACCGCTCTTCGCCGACAGCCGGGAGGGCGCCGAGGCCCTGCTCGACGCCCTCGCCGCCCACCTGGGACCGGAGGAGGAGCTGTGGATCGATGTGCCCGAACCACGCGCCGAGGCCGTGGAGTCGGCCACCGCCCGCGGACTGACCCCGCGCTCGGTGACCACCCGGATGTACACCGACCCGGCACAACCGCCGCACCTGGAACGGGTCTACGGCGTGACCAGCCTCGAACTGGGCTGAGCTGTAGGGGAGTTCTCCAAGCAATCTGACCAACCGCCCTGGTCCGCAGGGCAGTTGATCTCCCTGGCAGTTACGACCGCGGCCGGGTCCCCACCACCACGGTCGCCTGCTCCTCCGCGTCGCTGTGCACCTCGGCGGTGAGCCCGCCCTCGGTGAACAGCCGGGCGGCCCGGGCCGATTGGCGGGCGCCGGTCTCCACCAGGAGGACGCCGCCGGGGGCCAGCCAGTCCCGGGCCGAGCCGCTCACCCGGCGCAGCACGTCGAGTCCGTCGCCGCCGCCGTCGAGCGCGGTGAGCGGCTCGTGCTCGCGTGCCTCGGCGGGCAGCAGCGGGACCTCCCCGGAGGGTACGTACGGGACGTTGGCGAGGAGGATGTCGATCCGGCCGCGCAGGGTCCCGGGCAGCGCCTCGTACAGGTCCCCCTGGTGGACGGTGCCGCCCACCGGGGCGAGGTTGCGGCGGGCGCAGTCGACGGCGGCGGCATCGATGTCAGCGGCGTGCAGCGCGGCCGCTCCCAGCGCGGTGGCGAGGGCGAGGCCGAGCGCGCCCGAGCCGCAGCAGAGGTCGGTGACCAGGGCGCCGGGGCGGCCGAGCGCGAGGGCGCGGTCCACCAGGTACTCGCTGCGCCGCCGGGGCACGAAGACCCCGGGCCCGACCGCCACCCGCAGCCCGCGGAACTCGGCCCAGCCCAGCACGTGTTCGAGGGGCAGCCCGGCGATCCGGCGCCGCACCATCGCCTCCAGGGCGGCATCGTCCGGGGCGGCGGCGATCAGCAGCGCGGCCTCGTCCTCGGCGAAGACACAGCCGGAGGCGCGGAGCCGGGCGACGAGAGCGGAATCCGGGGCGGGCACCCGGTCCGGTACGGGCGGCTGGTCCCGGACGGGCGGTACGGGAGAGGGGTCACCGGAGCCGGGAACGGGGCCGCGGGACGGGGAACCTGACATGAGAAGAGCGGGGCCTTTCGGACGGACGAAGGGCGCTCCCGGGTTCACCCGCGGTGC
Source organism: Streptomyces physcomitrii (assembly GCF_012273655.1). Lineage (GTDB taxonomy): Bacteria > Actinomycetota > Actinomycetes > Streptomycetales > Streptomycetaceae > Streptomyces > Streptomyces physcomitrii. The sequence continues at coordinate 661,579 of NZ_JAAWWP010000001.1, read as the reverse complement.
GGGGATCCCTGTGCCGTCCCGAGGCGCGAGGTCCTGAGGCGTGAGCACCCTGCCTGACGTGCGTTGATGGGGCTCACCTCCTCGGCGTCGGATCGGACCGGCCACAGTACAGGAGCCGCCGCGCGGGGCGCACCCCGCGGGGCCCTTGCCCGGAGCGCCCTCCCGGCACCCGTCCGCCGCCTCCCGGTCGCCGTACGAGGGCCGTGTCCCGGGGCCGGCCGCGCAGTGGTTCAACCAATAGGCACCCCCGGGCACCGATGGCGTATACGTGGAGGGAGTCCCGGGCACCGCCCCCCACGGAGGCCGGACAGCGGACCGTGAGCGGCAGTGCGCGAGCCGTCAGCACCGAAGGAGTTCGTATGACCCGCTGGGATCGTCTGAACCCGATGAGCCACCCCAACCGTCCGCCGCGTACCCCCGCCGAGCTGGCCGTCGCCGAGGTGGAGGCGGTCGAGGTGGAGGCCGTGGAGACCAGGGAGGGCGGCTGGTCCCTCCCCGCCCGCGGTGCCGTCCAGGACCTCACCCCGCCGGGCACCGGCACCCCCGAGCGGACCCAGGAGGAAACCGACCCGCGGTGAGCGGAAGCGGTCCCCGACCCGGGCCGCCGCCGGGCACCTCCCGCCCGGCGGCGGCCTTTCGCGTACGACCGGCACGCGCCTACGCGCCTCCCGCACCTCCCGCACCCAGCGGCGGACTTCCGCGTACAGCCGCCCCTCACGCAGGCGCCTCCCGCTCCGGGCCCGCACCACTCACGTAACGCCTCCCGCGCCGGGCCCGCACCACTCACGTAACGCCTCCCGCGCCGGGCCCCGCCACCCGCGTGACGCCTCCCGCCCCCGATGGCGGCTACGAGGCCTTGCGCCGTGAACTCGTCTTCTTCGCCGTCGACTTGGCGGAGGCGGCAGACTTCGCCGGTTGCCGGGCGGCGGACTTCGGGGCTGCCGCGGACTTCGCCGCCGTCTTGCCCGCCGTCTTCCTGGCGCCCTGCCGGGAGGCTGAACTCCCCGACTGTGCGCTCTTCTTGGCTGCGGTGGCCCCCGAACCCGCCTTGGCCGTCGACTTCTTGGCGGACGTCTTCTTCGCCGCCTTCTTCGCGGTGGAGGTGGACTTCTTGCCGCCGACCTCCTTGGGCCGGGCCGGGGCGGACCGCCGGGCGGTGGCGGAGCCCTCGCCGGACTCCCGCGGCAGCCGCCGCACCTCGGCCATCTCGGCCGCGGACCCGCCGCCGCCCTCCCCGCGCGCCTCCTGGGCTGCGCGTACCGAACTCTGCAGCGCCGACATCAGGTCGATGACCTTGCCGCCCTTGCGTTCGGCGGCCGGGGCCGGGGCGAGGGCCTCGCCGCCCGCCTTGGCCGCGATCAGCTCCTCGACGGCCTCCCGGTACTCGTCGTGCAGGCTCGACAGATCGACCTCGCCGAGGGTGTCCATCAGGGCGTCCGCCAGGTCGAGTTCGGCCTCGCGGACGGTGACCTCGGCGTCCGGGGCGACCCCCTCGGTGGTGCGGATCTCGTCCGGCCACAGCAGCCCGTGCATGGCGATGACGTCGTCGACCACGCGCAGCATCCCGAGCCGCTCGCGGCCCCTCAGGGCGAACTTGGCCACCGCCACCTTGCGGCTGCGCTTCAGCGCCTCGCGCAGCAGGGTGTACGGCTTGGTCGCGGGGGCGCCGTTGGCCGCGAGGTAGTAGGCGGCGTCCATCTGGAGCGGGTCGATCCGGTCGGCCGGGACGAAGGCGACGATCTCGATGGTCTTGGCGGTGCTCAGCGGCAGCGCGGACAGCTCCTCCTCCGAGATCGGGATGATCGAGCCGTCGACGTCCTCGTAGCCCTTGCCGATCTCCGACTGGGTGACCTCGCGGTCCTCCAGCTCGCAGACCTTGCGGTAGCGGATGCGGCCGCCGTCCTCGGTGTGGATCTGCCGGAACGAGACATTGTGGTTCTCGGTGGCGTTCACGACCTTGATCGGGATGCTGACCAGGCCGAAGGAGATGGCGCCGTTCCATATGGATCGCACGATCTGACACCTTTGCTGGAGGGCCCGCCGGGGGACCGCCCACCGGTCCCGTACGGGAGTGACCGCCCGGGGGCTTTTCTCCCGCTTCGATGGGCTTGGCTCGGCTTTCGTGGGATTCTCATCGTATGACGCCCATCACGGAGGTGGAGGGGCGACGGCTGGCGCTCAGCAACCTCGACAAGGTCATCTATCCGGCGCGCCACTTCACCAAGGGCGAGGTGGTCCACTACTACGCGAGCGTGGCCGGCTCGCTGCTCGCGCACCTGTACAACCGGCCGGTGTCCTTCCTGCGGTTCCCCGACGGCCCCGAGGGGCAGCGGTTCTTCGCGAAGAACGTGCCGCCGGGTACGCCCTCCTGGATCAGGACCGCCGAGGTGCCGCACTCCGACGGGCCCGCGCGGCAGGTCCTCGTACAGGATCTGGCGACCCTGGTCTGGTCGGCCAATCTGGTGACGGAGTTCCATACGCCCCAGTGGCAGGCGGACGCCCACGGGATCGCCGACCGGCTGGTCCTCGATCTCGACCCCGGGGCGCCCGCGACCGTCGTGGAGTGCTGCGAGGTGGCGCTCTGGCTGCGCGAGCGGCTTGCCGCCGACGGGATCGAGGCCTTCGCGAAGACCTCCGGCGCCAAGGGCCTGCACCTGCTCGCGCCGATCGAGCCGACCCCCTCGGGCGAGGTCACCGGCTACGCCAAGGGGCTCGCGGTGGAGGCGGAGCAGGCGCTGCCCGGGCTGGTCACGCACCGGATGACCAAGAGCCTGCGGCCGGGCCGGGTGTTCGTGGACTTCAGCCAGAACGCGGCGGCCAAGACCACCGCCACCCCGTACACCCTGCGGGCGCGGACCGAGCCCTCCGTCTCGGCGCCGGTCACCTGGGAGGAGGTCGCCGACTGCCGGGACGCCGCCCGGCTGCACTTCCTGGCCGACGACATCCCCCCACGGCTCCAGGCCCACGGCGATCTGCTGGCCCCGCTGTTCAACCCGAACCGCGCCCGGCCGCTGCCCTGAGACCGGAGATCCGGGACCCCGCCGCCCCTCCCGAACCCCGCGACCGACAACCCGCAACCCACACCCACACCCACACCCACACCCACGTGAGGAACCCCTTCATGAGCGAGAACGGCAAGGCGCGCCGCACCACGGACGGGCCCACCGAGCCGGGACCGGACCGGGAACCGGCCGCCCCGGCGGACCGGATCGAGCGGGAGGTCCGCATCGCGGCGCCCATCGAGCGGGTCTGGGCGGTGCTCACCGAACCCGGGCACGTCGGCGAGTGGTTCGGGCAGGGGGCGCCCGCCCAGATCGATCTGCGTCCCGGCGGGATCATGCAGGTGGACCACGGGAGCGCCGGGCAGTTCCCGACGAAGATCGTGAAGGTCGATCCCCCGCAGCACTTCGCCTATCTGTGGGCGAGCGGCTATCCGGGCGACATCGCGGTCCCCGGCAACGCCACCCTGGTCGAGTTCACCCTGGCGGCCGAGGGCGAGCGCACCCTGCTCCACCTGACCGAGAGCGGCTTCACCGAGGTGCCGGTACCGCCGGAACACCCGGAGGCCTCGTACGAGAGCCATGTGGCGGGGTGGAACGAGCTGATCGAGGTCCTGCGGACGTACGCGGAGCGCACCGGGCGGTGAGGGCCGGGCCGACCGGCGGCGGGCGGGGGCGGGTCCGGCGGCGGGTCCGGGCATCCGGACCGAGGGCCATGCGGGCGATTTCGGCGGGAGGGGGTGCGCGGGAACGGGGAGGGGAGCCACCGGCTGCGCTGTCCCGGGCGCCCAACTCACGTACCCCGCACGGCGATTGAGCCGCAGCGCCGATGCGCCGCCCCGCCTCCGAGCACGCAGCGTGATCTTTTGCGCACGTTATGTGGACGTTTTAGTGTGAACCTGCTCATATCACCCTCAAACGCCTTCCTCTGGAGGACACATGTCTGTGCGGTCTCTCGCGCACCGAATCGCCATAACTGCCGCTGCCGGCGCCCTCACGGCCGTCGCCGTGACCGGTTCCGCCTTCGCGGCCGGTGCGGACCCGCAGCCGGTCGGCGAGGACGCGCTGCCGGGCGTCACGAACCAGCTGCCCTCGGACCACACGGCCGAGACGCAGTGGTCGCCGGACTCGCACCGCTACTACAAGGGCCGGGTCATCGCCCGCAGCGGACTGCTGCTGCGCGAGGCCCCCACCCGCAGCAGCGACGTGATCGGCTCCAAGCCCTACGGCGCCTACGTCCACATCTACTGCAAGACCAAGGGCGACAACGTCGACGGCAACTGGCGCTGGTACCTCCTCGCGGACGGCACCTGGGCCTGGGCCTCGGCCCGCTACATCGAGAACATCGGCCCGGCCCCCCGCTGGTGCTGACCCACCCCCACAGAACAGGACATAGCGTCCGGTGCTTGCTACGTTCCCCGGCATGACCGGAACGACGGCGGGCGCGGCCCCCGAGGCCACGCGCCGCCCTCCCCGGGGCCGCGGCACCGAACTCGGTCTGCTCGTCCTGGCCGTTCTTCTCCCGGTCTACGGCTACTGCGCCGTGGGCCTGGCGAAGAACGGCACCCTCCCGCCCGGCGCCGCCGGTCACGGCGCCGGGCTCGGTGCGTTCGCCCTCCTCGCCCATCTGGTGGTGCGCCGGCGCGCCCCGTACGCCGATCCGCTGCTGCTGCCGATCGCCGTGCTCCTCAACGGACTCGGCCTGGTGCTCCTCTTCCGCCTCGACCTGGAGACACCGGAGCACCGGGCGGCGCCCGCGCAACTCGTCTGGTCCACCGTCGGCATCGTCCTCTTCCTCGCGGTGCTCCTGCTGCTGCGCGACCACCGGGTGCTGCGGCGCTACGCCCATCTGAGCGTGTGCGCCGCCCTCGCGCTGATGCTCGCCCCCGTCTTCTTCCCCGCGGTCAACGGCGCCCGGATCTGGATCAGGGCGGGCGGACTCTCCCTGCAACCGGGGGAGTTCGCGAAGGTGCTGCTCGCCGTCTTCTTCGCCGCGCACCTCGCCGCCGGGCAGCAGGCCCTGGTCCACACCGGGCGGCGGCTCGGCCCGCTGCGGCTGCCCACCGGGCGGGTGCTCGGCCCGGTGCTCACCGTCTGGCTGCTCAGCGTCACGGTGCTGGTCCTCGAACGCGACCTCGGCACCTCGCTGCTCTTCTTCGGCCTCTTCGTGGTGCTGCTCTACGCGGCCACCGGGCGGATCGGCTGGATCGCCGCCGGTCTGCTGCTCGCCTCCGCGGGCGCCTGGCTCGTCGGGCGCTACGAACCGCATGTGCACGCCCGGATCACCGAGTGGCTGCACCCCTTCGCCTCCATCGAGGCGGGCGAGGGCCCCGGGCAGCTCGCGCAGTCGCTCTTCGCCTTCGGCGCGGGCGGGGCCACCGGGACCGGGCTCGGCCTCGGCCACTCGGTGCTCATCGGCTTCGCCGCCAAGTCCGACTTCATCCTGGCCACCGCGGGCGAGGAACTCGGCCTCGCCGGGCTCTCGGCCCTGCTGCTGCTCTACGCGCTGCTCGTGGAGCGCGCCTACCGGGCGGGCCTCGGCCTGCGGGACGCCTTCGGGCGGCTGCTCGCCACCGCCTTCGCCGCGGTGCTCGCCCTCCAGGTCTTCGTCATCGCGGGCGGGGTGACCGGACTGATCCCGCTGACCGGCATGCCGATGCCCTTCCTCGCCCAGGGCGGCTCCTCGGTGGTCACCAACTGGGTGATCGTGGCCCTCCTGATCCGGATGAGCGACTCCGCCCGGCGGCCCCGGACCGCGGCCGACACGACGACCGGCACGACGGCGGACACGGCGGCCGAGACGGCGGCGGACACGGCGGCCGAGACGGCGGCGGACGCGACAGCCGACACGACAGCCGCCGGGAACACCGCCCCCGGCCCCGCCCCGGCCACCACCGCGAAGGGCACCCCCGAGGCCGCCCCCGCGCCCCGCCCGCTCGCCGCACACGCGGAACAGGACGCCCCATGACCCGGTACATCCGCCGGGTGGCCCTCTGCTGCCTGCTACCGCTGCTCGCGCTGCTGGTCAACGCCGGGCGGCTGCAACTCGTCGAGGCCGGTTCGCTGGAGGCCAACAGCGCCAACCGCCGGGCCGGGATCGAGCGCTACCAGCAGCCCCGCGGCGAGATCCTGGTCGCCGGGCGCGGCATCACCGGCTCCAAGGACACCGGCGAGAACCTGCGCTACGAACGCACCTACCGCGAGGGCCCGTTGTACGCCCCGGTCACCGGCTTCGACTCCCAGACCTACGGCAGCAGCCTCCTGGAGAGCGCCGAGGACGCCGTGCTCTCCGGCACCGACCCGGCCCTCGCACCCTTCGGCTCACTCGCCGCGCTCGCCGGAGCGGACCCGGGCCGCAGCCCCGGCGGGCGGGTGTTCACCACCCTCGATCCGGCCGCCCAGCGCGCCGCCTTCGAGGGGCTCGGCGACCGCAAGGGCGCCGTCGCCGCCCTCGACCCCTCCACCGGCCGGGTCCTCGCCCTGGTCTCCACCCCCTCGTACGACCCGGGTGTGCTCTCCGGCACCAGCGCCTCGGTGGGGCGCAGCTGGAAGCGGCTGGAGGCCGACCGGGACCAGCCGATGCTCAACCGGGCCGTCCGGGGAACGTATCCGCCCGGCTCGACCTTCAAGGTGGTCACCGCCGCCGCGGCCCTGGACGCGGGCCTGGTCCGGGACCTGGACGCGCCGACCCGCTCCCCCGACCCGTACCGGCTGCCGGGTACCGACCGGCTGCTCGGCAACGAGGCGCGCGGCTGCCGGAACGCCTCGCTGCGCTATGCCTTCGCCTGGTCCTGCAACACCGTCTTCGCCCGGCTCGGCGTACGGACCGGGCTGCCCGCGATGAGCCGCACCGCCGGGCACTTCGGCTTCGACGACGCCTCGCTGCGCATCCCCTTCCCGGTCGCCCCGAGCACCTTCGACACCGGGATGGACCGGGCCCAGCTCGCGATGTCCGCCATCGGCCAGTTCGACACCCGGGCGACCCCCTTGCAGATGGCGATGGTGGCGGGGGCGGTCGCGGCGGGCGGCGCGGTGAAGCCGCCGTACCTGGTGGACAAGGTGACCACCGGCGAGGGGCGCACGGTGCGCAGGACCGCCGGTGCCCGGGCCCGGCAGGCGATGACCCCGGCCACGGCGCGGCGGCTGGCGGAGCTGATGACCACGGCGGTCGAGGAGGGCAGCGGCAGGAAGGCGCGGATCCCCGGCGCGACGGTCGGCGGCAAGACCGGCACCGCCCAGCACGGCGTCGCCAACTCCGGTACGCCCTATGCCTGGTTCGTCTCCTGGGCGCAGAGCGAGGCCGGGGACGCGCCGCCGGTCGCGGTGGCCGTGGTGGTGGAGGACGCGGCGGCCGACCGCGCGGAGATCAGCGGCGGCGGCAGCGCGGCACCGATCGCCCGGGCCGTCATGGAAGCGGCGCTGGGGCGCTGAACTGCCGGGCGGCGCACGCCAGTTGCCGCCACGCGCCGTCGAATGCCCGCCGCACGCCGCCTGTTACCCGCCGCCCGTCTGCTGCCGGTCTGCTGCCCCGAAGCCGGTCGCGGGAGTTTCTCAGCTTCCGGACCGGGCCCGGGTCCCGCCCGGAGTCCGCCTATCGTGCCGCCATGGCAGCCGAGAGCACACCCTTCGAACTCGCCCAGATCAATATCGCCCGCCTCAAAGCCCCGCTGGACTCACCGCAGTTGAAGGACTTCTCCGACAACCTCGACCCGGTGAACGCGATCGCCGACACCGCGCCCGGATTCGTCTGGCGGCTCCAGGGCGAGGGCGACGACGCCACCGACCTGCGCCCCTACGAGGACGAGTGGATCATCGTCAACATGTCGGTGTGGCGGGACCCGGAGTCCCTGACCGCCTTCATGTACCAGGGCACGCACCGCGAACTCCTCGCCCGCCGGAGGGAGTTCTTCGAGCGGCTGGACGAGGCGGTCACCGCCCTGTGGTGGGTGCCCGCGGGGCATCTGCCGACCGTCGCCGAGGCGCGGGAGCGCCTGGACCACCTGCGCGCCCACGGCCCGCACCCGTACGCCTTCACCCTGCGCACCACCTTCCCCGCACAGGAGACCGCGCCCCTCGCCCCGGAGCGGGCGGACCAGGAGACCCCACAGGGCGCAACCCAGGGTTGACACCTCGCGGCATGTCAACTTACGGTTGACACATGACCGAACCTGCCCGCATCACCAGCCAGGTCCGTCTGGACGACCTGATCCAGGCCATCAAGACGGTCCACACCGACGTACTGGAACAGCTCACCGACGCCGTGGTCGCCGCCGACCACCTCGGCGAAGTGGCCGACCACCTCATCGGCCACTTCGTCGACCAGGCCCGCCGCTCGGGCGCCTCCTGGGCCGAGATCGGCCGCAGCATGGGGGTCACCCGGCAGGCCGCCCAGAAGCGCTTCGTACCGAAGGACCCGGGCGAGGCACCGGCCCTCGACCCGAACCAGGGCTTCGGCCGCTTCACCCCGCGCGCCCGCAACGCGGTGGTCGCCGCGCACGACGAGGCCCAGTCCGCCTCACACGCCCAGGTGCGCGCCGAGCATCTGATCCTCGGCCTGCTCGCCGAGCCGGAGTCGCTCGCGGTGCACGCGATCACCTCCCAGGGCGCCACGGTCGAGCAGGTCCGCGGCGCCGCCACCGAGGCGCTGCCCGGCCCCGCCGAGAACCCGCCGGAGCTGATCCCGTACGACGCCGGGGCGCGCAAGGTCCTGGAGCTGACCTTCCGCCAGGCCCTGCGCCTCGGGCACAACTACATCGGCACCGAGCACTTGCTGCTCTCGCTCCTGGAACACGAGGACGGCACCGGGGTCCTCTCCGGCCTCGGCGTGGACAAGGAGCGCGTCGAGGCGGAGGTGACCGCCCTGCTCGACCAGTTCACGGCCGCCGTCGGCCCGAGCACCGAGGGAGCCGACGGGACCTCCGGCACCGCGGGGACCGGCCCCGGGGACTGAGCCGCCCCGGCCCGCTTCCGCGCACCCGCCCGCCCGACCGTCCGCCCCTCGGCCGCCCCCGCCTCCGGCACTCCGGAGCCGGGGGCGGCCTCCGTATGCCGGGGCCCCGCTCCCCGGGCGTTCAACAAGTCCCGCGCAGGGGATTGACGGCCTTGCTGACAAGCAGTCTCATAAGGCGGAGACCTCCGCGGTCCCGAGAGCCCGAGTACCCGTACGAAGAGGTGTCGACGATGACCACCGTGCCCGAGTCCGTGCTGCTCAGGGACGCCCTCGGCCTGCTGAAGGACCGCGAGGAGACCGCCCTGCGCCTGCTCGACTCCTCCGCCCGGCACTCCTTCGACCCCGACCGCGAACTCGACTGGGACGCCCCGCTGGAGGACGGCAAGTGGTTCTGGCCGCCGGAGCTGGTCTCGCTCTACGGCACCCCGCTGTGGAAACGGATGTCCGAGGAGCAGCGGCGGGACCTCGCCCGGCACGAGGCCGCCTCGCTCGCCTCGCTCGGCATCTGGTTCGAGGTCATCCTCATCCAGCTCCTCGTCCGCCATATCTACGACAAGTCGCTGACCAGCAGCCATGTGCGGTACGCCCTCACCGAGATCGCCGACGAGTGCCGCCACTCGATGATGTTCGCGCGCATGATCCACAAGGCCGGGGTGCCCGCGTACCCGGTCTCGCGGCTCAACCACAATCTGGCCAGGATCCTCAAGACGGTCTCCACCACCCCCGGCTCCTTCGCCTGCACCCTGCTCGGCGAGGAGATCCTCGACTGGATGCAGCGGCTGACCTTCCCCGACGAGCGGGTGCAGCCCCTGGTCCGCGGGGTGACCCGCATCCATGTCATCGAGGAGGCCCGCCATGTCCGGTACGCGCGCGAGGAGTTGCGCCGCCAGATGGCGACCGCGCCCGCCTGGGAGCGGCAGCTGACCGTCCTCAGCGCCGGGGAGGCGGCCCGCGTCTTCTCCGTCGCCTTCGTCAACCCGCAGGTCTACGCGAACGTCGGCCTGGACCGCCGGGAGGCCGTCGCCCAGGTCAGGGCCAGCGGCCACCGCCGCGAGGTGATGCAGGCCGGCGCCCGGCGGCTGACCGACTTCCTCGACGACATCGGCCTGCTGCGCGGCGTCGGCCGCCCCCTGTGGCGCAGCTCCGGGCTGCTTGGCTGAGCCGCCCGCCGTGGCCGGGACCCGGAGGGCGCACCACTGCCCGGCCCCGAAGCCGGTTACCCTGCCTGGCATGACCTCGGCAGCCACCCCGCGCGCCTACCGGCGGCTCAGCGTCGAGGACCGGCGCGCCCAGCTCATCGACACGGCGCTCCAGCTCTTCGCCCACCGCGCACCCGAGGACGTCTCCCTCGACGACGTCGCCGAGGCCGCCGGGGTCTCGCGCCCGCTGGTCTACCGCTACTTCCCGGGCGGCAAGCAGCAGCTCTACGAGGCCGCCCTGCGCGGCGCCGCCGACGTACTGGAGCAGTGCTTCGCGGAGCCCGAGGAGGGCCCGCTGATGCAGCGCCTGTCCCGGGCCCTGGACCGCTATCTGGCCTTCGTGGTCGGGCACGACGCCGGGTTCAGCGCCCTGCTCCAGGGCGGCAGCGTGGTGGAGACCTCCCGGACCAGCGCCATCGTGGACGAGGTGCGCCGCGCCGCCGCCGAGCAGATCCTGCGCCACCTCGGCGTCACCGATCCGGGCCCGCGGCTGCGGATGGCGGTGCGGATGTGGATCACCGCGGTGGAGGCCGCCTCGCTGATCTGGCTGGACGAGGGCAAGGACCCCTCGGTCGAGGAGCTGCGCGACTGGCTGGTGGAGAACCTGGTGGTGCAGCTGGTCACGGCCGCGGGCCGGGACGAGCAGATCGCCGAGATCGTGGGGTACGTGCTGTCCCTGGAGGAGCCCGGCGGCGTGATACCCCGGCTCGCACAGCGCATCCTGCCGCTGGTGGAGGCGGCGTCGGAACTGGGGTGAGCGCCCGGCCCCTGACCCCGTGCCGCCCGGGCCCGCGGATCCCGGCACCCGGCCCTTCGGCCACACTGGCGGGGTGAAGAGCGAAGACACCCCCTTCTTCGGCGGCCCCCTGGACGGCCGGGTGCTGCCGGTGCTGCTCGGCCCCACCGGTCACCCCCCGAAGACGTACCGGGTCCCCGTCCCGCACCCCGAGGGCGGCGAGCCCACCGTCCTCGTCTACCAGCGGGTGGCCGCACCGCCGAGCCCCCGCCTCGGGCTGCACCGCGGCTGGGTTTACGAGTACGACCCCGAGGGCGATCCGCGCGGCGGCCCGAAGTGGCCGTGGACCAGGCGGCGGGGACGGGACTGAGTCCACGGGCCGCCCGGATCCGCAAGCCCGGACCGCCCTCCGCTGCGCCACCCGTGGGCGCGCCCCCGCGTCCGGCACCCCTGGGCGGGTGAGCTGTCCGCCCGCGCGGGCCCCAAATCCACCTCCGCGCCCCCTGTCCGGCGGATGCTCGCGGTTGTGGGGCGGACGCTCCGTCCCGCACGGAGGTGATCAGGTGTCAGGCAGACATGTGCGCTGGGTCTGCTCGGCCGCCACCGCGGGGCTGGTGGCCGGTGCGCTCGCCGCCGCGCCCGGGACGGCCGGGGCGGCGCCCCGGGTGCCGGGGCCCGGCGAGAGTTCGGTGGCCGGGCTGCTCACGGAGCTGCAGGGCCTGTACCGGCGTACCGAGCAGGCGAACGAGCGCTACCACACCGCGGCCGAACGCCTGAAGCGGCAGCGGGCCGAGGTCAGGGGGCTCGACCACAAGCTGTCGGCCACGCGGTCCTCGCTGCACCGCGGCCGGGCGGAGGCGGGGCGGCTGGCCCGGGTGCAGTACCAGGGGCACAGCGGGCTCTCCCCGTATCTGCGGCTGCTGCTCGCGGGCGACCCGCAGCGGGCGCTCGACGAGGGCCATGTCATCGGCCGGGAGTCCGCGCGCCGCACCGCCACCGTCGAGCGGCTGACCCGCGACGCGCACAAGGCGGCCGGTCTGCGCGGCAAGGCCCGCAAGGCGCTCGCCAGGCAGAAGCGGCTCGCGGAGCGGCAGAAGCGCCAACGGGACGCGGTACGGGGCCAGTTGCGGCAGGTCGAGGAGCTGCTCGCCGGGCTCAGCCCGCAGGAGCTCTCCTCGGTCTCGCAGTTGGAGCGCGCGGACGCGGCCAGCGCCCGCGGCTCCCTGGTCACCGCGGGCGCGCTGAGCGGCTACCGGCCGCCCTCGAAGGCCGGGGCCCGGGCCCTGTCGTACGCGGTCCGGCAGATCGGCAAGCCCTACCAGTGGGGCGCGGCCGGGCCCGGTGCCTTCGACTGCTCGGGGCTGACCTCGCGGGCCTGGGCGCACGCGGGGCGGCCGCTGCCGCGCACCAGCCAGCAGCAGTGGGCGCGCCTGAAGCACCTGGCACTCTCCGAACTCCGCCCGGGCGACCTGGTGTTGTACTTCCCCGGCGCCACCCATGTGGCCCTCTACCTGGGCGGCGGCATGGTGGTGCAGGCACCCCGGCCGGGCGCGGCGGTGAAGGTCTCCCCGCTCGGCTCGAACCCGGTGCTCGGCGCGGTCCGCCCGGACCCGGAGGGCAGGCCGCTCACCGGCTGGCACCCGCCGAAGCTGCCACCGGGCGCCACCGCGGGCTCGGACGCCGGGTTCCGGGGGCTCTGAGGGGGCGGGGCCGCGCGGTACGGGTGCGCGCGGCCCCGCCGGGCCAGCCCGATGAGCGGAGGGGCCCGATGGGCCGGAGAGGCCGGATCAGCCGAGTGCGGCGGCGGTCTCGGTGAGGTAGGCCTCGGTCTTCTCCGGCTCGAAGAAGAAGTTCTCGAAGTCGGCCGGGTCGTTGAAACCGCGGGCGAACCGGTCGGCCACGGGCGGGAGTCGGCCCGCGGCGCCGATCAGTGAGAGGACGTGCGGGGGCGGGGCGGCCAGCATCGCGTTGCTCCACTTGGTGACGTGCCGGGCGCTGTCCCAGTAGCGGGCGAAGGTGGCCCGCATCCACTCCTCGTCGAACTCCCGGTCCCCGTGCTCCAGGATCGCCTCCAGGTACACCGCCGCGCAGACGGCCGCGGAGTTGGCGCCCTGCCCGGTGATCGGGTCGTTGGCGACCACGACGTCCGCCACCCCGAGGACCGCGCCGCCGCCGGGCAGCCGCCCGACCGGATTGCGCACCGTCGGGGTGTACCGCCCGGCCAAGGTGCCGCCCGCGTCGGTGAGTTCGACCCGGGTGGCGCGCGCGTACTCCCAGGGCGTGTAGCGCTCCATCAGGCTCAGGGTCAGCGCCAGGTGCTCCGCGGGGTCGGTGACGGTGCCGAAGACGTCTAGCGGGCCGCCGGGGATGCCCTCCCAGAAGAGGATGTCGGCGCGGCCCGAGGTGGTCAGCGTCGGCATCACGAACAGCTCGCCGACCCCGGGCACCAGATTGCAGCGTACGGTCTCGGCGTCCGGGAGTTCGGGCCGGTGGCCGAGGCCGTGCACATAGGAGACGGCCAGCGCCCGCTGCGGGGTGCGGTACGGGGAGTGCTCGGCGTCGCGCGCGAAGAGCGAGACCAGCTCGCCCTTGCCCGCGCAGACGAGCACCAGATCGTGGCTGCGGGTGAAGAAGTCCAGGTCGGAGACGGCGGCGCCGTGCACGACCAGTTGGCCGCCGCGCTCGGTGAAGAGCTCCGTCCAGCCCGCCATCTTCAGCCGCTGGTCGACCGACTGGGCGAAGCCGCCCAGGTCGCCGACCCAGTCGACGGCCCGCGTCAGGGGCCCCTCGGGCTCCTCCTCGGGCGGCGGCCCGGCCACCGAGACGCCGAGCCCGGTGATCCTCGGGGCCTGCTGCTCCCAGAGGTTGAGCCCGAGCGCGCGCTCGTGGCCGAGGGCGCGCGGGAACATGCACTGGGTGGACATCACGCGTCCGGTCCGGATCTCGTCCGCGGTCCGGTTGGAGACCAGGGTGACCTCGTACCCGTGCGACTGGAGTCCGAGGGCGAGTTGGAGTCCGGACTGGCCTGCTCCGACCACAAGTATCTTGCGCATACGGGGTGTTCTCCTCCTGCGGCTGAGTGGCGGGGTCGCGTCCGGCGCCGGTCACACGGGGGCGGGTTCCGGGCTCTGCTCGTAGGCGTGCCCGACCAGCGCGAGCAGCGTCTCGACGACCGGGGCCCGCTTGCGCGCGTCCATCACGAGCAGCGGCACCTCCTCGGGCACCGAGAGCGCCTCGCGGACGTCGGCGACGGCGAACTCCTCGGTCCCCTCGAAGTGGTTGACCCCCACCACGTACGGGAGTCCGCTGCGCTCGAAGTAGTCCAGGGCCGGGAAGCACTCGGTGAGCCTGCGGGTGTCGGCGAGGACCACGGCGCCTATCGCGCCGCGCACCAGGTCGTCCCACATGAACCAGAAGCGCTCCTGGCCGGGTGTGCCGAAGAGGTAGAGCACCAGGTCCTGGTCGAGGGTGATCCGCCCGTAGTCCATGGCGACCGTGGTGGTGGTCTTCAGCGGGACCGCGCTCACGTCGTCGGTGCCCTCACCGGCCTCGGTCATCAGGGCCTCGGTCTGCAGCGGGGTGATCTCCGAGACCGTGGTGACCAGGGTGGTCTTGCCCACCCCGAAGCCGCCCGCGATCACTATCTTGGTCGCGGTGGGCGCCCGACTGCGGTCCAACTGCCAGGCCTGGACCTGGCCTTCGTCCTCCACTTCGCCCAAGGCGCCCTCGGCGGCGGCGAGTTCAGAGACGGCGGAGTCCATCCAGCACCCTTTCCAGCAATGCGCGGTCCGGCTGTCCCGGGCCGTGACCGGTACCGTACACACGGATCTTGCCCTGGTCGGCGAGATCGCTCAGCAGGACCCTGACCACCCCGAGCGGCATCTTCAGCAGCGCGGCGACCTCGGCCACCGTACGCATCCGGCGGCAGAGCGCGACGATGGCCCGCATCTCCGGCATGACCCGGGTGGAGGGGTCCCCGCGGACCAGCTCGGGGCGCTCCGGCGGGGCCTCCAAGGCGGCCACGAAGGTCTCCACGAGCAGGACGTGCCCGAAGCGGGTCCGCCCCTGGGTGAGCGAGTAGGGGCGCACCCGGGCGGGCTTGCGGTTCCTGCCCCGGCTCGGCAGCCCCCGGGCACCGGTCACTGCGCGTGTTCCATCGACTGCCGCAGCTCGCTGCGGAGTTCGGGGGTGAGCGCATGTCCGGCCCGGCCCACGAAGAGCGCCATGTGGTAGGCGACCACGCTCATGTCGCAGTCCGGGGCGGCGTGCGCGCCGAGCAGCGAGCCGTCGCTGATCGCCATGATGAACAGGCTGCCCTCGTCCATCGTGATCATGGTCTGCTTGACGCCGCCGCCGTCCATCAGGCGGGCCGCCCCGATGGTGAGGCTGCCGACCCCGGCCACCAGGGTGGCGAGGTCCCCGCTGGAGTCCTTGGGGCCGGGCTTCGCCTCCGGGGCGCCGGTCCTCGGCTGCTCGCCGAGGAGCAGGTCCGAGGAGAGCAGCAGCAGCCCGTCGGAGGAGACCACCGCGACCGAACGCAGCCCCGGCACCTCCTCGACCAGATTGGTCAGCAGCCACTGCAGATTGCGCGCCTCGCTGCTCAGTACCGGCTCCGGCCGCGGCTCGCGGGCCGCCGGGCCGGATGAGCGGCCGGTGCGGGGCGTACGCATGGGAGCGGTCAACTGGTTCCCTCCTCGACTGGGTCCCCCGGTCCTTGGGCCTCACCGGTCTCCCCGGCGATCTCGGCGTCCGCGTCCCGTCTCCCGGCGAGCGCGCCCCGGTGGAAACCACCGAGCCTGCGCCGCAGTTCCTGCGGGTCGACACCACCGGACCTCGGCTGCGGGACCGGCACCGGCTCCGCGGCCTTCGGCGTCCGCCTCGGCAGTCCCTTGTCCGTCAACTCGTCCCAGGGCGCGGGCTCGGGGCCCATGGCGGGGAGCGGGGTCGCGTACGGGGCGGGCGGTGCCTCGTACGGGGCGGACGGCTGCTCCTGGTGGGGGGCCGACCGCTCCTGGTGGGGGGCGGGTTGCTGTTCCTCGCGGAGGGACCGCGGCTGTTCTGCGGCAGCGGGCGGCTGCTCCTCGTGGGAGGCCGGTGGGGCGTCCGAGGGGGCCGTCGCCCCGTCCTCGGCGCGCTCGTGCCGGTCGGGGCCGATCGCGTACGGATCCGTGCCGGAGCGCGGGGCGGGCTCGGACGCGGGGCGCGAGGCAGGGGCGGGCTCCGGCGCGTGCGCGGGGTCGGGCTCCGGCGCGGGCTCCCGTCCGTACGCGGGATCGGACTCCGGCGCGGACTGCCGTACGTACGCGGAGGCGCGCCCGGGTACCGGTACGGGCGCGGGGGTGCGCTCGGGTTCGGGTGCGGGCTCCGGTGCCGGGGCGGGCTCCGCCGCGGTGGCCTCCTCGGAGGCCCGTACGGCGCGCTCCGCGGCGGCGATCAGGGGGTCGTCGCCCTGCGCGGACGCTCCGGGCGGGGTGTCCCCGGGTCCGGACGGGGTGTCTCCGGGTCCGGGCGGGGTGTCCCCGGCGGCGCTCTCCGCGGGCTCGGCAGGTTCGGGGGCCGGGCCGGATTCCGGAACCGGGGCCCCTTCCGAGGCCAGGGCCGCAGCAGATTCCGAGGCCGGAGCCAGGGCAGTTTCCGAGGCCGGGGCCGGCAGGTCCTGCCCGGCCGTGGTGTCCGAACGCCCGTACAGCGCGTTGGAGTTGGCCTCCGCCTCGGAGCCCGGGAAGCGTACGGCGGAGGCCGCGCTCGGTGCCGGGGCGTCGGCGGGGGTGGTGGGGGCCTCGGTGAGGACCGCCTTGGGCAGGACGAGGACGGCGGCCACCCCGCCCTCCTTCTGCTCCCGCAGCTGCACCCGGACCCCGTGCCGGTGGGCGAGGCGCCCGGCGACGTACAGGCCGAGGCCGAGCCCGCCCTCCGGGTCCTCGCCCTCGGCCCTGACGTACGGGGACTCGGGGTCGAAGCCGACCAGGCGGGCGTTGAGGACGCGCAGGCGCCCGGCGCTCGCGCCGATGCCCTCGTCCACGGCGGAGAGCATGAGGTCGCCGTTCTCCAGGAGCTGGCCGGAGATCTCCACCGGGGTGTCGGGCGGGGAGAACGCGGCCGCGTTGTCGAGGAGTTCGGCGAGCAGATGGCTCAGGTCGTCCGCGGCGAAGCCCACGATATGGGCGTGCGCGGGCAGCGCGGTGATCCGGACCCGCTCGTAGCGCTCGATCTCGCTGACCGCCGCGCGCACCACGTCGACCAGGGGCACCGGGCCCGGGTCCTGCTGCCGGTGGTCGGCGCCCGCGAGGATCAGCAGGTTCTCGCTGTGGCGGCGCATCAGGGTGGCGAAGTGGTCCAGCTTGAAGAGGGTGGCGAGCCGGTCCGGGTCCTGCTCGCGCTCCTCCAGCCTCTCGATGGCGCCGAGTTGACGCTCGATCAGGCCGAGGGTGCGCAGCGCCAGGCTGACGAAGGTGGCGTGGATGCTGTGCTCCATCCCCTCCAGCCGGGCGGTGGACTCGGCCAACTTCCCGCGCAGTTCCTCGCGTTCCTCGGCGAGCATCTGGCGCTGGCCGATCAGGTGGCGGCGCTCGCCCTCCAGGGTGCCGAGGCGCTCGTGCAGGGCGACGGCGTGCGCGTGCAGGGCGTTGACGGAGGCCACGATCTGGGCGAACTCGTCGTTGCGGCCGGTGAAGCGGACCGGTTCCTCGGTCTCGGGCTCCCCCGCGAGCCGGGCGGAGCCGAGCCGCAGCACCGCGAGCGGCCGGGTCAGGGAGCGGAAGGTGGCCATCGCGAAGCCGGCCGCGAGCAGCAGGCAGACGCCGGCCAGCGCGATCCGGATCTCCAGGGCGGTGACGTCCTCGTCGCGCAGGGCGGCGAGATCCTTGCTGCGGCGGACGTTGAGGGCCGACTCGGCGCCGCGCATCAGCTCGATCCTGGCGCGCAGCACGGCGTCGGTCCGGCCGCGGTCCAGGGCGAGTTCGGCGGCGGAGAGGGCGGGCTCGTCGGTGAGGCGGCCGAGCAGTTGCTCCGCCTCGGTGACGCCGTCGCCGGTGACGGCCGAGTCGTAGGAGCGCAGGGCCTTTTCGGGCGCCGTCTCGCGGAACTCGGCGAGGGCGGTGCCGGAGCGCAGATGCGCCTCGCGGGCCGCCTCGGTGAGGGTGCGGCGCTGCGCGCGGTCGGCCTTCTTCTCCGCGTAGCGGGTGACCGTCGCGCCGGTGACCGGGTCGAGGGTGGTGATCTTCGTGCCGCGCGGGACGGCGAGGGCCGCGCCGAGCAGTCCGCGGGCGGCGGAGGTCTGCGCCACGGCGGTGTCCAGCTCGGCCAGGGCGTGCGAGCCGCTGGGCGCGCGCCCGGGCAGCTGCTCCGCGAACCGCTCGGCGAGGGCGTGGAGTTGGGCCAGCGGGCGGGCGTAGGCCTGGTGCGCCTGGAGGGCGGTGGTGCCCTCGGCCCGGGCGGTCTCGCGGGCCCCGGCGACGGCGCCGAGGGCGGCCGCGAGGGCGGCCGGTGCCTCCGGGCGCAGTTCGGCGAGGCGCCGGTCGACCCGGTCGCGGTGCTCGGCGGAGGAGGACTCGGCCGAGCCCCCCGCGGCGAGGCGGGCGGTCTCGGCATCGCGCTCCTCGGCCAGGGCGTGGGCCAGGGCGAGGGCCTCGGCCAGCTGTTCGGAGCCGGTCACCGCCTGCTGGGAGTCGCTCAGCCTGCCGGTCGCGTCGGCGATGCCCGGGGCGGCGGCCCCCGCGACGGCCGCGGCGACCACGGCGACGGCCACCACCAGGCGGTTGCGCACCCGGGCGGGCCGCTTCGCGGGTGTGGCGGGGGAAGGGCTGGTGTCCTCGGGCGAGGACGCCGTGGCACCCGTTGGCCGAGGCCGCTTCTTCTGCACCGGTGCTCGCATTCCTGACTCGTCCGCCACTCGGCCCGGGTGACGGTCCGTCCACTGGCGTGCCCCACCCGGTAGGGCACCCGACCCTTCCAGTGCCTGCGGGCGGCGGACGCACATCGCCTCCCCGGCCACCGGAAGGAGTGAACATCGAGCGGGAGTTGACGGGCAAATTCCCCCTGCACACTCCGTGGGCACCTGCGCACCCTCGGGTGGACTGCGCACGCGGGCTTTGGCAGGATGCGCCACCACCGACGACACGGAAGAGATCATTCCGGGCCAATTCCGGCGGCTGACCTGTGCGGACACCGGATCCGGTCGTCGGGTACACGCCATCTCGGCCGGGGGGCGGCTCGGGCAGACTTGCCCCATGCGCATCGAACTCGCGAGCCGTCCGGGGACCGCGGACCGCCCCAACGAGGACTACCTCTCGATCGCCGTGCCCGCTTCCGGACTGGGCGGAGCCCTGGTCCTCCTCGACGGGGTGACACCCCCGCCGGGGGACGACGGCTGCCTGCACTCGGTGCCCTGGTTCACCGCCCGGCTCGGCGGCGCCCTCGGCGAACTGTCGATTTCCCGCCGGGAGTTGGAGCTGCCCGGGATCCTCGCCGCGGCCATCGCTCGTACCGCCGAAGCGCACTCTTCAACCTGTGACCTTTCTCACCCTCGCACCCCCCAGGCCACCGTGGTGGTCGCCCGCTGGGACGAGGAGCGCCTGGAGCATCTCGTCCTCTCCGACTCCGCCCTGCTCCTGGAGGCCCCGGACGGGGAGGTGAGCGCGGTCCTGGACGACCGGATCGCGCGTCTGCCGCGGGCCAGCCTCGCCTCGGCCGCGGTGGCCGACGCGACGGTGCGCAACAAGGAGGGCGGCTTCTTCACCGCCGCCGCGGACCCGGCGGTCGCCGCCCGCGCGGTGGCCGGGCAGCTGCCCCGCACCCGGGTGCGCGCCCTCGCCGCGCTCAGCGACGGCGCGAGCCGCTGGGTGGAGACCTTCAAGGAGGGCGACTGGCACGCCTGCTTCGCCCTCCTTCGCGAGGAGGGCGGGGAGGCGCTGATCGACCGGGTGCGCGCCCTGGAGCGTGCCGACGCCGAGCAGCGCCTGCGGCTGCGCCGCGGCAAGACGCACGACGACGCGGCGGTGGGCTTCGTCGAGTTCTGAGCGCCCCCCGCGCCCGGCCCGACCGCTCCCCGCTGTCCCTACTCCTCGCCGTCCGAGTTCAACCGCCCGATCAGGCGGGCGAGTTCGGCGACCTCGGCCCGGTCCCAGCCCGCCATCTGCCGTACGTAGCGGGCCCGCCGGGCGTCGCGTACCGCGCGGAAGCGGGAGCGGCCGGTCTCGGTGAGGTCGACCAGCCAGGCGCGGCCGTCCGCCGGGTCGGGGGCGCGGGCGACGATGCCGAGGTCCTCCAGGGCGCGCAGCTGGCGGCTCATGGTCGCCTTGCCGACGCCGATGAAGGCGGCGAGCGCGGTGGCGCGCTGCGGGCCCGACTCCTCCAGGCGCTGGAGCAGTCCGTAGGCCGCGGGCTCCAGGTCGGGGTGCACCTGGCGGGCCATCTCGCCCGAGCGGGCCCGGGCCCGGCGGAAGAGCAGCGTCAACTCGCGTTCCAGTTCCAGGAATTCGTGGTCCACACCAGTTTCCGTCCCGGTCCCGCTCGGCCGATCGCCGCCTTCGGGCCTTCGAAGGTTCTCGTACTCGTGCACGTCAGCGCCCATCCTGGTCGGTACTCGGGGGTCCGGGTCCTGAAAGTTTCCGCCACCGGCCCGGCGTCGCCGCAGCTCGGTCAGTATTTCGCAGGCGTAGACCAACGGCAGCGCACGGGCCCCCTTCCCTGCCGGGGTCTACGTGCGTAGCGTCCCCGGTGACATGCCACCGACAACATCAGGTGGTCCCCCCACTGGGCTCGTCCTCTCCCGAGCTCCGCCAGATCTTCCGGAGGCACGCGATGTTCGTGCGCAGATCCCGTTTCGCCCGCCGTACCCGCCTCGGCGTGTTCGGCGCCCTGCTCGCAGCGCTCTCGCTGCTGCTGACCCTCCCCGCCACCGCGCAGCCCGCGCCCGCGGACACGCCCGCCGCCCCCGAGCGCGGCGACGCCCACCTCGGCATGGGCGTCCTCGCCCACGACGGACAGGGCGGCCGGCCCGGCGGCTCGCTCGCCGCCACCACCGAGGGCGTCGACGTCAGCGGCCACCAGGGCAGCGTCGACTGGGGCGCGCTCTGGAACAGCGGTGTGAAGTGGGCCTATGTGAAGGCCACCGAGAGCACCACGTACCAGAACGAGTCCTTCACGCAGCAGTACAACGGCTCGTACGACATCGGCATGATCCGCGGCGCCTACCACTTCGCCACCCCGGACACCGCGAGCGGCGCCGCCCAGGCCAACTACTTCGTGGACCACGGCGGCGGCTGGTCCAAGGACGGCCGCACACTGCCCGGCGTGCTCGACATCGAGTGGAACCCGTACGGCGACGCCTGCTACGGCATGGCCGGGGCCCCGATGGTCAACTGGATCGCGGACTTCCTGAACACCTACAAGGCCCGCACCGGACGCGACGCCGTGATCTACACGGCCACCAGCTGGTGGACCCAGTGCACCGGCAACTCCGCCGCTTTCGGCGCCACCAACCCGCTGTGGATCGCCCGCTACAACACCGCCCCCGGTGAGCTGCCGGCGGGCTGGGGCACCCACACCATGTGGCAGTACACCTCCACCGGCCCGATCGTCGGCGACCACGACCAGTTCAACGGCGCCCTGGACCGCGTCGTCGCCCTCGCCAACGGCTGATCCACGGCTCCTCCCCCGGGCCCCGGTCCCCACACCGCGGCCCCGCCCAGGACGACGGGCCTCCCTCCGGTGCAGTGAGGGAGGCCCGTTTCCGTGCGCGGGGCCGGTGCCGGAGCGGCGGCAGGGGTGCGGCGGGCAGCCGCCGCACCCCTCTTTGGTCTCAGGCCGCGACCGGGATCCGCTCCGCTCCGTCCGTCGCGGGTTCCAGGGCGAGTTCGAGCACCTGGCGGACGTCGGTGACGGCGTGCACGTCGAGCTTGTCGAGCACCTCCGCCGGTACGTCGTCCAGATCGGCCTCGTTCCGCTTGGGGATCACCACGGTGGTGATGCCCGCCCGGTGCGCGGCGAGCAGCTTCTGCTTCACCCCGCCGATCGGCAGCACCCGCCCGGTCAGCGAGACCTCGCCGGTCATCGCCACATCGGTCCGTACGAGCCGGCCGCCGAGCAGCGAGGCGAGGGCGGTGGTCATGGTGACACCGGCGCTCGGCCCGTCCTTGGGCACCGCGCCCGCCGGGAAGTGGATGTGCACGCCGCGCTCCTTCAAGTCCGCGACGGGCAGCTCCAGTTCGGCGCCGCGCGAGCGCAGGAAGGAGAGCGCGATCTGCGCCGACTCCTTCATCACCTCACCCAGCTGGCCGGTCAGGGTCAGCCCCGCGGCCCCGGTCTCCGGGTCCGCGAGCGAGGCCTCCACGTAGAGCACGTCGCCGCCCGCCCCGGTCACCGCGAGACCGGTGGCCACGCCGGGCACCGAGGTGCGCCGCTCCGCCGGGTCCTGGGCGGACTCGGGCACATGGTGCGGGCGCCCGATCAGCGCGCGCAGATCGGCGTCGGCGACCGTGAACGGCAGCTCCCGCTCGCCCAGTTCGTGCTGGGCCGCGATCTTGCGCAGCAGCCGCGAGAGGGAGCGCTCCAGGTTCCGCACGCCCGCCTCGCGGGTGTACTCCCCGGCCAGCTTGCGCAGCGCGCCCTCCTCGATCTCCACCTCGCTGGGCTCCAGGCCCGCCCGCTCCAGCTGGCGCGGGAGCAGGTGGTCCCGGGCGATGACGACCTTCTCGTCCTCGGTGTAGCCGTCGAGCCGGACCAGTTCCATCCGGTCGAGCAGCGCCTCCGGGATGGCCTCCAGGACGTTGGCGGTGGCGAGGAAGACCACATCGCTCAGGTCGAGTTCGACCTCCAGGTAGTGGTCCCGGAAGGTGTGGTTCTGCGCCGGGTCGAGCACTTCGAGCAGGGCCGCCGCCGGGTCGCCCCGGAAGTCCGAGCCGACCTTGTCGACCTCGTCGAGCAGCACCACCGGGTTCATCGAACCGGCTTCCTTGATCGCCCGCACGATCCGGCCGGGCAGCGCGCCCACGTACGTACGCCGGTGGCCGCGGATCTCCGCCTCGTCCCGTACGCCGCCGAGGGCGACCCGGACGAAGGAGCGGCCCATGGCGTGCGCGACCGACTCGCCGAGCGAGGTCTTGCCGACGCCGGGCGGGCCGACGAGGGCGAGCACCGCTCCCCCGGCCCGGCGGCCACCGGTCCCGGTCTCCGCGCCCTTGCCGCCGTCGATCACGCCGAAGCCGCGGTCGGCCCGGCGCTTGCGCACCGCCAGGTACTCGGTGATGCGCTCCTTCACGTCCTCCAGGCCCGCGTGCTCGGCGTCGAGCACCGCCCGGGCGCCGGAGATGTCGTAGGCGTCCTCGGTCCGCTCGTTCCACGGGAGTTCGAGGACGGTGTCCAGCCAGGTGCGGATCCAGGAGCCCTCGGGGCTCTGGTCGCTGGACCGCTCCAGCTTCTCGACCTCCTTGAGCGCGGCCTCCCGCACCTTCCCGGGCAGGTCCGCGGACTCCACCCGGGCGCGGTAGTCGTCGGACTCGTCCTCGGCGCCCTCGCCGTTCAGCCCGCGCAGTTCCTTGCGGACCGCGTCCAGCTGGCGGCGGAGCAGGAACTCGCGCTGCTGCTTGTCGACGCCCTCCTGGACATCCTTGGCGATGGACTCGGCCACCTCCTGCTCGGCCAGGTGCGCCCGCAGCTGCTCGGTGGCGAGCTTCAGCCGCTCCACCGGGTCGGCGGTCTCCAGGAGCTCCACCTTCTGGGCGGTGCTCAGGAAGGGCGAGTACCCGGAGTTGTCGGCGAGCTGGGAGACCTCGTCGATCTGCTGGACCCGGTCCACCACCTGCCAGGCGCCGCGGTCCTTCAGCCAGCTGGTGGCGAGCGCCTTGTACTCCTTCATCAGTTCGGTGACCGCGCCCGGCAGGGGCTCCGGCACCTTCTCCTCCAGGGCCAGGCCCTCCACCCACAGCGCGGCGCCGGGCCCGGTCGTGCCCGAGCCGATACGCACCCGGCCGCGGCCGCGGATCAGCGCACCGGGGTCGCCGTCGGACAGCCGCCCGACCTGCTCCACGGTGCCGAGCACACCGGTGCTCGCGTAGGTCCCGTCGATCCGCGGGACGAGCAGCACCCGCGGCTTGCCGGGCTCCTCGCGCGCGGCGGCCTGGGCGGCCTCGACGGCGGCCCGGACCTCGCCCTCGCTCAGGTCCAGCGGGACCACCATCCCGGGCAGCACGACCTCGTCGTCGAGCGGCAGCACGGGCAGGGTGAGCACCGCGGACGACTCGGGCGCCCTGAATTCACCGGACTCAGCAGCCATGATCTCCCCTTCGGCAGTCAACTTGAGCTATGCCGACTCAATGCTTGTGAGCCGGAGAATGTTCCCCTGAGGGTGTTCGCCGTGAGCGATCGGACATCGGCGGGGAGCACGCGGGCCGTATCCACCGGGTTCTCCCGTATCCACCGGATTCAGGGCAGCAACCGGACCCCACCGGAAATTCCGGCGACAGCCGCCCCGCGCACGGCTACGCTCCTGGGCGCGCGCGGCAGTTGAGCCCGCGCGGTCCGCGCCGGGACCCGGGAGCACCGGGCAGCGCGGGGGCGGGGAAGAGCGGAGGCCCGGCAGCACGGGCCGGGGAGCAGAAGAGGGAGGCCGAGGCCATGGCTTGCCGGACGGCACTTCCGCATGCCCTGACCCGGGCTTCCTGAACGGACGACGTACGGCCCGGGTCTTCTCCGCCACAGACCTGGAGCTCCACGTGTCCACTCCTTCTTCTTCCGGCCCGGCTTCGCCTTCCGGCCCTTCTTCTTCCGGCCCGGCTTCTCGTGCTTCCTCCTCCGGGGGCACCGCCGCGTCCTCTCCCACTCCCTCCTCCCTGGTGACCCCCCGCCTCCTGCTGCGGCCCTGGACGGAGGCCGAGCTGCGCGCGGTGTGCTCCGGTGACCGGCTGCCGGGCTGGGCGCCGGACTTCCCCGCCGAGGGGGACCAGGTGATCGCCGGTTTCCTCGCCGGGCAGCCGGCGGCGCGCGGCGAGTGGGGGCACCGGCAGGTCACCGAGCGGGACGGCGGGCTGGTCGTCGGTTCGATCGGCCTTTTCTGGCCACCGTCCGCGGGCTCCCTGGAGATCGGCTACGGCGTCGTCGCCTCCCGCCGGGGCCGCGGCTACGCCACCGAGGCCACCGCCGCCCTGGCCGCCCACGGGCTGCGGGCACCCGGGGTGCACACCGTCACCGCCCAGGTGGAGACCGCCAACCCGGCCTCCGTACGCGTACTGGAGAAGGCCGGAATGCTGCTGGTGAGCAGTGCCGACGGGGTGGCGCGGTACGCGCTCGGCACCGGCTGAGCCGGGGGCCGCGCCGCGGCCCGCCGCACCCGCGCCCGGTCCCCGCGGTGTTCCGCCCCGCGGGGACCGGGCGCACCGGCGGGGGCCGGGGCTGCGGGGCCCGGGCCTTCGGCGGGCCCCACGGCCGGGGTCCGGATTCGGCCGGTGCGCGCGGCGTGCGGCACAGTGTCGCCATGCACTT
Organism: Streptomyces physcomitrii; assembly: GCF_012273655.1. Classification (GTDB taxonomy): domain Bacteria; phylum Actinomycetota; class Actinomycetes; order Streptomycetales; family Streptomycetaceae; genus Streptomyces; species Streptomyces physcomitrii. The sequence goes on along the minus strand of NZ_JAAWWP010000001.1, from coordinate 636,217 downwards.
GGCCTCACCCGCGGGCGAGCCGCAGGTACTCGACCGCCGCACCGGACCGCACGGCGAAGTGGTCCTGCGCCGCCACGGCGCGCTGCTCCAGATCATCGCCAACGGCTGCTTCCTGATGGACACCTCCGACGGCCGCTCCGAGCGGCTGCTCGTCGACGCGGCGCTCGGCGCCCTCGACGACCGCCCGCGGCCCGCGCTGCTCCTCGGCGGCCTCGGCGTGGGCTTCTCGCTGGCGCACGCCGCCGCCGAGCCGCGCTGGGGGCGGATCACCGTGGTCGAGCGCGAGGATGCCATCGTCGACTGGCACCGGGACGGGCCGCTGGGCGAATTGTCCGCCGCCGCCCGCGCCGACACCCGTACCGCGATCGCGCACACCGATCTCCTCGCCCACCTGCGCGATCCGGCGGCGCCCCGCTACGACGCACTCTGCCTGGACATCGACAACGGCCCCGACTGGACCGTCACCGAGGACAACGACGGCCTCTACTCCCCCGCCGGGCTGGCCGCCTGCGCCCGCAGGCTCACCCCCGGCGGGGTGCTCTCCGTATGGTCCGCACAGCCTTCCCCGGCGTTCGAGTCGGCATTGCGGGACGCCGGGTACGAAGAGGTACGTACCGAGGAAATCCCGGTCGCCCGGGGCGTTCCGGACGTGGTGCATCTCGCGGTGAGGCCTGGATAGCGGCGGGGTGGTCACTGCCCGTACGCTGCTGGGCATCACCGGATCATTCAAACGTGAAGCGCAACGTGGAATCCTTATTCCCGGATTCCGGAAAGCACAGTCAGGGGCGGGGCGATGGAGCAGACACAGACCTCCCACAACGGCGCGGGCAGTGCCGCGCCGGGTGCACAGCGGCGGGTCCTGGTGGTCGAGGACGATCCGACGATCGTCGACGCCGTCTCCGCCCGGCTGCGCGCCGAGGGGTTTCTGGTGCAAACCGCGGGCGACGGTCCCTCGGCCGTGGACACCGCCGAGGCCTGGCAGCCCGACCTGCTGATCCTCGACATCATGCTGCCGGGCTTCGACGGCCTGGAGGTCTGCCGCCGGGTGCAGGCGCAGCGGCCGGTGCCGGTGATGATGCTCACCGCGCGCGACGACGAGACGGACATGCTGGTCGGCCTCGGTGTGGGCGCCGACGACTACATGACCAAGCCCTTCTCGATGCGTGAGCTGGCGGCCCGGGTGCACGTGCTGCTGCGCCGCGTGGAGCGGGCCGCGCTCGCCGCCGCCACCCCGCGCAGCGGCATCCTGCGCCTGGGCGAGCTGGAGATCGACCACTCGCAGCGCCGGGTGCGGGTGCGCAGCGAGGACGTCCACCTCACCCCGACCGAGTTCGACCTGCTCGTCTGCCTCGCCAACACCCCGCGCGCGGTGCTCTCCCGCGAGCAGCTGCTCGCCGAGGTCTGGGACTGGGCGGACGCCTCGGGCACCCGTACCGTCGACAGCCACATCAAGGCCCTGCGCCGCAAGATCGGCGCCGAGCGGATCCGCACCGTGCACGGCGTCGGCTACGCCCTGGAGACGCCGACGCCATGACGGCACGACGATGAGCCACCCGGGCGCCCCGCGCGGGGCGGGCGGCCTCCGCTCCCGGACCCTCTCCTCGCGGCCCTTCTCGGTGAAGGCGAAGCTCGGCACCCTCGTGGTGGTCTCGGTGTTCATCACCACCGGGCTGCTGATGATCGCCGTGCGCACCGAGACCGAGCTGCGCTTCATCACCGTCTTCTCGGTGATCGCCACCCTGCTCCTCACCCAGTTCGTGGCGCACTCGCTGACCGCCCCGCTGGACGAGATGAACATCGTCGCCCGGTCCATCTCCAACGGGGACTACACCCGCCGGGTCCGGGGCGCCGACCGCCGCGACGAGCTGGGCGACCTGGCCTCCACCATCAACCGGATGGCCGACGACCTGGAGGCCCAGGACCGGCAGCGCAAGGAGCTGGTGGCGAACGTCTCGCACGAGCTGCGCACCCCGATCGCCGCGCTGCGGGCGGTCCTGGAGAACGTCGTGGACGGCGTCTCCAGCGCCGACCCGGAGACCATGCGCACCGCCCTCAAGCAGACCGAGCGCCTCGGCCGCCTGGTCGAGACCCTGCTCGACCTCTCCCGCCTGGACAACGGCGTGGTGCCGCTGAAGGCCCGCCGCTTCGAGGTCTGGCCCTATCTCTCGGGCGTGCTCAAGGAGGCCAATATGGTCGCCTCCCAGCGCGCCGGGATCGCCTCCGGCTCCGGCCGGCACACCCGTACGGACGTCCATCTGCACCTGGACGTCTCCCCGCCGGAGCTGACCGCGCACGCGGACCCGGAGCGGATCCACCAGGTGGTGGCGAATCTCATCGACAACGCGGTGAAGCACAGCCCGCCGCACGGCCGGGTCACGGTGCGCGCCCGCCGCGGCCACCATCCGGAGTCGCTGGACCTGGAGGTCCTGGACGAGGGTCCCGGCATCCCGGAGTCCGAGTGGCACCGCGTCTTCGAGCGCTTCAACCGGGGCAGCCACGGCGGCGACCCGGCCAACCCCGCCAAGAGCCACGGCTCGGGCAGCGACGGCGGCACCGGCCTCGGCCTCGCCATCGCCCGCTGGGCGGTGGATCTGCACGGCGGCGCGATCGGGGTGGCCGAATCCTCTCGGGGCTGCCGGATCCAGGTCACCCTTCCGGGCCTTCCGCATCCCCCGGGTTGACGTAGGGTTCGAAGCGGAAGATCGCGATCCGCGGCCGGGCCGCCGGGGAACGCCCTGGACAGGGCCCGCGAGCGGTCCACCGGGCGGCGGGGCCCGCACTTCGGCGTTGCCGAGTGCATCAAACCGCGTTTGTTTCCCGCCATTTCCACGCCTGAAACACGCATTCTGATGTGACTTACACGACGGATGAGCCGCCCGGCCTGCATCCGGGCGTCAGGGGGGCGTAGCCTTTATTTCCGCTGTCCATCACCTTGTGAAGCGGAAGAGGGCGGTTGCCGCCGTGTCGCCACAGTCCCCCAGTAACTCGACCTCCCCCGGCCTGAAGCCGGGCGGGACCCCGACCACTGACCAAGACGGTCAGGGGAAGAACCCTGCTGCCGCCTTCGGTCCGAATGAGTGGCTCGTCGACGAGATCTATCAGCAGTACCTCCAGGACCCGAATTCGGTAGACCGCGCCTGGTGGGACTTCTTCGCCGACTACAAGCCCGGGGGCGGTGCCACCCAGGCCAAGCAGACCGCCGCGCCCGCGGCCCCCGCCGCACCGAGCGCCCCGGCCCAGGCCCCGGCGCCCGCGGCCCCGGCCGAGCCCGCGCAGGCCGCCCAGCCGGCGCAGCCCGCTCCGGCGGCTGCCGCGCCCGCGAAGCAGGCGGCCCCGGCCGCCAAGCCCGCCGCCGCTCCCGCCAAGGCCGCCCCGGCGGCCAAGGCCAAGGCCAAGGAGGAGCCCGCGGCCGAGGCCACGGGCGGTCCCGAGCTGGTGACGCTGCGCGGCCCCTCGGCCGCCGTCGCGAAGAACATGAACGCCTCGCTGGAGCTGCCGACCGCCACCTCGGTCCGCGCGGTCCCGGTGAAGCTGCTCTTCGACAACCGGATCGTCATCAACAACCACCTCAAGCGCGCCCGGGGCGGGAAGATCTCCTTCACGCACCTGATCGGCTACGCGATGGTGCAGGCGATCAAGGCCATGCCGTCGATGAACTACTCCTTCGCACAGAAGGACGGCAAGCCGACCCTGGTCAAGCCCGAGCACGTCAACCTCGGTCTCGCCATCGACCTGGTCAAGCCGAACGGCGACCGCCAGCTCGTGGTCGCCGCGATCAAGGCCGCCGAGACGCTGAACTTCTTCGAGTTCTGGCAGGCCTACGAGGACATCGTCCGCCGCGCCCGCGACAACAAGCTGACGATGGACGACTTCTCCGGCGTCACCGTCTCGCTGACCAACCCGGGCGGCATCGGCACCGTGCACTCCGTGCCGCGCCTGATGCCCGGCCAGGCCGTGATCATGGGCGTCGGCGCCATGGAGTACCCGGCGGAGTACCAGGGCACCTCCCAGGACACCCTGAACAAGCTCGGCATCTCCAAGGTCATGACGCTGACCTCGACCTACGACCACCGGGTCATCCAGGGCGCCGCCTCCGGCGAGTTCCTGCGCAACGTCGCGAACCTGCTGCTCGGCGAGAACGACTTCTACGACGAGATCTTCAAGTCGCTGCGCATCCCGTACGAGCCGGTGCGCTGGAACCGCGACATCGACGCCTCGCACGACGACGACGTCACCAAGGCCGCCCGGGTCTTCGAGCTGATCCACTCCTACCGGGTGCGCGGCCATGTCATGGCCGACACCGACCCGCTGGAGTACATGCAGCGCAAGCACCCCGACCTGGACATCGCCGAGCACGGGCTCACCCTGTGGGACCTGGAGCGCGAGTTCGCGGTCGGCGGCTTCGCGGGCAAGACCCTGATGAAGCTGCGCGACATCCTCGGCGTGCTGCGCGACTCGTACTGCCGCACCACCGGCGTCGAGTTCATGCACATCCAGGACCCCAAGCAGCGCAAGTGGATCCAGGACCGCATCGAGCGCCCGCACTCCAAGCCGGAGCGCGAGGAGCAGCTGCGCATCCTGCGCCGACTGAACTCCGCGGAGGCCTTCGAGACCTTCCTGCAGACGAAGTACGTCGGCCAGAAGCGCTTCTCGCTCGAAGGCGGCGAGTCCGTCATCCCGCTGCTCGACGCGGTGCTCGACTCCGCCGCCGAGAACCGGCTCGACGAGGTCGTCGTCGGCATGGCCCACCGCGGCCGCCTGAACGTCCTCGCCAACATCGTCGGCAAGTCGTACGCGCAGATCTTCCGCGAGTTCGAGGGCAACCTCGACCCGAAGTCGATGCACGGCTCCGGCGACGTGAAGTACCACCTGGGCGCCGAGGGCACCTTCACCGGCCTGGACGGCGAGCAGATCAAGGTCTCGCTGGCCGCGAACCCCTCCCACCTGGAGACGGTCGACCCGGTCATCGAGGGCATCAGCCGCGCCAAGCAGGACATCATCAACAAGGGCGGCACGGACTTCACCGTCCTGCCGGTCGCCCTGCACGGCGACGCGGCCTTCGCCGGCCAGGGCGTGGTGGCCGAGACCCTGAACATGTCGCAGCTGCGCGGCTACCGCACCGGCGGCACGGTCCACATCGTCATCAACAACCAGGTCGGCTTCACCGCCGCCCCGGAGTCCTCGCGCTCCTCGATGTACGCCACCGACGTGGCCCGCATGATCGAGGCGCCGATCTTCCATGTGAACGGCGACGACCCCGAGGCCGTCGTCCGGGTCGCGCGGCTGGCCTTCGAGTTCCGTCAGGCGTTCAACAAGGACGTCGTGATCGACCTCATCTGCTACCGCCGCCGCGGCCACAACGAGTCGGACAACCCGGCGTTCACCCAGCCCCTGATGTACGACCTGATCGACAAGAAGCGCTCGGTGCGCAAGCTCTACACCGAGTCCCTCATCGGTCGCGGCGACATCACCCTGGAGGAGGCCGAGCAGGCGCTGCAGGACTTCCAGGGCCAGCTGGAGAAGGTCTTCACCGAGGTCCGCGAGGCCGTCTCGCACCCCGGCGAGGCCCATCTCCCGGACCCGCAGGCCGAGTTCCCGGTGGCGGTGAACACCGCGATCTCCCAGGAGGTCGTCAAGCGCATCGCCGAGTCCCAGGTCAACATCCCCGAGCGGGTCACCGTCCACCCGCGCCTGCTGCCCCAGCTGCAGCGCCGCGCGGCCATGGTCGAGGACGGCACCATCGACTGGGGCATGGGCGAGACCCTCGCGGTCGGCTCGCTGCTCCTGGAGGGCGTCCCGGTCCGGCTCTCCGGCCAGGACTCCCGGCGCGGCACCTTCGGCCAGCGGCACGGCGTCCTCATCGACCGGGAGACCGGCGAGGACTACACCCCGCTCCTGTACCTCTCCGAGGACCAGGCCCGGTACAACGTCTACGACTCCCTGCTCTCCGAGTACGCGGTGATGGGCTTCGAGTACGGCTACTCGCTGGCCCGCCCCGAGTCCCTGGTGATGTGGGAGGCGCAGTTCGGCGACTTCGTCAACGGCGCGCAGACCGTCGTCGACGAGTACATCTCCGCGGCCGAGCAGAAGTGGGGCCAGACCTCCGGCGTCACCCTGCTGCTCCCGCACGGCTACGAGGGCCAAGGCCCGGACCACTCCTCGGCCCGTATCGAGCGCTTCCTCCAGCTGTGCGCGCAGAACAACATGACGGTCGCCATGCCGACCCTGCCGTCGAACTACTTCCACCTCCTGCGGTGGCAGGTGCACAACCCGCACCACAAGCCGCTGGTGGTCTTCACCCCGAAGTCGATGCTGCGCCTGAAGGCCGCCGCCTCGAAGACGGAGGAGTTCACCTCGGGTCAGTTCCGCCCGGTCATCAGCGACGACAGCGTGGACCCGTCGGTGGTCCGCAAGGTCGTCTTCTGCGCGGGCAAGCTGTACTACGACCTCGACGCCGCGCGGAAGAAGCGCGAGGCGGACGACGTGGCGATCATCCGCCTGGAGCGCCTGTACCCGCTGCCGGGTACCGAGCTCCAGGCCGAGATCGCCAAGTACCCGAACGCCGAGAAGTACCTCTGGGCGCAGGAGGAACCGGCGAACCAGGGTGCCTGGCCGTTCATCGCGCTCAACCTGATCGACCACCTGGACCTGGCGGTCGGTGCCGACATCCCGCACGGCGAGCGGCTGCGGCGCATCTCGCGCCCGCACTCCTCGTCCCCCGCGGTCGGCTCCGCCAAGCGCCACCAGGCCGAGCAGGAGCAGCTGGTGAACGAGGTCTTCGAGGCCTGAGCCAGGTCCACCCGGACCCGAGCCGCCGGCCGCGGACAGCGACCGAGGGCCCGCTCCCACCCGTGCAGCGCACGGCGGGGGCGGGCCCTCCGGCATGTCCGGACGCCCCCGGCCGCGGCCTACCATGGGGGGCGGCACATCCGTCCCCCTCAGGAGCTTGAGTTGTACTTCACCGACCGTGGCATCGAGGAGCTGGAGAAGCGGCGCGGCGAGGAGGAGGTCAGCCTCGCCTGGCTGGCCGAGCAGCTGCGCACCTTCGTGGACCTCAACCCCGACTTCGAGGTCCCCGTCGAACGCCTGGCGACCTGGCTGGCCCGGCTGGACGACGAGGACGAGGACGAGTGAGTACGGGGGCGGGCGAGTACGGGGCGCGTGAGTACGCGGCGCTGCCGGTGAAGGACGCCCTCTAGCCCCGCACGGCCCGCGCCAGTGCCTCGCCCACCGCCTTGGAGCCCGCCCCGTTGGGGTGCAGCGGGGCTGCGGGGGCGGAGGGGACGAGGCCTTCCAGGTGGCGGTCCCCGGGGGCGGCGCAGGCGTCGTGGCCCCGGGTCGCCGCGTAGGCGTCCACGAAGGAGGCGCCGTGGGCGGCGGCCTGGTCCCGCAGCGCGGCGCTCAGCTTGTCGACGGAGCGCTGGAGGTAGTCGCCGTCCCGGGCCCAGATCGGCTGGGTGGGCCAGCAGCCGCCCTGCCGGATGTAGTCGCCGTAGCCGACCACGAAGACCCGGGCCCGCGGCGCCCGCCGGTGGATCTCGTCGAGCGCCGCGCCCAGCTGCGGTGCCCAGGCGGCGACGGCCTCGCCCAGCTGGTCGCCGCCGCCCTTCGTATAGCGGTCGGCGCAGCTCGAACCGAGCGGTTCCGGCGCCAGGTTGACGCAGCCGAGGGCGGCCGCGACCAGGTTGGTGTCATTGCCGCCGACGGTGAGGCTGACCAGGTCGGTGTCCGCGCCGAGCGCCTCGTACTGCGGGGCCACCACACCGAACTGCCGTCCCGCGAGGTCGCCCACCTTCGCCCCGGAGCAGCTGACGTCGTCCAGCTCGGCGCCGAGGCGCTCGGCCGCGACATCCGGGTAACCGGAGCGGGAGGCCAGGCAGAGCGGGTGGGCGAGGTCGGGCGCCGGTACCAGCGGGGCGGCGGCGAAGGAGTCGCCGAGCGCCACGTAGTCGAGCGGCTCGGCGGCGCGGCCCGGGGTCACCAGGGCCGCGGAGATCAGGGCGGCGCATCCGGCGGCGACCGCGAGGCGGCGCGCGGTCCGTGCGGGGGTACGGGAGGGCATGGGGCTCCTTCGGTCCTTGTGCCGCGCCACGGTGCGGGGCGCGGCAGAGGGCGGCGGTCGGGACGCCCGGCGGCGGTGCCGCGCTCACCGGGCCGCACCATCCTGGGGCGCGGGCGCCCCGGGAGCGCCGGGACGGCGGCCAGCCTTGCGGGGGCGCTGTTGTGACGGGTCACAGTGCGGCGGCGGTACGGGCGGCTCGCTGGCAGCGGGCCCGGGCCGCGTGCTAGTCCTGGCGGGACCACCAGAACGACCACGCGAGGGGGCGCCCATGACGACGAGCCGTCCGGGGCCTACGAGCCCCGCGCCGGGCACCGGATCCGGCCGGGTGCCGCCCCAGGCGCCGCCGTTCACGCTGGCCGGCCGCCCGCTGCACACCCTCCTCACCTCCCGCTCCCGCCCGCTGGTGGACGCGGTGGTCGCCCGGCTCGCGGGCGAGGTGCCGACGTACTCGGCGCTGCCCCCGGAGGCGCTGCGCGGGGAGATCGCGCGGATCGTCGAGCTGAACATCGCCCTCTGCGCCGAGGTGCTGCGCACCGGTGAACTGCCCGGCCCCGAACAGCTCGCGGGGCTGCGCGAGGGCGCGGCCCGGCGGGCGGAGGAGGGCGTGCCGCTGGAGGCGGTGGTGAGCGCGTACCACATCGGGGTGCAGCTGTGCATGGACGAGGTACTGCGGGAGGCGGCCCCGGCCGACCTGCCGGCGGTGCTCGGTGCGAGCGCGCTGGTCCTGCGCTATCTCCAGGTGATGACCTCGGCGGCCTCCGGCGGCTACGTCCAGGCGCGCCAGGCCTCCTTCGGTGACGAGTACATCGCCCGCCAGGCCCTGCTCTCCGCCCTGCTCGACGGCGCCGACCTCACGGGCTCCGCCGCCGCGGCCGGGGTGCCGCTGCCGGAGTGCTACCTCGTACTGAGCCTGGCGGTGGGCGCGCACCCCGACGAGCGGGCCAGCGGCGTCAGCACCACGGTGGCGGCCCGGCGCAAACTCCGCCGTTTGCGGGTCGAGTTGGAGCGCCATGTCGAGGGCGCCGTCCTCTCGATGCTCTCGCCCGAGGGCGGCCTCGCCCTGGTCCCGCACCCGGTCCCGCCCGAGGAGGTGGGCGCCGGGGACTGGGACTGGCTGGCCGGGGTGCTGGACCACATGAGCCGGGTCAGCGGGGCCGCGCTCACCGCGGGCGCGGCGGCCGCCCGCCCCCGGGACGTCGGGGCCGCGGCCCGCCTCAGCGGCGAGGTGCGCGAGGTGGCGGCCGTCTTCGGCCGCGAGCCCGGGCTCTACCGGCTCCAGGACGTCCTGCTCGAATACCAGCTGACCCGCCCCGGCCCCGCCCGCGCCGAACTCGCCGCCCTGCTCGCCCCCTTGGCGGGACAGCACGGCCTCCTGGACACCCTGCGCACCCACTTCGCCTGCGCGCTGAACCGCCGGGCGACCGCGGCCCGGCTCCAGGTCCACCCGAACACCGTCGACTACCGGCTCCGCAAGATCGCCGCCCTGACCGGCCTGGACACCAGCACCGCCGCCGACCTGCCCCGGATCAGCGCGGCCCTCGCCGCCCTGGACGCGAGCGGAGGCGGGGTGGAGGGTACGGGACCGGGGACCGCTGCGGGCCCGGGGACCGCCGCGGGGGCGGGGACTCCGGGGGTCACGGGAGCCACGGGGGTCGCGGGAGCCACGGGGGTCAACGGCGCGGGTGGCGTCACCGGGGCGCCCGGCTCCGGGAGGACCGAGGGCTGAGCCGCCGGTCCTCAACTCCGGTGCCTGCCGGGGCCCTTGAGCGCGTACGCCCACCGCAGGCCGCCCTCGGCCGCGAGCACCAGACCGGCCGCGGCCCAACCACCGTTCCTGCGGGCGGCGCCCCAGACCAACAGGGGCAGTCCGAGGGCCAGTTGAGCCGGGCCGAGGAGACGTGCGGGCCGGCCGCCAAGGGGCGGTACGGGGCCGTCCTCACGCCCGGTCCCCCGCGCGGCGCCGAGTCCGGCGCGCGCCTCCGGGTACCCGGCGGGCCGCGGGGCCTCACCGTGTTCACCGCGCGGCGCCTCGCGCCTGTTCCGCCCGCCCCGCTGCTCGATCTGCTGGGCCTCCGGCTGCACCCGGGCCACCTCGCGCAGCCGGTCCGCGGTGTCGCCGGGCGCCAGTCCGGCGGGCAGGGCCAGACCGGCGTGCCCGAGCACCCGCACCAGTGCGGCGAGGCGGGCCCTGGCGTCGGCCGCCGGGTCGGGGCGGGTCAGCGCGCGGAGGGCGGCGCGGACGGGGTCGTCGCCGGAGGAGGTGGAGGGATCGGAGGACGTGGCGGCCGGGGCGGGTTCTTGGCGCACGGGTTCCTGGCGCACGGGTTCTTGGTGCGCGGGTTCTTGGTGCGCGGGTTCTTGGTGCACGGGTTCCTGGCGCACGGGTTCCTGGCGCGCGGGCTCCTGCCGCGCGGGTTCGGCGGCCGCGGGCTGGCCGGCCGGGGGGCTGCCGAGGCCGAGGCGGGCGGCGAAGGTCCGCATGGCCTCGTCCTCGCCGACGGGGGTGCCGCCCGCCAGCCATTCGTAGCCGACCGTGCGGCGGAAGCCGGAGGCCAGCGTGTAGCCGCCACGCTCGGTGTCCCACCACAGGGCGAGGACGGGCCAGTCGGCGCCCACGGCCAGCGCGGTGGCCCAGCCGGTGAGCACCCGGTCGACGGCCTCCCCGCCGTGGAGCCAGGGCTTCCCCTCGGGGACGAGCACGCTCCAGCCCTCCCCGGCGGGCACCAGGAGCATGCGTTCGCCGAGCAGCCGCGCGAGCGGTGCCACCTGCGCGGGCGCCGCCCGGCACAGGAGCAGCGCACCGGCGGCGCTCGCGGAGGTCTGCGGGGCCGCGGACGCGGCGGGTACCTGGGAGGACATGCCGTCACCGTAAGCCAGTTCGCACGGGTCGGTACCGGGCAATTGGGCCGTACCGGGCACGAGGCCCGCGCTCCCGCACCCTCGCGAACTCGGCCCTTGACTTTCCGTGACCGAGATATATCGTGTGACCCGAGACGCGATAGTGCGCGTCATGCCCCGGGTCGGTCGAGGAGGTCAGCACCCATGTCCGAGTGGTCAGTCGCGGAGCCGCAGAGGCTCTCCTTCGACGCTCCCGTGACGGCAGTGCAGGTACGCATCGTCAACGGAACGGTCAACGTCGTCGGCACCGAGGAGAGTTCCGCCCGCCTGGAGGTCTCCCGGATCGAGGGCCCGCCGCTGCGGGTGACCGAGCAGGACGGCACCCTGACCGTCGCCTACGAGGACCTGCCCTGGAAGGGATTCCTCAAGTGGCTGGACCCGCGGGGCTGGCGGCGGCACGCGGTCGTCTCCCTGACGGTCCCGGCCGACACCGGGGTCGAGGTCGGCGTGGTGGGCGCGACGGCGGTGATCTCGGGCATCCGCGGCGAGACCGCGGTCCGGGGGGTCAGCGGCGAGACCACCCTGGTCGGCCTCCGCGCGGCGGTCCGCGCCGAGACGGTCTCCGGGGACGTCGAGGCCCAGGGCGTCACCGGCGAGCTGACCTTCCACTCCGTCTCCGGCGACCTCACCCTCCTCGAAGGCGCGGGCGCCGTGCAGGCCGTCTCGGTGAGCGGCTCGCTGACCGTGGACCACGAGCGCGCGGACCCGCCCGCCCGTATGGAGCTGAGCACGGTCTCCGGCCGGATCGCGGTGCGGCTCCCCCACCAGGCGGACGCGGAGGTCGAGGCCGGCACCACCTCCGGCGCGGTCTCCAACGCCTTCGAGGATCTGCGGGTCGGTCCGGCCTGGGGGCCCCGGGGCATCAGCGGCAGACTCGGCCGGGGCAGAGGCAGGCTCCGGGCCACCAGCGTCTCCGGCCCGATCGCCCTACTGCGCCGGGCCCCGGAAGAAGAGCCCGAGGCCCCGGCCGCCGCCAGCGGGAAGAAGGTGCTCTGAGATGGCCCCCGTCTTCGCCCACGGCCGCCTGCGCCTGTATCTGCTCAAACTCCTCGACGAGGCCCCCCGCCATGGCTACGAGGTGATCCGCCTCCTGGAGGAGCGCTTCCAGGGCCTATACGCCCCCTCCGCCGGCACCGTCTACCCGCGGCTGGCCAAGCTGGAGGCCGAGGGCCTGGTCACCCACACCACCGAGGGCGGCCGCAAGGTCTACGCGATCACCGAGGCGGGCCGCGCCGAACTGGCCGAGCGCAGCGGCGAACTCGCCGAACTGGAGCTGGAGATCCGGGAGTCGGTCGCCGAACTCGCCGCCGAGATCCGCGACAACGTCCGCGGCGCCGCCGGTGACCTGCGCCGCGATATGCGCGCCGCGGCCAAGGAGGCCCGGGTCAAGAGCGGCGGCCAGGGCGGCGGGGCCAAGCCGGGCGGCTTCCCCGAGGCCTCGGACTTCCTGGACGGCAGCTGGGGCGACAAGGAGGCCTGGCGCGAGGCCAAGGAGGAGTTCAAGCGCGCCAAGCAGGAGTGGAAGGAGCAGGCCCGCCGCGCCAAGGACGAGAGCCGCCGCGCTCGCGAGGAGGCGGAGCAGGCCCGTCGCCAGGCCAAGGAGGCCCGGGAGGAGGCCCAGGCCCAGGCTCAGCGGGATGTCCAGCGGCTCGCCCGGCAGGTACAGGAGCAGGTGCAGGACCACTTCGCCCGCGGCGACTGGCCCACCGGCATACGCGAGGGGCTCTCCGAACTCGCCCGGGAATTCGGCGACTTCGGCAAGGGCCTCGGCAAGGAATTCGGCTTCGGCACCCCCGGCTCCGACCCCGCCGCCTCCGACCCCGCCGCCTCGGAGCCCGGCCCCGCCGCCGGAGCGAAGGACCGGCCGACCGCACCGCCGGTCCCCGAGCCCGTCATCACCCCGGGCAGCGACGCCGACTTCCGCCTCGGGTACGAACCGGCCTGGGCCCATGAACCCCTGGGCGAGGATCCGGCCCGCGCCCTGGACCGCCTGCTCGACCGCTTCCGGGACGACATCCGCGACGCGGCCCGCGACCACGGGGTGACGGAGGAACAGTTCCGGGAGACCAGAAGGCAGTTGTCGACCGCGGCGGGCCATATCGCGGCCATGCTCCGGGCGCCGTACAGCCGGAAGGAGTGAGGGGGCCGGGGGCTCGGGGGCAGTCGGCACCGAGGGAGCGCCTGTCCGGGGAGGCGGGCGAGGACCGAAGGCCATCGGCGCCGAGGCCGCTCGGCCGAGCAGGCGAATCGGCTGGGCAGACAGGTCGCACCCCGCCGCTCCCGACAGGCGGACCTCAGCCCGCCTCAGCCCGCGCGGACCTCACCTCAGCCGACCTCCGTCTCAACCGGCCTCCGCCTCAACGGGCTTCCGTCTCAATTGGCCCCCGTCTCAACCGGCCTTCACCTCAGCCCGCCTTCGCCTGCCCCCGGTCCTCCCCCTCGCCGTAGAGGATCCGCTCCACGGAGGCGTGGGTGACGCCGTGGTCGGCGAGGGCCTCGGCGACGGCGCCCGGGTGGGTGGTGAGGGCGAGGAGCAGGTGTTCGTCCCCGATCCGCCGCTCGCCGCGTGCGGTGACGATACGCAGCGAGCGCGTGAGGACGTCCTTGGCCTCCTTGCCGAAGGGGCGCCGGGGACCGAAGAGGGAACGCGGCCTGGGGCGGTCGGCCAGGGCCCCTTCCCCGTGGACGTCCTCGACGCGCGAGACCACGGCCTCCACATCGATGCCGAGTTCCGCGAGGGCACGGCTGTCGGCACCCGAGAGCCCGGCCCGCCGACGGGACAGGTCGAGGGCCCGTTCCAGCGAAGCCCGCCGCTCCGGAACCCCCAGCGCCACCAGGACGAAGGCACCGCGGCTGCCCTCCCCGTCGAGGAGCGCACGCAGCAGATGCGCGCTCTCCACCCGGCGGGAACCGGCCCGGTCGGCGTGGTCCAGGGCTCCCTTCACCACGTCCTCCGCGCTCCGGGTGAACCTCTCGAACATCACTGCCTCCCGTACTTCTTGTGCACGGCCTGCCTGCTGACGCCGAGTTCGGCGGCGATCTCCTGCCAGGACCAGCCCTGGTTGCGCGCGCTGCGCACCTGGACGGCCTCCAACTGCTCCAGGAGCCGCCGGAGCGCCGCCACGGCACGCAGGCCGATCCGCGGGTCCCGGTCGCCCGCCCGCTCGGCGAGATCCGTTGCTTCGGTCATGGCGTCAATGATGGTTGACAAGAGAACGCCTGTCAATCGAAGTTGACAAGCGGGGGAGGCGCACCGGCGACTCCGCCCACCCGTCCGTCCATCCCTCCGCCAACCTCCGACCTTCGACCGCCAATCGCGCATCACCCTTGACCTCAAGCAAAGTTCAGGTCCTAGCGTCGAGCGCACAGCGATCAGCCCAGCACGGCGATCAGCACAGCGGCGGCCCGGCAGCAGAGGGCGCGGAAGGCAGGGGAAGATGCGGTTCTCACACAGCGACACGGAGCTCGTCCAGCAGCCGATCGGCTACTGGAGCTGGGCCGCGCACAAGGCCGTCGTGACCCATATCCGCACCGGGCTCGCGGCGCACGGCCTCAGCCAGCCGCAGTGGTGGATCCTCGCCCAGGTAGCCAGGAGCGAGGCGCCCCTGACCGGCGCGGAGGTCGTCGCGGTCCTGGAGGGCTACCTCGACGTCGGGTCCTCGCCGCTCATCGCCGACCTGCGCACCCTGCGCACCCGGGGCCTGCTCACCACCACTCCGCCGGAGGCGGAACCGGACGAAGCCCTCCTAGCCGCCCCACTCGCCCTGACCGAGGCGGGCGCCGAGACCTTCGCGGCCTGCGCGGCCCTCCAGACCAGGATGCGGGCCGAGATCCACGAGGGCATCGGCGACGAGGAGTACCTCCGCACCCTGAAGGTCCTGCAGCGCATGATCCACAACACCGGCGGCCAGGCCTGGCACCACTGAGCACGAGGCCCGCGCCCCTCCGCCAGACCGCGCCGGCCGCTCCCCTCGAACAGCGCGGACCCCGCCGCCACCAGCCTCAGACCGTGAACACGATCTTCCCGAACAGGTCCCCGGCGGCGAGGCGTTCGAGGCCCTCGCGGGTGCGGTCCAGCGGCAGGGTGTCCTCGATGATCGGGCGCAGGCCGGTGTTGGCGCAGAAGGCGAGCAGGTCCTCCAGCTCCTCCTTGGTGCCCATGGTCGAACCGATGACCCTGAGTTCGTGGAAGAAGATCCGGGTGAGCTCGGCGTGCGAGGGGCGGTCGCCGCTGGTGGCGCCCGTGATGACGACGGTGCCGCCGGGCCGCAGGCTCTTGATGGAGTGCGACCAGGTCGCCGCGCCCACCGACTCGATGACCGCGTCCACCCGGTGCGGCAGCCGCGCGCCCGACTCCAGGGCCTCCACGGCGCCGAGTTCGAGGGCGCGCCGCCGCTTCGACTCGTCCCGGCTGGTGGCGAAGACCTTGAGCCCCGCCGCCTTGCCGAGGGCGATCGCCGCGGTGGCCACCCCGCCGCCCGCGCCCTGGACCAGGATCGAATCGCCCGGCCGCACACCGGCGTTGGTGAAGATCATGCGGTACGCGGTGAGCCAGGCGGTGGGCAGGCAGGTGGCCTCGGCGAAGCTGAAGCCCTTGGGCTTGGGGAGGACGTTCCAGGTCGGGACGGTGACCTGCTCGGCGAAGGTGCCCTGGTAGCGCTCGGTCAGCAGGGAGCGCGGCTCGTCGGGGCCGACGCCGTGCCCGGTCTGGCCGATGACGGAGTGCAGGACGACCTCGTTGCCGTCCGCGTCGACGCCCGCGGCGTCGCAGCCCAGGATCATCGGGAGCCGGTCCTCGGTGATCCCCACCCCGCGCAGCGTCCACAGGTCGTGGTGGTTGAGGGAGGCCGCTCTGACGTCGACGGTGGTCCACCCGGGACGGGACTCGGGGGCGGGCCGCTCCCCCAACTCAAGGCCGCTCAGCGGCTGGTCACGGTCGATGCGGGCGGCGTAGGCAGCGAACATGGACCTGACGATAGATCCGGCGCCGCCGTGAAGGAACGCCCACCCGGTGTGACACGCGCCGCGCCCCCGCACTCTCGGCCACGCACCCGGCACGGCACGGCCGGCCACCCCCGCCGGACGGCCGACCGTCCCCGCCGTGCCACGGCGGGCTCCCGGCCCAAAGCCCCCCGTACTCCGCCGAGTTGCCCCCGAACGCGCCGGGAGGGCCCCGCCACCGGCAGGACCCTCCCGTACAGCACACCCCCCGAAGTGCGGCTCCGGAGTCAGCGGCGCGCCACGCCCTCCGCCCGGGCCGCGGCCGCGACGGCGGCGGTGACGGCGGGGGCGACCCGCTCGTCGAAGGGCGAGGGGATGACGTAGTCGGCGGAGAGTTCGTCGCCGACGACGGAGGCGAGCGCCTCGGCGGCGGCGATCTTCATCGCCTCCGTGATGCGGCTGGCGCGCACCTGGAGGGCACCGGCGAAGATGCCCGGGAAGGCGAGCACGTTGTTGATCTGGTTCGGGAAGTCCGAACGGCCCGTGGCGACGACCGCCGCGTACTTGTGGGCGATGTCCGGGTGGACCTCCGGGTTCGGGTTGGCCATGGCGAAGATGAAGGAGTCCTTCGCCATGCTGGCCACCGCGGCCTCGGGGACCGTACCGCCGGAGACGCCGATGAAGACGTCGGCACCGGCGAGGGCGTCCGCGAGGGTGCCGCTCAGTCCGGCCTTGTTGGTGATCGCGGCGAGTTCCTGCTTGACCGGGGTGAGGTCGCCGCGGTCGGCGCTGACCACGCCCTTGCTGTCCGCGACGGTGACATCGCCGATGCCCGCCTCGAGCAGGAACTTGGCGATCGCGACACCGGCGGCGCCGGAACCGGAGATGACCGCGCGCAGGTCGCCGAGCGAGCGGCCGGTGAGCCGGACCGCGTTGCGCAGGGCGGCGAGGGTCACGATCGCGGTGCCGTGCTGGTCGTCGTGGAAGACCGGGATGTCGAGGCGCTCCTCGAGCTTGCGCTCGATCTCGAAGCAGCGGGGCGCCGAGATGTCCTCCAGGTTGATCCCGCCGAAGGAGGGCGCGAGCCGGGCCACCGTGTCGATGATCTCGTCGGTGTCCTTGGTGTCGAGCGCGATCGGCACCGCGTCCACACCGCCGAACTGCTTGAAGAGGATGGCCTTGCCCTCCATCACGGGGAGGGAGGCCTCCGGCCCGATGTCCCCGAGGCCGAGCACCGCGGTGCCGTCCGTGACCACGGCGACGACCTGCGACTTCCAGGTGTAGTCGTGGACCAGTTCCGGCTTCTCGGCGATCGCGGTGCACACCTTCGCGACGCCGGGCGTATAGGCGAGGGACAGGTCGTCCCGGTCGCGCACGGGAACGGTGGCCTGGACGGCCATCTTGCCGCCGCGGTGCAGGGCGAACGCCGGATCGAAGTCATCGAGAGGCTCGGCGGCACCTGCCTGGGCCGTACTGCTGTCGCTGCGAGGATTGACGATCTCCGCTGCCACTGGTGTTACCCCTTAAATCTGCATGGTTGAGGGTGACCACTCCTGGTTGAGGAGCGGGCGGGCACCGCGCTGGACCCTGATGCAGTGGTGTACAGGTCCGTGCGCGACGGGCGCGCCGCACACGCGCCCTGAGCCCCGGGTGAGGGGTGTAAGGAACCTTCTTACCGGACGGAGGGCTCCTTGTACGAGTCCATGGTGACTCGGTGACATGACTCATAGTCGAATATCCGCCTGCCCGGCGGGATACGCGCGGCGACGCCCCGCGGCGGCGCGGAAGGCCAGAGCGATTCGCCCGCATCGTGAGATAAGCCGGAGATCTTCCGGTGGAGTCGCACGCTTTCCGTAGATGGTCCGGCCTCTACGCGCGCAGCGGACGAGCTTACGAGCTCGCCCGTTATCCGATTTTGACATCGCTGGGCGGCTGAATGACTCCGTCCGAATGGCAGGATGCCGTCATCACACGCGGTCGCCGCGCGCAGAGGCGCGCGCGGGCCTGACCGCACGGCTACTGCCTCACCCCGCCGGAGGACCCACGATGACCGCAGGCATCACCCGTCGCACGACCGCGAAGTCCGCGCAGACCCGGATCACCGCGATCAGTGCGCTCGCGGTCGCAGGCGCGCTCCTGCTCGCCGGCTGCGGCGACCAGACGAACAGCGCCGACGAAGGCGACTCCAACGAGTCCTCCTCCGCGCCGCTCGCCGGGAAACTCCCCGCGAGCATCCGTTCCGAGGGCGTCATCAAGGTCGGTTCGGACATCGCGTACGCACCGGTGGAATTCAAGGACGAGTCCGGCAAGACCGTCGGCTTCGACCCGGATCTCGCGGCCGCGATGGGCGAGAAACTGGGCGTGGAGTTCAAATTCGAGAACGGCACCTTCGACAACCTCATCGGCGGTCTGCGCTCCAAGCGCTATGACATCGCGATGTCGGCGATGACCGACACCAAGGACCGCCAGGAGGGCGTCGACTCGGAGACCGGCAAGAAGGTCGGCACGGGCGTCGACTTCGTCGACTACTTCTCCGCCGGTGTCTCGATCTATACGAACAAGGGCAAGACCCAGGGGATCAAGACCTGGTCCGACCTGTGCGGCAAGAAGATCGTCGTCCAGCGCGGCACCGTCTCGCACGACCTGGCCAAGGCCGAGTCGAAGAAGTGCGGCGGCAAGAAGATCGCCATCGAGTCCTTCGACAACGACCAGCAGGCCCAGACCCGGCTGCGCTCCGGCGGCGCCGACGCGGGCTCCTCGGACTTCCCGGTCGCGGCCTACGCGGTGAAGACCTCCGGCGGCGGCAAGGACTTCGAGCTGGTCGGCGAGCAGGTGGAGGCGGCGCCGTACGGCATCGCGGTCGCCAAGGGGAACGAGGAGCTGCGGGACGCCCTGGTGGCCGCGCTGGACGCGGTGATCAAGGACAAGACGTACGAGAAGATCATCAAGAAGTGGGGCGTCCAGGCGGGCGCTGTCACGGCGGCCACCGTCAACGGCGGCAAGTGACCCTCGCAAGCAATCCGTCACCGAGCCGTTGAAAGGCCATTTCCGTGACTGACCTCGACAAGAAGGGGCCGCAGGACGCCCCGCCACCCGCCGCGCATCCGGAGGCCATCAAGGCCATCCCGGTCCGCCACTACGGCCGGTACGTCTCCGCCGTGATAGCCCTCGCCGTGCTCGCCGCGCTGGTCTGGGCCTTCGCCAAGGGCGACATCAACTGGGGCGCCATCCCGGACTACTTCTTCAACGACCGCATCCTGCGCGGTGTGCGCGAGACGCTGATCCTGACCTTCGTCTCGATGGCGATCGGTATCGCGGGCGGTGTGCTGCTGGCCGTGATGCGCCTCTCGCGCAACCCGGTGACCTCCTCGATCGCCTGGTTCTACATCTGGTTCTTCCGCGGCACCCCGGTGCTGGTCCAGCTCTTCGTCTGGTTCAACCTCGGCTTCGTCTTCGACTACATCAACCTCGGTCCGGTCTACAAGGACGAGTGGTCGGACTTCATGACGCCGTTCCTGACGGCGCTGCTCGGCCTCGGCCTCAACGAGGCCGCGTACATGGCGGAGATCTGCCGGGCCGGACTGCTCTCGGTGGACGAGGGCCAGACCGAGGCCTCACACGCGCTGGGCATGAGCCACGGCAAGACCCTGCGCCGGGTGATCATCCCGCAGGCGATGCGGGTGATCGTGCCGCCCACCGGCAACGAGGTCATCAACATGCTCAAGACGACCTCCCTGGTGGCGGCCGTCCAGTATTACGAGCTGCTGAAATACGCCCAGGACATCGGGCAGACCTCCGGCGCCACGGTGGAGGTCCTCTTCCTCGCCGCCGCCTGGTACCTGATCATGACCTCGATCCTGAGCGTCGGCCAGTACTACCTGGAGCGCTACTACGCCCGCGGTTCCTCCCGTGCGCTGCCGCCGACCGTCCTCCAGCGGATCAAGGCGAACATGCTCTCCCTCTCCAACCGCCCGTCGGGAGGTGTCTCCGCATGACCGCCATGGTGAAGGCCGAGGGCGTCCACAAGTCCTTCGGAAACGTCCAGGTGCTCAAGGGCATCGACCTGGAGGTGGCCACCGGCGAGGTCTTCTGCCTCATCGGCCCCTCCGGCTCCGGGAAGTCGACCTTCCTGCGCTGTATCAACCACCTGGAGAAGATCAACGCGGGCCGCCTCTACGTGGACGGCGAACTCGTCGGCTACCGGCAGAAGGGCCAGAAGCTCTACGAGCTGCGCGACACCGAGGTCGCCCGCCAGCGCCGCGACATCGGCATGGTCTTCCAGCGCTTCAACCTCTTTCCGCACATGACGGCCCTGGAGAACGTCACGGAGGCGCCGGTCCAGGTCAAGGGCGAGTCCAAGGCCACCGCCCGGGAGCGCGCCGGGCAGCTCCTGGAGCGGGTGGGCCTCGGCGACAAGGCGAAGAGCTACCCCTCCCAGCTCTCCGGCGGCCAGCAGCAGCGGGTGGCCATCGCCCGCGCGCTCGCCATGGAGCCGAAGCTGATGCTCTTCGACGAGCCCACCTCCGCGCTCGACCCGGAACTGGTCGGCGACGTCCTGGACGTGATGCGCGACCTCGCCGAGTCCGGGATGACGATGATCGTGGTCACCCACGAGATGGGCTTCGCCCGCGAGGTCGGCGACTCCCTGGTCTTCATGGACGAGGGCGTGGTCGTCGAGTCCGGCCACCCGCGCGAGGTGCTGACCGACCCCCGGCACGAGCGGACCAAGTCCTTCCTGTCCAAGGTGCTCTGAGGGCGCAGGACCGGCCGGGATGACCGAGGGGGCGGTACGCGTGCGGCGTACCGCCCCCTCGCGCCTTCCCCCGGCCGGACCCGGGGCGCGGCCCTTACCGGAGCCCGAGGACCAGGCTGTCCGAGGGCGAGCACCAGACGGGCCTGGCCTCCGCGAAGCCCTTCTCGCGCAGGGTGCGGGCATGCCACTCGGCCGAGGGCGTGTCCCCGTCGGCGTGCTCGCCGTAGAGCGCGAAGCGCCGGGCGGTGGGCTCCGCGAGCACCGGGTCCGCGGCGGCCAGCTCCCACCAGGCGCGCCAGTCCAGGGCGCCCGCGGTCTTGGCCCGGTCCATGGCGGCGTGCCGGTGCGCGCGCTCGGCGGCGTTGATGCGCGGGGTGTCCTCGGAGGGCATGTGGTCGGCGTTCATGAAGACACCGCCCTCCCGCACCAGCGGGGCGAGCTGCCCGTAGAGCGCGGCGAGCTGACCGCTGTGCAGCCAGTGCAGCGCGGTCGCGGTCAGCACGGCGTCGTACGAGGAGTACGGCAGCGCGGCCGTCCACTGCGGGTCCTTCAGGTCGGCGGTCACGAAGGTGACGCGCTCGTCGCCCGCGAAGGTGCCCTCGGCGATCGCGAGCAGCGCGGGGTCCAGGTCGACCCCGGTGCTGACCGCTTCGGGGAACCTCTTCAGGAGGCGGTCCGTGATGCTTCCCGTACCGCAGGCCAGGTCGAGCACCCGGGGCGCGGGGCCGACCAGCGCCTCGACCATGTCCAGCATCACCCGGAACCGCTCCTCGCGGTCCGGCAGGTACCACTCCTGCTGCCGGTCCCAGCTCTCCTGCCAGGCCCGCCAGTCGGCCGCCGTCGCCGCCCCGCTCGTCTCCGTCACGGGAAATCCCTCCCTCACGTAATACCCTGGTTGCAAGTGCACCCATTACTCACTCACGGCACGACCTTAGACCGCCCTCGTAAGGACTACAAGTGGAACTGGCCTCTTACTCGGATTACGCCGTGCGTCTCGTCAACAGCGAGGAACCGGCCCGGGGCACGGACACCCTGACCTCGGTGGACGCGGTGCGCGCCCTCTTCGGCCGGAACGCCTCCGCCGCCCGCCGCGCGACGGACGCCGACCTGACCCGCTTCCGCTCGATCCGCGCCCGGCTGCGGTCCGTCTTCGAGGCCGCCGACTCCGGCGAGGAGACCCTCGCGGTCGACCTGCTCAACTCACTGCTCCTGGAGTTCCCGGTCAGCCCGCAGATCTCCGGCCACGACTACCGCGACGACGAGGGCAACCCGCTGTGGCACATGCACCTCGCCGACCACCCGTCCAACGCCACCGCCGGGTACGCGGCCATCGCCGCCATGGGGCTCGCCATACACCTGACCGAGCACGGGGTCGACCGCCTCGGCATCTGCGAGGCCGTCCCCTGCCGCAACGCCTATCTGGACACCTCGACCAACCGCTCCCGCCGCTACTGCTCCGATAGGTGCGCCACCCGCGCCAACGTCGCCGCCTACCGCGCCCGCAAGCGCCTGGAGGCCGAGCGGTCGGCGAACACCGGCCGCACCGAGGAGAGCAGCCAGGAGACCAGCCCCGGCCGCTGAGGCCCGGGCGCCCCCCGCGGGCGGTAGCGCCCGAGGACCCGGCCGAGCACGAACTCCGCGGGCACCGCCCCGTAGTCCGTGCTGTCCGCCCCGGCCCCCGGATTGTCCGCGAGCACCCACCAGCCGCCCTCACGACGGCCGACCGCCCGCTTGACGATGAGCAGGTTCTGCTGGAGCGGATGACGCAGGATCACCACCTGACCGGGGCGCACCCGTGCGCCGTAGCGGACCAGCACCTGGTCCCCCTGGTACAGGGTCGGCACCATCGACGGGCCCTCCACCTCGGCGAGCCCGAACAGCGCCCGGACCTCGTGCCCTTCCGCTGTCTGCGGCATCAGAAATCCTCCCGGTCCCTTCGTACGCCCCGTCGGCTCCTCCCGGACCCAGGGCTCCAGTGTCACCGACTTTGGTCCTAAGCCCGCGGGGGTGGCCGCGAAATCCCGCCTGCCACGGAGTAATGTCCCACCTGAGAAGACGATCACGAGGAAGGACAGCTCCATGCTCTCCCGCCTATTCGCCCCCAAGGTCAAGGTCAGCGCACACTGCGACCTCCCGTGCGGTGTGTACGACCCGGCCCAGGCCCGCATCGAGGCGGAGTCCGTCAAGGCCGTCCAGGAAAAGATGGCCGGCAACGACGACCCGCACTTCCAGGCGCGTGCCACGGTCATCAAGGAGCAGCGCGCCGAACTCGCCAAGCACCACGTCTCGGTGCTGTGGAGCGACTACTTCAAGCCGCCGCACTTCGAGAAGTACCCGGAGCTGCACCAGCTGGTCAACGAGACCCTGAAGGCCCTCTCCACGGCCAAGGGCTCCACCGACCCGGCCACCGGCCAGAAGGCGCTGGACTACATCGCCCAGATCGACAAGATCTTCTGGGAGACCAAGAAGGGCTGACCGGCCCTTCCCTGACCTTCGGTCACACCCGACCCGCGCTCTCTTTCCGCGCGCGGCGTCGCTTCGCCCGCACCCGGTCCGCGGGGCGCCGAGCACGGCGTTCCTGACGGACCGGGTGCGGGCTTTTCGGGGCCTGCTCACGGGGCGTACGGGGCGTACGGGAGATCCGCGGCGCGCGGTGCGGGGCGGCTCCAACTCACTTGCCGCCGAGGGCAGTTGCACGGGACCACTGCAACTCGTCCGTCACCGAGGGCAGTTGCTCGGGGGTCACTTCAACTCGTTCGCCATCAGCGGCAGTTGACAGCGCCCTGCCCCCACAGCACCGGCACCGCCGCCCCGCTCAGACGACGATGACCCGGCGCCCCCGCGTATGCCCGGCCCGGCTGTCGCGGTGGGCCGCCGCGGCCTCCGTGAGGGCGTACGACCTCTCGACCGGGATGTGCAGCCTGCCCCGCGCGATGAGGTCGGCGGCCTCGGTGAGGGCGTCCGGCACGCTCCCGGCGACGCCGGAGAACCGTACGCCCAGCTCCGGTGCGCCGAGGTCGGCGATGGAGACCACCCTGTGCGGGTCCCCGGTCAGCTCGACGAGTTCGCGGATCACGCCCGCGCCGGCCAGGTCGAGCGCCCCGTCCACCGGGCCCCACCACCGCACCCGCTCCACCCAGCCCTCCCCGTACGTCGTGGCCCGGGCGCCGAGGCCGCGCAGATAGTCCTGGTTGGCGGGCCCCGCGGTGCCGATCACCGCGATGCCGCGCTCCCGGGCGATCTGCAGCACCGCCGATCCGACACCCCCGGCCGCCCCGCTGACCAGCAGCGTCTGCCCGGGCCGCACCCCGACCTGGCCGAGGACGCGCAGCGCGGTCTCCACCACCGAGGGGTACCCGGCGGCCTCCTCGAAGCTCAGGCCCTCGGGCATCCGGGCCCAGGCCGTCAGCACCGCGAACTCGGCGTAGGTGGCGGCCCCTTCACCGAAGACGGGGTCGCCGACCGCCACCCCCTCGACGCCCGCACCGACCTCGTCCACCACCCCGGCGGCGTCCTGCCCGACCCCGGCGGGCAGCTCGACCGGATGGGCCCCGAGGCGCTGGCCCTCCCGGAGCCGCCAGTCGACGGGGTTCACGCCCGCCGCCCGGACGGCGATACGTATCCGGCCGGGGCCCGCGTGGGGCTCCTCGGCGTCCACCAGGCGCAGCACATCGGGGCCGCCGAACTCGGCGTAGCTCACTCTCTTCATGCGCCGCACCATAACACTAACCGTTAGCTTTTCGAATCCGTTACTGTTTCCTACCTGGTAGCGTCAAGCGCATGACCGTGCCGACCGGACGCCGCGAACGCAAGAAGGCCGCGACCCGCCAGAAGATCGCCGACACCGCCCTGCGGCTCTTCCTGGAGCGCGGATACGAGGCGGTGGGCATCCGCGAGGTGGCCGCCGAGGCCGATATCGCCGTCACCACGCTCTTCTCCCACTTCGCCTCGAAAGAGGCCCTGGTGTTCGAGCAGGACGCGGACTTCGAGCGGGCCCTCACCCGCGCGGTCACCGAGCGGGCACCCGGGGAGCCGCTCGTCCCCGCGCTGCGCCGCGAGATCCACGCACTGGTCCGGCACTGCACGGCCGAGGGAGCCGCCCCGGTCCAGCACATGATCGACGAGTCACCCGCCCTGCGCAGATACGAGGAGTCGATGCGGCTGCGCCACGCGGAGTCCCTGGCCACGGCCCTCCTCGCGGACCCGGCCCGCACGGCGACCCCCCTGGCCTGCCGCACCCTCGCCCGCTTCACCGTCGACGCCTACGCACTGGCCCGCGAGGCACCGGAGCCGGAGGCCGCGGTGGACGAGATCTTCCGGATGATCGAGGGGGCTTGGGGGGTCGCGGCCGGCGCGGGGACGGGGTCCGGGGCGACGGGGTCCTAGACACGGAAGAGTCCTGGGCAGCGCGCACAACAGGCGACGGGCAGCCGGAGAGGGCTGCCCGTCGATGCGGTGGGGGTGTGCGGACGGTTCGGTGAGGTGTGCGCGGGGCGGTGGCGACCGCCCGCTTCCTCACCCCGGCAGCCACCTCCGCGGGCTCCGTGCCGTGGCCACCAGTTCCGGGACCGTGGCGAGTTTGACGCGGGGGCGGCCGGTGCGCAGGCCCGTGGTGTGTTCGGCGCGGTGGATGGCGGCGAGGCCGCGGGCGTCGACCAGGTGGCGGTTGCGGCGGCGGGCGAGGCGGGCGAAGGACTTGGCGTCGTGGGCGGGGGCGGGGAGGGCGCCGTCCACCGCGTCGGCGAGGAGGGTGCCGACGGTCTCGGCGGCGCAGGTGCGGTTGGCGCCGATGCCGCCGGAGGGGCCGCGTTTGATCCAGCCCACGACGTAGGTGCCGGGGTGGCCGGCGACCCTGCCGTTCTCGTGCGGAACGGTGCCGGTGGCCTCGTCGAAGGGGAGCCCGGCGACGCCCGTTCCCCGGTAGCCGATGGCGCGCAGCAGCAGGCCGGTGGGGATCTCGGTCTCCCCGGCCGCCCCGGTGACGCGCAGCGCGGCCACCTCCTGCCCGCCCTCGATCGCCACGGGTGAGGAGTGGAAGCGGAAGACGATGCGGCGGTCGCCCGCGGGCGGCGGCGCCGACCAGTCCACGGCGGCGCGCGGGATGCCCCGCAAGGCCGCGGCCTTGTCCCCCTGCCCTGCCGTGTCGACGGCGGCGGCGATGCGCGGGTCGTGGTCGTCGATCAGCAGGCCGACGCCGGGCAGGTGCTTGAGGGCGAGGAGTTCGGAGCGGGTGTACGCGGCCTCCTCGGGGCCCCGGCGGCCGAGCACCACGACCTCGCGCACCTTGCTGGCGCGCAGGGCGGCGAGGGCGTGGTCGGCGATGTCGGTGCCCGCGAGGTCCTCGGGGTCGGCGACCAGGATCCGGGCGACGTCGAGGGCGACATTGCCGTTGCCGATGACGGTGACCCGGGAGGCGGAGAGGTCGATGGCCTCCGGCGCGACCTCCGGGTGGGCGTTGTACCAGGCCACGAAGGTGGTGGCGGAGATGCTGCCGTGCCGGTCCTCGCCGGGGATGCCGAGTCTGCGGTCGGTGGAGGCGCCGACCGCGTAGACGACGGCGTCGTGGTGGGCGGCGAGTTCCCCGGCGGTGAGGTCCCCGCCGACCTCCAGGCCGAGGTGCATCCGTACCCGGGGGTGGGAGTAGAAGCGCGCGAAGGTCTCGCCGACCTTCTTGGTGGCGGGGTGGTCGGGGGCCACCCCGTAGCGGATCAGGCCGCCCGCCACCGGGAGCCGGTCGATCAGGGTGACCTCGGCGTCGGTGTGCAGCAGCAGGTCCTCGGCGGCGTACATGCCCGCCGGTCCGGTGCCGACGACGGCGACCCGCAGCGGGCCGAAGTCGGCGGGCAGGTTCCGCTCGAAGACGGGCTCGCCCCAGGCGTGGAAGTTCGGTGCGGCGGCGGCCGGTTCGGGCTCCGGGGCATCCGCGAAGTAGGCGGCGTTGATCTCCGCGTACTCCTGCTGCGCGCCGGAGAGGCTGTCCACCGGGAAGACGGCGTCGACCGGGCAGGCGTCCGCGCAGGCCCCGCAGTCGATGCAGGACCTGGGGTCGATGTAGAGCATCTCCGTGCTCCCGAAGGCCCGTTCCTCGGGGGTGGGGTGGATGCAGTTGACCGGGCAGACGGCGACGCAGGTGGCGTCGCTGCAGCAGGTCTGGGTGATCGCGTAGGTCATGGCGTCGGCTCGTCCGCTTCGCTTCGCTTCGGTTCGGTTCAGATCGGCTTCGGTGCAGTTCGGGCGTCCGCGCGGACCGGGCGTCGGTCGGATCCGGACCGGGTCGGGTCCGCGCCGGATCAGGACCGGGCCGCCTCAGATCAGGTGCGCGCGCTTGTAGAACTTCAGGGCCGGCTTGGTGAGCAGGCGGGCCGAGGCGAGGAAGTCCATCAGTCCGGAGCAGCTGGAGCGCATCATCGACTTGTGGTGCTGGTTGGCCCTGGCCTCGGCGAGGGCGCGCTCTTGGTCGAGTCCGGCGTTCCGGTAGACCTTCTTGTTCACCATGCTGGTGACGATGACGTACGAGGCGATCGCGATGACGAAGGCGTTGATCTGGCGGCGTACCCAGCCCGCGTTCTCCAGGCGCTTGAGGGTCTCGTCGCGCGCGAACTTCATGTGGCGGGACTCCTCGACCACATGGATGTTGTTGATGGTGCGGACGAAGGGGACCACCCGCTCGTCGCGCATCCAGTCGCGCTGCATGACGTCGAGGACCTCCTCGGCGACCAGGATCGCGGCGTAGGCGGCCTCGCCGAAGGCCAGGGTCTTGAAGGCGCGGCCGAGTTCGACGGCGACGCGGTGCGGGCGGTACGGCGGGGCGCCCAGCTTCTCGGCGCCGCGGGCGAACATGATCGAGTGGCGGCACTCCTCGGCGACCTCGGTCAGCGCCCACTGGAACTTGGGGTCGGTGGGGTCCTTGGCGTAGATGTCCCGGAGCACCATCTGCTGGAGGATCATCTCGAACCAGATGCCGGTGCTGGCGACCGAGGCGGCCTCCTGCCGGGTCAGCTCCTTGCGCTGGGCGTCGGTGAGATCGCTCCAGTAGGCGGTGCCGTAGAGGGTGGACCACTCCGGGCTGGCGCCGTGGAAGTCCTTGTCGAGCGGTGTCTCCCAGTCGACCTCGGTGGCCGGGTCGTAGGAGAGGGTCGCCGCCGAGTCGAGCAGCCGTCCGGCGACGGCGGGCCGACCGGACTGCTCCTGCGTCCTCGACCGCGTCCGCGTCTTCGACCGAGCGGTGATGCGTGCCATGTCGGGCCCCCTGTCTCGCGTGTGTTCTGTCTCGCGTGTGTTCCGCGTTCTCGCTGTCGTGCGGTTCTCGATTTACCTGATACTACGCGGTTACAGTTACTTGAGGTAATACTCAGGCCCCCGGCCCGTGGGGTCAAGTCCTGTCCGCCGGGTGGGCGCCGTGCGCGCCCGCGGGAGTCGCCGGGGCATTCCTCCGTGCGGCGAGTAGGTCAAACGTCCCGGACTCTTGACTCGCTTTCCGGCTGCCGCGATCCTCAAGTGCCGGACGCGGTCTGCACGCCGCCGCCCGCACCGCCTCAACTCCCCCTCCGTACGGGTGAGTTGTGGCAGGTGGCGGGCGGTGGCGCAGGGCCCCGGCGCGCGCACCCGCTCTCTTCGCCGAACCGACCGGAGGAGATGGACCATGACGCGAACGCCCCGCCGCCGGGGACGATTCAGGGCCGCGATGGCGATGCTCGCGGCCGCCGCCACCCTCGGTATCGGCGCGGCCCCCGGCTCCCCGGCCGCCCCGGACACCGACTGGTGGGAGCCCACCGCCCGGCCCGCCGCGGACTCCCGGATCAATGTCACCGGCGAGCCCTTCCGGGGCACCGACGCCGAGGGCAGGGTGCGCGGATTCGTCGACGCGCACAACCACCTGATGTCGAACGAGGGCTTCGGCGGGCGGCTGATCTGCGGGCAGACCTTCTCCGAGCAGGGCGCGGCCGAGGCGCTCAAGGACTGCCCCGAGCACTATCCGGACGGCTCGCTCGCCCTCTTCGAGAATCTCACCGGCGGCGCGGACGGCCACCACGACCCGGTCGGCTGGCCCACCTTCAAGGACTGGCCGGCCCATGACTCACTGAGCCACCAGCAGAACTACTACGCCTGGGTGGAGCGGGCCTGGCGCGGCGGCCAGCGGGTGCTCGTCAACGACCTGGTCACCAACGGGCTGATCTGCACGGTCTACCCCTTCAAGGACCGCGGCTGCGACGAGATGGACTCCATCCGCCTCCAGGCCCGCAAGACGTACGCACTCCAGGACCACATCGACGCGATGTACGGGGGCGCGGGCAAGGGCTGGTTCCGGATCGTCACCGACGCGGGGCAGGCGCGGGAGGTGATCGAGCAGGGCAAGCTCGCCGTGGTCCTCGGTGTGGAGACCTCCGAGCCCTTCGGCTGCAAGCAGGTGCTCGGCGTCGCGAAGTGCCAACAGGCGGACATCGACCGGGGGTTGGACGAGCTGTACGACCTCGGGGTGCGCAGCATGTTCCTCTGCCACAAGTTCGACAACGCGCTCTGCGGGGTCCGCTTCGACTCCGGGGCCACCGGGACCGCCGTCAACATCGGGCAGTTCCTGTCCACCGGCACCTTCTGGACGACCGAGAAGTGCGCCGGGCCCCAGCACGACAACCCGATCGGCAACGCCGCCGCCCCCGCCGAGGTCGCCGCCAAGCTGCCCGCGGGGGTGAAGGTCCCCGCGTATCAGGCCGGTGCACAGTGCAACACCCGGGGCCTGACCCGGCTCGGGGAGTACGCGATGCGGGGCATGATGCGGCGCGGCATGATGCTGGAGATCGACCATATGAGCGTGAAGGCGGCGGGCCGGGCGCTGGACATCCTGGAGGCCGAGCGGTATCCGGGCGTGCTCTCCAGCCACAGCTGGATGGACCTCGACTGGACCGAACGCGTCTACCGGCTCGGCGGTTTCGCCGCGCAGTACATGAACGGCTCCGAGGGCTTCCTGAAGGAGGCCGGGCGCACCGCGGCACTGCGCGAGAAGTACGGCGTGGGGTACGGCTACGGCACCGACATGAACGGCGTCGGCGGCTGGCCCGCCCCGCGCGGCGCGGACGCCCCGGACAAGGTGGAGTACCCCTTCCGCAGCACCGACGGCGGCGCGGTACTGGACCGGCAGGTCACCGGTGAGCGCACCTGGGACGTCAACACCGACGGCGGGGCGCACTACGGCCTGGTGCCGGACTGGATCGAGGACATCCGCAGGGTCGGCGGCGCCGGGGTGGTGGACGAGCTGTTCCACGGCGCCGAGTCCTATCTCGGCACCTGGCAGGCGACCGAGCAGCACCGGCCAGGCACCGACTGGGCGGCCCACGCGGCCACTTCGGCCAGCTCCACCGAGTGGAACCCGCTGCACAGCCACGCCCCGGACAAGGCGGTCGACGGGGACACCGGCACGCGCTGGGCCAGCCGCTGGAGCGACGACGAGTGGCTCCGGCTCGATCTGCGCGCACCCCGCGAGATCGGCCGGGTGACGCTCGACTGGGAGGCGGCCCACGCGAGGAAGTACCGCGTCGAGGTCTCCGAGGACGGCACCGCCTGGCGCACCGTGTGGTCCACCGAGACCGGCGACGGCGGCCTGGACACCGCCCGGTTCGAGCGGACCACGGCCCGCTACGTACGGGTGCAGGGGGTCGAGCGGGGCACCGGGCACGGGTACTCGCTGTACGAAGTGGGCGTGTTCCGCGAGTAGTTGCAGAACCCCAGGCGCTTCTGCCCGGCCTGCGCAGCGCGGGGCACCGCGGCCGTCCGGGCCCCTCCCCGGGCGGCCGCGGTGCCGGGTCAGAGGGCCGGTGACCGCCCGGCCCGCGGGGGCAGTCCGGCGTCCGGCCGAGCGGAGCCGTCGCCCTCGGGCGGGGCGAAGCGGGCGGCCATCAGCGGCAGCAGCAGGACGCACACCAGCGGGACGAGAAACATGGTGCGCTCGCCCCAGGCGTCGGAGACCAGGGCCACCCCGAAGGCCGCGACCAGATATCCCACGTAGTTGGCGATGTTGATCCGGGCGATGGCCCGGTCGCCGTTCTCCGGGTCGAGGCGGGCCGCCGCGACGAAGGAGAGCGGGGAGATCAGCGAGAGGCCGCCGCCGAGGAGCGCGAAGGCGGCGATGACCACCGGCACCGAGGGCGCCGCAACCACCAGTGCCAGCGCGACAGTTGCCAGCACCCCGCTCATCCGTACGGTGGCGGCGGTGCCGAAGCGGGCGATCAGGCGGTCGCCGACCAGGCGGACGAGGAGCAGCACCGCCTGGTAGGCGCCGTAGGCGAGGGGCGCGGTCTCGGCGGCGGTGCCGAGGCCGTCCTGGAGGTAGATGCCGCTCCACACCGAGGTGGCCGAGTCCCCCACCCACATCGCGAAGGTCGGCACGGCGACCAGCAGGAAGGGCCACCAGGGCAGCCGGGCGGCGAGCCGGGATCCGGGGGCGGGTGAGCCTCCGGAGGCGGGTGAATTCCCGGCGGGGACTTGTAAGTTCGGCGCGGAGGACGATGAATTCCCTTCAAGAGCACGGGAGTTCGGCGTGAAGGATGGTGAATTCTCCTGCATGGCCGTGGAGTTCGGTGCGAGGGCGGTCGGGGTGGCGGCGGCGAGGTCCGTACCGGCGGCCGGGGCGGCTCCCGCATCGCGCCCCAACCCCTCCGCTGTACCGAGGAGTTGGTGCCCGGTGGCGGCGTTGAGGGCGAGGCCGGCCAGGCAGACCAGGCCGAGGGAGAGCGGCAGCGGCCAGCCGAGGCCGATGGTCAGCGAGGCGAGGCCCGCCCCGGCCACCGCGGCGGCGCTCCACATCGCGTGGAAGCCCGAGATGACGCTGCGGCCGTAGCGGTCCTGGACGGCGACGCCCTGCATGTTCAGCGCCGGGTCGACGGCGCCGACGAAGAAGCCGTAGACGCAGGTGGTGAGCACGAGGGCGGGCACCGATCCGGCGAAGCCGGGGAGCACGGCGCCGAGCGAGACCCCGGTGAGCCCGGCGCGCAGGGTCAGCGCGCTGCCGCGGCGCCTGGCCAGCGAGCCCGCGGCGAGGCTGCCGAGCGCCGAGGTGACCGAGACCGCCGCGAGCAGCCCGAGGATGTCGAGGTCGCTGAGATCGAAGTCGTCCTTGATTCGGGCCAGTTGGGTCATGATCGAGGCGAAGGTGAGCCCCTGGACCGCGAAGGCGGTGAAGACGGCCCGGCGGGCGCTGCGGGACCGCGCGTCGGGGGCGGTCATCCGCCAGTCCTTCCGGCCTCGGCGCCGACCCGGCCGAGCACCCGGTCGAGGTAGGGGTTGGCGAAGAGTCCGCCCGGGTCGACCTCCTGGCGCAGGGCGAGGAAATCGGTGAACCGCGGGTAGCGCGCGGCGAGTTCGGGGGCGGCGAGGCGGTGCATCTTGCCCCAGTGCGGGCGCCCGCCGACCGCGCCGAGCACGTCCTCGCAGATGCCGAACCACCGCTGGTGCGGCATCCGGTGGTACTGGTGGAAGGCCACATAGGCGACGTCGCGTTCATGGGCGGGCGAGAGCCAGATGTCGTCGGCGCGCACGAAGCGCACCTCGAAGGGGAAGGACACCTTCTCGTCGTGGGTGCGCAGCCAGCGCTGCAACTCCCGCAGTACGGGGACGAGTTCGGCGCGGGGTACGGCGTACTCGCCCTCGCGGAAGCGGACATCGCGGTCCGAGGCGAAGACGCGGGGCGCGAGGTCGGTGAAGTCCCGGTCGCCGATGCTCCGGGAGACGAGGCGGGTGATCCCGGGGACCAGGGCGGGCAGCCGGGTGCCGAGGCGCAGCAGGGCCTCGAAGCCGATATTGGTGACGATCTTCTCGTCGACGGCGCGGGTGAGGGCGCTCATCGGGCGCAGCGCGGTGGTGGCGGGCAGCCGGGTGAAGCGGCGGGTGAGCGCGGTCTCGGTGTGCGGGAACCAGAAGAACTCGAAGTGGTCGTTCTCCTCGGCGAGTCGGTGCACCTCGTCGAGGACGCGGTCCAGCGGCTGCTTGCTGTCCACGGCGCGCAGCGCGTAGAGCGGTACGCACTGGAGGGTGACCTTGGTGAGCACACCGAGCGCGCCGAGGCCGAGGCGGGCCGCCGCGAAGAGCTCCGGCCGCTCCTTCGCGGAACAGGTCACCACGCTGCCGTCGGCGAGGACCAGTTCCAGGGCGCGGATCTGGGTGGAGATGCTGCCGAAGCCGGTGCCGCTGCCGTGGGTGCCGGTGGAGACGGCGCCCGCGACGGTCTGCCGGTCGATGTCGCCGAGGATCTCCAGGGCCAGGCCCCGCTCGGCGAGCAGCGGATTGAGCCGGTGCAGCGGCATGCCCGCGCCGACGGTGACCAGGCCGGTCTCCGGGTCGGCCGCGTGCAGGGCGGCGAGGCCCTCGGGCCGCAGTTGCACACCGGGGGCGAGGGCCGCGCCGGTGAAGGAGTGCCCGGAGCCGATCGCCTTGACCGCGAGTCCCTCGGCGGCGGCCGCACGCACCGCCGCGGCGACCTCCTCCGGGGAGCCGGGGGCCACCGCCCGGACGGGTGTGACCTGCTCGGTTCCGGCCCAGTTGCGCCACGGCTTCGCCCGCCGGTCGTTCTCGCGCCGCTGCCTCGTCATCCGCCGCCTCCTCGGGCCGCCTCGTGAACGCACTCAGCATGGGGCCGGACC
Source organism: Streptomyces physcomitrii (assembly GCF_012273655.1). Taxonomy (GTDB): domain Bacteria; phylum Actinomycetota; class Actinomycetes; order Streptomycetales; family Streptomycetaceae; genus Streptomyces; species Streptomyces physcomitrii. Next base: position 602,934 of record NZ_JAAWWP010000001.1, on the reverse strand, counting down.
TTGAGTAGGTCAATTGTCCCGGACACTTGAACCGAAGCAATTTCTCGGTCATCCTCAGCCCATGCCCGACCTCTCCGCACCCCGGCGCCGCCGCACCTCCTTCGGCGAACTGACCACCGCGACCGCGGGCCTGCCGGCCCCCTGTGCCGCGCTCGACCTGGCCGCGCTGCGCACCAACGCCGCCGACCTGCTGCGCCGGGCGGCCGGCAAACCGATCCGGATCGCCAGCAAGTCGGTGCGCTCCCGGGCCGTGCTGCACGGCGCCCTCGCCCTGGACGGCATGGCCGGGGTGCTCGCGTACACGCTGCCCGAGGCGCTGTGGCTGGCCGGCGAGATCGAGGACGTCCTGCTCGGCTACCCGACCGCGGACGAGCAGGCGCTCGCCGCCCTCGCCGCCGACGAGCAGCTCGCCGCCCGGGTGACCCTGATGATCGACTCCGCGGACCAGCTGGAGTTCACCGCTGCCGCGCTCGGCTCCCCGGGCGGCCCGCCGATCCGGGTCTGCCTGGAACTCGACGCCTCGCTGCGGCTCGCCGCCGGGCGCCTGCACGTCGGCAGCCGCCGCTCCCCCGCGCACAGCCCCGAGGCCGTCGCCCGGCTCGCCCGCGCGGTCACCCGGCACCCGCGCTTCACGCTGGTCGGCCTGATGGCGTACGAGGGGCAGATCGCGGGCATCGGCGACAACCAGCCGGGCTCCCCGGTGACCCGCCTCGGCGTCCGCGCCATGCAGCGCGCCTCGGCGGCCGAACTGCACGAGCGGCGGGCGGCGGCGGTGGCCGCGGTGCGCGCGGTGGCACCCCTTGAGTTCGTCAACGGCGGCGGCACCGGCAGCCTCGAACTGACCTCCGCCGAGGAGGCGGTGACCGAAGTGGCCGCCGGATCGGGCCTGTTCGCGCCCGCCCTCTTCGACCACTACACCCGCTTCCACCCGCTGCCCGCGGCCCACTTCGCGCTCCCGGTCGTCCGGCGGCCCTCGCCCCGGCACGCCACGGTGCTCGGCGGCGGCTGGATCGCCTCCGGGCCGCCCGGCCGGGACCGGCTGCCGGTGCCGGTCTGGCCGCGCGGGCTGCGGCTGCTCGCCACCGAGGGCGCGGGCGAGGTGCAGACCCCGCTCGGCGGTCCGGGGGCGGCCGGGCTGCGGATCGGCGACCGGGTCTGGTTCCGGCACGCCAAGGCGGGCGAACTGTGCGAGCACGTGGACGAACTGCACCTGGTGGACGAGGGCCGCCTCACCGGCAGCGCGCCCACGTACCGGGGCGAGGGCAGGACCTTCCTCTGAGGGATCCGGGGCCCGGCCCCGCCGGGTCCGAAAGCCCCGCGGGTCCCGCGGGGCCGGGCTCCGGGACTCCGGGGCTCCGGGGCTCCGGGCCGCACGTACGGGAGCCCGCCCCCGGGCGTCCAGGTCAAGCGTCCCGGACGGATAGGCTGGCGCGGCGCCCGCGACGAGGCGGGCGGTATCCGAGGAGGCGTACGGAGATGGCGAGGATGCCCTCGGCCGAGCGGCGCGTACAGCTGGTCGAGGCCGCGATCCGGGCGATGACCCGGGACGGCGTGGCCAAGACGACGACCCGCTCGATCTGCGCGGAGGCCGGGGTCTCGCTCAGCGTCTTCCACTACTGCTTCGACTCCAAGCAGGCTCTCCTGGAAGCCGTGATCGAGACGATCACCGAGCACTCGGTCTCCCGGGTGCGGGAGGCCGTCGAGCCCCGCCCCAGCCTGCGGGAGACCGTCCGCGGGGCCCTCCAGGCGTACTGGGACCATGTGGTCGCCAACCCCGGCGAGCACATGCTGACCTACGAGCTGACCCAGTACGCCCTGCGCCAGCCGGGGTTCGAGCAGCTGGCCCGGCGCCAGTACGAGCAGTACACCGCCTCCAACACCGCCGTGATCCGGCAGCTGGCCGAGGTCACCGGCTTCGAGCCGCGGGTGCCGATCGAGGTCCTGGCCCGCTATCTGACGGTGATGACCGACGGCCTCACCCTCAACTTCCTCGTCCTCGGCGACGAGGAGGGCGCCGCGGAGGTCCTGGACACCACGGCCGACCACGTCCTCGCCCTGGTCCGGGTCCCCGAGTAGCCCCGCCTGGCCGGAACACCTCCCGACGGGAACGGAGGGATGGATTCCGCCACCCGTCGGCACGCTTCCGGCCGGATTCCCGCCCGCTCCAGGTCGACCGACCCAGACCCTTGACCTGCATCAGAGGGGCTCGCCATCCTCGTCCGAGGAACCGAGACCGGCCGAAGGACGCACCCCAAGGACGCGTGCCGGAGCAGTCGGCACCCGCGAGCGAAGGCGGTACCCGTGACCCCCACCGACCCGATGCCCCGCTTTCCCGACGGTTTCGCCTGGGGCGTGGGCGCCGCGAGCTTCCAGACCGAGGGCGCCGTGGACGAGGACGGCCGCGGCCCGAGCATCTGGGACACCTTCTGCGCACAGCCCGGCCGGATCGCGAACGGCGACGCCGCCCTGGTGGCCACCGACTTCTACCGCCGCTACCGCGAGGACATCGCGCTGGTACGGGAGTTGGGGGTGGACGTCTACCGGATCTCGGTCGCCTGGCCCCGCGTCGTCCCGGACGGCACCGGGCCCGTCAACCCCAAGGGCCTGGACTTCTACGACCGGGTGGTGGACGCCCTGTGCGCGGCCGGACTCGACCCCGCGCTCACCCTCTACCACTGGGATCTGCCGCAGCCCCTGGAGGACGCGGGCGGCTGGCTGACGAGGGAGACCGCCGAGCACTTCGCCCGGTACGCCGAGGCGGTCGCCGAACGCCTCGCCGACCGGGTCGCGTACTGGATCCCGCTCAACGAACCGGTCGTGCAGACCATGCTGGGCTACGCGATCGGCGAGCACGCGCCCGGCCGGAGCCTGCTCTTCGAGGCGCTGCCCACCGCCCACCACCAGCTGCTCGCCCACGGTCTCGGGGTCGGGGCGCTGCGCGCCGCGGGCGCCCGGCGCATCGGCACCGCCAATCCGCACGCCCCGCAGCGCCCGGCCTCCGCCCTGCCGGAGGACCTCGCGGCGGCCGAACTCAGCGACGCGCTGTGGAACCGGCTCTGGTCCGATCCGATCCTCACCGGCCGCTACCCCGAGGGCTACGCGGCCGCCATGCCGGGCCCGGTCGAGCGGGACCTCGCCACCATCTCGGCGCCGCTGGACTTCTACGGGCTCAACTACTACAGCCCCACCACGGTCGGCGCCCCGATGCCCGGCCGCTCCCGCGAGATGAACGGCTACCGGCTCCCCGAGGACGCCCCCTTCGTCACCGTCGACTCCGGGCTGCCCCGCACCGGCCTCGGCGGCGACGCCGACCCGAGCGGCCTCTACGAGACCCTGCTCACCCTCACCAAGCGCTACGGCGAGCTGCTGCCCCCGCTGATCGTGACCGAGAACGGCACCTCCCAGCGGCCCGGCACCGAGGAGCCCGGCCCGGACGGCCGCATCCACGACCGCGGCCGGATCGCCTATCTGGACGCCCATGTCCGCGCCCTGCACGCGGCCCTGCGCGAGGGCGCCGACGTCCGCGGCTACTGGCACTGGTCCCCCACCGACAACTTCGAGTGGAGCCACGGCTTCGCCCAGCGCTTCGGCCTGGTGCACGTCGACTACGAGAGCCTGGCCCGCACCCCGAAGGACTCGTACTACTGGTACCGGCGCCTGGTGAAGGGGGAGTTGGCGTCCTGACCCGGGGTTCGGCGGCTCGCGTACGGTGGTTCCCCGGCGGTGCTCCGGGGCAGCCGCCCCCGTACGGGCCGGAGAGACCGGTTCCGGTATCGCCCTGGAGGACGCATGTCCGCAGTCAGCCCCCGCCGCCGCCTTGCGCCGAACTCCCGTACGGGGCCGGTGACTTCACCGGTGGGCGGCGGGCACGGGAGGTCCCGGGCGCGGACCGTCGCCGGGGTGTCCGCCGGGGTCTCGGCCGCCGTCGCCGGAGCGGTGGCCGTCGCGGGCTCCTTCCGGCGGCGGGAGATCGCCCTGCCCGGCTCGCCCTTCGACTTCGCGCTGCCGCCCGCCCCGGGCGTGGACGTCTCGGTGAGCGTCGCCGAGACCGGGGTGATGCGGTCCAACGCCGTCTTCGCCTACCGGGGCGGCGGCTTCGAGCAGCTGGTCTTCGGGATGGACAGCCTGGTGGTACGGCACCCGGAGCGCACCCTGCTCGTCGACACCGGCTTCGGGCGGCGGCTGCGGGAGCACACCCGGACCGTCCCGCGCCTGATGCGCGCCGTCTCCGCGATCGAACTCGACGTGGCGCTCGCCGACCGGCTCGCCGCGGGCGGACTCGGCGCCGGGGACGTCTCGGTGGTCCTCACCCACGCGCATTGGGACCACGTCAGCGGCCTGGAGGACCTCCCCGGCGTCCCCGTCCACGTCAACGCCGCCGAACGCGACTTCATCCGTACGGGCGGTCGGCCCACGGAACTGATCCGCGGCTTCGGGGAGTTGAACTATCAGCTCTACGACTTCGACAACGGCCCCTACGCGGGCTTCCCGGAGAGCCACGACCTGCTCGGCGACGGCAGCGTGGTGCTCGTCCCGGTCGGCGGCCACACCCCCGGCTCCGTCCTGGTCTTCGTGCGCACCCCGGGCCGGGACCTGTGCCTGATCGGCGACCAGGCCTGGCAGCGCGAGGGCGTGGACCTCCCGGCGGAGCGCCCGTGGGTCTCCTGCTGCCTCGTCGACCACGACGCAGCCCGGGTCCGCGCCAACCTCGGCCTGCTGCACCGGCTCCAGGAGGCCAACCCGGAGCTGCTCCTCGTCCCGGCCCACGACCGGGGGCCCCGGGCCGCCTTGCCCCGCTTCGCCTGAGGCGACGGAAGCGACGGGACCGCCGGGACCGGCAGCGGCAGCCGCCCGCCGCCGGTCAGCCGGTGCCGCCCGGGCCCTCGCGCCCGGCCCGCTCCTCCGGTGCCGGGATCGCGACCCCGGCCGGGGCGTCGCTGCGCCCGTAGTGGTGGGTGGTGAACATGTAGAGCAGCCCGGCGCCGAAGACCACCGCCCCGCACAGGAGCACGATGTAGTTGTCGTACCAGGCCACTTCGGGGGTGCGCGCCCAGCAGATGTTGACGATGGCGAAGATGCCGTAGGCCAGCGCGCCCGCGTTCACCAGGAGTCCCCAGCGGCCGAGGGTGAACTCCCCGGCCGGGCGCCAGCCCTTGAGGCGGGCGCGCAGCGCGGCGAGGACGACCATCTGGAAGGCGGCGTAGATGCCGAGGATCGCGAAGGAGACGATCTTGGTGAGGGCGTCGGTCGAGATGAGCGAGCCGAAGGCGATGGCGGCCGGGATGACCGCCGAGACCAGCAGGGCGTAGCCCGGGACGGCGCGGGCGTGCGCGAACTTCCGCAGGAACCGGTGCCCGACGATCATCCCGTCCCGGCCGTAGGAGTAGATCAGCCGCCCCGCCGCGGCCTGCAGGCTGACCGTGCAGGAGAGGAAGGAGATCAGCACCACGGCCATCACCAGGCGCGCGCCGGTCTCGCCCATCGCGTCGTAGAGCACCTTGACCACCGGGTCGGTGTCCTCGCCGGAGATGACCGCCTGGTAGTCGACGACCGAGAGCAGCAGCGTCAGGCAGGTGAAGGTGGCCGCGGCGCCGCCGACGTAGATGGTGCGGCGCATCGCCTTGGGGATGACCTTGCCCGGGTGGGCGACCTCCTCGGCGGTGTCCCCGCAGGCCTCGAAGCCGTAGTACTGGTAGAAGCCGATGATCGCCGCGCCCAGGAAGACCGGCAGATAGGAGCCGTCGCCCTGGGTGTCGTAGGTGTCGAAGAGGACGCCGAGGTTGTGGTGGCGGTGGGTGGAGAGCAGGTAGACGCCGACGACCAGGGCGCCGATCAGCTCGGCGCCGAAGCCGATGACGGCGGCCCAGGAGAGCACCCGGGTACCGGCGTAGTTGATCAGGACGGCCACCACGATGAGCACCACCGTGCACAGCACCGTGGTGTGCACGGTGGGGTCGAAGCCGAAGAGGATGGCGATATAGGGCCCGGCGCCGTAGGCGACCGAGGTGATGGTCACCAGCAGCGCCCACATGTAGACCCAGCCGGTCATCCACGCCCAGCGCTTGCCCCACAGCCTGCGCGCCCAGGGGTAGACCCCGCCCGCGATCGGGTACTGCGCGACGATCTCGCCGAAGACCAGCGCCACCAGGAACTGCCCGGCGCCCGCGAGGACGAAGGCCCAGATCATCGGCGGCCCGCCGTCGGCGAGCGCGGTGCCGAAGAGGGTGTACGTGCTCACCACCGGCGAGAGGTAGGTGAAGCCGAGGGCGAAGTTGGCCCAGGGGCCCATGTCCTTGCGGAACTCCGAGCCCTGCGCGTCCTGGCCCGGCGCGCCCGCGGCCGGGCTCGCCCCGGCCATCAGCGCTCACCGCCCGGGCGGGCGCCGGCCCGGGCGCCCCGGATGAGGTCGGCGGCGCGCTCGGCGGCGAGCAGCACGGTCACCATCGGGTTGACGGTGGGCATGGTCGGGAAGAGCGAGGCGTCGACCACCCGCAGCCCCTCCTGGCCGCGCACCCGCAACTGCGGGTCGAGCACCGCCATCGGATCGTCGGCCGCGCCCATCCGGCAGGTGCCTGCGGGGTGGTAGACGGTGTGCGCCGCCTTCCGCCCGTACGCGGAAAGTTCGGCGTCGGTGCGCACCTCCGGGCCCGGGGCCACCTCGCGGACCAGCCAGTCGCGCAGCGGGGCGGTGGCGGCGACCTCGCGGGCGATCTTCAGGCCCTCCACCAGGGTGCGCTCGTCGTGGCCGCCGGGATCGGTGAAGTACCGGAAGTCCAGGGCCGGTTTCTCCTCGGGGTCGGCGCTGCGCAGCCACATCCGGCCGACCGAGCGGGCCCGCGGCACGTTCGGCGTCATGCACACCCCGTGCTCCACCGGCGGGTAGCCGAGACGCTCGGTGTTGACCGTGAAGGGCACCTGGTAGAAGTGGAACATCAGGTCGGGCCGGGGCCCGTCGGTGTCACGCTGCAGGAAGAGCCCGGCGTCGGAGTCCATCGCGGAGTTCGGCGGCAGCGGCCCCGCGGTCTCCCAGACGATCACCGACTCCGGGTGGTCGAGCAGGTTCTCGCCGACCCCCGGCAGGTCCGCCCGTACCGCGATGCCCAGTTCGCGCAGCTGCTCGGCGGGGCCGATACCGGAGAGCATGAGCAGCCGGGGGGTGTCCACGGCGCCCGCGCACAGCAGCATCTCGCGCTCCGCCCGCAGCACCGTCCCGGTGCCGTCCGCGCCCCGCACCCGCACCCGGGTCAGCCGCCCCGCCTCGTCCGGGAGCAGCTCGTACGCCCAGGTCTCCAGGCGCAGGGTCAGATTGGGGCGGTCGAGCACCGGGTGGAGGTAGGCCACCGAGGCCGAGGACCGCTGATTGCCCTCCGGTTCGTAGGCGAGCGAGAAGAAGCCCGCGCCCTCGGCGAAGGGGCGGGCGTTGAAGTCCTCGACCACCGGGACACCGAGCGCGGCGGCGGCCGCGGTGACGAAGTCCCGGGCGATCGGGTTCCGGTCCTGCTCGGCGACGGGGACGATGTTGTTCCGCAGCCGGTCCCGGTACGGCAGGATCGTCTCCGGGTCCCAGCCCTCGCAGCCCGCGGCCACCCACTCGTCCAGGTCCTCGGGCAGCGGCAGGAAGCTGATCAGGGTGTTGTGCGAGGAGCAGCCGCCGAGGACCCGGGCCCGGGAGTGCAGGATGTGCGAGTTGCCGCGCGGCTGCTCGACGGTGGTGTAGCCGTAGTCGAACTCCGAGCCCAGCAGGTTGATCCAGTTGCGCAGCTTCAGGATCCGGTCGTCGCCGACGTCGCTGGGGCCGCCCTCGACCACGCAGACGCGCACCTCGGGGTCCTCGGTCAGCCGGGCCGCGAGCACGCAGCCCGCCGTGCCGCCGCCGACGATGACGTAGTCGTAGGCGGGCTCACTGCTTCCGCTTGTCTGCTGCTCGTTCATCGCGCGTCTGCTCCCTCGCGTCACGTCGGCTCTGCTGTCGTCCGGCCTGCTTGCGGCCCGGCGGGGCGCTCAGCCCTTGAACCAGCCGGAGGGCGCCGGGTGGAGGTTCTGGTAGATGTGCTTGGCCTCCTGGTACTCGCGCAGCCCGGTCGGGCCCAGCTCGCGGCCCACCCCCGAGCGGCCGAAGCCGCCCCACTCGGCCTGCGGGAGGTACGGGTGGAAGTCGTTGATCCAGACCGTGCCGTGCCGCAGGCGGTTCGCGACCCGCTGGGCGCGGCTGGCCTCGCTGGTCCACACGCCGCCCGCGAGTCCGTACCGGGTGTCGTTGGCCAGCGCGACCGCCTCGTCCTCGTCGTGGAAGCGCTCGACGGTCACCACCGGGCCGAAGACCTCCTCCTGCACGATCCGCATCGAGCGCTCGCAGTCCGCGTAGACGGTGGGCCGCAGGAAGAAGCCGCGGGCCAGGGCCGGATCGTCCGGGCGGCCGCCGCCGGTGACCAGGCGCGCACCGTCCTCGCGGGCGATCGCGAAGTAGGCCTCCACCTTGTCCCGGTGCTCGGCGGAGCTGAGCGGCCCGCTCTCGGTGGCCGGGTCCAGGCCGTCGCCGAGCCGGATCGCGGCGGCCCGTTCGGCGAGCGCCTCGACGAAGCGGTCGTGCAGGGTGTCCTGGACGAGCAGCCGGGAACCGGCCGAGCAGACCTGGCCCGAGTGCAGGAAGGAGGCGTCCAGGGCGAAGCCGAGGGCGGCGTCGAAGTCGGCGTCCGCGAAGACCAGGTTCGGGTTCTTGCCGCCGAGTTCCAGGGCGATGTTCTTCACGCCCTCCGCGGCGCTCGCCATGATCCGCCGCCCGGTGGCCAGGCCGCCGGTGAAGGAGATCAGGTCCACGTCCGGGTGGGCGGTCAGCGCGGCGCCGACGGTGGCCCCGGAGCCGAGGACCAGGTTGGCGACCCCGCGCGGGGCCCCGGCCTCCTCGATCAGGCGGATCAGGGCGAGGGTGCTCAGCGGGGTGGTCTCGCTCGGCTTAAGGATGAAGGTGTTGCCCGCCGCGAGCGCCGGTGCCACCTTCCAGGAGGCTTGCAGGAGCGGGTAGTTCCAGGGGGCGATGAGCGCGCAGACGCCGATCGGCTCGTAGACGACCCGGCTCAGCACCCCGGGGCCGACGTCGACCACCCGGCCGCCGTCCTTGCCCGCGGTCTCGGCGAAGTAGCGGAAGGCCGCGGCCACGTCCTCGACGTCGATCCTCGCCTCGGTGAGCGTCTTGCCGGTGTCGAGCGTCTCGGTACGGGCGATCTCCTCCACGTCCCGCCGCAGCAGCTCGCTCACCCGGAACAGCACATCGGCCCGGCGCCGGACCGGAGCCCTGGCCCAGTCCTCCTCGCGGAAGGCGCGCGCGGCGGCCCGCACCGCGCGGTCGACGTCGGCGGCGTCCGCCTCGTCCACGGACCGGACGACCGAGGCGTCGAAAGGATTCACCACATCCCGTCGGCCGCCCGCCGCTGCCGGAACCCACTCGCCGTCGATGTACAGCTCAGCCATGCGCCGCTCTCCTCACTCCCTCCCCCGCGCGGACCCCACGGGGAACGGAGACATCGTTCAGTCCCCGGGCCCCCGCACCCGGGGACGCACCGAAGAAGGGGCCCGGGCGCGGGGGAACGCAACCCCGTCGGGCTAGTCGCCGGGGGGCGGGGCGGCGTGCGGGGCGGAGGGGGTCGTGGCTGGCGGGGGGGGCGCGGGTGGGAGGTCAGGCGTGCCGCGTGCGGGGCTCAGGTGTCCCCAGGTACGGGGCTCAGGCGCCCGGCGGCGGATCGGTGTCGCGCGGCTCCTCGGCGGCGCGCGGCTCGTCCGCGGCGCGCGGCTCCTCGGTCGCGGGGTCGGTGTGCGGCACGGGTGCCTCGGCCCCGGACGGTCCGTGGGCCTCGCGCAGGCGGCGGGCGCGGGTGTGGAGGTAGCGCTTCTCCGGCAGGCTCAGGGTGGTCCCGGCCGCGCGCTCGTAGGCCGCGCAGGCCGCCCGCCAGTCGCCGGCCTCTTCGAGCAGATGCGCCCGTACCGCGTCCGGTCGGTGGCTGCCCGCCAACTCCCCGGCCACCGCGTCGACTTCGGCGAGCCCGGCGCGCGGACCGTGCACCTTGGCCACCGCGACCGCCCGGTTCAGGCGCTCCACCGGGCCCGGCACCATCAGCACCAGGATCTCGTACAGCTCCAGGATCTCCCGCCAGTCCGTCTCCTCGGGGCCCGGCGCCTCGTCGTGCAGCGCGGCGATGGCGGCGCGCAGCTGGTACGGGCCCGGGTGGCGCCGCGAGAGCGCCTCGGTGACCAGGGCGACGCCCTCGTCGATCGCGGGCCGGTCCCAGCTGCCGCGGTCCTGCTCGTCCAGCGGGATCAGTTCGCCGCCGGGACCGCTGCGCGCGGCCCGGCGCGCGTCGGTGAGCAGCATCAGCGCGAGCAGACCGGCCACCTCGCCGTCCTCGGGCAGCAGCCGGTGCACGGTACGGGTCAGCCGGATCGCCTCCCCGGCCAGCTCGGCGCGTTGCAGCCCCGCGCCGGAGGAGGCCGTGTACCCCTCGTTGAAGATCAGGTAGAGGATCTTCAGTACGGCGGGCAGCCGCAGCCGCCAGCGGTCCGGGCGCCCGAAGCGCTGGCCGCGGAGCCGCTTCTTCGCCCTGCTGATCCGCTGGGCCACGGTGGCCTCGGGCACCAGCATCGCCCGGGCGATCTCGGCGGTGCTCAGTCCGCCGACCGCGCGCAGGGTGAGCGCGATCTGCGCGGGCGGGGGCAACTCCGGGTGGCAGCAGAGGAAGAGCAGGGTGAGGGTGTCGTCCTCGGCGGCCACCCGGCTCAGCCCCGGCTCGGGCGCGGTGGACTCCTCGCGCGGGGTGAGGGCCGCCGCCCTCTCCTCGCGCAGCCGCCGGGACTGCTCGGCCCGCAGCATGTCGACAAGGCGACGCGAGGCCACCCGGATCAGCCAGCCCCGCGGATTCTCCGGCACCCCCTGCGACGGCCACTGCCCCGCCGCCGCGAGCAGCGCCTCCTGCACCGCGTCCTCGGCCGAGTCGAAGTGCCCGTACCGCCGCACCAGCGCGCCGAGCACCTGCGGCGCGTGCCGCCGGAGCAGCTCCTCGGTACGGGGCTCCGCCACGGCCCGCCGCCCCGGCCCGGCCTGCGCGGCGGACTGCCGGGCGGCGCCGGCTTCCTTGGCGGGGGCGGGAGTTCCGGGGGCGGGGGTCCCGGGCGCGGGCGTTCCGGGCGCGGTTCTTCCGAGTGCCGGTCTTCCGGGTGCGGAAGCCTCCGGTGCGGGCGTTCCGGGCTCGGGGCCCTCCGGTGCGGGCGTAGCGAGTGCGGGATTGCCCGGTACGGGTGTTGCGGGCGCGGGCGTTCCAGGTGCGGGACTCCCCGGTACGGCGGCGGGTGCCGCGGCGTCCTGCCGCGCCGCGGCATCCCTCGCGTACCGCTCAGGCGGCACTGTCGCCGGGGCCGGAGTCGATCGGCCTGATGTGCACCGGCGGGTTGGGGGCGCCCTCCGGCTGCGGGCAGTCGAGGACCCGGGCCGCGATCTCGGTCACCCGCTCGTAGCTCGCGCAGTCCAGGACCCAGTACCCGGCGAGCACCTCCTTCGTCTCGCCGTACGGTCCGTCGGTCACCACCAGCTCGCCGTTCTCGTCCTTGCCCACGGTGCGGGCGCGGGCGGGCTCGGTCAGGCCCTGGGCGTCGACGAGTTCGCCGGACTCGGCCAGCTCGTCGTTGAGCCGGCCCATGAAGGCGAACATCTCCTGCACCTGCTCTTCGTTCCACTCCGGGCTCGCGGCGGAACCCTTGCCCGCCATGGCCTCGTAGTCCGCCTGCGTGCCCCGGACCATCACCAGGTACTTCATGATTCGCTCCTTCGTCCGGTCCGCCCCTTCCGGGCGGCTCTCACAGGGGACGTCGGAGCCGGTCCCGGTTCCTCGACAACCCCCGGCGACTTTCTCGCGGAATTTTCCGGCGGGCCGGATTCCGGGGGTGCCGCGTCCTCTGTTCCAGGGGCGCCGCGTCCTCCGCGCCGCCGGAATGCCGCCTCCGGTCGCCCGCGGCGGGCAGGCGGGGCGGGTGCCGTACGGCCGGTGTTCAAGGTGCCGGGGCCTCCGGGTCCTGGCCGCGCGGCCTCCCCTCGGCGCCTCCCGCGGCGGCGGTGCCGGAACCCTCCGCGGGAGGGGGCTTCGGGCCGCGGGAGCCCGGGCGGTGGGCTGCGGGGCCGAGGTGCTCCGGGGCCTGCGTGCGATGCGGGCGGTGGTACGTCTCCGGGGGCTCCGCCGCGGGCGCCTCGGGATCCGCACAGGCGCGGCACTCGGGGTTGCGGCAGGGCCCCGGTCCCCAGACCGGCACATAGGCGCCGAGGGTCTTGCGGCGGTGCACGGCACTCTCCACCGGGTCCCCGCAGGCGGGGCAGACCCGCTGCTCCCGCGGCTCACCGGCGGCACTGCTCCCTCTGCCGACCATGCCCTCAGGATAGGTCTGCCCCGGCTGCCCGGCATCGGGGAGCGGACCCCGCGGCACCAGCGGGATCTCACCCCGCTACGACTCCAGGGGTGCCGTGCCGCCGCGCGGCTCGCGCCACATGGGCCACATGGGCGGGCCCTCGGGCAGATCGACGGTGCGGCCCCGGAAGGCGAAGCCGAGGCGTTCGTAGAGTCCGCGGCTGCGGGCGCTGCTGGCCTCCAGATAGGCGGGCAGTCCCTCGCGGTCGCAGCGTTCGAGGACCTGCTGGATCAGGGCGGTGCCGAGTCCCTCGCCCTGGCGCTGCGGGGAGACCGCGATGAGCATCAGGTACTCGTGCGGGCGCTCGCTCGGGTGGGCGGCGGCCGTGAGGCGGCCGACCGCCTCGACGCGTTCGTTGTCCGGGTCCACGGCCTGGCGCATCAGCGCGGGCCCGTCGTCCGGCTCCTCCGGCTCCCCCGCCGGTACCGAGAGCCACAGCGCGGCGGCGGAGCCGTCCTCGGCCAGGTCGACGTAGCCCTCGCTCAGCGCGACGTCCAGGAAGGCGCCCATGAGCAAGGGGTGCTTGACGAGCCGTGCCTCCCGGCCGGGGAAGACCCAGCTGCTCACCGGGTCGTCCCGGAAGGCCTCGTCGAGGAGGCGGGTGACGGCCTCCCTGTCGGCTTCCCGTGCCCGCCGGATCGCCACACCCATGCCGCCGTCCTTCCGCCCAACCGACCGTATCTGTCCGCGCGTTGGCAGCCTAGGCGATGGTCACCGCCGCGTGGCAGCCGCCTGCGGACAGTGACCGGGACGCCCATGGCCGAAGGCACCGCGCCTCCGGGGTCGCCGGTGGTGCGGTGCCTTCGACAGTGGGCGCCTGCGGTGGTGGAGTCAGGCGGCCGTCTTCACCGCGGCGGGCCCGGCGTCCTCCCCGGCGGCACGCTCCGCGCGGCGCTCCGCGATCCGGCCCCACAGGCTGATCAGCGCGCCGACCAGGCACAGGGCGGCGGCGGCGAGCACCGCGTCGTTGGCCCCGAGGGCGGTGGCCTCCGCCGGGCCCTCGGAGGAGGAGGCCTGTGCCACCAGGGTCACGGTGAGGGCCACGCCCAGCGAGGAACCGAGGTAGCGGGCGGTGTTGTTGGCGCCCGAGCCCATCGAGCCGCGGTGTGCGGGCACGCTGGCCACCGCGAGGCGGGCCAGGGCGGCGTTGAGCACACCGCTGCCGATGCCCGCGATCGCGAGTCCGGGCACCAGGCGCGCCCAGGAGTCCCCCTCGTGCATGCCGTAGAGGGCCGCCTCGCCGATGCCGCACACCAGCAGGGAGGCCGCGACCTGGCTGATGGCGGAGACCCGGGTCGCCAGCCGCCGGGCCTGGAGCGCGGCGACGAAGGAGAGCCCGGACCAGATCGCGAGGATGCCGCTGGCCGCCAGCGGTGACTGCCCGAGGGACTTCTGCAGCACGGTGGGCAGGTAGCTCATCAGGCCGACGATGGACAGGCCGGTGAAGAGGGCCCCGCTGCACGAGACCACGAAGCCGGGGCTGCGCAGCAGCGCGAGGTCCAGCATCGGCTCGGGGATCCGGGACTCGACCACGACGAAGGCCGCCAGCAGCAGGACCCCGGCCACCAGGAGCGAGACCACCATCGTGCGGCCCCAGCCGTAACGGCCCTCCGCGAGGCCCGCGATGAGGCAGGAGGCACCCGCGCCCAGGGTGAGCACGCCGAGCGGGTCGAGCTTGCGCGGGCGCTCGTTGCGCGACTCCTCCACACCGAAGACGGTGAGGAGCAGGACCACGGCGGACAGCAGGGCGAGGACCCAGTAGACCGCGCGCCACCCGGCGGCCTTCTCCAGCAGCGCCGCATACACCGGGCCGATGGCGATGCCGAGGCCGACCGCGGCGCCCCAGACGCCGGTCGCCCGGATGCGGGCCGGGCCCGTCGGGAAGGCGTGGCCGACCAGGCCGAGGCTCGGGGCGAGCAGGGCCGCGCCCGCGCAGCCCTGGAGGACCCGGCCGGTCAGGAAGATCCCCGTGTTGGGGGCGGCCGCGGAGAGCGCGGTCGACAACAGCATCAGGACGGCGCCCGCGCCGAAGACGCGCTTGCGACCGAAGTCGTCGGCCGCGCTCCCCATGGTCAGCAGCAGCGCGGCCAGGCCGAGGAGGGTGCCGGTGAGGGTCCAGGTCTGCGCGGTGAGTCCGGCGCCCAGGGAGGCGGCGGTGGGGGTCAGCGTGGTCAGCGGCGAGGTGTAGTCGACGAGTACCAGCAGCGTCCCGAAACTGGCGGTCAGCAGCGTCAGACGCGCGCTGCGCGCCGACGGCTCCGAGGACCGCGGCGCGGCGACTCCGGACATGCACTCCCCCTAGGTCTCTTCAATGAACCCGGGGAGGTTAGCACATGGATCTGGTGACCGCACTCGTTGCTAAGGTGGGCGCCATGGCGCTGGGAACCGACTACGCACAGCAGGACTGTTCGCTCGCGCGCGCCCTGGAAGTGGTCGGGGAGCGGTGGAGCCTGCTCATCGTCCGCGACGCCTTCTACGGCGTGCGCCGGTTCAACGACTTCCTGGCCCACCTCGACATCCCCCGCGCCGTGCTGACCTCCCGGCTGCGCTCGCTGGTCGCCGCCGGAGTCCTGCGCAAGGAGACCTACCAGTCCAGCCCCACCCGCTACGGCTACGTCCTGACCGAGACCGGCCGGGAGCTGTGGCTGCCGCTGTACGGGCTCGCGCAGTGGGGCGAGCGGCACGTCTCCGAGCGGGGCGCGCGGACCCTGTTCAGCCACGCGGACTGCGGCACCCGGCTCGACCGCCACGGAAGCTGCCCGCAGTGCCTGCGGCCCGTCCCGCCCGAGGACGTGATGATGCGCCCCGGCACCCCGGACCAGCCCCGGGAGGACCCGGTCTCCCGCGCGCTCGGCGGGCCGCATCGGCTGCTCACCCCGATCACCGTGGACGGGACCGGCCGGGCCGGCTGAGCCGCGGCCGGGCGGCCCGCCCCGAACCCCCGTGCGGCGGGGCCCGGTCGACCGCACACCGACCCCTGGCCGGCGGACCGCTACGTACCGGCGGACGCCGCCTGGCGCGGGCGCACGCTGCGCAGGACCGTCCCGGCCGCGGCGAGGAAGCCCAGAGCGACCAGCGCCAGGCAGGCCCGCAGGCCGGTGGCGCGGCCCGCGTCCTCCAGGAGCAGGCCGAAGAGGGCGATGCCGAGGGCGCCGCCCACCTGCCGGAAGGCGTTGAGCGCGCCGGAGGCGAGACCCGAGTGGTGGGAGGGGAGTTCGCCGAGGACGACGGTCGGCAGGCTCGGGCCCATGAGCCCGGCGCCCAGGCCGAGCAGACAGCTTCCGGCCGTGAAGATCCCCCAGGAGGCCGAGTTCCCGAGGGGGAGCAGGGCGGCGGCGCCCGCGGCGGCCGCCAGCGCCCCGCCGGCGAGGAGCGGCCTGGGGCCGGTACGGCTCACCGCGCGGGCCAGGACGAAGGAGGCGAAGGTCCACATGCTCGCGAAGGGGACGAAGGCGAGCCCCGCCCCGAGGGCGCCGAGGCCCCAGGCGTTCTGCAGGTGCAGCGAGAGCGCGAACTGCGCCCCGTAGGCGCCGAACTGGAAGAGTGCGCCGATCACGAGCCCCGCGGTGAAGCGGGTGCGCCCGAGCAGGGCCGGCGGCAGCAGGGGGTGCCGCACGGCGCGCTCCACCAGGGCGAAGGCGAGCAGCGCGGCGCCGGTGACCGCGAGCAGGATCCAGGGCACGGGCGAGCGCCAGCCCTTCTCGCCGCCTTCGATCAGGGCGCCCACACCGCAGGCGAAGAGCGCCACCGCCAGGGCCTGTCCGGCCGGGTCGAAGGCCCGGTGGTGCACCGGGGAGCGGGCCACCCGCCACTGGGTGAGGGCCATCGCGAGCAGTCCGATCGGCACATTGATCAGGAAGACCGCGCGCCAGCTCACCGCGGCCGTCAGGGCACCGCCGACCACCGGTCCGAGCACCAGGGCGAGGGAGCTGACGCCGCCCCAGACGGTCAGCGCCCTGGACCGGGCGGCCGGGTCCGGATAGCCGTGGGCGATCACCGCGAGCGAGGCGGGCAGCAGGCCTCCGGCCGCGACACCCTGGGCCACCCGGGCCGCGACGAGCCAGCCGAGGCCCGGGCTCAGCGCGCAGGCGGCGGAGGCCAGGACGAACAGGAGCAGCGCGTACTGGAAGACCCGGCGGGCGCCCCAGCGGTCGGCGATGGCGCCCCCGCTCAGCAGGGAGGCGGCCATCGGGATCGTGTAGCCGTTGACGGTCCACTCCAGGCGGGACAGGGTGCCCGCGAACTCGCTTCTGATCTCGGGCAGCGCCACGTTCAGCGCGCTGGTGTCCATCAGGACCATGAAGAAGCCCAGGCACACGGCCAGCAGGGCGAGTCCTCCGGCAGCCGGGGCACCGGCTCGGGCATCGGGGGCCTTCGCCCCGGCGGGACGCAGCGCGCCCACCTCTTCACCACTCACGCTCAGCCCATCCGCGCGCAGACGTACGGTCGCGCTCTCGAAGCCACACGGTCTAAAGTGTTCGACGGAGGTCGATCACCATGACTGTACGTCCCGCGCCGAACAGCGAGTCAAGCCCACCACCGGCGGGCGGCGCCGGATCCGGCGCCGCCCACGCGTCCCAGCGCGCCCGCAGTCTGACGCACCACCACCCCCGCGAAGTCGCCCTGCACGACGCCCTGCGGGCGCTCGCCGACCCCGTACGCCGGACCATCGTCAGCGTGCTGGCCGCCTCGCCGGACTGGGACCGGGCCTGCGGGACCTTCGGCCTGCCCGTGGGCAAGGCGACGCGCAGTCATCACTTCGAGGTACTGCGGCACGCGGGGCTCATCGAGCAGCGGGACGTCGGCTCCCGCCGCCTCAACCGGCTGCGCCGCGAGGAGTTCGACGCGCGCTTCCCGGGCCTGCTCGACCTGGTCCTCAGCGAGGAGCCCGAGGAGCCGGCCGGGGGGCGGGCGGGACGATGAGGGCCGCCCCGAGCGCCCCGAAGCCTCGATTTCACGCCGAGAGCGGCTCCACGTGACGGGCGCCGCCGAGGAGTTGGCCACCCCGGTACCCATGGATGATTGCTGGTTGACACCCTGGGTCATAAGATGGTCAAGATATTTCCGTCCGGCCGGTCGGTACTTTACGGCCACTCCAGGTCCGACGGTCTCTCCGTCCCCCGGACTCCCCCTCTCCGCCGGGTCCTGCCGTCCTCCGGCCGGACTGGGTACGAGAGGCTGTCCGGCGCGGCCGGAAGCGGACACAGGGACCCCTTTGCACGAGACACGCAGAAAATCCTTCGGCTGGAAGCGGGCTGGCGATGGCGACGGTCAAGCAGCCCGAGTTCGGGCGGCGGTTGAAGCAGTTGCGGCTGGACAGGGGCGTCAAGCAGACGGAGCTGGCCGGCCGTCAGGTCAGCGCCAGCTACGTCTCACGGCTCGAAGCAGGCAACCGGCTGCCGTCCGCCCAGGCCCTGCACCACCTGGCCAGCCGACTGGGCACCACGGTCGAGGAGCTGATCGGCGACGACGGCGCCGCGGACGCGGAGCGCCAGGATTTCGAGGCGGCTATCTGCGGCCTGCTGGCCCAGGCCGCCACCGCGCTGCGCGAAGGTGACCACCACCGCGTCGTCGAGATGCTGGAACCCCACGCCGTCCCGCACGAGGGGGACGGCTCCGTGTGGCGCTGGCACCTGCTGTGGACACTCGCCGATGCGTACGGGCGGATGCGGGCGCTGCCCGAACGCGTGCGCACGCTGCGGCAGTTGCTCTCGGTCATAGCGCACTGGGACGAGGACTCGGTGCACGCGACCGTGCTCACCCAGCTCTCCCGCGACGAGCGCGCCCTCGGCCGCATCGACGCCGCCCTGGAGGCAGGCGAGCAGGCCGTGGTGGCGGCCCGGCAGGCGCCCGCCCCGGTGCGGGCGCGCGCCTTGATGGCGCTGATCGCCGCCGAGACGGAGGCCGGGGCGACCGCCAGGGCCGGGGAGCGTGTGCCCGGACTGCTGGGCCTCACCGACGCCATCGCCGCGAAGACGGCCGCCCAGGCCTACTGGACCTGCGCGGGGGTCCGGGTCCGGCAGGGCAGGGCGGACGAGGGCGACCAGCTCATGCAGCGGGCGCTCGCCACCCTGGACAGCCACGACGACCTGGCGGAGTGGGCGCGGCTGCGGATGGCGGCCGGGGCCCTGCGGCTGCGCTGCGGGCGCAGCGACGGGGTACAGGAGTGGATCGACGAGGCCGCCACGGCGCTGCGGCTGGTCGGCGGGCCCGCGCAACTGGCGTCCCTGCTCGCCCTCACCGCCCGGCTGCACGGGGCCGAGGGGCGCTTCGAGGAGGCCCGCAGGGCCGCGGCGGAGGCGGAGGAGACCGGCCTGCTCTCCTTCCAGGACCTGCTGCGCACCCGGTTGCTGCGCGCGCAGTACCTCTCCCGCCTCGGGGAGCCCGTCGTGGCGCGGCACCTGATGCACGGGGTCGCCGTCGAGGCGGAGGAGGCCGGCTGTCTCGACCTCGCCGCCGAGGCGTGGAAGTCGCTCGCGACGGCGCTCGGCGAAACGGACCCCGCCACCTCGTGAGCCCCGGCGGGCGGCGGAGTTCCCCGGCGCCCGCGCACGGCCCCTGCCGGTCCCCGCGGCTGCCGCGGCCGCCAACCTGGTCACCCTCCGGACCCCTTCCCCCGTCTGCCTCACGCCGGTGCGCCCCGTCCCCGGGCGGTCCAACTCCCTTGGCAACTCCGTAAGTTCAGTCAACAGCCTTGACTCACGATAGGCCAGGGTCGAGTGATCTGACTAGATATGACAGACGCAGAGCATCACTTGACCATACGTGACAGATATCGGTAGCGTGACGGCGCCTTCACAGAAGGTACGCATGTCGCCGTGCCAGCCCGAGAACCGACTGCGCCACCGCACTTCCTGCCACCTCCCACCACCGCGGACGGCACCGACGCCTGCCCGCTCCTGCCCCGGCACCTCCGCACGCGCTCAGCGCCGCGGCGGTCCCGGCGGCCGGAGCGCCCCGCACCCGCGCACCCCCGCACCCCGAGCCCCTGCGGCGCTCCGGCATGCCTGCGCCCGCCCGGGCCCCGGAGCGCCCCAGCGACAGCACCACGGAAGGGACCTGCACCCATGGCCGTCCACAGTGCGCACGAGGCCCGCACACCGGAGCTGAACGCCCCACGCGACACCGACGTACGCGAATCGCTCCGCGTCCTGCCGGGCTTCCTGCAGATGCCTCTGACACTGATGACGGGCAAAGCCCTGGCGGGGCAGCGCGCCCTGCCGATGTCCCCCGGCTTCCATCTGGGCGCGGCCTGGACGAGCATGCTCGCCGGTCTCGCGATCAGCACCACCGGGTACGCGCTCGGCGCCTGGTACCTGCTGCTCCTCCTGCCGGGCTGGGCGATGACGCTGCACGGCATGCGCAACCTGCGGATGATGATCTTCCACCAGTGCTCGCACCGGAACATGTATGCCCGGCGCGGCCTGGACACGGCGATCGGCTACTCCGTCTCCAGCCTGCTGGTCATCCAGAACTTCGCCCGGTACAGCAAGGAGCATGTGAGCGACCACCACGCGGTCCACCACATGACCCTGCGCGACCCCACCGTCCAGGCCTTCCTGATCAGCCTCGATCTGCACCCGGGGATGACCCGCGGACAGATGTGGCGCCGGGTGCTCGGCAAGATGTCCTCGCCGCGCTTCCACCTCGCGTTCGCGATCGCCCGCGTCCGCTCCTTCGCCCAGAAGTCGGCCCCCGCGGAGAAGGCCACGGCCCTGGTGCTGTACGGCGGCACCGCGCTCGCGGCGAGCCTGCTCGGGCTGTGGCCGGCCCTGCTCCTGGTCTGGTTCGTCCCGCTGGTCCCGCTCTACCAGATGAGCAACACCCTGCGGCTGTGCGTCAAGCACACCTTCCCGGCGCCGGACACGACCGTGCGCAGGGGCAAGGAGTACTTCGCCGGGCTCACCAACGCCATCTTCCTCGGGGAGCGCGCGCCCGACCCCGCACTCCCCCTGCCGCGCCGGGCACTGGCCTGGCTGCGCTGGAGCGCACGCATGGCCTGCCTGCACTTCCCGAGCCGCTACCTGGTGCTCACCGGCGACACCGTTGTCCACGACTACCACCACCGCTACCCCGCGAGCCGGCAGTGGCACAACTACCTCTTCGTGCGGCAGCAGGACCTGGAGAGCGGTCACCGGGGCTGGCCCGCGTACACGGCGGAGTGGGGACTGGTCGCCGCCGTCAACCGGGTCTTCGACTCGCTCTCCATCGCCGACCCCGAAGAGTTCGACGTGCACCAGATCACCTCGGTCAGCAAGCGCGAACTGTTCGCCGCCTTCGACGACTGACCGCCTCCGGCCCCGGCCCTCCCGCCCCTGCGAGAAAGGCACTCCGCCATGACGATGTCCTCCGCCCCCGCCTCCCGGGTGGTGATCCTCGGGGTCGCCGCCAGTGACAGCCACGCCGTGGCCAACCAGCTCATCGCGCACGCCCTGCGCGCCCGGGGCTACCTGGTGATCAACCTGGGGACCTGCACCGAGGTGGCGGAGTTCGCCGAGGCCTGCGGTCGGCACCCGGACGCCCTGGCGGTGCTCATCGGCAGCCTCAACGGGCACATCCACGCGGACCTGCACGACCTCCCCGCGGCCAGGGCGGCCGAGCTGATCCGCTGCCCGGTCGTGGTGGGCGGCAACCTCTCCGTCGGCAGCGTCAAGCACGACTCGGACCTCGAACGCCTCTACCGACTCGGGGTGGACCACATCCTGGAGCGCCCCGAGGAACTCTTCCCGCTCCTCGACGGGCTGGCCCGCAGGGCAGCGGACCCGGCCGGCCGTACCGGCGTACCGGCCGCGGCCTCCTCATGACGCTGCCGCGCCTGCCGCACCGGTCCGGGGAGCCCTCCGGGCCTGGACTCCCCTCGCGCGAGGAGTCCGTGGCCCCTGTGCGGGGGCTCGGCAAGCCGAACGCCGCGGACGTGCTCGCCCGCGCCCGCGACAGCGGCCGGATGCTCCGGGACGACATCGACCGCTTACCCCGGCCGTTCGGGGAGGTCCGGTGAACGTCCGCACACCCAGTGAACCGAACCGACGTGGAGGGAACCCACCAGTGCAGTACGGCCGTTCGTCCATCCGTGTGGGAATCGTGGGCGCGGGCCCGCGCGGCATCGTGGCCCTTGAGCGCCTGTGTGTGAACGCTCCGCTGCTCGCCCCCGGGGTGCCCGTGGAGGTGCACCTGGTGGACCCGTACCCCGCCGGGGCGGGCCGGGTGTGGCAGCGGGACCAGAACCGCCTCCTCCTGATGAACACCGTCGCCTCCGACGTGACGGTGTACACCGACAAGACGGTGCCCTGCGAGGGGCCGATCGTCCCCGGACCGACCCAGTACCAGTGGGCGCGCAAGGTGAACGAGGGCAGCGTCACCGCGGTGAGCGAGGAGGACGCCGAGGAGGCCTCCCGTATGAAACCGTGGTCCTACGGCAGCCGCGCCTTCCAGGGCGCCTATCTGAGCTGGGCCCTCGACGAGGTCATCCGCACCGCGCCGAAGGAGATCAGCGTCACCGTCCACCGGGACCGGGCGATCGGGCTCAGTGACATCGAAGGCGGGCGGCAGGAGCTGCGACTCGAGCACCTGGACGCGCCGCTGACCTGCGACGCGGTCATCCTCGCCCAGGGCCACTTCGATGTCGCGCCGACCGGTGCCCAGCAGCGGCTGGCCGCCTTCGCCGCCGACCGCGGCCTCGTCTACGTGCCGCCCTCCAGCCCGGTCGAGGCCGACCTGTCGGTGATCCGCCCGGGCCAAGCCGTCGCCCTGCGCGGCCTCGGCCTCAACTTCTTCGACTACGTCACCCTGCTGACCCAGGGCCGCGGCGGCACCTTCCTGCGCGACGGGGACGGCCGGCTGCGCTACCGGCCCTCCGGCCGCGAGCCCGTCCTGTACGCGGGGTCGGGGCGCGGCGTGCCCTACACCGCGCGCGCCGAGGTCGAGCTGGAGATCGTCCCGCGCTACCAGCCGCGCTTCCTGACCGCCGAGGTCATCGCCGAACTGCGCCGCGACGCGGGCCGCGGCGCGACCGACTTCATGCGCCACCTGTGGCCGTACGTGGCCAAGGAGGTGGGCTACGTCTACTACGGCAGCCTGCTGCGGGAGGGGGACCCGGCCGTCCGCGAGGAGTTCCTCGACCGCTACTGCCGACTGGAGTGGGACAGCGAGCCGATGCGCGAACTCCTGTGCACCCGGTTCCCCGACCCCTCCCTGCACTGGGACTGGCAGAAGGTGGACCGCCCGGCCGCGGACCGGCAGTTCGCCGACCGCGCGGAGTTCCAGCGCTGGATCGGCGAGCGGCTGCGCTGGGACCTGGAGCAGTCCGCGGCGGGACCGGCCGCCAGCGCCTTCAAGGCGACCGCGGCCATCATGCGGGACCTGCGGGACGAGATACGCCAGGTCATCTCGCACCAGGGCATCCGCGGACTCTCCTACCGGGACCACGTCGACCGCTGGTTCAGCGGGCTCAACAACTACATCGCCAGCGGGCCGCCGGTCACCCGGATCGAGGAGATGGAGGCGCTCGTCGCCGCGGACGTGGTCCGCATGGTCGGCCCCCGGACGACGGTGACCGCCGACGAGGAGGACGGCCGCTTCCTGGTCTCCTCGCCGGGTGTCGCCGAGGAGCCGGTGCCGGTCACCGCGCTGGTCGAGGCCCACCTGCCGCTCACCGACATCCGGCGCACCACCGACCCGCTGCTGCGCCGGCTGCTCGACGCGGGGGCCTGCCGTCCGCACGTCATCCCCGAGACCGGCGGCCCCGGCTACGAGACCGGCGGCCTGGACGTGACCGAGGGCAGCTTCCGGCTCCTCGACTCCTCCGGGACGGCCCACCGCGGCCGGTTCTCCTACGGGCCGCCGGTCGAGTCCGTCCAGTGGGTCACCGCCATCGGCGCCCGCCCGCACGTCGGCTCCCGGACCCTCCTGCAGGGCGACGCCATCGCCCGGGCCTGCCTGAAGACCGGTGTCGAGAACCGGCAGCAGCCCGATCTCGCCGTCGCCTGAGCCACCCGAACCGCCGTCCCGCCACGTCTTCCGAGGAGCGCACGACCATGACCGAGACCTCCGCCTCGCGCAGGCTCATGGAACTCACCGTCGGCTACTGGGCCTCCCAGGCCGTGCACACCGCCGCCGAACTGGAACTCGCCGACCACCTCGCCGAGGGACCGCTGACCGCCGCGGAACTCACCGCCCGCACCGGCACCCACGGCCCCTCCCTGCACCGGCTGCTGCGCTTCCTCACCGAACTCGGCATCCTGCGGACCGACGCGCAGGGCGCCTACCTCACCACCGAGACCGGCGACCTGCTGCGCACCCGGGAGCACGGCTCGATGCGCGACCTCGCCCTGCTCTACGGCGAGGAGTTCTACAGCGGCTGGGGCGCCCTCACCCACACGGTGCGCACCGGGGAGCGCGGCTTCGACTCCGTACACGGGGCGGCCATGTACCCGTACTTCGGCCGGAGTCCGGAGCTGACCCGGAAGTTCGACCGGGCCATGGCGGCGGGATCGGAGTTCTTCACGCAGATACCGGCCCTGTACGACTTCGGCTCCGCCCGCACCGTGGTGGACATCGCGGGCGGCAACGGCGTGCTCCTGGCCGAGGTGCTGCGCAGCAGCCCCCAGGCCCGCGGCGTCCTCTTCGACACCGCGCACGTCATCGACGCCGCGCGCCGGGGCCTCGCCGGCTCCGATGTCGCCGACCGCCTCGACTTCGCCTCCGGCGACTACTACGAGAAAGTCCCGGCCGGCGGCGACGTCTACCTCCTCTCCAGGATCCTGCACGGCCGCGACGACGAGAAGTGCGTGGAGGTGCTCACCCGGATCCGCGAGTCCATCCGGGAGGACGGGGCGCTGCTCATCGTCGAACGCGTCATCCCGGATGACGGCGCCCCCTCGCTCGCCGTCTGGTTCGACGTCCACATGCTGACCATCGCCGCGGGCGAGGAGCGCACCCGCTCCGAGTACACGGCCCTTCTGGAACGCAGCGGCTTCACGCTCTCCGAGACGCACGAACTGCCCCTGGACACCGCGCTCCTGGTCGCCGTCCCCAAGGCGGAGACCGGAAGCTGACCGCGGCGGCCCCGAGGCCCTGTCGTCACACTCCCCTCTGCGTCGCGACCCTCCGGGCGACGAGGGGAGTGTGACGACAGGCCCGAAGGAGCCGGGGGCCTCAGGCCGTCCTTCGCGTCACGAACTCCGCGAGGGCCAGCAGGCCCCCGGCCGCGACCGGGTCCGGGACCGCCCGGGCCAGGTGGTCCACCGCACGCGACATGTGCTCGGCGGCCTGCTGCTGTGCCCAGTCCCGGCCGCCCGCGCGCTCCACCGCCGCGACGGTCCGCTCCAGGTCGGCGCGGTCGGGCGGGCGGGCGTACAGCTCCGCGAGCTCCTCGGCGGCCGGGGTGCCCGAGGTGAGCGCGGCCACGACCGGCAGCGACTTCTTGCGCACCAGGAGGTCGGCCCCGGCGGGCTTGCCGGTGCGGCGCGGGTCGCCCCAGATGCCGATCACATCGTCGATCAGCTGGAAGGCGAGGCCCGCCTCCCGCCCGAACGCGTCGAGCGCCTCGACGACTTCACCGTCCGCGCCCGCGTAGAGCGCGCCGAGGGCGCAGGAGCAGCCGAGCAGCGCCCCGGTCTTGGACTCCGCCGTCTCCAGGCACTCGGTCAGGCTCACCTCGCGCGGCGGGCGGCTCTCCAGGGCGGTGTCGAGGTGTTGCCCCTCGCAGAGTTCGACCACACTGGCCGCGAGCCGCGCCGCGGCGGCCGCCGCGGCCGGATGCCGGTCCTCGGTCAGCAGCAGCTGGGCCTGGGCGTGGAGGGCGTCCCCGGCGAGGATGGCGTCCGCGTCGCCGAAGACCGTCCAGGCCGTGGCCCGGTGCCTGCGGGTGCGGTCGCGGTCCATCACATCGTCGTGGAGCAGGGTGAAGTTGTGCGTCAACTCCACGGCCACGGCCGGTCGCAGGGCGGCACCCCGCGGTGCCCGCAGCGCCTCGGCGGCGGTGAGCACCAGCGCGGGACGCACCGCCTTGCCCGCGTTGCCCGCCGCCGGGGTGCCGTCCGCGTGCTCCCAGCCGAAGTGGTACCGGGCGACACGGCACATCGCCCCCGGCAGGGCGTCCACCGCCCGGCGCAGCCCCGGGTCGACGCTCCGGCGGGCGCGCTCCAGGATCACCGCGGCCTCCTGGGTCCCACCGGGCGCCTCGTGGCGGGCGGAGCCGCGGCTCGGCGGTATCTGTTCGTCGGCGGGCCGGCCCGGTTGCGGGATGCCCGGCGAGGCGGCGTCCCGGTCGGCCTTCCCGCCGCGCCACCCGAAGCGCCGGGACTGCCCGGTGGGCCACGGCCCCTGCTGGTTCTGGTTCTGGGCTCGTACGGCCTTGCTCATGGGCCCTCTCACTCGCTGCTCGACTTCCCCGCCCCGGCGGCCGTTCGGTACCGGCGGCCGGGGGTGCGGGCGGTCGCCGCCCGGTGCCGCGCCCCATGGGACGAGAGGCGGCACCGGGCGGCGGAGACCCACTGCTACCAGCGGCCGATCTCGACGTTCTCCAGGACGCCGAGGGCGTCCGGCACCAGGACGGCCGCCGAGTAGTAGGCCGTCACCAGGTAGGACATGACCGCGGACTCGTTGATGCCCATGAAGCGCACCGACAGGCTGGGCTCGATCTCGTCCGGGATGCCCGACTGCTGGAGGCCGATCACGCCCTGCTCGGCCTCGCCGGTACGCATGCAGATGATCGAGGTGGTCCGGGCCTCGCTCACCGGGATCTTGTTGCACGGGAAGATCGGCACCCCGCGCCAGGTGGGGATCCGGCTGCCGCCCAGGTCGACGGTCTCGGGCACCAGGCCCCGCTTGTTGCACTCGCGGCCGAAGGCGGCGATGGCCCGCGGATGCGCGAGGAAGAGCTTGGAACCGCGCCGGCGGCTCAGCAGCTCGTCCATGTCGTCCGGGGTGGGCGCGCCGTCGTGCGGCTGGAGCCGCTGCTCGTACTCGCAGTTGTTGAGCAGCCCGAACTCGCGGTTGTTGATCAGCTCGTGCTCCTGGCGCTCCTTCAGGGCCTCGACGGTCAGCCGCAGCTGCTGCTCCGTCTGGTTCATGGGCTGGTTGTAGAGGTCGGCCACCCTGGTGTGGATCCGCAGGACGGTCTGCGCGACGCTCAGTTCGTACTCCCGGGGGGCGGCCTCGTAGTCGACGAAGGTGCCCGGCAGCTCCGCCTCCCCGGTGTGGCCCGCGGAGAGGTCGATCTGCTTCTCGCCGTACTTGTTGGTGCGCTGCGCCGGGATGGAGCGCAGCCGCTGGAGGTGGGTGCGCAGCGACTCCGCGCGCTCGGCGACCTGTTCGAGGTCCCGGCGCGGCAGCGTGAGCACGGTGCACGCGGTGACCGCCCTGGTCGTGTACTCCCAGATGGCGTCCGGGTCGAGCAGGGCGTGCTCGCCGAAGTAGGCGCCGTCGGCGAGGACGCCGAGGACCGCGTCGTCGCCGTAGGGACCGGTGCCGATCTTCTCCACCCTGCCGTGCGCGAGGAGGAAGACCTCGTCGGCCGGGCTGCCGAACGAGGAGAGGACCTCCCCCGCCGCGAACTCGCGCTGCCGGCAGCGCTGCGCGAGCCTCGCCAGCACCTCCTGGTCCTCGAAGCCCCGCAGCAGCGGGAGTTCGCCCAGTTCCGCGGGGACGACCTCCACCTGGTCCGCGGTCTTCACAAAGGTCACCCGGCCGTCGCCGACCGAGTAACTCAGTCGCCGGTTCACGCGATACGTACCGCCCTGCACGTTCACCCACGGCAGCGTGTGCAGCAGCCAGCGTGAGCTGATCTCCTGCATCTGCGGCGCGGACTTCGTGGTGGTGGCCAGATTCCGCGCGGCCGCTGTACCGAGACTCTGCTGCGGCTTGGTCTGTTCCGCGCGGACCTCTTCGCCTACCGACATGTAAATTGCCCTCCCGATCATGCGCTGACCTGCAGGGGCAACCCTTCCACCACGGAACGTACCGGCGCCATTACACAAAAGAGCGGGATTGAATCAACCGCGACACGGGCATCATGGGTTTCCGTTCCGCAACAGTGCGGCCGCCGCCGGGCCCGCGCGCCGCCCCCGCGCCCCCGGCGCGACAATGGGCGGGTGCTCCCCCTCGACACCGCCCCGCGCCCCCGGCTCCCCTCCCCGCTGGTGGCCGCGGAGGACGAGCGCTTCGCCCGGCACGGTGTACGGCTGCTGCTCAAGCGGGACGACCTGGTCCACCCCGCGCTCGTGGGCAATAAGTGGCGCAAACTCGCCCCCAATCTGCGGGCCGCGGCCGGCCGCCCCCTGCTCACCTTCGGCGGCGCCTACTCCCACCATCTGCGCGCCACCGCCACCGCGGGACGGCTGCTCGGCCTCGCCACCACCGGGGTGGTACGGGGCCACGAACTCGCCGGGCGCCCGCTCAACGACACGCTGCGCGCCTGCGCGGCCGACGGGATGCGGCTGCACTTCGTCGACAGAGCGACGTATCGGCACAAGAACGAACCGGAGACGCTCGCCCGCATCCTGCGCGAGACCGGCGGCGAGGGCGCCTACCTCGTCCCGGAGGGCGGCAGCAACGCGCTCGCGGTACGCGGCTGCCGGGACCTCGGCGCCGAACTGGCGGGCGCGGCCGAGGTGGTGGCGGTGGCCTGCGGGACCGGCGGCACCCTCGCGGGCCTCGCCGCGGGGCTGGCGCCGGGGCAGCGCGCGCTGGGCATCCCGGTGGTCGGCGGCGGCTTCCTGGAGGGCGAGATCGAGACACTCCAGCGGTCCGCCTTCGGGGGCCGCCGCGGGAGCTGGACCCTCGACGACCGCTTCCACTTCGGCGGCTACGCGCGCACCCCGCCCGAACTCCTGGCCTTCGCCGAGGACTTCGGCGCCCGGCACGGCCTGCCGGTGGAAACCCTCTATGTCGCCAAGATGCTCTACGGACTCCTGGCGCTGACCGAGGAGGGCGCCTTCGCCCCGGGCACCACCCTCGCGGCGGTGATCACCGGCCGCCCGCCGAACGCACCCCCGCCGGGAGCCATGCCCCAGTCCTCGGCCCAGTCCTCGGCCCAGCCCTCGCCCTAGTCCTCGGCCTCCCGGTAGGCGGCCGCCTCCTCCAGGTCCAGGCGCCGCAGCAGGGTGCGCAGCATCTCGTCGTCGATGTAGCGGCCGTCGCGCAGCTTCACGAAGACCTCGCGCTCGGACTCGATCATGGCGCGGGCCAGGCGCCGGTAGGTCTCGTCCGCGCTCTCGCCGGTCACCGGGTTCACCGCGCCGAGCCGCTCCCAGACGGCGTTGCGGCGGCGCTCCAGGACGGTGCGCAGGCGCTCCGCGAGCGGGGCGGGCAGCTGGTTGCGCTCGTCCGCGAGGAGGGCGTCGA
This sequence comes from Streptomyces physcomitrii, assembly GCF_012273655.1. GTDB lineage: Bacteria > Actinomycetota > Actinomycetes > Streptomycetales > Streptomycetaceae > Streptomyces > Streptomyces physcomitrii. Next base: position 574,146 of record NZ_JAAWWP010000001.1, on the reverse strand, counting down.
GCCGCTGCTCCGCCGCCCTGGACGCCTGGGCCTGGGCCTGCGCCTCGGCCAGCGTCTCCTGGCGCCGGTCCCGGCCGGGCAGTCGCAGCAGCCGGATCAGCGCGGGCAGGCTCAGCCCCTGGACGACCAGGGTGCCGATGACGGTGGTGAAGGTGAGGAAGAGCACCAGATTGCGGGCCGGGAAGTCCTCGCCGTCGTCCAGGGTCAGCGGGACGGAGAAGGCGATGGCGAGCGAGACCACGCCGCGCATCCCGGCCCAGGCGATCACGAAGGCGCCCTGCGGGGTGGGGTCCTCCTCGCGTTCCCGCACCCGCCGGGACAGGCGCGGCAGATAGGCCGCCGGATAGACCCAGACGAAGCGCGCCGCCACGACCACCAGGAAGAGCGCGAGCGCGTACCAGAGGGCCTCCCCGGCCCCGTACGCCCCCAAGTCCTTGAGTACGAACGGGAGTTGGAGGCCGATGAGGGCGAAGACGGAGGACTCCAGGATGAAGGCGACCATCTTCCAGACCGCGGCCTCCTGGAGCCGGGTCGCGAAGTCGACCTGCCAGGCGCGGTGGCCGAGGTAGAGGGCGACGACGACCACCGCGAGCACCCCCGAGGCGTGCACCCGCTCGGCGACCGCGTAGGCCACGAAGGGGATGAGCAGCGAGAGGGTGTTCTGCAGCAGGGCCTCGGTCAGCCGGGTGCGCAGCCAGTGCAGCGGGACCATCAGGAGCAGCCCGATCCCGACGCCGCCGACCGCGGCGAGCAGGAACTCGCCGATGCCGCCGGCCCAGCTGGCCCCCTCGCCGACCGCCGCGGCGAGGGCGACCTTGAAGGCGGTGATCGCGGTGGCGTCGTTCACCAGCGACTCACCCTGGAGGATCGTGGTGATCCGCGAGGGCAGCCCGGCCCGGCGGGCGACCGCGGTGGCGGCGACCGCGTCCGGCGGCGCCACCACCGCGCCGAGGACCAGCGCCGCGGTGAGCGGCAGATCCGGTACGAGGAGGTAGGCGGCCCAGCCCACGACCAGCGTCGCGAAGAGCACGTAGCCGACCGAGAGCAGGGCCACCGGCCGCAGTTGGGCCCGCAGGTCGAGATAGGAGCTGTCGCTCGCCGCGGTGTACAGCAGCGGCGGCAGCACCAGCGGCAGGATCACCTCCGGGTCGAGGGTGTACTCCGGGACGCCGGGCAGGTACGAGACGGCGAGCCCGGCCGCGACGAGCACCAGCGGCGCGGAGACGCGGGTGCGGCGGGCGGCCCCGGCCACCGCGGCGCTGCCCGCGACCAGGAAGAGGACTGGCAGGGCGTCCATGGCTGTTGACCGGCTCCTCTCGGCGGGGCGTCGTACGGTGGACATCATGAACGAGTGCTCGCACATCGACGCGCTGCCGCACCCCGAACCGGAGGCGCTGGGCGAAACCTGCCGGGAGTGCGCCGAGACGGGCACCCACCCGGTCCAACTGCGCAAGTGCCTCTCCTGCGGGCACATCGGCTGCTGCGACTCCTCACCGCTGCGGCACGCCTCCGCGCACGCCCGCGAGAGCGGCCACCCGGTGATGCGCAGCTTCGAGAAGGGCGAGGACTGGCGCTGGTGCTTTACGGACAACGTCCTCGTCTGAAGCGGCCTGAACCGTCCGGTGGGGGCGCGTGAAGATTCACCGCGCCGTGGTGTGGGTACGTCAATCCGGCGCATGCGCTTCGTATTTGGCCCCGCACACCCCTAGCCACTGTGTGTACTCATTGACTTACCATGAGTGACAGAACGGGCCGGGGTCCGCGGGACAGAGCAGTCGGGATCGCGATAGCGTCACCGCTGCACCACGTATCGCATCAGCCGGGAGGAGACTCCCGGTCCCCGGATGATCTTGTACCACCTTGGAGGTGAGGGTGTCCCAGATCGCAGGCGAGCCCGCGACCCAGGACTTCGTCGAAGTCCGGCTGCCGGCTGAGGGTGCCTACCTGTCGGTGCTGCGGACGGCGACCGCCGGCCTCGCAGCGCGTTTGGACTTCACCCTCGACGAGATCGAGGACCTGCGTATCGCCGTGGACGAGGCCTGCGCGATCCTGCTCCAGCAGGCCGTGGAGGGTTCGGTCCTCAGCTGCGTCTTCCGGCTCGTGGACGACTCGCTCGAAGTCACCGTCTCCGCGCCGACCACCGACGGACGGGCCCCGGAGCGGGACACCTTCGCCTGGACCGTGCTCTCGGCACTGGCGGGCAAGGTCGACTCCTCGGTGGCGGAGGACAACACCGTTTCGATCAGCCTCTACAAACAGCGCGGCGCGGGAGTCGCACCGGCGTGAGGAACGGGGACGGGCCTGTGCGCGACGACGAGCACGGCACACGAGGGCAGCCCGCGGGCGGCCACGGCGGCCAGGACGGGACCGAGGGCCGCGGCGGGACGCGGCGCGGTCCGCGCGGCATCCCCGAGCAGCAGGCCCGGCCGCACCCGGAGGGCCACTCCCCGGAGGCGACCGGGGAGCTGCGGGAGGGACAGGGCGGCACGGGCGGGTCGGCCCCCGGCAAGGCGACGGGGGCGCCTCCCGGCGACGGCCGGGAAAGGGCGGGAAGCATGAACGAGCACGAGCGGCGCGGCGGCCGGTCGCCCCAGCAGGGCCGGACGGCGCACGATCCGCACGACCGCAGCGGTGCGCGGGATCTGTTCATAGAGCTGCGCACGCTCTCCGACACCACCCCCGAGTACGCGGAACTGCGCAACCGCCTGGTGCGCATGCACCTGCCGCTGGTGGAGCATCTCGCCCGCCGCTTCCGCAACCGCGGCGAGCCGCTCGACGATCTGACCCAGGTCGCCACCATCGGCCTGATCAAGTCCGTGGACCGCTTCGACCCGGAGCGCGGGGTGGAGTTCTCCACCTACGCGACCCCGACGGTGGTCGGCGAGATCAAGCGGCACTTCCGCGACAAGGGCTGGGCGGTACGCGTCCCGAGGCGGCTCCAGGAGCTGCGGCTCTCGCTGACCACGGCCACCGCGGAGCTGTCCCAGAGGCACGGCCGCTCCCCCACCGTGCACGAGCTGGCGGAGAAGCTCGCCATCTCCGAGGAGGAGGTCCTGGAGGGGCTCGAATCGGCCAACGCCTATTCGACGCTCTCCCTGGACGTGCCCGACACCGACGACGAGTCGCCCGCGGTGGCGGACACCCTAGGCGCGGAGGACGAGGCGCTGGAGGGCGTCGAGTACCGCGAGTCCCTCAAGCCGCTCCTGGAGGACCTGCCGCCCCGCGAGAAGCGCATCCTGCTGCTGCGGTTCTTCGGCAACATGACCCAGTCGCAGATCGCCCAGGAGGTCGGCATCTCGCAGATGCACGTCTCCCGGCTGCTCGCCCGCACCCTCGCGCAGCTGCGGGAGAAGCTCCTCGTCGAGGAGTAGCCGCGCGGCACGCCGCGCAACCGTTTCGGCCCGGGCCCCGCACCGCGGGAACCCGGGCCGAGTCGTGTCCGCCCGGCTCAGCCGCCGTCGCGCTTCCCGGCCTCGTCCCCGGGGGCCCGGCCCGGGCCCCGGATGCCGAGGGCGCGGGTGGTGTCGGCGTGCACGAGCAGCACGAGCACGGCGACCGCGGCCACCGCGAGCGCGATACCGCCGGGGATCGTCGCGCTGTCCGCCTGGAGCAGCGTCCAGGCCACCGGCAGCGCCATGATCTGGGTGATGATCGCCGGGCCCCGGCTCCAACTGCGCTGCCGCAGCAGCCCCCGGGCCGCGATCAGCGGCAGCAGGGCGAGCACGATCAGGGTGACGCCGCCGGTGGCCGCCTGGGAGCGGTCCTCGGGGTCGCCGGTCAGTCCGCGGACGAGCAGATAGACGCCGCCGACGAGGAGCGCGAGCCCCTCCAGGGCGGCGAGCACGGCGGCGGCCGTCAGGCGGCCGGGACGGGGCCCCTCGGCCCCGGTGTCCGGCGTGCCCTCCGCCGCGCTGCCAGCCGGGGCATCCGCGTCCCGCGGCGCGGGCACGGCGCTCTTCGCGTCCGCGGCTTTCGCGGCGCTCCTCGCGTTCGTAGCTTTCGCGGCGCTCTTCGCGGCCGTCGCGCCGGTCGCCTTCGTGGCGCTCTTCGGGCCCTGCGCCGCCTTCGCGGTGCCCTTCGGGCCCGGCGCGCTCCGCTCCTGCCGCGTGCGCTTCGCGGCCGGCGCGGCGGCGGGTTTCGCGGCGGGGCGGGCGGCGGGTTTCGGCTTCTTGCTCACCCCAGCAGGGTAACCGCGGCCCTCCTCCGGGCCCCACCTCGGTGCAGAGCGGGTACCCCCGAGTAGGTACGCTGCATGACATGCGTGCCCTTCTCGTCGCCAACCCGGCAGCCACCACCACGAGTGCGCGCACCCGTGACGTCCTCATCCACGCGCTGGCGAGCGAGATGAAGCTCGACGCCGTCACCACCGAGTACCGCGGCCACGCCTGGGATCTCGGGCGGCAGGCGGCGGAGGGCGGCGAGGTCGACCTGGTGGTCGCGCTCGGCGGCGACGGCACCGTCAACGAGGTCGTCAACGGACTGCTCCACGAGGGCCCCGACCCGGAGCGGCTGCCCCGGCTCGCGGTGGTGCCCGGCGGTTCCACCAACGTCTTCGCACGGGCGCTCGGCCTGCCCAACGACGCGGTCGAGTCCACCGGGGCGCTGCTCCAGGCCCTGCGCGAGGGCAGCGAGCGCACGGTCGGACTCGGCCTCGCCGCCGGTACGCCCGGCACCGCCGACGAGTCGGTCCCGGCCCGGTGGTTCACCTTCTGCGCGGGCTTCGGTTTCGACGCGGGGGTCATCGGCCGGGTCGAACAGCAGCGCGAGCGCGGCCGGAAGTCGACCCACGCGCTCTACCTCCGCCAGGCGCTGCGGCAGTTCTTCGACGACGAGCACCGCCGCAACGGCACCATCACCCTGGAGCGGCCCGGCGAGGACCCGGTGGCGGACCTGGCGATGTCCATCGTCTGCAACACCTCACCCTGGACTTTCCTGGGCAACCGCCCGGTCTACGCGCTGCCCGGGGCCTCCTTCGACGACGCCCTGGACGTCCTCGGCCTGCGCAGACTCTCCACCGTGGGCGTGACCCGCCTTGCCACGCAATTGCTCACTTCGTCCCCCGAGCGCGGGCCGCACGGAAAGCAGGTCGTCTCGGCCCGCGATCTGACGGCCTTCACCTTGCATTCGAAGGTGCCGCTGCCCCTTCAGATGGACGGAGACCACCTGGGGCTGCGAACCAGCGTGACGTTCACAGGCGTACGCCGTGCACTGCGTGTGATTGTGTGACTGGAAGAGACCAAACTCCTTTCAGTCGAACGTTTAGGCCAGGATCCACCCCATAGAAGTACGGCTGTGACTGAGCCGACACCGAGGAATCAAAAAAAACTTTCCGGAAGGGGTTGTATCCGCCGCCGAGGTTTGCGAATCTCTACATGGCGCTCGGGACGGCCCGCAACATCGGCCCCACAGAGAGCCGGAACCCCTCCTCAAAACACAGGACCCCACCGGTTCATCCGGCGGTCGGCCCTTCCCTTGTCGAGGGATTCGTGAAAGCGTTCACATTCACAAGCAACCCGCACGTAATACCAAGAGAGGTAGCAGCCATGGACTGGCGTCACAACGCCGTTTGCCGCGAGGAAGACCCCGAGCTGTTCTTCCCCATCGGCAACACCGGTCCTGCGCTGCTGCAGATCGAGGAAGCCAAGGCCGTCTGCCGTCGCTGCCCGGTTGTGGAGCAGTGTCTGCAGTGGGCGCTCGAGTCCGGCCAGGACTCCGGCGTCTGGGGTGGCCTCAGCGAGGACGAGCGCCGCGCAATGAAGCGTCGCGCCGCCCGCAACCGGGCGCGCCAGGCCAGCGCCTGACGCCCACGCCCCTACGAGCCCGGGCCAGGCGACGCGTACAGCGAGTACGCCTCATCCGCCCCCGAGTCGCAGCGCGCAGAACCTCCGATGCGCCCTTTGGCAATCGCCCGGCGATGCCGTAGAGCACTAGGCACAGCGAGCCCCGGACCAGATCTGGTCCGGGGCTCGCTGTCGTCTGCGCACTCCCCCGCGGCGCCCCGCCAGGCGGCCCGGCCCCGTCAACTGCCGTCCCCCGTAAGGGAGAAGACCGGCCCGGATCTCTGTGCGTGTTCACCCGGCGACCGGGTGTCCGGTTCCTCTCCGGCCGGGCCGGCGCCTGAGCCGATGCGTTCGGCCCGGGTGAATTCCCCGAACCCTCGTGCACTTTCTGTGAACGTCTCTGTGTATTCCGTGCAACTCCCGTACGGGGAAATGGTGTTCGGTACCGGGAGCGGCCAATCCCGCGCTGGAGCAGAGGAATAGAAGAGTGGTCTCGCTCACGCGCTACTTGGTGGCGGGAACGGGGATGTCGAGGATGACCTGTGTTCCCCGCCCGGGTGCGTTCACCATGTCGAAGGAGCCGCCGAGTTCGCCCTCCACCAGGGTGCGGACGATCTGCAGGCCGAGGTTGCCCGCGCTGTGCGGGTCGAAGCCCTCGGGCAGGCCCACCCCGTCGTCCTGCACGGTCACCAGGAGGCGGGCCGGGCTCCGGCCGCCGGGGGACTCGGTGGCGGGCACGGGGGCGCTGCGGACCGCGGAGACCTCCACGGTGCCCTGCTCGCCCGGGCCGTAGCCGTGCTCCAGGGCGTTCTGCAGGATCTCGGTGAGCACCATGGAGAGCGGGGTGGCCACCTCGGCGTCCAGGATGCCGAAGCGCCCGGTGCGGCGGCCGGTGACCTTGCCGGGGGCGATCTCGGCCACCATCGCGAGCACCCGGTCGGCGATGTCGTCGAACTCGACGCGCTCGTCGAGGTTCTGCGAGAGGGTCTCGTGGACGATGGCGATGGAGCCCACCCGGCGCACCGCCTCGTTCAGCGCCTCCCGGCCCTGCGCGGAGTCCATCCGCCGGGACTGGAGCCGCAGCAGCGCGGCCACGGTCTGGAGGTTGTTCTTCACCCGGTGGTGGATCTCCCGGATGGTGGCGTCCTTGGTGATCAACTCCCGTTCGCGGCGGCGCAGTTCGGTGACATCGCGCAGCAGTACGAGGGAGCCGATCCGGGGGCCCTTGGGCTTGAGCGGGATGGCGCGCAGCTGGATGACGCCCTCGTCCCCCTCGATCTCGAACTCGCGCGGCGCCCAGCCGCTGGCCACCTTGGACAGGGCCTCGTCCACCGGGCCGCGCGAGGGCGCCAACTCGGCGGAGGTGGTGCCGAGATGGTGCCCGACCAGGTCGGCGGCGAGGCCGAGCCGGTGGTAGGCGGAGAGGGCGTTCGGGGAGGCGTACTGGACGTAGCCGTCCGCGTCCAGGCGGATCAGTCCGTCGCCGACCCGGGGCGCGGCGTCCATGTCGACCTGCTGACCCGGGAAGGGGAACGATCCTGCGGCGATCATCTGCGCGAGGTCGGAGGCGCTCTGCAGATAGGTCAGTTCGAGCCGGGAGGGGGTGCGCACGGTGAGGAGGTTGGTGTTGCGGGCGATCACGCCGAGCACCCGGCCCTCCCGGCGCACCGGGATCGACTCGACCCGTACCGGGACCTCCTCGCGCCACTCCGGATCGCCCTCGCGCACGATGCGCCCCTCGTCCAGGGCGGCGTCCAGCATCGGCCGCCGGCCGCGCGGCACCAGGTGGCCGACCATGTCGTCCTGGTAGGAGGTGGGGCCGGTGTTGGGCCGCATCTGCGCGACGGAGACGAAGCGGGTGTCGTCCCGGGTGGGGATCCACAGCACCAGGTCGGCGAAGGAGAGGTCGGACAGCAGCTGCCACTCCGAGACCAGCAGGTGCAGCCACTCGAGGTCGGCGCCGTCGAGCGAGGAGTGCTGGCGTACGAGGTCGTTCAAGGAGGGCACAGGGGGAGCGTACCCGCAGGTGGCGGTGGAGCAGTCGCCGTACGGGCCCCGGAAACACCCGCGGGCCGCGGCGCCTGAGAGGGACCCTCAGCCCTCCCGGCACCGCAGCCCGGAGTTGCATCGGCGCGCGGATGTGCGGTCCGGGCCGAATGAGGAGCCGGGCAGTCAGGGCAGAGAGACCGGTTCCCCAACCGTCCTTCTGTGCGGGAAGGACGGAGACTTTACCTGAGCATTGTGGACTAGACCACTAGGCGCTGTCCACGGGTCTGCAGCTGTTTGTCGTTTTCTCTCCGGCGGTCTCCGCAGCCGCTCCCGGGGCGGACCCAGGATCTCGACTCTGTACGACCGCCGCGCGCGGCACCCGGAGGCGCGCGCTCCGCCGCAACTCTAGCGCTCCCGCGCCGGAAATAGGGGTGGTACGGCTCTTTGATCCGTGCAAGGGACGCCCCGCCCGGGCCGCGGCGGCGCCCCGCGATCCGGAGGCTGTCCGGCGCCGGACCCCTCTGCTAGATTGGTATTGGTCTATACCACAACGCTCCGCCCGACGCCCGTACCGCGGCTACCGCGACCTCACAGAACGGCAGGCCCCGCGTGGAAGTTGTCATCGTCCCCGACGCCGCCGCGGGCGGCGAGCTGATCGCCGGGGCCATCGCCGGGCTCCTGGCCCGCAAACCGGAGGCCCTGCTCGGCGTCGCCACCGGGTCCACCCCGCTCCCCGTCTACCGGGCGCTCGCCGCCCGGGTCGCGAGCGGGGCGGTGGACGCCTCCCGGGCCCGGATATGCCAGCTCGACGAGTACGTGGGGCTGCCCGCGGGGCACCCGGAGTCGTACCACGCGGTGCTGCTGCGCCAGGTGCTCGAACCGCTCGGCATCGACGAGTCCTCCTTCATGGGCCCGGACGGCTCCGCCGAGGACGTGGCCGCGGCCTGCCGGGCCTACGACGCGGCGCTCACCGCGGCGGGCGGGGTCGACCTGCAGCTGCTCGGCATCGGCACCGACGGGCACATCGGCTTCAACGAGCCCTGCTCCTCGCTGGCCTCGCGCACCCGGATCAAGACCCTCACCGAGCAGACCCGCCTGGACAACGCCCGCTTCTTCGGGGACGACATCGAGCAGGTCCCGCACCACGTCATCACCCAGGGCATCGGCACCATCCTGGACGCCCGCCACCTGGTGCTGCTCGCCACCGGCGAGGGCAAGGCCGAGGCCGTCGCGCAGACCGTGGAGGGGCCACTCGCCGCGGTCGTCCCCGCCTCGGCGCTGCAACTGCACCCGCACGCCACGGTGGTGGTCGACGAGGCGGCGGCCTCGAAGCTGAAGCACGCGGACTACTTCCGGCATACCTACGCCGAGAAGCCCTCCTGGCAAGGGATCTGACCCCCGGGCGGCTACGCCGGAGGCCGCGCTCCCCGCTCGGGGGCGCGGCCTCCGGCGTACCCGGCGCCCCCGCTCAGTCCCGCACCCCGGCGAGGACCTCGGCCGCCGCGCGGGCGCAGACCCGGGCCGCCCCGTGGGTGGCCAGGTGCAGGGCGCCCCGCGGCGGCGACTGCGGTACGCCCATCTCCACCACGACGGCCTCCGGGCGCACCGCGAGGAGCCGGTCCAGGACCTCGGTCATCCACCCGTGCCGGTGCGCGTCGCGGACCACCACGACCAGGGGCCGCTCCCCCGCCGCGGCCAGGATCTCCCCGGCGAGGGCGGCGGGTTCGCCCTGGGCGGCGCCGTAGCTGCCGCTGCGGGTGCCCGGCAGCAGGGCGCGCAGTTCGGCCGCCGGGCCCCAGGGGGTCTCCTCGCCCACCGCGAAGTTGACCGCGACGGTGAGCGAGGCCACGTAGGGCGGGCCGCTCAGCGGGGTGACCGGCTTGTCCGGGGTCGCGCGCAGCGCGCGGCGGGCGGCGCGCAGGCCGGTCCTGGTGTACGCCTCGGCGGCAGCGGGCTCCTCGGCGCCTCCCGGTGTCCCCGCGGCGCCGGGGCCCCCGGCGGCGTGGGCCGCGGTCCAGGCGGCCAGTTCGCGCACCCGCCCGGCCGCCTCGGCGAGCCGCTCCTCGGGCAGGGTGCCCTCGCGTACCGCGGCGGTGAGGGCGTCCCGCAGCCGGAGCACGGTGGCCTCGTCGGCGAGGCCGCCGCCCACGCAGACCGCGTCGGCCCCGGCGGCGAGGGCGAGCACGGCGCCCCGCTCGATGCCGTAGGTGTCGGCGATGGCGCCCATCTCGATGCCGTCGGTCACCACCAGGCCCCGGTAGCCGAGTTCCTCGCGGAGCAGGCCGGTGAGGATGCGGGGCGAGAGGGTCGCCGGGTTCTCCGGGTCGAGGGCGGGCACCAGGAGGTGGGCGCTCATCACGGCGCGGGTGCCGGCCTCGATCGCGGCGCGGAAGGGCACCAGTTCGCGGGCGTGCAGGAGGGCCTCGTCGGCGTCCACGCGGGGCAGCGCGAGGTGCGAGTCGACCGAGGTGTCCCCGTGCCCCGGGAAGTGCTTGGTGCAGGCGGCGACCCCGGCGGACTGGAGCCCCTCGACGTAGGCGGCGGTGTGCCGGGCGGCCAGTTCGGTGCCGGAGCCGAAGGAGCGGACCCCGATGACCGGGTTGCGGGGATCGGAGTTGACGTCGGCGCAGGGCGCCCAGTTCAGGTTGACGCCGCAGGCGGCGAGGCGGGCGCCGAGGGCGTGGGCCACCTCGCGGGTGAGGGCGGTGTCGTCCACCGCGCCGAGCGCCAGATTGCCCGGGAAGGCGGAGCCCTCGCGCACGTCGAGGCGGGTGACGTCGCCGCCCTCCTCGTCGACCGCGACCAGCAGCTCCGGCCGCTCGGCGCGCAACTGGGCGGTCAGCGCGGCCAGTTGACGGTCATCGGTGATGTTGCGCCCGAAGAGGCCGACCGAGACCAGGCCCTCGCCCAGCCGGCGCCGCAGCCAGTCCGGCGCGGTGGTGCCGGTGAAACCGGGCTGGAGGACGGCGAGCGCGTCGCGGTGCAGGGCGTCCGGGCGGGCCGCTTCCGTGGAGTTCATGTACGCGATGTTCCCTTCAGGGGTGCCGCTGCGGACGGCGCGGCGCCCCGGCCTCGGCTGACCTCACCACCCGGCCGGATGACCCGCGGCCGGACCATGGCGAGTGATCTGCCTCATGGTGTAGACCAGTTTGTGACTCTGGCCTGGACTTTTGGGGGTGTCAAGGGTGTATAAGAAGGCTCGCGGTACGTAATCGGGCCGCGGACGGCACGCGCGGCCCGCGCAGGGGGCCGTGTCACGATGTCCGGCACAGGCGGCGGGCACCGTGAGGGCGGAGCGTACGTCGACAGCAGGCGGCCGGAGAGGGCGGACGATGAGCACGGAGGCGGAGAGCGCGGGGCCCGAGGCGGCCCCGCACGCTGCGGCGGAGCCGTCCGGTACGGGACGTACCGCGCGCGTGCCCAAGTACTACCGGCTGAAGCGGCACTTGCTCGACATGACCGAGACCATGCCGCCGGGCACCCCGGTGCCGCCGGAGCGCACCCTGGCCGCCGAGTTCGACACCTCGCGGACCACCGTGCGCCAGGCGCTCCAGGAGCTGGTGGTCGAGGGGCGCCTGGAGCGCATCCAGGGCAAGGGCACCTTCGTCGCCAAGCCGAAGGTCTCCCAGACCCTCCAGCTCACCTCGTACACCGAGGACATGCGCGCCCGCGGCCTGGAGCCGACCTCGCAGCTCCTGGACGTCGGCTACATCACCGCCGACGAGCGGCTCGCGGGCCTGCTCGACATCACCGCGGGCGGGCGGGTGCTGCGGATCGAGCGGCTGCGCCTGGCCAACGGCGAGCCGATGGCGATCGAGACCACCCACCTCTCGGCCAAGCGCTTCCCCGCCCTGCGCCGCTCCCTGGTCAAGTACGCCTCCCTGTACACCGCCCTCGACGAGGTGTACGGGGTGCAGCTGGCCGAGGCCGAGGAGACCATCGAGACCTCGCTGGCCACCCCGCGCGAGGCCGGGCTGCTCGGCACCGACGTGGGCCTGCCGATGCTGATGCTCTCCCGGCACTCCCTCGACGAGGAGCAGCGGCCGGTGGAGTGGGTGCGCTCGGTCTACCGCGGCGACCGCTACAAGTTCGTGGCCCGCCTCCAGCGCCCCAACGAGTGAAGAGCGCCCCGCGCGGCTGACGGCTCCGGCGGCCGCCGGGCCCGCGGGGGCGGCGCCGACACCGAACCGTTACGCCCGGCATCCGGACCAGGGGTTTCGTATCGCGGGATGCGTCCCCTACATTTCGTCCGATCATTGGCCAGTGATGGGGACGGAGCCGACGTATGCCAGACGCACCCGAAGTGAGAGACCCGGTGGTGACACCGGCGCGCGTGGTGATCGCCGTATGCCTGTGCGCGCCGTTCGTGGCCCTGCTGTGGGTCGGCTCCTACGCCAAGACCGACCCGGCCTTCATCGGGATCCCGTTCTTCTACTGGTACCAGATGGGCTGGGTGGTCCTGTCGACCCTGCTCACCATGATCGCGTACCAGCTCTGGCAGCGTGACCAGCGCGGGCGCAAGGCCGCGGCCGCCGCCCGGCGCGGTGCCGAGGGAGGCGCGAAGTGAACGACGGCGTCAACGGCGTGGCACTCGCCGTCTTCTGCTTCTTCTTCGTGGCCGTCACGGCCATGGGCTTCATGGCCGCCCGCTGGCGCAAGGCCGAGAACGAGAACAGCCTCGACGAATGGGGCCTGGGCGGGCGCTCGTTCGGCACCTGGGTGACCTGGTTCCTGCTCGGCGGCGACCTCTACACCGCCTACACCTTCGTGGCCGTGCCCGCGGCGATCTACGCGGCCGGCGCCTCCGGCTTCTTCGCGGTGCCGTACACGATCCTGGTCTACCCGCTGATCTTCACCTTCCTGCCGCGGCTCTGGTCGGTCTCGCACAAGCACGGCTACGTCACCACCTCCGACTTCGTGCGCGGACGCTTCGGCTCCAAGGGGCTCTCGCTGGCGGTCGCGGTCACCGGCATCCTCGCGACCATGCCGTACATCGCGCTCCAACTGGTCGGCATCCAGGCCGTCCTGGACGTGATGGGCATCGGCGGCGGCGAGGACACCAACTGGTTCATCAAGGACCTGCCGCTGCTCATCGCCTTCGGTGTGCTCGCCGCGTACACCTACTCCTCCGGGCTGCGCGCCCCGGCGCTGATCGCCTTCGTCAAGGACACCCTGATCTACCTGGTGATCCTGGTGGCGATCATCTACATCCCGTACAAGCTGGGCGGCTTCGACGACATCTTCGCCAAGGCGGGGGACGCCCTCTCGCAGGTCAACCCGGCGACGGACAAGCCGCGCGGCTCGCTCGCCCCGGCCGAGGCGGGCCAGTGGACCTACGCCACGCTCGCCCTGGGCTCGGCCCTCGCGCTCTTCATGTACCCGCACTCGATCACGGCGACGCTCTCCTCGCGCAGCCGCGAGGTGATCCGCCGCAACACCACGATCCTGCCGCTGTACTCGCTGATGCTGGGGCTGCTCGCGCTGCTCGGCTTCATGGCGATCGCGGCGGGCGTGAAGGTGGACAACGGCCAGCTGGCCATCCCGCAGCTCTTCGAGGACATGTTCCCGGACTGGTTCACCGGCGTCGCCTTCGCGGCCATCGGCATCGGCGCGCTGGTCCCGGCGGCCATCATGTCGATCGCGGCGGCGAACCTGTTCACCCGCAACATCTACAAGGACTTCATCAAGCCGGACGCGACACCGGCGCAGGAGACCAAGGTCTCCAAGCTGGTCTCGCTGCTCGTGAAGGTCGGCGCGCTGATCTTCGTGCTCGGCATGGACAAGACGGTCGCCATCAACTTCCAGCTCCTGGGCGGCATCTGGATCCTGCAGACCTTCCCGGCCCTGGTCGGCGGCCTGTTCACCCGCTGGTTCCACCGCTGGGCGCTGCTCGCGGGCTGGGCGGTCGGCATGGCCTACGGCACCATCGCCGCGTACGGGGTCGCGAGCCCCACGCAGAAGCACTTCGGCGGCTCGGCCAAGGAGATCCCGGGCATCGGTGAGATCGGCTACATCGGTCTGACCGCCTTCGTCCTGAACCTCGTCGTCACCGTGGTCCTCACCTTCGTCCTGAAGGCCGTGAAGGCCCCCGAGGGCGTCGACGAGACCACCGCCGGGGACTACACGGCGGACGCCGGGGACCCGGGCGTACAGGAGGAACTGCCGCCCGCCACCGCGGGTTCCGCGCACTGAGCGGAGCCCCGCGGCAAGCGGGCCGACGGGCCGCCGGGATCGTCCGGCGGCCCGTTGTCGTACCCCTCGTGCACACTGCGGAGCATGGACATCCTGATCAGACCCGCCCGCCCGGCGGAGTACGAGGAGATCGGTGAACTCACCGCCCGGGCCTATCTGGCGGACGGCCTGCTGCTCTCCGGCGCGGACGACCCCTACCTGCCGGTGCTGCGCGACGTGGCCCGGCGGGCGGCCGAGGCCGAGGTGCTCGTCGCCGAGGAGGACGGGCGGATACGCGGCGCCGTGACCTTCGCCGCACAGGGGCCGTACGCGGAGCTCGCGGGCGCCGGGGAGGCCGAGTTCCGGATGCTCGCGGTCTCGGCCGCGGCGCGCGGCAGGGGCGCCGGAGAGGCCCTGGTGCGCGCCTGCGTCGAGCGGGCCCGCGCGCTGCCGGACTGCCGCGCCCTGGTGCTCTCCACCCAGCCCGCGATGCGCTCCGCCCACCGGCTCTACGAGCGGCTCGGCTTCACCCGGGCCCCCGAGCGGGACTGGGAACCGGTACCCGCACTGACGCTGCTCGCGTACGCGCTGACGCTCTGAGCCGCCGCGCCGGTGCTCCGAGCCGCCTGCGCGAGGGCTGCGAGGCGCCGCGGGCGCCGGAATTCCGGTGCGTCCATGCGACACAACGCACCACAAGATGTGGGGTGTTCCTTCGCGGGACGGCACCACATGTATGCTCGTGCTCGCTGTCGCCGCAGGGGAATCCGGTGGAAGTCCGGAACTGTCCCGCAACGGTGAACGGGCAGTCTCTGCCTGCCCCGTGAGTCCGAAGACCTGTCGACGGCGACCCGGTACGTCCGTCCCGGGTCCAGACGTCCGGAGCCCCGCGGAAGGGTGGTGGACGCGGCCTGCCGTGCCATCCGGCAGACGTGTGCCCTCCCCTGCGCGGTTCCGTCCAGCGAGGGAGAGTGACACGTGACCATCGCGCCCGCCCAAGAGGCGACTGCGACTCACCCCGAGGCCGAGGGACCCGGTGCCGCCCTGCTGCGCACCCTGACCCGGCTCACCGCCGACCTCCCCGACGCGGACTCCGGACGGGTCGCCGCGGCCGCCCTGCGCGGGCTTTCGGCCGCCGCCGACGAGGCCGAACTGCGCGGACTGGCAACGGAGTCGGCCGCCGGACTGATCTCGGAGGACCCGGCGTACTCCCGGCTCGCCGCGCGGCTGCTCACCCTCACCATCCGGGACGAGGCCGCGAGCCAGGGCGTGCGCGGCTTCTCCGGCTCGGTCGCCACCGGGCACCGCGAGGGGCTGATCGCCGACCGCACCGCCGAGTTCGTCACCGCGCACGCGGCCCGGCTCGACGCGATGATCGACACCGAGGCGGACGACCGCTTCGGCTACTTCGGGCTGCGCACCCTGCACAGCCGCTATCTGCTGCGCCACCCGCTGACCCGTCAGGTCATCGAGACGCCCCAGCACTTCCTGCTGCGGGTGGCCTGCGGCCTCGCCAAGGACGCGAGCCCCGCCGCGGTCGAGGAGGTGGCCTCGCTCTACCGGCTGATGAGCCGTCTGGAGTACCTGCCCTCCTCCCCCACGCTCTTCAACTCCGGTACCCGCCACCCCCAGATGTCCTCCTGCTACCTCCTCGACTCCCCGCAGGACGAGCTGGACTCCATCTACGACCGCTACCACCAGGTCGCCCGCCTCTCCAAGCACGCCGGGGGCATCGGCCTGTCCTACTCCCGCATCCGCGCCCGCGGTTCGCTGATCCGGGGCACCAACGGCCACTCCGGCGGCATCGTGCCCTTCCTCAAGACGCTGGACGCCTCGGTGGCCGCGGTCAACCAGGGCGGCCGCCGCAAGGGCGCCGCCGCGGTCTACCTGGAGACCTGGCACGCGGACATCGAGGAGTTCCTCGAACTGCGCGACAACACCGGCGAGGACCAGCGCCGCACCCACAACCTCAACCTCGCGCACTGGATCCCCGACGAGTTCATGCGCCGCGTCGAGGCGGACGCCGACTGGTCGCTGTTCTCCCCGGCCGACACCCCCGAGCTGGTCGACCTGTGGGGCGAGGAGTTCGACGCCGCCTACCGCAGGGCCGAGGCCGCGGGGCTCGCCGACCGGACCATCCCGGCCCGCGAGCTGTACGGCCGGATGATGCGCACCCTCGCGCAGACCGGCAACGGCTGGATCACCTTCAAGGACGCCTCCAACCGCACCGCCAACCAGACCGCCGAGCCGGGCCACACCGTGCACTCCTCCAATCTGTGCACGGAGATCCTGGAGGTCACCGACGACGGCGAGACGGCCGTCTGCAACCTCGGCTCGGTCAACCTCGGCGCGCTGGTGGACGGCGAGGGCATCGACTGGGAGCGCCTGGACGCCACCGTGCGCACCGCGGTGACCTTCCTGGACCGGGTCATCGACATCAACTTCTACCCGACCGAGCAGGCGGGCCGCTCCAACTCCCGCTGGCGCCCGGTGGGTCTGGGCGTGATGGGCCTGCAGGACGTCTTCTTCAAGCTGCGGCTGCCCTTCGACTCCGCCGAGGCCCGGGAGCTGTCCACCCGGATCGCCGAGCGCATCATGCTCGCCGCCTACGAGACCTCCGCCGAGCTGGCCGAGCGGGAGGGCCCGCTGCCGGCCTGGGAGCAGACCCGCGCGGCCCGCGGCGTGCTGCACCCGGACCACTACGACACCACGGCGGCCTGGCCGGAGCGCTGGTCCGCGCTGCGCGCCCGGATCGCCCGTACCGGCATGCGCAACGCGCTGCTCCTCGCGATCGCGCCGACCGCGACCATCGCCTCCATCGCGGGCGTCTACGAGTGCATCGAGCCGCAGGTCTCCAACCTCTTCAAACGCGAGACGCTCAGCGGGGAGTTCCTCCAGGTCAACTCCTACCTGGTGGACGAGCTGAAGGCGCTCGGCGTCTGGGACGCCCGCAGCCGGGAGGCGCTGCGCGAGGCGGGCGGCTCGGTGCAGGGCTTCGCCTGGATCCCCGCCGAGGTGCGGGCGCTGTACCGCACGGCCTGGGAGATCCCGCAGCGCGGACTCGTCGACATGGCCGCCGCGCGCACCCCGTATCTGGACCAGTCGCAGTCGCTGAACCTCTTCCTGGAGACGCCGACCATCGGCAAGCTCTCCTCGATGTACGCCTACGCCTGGAAGCAGGGGCTGAAGACCACGTACTACCTGCGCTCGCGACCGGCGACCCGGATCGCGCGCGCCGCCCAGGGCACCGGTCGGGCCGCCGAGCCCGCCGCGCTGCCCGCGCAGGTGACCGACGAGAGCGCCGTCGCCTGCTCCCTGGAGAACCCCGAGTCCTGCGAGGCCTGCCAGTAATGACCGCCGTACACCCCGACGCCGAAGCCCGGGCGGCCGCGAAGCAGCCGCGCAATCTGCTCGACCCCGGTTTCGAGCTGACCCTGCGGCCGATGCGCTACCCCGACTTCTACGAGCGCTACCGGGACGCGATCAAGAACACCTGGACCGTCGAGGAGGTGGACCTCCACTCGGACGTCGCCGACCTGGCGAAGCTGTCCGCGGGCGAGCGCCACATGATCGGCCGCCTGGTGGCCTTCTTCGCCACCGGTGACTCGATCGTCGCCAACAACCTGGTCCTGACGCTCTACAAGCACATCAACTCCCCCGAGGCGCGGCTGTATCTGAGCCGCCAGCTCTTCGAGGAGGCCGTGCACGTCCAGTTCTATCTGACGCTGCTCGACACCTATCTGCCCGATCCCGAGGACCGGGCGGACGCCTTCGCCGCGGTGGAGAACATCCCGTCCATCCGCGAGAAGGCCTCCTTCTGCTTCCGGTGGATGGACTCGGTGGAGAAGATCGAGAGCCTGCAGACCCGCGCCGACCGGCGCCGCTTCCTGCTCAACCTGATCTGCTTCGCCGCCTGCATCGAGGGGCTCTTCTTCTACGGGGCCTTCGCCTACGTCTACTGGTTCCGCTCCCGCGGGCTGCTGCACGGCCTCGCCACCGGCACCAACTGGGTCTTCCGCGACGAGACGATGCACATGTCCTTCGCCTTCGAGGTGGTGGACACCGTCCGCAAGGAGGAGCCGGACCTCTTCGACGAGGAGCTGACGCGGCAGGTCACCGACATGCTGAAGGAGGCCGTCGAGGCGGAGCTGCAGTTCGCGCGCGATCTGTGCGGGGACGGGCTGCCCGGGATGAACACCGAGTCGATGCGGCAGTACCTGGAGTGCGTGGCCGACCAGCGCCTCCAGCGGCTCGGCTTCGCGCCGGTGTACGGCTCGGAGAACCCCTTCTCCTTCATGGAGTTGCAGGGCGTCCAGGAGCTGACCAACTTCTTCGAGCGCCGCCCCTCCGCGTACCAGGTGGCGGTCGAGGGCTCGGTCTCCTTCGACGACGACTTCTGATCCGGCCGCCGGTGCCCCCGTCCCCTCGCACGCGTACGGGGCCGGGGGCACCGGTGCGTCTCAGCGCCGCTCGGCGCGAAGCAGCAGGCGCTTGGGGTGCAGGGTGATGCCGATCCGGGTCCTCGGGTCGGTGCCCTCCACCGGGGTCAGCCGCCAGCGGGGTACCACGGTGGCCAGGATCAGCGCGAGTTCGGTCATGCTGAAGTGATCGCCCGGGCACTTTCTGTTGCCCACACTGAAGGGCATCATCGCGAACTGCGGTACCTCCGAGGCGCGTTCGGGAAGCCAGCGGTCCGGATCGAATGCGAGATGCTGTGCGAAGGATCGCGGATCGCGTTGCATTGCATACACGCTGTAGACGACGTCCGCTCCGGCCGGAATGGCATACCCGCCCAGTGAGGTCTCGGCCACGGAACGTCGCGTGAAAATCCACGCGGCGGGGCGTATGCGCATCGCCTCGGTGATGACATTCCGGGTGTGCACCAGCTTCTTCAGGTCCGCGAATGCCGGCCGCCCTTCCGGTGCGACGGATTCCACTTCCTCGACCAACCGGCTTTCCTGCACCGGATGTTGTGTCAGCAACCAGAATGTCCAGGACAGAGTGGAGGCGACATTCTCCGCTCCCGCGACGACGAGCGAGACCACATGGTCGTGGATCTCGGCGTGGCTGAGCGGGGCGCCGGATTCGTCGGTGGCGTCCAGCAATACGGCGAGCAGGTCCTGGTGGCCGGAGCCCGCGGCGCGGCGCTCCTCGATGATCTCGTCGACCAGGGCGTGCAGATCGGCCAGGGCCCCGGCGAAGCGGCGGTTGGCGGGGGTGGGCACCCGGTGCAGCGGGCCCGCGGAGAGCACCATCCGCCGGTAGAGGCCCTCGAAGACGGTGTGCAGCGACTCGCTGATCCGGTCGGCCTTCTCGCCGATGGAGTCCACTTCGAGCAGCGAGCGGGAGACGATCCGCACCGCGGTCCGGAACATCTCGGCGCCCACGTCGACGGTGCCGCCGTCCTCCCAGCGCGCGGCGGTCGCCCGGGCCTCCTCGGCCATCACGGCGGCGTAGTCGGCGATGCGCTCGGGCCGGAAGGCGGGCTGCATCATGCGCCGCTGGCGCCGGTGCGGCTGCCCGTTGCTGGTGGCGACGCCCTTGCCGAGCAGGACTTCGAGGGTCTCCCAGAGCGGGCCGCCCACCTCGTAGTCGGGGCTCTTGAGGAGCGCGCCGACCAGCTCGGGCGCGGTCACCGCGTACGCCGTCCTGGGGCCGAGCCGCAGCCGGACCACCTCGCCGTGGTCGCGCAGCCGGCTCAGGAAGTCGAGCGGGTCGCGGACCAGGTTCCAGGCGTGGCCGAGCAGCGGGGCGCCGCCGGGGACGAGCGGGGGCGGGGGCAGTTGCTCCCGGGGGGCCGACCCGGACCTGAGGGCGGATTCGACGCTCATTTCCCACCTGCCGATTCACTGAGGTACGGGGGCGTGGAACTGTCCTCCCAGTTCTCCACGCGATAACGGCCGGATTCATGGTGGAACCAGTAGACGGAGGAGAACCAGTTCCGCATGTTGAAAAGACAGGCCCGTACTCCGGCGCCGATCTCCCGGGCCCGCGGATTGTTCTGCACGGTCAATTCCCGCGCGTAGCGGATAACTTCGCCCTCGGCCACCAGAAATTCCGCGATGCAGATGCGAACACGCCTGCGCACTTCCGTCACCGCTTCTTCGAGCGATAATCCCTCGTGGTGGATGAGGCTGATTCCGAGATTGTGCACCTCGTCGCCCGCGAGTTCCTTGGGCAGCGAGCAGAGGTCGTTGTACCAGGCGGAGAAATCCTGTGAGGCGAGCGCCGCCCGCCGAAATGCCGGGTGGGTGCGCACGGATTCGGGGAGTTCGCAGACGGCGGCCTGTTCGAGGAGGTCCAGCCATATCCAGTGGGCGAAGGTGTGGCGGCGCAGCTCCACATAGTCCTCGACCCCGGGCACGGTGCCGGTGCGCCGGTTGCCGAACTCCCGGTCGTAGGCGTCGATCACCGCGTGGAAGTGCCGGGCGAAGCGGGCGTTCCAGGCCTCGCTCATCGGCGCGAAGAGCCGCAGCAGGCACTCGGCGAAGGCCGCCACCAGGGGATCACCGTGCCGCAGGTGTCGCCCGGGGGCGTCCAGGGCCGCGTGCAGGTGCCGGTGCAGGCGCTGCCAGGCGAAGGTGCGCCCGTGCACCGCGTCCCGGTCGTGCCGGTCGTCCCAGACGAAGAACCAGGTGCTGAAGTCCCCGATGGCGCCGAGGACTTGGTCGGGGGCGCCGACGTAGTACCCGGCCACCAGGTCGGTGTAGCAGAGGCTGTCGGCGAACAGCTCCACCTTCGCGGGCGACATCAGCCGCCTTTCGAGCAGCCAGGCGCGGGAGTTCTCCTGGAGGTGCGGCCAATACGGATGCATATGCCGCGGAAATGCTTCCTCGATCACCCTCAGGCGAAGGGCGGACGGCACCTCCGCCGCCTGCCGCCGTTCCTCGCGTTCCGTGGCGTGTGGATAAGCAGCCATGAAGAAACCCCTCTCGCCGCTTGAAGGCGCGCGTACGACCCCGCCGTACCCGAGTGCGCGCCGTTGCGTACCCGCGCTTTCTATTCAGCACCACAACCGCCCCCGCTGGGAACACATTCGCGCCACTCACCACCCCCACTGCCGAGAACGTCCCCTTACGTGACAGGACGGGATCGCGGTACCGGCGGCAGGGACGCACCGCGGCCCGGCCGGGGAAGTCCCGGGCCGGGCCGCAAGGGGTACGGAAAAAGGTTCAACTGCCTTTGATCGCGGGGAAGTCGAACCGATCGGTAGGAGGTTGTCCGCGGGCCGAGGGGGCCTCAGGCGTTGGCCACCACCGGGTAGCGGGGCGTGCCCTCCGCCATCTGCCGCAGCGCCTCCTTGCGTTCCCGCTTGGAGAGCCGGTCGATGTAGAGCGAGCCGTAGAGGTGGTCGGTCTCGTGCTGGAGGCAGCGGGCGAAGTACCCCGTACCGCGTACCCGGATCGGGTTGCCCTTCTCGTCCTGGCCGGTCACCTCGGCGTAGTCGGGCCGGGCCAGCGCGGCGTAGGCGGTCGGCACCGACAGGCAGCCCTCGCTGGAGTCGTCGAGGCGGCGGCGCTCGGCGGGGATCTCCTGGACCCGCGGATTGCAGACCACGCCCACGTGCCGTACGCCCTCGTCGTCGGGGCAGTCGTAGACGAAGACCTTCAGGCCGACCCCGATCTGGTTGGCCGCGAGGCCGACGCCCTCGGCGGTGCGCTGGCTGGCGAACATGTCGTCGACCAGCCGGGCCAGCTCCTCGCCGAACTCGGTGACGTCCGCGCACTCCCGGTGCAGCACCGGGTTGCCGACGACGGTGATCGGGCGGGAGGTACCGCGCTCGCGATAGGCGCTCTCGCGCTCCTCGCACTCCTCGCTGTCCACGACGTAGCCCTCGTCGTCCACGGGCAGCACCCCCGCGGCCCGCGTCTGCTCCTGCTCAGTGTCCTGCTGCGCCATCTTGGCCGTACGCCTTCCTGGAAATCCGCGGCACGGCTGCCTGCAATGCCGGGGTACAGCCTACGGCGCGCTCAGCAGACCTCTTCGAGATCCCGCCAGTTCCGGGAGTCCGGGCTGTCCGCGACCCAGCCGTCGAGCAGCCCGCGGACCAGACCGGCGGGCGCGGCTATGCCGCACTCGCGCTCCGGCACCCAGAGCTGGCCGTCCGTACGGTGCCCGAGGGGGCCCGGGTGGCCCGGCTCGCTGTGGTCGTGCGGGTCGAGGTGCTCGCCGTCGCCCTCGTCGCTCGGCATCCGGCTCTCCGAGCACATCCGGCAGAGCAGCCGCACCGAGGACGACCAGTCCTCGGCGGCGTATCCGGCGTCCGCGGCGAGCTGCTCCAGGGCGTCCCGGTCCTCCTCGGTGGCCGCCTCCAGGAGCACCACCCAGGTCGGCACCGGGGAGGGCGCCCACAGCTCGATCTCGTCGAAGACGGGGAAGGCGCCCTGGGCGGTGGTGGTCCGCTCGCCGTGCGGGACGCCGTCGTGCAGCACCACCTCGCCCCAGCGGCGCCCGGAGGAGGGCAGCGGGATCGACAGGACCTCGATACGGGCCGGGTCGAGCCGGCGGCCCCAGACCACCTCGGCCTCGCCCTCGGGCGAGAGCCGCACCGCGGCGCTGCCCAGCTCCATGCCCACCGGCCGGCCCGCGGCGGTGGTCTCGCCGGGGACCTTCAGCCCGTAGGCCTGCCAGGCGCGGCGGGCCAGCGGCCAGTCCTGCAGGGCGGTGGCCGCGATGCCGACGTTCCACCAGTCGGGGGCGCCGGCGGCCCGGTCGAGCAGCGCGACGGCCCGCAGCCCGGCGGCGCGGGCCTGCTCCCAGTCGTGCCGGAACTTGTGCAGCAGCGCCAGGTTGAACCAGGACTCGGAGAGCCAGGGCTCCAGATCGGCCGCCCTGGTCAGGAGCGCGCCCGCGTCCTCGTACCGCCCGTCCCCGATGAGCGTGAACGCGCGGTCGGTGGCCTGCCGCCACGAGGCGGAGGGCCGGTGCCGTCCCTTGCCGAAGATCCTCACGATTCCCGCCTGCCGGTACTCAAGGCATGCCCCCCGCTCACCTTGCTTCGTTCTTCGCATCCAACCACGGACGGTCGAGCCGCCGCTCATTACCCATGGGTTACCCAGCTCGGGGCAGGATCAGGCCACCCACCGGCGCCCGTCCTGCGCGGGCGGGGCGCGGCGGGCCGTCCCGCACGGGGGATCCGGCCGCCCGCGGGGCCGGACGGCCGCCGCTCAGGCGGGCAGGCCACCGGTTCCCGGTGCCTCCCGGGCGAGCACCCGGGCCAGGCACTCCACGACCTCGGGCTGGTAGTCGCGGCCGGTGCCGAGCCGCAGCCGTTCCAGTGCGGTGAGCGCTCCCGCGGGTCCTTCTGCCCGGGTGATCTCGTCGTACGCGTTCGCCACCCGCACGATCCGGGCCGCCAGCGGCTGCTCCCGGTACGGCTCCGCCTGCCGTTCGACCACCAGGGCGACCTCGGCCGCGCCGCCGGTCTGGCGGACCACTGCACCGCCGAGCAGGGCGATGCGCCGCTGCTGCTCCGCGGCGAGGAAGGCGGTGGCCCCGGCGGGCACCGGGTCCACCAGGGAGAGCTGGCCGATGTCGTGCATCAGCGCCGCGTGCTCCAGGACGGTCAGCTCGCGTGCGGCGAGGCCGAGTTCCCGGCCGACCGCGCGGGCCAGCTCGGCGACCCGGCGGGCGTGCCCGGCCGGGGTGTACCCGGCGATCTCGGTGGCGCGGGCCAGTGAGGTGATGGTCTGCCGGTAGGTGGTGCGCACCGCCGCGTACCGGCGGAAGGCGAGCTGGGTCAGGAGCAGCGGCAGGCAGAACACCGGCAGCGCCCACAGCGCGGCCACCGCCACCCCGAGCGCCATCACCGCGCCGGTGGCGCCGACCGCCGAGCCGATCCCGGTGAGCGCCCGCAGCTCGTCGCGGAGCAGCGGTCCGAAGGGCCAGTCGGTACGGGCCCGGGCCAGCGCCGCCGCGAGCACCGCGTCGCACAGCGCGGTGAGCACCAGGATCGCCACCACCGCGAGCGCGTACGAGGCGCCGCGGGCCGGGCCCTGCCCCGGGGCGAGGGCGGAGTGCAGCGGGTGGAAGCAGACCGCGGCGAAGGCGGTGCCGAGCAGCCGCCGGGAGAGGTGGTCGGCCCAGGGCCCCGCGCCCCGGGCCACATGCGGGGCACCGCCCGCCAGGGTGGCCGCGAGCACCACGGCGAGCACTTCGAGCACCCCGTGCCGCACCGGGCGCCCGCCGACCTCGCCGAGCAGCGCGTACGCGAGGGCGCCCGCGGCGCCCAGGGGGGCGGGTTCCCGGGCGGGGCGCGCCCCCTGCTCGCCCCAGCGCATGAACTCGCCGAGGGCGATGAGCACCCCGAAGGCCAGCGCGATACCGCGTTCCGCGAGGCCGTCGTGGAGGGTCGCGGCCAGCGCCACCAGGGCGAGCGCGGCGGCCGCGGTGTGCACGACCGCGGGCAGCGGCCGGTGCAGGGGGCCGCGGGGCGGGGCGCCGAGGGGAGTGCTCCGCCGGTGGCGGCGGTGCCGGGCGGGCGGCTCGGGGCGGCGGAGCCTCTCGGAACGCGGGGGCTTCCCGGGCAGCGGGGCGCTCTCGGACCGCGAGACCGCCTCGGGCCGCTGGACCGCCTCGGACCGCGAGGCTTTCCCGGAACGCGGGGCACTCTCGGACCGCTGGGCAGCTTCGGACCGCGAGGCCGCCTCAGACCGTCTCGCCGCCCGCGGTCCCGGCGCCGCCGCCGGCCGCCTCGCCGACTCCGCCCCCCGCGCCGCTTCCGCCCCCCGCGCCGCCTCCGGCCCCCGCCCCGCCTCGCCGCTCACCGGTCGGACTCGCCGGGGCGGCCCGAACCGTACGCCTGGAAGCGGACGTCCTTCGCGGCCCGGACGCGGGCCTCGTCGGTGGCCCGGGCGGATACCCCGTCCGCGGCCCGGACGCGGGCCTCGTCCCGGGCCTGGCCGCCGACCTCGTCCCCGGCCCGGACGCGTACCCCGCTCTGTACCTGGGCGCGCACCCCGTCCTCGGCCGGGACGCGCACCCCCTCCTCGGCCGGAGCCGAAGCCCCCTCGCCGGGCACGCCCCGGGCCGCAGGCACGTTTGTGCGCGGCTCGGGGCCGTCGGCGGTGACCGCCGGGTGCCAGCCGTGGCGTTCCAGGGCGCGGATCAGGGCGTGCACCATCCGCGGGTCGAACTGCGAGCCGGAGCAGCGCCGCAGCTCCGCGAGGGCGACCTCGACCGGGCGGGCCCGGCTGTAGGAGCGGGTGGAGGTCATCGCGTCGAAGGCGTCCGCCACCGCGACCACCCGGGCGGACTCGGGGATGCGCAGCCCGGACAGGCCGTAGGGGTAGCCGCTGCCGTCCAGGCGCTCGTGGTGGTGGAGCACCGCGGCCCTGGCCTCGCCGAGGAAGCCGATGCCGCGCACCATCTCGTGGCCGTACTCGGGGTGCAGTTGGATGACCTCGCGTTCCTGCTCGGTGAGCTTGCCCTCCTTGCGCAGCAGCCGGGTCGGGACGCCGAGCTTGCCTACGTCGTGCAGGATCCCGGCGAAGCGCAGCACCTCCACGCGCTCGTCGTCCAGGCCGAGTTCGCGGGCGATGAGCTGGGAGGCCCGGCCGACGCGTTCGCTGTGGCCGCGGGTGTAGCCGTCCTTGATGTCGACGGCCTGGACCAGGGCGCGGATGGTGGCCTGGTGCGCGGCGCGTTCGCGGTGGTACTGGGCAAAGACCCACACCGAGATGTGCATGGGCAGCAGCACGAGCAGCGCGGCGAGCGGCCCGTACAGGCTGCGCCAGAGCACCGCCATCATCAGCCCGGCGAGCCCGTGCACGGCCACCGGGGCGAGGGTGCGCGGGAAGAGCCCGCGCCAGGCGGCCCGCGGGGGCAGCCGTTCGGCCGCCGCGCGGATCGTCCCGTCGAGCAGCGCGAGCACCGCGCAGAAGACCAGTACCGCGGCCCCGGCGGGCAGCAGCGCGCAGGGGAAGTCGGCCGCCGCGACGGTCCGGCCGCCGCCGAGCGCGCCGTGTGCCCCGGCCGCCGCCCAGGTGCCGAGGGCGAGGGAGGCGGTCCGCCAGATCCGGCGCGGCAGCCGGGGCCGCTGCTCCACCGGGTCCAGGAGGGCGCCGGGCACCGCGACCAGGGCGGCCGCGGCGGGCGGCAGCAGGAAGACCCCGGCGAGCAGGACGGGGTGGAAGGTGCCGGGCGGGCCGGTCCTGGTGGGGGCGGGGTGCTCGGCGCGGGCGGCGCGGTGGCGGCCCGGGGCGTGGCGGCGGCTCGGCGGCCCGGCGTGGGCGGCAGGACCGGCGTGACCGGCGGGGTCCGCGGGATCCGTGAGGCCGGTGGGACCGCCGCCGGGTGCCGACGCGGGTGCCGCGGCGCGGGCGGCGCGCAGCCGCAGGGCCTGTTCGCTGCCCGCGTGCAGGACGGCGAGGAGCGAGAGCGCGGCCCAGGGGGTGCCGGTGTCCAGGGCGGGTGCGGCGGCGGCCAGGGCACCCAGGGCCGTGGCGAGGACGCAGAGTCGCGCTGCCGGCACAAGGGTCCTCAATGCCGCCCTCCTCCGCGCGCCCTGGATGGTGGGCGACCGGGCAACTGGCGGCCCGGGCAAGCCCGTTCAGGCTCCGGAGAATAGGGCGGAGAGGGCCCAAAGGGGGCGGCATCGCCGCATTGTCCGGGCCCCGTGGGCCCGGATTCGCACCTTCGGGTGACAGCGCGCCGAGGGCCTGTTCAGCGCCCCGGCTTCGTGCTGGGGGCGGGGCCGTGGGGCGCGGCGGGCCCGCGCGGGGCCCGCCCTCGGGCTCGCGGGGTCAGCCCTCCTGGGCGGCCGCGGGCCGGTCACCGGGCGGGGGCCCGGTGAGGTCGTGGTCCGGAACGGCCTGCCCCGACCGGATCAGGTCGAGCCGGCCGAGGACCTTGTCGCGCAGGTCGGCGGGGACGTCGTCATGTCCGCAGCACCGCTTGACCAGCTTCTTCACGGCCTGTTCGAGACCGTACTTCTCCAGGCACGGAGAGCACTCCTCGAAGTGCGTCTCGAACTTGGTGCAGTCGGAGTCGGGCATCTCCCGGTCGAGGAACTCGTAGAGATGGTCCAGAACTTCACTGCAGTCCGTCTCGTGCGGCTCTCCGCAGCTCATGAGCCCGAGCCTTTCCTTGCGTCGGAGTCCGAAGCGCCCGCGGTGGACAGCCCGCGCTCGCGCGCGTAGTCCTCCAGCATGCCGCGCAGCTGACGGCGGCCCCGGTGCAGCCGGGACATGACCGTGCCGATGGGTGTGCCCATGATGTCGGCGATCTCCTTGTACGCGAAGCCCTCGACGTCGGCGAGGTACACGGCGATGCGGAACTCCTCGGGGATCGACTGGAGGGCTTCCTTCACGTCCGAGTCGGGCAGGTGGTCGAGCGCCTGCGACTCGGCGGAGCGCAGACCCGTCGACATGTGCGACTCGGCGCGCGCCAGCTGCCAGTCCTCGATCTCCTCGGCCGCGCTGCGCTGCGGCTCGCGCTGCTTCTTGCGGTAGGAGTTGATGAAGGTGTTCGTCAGGATCCGGTAGAGCCAGGCCTTCAGGTTGGTGCCCTCGCGGAACTGGTGGAACGAGGCGTACGCCTTCGCGTACGTCTCCTGCACCAGGTCCTCGGCGTCGGCGGGGTTGCGCGTCATGCGCAACGCGGCCGAGTACATCTGGTCGAGGTAGGTCAGCGCGTCACGTTCGAAGCGTGCGTTGCGCTCTGCGGCCGTCTCCGCGGGCTGCTGTGCCTGCTCCTCGGACTCTGCGCGATCGTTCCCCGCATCGGTCCCGGTGACCGCACCCACCTCCTCAAGCGATGTGGCGGGACCCCTTCCGGTCACGCCCGTCTCGGAGGATAGACGACCGGTCCCCGTCTCCGTCGCTGCCGAGGCCCGCGCGGGGGAGGTCCGCGGGGCGTGCAGCACCGACCATTCGAGGTCGCTCATGCTGCGTTCCCGGCTCGGGCAGAAGGTGGAACCCATGCGGTGGACCCCTTACTCGTACGACACGTGGCTTCCGTCTGTCCGGCACAACAGTGCCCGGCGGTGTCGCATTCCCCGGGCGCGGGTCAGCCGGGCAGAAGTGACAGGGCCCACCGGGTGACGGCGTCCGTGAGCAGTCGCATCGCCTCGGGCTCGCCGAGTTCCGCCCGCTTGGGGAGGGCGAAGCCGTGGTCGCCGTACGGGATCTCGACGAGCTCGTGGTCCCCGGCCGGGAACTCGGCGGGCCGTCCGAAGGGGTCGTTGCCGCCCTGGACGACCAGGGTGGGCAGGCCCGCCCCGAGCAGTTCCGGGGCCCGCGACTTCTCCGGCCTGCCGGGCGGGTGCAGCGGGAAGCTCAGCGCGAGCACGCCCGCGGCGCCGAGTCCGGCGGCGGTACGGCAGGCCACCCGGGCCCCGGCGCTGCGGCCGCCCGCGACCACCGGGAGGCCGGGCGCGGCCAGGGCGGGCCACACCCCGCGCCAGCCGGTGTCCAGGGTCCGCGGCGCGGGGGCGACCTTCTTCCCGGCGACCCGCCAGGGCTGTTCGACCAGGGCCACGCTCACCCCGTGCTCCGGCAGGGCGGCGGCCAGCGCCCGGAGGTCGCGGGCCTCGATGCCGCCGCCCGCGCCGTGGCTCGCGGCGAGGACCAGGCGCGGGCGCCGCGCCGGATACCAGTGGACGCGGGCCTCGCCGGTCTCGGTGGCGACCTGCTCGGTACGGATCTTCTCGGTGCTCGTCACGCGGCCATCCTGCCCCGGGACCATGACGACACCCCTACAGGCCGAGCAGCCAGCGCCCGCCGCCGAGCAGGGCGCACAGCGAGACCACATGGAAGAGCAGGAACCAGACCGCGGGCGGCACCTGGGTCAGCCGGGCGAGCTGGTCGGCGTCGGAGTCCGCGGCGCCCTGGCGGCGGCGCTTGGCCTGAAGTTCGAAGGCCGGGCGCACCCCGCCGAGCAGCAGGAACCAGACGGCCAGATACGCGAAGGCCGCCTGCACCTGGGGTCCGGTGGTCCAGGAGACGAGGACGAAGAGGCCGCCGGTGACCAGGACGGAGAGGGCGCCGTAGGCGTTGCGGATCATCACGAGCACGGCGAGCAGCAGCCCGGTGGCGAGCCAGAGCAGCGCGGTGATGTGGTGCGCGGCGAGCAGGGCGGCGCCGCCGAGCCCGAGCAGCGGCGGGGCGGTGTACCCGGCCGCCGCGGTGAAGACCATGCCGGGGCCGGTCGGTCTGCCGCGGCTGACGGTCAGTCCGCTGGTGTCCGAGTGCAGGCGTATCCCGTCCAGGCGGCGCCCCATGAGCAGGGCCACCAGTCCGTGGCCGCCCTCGTGGGCGATGGTGATCGCGTTGCGGGTCAGCCGCCAGGCGCGCGGCGAGGCGACGGCGCCGAGCGCGAGCAGTCCGGTGGCGAGGACGACCCACAGGTCCGGCTCGGGCTGGCTGCCGAAGACGCGGTCCCACAGGCCGGTCAGGGAGGTCAGGTCGATGAGGTCCATGGGCGGGGGCGGGCTCCTCGGGTGGGTCTTGGCGGGGTGGTCGGGGCGGTGGCCCGGCGACGGGGCGAAGTGGCAGTGTGGCACTCATGTGCGGACGGTATGCGGCCAGCCGGAGCCCCGAGGACCTCACCGGCATCTTCGGGATCGAGAAGTGGGAACCCGAGGAGACCATGGAGGCGGACTGGAATGTCGCCCCCACCAAGGAGGTCTGGGCGGTGCTCGACCGTCCGGTGAAAGACGCCGAGAGCCGCGCTCCGGTTCGCCAGCTGCGCAAACTGCGGTGGGGACTGGTGCCCTCCTGGGCGAAGACCCCCGAGGGCGCCGCCCGGATGATCAACGCCCGCGCGGAGACCGTGCACGAGAAGCCCTCCTACCGCCGCGCCTTCGCCGCCCGCCGCTGTCTGCTGCCCGCCGACGGCTACTACGAGTGGGTCACCGGCGGCGAGGAGCGCGAGCTGGAGGTCGCCGGCCGCAAGAAGCGGGCCCGCAAGCAGCCGTACTTCGTCACCCCCGCCGACGGCTCGGTCTTCGCGATGGCCGGTCTCTACGAGTTCTGGCGCGACGGCACCCTGCCCGAGGGGCACCCCGGCGCCTGGTGGGTGACCTGCGCGGTGATCACCACGGAGGCGGAGACCGCACCGCTGGCGGCGGGACCCGAGGAGGGGCCGGGCGCGCTCGCCGACATCCACCCGCGGATGCCGCTGATGCTCACCCCCGACCGCTGGGACGACTGGCTCGACCCCGGCCACACCGAACCGGAGCACCTGCGCGCCCTCCTGGAGCCGCCGCCCACCGGTCTGATGCGCGCCTACCCGGTCTCCACCGCGGTCAGCAACGTCCGCAACAACGGCCCCGAACTCCTGAAGGAACTGGCGGCACCGGAGGAGAGCACCCTTTTCTGAGCCCCCTTCCCGATCCCTGTCCCGAGCCCGCTTCCGCGTCCTGCGGCCTGCTGCCGGACCGGTCCCCCGCAGGGTCCGGCCCTCACGGAGTCCCCCCGAAATCGTCCCCTATCTCCCCTTTCCTCTCGGCTCTTCGCCCTCGTCCTGGTGATCGTGCCGGGCATTAAGCTGAGGCCATGACCGCGAACCTCGCCTCACAGGACCTCTGGCCCGCGCCGTCCGCGAACGGTGCCGTCGACGCGACCGTGCAGGTGCCGGGTTCCAAGTCGGTCACCAACCGCGCCCTGGTGCTGGCCGCCCTCGCCGCCGAGCCGGGCTGGCTGCGCCGCCCGCTGCGCTCGCGGGACTCGCTCCTGATGGCCGCCGCGCTGCGCTCCCTCGGCGTCGGCATCGAGGAGGGCGTGGGCCCGGACGGCTCCGGCGAGGCCTGGCGGGTCATCCCGCCGGACCGGCTGCGCGGCGGCTCCACGGTGGACGTCGGCAACGCCGGCACCGTGATGCGCTTCCTGCCGCCGGTCGCGACCCTGGCGGACGGCCCGGTCCGCTTCGACGGCGACCCGCGCGCGTACGAACGCCCGCTGCACGGGGTGATCGACGCCCTGCGCGCACTCGGCGCCCGGATCGACGACGACGGGCGCGGCGCCCTGCCGATGACCGTGCGCGGCGGCGGCGCCCTGGAGGGCGGCAAGGTCGCCGTGGACGCCTCCTCCTCGTCCCAGTTCGTCTCCGCGCTGCTGCTCTCCGGGCCGCGCTTCAACCAGGGCGTCGAGGTCCGGCACACCGGCCGTACGCTGCCCTCGATGCCGCACATCCGGATGACGGTCGAGATGCTGCGCGCGGCCGGGGTGCAGGTGGACACCCCCGACTCCGGCGGCGAGCCGAACGTCTGGCGGGTCTCCCCCGGCGCCCTGCTCGGCCGGGACCTCACGGTCGAGCCGGACCTCTCCAACGCCCAGCCCTTCCTCGCCGCCGCCCTGGTGACCGGCGGCCGGGTCGTCGTCCCGGACTGGCCGGCCCGCACCACCCAGCCCGGCGACGCGCTGCGCGAGCTGTTCACCGCGATGGGCGGCAGCTGCGAACTCACCGGCCAGGGCCTGGTGTTCACCGGCAGCGGCCGGATCCACGGCATCGAGGCCGACCTCGGCGAGGTGGGCGAGCTGACCCCCGGCATCGCGGCCGTCGCCGCGCTCGCCGACTCCCCCTCCACCCTCAGCGGAGTGGCCCATCTGCGGCTGCACGAGACGGACCGCCTGGCCGCCCTCACCCGCGAGATCAACGCGCTCGGCGGCGAGGTCACCGAGACCGCGGACGGACTGCACATCCGCCCCCGCCCGCTGCACGGCGGCACCTTCCACACCTATGACGACCACCGGATGGCGACCGCGGGCGCGGTCATCGGCCTGGCGGTGGACGGCGTACGGATCGAGAATGTGGCCACCACCGCGAAGACCCTTCCGGACTTCCCCGAGATGTGGACCGGGATGCTCGGGAACTGACGGGCGGATCCGATCATGCGCCGCTACGGCAAGCACACCGACGAGGACGACGTCCGCGTCCGCCCCAACCGCAAGGGCAACCGCCCGCGTACCAGCATCCGGCCCAAGCACGAGGACGCCGCCGAGGGCATGGTCCTCACCGTGGACCGCGGGCGCCTGACGGTGCTCGTCGGGGACCGCGTGGTGACCGCGATGAAGGCCCGCGAGCTGGGCCGCAAGGCCGCGGTCGTCGGCGACCAGGTCGCGCTGGTGGGCGACCTCTCCGGAAAGAAGGACACCCTCGCGCGGATCGTACGGATCGGCGCGCGCTCCTCGGTACTGCGCCGGACGGCCGATGACGACGACCCGTACGAGCGGGTCGTGGTCGCCAACGCCGACCAGCTCGCGATCGTCACCGCCCTCGCCGACCCGGAGCCCCGGCCCCGGCTGATCGACCGCTGCCTGGTCGCCGCCTTCGACGGCGGGCTGACCCCGCTGCTCGTCCTCACCAAGTCCGACCTCGCCCCGGCCACGGAACTCCTGCGCACCTACGACTCGCTCGGGGTGCCCCATGTGGTGACCTCCCGCGAGGAGCTGGCGCACGGCGGTGCCGAGCGGGTGCGGGAGCTGCTCGCCGGGCAGATCACCGCCTTCGTCGGGCACTCCGGGGTGGGCAAGACCACCCTGGTCAACGCGCTGGTCCCGGAGGACCGCCGCCGCAGCACCGGCCATGTCAACGCGGTCACCGGGCGCGGCAGGCACACCACCACCTCGGCCCTCGCGCTGCCGCTGGGCGGTCCCGAGGCGGGCTGGGTGGTCGACACCCCGGGCGTACGGTCCTTCGGGCTCGCGCATGTCGACCCGTCCCGGGTGATCAACGCCTTCCCCGAACTGGTACCCGGCACCGAGGGCTGCCCGCGGGCCTGCAGCCACGACGAACCGGACTGCGCCCTGGACGACTGGGTGGCCGAGGGCCACGCCGACCCCGCGCGGCTGTACTCGCTGCGGCGGCTGCTCTCCACCCGGGAGCGGCACGAGGGCGACTGAGGCGGGCCGAGCGGGCGGGCGGTGACGGATCCTCAGGGAGTTTGCGCCGCGCCCGCAAAGGTAAGGGCATAATCGCACCAAGCACGAGGCAAACACCGATGGTGCGGTCACGGACCTGGTACGCGGGAGGCAAGAACATGGCGTGGCTGCTGGTCATCGTCGCCGGACTGCTCGAAACCGGTTTCGCGGTCTGCCTCAAGCTCTCGCACGGCTTCACCCGCCTCTGGCCGACCGTCGCCTTCTGCGCCTTCGCGCTGGGCAGCTTCGGCCTGCTCACCCTCTCCCTGAAGAAGCTCGACGTCGGCCCGGCCTACGCGGTCTGGACCGGCATCGGCGCCGCGGGCACCGCCATCTACGGCATGGTCTTCCTCGGCGACCTGGTCTCCACGCTGAAGATCGTCTCGATCAGCTTCGTCATCATCGGCGTCATCGGGCTCCAGCTCTCGGGCTCGGCGCACTGAGCTACTGCGGCAAGTCGCCGTCCGGCCGGGGCTGTTGAGCGCGGCGTCCGCCGACTCCCCTTCCCCGCGGCCCGGTTGGGCCACTCCCCCGCCCGCTGCTCAGACCGTCCTGGCGAGCAGCGGGTCAAGGGCCTCCCGGACCAGCCGCCCGGCGCCGTCCCGCGCGGACGGGGCCTGGACGCAGGAGAGCGCGAGCCGCATCCCCACCTCGCAGGCGAGCAGCAGGAGTTCGGGGTGCACACCGCTCGCGCCGGGTGCGCACAGGGCGGCCAGGCAGCGGTCGCGGACCAGGGCGAGGAGGTCGGCGGGGGCGGGCAGCGGGGCATCGGCGCGGCGCTGGGCCGGCACCGGGCTGCCCGAGTCGGCCGCGCCCGGCACCGGTCTCGGCAGCCGCTCGCTCCAGCAGCCGGTGAGCAGGGCGCGCAGCAGCGCACTGCGGCGGGCGGCGGCCACCGTCCACTCGGCGGCCGCGGTCAGCCGCTCGGCCGGGTCGCCCTCGGCGGCGAGCGCCCGGTCGATCCCGGCGAGGTAGGCGTCGGCCTCCCGCCGGACCAGGGCGCGGCCGAGCCCCTCCTTCGTACCGAACTCGTTGTAGAGGGTCTGCCGGGAGAGACCGGACATCGCCGCCACGTCGACCATCCGCACCCGGGGCCAGGGCCGGCGCGCGAGGACGGCGGACGCGGCGTCCAGCAGGGCTTCGCGTGCTGCGGGCATCCTCGCCTCCCGGGCCGCCGCACAGGCGGCTGCCGTCAGAGTTGACGCAGCCCGGCAAGGTGTCAAGGGTCCGCGGGCGGTACGGGCGGTACGGGCGCCGACCCGCCCGGGTGCGGCCTGGCCGATCGCTCCCCCCGCTGGATACTGTTCGTCCATGCCCGACTATCTCGATGACCTGCGGCTGGCCCATGTGCTCGCCGACGCCGCCGACGCCGGGACCATGGACCGGTTCAAGGCGCTCGACCTGAAAGTCGAGACGAAGCCGGACATGACCCCGGTGACCGAGGCCGACAAGGCCGCCGAGGAGCTCATCCGCGGGCAGCTGCACCGCGCCCGCCCGCGCGACGCGGTTCTCGGCGAGGAGTTCGGCATCGAGGGCACCGGCCCCCGGCGCTGGGTGGTCGACCCGATCGACGGCACCAAGAACTACGTACGCGGCGTGCCGGTCTGGGCGACCCTGATCTCCCTGATGGAGGCGGGCGAGAACGGCTTCCAGCCGGTGGTCGGCCTGGTCTCGGCCCCGGCGCTCAACCGCCGCTGGTGGGCCGCCCGGGGCCACGGCGCCTTCACCGGCCGCAGCCTCTCCGCCGCCTCCCGGCTGAAGGTCTCCGCGGTCTCCCGCCTCCAGGACGCCTCCTTCGCGTACTCCAGCCTCAGCGGCTGGGAGGAGCAGGGGCGGCTCGACGGCTTCCTCGACCTCAGCCGCAAGGTCTGGCGCACCCGTGGCTACGGGGACTTCTGGCCGTACATGATGGTCGCCGAGGGCTCGGTGGACCTGTGCGCGGAGCCCGAGCTGTCGCTGTGGGACATGGCGGCGAACGCGATCATCGTGACCGAGGCGGGCGGCAGCTTCACCGGGCTCGACGGACGCCCGGGGCCGCACAGCGAGAACGCCGCCGCCTCCAACGGCCTCCTCCACGACGAACTGCTCGACCACCTCAAGTCCCGCCGCTGAGCGGCCTGTTGCCCTTGGGCCGCGGCAGCCCCGTACCACCCCTTGCCGGTTTGCCCACTCTTTGCGACTCTGAGAGTCCCTCCACTTGTGAACTTGTGAATCGTTTCTCGAAGGCCGCACAGCACGGGCCGCGGGGCACGGAACGCGGGTTCCGGTGGTCCCTCAAGGAGGTGGCACACGCCCATGCTCGTCCGCGACGCCATGAGTACGGTGGTTCTCACCATCGGCCCCGACCACACTTTGCGGCAGGCGGCCCGGCTGATGTCCGCGCGCCGCATCGGTGCGGCGGTGGTGCTCGATCCGGAGACCAGCGGTATCGGCATCCTCACCGAGCGCGACGTCCTCAACTCCCTCGGCACCGGCGAGGACCCGGACAGCGAACGCGCCGGGGCGCACACCACGACCGATGTCGTCTTCGCCGCCCCGGACTGGACGCTGGAGGAGGCCGCCGCCGCGATGGCGCACGGCGGCTTCCGGCATCTGATCGTCCTCGACGAGAACGAGCCGAGCGGCATCGTCTCGGTACG
Source organism: Streptomyces physcomitrii (assembly GCF_012273655.1). Classification (GTDB taxonomy): domain Bacteria; phylum Actinomycetota; class Actinomycetes; order Streptomycetales; family Streptomycetaceae; genus Streptomyces; species Streptomyces physcomitrii. Next base: position 538,710 of record NZ_JAAWWP010000001.1, on the reverse strand, counting down.
GGACATCATCCGCTGCTGGGCCTCCCAGCCCAGCCGCCCCACGGCCCTGACCGGCTGATCCGCCGAGCGGCGTCCCCGGCCGTCCCCGGGTGACCGGCCGGCCGGGGAGCGGCCGGTCCCGGCCCGGCCAGCCGTGACCGTGGTCAGCCGTGGCCGCGGTCGACCCCGGCCTCGTGCCGGGCCCCGGCCTCGCGCCGCGGTCGACCCCAGCCTCGCGCCGGGCCCCGGCCTCGACCGGGGCCGTGCCCGGGCCCGGCCCCGGTCAGCCCTCGCGCAGGGCCCGCACCGCGGCCTCCAGGCGCTTGCCGAGATCGCCGTCCGCCCGGCGGAAGTTGTGGACGGCGCGCTCGGCGATGTCCTCGCGGGAGACCTCCGCGATGCTGCCCGCCAGATTGTCGATCAGGCGCTGCCGCGCGTCCTCGGACATCAGCCGGTAGAGGTCACCGGCCTGCACGAAGTCGTCGTCCTCGGCATGGCGCGGGGCCTCGTGGCCGCCGGTCGCCCCGCCGACCGGCAGCGGCTGCCAGAGCGGCCGGCCGGTCTGGTGCGGGCCGCCGAAGCTGTTCGGCTCGTAGTTCTTCGCGCCCCGGTGGCGGCCGTCGTAGAGGAGGCCGTCCCGGGAGTGGGTGCGCGCCTCGGTGGCGCGCGGGCGGTTGACCGGCAGGTGGTCGGCGTTGACGCCGACGCGGTAGCGGTGCGCGTCCCCGTAGGCGAAGAGGCGGCCCTGGAGCATCTTGTCCGGGGAGGGGCCGATGCCCGGCACGAAGTGGGCGGGCGAGAAGACCGACTGCTCCACCTCGGCGAAGATGTTCTGCGGATTGCGGTTCAGTTCGAGCCTGCCGATCTCGATCGGCGGGTAGTCCCCGTGCGGCCAGACCTTGGTCAGGTCGAAGGGATTGAAGCGGTAACCGGCCGCCTCGGCCGCGGGCATGATCTGCACCTGCACGGTCCAACTCGGGTACGCACCGCGCTCGATGGCCTCCCGCAGGTCCCGCTGATGGCTGTCGGGGTCCCGGCCCGCGAGGGCCGCGGCCTCCTCGGCGGTGAGGTTCTCGATCCCCTGGTCGGTCTTGAAGTGGTACTTGACCCAGAAGACCTCGCCCGCCTCGTTGTTCCACTGGTAGGTGTGCGAGCCGTAGCCGTTCATATGGCGGTAGCCGGCCGGGATGCCGCGGTCGCCGAAGAGCCAGGTGACCTGGTGGGTCGACTCGGGGCTCAGCCCCCAGAAGTCCCAGACGTTGTCCGCCTCCTGGCTGCCGGTGTACGGATCGCGCTTCTGGGTGTGGATGAAGTCCGGGAACTTGACGGCGTCCTTGACGAAGAACACCGGGGTGTTGTTGCCGACGAGGTCGTAATTGCCCTCCTCGGTATAGAACTTCAGCGCGAAGCCGCGCGGATCGCGCACCGCGTCCGGCGCCCCGAGATTGCCCGCCACGGTGGAGAACCGCAGGAAGGTCTCGGTCTGCTTGCCGACCTCGGAGAGGAAGGCCGCCCGCGTCCACCGCGAGACGTCCCGGGTCAGCGTGAAGGTGCCGTACGCGCCGGCGCCCCGGGCGTGCACCACCCGCTCCGGGATCCGCTCGCGGTTGAAGTGCGCGAGCTTCTCCAGGAGCGACTGGTCCTGGACGAGCACCGGACCGCCGGCGCCCGCCGTCTCGCTGTTCTGGTTGTCGGCGACCGGCGCCCCGGCCTCGGTGGTGAGCGGTCCCTGGGTCACGTACGCCTCCTGCGTCCTCGCGCCGACCGCGCCTCGGCCGGATGAGACCCGACCCTACATTGGACTTTGTCTAAGTCAAGCAGAGGTCCAAAGACATACATGTTCGGGTTCGAGACCTCGGCTGTTAAGCTGGCCCGCATGAGTGACCTGTTGGAACGGCTGCGCGAGCGCGGCTGGCGCATGACCGCCCAGCGGCGCGTCGTGGCGGAGGTCCTCGACGGCGATCACGTCCACCTGACGGCCGACGAGGTTCACGCCAGGGCGGTGACCAGGCTGCCCGAGATCTCCCGGGCGACCGTCTACAACACCCTCGGCGAGCTGGTCTCGCTGGGCGAGGTGCTCGAAGTCGCCACCGACAAACGCGCCAAGCGCTACGACCCCAACGCCCACCAGGCGCACCAGCACCTGGTCTGCGCGCGGTGCGGCACCATCAGGGACGTCCACCCGACCGGCGATCCGCTCGCCACCCTCCCCGACGGCGAGCGCTTCGGCTTCAGCCTGACCGGCGCCGAGGTCACCTTCCGGGGCGTCTGCCCGGACTGCCGCTGAGCCACCGGGCGCCCCGCCCTACGCGGGTAGCCGGACCCTCTGCCGTACGAACGCGGCGGGCCGCTCGCCGCACAGAGCCGGACAAGCGCCCCCTGCCGTACGGATCCCCCGCGGCCCGCACGCGGCGGCTCAGGAGCCGGGAGCGGCCTCCTCCAGCCAGGTGTGCAGCGCCCACCACCAGCGCATGGTCTGCAATACGGCCGGGCGCACGCCGCCCGCCGGGAGGTCCAGCGGGGCCCCGGTGATCTCGCTCAGGCGGCTGAGCCGGTAGCGCACCGTATTGGGGTGCACATGCAGCGCCACGGCGGCCTGGTCCACCCGGTGGCCGTGGTCCAGATAGGCCAGCGCGGTGGTCGCCAGCTGCCGGTGGAACTCGTCACCGGGCCGCAGCCGCCCGAGCAGGCTGCCCACCAGGAGTTCGGCCAGCGCCGGCTGCGCGAACAGCGCGGTCTCACCGGCCAGTTCGGTCAGCGGGTACAGCCCGCGCAGCCCGAGCCTGATGCCCGCCTGGAGCGCGGAGAGCACCAGCGGGTGCAGTTCGCCGGCCCTGCCGAGCGGGACGGCCGGGCTCGCCACCATCAGGGCGGTGCCGACCGCCTCCGGGGCGGGCAGCCGGGGGGTGAGCCCGGAGAGCCTGCCGTCCACCAGTCCGTACACCCCCGAGTCGCCGACGAAGCGCTGCTCCAGGGAGCGCGCCTGCGACAGCTCGGTCACATCGGAGAGCACGCAGTGGTAGAGCCCCTCCGACTGGAGTCCGGCCCGGACGATCTCCTCGTTCGCCAGCTCCGCGGTCCGGCCGTGCAGGAGGTGCCGCAGCACCTGCTGCCGGGAGTCGCGGGCGGTCCAGGCGAGTTCGAGTTCCGCGGCGTGGTAGCCGCTGATCACATGCCGCTCCAGCATGCCCGCGTACCGGTTCACGGCGACCAGCGCCTCCAGGATCAGATCGGCGGGCACCCCGGCCTCGCGGGCCCGCTCGATGGCGATCTCGGTGATGCGCCCGCGCCCGGCGTGCACGGCGCGCAGCAGGGCGGTGATCGAGATGCCCTGCGCCGCCCGGAGCGCCCCGAGGCGGGAGGCGGGCCCGAAGTCCCCTTCCTCCAGGGTGACTTCACCGGCGAGGGCGGCGAGGCCCGCGCTGATCAGGAGGGTCACATGGCGGCGGTTCTCCTCCACCGTCAGGCGGGCCACGTCCGGCGAGTGGTGCCGGGCCTCGTGGACGATCTCCTGGATGATCGCCTCGTCACCGGCCATCTCCCGCAGGACCCGGGCGAGCACCTCCCGCCCCTCGTCCTGGGCGCGGAGCGCTGCTGCGGTACGAGTCCGCTCGGGGGCCGGGTCGTGCTCCGCACGGAGCGCGGCACGCGGCGGCAACTCCCGCCCGGTGGAGGTCTCCTCGTGTGCGGCGGACGTACGCCCACCGGCCTTCGCGGCGCCCATGTTCGCCTCCCCCCGGCTGCCTGCCGTCTGCCACGGCGCCGGTGCGGAGTCCGGCGCCGGCACCCGCCGCACGGACGGGCCGGGGCACGTCCGCACGGTCCGAGCTGCCACCTCGGTTGCTTGCGGGCTACCGCAAAGTAACATCTGGGCGCGCGCCACAACAGCCCCCTTCGGCCCCCTTGTACGGCCTTTGCACCCCTGTGCACCCCCTGCTCACCAGGGAAGACCCGCGCCCGGAACACACCGAAGGCCCGGTACCAGTGTCGGTACCGGGCCTTCGGCCTTGAGTAGCGGGGACAGGATTTGAACCTGCGACCTCTGGGTTATGAGCCCAGCGAGCTACCGAGCTGCTCCACCCCGCGTCGGTGAACACCACACTACGTTGACCTCACGCAGCAGCGCAAATCGCTTTACGGTCCGGGCTCCCGCCGCAATCCCGCTGGTCGGGGCGGTGCCCCACCGCCGGGCGAGCGGGCCGGGCGCCACCGGGTGGGACACGTCACAGCACCCGCCACCGGGAACGGTCACGCACCGTCCAGGGAAAACGGCCGCGGGCGGGACGGAAGGCTCCGTCCCGCCCGCGGCCGGGCTCGCGGCTCGGCCCCGCACCGCGCGCTCAGGCCGTCATCTCCTGCCGCAGCGCCTCGGAGAGCCGGCCCGCGCGGCGGGCGACCTCCGCCGGGCCGAGTTCGACCGCGAGGGCGCTCCAGCGCTGGGCCTCGCCCAGTTCCCCGCGCCGCGCGTAGAGCAGCGCCAGCCGCAGCGCCGCCCTGCCGTGCCCGGCCTCGGCGGCCCGGGTCCACCACAGCGCCGCCTCCGGCTCGCTGCCCTCCCGGGCGAGCAGCAGGCCGAGGTTGAAGGCGCCGTTGCGGCTGCCCGCCTCGGCGGCCAGGCGGTACCAGCGGGCCGACTCGACCACCTCACCGCGGGCGGCGGCGAGCATGCCGACCCGCACCTGGGCGCGCCGGTGGCCCTGCTCGGCGGCCCGCTCGTACCACTCCTCGTACTCGGAGCGCTCGGTGGTGCTCTCGCCCAGCTCGTGGGTGGGCAGCGGCGGGCGCCGGGCCTCCAGGACGGCGGCGAGCCGGTAGGCGGCCTCGGCGCTGCCGCCCCCGGCGGCGCTGCGCAGCAGCCGCTCGGCCGCGGGCTCGTCGCCGTCCCGCAGCTTGGCGATGCCGACCTGGAAGGCCGCCTCGGTGTGCCCGGCCTCGGCCGCCCGCTCGTACCAGCGCAGCGCGCTCGCCGCCTCGCCCCGCCCCGCGTGCAGGATGCCGAGGTTGAAGGCCGCGTCCACGCTGCCGGACTCGGCCGCCTTGGAGAACCAGGGCTCGGCGCCCGCGGTGTCCCCGGCCTGGAGCAGCAGCACGGCCAGGGCGTTGGCGGCCTCGCGGTGACCGGCGTAGGCGGCCCGGCGGTACCACTGCTCGGCCTGGACCTTGCGGTGCTGGCCCGCGCAGAGCAGCCCGAGGTTGTACGCGCCGTTGACGTCGCCCGCGTCCATGGCGGCCCGGTACCAGCGCTCGGCGGTCTGGGGCTCGCCGCGCTGCGCGTGCAGGGCGCCGAGGGCGTTGGCCGCGTTGCCGTCGCCGTCCTGGGCGGCCCGCAGCCACCACACGGCGGCGCTCTCCTCGTCGCCCGCGTCGCGCAGCAGGAAGCCGAGGGCGCAGGCGGCACGCGCCTCGCCGTCGCGGGCCGAGGTCAGGTACCAGAGCCCGGCCTCCTTCAGCTCACCGCGCGCCTCCAGGAGGGTGCCCAGGTGCAGGGCGGCCCGGCGGTGGCCGCGGGCGGCGGCCTGCCGGTACCACTGCTCGGCCTCGGCGGCGAGCGCCTCCTGCTCGCCGTCCGCGGTCTTCGCCGCGCGCGCCGGGGCACCCGGGAAGCCGCGCCCGCCCGGGCCCTCCGGCTCGGGGCGGCGGCCCAGGGCGCGCGCGAGGCGGTACGAGGCCTCCCGGTGCCCGTGCTCGGCGGCGGCGCGCATCCACTTCTCGGCCTCGCCGTCGCCGCGGTGCTCCAGGAGGTCGGCGAGGGCGTAGGCGCCGAGGGCGTGGCCCTGCTCGGCGGACTGGCGCAGCCAGTACTCGGCGGCGGGCTCGTCGCCGCGCTCGCGGTGGTGGCGGCCGAGGGCGTGCGCGGCGGCGGCCGAGCCCGCGACGGCGGCGGTGCGCCACCAGCCGGCCGCCTCCTCCGCGTAGCCGCGCTGGTGGAGCAGGACGCCGAGGTTGTTGGCGGCCGCGCGGTCGCCCGCGGCGGTGGCCGCGCGCAGGTGGGGCTCGGCCCCGTCGAGGTCGCCGCGGCGCAGGAGAAGGGCGCCGAGGACGCTCATCGCCTCGGGGTCGCCCGAGGCGGCGGCGTGCCGGTGGCGCGCCTCCTCCGCGGCCGTACCGGTCTCGTCCCGGTCGGTCGGCTGCACAAATCGCCCTGTTTCCAACAGAGTTGCCTTGTCCCCCATAACGTCCATCGTCGCACCACCCGCAACCTTGGTACATCTGGTATACCGCAGCAGTGAGGTCACTTCAGCGTTTTGTCGACATGCCCACAGAGAGATAAGCCAAACGCGTCGAACTGAACAATCGTCAAGAGACCTGAACTCAGGTCAAGGAAAACGCTCTTGGCGGCCTTCCGCACGCCGGACCGGGTCTTCGGCCGGTCCTGCGAAGGACACCTGAGCGAATCAACTGCCGCACGACGAAGGCCCGGATCCTGGTTTCCAGGATCCGGGCCTCCAACTGCAGTAGCGGGGACAGGATTTGAACCTGCGACCTCTGGGTTATGAGCCCAGCGAGCTACCGAGCTGCTCCACCCCGCGTCGGTAGGACGACCCTAGCACGACGCGGGACGGAGCCTGTCCTCGGCGGTCCTCAGGGGGAGTTGCCCTTGGCGGCGTCCTCGCCCGCGTCGGGCTTCGTGCCGCCCTCCGGCTGCTTGTGGGGGACGCTGGGCTTGGCGGGCTTGCCGTCGCCCGCCTCGCGCTTCTCCACGTCGGCCTGCGCCTCGGCGGCCCGCTTCAGCGCCTCCTCCAGCTTCTTCTGGGCCTTGCCGTACGCCTCCCAGTCGCCCTTCCTGAAGGCCTCCTGGCCGTCGTCGAAGGCCTGCTGCACATCGTCCAGGGCCTCCTGCACGGTCGGGTCCTCCGAGGCTGGCGGCTTCTCGCCCTCCGGGGGCTTCTCACCCTCCGGCGGCTTCTCGGTGTCGCCCTTGGCGTCGAAGACCTTGTCCAGGGCCTGCCCGAGGGTGTCCTCGAAGGCGGTGGCCCCGCCGTAGGTGACCAGGACCTTGCGCAGCAGCGGATACTTCAGGCCGCCGCCGCGGACGTAGACCGGCTCCACGTAGAGCAGCCCGCCGTCGAGCGGCACCGTGAGCAGGTTTCCGTACTCCACCTCGGAGTCGCCGCCTCTGAGCAGCCTGATCGACTCGGCGATGGTCTGCTCCGAGTTGAACTGGCTCTGCACCTGCTTGGGCCCGTCGACGGTTCTGCTGGACGGGAGCTTCAGGACGCTGATCTTGCCGTAGTCCTTGGTGCCCGCCTCGGCGTTGACCGCCATGAAGGCGCTGAGGTTGTCCCGGCCGTTGGGGGTGAAGGTCGTCGTCAGCGAGAAGGACTGCGACTTCTCCTTGGGCAGCTGCATGCTCAGGTAGTACGGCGGTACCGCGTCGCCCGTCTTGTTGGTCGGGTCGTCCGGCACCTGCCAGACCTCGCTGCCGCTGAGGAAGGTGGTGGCGTCCTTCACGTGGTAGCGGGTGAGCAGCTCGCGCTGGACCTTGAAGAGGTCCTGCGGGTAGCGCATGTGGTCCATGAGCGTCTTGGAGATCTTGCTCTTGGGCTCCACGGTGCCCGGGAAGGCCTTCTTCCAGGTCTTGAGCACCGGGTCCTCGGTGTCCCACTCGTAGAGCTTGACCTTGCCGTCGTAGGCGTCGACGGTGGCCTTCACCGAGTTGCGGATGTAGTTGACCTGGTTCTCCTGGGCCACCACCGCGCGCTGGTTGTTCGCCGCGGTCAGCGAGTCCGCGGTGGTGTCGCCGAGCGTGGTGCGCGAGGCGTAGGGATAGCCGTTGGTGGTGGTGTAGGCGTCGACGATCCACTGGATGCGGCCGTCGATCACCGCCGGGTAGGCGTCGCCGTCGATGGTCAGCCAGGGGGCGACCGCCTCGACGCGCTCCTTGGGCGTGCGGTTGTACAGGATCCGCGAACCCTCGCCGATCGCCCCGGAGTAGAGGATCTGCGGCTCGCCGAAGGCCACCGCGTAGGCGGCGCGGTTCATCGGGTTGGAGAGGTTGACACCGCTCTTGCCCTTGAAGCTGGTGGTCTTCTCCCCGCTGTCGTCGGAGTAGTCGATCTCCTTCTGGGGACCGCCGACGATCGAGTACTGGGTGGTCTTCTCGCCGTAGTACACCCGCTGCTGGTACTCGCCGAGGCTGCCCTTGGACGGCAGGTCGGACTCGGTGAAGACCGGCCGCCCGTCCTGGTCGGCGGTGGTGCCCTTGGCGGAGACCACCCCGTAGCCGTGGGTGTAGCGGAAGTGGTCGTTGATCCAGTTGTTCTTCGGGATGCCGCCGAGGTTCAGCTCGCGCAGGCCGATGACGGTGTCCTGCTCCTTGGCGTCGGCGCCCTTGCCCGAGGTGTAGCGGTCCACGTCGAGGTTGGAGGGGAAGGCGTAGTAGTTCTTCATCTGCTGGAGCTGCTGGAAGGTCGGCGAGACGACGTTCGGGTCGAGCAGCCTGAGGCTCGCGACGCTGTCCGCGTCGTCGCGCAGCTTCGTCTTGTCCTCGGTCGCGCTCTTGCCCTGGTACTCCTGCACCTCGGTGCCGTTGATCCCGTACGCCTCACGGGTGGCCTTGAGGTTCTTCTCGACGTACGGCGCCTCCTTGGCCTGCTCGTTCGGCTGGACCTGGAACTTCTGCACGATGGCCGGGTACAGGCCGCCGATCAGCACCGCCGAGAGCACCATCAGGCCGAAGCCGATGACCGGCAGCTGCCAGGTGCGCCGCCACAGGGTGGCGAAGAAGAGCACCGCGCAGATGACCGCGATGCAGAAGAGGATGGTCTTCGCCGGGAGGTAGGCGTTGGCGTCGGTGTAGCGCAGGCCGGTCCAGTTCCCGGTGGCCTTGAAGTCGCTGGACTTCACCGCGAGTCCGTAGCGGTCCAGCCAGTAGGCCACCGCCTTGAGCGTCACGAAGACGCCGAGCAGGACCGAGAGGTGGCCGGTGGCCGAGGAAGTCGCCCGGGCGCCGGGGCTGGTGATGCGCAGCCCGCCGTAGAGGTAGTGCGTGACGGTGGCCGCGATCAGGCCGAGCACGGTGGCGGCGAAGCCGAAGCCGAGCAGGAAGCGGTACCAGGGCAGGTCGAAGGCGTAGAAGGAGACGTCGAGATGGAACTGCGGGTCCTTCTGGCCGAAGTCGACGCCGTTCACCCACATCAGCCAGGTGCGCCACTGCCCGGCCGCCGAGGCACCGGAGACCAGGCCGACCAGCGCGGTGACCCCGAGCAGGATCCACTTCTTGTACGGGGCGATGCCCATCCGGTAGCGGTCGAGGTTCTGCTGCTCCGCGGACATCGCGGACAGCGGGGGCCGCAGCCGGTGCGCGAGCCAGATGTTGACCCCGACCGCCACCGCCATCAGCAGCCCGAAGACGAAGAAGAGCCCGATCTTCGTCCACAGGGTGGTGGTGAACACGGACGAGTACCCCACGGAGCGGTACCAGAGCCAGTCCGTCCAGAAGCCCGCGAACATCACGAAGACCATGGCGAGCACGGCCAGGACGCCGAGCGTCATGAGAAGCGTGCGGACACGCCGGGAGGGCCGGCCCACGGAGATTCTCCGTGGACCCGTCGGGCCTCCGCCGCGGTCCGGCATCTGGAAAGCCAAGGTGACACCTCGAAGTCGCTGTCGCTGTTGCTCTGTCGGTCCGGCGCCGCCGTACGGAACCGGCCACGCGGATACTGCTGCGGAACGGCCCGCCGGGGGCCCTCCCTCCGGCCCGCCGGCGACGGCCCGGGAGGTGGAACGGCACTGCTGGGTCGGCCCCGTGATGGTAGGGCCCACTGGTGCAACTTACGGAAGCTTTACTCAGTTCCCGCTCAGGGCCCCGAACCGGGCTCGGTTCCCGGTCCGCCCCCTGAACCAGGCAGGATATTGGCCATGTCCAACCACACCCCCGCGGGCCCCCCGATGACGGCGAGCCCGCTGACCCGTGCCGTGCTCGAAATCGACGACTACGTCTCCGGCCTCGGCTGGGACCGCCCGGCCCTGCTCTTCGCGCTCGTCGACACCGAGAAGCTGCGTACCGAGGAGCCCGGCCTCGCCGAGCGCCTCGGCCTCGGCGAGGAGACGGCGGCCGGTTCCCTCACCCCGATCGAACAGGAGGAGCTTCCGGCGGGCAGTCCGCTGGACGAGTTCCTCGGCACCATCGCCTGGCCGGACGCGGTCGCCGGCTGCGCGCTGACGGTGGAGCGCCTGATGCTGCCGCCCTCCGCGGAGCAGTCGGTGCCCGAGGGCCTCGACGAGGCGCAGCTCGCCCGGTGGGTGGCCGCCCACCCCGAGCGCCAGGAGGTCCGTATGACGGTGGGGGTGCTGCGGGACGGCACCCGGGAGTCGGCGCTCAGGCTGCGCGAGAAGGACGCGCCGACCGAGGTGCTGACCGGCGCCGGACTCGTACCGGGCCTCGCGGAGGCGCTGGCGGCGACCTTCGCCGAGTAGCGGCGGACGCGCCCGGGCGGGGCGGCGGAACCGGTCACGCACCGGTCCTGCCGCCCCGCCCGGGCGCGGAGGTCAGTTCTCGGTGCAGGAGGGCAGGTCCGAGGTCCGGTCCGCGCGGATGTCCCGCAGGGAGTCGACGGCGTCCGCGATGGTCTCCACCTTGACCAGGGTCAGCCCGTCCGGCACGTCCTTCGCGGCGGCGGCGCAGTTGTCCTTCGGGGTGAGGAAGAACTCGGCCCCCTTGTCGCGCGCGCCGACCGTCTTCATGCCGATGCCGCCGATGGGGCCGACGGTTCCGTCGTCCTCGATGGTGCCGGTGCCCGCGACGAACTTGCCGCCGGTGAGGTTCTCCCGGGTCAGCTTGTCGACGATGCCGAGGGCGAACATCAGGCCCGCGCTCGGGCCGCCCACGTCGGCCAGCTTGATGTCGATGTCGAACGGGAAGATGTGGTCGGCCCCGGTCTCGATGCCGACGACGGCCTCCCCGTCCTCGTTCGCCCGGGTCTTCACGGTGACCTGCTCGGTGTGCTTCGACTCCTTGCGCGCCTTCTTGGCGGCGGCCGCCTCCTTGGCGGGGACGAGGGTGAACTCGACCTTCTCGCCGGGCTTGCGCGCGGTCACCAGCTTCCGCACGTCGTCGGTGTCGGACACCGGCTTCCCGTCGACGCTGCGGATCACATCGCCGACGTGCAGGGAACCCCGGGCCATGCTGTCCTTCGCGACCTTGGCGACGAGCACCCGGGCCTGCACCGGGATCTTCAGCTCCCGGAGCGCGGCGGCCTTGGCGTTCTCCTGGGAGCCGCTGAACTCCACGGCGTTCTCCTGGGAGGACTGCTCCTCCGTCTTGCCGTTCGGGTACAGCGTCTCGTGCGGCACCACGACCCGGTCGTGCGAGAGCCAGCCGACGACGGCCTCGGGGAGGTTCATCGTGTAGTCGGCGCCGGTGACCCGCACGGTGGTCATGTTGAGGTGCCCGCTGGTGCCGTAGGTCTTGCGGCCGGAGATCTGCAGGACCGGTTCGCCGCCGTGGTCCCCGAGGGTGTTCACGGTGGGACCGGGCGACATCTCCGAGTACGGCACCTTGATGAAGACGCCCGCGCACAGCAGCGCGATCAGCATCAGGGTGGAGGCGAGCATCGTCGAGGTGCGGCGTGGCATGGCACGACAGTACGGGAAACGTCCGCGCGCACGCCGGTCGGGCCCGTTCATCTGTGCCCCTGGTGCCCCGTGCGCGGCGGCCCGGGGCTCAGAGGGTGCCGGAACCCGAGTGCGACTTCTCCATGGCCTCGCGGAAGCGGGCGTAGCCGGCGAGTTCGGGACCGTCGCCGACATGGCGGCGCCGGGCGATCCAGCTGCCCCAGGCTCCGGCCCCGACCGCGGCGGCAAACGGAATGAGCAGCCAGGTGAGTGCCCCCATGGCGACCTCCCAACCGAGACGAGCGAAGACAACTGACTGATCAGCAGATTAGCGATCCGCACGATCAACGCTCACGGCAGGGTGCCGGTTACGCAAGCGGAACGACTTTCGGGAAGTCATCCCGGCGTACGGGTGAGGGCACGGCCGGAGGCCGGACCGGAGACGACGGGCGGCGGGCCCGGCTCAGCAGGCGCCGACCCACTCCTCGGTGCCGTCCGAGAAGCGCTGGTGCTTCCAGATCGGCACCTCCCGCTTCAGATCGTCGATCAGCCGGCGGCAGGCCTCGAAGGCCTCCCCGCGGTGCGCGCAGGAGACCGCGACGACCACCGCGAGATCGCCCACGACCAGGTCACCGGTGCGGTGCACGGCCGCGAGCGCGCGCACCGGGAAGTCGGCCACCACCTTCTCCGCGACCTTGCGCAGCTCCGCCTCGGCCGAGGGGTGCGCGGAGTACGAGAGGGCGTCGACGTCCGCCCCGCCGTCGTGGTCCCGGACGGTCCCGACGAACAGGGCGGTGCCGCCCGCCGCCGAGTCCCCGACGGCCCGGTGGACCTCGTCGACGGAGAGCGGGGTGGCCCGCAGTTCCAGCAGCCGGATGGGTTCCTCGGCCCCCTGTTCACCGGGGTGCGCGGAGGACGCGTGCACGGAGGTCATGGCCCCATGGTGCCGTACGGGGGCGTGCGGAGGTGGTCCGGCCCCGGTCCGCCGGGCGCCCCGCGGACCGGTCGCGGGGCCGCCGGATCAGATCCGCCGCCGCGCCTTGCGGGCCCTGCGCACCACGGCCGCGGCGCCCAGCAGCGCCACCGTGGCACCGGCCGCGCCCGCCGCCGTCGCGTCCTTGCGGCCGAGCCGCCGCCCGGCGACCGTGTGCCGCCCGGCGACCTCCTCCAGGAGCTCGGTCAGGACCTCCTCGTTGGTCCACTGCGGCCGCCACCCCGCGTCGTGCAGCCTGCCGACGCTGACCACCCACGGATACATCGTGTACGCGAGGTCCCCGGCCGGTGACGGGGTGAGGCCGATCCGGTGCAGCCGGGCCGCGGCGCCCAGCGCCACCGCGGAGGGCAGCTCCATGCGCCGGATGCCGGTCAGCTCCTCGACCTCCTCCTGCTCCAGCCAGCCCTCGCAGCCCACCGCGAGCTCGCCCTCGGCCAGACCGAGCACCGCGTACTCCAGGGCGCTGCACAGGTCCTCGACGTGGCAGAACTGCCAGGCCGGCCGCGAACCGGCGACGACCAGCAGCCGCGGGGACTCGAAGTAGCGGGTCAGCGCGGTGTCGGTGCCGCCGACCAGGGTGGCGGGGCGGACCACGGTGACATTGAGTCCGGGGTGGGCGCGCGGGGCGCGGCGGGCCAGGTGCTCCACCTCCAGGAGGTCGCCCACGCCGGTGGCCTCGGCGGTGGCCCGCAGCTCGGCGTCCTCGGAGAGCGGCAGCTCGTTGTCGGGCAGGGCGCCGTAGACCATCGCCGAGGTGCACAGGACGACCCGGTGCACTCCCGCCGCCGCGGCGGCGGTGAGCACGGTCTGGGTGCCGCGGACGTTGTAGGCGGTACGGGCCGCGGGGTCGCTGTCGAGCCCCAGGTCCAGGGCGAGGTGGACGACGGCATCGGCGCCGCGCAGCTTCTCCGCGATGGCGGGGTCGCGCACGTCCAGGACGTGCCACTGGGCCGCCGCGCACTCCCCGCGGCGCTCGTCGAAGGCCAGGACCTGCTTGATCTCCTCGCTGGCCGCGAGCCGCTCCACGAGTACCGCGCCGACGCCCCCCGCGGCTCCGGTGACGGCGACGGTGAGCCTGCGGCCTGCCTCGCCCGTCGCGATGTTTCGCGCTGCGCGAACCTGCGGATCTGGGGAACTCAACGGGCCTCTCCAGCGGTTGTCTTCAGTACGTACCCGAAGAAGACGTACGTACCAGGTGGCATCCATCCTGCCGCAGGCCGCGAGTCGGCGGAGCACCGAGCCCACAACCGGCGCGGTGTCTACGCTGGAGGTGATGTCGGGCAGCCGCCGCCGGAACCGACCGGCGGCCCTACGAGCCGAGGAATCCCGTGAGTGACACCCCATTCGGATTCGGCCTTCCGCCGGAGGAGCCGGAGAACGGCGACGAGGGCAGGAAGAAGGACCAGCAGGGCGGCGGTCAGGGACCGGCGAACCCCTTCGGCTTCGGATTCGGGGGCCTGCCCGGCGCGGGCGGCCCGGGCGGCGGTGACAACCCCTTCGCGGCGATGTTCGGCTCCATGAACCCGGGCGACCTCGGCGCCGCCTTCCAGCAGCTCGGGCAGATGCTCTCCTACGAGGGCGGCCCGGTGAACTGGGAGATGGCCCAGCAGATCGCCCGCCAGACCGTCGCCCAGGGCACCCAGGACGGCGTGAAGGACTCCAGCGTGGGCCCGGCGGAGCGCTCCGCCGTCCAGGAGGCCGTGCGCCTCGCGGACCTCTGGCTGGACGATGTGACCTCGCTGCCCTCGGGCTCGGGCTCGGCGGTGGCCTGGAGCCGCGCGGAGTGGGTGGAGGCGACCCTGCCCGTCTGGAAGGACCTGGTCGACCCGGTCGCCGAGCGGGTGGGCGCGGCGATGGGCGATGTGCTGCCCGAGGAGATGCAGGCCATGGCGGGCCCGCTGATCGGCATGATGCGCCAGATGGGCGGCGCCATGTTCGGTACGCAGATCGGGCAGGCCGTCGGGGTGCTCGCGGGCGAGGTGGTCGGCTCCACCGATGTCGGCCTGCCGCTCGGCAAGCCCGGCCAGGCCGCCCTGCTGCCGGTGAACGTCGAGGCCTTCGGCAAGGACCTGAGCGTGCCGATGGACGAGGTGCGGCTCTACCTCGCCCTGCGCGAGGCCGCCCACCAGCGGCTCTTCGCGCATGTGCCCTGGCTGCGCTCGCATCTGTTCGGCGCGGTGGAGGGGTACGCCCGCGGGATCAAGGTGGACACCGCCAAGCTCGAAGACGTGGTGGGCCAGTTCGACCCGCAGAATCCGGAGCAGCTGCAGGACGCGTTGCAGCAGGGCATGTTCCAGCCCGAGAACACCCCCGAGCAGCAGACCGCGCTCGCCCGCCTGGAGACCGCGCTCGCGCTGGTCGAGGGCTGGGTGGACGCGGTGGTGCACGCGGCGGCCAAGCCGCGGCTCTCCTCGGCGGACGCCCTGCGCGAGACGCTGCGCCGCCGCCGCGCCTCCGGCGGTCCGGCCGAGCAGACCTTCGCCACCCTGATCGGCCTCGAACTGCGCCCGCGCCGCCTCCGGGACGCCGCCCGGCTGTGGGCCTCGCTCACCGACGCCCGCGGGGTCGAGGGCCGCGACGGCCTCTGGTCGCACCCGGACATGCTGCCCACCGCGGCCGACCTGGACGACCCGGACGGCTTCGTCCACCACGAGCAGCTCGACTTCTCCGAGCTGGACAAGATGCTCGGCGAGGCCGCGGGCAAGGGCCCGGACCTGCACAAGGACGAGAAGGGCACGAGCGGCGGGGGCGACGCGAGCGGCCCGGGTACGGACAAGGGCTCCGCGGCGGACGGCGGCACCGAGGCGAGCGGGGAGCACGGCGAGGGCGGCAGGCCCGGCGGCGAGGGTGACGAGGGCAGGTGAGCCTCCACGAGGACGCGGTCCGCGTACTGACGGAGTACCCGGCCCAGCCCGCGCTGCGCGAGGAGTACCTGGAGCATCTGGCCGCCCACCCCGACGGGGTCTTCAAGGCCTGCGGCTCCGGGCATCTCACCGCCAGCGCCCTGGTGATCGACCCGGAGCGGGAGCGGGTGCTGCTCACCCTCCACCGCAAGCTGCGGATGTGGCTCCAGATGGGCGGCCACTGCGAGCCCGGTGACGGCTCCCTGGCCGAGGCCGCCCTGCGGGAGGCCGGCGAGGAGTCCGGCATCGGCGGGCTGCGGCTGCTGCCGGGCGGCCCGGTCCGCCTGGACCGGCACCGCATTCCGCCGCCCTGCCACTGGCACTTCGACGTGCAGTACGCGGCGCTCGCCCCGGCGGGCGCCGTGCAGGCGATCAGCGAGGAGTCCCTGGACCTGCGCTGGTTCGGCTACGCGGAGGTCGCCGCCGTCGCCGACGACTCGGTCCTCCGCCTCCTGGCAGCCGTACGGGAACGGCTCTCACCCCAGGCCTCGCACCCGTAGCGCGGGGCACCCGGAACGCAGGGGACGGCCGGGGCTGCGGCGGGGAGGCGACTGCCCGGCCCGAGGCGCACCCGGCGAAGGGGCGATCGGCATCGCGGGCCGCCCCTTCGCCGTGCCGCTGTCCGGGGCCGTGGGGCGCTGTCCGCAGCGGTGACGCGATCCGGCCGCGCTCAGCTCCAGACGTTGCCCTGGTTCTGGCCGCGGGCGCCCTGCTGGCCCATGCCGTACTGGGCGCGGACCCCCTGGCCGATCTGCGCGCCCTGCGGGGGCAGGAGCTCGCTGGGCTGGACGAGGGCGTAGCCGGTGCCCATGAAGCTCAGCTCCCAGCCCTCGCCGGTGCTGCCGCGCCTGCGCCAGACCCCGGAGGAGTGCGTCTGCGCCTGCATCTGGACGCGCAGCCCGTTGGACCAGGCCACGATCGCGTCCGCGTCCGCGTTGACGTACCGGTCCGGGGTGACCTGGAGCATCAGCGGCTGGCCGGAGGTCATCAGGGCGACCTTGCCGGTGCCGGTGATGACGATCTGGTACTTGCCGGAGCCGGAGATCCCGTACTGGCTGTCCACGGCGACGACCTCGTAGTGCAGCGAGGAGTCCAGGGCGAGGACATAGCTGCTGTCCACGGTCAGGCCCTCGTGGCCGACGTCGACGACGTGGATGTACTGGGCGAGGTTGGCGAAGTAGACCGTGCCCTGCCCGTGGCAGCGCATCAGGTCGAGTCCCTCGCCGGTGTGCGCGCGGGCGCGGCGCTGCCCCGCGGACTGGATCTCCGCGTCGAACTCCAGGAGCCCCTGGTAGGCGACCATGGCGCCCTTGCGGGCGAGGACGTCGTCGTGTCCCTGGAGGCTGACCCGCAGCAACTGCGGGTTCTGCAGGGCGTAGCGCTCCTGCGTCTGCTGCTCGGCGAAGCCGAAAAGCGGGCTCTGCATGATGTCTTCGCTCCCCCTCAGCCCCGCGCCCGCAGGCGGTCGGTGCTGTCCTCGCTCGGCTGGACGACGACGATCCCCTGCCCGGAGAACGCCATCTGGTAGGCCTCGCCGCTGCCCCGCCCGATCAGTGAGGAGGCCTTGAAGCTGCGCTTGCCCTTCACCTTCAGATTCGGCGACCAGGCGACCAGCGCGTCCGGGTCCACATAGGTCTCGTCCTCGCCGCTGCCGCAGTCGACGACGATCGGCGTGCCCCGCGAGGTCAGCGCGACCCAGCCCTGGCCGGAGATCTTGATGTTCCACAGCCCCTGGCCGGCGAACTTGGCGAGCCCCTTGACCCGCTCCACGCCCCACTGGAGGTGGGCGTCGAAGGCGAGCAGATTGGTGCCGTTGACCGAGAGGGAGTCGCCGCCGAGGTTGATGACGACGACATCCGCCCCGTAGTCGGCGAGGTAGAGGAGGCCGTCGCCGGAGCACTTCATCAGGGGCGCGCCCTCGCCGGTGATCCAGTCGCGGGCGATCTGGCGTACCGCCGGCGGGTTGGGCTCGTACTGCACGAAGCCCTCGTAGGCGACCATCGAGCCGACCCGGGCGAGCAGGTCCTGCCCGCTCTGCATGGCGACCTTGAGCATGTGCTCGCCGTGGTTCTCCATACGGGCCCCGACGGGTGCGGGTGCGTGGCCCGCGAACTGCTGCTGATTCATGACGGGCTCCCTCAGACCTCGTACGGCTGGACGACGATGAAATTGCCCGGGGCGCCGCGGAACTGGAGGTTCACGCTCTCGCCGGTGTGCCCCGGGTAGGCGTTGCGGCGCATCCG
This sequence comes from Streptomyces physcomitrii, assembly GCF_012273655.1. Classification (GTDB taxonomy): domain Bacteria; phylum Actinomycetota; class Actinomycetes; order Streptomycetales; family Streptomycetaceae; genus Streptomyces; species Streptomyces physcomitrii. The sequence continues at coordinate 521,035 of NZ_JAAWWP010000001.1, read as the reverse complement.
GACCTGGCTGGAGACGATGACCTGGGAGGCCGCGGACCAGGCGACGACGGCATTGCAGTCGGCGAAGGTCGTCGGCGTCACCGGCAGCACCACCGGTATGCCGTGGGTGCGGACGATGATCGTGCCGGTGCCCTGGAACTGCATGGTGAACAGCGCGCCGCCCGGGATGCCGTGCCCCTCGACCCGGCGGACCTCGTACTGGAGGCTCTCGTCGAAGGCGAGGACGTTCTCCGCGGAGACGCAGATGGCGTCGCCCTGGAGCTCGATCGGATGCAGATGGGTGGCCTCCTCCGCGAGGAAGACCTGACCGCGGCCCGAGGCGCGCATCAGCTGCATCTCCTGGCCGGTGGCGTTGCCCACGATGCGGCCCGCGAACCCGGCGCCCTTGTACCCGAATTCGACCTTGCCCTGGTAGAGCACCATGCTGCCCTGGCGGGCGAGCACCGGCTGGCCGCCGACGCCCAGGTCGACGCGGACCAGCTTGGCGTTCTGCTGGGTCCAGCGCTGGCCGGTCGGCGCCTCCTTGTACAGCGAGAAGGCGGCGGCCACCCCCGGGGACTGCGCCTGCTGGGGTGCTGCTCCGGGTGCCTGCTGACCGCCGAACTGGCCGGGCGGCTGGGCGTATCCGGGCGGTGGAGTGGGCGCCGCCGGTGCGCCCTGCTGACCGTATCCGGGCGGCGGGACGGGTGCGCCGGGCTGGCCGCCGTAGCCGGGCGGCAGCGGGGCGCTGGGCCGGCCCTGGCCGGGAGGCGCGGGGGGCTGGCCGTATCCCGGGGGCGCGGTGGGCGCTCCGGGCTGGGCGCCGTAGCCGGGTGGCAGGGGCGCGCTGGGTGCGGGCGCGCCGGGGCCCGGCTGGCCGAGCGGGGCGGCGATGGTGGGCGCCGCGTGCACCGGCGGTGCGGCCGGGGCCGGCTCGGGCGGAGCCTGCTGGGGCGGGATGTGCTGCGCGGGGGCGGGACCCGCGGGCGCGCCGAAGGCGGGCGGCGCCGCGGACTGCGCGGGCGGCGCGAAACCGGGGCTCTGGCCGCCGCCGGGGGGCGGGGCGAAGCCGGGCGTGCCGCCGGAGGGCGCCGGGGCCGGCTCCTCCTCGGCGACCTCGCCGCCGAAGTTGCGCAGCAGCGCGTCGAGTCCGCCGTCGAAGCCCTGGCCGACCGCGGCGAACCGCCAGACGTCCTTGAGGTAGATGTCCCCGAGCATGACCGCGCGCTCGGTGCTGAACTCCGCCCCGCTGAAGGAGTAGCGGGCCACTTCCTCGCCGCCCGCGACGATGCGCAGATAGCCCGGGGCGACCTGCGACATCTGCCCGGCGCCGTCGAGCGCGGCGGTGAAGGACAGCCTCTGGATGTGGGAGGGGATCTTGTCGAGGGTGACGCGGAAGGACTCGGTGTCACCGGCCTGTGCGCCGAGCAGCTGGAGTGACTCCTCGGGCGACTTGGGCTGGTTGAAGAAGACGAAATAGCGGTCGTCGGAGAGCTGCTCCGCGGCGTCGAGCCCGAAGCAGCTGATGTCGAATGTCAGCCCCGGGCCGGCGATCTGCACGCCCACGTACAGGTCCGTCCCCGCGGTGAGGTCACTGATCTTGGCCTTGTGGCCGCGTTGGAATTCCCTGGCCATGCGTAACGACCGTCCCCCATCCCGAATGTGTGTCTGTGTCGCGCAAGGCTAACGGCTCCCGCCGACAGTGCGGCGTGCCGATACAGACCCGGTACACAGTCACCGAGGCGACGATACGAAAAGTAGTCCGGCAACTACCGCGAGCGCGCGCCGGGAAGATGCGGCAGCCGGTCCGCCGCGACGACCCCCTCCAGGTATCCGCGGGCGCGCTCGGTTCGCGGATAGGCCTCCAGGAGCCGCCAGAAATCGGGGCCGTGGCCGGGCACGAGGAGATGGGCCAGTTCATGCAGGAGGACGTAGTCCACCACGTACTCGGGCATGCCCTGAAGGCGGTGCGAGAGGCGGATGCTGCCCTCGGCCGGAGTGCACGAACCCCAGCGGGTGTTCTGGTTGGTGACCCAGCGCACCGAACGCGGCTTCGCGCGGCCCTCGAAATACTGGCCGGACAGGCGCGCGGCGCGCTCGGCGAGTTCGGCGTCGCCGAGAACGCGGCGGCTTTCCTGTGCGGCCAGTTTGTCGAGCATGACGCCCACCCAGCGCTCTTCCTCCGCCTCGGACATCCGGGCCGGAATGAGGACCACGGTGCGGTCGCCCTCCCGGTACGCGGAGACCGTTCTGCGCCTGCGGCTGCTCCGCCGCACCTCGACCTGACTCGACCGGGATCCGCGCGGCGGCGGGCTCGTCGTGCTGCGCGGGGGCTTTCCGGCGCTGTGCAGGGGATCGGCGGGCACGCCACGACGTTACCCGCTGCGCCCGCCGGAAGTCCCGCCTCCGGCCCGGTTCGGCACCGAACCACCAGACCGCAGCAAATTAGTACGACCAATTCCCCTTGCCTGTGGACAACTTCGGCCGCTCTTTCCGGCTCCCGTGCATTCTGGATTCCCTCGCGGGCGGCCGGCTCGGGGACGGCCGAGGGGAATCACCGCGGCGGATTCCCCGTCCGGGGCGCCGCCCCGCGGATATCGCCCGCACCCGCCGACCGAGTCCCTGCCGCTCATGTCTCCTCCCGATCACGCCCCGCGCCGATCAAGGCGCGGCCCACCGAAAGAAGTCCGCACCACTCTCCCGGCTACTCACCCGGCAGCCACTCCCGCGGAAACCGCTCCCACGAATCCCGCGGCGCGCGGAAACCGCTCCGCGACCGCCAATCCCAAGTGACGTACGGAGGAACCAGAATGCATCCACTTCTCAAACCGTCGCTCCGGCCCGGCTGGCACGACCTCAACACCGTGCAATTCGGGGTGGCACCGGCGCACGCCGTGGTCCTCTCCCCCGTCGACACGGCGAGCGGCAGCTTCCTCTCGCTCCTCGACGGCACCCGCGGGCTGCCCCTGCTCCGCGAGGAGGCCGCCCGGATGGGCATGGACGAGGGGTACGTGGACCGGCTGGTCGCCCGCCTCGCCGGGGCGGGCCTGATCGACGAGGCCCAGCCGGCCGACCCACGGGCCCGTGCCCTGCGCCGACGCCCCGCCGCGCTCCGGCGCCTCGGCCCCGACCTGGCCTCCCTGTCCGTCACCCAGCGCGATCCGGACGCCCCGCTGCTCCGCCTGACGGCCCGCCGGGACATGCGGGTCCAGGTCCGGGGCGCGGGACGGGTGGGCGCCGTGCTCGCCTCCGTGCTCTCCGCCGCGGGGGTGGGGCAGGTCGACGTGATGGACGGCGGCTGCGTGGAGCCCGGGGACGTCAGCCCCGGCGGAGTCGCCGAGGCCCAGGCCGGCCGCAGACGCTCCGACGCCGCCCGCCAGGCGGTGCGCCGCGCCGCGGCCGACCGCCCGCGGCGGACCCGCGCGGCGCACCGGGACGGCACCGAGCCCCCGCTGTCCCTGGTCGTCCTCGCACCCCGGGACGGTCTGCGCGCCTACTTCCCCGACGAGGCGGAGGCCGAGCAGTTCCTCACCACCGGGACCCCGCATCTGTACGCCGGTGTCCTGGAGGCGACCGGTTTCGCGGGCCCGCTGGTGCTGCCCGGCAGCACGCCCTGCGCCGGATGTGTCCTCCGTCACCGCACCGACCGTGATCCCCGCTGGCCCCGGCTGCTGGCCCAGTGGCACTCCGGCGGCCGGCGCCGGGCCCAGGCCTGCGACCTCGCTCTGGCCACGACCGTTGCGGGGCTTGCCGCGGCGCGGGCCCTGGCCTTCCTCGACGGGCACGCCCCGGACTCCCCCGGCGTCCGCTGGGAGACCTCGCTGCCCGCGCTGAACTGGCACGCACGGCAACTGTGGGCGCACCCAGCGTGTCCCTGCGGCGCCGGAAGCGAGGCCCCCGCGGAAGGTATGGGGGAACACACTTCGAAGCAGGCCCCCTTGCACGCGACAATGGCCGGGTAACCGCCGTACGCGGCGCAGCAGTCTGGGTTTTGGAGGGGCGTATGTCTGATCTTCCCCGGAAGGTGGTCACCCGGACCGCCAAGCTGGCCGCCTTGCCCCTGGGCTTCGCGGGCCGGGCCACCTGGGGGCTCGGCAAGCGGATCGGCGGCATGTCCGCCGAGCTCGTGGGGCGCGAGCTGCAACAGCGCACCGCGGACCAGCTGTTCAAGGTGCTGGGCGAGCTCAAGGGCGGGGCCATGAAGTTCGGGCAGGCCCTGTCCGTCTTCGAATCGGCGCTTCCGGAGGAGGTCGCGGGCCCGTACCGCGCCGCGCTGACCAAGCTGCAGGAAGCCGCGCCGCCGATGCCGACGCGCACGGTTCACACCGTGCTCACCGAGCAGCTCGGCGAGGACTGGCGGGAGCTCTTCCTCGAATTCGAGGACCAGCCCTCCGCGGCGGCCTCCATCGGGCAGGTGCACCGCGCCGTCTGGCAGGACGGACGCGAGGTCGCCGTCAAGGTGCAGTACCCGGGAGCGGGCGATGCCCTGCTCTCCGACCTGAACCAGCTGAGCCGCTTCTCCCGGCTCCTCGGCCCGCTGATCCCGGGCATGGACATCAAGCCCCTCATCGCCGAACTGCGGGACCGGGTCTCGGAGGAACTCGACTACGGCCTGGAGGCCCAGGCCCAGCAGGCACACGCGGAGGAGTTCGCGGGCGACCCGGATGTCCTCGTCCCGGCGGTGGTGCGGCAGAGCGACCAGGTGCTGGTCACCGAATGGATCGACGGCACCCCCCTGTCGGAGATCATCGCGGAGGGGACACCGGAGCAGCGGGACAGGGCGGGCCAGCTGCTGACCCGCTTCCTCTTCTCGGGACCGGCCCGCACCGGTCTGCTGCACGCCGACCCCCACCCCGGCAACTTCCGGCTGCTCCCCGACGGCGAGGGGAGCTGGATACTCGGCGTCCTCGACTTCGGCACCGTCGACCGCCTCCCGGGCGGGCTGCCGACCCCCATCGGCGACTGTCTGCGCATGGCCCTGGAGAGCGAAGCGGGCGCGGTGTACGAGCTGCTCCGCGAGGAGGGCTTCGTCAAGGAAGAGATCGAGCTGGAGCCCGACGCGGTGCTCGACTATCTGGTGCCGATCATCGAACCGGCCAGGGCCCCGGAGTTCGAGTTCACCCGCAGCTGGATGCGCAACCAGGCGGCCCGGATAGCCGATCCCCGCTCCCCCGCACACCAGTTGGGCAGGCAGCTGAACCTCCCGCCCTCCTATCTGCTGATCCACCGGGTCACCCTGAGCACCATCGGTGTCCTGTGCCAGCTCGGCGCGAGGGTGCGGATGCGGGAGGAGATGGAGGCCTGGGTGCCGGGCTTCGCCGCCGCCCACGACGTCTACGAGGAGGGCCCGGAGGAATTCGGCGAGGAGGCCTCGGCCTCGGAGGCCGAGGACGCGTATGCCGGGGAGGAAGAGGAGGCGGAGAGCCAGGAGACCGCGCTCCCGGCGGACGAAGTCCAGCCGACCTCGGAGGACGAGCCCGCCGAGGAGGTCTCGTCGGCCGAGGCAGCCGCCGTCGCCGAGAAGCCCGTGCCGAAGCAGGGCGGCAAGCGCAAGCGCGCCCCGCGTCCGGCCGCGAAGGCACCCGGAGCGAAGGACGAGGAGACCGCCGCCGAGGCCTGACCGGAGCGCCTCGCCCGCTGGTCCCTGGGGCGGGGCCTCGCGGGCGCCCGCCCGGAAGGCCCGGGGCGCCCGGAAGGGCCCGGGCGGCTCACCAACCGGGGCGGCTCACCACCAGTGCGAGTCGAGTCGCCCTTCGATGTCCCGGATATGGGCCCGTGCGCAGGAGTCGCAGAAGTAGCGCCGGGTTCCGTTCTCGACCGAACAGGTCCAGGTGACCTGCCCGCTCTCGGCTTGAGCGCCGCACTGGGCGCAGACGAGGTGCTCGGCTTCCGGCTCTTGCGCCGTTCCGTGTTGTCGCCGCTCCATGGTGTGACGATATCTCCGGACAACCGGCATCGCCCGGCACCACACTCCCGCTCCTCATCCTCCCGCTTCTCGCGGCCGGCCCAGCCTCCCTCGGCCGGGTGACGAGGTACCGCTCGGCGCTTCTCCTCCGCGATCAGCGCCGGGTCGGCACCGGTCCCGATCAGCGCGCCGGCGAGGAGAGGTCCGGATGGGGCGCCGGGTTCCGCTCGCTCCGGGGGCTCGGGACCGTCGGCAGATCCCGGGACCGGCGGATCGGCGAGAAGAGCAGGACGAGCGCGGCGAGCGGTACGCCCGCCGCCGTGATCCACATGGCGGTGCGCAGGTCGAAGACGGTCCCGAGCCATCCGCCGAGCAGGGCTCCCAAGGGGATCGTGCCGAAGTTGAGGACGGCTGTACTCGCGGTCAGGCGCCCGAGGAGCCGGGGCGGGCAGTAGCGCTGCTGAAAGCTCGCCTTGAGGACGTTTCCGCCCACCACCCCCGCCGATACGCAGAACCCGCCCGCGACGAACAGGAGGAGTCCAGGCCCGGCGAAGGCGGCCGGGATGAGCAGGGCGAACATCGCGAAACCGAGCTCGAAGAGCAGCATCGCGCGGGCCGTACCGATCCGGCGGGAGACCCTGCGCGCCAGCAGCGCCCCGGCGACACCACCGGTGCCGGATACGGCGATGACGCCGCCGACCGCTCCGGGCGCCAGGCCGACGACCTGTACGAGAAAGACCACCTGGATCGACTGGTAGCCCATGAGAGCCAGGTTCGACGTGGCTCCGAACAAGGTCAGCGCGCGCAGCCAGGAGTCACCGGCGACCCATCGCAGTCCCTCCCGGACCTCGCCGGACAGCGCTCCCCGATCACGCTTCCGCTCGGGGCGTGGTTCCCGCTGCCGGATGCGCGCCAGGCAGAGAAGGGCGAGGAGGAAGGTGGCCGCATTGGCGAACATCGCGTTCACCACGCCGACCGCCTGCCCGATGACACCGGCGGAGCCCAGCCCGGCGATCTGCGCGGCGGAGGCGCTGCCGTGCAGTTTGGTGTTGCCCTCGGGCTGGTCCTCGGGTTCCAGCAGGCTCGGCAGATAGGCGGTGTAGGCGGTCTGGAAGAAGACGGCGGCGGTGCCCGAAAGGAGGGCGACGGCCATCAGCAGCCCGATGCTCAGCCGGCCGGTGCGTTCCGCGAGCGGGACGGCGGCGAAGAGCAGGAAGGACACCGCGGCGGCGGTCAGCATGACGGGCCTGCGCCGCATCCGGTCGACCCAGGCGCCCACCGGCAGTCCGATGACGAGCCAGGGCAGCCATGCGGAGGCGCCCAGCAAGCCGACCTCGAAGGTGCTCGCCCGCAGGGTGGAGACAGCGATCAAGGGCATCGCCACGGCGGTGACGGAGGCGCCGAACTTGCCCGCCGTCTCGCCGCACCACAGCAGGCGGAAGTCCCGATGCCGACGCAGCAGGCTGACGCCGGTTCCCTGGCTCACCCCTCGCTCCGCTCTCGGCGCGGAAAGGACTGGATCTGCACGATGACCGGCAGCGCCCCGGGCATCGGCTCCGCGTCCGCCGGAGGGGTGTGGCGGGCGACGACAGCCCTCAACTCCTCATTGAGTGCGGCGAGCTGTGCCGGTGTCAGCCGGAGATCACGCCAGTCGGCGAGAGTCCCGGCCCGCTGCCAGTCACCGTCCCAGCTCTCGCTCAGATACCTGGTGACCCGGCTGAAATACTGCTGCACCAGCTCGTGCAGATAGACGGAGAGCGCCCCTCGGGTGTCGGGGTCCTCACGGAACTCGGCCGTCTCCATGACCTTCGTGTCCTCGACCACCCGCCACCAGCGTTCCCGCTTGGTGCCCCGGTCCCTCTCCTCCTCGATGAAACCGTGCTCGGCAAGGTGCCGCAGATGCCAGCTGACGGTTCCGGTGCTCTCGTCGAGGCGCGCGGACAGCCCCGTGGCGGTGGCAGGTCCGTCCAGGGTCAGCATTTCGAGGATGCTCATCCGCAAGGGGTGCGCCAGCCCGCGCAGACTACGGGCGTCCAGACGCCGTACGGGCTTGTGACCACCGCCCTGCTGCTCGCTCTTCCCGTACGCCTCGTGCACGCCTTCGTCGCTCATGCCGCCAGGCTAAGTTACAGAGGACTCTCTGCAAAGGGTCCTCTGCAACTTCGGTCGGACTCACCGGCCTCGGACCGGACTCGGACAGAAACCCGGCGCGGGTGTGTGGAGAGGCGCCGAAGCCGAAGGACAAGAAAGAAAGAGAGGCGCCGATCCCTGGGACCGGCGCCTCTCTGAGATTCGTGACCTCGCCACGCATGCCGCCGTGCGGCGAGGGGGCGACGTCGAAGCGCCGTCAGCCGAGGAAGCGGGCCGCCGTCATGGGGACAGCGGTCCGGCTTCCTCGGTCGACGGGCCTGTTGCGGGACCTACTGCATCACCGCCATCGCCAGCGCCCGGCGGGCACGGAGCGAGGCGCGTTCGGCGCGCTTCTGCATCCGGCGGGCGGAGATGAGGTGCAGGGAGGTTCGTTCGGCCTCGGCGTCGCGCAGCGTCTGTTGCATATGTGCGCGCGCCAGGGCTTCTGGGATGAGTTGCATTTCGCGGGTCCTGTTCTGGCGCGAGCCGGTCGCGCTGGAAGTGTTCTGATCTGGGCTTGCGGAGCCGGTGGGCTCGTGGGTGGACGGCTTCATCGGGGCCTGCTTCTTGGGGTCGGCTGTGACGGGGTGGTCGATGGTTCCCGGGGTGTTCATGCCACGACCGGGTTCTTGCGCGGGCGGCCACGGGGCCGCTTGCGGGCCACGACCACGCCCTGCACGAACAGCTCGCCGCCCCAGACGCCCCAGGGCTCACGGCGCTCCTTGGCGCCCGCGAGGCAGGCCTCGACGAGCGGGCAGGTGCGGCAGAGGGACTTGGCGTACTCGACGTCCGCCGGGGACTCGGCGAAGAAGACCTCAGGGTCGTAGGCGCGGCAGGGGACGGGTACGCCGAGGTTCTCGATGGCGTCGTCGAGCGCGGTCAGCGCGGTGAGGGGGCTCAAGGTGGAGTTCTCCGAGGTACGGGGCGAAAGGACGGGCTGTGAAGGCGGTACGGACGGGGCGTGCGCTTCGAGTTGCACGGTGTTGTCTTCCTCGTCTTGTCGTAGCGGCCTGTTGGCCGCCTGGCGTGGTGGTACCGGGTCCTGCATCCCGAGGCACCTCCTTGTGTGCTTTCTCTCTCGTCCGGAGAAAACAGAAGGGCCGCGGATCCCGGGTGGGGTTCCGCGGCCCTGAGGCGCCGTCCTGATCATGGATCAGGTTGGATCGCTCCAGGGTTCGAGCCCGCGGAAGGCCCACATGGTGTGGTGCTGCGTCATCTGCTTCCGATTGCCGGCACCGGCTGCGGCAGGGACATAGGCCTGAAGCTCTGCCACTGCTGCTACTGCCGCCGGTGCCTGGGTCGGTCGCTCGTCGCGCTCACGGATGCCCAGACCCGCGAACTCGACGCCGGAAACGGGCAGACCGGCGGAGATGCCGGACAGACCAGTTCCCGAGTTCGAGAAGCCGAGCAGGCTGGTGGAGACGACAGAGCAATCGGCCGCTTTGGCGGTCATCGGGGAGTTGGTGCTGCTGATGCTGATCACTTCAATCGCCTCCTCTCGGCGTCTCAGGGGACCGGCAGAACCGGTCCGGATATGTTCGAGTACACCACGCGTTCAGGGCTTCACAGAAGCCTCTGTTCCCGTGTGCTTAGAACCTATGGGGCTGACAGCGGGGTGCGCAAACTATTTTTTCGACGAGTTTGCATCAGTCGTCCGCGCTCTCGGCCTCGGGGACCTGACCTGCGCATATGGCGAGAACATCGGCTCCGTACCGGCGAAGTTTCCGGGCGAGGACGCCGGGGATACGGGAGAGCTCGCGCTCGTCCTCGGGGACGGACTCGGCGATGGCGATGAGTGTCTTGTCGGTGAACACGCAAAAGTCGGGCTGCCCGCTGAGCTGTGCCTGGGCGGCCCGCCAGTCCCGGAGCCGCTCGTAGAGGCCCTCGTCCATGTCGGAGGGGCAGTCCTCGCAGCGCATCAGCTTCATCTCGCCCGCGTCGGTGAGCGAGCGCCCGCAGACCCGGCACCGCGCGGGTGTGCGGACGGTGGGGCGGGGCCGGACGCCGCTGGGCAGTGAGGTGCCGCGTTCGATGCCCGCGCCGCCCCCGGCGGACTGGACGGCGGGGCCCGTGGAGCCGGGCCGCAGTCCGTCGAGGAAGCGGCTCGGCCTGCGTCCCCCGCGGCCGCCGGGCGAGCGGGAGAGCGACCAGGAGACGCCGAGGTGGCGGCGGGCCCGGGTGACCCCGACGTAGAGCAGTCGGCGCTCCTCCTCGACCTGCGGCTCGGTCTTGGCGTAGGAGATGGGCATCATGCCCTCGGCCACGCCGACCAGGAAGACGGCGTCCCACTCCAGGCCCTTGGCGGCGTGCAGGGAGGCGAGAGTGACGCCGTCGACGGTGGGGGCGTGCTGGGCGCTCGCGCGTTCGTCGAGTTCGGCGACGAGTTCACCGAGATTGGCCTCCGGACGGGCCCGGGCGAAGTCCTCGGCGAGCCGGACCAGCGCCGCAAGCGACTCCCAGCGTTCCCGTACGGCGCCCGAACCCGCGGGCGGGGCGGGCTGCCAGCCCTTGGTGGACAGCACGGCGCGCACCTGGGAGGGCAGGTCGACGGCGTCGTCGAGCAGCGCGTCGTTGCCGCCGAAGCGGGCGGCGCCCCGCAGTGCGGCCCCGGCCTCGCGCACCTCGGTGCGCTCGAAGAACCGCTCGGCGCCGCGCAGTTGGTAGGCGATCCCCGCGTCGGCGAGCGCCTGTTCGTAGATCTGGGACTGGGAGTTGGTACGGAAGAGGATGGCGATCTCCCCGGCGGGGGTGCCCGAGGCGATCAGCTCGCGGATGCGGCGGGCGGCACCCTCGGCTTCGGCGGGCTCGTCCGGGTACTCGCGGTAGGCGGGTTCGGGCCCGGACTCCCGCTGGGAGACGAGTTCGAGCCGGTGGTCGGCGGCCCGGCCGCGCGCCTGGAGCAGCAGTCCGTTGGCCAGGTGGACCACCTGCGGGGAGGAGCGGTAGTCACGGACCAGCTTGACCAGGGTGGCGCCGGGGTGCCGGACGCGGAAGTCGAGCAGGTGGTCGGGGGTGGCGCCGGTGAAGGAGTAGATGGTCTGGCTGGCGTCGCCGACGACGCAGAGGCTGTCGCGTTCGCCGAGCCAGAGTTCCAGCAGGCGCTGCTGGAGAGGGCTGACGTCCTGGTACTCGTCGACCACGAAGTGCTGGTACTGGGCGCGGACCGCCTCGGCGATGTCGTGCCGGTCCTGGAGGATGCCGACGGTGAGCAGCAGCACGTCCTCGAAGTCGATGACGGACCGGTCCCGCTTCAGGGACTCGTAGGCGGAGTAGACCTGGGCGATCTCCGCGGAGTCCCGGGGGCTCTGGCGGCCCGCCTTGGCGGAGGCGGCGGCGTAGTCGGCGGGCACGGTCTGGGTGACCTTCGCCCATTCGATCTCGCCGGTGACCTCCCGCAGTTCGCTCCGGTCGAGCCGGACGCGGCAGCCCGCCGCCGCCTCCGCGACGAGCTGGACCTTGCGTTCGGCGATGCGCGGGAGTTCGCCGCCGACGGCCTTGGGCCAGAAGTACTGGAGCTGGCGCAGGGCCGCCGAGTGGAAGGTGCGGGCCTGCACACCCTGGGCACCGAGCTGGCGCAGGCGCCCGCGCATCTCGCCCGCGGCGCGGTTGGTGAAGGTGACGGCGAGCACGCTGCCGGGCTGGAGTATCCCGGCGAGCACGCCGTAGGCGATGCGGTGGGTGAGGGCCCGGGTCTTGCCGGTTCCTGCTCCGGCGAGCACGCACACCGGTCCGTGCAGCGCGGTGGCGACCTCGCGCTGTTCGGGGTCGAGTCCGTCGAGTACGGCGTCGGCGTCGCGCGGCGGGGCCGCGAACTGGCCGTCGCCGTGCTCGCCGGAGAAGAGGGTGGGATGCGGAGCTGCGGTCACCCCGCCATGCTGCCAGGTCGCCGGGAGCGGGCGTGCGCTGTGTCCACAAGGCCGTGAGGACGGTACGACTCGTCGCACCGGACAGGCTTCACTGTGGACAAGAACCCCTCCCTCTTCCGGGGTTGCGGGTACACATGTCCGTGGCTTGCGACAGATCTTCGTACGGTCCGCGTCCGGTGACCGTCACGCCGGGAATGGTGACCGGTGCGCGTGCGTTCGATCTGTTGCGAGGGGCAATTCCCACTTGGATCCGTGAAGGAGCACTCGACATGCCGGGCACTGTGACGATGTACAGCACCACGTGGTGCGGCTACTGCCGCCGGCTGAAGGGCCAGCTGGACCGCGAAGGCATCGCGTACAACGAGATCAACATCGAACAGGACCCGGAGTCGGCCGCCTTCGTGGAGAAGGCCAACGGCGGCAATCAGACGGTCCCCACGGTGCAGGTGATCCCCGAGGGCGGCGCCGAGGTCGTCATGACCAACCCCAGCCTGGCGCAGGTCAAGCAGGCCCTGGGAGCCTGATCCCGGCGGAGCGGTGAGGCGGGGGCCGGGCAGGTCCGGCCCCCGCGGCACCGCGCATCGGGCGGGCCCGCTCGCGCCGTCAGACCGATCCGGTCGCGAGCAGGGCCCGGTGCGGGAGTACGAGCCGTCCGTCCGTCACCGGCTCAGAAGGCGCCCTGGCGCTGCGGCAGCGGCTTGCCGTACCAGAGTTCCACCAGACGGGCGGCGATGGAGATGCCGTACGGCGGCAGGACCTCGCCCGAGGCGAAGCCCGCTTCGAGTTCCTCGCGGGAGAACCAGCGGGCCTCGTGGATCTCCTCGCCGTCGACGTTGATCTCCGAGGACGTCGCCTGGGCGCGGAAGCCGAGCATCAGGCTGGACGGGAAGGGCCAGGGCTGGCTGGCCACGTACTCGACCTCGCCGACCACCACCCCGGCCTCCTCGAAGACCTCCCGGCGCACCGAGTCCTCGATGGACTCCCCGGGCTCGACGAAGCCCGCGAGGGTGGAGAAGCGGCCCTCCGGCCAGTGCACCTGGCGGCCGAGCAGCGCCCGGTCCTTCGTGTCGGTGACGAGCATGATCACGGCGGGGTCGGTACGCGGGTAGTGCTCCGCACCGCAGGCGGCGCAGCGCCGGATGTGCCCCGCGGCGGCGATGGCGGTGCGCTCCCCGCAGCGGGAGCAGAAGCGGTGCAGCCGCTGCCAGTTCTCCAGGGCGACCGCGTGCACCATCAGCCCGGCGTCGCGCGGGGAGAGCAGCAGCCCGGCCTCGCGCAGTCCGGCGGGCCGCGCGGACTGGTCCATGCGGCCCGGCAGCGCGTCCTTCTGCAGGGCGAAGTAGCTGACGCCCTCCTCGTCGGTGCCGAGGAAGTAGCGGTGGGACTCGGTGGGCGGCGCCTCGAAGGAGGGCGTCATGACGATCTCGGTGCGGCCGTCGGCCGTCTCGTCGATGAGCACCTGACCGCCGGAGACGACGAAGACCCGGGTCGTGGGGTGGCTCCAGGCCGCGGCGAGCCAGGCCTCGTCGAGCCGGTGGTGTGCGGCGCGGTCGATGCCGCTGGGCGCGGTGAGCGCCAGCGGACGCTCGGGGCTGTGGTCGGTCCAGGTAGTCACAGGGTGCTTCCAACTCCCGGGGAGTGAGGGTGCGACGGCGGGTTCGGCGGACGGTGGGCGGCGCGAGTCAGGTGGCCCCGGGCCAGTTCTGGGCGAGGTCGGACCACAGGTACGCGCCGGCCTCGGCCCCCTTGAGCAGCAGGTCGAGTTCGACTTTCTCGTTGGGCGCGTGCCAGGCGTCCGAGGGTACGGAGATACCGAGGAACAGCACCGGTACCCCCAGTACTTCCTGGAGGCAGGCCGCGGGGCCGGAGCCGCCCTCACGGGTGAGCAGGATCCTCCGGCCGAAGGCGCGGCCCATCGCGCGGGTGAGGGAGCCGAGCGCGGGGTGGTCGAGCGGCGCGAGGCACGGGCGGGTACCGGCGCTGAACACCGTCTCCTGACGGATGCCCGCCGGGGTGCGGCGGGCCACCCAGTCGCCGACGATCCGCTCGATGTGCTCCGGGTCCTGGTCGGCGACCAGCCGGAAGGACAGTTTGACCATCGCCGAGGACGGGATGATCGTCTTGCCTCCCTCGCCCTGGTAGCCGCCGCCGATGCCGTTGACCTCGGCGGTGGGACGGGCCCACAGGCGCTCCAGGGTGGTACGGCCGTGCTCGCCCGCCGTCGCCTGCGACTTGGCGGTGTCCAGCCAGGAGGCTTCGTCGAAGGGGAGTTCGGCGAACAGGGCGTGCTCCTGCTCCGTGAGTTCTTCGACTCCCTCGTAGAAGCCGGGGATCGTGACCCGGCCGTCCTCGTCGTGCAGCGCGGCGACCAGCCGGGCGAGCGCGGTCGCGGGATTCGGCACCGCGCCGCCGAACGACCCGGAGTGCAGGTCCTCGGCGGGCCCGTACAGGGTGATCTCGCACTCGGCGAGGCCGCGCATCCCGGTGCAGACGGTGGGGGTCTCGGCGGACCACATGCCGGTGTCCGAAACGATCACGACATCGGCGCCCAGCCGGGCGGCATGCTCCTCGACGAGCGCGGCGAAGTGCGGGGAACCCGACTCCTCCTCGCCCTCGACGAGCATCTTGAGGTGGACGGCCGGAGCGTTCCGCCCGGTCGCGGCGAGGTGCGCGCGCACGGCCAGGGTGTGGAAGAAGACCTGGCCCTTGTCGTCGGCCGCGCCCCGTGCGTACAGCTTGCCGTCGATGATCTCGGGCGCGAAGGGCTCGGTGGCCCAGCCGTCCTCGCGGGCGGCGGGCTGCACATCGTGGTGCCCGTAGACGAGCACCGTCGGGGCGCCGGGATCCTCGCTCGGCCACTCGGCGAAGACGGCGGGGAGCCCTTCGGTCGGCCAGACCTCGACGGTCGGGAATCCGGTCTCCTTGAGCTGAGCGGCCAGCCAGTCCGCGCTGCGCTCGACATCCTGGGCGTGCGCCGGCTGAGCGGACACGGACGGGATGCGCAGCCACTCCGCGAGGTCGCCGAGGAAGGCCTCGCGGTGGGTGTCGACATAGCTGCGGACGGCGCTGTCCAGGGTCTCGCTCATATCTTCGACCCTATCCGCCCTCAGGGGGTGCCCCGGCCGGGAGGCATCTGTGATCCTGTGCTCCTTTCCCGGGGACGCGCCACCGGTCGGGGTCCGGACGTAGGCTCCCCGGCATGGACAAGGTGTGGCCGTTCCTGGTGGTGCTGGGGAGCTTCGCCGTGGTCCTCGGTGCGCTCGCCCGGCTGGCGGTGCACGTACGGCACCGTGGCAGCGCCGGTGCCGGGATCAGTGCGGCCCTGGCCTCCTACGACGAGGCCTTCCGGGCGACCGCCCACGACTCGCACTACGAGATCCAGGCCCAGTCGCAACGCAAGGCCCCGCTCCCCTCCCCCGACGACGGCCCCGGAAGAAGCCCGAGCTCCGTACGCCCCGGCTACGAACCCAGGCAACCCTCGCGGCAACGCCCCCGTACCGGACCGCGCGGCCTGCACGCCCTGCGCCGCCTCACCCGGCGGCGACGCGACCGCTGAGCGCGGGACATGGGGTGCCGGACGCCGGTCTCTCGGCACTTCCGGGCGACGGCTCACCTTCGCTCCGGCTCGCGGTCACCAGGTCATCCGCCTCGCCGCCACGGAGCCGGAGCGCGGTCCGGCGCCGCGTCCGGCGCACGGAAAAGCCGGTGCCCGTAAGACGGTTCAGGTGGCAGGGTGGAACGGCGGAGTGTCCGGGTCCGTCTCCGTGCCTCTCTTCGCGCCCTCGCAACCCGCTCAGGTCTTCCCCTCCCTCTTGCTTCCCTCCCTCTTGCTTCCCTCCCTCCCTTCCCTCCTTCCTTGCCTCCGGAGTCTTCTTGTCTGCGCCGAACTCACCCCGCAAGCTCCACGAGATCCAGGTCGGTGTCTATGCCGACGAAGAGGGCGTGCGCGGCAGTGTCGACGGCTTCGCCCAGCTGCTGGGCGGGCGAGGGATCCCGCACGCTCTCCAGGTCGCCGGACCGCAGGAGACGACCGGCCCCGGCGGCATGACCTTGGCGGAGTTCTACGAGGAGCTGCCCGAGCAGTGGCGCATCGAGCACCCCGGGGAGTCGCCCGGCACTCGCGCCGTCCACGAGATCAGGGTGGGTGTGCTGGGCTCCCGAGAGGAAGTCGACACCCTGCGCGAGGAGTTGGGCAGCCTCCTGTGCCCGGATCCCGAACACCCGTCACCCTGCCCGATCCCCTGGGGCTCCGGCTGGTCCGGCGCCTGTCCCGGGGAGGACGAGCCGGAGGGCAGGGCTCAGGAGGCGCTGCTGCGGCAGCGGTACCGCTCTCTGCTGGAAGCCGCGCGCCTCGGGTGACGCTCCCCCGTCACCTGGTCAAGGTTCCCCTCTTACTCGGATCAGCCATCGGCATCAGCTATGCGTGCCCTCCCCTCTCTCTCCCCGCCTCCTCGGTCCTCGTGCTCCCGCGATTCCCGATCGGCGCCATCGGCTCCCCCGGCATCCCTGGGGTCCGCGCCGAGCAGCCTTTCCAGTTCCTCGCGGCCGGGCAGGGACTGGGGCCGGACGGTCTGCCCGCTGCGGACGAAGTGGAAGGCGGCGTCCACCGAGTCGAGCGGTACCCCCTGCTGCTCCGCCCAGGCGAGGCGGTAGATCGCGAGCTGGAGCGGGTCGGCACCGTCGGCGCGTCCGGTCTTCCAGTCGACGATCTCGTACCTGACGTCCCCGGGGCCTTCGGGGCTCTCCTCGCGGGGCTCGTCGGGAGCCGTCCGGTACACGGCGTCGATCCTGCCCCGGAGTACCCGTCCCCCGAGCGCCAGTTGGAAGGGGGTCTCGATGCGGTGCGGGGTGCGCCGGGCATACGGGCCCCGGGTGAAGGCCTCCTTGAGGGATTCGAGGTCGCGTTCGTCGGCGATCTCCGCCTCGGCGCCCGGGAGTTCCTCCGGGTCGATCATGGGCAGGCGCAGTTCCTCGAAGCGTGACTCCACCCAGGCGTGGAACCGCGTGCCCCGGCGGGCCGCGGGCTGCGGAGGCCGGGGCAGCGGCCGGGCGAGTTCCTGGGCGAGCCCGTCCGGGTCCGAGGCGAGGCGCAGGACCTCCGAGGCGCTGAGCGAGGCAGGGAGCACGACCTCGGTCACGCCCTGTCTGGCGCGCAGGAGTTCACCGGTCAGAGCCTCCAGATCCCGGTCCCAGGAGGCGACCGTACGGGTCTCCTCGGGGGTCAGGTCTTCCTCGGAGGCACGCGGGCGCGGAGGCACCGGAACCGGGGCCGGGCGCGGAGGGACGCCGGATCCGGGGGCAGGCGGGCGCTGTTCCCAGGAGTCCCAGTCCCCGAGATCGGGGGCGGAGCCGGGGTCGGGGTCGGAGCCGGACTCGGAGGCAAGGTCGGGGTCAGGGCCGGGGTCAGAAGCGAGGTCAGGGTCAGGGTCTGGGTCGGCGAAGTCCTGTTCGTCCTCGGGGAGTTCAGGCTCGGTGGGCTCCCCCATCAGGAGTTCTTCTGCCTCGGCCGGTCCGGCGGCGGGGAAGCCTTCCTCCGGATACTCCTCGTCCTCCGGGACCGCCGGCCATTCGGGATCGTCGAAGAGTGGGGATCCGCCAGGAGCACCGGGTCGTCCGCGTGGCGGGACCGTACCGGCGCGGCTTCCGGCGGGCGGAGGGCCCGAGCCGTCCCCGGCGGCCTGCTCGGCGAGGCGGTCGAGGTGGGCGTTGACCGTCCGGGCCGCGGCGCGGCGGCGTTCCAGGGCTTCGGGGTCGAGGGGCAGCGGCCAGGCCCGTTCCGCCGAGGCCTCGTGGAGCGCGGGGTTCTCCTCGTCCTCGGTGGGCTGCTCCGCCCAGGCCTCGATCTCGCCGTACCCGGCCGCGCAGTGTGCGTACAGCGCTTCGAGGAAGTCCGAGGGGCCGCGCGGGCGCTTCTGGCTGGGGCCCCACCAGTGGCCGGAGCCCAGGAGCAGGGAGCGGGGCCGGGTGAAGGTGACGTAGCCGAGCCGGAGTTCCTCGGTGCGCTGGTGTTCCTTCATGTCCTCGTGGAAGGCCCGCAGGCCGCGAGGGTCCCAGGAGGCGACCTCGGGGAGGGTGTCGCGGTCGCCGCGCAGCGCGTGCGGCAGGACTCTGCCCTGCGCGGTCCACTTCTCGCGCCCCTGGGTACTCGGGAAGGTGCCCTTGACCAGCCCGGGGACGGCGACCACATCCCATTCGAGACCCTTGGACTTGTGCGCGGTGAGCACCTTGACCGTGTTCTCCCCGCCGGGCAGGGCGTTGTCGAGCCCCTTCTCGTACTGCGCGGCGGTGCGCAGGAAGCCGAGGAAGGCGAGCAGGCTCGCCTCGCTCTCACTGGCGGCGAAGGAGGCCGCGACGTCGAGGAAGTTGGCGAGGGTCTCGCGTCGGCGGGCCGCCAATGCCTGTGGTGAGGCGGAGAGTTCGACCTCCAGGCCGGTGACCGCGAGCACCCGGTGCAGTACGTCCATCAGCGGATCGGCGAGGGAACGGCGCAGTTCGCGCAGCTCGGCGGCGAGGTGGGCGAAGCGGACCCGGGCCGCCTCCGAGAACGGCAGCCCGTCCTCGGCGGAGCCGCCGGAGTCGAGGAAGGTGTCCAGGGCGTCGGCCAGGGAGACGAGTTCGGCCGGGTCGACGCCCTCCACCGCCTCGGCAAGGCGCTGATCGGCGTCCTCGTCCTGCTCGCCGCCGGGGTCGCCGTGCCGTACGAGGAGCCGGGCGCGGCGGCCGAGAAGGGCGAGGTCGCGGTGGCCGATGCGCCAGCGCGGGCCGGTCAGGAGCCGTACCAGGGCCGCATTGGCGCCGGGGTCCTGGAGGACTTCGCAGACGGCGACGAGGTCGGCGATCTCCGGCAGGTGCAGCAGACCAGAGAGCCCGACGACCTCGACGGGGACATCCCGGTCGACCAGCGCCTCCTGGATGCGGGCGAAGTCGGTGGCGGTGCGGCACAGGACGGCGATCTCCCCGGGTGGGGTACCGGTGGCCACCAGGTGTGCCAGCGAGTCGGCGAGCCAGTCGATCTCCTCGGCGTGGGTGGGCAGCAGGGCGCACCGCACCAGCCCGTCCCGCTCGGCGCCCGGCGCGGGACGCAGCGCCTCGACGCCCGCGTGCCGGGCGCGCAGCGGTTCGGCGAGGGAGTTGGCGAGGTCGAGCAGGCGGCCGCCGCTGCGGCGGTTCTCGCTGAGGGCGTACCGCGCGGCGGGGGCCCCGTCGGCGTGCGCGAAGTGCTGCGGGAAGTCGTCGAGGTTGGCCACCGAGGCGCCCCGCCAGCCGTAGATGGCCTGGCAGGGGTCGCCGACCGCGGTCACCGGATGGCCGGTGCCGCCGCCGAACAGACCGGCGAGCAGGATGCGCTGGGCGACCGAGGTGTCCTGGTACTCGTCCAGCAGGACCACCCGGAACTCCTCCCGCAGCAGCGCGCCGACCTCGGGGCGGCTGCGCGCGAGGGTGGCCGACAGCGCGATCTGGTCGCCGAAGTCGAGCAGGTCGCGGGAGCGTTTGGCCTCCCGGTAGCGGGTGGCGAGCGCGGTCAGCTCACGGCGGGCGGCGGCGGCTTCGGGCACCTTGCGCAGCTCGGCGTTGCTGAGTTTCGCCCCGTCGAGCGTGCGCAGGAGCTCGGCGTCGTGGCGGCGCAGGACGGCGGGGTCGACGAGGTGCTCGGCGAGTTCGGAGTCGAGGGCGAGCAGGTCGCCGACGAGGTCGGCGAAGGAGCGGGTGAGTGCGGGGTAGGAGCCCGGCGCCTCCCGCAGCACCCGGGCCGCGAGCTGGAAGCGGGTGGCGTCGGCGAGCAGCCTGGTCGTCGGCTCCAGGCCGATGCGCAGTCCGTGGTCGGTCAGCAGGCGCCCGGCGAAGGCGTGGTAGGTGGAGATCACGGGCTCGCCGGGCGGATGGTCCGGGTCGATGACATCGGGGTCGGTGACCCCGGCCCGTACCAGCGCTTTGGCCACCCGCTCGGAGAGTTCGCCCGCGGCCTTGTTGGTGAAGGTCAGGCCGAGCACCTGCTCCGGTGCCACCTGCCCGGTGCCGACCAGCCAGACCACACGGGCCGCCATGACCGTCGTCTTGCCCGAACCGGCTCCGGCCACGACGACCTGCGGGGCCGGCGGCGCGGTGATGCAGGCCGTCTGCTCCGGGGTGAACGGGATGCCCAGCAGCTCCTTGAGCTGTGCGGGGTCGGTCAGTCGTGCGGTCACAGGGGAGAGGCTAATCGCGCCGACCGACAGCCCGTCCGTTGTCCACAGGCAGCCCGCTCTCCCGGCTCTCGGCGGACCTCGTTCCGAAGTTATCCACAGGCTCCCCACGGATTCTTGCGTCCGCCCGATACTGCTGCCTCCGAGGACGCGGTGTCCTCACTCGACGATGTGGCGGCCCTCCGGGCGTGCGCTGCACGAGGAGCGGAAGGAGCAGTGAGTGCAATGCTGACCAGGAGTGGGCGCGAAGCGTTCGTCGAGTACCCGGCCCGCGGCCGTGGCGAGCAGTTCGCCGACCCAGTCGCCGTTCAGGGCCTCCTGGGCCTGGATCTTGGGCAGTTCGTCCCCGCCGTCCCGCCGCGCCGCGCCCTGCCGCAGCTGTACGAGTTCGGCCCCGCCGGGCGGGGGCCGTTCCCCGCCGAAGGCCTCGTCGACGGCGCCCTCGCGTACGGCGAGCTGGTAGACGGCCAGCTGAGGGTGCCGCTCGACCTCGGCCGCGCTCGGAGCCTGCTTGCCGGTCTTGAAGTCGACGACGTAGGCCCGCCCTTCGCCGTCCCGCTCGACCCGGTCCATCGATCCGCGGATCGTCACGTCCACCTCGCCGGTGGTGAGCGTCACGTCGAAGTCGTGCTCGCTGGCGACCGGGGTGCGCCCGGCGCGGTCGAGCACATGCCAGCGCAGGAAGCGCTCCAGGGCGAGGCGCGCGGTGTCCTTCTCCTGGGCCGACTTCCAGGGCGCGTCGAAGGCGAGCGCCTCCCAGACCGAGTCGAGCCGCTCCATCAGGACGTCCAGGTCCGCCGGGGTCTTCCCGGAGGCGACCTCGTCGGCGAGGACGTGCACGACATTGCCGAAGCCCTGGGCCGCGCTCGCCGGGGAGTCCGCCTTCACCTCACGGCCGAGGAACCACTGCAGGGCGCAGGTACGGGCGAGTTGGTCGAGCGCGCTGCCGGAGAGCACGACGGGCTTGTCGCGATCGCGCAGCGGGACGCGGCTCTCGGTCGGCTCCTCCATCCCCCACCAGCGGTAGGGGTGGGCGGCGGGCACGAGCGGCCGGCCCTCGCCGTCGTCGAGCGCGGCGAGCCGGGCGAGCCGTTCGGCGGCCGCCTGCCGCAGGGCCGGGGAGACCCGAGGATCGACGGTGGTGGCACGCAGCTCGGCGACGAGCGCCGCCACGGCGAGGGGGCGCCGGGGGCGGCCCGTCACCTCCCTCGGCTCGACGCCGAGTTCACCCAGAAAGCGCGAGGGCTGGTCACCGTCGTCGGCGGCGGCCCGTACCGCGGTGACGATCAGGCGCTCGCTCGCCCGGGTGGCCGCCACGTAGAAGAGGCGGCGCTCCTCGGCGAGCAGGGCGCCCGGGGTGAGCGGCTGGGCGAGCCCGTCCCGGCCGATCCGGTCCGCCTCCAGGAGCGAGCCGCGGCGCCGCAGATCGGGCCAGAGCCCCTCCTGCACCCCGGCGACCACGACCACCCGCCACTCCAGGCCCTTCGCGCGGTGCGCCGTCATCAGACGTACGGCATCGGGGCGCACCGCCCGCCGGGTCAAGGTGTCCGCGGCGATGTCCTGCGCGTCGACCTCGGCGAGGAAGTTGAGGGCCCCGCGGCCCCCGGTGCGCTCCTCGGCACGGGCCGCGGTCGCGAACAGGGCGCACACCGCGTCGAGATCGCGGTCGGCGTTGCGGCCCGCCGCGCCACCGCGCCGGGCGGCGCTCTCCAGGCGTCGCGGCCAGGAGGTGCCGGCCCACAGCTCCCAGAGCGCCTCCTCGGCACTGCCGCCCGCGGCCAGCCGCTGCCGTGCCCTGCGCAGCAGGTGACCGAGCTGCTGGGCTCCGCGCGCGTAGGCGGGGTCATGGGCGACGAGGCGTTCGGGCTCGGCGAGGGCGCGGGCGAGCAGCGTGTCGGAGGACGGCGGCAACCGGTTCCCGGCGGCGCGCTCCTCCTCCCGCAGGGCGCGGCCGAGGCGGCGCAGATCGGCGGTGTCCATGCCCGCGAGCGGCGAGGTGAGCAGGGTGCGGGCGGTCTCGGTGTCCAGCCAGCCGACGGCGGAGTCCGCGGGTCCCTGCCCAGCCGCGGAGTTTTCCTCGGGTGCCTCCCCGGCCACCGGTTCGGAGATCTCGGATGGCTCGGACGACTCAGACGTCCCGGCCTGTGCCTGGCCCGGCGTCTGGTCCGCACGCCCCTCGCCTTGCGCCTGGTCCTGCCCCCGGCCCTGATCTCGGTCTTGGTCCTGGTCCGCTGCCTGCCCTTGCCCTTGTCCCTGCCCCTGTCCCGATTCCGCGCTCTGTCCCGATTCCGCGCCCTGTTCCGATCGCCGGTCGCCGTCCACGGATTCCGCGACCACCCGGAGGGCGAGGAGGAGCGGTGCCAGGGCCGGTTCGTGGCGGAGCGGGAGGTCGTCGCCGTCGATGTCGAGCGGGACCCCGGCGGCGGACAGGGCTCGGCGTACGGCCGGGATCGAGCGGGCCC
Organism: Streptomyces physcomitrii; assembly: GCF_012273655.1. Classification (GTDB taxonomy): domain Bacteria; phylum Actinomycetota; class Actinomycetes; order Streptomycetales; family Streptomycetaceae; genus Streptomyces; species Streptomyces physcomitrii. The sequence continues at coordinate 498,510 of NZ_JAAWWP010000001.1, read as the reverse complement.
CGGCGCGGACCAGGACCGCCATCCCGCTCCACGGGACCCCGTCCTCCAGATGGGCCCGCCGCAACAGGTCGGCGATGTTGTCGAGTTCGGCGCCCGCCGTCGGATACGTGTACACCTCGGCCGTGCCACCCTCGCGCTCGGCGGTCAGCTCGCGGTGCGCCCGTACCTTCTCCGAGGGCAGCCGGGTCAGCGGCATCCGCTGGGTGAGCAGCCGGGTGGCCGCGAGGAGTCCGGCTCCGGCGCGGCGCGAGGTACCGAGTACGCGGACGGGTGCGGGGCGGCCGTCGGGGCGGCGGAAGGTGTCGGGGAAGTCGAGGATGCCGTTCACGTCCGCGCCGCGGAACGTATAGATGGACTGGTCCGGGTCACCGAAGGCGAGGAGCGCCCGCCGGGAGGCGGCGGCCGACTCGGCGCCGGGAGCGGGACGCCCGGTGGGGCGGGCCGCGCCGGAGTGCCCGGCCAGCGCCTGGAGCAGCCGTACCTGGGAGGGGTCGGTGTCCTGGTACTCGTCGACGAACACGGTGTCGTACCGGGCGGCGAGTCGGCGCGCGACCTCGGGGCGCCGGGCGAGGAGGACCGCCCGGTGGACGAGTTCGGCATAGTCGAGGACCCCCTGGAGGTCGAGGACGTCCAGATACTCGGCGAGGAAGTCGGCGGCGGCTCCCCAGTCGGGCCGCCCGATGCGGGCCGCGAAGGAGGCCAGCGAGCGCGGGCCGAGCCCGAGTTCACGGGAGCGGGCCAGCACCGCGCGGACCTCGTCGGCGAAGCCGCGGGTGGTCAGGCAGGCCCGGAGTTCGTCCGGCCAGCGGGTGCGGGCGAGACCGTGCCGGGCCAGGTCGATCTGGCCGGCGAGCAGTTCGCGTACGGCGACGTCCTGCTCGGGGCCGGAGAGGAGCCGCAGGGGCTCACGGAAGAGGTCGCTGTCCTGGTGGGCGCGGACCAGCGCGTAGCAGAAGGAGTGGAAGGTGGTGGCCTGTACGGCGCCCGCGGCGGTGGTGCGCAGCGCGATGCGGTCGCGCAGTTCGACGGCGGCCTTGCGGCTGAAGGTGAGGACGAGGAGGCGTTCCGGGTCGTCGCCGCGGGCGAGGCGGGCGCAGACCGACTCGACGAGGGTGGTGGTCTTGCCCGTGCCGGGCCCGGCGAGGACGAGGAGCGGTCCGCCCTGGTGATCAACCACGGCCTGCTGCGCTGCGTCCAGTCGAGGAGGGCCAAGGGTGGCCGGCGGCGTGCGGACGAGACGGTACGCGGAGTCCCCCTGCCGGACCCGGGGGTGCGACAGGCGCCGGGTGGAGGAAGAGGAGCTCACGTGAATCGCCGGTCCTGGTGGTTGTGCTGGTGGTGCGGTGCGGGCCGCCGCGGACCGCTGTGCGCGGTGACGGCGGCCGGGGGCCCGGAGAGCGACGGAGCCTGTGGTCCCCGCGCCTCCTCGTCCCCGGCCCCACCGGCCCGCGCTGCGGGTCACGGAGGCGTGGGAGTCGAACGTACGCCAGTCGGGGCGGCCCGCGGGTGTCCCCCGTACGGTCCACGGGCCTGCCGTGGGGGCGCGCGGTGGCGCAGGCTGTCAGGTGTGAGCCTCCGTGCCCCCGCCGTCCCAGCGCGCCCGCCTCATGTCCAGGCGGGGCAGATGCCCCTCGGTGCTGCGGGAGGCCTCCCGCAGCGGGGTGCCCTCGGCGCGGTAGTGCTCCAGGGCGCGCAGTTCGTGGCCGGGGAGCAGGTGTCCGTCGGCGCGGACCACCCGCCACCAGGGGACCGCTCCCCCGTAGAGCGCCATGACGCGGCCGACCTGCCGGGGGCCGCCCTCGGCCAGCCACTCGGCGACATCGCCGTAGGTCATGACGCGGCCCTCGGGGATCAGTTCGGCGACGTCGAGGACGCGCTCGGCGTAGCCGGGCAGCTCGTGAGCGCCGTCGCCGTCCGAGGGTGCGGCGCGCTCGCTCGGGGGGTTCTGTTCGCTCATCCGCCCCATCCTGCCGTACGCCACCGACAGCGCGGGCGGATCAGCGGGGCACCGGCGGCAGAGTCCGGCAAAGCGGACTTGATGGTCGTGAGCGGCACCCTGCTGCCTCCGCTCGCGCCCGGCGCATGCCACCATCATGCGGACGGTGACTGGTGACGGACGAGCCAGGGCACCGCCCAGAACCGGATGAGACGAGGGAACGGCGAGGCGTGCGCCCCGACGAAGCGGCCAAGGAGCCCGGCACCGACTCGCACCGCGAGCCAGGGGGCCGCGGCGAGCGGGCGCCGGGCACGGGCACGCCCGGCGGAGCCGAGGACCAGGACGGCGCACCGCCCGCCGCGGACACCACCCGGAAGGGCGCGGGCAACGGTCCCGAGAGCACGGGCACCGGCACGGAAAGCACGGGCGCCAGCCCAGAGGGCACGGGCGACGGGCAGACGGGCACGAGCGCCGAGCAGAAGGGCATGGGCACCGAGCCGGAAGGCACGGGCACCGAGCAGAAGGGCACGGACATCGGCCCAGACGTCACGGAAGCCGGCCCAGAGCTTGTCGCGGAAACCGGCCCAGACGTCGCGGAAACCGGCCCAGAGGGTACGGACACCGACCGGCAGGCCACGGGCACCCGCCCGGAGGCGGAGTCCCCGCCGAGACCCACCGCCGCACCCCGGACCGCACCCCTCACAACCCCCGGGACCACCACCCCCGGGACCAGCCCCGGCGAAACCCAGCCCGGGAAGCCCACGACCGCGCCCCCTCGCCAGGGCACCCCGACCGCCCCCTCCACCCCGAACTCGACCACGGCCCCGAGCCCCACCACGGCCCCGGCCGCCCGCACCACCCGGAGTTCCCGCACACCCCCAGCCGCCCCCACCACCGAAAGCTCCCCCACACCCCCGGCAACCCAGCCCACCCCGGCGCCCCCGGCCACTCCGGCCGCCCAGACCACCCCCGCCGCCCCTGCGCACCCTCCCGCCCCCACACACCCACCCCGCCTCGGTTCCCACGCCGACGGGGAGAACGCCTCGATCCGCAGCGGGGGTGCGCACGCCGACGAGGTCGAGGGTGACGAGCCACTGCTCGCGGCGCGGGTGCACCGCCCCTCGGATCTGATGCGGCTGCTGGTGGGGATGCTCGCGATCGCGGTGGTGCTCGCCATCGCCGCCTTCGCCCACGGCACCACCTCGGGCCTCGAACAGGACATCAGCAAGGGCACCGGCCAGGCGCCCGATCTGCTGATCAAGTTCGCGGGGCTGGCCTCCAGCATCGCGGTCCTGCTCGTGCCGGTGGCCTTCGCCATCGAGCGGCTGATCAAGCGGGACGGGCTGCGTATCGCGGACGGTGTGCTCGCGGCGGTGCTCGCGCACGGCGTCACCCTGGCGACCGATCTGTGGGTGGCGAAGTCGGCGCCGGGGTCGATCAAGGACGCGCTGACCCAGCCCGCGCCGGGGGACGTGCACGCCCTCACCGATCCCGTGCACGGCTATCTCGCGCCGGTGATCGCGTATATGACGGCGGTCGGGATGTCGCGCCGGCCGCGGTGGCGGGTGGTGCTGTGGGCGGTGCTGCTGCTCGACGCCTTCGCGATGCTGGTGACCGGGTACACGACGCCGTTCTCGATCATCCTGACGCTGCTGATCGGCTGGTCGGTCGCCTACGGCACCCTCTACACCGTCGGCTCCCCGAACGTCCGGCCCACCGGGCGGACCCTGCTCACCGGGCTGCGCCGGGTCGGGTTCCGGCCGCTCAGCGCCGCCCGCCAGGAGGTCGAGCCCGCCCAGGACGGCATAGAGCACGCGGACCGCGGGCGGCGCTACTTCGTCACCCTGGAGGACGGGCCGCCGCTGGATGTCACGGTGGTCGACCGGGAACAGCAGGCGCAAGGTTTCTTCTATCGCGCCTGGCGCCGGATCACCCTGCGCGGCATCACCACCCGCAGCAGCCTGCAGTCCCTGCGGCAGGCCCTGGAGCAGGAGGCCCTGCTCGCCTATGCGGTGATCTCGGCCGGGGCCAACGCCCCCAAGCTGATCGCCACCTCGGAGCTCGGCCCCGACGCGGTCATGCTGGTCTACGAGCACACCGGCGGCCGCACCCTCGACTCGCTGCCGGACGAGGAGCTGACCGACGCGCTCCTCGCGGACATCTGGCGGCAGGTCAAGGCGCTGCAGTCGCGGCGCATCGCGCACCGCAGGCTCGCGGGCGACGCCCTCCTGGTGGACCGCTCCGGCAAGGTCATCCTCACCGATCTGCGCGGCGGTGAGATCGCGGCCGGCGACCTCGGCCTGCGGATGGACATCGCCCAGCTCCTCGCCACCCTCGGCCTGCGGGTGGGCGCCGAACGCTCGGTGGCCTCGGCCCTCGCGGTGCTGGGCCCCGACGCGGTCGCCGACTGCCTGCCGATGCTCCAGCCCATCGCGCTGACCCGGGCCACCCGTACGACCCTGCGCAAGCTCGCCCGGGAGCGGGCGCAGCGCGAGCGCGAGGCGGTTCTCGAGGCCTCCCAGCGGGCCAAGCAGGCGCGGCTTGAGGAGAGCGGCGGCGAGGACAGCGCGGCGCGTGCGCCGGAGCGCGGCAAGAAGGCGGTCCGGGCCGAGAAGCAGGCCGAGAAGCGGGCCATCGACGAGGCCCTGGACGAAGCACGCGAGGAGGACCTGCTCACCCAGATCCGCCACCAGGTGCTCCGGATCCGCCCGCAGGCCCCGGTGGAGCCGGCCCGGCTGGAGCGGATCAGGCCGCGCACCCTGGTCAGTTTCATCGCGGGCGCGATCGGCGCGTACTTCCTGCTCTCGCAGCTCACCCACATCGAGTTCGGCACCCTCTTCGACGAGGCGCAGTGGGGCTGGGTCATCGCGGCCGTGGTCTTCTCGGCGCTGAGCTACTTCGCGGCGGCGATGAGCCTGCTCGGCTTCGTGCCGGAGCGGGTGCCCTTCCTGCGGACCGTGGCCGCGCAGGTCGCCGGGTCCTTCGTGAAGATCGTCGCCCCGGCCGCGGTCGGCGGGGTCGCCCTCAACACCCGTTTTCTGCAGCGCTCCGGGGTGCGGCCCGGGCTCGCGGTGGCCAGCGTCGGCGCCTCGCAGCTCTTCGGGCTCGGCAGCCATGTCGTCCTCCTGCTGACCTTCGGCTATCTGACGGGCACCGAGAAGACCCCCTCGCTCTCCCCGTCCCGTACGGTCATCGCCGGTCTGCTGACGGTGGCGGTGCTGGTGCTGGTGGTGACCTCGATCCCGTTCCTGCGCAAATTCGTCTCCACCCGGGTGCGTTCGCTGTTCGCCGGGGTGGTGCCGCGCATGCTGGACGTGCTCCAGCGCCCGCAGAAGCTGCTCACCGGCATCGGCGGCATGCTGCTGCTCACGGCCTGCTTCGTGATGTGCCTGGACGCCTCGATCCGCGCCTTCGGCAAGGACGACGCCTCCACCCTGAGTCTGGCCAGCGTCGCGGTGGTCTTCCTCGCGGGCAACGCCCTCGGCTCCGCCGCCCCGACCCCCGGCGGCGTGGGCGCCGTCGAGGCCACCCTGACCGTCGGACTGATCGCGGTGGGCCTGCCCAAGGAGGTCGCGGCGCCCGCCGTGCTGCTCTACCGGCTGCTGACCCTGTGGCTGCCGGTGCTCCCCGGCTGGCTCTTCTTCAACCACCTCACCCGCAAGGGCGCCCTCTGACGCCCCCGCCCGCTCCCCGAAGGGACCGCCGCGTACGGTGAGGTCTCCGGGCCCGGTGACCGTTCCGAGCCGGTCGGAGGGGAGCACCGTGGGAACCGCACTGCGCTGTGCCGTGCTCGACGACTACCAGCGAGCCGCGGCCGCCGGTGCGGACTGGTCGGTGCTCGAAGGCCGGGTGGAGACGGTCTCCTTCACCGAGCACTTCGGTACGGAGGAGGAACTCGCGGCGGCGCTCGCCGACTTCGAGATCGTGGTCACCCTGCGCGAACGCGTCGCCTTCCCCGCCTCCCTGCTGGCCCGGCTCCCCCGGCTGCGGCTGCTGATCGCCTCCGGGATGCGCAACTCGGTCATCGACTACGAGGCGGCCCGGGCGGCGGGGGTCACGGTGTGCGGCACCGAGAGTTCCAGCACCCCGCCGACCGAGCTGACCTGGGCGCTGCTGCTCGGCCTCGCCCGGCAGCTGGTGCCGGAAAGCACCGCGCTGCGCGAGGGCGGCCCCTGGCAGGGCAGCGTCGGCACCGACCTCGCGGGCCGCACCCTCGGGCTGCTCGGCCTCGGGAAGATCGGCGGCAGGGTCGCCCGGGTGGGCCTCGCCTTCGGCATGGACGTGCTCGCCTGGAGCCGGCACCTCACCCCCGCCCGCGCCGAGGAGGTCGGTGTCCGCCTGGCCGCCTCCAAGGAGGAACTGCTCGCCGGCGCCGACTTCGTCTCCGTGCACCTCGCGCTCGGCGCGCGCACCCGTGGGCTGATCGGCGCCCGGGAGCTGGCGCTGATGCGGCCCGGGGCCTACCTGGTGAACACCTCCCGGGCCGCGATCGTGGACCAGGAGGCGCTGCTCGCCGCCCTGCGCGAGGGGCGGATCGCGGGGGCGGGCGTCGACGTCTTCGACCACGAGCCGCTGCCCGCCGACCACCCGATGCGCACCGCGCCCCGGCTGCTCGCCACCCCGCACCTCGGCTATGTCTCGCGCGCCAACTACGCCACGTACTACTCCCAGGCCGTCGAGGACATCCAGGCCTTCCTGGCGGGCGCGCCGATCCGCGTCCTGGGCTGACCCGCCCGCGCCTGCGGCCGACCCCCAGCCCTCGACTCCGGCCGACCCCCGTCCCCCGTCCCCCGGCCCGTGTCCTCGGCCGACCCGGCCCGCTCCCCCGCCCCACGCGGGCACCGGTTCCCGCCCCGGCCCTCACCCGCTCGGCCCGCGGCCCCGGGCGGGCCCGCCGCCCCCGGCCGAGGATGGGCGTATGCCGAAGCCCCGCCCGCTGCGTGCCGCCGCCCTCACCTCCTTCGTCCTCCTCGCGGCGCTGCTGCCCGGCTGCGGGGACGGCGGCGACGACAGCGGCTCGACCGCCGAGGACCTGCCGCGGCAGAAGCTCGACTGGCGGGACTGCCCGGCCCCCGAGGACGCCCAGGGCGGCGGCAAGGCCCCGCGCGGCGCGGCCGGCGGCGGCGCGTGGCAGTGCGCGACGATGAAGGCGCCCCGGGACTGGAAGGAGCCGAAGGGCAAGACGGTGGACCTGGCGCTGATCCGGGCCCGTTCCACCGGCGGCGCGAAGGAGCGCATCGGCTCGCTGCTCTTCAACTTCGGCGGCCCCGGCGGCTCGGGCGTGACCACGCTGCCCTCCTTCGGCGACGAGTACAAGAGCCTGCGCGCCCGCTACGACCTGGTCAGCTTCGACCCCCGCGGAGTGGGCGCCAGCGCCCCGGTGCTCTGCGAGGACGCCGAGGACCTGGACGCGTACTTCCAGCAGGACTCGACCCCGGACAACCGGGCCGAGCGCGCCGAACTCCTCGCGAACACCCGGGAGTTCAACGAGGTCTGCGAGGACAACTCCGGCGAGATGCTGCCGCATGTGCGCACCACCGACGCGGCCCGCGACCTGGACCTGATGCGCCAGGTGCTCGGCGACCGCAAGCTGTACTACTTCGGCATCTCCTACGGCACCGAACTCGGCGGTGTCTACGCCCACTTGTTCCCCCAGCGGGTCGGCAGGGCCGTCTTCGACGCGGTCGTCGACCCCACCGAGTCGACCGAGCAGGGCGCGCTCGGCCAGGCCCGCGGCTTCACCCTGGCCCTGGACAACTTCGCCGAGGACTGCGCCGCCAAGGGCGAGGACTGCACCCTCGGCGACTCCGCGGCGGACGTGAAGCGCCGTATCGCCGCCCTGCTGAAGCGGCTCGACGCCAAGCCGCTGCCCGGCGCCTTCCCGCGCCGCCTCACCCAGACCGCCGCGCTCAACGGCATCGCCCAGTCCCTCTACTCCAAGGACTTCTGGGAGTACCTCACCCAGGGTCTGGAGGAGGCCTACGACGGCAACGGCCAGACCCTGATGCTGCTCTCCGACTCGATGAACGGGCGCAATCCGGACGGCTCGTACAGCAATATCCAGGCCGCCAATGTCGCCATCAACTGCGCGGACGAGAAGGAGCGGCAGACGGTACGGGATGTCGAGCGGCAGCTGCCCGCCTTCCGCAAGGCCGCGCCGCTCTTCGGCGACTACCTGGCCTGGGGGATGCTCACCTGCACCGACTGGCCGGTCCCGGGCGCGGCCGAGCACCCCGAGGTGAGCGCCCCGGGCTCGGCCCCGATCCTGGTGGTCGGCAACACCGGCGACCCGGCGACCCCCTACGAGGGCGCCCGCAAGATGGCGCGGGCGCTCGGCAAGGGGGTCGGTGTGGAGCTGACGTACAAGGGCGAGGGGCACGGTTCGTACGACAGCGGGGACGCCTGTGTGCGCAAGGCGGTGAACGGCTATCTGCTCGACGGGCGGGTGCCCAGGTCGGGGACGGTCTGCGGCTGACGCCTACGATGGCGGCACCGTCCGGGCACCGGGGTGCCCGGCGCGAGGGGCGCCGTCCGGGCCCGCTCAGGGGGAGGAAGAAGTCATGCGTCTGCTGCGCGCGCTGGCCGCCGGTGCGGCCGCCCTGCTGATCGCCGGGTGCGGGGGCTCCGGGGACGACGGCGGGGACGGACCCTCGCCCGACGCCAAGGGGCCCTCCGAATCGGCGCCCGGCGGCCAGGCCCTGCCCGCCTCGCTGACCGGGCAGAAGCTCGACTGGGGCCGTTGCGCGGCGGACGAGTCCGGCCGAGCACCCGGCGGCGACTGGGAGTGCGCCCGGCTGCGGGTGCCCCGCGACTACGCCGAGCCCGAGGGCGCCCAGCTCCGGATCGCCCTGATCCGCGCCCGCTCCACCAGCGGCGCGAAGCAGCGCGTCGGCTCGCTGCTCTTCAACTTCGGCGGCCCCGGCGGCTCGGGACTGAAGATGCTGCCCGCGCTCTCGGGGGAGTACGAGAGGCTGCGCGGCCGTTACGACCTGGTCAGCTTCGACCCGCGCGGGGTGGCCGCGAGCGAGGGCGTGCGCTGCCGCGGCGACCGGGCGCTCCAGGCCGCCGAGTCGGTGGACGCCACCCCGGACACGGCCGCCGAGGAGCGGGCCTTCCTGCGGGACGCCGCGGACTTCGGCAAGGGCTGCGCCCGCGAGGACTCCGCGCTGCTGCCGCACCTGTCCACCGCCGAGACCGCCCGCGACCTGGACCTGATGCGCCAGGTGCTCGGCGACCGCAAGCTCTCCTACTTCGGCATCTCCTACGGCACCGAACTCGGCGGCACCTACGCCCACTTGTTCCCCCAGCGGGTCGGCAGGCTGGTCCTGGACGCGGTCGTCGACCCCACGGCGGACTCGGTGGGCCACGCCAGGAACCAGGCGCGCGGATTCCAGCGGGCGCTGGAGGACTATCTGCGCTCCACCGGCGAGGACCCGAAGAAGGGCACCGCCCGGATCGCCGGGCTCCTCTCCCGCCTGGACCAGAAGCCGCTGCGCGGCGACGGCGACCGGAAGCTGAACCAGACCCTGGCCACCACCGGGATCGCCGTCACCCTCTACAGCAAGTCCAACTGGCCGGTGCTCACCGAGGCCCTTCAGGCGGCCGGGGACGGCGACGGCGGCCCGCTGCTGCGGCTCGCGGACAACTACAACGGCCGTGACGAGAGCGGGCGTTACGACACCCAGAGCCACTCCCAGCGCGCGATCTCCTGCCGGGACGCGAAGGACCGGCCGACCGCCGCCGAGGCGAAGCGGCGAGGGGCGGAGTTCCGCCGCCTCTCCCCCGTCTTCGGCGACTTCCTCAACTGGGACACCGCGGGTTGGTGCCACGAGTGGCCGGTACCCGGCACCCGCGCCACCCCGGAGGTCGCAGCGCCCGGCGCGGCACCGGTACTCGTCGTCGGCAACACCGGCGATCCGGCCACCCCCTACGAGGGCGCCCGCAAGATGGCCGACGAACTCGGCGAGGGCGTCGGCGTGCTGCTGACCTGGAAGGGCCAGGGCCACGGCGCGTACGGCAGCGGCAGCACCTGCGTGGACGGGGCGGTCGACGGCTATCTGCTGCGGGGCGAGGCGCCGAAGGACGGGAAGGTCTGCGCGGGCTGAACCGGGCCGCTCGCACACCACTTACCACGCACCACGCACCACTCGGCGCCCGGCTGAGGCACTTGCCCGGGCGCCGAGGTGCGCACCCGGCTCCGGGCGGACACGGCCCCGGCCCCGGGTCGGGCGGCGGTTCGGGGAGGCCGGCGCAGCAGGTCGTACGGGCGCTCAGGGGTACGCAGGCGGGGCGCGCCCATGCTGCGGGCCCGCCCCTCCGATGGCGGTGGAGAGGACGGGCCCGCGCAAGTCGGCCCCGGACAGGGGCTGTTGAGCTGTTGAGTTACTGAACCGCGTGGCTGCGGCGGCTCAGCAGACCGGCTTGTCCGGTCGTCAGCAGACCGGCCTGTCCAGTGGTCAGTAGACCGGCTTGTCCGGTTCGATCTGGTTGACCCAGCCGATGACGCCGCCGCCGACGTGCACGGCGTCGGAGAAGCCCGCGGACTTCAGCACCGCGAGGACTTCCGCACTGCGGACACCCGTCTTGCAGTGCAGGACGATCTTCTTGTCCTGCGGCAGGCCGGTGAGCGCGGTGCCCATCAGGAACTCGTTCTTCGGGATCAGCCGGGCGCCGGGGATGGAGACGATCTCGTACTCGTTCGGCTCGCGGACGTCGATGATGTCGATGTTCTCGCCGTCGTCGATCCACTCCTTGAGCTGCTTGGGAGTGATCGTGGACCCGGCGGCGGCCTCCTGGGCCTCCTCCGAGACGACGCCGCAGAAGGCCTCGTAGTCGATGAGTTCGGTGACGGTCGGGTTCTCGCCGCAGACCGCGCAGTCCGGGTCCTTGCGGACCTTGACCTGGCGGTACTGCATCTCCAGGGCGTCGTAGATCATCAGGCGGCCGACCAGCGGCTCGCCGATGCCCGCGAGCAGCTTGATGGCCTCGTTGACCTGGATCGAGCCGATGGAGGCGCAGAGCACGCCGAGCACGCCGCCCTCGGCGCAGGAGGGGACCATGCCGGGCGGCGGCGGCTCGGGGTAGAGGCAGCGGTAGCAGGGGCCGTGCTCGGACCAGAAGACCGAGGCCTGGCCGTCGAAGCGGTAGATCGAGCCCCAGACGTAGGGCTTGTTCAGGAGCACGCAGGCGTCGTTGACCAGGTACCGGGTGGCGAAGTTGTCGGTGCCGTCGACGATCAGGTCGTACTGGGCGAAGATCTCCAGGACGTTCTCGGACTCCAGACGCTCCTGGTGCAGGACCACCTCGGTGTACGGGTTGATGCCCTTGACCGTGTCCCGGGCCGACTCGGCCTTGGAGCGGCCGATGTCGGCCTGGCTGTGGATGATCTGGCGCTGCAGGTTCGACTCGTCGACCTCGTCGAACTCCACGATGCCGAGCGTGCCGACGCCGGCCGCGGCCAGATACATCAGGGCCGGGGAGCCGAGTCCGCCCGCGCCCACGCAGAGCACCTTGGCGTTCTTCAGCCGCTTCTGCCCGTCCATGCCCACGTCGGGGATGATCAGGTGGCGGGAGTACCGGCGGACCTCGTCTACGGTGAGCTCGGATGCGGGCTCGACCAGGGGTGGCAGCGACACGGGGGCTCCGTTGGTCGGATGTCAAAACGGCAGTTCTTGCCGTAACACTGCCACGCGCTTCTTCATTCCGAGACACCCGTCCCGCCGTGCGAGACAAACGCGTCCCAGTAGCCGGGCATGGTCTCCCAGGGCGCGGCGGCCGATCCGCGCTCCGTACGGTCGGTGAAGCAGACCGTGCCCGCGCCCTGCCAGCGGGCGATGCGCAGCGCCTCCTCCAGATGGCCCGCGGGCAGCGAGTGGACCAGGTGGCAGAACCGCTCCGGCGGGTAGTCCGCGGTCCACTCGGCCGCCTGCGACCAGCGGTAGTCGCTCCAGGGCCCCTCGAAGGTGATCAGCTGGTCACCGCTCTCCGCGTATCCCGGGTACGGGTGGCCGCCGTGCCCGAGGACCACATGCGCCGTCGGGGAGCGGCCGGGGCCCTCGCGCCCGGCGGCGGCGAGCGCGCGCAGGGTGGCGACGGTGCGGCGGACCTCGGGCAGGGCGGCGCGCTCGGTGGGGCACCGGTCGAGCAGGAAGCCGTCGGCCAGGTACCAGTCGAGGTAGCGGTGCGCCTCGGTGACCACCTCGCCGAAGGGGCGGGCCCCGTAGGTGAGGTCGAGGTGGCCGAGGACCCGCACCCCCGCCTTGCGCAGGCGTCCGGCGGCGGCCAGGCAGTGCGGGTCGGGGCGCTCGCCGGGGCCGTGGCCCGCGTTGAGGACGACCCAGTCGACCGGGGTGCCGGGCCGGGTCAGCTCGGCCCACTCGGCCGGGGCGAGCAGCGGGTGGGCGAGCCCCGGGACCCCGATGCCGACGCCGGAGGGGGCGGTGGCCGCGGCGGCGCGCGGGCTGATCAGATGCGGCATGCCGCCTCCATCCAGATGTCGGCGAGCGACTCCTCCAGGACGATCCGGGGCCGCCAGCCGAGCCGGTCGCGGGCGGTGCGCACATCGGCCTGCTGCCAGCTGCCGCAGCCGTCCGGGTACGGGCTCACCGGCCCGGGGTGGTCGTGGTGCTCCCCGCGCGGGTGGCCGATGGGGCCGCGCACCGGGTGCTGGGGGCCGTCGAGTTCGTGCAGGGTGCCGCCGTACCCGGCGACCCGGGCGAGGGTGGCGGCGGCGTCCCGCAGCCGGACCGCGCGGCCGGAGCCGATGTTGACCACGCCTTGGGCGGCGGAGAGCGAGGCGGCGTGCACGGCGCGCGCCACATCGCGTACGTCGACGAAGTCGCGCTGGACGCCGAGCCCGCCGAGCTTCAGCTCGCCGTCGCCGGACTGCATGGCCCGGCGCATCGCCTCGGCGAGCCTGCCGAGCGGGGAGCCCGCCGGGGTGCCGGGGCCCGCGGGCGAGAAGACCCGCAGCACCACCGCGTCCAGACCCGAGCCGAGCACCAGCTCGGTGGCGGCGAGCTTGCTCACCCCGTAGGGGCCGCCGGGCCGGGGCACCGCGTCCTCGGCGGTGGAGGAGCCGGGCTGGCTCGGCCCGTACTCGGCGCCGCAGCCCAGCTGGACCAGCCGGGCCCCGCAGCCGCTGCGGCGCAGCGCCTCGCAGACGGTGGCGACGGCGACGGTGTTGTGCCGGGTCAGCTCGCGGGCGCCGCCGCGGGTGGCCCCGGCGCAGTTGATGACCACGCCGGGGTGCACCGCGTCCAGGAAGCGGGTCAGCGCGCCCGGGCTGCCGCCCGCGAGGTCGAAGCGCACATCCGCGTCGTCGCCCCGGCCGAGGGCGGTGAGCTGCACGGCGGGGTCGGCGAGCAGGCGCTCGGCGACGAAGCGGCCCAGGTATCCGTTGGCTCCCATCAGCAGCACCCTCATCGGGCACCTCCACGGGTGGTGCGCTCCCGCGGTGGGAGAACGGTCGTCCCAGGAGGAAGAGCGGTCATCTTGGGTGTCCCTTCGAGGTGTTGCCGTGGATCGGGAAGTCGGGGGGTGGCACGGTCCCCGGGGTCCGAAGGACCGCGGGGATCCGGTCGACGGGGTCCGGTCGGTGGAGGTCCGGTCAGTGCGGGTCCGGTCAGTGCGGGTCCGGTCAGTGCGGGTCGGTCGCCGTCACGGCGTGTCCTCCCGGTACGCGTGGGCCGAGGCCCGGGTGAGGGTGCGCAGGGCGTGCAGCAGCAGGACGAGCGCGCCGGCGCCGAGGATCAGGGCGGGCACCAGGCCCGGGCCCTGCCGCTCGACCAGGCGCTGTACGGGGACGGCGAGCGGTTCGCAGCCCGGCAGCCGCCCCGCGAAGACGGTGGCCAGCGCCAGGGCCTCGGCGAGACCGGCGGCGGCGAGCACCACCGCCGGGGCGTGGGTGAAGCCGCGGGCGAGGAGCAGCCGGGAGAGCAGCAGGAGGGCGCCGAGCGTGCCGGCCGCTCCGTAGCCCGGGCGCTGGTCGAGCAGTTCGGCGGTGAGGGTGAGCAGCAGGCCGAGGGCGAGCAGGAAGAGGGCGAGGCAGCCGAGGAGCAGCGGCCGGGCCCGCGCGGTGAACTCCGCGAGTCCCCGGCTGCCCGCGAGCCTGCGCCCCGCCGCGGTGGCGAAGAGCTGGGCGCACCAGATCGCGGGCGCCACCGCGCAGGCGAGAGCGAGCAGCGGGGCGCTCGCCACCGGCCCCGGTACATCGGGCCCACCGGTGACGGCGGCCCACAGCAGCCCGTCCCCGGCCAGGGCGTAGGTGAGCAGCCAGCAGATCCACACCCTGGTGCCCGGGGTGAAGTGGTGCCGCCCGCCGAGCGGCCCCCGTTCCAGCGCCGGTACGAGCCCGAGCGCGACCGCGAGCACCCCGGCCACGGCCACCGCGAAGTGCAGCTGCCCGTCCGTGTGCTGGAGCCCGAGCACCGCCAGGGCACAGGCCGCCCCGGGCAGCAGCGCGGTGAGCGCCCAGCCGGGCCGGTTGCCCGACTCGGCACGCGCGGCGGGCAGTCGGTCGGCCTCCGGCTCACGGGGCACCCGGGCGTACATCTCCTCGGCGAGCGAGAAGACATCCCGGTGCCGGAAGCGCGCCGCGGTCCGGTCGGTGATCCCGTGCGCCTCCAGCCCGGCCGCGATCTCCAGCGGATCCACCGCCCGCTCACACAGCTCCCGGTGCCGGTGCAGCAGCGCCTTGACCGGGTCGACGGCGGGACGGCGGGCGGCCGTGGTGGTGGGGGCCGGAGGTTCGGAAGGTTCCGGGGTTGCCACGGGGTCGGTGGGACCCGGTGCGTCCACGGGGATCGGGGCGGGCGAGAGCGGCACGACGGAGGCGAACGGCTCGGCGGAAGCCGGGTGTTGGGGGGCGAGGGGTGGTTCGGCGGGCGGGTCGGTGTGCGCGGGGGGATCGGTGCGCGGGGAGGGCGCGGTGGACGAAGAGGGCGCGGTGGACGAAGAGGGTGCGGGAAGCGTGGGCGACTCGGCGGACGGTTCGGTGCGCGTGGAAGGCCCAGGGCGCGCGGGCGGCTCGGTGCGCGCGGACGGCTCCGGGTCGCGAGCGGTCGGTACGGAGGGGCCGGGGGCCCCGGGGCCGCCCGAGCCGCCGGGTGCCGGGGCCGAACGGCCGCCCGGCGAAGGGGGGTTGGGCTTCCCCGGGCCGGGATCCTGCTCCGGGCTCGGGGAGCCGTCGGCGGGGTCAGGGCCGGGGGAACCGGGTAGCGGCCGGGCGGGTCCCGGGACGGTCGGGGTGGCCGCGGGGTTGTCGAGGGCCTGTTCCGAGGCGCTGTCCCAGGCACCGGGGCTGGCGGGGGTGCCGGGCGAGTCCGGCGGTGCGGAGTGCCGTTCGCGGCTCATCGGGCCACCTCCCCGGCGGCCACCGGGACAGCGGTCCGGGGAGCGGCGGTCCGGGGATCAGTCGCCTGAGGGTCGGCAGTCCACGGATCGCCAGTCCGCGGATCAGCAGCCCGCAGATCAGCAGCCCGCGGATCGGCCTCCGGGGGGGATTCCTGGGCCAACGGCGGTGATTCCCAGTCCAGTTGGGGATCCCCGGCAGCTCGGGGGTCCTCGCCCGCCGGAGCCTTCCCACTCTCTGCGGCAGTGTGACCCATGGGCTCCGGGCGGGCCTCGGCAGCAAGGGCTCTGGCAGCGACCCCGGCGGAGTCGACAGCAACATCACCGTCGGGAACGAGGCCGATCCCGGAAGCGGAACCGATCCCGGAGGCGGAACCGGTGCCGGAGGCGGAACCGGTGCCGGAAGCGGAACCGGTGCCGGAAGCGCTGTCGATACCGGAGTCGGTTTCGCTACCGGATTCGGCACCCGAAGTACCGCCCCCCGCAAGGGACTTCAGCGGCCCACGGCCCTCCGCCCCAGCCGCCCCCCATCCCCGCTGAGTCGTTTCGCCAGTCAGCCCGCCAGACAGTCCGCGAGCCGGTCCGCCAGGCAATCCGGCAGCCGGGGCACCGGCCGTCCCACCGCCCGCCGCACCAGCCCTCACGCGGCCCCCCGAGGAGGTCGGCGTCCGGGCCCAACTCGGCCTCCGCGGATGCCCCGCACGCCGGCGCACGGGCCTCTCACCGCTCTCGCCGCCCTCGGTGGTTTCGGCGGTTTCGGCGGCCGTCCAGTGGCCGGGGAGGTGGACCTCCGCGGGGACGGCGAAGGGCAGGGGTTCACCGGCGGCGTCGAGGAGTTCGCGGGGGACGGGGCAGTGCGAGACGATCTCCAGGTAGAGGGCGCGGAAGGCCTCGATGTTCTGCTCGACGGTGAAGAGTTCGAGCGCCCGGGCACGCGCCGCCGCGCCCAGGCGCGCGCGGCGCGCGGGGTCGCGCAGCAGGCCGAGGCACGCCTCGGCGAGCGCCCGCGGATTGCGCGGCGGCACCACGAGCCCCGTACCGCCGATGACCTCGACCACGGCGCCGACGTCCGTGGAGACGGTGGCCCGGCCGCAGAACATCGACTCGACCAGGCTGATCGGGAAGCCCTCCACCACGCTGGAGAGCACGACCACGGCGCCCGCGGTGTACGCGGCGGCCAGGTCCGGGACCTCGGGTGAGCCGATCTCCTCGAAGGAGACGGGGTTGACCCCGACCTCGTGCGCCCCCGCGGCCTCGTCGGGGAAGAGCTGGGCGGCGAGCACCCGGCACTGGGCGAGGTAGGCGGCGGCCTCCTCCCCCTCGGCGGGCGCCCCGATCACCCTCAGCCGGACACCGGGGCGCTCCCGGCGGACGGCGGCGAAGGCGTGCAGCAGGCAGACCAGGTCCTTGGCTGGGTCGACGCGGCCGATCCAGACCAGGGTCTCCTGGTCGCCGCGGCCGGTGCTCTCCCCCGCCTCGGCGAAGCGGGCGGCGTCCATGCCGGGGTAGACCAGGCGCAGCTTGGCGCGCTCGGCGCCGCAGCGCTCCTGCCAGCGCCGGGCATGGGAGTTGCCGGGGGTGATCAGCGCGGCGCGCGCGTAGACCTCCTCGGCGAGGCGGCCGTGGAAGGCGGCGAGCAGGGCCCGTACCGCGGGTGCCGAGCGGGAGGCGTCCCCCGCGCCGAGGTAGTGCGCGCGCAGCTGCACGCCGTACTCGGTGACGAGCAGCGGCACCCCGTGCAGCCGCTGGGCGAGCAGTCCGGGCAGGGCCGCGCTGCCGCCGCTCGCGGCGTGGCTGAGGTCGGCGGCGGCGAGCCCGTCCTCGGCGTACCAGTCGAGGGAGAGCGGACGCAGCGCGCGTTCGATGTGCGCGGTGACGTCCAACAGGTCGCCGACGCGGGCGAGTTGGGCGGCGCGCGGAGCGCCGGGCGCGCGGCAGGCGCGTTCGAGGGCGCGCACGGCGGTCTCGGAGCGCAGGGCGGCGGCGAGTCCGCCCTCGGTGCGGGCGAGGTCGGCGAGCCCGTACAGCGCGTTGCGGAAACGGTCCGCCTGGGGGGCGTGCTCCTCCCCCGGCGGCACGGGCCGGGGCTCGGTCAGGGCGGCGGCGAGCTCGGCGTAGAGCGCGGCGAAGCGGCGGCGGGCGCGCCTGCCGAGGGCGGGGCCCTCCTCGGGCGGCGTCCACAGCGGGGCGGTCCGCACCCGGGTGACCCCCCGCGGCAGCCGGACCCAGCCCTCTTCCTCCTGGCGGCGGCTGCGGCTGAGCGCGTAGAGGTCGAATTCGTGCGGCCCAAGCCCGCGTACGAGCCGGTCGCACCAGAGTCTCGCCTCGCCGCTCACATACGGATAGCCGCCCTCGGTCAGCAGTCCGATACGCACGCGCACACCTCCGATCTCCGTTGAGGGGAGCCGTGGTTGACCGCACGGCCCGCAGCGGAGACGAACGTATGCGGACATGTCGATGGCGCGACGGACAACCGTCCGTCGCGCCATCAGAAGGGGTGAACGCGCGTAACTTTCCCAGAGGTATGACGTTTACCCGCGAGAGGGGCAGTTCGGTCACCCGGTGTCAGGTGAGAGCCAACTCCCTGCGGACGGCGCGGCGTTCGGCGGCCGCGTCCGGATCGAGGGCGGGGACCGCCGCGAGCAGCTCCTTGGTGTACGGGTCCTGTGGCGCCCCGTAGACCTGCTCGGCCGGTCCGTACTCCACGATCCGCCCGCCGCGCATCACCGCCACCTGGTCGCTGACCTGCCGCACCACGGCGAGGTCATGCGCCACGAAGACCAGCGCGATCCCCAACTCCCGCTGGAGTTCGGCCAGGAGCGCGGTCACCTGGGCCTGGGTGGTGACATCGAGGGCGGAGACCGGTTCGTCGCAGACGATGATCTCCGGTTCGGCGGCGAGCGCCCGGGCGATGCCGACCCGCTGGCGCTGGCCGCCGCTGAACTCGTGCGGATAGCGGTCGTAGTGGTCCGCCCGCAGGCCCACCCGCTCCAGCAGGGAGGTGACCCGCTCGCGGATGCCCTCCTCGTCCCGCCGCCCCTGGGCGCGCAGCGGGTCGGCGATGGACTCCCCGATGCCGCGCCGGGGGTTGAGCGAGGAGACGGGGTCCTGGAAGACCATCTGGAGCCGCGGCCGCCCGCCCGTCTGCTTCCGGGTACGTGCCCCGCCCGCCCCGGGGTCCTTGCCGAGTCGCCGGCCGTCCTGCGCACCGGATCCCCTGCCGGACTCCTGCCCGGTGAACTCGAGCCGCCCCGCGGTCGGTTCGAGCAGGCCGACGATCATCCGCCCGAGGGTGGACTTGCCACTGCCGCTCTCCCCCACCACACCGAGCGTCTGCCCCCGGTACAGGGTGAGCGAGACGTCCTCGACCGCCGCGAAACGGTGCCGCCCGCGGCCGAACTCCTTGCGCAGTCCCTCCAGTCGAAGCACCGGCTCCGCCTCGGCGACCCGGCGCTCGCGGGCGTCCTCCAGGCGCGGCACGGAGCGCAGCAGCTCCCGGGTGTACGTCTCGCGAGGGGTCGAGAGCACCTCGCGGATCGGGCCGCGCTCCACCGCGCGGCCCTCGCGCATCACCAGGATCTCGTCGGCGCTCTCCGCCGCGACTCCCACATCGTGGGTGACCAGGAGCAGGCCGAGGCCGGTCTCCTGCCTCAACTGGTGCAGGAGATCGAGGATTTGGGCCTGCACGGTCACATCGAGGGCGGTGGTCGGCTCGTCGGCGACAAGCAGCCGCGGTTCGCAGGCGAGCGCCATCGCGATCAGCGCGCGCTGGCGCATGCCGCCGGAGAACTCGTGCGGCCGGGAGCGCGCCCGCCGGGCGGCATCGGGGATGCCGACCCGGTCGAGCACCTCGACCGCCCGGGCCCTGGCCGCCCGCCGGTCGGCCTTGTGGTGCACCCGGTACACCTCGGCTATCTGGGCGCCGACCGCGTAGTAGGGGTCGAGCGAGGAGAGCGGATCCTGGAAGACCATCGCCGCGAGCCCGCCGCGCAGCCGTCTCAACTCCCGTTCCCCGGCGGCCCCTACGTCGACACCGGCGACCTCCACCGAGCCGGAGAGCCGGGCCCCGGTGCCGTGGTGCAGCCCGAGCAGGGCCGCCGCGACCGTACTCTTGCCGGAGCCGGACTCGCCGACCAGGGCGAGCGCGCCGCCCTCGTCGAGGCGGAAGGAGAGCGCGTCGACGGCCCGCAGTCCGCCGAAGTCGACCGTCAGGTCCCGGACGTCGACCAGGCTCATGAGAGCACCACCCGTCGGTCGGCCACCGCGTACAGCAGATCGGCGACGGCATTGGCGAACACCACGGCGAAGCCGACGGCGAGCATCACGCCCACCACGATCGGCAGGTCCACCACCTGTACGGCGTGCACCAGTTCACGCCCGATGCCGGGGATGCCGAACAGCGACTCGGTCAGCACCGAGCCGCCGACCAGGGCGCCGATGTGGTTGGCGTTGAGGGCGATCAGCGGGGCGAGCGCGCCGCGCAGGGCGTGCCGCCCGACGATGGCGCGCTCGGGGACCCCGTACGCCCGGAAGGTGCGGATGTGGTCCTCGGCAAGGGTCTCCAGCATCGAGGAGCGGGTCATCCGCGCGAAGGTGGCGGACTCGGCGAGGGCGAGGGTCACCCAGGGCAGCAGCAGGTTCCAGGCCCACTGCTCGGGGTCCTCCCCGAAGGGCACGTACTGCGGGAAGGGCAGCAGTTCCCACTGCCCGCAGACCAGGACCATCAGGACCAGGCCGAGCACGAAGACCGGCACCGCGGTCCCCGCGAGGGTCAGCGTGGTCAGCACGCGTTCGGTGAGCCCGCCGCGCCGCCAGGCCGACAGGACCCCGGTGCCGACCCCGATGATCAGCCAGAGCACCACGGCCCCGGCGGCGAGCGAGACGCTGGCCGGGAGCTTCTCCAGGAGCAGCTGGGTGACCTCGCGGTCGCTCTGGTACGAGAGGCCGAGGCAGGGGGCGTCGCAGTGCAGCACGGCGGTGCCGGTGGAGTAGTCCTGCCCGGCGAACAGGCCGGTGAGGAAGTGCCAGTAGCGCACGTAGAGCGGGTCGTCCAGGTGGAGTTGGGCGGCGACCTGCCGGACCTGCTCGGGCGAGCAGCGGGGCCCGCAGCTCAGCTGGGCGACGTTGCCGGGGGCCAGATAGAAGACGGCGTAGACCAGGACGGAGATCACGAAGAGGGTGAGGACGAGACCGCCGAGGCGGCGCAGCACGAAGGAGGTCATACGGCACCCTCCTTGCGCGGCGCGGTGTCCGCGGCCGGGGCCGGCGCCGCCGGGCCCTGCCCCGCGCGGGTGCCGACCCGCAGCCGCCCGGCGGCCCGGGGGTCGAGCGCGGTGCGCACCCCGTCGCCGAGCACGGTCAGGGCGAGCACGGCGGTGAAGAGCAGTCCGGCGGGCAGCAGCAGGTACTGGGGCGCCGCCTGGTACCAGACGTCCGCGGCGGCGAGCATCTGCCCCCAGGAGGCGGTCGGCGCCTTGACGCCGACGCCGAGGAAGGAGAGCGCGGACTCGATGACGACATTGACCGGGAAGAGCAGCGCCGAGTAGGTGAGCACCGGGGCCGCGAGTCCGGGCAGCAGTTCCCGGCGGGCGATCCGCCAGGTGTTCCAGCCGCTGAGCCGCGCGGCGGCCACGTAGTCGAGGGACTTCAGGGCGATGGTCTGGGCCCGCACGATCTTGGCGATGGTGCCCCAGGCGACGAGCCCGATGATCAGCGCGACGAGCAGCGGGCGCGGGAAGTCCTCGGGCACGACGGCGAGCATGGCGAGGGCCATCACCACCAGCGGCAGCGCGATCACCACATCGGTGAGCCGGTCGAAGAGCTGGTCCACCCACCGGTTGCCGAGCCCGGCGGCGAGCCCCACCGAGACCCCGACCGCGACCTGGATCAGGGTCGCGCCGAGCGCCACCCCGAGGGAGACCTGGGCGCCCTCGGCGAGCCGGGCGAACAGGTCCCGTCCGGTCTGCGGTTCGACGCCCAGCCAATGGCTCCCGCTCGCGCCGCCGAAGGAGCCGATCGGCACCCCGCCGCGGGCGGAGTCGACCAGCTCGGGGTGGTAGGTGGTGGAGTCCGCGCCTTCGAGCAGGATGAGCAGGGGGGCGGTGAGGGCGAACAGGACGAGGAGCCCCGCCACCGCCGCCGCGCAGAGGGCGGCCCGCTGTGCGCGCAGCCGCCGCCAGAACGTCCCGGCCCCGGCGGCCGGGGCGGACACCACGACGGCGTCCACCCCGACCGGGGAGGTCAACTGAGCCTCACTCATGCTTACTTGACCGCGACCTGCGAGATGTCGAGCACACCGGTCCAGTCGCTGATCACGATGTTCCGGACGTCCTTGCCGTAGAGCCGCTTGTAGACCGGGTGGGTCAGCGGGACGACCAGCGCCCGCTTGCCGATCTTCTCGTCCAGGGCTCCCCAGCGCCCGGCGGCCTCGTCCAGGTCGGTCAGCTTGTTGATCTCGTCGATCTCCTTGTTGACCGCGGGGTCGTCCAGCTGGCCGGTGTTGAAGTTCGCGCCGTCCCGGACGATCTGCCGTCCGTCGAAGATCGGGGCGAGGAAGGGGCCGCCGGAGGGCCAGTCGGCGCCCCAGCCGGTGAGGAAGAAGCCGGGCTCGTCCTTCACGCTGTGGATGACGTCGCCGTACTTGTTGTCCTCGAGTCCCTTGAGGGAGACGGTGATTCCGGCCTTCTTCAGGGCGTCCTGGAGGGCGGCCGCGGTCTCCGGGTTGCCGCGTCCCACCGTGGTGCTGGAGTGGGTGAGCGTCACCTTCAGGCCGTTCCGGTAGCCGGCCTCGGCGAGGAGCTTCCTGGCCTTGGCCGGGTTGCCCGTCTTCCCGGCCGGGAAGTGGTCGTGGCCCGTGGAGCCGAAGGCCTTCTGCTCGGGCAGGAAGGTGGTGGCGGGCTCGGCGAGCGAGGAGCCGCCGGCCGCGTTGACGACGGAGGTGCGGTCGACGGCGTAGGCGATCGCCTGGCGCACCTTCGGGTTGTCGAAGGGCTTCACCTTCGGGTTGAAGGCGATGTAGTCGGTGTAGCCGAAGTGGCCGGTGCCGACCCGGGCGGCCAGCTTCTTGTCGCCGGTGATCTTGGACAGCTCGGCCGGGCCGAGGTTGGTGTCCGTGGTGACGGCCGCCGCGTCGGCGCCGGTGGAGGCGGAGAGGCGCTGGTTGACGACCGAGGGGTCGAGCCCGGAGCGCACATCGATCCGGTCCGGGTAGGCGAACCGCTCCTCGTCGGTCTCCCGCGACCAGTGCGGGTTGCGCTTCAGGGTGATCCGCTCACCGTCGTTCTCGTTCTCGACCACCTGGTACGGCCCCGAGGAGACCGGGTGCTCCTCGTACTTGGTGCCCTTGTCCCTGGCCTTCGGCACCGGCGCGAACTGGGTCTGGGTGGCGAGCAGCGGGAACTCGCCCTCGGGCTTGTTCAGCCGGAAGACGATCGTCCGCTCGTCCGGGGTCTCGATCGAGTCGAGGCCCTTCTTGCCCTTGTCCTTGTAGGGGCCCTGGTAGTCGGCCCCGCCGATCAGCCAGTCCCGCAGATAGGGCGCCCCGCCGGAGAGCTCGGCGGCGAAGGACCGCTCGATGCCGTACTTGATGTCCGCCGAGGTGATCGGCGAGCCGTCCTCGTACTTCAGGCCCTTCTTCAGGGTGTACGTCCACACCGTGGCGTTCTTGCTGGCCCTGCCGGTGTCGGTGGCAAGGTCGGGGACCACCTCGGTGCCCTTGGCGCCGTCCTCGCGGTTGCGGGTGGTCAGGGTGCGGAAGACCAGCGAGGGGACGTTGCCGCCGCCGGAGGTGTAGAGCCGGGCCGGGTCGAAGTCCGTCTGGGGCTCGGAGTTGAGGACCCGCAGGGTGCCGCCCTTCTTCGGCTTCGCGTCGTCGCCGGAGGCGGCGTCGCTGTCCTCAGGTCCGCAGGCGGCCGCGCCCGAGGCCAGGACCAGGCAGACGGACGCCGCTGCCACGCGGCGGGCTATGACGGACGATTGACGCATCGGAAGGCGACCTCTCAGGAGTGCTGCGGGAACCGCTCGGAGCGGGAGCGAGCGGGAACGCGGGAATCGCGGAAGACCGGTTCCGCGCCCGGGCGGGCACGTCGAGGAGGTCGGCGGGCGCCGGAGGACACCGGTGCCCGCGACATCACGGGGAGAGCCGTACGGCGGCCCTGGAGCGGGCCGGGCCGGGACGGCGGGAGAAGCTGACGTACGCGCCGGGGGCGGGGGTCAGCGACAGTGGATATCGGCCACGCACAGTGCGGTCACGCCGAAGAGCGCCAGCTCAAGAGCGGCGTTCTGGGCAGCACGGTGGGACGACATGCGCAGAAATATGGACGAGTTCGCGCCGGATGTCAACGCGGATCCGGCGCACTCGCCTCCCGCGCCCCTCAACTGTTGGGATACACCCAGGCGTTGGGCTTGCAGCTGATGCCCTCGTAGCTGAGGAACTTGGTCTGCTGCTGCATGACCGGCGCGAGGGCGCCGTCCCGGGTGCAGGTCACATGGTTGAAGCCGAGCCGGTGGCCGACCTCGTGGTTGATCAGCATCTGCCGGTACGGGTGGATCAGCTTGTCGCCGAAGGTCTCCGCGCCCTGCGCCCAGCGGTAGGCGTTGATCATGACCCGGTCGGTGGCCGCCGAGTCGCAGGAGACATTGTCCTGGGTGGTGTCGAGTCCTGACTTGGCGCACCAGTCCGCGGTGGTCCCCGGACTCGCCAGGGTGATCACGAAGTCGGGGGTGCCGGAGGAGACCCGCTCGAAGGTCCGGCCGCCGCCGTGCGCCCAGCTCCGCTCGTCGTTCAGGGTCTTCTGCACCGCGGTGGCGAACAGGCGGCTGTCCAGGCCGAGCCCCTTCTCCACATCGATCCGGTAGCGGAAGAGCTGGCCCTTGCCGGGCGCCTTGGCGAAGCCGGGCACCGCCTCGAAGTCGCCGGGACCGTCCAGCTTCGCGTCCAGCGGGAAGACCGTCGCCATCTTCTCCGCGTACGTCACCGGCTTCGGGTCCGCGTGCGGCTTGCTGTCGGCGGGGGTGGGCCTGCGGTCGGAGCGCGAGGCCGAGTCCTCCTTGTCGCGCTCGCCGCCCGCGGCGCCCTGCGCCCGGGCGTCATCGTCGCGGCCGGTGAACTGCCCGGCGACCACGACGGCCAGCACGGTGGTCACCGCCGCGGCGGCGATTCCGGTCATGGCCCGGCTCTTGCTGCGCGCGCGGGCCCGGCGGGGCTCGCCGGGGCCCTGGTCGGCGGTGTCGGCGGTGTCGTCAGGAGTCCGCGGTGTCGTCCGCGTGTCGAGTGCCACGTCTTCGTCCTCCGGTTCAGCTGCCGGGGTCGGGTCGGGGGGAAGAGCGGTGGAGGACCCGGTGGCGGACGAGGTGGGGGCTCCGCTGCGCGGAGTGAACACGGACTCGTCGTCGAAGGCGTCGAGGTAATCCTGACGCGGACCGCCGGGACGAGGCGCGGGTATGAAGGCGGCCCCGCGACCGGAGGTGGTCGCCTGGGCCGGAGCGGACGGGGCGGAGGGGACCGGCCGCCCGGGAGGAGCGGTCGGAGCGGAACCGCGCGGCGGACCCGCCTGCCCCGGCCCCCCGCCGAGACGGCCCCAGCCGCCCCCGGCCTCCCGCTGCTCGGGGTGCCCGCCGCGGACCCTGGGGGTGCCGTGGGCAGGAGTGCCGTCGAAGGGCGGGCGGGGCGTGCCGTGCGCGGGAGTTCCGTCGATGCGAGGACGGGGGGTGCCCTGGGCGGGGGTGCCGTCGAAAGGGGGCCGGGGCATTCCGTGTGCCGGGGTGCCGTCGAACGGCGGGCGAGGCGTCCCGTGTGCCGGGGTGCCGTCGAAGGAGGCGCGGGGGGTGCCGTGCGCGGGGGTGCCCTCGGTGCGGGGGCGGGGGGTGCCGGGGGGTGGGGTGGCCCCCGAGGGGCGTGGGGTGGCCCCCGAGGGGCCGGTGGTGGGGCGGGGAGCGGGGGTGGGGCGTGGGGCCGGGGCCGCTTCGGGGCGGAGGGCGGGGGTGCCGTCGGGCGGGGTGTCGGTGGCGCCGTCGCGGCGCCTGCGGCCTCTGCCGCCGGCCGCGCCCGGGACCACCGGGAGGGCACCTGTGTCGCTGTTGTCCGCCGGTCCGCGGCGCCTGTGACGTCCCACTTCCCTGCCTCAGCTCCCCGTCGCCGTGCGGCTCAACTCGCCTGTCTCCGCGAGGAGTTCGCGGAAGGCGTCGGCCACGGTGTCCGGGTATTCCATCATCGCCACGTGTCCGGCCTCCGGCAGGGTGAGCAGTCGGGCGTCGCGGAAGGCGCGGGCGGCCCGCCGGGCCATGCGAAAGGCGACCAGTTGGTCCCGGCCGCCGTAGACGAGGAGCGTGGGTGCGAGGACCCGTTCGGCCTGCCGCCACAGGCCGTACCGGCCGCTGAGCGTATAGGCGTTGACGATGCCACGAGCCGAGCGTGCCATGGCGTCCCAGAAGTACGGAAGGGCGAGTCGCCGCTCCATCTCCTCGACGGCGGCGGTGACTTCCTCGGGGGTGACCCGGCGCGGGTCCCCGTAGCAGAGGGCCATCACGCCGCGTACTCGCTGCTCGGGGGTCCAGTCGCGGCTGATGCGGGTGAAGAGCCTGGCCACTCCGGGCACCGCGAGCAGTCCGGTCGGCACCGCGGTGCGCTGAACCCGCAGCTCCGGCAGGGCCGGGGAGACCAGGGTGAGGGTGCGCACCAGATCGGGGCGCAGGGCCGCGACCCGGGTGGCGACGGCCCCGCCCATGGAGTTGCCGAGCAGGTGCACCGGCTCCCGGCCGCGGGAGTCGAGGTAGCGGATGACCGCGCGGCAGTGGCCGCTGATCGAGTAGTCGCCGTCGTCCGGCGGCGGGGAGTGCCCGAAGCCCGGCAGGTCGAGCGCCTCGCCGTCCACCGCGGTGTCGAGCAGCCGCATCAGCGCCGACCAGTTCGTCGAGGAACCGCCGAGCCCGTGCACGTACAGCGCCCGCGGCAGTCCCTCGGCGGCGGGCGGGCGGGCGCGCACCGTCAGGGAGAGCCCCGGCAGCGCGACCGACCGCACCTGCTCGCCCTCGGCGGCCCGCACCGGGGCCGGTGTGGGTACGGCGGCGGCGAGTGCGCCGGGCAGGTCGGTCGAAGACATGGGGGCAATGTTACGAGACGATCACGCACAGAACCGTGTGTTCGGCGTCACAGATTGCCTGGCGCGGGTTTGAACCGTCTCCTACCCTCGTAAGGGCGGCTCCCCGGGGCAAAATGGGCACATTCGTACGCGGGTGTCGCCGGTGTTCGCCGGGCTGCCGCGGCAGGGACACGCAGACGATCGCCGCCGGAAGCAGGCACACACCGCCGGAACGGCTACGGACGCGGACGGAGCGGCTGGTGTACCCGGCCCCGCACCGGGCACGCGCCCGGCAGCCGCGGACCGCGACCCGGGAAGAGGACATATGACCGTCGACCCGACCGACCCCGAGACCTTCGAGGCAGGCACCGTCCCCGCGAACCCCGAGGAGGTCGAGGCCTCCGAGGGCGACGCGGCGGAGCAGCAGGCCGACCTCGCCCCGCTGCGGGACGAACCGGTACCCCCCGACCGCTCCACCGACGAGGCGGACGAGGCGGACCGCGCGGAGCAGTCCCGGGTGGTCGCCCTGGACGAGGACGACTACCGCTGAGGACCGCCGGCGGGCACCGCCGAGGTCCCGGGGCAGCGTCACGATTTCCTCCATGGCGGCGGCCGGACCTCACCTTTTGCCTGGCTATCGCCCCATTCCGGCCCGGCCCCGGCCTGAATTTCTGTGCCCGCACCACGCACAGCCGGGTTACCGAAAAGTACGATGGCGTGCCGGCGCACCTCGCGCCCGGTCGATCTTGGGAGGCGGCGTGACAGCCACAGAGCAGACAGAGGCAGCACGCCCGCGGGGAACACGGCTGCCGCGGCGGGCCCGCCGCAACCAGCTCCTGGGCGCGGCCCAGGAGGTCTTCGTCGCCCAGGGTTACCACGCGGCGGCGATGGACGACATCGCCGAGCGCGCGGGCGTCAGCAAGCCCGTGCTCTACCAGCACTTCCCGGGCAAGCTGGACCTGTACCTGGCCCTTCTCGACCAGCACTGCGAGGCGCTGCTCCAGGCGGTCCGGGCGGCGCTGGCCTCCACCAACGACAACAAGCTGCGGGTGGCGGCCACCATGGACGCCTACTTCGCGTACGTGGAGGACGAGGGCGGCGCCTTCCGGCTGGTCTTCGAGTCGGACCTGACCAACGAGCCCGCGGTGCGCGAGCGGGTGGAGCGGGTCGGCCTCGACTGCGCGCAGGCCATCTCCGCGGTGATCGCCGAGGACACCGGTCTGCCCGAGCAGGAGTCGATGCTGCTCGCCGTGGCCCTCGGCGGGGTCTCCCAGGTGGTCGCCCGCTACTGGCTCTCCAGCAAGAGCGGCATCCCGCGCGACAAGGCGGTGGAGCTGCTGACCTCGCTCGCCTGGCGCGGCATCGCCGGTTTCCCGCTCACCAACTAGGCGCCGGTTCCGGCTCACCGACCAGACGTCGGCCCGGCCGCGCCGCCGCCCCCGCGCTGTTCCCGTCCGGTGTTCGCTACCGGCATGTGCGCACGGCGCCTGAGGGGTCTCGCGGCCCGGCTAGGGTGTGCCAGGTACCGCGCGGACGGCCGCGCACATCACTGACCGTCGGAGGGACAAAGCCGTGGAGGTCAAGATCGGCGTGCAGTACGCGCCGCGCGAGATCGTTCTGGAGAGCGGCCAGAGCGCCGAGGAGGTCGAGGCCGCGGTGGCCGAGGCCCTGGCGGGCAAGTCGCCCCTGCTGAGCCTCGTGGACGACCACGGCCGCAAGGTCCTGGTGCCCTCGGAGAAGCTCGCGTACGTGGAGATCGGCGAGCCCACCGCCCGCAAGGTGGGCTTCAGCGCACTCTGAGGCCTCCCGGCCGGTGAACGGCCGCGGCAAGGCCCGCGCACGGAGGAAGGCCCGGTGGTCCGTCGACCGCCGGGCCTTCGCCGTGCCGTCCTGCGGGACTGCGCCGTGTGCTCCGTGGCTTCGCCGCGGGCCGCGGGTTTCGCCGCCCGCGGCGTACGGAGCGGTGCGCACCCCGTACGCACCGTGCGGGCACATCCTCCCCACAGGGCAGGGTTGCGCTTTGCCGTCGGGGGGTAGACCGGCAGTGACCGTTACGCACCTGGCCTGCGCGGGAGGGACCACTCATGATCGTCGAGGCGCTCGGCTCCGCACTTCTCGGCCTGACCCTGGCCTATCTGGCCGGACGCCTGCTCGCGGACCGGCTTCCCGGCCGGAATCTGGTGCTGCCCACCGGGCTCGCGGGCGGACTGCTCGGCGCCTTCCTCACCCACAGCGCGCTCGGCGCGGGTCATCTGCTCGCCACCCTGGCGGGCGGTGTCCTGGTGGCCGCGGCGGTGCTCTCGCTGCTGATCAGGCCCCGCCGGATGCGCCACTCCGCGCACGCCTGAGCCGCGTACGTCCCGCGGCCCCGGCGCGCGCCGGACGAGTGCTCAGGCCGCGAGGCCGAGGGCGGCCATCCGCTTGGTGTGGGCCTCGGTGATCCGCGAGAACATCTTGCCGACCTCGGCGAGGTCGAAGCCGTCCGCGAGGCCGCCGACGAGCATCGTGGAGAGCGCGTCGCGGTCCGCCACCACCCGCTGCGACTGCGAGAGCGCCTCGCCCATCAGGCGGCGGGCCCAGAGCGCGAGCCGCCCGCCGACCCGGGAGTCGGCCTCGATCGCGGCGCGCACCTTCTCCACCGCGAAGCTGGCGTGGCCGGTGTCGTCGAGGACCCCGAGCACCAGGTCGCGGGTGTCCGAGTCGAGGCGGGTGGCCACCTCGCGGTAGAAGTCGCTGGCGATCGAGTCGCCGACGTAGGCCTTGACCAGACCCTCCAGCCA
This sequence comes from Streptomyces physcomitrii, assembly GCF_012273655.1. GTDB lineage: Bacteria > Actinomycetota > Actinomycetes > Streptomycetales > Streptomycetaceae > Streptomyces > Streptomyces physcomitrii. The sequence continues at coordinate 469,366 of NZ_JAAWWP010000001.1, read as the reverse complement.
GTCCGAGGGCGCGGTCTGGCGGTGGAAGCCGTCCAGCGCGGAGACGAAGGGCTCCATGGCCTCGCCCGGTACCGCGCCGATCGAGGACAGCCGGTCCCGCAGCCGCTCGAAGTGGTGGAACTCCGCCGAGGCCATCTTGGCCAGCTCCGCCTTGTCCGCGAGGCTCGGCGCCAGCTTCGCGTCCTCCGCGAGCCGCTCGAAGGCGGCCAGTTCGCCGTAGGCGAGCGCCCCGAGCAGGTCGACCACCGCCGCGCGGTACTGCGGGTTGCGGGAGGCCGCCGCCCAGTCCTGCGAAGCGACGGGGGCGGGCTCGGCGGAGGCGTTGTCAGGCGTCGTCATGGAGTGCACGATAGCCGTCTCTCCGCGGCCCGGAAGTTCCTGGTCATCGAGTGTGACGACGGCTACGTGAGTCGATCGGCCATTCGCAGATGCGTCAATCCGGGGTATGGTGGTAAAGCGCCCGCAGGATTGCGCGGCCATTCCGCCCGGCCTTCTCCGGGTCGGCGGACTGGCGACGCGTCCCGGCGGGCAGTCACGAATGAGGATGCCCGGTCGGTGGCCCGATCGGCTCCGACCCGACAGCCCTCCGGCGGTACGGCACAGTCGCGTACGGCTCAGGAGGGGCCCTCCGCGGTAAGAGCGCTCGAGCGTCGGCAGTGGTCCCTTGCCACTCGGCCCGCCTCGCAGGTGGCCGGTTTCCCGGCACGGTCACGACCCCCGCGTTCGCCTCGCGCCGCGTCTCACAGAAGAGGCATCACCCTGAGTACCGAGCCTACGCAGACCACGACTTTCCGAGACCTCGGCATCCTCGCCGAGACCGCCGAGGCCCTGGAGGCCGTCGGCATCACCACTCCCTTCCCGATCCAGGAGCTGACCCTCCCGGTCGCCCTCTCCGGCACCGATGTGATCGGCCAGGCCAAGACCGGCACCGGCAAGACCCTCGGCTTCGGCCTGCCCCTCCTGGAGCGGGTCACCGTACCCGCCGACGTGGAGTCCGGCCGGGCCACCCCCGAGGACCTCACCGACGCCCCGCAGGCCCTCGTCGTCGTCCCCACCCGCGAGCTGTGCACCCAGGTCACCAACGACCTGCTCACCGCGGGCAAGGTGCGCAACGTCCGGGTCCTCGCGATCTACGGCGGCCGCGCCTACGAGCCCCAGGTGGAGGCGCTCCGCAAGGGCGTCGACGTCATCGTCGGCACCCCCGGGCGGCTGCTCGACCTCGCGGGCCAGAAGAAGCTCAACCTCGGCCATGTGAAGAGCCTGGTCCTGGACGAGGCCGACGAGATGCTCGACCTGGGCTTCCTGCCCGACGTCGAGAAGATCATCAACCTGCTGCCGGTGCGCCGCCAGACGATGCTGTTCTCGGCCACCATGCCGGGCGCCGTGATCGGCCTCGCCCGCCGCTACATGTCGCAGCCCACGCACATCCGCGCCACCGCGCCGGACGACGAGGGCGCCACCGTCGCCAACACCGCCCAGCACGTCTTCCGGGCGCACTCGATGGACAAGCCGGAGATGGTCGCCCGGATACTGCAGGCCGAGGGCCGCGGTCTGGCGATGATCTTCTGCCGCACCAAGCGCACCGCCGCCGACATCGCCGAGCAGCTCCAGCGCCGCGGCTTCGCCTCCGGCGCGGTCCACGGCGACCTGGGCCAGGGCGCCCGCGAGCAGGCGCTGCGCGCCTTCCGCAACGGCAAGGTGGACGTGCTCGTCTGCACCGACGTCGCCGCCCGCGGCATCGACGTCGGGGGCGTCACGCACGTCATCAACTACCAGTGCCCGGAGGAGGAGAAGACCTACCTCCACCGCATCGGGCGGACCGGCCGGGCCGGCAATTCCGGCACCGCGATCACCCTGGTCGACTGGGACGACATCCCGCGCTGGCAGCTCATCAACAAGGCGCTGGACCTGGCCTTCAACGACCCGGTCGAGACCTACTCCACCTCCCCGCACCTCTTCGAGGAGCTCCGCATCCCCGCGGGCACCAAGGGCGTACTGCCCCGCTCCGAGCGGACCCGCGCCGGACTCGGTGCCGAGGAGGTCGAGGACCTCGGCGAGACCGGGGGCCGCGGCCGCGCGCCGCGTACCCAGGAGCGGGAGCGCGAGCGCCCGGCGCGCACCCCGCGCCGCCGTCGCCGCACCCGCGGCGGCCTGGCGGACGAGGCCACCGGCACCGCCGGGGCACCGGCCACCGAGGCGCCCGCCGCCGAGGAGTCCGGCGAGCCGCGCACCCCGCGCCGTCGCCGCCGCACCCGCGCGGGCGCGGCGTCCGAGACGGCCGCCCCGCAGCAGCCGGAGACCGCCGCCGTGGCGGCCGTCGAGACCGCCGAGGGCGAGGCCGCCAAGCCGCGCCGCCGCCGGACCCGCAAGAGCGCCGAGTCGGCGACCGAGGCGGCCCCGGCCGCGCAGGCCGCCGAGGTGCCCGCCCAGCAGGACGGCGCGGAGGCCAAGCCCCGGCGCCGCACCCGCGCCAAGGCGTCCGCCGCCGAGGGTGCCGAGCAGCCCGCGGCCACCGCGGAGGGCGAGGCCGCCAAGCCGCGCCGCCGCACCCGCGCCCGTAAGAGCGCGGAGAGCGCCCCGGTCGCCGAGGCGGCCGTGGAGGGCTGAGCCCGCCGCACTCCAGCCGCTGGGCGCGCAGACGGTAAGGCGCCGACGCGGTACGGGACTTGAGGCAGCAACCGGACGGCCCGGACCCCGCGAGGGATCCGGGCCGTTCGCGTACCCGGGGGCGCTCAGGACCGCGGGGCGGGCAGTTCCTCGCCGGTCTCCAGGAGGGTCTTGAGGCCGGAGAGCAGTGGGGGCCAGCCGGTGCGCACCGACTCCAGGACGGTGCTGTCGGGTCCGAAGCCCTCGTGGGTCACGGTGAGCCTGACCGTCTCGCCGAGCGGCTCGATCTCGAAGGTCACCCGGGACCGCGGCTCGGCCGCCATCCGCGCCCGCACCTCCTCGCTCATCGAGACGGACTCGGCGAACTCCGGGGTGAAGGTGTGCCAGGTGTACGCGAGCCTGCGGCCGGGCTCGGCGGCGAGGACCACCTGCTCCGGGTCGCTGACCGTCACCCCGGACTGCTCCCAGCTCATCGTGGCGCCCGGCTGCCAGTCGGTGCCGAAGGTGACGCCCCAGTACCGCCGAGTGAAGGCGGGGTCGGTCAGCGCCTGCCAGAGGCGTTCGGGCGTGGTCCTGATGTACGTCGTGTAGACGAACTCCTCGCTGTGTGCCATGGGTTGCTGCTCCAATGCGGTCTTGAGATCGGCGAGCGCGCCGGCCCGCGCCCGGTCGTACCGGGTGATCCACCGCTCGGCGATGGCGTTGATCGGCACCGCGTTGAGGTAGTGGAACTTCTCGCGGCCACGCCGGACGGTGGTGATGAGGTTGGCCGCCTCCAGGACCGCCAGGTGCTTGCTCACCGACTGCCGGGCCATGTCGAGGCCGGTGCACAGTTCGCGCAGGCTCTGCCCGTCGCGGAGGTTGAGGCTGTCGAGCAGCCTGCGGCGGCTGGCGTCGGCCAGCGCCTTGAAGACCTCGTCCATCGCCCGCCTCCTCAGGGTTGCCGGTTCCGTCCTCCGTCGGCGCGCGCCGCCGAGGAGGAACATGCAGCCGGATGGCTGCCTTTTCACGATAGGCAGCCATCCGGCTGCATGTCAAAGGCCGGGGCCCGTACGCCCGCACCGGACCGCCGGATAGCCTTCGGCGCATGAGCAGGCCCCCGACCTTCGCCCCGCCGCCCCGCGCCCGCGTCTACCGGCTGGAGACCGCCCGCGGCGGCTTCGCCGTGGTGGACGCCCCCGCCGCCACCGAGCGGGTCCGCGGCACGGCCCTGCTGCTGCCCGGCTACACCGGCTCCAAGGAGGACTTCGGCCCGCTGCACGAGATCCTCAACGCGGCCGGGTACCGCACGGTCGCCGTGGACGGCCGCGGCCAGCACGAGTCCGCCGGCCCGAAGGACGACCAATCGGCGTACGCGCAGGCCGAGTTGGCCGCCGATGTGCACGCCCAGGCGGCCGCGCTCGGCACTCCCCTGCACCTGCTCGGGCACTCGCTCGGCGGACAGATCGCCCGGGCCGCGGTACTGGACGACCACACGCCCTTCCGCTCCCTGACCCTGATGTCCTCCGGCCCCGCCGAGATCTCGGCCGCGCAGCAGGAGCGGGTGCGGCTGCTCGGCAGCGTGCTCGGCGAGATCGACATGGCCGAGGTCTGGGAGGCCGTCCAGGCCTTCGAGGCGCAGGAGGAGGGCGAGCCCGGCGTCGACGAGGGCGTGCTCGACCCGGGCCCCGGGCGGCAGCAGCCCGAGGCCGCCGACCCGGACCGCTTCCGGCGCCGCTGGCTGCTCACCTCACCGGCCCAACTCCTCGCCACCGGACAGCAGTTGTGCACCGAGCCGGACCGGGTCGGGGAACTCGCCCGGGTTCCGCTGCCGCTGCACGTGATCTCCGGCGCCACCGACGGCATCTGGCCGGTGCCGCTCCTGGACGAGATGGCGCTGCGGCTCGGCGCCCGGCGCACGATCGTGCCGGGCGCCGACCACTCCCCCAACACCGACCGGCCGAAGCCGACGGCGACGGCGCTCGCGGCCTTCTGGGACGAGGTGGACCCGTACGAGGGGGACGAGGCGCACTCGTACGAGGAGAAGGGCTGACCGGTGGCCGTCCGGCACCCGGCGGCGACGGCGCCCGGAGCGCGGCTCGCCGGGCTCCTCGGCGGCCGTCGTGCTACCCCTCCTCGCTCGCGGCCGAGCGCCGGGCGGCCTCGGCCCGGACGGTCTCGCGCAACTCCTCGGGCGTGAAGCCGAGTTCGCGCAGGATTCCCGCGGCCGGGCTCGCCTCGACGCGGATCAGGCCGAGGAGCGAGTGCTCGGTGCCGACCCGGTCGTGGCCGAGTTCGACCGCGGCGGCGAGGGCCTGCTCGATGGCCTCCTTGCTCTCCGGCCGGAAGGCGATGTGCCCCCGCGGCGCCTTCTTCCCGGCCGGGGGCAGCGCCGCCTCGACCGCCTCGCGGACGCGCCGCTCCGAGCCGGCCTCGGCGAGCAGCATCTCGTAGGCCAGGCCCTGGCGTTCGCCGAGCAGGCCGAGCAGGAGGTGTTCGGTGCCGATGAAGTCGTGCTTGTGGGTGCGGGCGGCCTCCTGGGCCAGCACGATGCCGTGCCGGTTGCGTTCGGTGAACCGGTCGAAGGGGGCGGGCGAATGGCGTTGCTGGGCGGCCTGCTTGGACACCCCGATGGCCTCGCCGACCTCGCTCCAGGAGGCACCGGCGCGCTTGGCCCGGCCCACGTAGTGGTCGACGAGCTGGTCACCGAGGTCGGCCAGGGTCTGATTGCGCAGCTGGGCCTCGCTGATGCGGGCCAGGTGGTCGGCGTCGGGGAACTCTTCGTCGAGGCGGGCGATCAGGTCGGCGAGGCTGATGTCGAGTGGACTCATGCGTCAAGCGTAGATTGACGATGAGCGGATCGTCAATCCGTTCTTGACGATTGGCCGCCCTCGGCGCGCGCGTTGCGGCGGCGGGCCAGGAAGACCAGGAGGAAGAGGGCGAGCGCGAGCGCGGCGAGGACCGCGGCCGTCACGAAGGGCCAGAGCGGATAGCCGGGCTCTCGGTAGCCGGGGTCGTTCGGGTGGTGGGCGCAGTCCGCGGTGATGTCGCAGGCCGCCCACTTGCCCGCCTTGAGGAAGAGTCCCGCCACCACGCCCAGTCCGGTGAAGCCCGCCCCGCACATCATCAGCAGCGCGACCAGGAGGTACCAGGCCTTGGCGGGCCGCAGCGGCGGCTGGGGCGGCCACCGGTCCGGCCAGGCCTCCGGTCCCTGCGGCTGCCGGGGCAGTCGTGGCCCCGGGGGCGGGTGGGGCGGCGGGGCGTTCATACGGGCGCGGCCTCTCGGAACGGCGTCGGTGGTGCCCCCATCCTGCGTGCCGGGCGGCAGCGCCGCCAGGGGCGGCCCGGGGGCGGACGGACCCCCGGGGGCCGATCGGCACTCGGCTCCGGCACCCGCCCGCGCGCCCGTCCAATCAGTACGGCGTCCGCCCGTCCGCTCAGTACAGCGTCTGTACGTGCTCCCAGAAGCCGTCCCGCAGGACGCGCCGCAGGTCGGACTGGCCGCGCAGCGAATACTGGAGCAGCCCCTCCGCCTCCACCAGGAGGTCCTGGTCCACCGAACCCGGCAGATAGGGATGCCCCGGCAGCAGCTCGGCGAGCGACTCGCGCCCCTTGGCGGCCAGCCAGCGGGCGGCGATCTGGGCCCCGACGAAGCGGACGTCCTCCCGGGTGGGCCGCTGCCCGGTGGGGGTCTCGGGGACGCTCAGGGTGCGGCGGGTGACGTACGGCTTGAAGAAGTCGAGGTCGAAGGTGCGCTGGCTGTCGACCTCCCAGAGCAGCGGCTCGGCCTGGTTGCGCGCGTCCGGGGCCTCGATGCCCCAGAGGTGGACGCGGGCGCCGTAGCCCTGGGCGGCCTCGACCGCCGAGACCAGGTCCTCGTCGCCGCCGATCAGGGCGGCGTCGCTGATGGCGCGGTGCCGGGCCAGGGACTCCAGGTCGCTGCGGATGAGGGAGTCGACGCCCTTCTGCTGGTTGTTGGCGTTGAGGTTGCCGAGGCGGACCTTGACGTCGGGCAGTTCGGCGATCGACTGCTGCTCGGCGGTGTGGATGCGGCGGCGGGCGCCGTCGTACCAGTAGACGCGCAGCAGCCTGCTGTCGGCGAAGAGGGTGCGGGCCTTGTCGATCAGCGCCTCGATGAGCCCTTCCGCGTCGAGGTCGAAGGAGCGCCGGTCCTCGGTGCCCGCGACCAGGCGCCCGGCGGCGGCGTAGACGTATCCCGCGTCCACGAAGATCGCGTGGGTGGAGGGGGTCTTGGCCACCTCGGCGAGCACGCGTTGCAGCAGTTCGTTGGTGCGGTCCAGGCGGGCCGCGAGGGCGGGCTGGTCGACTCGGTTGTCCTCGTTCATCGCGGCCCATTGTCCGGGCGGCGGCACGGGGTGCACAAGCCGCGAGGACCGCGATGCTTACGTGTCAGTAATTAGATACGCGAAAATTTTCTTTAGCGTAGGGAATCATTGGGTACTCCAGCCGGTTGTAGGGAGTGTGCGCGAGGCCCCGAGCGGCCTCGCAATCCACTCTTCACGGGCGGGCAACCGCCCCGATCCACCCGCGGGCAGAGAATCGTGCCCGCGGCAGTAGTTCTCCGCCAGGAGGATCACCCGAGGAAGGGAGAAGCCTGTGCGCTTCGAAATCATGCGCCTCGACGACGCCGGTGCCGCGATCGACAGCACCGTCGTGGACGCCGCCTCCGTCAACGGGATCGTGCAGCAGGCCGCCGCCACCGGGCAGCGCCTCTACATCCGGCCCGCCGAAGCGGCCTCGTAATTCCCGTACCCCGCACGGCCGTTACCGAGCACTTCGCTGTTGTCCGTACGCCGTCCCATGCCGCCCCCGCGGGCAGGCAGCCAGAACGCCGAAGCCCCCGCACGCTCCACGGAGCGGGCGGGGGCTTCGCCCGTGCGGGGGTCAGGCGCCGCCCTGCACCACCTGGGTCACGCCGTTGATGATCTGCTGCACGGCGAGCGCCGAGAGCATCATCCCGGCGAGCCGGGTCACCAGGACCACGCCGCCGTCCCGGATGACCCGGATGATCAGCAGCGAGTAGCGCATCACCAGCCAGAGCACGACATGGATCAGCGCGATCGCCGCCCAGACCGAGAACTGCGCGTCGAAGCCGTCCGCGTCCTGCACCGCGAGGATCACCGAGACGATCGCCCCGGGCCCGGCGAGCAGCGGCATGCCGAGCGGGACGAGCGCGACATTGACCTCCTTGGTCTGCTTCGGCTCGTCGGTCTTGCCGGTGAGCAGGTCGAGGGCGATCAGCAGGAGCAGCAGCCCGCCCGCGATCATCAGGGCGGGCACCGAGACATGCAGGTAGTCCAGGATCTGGTGGCCGAGCAGCCCGAAGACGGCGATCACACCGAAGGCCACGCAGACCGCCTGGAAGGCCATCCGGCGCTGCACCTTGGCGGGCCGTCCCGCGGTCAGCGCGAGGAAGATCGGCGTGATCCCGGGCGGGTCCATGATCACGAAGAGGGTGACGAAGAGAGAGGCGAATACGGCGACATCGAACACGGGAGAGCCTTGCGGGAGCGGTGGAACGGTGGACAACGGGGGGCCGGGCACGGGCGGCAGGGGCCGGGGCGTGCCGGGCAGGGCGAACCGGCCGCGGGGTGGCGGCCGGACCGTACGGGAAGCGTCCCGGCGGGAGACACCGCCGGGTGGCGGCGGACGGGCGTCAGGACCCCGCGGTCGGCGCGGGGGCGAGGGGCTGGGCGGCCCTCAAGTACCCGCCCGGGCTCAGGAGTTCACGGTTCCGCCGGTGCCGGGGACGGGGAAGGCGCCGGTGGCGCGGCGGGTGATCTCGCCGTAGACCTCGGGGTCGGTGGTGAAGTCGCCGAGGGAGCAGGTCTTGCGGCTGCCGTGGTAGTCGCTGGAGCCGGTGGCGAGCAGGCCGAGTTCGGCGGCGAGTCCGTGCAGCCGGGCGCGGGTGGCCGGCTCGTGGTCCATGTGGTCGGCCTCCAGGCCGTCGAGCCCGGCGGCGGCGAGGGCGGCGAGGGACTCCTCGGGGACGGTCCGGCCGCGCTTGACGGCGGCCGGGTGCGCGAGGACGGTCACGCCGCCGGCGGCCTTGACCAGCCGTATCGCCTCGAAGGGGTCCAGCTCGAACTTGTCCACGTAGGCGCGTCCGCCGTCGCCGAGCCACCGCGGGGAGAAGGCGTCCGAGACGGTGTCCACCACGCCGAGTTCGACCAGGGCCTCGGCGAGGTGCGGGCGGCCCACCGAGCCCCGGCCCGCGATCCGCGCGACCTGCTCCCAGGTGACCGGCACGCCCAGCTCACGGAGCTTGGCGATCATGCCCTTGGCGCGCGGCACCCGGTCGTCGCGGACGAGTTCGCGGCGGGCGAGCAGCTCCGGCTCCGCGGGGTCGAAGAGGTAGGCGAGCATGTGCAGGCCCACGCCGTCGAGGCGGCAGGAGAGTTCGGCGCCGGTGACCAGGGTGAGCCCCTCGGGCAGGGCCGCGCGCGCCTCGGCGTGGCCCCGGGTGCTGTCGTGGTCGGTCAGCGCCACCACGTCCAGACCGGCCGCGGCCGCCTTCTGTACGAGTTCGGCGGGGGTGTCGGTGCCGTCCGAGGCGGTGGAGTGGGTGTGCAGGTCGACGCGCACGACGCTCGCTCCAGCTCTGCGGGACGGAAGGGGACGCTCCAGGGTAACGGGGCGGGCGCCCCCGCCAGGGCCCTCAGCGGTGTGCGCTCGCGCACTCCCCGGGCGCCCGCGGTGTGCGCTCGCGCCGGACACGAGGGACCGGCGCGGGCCGGATGCGGCGCGACGGGGGGGGCTGGAACTCAGGGCTCAGGGCGAGAGGATGCGCGGGGTGAGGGCGCCGCAGGGCAGCAGGTCGACCTCGGCGCCGGCCTCGCGCAGATCGGTGAGGACCAGCTCGTCGTACATCAGCAGGCCGGACTGCTCGGGCCAGACGATGGCCCAGACCCACAGGCCCATGGCCTCCCCGGCGAACACGGCCCGGTCGGGCGGGCATTCGGCGATGTGCCACAGCGGGGTGGGCCGCCCGGCGGCAAGGACCTTGGCCTGCGGGGGCTTGCCGACGTCGAGGTGGGCGCCGGGGTCGGGACCGTCGAGTCCGGCGTAGCGGGCGCCGAGTCCGACCCCGAGTTCCTCGGCGACGAGCACGAGTTCGCCGATGCCGCCGAGCGGGCCGGGGCCCGAGCAGGCCACCGCGGTCGCCCGTCCGCCGCTGCGGTCGTCCCCCGCGTAGGCGACGCCGGTGAACAGCCAGCCCACGGGGAGCGGCCAGGGCATCCAGACCGGCACCTCGGCCCGGTGCACAACCACGCCGAGCGCCTCGACGCTGGGCGGGATCACGGGTTGCAGTGGGTGCACGGCGCCGTGCACATCACATTGCCAGGAATCGGCGAAGAGACCGGGAGCCCGTACCCGGCCACCGCACTTCGGGCAACTGGGTTCGCCCCTCATGCCACCCCACGGTCCTCCCCGGCACTCCTCGCGTCAAGGACGATCACCCGTCCGGAGGCCCGGCCGGAGCCAGGATTTAGATGTAACTTGCATTTATTAGCGTCTCTAACTTAATGTGTGTATAGACCAACCATCACGGCCCGTCCGAGACGGAGGAGCAGCAGACATGAGCAGCACCGGAGGTCCCGCGGAAGGGGATCCGTTCGAGGCGGGGGCGGGCGGCATCCTGCGCCAGCCGAAGGCGGTCTGGGCCACCGCGGGCGCGGCGGTCGTCGCCTTCATGGGCATCGGCCTCGTCGACCCGATCCTCCCCTCGATCGCCCAGGGGCTTGAGGCCACACCCGGCGAGGTGTCCCTCCTGTTCACCTCGTACTTCCTGATCACCGCGGTGGCCATGCTGGTGACCGGCTTCGTCTCCAGCCGGATCGGCGGCAGGAAGACCCTGCTCGCGGGGCTCGCCCTGGTGGTGGTCTTCGCCGCGCTCGCCGGGACCTCCGGCAGCGTGGACCAGCTCGTCGGCTTCCGGGCCGGCTGGGGGCTCGGCAACGCCCTCTTCGTCTCGACCTCACTGGCCGTGATCGTGGGGGCCGCGGCCGGCGGCAGCGCCGCGGCGATCCTGCTCTACGAGTCGGCGCTCGGCCTCGGCATGGCCTGCGGCCCGCTGCTCGGCGCCGTGCTCGGCAACGCCAGCTGGCGCTACCCCTTCTTCGGCACCGCGGCGCTGATGGCCCTCGGCTTCCTCGCCATCACCGTCCTGCTCAAGGAGCAGCCGAAGCCCGCGCGGAAGACCTCGCTCCTGGACCCGCTCAAGGCGCTCGGCCACGGGGGTCTCGCCTCCGCGGCGGCCTCGGCGTTCTTCTACAACTACACCTTCTTCACCGTCCTGGCCTTCACGCCCTTCGTCCTGGACATGACCCCGTACAAGTCCGGCGCGGTCTTTTTCGCCTGGGGTGTGCTGCTCGCGGTGTTCTCGGTGCTGGTCGCCCCGCGGCTGCAGCAGCGGCTGGGCTCGCTGAAGGTGCTGGCCGGTTCGCTGGTGCTGCTCGGCGCGGACGTACTGCTCATCGGCTACGGGAACCACGCCGCCGCCATCGCCGGGACCATCGCCTCCGGCGCCTTCATCGGCGTCAACAACACCGTCTACACGGAGCTGGCCCTCGGCGTCTCCGACGCCCCGCGGCCGGTGGCCAGCGCCGGGTACAACTTCGTGCGCTGGTTCGCCGCCGCGGCGGCCCCCTACTTCGCGCCGAAGATCGAGGAGTGGAGCGACGCGCGGATGCCCTTCGTGGTCGCGGCCGTGACGGCGGTGCTCGGCGCCGCGGTGGTCGCGGTGCGCAGGAAGTCGCTCACCCACCAGGCCGAGGAGCTGGAGCCCCGGCACGCCGCCGAGGACGGGGTCTCGGTGTTCGCGGGCTGAGCGAGCGGCCCGGCGCCCTCAGGACCGGGCGGCTCAGTCCAGCGGTACGGACCTGCGCAGCGGATCGCGCAGGTCCGTACCGTGCTGCAGCCAGCGCTCCTCCAGGGCGGCGGCGCCGTGCACCCGCTTGAAGGCGGCCTCGTTCGCGGTCAGCGGCAGCACCGGCAGGATCCGCACCGGCTCCATGCCCTCGGCCACCGGCTCCACGTCCTCGACGAGTCCGCCGGGCTCGCCCACCAGGACCGAGGTGAAGGGCGCCCCGGGCCACAGCTCCTCGCCCACGTCGAGGGAGGCGCCGGGGGCCACCACCAGCCCCTCCACCTGGGGCGAGGCGGCGAGCACCGCCAGCGGGCGGAGCACCTTGTCGGTGTCGGCGCGGCCGGCGCGCAGGGAGAGGACCAGTTCCGCGCGGGGGCCCGCGACCGGGTCGGCGAGGCTGGCGGAGGGGTCGGTCATGGGCTGTGCCGACATGCCCAGGGTGGCGTAGCGCACCAGGCCGCCGTCCCGCGGGTCGGTGAAGCGCAGCACCTCGATGCGGTCGGTGCCGAGGAAGGTGACCGCGGCGCGGGCGTCCGGCTCGCCGAGCGCGGTGTGCAGCCGGGCCTCGACCAGGGCAAGTACGTCAGACATGCGGCGAGCCTAGAGGGTGGACCCGGGGCGCGCGGTGGCGGGCGGGCGGCGGACCGGAGCACCCGTACGGCGGCCGTCGCGCGCAAAGAGAGCGTCAAGAACCGTGCGTCCGGGGGGCGCGGACGCCCGGGGAGCCCGCCGCGGAGGCGTATGCAAAGGGCAAAGGCGGGCCTTGACACTTCCGCCGGCTGCTAGTCTTGACGCGCCGTCGGGGCAGCACGGCAGAGGGCTCCCACCCACTGCCGAGCGAGCCGCGGAGTCGCTTCCGCGCGGACCCCGACCAGACTTCCCCCACGGGGGACCGGCCGGAGGAGGTGGGACTGCAGTGGATCGAAGTCGACCTGCCAGTACCGACCCGCTCTTCCCGCCGCACGGCAAGTAGCTCCCGAGAGCCACCGCCCGCGCGCCGACGCCACGGGCTCCCTCGCCCTTCTCCGGCGTGCGACGGAAGAGCAGTTCGTCCCGCCTGATCACCCGCACCATCCCGTGTGCAACCAGCGCAGCCGCCACCGCGACGATGCGGTGCTCCCCGCTTTGTGGACGTAGCAAACCCTCCCCGCACGAGGGGTCGGAGATCTTCGCAGGACGTCCTCATTCCGGGTGGTTCCGCCCCTCGGGGCCCTGTCGGCAACGCTTCAGCGAAGGAGCCTGCCCATGTCGATGATCCGTGACCTCCGCGCTGCCGTACGCCCCGCCGCCCGCAAGGACGGCACCCCGTCCGGGGGCTACGACACCACCCGCGACCCCGCCACCCCCTCGGCCGTGGTCGACTGCGCGGTCTACCGCGACGGGCGGCGCGTCACCGGCAGCGAGGGGCTCTCGCCGCAGGAGGCGATGCTCCAGGTACGCGGCCAGGGAGGCTTCGCCTGGATCGGCCTGCACGAGCCCACCGAGGCCGAATTCGCCGGTATCGCCGCCGAGTTCGGGCTGCACCCGCTCGCCGTGGAGGACGCCGTCCACGCCCACCAGCGGCCGAAGCTGGAGCGCTACGACGACACCCTGTTCACCGTCTTCAAGACCATCCACTACGTCGAGCACGCCGAACTCACCGCCTCCAGCGAGATCGTGGCCACCGGCGAGGTCATGTGCTTCACCGGACGGGACTTCTTCCTCACCGTCCGGCACGGCGGCCAGGGCTCGCTGCGCGCCCTGCGCCACCGCCTCCAGGACGACCCCGAACTCCTCGCCAAGGGCCCCTCCTCGGTGCTGCACGCCATCGCCGACCATGTCGTGGACGGCTATCTGGCGGTGGCCGACGCGATGCAGGACGACATCGACGAGGTGGAGACCGAGGTCTTCTCCGCGCCCGGCAAGGGCACCTCGCGCGGTGTGGACGCCGGGCGGATCTACCAACTCAAGCGCGAGGTACTGGAGTTCAAGCGGGCCGTGGCCCCGCTCGCGCGCCCCATGCAGCTGCTGAGCGAGCGGCCGATGCGGCTGGTGGACCCGGCGATCCAGAAGTACTTCCGGGACGTCGCCGACCACCTCGCCCGCGTACAGGAGCAGGTGACCGGCTTCGACGAGCTGCTCAACTCGATCCTCCAGGCCAACCTCGCGCAGGCCTCCGTCGCGCAGAACGAGGACATGCGCAAGATCACCTCCTGGGCGGCGATCATCGCGGTGCCCACCATGGTCTGCGGGGTCTACGGCATGAACTTCGACCACATGCCGGAACTGCGCTGGCGCTACGGCTATCCGACCGTGGCCCTGGTCACGGTCGCCATCTGCTTCGCCATCCACCGCACCCTCAAGCGCAACGGCTGGCTGTGAGCCGCCGGGGCGCGGACCCCGAGGCCGGTCCGCTGTCGGGCCCGGCGGGCGGCTCACTACCCTGTCCCCATGACACGTGAGCTGCTCGGCCGCGCCCTCGTCGAGGAGGCCACCAAGAAGTCCGGCCTGATCTGGGTACGCGGCACAGGCCCCGCCCGGGGCCTGTGGCACGTCTGGCACGAGGGCGCCGCCCTCCTGGTCGGCGACGGACCCGGCGAGCAGCCGCTGCCCGGGCTCACCGACGGCGGCACCGCCACCGTCACCGTGCGCAGCAAGGACAAGGGCGGGCGCCTGGTCGGCTGGCAGGCCCGGGTGGTGGAGCTGGCCCCGGGCAGCGAGCGGTGGGAGGCCGCGGTCGGCGAGCTGAAGGGCAAGCGGCTCAACGCGCCCGACGGCGAGGCGATGCCCGAGCGCTGGGCCCGCGAGTGCCGCGTCCTGCGCCTGGAACCGGCCGAACTCCCCGCCGAGCCGCCCGCGTTGCCCGACGGCAGCCTCGCCGCCGCTCCCCTGCCGACCACCGCGACCACCCGCCGCCCGATCCCGAAGGCACTGCCGCGGCTGCTGCTGCGGGGGCGCAAGAAGCGCGGCTAGCGGGTCTCCAGGAGCGCCGAGAAGCGGCTCGGCAGGCCGGGCCGGGGGCCCGACCACCGTCCCCGGCTCAGGAGTTCGGCAGCTTCGCGCCGTAGTCCACCCGGTCGTCCGCGGACGGCTCGGCGAGGCGGAACTCCTTGTTCCACTCGGCGAGGCGGACGGTGCCCGCGTTCCCGGCCCGCTCCAGCTCCAGCGGATAGGGCCGGCCCTCCAGGCTGACGTCGAGGATGCCGCCCGCGCCGCCGTCCCCGGTGAGCTCGACGGTGCGCACCCCGGAGTTGCGGGCCCGCTTCCCCTTGTCGAGCTTGCCGTGCAGGGTGAGCACCCCGTCCAGCAGCGTCTTCTTGTCGGTGAAGCCGCTGAGCCGGTCGTAGGCGGGGTCGTCCGTCGGCACCCGTACGTACATGCCGCTGAGCTTGCGCGCCGCCGCCGAGTCGTTCTTGCCGTCGCCGCGCCAGAACTGCGCGTCCGCCTTCAGATACATCCGCTCGCCGACCCGCAGCAGCCGGAAGGTGCGGCCCTTGGTGCTCACCTCGCCGGTGCCGCCGTTGTTCTTCAGCCGCATGTCGAGCTTGTACGAGGCGCCCTTGCTGACCAGCGTCCCGGAGATGTGCACCGCCCCGGCCGCGTTCGCCGCCGCCTTGTACTTGCGCTGGATCTCCGGCGCCGCCAGTTTGCCGACGCCGTTGGTCCCCGCGTCCGGGTCGTCCGCGCCGCAGGCGACGAGCGTGCCCCCGGCGACCGCGAGCCCGAGACCCGCGCACAGGGCGAGGGCCGGGGTGGCTCGGCTGCTGCGGCGCGGGGGGAAGGGGCTCACTGGTGGCGCTGCCTCTCGTCGAGCGGGACGTACGGTGGCGCGGGCAGCAGGCGGCGGCCGGAACGGAGCCGTGCCGTCCGCTGCGCGCGGCGCTACGGCAGCGTACCGGTGCGCCGCGCGGGCGGTGTCAGGAGTCCTTGTGGACCGCCCGCCAAGGCGGGTGCGACCGCCACGGACTAGCCTGAACTACGCGAACAGCCCAGCGGGCTGCGCGGACGGCACGCGAGGGCGTGCGGTACACCAGGGCGAAGGAGGCGCGGGACATGGCGGCGAGCGCGCCCAGGGTCTTCGTCTCGCATCTCGCGGGCACCGCCGTCTTCGACCCCAACGGCGACCAGGTCGGCCGGGTCCGCGACCTGGTGGCGATGCTGCGCATCCAGGGCGCCCGCACCGGCCCGGACGGCCGCGCCCTCGCTTCCGCCGGACGCCCGCCCCGGCTGCTCGGCCTTGTCGTGGAGCTGGCCACCCGGCGCCGCATCTTCCTGCCCATGACCCGGGTGACCGGCATCGAGTCCGGCCAGGTCATCACCACCGGGGTGCTCAACGTCCAGCGCTTCGAGCAGCGGCCGACCGAGCGGCTCGTCCTCGGCGAACTCCTCGACCGCCGGGTGCGGCTGGTGGAGACCGGCGAGGAGGTCACCGTCCTGGACATCTCGGTGCAGCAGCTGCCGGCCCGCCGGGACTGGGAGATCGACCGGGTCTTCGTCCGCAAGGGCAAGACCGGGACCTTCCGGCGCAGCAAGGGCGAGGCGCTCACCGTCGAGTGGTCGGCGGTGACCGGCTTCGCCCTGGAGGAGCACGGCCAGGGCGCCGAGAGCCTGCTCGCCACCTTCGAGCAGCTGCGCCCCGCCGACCTCGCCAACGTCCTGCACCACCTCTCCCCCAAGCGCCGGGCCGAGGTCGCCGCCGCCCTCGACGACGAGCGGCTCGCGGACGTCCTGGAGGAGCTGCCCGAGGACGACCAGATCGAGATCCTCGGCAAGCTCAAGGAGGAGCGGGCCGCGGACGTCCTGGAGGCGATGGACCCCGACGACGCCGCCGACCTGCTCGGCGAGCTGCCCGAGGAGGACAAGGAGCGCCTGCTCGCCCTGATGCGGCCCGGGGAGGCGGCCGACGTCCGCCGCCTGATGGCCTACGAGGAGCGGACCGCGGGCGGGCTGATGACCACCGAGCCGGTGGTGCTGCGCCCGGACGCCACGGTCGCCGACGCGCTGGCCCGGGTGCGCAACCAGGACCTGTCCCCCGCGCTCGCCGCGCAGGTCTACGTCTGCCGCCCGCCGGACGAGACGCCGACCGGCAAGTTCCTGGGCACCGTGCACTTCCAGCGGCTCCTGCGCGACCCCCCGTACACGCTGGTCAGCTCGCTGATCGACGAGGACCTGCTCTCGCTCTCGCCGGAGACGCCGCTGCCCGCGGTCGCCGGGTTCTTCGCCACCTACGACATGGTGGCCGCCCCGGTGGTCGACGAGAGCGGCTCGCTGCTCGGCACCGTCACGGTGGACGACGTACTGGACCATCTGCTGCCCGGGGACTGGCGCGAGTCGGACTTCGTGACGGAGGAGCCCTTCGAGGAGCTGGACGGGGTGCGCGGTGGTCGCTGAACAGCGCGAGGTGCGGACGGAGAGCGCCCGCGGGCGCATCCGCCTGGACCAGCCGCGGGCCCCGCGCCGCAGGCTGCTGCCGGACTACGACCCGGAGGCCTTCGGGCGGCTCTCCGAGCGCATCGCGCGCTTCCTGGGCACCGGCCGCTTCATCGTCTGGATGACCTTCGTCATCATCGCCTGGGTGGTGTGGAACGTCTCGGCGCCGGAGCGGCTGCGCTTCGACCAGTACCCGTTCATCTTCCTGACGCTGATGCTCTCCCTGCAGGCCTCCTACGCGGCCCCGCTGATCCTGCTGGCGCAGAACCGGCAGGACGACCGGGACCGGGTCAACCTGGAGCAGGACCGCAAGCAGAACGAACGCTCCATCGCGGACACCGAGTACCTCAGCCGGGAGGTGGCGGCGCTGCGGATGGGACTCGGCGAGGTCGCCACCCGGGACTGGATCCGCAACGAGCTGGAGGACCTGGTCAAGCAGCTGGCGCGGGAGCTGGACGAGCAGCGCCACGTATTCCCTCCGGAGGGTGAGGGCGGACGTGATGTAGACGACCGCGCAGGGCCTTTCCGGGGGAGCCGCGAAGGCCCGTAAACTCGGGTTCATGGCTACGGAAGACGCGGTGCGTGAAGCACTGGCGACAGTGAACGACCCGGAGATCCAGCGGCCCATCACCGAGCTGGGGATGGTCAAGTCGGTGGAGATCGGCGCGGACGGCGCTGTCGCGGTCGCCGTGTATCTGACGGTCTCGGGCTGCCCGATGCGCGAGACCATCATCAAGAACGTCACCGACGCGGTCTCCGCGGTCGAGGGCGTCAGCCGGGTCGACGTCTCGCTGGACGTGATGAGCGACGAGCAGCGCAAGGAGCTGGCCTCCGCGCTGCGCGGCGGGCAGGCCGAGCGGGAGGTGCCCTTCGCCAAGCCCGGCTCGCTGACCCGGGTCTACGCCGTGGCCTCCGGCAAGGGCGGCGTCGGCAAGTCCTCGGTGACGGTGAACCTCGCCGCGGCGATGGCCGCGGACGGGCTGAAGGTCGGCGTGGTCGACGCCGACATCTACGGGCACAGCGTGCCGCGCATGCTCGGCGCGGACGGCCGCCCCACCCAGGTCGAGAACATGATCATGCCGCCCTCGGCGAACGGCGTGAAGGTCATCTCGATCGGCATGTTCACCCCGGGCAACGCCCCCGTCGTCTGGCGCGGCCCGATGCTGCACCGCGCCCTCCAGCAGTTCCTCGCGGACGTCTTCTGGGGCGACCTCGACGTCCTCCTGCTCGACCTGCCGCCCGGCACCGGCGACATCGCCATCTCGGTCGCCCAGCTGGTCCCGAACGCCGAGATCCTGGTGGTCACCACCCCGCAGCAGGCCGCGGCCGAGGTCGCGGAGCGGGCCGGGGCGATCGCCGTGCAGACCCACCAGAAGATCGTCGGCGTGGTCGAGAACATGTCCGGGCTGCCCTGTCCGCACTGCGACGAGATGGTCGACATCTTCGGCACCGGCGGCGGCCAGCTGGTCGCGGACGGCCTCACCAGGACCACCGGCGCCACCGTGCCGGTCCTCGGCTCGATCCCGATCGACGTCCGCCTGCGCGAGGGCGGCGACAACGGCAAGCCGGTCGTGCTGAGCGACCCGGACTCCCCGGCGGGCGCGGCCCTGCGCGGCATCGCGGGCAAGCTCGGCGGCCGCCAGCGCGGACTGTCGGGGATGTCGCTGGGACTCACCCCGCGCAACAAGTTCTGACGCCGGTTCCGGCTGCGGCCCACCTACGGCGAAGGGGCGGCTCCCATGGGGCCGCCCCTTCGTCGTGCGCGGGTGCGCGGGGCCCCGCGCACCCGGCCGAGCGGACTCAGTCCTCCGCGTACTCCGTCAGGTCCTTGATCACGCAGAAGCCGAGGCCGTAGGCGCTCAGTCCGCGGCCGTAGGCGCCGAGGTGGGTGCCGGTGGGCGTGGAGCCCGCGAGGATCCAGCCGTACTCCGTCTCGCGGTAGTGGAAGGGCGAGGGGACGCCGTCCACCGGCAGCGAGAGCTCGGACCAGTCCGGTGCCGCCAGGTCGTCGGCGAGGGCCCAGGCGGCCTCGGCCTGCTGGTCCAGCCAGTCGTCGCGCAGGCTGTGGTCCATCCGCTCCGGCCAGGTCACGCCGAGCAGCCCGACCCCGGCCAGCCAGGCGGCCGAGGAGACCGAGGTGGCCTCCAGGGTGCCGGTGCCGTCCGGGCTCTTGCGTACGGGGCTGGCGCCGACCGTGACGACCACGGCGAACCGCTCCCGCTCCCCGCCCCCGCGGCCCTCGGCACGCACCCAGGAGGGGTCGCCGTGCCCGGTGGCCCCGTGCTCGACGCTGCCGTCCGCGGCGGTGCCGACCTGCATCAGGCGCCGCGGCCCCGTGAACGCCTCGTCGAGGCCGTACCAGGGGAACGGCGCGAGAAGGTAGCTGTCGAGGGTCCGCAGGGCAGCGGGATTGCGTCTGCCGCCCTCGGGGGCCTCGGCCCGCGTGCTCACCTGCTTCGTGGACTCCATGCCCGGACGCCTCCTCGCTTCTCGTGGCCGTGCACCGGGCCCGCCCCCCTCGGGCGTTCTGAGCGTCCGGTCCACGCACAACTAGGCAGGATAGCCACACGGCATCCGGGAGCCGGGAAATCGCCCCCGCTGTGGGCCGCCCGGGCTACGCGGCCGCACGGACGGCCGCCGGACGCCAGAAGCGGCCGCGCAGCAGGTCAGCGCGGGGATCCGGAGGGCGGGCGGCGGGCTCAGGTGGCGTCGGTGTCGAAGGGCGGGCGGTCGTCGGATCCGGACGCCTCGTCCTTCTTCGTCATGTCGATCCGGCCACCGGAGCCCTTGGGACCCGGGGATTCACCGCCCGGGCTGTTCACCGAGTCGGCGACCTCGGCCATCTCCTTCTTCAGGTCGAAGCCGTTGCGGATCTCCTTGAGTCCCAGCTCATCGCTGTCCAGCTGCTTGCGCAGGAAGGTCTTCGGGTTCAGGTCCTCGAACTCGAAGTCCTTGAAATCCGGCCCGAGTTCGGTGCGGATGTCGTTCTTGGCGCTGTCCGAGAACTCGCGCACCTTGCGTATGAAACGCGACACATCCTGGATCAGCCTGGGCAGCTTGTCCGGACCGAACACGAGCACGGCGAGGACCACGAGCGTGACCAGCTCCAGAGGTCCCAGATCATTGAACATCCTGCGCTCCTTGCGATGCCCTTCGCCCGCCGCTGCCTTCCGTGGTCCGGGCCCGCTCCACGGTACCCGGCCCCCCGGTCAGTTCGGTACTGCCCGCGGAGCCCAGTTCGGTACGGTCCCGACTCCCCGGCGGCCAGGGGCAGGTCCCCGGGGCCACCGCGGGCCGCCCCCCGGGCCTTCGCAGCCGGCCGCCGCCCGGCCCGCGCGCGGCGGCTGCCGCACCGGGCGGGCGCGCGCCGCCGGGGGCGCTCACTCGCCGCCCGCGGAGCCGAGCACGAGCGAGACCTCGCGCTCCTTGCCGTCCCGCTCCACCGTCAACTTCAGGCGGTCGCCCGGCCGGTGGGCACGCACCTTCACGATGAGCGCCTCCCCGGAGTCGACCGACTGCCCGTCCACCGCGGTGATCAGGTCCCCGGAGCGGATGCCCGCCTTGTCGCCGGGCCCGCCGCGGGTGACCGCCGGTCCGCCCTCGGCGCCCTTGGCCGCGACCCGGGCGCCGTCGCCCGCGTACTCCATGTCGAGGGTGACCCCGATCACCGGGTGGGTGGCCTTGCCGGTGTTGATGAGTTCCTCGGCGACCCGCTTGCCCTGGTTGACCGGGATGGCGAAGCCGAGCCCGATCGAGCCCGACTGGCCCTCCCCGCCGGGGCCGCTGCCGCCGTCCGCGGACCGGATCGCGCTGTTGATGCCGATCACCCGGCCCCCGGAGTCGACCAGCGGCCCGCCGGAGTTGCCGGGGTTGATGGGGGCGTCGGTCTGCAGGGCGTCCACATAGCTGACGTCGGTGCCGTCGCCCTTCTCGCCGCCCGCCGTGATGGGCCGCTCCTTGGCGCTGATGATGCCCGAGGTGACCGTGTTGGCCAGGTCGAAGGGGGCGCCGATGGCCACCACCGGATCGCCGACCTGCACCCCGTCGGAGTTGCCGAGCGGCAGCGGCTTCAGCCCGCGTACGCCGCTGACCTTCACCACCGCGAGGTCGTAGCCGCTGTCCCGGCCGACGACCTTGGCCCGGGCCGACTGCCCGCCGCTGAAGGTCACCGTGATCTCGCCGCCCGAACCGGCGGGCTCCACCACATGGTTGTTGGTCAGGATGTGGCCGCGGCCGTCGAGCACGAAGCCGGTGCCGGTACCGGAGGCGTCGGAGCCGCTGACGTGCAGGGTGACGACCCCGGGCAGCGCCTTCGCCGCGATGCCCGCCACCGAGCCCGGCGACCTGTCCTTCGGCCCCTCCCCGGACTGGCTCAGCTCCACACCGCCGCCGACCCCGCCGTTGCGCTCCAGATACGTGCCCATCGCGCCGCCGACCCCGCCGGACACCAGCGCGATCACCACCGCGCCGAGCACCAGCCCGCGCCGCCTGCGCTTCCTGCGCCCCTCGGCGGTCTCGGCGGCGGCCCCGGTCTGCTGCAGCGGCGCGGCCCAGGGGTCGTACTGCTGCCAGTGCCCCCCGTGCTGCTGCGACTGACCGGCGGGCCCGGCGTACAGGGCGGAACCGGTGGGCGGGGCGGCCTGCTGGGGGTGTGCGGACGTCTGGTGAGGGTGCGCCGGGGGTATCTGCTGGGTCGGCTCGGCGTGGGGGGCCGGGGTGGCGTACGGGGGTGGGGTGCCCTGGGTCGGGACGCCGTGGGGCGGGGTGGCTTGCGCCGGGACGCCGTGGGGCGGAGTTCCCTGGGTCGGGATGCCGTGGGCCGGGGTGCCTTGCGTCGGAACGCCGTGGGCCGGAGTTCCCTGCGCCGGGATGCCGTGGGCCGGGGTCCCCTGGGCTCCCGGGGGTATCGGGGTGCCGTGGCCCGGGGTCGCGCCGGGAGGCGGAGTCGCGCCGGGCGGAGGGTTGCCGTGGCTCGCCGTCGCGCCCGGCAGGGGGGTGCCGAGGCCGTCGGTGCGGTGGCCCGGCTGCTCGGGGAGCACCGTGCCGTGGGCCGGGGTGGCCCGGGGGTGCTGCACCGGGGGCGCGGGGGCCCAGGGGCCGGGCTCGCCGTAGGGCGGGGTGCTGTACGGGTCGGGGTCGTGCAGGGGGCGGGGGCGGTCGGCGGGGACCGCGTCCTGGGGTTCCTCGGCGGCGGGGGGCCGCACCTCGCCGGTGCCGGAGTCCCCGGCGGCGGGAGGCGTGGTTCCGGGGGGCTCGGTGCCGGGAGGCGCGGTGCCGGGGCCCGTCGCCGTGGTGCCGGGCCCCGCCGGGTCGCTCGCCGTGGAGTCCGTACCCGGGGCCGTGACCGGCCCGGGACGGCTCCACCATGCCGCCTTGGTCGGCCTCTGCTCGTCCATCGTCTCCCCAACAGCCGACTCGGGCCCGGCCCGCGGACGACCGCGGCGCCCGCCGCACCTATGCCTTACCGATGCCGCGCTCCGGCTGCTTCCCGGGCGCGACCCGCCCGGGAATTCAACCAGGTTCGCCCGCTGCCGTGCAGGGGCCCCGGTCAGCGCAGCGGCGAGGAGGTGGGCGAGGACGAGGGCGAGGGCTCCGTCAGCGCCGTGGCCGATTCGCTGGGAGCCGCGAGCAGCGGGGCCAGCAGGGCGGCCCGGGGCGCGTTGGCGGAGCGCAGGAAGGGGTGCGGGTCCGCGGTGATCCCGGCAAGGAGCGGGGAGAGCGGGCGCCGGCTCGCGGCGGCCGCGGGCTCCGGGGCCGGTGGACGCACCCCGACGGCGAGCAGCGGGGTGAGCGCCTGACCGGCGCCGAGGACCTCGGCGGGGGCGGCCGACGTATGCCCGTTCTGGTACTCCTGGCGGTGTCCGCGGCCCTCCTGCGCGACGACCTCGGTGGCGCGCCTGCGGCTGGTGTCGGCGCTCGCCCCGGCCCCGGCGCCCTGGGTGCGCTGCGGGGTCGCATTGCTGCCGGAGCCGCGGACCTCGCCGCCGCCGGCGCCGCCGGTGCCCGCGGAGCTGGCCGAGACACCGCCGAGGGCGATGGCGGCCAGCGAGACCGCCCCGGCCGCGGCGAAGGCGAACCGGCGCCCGCGGCCCCCCAGGGGCGCCGCGCGCTCGGCCTCGGCGCGGCCCATCGGGTGGATGCGGAAGCCGCGGTCGGCGGGCGGCAGGACACCGTGGCCCTGGGTGGGCGCGTAGGCGAAGGGCTCCGGGTGCAGCGGGAAGACCCCGCCGGCGAAGCCGTCACGGGGGGTGTCGTCGCCGCCCGCGGGCAGGCCCTGCAGTCTGGCGAGGAAGCTCTCGGTGGGCGGGGGCGGGGCGGCCTGGGCGAAGGCCTTCTTCAGGCGCCGCTGGGCGTCCGCCTCCGCCTTGCATTTGGTACAGGTCGCCAGGTGCGCCAGCACGCGCTCGCGGGCGTCATGGTCCAACTCGCCGTCGATCAGGGCGGCGAGCCGGTCTCCGAGGTGCTGCTCGGCCGGGGTGGGACGTGATCCACTCACGCGGGCGTGCCCCCTCCTCCCAGCGCGGGCACCGGGCTCGGTGCCACCGCGCGACGCTCCGCGCGCGCCTCGGGAGAGCGGTGCTGGAGCGCCTTGCGCAGCTGCGAACGGCCGCGGTGGATACGGCTGCGCACGGTGCCGAGCTTCACGCCGAGGGTGGCCGCGATCTCCTCGTACGACAGGCCCTCGATGTCGCACAGGACCACGGCCGCGCGGAACTCCGGGGCGAGGGTGTCGAGCGCCTGCTGGACGTCGGCGTCGAAGTGGGTGTCGTTGAAGACCTGCTGCGGGGAGGGCTCGCGGCTGGGCAGGCGCTCCGCGGCCTCGTCGCCGAGGGCGTCGAAGCGGATGCGCTGCTTGCGCCGGACCATGTCCAGGAAGAGGTTGGTGGTGATGCGGTGCAGCCAGCCCTCGAAGGTGCCCGGGGTGTACGTCGACAGGGAGCGGAAGACCCGGACGAAGACCTCCTGGGTGAGGTCCTCGGCGTCGTGCTGGTTGCCGGTGAGGCGGTAGGCGAGACGGTAGACGCGGCCGCTGTGCGTGCTGACGATCTCCTCCCAGCTGGGCGGGGTCCACGTCTCGGCGTCGGCGGAGAAACCCGCGGTCTGGGCGGTGTCGGTGGTCTGGGCACCCCCCGTGCGCGAGAGGCCGTGCGAGATGGATCGGTCAGCGGTGTCGGTCACAGATCTCGGCTCTCCCGCGGATCCGAGCAAGCGCCTCAGCACTCCCCTTCGATCCCCGGGCTCAGCCGCACCTCCCCTGTCGGCTCTGGTGGTGTCCAGCGGAGCCCCTACCATAGCCACCTCGCCCGTTAGCTCCGGGTAAGTGTCCTTACGCGGAGTGCGGCCCCGGCGCGGTGCCAGGATCCGCACGTGTTGTCCGGCCTGATGCATCTGTCCCCCGGCCACTCGGCGACTTCTTTCCCCTCTCCCTCCAAACGCCCGGTCCCATCTGCGGGTTCCCGCCTCCAACGGATACAGTCACGCGCAGGCACGTACCCAGCAATCACCCGAGAACGCACCGCGACCGAGCTGCGGCCAACAGGGACAGGAGAGGGTCATTACCGGCAACCGGCAGACGAGCTGGGCCTTCGCCGACGCCTTCTCGGCCGAGGAGGACGCGCTCCGCTGGGCCCGCGACCGGTCGCGGGAGGCCGGGCTGCGCCCGGTGTCCCCGGGCACCGGCGCCGCGCTGCGGATGCTGGCGGCCACCGCGGCGGCCAAGGCCGTCGTCGAGATCGGCACCGGTACCGGCGTCTCCGGGATCCATCTGCTGCACGGCATGCGCCCCGACGGGGTGCTGACCACCGTGGACACCGAGCCCGAGCGGCAGCAGTTCGCGCGGCAGGCCTTCCGGGCGGCGGGCTTCGCCAGCAACCGGGCCCGGATGAT
The DNA here is from genome assembly GCF_012273655.1 of Streptomyces physcomitrii. Lineage (GTDB taxonomy): Bacteria > Actinomycetota > Actinomycetes > Streptomycetales > Streptomycetaceae > Streptomyces > Streptomyces physcomitrii. The sequence goes on along the minus strand of NZ_JAAWWP010000001.1, from coordinate 444,594 downwards.
CCCCGGCCGGGCCCTGGACGTCCTGCCCCGGCTCACCGACAGCGGGTACGACCTGGTCTTCTGCGATGCCGACCGGACCGAGTACCTCGACTGCCTGGACGAATCGTTGCGCCTGCTGCGGCCCGGTGGGCTGGTCTGCTTCGAGGGCGTCTTCGCCGACGGCCGCACCGTGGGCTCGGGCCCCCAGCCCGCCGAGGTGCTCCGCATCCGCGAACTCGCCCGCACCGTACGGGAGAGCCAGGATCTCGTCCCCGCGCTGCTGCCGGTGGGCGACGGTCTGCTCTGCGCGGTCCGGCGCTGAGGCCTCGCCCCGACGCGGGCCTCCGGATTCCGCTTCCGCGGCGTCCGGAGGCCCGGAGGGGACAGAGCGCTGCCCCCGGCGCCTGCGGGCGGCCGGGGGCAGTCAGTCAGGGGGCTCTCGCGTCAGCCGACGACCTTCTTCAGGGCGTCGCCCAGTGCGTCGGCCTCGTCCGGGGTCAGCTCGACGACGAGCCGGCCGCCGCCTTCGAGCGGAACGCGCATGACGATGCCCCGCCCCTCCTTGGTCACCTCGAGCGGGCCGTCACCCGTCCGCGGCTTCATGGCCGCCATGCTCGTTCCCCTTCCTGAAACCAGCTCATCGTCAGCCGAGGGCCCCGTGGAGAGGCGCGCTTCTCCGGCGTCGAACACATTGCTTCCCAGCCATTATCCCGCATGCCAGGACCCGATGACCAACATCGGTCGGCATCGCTTGTGCAACGCGCGCGAGCAAAACCACTCAATTCGCCGAGGGGACTGCCATACTCCGGGCCCCCGCACCCGACGGCGCCCTCCCCCGCGGGCGGAATTCTTTGACACAGGTCACATGTCGGGCCGCAGCCGGGCGTCGGCGATCTCCGACATGCTGTCCGTGGACAGAGACCGACCCGCACTCCGGAGGGGATCCCCACCATGGCCGACACCGTGCTCTACGAGGTGAGCGACGGGCTCGCGACGATCACGCTGAACCGCCCCGAGGCGATGAACGCGCTGAACACCGAGCTGAAGGTCGCCCTCCGGGAGGCGGCGCGGGAGGCGGCCGGCGACACCGCGGTGCGCGCCGTGCTCCTGACCGCGGCGGGCGACCGCGCCTTCTGCGTGGGCCAGGACCTCAAGGAGCATGTGGGCACCCTCTTCGAGGCGCGCGAGTCGGGGGCGGTCGACGGGGTCATGTCGACCGTCAAGGAGCACTACAACCCGATCACCCGGGCGCTCGCCGGGATGCCCAAGCCGCTGGTCGCCGCCGTCAACGGGGTGGCCGCGGGCGCCGGTTTCGGCTTCGCGCTCGCCGCCGACTACCGGATCGTCGCGGACAGCGCGAAGTTCAACACCTCCTTCGCGGGCGTCGCCCTGACCGCCGACTCGGGCCTGTCCTGGACCCTGCCCCGGCTGATCGGCCAGAGCCGCGCCTCGGACCTGCTGCTCTTCCCGCGCAACATCGGCGCCCAGGAGGCCTGCGAGCTGGGCATCGCGAACCGGGTCGTCCCGGCCGCCGACCTCGCCGAGGAGGCCAGGACCCTCGCCCGCACCCTGGCCGAGGGCCCGACCGTCGCCTACGCCGCGCTCAAGGAGTCCGTCGCCTACGCCGCCTCGCACACCCTGGAGGAGGCGCTGGAGAAGGAGGACGAGCTGCAGACCCGGGCCGGGTCCTCCGAGGACCACATGATCGCGGTGCGGTCCTTCCTCGACAAGGAGAAGCCCCGCTACCTCGGGCGGTAGGGCGCGTCTTTCGAAGTCCCGCGCACGGTCCGGGGCGCCGGTGTCAGGGCCCGGCCGCGCCCCGGGCCACGCAGTCCGCGAGGTGGTCGTCGACGAGTCCGCAGGCCTGCATCAGGGCGTAGGCGGTGGTCGGTCCGACGAAGCGCAGCCCGCGCTTCTTCAGGGCCTTGGACAGGGCCGTCGACTCCTCGGTGATCGCGGGGACCTCGCCGAGGGTGCGCGGGGCGGGCCGCGGGCCGCCGGGGGCGTGCGACCAGATCAGCGCGTCCAGCTCGCCCGCGGGCCAGTCGGCGAGCACCCGGGCGTTGGCGAGGGTGGCGTCGATCTTGGCGCGGTTGCGGATGATCCCGGGGTCGGCGAGCAGCCGCTCCCGGTCGGCCCCGGTGAACTCCGCGACCGTGGCGATCTTGAACTCCGCGAAGGCCGCCCGGAATCCGGGGCGGCGGCGCAGGATGGTGATCCAGGACAGGCCCGACTGGAAGGCCTCCAGGCAGAGGCGTTCGTAGAGGGCGTCGTCCCCGTGGACCGGGCGCCCCCACTCCTCGTCGTGGTAGGCCACGTACTCCTCGGCCGAGAGCGCCCACGGGCAGCGCAGCCCGCCGTCCGCACCGGCCACCGCCGCACCGCTCATCGCGCGGCACCTCCCTCGTCCGTACCGGTTTCGTCCTGTCCGCCGCCCACAGGGCCGCTCTGCTCTTCCCCGCCGGGGCCGCGGTCCTCCGCGGCGCAGGAGCCGCCCTGGTCCCGCGGGACGTCGCCGGGGCGGTCGGCCCAGGTGGGGACGGGGGCGGGCGGTGCCGCGTGGGCGCCGTGCGGCGGGGTGCCCGGGCCGAAGGGGTCCTCCTCCGGGAGCCGGCGGGCGAACGGGCGGGGGTCGCCCGGCACTTCGCGGTACGCGCCGCCCGCCACGGCGGGGCCCGGGTGCTCCGCGGCGTGGGCGGACGGATCCGGGAGGTGCGGGCGGCCGTTCTCGCGTATGCCCGCGAGGGCGGCTTCGAGGCGGGCGATGCGCCCGTCCCGCTCGGCGATCTCGGCGCCGAGGCGGTTCAGGGCGCGGTCCACCTCGGCCATGCGGTAGCCGCGGACCACGATCGGGAAGCGCAGGGCCTCGACATCGCCCGCAACCACCCGGCGGTGCCCGGGCAGCGGGTGGGTGAGGGCGTCGGGGGCGGCCTCGGGCAGCGGGCCGTCCTCGCCGCGGCCCACCACGGCGAGCGTCACGGCGGCGACCACCACGACGAGCGCCGCGACGAGGAAGAGGAACATGACCATTGCTGAGGGCCCCCACGTTCGACTGACCGGGCGTGCGTCACCGGTCGTCCCGCCCACCGCGGGCGGGGAGACCGGCAGGCTCCGATCGTGCCATGCGGCACCGACAGCTAAGGTCGCAGGCGGTCGATCGGCGGCGAACGGCACCCGGCGACGCGGACCCGGCCCGGCAGGCGAGGCCGAGCGGGCCGATCGAGGACGAGGAGTGCACAGGGGATGCTCAGGCTGGGCAGGCGCGAGTTCGGCAGGCACGAGCCGGTGATCATGGCGATCGTCAACCGGACCCCGGACTCCTTCTACGACCAGGGCGCCACCTTCCGCGACGAGGCGGCCCTCGACCGGGTCGGGCAGGCGGTGGCCGAGGGCGCCGCGATCATCGACATCGGCGGGGTGAAGGCGGGCCCCGGCGCCGAGGTGAGCGCCGAGGAGGAGGCCCGCCGCACGGTCGGCTTCGTGGCGGAGGTCCGCAGGCGCCACCCCGAGGTGGTGATCAGCGTCGACACCTGGCGGCACGAGGTGGGCGAGGCGGTCTGCGAGGCGGGCGCCGACCTGCTCAACGACGCCTGGGGCGGCGTCGACCCGAAGCTCGCCGAGGTCGCGGCGCGGCACGGGGCGGGCCTGGTCTGCACCCACGCGGGCGGCGCCGAGCCGCGCACCCGGCCGCACCGGATCGGCTACCAGGACGTGATGGCGGACATCCTGCGGGTGACGGTGGGGCTCGCCGAGCGGGCCGTGGCCCTCGGCGTACCGCGCGAGTCGGTCCTGATCGACCCGGGCCACGACTTCGGCAAGAACACCCGGCACAGCCTGGAGGCCACCCGCCGCCTCGGCGAGATGACCGCGACCGGCTGGCCCGTCCTGGTCTCGCTGTCCAACAAGGACTTCGTCGGCGAGACCCTGGACCGGCCGGTCAAGGAGCGGCTGATCGGCACCCTGGCGACCACCGCCGTCTCCGCCTGGCTCGGCGCGCAGGTCTACCGGGTGCACGAGGTCGCCGAGACCCGGCAGGTCCTCGACATGGTGGCCTCCCTGGCGGGGCACCGGCCGCCCGCGGTGGCCCGGCGGGGCCTGGCCTGAGGCACCGGACAGACCAGGGGGCGCGTACGTCCTGGCGTACGCGCCCCTTTGCTTCCGTCCGCCCCCGGGAGGGCGTCGGCGCTCTTTCGGAGGCTGGGCCCTACAGGCCGGTCTCCTTGGTGACCAGGGCGACCGCCTCGTCGACGTCGTCCGTGACGTGGAAGAGCAGCAGATCGCGCTCGGCCGCCTTGCCCTGGGCGATCACGGTGTCCCGGAGCCAGTCGATCAGACCGCCCCAGTACGCCGTGCCGAAGAGGACGATCGGGAACTGGGTGACCTTGCGGGTCTGCACCAGGGTGAGCGCCTCGAAGAACTCGTCCAGGGTGCCGAGCCCGCCGGGCAGCACCACGAAGCCCTGGGCGTACTTCACGAACATCGTCTTGCGGACGAAGAAGTACCGGAAGTTGACGCCGATGTCGACGTGCGGGTTGAGGCCCTGCTCGAAGGGCAGCTCGATGCCGAGGCCGACCGAGACCCCGCCCGCCTCCCGGGCGCCCTTGTTCGCCGCCTCCATGGCGCCGGGGCCGCCCCCGGTGATCACCGCGAACCCGGCCTGCACCAGCGCCTTGCCGAGCTGCACCCCCGCCTCGTAGTCGGGGCTGTCCACCGGGGTCCGGGCGGAGCCGAACACGCTGATGGCGGGGGGCAGTTCGGCGAGCGCGCCGAAGCCGTCGACGAACTCCGACTGGATGCGCAGCACCCGCCAGGGGTCGGTGTGCACCCAGTCCGAGTCGCCGGTGGTGTCGAGCAGGCGCTGATCCGTGGTGCCCGGCTGGATCTGCTGACGGCGCCGCACCACCGGCCCGAGCCGCCGCTCCTCGGGCGGTCCCTGTGGTTCACGACTCTCCATGAAGATCCCCTTCCGCTGGCCCTTGCCCCTTCAGCCTAGGACGGCCGGGGTTGCGGTACGGGTAACACGGCATGACAGCGGTGGCCGGCCCTGCTCCTCCGCCGGCTCAGGCCCTGGTCAGGCGGTCAGCCAGGCCTGCAGTTTCTCCTCGCCCGCGAGGATCTTCGCCGTCTCGACGCGCTCGTCCCGCTTGTGCGCCAGATGCGGGTTGCCCGGGCCGAAGTTGACCGCGGGCACGCCGAGCGCGCTGAACCGGGAGACGTCGGTCCAGCCGTACTTGGGCTGCGGGGTCCCGCCGACGGCCTCGGTGAAGGCGGCCGCCGCCGGGTGGGAGAGCCCGGGCAGCGCGGCCCCGCTGTGGTCGGTCACCACGAAGTCGGTCACCCCGCAGTCCGCGAAGACCTCCCGTACGTGGGCGAGCGCCTCGGCCTCGGTGCGGTCGGGCGCGTACCGGAAGTTGACGGTGACCGTGCAGGCGTCCGGGATGACGTTGCCGGCCACGCCGCCTGAGATGCCGACCGCGTTGAGGCCCTCGCGGTATTCGAGGCCGTCGATCAGCGGGTGGCGGGGCCGGTAGGCGGCGAGCCGCGCCAGGATCGGGGCGGCGGCGTGGATGGCGTTGGAGCCCATCCAGCTGCGGGCGGAGTGGGCGCGTTCACCGCTGGTGTGCAGCTGGACGCGCAGGGTGCCCTGGCAGCCGCCCTCGACCTGCCCGTCGGAGGGTTCCAGGAGCACCGCGAAGTCGCCGGCCAGCCAGTCGGGGTGCGCCTCGGCGACGTGCCCGAGCCCGTTGAGGTGGGCCTCGACCTCCTCGTTGTCGTAGAAGACGAAGGTCAGATCGCGGTTGGGTTCCGGCACGGTGGCGGCGATCCGCAGCTGGACGGCGACCCCGGACTTCATGTCGCAGGTGCCGCAGCCCCACAGGACGCCGTCCTCGTCGAGGCGGGAGGGGACGTTCTCCGCGATCGGCACGGTGTCGATGTGGCCCGCGAGGAGGACCCGCTCGGGGCGGCCGAGGAAGGTGCGGGCGACGACGTTGTTGCCGTACCGGTCCACCCGCAGATGCGGCAGGGTGCGCAGGGCCGCCTCCACCGCGTCGGCGAGCGGTTTCTCCGAGCCGCTCTCGGAGGGGAAGTCGACGAGCTGCGCGGTGAGCCGCGCGGCGTCGAGACGGAGGTCGAGTGCGTCTGGTTCCTGGGCCATGCGACCGACCCTAGGGCCCGAGCAGCACCCCCGCGGCCCCGGGTCCGGACGGAAGGGCCCTGTCGGTGCCCTGAAGTACCTTGGTCGGGTGCCCGAGAAGACCGCTCGCCCCTCCCGCGGCCGACTGCTGCGCGCCGGTGCGGCCGTGGTGCTGCTGCTCGCCCTCGCGGGCTACTTCGCGGCGCAGTATCTGACCGGCGGCCGGACCGCGCCCCGCTGCCGGGTGGCCTCGGCGGACGGCGCGGGGTACGAGTTCACCGCCGAGCAGGCCACCAACGCCGCGACCGTCGCCGCGGTGGGCGGCGCCCGCGGGATGCCGGAGCGGGCGGTGACCATCGCGCTCGCCACCGCCCTCCAGGAGTCCGGGCTGCGCAACCTCACCTACGGCGACCGGGATTCGCTGGGCCTCTTCCAGCAGCGCCCCTCGCAGGGCTGGGGCTCGAAGAAGCAGGTCATGGACCCGGTGTACGCGGCCGGGAAGTTCTACCAGCACCTCGCCGAGGTGCCGGACTACGCCGCGCTGCCGCTCACCGTCGCCGCGCAGCGCGTCCAGCGCAGCGGCTTCCCCCAGGCGTACGCGAAGCACGAACCGGACGCCGCCCTGCTCGCCGCGGCGCTGACCGGCCGCACCGCCGGGACCCTCAGCTGCGAGGGCAGGCCCGGCCCCGAGCCAGGGGACCCGGCGAAGGTGCGGGCCGCCCTGGAACGCGACTTCGGGCCCGGCGTGCTCTCCGCGGCGGGGGCCGAGGCCGCCGGCACCCGGGACGGCGAGTCCCCGCGCACGGTGGCCGTCCCGGTGCCCGGCACCGGCGCCGAGTCCCGGGCGGTCGCGGCGGACCGGCGCGGCTGGGCCCTGGCGCACTGGGCGGTGGCCAACTCCTCCGCCCTGCACATCGACAAGGTGAGGTACGCGGGCCGCGAGTGGACCGCCTCGGACGAGGGCCGGAGCCCCTGGCGCAAGGCCGCGGGCGCGGGCGGCCCCGAGGCGGCGGACGGCCGGGCGGGCGCGGACGAGGTGCTGATAGGCGTCACGGAGTAGGGCCGGGGGCGCGGGGTCACGGAGCAGACCCGTCGGGTACGCGGCTGCGGCGCCGGTACCGGGCGTCCGCGCGGGAGTCCGGTAGGCGTCTCCACTGGGCGTACGCGCGGGAATCCGATAGGCGTCTCCACCGGGCGTACGCACGGGAGTCGGGGTCCGCCTCTCGGGTCGACAGGCGTCTGCGCCGGTGGTCCGGCTCGGGCGATCCGCGGTCGTCCGGGCGGGAGTTGGCGCCCGCGCCGGCCTCCGGCCGACGGCTCCGCCCGGTATCCGCGCAGGAGTTCGGGGGGCCACTCCGAGGCGGGAAGCCGGGCGGTGGGGCGCGCGTATTGCCCACTCTTTACGCCGGTGCGCCGCAACCAATCCGGCGTCCGGGTCGGTAAGCACATCAGGCGCCCGCGCCGCTCGCACTCGCTGCCGGGCCGCGGGCGCGGACACCCCGTCCCCGTTCAGCTAGGAGCACCATGTCTCTCCCCCTGACCCGCCGTATCGCCCGCGTCGCGCTGATCGTGGCCGCGGGCGCGGTGCCCGTCGTCGCCGCCGGGAGCGCCGTCGCCGCCGATCAGCCCGCCCAGGGCGGCGTCAGCCGGACCGACAGCGAGGGCCTCGGCGACTCGGTGGACGGCGCGACCAAGCAGGTGGCCGGAGCCGCGGCCCCGGCCGCCGGACAGGTCGCCGAGAAGGTCGCCCCCGGCACCGGCCCCCTGGTCAGCAGCACCGCGAAGACCGCCACCGACAGCACCCTGGGCAAGGGCCTCCCGCTGGGCTGAGCCCGGCCACTGCCACCGGCCGCGCGGCCCGGCCCCGCCCCCGGCCGCCGCCCGGCCGATGGGGCAGATGAACCGCCCCGGCCGGTACGGCAGTTGACCGAGCCGGCACGGGAACTGACCGGGCGAGTACGGCAGTTGACCAGCTCGATACGGAAACTGACCGGGCCCGTACGGCAGTTGACCGGTCGGGTACCGCACACCCCTTCGCCGGTGCGGACGACGCCCGACGCCCAACACACGACGCACAGTGCTCAACGCCCAACACACAGCACCCGACGCCCAACGCACAGCGGCGCGGACCGCCTCTCCGGCAGTCCGCGCCGCTGCGGCATGTGCGGCGTACGCGGCCCTACGTCAGGCGGGCCACCGCCGCGGCGATGCGCTCGTCGCTCGCGGTCAGCGCCACCCGGACGAAGTTCTCGCCCGCGGGGCCGTAGAAGTCGCCGGGGGCGACCAGGATGCCCAGGTCGGCGAGGTGGGAGACGGTGTCCCAGCAGGACTCCCCGCGGCCGGCCCACAGATACAGGCTCGCCTCGCTGTGCTCGATGCGGAAGCCGTGGGCGAGGAGCGCGGTGCGCAGGGCGGTGCGGCGGGTGGCGTACCGGCGGCGCTGCTCCTCGACGTGCTGGTCGTCGCCGAGCGCGGCCACCGCGGCGGCCTGCGTGGTGGCGGGGATCATCATCCCGCCGTGCTTGCGGATCTGGAGCAGGTCCCCGAGCAGGGCGGCGTCGCCGAGCACGAAGGCGGCGCGGTATCCGGCGAGGTTGGAGCGCTTGGAGAGCGAGTGGACGCTGAGCAGTCCCTCGAAGGAGCCGCCGCTGACCTGCGGGTGCAGGACCGAGACGGGCTCGGCCTCCCAGCCGAGTTCGAGGTAGCACTCGTCGCTGACCACGAGGATGCCGTGCGCGCGGGCCCAGGCCACGATGCGGGCCAGCTCCTCCTGGGGGAGCACCTGGCCGGTCGGGTTCGAGGGCGTGTTCAGCCAGAGCAGACGCAGGCCCTCGGGGTCCAGGGCCCTCGGATCGTCGTAGGCCTCGTAGGCGGCACCGGCCAGCCGCGCGCCGACCTCGTACGTCGGGTAGGCAAGGCGCGGATAGGCGACGCGGTCACCGGGGCCGAGCCCGAGCTGAGTGGGCAGCCAGGCGACGAACTCCTTGGAGCCGACCACCGGCAGCACGTTCTCGTGGCCCAGGCCCTCGGCGCCGAGCCGGCGGCCGGCCCAGCCGGTGATCGCGTCCCGCAGGGCGGCCGTGCCCCAGACCGTCGGGTAGCCCGGGGAGTCGGCGGCCTCGGTCAGCGCCCGCTGCACCAGCGCGGGCACCGGGTCGACCGGGGTGCCCACGGACAGGTCCACGATGCCGTCCGGGTGGGCGGCGGCCGTGGCCTTGTAGGGCGCGAGCTTGTCCCAGGGGAAGTCGGGCAGCCGCCCGCGGAGGGTGGCGTAGGGGGCTCGGGAGGCGGACACGGCGCTCACTTTCTTCTCCGGTCGCCCGGGCACGGCACCACGGGGACCGGTCTCGGACCCTGACTTGCGGAACTGACTCGGGGAACTCACTCGTGGAACTGACTCGTGGAAATGCCACGGTCCCGTACGGCACGAGCTCCGTACGGGACCGGCTGCGCGTACGCGCCTACTGGTTCTGCGGCGGCAGCCCGGCCACGAAGGGGTGGTCCCGCTCGATGAGGCCCAGCTTGCTGGCGCCTCCCGGGGACCCGAGCTCGTCGAAGAACTCGACGTTCGCCTTGTAGTAGTCCTTCCACTCCTCCGGAGTGTCGTCTTCGTAGAAGATCGCCTCGACCGGGCACACCGGCTCACAGGCTCCGCAGTCGACGCACTCGTCCGGGTGGATGTACAAGGACCTGGAGCCCTCGTAGATGCAGTCGACCGGGCACTCCTCGATGCACGCCTTGTCCTTTACGTCGACACAAGGCTGCGCAATGACGTAAGTCACGCTCTCGTTCCTCCTCGGTAGGGCGCTGGCGGGCTCCACAGGCCCCGCCACCTGGCGCGCGGAAGCGCGGCGTCGTCGATGCCCGCCCCTAGTATCTCCGTTCCCGGCCAAGATCCGAACAGGAGGGGTGGCAACAACTGTGGGATTCGCCACGAGCGGACGGCTCGTCGTCAGGATCACCCGTGCTGATGTGGGAAAACGCGTCTCGGTCCGGTCCCTCGAGGATCCCTCGGAGGGCCCCGAGAGGTTCACCGACACCGTAGGCGTTCTCACTTCGTGGGACGAGGGGGTGCTCCACCTCACGCGCAAGTCCGGGGAGAGTGTCCGTATCGCGGAATCGGCGCTGGTGGCGGGAAAAGTGGTGCCGCCCGCCCCGGCGCGCGGAAGGGGACCGTCCGCTTCCTTCGAGGAACTGGCCCCGGTGCTCGCCCGCGCCTGGCCGCCGGTGGAGCGCGCCCGGCTCGGCGGCTGGGAACTGCGCGCCGCGGGCGGCTTCACCCGCCGCGCCAACTCGGTGCTCCCCTCCGGCGACCCCGGCATACCGGTGGCCGAGGCCCTGGAACACGTGACCCGCTGGTACGCGGAGCGCGGGCTGCCCGCCTATGTGCAGACCGCGACCGGGGCCGAGGGCACCCAGGAACCGCTCTGCGCGACACTGGAGGAGCACGGCTGGCGGCGGGAGGTGAGCGCGCAGGTGCGGATCGGGCGGCTGGCTCCGCTGGGCGACCGGGACGCCGGGGCGGCGGAGGTGCGCCTGGCACGCGATCCGGACGCTTCCTGGCTGGCCCGCTACCAGCGCTCGGCGGGGACGGCGGACGCCGGGGAGCTCGCGGTGCTGCGCGGCGGCCCCTCGGTCTGGTTCGCGACCGTGCCCGGTGAGCCGGGTGCGGCTCCGGCCGCCATCGGGCGCTGTGTGGTGGACGGCCGCTGGGCCGGTTTCATGGCGGTGGAGGTCGACCCCCGGCTGCGGCGGCGGGGCCTGGGCACCGCGGTGATGACCGTGCTGGCCCGGCGGGCGCTCGACGAGGGCGCCTCGGCCGCCTGGCTCCAGGTCGAGTCCGACAACACGGCCGCCCTCGCCCTCTACGCGGGCCTCGGCTTCCACCTGCACCACAGCTACCACCACTACCGGGCACCGGACGACGAGGACCGGTCCACCTGATCCCCCTCCCCGCCCGGCCGCTCGTCGTCCCGTAGGCACAACACCCCGGCGACCCGGCAACCCGGCAACCCGGCAAATCCAGCAACCCGGCAAGACCCACCGAGAGGCCAGCGTCATGCACCCGCCCGAGCCCGAGCGCGCCGCCGAACTGCGGGCCCGGTTCGCCGAGGAAGCCCGTGCCGAACGGCCCGATCTGTCGGTGCTCTGCCTGCTCATCGGCGCCGTGGCGGACGGCGCCCTCGACGAGCGCGGCATGGACGAGGCGCAGATCGCCCTCGACCGGCTCGCCGGGGAACTGCCGCACCGGCCCGGCGGTCCCGCCGACTGGGCCGAGGCGCTGGCCACCCGCCTCGGCGGCCGGGAGGGCTTCCGCGGCAGCGGCCCCGACTACGAACTCCTGGACTCCTCCCTCCTGCACCGGGTGCTCCGGCGCCGCACGGGCCTGCCGATCCTGCTCTCCGTGGTCTGGCTGGAGGTCGCCCGGCGCGCGGGCGGGCAGGTGTACGGGGTGGCGCTGCCGGGCCACTTCGTGGTCGGCTTCGGCAGGCCGCCGGGCCCGGGGGTCGCCGAGGCCGGGGAGCAGGTGCTCGCCGACCCCTTCGACGGCGGCCGGGTGCTCACCCGGGGTGAGGCCGGGCTCCTGGTGGCCGGGGCGACCGGCGAGCCGCTGGACCCGTCGATGCTGGCCCCCGCCGACCCGCGGGACCTGGTGCTGCGGATCCTCAACAACATCCGCGCCTGGGCGGCAGCCCACCCCGAGCACGCCGACGTCGCCCTGTGGGCCCTCGAACTGAGCCTGCTGCTGCCCTCCCACCCCGCCAACCTGCGCTACGAACGCGCCCGGCTCCTGGTCCGCCGCGGCGACTTCCTCACCGGCGCCCGGGAGATGGACGCCTACGCCGAGGTGGTCGAGGCGGTCGACGAGGAGGCGGCGGCGAAGGTCCGCCGGGAGGCACGGGCCGCCCGGGCGCTGCTCAACTGACCAGGCGAGTCGGGCGGTTGCCGCCGTACGGGTCGTGCGGCTGCCGGTGCCTTGCTCAACTCGGCGCTGCGGCTGACAGGTTCCGTACGCCCGCTCGACTGAACCTGCTCAACTGCCCCTTTCCACAAGCCGGTCCGGCGTGCGCTTCCGCAGGCCGGTCCGGCGGCCGTCTCACAGCCAGCCCTTCTCCCGGGCGGTGCGGACCGCCTCGGCGCGGTTGCGTACCGCGAGCTTCTGGATCGCGGTGGAGAGGTAGTTGCGGACCGTACCCGGGGAGAGGTGCAGGGTGCGGGCGAGTTCGGCGTTGGTGGCGCCGTCCGCCGCGGCGCGCAGGACCTCGCGCTCCCGGGCGGTCAGCGGGTCGGCGCCTTCGGCCAGGGCCACCGCCGCGAGGGTGGGGTCGATGACGCGTTCCCCGGCGAGCACCTTGCGTACGGCGGCGGCGAGTTCGGCCGCGGGGGCGTCCTTGACCAGGAAGGCGGCGGCGCCCGACTCCATCGCGCGGCGCAGGTAACCGGGGCGGCCGAAGGTGGTGAGGACCAGGACGTGCACCTCGGGCAGCTCGGCGCGGAGCTGGGCCGCGGCGTCCAGGCCGGTCATGCCGGGCATCTCGATGTCGAGCAGGGCGACATCCACCCGGTGGGCACGGGCCGCCGCCAGGACCTCGTCACCGCGGGCGGCCTGGGCGACCACCTCGATATCGGGTTCGAGGCCGAGCAGGGCGGCGAGCGCCTCGCGGACCATGGACTGGTCCTCGGCGAGGAGGACCCGGATCGTGCGGCTCATGGGAGGTCTCCGGCTCGGGCCTGCTCGGGTGGGCTTGGCGGGATCCTATGCGGGCGGCTACGAGCCGGTCGCGGGCGGCGCCGAGCCGGTCGCCGCGGCGGGCCGGTCACGGATGGCGAGCCGGTCACGGATGGCAAGCCGGTCACGGATGGCAAGCCGGTCACGGATGGCGGGCCGGTCACGGATGGCGGGCCGGTCACGGGTGGCGGGCCGGTCGCTGGCGGCAAACCGGTCACGGGTGGCGCCGCCGCCGCGACGGCCGGACCGCCCGGGGAGGGCTCCCCCGATCCCGCCTCTCAGTCCCCCATCGGAACCCGCGCCACCACCCGGAACCCGCGCCCCTTCCCGGGCCCGGCCGTCAGGGTGCCGCCGACCGCGTCCAGGCGTTCGCGCAGGCCGGTGAGTCCGTTGCCGGGGGCGGTGGTGTCCGGGGCCGGGAAGGGGGCGGTCGTCGCGCCCTCGCCGTCGTCCCGCACGGTCAGCTCCGCGCGGGGGCCGTCGAGGGTCTCCCGGCGGAGCAGTTCCACGGTGCAGTGCCGGGCGCCGCTGTGCCGTACGACATTGGTCACCGCCTCCCGCAGCACCCAGGCGAGGGCGGCCTCGGCCTCCTCCGGCAGGCCCTCGGGCGGCGGTTCGGGCGGCATCGTCGCGGTGATCCCGGCGGCTCTCAAGGTGCCCTGGACCAGGGCGAGTTCGGCCGCGAGACGGGGGCGGCGGTAGCCGGTGACCGCCTCCCGTACATCGGCCAGGGCCTGGCGGCCGACCCGCTGGATGTCGGCGACCTCCTTGGCGGCGCCCTCGGGGTGGGCGGGCAGCATACGGCCGGCCAGTTCGCTCTTGAGGGTGATCAGGGAGAGGGAGTGGCCGAGCAGATCGTGCAGATCGCGGGCGAGGCGCAGCCGCTCCTCGCTGGCGGCGAGCTGGGCCACGGTGGCGCGGGCCTCGCTCAGTTCGACGGTGGTGCGGATCAGCTGGCGTACGCCGGTCAGCGCGAAGCCGCCGAGCAGGGCGGGCACCACCAGGCCCAGGTCCAGGCCCTGCCCGAGCGGCAGCCCGAGCAGCACCATGTAGAGCGTGGTCAGCGGGATGAGCCAGCGGGCGAGGGGGAGCGGGAGGGTGGAGCCGACGGCCACCGACACGTACACGAACAGGACCAGCCAGGGCGCGCCGAGGCCGAGAGCGAGCGCGGTGGCCCCGAGGGTGAGGAAGGCGAGGCCCGAGCCGACCAGCCGCCGCTCCAGGGGGTGGCCGGTGTGCCGGAAGACCAGCACCAGGTACGCGCCGACGAAGAGGACCAGGCCGAGCCAGCCGCAGATCCGCCCGGCGGCCGAGTGCGGCCCGTCGAGCAGATCGCGCACCGGCGCGCTCATGAAGGCCAGCCAGATGCCGATCCACACCAGTTTGCGCAGGGCCTCGCGGCGGCCCCGGGGCGGGCGGCCGATGCCCGGGGCGGTGGCGGCGGGCGGCTCGGAGAGTGCGTTCACGCCTTCAGTGTGTCCTTCCGGTACAGCACGCCCGCCCCGGCGGTGAACAGCGCGAAGGAGGCGATGAGCACGGCGAGGTCGCGCGGCTCGGGGGCGTGGCCGAGGACCAGGGAGCGGCCGAGCCCGGCGTAGGCGTGGGTGGGCACCCAGTCGGCGATCCGCTGGATCCAGCCGGGGAAGGTGGCGGTGGGCATCCACAGTCCGCCGAGGGCCGAGAGGCCGAAGTAGACCAGCATGCTGACCGGGCGGACCGTGTCACCGGTGGCGAGGTAGCCGATGGCCACGCCGAGGGCGGCGAAGCAGAGGCTGCCCGCCCACAGGGCCGCGGTCAGCGCGAGCCACTGCCAGGCCGCGAGCCGTACGTCCTTGGTGACCGCGGCGACCAGGAAGACGACCAGGACGGCGGGCAGGCTCACCACGGTGGCGCTCGCGGACTTGGCGAGGACATAGCCGCGGCCGGGCAGCGGGGTCAGCCGCAACTGGCGCACCCAGCCGCTCTCGCGCTCCTTGGCGATGCGCTCGCTGTTGCCGAGCAGTACGGCGGTCAGGGCGCCGAAGGAGGCCATCGAGACCATCATGAAGGGGGCCAGGTCCAGTCGGCTGCCCGCGGCCTTGGTCCCGGCGTCGGCGCCGCCCGCGATCAGCAGGAACAGGCCCGCCGGGTAGAGCACCGAGAAGAACAGGAACTTGCGGTTGCGCAGGGCCCGGACGACTTCGAGCCGGATCAGTCCGCGTGCGGCCAGGAGGCTGTTCATGCCTGCCTCGCCTCCTCGGCGGTGGTCAGCGCGAGGAAGGCCTGCTCCAGGCCGAGGCCGCGCACTTCGAGGTTGCGGGGGCGAAGACCGCTGCCGTAGAGGGCGTACACGGTGGCGTCGGCGTCGGTGGAGCGCAGCCGTACGGTCGGGCCCTGCACCTCGATCCCGGCGAGGAACGGCAGGGCGCGCAGCCGCTGTTCGGCCACGGCGGCGCGCTCCCGGCCGCCCTCGGCACCGGTCAGCTCGGCGAGGTCGAAGGAGATCCGGCGGGCGCCCGCCCGTGCCTTGATCTCGGCGGCGGTGCCGTCGGCGAGGAGGCGCCCGCGGTGCAGGACGAGGACCCGGTCGGCGACCGCGTCGGCCTCTTCGAGGTAGTGGGTGGCGAAGAGCACCGTACGCCCGGACTCGGCCTGCTGGCGTACGGTCGCCCAGAAGGCGCCGCGGGCCGAGACGTCCATGCCGGTGGTGGGCTCGTCCAGGACGAGCAGGTCGTTCGCCCCGGCGGTCGCGAGTGCGAAGCGCACCCGCTGCCGCTGTCCGCCGGAGAGCTTGTCGACCCGGCGGTCGGCGAGCCCGTCGAGTCCGGCGCCGGCGAGCACCTCGGCCGGCGGGTGGGGCTTCGGGTGCAACTGGCAGGCGAGCCGGACCAGTTCGGCGACGGTGACCTCGCCCATCAGCCCGCCGCTCTGGAGTACGGCGCCGACCCGGCCCGCGACGATCGCCTCCCGCGGCTCCGCGCCGAAGAGGCGGACGCTGCCGCGGTCCGGGCCGCGCAGTCCGAGCAGCAGGTCGAGGGTGGTGGACTTGCCCGCCCCGTTGGGTCCGAGCAGGGCCACGGTCTGGCCCGGGTACAGGTCGAGGCTGAGCCCGTCCACGGCGCGGACCTCGCCGAAGTGCTTCGCCACCGCTTCCAGGCGCACCACCGGGGTGCGCGCGGCGGGCTGGGATATCGTCGTCATACGGCCATCGTGGCCGGGCCGGGGGTGGCCGCGGCAGTGTCGCCGGTCGTGGGCACGGCATGACAGATGTCATGCCTCACGGTGGGCGGGCGGCCTCCCCTCCCAGCAACCGGGCCCGCCCACCCACCAGTTGACGCGCTCCCCGCCGCCCCGCCCCCTTCCGGCAGGAGCCCCTGCGCGGCCTGCGCGATGTCTTGACACCCATTTTGGTCTGGACCAATGTGTGGGCACCGTCTCGTCCCCCACACTCGGAGGCAGCCGTGCCCCACGCCCCTCGCCCCCACCGCAGATCGTGGCTGCGCACCGCGGCACTGCCGCTGGCCCTCGCGCTCACCGGAGTGCTCGCCGCGCAGGCCACCGCGGCTCCGGACGCCCCGGCTCCCGCCGCGCAGGACCTGCCCGAACACGCCCTGGCGGGCTATCTGCACAGCAGCTTCGCCAACGGCTCCGGCTACACCCGGCTCGCGGACGTCCCCGACTCCTGGGACATCATCGACCTCGCCTTCGGCGAACCCACCTCCCCCACCTCCGGCGACATCCGCTTCGAGCTGTGCCCGCAGGCGGAGTGCCCCGGGGTCGAGTCCGAGGAGGAGTTCAAGGCGGCCGTCGCACAGAAGCAGGCCCAGGGCAAGAAGGTCCAGCTGTCCATCGGCGGCCAGAACGGGCAGGTGCGCCTCACCACCGAGGAGGCCCGGGACACCTTCGTCTCCTCCGTCTCCTCGATCATCGACCGCTACGGCCTGGACGGCCTCGACATCGACTTCGAGGGCAACTCCCTCTCCCTGGACGAGGGCGACACCGACTTCAAGAACCCCACCACACCGGTGATCGTCAACCTCATCTCGGCCGTCAAGTCCCTGAAGGCGAAGTACGGCGAGGACTTCACCCTCACCATGGCGCCCGAGACCTTCTTCGTCCAGCTCGGCTACCAGCGCTACGGACCGGGCACCTCCCAGGGCGACCCCCGCGCGGGCGCCTACCTCCCCGTGCTGCACGCCCTGCGGGACGACCTCACGCTGCTGCACGTCCAGGACTACAACTCGGGCCCGATCATGGGGCTCGACGACCAGTACCACCAGATGGGCGGCGCCGACTTCCACATCGCGATGACGGACATGCTGCTCACCGGCTTCCCGGTCGGCGGCGACACCGGCAACGTCTTCCCGGCGCTGCCGCCCGAGAAGGTCGCCATCGGCCTGCCCGCCAGCACCGAGGCGGGCAACGGGCACACCCCGCCCGCCGAGGTGAACAAGGCTCTGGACTGCCTCACCAAGGGCGGCGACTGCGGCGGGTACGAGCCGCACGGCAGCTGGCCCGCGCTCCGCGGACTGATGGCCTGGTCGGTCAACTGGGACCTCTTCCACCAGGGTGAGTTCGCGAAGAACTTCGACGGCTACTTCGGCGGCTGACCCCGCGGAAAGGGGTGTGCCGGTGCCCGTACGGACACCGGCACACCCCTTTCCGTACGCGCTAGTTGGGCTCGGTCGGGATGGTGACGAGCCGCTCGGCGGGGGTGGCGCCGCGCAGCGCCTTGCCGAGGGCGGAGGCCACGTCCTGCGGGGAGACCGGCTTCTTGCTGCCGTCGCCCTTGGTGATCGTGACGCCCTCGAAGGCGCTGCCGTAGAGCCCCTCCAGGGCCTTGAGGTCGTAGTACTCGGTCAGCTTCCCGTCGACCGCGCGGACCGAGAGGAACTTGAAGATCGAGCGCTCCGGGCTGAAGGAGACGGTGTGCGCGGCGTCCGTCTGCACGGTGACCAGTCCGGACATCGCGGGCCTGCCGAAGGACTTCATCATCCGGTCCACCTCGGCGTCGGGCACCTTGGGCGTACGGGTGGTGGTCGGCAGCTTGACCGTGCCCGCGGAGCCCTTCTCCACCTGGGTGCGGTAGGCCTCCTGCACGGCGGTGACCGCGGCGTCGACGTCGATGCCCTTGCCGGGCTTGCCGTAGACGGCGGTGGCCTTGCCGGGGGTGAACCTGATGGTGCCCTCGGTCGCCGAACCGGCGCCGCCCGCGGCCCGCTCCAGGGCGACCCGGAGCTTCTCCTCGTCCACCGGCATCACCGGTTCGACGACGCGTTCGCCGCCGAAGAGCGAGCCGATCACCGAGACCGGGTTGTAGTCGCTGCCCGAGGCGCCGCGCACGGTGGCGTCGGTGTCCAGGGCCAGACCGGCCTGGTCGGGGCGGAGTTCGACGTTCTCCCCGTCCACCGAGAGCCGCAGCGGCTTGGTGGTACGGCTGCCGAGCGCGCCGTCCAGCTTCTGCACCGCGTCGTCCCGGGTGCCGCCGCCGATGTCGACGCCGAGCACGGTCGTCCCGGAGGGCACATCGGAGTGGTTGAGCAACAGGCCCGCGCCATAGGCGATTCCGGCGGCGCCGACCACGGCGACACACAGCAGTACGAGCTTGCTGCGGCCCTTCTTCTTGGGCGGCCGGGAGGCGGGGACGTTCTCCTGCACGGGTTCCGGGAGCCGCGGTTCGGACTGCGGGGCGGGCCCGTCCTGGCCGCCGCCGGGCGGGAAGGGCCCCTGGGGTCCGGCGGGCGGCACCACCGGGATGCCGCTGTTGAGCGTGTGCCCGGAGACGTTGCCTTCCGGGCGCCCGGGCTCGGGGCCCGGCTGCTGCGGGGTGAGGACGGCGGTGTCGTCGCCCAACGGCCGCGCGGGGCCGGGGCCGTCGGGACCGCCGGGCAGCCGCACCTCGGGTCCCCCGTCGCCGAGCGGGCCCTCGCCGGTGACCGGGCCGCCGGTGGGTCCCGCGGGACCGCCCTCGGGGCCGAAGAAGGGGAGGTCGCCGCGGTGCGCCTCGCCCTCGGGGCCGCCCGTGGACATCCGCGGCCCGCCGAGCGGTCCGGGGACCTCGTAGCCGCCGGTGTCGCCGGTGCCGAAGCCGCCGGGGGTGGCGAACTCGCCGGTGTCGGAGGGGTTCGCGCCCTCCCCCGGCACGGGGAAGCCGCCGGTGTCGCCGACCGCGGGGAAGCTCGCGGTGTCACCCGGGCCGGGGTAACCGCCGGTGTCGCCGGGGGCGGGGAAGCTGCCGGTGTCCTGGCCGCCGAGGGGGAAGCCGCCGGTGTCCTGCTCGCCGGGGCCGGGCCCGCCGGAGCCGTAGCCGGCGGAGGCCTCGGCGGTGGGGATGCCCGAACCGGCCGGGAAGCCACCGGTGTCCGGCTCGCCGGGGGCGCTCCGGGCGCCGGGCACGCCCGGTGCCGCGCCGTCCGGGCCCGCCGCGCCACCACGCGCGGCCCTGCGGGGCGCGAACCAGTCGCTCGTGCGCTCCTTGGCGGCGGTCACCGGCTCGGCGGGCGCGGGCCCCGACTTGGGGCGCTTCGGCCTTACCGGAAGGGGTGAACTCGGCGCGGCCGCCTGCTGCGTGGCGTCCGTGCCGGGCCGACTCCCCCCGGGCTCCGCCCCGTCGGTGTTCTCGGTGACCGGAGTGCGCACCACGACCGGCGGAATCGGCCGCGAACCCGGGATGTTGATCCGGATCCGCGTGGTCAGCGTCGTCTCGGTCTTGCGGTCCTCGGTCGGCGTGCCGGAGGCCTCGGCCCCGGTGCTCTCCTCGGGTGCCTCGTCCTCCGCGGGCCCGTACGGCTGTGTCCCCGAGGGGTACGCGGTCGGCCCGCGGCCCTGGGCTCCGGAGGACGAAGTGTCTGTTTCACGACTCAAGGCAGGTTCTCCCGGTTGGCTCCGCCGCCCGTCTCGACCTGTGGCGGGTTGCTCGGCGGCGCGCACCACCATACTGGCCACCCCGGCGGCGAAACCTGGGACGGCTGGGGAAATCCTGCGCAGACACGGGGGGACGTGCTAGGCCGTACCAGGAGTCATTTCCCAAGTCGGGCACCCGGGGCGGCCCCCGGCCCGACCCTCGCGAGGGTGGCGCAGATCACAGCGACGACCAGCCCGCCGAGCAGGAAGAGATAGGTGCCGGTGGTCGCGGCGAAGACGAAGTCGCCCTCCGGACGGGTGGCGGTGAGCAGCACGACCGCGACCAGCCAGCCCGCCGCGGGCGAACCCGCCCCGGCCCGCGCCCCCATGGCGATCGCCCCGCCCAGGAAGAGTCCGCCCGCGCCGAGCAGCGCGAGGAGCAGCCCGCCGGGGAACCAGGCCGCCTGCACCAGCGACCCCGCGGCGCCGACGACCGCGCCGAGGACGAGCAGCAGGAGGTGCGCCGCCATCCGCCCGGGCCGAAGCGGCTGTGTGAGGAACATCCCGCTCCCGGGGGCGGGGGCCGCGTTGCGCCGGTCCGTCGTACTCATCGTCTGGCCGCCTTTCGTGTCCGGGCCAGACTGCCACGAGAGCGCGCGCGCCTTCACGTCGAGGCCCGCGGGCGCACACCCGCGCCCCATCCTCGACGGCCGCGCGGGCGCACACGCCTCGCCCGTGCGCCCGCGTGCGTGCCCGCGGGCGGGTGCATACGCACGCGGGCACGCACGCGAGGGTGGCGCGGGCACGCACGCGGGGTGGTACGTATCCCGGGCGACCGGGCGCGGTCAGGCGCAGCCGGTCAGGCGGTCAGGCGGTCAGGCGATGAGGCCGTCCGGCAACCGGGCAACCGGACCGTCAAGCAATCAAGCCGTCAGGCGATCCCGGCGAACAGGTCCGTCTCCGGGGCGCCCTCGGCCCGGCCGCGGACCAGTTCGTAGAACTCGACGGGGAAGAGCGGCTGGGCGAGCTTGTTGGAGAGCGCGAACCAGGCGCCCTCGACCTCGACCTGGGTGGCGTGCGCGGCCATCGCGGCGGCCTTGGCACCCGCGTACGCGCGCCCGTCGATCACCGTGGTGACGGCGTCGTCGTCACTCAGCCCGGGGACGTCCTCGACCGTGGCGGCGGCCGGGAAGGAGAGCCCCGGCAGGGCGGCCGGCAGCGGGGCGAAGGCCTCCTCGGCGGCCTTGCGGGGCAGCCGGTTCCAGTAGATCTTGCCGATGACGTGCGGTTCGCCGAGGTCGCGGCGGAAGGCGCGTTCGGCGGCCAGGTCCGCGGCGCGCATGGCGACCCGGTGCGCCTGGATGTGGTCGGGGTGGCCGTAGCCGCCGTCCGGGTCGTAGGTGACGAGCACCTGGGGGCGCACTTCGCGGATGACCTCCACGAGAGGCGCGGCGGCCTCGTCGAGGTCGGCCCCCCAGAAGGCCCCGGGGCGCCGGTTCTGCTCGGCGCCGCGCATTCCGGAGTCGCGCCAGCGGCCCTCGCCGCCGAGGAAGCGGTGGTCCCGTACGCCCAACTCCCGCATGGCGGCGGCGAGTTCTTTGACGCGGTGCGGACCGAGCCGGTCCTCGAAGCCGGACGCGAGCAAGGCGAGCTCCGGCGGGATCACCTCGCCCTCCTCGCCGAGGGTGCAGGTCACCAGGGTGACGAGGGCGCCCTCGGCCGCGTACTTGGCCATGGTGGCGCCGTTGTTGATCGACTCGTCGTCGGGGTGCGCGTGGACGAGCAGCAGTCGGCGCGCGGGAAGTTCGGTCATGGCGGCCACCCTACGAGCGGCCGCCGACCCTCACGGCGTACCCGCGCCCGAAGGCGCGCTCGCGGCGGCTACAGCTTGATGTCGCCGATCATCCCGGCGACGTTGTTGGTGATGTCGTCGATGGTCGGCGCCACGGAGGAGCTGGCCAGGTAGAACCCGAGCAGCACACAGACCAGGGCGTGCCCGCCCTTGAGTCCTGATTTCTTCACCAGCAGGAAGACGATGACCGCCAGCAGCACCACCGCCGAAATCGAGAGTGCCACGGCGGTTCACCTCCAAAGTCGTTGTGTGTCAACGGAGTTGCCGCCCGGGAGGACCCGTTCGGCGAGATGGATCATAACTTTCCGCGCGCGTGCATGGATCGGAACAGGTCCGGTGCACGGCAGCACGATGGGGGCGCATGCCGTGTCGGCCCCGTCCAGCTTTCGGGTGCCGTCGCTCATGGAGATCTCCTAGGCTCGGAGGATGACCTCAGCTCCGCAGCCGGTTCCGCCGACTTTTCCCCGTCAGCATGCCCGTACCCTGCGTTTCTCACTCGGGGCGCCCCGGGCCTTCACGGTGGCTCCGGACGGCGGCCATGTCGCCTTCCTGCGCTCCCGATCCGGCACCGACCGGGCCCAGTTGCTCTGGGTCGTGGACACCGCCACCGGTGAGGAGCGCATCGCCGCAGATCCGGTGGCGCTGCTCGGCACCGCGGCCGAGGAGCTCTCCGCCGAGGAGCGTGCGCGCCGGGAGCGCAGCCGCGAGTCGAGCGCCGGGATCGTCGGCTACGCCACCGACGCCGCCGCCGAGATCGCCGCCTTCGCGCTCTCCGGGCGCCTCTTCACGGCGGAGCTGCGCGCCGGTACGGCCCGTGAACTCCCCGCCCCGGGACCGGTGATCGACCCGCGCCCCTCCCCGGACGGCAGGCACGTGGCCTACGTCAGCGGCGGCGCCCTGCGGGTGGCCCCGCTCACCGGCGCCGAGGACGCCCCCGGCGACCGGGCGCTCGCCGAGCCGGAGGCGGAGCAAGTGACCCACGGGCTCGCGGAGTTCATCGCCGCCGAGGAGATGGGGCGCACCCGGGGCTTCTGGTGGTCCCCCGACTCCACCCGGCTGCTGGTCGCCCGGGTCGACGAGTCCCCGGTGCGGCGCTGGTGGATCGCCGACCCCGCGCACCCGGACAAGGAGCCGGTGAGCGTGCGCTACCCGGCGGCCGGCACCCCCAACGCCGAGGTCCGCCTCTTCGTCACCGGCCTGGACGGCAGCCGCACCGAGGTGGACTGGGACCGCGGGCGCTACCCGTATCTCGCCCGGGTGCACTGGTCGGCGGCCGGGGCGCCGCTGCTCCTCGTCCAATCCCGTGACCAGCGCAGTCAACTGCACCTGGCGGTGGACCCGGACGGGGGTTCGACCCGGATGGTGCACGCGGACGAGGACGCGGATTGGCTGGAACTGCTCCCCGGGGTGCCCTGCTGGTCCCCGAGCGGGCAGCTGGTCCGGATCGCCGACGAGGGCGGGGCGCGGGTGCTCACCGTCGGCGAACGCGCCCTGACCGGCGCACAGTTGCACCTGCGCGCGGTGCTCGACGTCGGCGCGGACGACGTGCTGGTGAGCGCCTCGGCGGGCGAGGAGGCACCGGAGCCGGAGATCGGCGAGGTGCACGTCTACCGGGTCAGCGAACTCGGCGTGGAGCGCCTCTCCCAGGAGCCGGGGGTGCACTGGGCGGTGCGCTCCGGCGCGGTCACCGTCCTGGTCTCGGCGCGGCTCGCGGAGCCCGGCGCCGAGGTGCGGATCCTGCGGGACGGCAAGCGCACGGCGGGCATCTCCTCGTACCCGGACCGGCCGGTGCTCAGCCCGCGGGTGCGGCTGCTGCACGCCGGCGCGCGGAAGATCCCGTGCGCCGTGCTGCTGCCCTCCGACTGGCGCGAGGGCGACGGGCCGCTGCCGGTGCTGCTCGACCCCTACGGCGGTCCGCACGGCCAGCGCGTCCAGGCGGCGCACAACGCCTATCTGACCTCCCAGTGGTTCGCCGACCAGGGCTTCGCGGTGCTGGTCGCGGACGGCCGGGGCACCCCGGGCCGCAGCCCCGCCTGGGAGAAGTCGGTACGGGACCGGCTCGCGGAGGTGGTGCTCCAGGACCAGGTGGACGCGCTGCACGCGCTGGCCGGGGAGTTCCCCTTCGACCTGGGGCGGGTGGGGATCCGCGGCTGGTCCTTCGGCGGCTATCTGGCGGGCCTGGCCGCGCTCAGGCGCCCCGATGTCTTCCACGCCGCGGTGGTCGGCGCCCCGGTCACCGATCTGCGCCTGTACGACACCCACTACCAGGAGCGCTACCTCGGCGACCCCGGCGCGCAGCCCGAGGTGTACACCGCCAACTCGCTCATCGGCGACGAGGGCCTGGTCGGCGCCGCCGCGGAGCACTGCCCGATGATGATCGTGCACGGTCTCGCCGACGACAACGTGGTGGTCGCGCACAGCCTGCGGCTCTCCTCCGCGCTGCTCGCCCAGGGCCGCCCGCACGAGGTGCTGCCGCTCTCCGGGGTCACCCACATGACCCCGCAGGAACAGGTGGCGGAGAACCTGCTCCTCCTCCAAGTGGACTTCCTCAAGCGGTCCTTGGGCGGTAGGGCATAGCCCGTATCCGGTAGCCGCCGCTGCGCCGGCGGCCGTATCCGCGACCGTACGAAAGGCGACCGGCCGGGGCGTGATCGCGCCCCGGCCGGTCTACGGCACCCGCACGGCCGTACACCGACGAGCGTGGACGGCGGGTATATCGGAGCCGCGACGCGGCGGTTGCACCCGTGTTAAGGGATACCGCCGCCGCTCCCGCCCCCGGCGCCGCCCTCCTCGGTGCCCCCTGTGCCCCCTGTGCGTCCTGTGCCTCCGGTGTCCGCGGCGTCCCCCGTGCCCCCGGTGTCCCCCGGCACGATCTGCCGCTCCTCCGCGAAGTGGCAGGCCGAGTCGTGCGCGGCCGGGCCGCTGACATGGCGGAACTCGGCGGGCACCGCGAGCGCCGGGACCTCCAGGGCGCAGCGCTCCTGGGCCTTCCAGCAGCGGGTGCGGAAGCGGCAGCCGGAGGGCGGATGGGCCGGTGAGGGCACGTCCCCGGAGAGCAGGATGCGCGCCCGGGCCTCCCGCATCCCCGGGTCGGGCACCGGCACCGCGGAGAGCAGCGCCTGGGTGTACGGATGCGTGGGGTGCTCGTAGATCTCGGTGTCGGTGCCGGTCTCGACGATGCGGCCGAGGTACATCACGGCCACCCGCTCGGAGATGTGGCGCACGATGGACAGGTCGTGGGCGATGAAGACGTAGGAGAGGTCGAACTCGTCCTGGAGGCGTTCCATCAGGTTGATGACCTGGGCCTGCACGGAGACGTCGAGGGCGGAGACCGGTTCGTCGGCGACGATGATCTCCGGGCGCAGGGCGAGCCCGCGGGCGATGCCGATGCGCTGGCGCTGGCCGCCGGAGAACTGGTGTGGATAGCGGTTCAGGTACTCCGGGTTGAGGCCGACCACGTCGAGGAGTTCGCGCACCCGCTGCCGCCGGGAGCCCTTGGGGGCCGCCTCGGGGTGGATCTCGTAGGGCTCGCCGATGATGTCGCCGACCGTCATTCGGGGGTTGAGCGAGGTGTAGGGGTCCTGGAAGACCATCTGGATGTTGCGGCGGACCGCCTTGAGGGCGCGGCCGGAGAGCTTGGTGACGTCCTCGCCCTTGTAGCGGATGGTGCCCCGGGTCGGCTCCTCCAGGTGGACCAGCATCCGGGCGACGGTGGACTTGCCGCAGCCCGATTCGCCGACGATGCCGAGGGTCTCGCCGTGCCCGAGGTCGAAGTCGACCCCGTCCACCGCCTTGACCGCGCCGATCTGGCGCTTGAAGAGGATGCCCTGGGTCAGCGGGAAGTGCTTGACCAGTCCGCGGACTTCGAGGATCGGCTCCCGGTCGGGCCCGCCGCGCCGGGCGTCCCGGGCGGCCTCGCCGGGGGCCTTGTCGAGGAGGTCCCCGGCCGTGGCGCCGGTGGCCGGGGCGCTCTCGCGGGGGTGCGCGTCACCGTGCGGCGTCATCGAGGGTCTCCTTCCAGAAGTGGCAGGCGCTGCCCCGCCCGGCGGAGACCCGGTGCAGCGGCGGCTCCTCGCGGACGCAGACCTCCTGGGCCCTCGGGCAGCGCGGGTGGAAGGCGCAGCCGGGCGGGATGTGCATGAGGTTCGGCGGCAGCCCCTTGATCGCGTAGAGCTCCTGCCCCTTCTGGTCGAGGCGGGGGATCGATTCGAGCAGGCCCTTGGTGTACGGGTGGGCGGGCGCCCGGTAGATGTCGTGGACCGGGGCGGACTCGACGATGCGGCCCGCGTACATCACCGCGATGCGATCGGCGACGTCGGCGACCACCCCGAGGTCGTGGGTGATGAGGATGAGGCCCATCCGCAGCTCGCGCTGGAGTTCCGCGAGGAGTTCCATCACCTGGGCCTGCACGGTGACGTCGAGGGCGGTGGTCGGCTCGTCCGCGATGATCAGCGCGGGTTCCAGGGCGAGCGCCATGGCGATCATGATCCGCTGGCGCATGCCGCCGGAGAACTGGTGCGGGTACTGCCGTACGCGCTCCTTGGCGGCCGGGATGCGCACCCGGTCCATCAGCTCGACGGCGCGGGCCCGGGCGTCCTTCTTCGACATGCCGCGGTGCACCACGAACATCTCGCCGAGCTGGTCGCCCACGCTCAGCACCGGGTTGAGCGAGGAGAGCGCGTCCTGGAAGATCATCGCCATCTGCGCGCCGCGCACCGTACGCCGCTTCTTCTCCGGCATGGTCAGCAGGTTCTCGCCCTGGAAGAGGATCTCGCCGCCGGTGATGCGCCCGGGCGGGCTGTCCAGGATGCCCATCACGGCCTGCGCGGTCACCGACTTGCCGGAGCCGGACTCGCCGAGCACCGCGAGCGTCTCCCCCTTGTCGACCGCGTAGCTGACGCCGTTGACGGCCCGCGAGATCCCCTCCCGCATCCGGAACTGCACCTGCAGATCGCGTACTTCCAGCAGCATGGCCCGCTCCTCAGCGCAGCTTGGGGTCGAGGGCGTCGCGCACCGCGTCGCCGAGCATGATGAAGGCCAGCACGGTGATCGCGAGCGCGCCGGCGGGCCAGAGCAGGGCGTGCGGGGCGGTGCGGATGATCTGCGAGGCCGAGGAGATGTCGATGCCCCAGCTGACGGTCGGCGGCTTCAGCCCGACACCGAGGTAGGAGAGCGTGGCCTCCAGGGCGATGTACGTGCCGAGCGCGATGGTGGCCACCACGATGACCGGGGCGACCGCGTTCGGGGTGATGTGCCGCAGCAGCATCCGGGAGTTGGAGGCGCCCAGCGCCCGCGCCGCCTGGACGTAGTCGTTCTGCTTGGCGGTGATCACCGCGCCGCGGGCGATGCGGGAGATCTGCGGCCAGCCGAGCAGCACGATGAAGCCGATCACCGGCCAGACCGTCGAGCTGGTCACCACCGAGAGCAGCACCAGTCCGCCGAGGACCACCGGGATGGCGAAGAAGATGTCGGTGACCCGGGAGAGGATCGCGTCCCAGAAGCCGCCGAAGAACCCGGCGAGCCCGCCGAGCACCGAGCCGAGGAGCGCGACCCCGAGGGTGGCGCAGACGCCGACGGTCACCGAGGCGCGGGCCCCGTAGACGGTACGGGTGTACACATCGCAGCCCTGGCCGTCGAAGCCGAAGGGGTGGCCCGGCGCCGAGCCCTTCTGCGCGTTGGCGAGGTCGCAGTCGAGGGGGTCGCGGGAGGCGATCAGCGAGGGCCACAGCGAGATGACGACCAGGAAGAGGATGATCAGCGCCGAGATCAGGAAGACCGGGTTGCGGCGCAGGTCCCGCCAGGCGTCCGACCACAGGCTGCGCGGCTTGGCCTCGGGCCCGGTGCCGTCGGGGCCGGGCCGCTTCTCCAGCGAGGCGCCCTCCTCGGCGGCCAGGTCCATGGCGCCGCCCATGCCGGTGGGCGCCATCGCGGAGTCCTCGGGCACGCCGCCGGCCGGTCCGTGCTCAGACATAGCGGATCCTCGGGTCGAGTACGGCGTACAGGAGGTCGACGAGCAGATTCGCCACCAGGAAGACCAGGACCAGGACGGTCACGAAGCCGACCACGGTCTGGGTGTTCTGCCGCAGGATGCCCTGGTAGAGCTGGTAGCCGACGCCGTGGATGTTGAAGATGCGCTCGGTGACGATGGCCCCGCCCATCAGGGCGCCGATGTCGGTGCCGATGAAGGTGACCACCGGGATCAGCGAGTTGCGCAGCAGGTGCCGGACGACCACCCGGCGCCGCGGCACCCCCTTGGCGATGGCGGTGCGGATGTAGTCCGCGCGGCGGTTCTCGGCGATCGAGGTGCGGGTGAGGCGGGTGACGTAGGCCAGCGAGAGGGAGGCGAGCACCAGGCCGGGGACGAGCAGTTCGGAGAATTCGGCGTCGGTGGAGACGGCCGGTTTGATCCAGCCCCATTTGACGCCGAGCAGGAGTTGCAGCAGGAGCCCGGTGACGAAGGTCGGGATGGAGATCACCACCAGGGTGGCGAGCAGCACCCCGGTGTCCACCGGCCGGCCGCGGCGCAGTCCGGTGACCACGCCGAGGGTGATGCCGACGACCAGCTCGATGAGGATCGCGATCAGGGTCAGCCGGGCGGTGATCGGCCAGGAGTCCGCCATCAGCTCGGTGACCTGCTGCCCGTTGAAGGCGGTGCCGAGGTCGCCGGTGAAGACATTGCCCATGTACGTCAGGTATTGCTGCCAGACCGGTTTGTCGAGCCCGAACTCCTTGCGCAGCTGGGCGGCGGTCGCCGGATCGCACTGCCGGTCGCCGCAGAGCCCCGCGATGGGGTCGCCCATCACGTTGACCATGAGGAAGATCAGCAGGGTGGCGCCGATGAAGACCGGGATCATCTGCAGCAGGCGCCGGATCACATAACGTCCCATGAGGGCTCCGGTTTTGGTGGCCGCGGCTGTCGGTTCCCATGGCCGCGGAGGTGGCCGCGGCCCGGCGCGCACGGGCGCCGGGCCGGGGGCCGCCGGGGGTCAGCCGACCTTGATCTCGTTGTAGACCGGCACGCTGAACGGGTTGAGGGCGACGTCGGAGACCCGGTCCGAGTAGCCCGCGCTGCCGTTCTGGTACCAGAGCGGGATGGCGGCCATGTTGTCCCGCACGACCTCTTCGGCCTGCTGGAACTTCTTCACCGCGGCGGCGGCGTCGGACTCGGCGTTGGCCTCGTTGACGAGCTTGTCGAACTCCTTGTTGGACCACTTGCCGTCGTTGGAGGAGGCGTTGGTGTAGTACAGCGGCTGCAGGAAGTTCTGGATCAGCGGGTAGTCCATCTGCCAGCCCGCCCGGAAGGGGCCGTCCATCTTCTGCTGCGAGGTCTTGTTGCGGAAGTCGGCGAAGGTGCCGGTCGGGTTGCCGACGCAGGCCTTGGACTGGCCGAGCGCCTTGTTGATGCTGTTGCAGACCGCGTCGACCCAGTCCTTGTGGCTGCCGGTGTCGGCGTTGTAGCCGATCTTGACCTGGCCGCCGGGGAGACCGCCGCCCTCCTTGACCAGCTTCCTGGCCTCGGCGGGCTTGTAGTCGCAGGCGTCCCCGCACAGGCCGGGCTTGTAGCCGCCGTCCTCGCCGAGCACCGGGGAGGTCCAGTCGGTGGCCGGGGTGCGGGTCTTCTGGAAGATGGTCTCGGTGATCTGCTTGCGGTTGATCGCCATCGACAGGCCCTTGCGGAGCTTGGCGCCCTTGGCGTCGTCCGGCCAGTCCTTGTCGTAGAAGGGGAAGGCCAGGGTCTGGATGATGCCCGCGGGGGTGTTCAGGTACCGGTCGCCGAGGTCGGCCCGGACATTGCGCAGCTGGGCCGCGGGCACGTCGTCGACGAGGTCGAGGTTGCCCGCCGTCAGGTCGGTGTAGGCGGTGTTGTTGTCGGTGTAGACCTTGAGGTCCACGCCGTCGTTCCGCGCCTTGTCCGAGCCCGGGTACTTCGCCCACTTGCGCAGCGACATCTGCGAGCCCTTGCGGTAGGACCGCACGGTGTACGGGCCGTTGCCGACCGGCTTCTTCACCCAGGCCGCGTGGTTCTTGAAGAAGGCCTGCGGCAGCGGGGCGAAGGCGGCGTAGCCGAGGGTCTCCGGCCAGGTGGAGAACTTCTGGTTGAGCTTGACGGTGAAGGTGCGCGGCCCGGTCGCCTTGAGCCCGGAGAGGGTGTCGGCGCTCTGCTTGCCGGACTCCGGGTGCACCTTCTCGTAGCCCTCGATATAGCCGAAGAAGTACGCGTTCTTCTGGTTGTTCTTCAGGCTGGCGCCGTAGTTCCAGGCGTCGACGAAGGACTTCGCGGTGACCTTCTCGCCGTTGGAGAAGGTCCAGCCGTCCTTGACGGTGACCGTGAAGGTGGTCGAGTCCTTGGTCGCGAACTTCTCCGCGAGCATGTCCTCGGCCTTGCCCGTCTTCGGGTCGTAGCGCTTGAGCCCCCGGAAGATCATGTCCATGACCTTGCCGCCCTGCACCTCGTTGGTGTTGGCGGGCTCCAGCGGATTCTGCGGGTCACCCCAGGAGGACCGCACCACACCGTCCCCGCCGCCCCCTCCCCCGCCGCCGCCGCTGTCGTCACCGCCACCACAGGCGGTCGCGGCGAGCGCGACAGCCACCGCACCCGCGGCCCACTTGGCGTGACTCGCTCCACGCATGGAGTGCCTCCTCGGAAGTCCCACTACTGCTTAGGGCAAATATTGCGGTACGTCAGCTTTCGCGCACTTTCGGGCGGGCCGGATGGGCGGTGGGGGGGGGAGGTCACCCGGAGCCACCGCGCGGCTCGCTGACACCGCGTTAATCCGTGGCCCGGGCATGGAGGGCTTGCGAGACTGGCGGGGTCGGAGTGAGGGCCGCGACCGGTCTCCGGCATCCGGCTCCACACCGCCGACGCCCGCGACCGCGTCCCCACCCGGAGGAGAGCCCATGCCCCCGACCCGCCGCGTCGCCCTCCTCGGCGGCGGCTTCTCCGAGGACCCCGACACCCTGCTCGACGACTGGGCGCTGGGTCTGACCGGCGCCGACCGCCCCCGCGTCTGCTTCCTGCCGACGGCCAGCGGCGACGCGGCCGGATACATCGAGAAGTTCACCGCCGCCTTCGACCCGGCCACCCGCGCCTGTGAGCCCTCCGTCCTCTCCCTCTTCCGCCGCGACACCCGCGACCTCCGCGAAGTGCTCCTCTCCCAGGACCTGATCTACGTCGGCGGCGGCAGCACCGCGAACCTGCTCGCCCTGTGGCGCCTGCACGGTCTCGGCCCGCTGTTGCGCGAGGCATACGAGGCGGGCGTACTGCTCTGCGGCATCAGCGCCGGCGCCTGCTGCTGGTTCACCGCCTGCCTCACCGACTCCTTCGGCCCGCCCTCCCCGCTCCACGACGGCCTCGCCCTGCTGCCGGACGCCTTCTGCCCGCACTACGACAGCGAGCCGGAGCGCCGCCCCGCCCTGCACGAGGCGGTACGCACCGGGGCGCTGCCCGCCACCTGGGCCCTGGACGACAACACCGGAGCCCTCTTCCGCGAGGGAGAGCCGGCCGAAGTCGTCGCGCGTGAGGAGGGCGCAGGGCTGTGTCGGGTCGTTCGGAGGGGGGACGGGGTGGTGGAGTTCTCGTATTCCGGCCACTTGCTCACGGCAACGGTCTCGCCGGGGTAAGGGGAGAAGACCTGCGTGCACACGGAAATGTGTTCCGGAGTGCGCATCCGGGCAATGGCCGGAACCCGGCGCATTACCCGAGTGGAAATCATGCCGCCTGCAATAAATACCCTTCGCGCACAGGAAATTGTCAGTCGCGTCACGCCCGGCGAACGGGCGCACTTCCCGGGTAACCAGCGAGTTACTGTGAAGCATGCGATTCGGGGTGCTGGGCCCATTGGAGGTGCGGACCGATCTGGGGCGGCCGGTTCGGGTCCCCGAGGTCAAGGTCCGCACCCTGCTCGCCGGTCTGCTCGCCCATCAGGGGCATGTGGTCTCCGCCGACCAGCTGATCGAGGTGCTGTGGGGCGGGGCCGCGCTGCCCGCCAATCCGACCGCCTCCCTCCAGGCGAAGGTCTCCCAGCTGCGGCGCGCCCTGGAGGACGCCGAGCCCGGCGCGCGCGAACTCGTCCAGCACCGGCCCCCCGGCTACGTACTGCGCGCCCCGGACGAGGCGGTGGACGCCGGTCAGTTCCGCGCGCTGCTGGCCCGCTCGCGTACGGCCGCCGATCCGCGCGGCAAGGCGGCGGTGCTCTCGGACGCGCTGGCGCTGTGGCGGGGGCCCGCCTTCGCCGACTTCACCCGGGACTCCTTCGTACGGACCGCCGTGGCGAGCCTCGACGAGGCCCGGCTCACCGCGATCGAGGAGCACGCGGAGGCCCGGCTCGAACTCGGTGAGCACAGCCTGGTGGTGGAGGAGCTGACCCCGGTGGTGACCGCGCACCCGCTGCGCGAACGGCTGCGCAGGGCGCAGATGCACGCCCTGCACCGGGCCGGGCGCTCCGTGGAGGCGCTGGACAGCTACACCGATCTGCGCCGCCGGCTCCGCGAGGAACTGGGCCTGGTGCCCGGCGCCGCGATCGACGCCCTGCAGCAGGCCATCCTGAGGCAGGACCCCGGGCTCCAGGACAGCGCGCCCGCCGCCGAACCGGCGGTCCGCGCCCGTACCAACCTCCCCGATCCGGTGAACCCCCTGGTCGGCCGGGAGCAGGCGCTCGCCGACGGCAGGCGGCTCATCCGGCCGCACCGGCTGGTCACCCTCACCGGCGCCGGCGGGGTGGGCAAGACCCGGCTCGCGCTCGCCGTGGCGGGCGGGCTGACCGCCGAATTCCCCGACGGCGTCTGGCTGGTGGAGCTGGCGGGGGCGGGGGCGGCCGACGATCCGGTCACCGCCGAGGACCTCGCGCGGCGGGTGATGACGGTCCTCGGCATCCGCGAGGAGTCCGAGGGCGCCGGTCCGGTCGCCTCCTTACAGGGCCCGGCCGAGCGGCTGGCGCAGACCGTCGCCCCGCGCAGGCTGCTCCTGGTGCTCGACAACTGCGAACACGTGGTGGACGCGGTGGCCGGGCTCGTCGACCGGCTGCTCGCGAGCGGCCGCGGGGTGAAGGTCCTCGCGACCAGTCAGGAGCCGCTGCGGGTCAGCGGCGAGACGGTCTGGGCGGTGCCGCCGCTGGAACTCCCCGCCCGGGACGAACCGGCCCACCTGGAGCGCTCCAGCGCCGTGCAGCTGTTCGTGGCCCGCGCCGCGGCGGCCGACCCCTCCTTCGTCCTGGACGCCGACTCCGCGCCCAGCGTGGCGGCCGTCTGCCGCCGCCTCGACGGCATCCCGCTCGCCCTGGAGCTGGCGGCGACCCGGGTGCGCGCCCTCGGGGTCCGTGAACTGCTCGCCCGCCTCGACGACCGCTTCCAGATCCTCAACAGCGGCTACCGCGGCGCCCCGCCGCGCCAGCAGACCCTGCAGGCCACCATCGACTGGAGCTGGAGCCTGCTCAGCCCGCAGGAGCAGGTGGTGCTCCGCCGTCTCGCGGTGCACGCCGAGGGCTGCGCGCTGAGCGCTGCCGAGGAGCTCTCCGCAGGCGGCGGGATGCCCCGCGCGGAGGTCGTCGACATCCTGGCCCGGCTGGTGGACCGCTCGCTGGTGGTCCGCTCCGACGGGCCGACGGCGGCCCGCTTCCGGCTCCTGGAATCCGTCTGGGTGTACGCGCAGCGCAGGCTCCAGGAGTCGGGGGAGGCCGAGGAGATCGCCGTGTGCCACGCCCGGTACTACACCGAGCTGGCCGAACGCGCCCGCCCGCGGCTGCACGGACCGGGCCAGCAGAACCGGCTGCGCCTGCTCGCCGCGGAGGCGGCCAACTTCCGGCAGGCCCTGGAGACCGCCAAGCGCACCGGCGCCGCCCCGCTGGCCCTGCGGATCGTCAACGCCCTCGCCTGGTACTGGTTCCTCAGCGGGCGACTCGGCGAAGCCTGCCGCTTCCTGGCCTGCGCGCTGGAGACCGAGGGACCGGCGCCCGCCGTCGCCACGGCCGAGGCGGCGACCTGGGGCGAGGGCTTCCGGCTGCTGCTCGGCGAGGGCGAGCCGGACGAGGAGTGCGACCGGGCGGGCCGCACCGGCTCCGCGGAGCGCACGGTGGGGCGGGCCAGGGCGGAGTGGTTCCTCGGCTTCGCCCAGTGGGAGGTCGGCAACTCGGCGGCGAGCGAGGAGCATGTGAACCGCGCCCTGCTCGACTTCCGCGCCCTGCAGGACCCCTGGGGAGTGGCCGCCGCGCTGAACAGCAGGGCGGCCCTCGCCATGGCGCGCGGGGATCTGGCGGCGCTGCGGGACAACGCCCTGGAGGCCCGGGCCCAGTTCGACCGGCTCGGCGATGTCTGGGGGCAGTTGAAGGCGGCCGAGGCGCTGGGCGTGCACGCCGAGATCACCGCGGACTACGAGCGGGCCGCCGCCCTGCACCGGGAGGGCCTGCGGATGGCGCAGTCCCTGGAACTCTGGTCGGAGGTCTCCCGCCAGCTGTCCGGTCTCGGCCGGATCGCCCTGCTGTCGGGGCGGCACGCGGCGGCGGAGGAGTTCCACCGGCGGGCGCTGCGTCTCGCCGTGGAGCAGGGGAACCAGCCCGCGGCGCAGATGGCCGAGCTGGGCCTGGCCCTCGGCGCCCGCCGCCAGGGCGAACTGGACACCGCCGAGACCCATCTGACGCCCTGGCGCGAGTGGAACGCCAGCCGGGGAGCCAGCAACGGGCTCGCGCTGGTGCTGGCCGAACTCGGCTTCGCCGCCGAGCTGCGCGGGGACGCCGACGCCGCGCTCACCCTGCACCGCGAGGGCCTGACCGCTGCCCTCGCCACCGAGGACGCGCGGGCGGTGGCCCTGGCCCTGGAGGGACTCGCGGGCGCCCACGCCCTGGCCGGACGGCCGCGGCGCGCGGCCCGCCTGCTCGGCACCGCCTCCTCGACCCGGGCGCGGGCCGGGGCGCCGCTGCCCCTGGCGGAGCGCCGGGACGTCGAGCGGATCGGCGCCCGCGCCGAGGCGGAGCTGGGCGCGGTCTACGCCGCCGAGTTCGCCGCGGGCGCGGCGGTGGACCATCTCACCGCCGCGCACGCCGAACAGGAGCCCTCCGCCGCTCTGGTCGAGGAGGGGGCGGGAGCGGCTCGGGCACCTCGGCCGAGGTGAGCCCGCGCCTGTCCCGCGGGGGGGATCAGGCCGCGGACTCGTCGGTCCAGATGCGGCTGCTCAGGTCGGTGCCGCGCAGCACCTGGACGCGCCAGGGCTCGATGCGCAGCACGTCGTACTTGGGGTCCTCGGGGCCTCCGCGCCAGAAGTTGAGCGGGTTGTAGCCGACGCCCGCGGGGCTGCCCTTGCGGTAGAGGTCCCAGGAGTAGCGCTTAGTCTCCGGGTCGTCGACCCAGCGCGAGACGCTGTCGACGAACACGGCGTTCTGGTTGGGGCTCCAGTACGAATAGGTGGTGTGCGGATTGTTCGCGAGGTGCGCCACCTTGACCGGGGTCTTGTACGCCGCGAGCCAGCCGACCGGCTTTCCGTCGACCGTCTCCCAGATGGGCAGCAGCACGCGTGCGCGGGGACGGTTCTTCTTGTCCACCGTGATCATCGTGCAGTAGACGATCTCCTGAATGTACTGGACGAACTTGTCCTCGATCTCGGCGAATGTTCTCACTTTTGCAGCAGCCATCGCGATACCTCGAAAATCAGGTGGATAAAAAGGCGCACTTCCTGCCCGCGCGATCCAGCATGCCTCACGGTTTCCCCGTTCAGAAGAAGGCACTTTGAAGTCACCGACTCACTGCGGAGAAACCGCGAGGCATGCCCCGGCGGTTCAGTCCTGCCAGACACCGTCCGCGGCGGCGGACTTCGCGAAGTCGGCGAAATCGCGCGGCGGGCGGCCGAGAATCCGCTCGACCGTCGGGGTGGTGGCGGTGTTGTGGTTGTCCCTGATCTGGGCGACCAGGTCGGCCACGAAGAGCGCGTAGTCCGCCGGGACCTCGTAGGAGACGAGTTCGTCCACGTACTCCTGGTGGTCCACGGGCACGTAGCGGATCTCGCGGCCGCTCGCCTCGGAGAGCAGGGCCGCCGCCTCGGCGAGGCTGAGCGAGGCGGGGCCGCTCAGTTCGTGGATCTGCCCCTGGTGGCCGTCCTCCAGGAGGGCCGCCGCCGCCACCTCCGCCACGTCGCCCGCGTCGACGAAGGGCTCGCGGCCCTGACCGGCGGGCAGCCGCAGCTCCCCGGCGAGTACGGCGTCGAACAGGACGCCCTCGTCGAAGTTCTGGAAGAACCAGTTCGGGCGCAGGATGGTCCACTCGGCGCCGGACTCGCGCACCGCGCCCTCCCCCGCCTTCAGGTCCTTGCCGCCGACCAGTCCGTGCACCCGCGCCTGCAGCAGGACCAGGCGTTCGACGCCCTGCGCCACGGCCTGCTCGGCGAGCGCCCGGATCTGGGTCTCGGCGTCCCACTGACCGGGCTTGTCCTGCAGGTCCACCACATAGGCGGCGCGCACGCCGGTGAAGGCCGGCGCCCAGGTGCTCCGGTCGTCCCAGTCGAAGCGGACCTCCCCGGAGCGGCTGGCCGCGCGGACCTCGGCGCCCCTGGCGCGCAGCGTGCTGACGAGTCGCCGGCCGGTCTTGCCCGTACCGCCCAGAACCAGGATCCCGTTGTTGGCCATGTGCGTTCTTCCCGTCTCGAAATGGCCCGGGGGCACCCGCGCGAGTCGGGTGCCCCCGGCTGTCGCGGCTCAGAGGAAGGGCGTGTCCGGAGCCAGGCCGAGGAGGGCCCGCCCGTGCACTTCCTGGTTGGTGGTGAAGGCGAACAGGGCGTGCAGCGCGAGTCCGCGCAGGTCCCGGTGGAAGCGCTGGAAGGGCACGTCCCGCATGATCACCGAGGCGCCGCTCGCCTCGAACAGCTCGTCCACCGCCTCCTTGGCGAGCTGGATCGCGTAACCGGCCTTGCCGCGGACCGCCGCGCGCTCCTCGATCGAGGGCTGGGTGCCCGCGTCGGCGTGCCGCTGGATCAGCTCCAGCCAGGTCGACTGGAGCGCCTCGGCCGCGGAGATCTTGTTCGCGGCCGTGGCGACCTGGATCTGGGTGAGCGGCGACTGGCTCTGGTCGGCCCAGGAGGTGTACGTGATGCCGCGTCCCGGCAGCCGCTCCAGGAACAGTTCGAAGGCGCCGCGGGCGATGCCGAGGTAGGCGGAGGCGCCCTGGGCCATGAAGAACGGGATGAAGGCGTAATTACGGCCGGTGGCACCGGTGTTGCTGCGGTCACCGGTGGTGCCGCCGAGCACGTCGAGCAGGCTGACCACCCGCCGGGCGGGGACCTTCACCCCGGTGGCGGTCACCGTGGAGCTGCCGGTGCCCGAGGCGGCGGCGGCATGCCAGTCGTCGGCGATCTCCAGCTCGGAGAGGGGCACCAGGGCGGCGTGCGGCACCGGGGTGCCGTCCTCGGCGGGGAGGATCGAGGCGAGCAGGGCCCAGCCGGCGCCGCGGCAGCCCGACATCCACTTCCAGCTGCCGCTCAGCGAGAAGCCGCCGTCCTCGGGGGTCAGTACGCCGGTCGGGGAGAAGCCGGTGGAGACCCGGGCCGTCCCCCGGGCGTAGACCTCCTGCTGGGTCTCGTCGGGGAAGAGGCTCGGCACCCAGGAGCTGGACACCCAGATCATGGCGACCCAGCCGGTGGCCGTGTCGGCGCGGGAGATCTCGCTCAGCACCCGGACCTGGTCGGCGACCGGGGCCTCCAGACCGCCGAAGCGCTTCGGCACGCCCAGGCGGAACACCCCGCTCTTTTCGAGGAGTTCGATGTTCTCGTCCGGGAGCCAACGGCGCTCCTCGGACTCCTTCGCACTGTCCCGGAACCGGGTGGCGAGGGCCTTGACTTCCTCGAATACCGCAGCAACCGCGCTGTCGGTCGTGGTCATCCTGCCTCCTCAGAGATTTACGTCCGGGCGTATTTCCGGAACGGATTCACGAATCGTGGGATGCGCGGCTCACATTCTTGCGAGCGGCACTCTCACGCCGGTAATCCGAAAATCTCAGGGCCGGATGACGAAAAATGACCGGGCGGTGGGCCCGGCCATTTCGGAGAAGGACGGCAGCAGGAGAACGGGCATCGCCCCAGGCACGGGGGATGTGCGCCTGGGGCAATGCGTCCGCGGTGCCCGCGCGGCGGGCGGGGCGTCAGGAGGTGGTCTTGACCGACTCCATGACCGGACCGCCGTCCGCCACCGGGGCGTCGGGCGTGGTGGTGGACTTGTTCCGCAGGCCGAAGGCGCTGATGAACGCGGCGAGCAGGGCCGCGCCGAGCGGCACGATCAGGCCGATGCGGTAGCCGTCGAGGATGGCGTCCGGCGAGGCGCCGTCGGTGGCCGCCTCGCTGACCGCGGTGACGGAGGACAGGCCGAGCGCGGCACCGAACTGGAAGCAGGTGTAGAGGAGTCCGCCGGCGACGCCCTGCTCCTCCTCCGCGATGCCCTCGGTGGCGACGATGGTCAGCGGACCGTAGGCCAGCGAGAAGGCGAGGCCGAGGATGAGCAGGCTCGGGAACATCATCATGTACGTCCAGTCCAGCTGCAGCGGCAGGAACAGGGCGTACGACAGGGCCGCGAGGACCAGGCCGCCGAAGATGACCCGGGCGTTGCCGAACTTCTCCACCAGCTTCGGGGTCAGGGTCGGCGAGAGCACCGCGTCGATGCCGATGACCATCATCGCGAAGCTGGTCTCCAGGGTGGACCAGCCGCGCAGTTCCTGGAGGTAGAGGACGGCGACGAACTGGAAGCCGAAGAAGCCGGCGGCGAAGAGCAGCCCCGCGAGGTTGGCGCGCAGCAGCGAACCGGTGCGCAGGATGCCGAGGCGCACCAGCGGCGCCGCGGACTTGCGCTCGGTCAGGGTGAAGGCCACGAAGAAGACGAGGCCGGCGGCGACGCAGAGCAGGGTCTGCCACAGGTCCGCGTGCGCGGCGCGCTCGACGGCGAGGACCATCAGCACGATGGCCGCGGTGACGGTGACCGCGCCGGTGACGTCCACCGGCTGGCCGTCGCGCCCGGGGCGCGGGGACTTGGGGATGAGGGCGAGCGCGGCGATGAGGATGATCACCGAGAGGATGACCGGGGCGAAGAAGACCCAGCGCCAGTCGACCGCGGCCAGCAGACCGCCGAGGACCAGGCCGATGGAGAAGCCGCCCGCCGCGGTGCCGGAGTAGACCAGGAGCGCCTTGTTGCGCTGGGGGCCCTCCGCGAAGCTGGTGGTGATGATGGACAGGCCCGCGGGCGTCATGAACGCCGCCGCGACACCGGTCACGAAGCGGGCGACCAGGAGCATCCAGCCCTCGGTGGCGATACCGCCGAGTCCGGAGAAGAGCAGGAAGACGGTCAGCCAGAAGACGAACATCTGACGGCGGCCGAAGAGGTCCGCCGCGCGTCCGCCGAGCAGCATGAAGCCGCCGTAGCCGAGGACGTAGGCGCTCATGACCCACTGGAGGGTGCCGGTCGACAGGTCGAGGTCGGCACGGATCGAGGGCAGCGCCACGTTGAGCATGGCGACGTCGACGCCTTCGAGGAAGATCGCACCGCAGAGCACGAACAGCACGCCCCAGGCGCGCCCACTCATGCGTTCGGTGCCGCTGCTCGATGGAGATTGCGGTGTGGACACGGGAATGGCTCCTTGTCGGAGAACGGAGAAGGGAACACCGGTAAACGCCGTACGGCGTTCGGCGCGACAGAAAAAGGGGAGGGCGCTAAGGGGTGGTTCCCACTTGTAACCACGTGCATCTTCCGGCAGGCTGAATGCTTATGGAAGAAGGCACTTTAAAGTCACCGACTCACTGCACGGGTACCGACGACGACTACGAGGTGATGCAGTGGGACACCCGCCAGGGCTGTGAGGTCCGGCAGATCCTCGACCGGGTGGCCGACAAGTGGTCACTGCTCGTCATCGCGCTGCTGGACCGGCGCACCCTGCGCTTCTCCGAACTGCGCAGGCAGATCGAGGGGATCAGCCAGCGCATGCTGACCGTGACGCTCCGTCAACTGGAGCGCGACGGGCTGGTTCTGCGCACGGTCTACCCGGTGGTCCCGCCCCGGGTGGACTACGAGCTGACCCAGCTGGGCGTGACCCTCCACGACACCATCCGCAGCCTGGTCGTGTGGACGGAGGAACACCAGAACGAGATCGCCGCCGCCCGCGCCCAGTACGACGCCAAGGCGGAACGGGAGGTGGCCGCCTCCTGACCGCGATAACCGTGGAAATTACCCGCCGATTACCGGGCAGTGGTCAGCCGATGGTCACTGCTCGGTAATTTTCCGAACTGACGGTCCGGTGTTCATTCGGACAGAAAGCACGTTCGGAGGTAATTCATGGCTCCCGCTCTCCAGGATTCACCGGGCCTCCTCGGGACCGTGCGGGAGGTGGTGCCGCTGCTCAGAGAGCACGGGCGCGCGGCGGAGGAGCAGGGGCGGATCCCGCGGGAGAGCCTGCGGGCCCTGGAGCGGGCCGGGGTCTTCCGCATGGCGGTGCCCGAGCGCTTCGGCGGACTCGGGCTGCCGCTGGCCGAACAGGCGCGGGTGGTGGGCGAGGTCGCCCGGGGCTGCCCGGCCTCCGGCTGGAACCTGACCGGCTGGCTCACCGGCACGGTGATGGCCGGGCTCTACCCGGACGCCGTGCAGGAGGAGGTCTTCGCGGGCGGCTCGGTGCGGGTGTCCGTGGGCTTCGCGCCGACCGGCACCGTGCGCGAGGCGGCCGGCGGCCATCTGCTGAGCGGCCGATGGAACTACAACTCCGGTGTGCACGCGGCCGATTGGGACTGCCTGGCCGCCGTACGCCCGGGACCGGACGGCACCGAGGAGGAGTTCTTCGTCCTGGTGCCGGCCCGGGAGCTGTCCCTCGTCGAGGACTGGGACGTCTCCGCCGCCCGCGGCACCGGAAGCGTGACGGCCGTCGCCGAGGACGTCTTCGTTCCGGCGGAGCGGGTCGCCTCCTACGAGGAGGTCACCCTCGGCACCACCGGCGGCCGGTGGAACGCGCAGACCGCGGGCCGCGACTACGGCGTGGTCGCCTTCGTCATGGGGCTGTACGCGTCCATGGCGCTCGGGCTGGCGCGGGGCGCCCAGGAGCTCTTCCTGGAGCGGCTGCCGGGGCGCGGCATCACCTACACCGACTGGGACGACCAGCGCGCCCACCCGCTGACGCAGCGGCAGGTCGCCCTCGCCGCGAACAAGATCACGGCGGGTGCGGCGCTCACCGAGGAGGTGCTCGCCCTGCTCCAGCGGCGGGCGGACGCGGGCGAGCAGCCGTCCACCGAGGAGAAGGCCCTGGTGCGCGGCCGGGCCGCGTTCGCCGCCTCGCTCGCCAAGGAGGCCGTGGAGGTGCTCCACTCCGCGAGTGGGGCCTCGGTCATCAAGCGCTCGGTGCCGCTGCAGCGCTTCCACCGGGACATGCTGGCCTTCTCGCTGCACGCCCTCGGCCAGATCGACACCAATATGGAGATCCAGGGCCGGGTACTGCTCGGACTCACCCCGGGCACCGAGATCCTCTGAACTCCCGTACGCCGCACCGGACTCGACAGCCGGCTGCCCCTCCGCACCGGGGCAGCCGGCTGTCCTCTCGGGGGACGTCGGGGCGGCCCGCCGCCACGGGGGCGGGCACCCCGACGGCCCCTAGCCGGGCGGGAAATGACCCTCCTGGACGAAGAAGTCGACGTAGGTGGCGAAGAGTTCCTCGGTGAGGGGCGGGCAGGCCACGCCGGTGCCCGCCAGGGCCGCCTCGGTCTCGGAGGTGTCGAGGGCCGGGTAGAAGGCGTCGGTGTCCCCGGTCATCATCTCGAAGGCGTGCAGCAGCGGCAGCAGGGCGTTCTCCTTGTCCGCCTCTACGGCGGCGCGCCAGCCGGACCGGTCGGTCTCCGCCAGGGTGTAGCCGCGGGCGCGCAGATGGCGCACGCAGTCGTCGAGGCCGAGGGAACTGCGGTTGAACAGGTGGAAGGTGCCCCCGGCCGCCGCGGGCCGGGCCGCGATCCCGAGGACGGCGGCGCTGACGTAGTCCACCGGCAGCAGATGGAAGCGGCCCCCGGTCCCGGCGGGCGCGGCCCCGGCCTGGATCAGCCCCTTGAGGCTCAGCCAGACGAAGTCCCGTGTCTGGCAGGCCCCGTTGACCTGGTCGCCGGAGATGACGTCCACCCGGTAGACGGAGACCGGCAGCCCCCGCTCCCGGGCGAGCGCGATGTTCTGCTCCGCCACCCACTTGCTGCGCAGATAGCCGCTCGGCAGCACCTCGGCGGGCCCGGTCGGGTCGGTGACCTTCAGCGGTACGCCCTCGGTGACCGGCCCGGCGAAGACGCCGACCGTGGAGATGTGGTGGACCGGCACGGT
This sequence comes from Streptomyces physcomitrii, assembly GCF_012273655.1. GTDB lineage: Bacteria > Actinomycetota > Actinomycetes > Streptomycetales > Streptomycetaceae > Streptomyces > Streptomyces physcomitrii. The sequence goes on along the minus strand of NZ_JAAWWP010000001.1, from coordinate 402,781 downwards.
CCGGTGCCGGGCGGCGAGCCGCAGCACCTCCTCGGTACCGCCCACATTGGCCGCGCGCAGCGCCTCGTACGGGTGCAGCCAGTGCACGGTGGCGCCCGCGTGGTAGACGACGTCCACGGTGCGGGCGAGGGAGTCGAAGGCCTCCTCGGTCAGGCCGAGGCGTTCCTCGGCGAGGTCGCCGACGTGCACGGTGAGCCGGTCCTCGTCGATCTCGTCCCAGACCCGGTACCAGCTCAGGCTCTCCCGCAGCCGCGCGTACGCCGCCTGCTCGTCGGCGCCGCGGACCAGGCAGTGCACGGTGGCCCCGGTGCCGCGCATCAGGTCGCGCAGCAGGAAGGCGCCGAGGAAGCCGCTGGCGCCGGTGAGCAGCACCTGCCGCGGGTCCACCGCGGTGCGGACGACCTCGGCCGCCGGGCGGATGTCCTCGGCGAGGCGGATGTCGGCCGCGTAGTCGGTGGCCTCCGGCGCGGACTCGGCCGCCCCGGGCCCGAGTTCGTCGGTCAGGCGGCGGGCCAGGGTGTGCGGGGTGGGGTGGTCGAAGACCAGGGTGGCCGACAGCTTCCGGCCGGTCAGCGCCGCGAGGCGGTTGCGCAGTTCCACCGAGGTCAGCGAGTCGAAGCCGAGCTGGGGGAAGGCGCGGTCGCCGTCGATGGCCTCGGTGCCACCCCTGCCGAGCACCCGCGCGATCTCCGTGCGCACCGCCGCGAGGACCGTCTCGTACCGCTCCCGCTCATCGAGCCCGGCCAGGCTCTCGGCGAGCGGGGCCGCCGCGTCCTCGGTCCCCTGGGCGCGGGCGCGGCGGGTGACCCGGGCGAGCGTGCGCAGCACCGCGGGGATCTCCGGCTGCCGGCGCAGGACCGGCAGGTCGAGCGGGGTCAGGACGCGGTACGGGTCGCCGGAGGCGAGGGCCAGGTCGAAGAGGGCCGGGCCCCGCTCGGAGGCGACCGCGCGGAAGCCGCTGCGGGCGATGCGCCGGAGGTCGGTCTCGGTGAGCCCGCCCGTCAGCCCGGAGGCCTGGGCCCACAGCCCCCAGGCCAGCGAGGCGGCGGGCAGCCCGCGGGCGGCGCGGTGCCGGGCCAGCGCGTCCAGGTAGGAGTTGGCGGCGGCGTAGGTCGACTGGCCGGGGCCGCCCACCACGGCGGCGATCGAGGAGAACAGGACGAAGGCCGTCAGCCCCGCGCCCTCGGTGAGGCGGTGCAGATGCCAGGCCGCGTCCGCCTTCGGGGCGAGGACACCGGCGAGGCGTCCGGGGGTCTGCGCGCCGATGAGCCCGTCGTCGAGGACACCGGCGGTGTGCACGACCCCGCGCAGCGGATGCGCGGCGTCCACGGAGCCGAGCAGGTCCGCGAGCGCCGCCGGGTCGGAGACGTCGCAGGCGGCCAGGGTCACCGAGGCGCCGAGCGCGGTGAGTTCCTCCCGCAGGGCGTCGGCGCCCTGGGCGGCGGCCCCGCGCCTGCTGACCAGGAGCAGATGGCGGATCCCGTGGGTGCGTACCAGGTGCCGGGCGAACAGGGCGCCCAGGGAGCCGGTGCCGCCGGTGACCAGGACGGTGCCCTCGGGGTCCCACACCGGGCCGGTGGCCGCCGGCGCTCCGGACGGCCGGACCAGGGCGGGCAGCAGGACGGTGTGCGCCCCGCCCGCGCCGGTACGGATCGCGGCCTGAGGTTCCCCGGAGCGCACCAGCGCGCCCAGGGTGGCGGTGAGCGCCGGGTCCGTGAAGGAGGGGACATCGGCCAGGACGAAGCGGCCGGGGGACTCGGACTGGGCGGAGCGCAGCAGCCCCCAGGCCGCCGCCGCGGCGAGGTCGGCCGGGTCCTCGCCCTCCTGCGCGCCGACCGCGCCGGAGGTGACGAACACCAGGGGGACCTCGGCGAGTTCGTCCCGCTCCAGCCACCGTCCGGCCAGTTCCAGGGCGCGTCCGAGGGTCTCGCGCAGCGCCTCGGGGCCCTCGGTGCCGGGCCGGGTGGCCAGGTCGCAGCGGACCGCGCCGAGCGGCTCGCGCGCATGGGCGGCGGCGACGGCGGGCAGGTCGGGGTGGTCCGGCGAGCCGAGCACCGCCCAGCGCAGCGGCTCGGCGGGGGCGAGCGGCCGGGCCGCCCAGTCCAGGCGGAACAGGGCGTCCTGGCCCCGGGCGCCCGCCGCGGCCCGGGCGGCGGCGTCGGCGGGGCGCGGCACGACCGCCTCGGCCTCGGCCACCGGGCGGCCCGCCGGATCGGTGAGGCGCAGGGTCCGGCCGCCGTCGTGCCGCGGGCCGAGGTGGGCGCGTACCGCGGCGGCCCCGCTCGCGTGCAGCCGCAGGCCGCGCCAGGCGGAGACCTCCGCGGGCGGCTCGGGGGCTTCGGGGGCGAGCAGGGGGCTCAGCGCCGCTTCGAGGAGGAGCGGGTGGATCCCGAACCGCTCGGCGGAGGCGGCGAGTTCACCGCTCAGGCTCAGCTCCGCGAAGAGTTCCCCGCCGCGTCGCCACCAGCGGGTACGGACCTCGGATTCCGGTTCCGGGGCATCGTCCGGGGCGTCGTCCGGGGTGTCGGCCGAGGTCCCCGGGGACACCGGCTCGGCCTCCGCCGGGGGCCAGTTGGTGTCGGGGGCTGACGGCTGCTCCCCGAGCGCGGCGATGCTCAGCAGGCCGCGGGCGTGGCGGGTCCACGGGGCGTCGCCCTCCTCCGGGCGGGCGTGCACGGTGAGTCCGCGCCGCCCGTCCTCGCCGGGTGCGCCGACCCTGACCTGCAACTGGAGCGCGCCCGCGGCGGGCAGCAACAGCGGTTCCTGGACGGTGAGTTCGTCGAGCGCGGTGCAGCCCAGCTCGTCACCGGCCCGGATCGCCAGCTCGGCGAGGACGGAGTGCGGCACCGGGGAGTCCGGCCCGCTCGCGCCCAGCCAGGGGTGGGTGCGCGGGGAGAGCCGTCCGGTCAGCAGGGCCTCGTCGCCGTCGCCGAGCAGCAGCGCGGTGCCGAGCAGCGGGTGTCCGGCCTCGGTGAGCCCGAGCCCGGCGGCGTCGGGCGCCGTGGTGGCGGCCGGGTCCACCCAGTACCGCGTGCGCTGGAAGGCGTAGGTGGGCAGTGGGACCTGACGGGCCCCGGTACCGGCGAAGAAGCGCGCCCAGTCCACCCGTACGCCCTTGTGGTGCAGTGCGGTGAGTCCTTCGACCAGGGTGGCGGCCTCGGGTCGGCCGCGCCGCTGGAGCGCGAGGTGGGTGTTGACCGGGCGTCCGGCGAGCACCGCGCGGGCGAGGGCGGTCAGGGTGCTGTCCGGGCCGATCTCGACGAAGTCGCGTACGCCCTGCTCGTACAGGCCGGTGACCGCGTCGGCGAAGCGGACCGGCTGCCGGATCTGCCGCACCCAGTAGTCCGCCGACCTCAGCTCCTCGCCTTCGGCGAGCCGTCCGGTCACCGTCGACACCACCGGCACACCCACCGACCCGTACGACACCCCCTTCGCCACCGAACGGAACTCCTCCAACACCGGCTCCATCAACGGCGAATGGAAAGCGTGCGAGACCGACAACCGCTTGGTCCGGTGGCCCGACTCGGCGAGCGCGTCGGTGAGTTGGAGGACGGCCGCCTCCTCACCGGAGACCACCACCGACTCGGGCCCGTTCACGGCCGCGATGTCCACCCGGCCCTCGAACTCCCCCATACGGGAACGGACTTCGGCCTCACCCGCGCCGACCGACACCATCGCGCCGCCGGCGGGCAGGGACTGCATCAACGCCCCTCGCGCCACCACCAACCGCGCCGCATCCTCCAGACTCAACACACCCGACACATACGCCGCCACCAACTCCCCCACCGAATGCCCCGCCACAAACCCCGGCACCACACCCCACGACTCCACCAACCGGAACAACGCCACCTCGAACACGAACAACCCCGGCTGCACGAACTCCGTCGCATCCACCAACTCCGCACCCACCGAACCCACTTCGGCCCACACCACCTCCCCCAACGACCGACCCAACAACGGATCCACCACCGCACACACCTCATCCCACGCAGCAGCGAACACCGGATACGAGACATACAACTCACGCCCCATCCCCAACCGCTGCGCCCCCTGACCCGAGAACACCAACCCCACCGAACCCACCGACCGCACACCGCCGGCCACACCGATCGGCGACTCGGCGGCAGCCAGCGCCGCCAAGCCCTCGGCCAACTCCGCGCCCGAACCGCCCGAGACCACACCCCGTACCTCGAACACCCCGCGCCCCGACAGCAGCGAGTAGGCGACATCGGCGGGGTCCAGCCCGGGACGGGCGGCGAGGTGGTCGAGCAGCCGCCGGGCCTGTGCACGCAACGCCTCCTCGCCCCGGGCGGAGAGGAACCAGGGGATGACCGGGAGCGCGCCGGTCCCGGCCGCGTCCCGGGTGTCCGAGGTGGCGGGAGCCGGGGTGCCTGCCGTGGCGAGGGCTGGGGTGCCCGACGTGGCGGGAGCCGAGGCATCCGCCAGGACAGGGGCTGGGGTCTCCTCGGGTGCTTCGAGGACGACATGGGCGTTGGTGCCGCTCACGCCGAAGGCGGAGACGGCGGCGCGGCGCGGGCCCGAGGGGCGCTCGGGCCAGGGGCGGGCCTCGGTCAGCAGTTCCACCGCGCCCGCCGACCAGTCCACCATCGGCGTCGGCTCGTCCACATGCAACGTCCTCGGCAGTACGCCGTGCCGCATCGCCTGCACCATCTTGATGACGCCGCCCACCCCGGCGGCGGCGACGGTGTGCCCGATGTTGGACTTCAACGAGCCCAGCCACAGGGGCTGTTCACGCTCCTGGCCGTACGTCGCCAGCAAGGCCTGCGCCTCGATGGGGTCACCCAGCTTCGTACCGGTGCCATGCGCCTCCACCGCGTCCACATCCGCCGCCGACAGCTCCGCAGCAGCCAACGCCTGCTGGATGACGCGCTCTTGAGCCGGACCGTTCGGCGCCGTCAGACCATTGCTCGCACCGTCCTGGTTCACCGCACTGCCCCGCACCACCGCCAGCACCCGATGCCCATGACGCCGCGCATCCGACAACCGCTCCACCAGCAGCAACCCCACACCCTCCGACCACGACGTACCGTCGGCGGCCGCCGCGAAGGACTTGATGCGGCCGTCGGGGGCCAGGCCCTTCTGGCGGGAGAAGTCCACGAAACCGCCGGGGGTGGCGGTGACGGTGGCGCCGCCCGCGAGCGCGAGGTCGCACTCGCCGCCCCGCAGCGCGTTCACCGCGAGGTGCAGGGCGACCAGGGAGGAGGAGCAGGCCGTGTCGACGGAGACCGCGGGGCCTTCGAGACCGAGGGTGTAGGCGATACGGCCGGAGGCGACGCTGCTGAGCTTGCCGGTCATCAGATAGCCCTCGAACTCCTCGGGGCCTTCGAGACCGAGGTAGCTCTGCTCCACGACCCCGGCGAAGACACCCGTACGGCTGCCCTTGAGGGTGGCCGGGTCGAGCCCCGCGTCCTCCAGGGCCTCCCAGGCGGTCTCCAGGAGGACGCGCTGCTGCGGGTCCATGGCCTGGGCCTCGCGGGGCGAGATGCCGAAGAAGTCGGCGTCGAAGAGGGCCGCGTCGTGGAGGAAGCCGCCCTCGCGGGTGTAGGAGGTGCCCGGGTCGGCGGGGTCGGAGCTGTAGAGCGCGTCGAGGTCCCAGCCGCGGTCGGTGGGGAAGGGGGTGATGGCGTCCCGGCCGTCCGCGACGAGCTGCCACAGGTCGTCCGGGGAGGCGACCCCGCCGGGGAAGCGGCAGGCCATGCCCACGATCGCGATCGGCTCGCCACCGGCCGACTCCAGCTCGCCGATGCGGGCGCGCGCCTTCTGCAGGTCCTCGGTCACCCACTTCAGATAGTCGACCAGCTTCTGTTCCCGGGACTGGGCCGGCTGCTGCGCGGAAGAAGTCTCAGCGGACATGCGGAATCAGTCTCTCCTCAGAGCGAAGGGGCCCGGTGGCGGAAGGTGCGGCGGGCAGGAGGTGCGGCGGGCAGGGACACACCGGGCGGGGCCTCGGGGGCTCCCGCCCGGCGCCGGGCCGGACGGGTCAGTCGGCGGTCCGGCCGAGCTGGGTGTCGATGAAGTCGAAGATCTCGTCGGCCGAGGTGGACGCGTCGAACTCCGTGACCTGCGGCGGCACTTGGGTCCCGTCGTCGGCCCCGGGGGTCCGCCGGGCGGGCCCGGCCAGCTCGGTCAGTTGCGCGAGGAGCCCGGCGAGGCGGGCCGAGTCGGCGCTGCCCGGTTCCCGTCCGGCCCAGAGCGCGGTGAGGGAGGCGGCGGAGGACTCCAGGCGGTCGAGTTCGGCGCGCCAGGAGTCGTCGGCCCCGGCTGCCCGCGCCGGGAAGGCGGCGGAGTGCACATACGCGGCGAGAGCGGCCGGCGTCGGATGGTCGAAGACGACGGTGGCGGGCAGCGGACTGCCCACCGCGGCGACCAGGCGGTTGCGGAGTTCGACGCCGGTCAGTGAGGTCAAACCCAGCTCCTGGAAGGGGCGTTCGGGCTCGACCTCCTCCTCTTCGGCGTGCCCGAGGACCTCGGCGACCAGGGCGGTCACCTCGGCGAGCAGCCGCTGCTCCCGCCGGGCGGGGGTGAGCGGGGCGAGCAGCTCGGCCAGCGGCCGCACCGCGGGGCTCTCCTCCTCGGGCTCCTCGGCGCTCGCCGCGGTGCGCGCGTTTCCGCCCCCTGCCGCGCCCTCGGCGGCCGGGTCGAGCCAGTAGCGCTTGCGCTGGAAGGCGTAGGTGGGCAGCGGGACCTGACGGGCCCCGGTACCGGCGAAGAAGCGCTCCCAGTCGACCGGCACGCCACGGCTGTGCAGTTCGCCCAGGGCGGCGACGAGCGCCTCGGCTTCGGTACGGTCCTCGCGGCCCGCGGGGACGACGGCGACCGCGTCCGGGTCGCGCAGGGCGCTCGCGGCGACGGCGGTGAGCACGCCCCGGGGCCCGATCTCCAGGAGCGCGGTGACACCCGCGGCCTCCATGGTGGCGACCGCGTCGGCGAAGCGGACCGGCTGCCGGATCTGCCGCACCCAGTAGTCCGCCGACCTCAACTCCTCCCCCTCGGCGAGCCGTCCGGTCACCGTCGACACCACCGGCACACCCACCGACCCGTACGACACCCCCTTCGCCACCGAACGGAACTCCTCCAACACCGGCTCCATCAACGGCGAATGGAAGGCATGCGAGACCGACAACCGCCGCACCCGGCGCCCTTGGGCCACGAAGCGCTCCACCACCTCCTCCACCGCGGCCCGCTCGCCCGAAACCACCACCGAGGACGCCCCGTTGACCGCCGCCACCCCCACCAGGCCCTCGCCGTCACCCAGGGACTCCGCGACCTCCGCCTCCGACGCCTCCACCGCGACCATCACCCCGCCCGCGGGCAGGGACTGCATCAACGCCCCGCGCGCCACCACCAACCGCGCCGCATCCTCCAGACTCAGCACACCCGACACATACGCCGCCACCAACTCCCCCACCGAATGCCCCGCCACCAACCCCGGCACCACACCCCACGACTCCACCAACCGGAACAACGCCACCTCGAACACGAACAACCCCGGCTGCACGAACTCCGTCTCATCCACCAACCCCGCACCCACCGACCCCACTTCGGCCCACACCACCTCCCCCAACGACCGACCCAACAACGGATCCACCACCGCACACACCTCATCCCACGCAGCCGCGAACACCGGATACGAGGCATACAACTCCCGCCCCATCCCCAACCGCTGCGCCCCCTGACCCGAGAACACCAACCCCACCGAACCCACCGACCGCACACCGGCACCCGCGGAACCACCCGCCAGGGCTCCCAGCCCGGCGACCAACTCCTCACGCGAACCTCCCGAGACCGCACCCCGCACCTCGAACACCCCGCGCCCCGAGGCCAGCGAGTAGGCGATGTCGAGGGGATCGGGGGCGTCCTCGGCGGCGGCGTAGGCGGCGAGGCGTTCGGCCTGGGCGGCGAGAGCGGCACGGGTGCGTCCGGAGAGCACCCAGGGCAGCACCGGGTGGGTCACCCCGGCGGCGGTGGCCGCCCCGGCGCCGGGCTCGGTGGTGTCCCGCGCGGGGTCCTCGGCGGGCTCGGGATCCTCGGTGGGCAGGGGCGGTTCCTCGACGATCACATGGGCGTTGGTGCCGCCGAAGCCGAAGGAGGAGACACCGGCACGGCGCGGGCGCTCACCCCGCGTCCACTCCCGCTCCTCGGTCAGCAGTTCCACCGCGCCCGCCGACCAGTCCACATGCGGCGAGCGCTCCCGCGCGTGCAGTGTCCGCGGCAGTACGCCGTGCTTCATGGCCTGCACCATCTTGATGACACCGCCGACACCCGCCGCCGCCTGCGCATGACCGATGTTCGACTTCAACGAGCCCAGCCACAGCGGCTGTTCACGCTCCTGGCCATACGTCGCAAGCAGCGCCTGCGCCTCGATCGGATCGCCCAGCTTCGTACCGGTGCCATGCGCCTCCACCGCGTCCACATCCGCCGCCGACAGCCCCGCGGTCGCCAACGCCTGCCGGATCACCCGCTCTTGAGCCGGACCGTTCGGCGCCGTCAGACCATTGCTCGCACCGTCCTGGTTCACCGCACTGCCCCGCACCACCGCCAGCACCCGATGCCCATGACGCCGCGCATCCGACAACCGCTCCACCAACAGCAGCCCCACACCCTCCGACCAGGACGTACCGTCCGCACCCGCCCCGAACGACTTGCAGCGGCCGTCCTCGGCGAGACCCCGCTGCCGCGAGAACTCGATGAAGGCGACGGGGGTGGACATCACGGTGACGCCGCCCGCGAGGGCGAGGTCGCACTCGCCGCCCCGCAGCGCGTTCACCGCCAGGTGCAGGGCGACCAGGGAGGAGGAGCAGGCGGTGTCGACGGTGACGGCCGGGCCCTCGAAGCCGTACGTGTAGGAGAGCCGCCCGGAGGCCACGCTTCCCGCGCTGCCGCTGAAGAGGAAACCCTCGGGTTCCGGGGGGAGTTGGGGGCGGGAGCCGTAGTCGTTGTACATGGCGCCGGTGAAGACGCCCGTACGTGAACCGCGCAGCCCGGCCGGGTCCATCCCGGCACTCTCGAAGGCCTCCCACGCCGTCTCCAGAAGAAGACGCTGCTGCGGATCGATCGCCATCGCCTCACGCGGCGAAATACCGAAGAACCCCGGATCGAAACGGTCCGCCTCGTGCAGGAAACCACCCTCCCGCACATACGAGGTCCCCGCCCGCGAAGGATCCGGATCGTACAGAGCCTCCAGATCCCACCCCCGATTCACCGGAAAACCACTGATCGCATCACGACCCTCCGCCACCAACCCCCACAACTCCTCCGGCGAGGACACACCCCCGGGATAGCGGCAGGCCATCCCCACGATCGCGATCGGCTCGCGTCGCTTCTCCTGGATCTCGCGCAGTTGCCGGCGTGCCTCCCGGGCGTCCGTGACCGCCTTCTTGAGGTAATCGCGCAGCTTGTCCTCGCCCGCCATGGTGGTGTCAACTCCTGGATGTCGTGTGGTGACGGCCTCGACGGCCGAGGTCGGCCGGGACGGGCCGGATCAGTCGAATTCGTCGACGAGGGCGAAGAGTTCCTCGTCGGTGGCGGCGGTCAGGTCCTCCGCCTCCTCCTCCGTGCCGGGGACACCGGCCGCCTCCTCGGCGGCGGTGAGGAGTTCCTGGAGCCGGGCGGCGATCCGTCCGCGGGAGTCCTCCTCCGCGGACCGGGCCACGATGTCCGCCTTGAGCCGGGCGAGTTCGGCGAGGAGCTGCTCGTCGGGGTCCCTCTCCTCGACGCTGAGGTGCTCCGAGAGATAGGCGGCGAGCGCCACCGGTGTCGGATGGTCGAAGACCAGGGTGGTCGGCAGCCGCAGTCCGGTGCCGGTGCCGAGCTGGTTGCGGAGTTCGACCGCGGTGAGCGAGTCGAAGCCGAGTTCCTGCAACGGCCGCCCCGCGTCGATCGCGGTGTGGTCGGCGTGGCCGAGGACGACGGCGACCCGGGCGCGTACGAAGTCGACCAGGAAGGTGCCGCGTTCGGCCGCGGAGAGCGGGGCGAGGCGTTCGGCGAGACCGGGGCCGCTCTCCCGGCGGGCGCGGAGCGGTTCGCGCCGCCGGGTGCCGCCCGGCGCCAAGGCCCGTAGCAGGGGCGGCACTTGAGCCTCGGGAGAGCGGAGCGCGCGCAGGTCGAGCCGGGTCACGGCGAGCACGCTCTCGGCCGCGCCGAGGGCGGCGTCGAAGAGCCCCATGGCGTCCCCGGTGGCGAGCGGGAGCAGTCCGGAGCGGGCGAGCCGCCGCAGATCCGTCTCGTCCAGCCGCGCGGAGAGGGTGCTCGCCTGCTCCCAGAGTCCCCAGGCGAGGGAGAGCCCGGGCAGACCCTCCGCCCGGCGATGCGCGGCCAAAGCGTCCAAGAACGCATTGCCCGCCGCGTAGTTGCCCTGCCCCGCCGTACCCAGCAGACCCGCCACCGACGAATACAACACAAACGCCTTCAGACCGAGATCACGCGTCAACTCATGCAGATACCAGGCCGCATCCACCTTCGGACGCAACACTCCCGCAAGACGCTCCTCCGACAGCCCCTCCACCGTCGCGTCGTCCAGCACACCCGCCGTATGCACCACACCCGACAGGGGCCGCTCCAACCGGCCCAGCAACGCGGCCAGTTCACCCCGATCCGCGACATCACAGGCCTCCACCCATACCGTGGCGCCCAACTCCTCCAACTCCCCACGCAACTCCTGAGCACCAGGCGCCTGTTCACCCCGCCGACTCACCAACACCAGACCCCGCACCCCGTGCTCCACCACCAGATGCCGCGCGAGCACGGCACCCAGGGCGCCGGTGGCTCCGGTGAGGAGCACGGCGCCGTCGCCCCACTGCCGCTCACCGCCGGGCAAGGGCTCCTCGGAGGGGCGATGGGAGGCCAGCCGGGGCACGAGGAGTGCCGACTCCCGTACCGCTGACTGGGGTTCACCGCTGTCCACGGCGCGGGCAAGGAGCGGTAGGGGGGTGCCGGAGAGGGAATTCCCGGACGGGGTAAGGGAGTTCACGCCGGGATCGGTGCCGCCAACCGCATCCGCATGCGGGGCCGCAGCTGTACCCGCCCCCGCGCCCGTATACGTGCCGGTGTCGATGTCCGTGCCGGTGTCGGTGTCGGTGTCGGTATCGATGTCCGCGTCGGTGTCGGTGTCCACGAGGACAAGGCGCCCCGGGTTCTCGGTCTGTGCCGAGCGCAGCAGTCCCCACAGCGCCGCCTGGGCGAGGCCGGGTACGTCCTCGTCCGGGGCCGTGGCGACGGCCCGCCGGGTGAGGGCGACCAGACGGGTGTCCGCCAGGCGTTCCTCGGCCAGCCAGAACTGAACGTCCGCGAGAGCCCGGCCCAGTGCGGTGTGCGCCGCCTCCGGGGTGCCGGCGCCGGGCAGCCCGTCGTCGAGGTGGCCGTACGGGACGAGCAGCACCCGCGGCGGTGCCTCGCCCGCGTCGAGGGCCCGGGTCAGGGCGGCCGGGTCCGCGTACGCCGGGAGGTGCGCCCCGAGGGGACCCGGTTCGGGGGCGCCCAGGAGGGCCCAGCCGGTGAGGTCGGCGGCGGTCTCCTCCTCGGGCAGCGCGGTCCAGTCGACGCGCAGCAGCCCGTCCGTGCTCTCGCCCCCGGCGGCGCGCAGGGCCGCGGCGGACATCGGCCGCAGGGCCAGTTCCGCCACCGAGGCGACGGGTGCGCCGGTGCTGTCGGCCACGGTCAGCGAGACCGCGGGGGCGTCCGGCTGGGTCCCGGTGACCGAGAGCCGCACCCGCAGGGCGCCCACGCCGGGGGTGCGCACCGTGGCGCCGGACCAGGAGAAGGGGAGCACCGCGGGGCCGCTCCCGTCGAGGAGGGGGTGCAGCAGCGGGTGCAGGGCGGCGTCGAGCAGCGCCGGGTGCAGGGCGAACTGGCCTGCCTGGGCGCGTAGTTCCTCGGGCAGCGACACCTCGGCCCAGATGTCACGGCCGGCGGTCCACATCCGGCGCAGACCGCGGAACCGGGGACCGTAGTCGTAGCCCTCCTCGGCCAACCGCTCGTAGAAACCGGTCAGTTCGGTCTCGGTCGCGGCGGGCGGCCAGACGGTGAGGTCGCCGCCCGCCGGGTCGCCGTCGTCCTCACGCAGCGTGCCGTGGGCGTGCAGGGTCCACTCCCCGGTGTCCTCCGGGCCGTGCCCGGCGCGGGAGTGGATCCGCAGGGTGCGCGTGCCGTCCTCGCCGGGGCCGACGGCGACCTGTAGCTGCCGGCTGCCCCCTTCCGGCAGGACCAGAGGCGCGGCGAGGGTGAGGTCGGCGACCTCGGTGGCGCCGAGCTCCCGGCCCGCGCGCAGGGCGAGTTCGAGCATGCCGGTGCCGGGCAGCAGGACGGTGTCCGCGACGGTGTGGTCCTCGATCCAGGGGTGGCTGCGGCGGCCGATCCGCCCGGTGAACACCTGCTCGTCCCGATCGGCCAGGCTGACCGCGGCGCCGAGCAGCGGATGGTCCGCGGCGGCCAGGCCGAAGCCCGCGGCGTCCCCGACGGTGGCCGGTCCCTCCAGCCAGTAGCCCTGCCGCTGGAAGGCGTAGGTGGGCAGGTCGGTCCTGCGGCCGCCGGGGAAGAAGGTCTCCCAGCGCAGTGCCGCGCCACGGGCGCCGAGCAGGCCGAGGGCGGCGGTGAAGCTCTGGGCCTCCGGGCGGTTTCCGCGCAGCGCGGGGACGACGAGCCCGGCGTCTTCGGTGAGGGACTCCCGGACCAGCGCGGTCAGCACCCCGTCGGGGCCGAACTCCACCCATTCGGTGACGCCCCGGGCCTCCAGGAGCCGTACCCCGTCGAGGAAGCGGACGGCCTCCCGGATGTGCGAGGCCCAGTAGGCGGGCGAGGCGAGTTCGCCGGGGGTCGCCAGCTCGCCGGTGAGGTTGGAGACCACCGGGATCCGCGGTGCGTGGTAGGTGAGTTCGGCGGCGAGGGCCTGGAACTCCTCCAGAACCTCTTCCATGTGCGGGGAGTGGAAGGCGTGGCTGACCGGCAGCCGCTTGGTCCTGCGCCCGCGTTCGCGCCAGTGCACGCCGAGAGCGTCGACGACCTCCGCGTCGCCCGAAATGACTGTGGAGCGGGGGCCGTTGACCCCGGCGACGCCCACCCGGTCGAGGTGGTCGGCGAGGCTTTCACGGACCTCGTCCTCGGTGGCCTCGATGGCCGCCATCGCGCCGTTCTCCCGGGCGGACTGCATCAGCCGTCCGCGTTCGGCGACCAGGACGCAGGCGTCCGGCAGGTCGAGCACCCCGGAGAGATGGGCCGCGGTGACCTCGCCGATGGAGTGGCCGAGGAGGTAGTCGGGGGTGAAGCCGTGGTGCTCGGCGAGGCGGAACAGCGCGGTCTCCAGGGCGAAGAGCGCCGCCTGGGTGAAGGCCGTCTGGTCGATCAGCGCCGAGTCGGCGGAGCCCTCGGGGGCGCAGAGGATGGTCTTGAGGGGGCGGACGAGTTCACGGTCCAGGTGGGTGCAGACCTCGTCGAGCGCGGCGGCGAAGACCGGTGAACTCCCGTACAGCTCACGGCCCATGCCGAGCCGCTGCGAGCCCTGACCGGTGAGCAGTACGGCGCTCTTGCCGCGCGGCGCGGGTCCCGCCGGGAACACCGCGGGCGCCGGTTCGCCGTCGGCCAGGGCCGCGAGGGATGCCAGGAGTGCCGGGCGGTCCTCGGCCACCAGGACGGCGCGGTGGTCGTGCCGGGCCCGGGTGGTCGCCAGTGACCAGCCGGTGTCGGTGAGGCTCTGCTCGGGATGGGCGTTCAGGTGCGCGTGCAGTCTCCCGGCCTGGTCGCGCAGGGCGTCCTCATCGGCGGCGGAGAGTACCCACGGCGCCGGACCGGTCAACTCGGCCTCGGTGGACGGCTGTTCCTCCGACTCGCCCTCCTCGATGATCACGTGCGCGTTCGTCCCGCTGATCCCGAAGGAAGAGACACCGGCACGGCGCGGACGCTCACCCCGCGCCCACTCCCGCTCCTGAATCAGCAACTCCACCGCACCCGCCGACCAGTCCACCATCGGCGTCGGCTCATCCACATGCAACGTCCTCGGCAACACACCGTGCCGCATCGCCTGCACCATCTTGATGACACCGCCGACACCCGCCGCCGCCTGCGCATGCCCGATGTTCGACTTCAACGAGCCGAGCCACAGCGGCTGTTCACGCTCCTGGCCATACGTCGCAAGCAGCGCCTGCGCCTCGATCGGATCGCCCAGCTTCGTACCGGTGCCATGCGCCTCCACCGCGTCCACCTCGGAGGGGGACAGGCCCGCGGTCGCCAACGCCTGCCGGATCACCCGCTCTTGAGCCGGACCGTTCGGCGCCGTCAGACCATTGCTCGCACCGTCCTGGTTCACCGCGCTGCCGCGTACCACCGCGAGCACCCGGTGCCCATGACGCCGCGCGTCCGACAACCGCTCCACCAGCAGCAGCCCCGCGCCCTCCGACCAGGACGTACCGTCCGCACCCGCTCCGAAGGACTTGATCCGCCCGTCGGGAGCGAGACCCCGCTGCCGCGAGAACTCCACGAAGACATGGGGTCCGGCCATCACGGCGACGCCACCGGCCAGGGCGAGGTCGCACTCGCCGCCCCGCAGCGCGTTCGCCGCCAGGTGCAGGGCGACCAGGGAGGAGGAGCAGGCGGTGTCGACGGTGACGGCCGGGCCTTCGAAGCCGTATGTGTAGGAGAGCCGCCCGGAGACGACGCTGGAGAGGTTGCCCGCGAGCAGCATGCCCTCGTACTCCTCGGGGCTGGCCGCCAGCCGGGAGACATAGTCGTCGTACATGGCGCCGGTGAAGACACCCGTACGCGAGCCGCGCAGCCCGGCCGGGTCCATCCCGGCACTCTCGAAAGCCTCCCACGCCGTCTCCAGAAGAAGACGCTGCTGCGGATCGATCGCCATCGCCTCACGCGGCGAAATACCGAAGAACCCCGGATCGAAACGGTCCGCCTCATGCAGGAAACCCCCCTCCCGCACATACGACGTCCCCGCCCGCGAAGGATCCGGATCGTACAGAGCCTCCAGATCCCACCCCCGATTCACCGGAAAACCACTGATCGCATCACGACCCTCCGACACCAACCCCCACAACTCCTCCGGCGAGGACACACCCCCCGGATAGCGGCAAGCCATCCCCACGATCGCGATCGGCTCGTCGGGGGCGACGGTGACCCGGGTGCCCTCGGTCCTGGCGGTGGCCGGGGCCAGCCGGGAGAGCAGGTACTCGGCGACGGCGACGGGCGAGGGGTGGTCGAAGACCACGGTGGTCGGCAGGCGCAGGCCGGTGGCCGCGTTGAGGCGGTTGCGCAGTTCGACCCCGGCCAGGGAGTCGAAGCCGATCTCCTTGAAGGCGCGGGCGGGGTCGAGGCGGTGGGGGTCGGCGTGGCCGAGCACCGAGGCGACCGTGGTGCGCACCAGGCCGACCACCGTCTCGCGGCGCTCCTCCGCGGGCAGTTCGGCGGTCCGCTGCGCCCACCCGGTGCCACCGTCCGCGGTGCGCGCGGCGCCGCCGGCGGCTCGCCGGGCGCGGGGCCTGACCAGTCCGCGCAGCAGGGCGTGCGGGTCGCGGTCGGCGGCGCGCAGGGACGGCAGGTCGAAGGCGGCGGGGACGCTCAACTCGGCTTCGGCGGCCAGCGCGGTGTCGAAGAGGGCGAGTCCCTGGGCGGGGGTGAGCGGCCGGAGTCCGGCCCGGGCCCAGCGGGCGAGGTCGGTGTCGCCGAGGGTGCCGCCCATGCCGTGGGTCGCGTCCCAGAGTCCCCAGGCGAGGGAGAGCCCGGGCAGACCCTCCGCCCGACGATGCGCGGCCAAAGCGTCCAAGAAGGCGTTGCCCGCCGCGTAGTTGCCCTGCCCCGCCGTACCCAGCAGACCCGCCACCGACGAATACAACACAAAGGCTTTCAGGCCGAGATCACGCGTCAACTCATGCAGATACCAGGCCGCATCCACCTTCGGACGCAACACTTCCGCAAGGCGCTCCTCCGAGAGCCCCTCCACCGTCGCGTCGTCCAGCACACCCGCCGTATGCACCACACCCGACAGGGGCTGCTCCAACCGGCCCAGGAGCGCGGCCAGTTCACCCCGGTCCGCGACATCACAGGCCTCCACCCACACCGTGGCGCCCAACTCCTCCAACTCCCCACGCAACTCCTGGGCACCAGGCGCCTGTTCACCCCGCCGGCTCACCAGCACCAGACCCCGCACCCCGTGCTCCACCACCAGATGCCGCGCGAAGAGCGCGCCGAGTCCGCCGGTGCCGCCGGTGATCAGTACGGATGCGTTCTCGCCGGTGAAGGGGCTCGGGGCGGTGTCCTCCGCCGTCTCCCCCTCCGTCTCCCCCGCCGTCCTCTCGGCCGTCTTCTCGACCGGCACCGCGCGCGCCAGCCGGGGGGCGCTGAACTGGCCTTCCCGTAAGGCGAGTTGGGGCTCGCCCAGGGCGAGGGCGGTGGTGAGCAGGGCGGTGCCGGGCTCCGTGGTGGCGTCCGGCTCCCCACCCGGGTCGGACCCGGCGACGTCGAGCAGGACCAGGCGCCCGGGGTGCTCGGACTGCACGGTCCGGGCGAGGCCGAGCAGCGGGGCGGTCTCGGGCGAGGGCAGTGCCTGTCCGGGCACGGTGGCCACGGCGCCCCGGGTGAGCAGCAGCAGCCGGGTCCCGGCGAAGCGCTCCTCGGCCAGGAAGCGCTGGACGAGGCCGAGGAAGGCGGCGGCTGCGGCGTGGGCGCGGGTCACCACGTCATCGGTACCGGTGGCGGTCTCCACCCCGGTCACGGCCGCGGTACCGGCGGCTGTCCCCTGCGGACTGCCGACCGCTGCCGCGCCCCCGGCCGCCGCCTCGGTCCCCGCCGCCTCTGTCCCGGCCGCCGCGTCGATCCCGGCCGCCGTCCCGCTCGTACTCCCGGCCAGCAGCTCCGCCCGTACGAGGACCGCGTCAAAATCCCCCTCCAGGCCTTCGCCCAGCGGGAGTTGGCCGTCCACGGCCTCCGCGATACGGGCCGGGGCGGCAGCCCCCGGAGCAGCCGGAACCGGCGTCCACTCCACCGTGTACAGGTGCTGCGGATGGCCCCCGGCAGGCGGGGCGAGCCGGTCCGCGGCGACCGGGCGCAGGGTGAGCGCGTCCACCTGGACGACCGTCTCGCCGCCCGGGTCCACGGCGGTCAGGCTGAACGTGTCCTCACCCGTGGCCGCGATGCGCACCCGCAGCGAGGTCGCGCCCCGGGCGTGCAGGGAGAGGCCGCCCCAGGCGAACGGGAGCCGGATGACCTCCCCGGCGGGCTCCTCCCCGGCGGGCTCCTCCCCGGCGGCCTCCGCCGCGGCGGCGTGCAGCACCACCGGGTGCAGCAGCGCGTCGAAGAGCGCGGGGTGCAGGCCGAATCCGGCGGCCTCGGTGGCCAGGGCCTCGGGCAGCGCGACCTCGGCATACAGGTCGCCGTCCTGTCGCCAGAGCCCGGTCAGGGCGCGGAAGGCCGGGCCGTACTGGTAGCCGAGGGCGGCGAGCCGCTCGTACACCCCGTCGAGGGACTGGGGCTCGGCCCCGGTGGGGGGCCACTGCCGGGGCACGGACAGGTCCGCGCCGGTGGGCACGGCGGCGCCGGAGAGGACGCCGGAGGCATGCCGGGTCCAGGTCTCCTCCTGGCCGTCCTCCTCGGGGCGGGCGTGGATACCGAAGCTCCGGGAACCGTCGGCCTCCGGCGCCCCCACGGCCACCTGCACCCGCACCGCGCGCTCCTCCGGCAGCACCAGCGGCGCCTCCAGGGTGAGTTCCTCGACCGCGGTACCGCCGAAGTGGGCTCCGGCGGTGAGCGCCAGCTCCAGGAAGGCGGTGGCGGGGACGAGGACGGTGCCGCCGATGGCGTGGTCGGCCAGCCACGGGTGCCCGGCCAGGGAGAGACGCCCGGTGAGCACCAGGTCCTCGCGCCCGGCCAGCTCCACCGTCGTGCCGAGCAGTGGGTGCCCGGCCGGGTCGAGACCGAGGCCCTGGGCGTCCAGCGGGCGGGCCGGGGACAGCCAGTAGTGCTCACGCTGGAAGGCGTACGGGGGCAGGGTGATCCGGCGCCCGCCGGGGTGGAAGGAGGCGGCGGCGAGGGCGGCGCCGTGGGCCAGCGCCGCGGCCAGCTGGGCGGTGAGCGTCTCGGCCTCGGGGCGGCCGGCCCGCAGCAGTGGTACGGCGGCGAGGTCCTCGCCGAGCGCGGCGCGGGCCAGCGCGGTCAGCACCGCGTCCGGGCCGAGTTCGACCAGGACGGTGGCACCGTGCCGTGCCAGGGTCCGGGCGGCGTCGAGGAAGCGGACCGTCGCCCTGATCTGCCCCACCCAGTAGTCCGGGGAGGTGAGTTCGGCGGTGGTGGCCGCTTCGCCGGTGACCGTGGAGACGAGGGGGATGCGCGGGGCGTGGTAGGTGAGCGAGGCCGCGACGGCACGGAAGTCGTCCAGGACGTCGTCCATGTGCGGGGAGTGGAAGGCGTGGCTGACCTGGAGCCGCCGGGTGCGCCGCCCGCGTTCCCGCCAGCGTCCGGCGAGTTCCTCGGCGGCGTCCGCGTCCCCGGAGAGCACCACCGAGGTGGGCCCGTTGACCGCGGCGAGCGACAACCGGCCCTCGTACGCGTTGAGTTCGGCGGTCAGCTCGGACTCCTCCGCCTCCACCGCGATCATCGCGCCGCCGTCCCGGGCGGACTCCATCAGCCGTCCGCGGGCGGCGACCAGCCGGGCCGCGTCGTCCAGCGAGAGCACCCCCGCCGCGTGGGCGGCGGACAGCTCGCCGATGGAGTGCCCGGCCAGCAACTCCGGTGCCGCGCCGTGGTGTTCGAGCAGCCGGAAGAGCGCGGTCTCCAGGGCGAAGAGGGCGGGCTGGGTGTAGGCGGTACGGTGCAGCAGCCGCCCGTCCTCACTGTCCTCGGCGGCGAACAGGACGGTGCGCAGCGGGCGTTCGAGGTGCGGGTCGAGGGCGGCGCAGACCTCGTCGAGCGCGGCGGCGAAGACCGGTGAACTCCCGTACAGCTCACGGCCCATGCCGGAGCGCTGGGCCCCCTGCCCGGTGAACAGGAAGGCGGTCCGTCCGCCCGCGGGGGCGCGTCCGGTGGTCAGGTGCGGGGCCGCTTCGCCGCGGGCGAGCGCGTCGAGCCCGGTGCGCAGGTCCTCGGTGGTAGTACCGGTGACCACGGCGCGGTGGCCGAGTCCGGTACGGGCGGCGAGGGAGACCCCGACATCGGCGGGGTGCGCCCCGGTGTCCGCGAGGAACCGGCGCAGCCGCTCGGCCTGGTCGCGCAGGGCGCCCTCGTCGGCGGCAGAGACGACCCACGGCGCCGGACCCGTCAACTCGCCATCCGGGGCGGGCAGTTCTTCCGGCTCGCCCTCCTCGATGATCACGTGCGCGTTCGTCCCGCTGATCCCGAACGAGGACACACCCGCACGGCGCGGACGCTCACCCCGCACCCACTCCCGCTCCTCAATCAGCAACTCCACCGCGCCCGCCGACCAATCCACCATCGGCGTCGGCTCATCCACATGCAACGTCCGCGGCAACACACCGTGCCTCATGGCCTGCACCATCTTGATGACACCACCGACACCCGCGGCCGCCTGCGCATGACCGATGTTCGACTTCAACGAGCCCAGCCACAAAGGCCGTTCACGCTCCTGGCCATACGTCGCAAGCAGCGCCTGCGCCTCGATCGGATCGCCCAGCTTCGTACCGGTGCCGTGCGCCTCCACCGCGTCCACCTCGGAGGGGGACAGCCCCGCGGTCGCCAACGCCTGCCGGATCACCCGCTCTTGAGCCGGACCGTTCGGCGCCGTCAGACCGTTCGACGCACCGTCCTGGTTGATCGCGCTGCCGCGTACCACCGCCAGCACCCGGTGCCCACGACGCCGCGCGTCCGACAACCGCTCCACCAACAGCAGCCCCACACCCTCCGACCACGACGTACCGTCCGCACCCGCCCCGAAGGACTTGATCCGCCCGTCGGGAGCGAGACCCCGCTGCCGCGAGAACTCCACGAACATGCCGGGCGAGGACATCACGGTGGCGCCGCCCGCGAGGGCGAGGGTGGTCTCGCCGGAGCGCAGCGACTGGACCGCGAGGTGCAGGGCGACCAGGGAGGAGGAGCAGGCCGTGTCGACGGAGACCGCGGGGCCCATCAGGCCCAGCTGGTAGGCGATCCGGCCGGAGAGGACGCTCGGGGTGGTGCCCGTGAGGACGTGTCCCTCGACGCTGTCGGGGGCCTCGTGCATCCGGGGCCCGTAGTCGAGGGTGGTGGCTCCGACGAAGACGCCGGTGCGGGTGCCCTTGAGTTCGCTCACGCTCAGCCCGGCGTCCTCCACGGCCTCCCAGGCGGTCTCCAGGAGCAGCCGCTGCTGCGGATCCATGGCGAGCGCCTCGCGCGGCGAGATGCCGAAGAAGCCGTTGTCGAAGAGGGCGGCGCCGGTGAGGAACCCGCCCTCGCGGACCGCGCTGCGACCGCTGCTCGCGGGGTCGCTGTCGAAGAGGTCGAGGTCCCAGCCGCGGTCGGCGGGGAAGCCGGAGATGGCGTCGGTGCCCTCGGCGACCAGCCGCCACAGCTCCTCGGGGGTGTCGGCCCGGCCGGGGTAGCGGCAGGCCATGCCCACGATCGCGATCGGCTCGTCCGGCTCCGCGCGGCGCACGTCCGCCCCGGGCGTCTCCTGGCTCCCGCCCGGGGAGCCCGCGAGCAGGGAGTCGAGGTGGTCCCGCAGGGCGGCCGGGGTCGGGTGGTCGAAGAGCAGCCCGCCGGCGAGCCGCAGACCGGTGGCCTCGGCGAGGGTGTTGCGCAGTTCGACCGACATCAGGGAGTCGTAGCCGAGGTCCTTGAAGGTGGCGTGCGGTTCCACCCGGTGGGCGCCGTCGAGCCCCAGTACGGCGGCGACGCTGTCCAGGACGAGGGCGGTGGTGTCGCCGCCGGCGGTCGGCAGGGGCGCCGGGGGCGCGGCGTCGGTGTCCCGCGCGAGGGGGGCCGCGGTGCGGGCGGTGCCGCCGATCCAGTGGCGCTCGCGCTGGAAGGCGTAGGTCGGCAGCGGGATCCGCGCACCCCCGCGCCCGGCGTGCACGGCCGCCCAGTCGAGGTCCGTGCCGCGGACGAAGACGGTGGCGAGGGAGGCGAGCAGCCGGGCGGTCTCCGGGCGGTCGGCCCGCAGCGAGGCCAGCGGCAGCAGGGCCTCGGGGTCGCGCAGGCAGTCGGCGGCCATGGCGGCGCAGACGCCGTCGGGGCCGAGTTCCCAAAGGGTGGTGGTGCCCTGGGCCTCCAGGGCGCGTACGGCGTCCAGGAACCGGACGGGGCGGCGGACCTGCTCCACCCAGTACTCGGGCGAGGACCACTGGTCGTCGGCGACCGGCTCACCGGTCACCGTGGAGACCGCGGCGATCGTCGGCTCGGCGAAGCGCAGTTCGGCCAGGACCGCGCGGAAGTCCGCGAGCATCGGGTCCATCAGCGGGGAGTGGAAGGCGTGCGAGACGGTGAGGCGGCGGGTCTTGCGGCCCCGCTCGGCGAACTGCCCGGCGAGCGCGGCGACTTCGGCCTCCGCGCCGGAGACCACGGTCGCCCGGGGCCCGTTGACCGCCGCGATCGCGACCCGGCCGGTGCCGCCGAGCAGGGCGAGCACCTCCTCCTCGGCCGCCTCCACGGCGAACATCGCGCCGCCGGAGGGGAGTTGCTGCATCAGCCGCCCCCGGGCCGCGACCAGCCGGGCGGCGTCCGGGAGGGAGAGCACACCCGCGACATGGGCGGCGGCGATCTCCCCGATGGAGTGCCCGCCGACCCGGTCGGCCACCACGCCCCAGGAGGTGACGAGGCGGTACAGCGCCACCTCCACCGCGAACAGGGCGGGTTGGGTGTACGCGGTCTCGTCCAGGCCCTCCCCGGAGTCGATCACCTCGCTCAGCGGGCGGTCGAGGAGCGGGTCGAGGTGGGCGCAGACCTCGGCGAAGGCCTGGGCGAACACCGGGAAGTCCGCGCGGAGTCCGCGTCCCATGGCGATCCGCTGCGCGCCCTGGCCGGTGAAGAAGAGGGCGAGCCGCGCGGGGCGCGCCACTCCGGTGACCAGGCCCCCGGCGCGCTCGCCCCGGGCCAGGGCGCCGAGCCCGGCGACCATGGCCTCCCGGTCCTCGGCGAGGACCACGGCCCGGTGCGGGAAGACGGTACGGGTGGTGGCCAGCGAGAAGCCGACGTCCTGCGCGCGGGGAGTTCGGGCGGCCGTCGCGCCGTGCGGTGCCGCCGCCGGGTCCGCGTCCGCCTCGGGTCCCGCGTCCGGGTCGGCCTCGGGTCCCGCGTCCGGGTCGGCCTTGGGTCCCGCGTCCGCGTCCGGGTCGTCCGCGTCCGCCGTGAGGGCCGTGTGCAGCCGCGCCGCCTGGGCCCGTAGCGCCTGGGCGCCGTGGCCGGAGACCACCCAGGGCATCAGGGGGCCCCGGTCCGCCGTGCCGTCCTGGCCGGGCGCCGCCTGCCGCGCCTCCTCCCCGGTGGCCGCCGGGCCCTCGGCGAGGACGATATGGGCGTTGGTGCCGCCCATGCCGAAGGAGGAGACCCCGGCGAGCAGTCCGCGGTCCGGCTCGGGCCAGTCGGTGAGCTCCCGCTGCACCTCAAGTCCCAGCTCGGCCAGGGGGATTGCGGGCCCCGCCGCGCTGAAGTTGAGGGTCGCCGGTATCCGGCGGTGCCACAGTGCGAGCAGGGTCTTGAGGAGGCCGACGACACCGGCCGCGCCCTCCAGGTGGCCCACGTTGGTCTTCGCCGAGCCGACCCGCAGCGGGCGTCCCCCGGCCCGGGCCGCCCCGAGCACGGCACCGAGCGCCGCCGCCTCGACGGGGTCGCCGACGGGCGTACCGGTGCCGTGCAGTTCCACGTACTGCACCGCCTCGGGGGCGACCCCGGCCTTCTCGTACGCCTCCCTGAGGACCCGCTCCTGGGAGTCCCGGCCGGGGACGGTGAGGGAGGGGGTGGCGCCGTCGTTGTTCACGGCGCTGCCGCGGATCACCCCGTAGACGCGGTCGCCGTCGGCCCGGGCGTACGACAGGGGCTTGAGGAGGAGGGCGACGCCGCCCTCGCCGCGTACGAAGCCGTTGGCGCGGGCGTCGAAGGCGTAGGTGGTGCCGTCCGGTGACAGGCCCCCGAAGCGCTCCTCGGTGACGGCCCCCTCGGCGAGGATGTTCAGGTTGACGCCCGCCACGATCGCGGAGCGGGACTCCCCGGTGCGCAGCGATTCGCAGGCGAGGTGGACGGCCACCAGGGAGGACGACTGGGCGGAGTCCACCGTCAGGCTCGGCCCGTGCAGGCCCAGGTGGTAGGAGACCCGGTTCGCCAGCACACCCCGGTTGAGCCCGGCCATGGTGTGCTGGGTGACGGCCGCGGCGCCGTGCTGGTAGAGCAGCGCGGTGTAGTCGTCGCGCAGGGCGCCCACGAAGACGGCGGTGGAGCTGCCGCGCAGGGCGGCGGGCAGGGTACCGGCGTCCTCCAGGGCCTCCCAGGCGAGTTCGAGCACCAGCCGCTGCTGCGGGTCCATGGTCTGGGCCTCGCGCGGTGAGATGCCGAAGAAGGCGGCGTCGAAGGTGTCGACCCGGTCGAGGAAGCCGCCGCGGCGCATGCCCGGCTCGGCGCTCCCGGGCAGCGGCTCACCGCTCGCGGGCTCCCAACGCCCCCGCGGCACACCGGTGATCGCGTCCTTCCCGGTGCGCAGCAGCTCCCAGAACGCGGCCGGACCGTCCGCGCCCGGCAGCCGGCAGGACATCCCGACGACCGCGATCGCCTCGTGGTGACCGTCGTGCGTCACGGCTTCCTCGGACTGGTTCTGATTCGTCATCGCGCTCGAGTGCCTTTCCGGCCGAATTACCCAAGACTCCTGAGTATTTGGGCGAACCTGTGCCCCGATAGTAGGCAGGCGTTTCTCTTGCACACCCCAGCGTCCGGCCTTTGAACGGTAATTGGAGAGCACTCTCCGCGGAGAGCATCCAATTACCGTGCGATGGATGGGGTGTTGCACCGCACCGAATAGCGTTCGCCTCGGAATTCCGACCGACACCAGAGCAGCAGAAGGCAGGTTGAGGCCACCCATGTCACAGCTCATCGAGAGCCTTGAAAAGCACACCGATCTTTATGTCGAGGCGTTCAACGCGGGCGACTTCGACGCACTCGACGCCTTCTACACCGAAGAGGCGGTCGCCGTCTGGGAGCCGGGCAAGCCGCTCACCGGCGAGGCCCGCCGGGAGTACCAGCGGGCCTTCCTGGCGAGCAAGCCGAAGATCACCGCCAAGCAGCGCCAGCGGTTCGTCACCGGTGACACCGCGCTGCTGATCGTCGACTGGGTGATCGACACCGTCGACGAGCAGGGCGAGCCCGAGCGACTGGAGGGCATCGGCGTCGACGTACTGCGCCTGGGCGAGGACGGCATCTGGCGCTACGCCGTCGACGACCCGTACGGCCAGAAGGACTGAGCGGCCCGGCCGCCCACCCCGCGCATCCCCCTCCCCCACAGTCACCCGTCGTCGCAGAGATCCGGAAGAAGCACATGAACACCCAGCACGGCACGCACCCGGAGGCGGTGGGGACCCGTCGGCCCAGCCGGCGGACCCTGCTCAAGGCGGCGGGTGCCACGGCGCTGGCCGCGGGACCGGCGGCGGCCGGGAGCGCGGCGGCCGCGGCACCGGCCGGGGACCGCGGCGCCGAGGAGGAGTACGACGTCCTCGTCGTCGGCGCCGGTTATACGGGCGTCACGGCGGCGCGGGAACTGCGCGCCCGGGGCAAGCGGGTCCTCGTCCTGGAGGCCCGCGACCGGATCGGCGGCCGCACCTGGGGGACCGCTTTCGCCGGGCACCAGGTGGAGATGGGCGGCACCTGGGTCGAGCCCGCGCAGCCGCACATCGGCGCGGAGCTGAAGCGCTACGGCATCGCCCTGGAGGAGGAGCAGCCGGTCGACCGGGTGTTCCTGCCGACCCCCGAGGGCCCGCGGGAGTTCACTCCCGAGGACGGCTTCGGACGGATCGGCACCCTCCTTGAGCGGCTGTTCGAAGGGTCCGAGGAATACTTCCCCAAGCCCTTCGAGCCGCTGCACCGCGCGGATCTGCTCCAGCACCTCGACACCCTGTCGCTGCGCGACCGGCTGGACGGACTCGGCCTGACCGAGGCCGAGGAGCTGCTGATCAACGGGCAGACCTCGGTCTACTCGGGCGGCTCCAGCAGCCGGGGCGCCCTGACCATGCTGGCGCACTGGTGGTCGCTGGCCGGCTGGAGCAACGAGGGGTGGAACGACACCCAGCGCTACCGCATGAAGACCGGCACGGCCGGCCTGCTGCACCGCATGCTCGACGAGGCGCAGCCCACCGTGCGTCTGAACTCCCCGGTCACCTCGGTCACCGACACCGGGACCGGGGTGCATGTCACCCTGCGCACGGGCGAGCGGTTCAGCGCCCCGCACGCGGTGGTGACGGTGCCGGTCAACGTCCTGTCCACCATCGCCTTCTCACCCGCGCTGCCCGCCGCGCTCACCACGGCGGCGAGCCAGGGCATCGCCGTCCCGAACGCCACCAAGCTCTACATCCACGCCCGGGGGAGCGCCGCCGGCCGCTTCTACGGGCAGGGCGCCGAGGGCGGCACCGCGATACCGATGATGATGCCGTTCGAGGAGACCCCCGAGGGCCTGCTCTACATGGCCTTCAGCACCGACACCGCCCTCGATCCGACCGACCCGGCGCAGGTCGCCCAGGCCGTGCGCGCACTCGGCGCGGAGCTGGACGTCCTCGGTGTGCACGCGCACGACTGGGGCCGGGACCCGTACGCGCGCGGCGGCTGGGCCTTCCGGCGGCCGCGCCAGCTCACCTCGCTGTACCCGGCCGTCCACGAGCCCAGCGGGCGGCTGTTCTTCGCCAGCGGCGATCTCGCCGACGGCTGGTCCGGCTTCCTCGACGGAGCGGTCGAGTCCGGGCTGCGCGCGGCCGCACAGGTCGCCGCGGCACGGTGAGCGGCCCCCTCTCCCCTGCCGGCGGCAGCACTTCCTGACGCACCTCCCAACCGACAAGTCCTCTTCACGGAAAGGCGGGCCGGATCACCATGGCCTACAACTTCAGCGTCGACTTCGACCCGGCGAAGCCGGACCTCACCGACGACACCGAGATCCAGAACGAGGTCTTCCTGCAGGCCTTCAACACCGGCGACGGCGCGGTGTTCGACAGCCTCTACCGGGAGGACTCCATCTCGAACTTCTCCGGTGAGCCGCTGACCGGCGCCGACCGGCTGACCTTCTTCAAGGAGTTCCTGAGCGCCAAGCCCTCGCTGCACGCCGCCGTGACGCACTCCTATGTCGCCGGTGACGTGGCCCTGGTCGGCGTCGAGTACTCCATCGACACCACGGGGCCCGACGGGGAGCCGGTCCACCTCGAAGGCGTCTGCACGGATGTGCTGCGGCGCGGCGACGACGGCCGGTGGCTGATGGCGATCGATCGTCCGGTGGCCTCCTCGGGTCTCGTGGCCGACTGATCGCGGCCGGGTGCGGGAGATCCCGGGAGCGGGGTCTCCCGCACCCTCCGGCGACCGCTTCGGCGGCCTTCCGGAATGCGGCGCCAACTCGGCAGTAATTCCCCGGTAATCACCGGGGAACCGTCCCGATGACCGGCGGGAGAACACGGGTTTCCCGGGGTTGAATTACGGACCGCAGCGCAGGACATGAGCGCGGTTTCGCACGCGAGGAAAGAGAAGGTTCATGGCCACCCGAGAAGAGCTTGACGCGGTACTGGACGGCGTACGGAGTGCCGTTCCCGTACTGCGCCGCAATGGAAAGCAGAGCGAGGAGCGGCGCTGGATCGTCGAGGAGAACATCCAGCTCCTGGAGAAGGCGGGCGTGTTCCGTGCGGCCGTGCCGCGCAAGTACGGCGGGCTCGACCTGGACGCCGCCCAGCAGGCGGAGGTGATCTCCGAGGTGGCCCGCGGCTGCCCCTCCACGGGCTGGCTGACCATGGTGTGGCTGACCAGCGCCTGGGCCGGGACCCTCTACCCGGACGAGACCCAGGACGAGCTGTTCGCCTCGGGCTCCACCCGGGTGTCGATCGTCTTCGCGCCGACGGGCACCCTGAAGCGGGTCGGCGGCGGCTACCGGCTCAACGGCACCTGGCGCTTCAACTCCGGTGTCCGCGGCGCCGATTGGGACATGCTCGCGGCGGCCGTGGAGCGGGAGGACGGCGAGCACGAGGAGCTGGTCGCCCTGGTGCCCACCACCGACCTCGCCGTCGCGGACGACTGGCATGTCTCCGCGGGGGCCGGCACCGGCAGCTCCACGGTCACCGCCACCGATCTGTTCGTCCCCGCCCACCGCACCGTCGCCCTGGAGGAGGCGATGGTCAGCGGCACCGGCCGACGCTCCAACACCGGTGCCACCGGCCGTAATTACGGCCTGCTCGGCTACATCCTGTCCTCGGTGGCCGCGGCGCTGACCGGCATCGCCCGGGGCGCCCACGAACTGTTTCTGGAGCGGCTGCCGGGACGCGGCATCACCTACACGGACTGGACCGAGCAGCGGCTGCACCCGGTCACCCAGCAGCATGTCGCCACGGCCGCCAACAAGATCGACGCGGCGATCGCCCTGTCGGGGCAGTGGCTGGAGGTCCTGCAGCGGGCCGCGGACGCCGGTGAGCAGCCGACCGACGAGCAGAAGGCGGTCATCCGCGGCCAGACGGCCTACGCGGGGCAGCTCGCCAAGGAGGCCGTCGAGCTGCTCTACAGCGAGAGCGGCGGCTCGGTCATCCGCTCCGATGTGGACCTGCAGCGCTTCCACCGCGACATCCAGGGCTTCTCGCTGCACGCGCTGGTCCAGCTCGGCGCCAACCTGGAGGTGCAGGGCCGCGTCCTGATGGGCCTGGAGCCGGGCACGTACTTCCTCTGAACTCCCCGCCGCAGGGGGCGTGTTCAGAGTCCCCTCGCGCGGACGCCGGGCCCGGACCGTGAGACGGTCCGGGCCCGGCGCGTGGGTGCGGCGGCGGCGCGGGGGCTACTTCCGCGGGGTGCGGAACAGCTCGCTCATGCTGGCGTAGCTGTTCTGGCCGAAGCCCTCGGCGACGGTGCGCTCCATGAGTCCGTGCACAAAGCGCGGCAGTTCGGCGTTGACGCCCTGGGCCTCGCTCTCGTGGAGCAGGTGCTGTACGGCGCCCAGGTGCACCTCCATGGTGGCGTCGTTGGCCGGGAAGGCACCGTCCTTCCGGTCGATCTGGGCCGCGTAGTCGGTGGCGAACAGCTTGACCGTGTCGATCCACCTGAGCGCCAGCGGCAGGAAGTCGGCGGCCTTGACCTCGGCGGTGGACAGCAGCGCGGCGCCCTGGAGGAAGCTGTTCAGGGTGCCCCACATGACGCCGAGCAGCGAGACGTCGTAGAGGGCGGACAGGGCGTGGTCCTCACCGAGGTGGGTGGTGCCGCCGCCGAGCAGGCGCAGGGTGTCGCCGTGCCGGTCGTAGGCCTCCCGGGGCCCGCTGTAGAAGACCACCGACTCGGGGGCGCCGACGGCCGCGGGCACCGTCATGATGGCGGCGTCCAGATAGCTGAAGCCCACCTCCTCGGCCCAGGCGGCGTTCTCCCTGGCCTGGTCCGAGGAGCCGGAGGTCAGATTGGCCACCACCCGGCCCGCGAGGGAGCCGGCGACCGGGTCGAGCACGGCGTGCACCGCGTCGTTGTCGAGCAGGCAGACCACGAGCAGCTCGCTCGCGGCCACCGCCTCGGCCGGGGTGTCCGCGAGCACCGCGCCCTGCTCCACCACGGCGGCGGCCTTGTCCGCCGAACGGTTCCAGACGGTGGTCGGATGCCCCGCCGCGACGAACGCGGAGGCAAGTGCCTGTCCCATCAGCCCCAGGCCGATGACTGTTACCGGGGTACGGTCGGTGCCCGCCATGGAAACTCCATTTGCTCTCGCTTCTCGGTCTGGCAGAGCCCATTAGACCAAGCGGCACCGCGATCGCTCCGCAGCCGCGGAATCCGCCGGTAATCGACGGGTAATCACCGGGTCACCCCCGGGGAACCTCCGGCTTTCCGAACTTGCCGTCGACAAAGAGCAGACCACTTCCGGCCGGGTTCCGGTGCGCCCCGATCACGGTGCCGATGAAGATGGTGTGATCGCCGAAGGAATGGGCGGCCGACAGTTCGCATTCCAGCCAGCCGAGCGAGCCGCCGAGCAGCGGGGCGCCGGTCAGCTCGCCCGGCCGCCAGGCGACCTGCTCGAACTGCGCGGCCCCGAGAACGCGCTTCTTGTCTGCGAAATGGCGTGCGAGCGACTCCTGTTCGGTGCCGAGTATGTTGACGGCGAAGCGTCCGGCCGAGGTCAGCGCCCCGTGCATGACGGCGGAGTGACCGACGCCGCACAGCACCGAGGCCGGCTCCAGGGAGACCGAGCTGAAGGCGTTGGCGGTCATGGCGTGCGGGTGCTCCCCGCCGACCGTGAGCACCGTGACGCCGGTGGCGAAGCGGGCCATCACCTCCCTCAGTTCGGCGGGCTTCACCGGCTCGCGCGCGGCGGCGTTCGCGGAGTCGGAATCGATTTCAGCGGGCGCGGAATTCATGCGGAATTCTCCGATCTATTTCGCGGGCGCGCGCTCAGAGGTGCCAGCCGCGCGGAAGAGCGATCTTCCTCAACCTACCGCCGCCTTTCCGGGCCCTACCCATCTTCCGGTAACCGCCTTTTCCCGCGTACGGGCCCTTCGCCCATGAACCTCCAGTGACCCGGTATTGACCACGGTGCAGCAATCTGTGCGCCATGGAGACCAAGAACTCTGCATCTGACGCACCGGAACTCGCCGAGCCGTACCTCCGCGCCGTCCTGGACACCGCGGGACTCGCCGTCGAGTACGTACGCGCCGAGGGCAACACCCTGTTCCAGCGAGGCGAGGACGGCGGCGAAATCCCGGTCGCCGACTTCGCCGGGGGCTACGGTTCCGTGCTGCTCGGGCACAACCACCCCGCGATCGTCGCCCGGGCCCGGGAACTGCTCGCCGCGGGCTCCCCCGTGCACGCGCAGTTCTCCCGGCACCCGTACGCCAATGAACTGGCGGCAGAGCTCAACCGGATCATCCACCGTGAACTCGGCGACCAGGAGCCCTATTTCGCGATCTTCGCGAACACCGGGGCGGAGGCCGTCGAGGCCGCGATCAAACACGCCGAGCTGGACCGGGGCATGCGCGTGGCCGCGCTCGGCGCGCGGGTGGCCGAGGAGATCGGGGCGGCGCGCGCGGCCGTGGCCGAGGGAACGGCGGCCCTCTCCGCGCGGACCCGGGCGCGGTTCGGCGCGGCGGCCGGGGAGGGGCGGCCCGCGGCCCTGGAGGCCGTGCTGGCCGGGCTGGAGCGCGCCAACGCCGGACAGCTCGAACGGCCCCCGCTCTTCCTCGCCCTGGAGCGGGGCTTCCACGGCAAGCTCGGCACCAGCGTGCAGCTCACCCACAACGAGCACTACCGCACGCCCTTCAAGTCCCTCGGCGCCCAGGCCCGGTTCGTCCCGCACGGCAGGCCGGACGTGCTCAAGGAGGTCTACGCGCAGGAGCGGGGCGTACTGCTCTCCCTGGAGCTGACGGACGGTCAGGTCGAGGTGGTGGAGCGCGAGTTCCCGGTCTTCTGCGCCTTCCTCGTCGAGCCGGTGCAGGGCGAGGGCGGGATCCATGTGCTCGGCGCGGAGTTCGCGCAGGAGATCCAGCGGTTCTGCGCGGAGATCGACTGCCCGGTCGTCGTCGACGAGATCCAGAGCGGCATGGGCCGCACCGGCGCGCTGCTCTCCTCCTCCCAGGTGGGACTGCGCGGCGACTACTACACCCTGGCCAAGGCGCTGGGCGGCGGGATCGCGAAGACCTCGGTGATGCTGGTGCGCGAGGCGCGCTACCGCCGCGAGTTCGAGATCGTGCACAGCTCCACCTTCGCCAAGGACAGCTTCTCCTGCGAGATCGCGCGCACCGTCCTCGCGCTCCTGGAGGCGGACGGCCAGGCGGCCTACCGCCGGGCCACCGAACGCGGCCGGGCGCTGCGGGCCGAACTGGAGTCCGTACAGGCGGAGTTCCCGGACCAGGTCCTCGCCGTACGCGGCAGGGGGCTGATGCTCGGCATGGAGTTCCGGGACCAGTCCCAGGCGGATTCGGAGATCCTGCGGGAGCTCGCCACCAGCGGACTCTTCGGCTACTTCCTGGCCGGACTGCTGCTGCGCGAGTACCGGGTACGGACCTTCCCGACCGCCAGCGCGGTGAACACCCTGCGGTTCGAACCCTCGCTCCAGCTCGCCGACGACGAGATCGCCCTGCTCGGGGCGGGACTGCGCGAACTGTGCCGGGTGCTGCGCGCCCAGGACGGAGCGCGGCTCACCGTCCCGGCCGCCCCCTGACCCCACCCCGGCCGGCACGTCCCCGTCCTCCCCGTCCGCCGCCCGCTTGTTCCGTACCGCCTGCTCTACGCGCGTTTCCCCCGCACGCGCCCCCCGGGGCGGCTCCGGCCGCCCCGGGGATGTCACACCGCTCGAACCGCGGCCCTCGGGGCGCGGGTCCTGGCAACCGTCACACGTGGTCAGCGAACTGGCCGAAGCCGATGCGGGGGGATACATGGAATTCCGGCTCCTGGGACCACTGGAAGTGGAGGACGGGCGCGGCCTGGTGACGCTCGGCGGCACCCGGCAGCGCGCCGCCCTGGCCTTCCTGCTGCTGCACACCAACCAGGTGGTGCCGACCAGCCAGCTCCTGAACGCCATGTATCCCGTCGACGGGGTGCCGCTGACCGCGCGCAAGATCCTGCAGAACGCCGTCTGGCGGCTGCGCAGGATGCTCGGCCGCAGGACCGGCACCGGCGAGGCCGCCGAGCTGCTGACCCGGCCGCCCGGCTACATGGTGCGGGTGCCCGCCGAACACGTGGACCTGCTCCGCTTCCAGCAGTTGGCCTCCCGCGGCCGGGCCGCCCTCTCGGCGGGTGACGCGCGCGCGGCGGGGGCGATCCTGCGCGAGGCGCTCGGCATGTGGCGCGGGCCCGCCCTCGCCGATCTCGCCGAAGAGGGCCTGCTCTGGCCGGAGTTGACCGCCCTGGAGCAGAAGCGCCTGGACCTGACGGAGGATCACTTCGAGGCCGAACTCGTCTGCGGGGCACACCAGTCGGCGCTGCGGGACCTGGAGGCCTTCGTCGCCGCCGAGCCGCTGCGCGAACGGGCCGCCCAGCAGCTGATGCTCGCCCTCTACCGCTCCGGGCGCCAGGCCGACGCGCTCGGGGTCTATGCGCGTACCCGTGCGGCCCTGGTGGAGGGGCTAGGCCTGGAGCCCGGCCGCCAGATGCAGCGCTTGCAGCAGTCCATCCTCGGCCACGACCCGGACCTCGACCTCGCCCCGGAGCCCGCCCCGGCGGCGGAGACCCCCCTCTGGCAGGGCCTGCCCGCCCCGGCACCGGCGGCGTCCCGCGCCTGGTCCCCCACGCCTCAGAACCAAGTCCCGCCAGCCGCACGGGAGTTCACGGCACCGGAACCGCCCGCGCCGCACGGGCGGGTCACCGGGGCGGCCGGGGAACCCCGGGAGAGCGGGGCCCCGGCCCCGCAGGTCCAGGCGAACCGGCACAGCAGCGTGCTGATGCTGCGCTTCGGTCTCGGCCCCGAGTTCGACGACCTCCCGGCCGAGGACATCGACCGGGCGCTCGACACCGTCTGCGAGCTCGCCCGCGAGGAGATCACCCGGGCGGGCGGCCAGGCCGCGGCCTCGGTCGGCTCGGTCCTGCTCGGCCTCTTCGAGCCCGACCCCTCGCGGCCGGACAGCGCGGACCGAGCGGTGCGCACCGGCGCCGCCGTACGCGACTGCCTCACCATCCCCGCGGGGCCGCTCACCCCGCCGGCACCGGCGGTCGGCGGACTCTCCGTGCACGCCGCGGTGGCCACCGGGGCCGAGGTGGTCTGCCACTGGCCCGACGCGCGGTCCGGCTCCTGCGGGCAGCCCTGGATAGGCGGCGAGACGGTGGACCTCTGCGAGACCATGCTCCTCGGGACGCCGCCCGGGGAGATCCACGTCTGCGACGAGACCCGCCGCCGCACCGAGTGCCGCATCACCTACCACCGGCTCCCGGGCGCCCCCGCGAAGTGGCAGGTCCGTACGGTCCCCGAGCGGGCGGAGGGCTGCGCCTCGGCCGCCGACGAGCGGGAGTGCGAACTCGCCCTGATGACCGCCCTCCTGGGCCGCACGGCGAGCCGCTCGGCCGCCCATATGATCACCGTCCTCGGCGACTCCGGGCTCGGCAGGACCCGGCTGCTCATGGAGTTCCAGCGGCGGATCACGGCCGGGGGCCCGGACGGGCTCAAGGTGCTCACGGGCGCCGTCTCCGGCTCCGGCGACCCGCTCTCCGCACCGGCCGAGATGCTCGCCGGGTACTGCGGGGTCACCGACCAGGACAGCGCGGACGGCGCGTACCGCAAGGTCGCCGGATCGCTGACGGAGCTGACCGGACAGGCGCGCGGAGCCGGTCCCGACCCGCTGCTGGCCGCGCTCGGCCCGCTGGTGACCGGCGGGCGCCCGCCGAGGACGGCCGCGGAGACCCGCCGGATCCTCGCCGCCTGGCGGGAGTTCGTGACCCGGGCCGCGCACGCCCAGCCCCTCGTCCTGGTCTGGGACGACCTGCACCGGGCCGAGGAGGCGCTGCTGGACACCGTCGAGCAGCTCCCCGGTTCCTGCTCCGGCGCGCCCTTCCTCAACGTGGTCGGCGCCCATCTCGCCCTGGTCAGCCGCCGGCCCGCCTGGTCCGGCGGCCACCAGCACGCCATGACCCTGCGGCTCACACCGAGGACCGGGGACGCCCTCGACCAGCTCCTGCGGGACCTGTTCACACCGCAGGGCAGGCCGGTCTGAGCACTGGGGCCTTCCTCTCGGATCGGGATCGGGTTCCTCGGACCGGGATCGGGTCCCTCGGATCGGGATCGGGTCGGGCTGGATCGGGGAGTCAAGCTCGACCCAGTCCGGCCCAGCCCGATCCGGTCGGGCCCAGTCCGGCCCAGTCCGATCCAGCCCGATCCGGCAGAAGGCCTGGCCGTCAGACGCCCTGCTGGACCAGCAGATGGGCCCGCAGTGCTCGGGTCGCCTCGGTCAGGGCGCGCAGGGCCTCGGCACCGGCCGGGTGGCCCGGCGGCAGGGTGGCGACCGCCGTTTCGAGGAGCCTGCTGGAGGCGACGATCTGCTCGTAGGCGGGCTCCGCGGCGGTGCGCGCGGGGCCGGGACCGGTCTGCCGCGGGGCCGCCGCCGGGAGCCGGGGCCCGGCCGCCGGGTCTGCGGGCCGGGCGGCCGGGCGGAATCCGGTGAGCACCGAGCGCCGCAGTCCGGCGTCCAGGGCCTCGGCGAACCTTCTGCCGACCAGTTCGGTGTAGGTGAGCGCGGATTCGGGAGTGACCTGCGAACCCGGGTCCGGTACGAGAGCGGGAGAGTCATCCATACCGGACAGCGAACCAAGTCCCTCACTCAGCCGCGCCATTCGGCGGTCACTGCCGGACCGGTCCGCGGTCATCACCGGGCCGGACCCGCGTCCGCACCCGCACCCGCACCCGCACCCGCCCGACGCCTGCCTCTGCCCCTGCCCAGCCCGGACCCGTTGCCGCTCTCCCGGCGGATCCCCGCCCCGGCACAGCGGGACGGGGGCCGCCGTCTCACGGCAGCCCCCGTCCTGGGCCAGGTGCGGAGCCGCAGGGCCTCGGCGGGCGCCCCGAGTCCCCTTGCGGGCGCCGCTCTCAGGCCCGGGTGACCTCCGGGTCCCGGGCGGTCAGGGTCAGTTCCCCGTCGGGCCCCCGGCCCCGGGCGGGCTCCAGGGTCAGGGTGACGCCGTGCCGCAGCCCGCAGCCCCACAGGGGGCGCCGCTCCAAGAGCTCGGGGCGGGCCGAGACGACCAGGAACAGCGGTACGTCCCGGGCCGTCGCCGCCAGCCGCTCCACGCTGTCCAGGACGGCGTCGGGCACCCCATGCGCGTCGTCCAGGAAGACCACCACCGGCTGCTCCCGGGCGAGCAGCAGCAGCGAACCGCACCAGGCGTCCACGAGTTCGCGGGAGATGCCGCCGCGGGCGCCGGTACCGCCGTACGGGAAACGCAGTCGCGTCAGCAGCCGCTCGGCGGTCTCGCCCCGGCCCGCGACCCGCCGTACGGCCTCGTGCAGCCGGTAGTCGGAGGAGCCGTCGGGGGCCGGGGCGAGGACGGCGCCGCTGTCCCCCGCGCGGGCGCCCGGGGCG
This sequence comes from Streptomyces physcomitrii, assembly GCF_012273655.1. GTDB lineage: Bacteria > Actinomycetota > Actinomycetes > Streptomycetales > Streptomycetaceae > Streptomyces > Streptomyces physcomitrii. The sequence continues at coordinate 367,658 of NZ_JAAWWP010000001.1, read as the reverse complement.
GTGGGGCCGAGGCGGACCACGAGCAGCGGCTCGGCGGCGATGCTCTGCGCCAGCTCCACGAGGAACCGGGTCTTGCCGGCGCCCGGGTCGCCGAGCAGGGTGACCAGATGCGGCGCCGCGTGGCGGCGTGAACGCTCCAACAGGCTCTGGAGCAGGGTGAGTTCGAAGGAGTGCCGGGAGGGCTCGGCGCGCCGCGGCGCCGGCATGCCGCCCAGCGGATACATGCCGTCGAGGCGCAGCACCCCGTCCCGCCCCACCGGGTGCGTGAGCACGGTGTGCCGGGTCGGCCCGAGCGCGGCGCGGGCCGCCTCCCCGCAGAGATGGATCTCGCCCTGCGGCACCTCGGTGAGCAGTGCGCGGGCCTGGTCGACCAGGCGCCCCGAGACGGAGGCGCCCCGCGCCGGGTGCCGGGCGTCGATCCGGACCACCGCGTCCCCCGCGGTCACCACCAGGTGGCAGGTGGCACCGGGGAAGGCCGCGAGCCGCTCCCGTACGGCGAGCGAGGCGCGGAGGGCGTCCAGCGAGGAGGCGGCCCGGTCCGGGCCGAAGAGGGCCACGCAGACATGGCCGACCGAGCCCGCCATGGTGCCGCCGAACTCCCGTACGCAGGAGGCGACCGCGCGTACCGTCTCGTGCGGCGAGAGCGGCCCCGCCGCCTCCCCCGGCGACTTCGCCGGGACGGCGGCGGCCCGCGCCCGCACCAACAGCACCGCGACCGCGCGCCGTTCGGCCGCCGGTCCCCGGGCGCCCTCCCCGGCCGCGGCCCCGGCGGGCACGCTCCCCCGGGCCGTGGGCGGCCGGTCCCGCAGGGCGGCGGACGGGCCCGGGAGGCTCCCGGGACGCGCGGCCGACTGCGGGCCGGTCTCCTGCCGCGGGCCGGTCCCCTGCTGCCCGGCCACCGTGCGGGCGGCCACCGTGCCGGAGGCGCCCCCCTCGGCTCGGGCACCGGTCGTCGGAGCGCCTTCGCCACGGGAATCCGCAGGGAAGTCTTCGGTACGGGAACCCGCAAGGAAGTCTTCCGTACGGGAACCCGCGGGTAAGTCTTCCGTACGAGAATCGGCGGGGGCGGCGCCGATACGGGAATCCGCGGGAGCACTCCCCGTACGGAAGCCCTCGGGGCCGCCCTCGTCGTGGAAACCTGCCTGAGCCCGCTCGGTACGGAGATCCACCGGAGCCCGCTCGGCGCGGGGATCCACCGCGGCCCCCTCGGCGCGGGGATCCACCGGAGCACTCTCCGCACGGGGACCCACCGGACCCCCCTCCGCGCGGAAACCCGCCCGCGCGCCCCCGGCGCGCGAATCCGCCGCCTCGGCACGGAAACCCGCCGCGGCGCCCGCCGTTCGGAAACCGGCCAAGGCTCCTTCGGCACCCGCCCCGCCCGGGCCGTCCTCCGGCGGCCCCGCCTGAGCGGCGGCCCGTCCGGTGCCGTTCACCCGCTCCTCCCGGGCCGGAGCCTGCGAGGTCCCGCCGCCCTGCGGCTGCGAGGTCCCGGCGCTCGCGGGCGCGGGCGGCGACGGGGGCACCCCGGGGGCGAGCGAGGCGTCGTGGGTGAGGATGTTCTGCTGGAGCAGCTGCAGCTCGCGCGAGGGCTCCAGGCCGTACTCCTCGACGAGGGCCTGCCGCACCCGGCTGAAGACGCTCAGCGCCTCGGCCTGCCGCCCGCAGCGGTACAGGGCCAGCATCAGCTGGCCGCACAGCCGCTCGCGCAGCGGCTCCTCGTCGGCCAGCGAGACGAGTTCGCCGAGGATCGAATGGTGCTGCCCGCTGCGGAGTTCGGCCTCGAAGCGGTCCTCCAGCACGTCCAGGCGCAGCTGGCGCAGGGCGGTCAGCTCCGGCCAGTCGATGCCCTCCTCCGCGAGGTCGGAGAGGGCGGGGCCGTGCCACTCGCCGAGCGCCTGCGCCAGGAACCGGGCGGCCTCGCCGAAGTCGCCGGCGCCGATCCGGCGGCGGCCCTCGGCCACCCGCCGGTGGAAGCGGTGCACATCGATCCGGTCGGGGTCCACCCGCAGCACGTATCCCGGTGTCTGGGTGAGCAGTTCGGCCGCCGCGGGACCCTGGGCCGGGCCCGCGAGCAGTGCCCGCAGGCCCCAGACCGCGTTCTGCACGATCTTCCGCGCGGTGGCCGGGCGCTGCTCCTCGGGCCACAGGGCGGTCAGCAGCTCGCTCGTCGCCACCACCCGGTTCGCGCGGAGCAGCAGGAGGCCGAGTACGGCGCGCTGCTTGAATCCCCCCAGCGGCAGGCTGCGTCCCCCCGCGGTAGCGGCCAGCGGACCAAGAACTCTGAATTCCACGTCATCCCCCATGAAGTGTCTCAGCCGGACGAGGCCCTCGCGCCCGGACGGGGCGAGTGCCGATGGTCGGTTGGTGCGCTTTCGGGTACGTGCCGGACGGCGTCGTCCGGCGCGGTGGACCGCTCCCTTCGGTCGGGCGACCGGGACTCGCGCGGCAGGCCGCCGCCCGGCGCGGGAGCGGGACCGCCGCCGGACGCCGCGGGAGGGGGCCGGGCCCCGTTCCCGCCGCCGGAGGTGCCGGGGAGTGCCCGCGGCTCCGGTGCGCTCTTCTCGCCGGGCGTGCGGGGTGCCCGCGCCTCAGCCGGGTCCGGCGTGCTCCGCGGACCCGGTGGCGGCACCTCGGTCAGCCGCTCCCCCGGTCGCCCGGGGCCATGGTCCCGGCGGCCGTGCCCCGGGGCGGCCGGGCGCTCGGCGGAACGGCGGCCGTACACCCGGGCAGACGCGGGTGGATCCCCAGGGCGCTGGTCGTGGCGGCAGTTGGCGTGGACAAGCTCTCAGTCCTCCAATCCGGAGTGCTTCGTGCTCTCGTACGGTTCGCGTGCGCGTGCCTCCCGCAGGGCGCGGGCCCACCAGCCGAGCCGGTCCAGCATGTGCAGGGCGCCCTCGCGGCCCTCGGCGGGGTCGAGGGCCTGTCCGCCCGCGTGGTCCTCGCCCGGACACTCCGGGAAGCTGACCGTCTCCCGCACCGTCACGGCGTCCACCTCGGCGAAGACCTGCCGCAACTGGGAGACCGCGCAGTGCCCGCCCGAGGCGCCCCCGAAGGACAGGAAGGCGACGGGTTTCGCCTGCCACTCCCGGTCGTACCAGTCGATCGTGTTCTTCAGCGAGGCCGGATAGCTGTGCCGGTACTCCGTCGTCACCACGGCGAAGGCGTCCGCGGCGTCCAGCCAGGGTGCGAGGTCGCGCACCGCGGAGGGCCGGGAGACGACCGTGTCCGCGGTCGCCAGATCCGGCAGCCAGGCCGTGGCGAGGTCGATCACGTCGACCTCGAAGTCCGCCCCGGAACGGGCGTGCGCGGCCAGCCACTCCGCGGCGGTCAGGCCGAAGCGCCCCTGCCTGGTGGCGCCGACGAGGATCACCAGGCGCAGCCGGTCGCGGTCGTCCATCGATCCTCCTCGGGGCCTGCCGTCACCAGTGGGCCCACAGGGACACCGATCACTGTGCGGTATGCCCCTTCGGAAGCGCTTCGGGAATCTTTAGGGTCTGCTTCAGAAGGATCTCGGCGGGACACAAGGGCCTGCTCACGGGCGCGCGCACGCCGAAGGGCCCGTGGCAGGCGGATGCCTTCCACGGGCCCTTCGGGGCGGGCGGGGGCCCGTTCAGCCCTGGGACTTACCGGTCTCCTGGCCCTCGGCGGCGGCCTGGTGGGCCTCCTCCAGGGCGGCCAGCGCCGGGTCCATGACGATCTCCTTGTCCCGCTCGACCGTGGGGTCCTCGGGGAAATGGCAGGCCGTCAGGTGGCCCTGGCGGTTGCCCTCGATGTGCACCAGCGGGGGCTCCTCGGTCGCGCACTTGTCCTGGGCCTTCCAGCAGCGGGTGCGGAAGCGGCAGCCGGACGGCGGCGAGATCGGCGAGGGCACGTCGCCCTCCAGGCGGATGCGCTCCTTCTTGTCCGCGTCGATGTCCGCGTCCGGCACGGCCGAGAGCAGCGCGTGCGTGTACGGGTGGCGCGGGCGGGTGTAGAGCGAGTCCCGGTCGGCGATCTCCACGATCTTGCCCAGGTACATCACCGCGACGCGCTGCGAGAAGTGGCGTACCACCGCGAGGTCGTGGGCGATGAAGACGAAGGCGATGCCCATCTCCCGCTGGACCTCCTGGAGCAGGTTCACGACCTGCGCCTGGATGGAGACGTCCAGCGCGGACACCGGCTCGTCCGCGATGATCAGCTTCGGCTGGAGGGCGACCGCGCGGGCCACCCCGATGCGCTGGCGCTGACCGCCGGAGAACTCGTGCGGGAAGCGGTTGTAGTGCTCCGGGTTGAGGCCGACGATCTCCAGGAGCTCGCGGACCCGGGCCTCGCGGCCGCCGGGCGGGTCGATGTCGTTGATCTCCATCGGCCCGGAGATGATCTTGCCGACCGTCTGCCGCGGGTTCAGCGAGGCGTACGGGTCCTGGAAGATCATCTGGATCTCGGACCGGATCGGCGCCATCTGCCGGCGGTTGGCCTTGGAGATGTCCTTGCCGCGGTAGGAGATGGTGCCCGCGCTCGGCTCGTGGAGCCGGGTGAGCAGGCGGCCGGTGGTCGACTTCCCGCAGCCCGACTCGCCGACGAGGCCGAGGCTCTCGCCCGCGAACACGTCGAAGTCGAGCCCGTCGACGGCCTTGACGGCGCCGACGGTGCGCTTGATCGGGAAGCCGCCCTTGATCGGGAAGTGCTTCTTCAGGCCGCGGACGCTCATCAGCGGCGTACCGGACTCCGCGGCGTCGCGCGGCTCGGGCACCGTGGCGGCGACCGCCGTCGGTGTGGTGGATTTCTCGGTCATGGTCCTCGTCCCCAGTCGCTGGTCGGTCAGCCCAGCCGGGGCTGAATCGTCTCGATGTACACCTGCTGCTTCTGCTCCGCCGACAGGTGGCAGGCGGCCGCGCGTCCGGTCGGCAGGACGGGGCGTTCCGTCGCACAGGCGTCGCCCGGCACCTTGTCGGTGAAGGCGCAGCGCGGGTGGAAGGCGCAGCCGGTGGGCGGGTTGAGCAGCGAGGGCGGCGAGCCGGGGATGGGCAGCAGCGGTTCGTCCACGTCGCCGGAGAGCCGCGGCATCGAGCCGAGCAGACCCCAGGTGTACGGGTGCTGCGGGGCCTTGAGGACCTCGCGCACCGAACCGCGCTCCACGGCGCGGCCCGCGTACATCACCAGGATGTCGTCGGCCATGTTGGCGACGACGCCCAGGTCGTGCGTGATCATGACGATCGCGGAGCCGAACTCCTGCTGGAGGTCCTTGAGCAGGTCGAGGATCTGCGCCTGCACGGTGACGTCGAGCGCGGTGGTCGGCTCGTCCGCGATGAGCAGCGAGGGGTTGCAGACCAGCGACATGGCGATCATGGCGCGCTGGCGCATACCGCCGGAGAACTGGTGCGGATAGTCGTCGACCCGCTGCTTGGCGTGCGGGATGCCGACCTTGGTCAGCATCTCGATGGCGCGGTCGCGGGCCTCCTTCTTGCTCGCGCCGGTGTGTTTGCGGAAGGGCTCGGAGATCTGCCGGCCGACCGTGTAGTACGGCGAGAGCGCGGTCAGCGAGTCCTGGAAGATCATCGCCATCTTGTTGCCGCGGAGCCGTTCCATCTCCGACTCGGTGGCGTTGACCAGTTCCTTGCCGTCGAGCAGGATCTCGCCGTCGATGCTGGTCGACTTCTTGTTGTGCAGTCCGAGGATGGACAGGTTGGTCACGGACTTGCCGGAGCCGGACTCGCCGACGATGCCCAGCGTCTGGCCGCGCTCCAGGTCGAAGGAGAGCCCGTCGACGGCCTTGACGATGCCGTCCTCGGTGGTGAAGTGGACGAAGAGGTCGCGCACGGAGAGGAAGGAGTCCGACCCCGTCGTGGCCGGGGAGCCCTCGGTCTTGGTGAGTGTGGTCACGGTCGGTCTCCTAGGACAGGCGCACGCGCGGGTCGATCACGGCGTAGAGCGCGTCCACGATGATGTTGCAGACGATGATGAAGGCCGCGCTGACGAGCATGACGCCCATGGTCAGCGGGAGGTCCTTGAAGTTGACGGAGTCGATCGCGAGGCGTCCGATCCCGGAGAGCCCGAAGGTGAGTTCGGTGACCATGCCGCCGCCGAGCAGGGCGGAGATGTCCATGCCGAGGATGGTGACGATCGGGATCAGCGAGCCCCGCCAGGCGTAGCGGAAGAAGACGTACCGCTTGGGCATGCCCTTGGCTCTGGCGGCCCGTACGTGCTCCTCCTGGAGCTGCTCGATCATCGTCGAGCGCGACATACGGGTGTAGTTGGCGGTGAAGATCACCGACATCACGACCCAGGGGATCAGCAGGCCCATGAACCATGCCGCCGCGTCGTCGGTGAAGGGCACGTACTTGGGCTTGTCCAGCCAGCCGGTGCTGTAGACGAACAGGCCGAGGCAGACCGGGCCGAGGAAGTAGATCTGCATCGAGCTGAGGACCAGCGAGGCGGAGGAGAAGCCCTTGTCCAGCCAGGTGCCGCGCTTCGCGGCGGCGAGCAGACCGGTGCCGAGTCCGACGAAGAGGAAGACGACGAGTCCGCCGATGGTCAGCGAGAGCGTGGTCGGGAAGCGGTCGACGATCGTGTCCCAGACCATCTCGTCGGTACGGAAGGAGACGCCGAAGCAGGGGGCCGAGCAGTGGCCGACCGCGAAGTCGCGGCCCTGGAAGATGCCGATCAGGAAGTTCCAGTACTGCACCGGTACCGGATCGTCGAGGCCCAGGTTCTTGTGGATGATCGCCAGCGCGTCCGGTGTGCAGTTCTTGCCGCACGCCAGCATCGCCGGGTCCTGGGGGATGGCGAAGAACATGAAGAACGTGAAGGCGCTGATCAACAAGAGGATCAGGCTGGCGCCGAGCGTCCGGCGAAGAAGAAATCGAAGCATGGCAGATCGCTGCTCTCAGGACGGCGGCGGATCGAGGGGAGTGGCAGGTCCGGTCCCGGGGGCGTGCGCTCCGCCGCGCACACGCCCCCGGGACCCGGTCCTTACTTCTTCAGGTACACCCGGGTGACGTCGGTGTAGCTGGTGGTGGTCGAGTAGCGCAGGCCACCGACGTTGGAACCGGCGATCTGGAAGACCTTCGAGTTGTACACCGGGGAGGCCGGGTTGACCTTCGTGATGATGTACTCGTTCAGCTCACCCCACGCCTTGGCGGCGTCCTTGGGGTCGGTGATCTTCTGGATCCGCACGATCTCCGCGTTCACGTGCTTGTCGTTGATGTGCGAGTAGTTCGAGGCACCGTCCTGGATCTGGGTGCCGTCGTACACCGGCGGGATCACCGTGCTGGCGGAGGCCCAGTCCTGGCCCCAGCCGGTCAGGTAGATGTCGTAGTCGTTCTTGACCTTGCCGACCTGCTCGTAGAAGGTCGCGGAGTCGATCTGCTTCTTCTGCGGGCTCAGACCGATCTTCTTCAGGGCGTTCTCGATGAGGACGGCCTGCTCCTGGCGGTTCTGCTCGCTGCCGTGCGCGAAGACGACCTTCTTGCCCTTGGCGCCGGCCTCTTCGACGAGCTTCTTGGCCTTGGCGATGTCGCCGTTCGGCTTCGACTTCCGGTTGAACGGGTCGAAGGCGTCGTCGTAGCCCGGGGTGGTCGGCGAGAGCAGGTTGTTCGCGACCTCACCGCCGTAGGCGCCACCGTCGGCCTTGAAGACCGCGTCGGCGGGCATCGCGTAGGAGATGGCGTCACGCAGCTTCTTGTCCTTCACCCGGTCCAGGTTGAAGTTCAGCTGCCACACGTACGGGGCGTAGCCCTGGATGGTGCGCTTCATGGCCGCGGAGTCGCCGAGGACCTTGCGCAGCTGCGTGGTGGAGACCTGACCGGTGAACATGACCGCGTCCTTGGCCTCACCGCGGTCGGCGAGGATGGTCTTGGTCTGGTCGTCGTCGTTGTGGTTGAACTCGATGTCGAAGCCGTCGACGTACGCGTGGCGCATGGCGTCGGTCTTCGGGTCCCAGTTCGGGTTCTTGACGAGCTTCATGCTCTTGCCCGGCTTGTAGTCCGCGATCTTGTACGGACCGAGCGCGACCGGGGCCTTGTCGTACTTCTTCTTCGTGTCCGTGGCCTTGGGCACGATGTTGTAGCCGACCATCGCCAGCGCCTGCGGGAGGTCCGGCTTGGCCTCCTTGAACTTGAAGATGACGGTCTTCTTGTCCGGGGTCTCCAGGACCGAGTCGGGCAGGTGCTTGCCCTTCGAGGGACCCGCGTAGGCCTTGCGGTAGCTGGTGCCCGAACCGGACAGCCACTGCTGGATGTAGCTCGGGCCGTCGGTGATGTACGTGTCGTACATCCGCTCGATGGTGTGGCGGACGTCGGCCGAGTCGATGACGTGGCCCTTCTCGTCCTTGACGCCGTCCTTGAGCGTGTACTTCCAGGTCTTGCCGCCGTCCGTGGTGGTACCGGAGTCCGTGGCGAGGTCGCCGACGACGGTCTGGTTGCCCTTCTCGTTCTCCTTGTTCGTGGTCAGACCACGGAAGAGGAGCTTGCCGAGCATGCCCGCGTCGGAGACGTAGATCTGGCCCGGGTCGAGGTGCGAGAAGTCGGTGGCGTTGTACACCTTCATGGTGCCGCCGGGCTTCGCGCCGGGAACCGGCTCGGCCGGCCCGGTGGACGCCTTCGCGTCGCCGAGCTGGACGGAGACCGCCTGGGCCGCGGCGTCCTTCTTCTGCTTGCTGTTGTCCTTGGACTTGCCGCTGCCGCCGCCGCAACCGGTGAGCGCAAGGGCGCCCGCGGTCACCGCCACGACCGCGGCCTGAGCCGAGCGTGATCGGAAGATGCTCATGGAGTTCAGTCCACCTGCCTGTGAGTAGTGATGGGTGCTGCCTGGCACATCCGGTGTCAGCCGGCGCCCGGGTGTGGCAGCGGCCCCCCTCGTGTGGGGGTCAGCGCCCCGTCTTGGGATCGAAGGCATCCCGTACGGAGTCACCGAGGAGGTTGAACGCCACGACGAAGACGACCATGGCGACACCCGGGAAGAGCATGAAGGTCGGGTCCTGCTCGTAGATGTCGGAGCCGGTGGCGAACATGCGCCCCCAGTCCGGGGTGGTCGCGTCGTAGCCGACGCCCACGAACGAGAGGAAGGCGACCGAGAGGATGGTGCTGGGAAGCATGTAGGTGCCCTGGACCAGGATCGGCGTGACCAGGTTGGGCAGCAGTTCCTTGCGGATGATCCGCCAGGGGGAGGCGCCCGCGACCTTCGCCGCCTCGACGAACTCCCGCTCACGCAGGGAGAGGGTCACGGCGCGGATCAGCCGGGCGAGGCCCATCCAGCCGAGGAACCAGAGCACGCCCATGATGGCGCAGGCCTTGACGTAGGTCGGGGTGGCCTCGTCCGGGGCGACGAAGATGGTCGTGATGACCGGCATCGAGGCCACGAAGAAGAGCTGGCTCGGGAAGGCGAGCAGGAAGTCGGTGATCCGGCCGAGCCAGTAGTCGACCTTGCCGCCCATGTAGCCGCCGACGATGCCGATGAGGACACCGGTGAGCACCATGAGCAGGGTGGCGAGCAGGGCCGTGTACAGCGAGGTCCGCATGCCGTAGATGAGCTGGGTGAAGACGTCGCGGCCGAGCTTGGGCTCGATGCCGAACCAGAAGTCCCCGGAGATACCGCCGTTGGCCCCGGCAGGGAAGTTGAACTCGTCGAAGAGCGTCGGGTCGTCCTGCGCGTAGAGGGTGTACGGGTTCTTGCCGTACACCTTCGCGATCAAGGGAGCGGCCGCGGCGACCACGAAGAAGAAGACGACTATGCAGGCCGATATGACGCCGGCCTTGTCCCGCTTGAAGCGGCGCCACATCAGCTGGCCGGGCGAGCGCCCTTCCAGCTTCTTCTCCTCCGGAGCGGCCTTCGGATCGGGGGCCTTGTCCAAGACAGGGGTCTCGGTGCCCTTGATCTCGATTGGACTCGTCATGATTCGTCCATTTCACAGGTATCGGTGGCCGACAGCCGAAGCGGCGCCCCCGGACGGGGACTTCGCCTGACAGCTGGCCGTCGCACGGTCTCCACGAACACCGCCTGGGTACGGGAGTACGGCGCCGGGCGGCCGGAGAGCACGAGTGCGGGCTTCCGGCCCGGCATGCAGGTCTGGGCTACTACAGGGGGATGCCGGTCCGGCCGGAGACACCGCTCCTCAGTTCACCGGCCGCAGCGCTGGGCCCGTGGGCCCGGATGGCGTGCATCTGGGGTGACGCGACCCATCTGGTGCGTGTGGCACCGCGCATGGGGTCCTCCTCATGAGTCCACTCGTCCACTACGAAGGAGGGCACAGGAGGATTCACCGCCACCCCTGACGGCCAAGTCCGTGTGCCCCAGTGTGCTCGTGAGCCCGCGCTCCCCACAGCGCGTAAACCCATTGACCCGAGCTCTACGCGGACAACTATCAGCCATGGGGTTCTGCCCGACCACCGTCTTTTGGTCTCGATTCGATCACACCTCTCCCTCACTTCTTCCGAAATCCGGACAAAGCGATCCTAGATAGATGCTCGCGAAACGGACTTGTTACCTATCTATCGGTCAACAACGTCCGCATAACGGACCCTTGGACCAGAGAATTCGCTTGCGCCGGGCGCCCCGGCATGACGCCCCCTCCGGGGCCCGCCGGACCGCTCGTCCGGGGCCGCGCCGAAGACCGTGCACGCGTGCGCTCGGCACCCGCACATCGTGGGCTCGCCCCTGGAGGGTATCCAATGAGCTCCGCGCGTAGAACAGCATCCTGACAGCAGCTTGTTACAGCGGTGCGTCACGATCCCGAAAAGTATCCGGCAAAACTTTGGGAAAACCGGACCGGGCCCGTATCCCCCGTGCGGCAGGGGATACGGGCCCGGTCCTGAGGCTCAAGTGGCGGGCGGCCAGGGGCAGTTGAGAGCCGCCCAGAGGCCGCCTGCGGCGCCTCAGCCGTGCTTGGCGCGGGAGGCGGCGCGGGCGCGCTCGCGGGCGTCCAGGTTCACCTTGCGGATGCGGACGGCCTCCGGGGTGACCTCGACGCACTCGTCGTCGCGGCAGAACTCCAGGGACTGCTCCAGGGAGAGCTTGCGCGGCGGCACGATCGACTCCGCGACATCGGCCGTGGAGGAGCGCATGTTGGTGAGCTTCTTCTCCTTGGTGATGTTCACGTCCATGTCGTCCGAGCGGGAGTTCTCGCCGACGATCATGCCCTCGTAGACCTCGGTGCCGGGCTCGGTGAAGAGCACCCCGCGCTCCTGCAGGTTGGTCATCGCGAAGGCGGTCACCGCGCCCGAACGGTCCGCCACCAGCGAGCCGTTGTTCCGGGTCGTCAGGGTGCCGAACCACGGCTCGTGCCCCTCGTGGATCGAGTGCCCGATGCCGGTGCCGCGGGTGCTGGTGAGGAACTCCGTACGGAAGCCGATCAGGCCGCGCGAGGGCACCACGAACTCCATGCGCACCCAGCCGGAGCCGTGGTTGGACATGTTGTCCATCCGGCCCTTGCGGACGCCCATCAGCTGCGTGACCGCGCCCATGTGCTCCTCGGGCACGTCGATCGTCATGCGCTCGACCGGCTCGTGCACCTTGCCGTCGATCTCCTTGGTGACCACCTGCGGCTTGCCGATGGTCAGCTCGAAGCCCTCCCGGCGCATGGTCTCCACCAGGATGGCGAGCGCCAGCTCACCGCGGCCCTGCACCTCCCAGGCGTCGGGGCGCTCGGTGTCCAGGACCCGCAGCGAGACATTGCCGACCAGCTCGCGGTCGAGGCGGTCCTTCACCTGGCGGGCGGTGACCTTGCGGTCCTTGACGGCGGACTTGGCGTCCGCGCCCTTTCCGGTGCCGCCGCGGCCGACCAGCGGCGAGGTGTTGGTGCCGATGACCATGGAGATCGCGGGCTCGTCGACCGTGATCAGCGGCAGCGCGACCGGGTTCTCGGGGTCGGCGAGGGTCTCGCCGATCATGATGTCCGGGATACCGGCGACCGCGCAGATGTCACCGGGGCCCGCCATCTCCGCGGGCTTGCGGGTGAGCGCCTCGGTCATCATCAGCTCGCTGATGCGGACGTTGGCGATGGTGCCGTCCCGCTTGATCCAGGCGACGGTCTGGCCCTTGCGCAGCTCGCCCTGCTCGACGCGGAGCAGCGCGATACGGCCGAGGAAGTTGTCCGCGTCCAGGTTGGTCACATGCGCCTGGAGCGGGGCGCCCTCCTCGTAGGAGGGAGCCGGGACGCTCTCCAGGAGCGTGGTGAAGAAAGGTTCCAGGCTGTCGCTGTCGGCCGGGACGGTGCCGTCCTCCGGCTTGGTCAGCGAGGCGACGCCGTCGCGCGCGCAGGCGTAGACGATCGGGAACTCGATCTGGTCCTCGTCGGCGTCCAGGTCGAGGAAGAGGTCGTAGGCCTCGTTGACGACCTCGTCGATACGCGAGTCCGGGCGGTCCGTCTTGTTGATGCACAGGATGACGGGCAGCCGGGCCTGGAGCGCCTTGCGCAGCACGAAGCGGGTCTGCGGCAGCGGGCCCTCGGAGGCGTCGACCAGGAGGACCACGGCGTCCACCATCGACAGGCCGCGCTCGACCTCACCGCCGAAGTCGGCGTGGCCGGGGGTGTCGATGATGTTGATGGTGATCGGGTCGCCGCCCGCCTTGGGGTGGTACTTCACCGCCGTGTTCTTGGCGAGGATCGTGATGCCCTTCTCACGCTCCAGGTCGTTCGAGTCCATGACCCGGTCGTCGACCGACTCGAGCTGGTGGGCCGCGAAGGCGCCGGCCTGCTTCAGCATGGCGTCGACGAGGGTGGTCTTGCCATGGTCGACATGGGCGACGATGGCGACATTGCGGATGTCGTGACGCTCAACAGTTGCAGCCATAACGTGCGGCGCTTCTCCCGGGATGAGTGGACGGCTGCGCGTACAGATCCGTACGCGGCCCTGCCGGGCTGGACACGCCACGGCCTCACCCCATCGTACGGGGCGCTGCGGGCACCGGCCTCCGCGGGGCAGGCGGAGCCCCCGGCGGACCGGTCGGGGCGCCGGGGGGACGGTGCTCTCGGGCACCGCCGCGGGGCGGTGCAGGGCGCCGGGGAGGCGCCGGGATGTCGGGGTCTCGGGGACGGGGTCGGGGGCGGTGCACGGGGTCGCTGCGCAGGGACAAGAGGCCGGGTCGGCAGGGCCCGAGGGGGTCGGCGGGCCCGGGGATCACGGGGCAGTCAGGAGACTGCCCGCCCGGGCCGCCCGGCGGCAAGGCCCCCGCCCGCCCTCGCCACAAGTTCCCCATCAGGGCGCCAAACCTTCACTCCTTGTCCGACTCCCGGCCGTCGGCCGCGCCGGACTCCTTGTCCGAGGCCTTGGGGGACTCCTCGGCGGAGGGCTTCCCCGACTTCTTGTCCGGCCCCGTGCCGCCCTTCTCCTCGGCGGAGGGCTCGGCGGAGGGCTTCCCCGACTCCCGGCCGGAGTCCTTCTCGCCGCCGGTGGCCTTCTCCTTGTCGGCGGCCTTCTCCTTGCCGGACCCGGCGCTCTCGTCCTCCTTCGCGCGGTCCTGGTCCTTCCCCGGCTCACCGGCGCCCGGCGTACCCCGGTGGGCGGCCGGACCGCCGTGACCCGCGGACTTCAGGAAGCCGATGTCCTCGTACCGCGGGGACTCGAAGCCGTAGGCGCCGACGTTCGCGAGGTCCTTGCGCACCGCGACGAGCTGGGGGCGCTGGTAGAGCGGGAGCGATCCGGCGGCGGCCCAGATGCGGGCGTCGGCCTTGCGCATCAGGCCCGCCACGTCGCCGGAGTCCAGCTCGGTGGTCGCCTTGTCGAAGAGCTGGTCGATGTAGTCGGTGCCGACCCGGGTGTAGTTCTGCTCGACATTGAGCGAGCCGTCGGCCGCCGGGACCGGCTTCGCGTAGATCGGCCGGGCGTCGGTGGCCGGGAAGGCGGTGGCGGGCCAGGAGTAGAGCGCCATGTCGTACTCACCGGCGGCGATGTGGTCCTTGAAGTAGTCCTCGTCGGCGACCTTCACCAGCTGGGTACGGATGCCGATCCGGCCGAGCATCTTCGAGATGTCCGCCCCGACCTCGCGCAGCGACCGGGAGCCGGGCCCGGAGGGCAGGACGAAGCGGAGGGTGAGCGCCTTGCCGTCCTTGGCGAGCAGCCCGGCCGTCGAGCCGCCGGGGGCCGCGGTGCCCTTGGGGGCGTAGGCGCCGGGTGCACCGCCGGGCTGGGAGTGCGGCTTGTCCTGGGCGGCCTTGCCGTCGTCCGGGGCGCCCGCCTCACCGCTGGGCCTCGCGGTCTTCTTCCCCTCGTCCCCGCCGTCCGAGCCGGGGGCCTCGGCCTCGCTCTTCTTCGTGTCCTTCGTGCCCTTCTCGGTCCCGGTGTCCGCGCGGGCGTCGGTCTCCTCGTCCTTCTTGCCGCCCTTGCGCAGCGGCCCGCCGGGCACCCATCCGGCGTCGGCGAGCAGTGCCTGCGCCTCGTCGGTGTCCTGGGCGCCGAGGGCACCGCTGCCGTCCGCGTAGCCGAGCTGACCGGCGAGCGCGAGGTGGCTGCCCACCGGCTTCGCGGGCAGTCCGAGCGGGCCGAGCACCGAGCGGGCGATCCGCCCCCGGTCGATCGCGCGGGCGACGGCCCGGCGCACCCGGTCGTCGGTGAGCGGTCCTGAGGCGCCGTTCAGGGCGAGCTGGGTGAAGGCGGGTTCCAGGGACTTGCGGATCTCGTAGCGGCCGAGGCCCTGCTGCTCCTCGGCGAAGGCCTGCCGGGCGCGTTCGGCCTTCGCCCGGACCTCCTTCTCCTTGTCCGCGGCCTGTTCGTCGGAGCCGTGGACCACCGCCCAGGAGCGCAGCGCCTGGGCCGGTCCGCGGGCCGCGCCGGGGCCCGCCGCGGGGGCGCCACCGGCGGCCTGGCCCTCGGCGGCGCCGGAGATCCGCCGGGCGTCGCCGGGTTCGAGGGCGGCGATGTCGATCTCGCCCTTGCGCAGGGCGTCGAGGCGCCGAGCGGCCGGGACCGCGCGCAGCACCAGCTTGTCGAGCTTGGCGCGCTCGCCCCACCAGCGCGGGTTGCGCACCAGCGTCAGCCGGTCCTCGGAGGCCTTGGCGCCCTTCTTGCGCTGCTCGGGGGCGAAGGGGCCCGCGGTGATCTTCAGGGCCTTGCGGGCGTCCTCGTTGAAGGCGTCCGGGCTGCCCATCACCTGCTTCGGGTAGAGCGGCGAGAAGAGCGAGCGCCAGTCCGCGTACTTCTTCTTGAAGGTGACCCGGACCTGGAGGTCGTTGTCGCCGCGCTCGATCTTGGCGATGCGGTTGTAGCCCGCGTTGCGCGCGGTCCAGTACGCGCTGTTCTTCCCGGAGAGGGCGTGCCACTGGGCCACGAAGTCGGCGGCGCCGATCTCCCGGCCGTCGCTCCACACCGCCCGCTGGTCGAGCTTGTAGAGGACGACCTGGGGGTCGGTCTCGACGACCTTGGCGGACTCCAGGAAGTCGGCGTCCCGGGCGGGCCGCCCCTGCGCGTCGAGGCGGAACATCGAGGGCAGTACGGCCCCGGCCACCCGGGAGGTCGCCTCGTCGGCGTCGGACTGGTAGGCGTTGAGGGTCTTGGGCAGGGCGTCGACCGCCCAGCGCGCGGTGGCGCCGTCGGCGAGCTTCGCCCGGGAGGCGGAGCCGAGGTCCTGGCGCGCGGTGGGCGGCGCCTCCTTCTCCTCGGAACTGCAGGCGGCGAGGGCGGGCACCGCGAGGACACCCGTCGTCAGAAACGCGACCGAACGCATCACCGAGCGCCGGCCGGCGCCTTCGTGCGACATCTGTGGACCTCCGGGGCTCGCCCGCCGGCCCGGGGGCCGGAGAGCTGGTGCGGGACTGCTCCCGTTCGGGGGAATCAGCAGCTGATCAGACGTGATCCCCCACTGAAGGCGAGCGCCCCGGGGGCGAGTGGGAGCCACGGCGCCGCACCCGGCGAAGGCCACCCGGGCGGCCGAACCCGGGGCGCGGGGGCACGGGCGGCGGGGGCGCGGGCGGGCGAGGGAAGAAGCCGGGCAGGCAGCAGCCCCGTGGTCAGAAGGGCCCGTAGTCAGAAGGGCCCGTAGTCAGAACGACCCGCGGTCAGAACGACCCGCGATCGGAACAGCCCGCGGTCAGAACAGGCTGAGCAGTGCCTCGGTCGGGTCCGTGGTGCCGCCGCCGTTCTTCGGCAGGTCGAGTTCGAACCAGACGGTCTTGCCGCGGGGGGTGCGGCGCGAGCCCCAGCCCGTGCTGAGCAGGCCGACGAGCTGGAGGCCACGGCCGCCCTCGTCGGTGTCCCGGGCCCGGCGCCTGCGCGGCTGAACCAGGCCGCCGTCCCAGACCTCGCAGACCAGGGTGCGGTCGAGCAGCAGCCGCAGCCGGATGTCGCCCTCGCCGTAGCGCAGCGCGTTGGTGACCAGCTCGCTCACCAGCAACTCGGTGGTGTCGACGAGGAGTTCGAGGTCCCAGGACTCCAGCTGGGTGCGGGCCAGCTCCCGGGCGCGGCCCACGCTGCGCGGCTCGCGGGGCAGCGCCCAGTCCCCCACCGACTCGGCGGGCAGCCCCTGCACCCGCGCCATGAGCAGGGCGATGTCGTCCTCCCCGTGGTGGGTGTCGAGGGACTCCAGGACGTGGTCGCAGAGGTCCTCCAGGGAGCGGGCGGGCGTCCCGGAGGCGGCGGGCGGCTGCCCGGCCTTCTCCTCGCCGCCGGGCGGGGGCACCGGCACGTCGAGGGAGGCGCGGAGGGCTTCGAGTCCCTCGTCGAGGGGGTGGTCCCGGGACTCGACGAGTCCGTCGGTGTAGAGGGCGAGCACGGCGCCCTCCGGCAGTTCTATCTCCACGTCCTCGAAGGGCTCGTCGCCGACGCCGAGCGGCAGCCCGGGCGGTACGTCGAGCATGACGGCCCGCTCCTCCGCGGGGTCGACGAGGACCGGGGGCAGGTGCCCGGCGTTGGCGAAGGTGCAGCGCCGGGTGACCGAGTCGTAGACGGCGTAGACGCAGGTGGCGAGGTAGACCTCGGAGAGGTTCTCGTCCTGGGCGCCGCGGGCGCCGCGGCGGCCGGACTTGCGGGCCCCGCTGCCGGGGCCGAAGGCGGCGGAGGGCCCGCCGGGGGTGCCGAGTCCGCGGGCGGTCTCGTCCAGGGCGGTGAGCACCTCGGCCGGTTCCAGGTCGAGCAGGGCCAGGGTCCGTACGGCGGTGCGCAGTTCGCCCATGGCGACGGCGGCGCGCAGTCCGCGGCCCATGACGTCGCCGACCACCAGGGCGGTGCGGTGGCCGGGGAGTTCGATGACGTCGAACCAGTCGCCGCCGACCTCGGTGGCGGCGGTGCCCGGCAGATAGCGGCAGGCGATGTCGAGACCGGCGGCCTCGGGGTCGCCGGGCGGCAGCAGGGAGCGCTGGAGGATGAGCGCGCGCTCGTGTTCGCGCCGGTAGAGGCGGGCGTTGTCGATGCAGACGGCGGCGCGGGCGGCCAGTTCGACGGCGAGCGCGCGGTCGCGTTCGCCGAAGGGCTCGCTGCCCTTGGCCCGGGCGAACTGGGCGAGGCCGACCACGGTGTCGTGCGCGACCATCGGCACCACCAGGGTCGACTGTACGAGGCCGGGCCCCTGGGCCGGTACGAGCTGGGGCCGGGCGCTGCGCAGGGCCTCGGCGCAGGGCGAGTCCGGGGCGTAGCGGTGCACGGCGCCGACGGCGACGGGCGTGGGCCCGCCGGTGAGCGGGGCGTCCGAGACCGCGCTGGCGAAGCCCACCCGGCGCATCTCGGCACCGGCGGTGCCGGACCGGCTGCCCGAGCCGCCGCCGTGCGGGTTCTCGTCGCCGAGCAGCAGCCCCTGGTAGAGGTCGACGGTGGCGACGTCGCAGAAGCCGGGCACCGTCACGTCGAGGAGTTCGCGGGCGGTGGTCTCCAGGTCGAGGGAGTTGCCGATCCGGGCGCCGGCCTCGTTGAGCAGGGCGAGGTTGCGCCGGGCGTGCGCGGCCTCGCGGGCGGCGGCGTGGCGGCGGGTGACGTCCACGCCGAGTCCGGCGACGCCGAGCGGGCGGCCGGAGGGGCTGTGCACCCGGTAGAGGTTGATCGACCAGTGGCGGCGCTCGTCGGAACCGGGCGGTGTACCGACGATCTGCATGTCGGTGACGGACTCCCCGGTGTCCAGGACGCGCTGGAGCACGGCGGTGACGCGGTCGGCCTCGTTGGGCGGCAGGTAGTCGTGGACGGTGCGGCCGCGGTGGGTGTCCAGGCTCCCGCCGAAGGCGGCGGCGAGGCGCTCGTTGGCGCGCTGCACCCGCAGGTCGGTGCCGAAGAGCAGGAAGCCGAAGGGGGAGTCGCCGAAGATGGCCTGGGAGGCGGCGAGGTCGCTCTCGATACGGCGCAGGGTGCGGACGTCCACGACGATGCAGACGGCGGCCTGCTCCCCGGCGGCGGTGCCGGTGGGCATCACATAGATCTCGGCGATGCCGTCCTTGGCGGCCTGGCCCGGGCGCACCGGCGCGTGGAAGGGGACGATCCCGGTCCACTCGCGGCCGTCGAGGATCTCCGCCATCTTGCGGTGGCCGCGCGGGCGCAGGTGCTCGGGGACGAACTCCTCGACCGGGTCCTTGCCCAGGATGTCGGCGGCGGGCACGCCGAAGAGCTCCTCCGCGCGCGAACTCCACTGCTCCACGAGCCCGTCCGGGCCGATCGAGAAGGACGCGACCTGGATGTACTCGTACATGGAGCCGGGCGTGGTGTGGTGCCACATGGCATTGCCTCGCGAGGGCCCCTCGGAGACCGAGGCCTTCGCCGGTGTCTCGCTCACGCGAACCGTCCCCTCCAGCTCACCGTGTCCACCACCGGAACCGGCATCCCGAAGTATCCAGCACCCGGGCTCCCGGCGACACGGCGTACACGATCACAGCACGGTCTCGACGCAATCGGTACCGTCCGGACCGCTACTCGCCTGTCTTCTGTCCCGGTGGGGCCAGCTCGAACCACACGGTCTTGCCGGTGCCTGCCTGCCGGATCCCCCAGCGCCGGGAGGCACGTGCCACCAGCTGGATGCCGCGGCCGTGCTCGTCCCCCGGGTCCGCGCTCCGCTCGCACGGCGGGTCGGGAAGCGGGTCCGAGACCTCCACGAGCAGGGCGCCCGGCGCTGTGGCGGGACGCATCAACCGTACGCCGATGGGGGCGGAGGCGTAGCAGAGCGAGTTGGTGACCAGTTCGCTGACCAGCAGTTCAGCGAGGTCGGCGAGGCCTTCGAGACCCCAGTCGTGAAGCTGCTGCCGGACGCGGAGCCGGGCGGTGCGCACCGCCGTCGGGTCCGCCGGGAAGCTCCACTCGGCGCACGTGCTCTCGGTGTCGATCAAGCCGACCACTTCCCAGACCAACAGACCAGCAGAAGGGGCAATTCCTCCATAACGGATAAGAGGCCCATACCCCCTGTACGGTTCCCGTTACCGGGTCACGGGGACCTCTCGGCACGAATGGCGCAGGCGCGGTGACGCCGCGTAGGCGTCTCGCCGGGTCGTACGGAGTCCCGCGGAGCCCCCTGGAAACGCAGGGAACAGGGAGACGCGGGGAGACTCAGGGAAACCCGGGGAGACCGTGGGACTCACGGTGCGGGGAGCCACTCCCCGGCCAGGTGGTGCAGCACCGCGGTGACGGCGGGGCGGTCGACATCGAGCCAGTCGACCGACCAGATCTCGCCGGGGGTCAGCCAGCGCAGCGCGTCGTGATCCTCGAGCGGCCGGGGCTCGCCCGCGCACAGGCGGGCCGTCCAGACCTCCAGGACGTATCCCGGCCTGAGCGGGAAGGTACCGGGGACCCGGGTGAGCGCCTCGGTCTCGACGCCCAGCTCCTCGCGCAGCTCGCGGACGAGCGCCTGCTCGGGCGACTCCCCCGGCTCGACCTTGCCGCCGGGCAGCTCCCAGCCTCCGGCCAGCTCGGGCGGGGCGCTGCGGCGGGCGGCGAGCAGGCGTCCGCCGTCGCAGAGCGCGGCGCCGACGACCAGGATGGGTGCGGTCATGCGGGGGAGCCTACGGGAGCCGGGCCGGCCGCCGGACAGCCGCCGGGCACCCCGCCGCCCGCGACCGCTCAGGCGCCGCCGGTGGTCGACTCGACCCAGTAGAGCTGCTGGTGACCGCGGGAGCCGAGGCGCTCGGCGACGCGCTGCGCCTCCGCCTCGGTCGCATAGCGGGCCACCCGGTACCGGTTGCCGTTGTCGTCCTGGCGCACCACGACCCAGGTGAGTGTGGCCGTACCTTCACTCATCACGCGTCCCTTCCCCCTGCACGTCCCCCGGTGCGCGACCCGGCTCCGCCCCCAGCGGAAACCGCATCCCGCATATGCCTGACCCTACGCCCGGCCTTCACTGTACGGATACGGCTTTTTACGAAGAGGTACGCTTCCGGACAGTTTTCGCCCCTGACCTGCACCTCCCGAGGGGGCGCACACGCGGCCTCGCGCCCCCCGAGAGGCGCGCGAGGCCCACACCCGGCGCACCGGGGGACCCTCCGGCCGAGCACGGCCGCGGACGCCACACGCTGGGACGGAGGCACCACACGCTGGGACGGAACGGCGACTCCGCCCCTTCCGCCGGACTCCGCGGATCCGGCACCGACTCCCATAGGACCCGGCGCGGGACACAGCCACCGGATCAGTCCGAAATGCACCGGACGGGCCTCGGGGATGCACCGAGGACCCGTCCGGTCCCGGTCCCGGGCCGGTCAGGACAGCACCCGGCGAGCGGAGGCCTCGGCGTGCAGACAGCCGACGCGCGAACAGATACGCAAACAGTCGGCTTGCAAACAGTCGTCGTGCAGATGGTTGGCATGCAGGCGGTCGGCGCGCAGACGGTCCGCACACGGCAGGCCGCGCACAGAAGGTGATCCGTGGACCGGCCCGTGGACCGGCCCGTGGACCGTCAGCGCACCGGCAGGTGGTACGCGATCTGGTAGCGGTCGGCCGGGACGACGACATCGGCCGTCTCCACCGGCCGGCCGGAGGCGTAGTACGTCCGCTGGATCACCAGGACCACATGGCCGGGCACACCGCCGAGGGCGAGGAGTTCCTCGGCGAGACCGGGGCGGGCGCCGACCTCCTCGGTGACGTTGTCCACGATCACGTCGATGGCGGCCATCCGCTCGACCACACCCATCCCGCCGAGCGGGCCCTCCTCGGGCAGCATCACCGGGGTGCGGCCGGTGAGCGCGAGCGGCTCCCAGGAGGTGGAGAGCATCATGGCCTCGCCCGCGTCTCGGTAGAGGTAGCTGGTGCACATCACGCGCTCCCCCGCCTCGATGCCGAGCCGCTGCGCGACGGCGGCCCCGGCCGGCACCTGCTCGCTGCGCGACTCCCAGCTGCCGTAGGCACCGTCCTCGGCCTGCTCCTGGCGGAAGGAGGTGGCGCCGCCCGCGGGCCGGTACCCGGAGCGCGCGACCCGGCGCGGCACCGGTCGCTCGCGGACGTACGTCCCCGAGCCGGAGCGGCCCTCCACGAGACCCTCGGCCATCAGGACCTTGCGCGCCTCCAGGGCGACGGTGTCCGAGACCCCGTACTCCTCGCGGATTCGCGCCTGCGAGGGGAGTCGGGTGTGCGGCGGCAGTGAGCCATCGACGATCTTCTTGCGCAGATCACCCGCGACGCGGAGATACGCCGGCTGCCCACCGAATACCACTGGCCACTCCCCTCCGTTTAACAGACGGCAACAGACTGACAACCGTGGGTTGTTGACCGCAAGTCAAGGCCTGGGAATCACTCGATGTGATGACATGCCTTTCCCCGGACCTCTTGCGACCGGTAAAGGACCTTCCTCCTGGACCGTCCCCAACGGGCGGCAGCGCGCGCCGAGTTGATCACTGTCCAGCGCCCGGCCTTCCTACACCGGCCCGGACCGGAACCGCCCCGCGGACGGCACCTCGAACACCTGCCCGGCGCTCAGATCGCGGTGCCCGCCCCGCCGGAGCCGGAACCCGAGCCGCCCGTACCACCGGAGCCGCCCCCGTCGCCCTCGCCGCCGTCCTCCCGCTCGGGCGGGGTGGTGGTCAGGCCGAGGGCCTTGCGCGCGGGGATCTGCTCGCGGTCGGCGTAGGCCTCGTCGGCGGCACCGTAGGCCTCGTAGAAGGTGTCCGCGTCGGTGGCCCCGGCCGCCTTGGCCCACTGGGTGCGGGCGGCCTTGACGGCGCGCAGCTCGGCGGCGATCGCCCCGGCGGACCGGCTCGGCCAGCGGTGGTCCCGCAGGGCGCGCTCCTGGTCGCCGAGGGCGGAGGCGACCGCGCGGGCCCAGCGCCGGTGGCCGGGCAGGTCGTCCTCGACGTACTCCTCCGCCGGAGGGTTCTCCAGGGCCTCCTCGGTCGCCCGGAGCGCCTTCAGATAGGCGGTCTGGTCGGCGTCGAGGCTGCCCTCGTCGTTGCGCAGCGGGCCGGTGAGCCGCCCGGTGGCGTCGGAGTTGCCGAACAGGCAGGTGATCTCGCGGTCGCCGTAGTCCCAGCTCTCCCGGCTCGGCGTGAAGTGGTAGACATCACTGTCCGCGGGCAGCGCCCAGCTGTCCATCGCGTAACCGCGGCGCAGGGCGAAGCACTTGTCGTCGGCGGTCGCGTCGAGGCGCTTCTCGCCGGGCCAAGGGCCTCCGGGCAGCGTGAAGTTGGCGAAGACCTCGCCGTCGTGCGCCCCGGAGCAGGGCACCCGGTCCACGTCGTAGGCGAGCCCTTCGAGGGAGCGGCCCTGGCTGTCGAAGCACTCGCCGACGTCCAGCGAGAAGGTGACCTCCTCGCCGCCGGGGCCGCCGCCCGCGCTCCCGCCGCCGTCCCGGTCGTCCCCCACCAGGAAGCCGAACAGGCCGAGCGCGAGCACCATCAGCCCGAGCGAGGACATCACGATCCCGGCGACCGCCATGCCCCGGCCGCGCTCGCCCCGCCGGCTGATCTGGGAGAGCCCCACCGCGCCGAGCACCAGGCCGAGTCCGGGCACGAAGCACAGGATGCCGAGCACGAGCGAGGCGATGGCGAGCCCGTTGACCGGCGGCTGGACATACGGCTGGTACCCGCCGGGCCAGGCCTGGTACGGGTGCCCGGCCGGACCGCCGGGATAGCCGCCCGGCTGCGTGTACGCCCCCGGGTACGTCTCGTAGGGCTGGTACGGACCCGGCTGCGGGGCGCCGCCCGGCGAGGGCTGCTGCGGGGCGCCGCCCGGCGGGGGCTGCTGGGGGCCGGGCGGGGGCGGTATGTCCACGGGGTGCTGGCTCCTGGTGCGGGGTCATGGTGCGCCGCCGCCTGCGCGGTTCCGGCAGCCCGCATCGTATGCCGAGCCGCCGACAGCGCCCCGTGCGGGACGGGCGCGGGGCCGCGCACGCGCCTCGCCCCCGCGACGCCTCCGTTTCAGGCGGCTGCCGGTCGGGAGCGGAGCCGGACGAGGAGTGCGGCGGCCCGGAGGAAGAGCGCGGGAGCCCGGGGGAAGTGTGCGGGAGCCGGAGGAGGAGCACGGACGCGGGAGCCGGAGGAGGAGTGCGGACGCGGGAGCCGGAGGAGGAGTGCGGACGCGGGAGCCGCGCCGGGACAGGTGCGGGCGTGCGGCCTAGCCTCCCCTCATGAGCAATTCACCGTCCGCGGCCGATCCCCCCGCACCCGCCGCTTCCGGCCGACTGCCCTCGCCGCCTCCGCCCGGCCGAGGGCCCGGCGCCCTGCCCGGCCCGCTGCCCGACTCGGTCTGCCCGGTGGACGGAACCCGGGTGCCGGCGGCCTCCCTCGACTGGTGCTGCCCGCGCTGCCGCGGACCGCTCGACCTCGACTTCCACGGCAGGCCCGCGGGCCTCGACGCCCTCACCGGCAGGGTCAACTCCCTCTGGCGGTACGCGGAAACGCTGCCGCTCGCCGCGCCCGCGGTCTCCCTCGGCGAGGGCCGGACCCCGCTGGTGGCGCTCACCGACACGGTTTCGGCCAAGCTCGACTTCCTGATGCCCACCCTCTCCTTCAAGGACCGCGGCGCCGTCCTGCTCGCCGAACTCGCCCGCCGCCTCGGCCCGGAACGCGTCCTCGCCGACAGCAGCGGCAACGCCGGTACCGCCATCGCCGCGTACTGCGCCCGGGCCGGACTGCCCTGCACGGTGTACGTCCCCGCCGCGACCTCCGCGAAGAAGCTGGAGCAGATCGCCGCCCACGGCGCACGGCTGGAAACCGTCGACGGCGACCGCCAGGCCACCGCCCTCGCGGCCCGCGCGGCGGCGGACGCCCCCGGCACCTTCTACGCCAGCCACGTCCACAACCCGTACTTCCTGCACGGCACCAAGACCTACGTCCACGAACTCTGGGAGGACCTCGGCGGCCACCTCCCCGAGCGCCTCGTGGTCCCGGTCGGCAACGGCACCCTCCTCCTGGGCGCCGCCCTGGCCCTCACCGAACTCCACACCGCGGGCCTGCTCCCCCGCCGCCCCCGCCTGATCGCCGTCCAGTCCGCGGCGGTGGCCCCCCTCGCCCGCGCCTGGCAGGAGGGCGCCGACGACCTCCTCGACGACACCCCCGCGTCCCCCACCCTCGCCGAGGGCATCGCCATCCCGCGTCCACCGCGGGCCCGCCAGATCCTCCGCGCGGTACGGGAGTCCGGCGGCGAATTCCGCACGGTGACCGAACCCCAGATCCGCACCGCCCAACGCGACCTCGCGGCCCGCGGCTTCTACGTGGAGACGACCGGCGTCGCCTGCTGGGCCGCGGTACGGGAGGAGGCCCGGGGACCGAGCACGGTGGTGCCGTTGTGCGGGGCGGGGGTGAAGACGGGGGTGGGGGTGTAGGAGCTCGGACCCGCGATGCGCTGACTGACGGGCGGCTTCAGCGAGTTGTGCCGGATTCAAAGCTAGTTACCGAGATCAGGGGCGCGGCGTAGTAAAGCCCCAGTTCAGTTCGTGTGCTCCCCGCGCGTGCGGGGGTGGTCCCGGCCGGTGCGCTGTCTGCCCAACCCCGAAAGCGTGCTCCCCGCGCGTGCGGGGGTGGTCCCCGCCCCCACCTCGGCGCCCTGGCGCTCGCCCTGTGCTCCCCGCGCGTGCGGGGGTGGCCCCGGACGCATCGCCGTGTACGACAAGGACGGCGAGTGCTCCCCGCACGAGCAGGAATTCCCCTCCCATACGTCACAATCAACCCACCCCCTCCGCTCCCTACGGAAAGACCCCCTATGGACACCGGAAAGCTCGAACTCGCCGCCCAGCGCTACCGCGAGGCCAAGGCCGCCCTGGACGGTGCCTTTGCCGATCTGCAGGTCGAGGCGATTGCCGCGTTGCAGAAGGGGAGCGACGAGACCGGCGACCACGCCGAGGTCGCCCGGATCACCGGGTGGTCCGAGGAGCAGGTGCAGCAGCTGATGCGTCGCGCCGCCGAGGAGGGCGTCGAGGCGAGCTGAGGCATCCCGGAGGGGACCTGTACGCAGCCTGCCCGGGTACAGCCCCGAACGTGCCCGCCCCCGGGTGTCAGGTGGTGGCGGGCCGCTCGTCCTCGGGCTCACCGGGCAAGGCTGACTCCACCGGCGCGGACTCGGTCGAGGCGGCAGCCGCCTCCGAAGACCCCTCCGGCGCAGAAGCCTCCCTCCGCCCCAACTCCCCCGCCAGCCGCCGCTGTTCGTCCTCCACGATGTGGCGGGCCAGGGAGCGGTCCGAGACGTCGACGGCCTCGGGGTCGGATTCGGCGGTGTCGCTGCGGCGGGCGTAGGCGTCGAAGAGGCGGTCCTTGTTGCGGAGGATGTCGAGGAGGCGCTCGTCGACGCTGTCGGTGGCCAGCAGGCGGTGCACCTGGACCGGGCGGACCTGGCCCATCCGGTGGGCGCGGGCGATGGCCTGGTGCTCCATGGTGGGCTTGACCTGGGGTTCGCAGAGGATGACGACCGAGGCGGCCTGCATGTTGAGGCCGACGCCGCCCGCCTGGATCTGGCTCAGGAGTACGGCGTGGCCGGGGGCTGCGGCGAAGTCGTCCACGAGCTGCTGGCGCCGTTCCGCCGCCAACTCGCCGGTGAGCGGCCCGAAGACGTCCTCGCCGAGGGCCGCGTGCACGGTGGCGAGGACCTCGCGGAAGTAGGAGAAGACCACGGCCTTGAGCCCGTTGTCGGCGGCCTCGGCGAGGAGTTCGCGCAGCCGCTCCAGCTTCGCGGAGTCGGCGGGCGCGGCGTAGGCGGCCCGGCGCATGGCCATGAAATTGCCCGCGGCGACGGCCTCGGCGTACTCCTCCTTGTCGGCGGCGCTGAACTCCTCCCACTCGTCGACCTTGAGCAGGGCGGGCAGTTCGGTCAGTACGTCCTGCTGGTTGCGGCGCAGATACGCGGGCGCGACGGCCCTGCGGAAGGCCTGGGAGCCCGCCGCCCCGGCGCCCTGCTCGATGCGGTCCACCAGGGCGGGCTGGAGGTGGCGCACCAGGTTGCGGAACTCCTCGACCCGGTTCTCCATGGGGGTGCCGGTCAGGAAGAGCACCCGCTCGCTGCGTTCGGCCCAGCGGGCGACGGCCCGGGAGCGGCGTGCCGCCGGGTTCTTGACGTAGTGCGCCTCGTCCACGACCAGGAGCGCGGGCCGGACGCCCGGGTCCGCGAAACCGGTATCGAGGGTGCCGGCGAGCCCGGTGCCGGTGCCGGCGAGCCCGGTGCCGGTGCCGGCCGATCCCGAGCCGGAAGCCGCCGACCGCGAGGGGGAGTTGCCCGGCGCCGCGTCGGTGAGCGCGTGCAGGACGTCGAAGGTGGTGAGCGCGACGCCGCCGCCGGTCTGCCATTCGGCGAAGGCCTCGGCGCGGGCGGGGCCGTGTACCGGTACGGGGCGCAGGGCGCTGCGGGAGCGGATCTCGCGGGTCCAGTTGATCAGGACGCTCGCCGGGCAGACGACCAGGAAGTGGCGCTCGCCGCGGGCCGCGAGGTGGGCGAGGACGGCGAGAGCCTGGACCGTCTTGCCGAGGCCCATCTCGTCGCCGAGGACCACCCGCCGCTGCGCGAGCGCGAACCGGGCGCCGAAGGACTGGTAGCCGCGCAGCGAGACCCGCAGCAGGCCCTCGTCGAGGCGCTGCTCGCGTACCCGCCCGGCGACCTCGTCCGGCAGGAAGCCCTCGGCCGCCGCCACATCGGTCCCGCCGCCGGTGTACTCGGCGAGCAGGCTGTAGTACTCGGCGGAGCGCAGCTCGAAGTCGACCAGGGCGGCGAGCGGTTCGGCGTCCTCGCGCAGCAGGTCGACGCTGGACTGGGCGAGCAGACCCGGGGTCCCGGCGCGGTGCAGCTCGCCGGTGAGGGCGCGCAGCCGGGCAGCGGCGCCGAGGGCCGCCTCGCGGGTACGGCGCCGGGCGAAGAGCATCCGCAAGCGGCCCGCGGCGGGAGCGGCGAGCGGGAGCAGGGCGCCGAGTCCGCGGGCGGCGCGGGTGGCGGACTCGGTGGCGCGGCGCAGCTCGGGGCCCGCCTCGACCAGGCGGTGCAGGGCTTGGAGCAGGGCGATGGCGCGGGCGTCCGGTGCGTCGGCGTCGATACGTACCGAGACCGTCTCGGAGACCGCCTGGGCGAGCTGTTTCGCGGCGGCGAGGGCCTGGTCGGCGGTCTGCTGCCCGACGCCCGGTATCTGCCGCAGGGCATGGCGGCTGGCGGCGTGCACCGCGCCGACCGTGGTGTACCCGGCGTCCTCCAGGGCGCCGAGCCGCAGCCGTCCGCCGGTGACCTCGCGCAGCCGGGCCACGGCGATCTGGTCCAGCTCGGCGGCGATCAGCTCGTCGAGGACGGGGGCGAGCGCGGCGCGTACGGCCTCCTGTGCGCGGGTGTGGTCGGCGAGCAGCTGCCGGGCGGCGGCGTCCAGGGCGCGGGCCTCGGCGAGCAGCCCGGCCACCGCGCGCCCGGGGCGCTCAGCGCCGGGTCCGGGCGCCTCGGCCCCTCCGGCGGGACCGCCCCACCCGAGCCCCGCGGCCTCTGCGCCCCCTCCGCCTTCCGCCATCACGCCCCTCGCGCACCCACCGAATCCGTCATCCGTACCGCCGGGACCTGCTCGCCCCGGACCCCCGCTGTCCCTTCGTTCTCCGCTCGCTGCTTCTCTCGCATTACTTCTGCGCTTCTGTCGTTCTTCTCGCGCCCTCGGCTCGCACCGCGCTCTTCGTTCTCCCCGTCTCCTCAGCCCTTCTCCGTCTTCTTCGCCTTCTCCGTCTTCTTCGCCTTCTCCGCTCCCGTCCGGATTGCTTCGCCGCATCCTGCCACGCGCCACCGACACGGGGCCGGGCTGCCGGGAGGGGCGGCGGGCGAGCGGGTCACGGGTCGCGGGTCGCGGGTGGACGGCATCGGCTCACCCCGCCCCCGCCACCCCCCTCGCCCCCAGGCCCCGTTGACGTCGCGCCCCGTACCTGATTGCCTCCTACACCTACCGACCCCGCTGAGCGGCCGCTCAGCAACCCCTCCCGGGAGGCCGCGGTGACCTCGGTGCACGACCCCGGCTCGGCCCTGCCGCCGCTCCCCCGCCCCACCGCCGGTCCGTCCCGCCCGGCGGCCCCGACCGCCTCGCCCGTCCCGGCGGGCCCGGCGGACCCGGGAAGGCGGCCGCCCCCGGCCCCCTTCGCGGACCAGGTGCGGCTTGAGGCGGACGGAGAGGACCAGTACCTCGGTCTGTGCCATGAGGGGCGCAAGGGTGCGGGCTTCGGCGGATCGGTGCTCGCGCAGGCGCTCGCGGCGGCCTGCCGGACCGTGCCGGGGCAGCGGCCGGTGCACTCGCTGCACGCCTACTTCCTGCGGCCGGTCTCCTGCGAGGAGAAGGTCGCCTACCGTGCGCTGCGGATGCGGGACGGCCGCTCGTACTCGCTGCGCCAAGTCCTCGCCCGGCAGTCCGCCGGGGAGGTGCTGAGCCTGCACGCCTCCTTCAAGTCGCCGGAGCCGGACGGCCACCGCAGCCAGGTGCAGGCGCCCGGGGTGTCCGGACCCGAGGGTCTGCCCGACGCGCTGGCCGGCCATCGCTCACCGGCGCTGCGCGAGGTGCTCGACCTGCGGTACGTACCGGAGGAGGAGGTCCAAGTCGGCGGGCGCGAGGGCGAGTTCACCCTGTACACCTGGTCCCGTACCCGGCTGCCGCTGCCGCCGGAGTCCGCCGCGCACGCCTGCGCGCTCGCGTATCTGAGCGATGTGACGCTGGCGCCGACCGCGACCCGGGCCTTCCACCGGGTCTTCCCGCGCAGCGGGGGTTCGCCGGTACGGCTCGTCTCGCTCGACCACGCGCTCTGGTTCCACCGGCCGGTGCGCGCCGACGCGTGGCTGCTCTTCGCGCAGCGCAGCCGGATCGCGGCGGACGGACGCGCCCTGTGCCAGGGCGAGTTCTTCACCCGGAACGGCGAACTCGTCGCCACCGCCGCCCAGGAGGCCCTGCTGCGCGCCCCCGCCGACTGACCCGCGCCCGTCCAGGGCGTTTCCTTTCTTGCGCACCGGTATTGCGCACCGGCCCGCGCGGGCCCTGCCTGATCCGGCGGAAAAGCCCTACGACAGCCCGTGCTTGCGCGTCACCAGTCGTTCGGCCGCCCCGTGGCTGAGCAGGCGGCGCAGGGTGAAGACCAGCGGGGCGTTGCTGCCCACGGCGTAGAAGGCCTTGGGGCGTTGGGCCCCGATCGCGGTGAGGATGGTGTGGGCGACCTTCTCGGCGGGGATGCCGATCGCCTCGTTGGCGTCGAGCTTGGCGGCGACCGTGCCGTACTCGGCCGCGTAGGGGGAGCCCGGGGCCTGGTAGCGGGTGCGGCGCTCGCTGATGCCGGTGCGGATCGAGCCCGGTTCGACGGTGCTCACGTAGACGCCGTACGGGGTGAGTTCGCGCCGGGCGGCGAGGCCGAAGCCCTTGAGTGCCGCCTTGGAGGCCACATAGGAGGAGCGGAAGGCGAGCGGGAAGCTGGCCAGCATCGAGCCGACCATCACCACCCGGCCGTGGCGCCGCTCCCGCATGCCGGGCAGCAGGAGCTGGGTGAGCCGCACCGCGCCGAAGACGTTCAGCTCGAACAGCCGCCGCAGGGCGTCCATCGGCAGCTCTTCGAGGGCGCCGAGCTGGCTCTCGCCCGCGTTGTTGACCAGGATGTCGACCGGGCCCGCGGCCTCGGCGCAGGCGAGGATGGACGCCTCGTCGGTGAGGTCGAGCGGCAGGTACTCCACTCCGGGCAACCGGGCTGCCTCGTCGAGGAGTTCGGGCTTGCGGCTGGTGCCGAGCACCCGGTGGCCGCGGGCGACCAGGGCGGCGGCGACGGCGCCGCCGATACCCGAGGAGGCGCCGGTGATCAGTGCGGTCCGCTGGGTCATGCCGTCTCCCTCGGGTGCCAAGTGGTGCTGGATGGGCGGGGGTTCGCCTCGGGTGCCGGGCAAGTGCCGTCCGGCGTGGCGGAGTTCACGCGAGCGACCGGGCGAGGGCGCGGCCGGCCGCGCGGCCGGAGAAGATGCAGCCGCCGAGGAAGGTGCCCTCCAGGGCGTTGTAGCCGTGCACTCCCCCGCCGCCGAATCCGGCGACCTCCCCGGCCGCGTACAGGCCCTCGAAGACCTCGCCGTCCGGCCGGATGACGCGCGCGTCGAGGTCGGTCTCCAGGCCGCCGAGGGTCTTGCGGGTGAGCAGGTTCAGGCGCACCGCGATCAGCGGGCCGTGCGCCGGGTCGAGCAGCCGGTGCGGCTTGGCGACGCGGGCGAGCCGGTCGGGGAAGTAGGCGCGCGCGTTGCGCACCGCCATCAGCTGCATGTCCTTGGAGTAGGCGAGGTCCACCTCCCGGTCGCGGGCCAGGACCTCCCTTTCGACCTGAGCGTAGTCCAACTCCGGTGTGCTGCCGAGGGAGTTCATGCCGTCGACCAGATCGCGCAGGGTGCGGCGTACGACGAAGTCCTCGCCGTGTTCCATGAAGGCGGCGACCGGACCGGTCGGGCCCTTCTTGACCCGGTTCAGGGTCAGCTTCAGGTCCTTCCCGGTGAAGTCCGGGTTCTGCTCGGAGCCGGAGAGCGCGAACTCCTTCTCGATGATGGTCTGGGTGAGCAGGAACCAGGTGTGGGCGTGGCCCGTGCGCTGGATGTGCTTCAGCGTGCCGAGGGTGTCGAAGCCGGGGAAGTACGGCGGGGGCAGCCGCTGCCCGGTCGCGTCCAGCCAGAGCGGGGAGGGGCCGGGGATGATCCGGATCGCGTGGTCGGGCCAGATCGGGTCCCAGTTCCTGATGCCCTCGGTGTAGTGCCACATCCGGTCGCGGTTGACGATGTTGCCGCCCGCCTGCTCGGTGATCTCCAGCATCCGCCCGTCGACGTGCGCGGGGACCCCGCAGATCATGCGGGCGGGGGCGGGGCCGAGCCGCTCCGGCCAGTTCCTGCGCACCAGTTCGGGGTTGCCGCCGATACCGCCGGAGGTGACGACCACGGCCTGCGCCCGCAGCTCGAACGAACTCACCTTGTCACGCGAGGACTTGACGCCCCGCGGCGCCGCGGAGTCTTGGAGCACCGTTCCGCGCACGCCCACCGCGGCGCCGTTCTCCACCACCAGCTCGTCGACCTGGTGCCGGTGACGGAACATCACCAGGCCTTCCCGCTCTGCCCTCTTGACCGGTTCGAGGAAGACCCGGACCACCTCGGGTCCGGTGCCCCAGGTCAGATGGAAGCGGGGTACCGAGTTGCCGTGGCCGGAGGCGAGTCCGTCGCCGCGCTCGGCCCAGCCGACGTTCGGCATGAACCGCAGCCCGAGGCCGTGCAGATAGCTCCGCTTGGGTCCGGCCGCGAACTCCACATACGCCTGCGCCCACTTGCGCGGCCAGTGGTCCTCGCGCTCGCGGTCGAAGGCGGCCGAGCCGAGCCAGTCCTGGAGGGCGAGTTCGTAGGAGTCCTTGATCTTCATCCGGCGCTGCTCCTCGCTGTCGACGAGGAAGAGGCCGCCGAGCGACCAGAAGGCCTGGCCGCCGAGGTTGGCCTCGTTCTCCTGGTCGAGGACGAGGACCTTGCGCCCGGCCCGGACGAGTTCGTACGTCGCGACGAGACCGGCGAGCCCGGCCCCCACCACGATGACGTCCGCGACGTCTGCCCGCTCGCTCACTGGTCTTCCTCGCCTTCGCCGGGACCTTCGGTGGAGTACGCCATCAGTACGTGGCGGAAGAGCTCTTCGCGGCGGGCGCGTACGGCCGGGTCCGCGGGTTCGAGAAGCACCTGCACGCTGGTGCCGTCGTGCACGGCGATCAGCGCCTGCCCGAGTGCGGTGCGGTCGGTGACCCTGCGGCCGATCCGTGCCAGGGCTCCTTCGACCAGGGGCAGCAGGGCGTCCAGGATCGCCGCCTCGCGGGCCGCCATCACGCGCCTGAGCGGCGGATTGCGCAGCGCGTGCGCGGTGAACTCGGCCGTCACCCGGTACCAGGCGTCGTCGACCGGGATCACGTCGAGCACGGCGCGCAGCACCCGCTCGGGGTCGTCCGCGTCCAGCGCGCCGGAGCCCTCGGTGGCCGCGATCGCCTCGCGCAGGCCGTCCCGCATCGCCGCCGCGCGCTCCTCCCACATGGCGAGGAACAGCTCGTCGAGGGAGGTGAAGTTCGAGTAGAAGGCGCCGCGGGTGAAGCCCGCGCGCTCGCAGACCCGGTCGACCGTGGAGCGCCCGAAGCCCTCCTCGGCGAAGACGTGCAGAGCCGCGTCGAGCAGCCGCTGCCGGGTCAGGGCGCGGCGCCGGGTGACCCGCTTGGGCTGCTCACCACGCGTCAGGGATGTCATACGGTGCCGCTCTCCGCCGCCGTCGTCGCCGCCGGGCCCCGGAGCGGTGACCCCGGAGCCGGTCTCCGGACCCGGTGCCCGGGCCCGATACGCGGACCCGGGCGGCTGAACCGCTGGATGGCCGAACCGCCGGACAGCTGGAGACCCGGATCCGATACGGGAATGTATCCAGTACGTTCGTGTATCGACAAGGGGTGGGACGGAGACCGGTCCGCGCGGGCCGGGTGAGCCCCCGGCGCGACGAGGCGGCGCGGCGGCGGAGTGCGACCGGCCCCCTACCCCGACCGGCGCCGCGCCAGCATCCTCCGCTGCACCCGCCGTCCCCGCGCGACCGCCAGCGGAAGGGCGCGCAGCCCGAGCGAGGGCAGGGCGTCCGCGAGCCGCACCTGGAGTCCCCGCCGGCGCGGTACGGCGGTCACCGGGCGCGGGCGGTCGAGGACCCCGCGTACCGCCGCGACGACCTCCTCGGGCCGGAGCAGCTTGCCGGAGAAGGAGAGCGCCGAGGCGGGGTCGTCGAGCTTGTCGTGGAGCATCGGGGTCCAGATGCCGTCCGGGCAGACGCAGGAGATGTCGACCCCCTTGATCCCGGCGAGCCGCAGATCGGCGAGGGTGCTCAGGCTGAAGCCGAGGGCGGCGTGCTTGGACGCCGCGTAGACCGCCTCGCCCGGCACCGCGGTCAGCCCCGCCAGCGAGACCACGTTGACGATGTGGCCGCCGGTCTCCCGCATGGCCCCGATCGCGGCGACCGTGCCGTTGACGGTGCCGAGCGCGTTGACCTCGATCATCAGGCGGCGTACGTCCGGGGGTTGCTCCCAGGCGGGCCCGGTGGCGAGCACCCCGGCGTTGTTGACCCAGACGTCGAGGCGGCCCGCCTCCGCGAGGACGCGGTCCCGTGCCGCGGTGACCTGCGCCTCGTCCCGTACGTCGACGGCGGCCCAGCCGGCCTCGGGGCCGAGCGCGGCCGCCGTGGCCCGGGCCGCCTCCGCGTCGAGGTCGGTGACCAGGACCCGGTGGCCGCGCTCGACCAGGGCACCGGCGATCAGCGCCCCGAGGCCGCGGCCCGCCCCGGTGACCACCGCTCCGGCGGGGGCGCGGCTCACCGGCGGCCGCCCTGGATCTCGCCGTAGGAGATGCCGCCGTGGACGTAGGTGGGCACCACCGGCCAGAACCGCTTCCACGGGGCGAGTTCGGTGGAGGGCAGGATCTGCAGCCAGCGCGGGTCGGCCGCGCACCGGTCGGCGAGGGTCTTCTCCTTGACCATCGAGTCGTACTGGTCGAGCGAGTCCTCAAGGGTGTTGGCGTTGGGGCAGATCTCGCGGCCGAACTCCTCGTGGTAGCGGCGCACTCCGGGAATTCTCGACAGCTCCGGCTGCCAGTTGTCCAGCGCGATGCCGTTCTCGGAGGAGACCCACACCCCGTCGGGCGTGTTCAGCAGCAGCGAGTGGTTGCCGTCGGTGTGCCCGGGGGTCCACAACAGCGCGACGCCCGGGCCGAGTTCGACGTCCCCGTCGAGGACGGCGAACCTCTCCCGGTCGACACCGCCGAGCCCGCCCTCGACGTACCAGGCCCACTGCATCGGGTGCAGCGACTCCAGGGTCGCCAGCTCGCGGCGCTGCACCAGCATTCTCGCCTCGCCGAACAGCGGTGCGCGCGGGGCGGTTTCGCCCTCGACGACCTCGGTGGAGCCCAGGATCATCCGCGGGTCCTGCACATGCAGGTGGTCGAAGGTGCAGAAGTCGATGTCCGCCGGGGTCAGCTTCAACTGCCGCAGAACGTCGCCGGGTTGGGCGTAGTAGCGGACGATGGCGCGCTCGATCAGCCCCCCGCCGGGGACCCGGTCGGTGAGCCTCCGCAGATTGCGGTAGAAGGGCGCCTCCGCGGAGCCGTCCGGCACCGTCGGCTCGAAGACCAGGGTGCGGGCCCGGCCGTCGAAATC
Source organism: Streptomyces physcomitrii (assembly GCF_012273655.1). Classification (GTDB taxonomy): domain Bacteria; phylum Actinomycetota; class Actinomycetes; order Streptomycetales; family Streptomycetaceae; genus Streptomyces; species Streptomyces physcomitrii. Next base: position 333,221 of record NZ_JAAWWP010000001.1, on the reverse strand, counting down.
CTCGTACTGCACGACGATCATCCGGTTGATCATCGAGATCAGCGGCAGCGTGGGCACCGAAACGGCGTTGTGGAAGGCGTACTTGACCGGATAGGGCGCCGCGGCGATGTCCACCGACCGCACCGCGCGCACCTGGCCCTGCGCGGTGAAGCGCTCCTTGTACGCCGCGGCGGCCGCACGGACCGCCCGCAGCCGTTCGCCACGCGGCCACACCTCGTGGACGCCGTCGAACTCGGGGATCGGGCGGGCACCGATCGCGGTCAGGTGCTCGGTGCCGGTCGGGTGATCAGCGCCTGCCGGACGGTGCTCGCTCCCGGTCGGACGGTCGGTTCCGGGGGTCGCCATGAGCCGCTCCTCGCTCGCCGCGTCGGTCGTGGGGTCTTCGGGTGGTCCGGGTCGTCGGGCCAGCAGGATGCCCGCCCGGGTGGGGCGGTACTTGTTCCCGCGCGACAATCTCCGGAGCGGCTGCGCGGCGGGGGCGGCCCCTGAGCGACCGGTGGTCCTCAGGCCCCGCCGCGCGTGAGGCGCCGTACCTCGCCGGGGCTGGCCCCCCGCCAGCGCCGTACCGCATGGCTCAGTGCGGACTGGTCGGCGAAGCCCGCCATCGCGGCCACCTGCCCGAGCGGCAGATCGGTGGTGGTCAGATACCGCAGCGCGAGATCCCGCCGTACGTCCTGGAGGATCTCCTCGAAGCCGGTCGACTCCGCGGCGAGCCTGCGTTGCAGCGTGCGCGGATGCATCCGCAGGAGCCGGGCGATGCGGGCGAGCACCGGCGGGGTGGTGCCGAGGCTCGCGGTCAGCGCCCGGCGGACATGGGTGGCGACCAGGCCTTCCGGATCGGTGTGGTGCCCGGCCAGGTAGTCGACGGCGAGCCGCCGGATCGCCGCGTCCGCGCCCCGGAACTCCTCGTCGAGGAGCCGCCGTTCCACCCGCAGCGCGGCGCTCGGGGCCCCGAACCGCACCTGGGCGCCGAAGAACTCCGTATAGCGCGCGACCGGCGACAGCGGCTGGTGCGGCAGCTCCACCGACCGGAGCCCGGTGAGGCTCCCGACCAGCGCCACCGCCACCCGCTGGAAGAGTCCGAGCCCCAGCTCCATGGCCTGCGGGGAGTACGGCGACTCGCGCGGATCCTTGCGGTAGGTCAGCGCGACGACCTCGCGGCGCCCGCGCGGATCCGCCTCCACGGCGATGCTCAGCGCCGGGCTGTGCACGAACAGGAAGCGCGAGGCGCACTCCAGCGCCCCGGCCACCGTAGCGGAGGCCTGGATCGCCACCGCCAGCCGGCCGAGGATGCTCAGATCCTGGTCGTCGGCGAGCCGGAGGCCGAAGTCGGGGCAGCCGAGGTCCCGGGCGACCGCGTCCAGCATCAGGTCGTGGCCGGTGATCGGGATCAGCCCCTCCTCGGAGGTCAGCGCCTGCGCCGGGATCGCGAACCGTTCGAGGAACTCCCCCGGATCGCCGCCGAGTTCCGCGACCAGCGCCGCGAAACCGCGCAGGCTGGCTCCCCGGATCATCGCGCTCATCGGGGGATGGTAGCCGCGTACGCGGGACCGGTGTACCTCCCCGCCCGGGGCGAGTGCGTCACCTGGCGCGCCCGGATCGAGGACACCTGGATCCTCAACGAGGGCCACTGCGGCTGAGGTTCACGGCCCCGCCGGGGCGTACGCGGCAATCGGCGGGGCCGCACTCGGCGACGGTCACCGGTCACCGGTCGTCAGTGAGCAGTCCCCGGTCACCGGTCACCGGTCACCCCGGGCGACCCGGTGGTCCCGCCGATGCGCAGCAGCCGGGCCAGCCGGTCGGGCAGCGTCCAGTTGATGCGTCCGAAGAGGCCGACGAGCGCGGGGGCGAGCAGGCCGCGGACGATCACGGCGTCGATGACGATACCGAGGGCGAGGGCCGTGGCGAGGATCTTGACCTCCACGGCCGGCACGGTGGCCAGGGCGACGAACGCCAGGAAGAGGATCAGCGCGGCGCTGGTGACCAGCCTGCCGGTGCGCGCGATGCCGTCGACCACGGCGCGGCCGGTGTCCCCGTGGGCGTCGTAGGACTCGCGCATCCGGGCCAGGATGAACACCTCGTAGTCCATCGACAGTCCGAAGAGGAAGGCGAAGACGGCGATCGGCACCCAGGTGGTGACCGCGCCGCTGGCCTGCTGTCCGAAGAGCAGTTCGGAGCCCCAGCCGTGCTGCCAGATCAGGACGGTGACGCCGTAGGCCGCGGCGAGCGAGATCGCGTTGAGCACCAGCGCCTTCACCGGGAGCCACAGCGAGCGCAGGGCCTTCGCCAGGAGCAGGAAGGTCACCACGACCACGGCGAGCACCACCCAGACGACGTCCCGGTAGACGGCGTGCACGAAGTCCGCGTCCTCGGCGGGGCTGCCGCCCACCCGCGCGCCGCCGCCGTGCTCGTCGACCGCCTCGCGGATCCGGTCCAGCGCGGCCTTGCCCGCTCCGCTCGCCGGATCGCGGTCCAGATAGACCTGGAGCAGGCAGTCGCCGTCCGCCGACCAGCCTCCCGCGCGCGGGGCCGCCGCCGCGGCGACACCGGGCAACTTCCTCAGCTCGCCCGTCAGTTGGTCACCCGCGCCGCACGGCGCCAGCACCTCGACCGGCCGCAGGAACCCCTCGGGCACCCCGCCCTCGACCGCCGCGGTCGCCGCGCGTGAGGCGGGGCTGTCCGAGCCGAGCCCGCTGAGCTGCGGTGAGCCGAGCGAGAGGCCGAGGACCGGGACGCCGAGCGCGAGCAGGACCGCCGTACAGCCGAGGACGGTACGCAGGCGCCGCCGCAGCACCCCGCGGGCGATCGCCGCCCAGAAGCGGGACCAGCCGTCCGCGGGCTTGCGGCGCGGCCACTGCAACCGCGGGCCCCAGGCGCTGAGCAGGGCGGGCACCAGGGTGAGCGAGGTGGCCACGCTGAGCAGGGGGATGAGCAGGCCGCCGAGCCCGATGCTGCGCAGGAACGGCAGCGGGACCAGGACCAGCGCCGCCAGCGAGACGGCCACCGTCACCCCGCTGAAGAGGACCGAGCGCCCGGCGGTGCGCATGGCCTCCCGTACCGCGGCGTCGTTCTCGCGGCCCTCCGCGCGCTCCTCGCGCCAGCGGGTCACCACGAGGAGGGAGTAGTCGATGGCGACGCCGAGACCGATCAGGCCGACCAGGTACTGCACCACGAAGGAGACATCGGTGAGGGTGGTCAGCCCGAGGAGCGCGAGGAAGGTGGCGAGGATGGACACGGCCGCCACGAGCAGCGGCACCCCGGCGAGCAGCGAGCCGAAGACGAGCGCGAGGACCACCAGCGCCCCGGCGGCCCCGAGGACGACCTCGACGAGCACGCCCCGGTCGTCCTCGCCGTTCCCGCCCTCGGCCAGCAGCAGGAAACCGGTCAACTCGACGCCCGCACCGGCCCGTTCGACCACCGCCTCCACTCTCGGCTGCGCGGCCGCATAGGGCTCGGCCCCGGGCGTCACCGGCGGATACAGCAGGGCCACCGAGGTCCGGCCGTCCTTCGCGGTCAGCGCCCCGGCACCCGGCTCGGCGGCCGTGACCACCCGGGTCCCCGGCACCGCCTCGCGCACCGCCCGGCCGAGCGCCGCGGCCCGCCGCGGGGCGTCCGCGCCCTCGACGACCGCCGCGAGCGGGTCGGTGGAGCCCCCGCCGCGGTAGGTCTCGGCGATCCGCACATTGGTCTCGTACCCGGGCTGCCCCGGCAGCGCGAAGGTGTAGCTCAGCCGGTCCGTGGTGGTCGGGGCGAGCAGCGCCCCGGCCAGGGCCGTCACCAGCCAGATCCCGGCCACCAGCAACCGGTGCCGGAGCACCCAGTCGGTCAGCCTCTCCACCGGCAACTCCCCACGAACGGCACGTACGACGGCACGGACTCCGGCGGCGATACGCACAGGAGCGCCGCCGGCACCGGAGAGACGTATGCCACCACATCGCCACTCGAACCCCCGCGCTCACGAAAGCGGCGCCCCCTCGCGCACGGGGGTCGCGAGAGGGCGCCGGGGCGGACCGGGCCGAAGGGGAAGGGACGGCCGGGTCCGGTTCGGGTGAACGTCAGTGGGACGTACGGGACTTGGGGGCCTTGGGGGCCTTGGGTGTGTTGGCCGCGGTGACGTTGACGCCGGACCAGGCCGCGTCGACCGTCTTGTACTCGGTGCTGTCCTTCCCGTACAGGTCGGCGGCGGCGCTCAGGGTCGCCTTGCGGGCCTGGTGGAAGTCGGTCGTGGAGACCATGTAGCGGGTCAGCGCCTGGTAGAAGATCCGGGTCGCCTTGGACCGGCCGATGCCGGTGACCTTGGAGCCGTCGTGGGTGGCCGCGTCGTAGTCCACCTTCCCGATGGTCTTCTTGCCGCTGCCCTCGGCGAGCAGGTAGTACGCCAGCGAGGAGACCCCGGAACCGGCGTGCACCTCGGTGTCGTAGGCGTCCTTCGACCAGTAGTCGACGGTGCCTTCGAGCTTGTCGAGGGAGGGCTTGTCGAGGCGGCGGAGGAACTTCTGCTCCAGGCCGAGCTGTTCGCCGATCAGGTAGTTGGGCGGAGTGTTCTCGTTGTCGGCGGAGAACTCGACGTTGGCGCCGAAGATGTCGGCGAGCGACTCGTTGAGGGCGCCGGGTTCGCCGTACTGGGTGCCCGCGCCGTCGACGCGGGTGGGCTCCAGGGCGGCGGTGGCCTCGACCACGCCGTGGGTCAGCTCGTGGCCGGTGACGTCGAGGACGACCAGCGGCTTGGTGAAGTCCTTGCCGTCGCCGTCGCCGTAGAGCATGCAGGCGCAGTCCGGCGACCAGAAGGCGTTGCCGACCTTGTCGCCGTAGTGGACCAGCGCGTGCGCGCCCTTGCCGTCGTTCCTGATGCCCTTGCGGCCGAGGCTCTTCTTGTAGAAGTCCAGGGTGTTGGTGATGCCGTACTGGGCGTCGACGGCGGCGGTGGCCGGGTCCTTGACCGAGCCGTCACCCCACTTGTTGTCCTTGTCCGTGAAGGCCTTGGCCTTGGCGAAGTCCTCCAGCTCGGCGCCGCCCGCGTCGCGGGTCTCGGTGCCGCCGCGGGTGCTGTCCTTCAGCGTGTACGAATTCGCGCCCGTCTGCGTGGTGGACAACTCCACCTTGCCGACGAAGAAGGAGGTCCCCTCGCCCTTGGCGGCCGAGGGGAAGTCGGCCGGGGTACGGGGGCTGATGCTCGCCGCACCGGTCGGGGCGCCCTTGGCGGGCACGGTCCGCGGGTCGACGGTGTCGCCCTGCGCGCGCAGCTTCTCCTTCACCGCGGGCGAGAGGAAGGCCTCGTCGACCGGGGCGTTGCTGAGGATCCTGCCGGTGGCGGCGTCGAGGACGACCTCGCTCCGCCCGCCCTCGGCGCTGCCGCTTCCGTCGACCTGCACCCGGTAGGCGAGCGCGGTGCCCGACTCCCGTGCGCTCAGGACGAGTTCGGCCTCACCCGCCTCGCCCTTCGCGGCCTCGGCCGCCTTCTGTCGGGCCTGGCCCTCGGTCAGCCCGGGCCTCGTCGACTTCACGCCGACCTTGTGCGGGTAGGCGCGGGTCACGCCCAGGTACGCGGACTTGGCGCTGAGGTGGACGACGAGGTCACCGCCGAGCACCGGCAGCCCCTGGTGGGTGCGGACGAAGCGGACGTGCTGCTTGCCGCCTGCGTCCACCAGGGCGTCGACGGCCTTGAGCTTGTCCTTCTTGCCGACGCTGGTCGCGGTGGCGTGGGCGACGGCGGCCTTGGCGGCGGCCGTGACCGCCGACTTGGCGGCCTGCTGGGAGAGCCCGCCCCGCGCACCGGCCGAGGCGGCGGCGGACTCGGCCGGGGAGGCGGGAGAGGCGAGCGCGGAGCCCGCCGCTCCGGCGGTGAGCGTCGCCGCGGTGGTCACGGCGACGGCTATGGACAGACGGCGTATGTGGGGTCTACGCACGTGCACTTCCTTTGCGCTGCGTGGCGGCGGGGGCACCAACCACTCGTACGCGCGGCGCCCTTGGGGCGAGACCGCGGGGACTGGTCGGTCCCGCACAGACCCTGCAACGCCTGGCATGCACATGTCTATACCGCTAGGCGGCTTTTACCCGCCCATGCCCCGTAATTAACAATTGCCCGACTCTGCGTGACAGTTGAATGACCACGGGTGCTTCTGTGAAGGCGTGGTGAAGCGCCCTGCTCCCAGCAAGAGGGCATAAGTCGGGTCCGGGTTGCCCGACAGGAGGGAGCAATTCACACCCAACCGCCACCGGGCAGCGGCAGGCCCGCGATGACCGACTTGCCGCGCACGGGCCGCGGGCGCACGGCCCAGGTGGCGGCGAGGTGATCGACGAGGACCAGCCCCCGGCCGCTCTCACTGTCCGCGCTCGGCCACCCCACCTCGGACATCCGAGCCGCCGACCCGCCACTCTCCCCCGGATCCGAGACGGCGAGCCAGTAGTGCCCGTCCGCGGGCCAGAGCACCATCTCCACCAGCTCCTCCTCCCCGGCCCGCGCACCATGCCGTACGGCATTGGTCACCAACTCCGAGGTCAGCAGGTGCAGATCCTCACCGATCTGGGGCCACAGCCCCCGGGGAAGCGCCTCGACCACCGCCCGCCGGGCCCGTGCCACAGAGGCGGGCCGAGCGGGAAAGCGCCAGAGGGAGGGTACGAGCGGGATTTCGGGCATGGCGAACTCCGTTGAGGTGGTGGGGTGTTGGGGTTTCGGGGCACTGACGCGCCGAGACCGCACGCGACCGGTGGCCTACCGCCCTGGACGCGGGCACACCTCACCCCAGGACGAGTGGGCATGCTCGCGCGGTGCGCTTCCGGCATCGCGTTGCGTGTCTTGCGCGTGACTCAACGCTAGCCCCTCCGGGGGGTACTTGTCTCCCAGTGCGGAGGTAATTACCCCTTACGCATTGGACCGGGGATCGCTTGGCGGGGCAGACTGATCGCAGACATCTGGAGAGAGACACATGCCTACGCGACGCACGCCCACTCAGCGCCAACGACGCCTGGGTACCGAACTGCGAAAGCTGCGCACCGCCGCGGACCTCACCACGGACTACGCGGCGGGCCTCCTGGGGATGGACCGCACCCGTATCGCCAACATGGAATCCGGGATCCGGAGCATCAACGCCGAACGCGTGCGAACACTGGCCAGCAACTACGCCTGCGGCGACGACTCCCTCATCGACGCCCTTGTCGCCATGGCGGACAATCCCGAACGCGGCTGGTGGGAACGGTACCGGGGCACTCTTCCCTCAGGACTTCTCGACATCGCGGAACTGGAATGGCACGCGCGCCGCATCCTCACGGTCCAGACGATGCACGTCCCGGGACTACTTCACACCGAGGACTACGCACGCTGCATCTTCGATGCCGTCCTGCCGCCACTCCCGCGCCTGGAGGTCGAGTTGCGAGTCCAGCATCGAATGGAGCGGCAGCAGGTCATCTCTGACCCGCTCTCGCGTCCGTACGTCAACTACGTGCACGAAGCAGCGCTGCGCATGCAGTTCGGCGGCCGCACGGTGATGCGCAAGCAGCTGGAACACGTCTGCGCTGCCTCGGAACAGAGCAACGTCGAAGTACGTGTGATCCCGTTCGAGGCCGGCGTCTTTCCTGGAGCCGGGCATGCACTCCTCTACACCGAGGGCTCCGTTCCGCAACTCGACACTGCCCAGTTGGACACCGCTCACGGCGCCGAGTTCGTCCACGCCGAAGCCCAACTGGCCAAATATCGCAACCATCTGGCATGGATGGACGAACACTGTCTGAGCCCCGACCAGTCCCGGGAACTCATCTACTCCGCCGCCCGACAACTCTGAAGAGATCACATGCCTGACATCACTTGGGAACCCGCCTTCTGCGGTGAAGGAAACAACTGCTTCCGCCTCGGCACCGACGGCGACGGCAACGCCTACATAACCGTCAACGGCCAAGAGGACCGCTACCTCACCGACACCCGCGAAGCGCTCCGGGCCCTCATCACGGACATCAAGGCGGGCAAGGCTGACCACCTGCTGTAGCACCCAGACACAAAGAAACAAGACGCATGCTGACACACGCCGAGCCGGGTGACGCTCAGCAGGGCTCGTCCATCTGTTGTCCCTCACTGAGGAGACCCATGCCTGACATCACGTGGGAACCCGCCTTCTGCAGTGAAGGAAACAACTGCTTCCGCCGAGCAATGCTCAAGACCTGTGGATCGGTTCCGGGAGGGACGCGGAAGGCGTACCTTCCCGAATGATCCTTTGATGGTCTCCGAGTAGGCCCGCGTTGCAGCGCGGGTCGGTAAGGCACGCCCGTGCTCAGCGTAGTCACCGACGACGGCACCACCCAGTCCGGCTCCCTGATCGACGAGATCGTCCGGGAGGGCGCCCGCCGGATGCTGGCCGCCGCACTGGAAGCGGAAGTCAACCAGTACATAGCCGAGTTGGCAGCCGAGACCGACCAGCGCGGACGGCGCCTGATGGTCCGCAACGGCCACCACCAGCCCCGGACCGTGGTCACCGCAGCCGGCCCCGTCGAGGTCACCGCACCGCGGGTGAACGACCGCCGCGTCGACGACGAGACCGGCGAGCGCAAGCGGTTCTCCTCGAAGATCCTGGCTCCGTGGTGCCGCAAGTCGCCGAAGATCTCCGAGGTGCTGCCGCTGCTCTACCTGCACGGACTGTCGTCCGGGGACTTCGTGCCCGCGCTGGAGCAGTTCCTCGGCGGCACGGCCGGCCTGTCGCCCGCAACGGTGACCAGGCTGACCAGGCAGTGGCAGGACGACCATGCCGCCTTCCAGGACCGTGACCTGTCGGACCGCGACTTCGTCTACGTGCGGGCCGACGGCGTGGACCCGAAGGTCCGGCTGGGGCAGGCGCATTCGTGCGTCCTGGTCCTGCTCGGGGTCCGCCTGGACGGCACCAAGGAGCTGATCGCCCTGGCCGAGGGGCTGCGGGAGTCCACCGAGTCGTGGGCCGACCTGCTGCGCGACCGCCGCCGACGCGGCATGCGCGACCCGGAGCTGGTCGTCGGCGACGGTGCGATGGGCCTGTGGAAGGCCCTGAGCGAGGTGTTCCCCGACGCCCGACACCAGCGATGCTGGGTCCACAAAGCCCGGAATGTCACGAACTGTCTTCCGAAGTCCGCACAGCCGGGCGCGACGAAGGCGATGCAGGAGATCTACAACGCCGAGGACCGTGCCCACGCCGAGACGGCGATCGAGGCGTTTGCCAGGACCTACGGCACGAAGTGGCCCAAGGCTGCCGCGAAAATCACCGACGACCGGGACGAGCTGCTCGCGTTCTACGACTTCCCGGCGGAGCACTGGATCCAGCTGCGGACCACGAACCCCATCGAGTCGACCTTCTCCACGGTCAAGCTCCGAACCAAGGTCACGCGCGGGGCTGGCAGTCCGGCCGCCGCCTTGGCAATGGTGTTCAAGCTGGTCGAGTCCGCCCAGGAACGCTGGCGCGCGATCGCCGGCGCCCACCTAGTCGCCCTGGTCCGCTCCGGCGCCCGCTTCGAGAACAGCGTCCTGGTCGAGCGCACCGAGGTGGCGGCATGACCGAGCCACTCAACCCGGTCGGCCACGTGGCCGAGGTGGAACTGGCGATCGATCAGGTCACCATCGTGACCCCGACCGAGGTCACCGCGACCGTGCGCTGCATGCTCGGGCCCGTTCGCCGCGGTGCCCGCTTCGACCATATCCGTGACTCGGCAGAAGCCATCGACCTGGAACTGACGCAGATCCTCGCCTACCAGCGTCCCGTCGAAGAGCTCGACCCCGTCCACACCGCACTCGTGACCCTTCGAGGTACAGGAGTCCAGCACCTCATGTCAGCCACCCCCCGCTCCCGCTGGCAGGCCATCCGGGGAACCAACCCGCCACTGTCATAACCAAGCCATCCACAGGTATTGACTATTGCTCGCTTCCGCCTCGGCACCGACGCCGAAGGCAACGCCTACATAACCGTCAACGGCCAAGAAGACCACTACCTCACCGACACCCGCGAAGCCCTCCGGGCCCTCATCACCGACATCAAGGCAGGCAAGGCCGACCACCTGCTGTAGAGGGGAGGGCCGGCGCTTTACGAGGGCCGGTAGGTGTCGAAGTCGTGGTGACGGGCTGTCGGTGGCCGCTTCTACTGTTGCCCCATGGGGAACTACTTTCAGACCGTCGTCGATCTCGATGCCACACATGCGGACGCCCGGAGCCTGGCAGACAGCGGACTCGACTGGCTGGTCGGGGAGGGGATAGTCCGGGCCGAGCTGACCGACTGTGTTCTCGGGGCACCGACGGGGCATCCGCCCGGTCCCTCCTGGGCCAAGGCGGTCGGTCAGCAGGACTGGGAGCCCAGCGACGGACTCAGGATCGAGACCGACCGCACCGTATTCAACTGCGGCCAGGGCGAGCCCAGGTTCGCGGTGTGCCCCCATTGCGCCGGGCAGGCGGATTTCTACACCGACCGGCTGGAGGAGATCGAGGGTGCGTGGGACCTCTTCGGTGAGGCCATCAACGACTGGAGCGACACGGGCAGCGCGGCAGTAGCCTGCCCGCGGTGTCAGCGCCCCAGTGACCTGACCGCGTGGACCTGGTCGGATGACTACTTCGCCTTCGGGTATCTCGGTTTCGAGTTCTGGGACTGGCCCGACTTCAGCCCCGGCTTCCTCGAAGGTCTCTCCCGCGCGCTCGGGGGCCATCGCACGGTCCTCCTGAGAGGCAAACTCTGAGCGGGCCGGAGTTCCTCCGTCCTCCCCGTTCGGCCGGAGAGGGGTGCCTCCCTCAGTCGCTGCATGCCGCCCAGTGTGCAGAACTCGGATCGAGGTGCGGATCGCAGGATGCCCGCCGGCGACAGCGCGGCACAGGGGCGAGGCGAAGGCTAGGCTTGATCCATGACCGCACTGCCCGACTGGATGCGCCCGCCACGCGCGGAAGGCTGGTTCGCGGAGGACCTGGACCGCCTCCCCGAGGCGCCCCGCCACACCGAGCTCATCGACGGAGCGCTTGTCTTCATGATGTCGCCGCAGAGGTGGTGGCACGGCCACCTCATCACCATGCTCACGGTTGCCCTCATGGAGCAAGCGCCTGCCGAGTTCCGGGTGGGACGGGAGATGACCATCAAGCTGGATCAGCGGAACCGTCCCGAGCCGGACCTCCTCGTGACCACCGCCTCGTTCGAGGGCGACCGCACCTGGTTCACGGCCGAGGAAGTGAGCCTCGTCGTCGAGGTCGTCTCCCCCGAGTCCGCTCACCGTGACCGTACGGTCAAGCTGCGCAAGTACGCGGAGGCCGGGATCCCGCACTACTGGTGTGTCGAGGACGAGGACGGGTCCCCGGCCGTGCACGTCTACGAGCTGGACGAGCCGACCCGCGCCTACGCCCCCGCCGGGATTTACCGCGGCTCGCTCCGGCGCCCGGTGCCCTTCGCGATCGAGCTGGACCTGGACGCGCTCATCCCGCCGCGCGGCGGCAACGGAAGCGGCGGCTGAACCCACCGGACCCCGCCGCGGTCCCGTCCACGGCGAGGCACCCGGCGCCCGGTCAGCCCCCGTCGGAGTTCGACGGGCCGAACATCTCGATCTCGGCGAGGGCGACCTGCTTCTTCTCCGAGGTGGCGTACGCCGACTCGATGGTGAAGCGGACCTTGGTCACCTCGCCGACGCGGAAGGCGCGGCGCTGGCCGCCGGCTCCCTGGTCCAGGGTGAGGTGACGGGTCCTGGTCTTGCCCTCCTTGGTGGTGATGGTGGCCTTGAGGCGGTGCGGGAGGGCCGACTTGGTGAGTTCGTCGGCCTTGGTGGAGACGCCGGGGGTGATGATCAGGTCGAGCAGCCGGGTCGGCTGGTCGAAGCGGGCCTCGATCCACTGGCCCTCGCCGGTCCCGCGGATGCCGGAGCCCCACCAGGTGTTGTTGACCTTGTCGAAGGCCAGGTCCGGGTGGTGCCCCTGGTACGAGCGCGAGGCGCGGATGTCGTCCGGGGCGACCGGCGCGCGCTTGGCGAAGTGGTCCCGGGTGGCCTGCACCCCGGCCGGGATGCTGACCACGGCCCAGATCAGCAGGCCGAGGGCGAGAGCACCGACACCCCAGCTCAGAAGCCGGTCGAAGGCGCGGCGCAGCGGGGGCCGGTCGCCCGCCCAGGGGATCTCCCGGCGGCGGCCGAAGAGCGGCAGCCGACGCCACCACGGGCGGTGCTGCGCCTGCTGCATACCGTCCCGCTCCATCGGCATCGCGCAGCGGGTGCAGAAGCGGCGGTCGGGGCGGTTGGGGGTGGCGCACCACGGGCACGGCAGCCCGTGCTCGTGGCCCTGCTCGTACCCGGGCGCGCGGACCTGGGGCCGCTCGGCGAGCGGGCGGCCCGGCAGCACCGGGGCCACCGACCGGACCGGGGCGGGCCGGTGCTGCGGATCCTCCACCGGGACCAGGAGGGAGCGGACACGTTCGGTCATCGATTCACCGGCGGCCGGTACGGGCTCGGTGGGGGCGGTCTCGTCCGTACGGCGGGGTCCCGGGGCGGCGGGGGTTGCGTGCGGGGTGGAGGGGGATCCGCCCTGGGGCGCGCCGTGGAATCCCTGATGGGGTGCGCCTTGGGCCGAATGGTGTGCTGCCTGGGCGGAGTTGGCTTCGTTGTGCTGCGAACCGGTCGCGGGCCAGGCGGAGTTGGGTGCGCCTTGACCCGAACCAGCCCCGGGCCGGGACGGGTTGTCGTGGCGATGCGGGCCCGAGGGCTGGCTGTCCGGCCGGTACGGACCAGCGGACTGGGCGCCTGCCCGGGAGACTCCGTAGGACTGCCCCGAGGGGGAGGCGCCGGAGGACGGGCCGCCCGCCTCGGGCGGAAGCGGCAGGGAGGCGCTGCGCGGCGCGGGCGCGGGCACCTGCGGCGGGAGCGCGCCACCACCAGAAGGCCCGGCGCCACCGGACCGACCGTCACCGCCGGAGTGCCCGCGACCGCCGGAGTCACCACCTTCGGGCGCGGTGGGCCGCCGGTACGGACCGTCCTCCGCCGACCCGCCGGGCTGCTGCTGCGAACCGCCCACCACGGGCCCGGTGAACTGCGGATACGCGCCACCGCCCGCCGGGGGCGCGGCAGCCCGCCGGTGCGGATTCCCGGCGGCACCAGGCCCACCCGCGCCCTCCGCACCGGCACCGCTCCCACCCGAGGCACCCGAGGCACCCGAGGCACCCGAAGCGGCCGAAGTGCTTGAAGCGGCCGAAGTACCCGAAGCAGCCGGGGAGTTCGAGGATGCCGAGCCCCCCGGCGTTCCCTCGTCCCCGCGCTCCGTGCTCCGCCCCGGCCCCCGTCCCGTCCAGCTCAGGACCGCGCCGCAGGCGTCGCAGAAGGACTGGCCCGGTTCCGCCCGGGTGCCGCATTCGGCGCAGTTCTGGGAGGTCATGTCTGCGGAGTCCTTTCGGCGGGGGTCACCTTGACCGTGAAGGGCATATGGGCGGGGCGGGCGGCGGCCACCAGGGCGGAGAGGCGGTGTTCGTCCGCCGGTTTGGGGTCGGGCAGCCGCAGGGCGACGTGCAGGCTCGGGCGCGGGACGCCGGGGAAGCGGCCGAGGGGGCGGGCGCTCCAGTCGGCGCCGCCGCTCTCGGTGATCTCCGGTTCGGCGCCGAAGGCCAGCCGTACCGTCTCGGCGAGTCCGCGCCGGGTGCCGCGTACCCGGTGCAGATACGCGGCGGCGGCGACCGCCGCGCGCAGCCGGGGCTCCGGTTCGCTGCCGTCGGTCTCGGCGCCGACCCAGCCGGCCAGCCAGCGGGTGAAGTCGACCGGGGCGAGGGCGGGGTCGAAGTAGGCGGGCAGGCAGTCGAGGACGTTGAGGATGGGGGCGAGGACCTCGTCGAGTCCGCCGACGAAGCGCTGGGCGAGGTCGTCCTCGGCGAAGACCGCGGGCAGCATCGCCCCGATCGGCGCGGAGGAGCCGAGCCCGTCCACCGAGCCCCTCATGAGCCGTCCCCGATGACCCGGACCCGGTGGTCGAAGGAGAAGACCAGGGCCGGGGCCTCCAGGTCGATGCGGTCGGTGGGGTCGCCGCGCTTGCCGGTCAGCGGGTCGGCGGGGTGCAGGGTGACCTGGTCGACGAGTTCGACGCCGGGGACGCGTTGCAGCACCGCGAAGACCTCGCCGGACTGGACCGGGCGGCCGAAGGGCCAGCCCTTGCCGTCGGCGCCGCCGGTGAGCGGGTCGAGGTGGCGGTAGAGGGCGTCGTGGGCCTGGCGGCGGACCCGGTCGGTGTCCACCCCGCGGAAGGCGTGCACGGTGGCGACCACGGTGACGCCCTGGTAGTACGGCGGGCCCACGGCGAGCCGGGTGCCGATCAGCCTGCGCTCGTCCAGGTGCCGGGTGATGCGCTCCAACAGGGCGTCGCCGGGCACGAGTTGCTCGAAGCGGAGCCGTCCGCCGGGGTCCGGCACGGCCTGCGGGACGACCAGGACCCGTACCGCGTAGGAGCCGTAGTCGCTCTCCTTGCCCTCCAGGCAGGTGATGCGGGCGGTCTCGGGGGCGGCGCGGCGGGCGAGTTCCTCGTAGTCGCGCAGGGTCACGGCGCGCTCCTGGGCGCGCAGCGTGATCGGGGCGCGGACCTTGGCCTCCTCGACGCTCTCGCCGTCGACTCCGCCGCGGGCGGCCTCGCGGTTGACGACCTCCGAGACGTACGGCACGGAGGTGCGCAGCACCCGGACGGCGCCGCGGGCGACATTGCCCCGCCGGCCGCCGCCGGTGCGGTAGCGGCGGGCGCGCAGTACGGCGCCCTTCTCGGGGACGGCGCCGTACTGCCGCAGGGTGCCGTCGGGTTCGCGGACCGAGGGGCCGAAGGCGATCTCGCCGGTGGCCGCGTCCAGGGTGAGGTGGCGGTCGGCGGGGCCGGAGGCGGCGAAGTGCGGGACGACCCGCCAGTCCTGCCAGCCGCCCTCGGGCCCGGCGCTCTGGAGCAGCAGCGGCGGGTCGTCGCCGACCACGGGGGCGTGGGCGAGCCGCAGCCGCTGGCCGGGCAGCCCGGTGGACTCGCCGAGGCCCTCGTCGTCGACGGTCTCGGCGTGCACGGCGGGCGCGGTGCCGCCGATGGTGAAGCCCTCGGCGGCGCGCACGGTCGGCGAGGTGGTGTAGAAGGGCTGGCCGGGCAGGGGTTCGGTGACGCGGCAGCGCAGCCAGCCCGCCTCCTGGCCGCCGGAGCGGGAGAGCTGGTGGCCGCCGGGCACGTGCAGGATCAGCTCGCCGGGGCGGTTGAGGCCGCCGGTGCCGTCGCGCTCCAGCTCGCACTCCTGCCAGCCGTCCGCGGTCCAGGCCTCCCACACCAGCGGCGGCTGGCGCGGGTCCACGCCGACGCCGTCCACCCGGCTGTCCAGCTCCAGGGCGACCGCGCAGTGCGGGACGGCGGCGCTCAGCCCGAGCAGCATGCAGTCGCCGGGGCGGGGCGCCTCGGCGAAGCAGAGCAGGTCCTTGCCCGCTTCGAGGTCGCTGGTGCGGTCGGTGACCGCCTCGCCCTGGTGCTGCACCACCAGATGCCGCAACTCGCTGGGCACGACGGTCAGTTCGCGTTCGGTGGCGAAGACCACCGCGTCGTCGCCGTCGCCGCCGAGGGTGGCCGCCTCGGTGCCGAGCGGCAGCAGCACCGGGTCCTCGTGCGGCGCCGAGAGCCAGAAGGTGAGGTCGGTACGGGCCGCGGACGGCGGGAAGAGGGTGATGCCGACCAGGTCGAGGAAGGCCAGGTGGTTCTTCTCCGGGACCCGGTTGAGCCGGTAGACGATCTGGTCCGCCATGTGCGCGACCGTCTCGACCAGGGTCACCCCCGGGTCGGAGACGTTGTGGTCGGTCCACTCCGGCGCCCGCTGCTGGATATAGCGCTTGGCGTCGTCCACGAACTGCTGGAAGCGGCGGTCGTCGAGGTTGGGTTGGGGCAGTGCCATCAGCGGTCGCTTTCGGGAAGGGCGCCGGATTCGGCGTCCGGGTCCTCGTGGGAGGGGATGACGTAGAAGGGGAAGACCAGGCTGCGCGGGTTGTTGGTGCCGCGGATCGCGTAGCGCACGTCGATGAAGAGCACGCCCTGCTCCTCGCCCGCGGTCACCTCCACGTCGTGCACCTCGATGCGCGGCTCCCAGCGGTCCAGGCTCGCGTAGACCTCGTGCTGGATGCGGCCCGCGGTGGCCTCGTTGACCGGCGCGAAGACCAGGTCGTGGATGGCGCAGCCGAATTCGGGCCGCATCGGCCGCTCCCCCGGCGCGGTGGCGAGCACCAGCCGGATCGCCTCCTCGACCTCGCGCTCCCCGCTGACCAGGGCGATGCCCCCGGTCGGCCCGATCCGCAGCGGGAAGGCCCACCCGGACCCGACGAACTGTTCCGCCACAGCCCCTCACCAGCCTTTCGTACGCGTACGTGTCGTGCTCGGCCCCGCGCGGTCCACCGCGGGCACCTCAGGGTCCGATCGGGGGCGGCAGCGGCTTGCCCTTGTAGGTGAGGGTGGAGACGATGCTCATCAGGCCCGCGCCCATGGTGATGTTCGGCGAGGTCAGGCTGAGCACGCCGATCGCGCTGACGTTGACCGCGCCGGTGCCGTTCACCGAGACCGCGCCGAGCGCCTTCAGGGAGAGCGCGCCCTTGGCGTCCACGTTCACCGGGCCGCCCAGCGAGCGCAGGTTGACCATGCCGGTGCCCTGGATGTTGACCATGCCGCCGCTGCGCAGGGTCAGGGTGCGGCCCGCCTTCAGGGTCAGATCGGTGCCCGCGGTGATGGAGACGGAGCGGCTGCCGGTGATGGCGACCGTGCCCTTGCTGTCCACGGTGATCTCGGTCTTGGCCCGGTCCAGGTTGATGGTCAGCCGGTCGTTGCCGGTGCTCAGCCGCACGCCCTGCTTGCCCGCCGGGCCGTTCGGGCTGCTGAGCAGATCCATCCGGTTGCCCTCCCGGTCGGAGAGGGTGTGCCGGGCGGCCTTGTTGCGGGCGCCCGCGTAGAGCGGCTCCTTGACCTTGGTCGGGTCGTCCTTGCCGTTGTAGAGCCCGCCGATGACGTACGGGTGGTCGAGCGCGCCCCGGTCGAAGCCGACCAGCACCTCGTCGCCCACGTCCAGCGGGAAGATCGAGCCGCCGCGCTTGCCGCCCCACTGCACCACCCGGGTCCAGTCGCTGACGTAGGCGTCGTCCAGCCACGGGAACTGGAGCTTGACCCGGCCCTGCTTCTTCGGGTCGGAGACGTCGGTGACCAGGGCGCTGACCGTGCCCGGCAGCCGCAGCGCCTGGTCGCCGCCGCCGGAGGCGAGTCCGTACAGGGAGCGCCACTGCTGGCCGCTGACGGTGATCCAGGTCTCGTAGTGCCTGCCCTCGCTGAAGACGTGCCGGACCGAGGTCGGGGTGTACTTGCCCGCGAAGGGCTCGCCGACGTCGGCGAGGGTCACCGGCACCCCGGGGCGCAGCCAGGGCGCCCCGCGCACCACGACCTCCAGCTCCGCGAGCGAGCCGCTCACCTCGGCGTCCAGCGCCTTGGCGGCGGTGCGGGTCTCGGCGGGGCTGTCGTAGGGGGTCTGGGTCTCCACCAGCTTGGTGTTCCTCAGCTTGGTGGAGGCCTCGGCGGGGGTGACGCCGATGCTGATGCCCGGGTTCGGCTGCACCGTCAGGGTGGTGGTGGCCTTCTTCTTCTGCGCCACGTCCCAGCCGCGCGCCTCGACCTTGTTGTACTGCTCGGCGCCGGAGACCGCGGAACGCAGCCGCAGGATGTCGATACCGGCCTTCAGCTCGAAGCGGTTCTTGCGGCCCGGCGCGCTCGGCGCGGGCGCCCCGCTGGCCTTGTCCGGCACCGCGAACTGCAGCTTCCCGCGGGCGTTGACCCACAGCGCCATCTCGTTCTCGTCCGCGAGCCGCTGCAGGAAGTCCCAGTCGCTGACCCCGGACTGGCTGATGAACTCGTACGCCGGCGCCTTCGTCGACTCGACCCGGCCGAGCGGGATCCGCGCCTCCCCGGCGAGCTTGGTGGCGATGGTGTTGGCCTTCATCTGCCGGTACGCGGCGACCCGGCGCCGCCGCATCAGCCGGTGCCCGAGGTCGTAGCCGCGGATCACCGCGAAGCTGCCGGTGCCGTCGTAGTCGGCCTCCATCGCGCAGACCTCGCCGGTCAGCAGCGGGCCCGCGGTGGACTTGCCGTCCGAGACCGGGGTGATGACCACCTCGCTGCCGAACTTCACCTTCAGCTCGCCGAGCACCCGGCGGTAGGGATCGCGGAAGAGCAGCCGGAAGGCGGCCGGGACTCCGACGCCCTGGTCGACATAGGCCTCGGTGAGCAACGGCTTCTGGTCGGTGGTGAGTTCGCGCCCGTCGATGGTGACGACCGCGATGCTGGAGTAGGCGGGGGTGCTCACGCGTGCCGCACCTCCTCCACGGCGGGCAGCACCAGTTCGGTGCCCGCGGGCAGCCGCGCCGGGTCGTCCAGGCCG
Organism: Streptomyces physcomitrii; assembly: GCF_012273655.1. Taxonomy (GTDB): domain Bacteria; phylum Actinomycetota; class Actinomycetes; order Streptomycetales; family Streptomycetaceae; genus Streptomyces; species Streptomyces physcomitrii. The sequence continues at coordinate 314,862 of NZ_JAAWWP010000001.1, read as the reverse complement.
TTGGCCTCCGCGATCGCCCGCCAGACGGTGGCGTCCCCGTACTCCCGCCAGGCCAGCGACTGGAGCGAGTCCCCCGCCACCACCTGGTGCACCCGCTGCGCGGTGAGCGCGCCCGAGGTCGGGTTCTGCCCCTTGGTCTTGCCGGGGATCTCGTGCAGCCGCACCTGGCAGGTGGCCCGGATCGGCACCCCCGTCGTCCCGAAGAGCGAGTACGAGACCTCCACGCTGCTCACGTACGCCGTGAACCGCGCCGTGGAGAAGGAGCCCCACTGGAGCACCACCCAGGGCGGCGAGGGCTGCTTGGCCGCGATGCTCCGGCTGGTCACCTCGCAGCAGGCGAGCAGCGACTCGACCTTCTTCAGGACCGTGTTGCTGCTCGGCTTGTCGGAGGAGTCCAGGAAGATCTCCACCGTCATCTCGCGCGGCTCGGGCCCCATGAACTCCGGTATGGAGCCGTCCCGTACGGCCACCGTCGGTGTCGCCTTCCACTGCGCCCGTACGGAGAGCGAGAGCTGCGCCGGGTTGAAGTCGAAGGCGAACGACTTGATCAGTCCGCCCGGTGTGGTGCTCGACCCCACCGGCGGTTCGTGGATGGCGAGGCTCGCGCGCACCAGGCTCTTGCCCGCGCCGCCCCTGCTTCCCTTGGCCATGGTTGTGCCTGTCCTCCCTTACCGCCGCTGTCCGATCTGCTGCGCGTCCGGCGCGCCCGGGCCGCCGCTCAGTCGGTGAACCCGTGGTGGGTGATCTCCAGGACCTCGGTGGCGACCGCCGGGTTCGCCGGGTCGAGCGAGGGGCCCTGCCAGCTGACCGGCATCACGTCGATCAGGCCCCAGCGGGCGACCTCGGAGCCGTCCGCGCGCAGGGCGGCGATCTGCGCGGTGGGCCGGGTCAGGCCGGTGGTGACCGAGGAGATCCACTTGGCGACCTTGGTGGTGTCCGGGGTCAGCGGCCGGGTCAGCCGGATCGTGGAGAAGGTCACCCGGGACGGCAACTGCCAGACGAAGCCGTTGTTCCCGCCCTCCTGCCGGTGCTCGACCTCCACCGTGGACGACAGCCCCTCGCACCCGTTGAAGTACCCGAGGCTCTCGCCGTCGATGGTCAGGGTGAAGAAGATCGTGGATCCCGGGTCGCGGTCGCGGGACATCGGGGGCCTTTCTCGGTGGGGCGGGGGTGGAGTGCCGGGTGGGCCGGTCGGTGCGGGTCGGTCGGTGCGGGCCGGTCCGCTCTGGTGCGGCGGGCCCCGGGCGGGTCAGCGGCGGGGGTCGCGGAGGCGGCCCACGCGTTCGCGGTCCTGGCGGAGTTCGGTACGCAGCAGCCGGGTGATCCGCCCGGTCAACCGGTGGGTCAGCTCGTCGAGTTGGAAGTCGGTGAGGGCCCGGGGGTCGAAGCCGCCGTCGGGGACGGGGGTGTAGGAGGGGGGATCGTCGCTGCCGCCTCCGCCGTCGCCTCCGCTGCCGCCCTCGGTGTCGCGGGTGCGGGTACTCGTGCTCGTGCCGGTGCCGGTGCCGGTGCTGGTGGCGGACTGGTGGCGGGTGGTCTGGGCGGGGGCGTGGCTCGCTTGTCCGCGGGAGGCCGGGGTCCGGGTCTGCTCCGGTGCGGTGGTCTGCGATTCGGGGGTGCGCTGGACCGCGGGTGGGGCGGGGGTGGGTGCGGGCAGCGGTGCAGGCGTCGGCCGGGGTGCGTCCGCCGGGGTGAGGGGCCGGGTCACCGGGAGCGGGGTGGCGCTCGGGGCGGTACGGCGCAACGGGACGGCGGGCGCGGCGCGTCGGGCACTCGGGCGCGGGGCGCGCTGGACGACCGGGGGCGTCGCCAGGGCCGTGGCGGGGAGGGGCGGGGCGGCCGGGGGCCGGGGGCCGAGCGGCGCGTCGACGGTCGGGAAGGCGGGCGGCGCGAGGACGGCGGGGGTGACGTCGGGCGCCTCAACGGGTGCTACGCCAGGGGGTGTTGGCGTGGCGCCGGAAGCGAGTGGGGCCGGCCTGGTGGGCGGCTCGGGGGCCGGGTGGGTGCCGGTGGCGGAGGTGCCCTGGCCCGGGAGGGCGGCGCGCTGGACGGCTGGCTTGAGTGCGGCCGGGGCCGGTGGTGTCGGCTTCCGGGGTGCCGGGTTCGGTGCGGAGGAGGGGGCTGCCGCCGGGCTCGCGGGGGCTGCCGCCGGGGCTGAGCCGGTCTCCCCCGAGGTCGAGCCGGTGTCCAGCGGGCGGGTCAGGGGGCGGGCTGCGGTGGGTACGGCGGGCTGCGGGGCGGGAGCACCGAGTCCGAGGCGCCGGGGGGTGGCCGGTGCGGCGCGCTGTACGGAGCGGTGCGGGGCGGGGGCCGAGGTGCCGGGAGGCGGGGTCGGCCGGTCCGGGGCTGCGGGGGCCTGGGCGGTCGGTGCCGGTGTGCCCCTGGTGGCGGGGCGGAGGCCGGTCGTGCTGCCGCTCTCGGTGGGGCCCTTGGTCGGGACGGGCGGGCCCGAGGTGCGGTCGCCGGATGCGGCCCTACGTGAAGTCTCCTGCACCGAAGCCGAGTTGGGCGCTGCCGGGGCAGGGGTGGCTGCTCGTGCCCGCTGCACGGAGGGCGCGGTGGCCGGGGAGAGCGGGGCGGCGGGTGCCGCCGGTCCGGCGGTGGGCGTAGCGCGGTCCGGGCCCGGGGAGTGGGCGGAGTTCGGCTGCGGGTTCTCGGCGGGCCGGGGAGCCGGAGCCTGCGCGGATCGCGGAGCCGGGGTGGCGGAGGGCGCCTCCGCGGCGGCCCCGGTGGCCTCCGAGGCGGCGGAGAGGGCACCTGGGGTGGCGCCCGGCGGTTGCGTACGGGACGTGGTGCGGGGCCCGGACAGTGCCGGGGAGGCGCCTGGCGTGGACGGCGCCGGGGAGGGGTTGCGGGGCATGGACGGCGCCGGGGACGCGGGCTTCGGGGTGACCGGCGGCGTGGTGGCGCGCTGGACAGCGGTGCCGGAGGCCGAGGCACCAGGCGCCGAGGAGACCCTGGGTCCACCTGTCCCGGAGCGCGGGGCACCCAGGCCCGGCGTACGCGGGGTGGCGGAGGGGGCCGAGGACGGCGGGGCGGGGCGGCTTCCGGCCGGAGGCGCGCCTCGGCCGGGGGCGGAGGTGTCCGCCGTGGCTGAACTGGAGTGTGGGGCGGCGGAGTTCGGGTCCGGTCGGGAGGCCCCCGGGGGCACGGATGAGGGCGAGGTGCCGGCGGCCGGGGAGGCAGGGCGTGCGCTCGGGGCGGTGCCGGGGGCGGGGGCGGGCGTGCCGGGGGCGCCGGGAGCGGTGTCACTGCTGCCCCGGTCGGAGTTCGAGGCGCCGGTTGCCGGGCCGGAGGGGGACCTCTGGACCGATGCGGCTGCCGACGGCGCTGCGGGGGCGGCCGAGGGCCCCGGCGTACCGCTGGAGCCGCCCGGCGCCGGGGCGGCCGGAGCCGTGGGACCGGAGGTCGCGGACATCGCGGAGGCGGCATCGCTTGCCGCCCCGCCTCGGGAGCCGGATACCGAAGAGGGCTTCTCCGTCACGGAGTTGCCCGAAGGCTCCTGCGAGCGCTGCCGTACAGGCGGAGTGCCGGTCTGCCCGGACCGCGGTGACGGCTTGCCGGAAGTGCCGGTCTGCTCCGACGCCGGGCGGGGAGGGCTCGTCCGCTGCGGGGCGGTGCCGGTTGAACTGCCGGACTGCTGAGGGCTGTTGGCGGCTGCCCGCTGCACAGATGCCGACGCCCCGCTGTCTCGCGCCGGGGAACTCTCCGACGATGCATCACCGGAGGAAGAGCCGGTCCCCGGAGCAATTCCCCTCACTGGCCCAGCCGTTGGCGGGGCAGTGGACGGATCGCTGGAGGACGGCTCCTTCGGCTCAGGGCTCTGCCCCTTGTCCACACCTGTGGACGCGGGCGCGGCACCCGGGGCCGGAGCACTCGGCGCCCCGGCAGGGCCCGGCGTCCCACCGGCCCTCGCGCTCTCCGCCGCCCCGCTTCCCCCACCGGAAGCAGAGCCGCTGCGACCGGAGTTGCCCTGCGACGGCAGCCGGGTCGGCAGGGTACGCCGCTGCACGGGAGCGGCGGCGGACCTGGTCAACGCGGGGGCGGCCGGACGCGGTGCCGGAGCCGGAGCCACCCGGATCCCGGGCCGCGGAGCCGGAGGCACCGGCGCCCCGCCCATCGCCGAACTCCCGCCTGCCGACGCCGGTTTCACGGCAGCCGGAACCACGGGTGCGACCGCCGAGGACGTACTCCCGGAAGCAGAAGACGAAGCCGGAGCAGCGGCACCGGCACCGGCACCGGCAGCGGCAGCGGCAGCGGCAGCGGCAGCGGCGTCAGCAGCCGAGGCGGACGCGGACGGCGTCACCGTCCCCGCCGCCGAGGACGACGCGGGCAGCGCCGCACCCGGCGCCTCGGACACTCCCGCTGCGGAACCCCCCGGCCCGGCAGGCGCACCGGCACCCCGGCCCCCTACCGCCGGGCGCACCGTCGGCCGTACCGCACGCTGCACCGCGGGCCCTGACCCCGTGGACCCTGACGCCGTGGCCCCCGGCACCGCGGGCCCGGACGGCGCCGGAGAACTCGGCACCCCGGACCCAGGCAGCGCGGACGACGGCCCCGGCCCCACCGGAGGCCGCAACTGCCCTACGGCAGAGAGCTGTTGAGGACGCACCCCCGGCCCACCCGGAACCGCAGCACCCGGCGCGGGCACAGGTGCGGACGCGGAGGGAGAGGGAGGTGCCGTAGCGGAGGGAGACGCCGCGGCAGAGGGAGAGGCCGACGCGGGCTGAGACGCGGGCGGGGCCGACGACCGCAGTCCGCCCATCCGCTCCAGCCCCGAACTCCCGCTGCCCAGCGAGGCGTTGCCGCCCGCCGCACCCCTGAAGCTCGGGTCCTGCCAGGTGGCGAGGCGGCCGCCGAAGCCGGAGTCCGCGACGCCGGGTGCCTGTCGCGCGGCACGCTGAAGCGGGGGCAGCGCGGACCATGAGGCGGCGGCGACAGCGGGCCCCACACCTCCGGGGGGCGCGCCTTCACCCGTGCCCGTACCCGAGCCTGGGCCGGAACCCGTGCCCGTACCCGGACCGGTGCTCGTAGCCGGACCGGCACTCGGACCCGAGCCGGCACCGGTACCCGAGGCCGCTCCAGCCCCGCCCCGCCCCCTCTGCTCCCGACTCCCCCCACGCAGCCGGTCCAGGAACCCCACGGCTCAACCCTCCGTACTGCTGCGGTTGTTCAAGCGGGCGATCTGGTCGGTGAAGCGGCGGCGGTCGTGGTGTTCGAGGTCGAGGATGTCGTCCAGGGGCCAGTGGAAGTGGTAGGCGACGTACGCGATCTCCTCGTGCAGCCGGTCGGTCGCGTACGTCACGATTCCCCCAGGCGGCTCCCGCCGAGTTCCACCTCGAAGGGCTCGGCGCAGTGCGGGCAGCGGACCGCGGCGCGGGTGTGGCCCTCGGCGTTGACCTGGCGGTAGAAGTCCTGGAGGAAGGCCAGGTCGGAGGCGAACATGTTCTCCACCACGCCGTCGTGCATCATCGGCAGCGTGCCGAGCCGGGTGATGACCCGGCCGAGCAGCACCACCGAGAGGTACGCCGGGTTCTCCTGGACGCGGATGTCCCGCAGCGGCACCAGTTCGTCCCGGGCGGTGGCCAGGCGCATCACGCCGTCCCGGTGGACGGTGCCCGCCTCGTCGACGTAGCCGCGCGGCAGCTCGAAGGGGAACTCCGTCTGCAGGCGCCGCGGTTCGGGCGCCGGCGCGGGGGCCGGAGCGCTCTCCGGCTCGGGCTCCGGCGCCGGGGCGGCGGGCGGCGCGAGGGGCCCGCCCGCCGCCCGGACAGCGGTACGCCGCATTACTCGATGACCAGTTCTTCGAAGGTGATGGTGACCGTCTCGGTCAGCGCCGAGGCCTCACCGGCCTTCACCGTGCTGGTGTCGATCTTGCTGCACCAGGCGTTGCGCATGTTGTACCGCTTGACCGGATTGTTCTGGTAGTCCATCACCATGATCGTGGCGTTCTTGCGCGCGGTGCTCATCATGCCGTTGACGGACTCGGTGATCCACTGGTTGAAGGCCGCCGACTGCGTCATACCGCGGACCACGGTGCAGGTGCCCGCCTTCTTCACGCCGGGCAGCTTCTTGGTGACCGGCTTGCCCTGCGCCGAGACCTGCTGGTACTCGATGACGTCCTGTTCCAGGCTGAGGCCGCTGACCTCGGCGAGGTACTCGACCATGACACCGTCGATCTGGAGGCCGAAATTATGTGAGGTGAGGGCGTCACCCGGCTGGAGACTCATCTGTGCTTCCTCGTTGTGAAGGGCTTAGGTGCGGACGGGACGGAAGGCGGGACTACTCCTCCAACTCCCCGTTGCCGCTGGAGAACTGGGCCAGCCGGAAGATCACGAACTCGGCGGGCTTGACCGGGGCGATGCCGATCTCGCAGATCACCCGTCCGACGTCCACGGACTCCTGCGGGTTGGTCTCCTCGTCGCACTTGACGTAGTACGCCTCCTCCGGCCGGGCGCCGAAGAGGGCGCCCGCGCGCCACTCGTTGACCAGGAAGGCCGAGACATTGCGCCGGATCCGCGCCCACAGCGCGTGGTCGTTCGGCTCGAAGACCACCCACTGGGTGCCGATCAGGATCGACTCCTCCAGGTAGTTGAAGTACCGGCGGACGTTCAGATAGCGCCAGGCCGGGTCCGAGGACATGGTGCGGGCGCCCCAGACGCGGACCCCGCGGCCCGGGAAGGCGCGGATGCAGTTCACGCCGATCGGGTTGAGCAGGTCCTGCTCGCCGCGGGTGATCTGGATCTCCAGGTCCACCGCACCGCGTACGACCTCGTTGGCGGGCGCCTTGTGCACGCCGCGCTCGAAGTCGTTGCGGGCCCAGATGCCGGCCACATGGCCGCTCGGCGGGATCAGGCGGGCCTTGCCGAGGGACGGGTCGAAGGTCTTGATCCAGGGGTAGTACAGCGCCGCGTACTTGGAGTCGTACCCGGCGGTCTCCTGCCGCCAGACCCGGATCTGCTGAGCGTTGAGGCCCGGCGGCGGGTCGATGACGGCGACCCGGTCGCCCATCAGCTCGCAGTGCGCGATCAGCCCGAGCTGGACCGCCTTGACGGCCTCCAGGTCGATCGCGCCGCGCTGGTAGGCGGCCATCAGGTCGGGCACCGCGACCATCGAGACCTCGTCCACGGCCTCCAGACCGCCGAAGCCGGTACGGTCCGCGCTGTCACCGAGGTACTCGGCCGGACCTGCCGCCGTGTTCTCGGCCGCGGCCGGCTCGGGGGCGGTGGCGGCGGGCGGCGGCGCGGGCAGCGTCACCGTCTGGTTCTCCGGGCGGGCCAGCTGCGCGGCGGGCGCGGCCTCGGCGACCGTGATCAGCCGGGAGCGCTCCTTGACCTGGGTGACGACGTAGGAGCGGTTGCCCTTCTTGGCGGAGACGTCGAAGGTCTCGACCGCCTTGTCGCCGTCCTTGACGACGAGCTTGAAGCGCTCGGCGGGGCCCTCGCCCTCGGGGTCGGCGACCTCGACGGTGAGCGGGCCCTTCTGGCCGGTGCCGGTCGCCGTCACCGAGAAGGTGCCGAGCGCGCGGGGCTCCCCGGCGGGCAGCTCGGCCGGGCGCGGGGCGCCGGACACCGCGGCGGGGGCGGCCTCACCGGCGGCGCCCGCGGCGCTGCCGCCGACCCGGACCACGTACGCGGCGGTGCCGCCGTTGTTGAAGAAGCCGTAGACGGAGTGGGCCAGGTAGTAGCCGTCCGTGAAGTCACCGAAGGCGGCGACGTACTGGGTCCAATTGGTCACCAGCGTCGGCTCGTTCAGGGGTCCGGCCGGGGCGAGACCGACGAAGGCCGCGACCGAGGTGCCCACCCCCTCGATGGGGCGGGAGCCGCTGGCCACCTCCTCGACGTAGACGCCGGGCGACAGATAGGACGGCATGCTCTGCTCTCCTCGGGGTACGCGTCAGGACTGCTGCCCACGGTCGCGCGCGCGGCCGGTGCGGGAAACGTCCTCCGGTGCCCTCTCGGGGGCAGTACCCGTGCCCGGAAGGGCAGATTCCCTTCGCTGCCCCCGGAGTTGCCCGCGAGGACCTTCCGCAGCGGCGGCCCCCGCGGGCACGGTGGCTGATCGGCGTGGACCGCCGTCGTGGAGACGTGGAGTCGTGGAGGAGGAAGGCCCGTGCGCGCGCAGGACCAGGACAAGGACCGGGGCGGCCGGCCCGGGGCGGTACGCGCCCCCGCCCGCCCGCCGCTCGCCTCCCCCGCCGCGGGCCTGCTCGCACTGCAGCGCGCCGCGGGCAACGCCGCGGTCTCGCGCGCCCTCGGCGAGGAGCGGCACGAGCACGGCGCGGGCTGCGGGCACCAGGCGGTGCAGCGCGCGGCGGCCGAGGGGCACCGGCACGGCCCCGGCTGCGGGCACGAGGGCCCCCGGCAGCTGGGCGTGCAGCGGCGGATGGCGCCGAGCGGGATGGAGCGGGCCGCGGAGGAGCGGCGGGACTCGCTGGCCGAGGCGACCGGCAAGGGCGGCAGTTCGCTCGCCCCGCACATCCTCGACAAGGCCCAGCAGGCGTACCAGATGCCGATGGACCATGTGGTGGTGCACAACGACGCGGTGGCCCAGCGCGCCGCCGCCGACTTCGAGGCCCGCGCGCTGACCGTGGGCAACCACATCGTGCTCGGCGCGGACAAGGTCGACGACGAGACCATGTTCCACGAACTCGACCACGTACGGCAGCAGTCGCAGGGCGAGGTCGCGGGCCGCAACGACGGCTCGGGCGTGAAGGTCTCCCACGAGGGCGACGACTTCGAGCGCCAGTCCGCCGCCAACGGCCGCCGGGTGGCGCAGGGCGCGGCGCCCGACCTGTCGATGCCGGGGGCCCCGGCGGTGCAGCGCGCCGCGGACGGGGACCGCGCCGAGGGCCGGGAGTCGGTGCAGCGGATGCCCACCAGCGGCGGCCGGGTCAGCAAGAAGAAGGGCAAGGTGAAGGACGGCGCCTCGGTCGCCGCGGCCATCGTCTCGGCGCTGGTGGACAACCACGGCTGGGAGGCGCACGGCGGCGCCCGGGACAAGACCGTCCACCTGCCGATGAAGCCCGCGAACCCGCCCGCGCACGCCACCCGCGAGGGTCTCAAGGAGACCAAGATGGGCGGGATGTACCACGGTTCGGGCGGCATCAGCGGCAAGCGGTCCTTCAAGCAGGTGCCGGTGGAGCAGGCCCTGCGCTGGATCTCCACCGCCGCCTTCAACTACCTCAACGACCTGGGCAAGCAGCCGGAGGAAGTGCAGGCCGGCGTCGCCGGCGTCGACTCCGCGCCGGTCGCGCCGAACACCGAGACCCTGAAGAAGTACGAGCTGTACATCTCCTCCAACAAGGACACCGCCAACAAGGCCCTCGCCGACCTGCGCGGCACCAAGAACAACGCCCGCGCCTTCCTCACCGACCTGCTGGCGGCGAACACCGCCACCGTGAACGACACGAACACCGAGCGGATGCCGTTCGAGAAGCGGCACGCCAGCAAGCTCGCGAGCCGCCTGCTCGGCTCCGCGGAGGGCTCCGAGCGCTTCGGCGAGCTGCTCCAGGCGCTCGCCGGACCGGTCAACATCCCGGAGGGGCGCGCCGAGCAGGGCGAGGACGGGCTGCACGCCGAGCGCCGCATCATGGCGAGCGCGCCCGAGGGCAGCATCCCGGCGAACCGCATCGCGGGCGTGAAGCGGCCCTGCATGGTCTGCTACATGGAGCTGTTCATGGGCGACGACTCCAAGCGCCCTGGCCCCTTCTGGCCGAGCAAGTCCTCCAGCATCGGCATCGAGGACTACACGGTGGCGGGCGCCGCGAAACTCGCGGCCCGCATCGACGCGGCGGCGCGGGCGGCCGGCGGCACCCACGTCACCCTCCGGGTCGACTGCGGCGGCAAGGAGCGCGTGGACACCGGCCACGGCTCCGAGTCCGACTCCCCCGCCTCCGACAACGCGGGCGGCCGCGACAGCAGCCCGGAGGCGATGGACACCGCCGCCTGAGGCGGGCCCGCGCCGCCGGTACCCCGGGGGCATCTCGCGCTGTCCCCGGGGGCAACCGGGCCTGCCCCGCGGCCTGCTGACCCGCGGCGGGCCCGCCGGTAGCGTCGACGGCGTGAGCCTGTGGACCTCTCTCGAACCCGCCTCCACCACGGTCGATCCCGGTAGCAGTACGCGGGTGCGGCTGCGGGTGCGCAACACCGGTGACGTCGTCGACGAGTACCGCTTCGAACCGGTGGGCCCGGTGGCCCCGTGGACGACCGTGGAGCCGGGCACCCTGCGCCTGTACCCCGGCACCACCGGAACCGTGGAGCTGACCTTCGCCCCGCCGCGCACCCCCGACGCCGAGGCCGGCCCGAACCCGTACGCGGTGCGGATCACCCCGACCGAGCACCCCGAGGCGGTCACCGTGCCGGAGGGGAACCTGACGGTCACCCCCTTCACCGAGGTACGGGCCGAGCTGGTGCCCCCGGTCGTCAAGGGGCGCTTCCGCGGGCGCCCGCGCCTCGCGGTGGACAACCTCGGCAACACCAAGGTGACCGCCTCGCTCAGCGGCAGCGACAACGGCGACAAGCTCGCCTACGAGATGCGGCCCGCCAATGTGCAGATCGAGCCGGGGCGGGCGGTGTTCGTCGACACCACGCTGCGGCCCCGGCAGATCATCTGGTTCGGCTCCAAGGAGGAGCAGCACTACAAGCTCGCGCTGCGGCGCTCCGGGGCGCAGCCGGTGGACGTCGACGGCACCTTCGTGCAGCGCGGCTTCCTGCCCCGCTGGCTGATGACCGTCTTCGGCATCTTCCTGACCCTGGCGATCGCCTTCGTGATGATCTGGCTCGCCTACAAGCCGCAGGTGCACAGCCTGGCCAGGGAGAAACTCCAGGAGACGGGGAGCACGCTGCCCCCACCGCCGCCGACCTCGGCGCCGCCCAGCCCCAGCGCCACCCCCAGCAAGGAGCCGGAGCCGGTCCAGTCCCAGCCGAAGGGCGGGGGCGGTGGCGGCGAGGAGAAGAAGAAAAAGCCCCGCGAGCGCACCGCCGCCGACGCGGTGCGCGACGCCGTGGAGCTGAAGCCGGGCCGCCACATCTGCTACCGCGCCCTGGTCGCCGACAAGGGCTGGCAGAAGCCGGTCTGCGACGGCGCCGACCCGGTGGAGACCGAGGGCTCCTGGGAGGGCAAGCCGCCCATCAAGGCCCTCAACATCGCCACCTCCGGCACCAAGGGCGTGCACGCCGCGGCGGCCTACGCGCTCGGCGGCTGGAAGGAGCCCTGGGTCACCAAGCCGGACGGGCAGAACCTCTACATCGGCAGCAGCAAGGAGTCCGAGTCCCCGCTCCAGGGCTACACCATCAAGGTCCCCGACGGCTCGGTCTGCCAGGTCGCCCGGATCGAGGTGGACGGCTGGCGCCCGCTGGGCTGCACCAAGCCCGGTGAGTGGATGTACGGCGGCGCCGACATGATGAAGGAGGAGACCCGGGGCCGGAAACTGGTGGCCTTCCGGTTCTCGGTCTGACGGCCGCTTCTCGGTCTGACGGCACGCCTTCCGATTCCCGTACGGAGGGTTCCCCCGACTCCCGTACGGAGATGGCCCCCGGTCGACGATCAGGTCGGCCGGGGGTCCTTTTCTCGTGCGTACGGGGCCTGGGTCCAGTCCAGGTCCAGGTCTGGTTCCAGGTCGGGGTCCTGTTCCCGTCCGTACGAGGGTGTCGCTCAAGAGCCCTTGTTCCAGGGGCTGTTGCTCAAGCTGGCCTGTTTCAGGCGCTGTTGCTCAAGTGGCGTGCGTGCCGCGTTTGTTGGCCGACGACCGGTTGGCCGATGACTGGCTGCCGAGGGCCGACACCGGTCGTACGGAGGAGGCCACCCTGCCGCCTACCAGCCCGCCTCGCCCGGGACCAGCCGTCCCGCCTTGCGGTACTCGCGGCGGGCGCCCTCCCACAGGTCCGCGTCGCCGAGGAGTTCGCCGCGTCCGGCGGCGAGATAGGCCGCGGTCACCACGGCACTGCGGATGGAGCCGCCGGACAGCTCGAACTCCCGTGCCTGCGGGGCCGGATCGACACCCTCGGCGCGGGGCACGGCGGAGAGGCTGTAGCGCCACAGGGCGAGCCGCTGCTCCGGGTCCGGGAAGGGGAAGTCGACCACCGAGTCGAGCCGCCGGGTGAAGGCCTCGTCGATGTTGGCGCGCAGATTGGTGGTGAGCAGCGCGATGCCGTCGAAGGACTCCAGGCGCTGGAGCAGATAGGCGCTCTCCAGGTTGGCGTACCGGTCGTGCGCGTCCTTGACCTCGGAGCGCTTGCCGAAGACGGCGTCCGCCTCGTCGAAGAGGAGCACCGCGTCGGTGCGGTCCGCCTCGCTGAAGACGCGCTCCAGGTTCTTCTCGGTCTCGCCCACGTACTTGTCCACGATGGACGACAACTGCACGACATACAGGTCGAGTCCGAGGTCGGCGGCGACCACCTCCGCGGAGAGCGTCTTGCCGGTGCCGGACTCGCCCGCGAACAGGCCGAGCACCCCGCGGCCCCGGCCGCCGCCCGCGCTCAGCCGCCAGTCGCCGAGCACCCGGTCGCGGTGCCGGGCGCGCAGGGCGAGTTCGCGCAGCTGGGCCAGCGGCTTCTCGGGCAGGACCAGGTCGGGCCAGCCGACCGCGGGCCGGATCCGCCGGGCGTGCTGCTCCAGGCCGGAGGCCGACTGCTGCCGGGCCGCGAGCCGGATGTGCTCCGCGCCGAGTGGGGCGTCCTCGAAGGCGGCCAGCGCCCGGGCGGCCTCGGCGGCCCGGCGCACCCGCTCACCGCCGAGCCGGTACGGGGCGACCGCCGAGGCCAGGTCGAAGCCCTCGGCCGCCGGGCCGAGCGCCGCCGCCCAGGAGGCGGCACCCCCGGCCCGCAGCCGGGGCGCCTGAAGCACCAGCGGGTCGTAGGGGGACCAGTGCGGGTCGTACGGGCGCGGGTCCGCGAGCAGTACGGTCACATCCCCGGCGGCGCCCAACTGGTGTACCAGGGCCTCGGGTTGCTCCGGCAGCTCGGTCAGGACCACGGCCTGCCCGGTGAGCCGCGCCTCGCGCAGCAGGGCGGGGACCCGCTCCTGGGGGCCGCTGAACCGCAGGGCGGCCAGTCCCGCCGCCCGCAGCGCCGAGGTGAGCGCGGCCACGCCCCCGCCCTCCCGGTGCTCCCGTACGTAGCCGAACAGCGGGCCCTGGCGCAGGCGTCGGGCGAGCCGGGCGACGAACTCCGCGCCGTCCGGGGTGTCTTCGAGGGAGGGCGGTTCGGGCAGCGGGTGCAGATGGCCGCGGAGTTCCGGGTCGGGAGTGTCGTCGCCGAGGAGGTGGCCGAGCAGCCGGTCCGGTACCCGCAAGGAGCGGCTGAGGAAGGGGCGTTCGGGCTCCTCCACCTCCAGCAGGCCGAGCGCCCGCAGCGGCGCCGAGGGGTGGAAGCGGGCCCGCGCCCCGGCCTCGTACGCGGGCGCCCCGAGCAGGTCGAGGGCGAGCCCGATGGTGGCCCGGCGCCTGCTCACATCGTCGTTGAGGTAGCCGTAGAGCGGCTCGAAGGAGCGGTCCAGGTCGGGGGCGAGCGCGACGAGCAGGACGGCGGTGTCCCGCTCGGTCAGGCCGTTGCGGGCGGCGAGGGCGCTCAGCGGGTCGGGCGAGTCGGGGGAACTGCCCTCAGGGGCAGGGGAGTTGCCCCCGGCGGCGGAGCGGTCGCCGTCCGGCGGGGCAGTGGGGTGGTCGCTGCCCGAAGGGGCGGCGGAGCCCTGCGCCGTCCCGGGCCCGCCCGGCCGGTGCAGCAGGTGGTGCACCGCCTCCTCGGAGAGGTAGAGGCCCCGCAGCGGGTCCTCGGCGGTGGGGTCACCGGCCGAGCGGTGGGCGACCAGGGCGGCGACCCGTTCGCGCAGGGCGGCCAGTCCGGTGAGCAGGGGCGCGGGGGCGGCGGGTGCGGTGTCGGCGCGGGACTCGGTCATCGCTGGTTCTGCTTGTCCTGCCGGTTCTGACTGTCCTGCCGGTTCCGGTTGTCCTGCCCGTTCCGCCCGCCCTGCCTGTTCCGCTCGCGGGCGGCCTCGCGGGCGGTGGCGAGCTGCCCCGGGCGGTGCGCGCGTTCGCCGTCCTCCGGCGGGTCGTCGTCCAGTCCGCGTACCCGTACCACCGCGCCCTCGGTGACCGGCGGGCCCGCGTCGTACTCGGGGTAGGCCGGGAAGGGCGCGGTGACCACCAGGTCGAGGGAGGGCTTGAGTTCGCCGCCGAGCGCGGACCAGATCTCGGCGAGCGAGCGGGACTCAGTCTGGATCCCGGCCACCGTCACCGGCACCGACAGGCCCAAGTTGCCCAGCGAGCCCGGGAGTTCGTCGGGGCCGAGCATCTCGCGGGGCAGCAGAGTCGCCAACACGGCGGAGAGCAGCCGGTGTTCGTCCTGCGGGGTCTTGGTCCAGGCCGTCACCAGATACGAGAGGCGGAACCAGCGCGGCGGCTGACGGCGCCGCACCACGACCTCGCGCTCGTCGCGCACCGGCACCTGCCCGCGCTGCCGGCGGGCGACGTCCTCGCGGATGTCGTACAAGTAGGCGTTGACCACCGGGGCGTTGCGCCGGGCCGCCCAGTCCCGGGTGGGTGCCTCGAAGGACACCTCGATGCCCGAGCCGGTCAGCGCGCCGCCGCCGAGCAGCCCCTTGAGGACCTCGTCCACCTCGTGGATCACCGTCGTGCTCCTGAATCGCCTTGCTGGTACGGCCTGTGGGGATGGATCGGCCCTGTCGGCACGTCCCGTCCGGGTGAATCGCCCTGCCGGTGCGCCCTGTTCGGGTCCCTCGCCCTGCCGGGTGGACCCTGTCCAGGTCCATCACCGAGCCGGGCGGGCCCAGTTCGGGGAATCCCGGGCGCGTCCCTCTGCCCGCCCGGTACCGATCGTGCCGCCTCCGTACGGGCGGGCCGAGGCGCGGCGGGGACGGCGGGCGGGCAGAGCCGCTGCCCCGGGGTCCGCCCGCGGGTGCCCGGAAGGTCAGATGTAGCCTTCACGCAGGGCATATGCGACGGCGTGTGCCCGGTTGCGCAGGTGCAGTCGTGTGGTGAGTCCGTGCATGACGTTCTTGACGGTGCGTTCGGAGTAGGACAGTTTGCCCGCGATCTCCCCGGTGTCGAGGCCCTCGGCGATGAGCCGCAGCACATCCACCTCGCGTGGTGCAAGGCCCAGCGAGGGCACGCCCGATCTGCCCGCCGTACCCCGGTGCAGGGTGCCCACCTGGCTGATGAGTCTGCCCAGCAGGTCGGCCGGGAGGTCGCCCTCCCCGCGCGCGGCGGCGAGCACCGCCTGCACGAGCCGGTGCGCGGTGGCCTCCCGCCGCCAGACGATGGCGCCGACCCCGCAGCCGATCACATCGAGGAGTTCGTTCTCCCGCAGGGTCGCGGTGACCAGGACCGCGCGGGTGCCCTCGCCGCGCACCAGCCGCCGCACCCGGGTGAGCGCGTCCTCGTCCAGGGCGTCCTCCACGAGGAGGGCGACCGTGCCGGGTCCGGAGTCCTCGCGCATCTCGATCTCGGGCCGGTGGCGGAGCAGGCTCGCGGCGCCTTCACGGGACAGCGGGTCCGGAGCGGCGACCGTCACCGGTATCCGCCGCGCGATGCCGGATTCCGGCGTCCGGGGTGAGCTGAGCAACCGATTCTCCCAGGTGAACGGTGTGATGCCGAAGCCAGGCGACCGGACGGACCGGCCAAACCTGCGCCGGGCTCACCTTTGTTCGCCCGCCCGCCCCGCCGCAATCGTGGACCCCCACGAGGGGCACCACGAGAGCAGCCTCCGGGCCACCACGAGAGACCCGGAAAAGCGGACAGAACACCAGGTCAGACGGGGTGCACCGGAAGCCGCGGATCCGCTTTCGAATTCGTTGCGTTTTTCCGCAGTGACCATCGCCACGGGAACCGCCCAGGTCCCGGACGGAGTACCTCATGACGCGCGGTCCGTCTCTCCCTCCCCCGCCGACGGCAGGCGCCCACCCCCAGCACCCCAGGAGGCCGCGATGACCGCACCGCTCTTGGAACGCGAGGGCGCCCAGGCGCTGTTGGTGGCCGAAGCCGCTCGCGCCCACGCGGGCACCGGCCGCCTGGTGCTGCTGCGGGGAGCCACCGGCACCGGCCGCACCGCCGCCCTGGAGCGCGCCACCGCGCAGGCCGCCGCGCTCGGACTGCGCGTGCTGAGCGTGCGCTGCTCCCCCGAGGACCGGGCGGCCCCCTTCTCCTCCGTACGCCATCTCCTGTGCGGCATACCGGAGTTCACCGACTCCGAACCGTCCGGCACCGGCGAGCGGGACACCGCGGCGCGGCTCTGGCGGACGCTGTACACCTATGCCGAGCAGGCCCCGCTGTGCGTGGCGGTGGACGACGTGCACCTCGCCGATCCGCTCTCGCACCGCTGGTTCACCGAGGCCGCCCGGCGCGTCGACGCCTTACCCCTCCTCCTGCTGGCCACCGAGCGCAGCCAGTACGACATCGCCCCGCACCCGGCCGGACTCACCCACACCCTGCCGCCGTCCCTGGTGCGCACCCTCACCCTCCACCCGCTCGGCGAGGCCGCCGCGACCCGGCTCGTACGCGACGAACTCCCGTCCGCCACCCCGCAGTTCATCGCCGACTGCGTGAGGGCGGGCGCGGGCAGCCCGCTTCTCCTGCGCGCCCTCCTTGAAGACCTGCGGGAGGCGCCCGGCACCCGCCTGCCCGAGAGCAGCGCCGCGCTCTACCCCGGCGCCTATCCGGCGGCCGTCTCCTGGTGGCTGGACAGCGCGGGGAAGGAGACCGCCGAGGTGGCCCGCGCGCTCGCGGGCATCGAACTCACCGCTCTTCCTGAGGACTTGGCGGACCCGGCGGAACTCCTCGCCGCGGCGAGCGGAACCGACCCGGCGCGGGTGACCGGCTGGCTCACCGCCATGACCCGGCTCGGCCCGCTGCGCCCCGACGACCGGGGCCGCCCGCGCTGGGCCCACCCCCTGCTGCGCGACGCGGTGCTCGCGGGCTGGCCCGCCGAGCGGCGCCTCGCCGCGGGCCGGGCGGCGGCCGGGGAGATGCTGCGCCGCGGCGACCCGGTGGAGGCGGTGGCCCGGCAACTGCTCGCCGTCACCGCCCTCGGCGAGCCCTGGGCGCTGCGGACCCTGCGGGACGCGGCCGCCGTCGCGGTACGCGAAGCCCGCCCCGCCGACGCCGTCCGCTATCTGCGCCGCGCGCTGGACGAACCCCTCCCGGACGCCCTGCGGCAGCGGCTGCTCACCGAGTTGGGCTCGCTGGAGTACAGCGGCAGCACGGCACCCGGCGGCATCCCGCGGCTGACCGAGGCGCTGCGGCTGCCCGCCGGATCCCAGGACCGGGTGCGCACCGCCCTCGCCCTCGGCACCGCCCTCGCCGACCGCGGCGAGGTGCAGCCCGCGGTACGGGTCCTGCACCGGGTCGCGGGCGGCCTGGCCGGACACCCCGAACTGGCCCGCACCGTACGGGCTGCCGTCGCGCTCCTCTCCGACCAGGACCAGACGGTCCGCGCCGAGGCCTACCGCGCCCTGAGCGACACCGCCGACCGCTCCCCCAGCCTGGTCGGCACCGCGGGAGCGGCCCTGCTCGTCCGGTACGCGGCCACCGCCGGGACCAGTTCGGCCCGCGAAGCGATGGGCCGCATACGGGAGTTGCTCACCGGCCCCGCCGACCCGCTCGCCGAACCCTTCCTGCTCGGCACCGCCGCCGCGGTCGCCCAGTGGGCCGACGAACTCGACGAGGCCGAGGCCCTGGTGGAACGCGGCCTGGACGGCCAACGCCCCGGCTATCTCCACCCCATGGCCGCCGCCCTGCGCAACGTACGCCTCGACGTCACCGCCGCCCGGGGCGACCACCAGCGCATCCTCGCCGAACACGCCGCCCGCTCCGGGCCGGACCCGCACGGATCCGAGTCCGCCGGGCCCGGGCCCGAGTCGGCCTCCCACGGGCCTGAGTTGCCTTGGCGCGAGCCTGAGTCGGCTTGGCGCGGGGCCGAGTTGGCTCGGCGCGGATCCGAGTACGTTCAGCGCGGGCCCGAGTCGGCTTGGCGCGGATCCGAGTCCGCTCGGCGCGGGCCCGAGTCCGCTCAGCACGGGCCCGAGTCCGCTCAGCACGGGCCCGAGTCCGCTCGGCGCGGATCCGAGTACGTTCAGCGCGGGCCCGACAACGCCGATGCGCACGCCGTTCTCGCCCTCGTCGCGACCGGCCGACTCGGCCGGGCCCGGCGCCTGGTGGACAGCCGCCTGCTCCGCGAGGCCGCCGAATCCTGGGAGTTGAACCGCTTCCTCTACGCCCGCGGGGTCCTGCGCTCCGCCGAGGGCGACCTCCCCGGCGCCCTGCACGACTTCCTGGAATCCGGCCGCCGGCAGAGCGCCCGCACCGTGCACAGCCCCGTGGTCACCCCCTGGCGCTCGGCCGCCGCCGCCTGCCAACTCGCCCTCGGCAACCGCCCGGAGGCCCTGGCCCTCGCCACCGAGGAACTGCGCCTGGCCCGCGTCTGGGACACCCCGCGTACGGTAGGCCGGGCCCTGCGCGCCCTCGGCCGCGCCACCGGCGGACCCGAAGGCCTGCAACTCACCACCGAGGCAGTCGAGTTGCTCCGCTCCGCCCCCGACGGCACCGAACTGGCCGCCGGCCTCCTCGACTTGGGCGT
This sequence comes from Streptomyces physcomitrii, assembly GCF_012273655.1. Lineage (GTDB taxonomy): Bacteria > Actinomycetota > Actinomycetes > Streptomycetales > Streptomycetaceae > Streptomyces > Streptomyces physcomitrii. The sequence continues at coordinate 296,272 of NZ_JAAWWP010000001.1, read as the reverse complement.
CCAACTCCTCGCCCACGGAGACCGCCCCCGCGCCCGCGCGGCCCTCCGCGAAGCCGCCGCCCACGCCGAACGCCTCGGCGCCCTCCACCTCCGCACCCAGGCCGCCGACGCCCTCCGGGAAACCGGGGCCCGGCGCGCGCCGTCGCCTCATACGGGGGCCGACTCACTGACCGCCGGGGAACGCCGGGTGGCGGACCTCGCGGCGCAGGGCCGTACCAACACCGAGATCGCGGAGCTGCTCGGCTTGGCCCGGCGGACCGTGGAGACCCATCTGACCAGCACGTACCGGAAGTTGGGGGTGCGGGGGCGGGGGGAGCTGGGGGTGGGGTTGAAGGGCGAGGACACCCCGACGTGAAGGCCGCTCCCGGCACCTACGGGGGGCCTGACGCCCTCGGCGTGCCTGTGGTGCCGGTGAACACGGTGTGCCTGGGCCTGGCAACCGTGGGCAGGGTGCCCGTGAGCAGGGCACGCGTGAGCAGGGTGGACTACCGCTGGTGACGGGTACGCAAGGGACGGCCGGACCCGAGGGAACACCGTTCACGTGGACGTGGCGCCGCGGGAGCGACGCCTACCGTTGACCTGAACGACCTGGTTGACCTGGTTGACCTAAGCGTGGAGCCCCACCAGCGCCGCGATCGACCGGCCCCACTCCCCGGCCGGGCCCGGCCAGTCGAGCGGAGTGAAGAAGCCGACGATCAGGAAGAGGCACGCTCCGAGCAGGGCTTCCACGAGTCCGGTGTTCCAAGCGGACGATTCACTGTCCCGGTCCAGCGAAAGCGTGCCCGCCACCATGATCGAGAATCCCAGAGCGGCGTAGACCAGGAGGCCGGCGACCGCCGCCGAAACCGTGAATGCCACGGCCTGCCAAGCTGCCGGGTCGGCCGCGTACGCGGCCCGAACGGCCGTGACGGTGACCATCGGAACGGCCGCGGGGAGCGCACACAGCATCAGGTGAACACTGATGCGGCCACGCCGCGGCGGCCCCGGCACCGGAGGCTTGGGCCGCTCCGGAGTCCCCGGCTCTTCCTGGGCATCCGTCTGAGACACCGCCGTGGATCGGGAGCCGGAATCCCGCCCGGCGGACTCGGCGGACTCGGCGGACTCGGCGGACTCGGCGGACTCGGCAGGAGAGTTCGCGAGGTGTCCGTCCTCCGGGGCAAGAGGCAGAACCGTCTCCCCCGCCACGGTGCCGGATCCCGGTCCGAGCTGCTTCACCCTCGCCTGCTCGCCCAGGGAGCGCAGTTCTTCGCGTACCGAGGCGAGCTGCGCCTCGGCCTCGTCCATGATGTCGGTCAACTGCGTTCCCTCCACGCGCAGTTGTTCCGTACGGTCTTCGCCGCGAGGTGCCGGCAGATCGTTCTCCTGCGGCGCCGCCTCTCGATCGTCCTGGGCTCTCCGCAGCTGGGCCGCCTCCTGCTGGGCCCGCAGCATGAGGGCCTCCGCCTCCTTGCGTCCCTCCTGCGCCTCCCGCAGCATTCGCTGCGCCTGGATGACGCGGAGTTCGGACTCCTGGAGTTGCTCCTGCACCTCGGCGAGGGCTTCGGCGCGGCCTTCCTCCCGGGCGCGCTGCGCCTCCTCCGCCAGTTCGGTGCAGCGCTCCCGCCACTCGGCCGCCGTCAGGGTCAGCACCTGGACCAGCGTGTGCAACTGGTCGTCCATCCGGAGGACGGCCAGACCGCTCTCGGTCTCCGAGCCCCCCTCGGCCGAGGAGACGGTCCGTACATGGATATGGGTGATCTGCTGGTCCCTGCCGGACTGGAAGATCTGGGCCCGATCCGAAGCCCTGCCCCAGAGCTCGGCCCGCCGACGGGACTCTCCGTCGGCGTCGCCCGGCGCGGTGGGGCTCATCGCTCGGTGATGTGCTGGTCACCGGCGGCCTGGTAGGAGCGGCCGTTCCCGGACACCCGGGCCTCCATCCGCACGCCGCCGTTGATCGTCCGCCCCGACGAGGCCTCGTTCAGCCTGATCAGCAACCCGTCCAGCTCGGGCGCGGCCTGGGGGTGCTCGGTGAGCAGCTCCGCCACGCGTCGGCGCCAGTGCGCCTCCAGGTTGAGGGCGGCCTCGGTGTCACCGCTCTCCGCCGCCGCGAGCAAGGAGCGCCGCGACGCCTCCAGGGCCTCCTCCACGTCTTCGGCGGCCGCGGGGTGGAACCGCCGCCACACGCTCACGACGCCGTCCCTGGCCTGCTGCCACCCCTCGGTCACCAGGAGCGACACGACGGTGGTGCCGGCGGAAGCGGCCAGCGTCAGCAGGGTCTGGTCCATGGAAACCCCCCGGAGTCCGGCGGACCGGGCCGCGCGGTCTCGTCGGCCTGGTCAGAAGTGGGAGCCCCACGTTAGCCCAACTTGCCTGTATATGCCGCCAGTTGCCGCCTGACACCGCCCGACCCCAGCCCAGGAGAGCGGCCCGCCTCGGCCCCGAGGGACCGGCGCCGGTCAGCCGACGACCCGTACACCGTCGCCGTCGACGACGATCGCCTCGCCGTCCCGCAGCGCCACGAACGGCTCGTGATGGTCGATGTAGTGCTGGACGGTGTGCTCGATCTCCTCGGTCTCGGGGTGGTCGGAGCGGTAGTGGGGAGCGACCGCGAAGGGCAGCAGGCCGAGCCCGTCCCACAGCACAGGACCCTCGGGGTAGCCCGCGGGAAGGTGGTCCGGGTCGTCCACGTGGCCGGCGATGCCGCGCAGAGTGGTGCCCGCGACAGCCGCGGCGGCACTGTAGCCGCCGAGGACCAGGGCGTCGGAGGCCAGGAGTTCCGGCAGCAGTACGTCGGCGCCGCTGTGCCGGAGAGCACGGCGCAGGACGAAGGTGTTCCCACCCCGCACATACACCAGGTCGAAGTTCTCCAGAGTTTTCCGGAGCGAAAGGTCACCACTGAAATAGTCGCGCAGGTCGAGTTCCTCCGGAGCAAGCCCCACCGATCGCAGTTCCGCGACCTCACGCTCCAGGGAGGCATTCCTGGAATCCGCGTCCTGGAAATCATAGGCATTCATCACGAGTGCCGTGCGGGTACGTCCGGCGAGCAGGCGCCGCAACTCCTCGGGCCTATTCCCGATGCGAAATGAAGAAAGATAAAGAAGCATAACGCGCAGTATACGAGGGCGCCGAACTCGAATCAGACACACACCTGGGGTCCGACCCCGAAAAGTCGGACCCCAGGTGAACTGCTGCGCCCGCCGGATCAGCGAGAACGGAGCGGCGTCATCCGCTACACATTGAACCGGAACTCGACAACATCCCCATCCCGCATCACATAGTCCTTCCCCTCCATGCGCGCCTTCCCCGCCGAGCGCGCCTCCGCGACCGAGCCGGTTTCCACCAGGTCGGCGAAGGAGATGACCTCGGCCTTGATGAAGCCCTTCTGGAAGTCGGTGTGGATGACTCCGGCGGCTTCGGGGGCCGTGGCGCCCTTCTTGATGGTCCAGGCGCGGGATTCCTTGGGGCCGGCGGTCAGGTAGGTCTGGAGGCCGAGGGTGCGGAAGCCGACGTGGGCGAGGGTGGCGAGGCCGGGTTCCTCCTGGCCCACGGACTGGAGGAGTTCGAGGGCCTCGTCCTCGTCGAGTTCGGCGAGGTCGGCCTCCAGCTTGGCGTTGAGGAAGATGGCCTCGGCGGGGGCGACCAGGGCGCGCTGCTGGTTCTTGAAGTCCTCGTCGGTCAGCTCGTCCTCGTCGACGTTGAAGACGTAGAGGAAGGGCTTGGTGGTGAGCAGGTGGAGGTCGTGCAGGAGCTCCTCGTTGCCGGAGCCCTGGACGATGCCCGCGGAGAAGAGGGTGTCGCCCCTCTCCAGGATCTCCTTGGCCTCCTCGACCGCCTTGACCTTGGGGGCCACGTCCTTCTTGATCCGGGACTCCTTCTGGAGGCGCGGCAGGACCTTCTCGATGGTCTGGAGGTCGGCGAGGATCAGCTCGGTGTTGATCGTCTCGATGTCATCCTTGGGCGAGACCTTGCCGTCGACGTGCACGACGTTCTCGTCCTGGAAAGCGCGGATGACCTGGCAGATCGCGTCGGACTCGCGGATGTTCGCGAGGAACTTGTTGCCCAGCCCCTCGCCCTCGCTCGCGCCGCGCACGATGCCCGCGATGTCCACGAAGTCGACCGTGGCGGGCAGCACCCGCTGCGAGGAGAAGATCTCGGCGAGCTGGGTGAGGCGGGGGTCCGGTACGCCGACGACGCCGACGTTGGGCTCGATCGTGGCGAACGGGTAGTTGGCCGCGAGCACGTCGTTCTTGGTCAGGGCGTTGAACAGGGTCGACTTGCCGACATTGGGCAGACCGACGATTCCGATCGTGAGCGACACGTTGCGACTTCCCGTACGTCAGGGCTGGTGGGCGAACTGGCTTTGCCGAGGGACCCGGGGTGAGCGCACGCACGGGCCGGTCGCCCAGTCTACGGCGTACGGGACCCGGCGCCCGAAGGCCTCTCGCGCCCCCGCCGGCGGCCCGTGCCCCGGCGCGTACCCCCGTCCCACACCACCCCCGCAGGCTCTCCACTTCACGGAGGACATCGGGATGCTTGGCCAAGACAGGTCAAAGCGCGTGTCCCGACGGCCGCCCGGCACATGATCGGATCTACGTTGGTCCGGTGGAGCAACCGAGGACCCGTCCCCCCCAGAGCCGTCAGCGCCGGACCGCGCCCCTGCCGCCGCAGGGCGGCCCGCGCCGCACCGCACCAGTCGCGGTCAGACGGCCGCAGGCGCCGGGCGCACCGGCCGCGCGTACCCCCCGCCGCCCGGGACCGGAGCGGGGCCCGCGACCGGGGCGTGATCCACGGCCCGGCCGCGGCGCCGGTGCGGGTCTCGCGGAGCGGATCCGGCAGCTGCCCAACCCCCGGCTGACCGGGCTGGGCAGCGGGCTGTTCTGTGCCGCCGCGATGTTCCTGGTCGCCGGTCTGGACCGGCTGCTCTTCGGCTCCTCGCTGGCGGTGTACGGATTCTTCTTCCTCCCGGTGAGCGCGCTGACCGCGCTGTGGGTGCGCAATGCCGACCTGGTGCTGGCGCCCGTCGTCGTCCCGATCGCCTTCGCGGTCGGCGTCTTCCCCGTCGCGGACACCGAGGGCGGGATCGGCGGCCTGCTGATGGGCCTGTTCACCGCGCTCGCCCTGCACGCGGGCTGGCTCTACGGCGGCACCCTGGTCGCCGGTCTGATCGTCTCCGTACGCAAGATCCGCCTGATGGCCCGGCGCGCGGCGGCCCGCCGTGGCCGCCCGCCGCAGCCTCCGGGGGGTCAGGGGACCCGGCGGCCGCGCCCACCGGCCCAGGGCGGACCCAAGGGTGGCCCCCACGGCAGCCCCCAGGCCGGACGGCGCCCGGCCCGCCCGACGCGCGCCTGAGCGACCAAGCCCCAGAACTGAGGTTCCCAGTCCTCCGAGCCCCGCACGCAGGAAGGGCGCCGCTTCCCCGGCGGCGCCCTTTCTCGTACCGGTTCTCGTACGGATTCTCGTACCGGCAGCCCTACTTCCCGCCGTACGTCCCGTGCGCTCGCATCGCCGCGCCGACGATGCCCGCGTTGTTGCGGAGTTGGGCGGGGGCGATCTCGGCCTTGACGTGCTTGATCAGGGGCACGAACTTGTCGGCCTTGCGGCTCACCCCGCCGCCGAGGATGAAGAGTTCGGGGGAGAACAGCATCTCCACGTGGAGCAGGTACTTCTGGAGCCGGTGGGCCCAGTGCTCCCAGCTGAGGTCGTTGTCGTCCTTGGCCTTGGTGGAGGCGTGCTTCTCGGCGTCGTGGCCGTGGAGTTCGAGATGGCCGAGTTCGGTGTTGGGGACCAGGGTGCCGTCGACGAAGAGCGCGCTGCCGATGCCGGTGCCGAGGGTCAGCACGAGGACGGTGCCCTTGCGGCCGCGGCCCGCGCCGAACTGCATCTCGGCGACTCCGGCGGCGTCGGCGTCGTTCAGGACCACCACCTCGGCACCGCCGAGGCGCTCGCTGAGCAGGCTCCGGGCGTCCACGTCGAGCCAGCTCTTGTCGACATTGGCGGCGGTGCGGATGGTCGAGCCGTCGGTCACCACGCCGGGGAAGGTGACGCCGACCGGCCCGTCCCAGTCGAAGTGGCGCACGACCTGTTCGACACCCTCGCCGACGCCCTCGGGGGTCGCGGGATGCGGGGTCAGCACCTTGAAGCGGTCGGCCGCAAGCTCGCCCCGGTCCAGGTCCACGGGTGCGCCCTTGATCCCGGAACCGCCGATGTCCACGCCGAAGATCTCCATGGCGCTACGGTAAAGCCTGCCGCGCGCCGCCAGGGCCCGTGCGCCCCGGCCCTTCACCCCTGCTTCACCCCTGCGGTCCGCCGGGGGTGCCGCGGGAGGGGCGCGCCTTCGCGGGCACGCCCCGGCCCGGCACTACTCGCTCTTCGACTGCCCCTCAGCGGAGCCGCCCCCGACGAGGGCGGCGGCCTCGGCGCGCAGATCGCGGCGGAGTTCCTTGGGGAGGGAGAAGTGGATGGACTCGTCGGCCGTCTTCACGATCTCGACGTCCTCGAAGCCGCGGGCGGCCAGCCACTCCAGTACGCCCTCGACGAGCACCTCGGGCACCGAGGCCCCGGAGGTGACACCGACCGTGCGCACGTCCTCGGTCAGCCAGCTCTCGTCGATCTCCTCGGCGAAGTCGACGAGATAGGCCTCGCGGGCGCCGGCGAGCTTGGCGACCTCCACCAGGCGCACGGAGTTGGAGGAGTTGCGCGAGCCGACCACGATGACCAGATCGGCGTCGGCGCCCATCTCCTTCACCGCGAGCTGGCGGTTCTGGGTGGCGTAGCAGATGTCGTCGCTGGGCGGCGAGATGAGCTGCGGGAACTTCTCCTTGAGGGCGTCGACGGTCTCCATGGTCTCGTCGACCGAGAGGGTGGTCTGGGAGAGCCAGACCACCTTGGACTCGTCGCGGACCTCGACCTGGGCGACGTCCCCGGGGCCGTCCACCAGCGTGATGTGCTCGGGGGCCTCGCCGGAGGTGCCGATGACCTCCTCGTGGCCCTCGTGCCCGATCAGGAGGATGTCGTAGTCCTCCTTGGCGAAGCGGACGGCTTCCTTGTGGACCTTGGTGACCAGCGGGCAGGTGGCGTCGATGGTGGCGAGCCTGCGCCCGGCGGCCTCCTCGTGGACGACCGGGGCGACGCCGTGCGCGGAGAACATCACGATCGAGCCCTCCGGCACCTCCTCCGTCTTCTCGACGAAGATCGCACCCTTGCGTTCGAGGGTCTGGACGACGTACTTGTTGTGGACGATCTCGTGCCGTACGTAGACCGGGGCGCCGTACTGTTCGAGGGCCTTCTCCACGGCGATCACCGCGCGGTCCACGCCCGCGCAGTAGCCCCGGGGCGCGGCCAGCAGGACCCGCTTGCCGGCAGGGGCGGAGTCGGCGTCGGACGGACCGGCCGCACTGGCAGGGGAAGCAGTCATGGCACCCATCGTAGGGCGTCACCCCGCGGTCCCGGCGCCCCTGTGGAAAACCTCGGGACCAGGGGTGCGGTGCTCTCCTGTGGACAGTCCCGGTTTGTCGGCGGCGGCCGATACGCTCGGCGCATGGCTGTGAACACCTCGGCTCAGGCGCCGCTGCCCGTCGGTCAGGTCTCGCGCCTGATCGGCGGCTGGATCGACCGGCTGGGCGCGATCTGGGTGGAGGGGCAGATCACCCAGCTCTCCCGGCGCCCCGGCGCGGGCGTCGTCTTCCTGACGCTGCGCGATCCCTCGCAGGACATCTCGGTGAGCGTGACGTGCTACCGCCAGGTCTTCGAGGCGGTCGCCGATGTCGTCACCGAGGGCGCCCGGGTCGTGGTGTTCGCCAAACCCGAGTGGTACGCGCCGCGCGGCCAGCTCTCCCTGCGGGCCACCGAGATACGGCCGGTCGGGGTCGGCGAACTCCTCGCGCGTCTGGAGCGGTTGAAGAAGGCCCTGGCGGGCGAGGGACTCTTCGCGGCCGAGCGCAAGCGGCCGCTGCCCTTCCTGCCGCAGCTCATCGGGCTGGTCTGCGGCCGCGCCTCGGCGGCGGAGCGCGATGTCCTGGAGAACGCCCGGCACCGCTGGCCCGCCGTCCGCTTCGAGGTGCGCAATGTCGCGGTGCAGGGGGTGCACGCGGTGCCCCAGGTGGTCCAGGCCGTCAAGGAGCTGGACGGGCACCGGGACGTCGATGTGATCATCGTGGCGCGCGGTGGCGGCAGCGTGGAGGATCTGCTGCCCTTCTCCGACGAGCAGCTGGTGCGCACGGTCGCCGACTGCCGTACGCCGGTGGTCTCCGCGATCGGGCACGAACCGGACAATCCCCTGCTCGACCATGTCGCGGACCTGCGCGCCTCCACCCCGACCGACGCCGCGAAGAAGGTGGTGCCGGACGTCGGCGAGGAGTACGAGCGGGTGCGGCTGCTCCAGGACCGGGCGCTGCGCTGCCTGGAGTCCTTCCTGGAGCGCGAGGAGCGGGGGCTGGCCCACGCCCTCGCCCGGCCCGTCCTGCGGGACCCGCACCGCATGATCGACGACCGCGCCGAGCAGGTGGGCGCCCTGGCCGACCGCGCCCGCCGCACCCTAGGCCACCTCCTGGACCGCGCCTCCTCCGAGCTGACGCACACCCGCGCCCGGGTGGTCGCCCTCTCCCCCGCCGCCACCCTGCGCCGGGGGTACGCGGTCCTGCAGACCGCGGACGGCACCGTGGTGCGCGAGCCCGCGGACGCCCCCGAGGGCGGGCCGCTCCGGGCCCGGGTCGCGGGGGGCGAGTTCGGGGTGGTGCGGGTGGAGGAGTAGCCCCGCCCGCACCCCACCACGCGCACCGGGGGCTGTCGCGGACAGCGCACCACCGGCCGCGGCCACCGCACCCCGGCGGCCCGCCGCACCGTACGAGAACTACGAGAACAAGGCAGAGGAATGGCAGCGGAATGACCAGCGAGACACCGACCGAGCAGGGCACGGCCGCCGCCGAGGCCCTCGGCTACGAGCAGGCGCGCGACGAACTGGTCGACGTGGTACGCCGGTTGGAGGCCGGCGGCTCCAGTCTGGAGGAGTCCCTCGCGCTGTGGGAGCGCGGCGAGGAGCTGGCCCGGGTCTGCCGCCGCTGGCTGGACGGCGCCCGCGCCCGCCTCGACGCCGCCCTCGCGGCCGAGGACGCAGAGGAGGGGGAAGAAGAGGAAGAGGAAGAGGAAGGGGGAGCGACGGCCGCCGGGGACGAGGAGTAGCGAGGAGCGGCGGCCTGCGGGCGGACCGCCCGGCACCCGGCCCGGCGCTCCTGTGAAGTCGATCACGGCAACCCGGCTTTTGTTGAAACTTCAACCTACCTCTCGTACGGTGGGTCCCACGGCGCTGAACTGCCGTCTCCCTCGACGAAAAGGCTGACCATGTCCCTCGTTCTCGACCCCGCCGCCCAGGACCTGCTGTTCCGCGAGGCCCGCACCGCGAACACCTTCACCGACGAGCCGGTGACCGAGGAGCAGGTCCAGGCGATCTACGAACTGGTCAAGTACGGGCCCACCGCCTTCAACCAGTCCCCGCTGCGGGTGACCCTGGTCCGCTCCGCGGAGGCCCGGGAGCGCCTGGTGCCCCACATGTCGGAGGGCAACCGACCCAAGACCAGCACCGCGCCGCTGGTCGCGATCCTCTCCGCGGACAATGAGTTCCACGAGGAGCTGCCCACGCTGTTCCCGCACTTCCCGCAGGCCAAGGACGCCTTCTTCAGCCAGCGTGAGACCCGTGAGGCCTCCGCCGGATTCAACGCCGCACTGCAGGCCGCGTACTTCATCATCGGTGTGCGCGCCGCCGGTCTCGCCGCGGGACCGATGTCCGGCTTCGACCCCGAGGGCGTCCGCAAGGAGTTCCTCGACGACGACCACACCCCGCTGGTCGTCGTCAACATCGGCAAGCCGGGCGAGGACGCCTGGTTCCCGCGTTCGCCGCGCCTCTCCTTCGAGGACGTCGTCAAGACCGTCTGAGCACCGCCGCGCACCTCCCGTACGCGGGCGCATCCGTACCCCGTACCCCGTGCCTCGTCGCACCCCGTACGCGGAAGAAAGGGCCTCCACCCGGCAGCAGCGCCGGACGGAGGCCCTTTCCCTGTCTTCGATGACTCGCCGTCTTCGATGACTCGCCGTCTTCGAAGGCCGGCGACCTTCGGCGGCTCGCCGTCTTCGATGGCCCGCTCGGAAGCCTTGAGGGAGCTTCGAGCGGGAAGCCCTGGCGAGAAGTGATCCGGAGCCGCCTCCTCAGGACCGCTTGAGGCGCTCCGCCACATGTGTCAGCTCGGAGCGGGAGGCGGGGCCGGTGACGACCGTGGTCACGCCCTTCTCCTTCAGGACGAGGGCGTCGTAGTCCGAGCCGTCGTAGCGGCGCCAGCGGTCGCCGCCGATCTCCTGCGTGAGCTTTGTCTCGTCGGCCCCGCGGGTGACCCGGTCGATGAAGCGGGAGGGCCGCTCGGTGGACTGCTCCACCGCGACATACGTCCGGTCCGGGCCGTGGAAGCCGAGGTGCCAGGCCTTGAAGGCGGCCCCGTCGAAGCGCACCGAGGTCGCCGCCCAGCCCTTGCCGAGGCCCTCCGGCGCGGCCACCGGATAACCGGCGGCACGGCGGGCGGTGGTGAGTTCCACCTGGTAGTCGACCTTCTGCGGGGGCTTCTCGGTGTCGTCGTGCGGGAGGACGAAATAGATCACTGCCGCGAACGCGCCGATGGCGGCCAGCGACAACACCATGTCGCGGACCGTCTGCCTTCCTCTCATACCTGCCACCCGCCCATGGTCTCAGGTCCCCGCGACCGCCCCGCGACCACCCCTGACGTGCGGGCCCGCGCCCCGGTCCGGCGGGCCGCTCATGCGAAGGGCGCACTGCTCATTCTGGCGGGGTGCCGTTAGAGTCATGAACGCATCCGTCCGCTTCCGGCCCCGCCCGCGCCGTGCTCCCCGCCGCCCTCGGGCGCGCAGCTCTTCTTCTCGAATTTCAGAAAGGTGCGCTTGATGACCGAGCATCATCTGCCGTCCGAACTCGAGGTCTCCCCCGAGGCGCCCGACCGCAACCTCGCGCTCGAACTGGTCCGCGTCACCGAGGCGGCGGCCATGGCAGCGGGCCGCTGGGTCGGCCGCGGCGACAAGAACGGCGCCGACGGCGCGGCGGTACGGGCCATGCGCACCCTCGTCTCCACCGTGTCGATGAACGGTGTCGTCGTCATCGGCGAGGGCGAGAAGGACGAGGCGCCGATGCTCTACAACGGCGAGCAGATCGGCGACGGCACCGGTGCGGAGGTCGACATCGCCGTCGACCCGATCGACGGCACCACTCTCACCGCCAAGGGCATGTCCAACGCCATCGCGGTCCTGGCCGCGGCCGACCGCGGCACCATGTTCGACCCCTCGGCGGTCTTCTACATGGACAAGCTGGTCACCGGGCCCGAGGCCGCCGACTTCGTCGACATCAACGCCCCGGTCGCCGCGAACATCCGCCGGGTCGCCAAGGCGAAGAACTCCACCCCCGAGGACGTCACGGTCGTCATTCTGGACCGCCCCCGCCACGAGGGCATCGTCCGGGAGATCCGGGAGGCCGGGGCGCGGATCAAGTTCATCTCCGACGGCGATGTGGCCGGTTCGGTGATGGCGGTGCGCGAGGGCACCGGCGTGGACATGCTGATGGGCATCGGCGGCACCCCCGAGGGGATCATCTCGGCCTGCGCGATCAAGTGCCTCGGCGGCACCCTGCAGGGCAAGCTCTGGCCCAAGGACGAGGCCGAGAAGCAGCGCGCCCTGGACGCCGGGCACGACCTCGACCGGGTGCTGACCACCGACGACCTGGTCTGGGGCGACAACGTCTTCTTCGTCGCCACCGGCATCACCGACGGCGAACTGCTGCGCGGCGTGCGCTACCGCGCGGAGACCGCCACCACCCAGTCCCTGGTGATGCGTTCGCGCTCGGGCACCATCCGCCAGATCGACTCCACGCACCGCCTGAAGAAGCTCCGCGCCTACAGCGCCATCGACTTCGACCGGGCCAAGTAGACCGCCGCGCGCGGCAGTCGGACCGCGCGGACCGGAGAGCCGGAAGCCGCCACGGGGCGCCCCTCACCAGGAGGGGCGCCCCGCGGCGTACACGGCGGGGCGTACGGCAGTCGTCGGCAGGGGTGCCCGCGGACGGGACGCATGCACGGCGACGCGTACGTAAGGCGGTGCGCACGCACACCGAAGGCAGACGCACGCCGAGACAGACGTACGCAGGGACAGACGCACGCCGAGACATACGTACGCGAAGTGGCCCGGCGGGCGCCGGAGTTCAGCCCCCGGCGGGAGTTCAGCCCGCGGCGGCTATGCGGCCGGTGGCGCGGGCCTTCTGGAGTTCGAGGTCGCGACGGCGGCGGCGGGCGAGGACCACGCGCCGCTCGGCGGCCGTCAACCCGCCCCAGACGCCGTACGGTTCGGGCTGGACGAGCGCGTGCTCGCGGCACTCGATCATCACCGGGCAGCGTGCGCAGACCCGCTTCGCGGCCTCCTCGCGGGAGAGCCGGGCGGCCGTGGGCTCCTTGGACGGGGCGAAGAAGAGGCCGGCCTCGTCACGGCGGCAGACCGCGTCCGAGTGCCAGGGCGCGTCCTGGTCGCGCTCGCGCACTGGCACCCGCTGGGGCCGAACGGCAGCGACCTGCAGGGGCTGATGCGGCGGTTGCGGCACGGTCTACTCCTGACGACAGCTTCGCGGCGAGTGACGATGCAGCAAGGAATACCCGCCCTCGCACGCCGCTAAGCACGCGCACAGGAACCACCGGCGAGGACCGCGCCTTTACGGCCAGGGTCCTCTACTTCCTTCCGGCGGGCGGGAGTTGGGGACATCCGCGGTCACCGGACCGCAGCCTCCGGGCCCCGGCGGAGAGGAGCCCGGCAAGCGGCCCGCGGGCCCGGCGAGCGGGACCACCGCACCCCCGGAAAGCCCAGGTCAGTGGCCGAAGTGGGAGCCGTGCCCCTTGCCGCGCAGCTTGCGCTGGAGGTTGCTGATGAGCTTGCCGCGCTTGGCCTTGGCGTCGATGTTCCCGAGGACGGCGAGGCCCTCGACGTAGACGACGGGCGCTTCCGGTTCGACGGAATCCAGGGTGTCGACCTCGAAGTTGCCGAGCACACCGCCGCCGCTGCCGCGCAGCGAGACGTTCTCCGGGACCCGCACCTCGACGCTGCCGAAGACCGAGACCGCCTTGATCACCACCTGCGGGTACTCGAAGACCGCCTGGCTCAGGTCGATCTCCACGCTGCCGAAGACCGCGTAGGCGTGGGTCCTGCGGCCGACCCGCCAGCGCCCCTTGCGCACCGAGGAGCTGAACACCGCGACCAGGTTCTCGTCCGGCTCCGCCGGGATGGTGCCGGGGACGGGCCGCCCGGGCACCGCCAGCTGCGGGCCCGCGCGGTGCGCGCCCGGCAGATCGCGCACCAGCGGCTCCAACTCGCCCTGGGTCTTGGCCCGGTAGACGGAGTCGATCCGCTCGGAGTGCTCCTCGGCGGTGAGCCGGCCCTCGGCCAGCGCCTCTCCGAGGATGTCGGCGATACGGTCACGGTCGGCGTCCGAGGCGCGCAGCGGCGGCTCCCCGGGCTCGGCGAACGGCGCCCGCGAGGGCATCTCCACCGACTGCCCCGAGGTCTGCTCCGAGGGCTGCCCCGACGGCTGGGGGCGCTTTTCGAGGTCCACGGATCCACCCTACCGAACGCGATAGATCGCGACTAGGGCATCCGGTCCCGCCGTGCCGCGCCTTCCCGCCCGGCCCGGCAGGGTCCCGGCCGCCGCCGGATCGGCCCCCTCCCGCCGGGCCGCTGAGCCTTACCTCACAGGAGCGGCGGCCCCGGCAGGTTCTACGCTGGAGGGCGCTGCCCATGGAGGCCAGCGATGTCTGCCGAGTGAGGAAAAGCCGCATCATGCCGGAGTTCGCGTACACCGATCTGCTGCCGACCGGGGAGGACACCACCCCCTACCGTCTGGTGACCGCGCAGGGCGTGAGCACCTTCGAGGCGGACGGGCGCACCTTCCTCAAGGTCGAGCCCGAGGCGCTGCGCACGCTCGCCGAAGAGGCGATCCACGACATCCAGCACTACCTCCGCCCGGCCCACCTCGCCCAGCTGCGCCGCATCATCGACGACCCGGAGGCCTCCTCGAACGACAAGTTCGTGGCCCTGGACCTGCTGAAGAACGCGAACATCGCGGCCGCGGGCGTCCTGCCGATGTGCCAGGACACCGGCACCGCGATCGTGATGGGCAAGCGCGGCCAGCAGGTCCTCACCGAGGGCGGCGACGAGGCGGCACTCTCCCGCGGCATCTACGACGCGTACCAGAACCTCAATCTGCGGTACTCGCAGATGGCCCCGCTGACCATGTGGGAGGAGAAGAACACCGGCTCCAACCTCCCCGCGCAGATCGAGCTGTACGCGACCGACGGCGGCGCCTACAAGTTCCTCTTCATGGCCAAGGGCGGCGGCAGCGCCAACAAGTCCTTCCTCTACCAGGAGACCAAGGCGGTCCTCAACGAGGCCTCCATGATGAAGTTCCTGGAGGAGAAGATCCGCTCGCTGGGCACGGCCGCCTGCCCGCCGTACCACCTCGCCATCGTGGTCGGCGGCACCTCCGCCGAGTACGCGCTGAAGACCGCCAAGTACGCCTCCGCGCACTACCTCGACGAGATCCCGGCCGAGGGCTCCGCGCTCGGCCACGGCTTCCGGGACAAGGACCTGGAGGAGAAGGTCTTCGAGCTGACGCAGAAGATCGGCATCGGCGCGCAGTTCGGCGGCAAGTACTTCTGCCACGACGTCCGGGTGGTCCGCCTGCCCCGGCACGGCGCCTCCTGCCCGGTCGCGATCGCGGTCTCCTGCTCCGCCGACCGGCAGGCCGTCGCGAAGATCACCGCCGAGGGCGTCTTCCTGGAGCAGCTGGAGACCGACCCGGCGCGCTTCCTGCCCGACACCACCGACGAGCACCTCTCGGCCGACGAGGACGACGTGGTCCGTGTCGACCTCGGCCGCCCCATGGAGGAGATCCTCGCCGAGCTGACCAAGTACCCCGTCAAGACCCGCCTCTCGCTGACCGGCCCGCTGGTGGTGGCCCGCGACATCTCGCACGCCAAGATCAAGGAGCGCCTGGACGCGGGCGAGGAGATGCCCCAGTACCTCAAGGACCACCCGGTCTACTACGCGGGCCCGGCCAAGACTCCCGAGGGCTACGCCTCCGGCTCCTTCGGCCCGACCACGGCCGGGCGGATGGACTCCTACGTGGCGCAGTTCCAGGCCGCCGGCGGCTCCAAGATCATGCTCGCCAAGGGCAACCGCTCCCGACAGGTCACCGAGGCCTGCGACACCCACGGCGGCTTCTACCTCGGCTCCATCGGCGGCCCGGCGGCGCGCCTCGCCCAGGACTGCATCAAGAAGGTCGAGGTCGTCGAGTACGAGGAACTCGGCATGGAGGCCGTCTGGAAGATCGAGGTCGAGGACTTCCCCGCCTTCATCGTCGTCGACGACAAGGGCAACGACTTCTTCCAGGCCCCGGCCGAGTCACCGACGATCCTGAGCATTCCGGTACGGCAGGGGGCCTGAGGCGGGGCGGGGTTCCGTGGCGAGGGAGGGCGGGGGCGGCGGATCTCAGGAATCGTCCGGATCCCCGCCCGTCCGGTCCATGAAATCGGACGCCGCGAACATCCCCGAAAAGGCGTCGGCCTTCGCGGGATCACGCACATCGACGCGGTAGATTCCGTCGTCCCGCAAGGTCACCAGGGCGGAACCCTCTCCCGCGTGCCGTTCACAAAACTCTTCCACGCGTGCCCGCTGTTCCGCGGAGAGGCTGTTCAGCGGCACCGGCTCCGCCCCGTCGACCAGGTACTCGCAGATCTCGTCCCGGTAGTGCGAAGCGAGCCTGCACCAGGACTCGTCGGCGAAGGCGATCTGCATATCGCAGCGAGTGGCGCGGTAGCCGTCTCCCGCGAAGGCACTGAAATCCTTGCGCCGCACCGAAGACACCGCATCGCGGTCGACTTGCCAGAGCACCTCGTCGTGGATCTCGTCCGCATGCGGAAATCCCGTGATCAGCAATCGCCGGTCCGTCGCCGTGAGGTGCGTGCGGTAGTTCCGCGGCCGCCGGGAGATGTCCAACTGCCAAGGCAGGGTGCGCGCCACACTTCCGGCGTCGCCCCAGAGCACCGGAAAGTCCGCTGTCTCGTTGGGCGGGTCCTCCGGGCGCCCGGGGACGCTCACCCCTCCCGCTCCCCCTCCGGTCAGCGCGGCCATGACCAGAGTGCCGACCACCCGGCCGGCGCCCCGCAGTACGCGACGACCGTGTCGTTCGGCTCCCTTCTTCGGCGTGAACACCGGTCCGGGTGGCCAGCCGGGCAACTCGCCCTGGATGTCCCGCCGCTGCGCATCCCTGAACCAGCGCATCCCACAGACGGCCACCGCCGCCCCGCTCGCGAAGACCACGGGGACGCGGCCGAGCACGTACTCGTCGGCGGACTCGGGCTGCCAGACGGGCATGACGGGTGCTCCTGCGGAAGGTTGCGGGGTGTTGGGGGGGGAGGGAACGGACCTCCCCTGGTGTGCGGCATGGCTCGTGGTCAGCACGGCGATGCCTTCTTCGAACACAGTGGCGTCAACGCAATCACGCGCTCACAGAGAGTGGGAAGCCTCTTGGGAATCTATTGACCCGTCAGTAGGTACGCGTAAGGGGAATACCCGCCACCCCGTCCGCCGCTCCCCCACCAGGAGGTACACCACACATGACCACGACGCACGGCACCCCCGCGCCCGGCTCCGAGGGCGAGTACCGCATCGAGCACGACTCCATGGGAGAGGTCCGGGTTCCCGCGGAGGCGAAATGGCGGGCGCAGACGCAGCGGGCGGTGGAGAACTTCCCGGTCTCGGGGCAGCGGATCGAGCGGGCGCACATCGAGGCGCTGGCGCAGATCAAGGCGGCCGCAGCGAAGGTGAACGCCGAACTCGGGGTCCTGGACAAGGACATCGCCGAGGCGGTGCGGGAGGCCGCGCGGGAGGTCGCCGAGGGGCGGTGGGACGCGCACTTCCCGGTCGACGTCTTCCAGACGGGGTCCGGCACCTCCTCGAACATGAACACCAACGAGGTGCTCGCCACCCTGGCGACCGAGCGGCTGGGGCGGGAGGTCCACCCCAACGACCATGTGAACGCCTCGCAGTCCTCCAACGACGTCTTCCCGTCCTCGATCCACATCGCGGCGACGGCGGCGGTGACCCGCGATCTGATCCCGGCCCTGGACCACCTGGCCGCCGCGCTCGGCCGCAAGGCGGAGGAGTTCGCGGATGTCGTGAAGTCGGGGCGTACGCATCTGATGGACGCCACGCCGGTGACGCTGGGGCAGGAGTTCGCGGGGTACGCGGCGCAGGTGCGGTACGGGATCGAGAGGCTTGAGGCCTCGCTGCCGCGGCTGGCCGAACTCCCGCTCGGCGGCACCGCGGTGGGCACCGGGATCAACACCCCGCCCGGCTTCCCGGCGGCCGTGATCGCCGAGGTGGCGCGGGCCACCGGGCTGCCGCTGACCGAGGCGCGGGACCACTTCGAGGCGCAGGGCGCGCGGGACGCGATCGTCGAGATCAGCGGGCAGCTGCGAACCGTCGCGGTCGGGTTCACCAAGATCGCCAACGATCTGCGCTGGATGGCCTCGGGCCCGCGCACCGGCCTCGCCGAGATCGCGCTGCCCGATCTCCAGCCGGGCTCCTCGATCATGCCGGGCAAGGTGAACCCGGTGATCCCGGAGGCCACCTTGATGGTCGCCGCGCAGGTCACCGGGAACGACGCGACCGTCGCGGCGGCCGGCGCGGCCGGGAACTTCGAGCTGAACGTGATGCTCCCGGTGATCGCCAAGAACGTACTGGAGTCGATCCGGCTGCTCGCGAACGTGGCGCGGTTGCTCGCCGACCGCACCGTGGACGGGATCACCGCCGACCGGGAGCGGGCCCGGGAGTACGCCGAGTCCTCGCCCTCGGTGGTGACCCCGCTCAACAAGTACCTCGGCTACGAGGAGGCGGCGAAGATCGCCAAGAAGTCGCTCGCGGAGCGGAAGACCATCCGCGAGGTGGTCCTGGAGTCCGGTTATGTGGAGCGCGGCGATCTCACCGTCGAGCAGCTGGACGAGGCGCTCGACGTGCTGCGGATGACCCGGCCGTAGGGGTGTGTCCACAGTCCTGCGCGGTCCCCGTCCGTCCGGGCGGGGACCCGCGTGGGCACAGGTGTGCGGGCCGGGATCCGCGGTGGCCGGAACTCGCCCGTAACCGGCGGTAGCCCGGGCCCCGGTGACCCGCGCCGCAGCGGTGTATGCCGCAGGCATCTAAAATCCGCTCATGACAGACCCAGACACGGCGGACAGAGCCCGCGAGGGCGGCGGAGGCGGCGGCGGACACTGGCCGCCCGGCGCCCAGATCCTGTGGCGCTACCGCGAGAACGCGGGCGAGCGCTTCCACATCTGCCGCCCGGTGACGGTCGTCGAGGACACCCCGGAACTGCTCGCCGTCTGGCTCGCCCCGGGCACCGAGTGCGTGAAGCCGGTGCTCGCCGACGGCACCCCGGTCCACCTGGAGCCGCTGGCCACCCGGTACACCAAGCCGCGGGCCGTGCAGCGCGACCGGTGGTTCGGGACCGGCGTGCTGAAACTCGCACGGCCGGGCGATCCGTGGTCCGTTTGGCTGTTCTGGGAGCAGGGCTGGCGCTTCAAGAACTGGTACGTCAATCTGGAGCAGCCGCGCGAGCGCTGGGCCGGCGGCGTGGATTCCGAGGACCACTTCCTCGACATCTGCGTGTACGAGGACCGCAGTTGGTCCTGGCGCGACGAGGACGAGTTCGCCGAGGCGCAGCGGGCCGGGCTGATGGACGCCGGTCAGGCGGGCCGGGTCCGGGAGGCGGGGAGGCGTGCGGTGGCGCACATCGCCGAGTGGGGTGCCCCGTTCGCCGACGGATGGCAGGACTGGCGGCCGGATCCGACGTGGACGATCCCCTCTCTGCCGGACAACTGGGACCGGACGCCCGCGCATGTGTCCTGATGAGACCCTTGATGCGCCCCCATGGTTGACCCGTAGGATCGTTCCCCCGCAAGGTCGCGTGGCTGCAACTCCGCCAGTGGGTGCGGGACCTGACAATCAGTCATCGAGGGGCGGCAGGACGTGAGCGAGGCTTACGAGGGATACGGCGACGGTGCGGCACCCGACCGTACGGGTCAGGCCGAGGCCTTCGACGCCATCGGCGCGCGCTACGACGACGCCTTCCCGCACAAGGAGGGCCAGCTCGCCTCCGGCGGCTGGCTGGCGGCTCAACTCCCCCCGGGCTCCCGGGTGCTGGACGTGGGCTGCGGAACCGGCCTGCCCACGGCCCGCGCGCTCGTGGCGGCGGGCCACACGGTGACCGGCGTCGACCTCTCCGAGGGCATGCTGGAACTCGCCCGCAAGAACGTCCCCGAGGGGCGGTTCCTGCGGCGGGATCTCGCGGCGCTGCGGACCGAAGGGCCCGACGGTCTCGGGGAGTTCGACGGCATCGCCTGCTACTTCACGCTGCTGATGCTGCCGCGCCCGGAGATCCCGTACGCCCTGCGGCAGTTCCACCGACTGCTCAGACCCGGTGGCCTGTTCGCGCTGTCCATGGTGGAAGCCGACCTGGACGACGCGGAAATTCCGTTCCTGGGGCACCCGATCCGGGTATCGGGATTCCTGCGGGACGAACTGCGCCGGGTGGTGCGCGAGGCGGGCTTCGAGATCGCGGGCGAGGAGACATTCGCGTACGCCCCGGCCAGTACCGGCGCTCACCCGGAACACCAGTTGTTCCTCAACTGCCGACGCGCCTGAGACCACCGCGCGCACGGCGCGCAGCCCCGGACGGACGGATTCGACACGCGTGACGGAGCATCCCACCTCCCACGAGGCCCGGCAGCAGCAGGCTGCCCGGCCGGGCACCCCCGCAGATCCGCGCGGGGCGCTGCTGCGTACCCCGGCGCAGGCCAGGTCCGGCGACCCCGTGACCCCGGCAGGCACCGGCAGTGATGAGCATTCGCAATCGTCGACGGCCGAGCCAGATGCGCCCCGCCCGCGACCGACCCCGGAGGGCGTGGAGATGCAGGCGGGCGACGAGGGCGCCGGGCCGACGACCCAGGCGGCGGCCTCCGCGCGCCCGGCGGCCGTGGCCATGCGGCGGGACGGGGACCGGCTGAGGTTCGTGGGCGCGGCGACCCGGCGGATCGCCCGGGGCATCGACCTCGACGAGATCGTGATGGGCCTGTGCCGGGCGACGGTGCCGACCTTCTCCGACGCCATCCTGGTCTATCTGCGCGACCCGCTGCCGGTCGGCGACGAGCGCCCGGCCGGGCCCGTGGTGCTGCGGCTGCGCCGCACCGACCGGATCCCGCTCGACCAGGACACCGAGGGCACCCCGCTGCCGCCGCTGCAGAGCGGGCCCGATCTGACGGTCACCGCCGAGCTGTGCGAGGTGCAGCCGGGCGGCGCGCTCGCCGAGGTGCTGCGCGGGGTGCGCCCGGTCTTCGCGGACGCGGCCACCGCCCGTACCGCGCTGCCCGAGCTGCTCGGCGACACCCTCAGCCTGCCGGACGGCAAGCGGGCCATCCTGGCGCCGCTGCGGGGGCGGCGCCGGGTGATCGGGGCCGCCATCTTCCTGCGCCGCCCGGACCGTTCGGCCTTCGAGACGGACGATCTGCTGGTCGCGGCGCAGCTGGCCACGCACAGCGCGCTCGGCATCGACAAGGCGGTCCTCTACGGCCGCGAGGCCTATATCGCCGACGAGTTGCAGCGCACCATGCTCCCGGAGACGCTGCCGCGCGCGATGGGCGTCCGGCTCGCCTCCCGCTACCTCCCGGCCGCGGAGACCGCCCGGGTCGGCGGCGACTGGTACGACGCGATCCCGCTGCCCGGCAGCCGGGTCGCCCTCGTCGTCGGCGACGTCATGGGGCACTCGATGACCTCCGCCGCGATCATGGGCCAGCTGCGGACCACCGCGCAGACCCTCGCGGGCCTGGACCTGCCGCCGCAGGAGGTCCTGCACCACCTCGACGAGCAGGCCCAGCGGCTCGGCACCGACCGCATGGCGACCTGCATGTACGCGGTCTACGACCCGGTATCGCACCGCATCACCATCGCCAACGCCGGCCACCCGCCGCCCGTGCTGCTGCACCTCGGCGGCCGGGCGGAGGTGCTGCGGGTGCCGCCGGGCGCCCCGATCGGCGTGGGCGGCGTCGACTTCGAGGCGGTGGAGCTGGACGCGCCCGCGGGCGCCACCCTGCTGCTCTACACCGACGGCCTGGTGGAGTCCCGGCTGCGGGACGTCTGGACCGGCATAGAGCAGCTGCGCGAACGCCTCGCCGCCACCGCGCAGTTGACCGGCCCGGACCACCCGCCGCCCCTGGAGGCCCTCTGCGACGAGGTGCTCGACATGCTCGGCCCGGGCGACCGGGACGACGACATCGCGCTGCTCGCCGCCCGCTTCGACGGCATCGCGCCGAGCGATGTCGCCTACTGGTTCCTGGAGCCGGAGGACGCCACGCCCAGCCGGGCGCGGCGGCTGGCCCGCAGCGCCCTCGCCCGCTGGGACCTGGAGGAGCTGACGGACTCGGTCGAGCTGCTCGTCAGCGAGGTGGTCACCAACGCGGTGCGCTACGCCTCGCGCCCGATCACCCTGCGGCTGCTGCGCACCGACGTGCTGCGCTGCGAGGTCGGCGACGACGTCCCCCAGCTGCCGAGGCTCCGCCAGGCCCGCGCCACCGACGAGGGCGGGCGCGGCCTGTACCTGGTCAACAAGCTGGCCCGGCGCTGGGGCGCCACCCGGCTGAGCACCGGCAAGGTGGTGTGGTTCGAGGTGCCCTGGCGGGGGTGAGCCGCCGCGTACCGGCAGGTACGTACGGGCGCCGTGTACGCAGGGATGGAGATCGAAGAGGGAGCCCCGGTCCTGGGACCGGGGCTCCCTCTCGTGTGCGGCCTCCCGGCGCTCAGCGCACCGTCAGCACCAGCTTGCCGGTGGTCCGGTTGGTCTCGCCGAGGGCGTGGGCCTTGGCGCCCTCGGCCAGCGGGTAGGTGCCGGCGATCTCGGCGCGCAGCCGGCCGGAGGCCGCCAGGGCCGCGATCGCCTGCATACCGGTGTGGTCGGCCTCGACCAGGAGGGTCTCGGCGCGGACCCCGAGCGACTCGGCCTCGGCCACCAGCCCCTCCCGGTCCACCGGCAGGATCGAGACCAGCAGTCCGCCCGGCCGCAGGGTGCGCAGGCTGCGGGAGCGGTACTCGCCGCCGATGGTGTCCAGGACGACGTCGGCCTCCCGTACCGCCTCGGCGAAGTCGGTGGTGCGGTAGTCGATCAGCTCGTCGGCGCCGAGTCCGCGCAGGAAGTCGTGCTTGCCCGCGCTGGCGGTGCCGATGACGTAGGCGCCGCGGGCCTTGGCGATCTGCACGGCGAGGTGGCCGACGCCGCCGGCCGCGGCGTGGATCAGCACCCGCTGCCCCGCTTCGAGCCCGGCGGTGTCGACCAGGGCCTGCCAGGCGGTCAGCGAGGCGAGCGGCAGCGCGCCCGCCTGGACGTGGTCGATCTCCGCGGGCTTGCGGGCGAAGGCGCGGGCGGGCCCGGTCACGTACTCGGCGTGCGAGCCGACGCCGTACGGATAGGGCAGCATCCCGAAGACCTCGTCGCCGGGCTTGAAGAGGGTGACGCCGACGCCGACCGCCTCGACGGTGCCGGAGACGTCCCAGCCGAGGACGAACGGCGGCGCGGGCAGGAAGGCCGGGTGGGCGCGGTGCTTCCAGTCCGTGGGGTTCAGGCCCGCGGCGTGCACGGCCACCTGGAGCTGGGAGGGGCCGGGGGCGGGGCGGGGCAGTTCGGCCAGTTCGAGGACCTCGGGGCCGCCGAGGGTGCGCTGGCGCAGGGCGAGCATCCGGGGGCCGGAGGGGGCGTCGGCCGAAGCGGCGGCCGAGGCGGTGCCGGTCGGCCCGCCGGGGGTGTGCTGATCGCGGTGCTGGGTCATAGGCCCAGGGTGCCGCCGGGTTCCGGGGCCGCGCCATGGCATGAATGCCATCAACCGATGGGTTCGTGCCATGCTGGACGGCATGACCTCCTCCTCGCCCACCGCCGCCGGGCCGACCGCCGGGTCCTCCGCCGAGCCCGCGCCCCGGCCGCGCACCGGCCCCTCCCCCGTCGACTCCTACCTCTGCCTCTCCGGGCCCCGGCCCGGCGCGCACCGGGTGGCCGTCCTCGCCATGGAGGGCGTCTACCCCTTCGAGCTGGGCATCGCGCACCGCGTCTTCGGCAGCGCCGACGGCCGCTACGAGGTGCGGACCTGCACGGTCGACGGGAACCCGGTGCGCACCGACGCCGACTTCACGGTCACCGCGGAGCACGGACCCGAGGCGCTGGAGTGGGCGGACACCGTGGTCATCCCGCCGTACACCGTCTCGCTGGCCGCCGCGGAGCTGTCCCCGCCGACCGCGCGGGCGCTGGAGCGGATCCCGGCGGGCACCCGGATCGCCTCGATCTGCACCGGCGCCTTCCTGCTCGCGGCGGCCGGGATCCTCGACGGCCGCCGGGCCACCACCCACTGGGCGCTGACCGAGCGCTTCCGGCAGCTCTTCCCGGCGGTGGACCTCGACCCGGATGTGCTCTTCATCGACGACGGCACCGTACTGACCAGCGCGGGCGCCGCCTCCGGGGTGGACGTCTGCCTCCACCTGGTCCGCCGGGACCACGGCAATGAGGTGGCGAACCAGGTCGCCCGGCGCTGCGTGGTGCCGCCGTACCGGGACGGCGGGCAGGCCCAGTACATCGAGCGGCCGCTGCCGGAGCCGACCGCGGCGGGCACCGCGGCCACCCGGGACTGGGCGCTGGACCACCTCCACCTGCCGCTGACCCTGGAGGAGCTGGCCGCGCACGCCCGGATGAGCCTGCGGACCTTC
Organism: Streptomyces physcomitrii; assembly: GCF_012273655.1. GTDB lineage: Bacteria > Actinomycetota > Actinomycetes > Streptomycetales > Streptomycetaceae > Streptomyces > Streptomyces physcomitrii. Next base: position 272,413 of record NZ_JAAWWP010000001.1, on the reverse strand, counting down.
GCCCGCCGGTTCCGCGAGGAGACCGGGGTCAGCCCGGGCCGCTGGCTGACCCAGCAGCGCGTACTGCGGGCCCGGCACCTCCTGGAGTCCAGCGATCTGCCGGTGGACCGGATCGCGCACGAGGTCGGCTTCGCCACCGCCGCCTCGCTGCGCCAGCATCTGCACGCGGCCATCGGGGTGGCCCCGCTCGCGTACCGGCGGACCTTCCAGGCGGCGGGCAGATAGCCGTCCTTCCGAGGGACCCCTTCACGAAGGGGTCGAATTCAGGACAATGTCCAAATGTTGCCGGGGTCACCTGCGAGGAGTTGACTGGCAGCCGAGACGAAGCGACCCGACCCCCCAGCACCCGACGGGAGCACGCTCGTGACCTCGGCATCCCAGCACAAGGTTCCCCTGACGACGACCAACGCAGGTATCCCCGCGGAGAGCGACGAGAACTCGCTGACCGTCGGCCCCGACGGACCGATCCTGCTGCAGGACCACTACCTCATCGAGAAGATGGCCCAGTTCAACCGCGAACGGGTCCCCGAGCGGGTCGTGCACGCCAAGGGCAGCGGTGCCTACGGGCACTTCACCGTCACCAACGACGTCAGCCAGTTCACCAAGGCCGACCTCTTCCAGCCCGGCCGCACCACGCAGATGCTCGCCCGCTTCTCCACGGTGGCCGGTGAGATGGGCTCCCCCGACACCTGGCGCGACCCCCGCGGCTTCGCGCTGAAGTTCTACACCGAGCACGGCAACTACGACCTGGTCGGCAACAACACCCCGGTCTTCTTCGTCCGGGACACGATCAAGTTCCAGGACTTCATCCGCTCCCAGAAGCGCCACCCGCGCACCGGTCTGCGCAGCCACGACATGCAGTGGGACTTCTGGACCCTCTCCCCCGAATCGGCCCACCAGGTCACCTGGCTGATGGGCGACCGCGGCATCCCGAAGACCTACCGCCACATGAACGGCTACGGCTCGCACACCTATATGTGGATCAACGGCGGCGGCGAGAAGTTCTGGGTGAAGTACCACTTCAAGACCGACCAGGGCATCGACTTCCTGACCCAGGACGAGGCCGACGAGCTGGCCGGTACGGACGCGGACAAGCACCGCCGCGACCTCTACGAGTCCATCGAGGCCGGGAACCCGCCGAGCTGGACGCTGAAGGTGCAGATCATGCCCTTCGCGGACGCGCCGGACTACCGGTTCAACCCCTTCGACCTCACCAAGGTCTGGCCGCACAGCGACTACCCGCTGATCGAGGTCGGCCGGATGGTCCTCGACGAGAATCCCGAGGACTACTTCGTCCACATCGAGCAGGCCGCCTTCGAGCCCTCGAACCTGGTGCCCGGCATCGGCCCCTCCCCCGACAAGATGCTGCTCGGCCGGCTCTTCTCCTACCCGGACACCCACCGGTACCGGATCGGCCCCAACTACGCGCAGCTGCCGCCCAACCGGCCGCACGTACCCGTGCACTCCTACGCCAAGGACGGGCCGATGCGGTACGAGCCCGCCCGGGTCGGCGCCGTCTACGCGCCGAACTCCTACGGCGGCCCGGCCGCGGACCCCTCCGCCTACCCGCCGCCGAGCTGGGAGACCGAGGGCGAGCTGGTCCGCGAGGCGTACACCAAGCACCGCGAGGACGACGACTGGGGCCAGCCCGGCACCATGGTCCGCGAGGTCCTGGACGACGCCGCGCGCGAACGCCTGGTCGCGAACGTGGCGGGCCATCTGGCGGACGGGGTCTCGCCGCCGGTGCTGCAGCGCGCCTTCGAGTACTGGCGCAATGTGGACAAGCGGCTCGGCGAGCGCATCGAGGCGAAGTTCAACGGGGCGGCCTGAGCCGTACGGCCTGAGACCCGCCGCCCGGTTCAGTCCCCGTCGTCGCACCGGTCGCCCGGCTCAGTCCCCGTCGTCTTCGTACCGGTCGCCCCGTCCCCGGCCGTCCGGCCCCTCCGGGATGCCCCAGGTGGGCTCCGACGGCGGGGTCGGGTCGACCGTGGGCGGGGCCGTCGGGCCCTCGGTGGGCGGGGTGTAGGTCGGCTCCCCCGAGGGCTCCTCGCTGGTCGGCGGCGCCTCGGTGGTCGGGTCCTCGGGCTGCTCGGTGGCGGGCTCGCTCGGGCCCTGGCTCCCCGAGGGGTCCGGCTCCTCGCTGGGCGGGGCGATCCCGGCGCCCATCTCGGTGTCCAGGTCGAAGGCGCTGGGCGCGCCCATCGCGTCGAAGGTGTACCCGGCCCAGATCTGCGCCGGGAAGCCGCCGCCGTTGACCCGGCCGCCGCCCGCGGCCCCGCTCAGCGTCACCTGGGCTCCGCGGCGGACCTTCTCCCCGGAGTCCGTCGTACGGTCCTTGGCCGCCTCGCCGAAGAGGCCGACCGAGGTCACCAGATCCGGGGTGTAACCGGTGAACCAGGCGGACTTGTTGTCGTCGGAGGTACCGGTCTTGCCCGCCACGTCCTGCACCGGGTTGCGCACCGCGGCGCCCGTGCCGTCGTCCACCACGCCCTGGAGCACCGAGGTCACCGAGTCGGCCACCCCGCGCTCGACGACCTGCTCGCCGACCGGGTCCGGGAAGTCGACGCTGTGGTCCAGGTGGTCGGCCTTCTTGATCAGCGAGGGGGTGACCTTCTTGCCGTGGTTGTCGAGGGTGGCGTACGCCCCGGCCATCTGGAGCGGGCTCGCGCCCATGGTGCCGAGGGTCTGCGAGGGCACCGCCTCCTCGTCCTCGGTGTCCATGCCGAGCTTGTCCGCGGTGGAGAGCACCTTCTCCATCCCGACGTCCACGCCCATCTGCGCGAAGACGGAGTTCACCGACTTGTTCATGGCGCGCTGCACGCTGACCGGACCGTAGGACTGGTCGTCCTCGTTCTCCGGGGCGAAGGGGATGTCGCTGCCGACGACCGGCCGCTTGCTGGTGCCGTCGTAGACGGTGTCGGCGGTGATCGGCTGCCCGTCCTGGGTGTCGGAGCCCTCGGCGAGCGCCGCGGTGAAGATCACCGGCTTGAAGGTGGAGGCGGGCTGGTAGTCCTCGCGGGTGGCGTTGTTGGTGTAGTGCTTCACATAGTCCTCGCCGCCGTACATGGCGAGCACCCGGCCGTTCTTCGGGTCGACGGAGACGGCCCCGGCCTGTACGTCGGCGTCCACGGCGCGGGACTTCGGCGAGAGCCGGGAGGTCAGCTCGGCCTTGACCGCCTTCTCCAGCTGGCGCTGCTTCTTCTCGTCGATGTTGAGGGTGATGTTCCAGCCGCCCGCGTCGACCAGCGCGGCGGCGGCGTCCTTCGGCACCCCGTCCGAGACCAGCTGCTCCTGGAGCTGGGCGTTGGCCGCCTTCACCAGATAGCCGCGCTGCCCCGCGAGCCCGGGCGCCCCCTTGGGCTCGTCCGGCACGTCGAACTTCTGCCGCGCCCGCGCCCCGGTGTCCAGCCAGTGCTCGTCGACCATGTTGTCCAGTACGTACGCCCAGCGCTCCTTGACGTGGGTCTTGCCGGCCTCGGAGGCGGCGGCCCAGTCGTAGGCGCTGGGGGCCTGGAGCAGGGCGGCGAGGTAGGCGCCCTGGGTGACGTTCAGCTCGCGGGCGTCGACGCCGTAGTAGGCCTGGGCGGCGGCCTGGATGCCGTAGGCGCCGCGGCCGAAGTAGCTGGTGTTGAGGTACCCGGCGAGGATCTCGTCCTTGGACTTGTTGCGGTCCACCTTGAGCGAGATGACCATCTCCTTCAGCTTGCGGCTGACGGTCTGCTCCTGGCTCAGGTAGTAGTTCTTCACGTACTGCTGGGTGATGGTCGAGCCGCCCTGCTTGCCCTCGCCGCGCAGGGTGTTGAGCAGCCCGCGGGTGGTGCCCTTCAGGTCGACGCCCTGGTCCCGGTAGAAGGACTTGTTCTCGGCGGCGACGAAGGCGTGCTGGACGTCCTTGGGGACCTCGGAGAGCTCGACGAGTTCGCGGTTGACGGCGCCCTCGCGGGCGAAGGTCTTGCCGTTGCTGTACTTGTAGACGTTGCTCTGCGCCTTGGCCGCGGGATTGCCCTCCGCGGGGACGTCCACCACGAGGTAGAGCACGGTGAAGGCGCCCATGCCGAGCAGGCAGAGGCCGAAGAAGGTGCCGAAGACCTTCCTCCAGGACAGGAAGCGGCCTATGCCGCCCGACCGCGCCTGCCCGGATTCCGCTCGTGCCATGGGTCGCCCCGTTTCCCTTCGTGACCGCTGCGCCGGCCCTCGTCTCCTCGTGCCCGGTTCCTACCCCGTTCCCCGGGCCGTCCGGTCCGGTCGGCTACGAAAGCTAACACCGCACCTCGGACATACGGCCCCCGAACGGACCATTCAGGGCGTGACAATCAGCACCACACCCAAAGGAACCGACGAGCGAAAGCGGCCGAAGGTTGCCGCCCGGAAATAAGTGATATCACTTAGCTAGATTTCTGCTAGGGTCGGCGCACGGCCCGGATCCGCCGCCCGACCAGGCGCGACGGCGACCGGGACCACCTCCGCGCCCTGCCGTACGCGGTGACGTACGCAACGGCGCACCCGCCATGACCGGACGGCCGGACGACGAGCCGTCCCGACGACGAGCCGTCGCGACATCGAGAGAAACGGGGACCCGCCATGCCCGCACCCGAGCCCACACCCGGCTCCACACCGGAGCCCCCGGCGCACACCGCCCGCACCGCCCCCGGGGCGTCCGGCGCCCCGGACGCCCCCGACGTACCGGAGATGCCGAGCCCGCAGGTCCGCGAGAGCGCCGCGCACAGCATCGCCGGGGGCCTCGCCCTGCTCCTCGGGCTGCTCGGCCTCGCGGCGGGGGTCGTGGCGATCGCGATCGGCGCGGTACTCACCGCCACCGGCGCCAAGGTCGCCCTGATCCTCCTCGGGATCGTGGTGATCCTCGCCGCCTTCTTCGCCATGGGCGGGCTGAACATGGTGGCGCCGGGCGAGGCCCGGGTCGTCCAGCTCTTCGGCCGCTACCAGGGCACCATCCGCAAGGACGGGCTGCGCTGGGTGAACCCGCTGACCTCGCGCGTCAAGATCTCCACCCGGGTCCGCAACCACGAGACCGCGGTCCTCAAGGTCAACGACGCCTACGGCAACCCGATCGAGCTGGCCGCCGTGGTCGTCTGGCGGGTGGAGGACACCGCCCAGGCCACCTTCGAGGTGGACGACTTCCTGGAGTTCGTCTCCACCCAGACCGAGGCCGCGGTGCGCCACATCGCCATCGAGTACCCCTACGACGCCCACGACGAGGAGTCGCTCTCGCTGCGCGGCAACGCCGAGGAGATCACCGAGAAGCTCGCCGTCGAACTCCACGCACGGGTGGAGGCCGCGGGTGTACAGATCATCGAGTCCCGCTTCACGCACCTCGCCTACGCCCCCGAGATCGCCTCCGCGATGCTCCAGCGCCAGCAGGCCGGGGCCGTGGTCGCCGCCCGCCGCCAGATCGTGGACGGTGCCGTCGGCATGGTCGAGGCCGCCCTCGCCCGCATCTCCGAGCACGACATCGTCGCCCTCGACGAGGAGCGCAAGGCCGCCATGGTCTCCAACCTGATGGTCGTCCTGTGCGGCGACCGCGCGGCCCAGCCGGTCCTCAACACGGGCACCCTGTACCAGTGAGCCCCGAGGCCGGCCAGGACCCGCCCAGGCGCCCGCCGCAGCAGCGCAAGCAGGTGCTGCTGCGGCTCGACCCGCAGGTCTACGAGGCCCTGGCCCGCTGGGCCGGCGAGGAACTGCGCAGCGCCAACGCCCAGATCGAGTTCCTCCTGCGCCGAGCCCTCGCCGACTCCGGCCGCCTGCCGGGCACCGCGGGGCCGATCCGGGGGCGGGGGCGGCCACGGAAGGCGGACGGCGGGAGCCCCGAGCGGGGCACCGGCACCGCGGACGGGCAGCCGGAGGCGGACGGCAGCAGCGACTGAGAGGGGCGGCGGATCAGCCGCCCCTCTCCCGCACCCTCCCGCGATCCCGCTCCCCGACCAGCTATGCACCCCATCTATACACACCATGTATACCCCGTGTGTATAGTCCTCCCCATGTCCATCGGTCACACCTTGCTCGGACTCCTGGAGTCCGGCCCCCGCCACGGCTACGACCTCAAGCGGGCCTTCGACGAGAAGTTCGGTCACGACAAGCCGCTGCACTACGGGCAGGTCTACTCGACCATGTCCCGGCTCCTGAAGAACGGCCTCGTCGAGGTCGACGGGGTGGAGTCGGGGGAGGGTCCCGAGCGCAAGCGGTACGCGATCACCGATGCCGGGGTCACCGACGTGCAGCAGTGGCTGGCCACGCCGGAGAAGCCCGAGCCGTATCTGCAGTCGACGCTCTACACCAAGGTCGTCCTCGCGCTGCTCACCCGGCGCGACGCCGCCGAGCTGCTCGACAGCCAGCGCGCGGCGCACCTGCGGATGATGCGCACCCTCACCGAGCGCAAGCGCGGCGGCGATCTCGCCGACCAACTCATCTGCGACCACGCCCTGTTCCACCTCGAAGCCGACCTGCGCTGGCTCGAACTGACCGCCGCCCGCCTGGAGAAGCTCGCCCTGGAGGTGCGCTGATGAACCGCCAAGTCCCGCCCGGAGAAGCCCCGTTGCTGCACGCCCAGGAACTCCGCAAGCAGTACGGGGCGACCACCGCCCTGGACGGCGCGGAGTTCTCGATCCGGCCCGGTGAGGTGGTCGCGGTCATGGGGCCCTCCGGCTCCGGCAAGTCGACCCTGCTGCACTGCCTCGCCGGGATCGTGACGCCGGACTCCGGCTCGCTCACGTACGACGGGCGCCAGATGGCGGCCATGTCGGACCGGGAGCGCAGCGCGCTGCGGCGTACCGAGTTCGGATTCGTGTTCCAGTTCGGGCAGTTGGTGCCGGAGCTGAGCTGTGTGGAGAACGTCGCGCTGCCGCTGCGGCTGGCGGGCACCGGGCGCCGGGCCGCCGAGCGGGAGGCGAACGGCTGGCTGGAACGCCTGGAGGTGGCGGAGCTGGCGGGCAAGCGGCCCGGCGAGATCTCCGGCGGCCAGGGCCAGCGGGTCGCGGTCGCCCGGTCCCTGGTGACCAGGCCGCGGGTGCTCTTCGCGGACGAGCCGACCGGCGCCCTGGACTCCCTCAACGGCGAGCGGGTGATGGAACTGCTCACCGAGGCCGCCCGTTCGGCGCGCGCCGCGGTCGTCCTGGTCACCCACGAGGCCCGGGTCGCCGCCTACTCGGACCGCGAGATCGTCGTCCGCGACGGCCGCTCCCGCGACATGGCGCACGCCGCATGAGCGCCGCGCCTGCCTCCGCGCCGCCCGCGGCCCCGCCGGGGCCGACCGGCCCGGACGCCCGCCAGGGCTGGCTCCGCGACCTCGCGATGGGCGCGCGCTTCGCCGTCACCGGCGGGCGCGAGAGCTGGGTGCGCACCCTGCTGACCGGCGTCGGCGTCGGCATCGGGGTGACCCTGCTGCTGCTCACCACGGCCATCCCGAACGCGCTGGCCGAGCGGAGCACCCGTACCGACGCCCGCAACGACTACATCGCCGCCAAGACCGAGGGTCCCGCGCCGAACACCCTGCTGCTCGCCAGTACGGACACCACCTTCCGGCACCAGGACGTCCGCGGCCGGCTCGTGGAGCCCGAAGGCCCGAAGGCGCCGCTGCCGCCGGGGGTGCGCGCCTTCCCGGTGCCCGGGGAGATGCTCGTCTCCCCCGCGCTCAAGGAACTGCTCGACTCCGGCGGGAGCGAGCGGCTGCGGGAGCGGCTGCCCTACCGGATCGGCGGCACCATCGGCGACGAGGGGCTCGCGGGCCCCCATGAACTCGCCTACTACGCGGGCGCCACCGGGCTCGAGGACCGCCTCGGCAACGGCCCCGTGCAGCGCCTCGACCGCTTCGGGACCGAGGAGCAGGAGCCGGAGGAGCTCGGCCCGGCGCTGACCCTGCTGATCCTGATCATCTTCGTGGTGCTGCTCATGCCGGTCGGCGTCTTCATCGCGGCGGCCGTGCGCTTCGGCGGGGAGCGGCGCGACCGCAGGCTCGCCGCGCTGCGCCTGATGGGCGCGGACGGCCGCACCACCCGTCTGATCGCCTCCGGGGAGGCCGTCGCGGGCGCCGTCCTCGGCCTGGTCCTCGGCACCGTCTTCTTCCTGATCGCCCGTCAACTCGCTTCTCAGATCACCCTGTTCGACCTCAGCTTCTTTCCGCAGGACCTCACCCCGCACCCCGCGCTGGCGGCCCTGGTCGTACTCGCCGTCCCGGGTGCGGCGATCGCGGTGACCCTGCTCGCGCTCCGCGGCGTGGTCATCGAACCGCTCGGCGTGGTGCGGACCGCCAAACCCCCGCGGCGGCGGCTGTGGTGGCGGCTGCTCCTGCCGGTGGCCGGGCTCGCGCTGCTGCTGCCGATGTCCGGAGAGGCGGGCGGGGACGGCGACTTCAACGAGTGGGTGGTCGTGACCGGCACGGTGCTGCTCCTGGTCGGCGTGACCGCCCTGCTGCCCTGGCTGGTCGAGGCTCTGGTGCTGCGGCTCGGCGGTGGCGCGCTCTCCTGGCAACTTGCCGTCCGCAGGCTTCAGTTGAGCAGTGGTACGGCCGCCCGCATGGTGAACGGCATCGCCGTGGCGGTGGCCGGGGCGATCGCCCTGCAGATGATGTTCACCAGCCTGGAGGGCGACTACGTACAGGACTCGGGGCAGGACACCACCCGGGCCCAGGTCCGGATCGACGTCGACAACAGCGCGTCCGCACGGGAGTTGGAGCGGGCGCTGCGCGCGGGTGGCGGGGTGGCGGACTCGCTGGCCTTCGACACCGCGACCATCGCCGCGAAGCCCCGGGAGCCGGATACCGCCACCGACATCAGCGTCGGCAGCTGCGCGGCCCTGCGCCAGCTCGCCGAACTCCCCTCCTGCCACGAGGGGGACGCCTTCCTGCTCCCCGGCGGCGACTACAGCGAGGACACCGCCGAGGTCGCCCGCCCGGGCCGCACGGTCTACCTCTCGCCCTCCTACGAGGGCTCCCCGGGCGCCGAGGCCGCCTGGCGGCTGCCCGCGAGGCTGCCGACGGCGAAGGGGCTCAAGGACCCGCTGGGCATGGAGACTTCGGGTGTGCTCGTCACCCCCTCGGCGTTCTCCGAGTCCGCCCGCAAGGGGCTGACCGCCCAGGTGTACGTGCGGCTCGACAAGAGCACCCCGGACGCGGTCGACCGGGTGCGCACCTCGGCGGCCCGCGTCGATCCGCTGGCCAACGAGCTGACCCTGGTCTCCGAGAACGAGGACAGGCAGTTCGCGGCGATCCGCACCGGACTCCTGGTGGGCGCCTCCTGCGTCCTGATGCTCATCGGGGCGAGCCTGCTCATCTCGCAGCTCGAACAGCTGCGGGAGCGGCGGAAGTTGCTCTCCTCGCTGGTGGCCTTCGGCACCCGGCGCCGCACCCTGAGCCTGTCGGTGCTCTGGCAGACGGCGCTGCCGGTGGCCCTCGGGGTCGTGCTGGCCTCGGCGGTCGGCATCACCCTCGGCGCGGTGCTCCTGAAGATGGTGAGTGCGCCCGTCCGGGTCGACTGGACGGGGGTGGCCTCGATGGCGGGCATCGCCACCGCGGTGGTCCTAGCGGTGACCGCGCTCAGCATGCCCGCGCTGCTGCGGCTGATGCGGCCGGAGGGCCTGCGCACCGAGTAGCCCGGCAGCGGCAACCCCCGCGTACGTGTCCGCGTACGCCCCGCACCTCGGCCCGTACCGCGCCCCCGGTACGGGCCGAGCCATGTCCCGGAGGGCGGGGGCTGGTGGCGTGTCCCGGCGGGCAGGGACAGGTCGCCTCGCGCCGGGCTCAGTCCAGTACCCGCACCGGCAACTCCCGTACCGCCTCGCGTACTTCGGCGGCCAGTTCGGCGTACTCCGCGCCGCGGGCGGCGCCGGTGCGCATCGCGAAGGCTATCCGCCGGGTGGGGGCGGGGTCCGCGAAGCGGCTGGTGCGCAGGCGGTCGCTGCGGGCGGTCTCCACCTCCACCGCGGTGTGCGGGAGCAGGGTGGAGCCGAGGCCGCCCGCGACCAGCTGGACCAGGGTGGACAGTCCGGCCGCGGCGGTGGTGACGGGGGTGTCGGCGCGCCCCGCCTCATGGCAGAGGTCCAGGGCCTGGTCGCGCAGGCAGTGGCCCTCGCCGAGCAGGATCAGGTCGAGCTCGCGCAGCGCGGAGCGCGGCACCGCCGCCCGCTCGCCCAGCTCGTGCCCGGCCGGGGTGACAAGGACGAAGTCCTCGTCGAAGAGCGGCAGTTCTGTGATTCCCGGCACAGCCAGGGGCACCGCGAGCAGCAGCAGGTCCAGGCGCCCGGTATGCAGTCCGTCGACCAGGGAGGAGGTCTGCTCCTCGAAGACCCTGAGGTCCAGGTCCGGATAGCGCTCCCCGGCCAGCCGCAGCACCGTGGGCAGCAGATACGGGGCCACCGTGGGGATCACCCCGAGGCGTACCGAGCCGGTGAAGGGGGCGCGTACCGCGTCGGCCTCCTGGAGCAGTGCCGCGACCTCGATGAGCACCGTCTTGGCCCGCACCGCGAGCCGCTCACCTGCGGGGGAGAGCAGGACCTTGCGGGTGGTGCGCTCCAGGAGCTGGACGCCGAGCACCTCCTCCAGGGCGGAGACGGCGCCGGAGAGCGCGGGCTGGCTCATGCCGATCGCGGTCGCCGCGTCCCGGAAGTGCAGATGGTCGGCGACGGCGGCGAAGGCGCGCAGCTGCGCCAGGGTGGGCTGGCGGGTGCGTCCGGCCGCCGCCGCGGTGCGCGGTCCTTTACGCGGCGTTTTTCCCAGGGAAACCAATAAGTACCTCCGATCAACACGAGTCAGTCTAGCTATTTCACTAATCAATACTCACTGTGCCAACATCAAGATCCGTCCAACCCGCAAGGACCCCTCACGAGGGGGTTTCTTTTTGACTAGGAGCGCGCGTGCTCACTGTCGGTGACCAGTTCCCCGCCTACGACCTGACCGCCTGTGTGTCGCTGGAGAGCGGCAAGGAGTTCGAGCAGATCCACCACAAGAGCTACGAGGGCAAGTGGCGCGTGGTGTTCTTCTGGCCGAAGGACTTCACCTTCGTCTGCCCCACCGAGATCGCCGCCTTCGGCAAGCTGAACGACGAGTTCGCCGACCGCGACGCCCAGATCCTCGGCGTCTCCGGCGACTCGGAGTTCGTCCACCACGCCTGGCGCAAGGACCACGACGACCTGCGCGACCTGCCCTTCCCGATGCTGGCCGACTCCCGGCACGAGCTGATGCAGGGCGCCGGCGTCGAGGGCGAGGACGGCTTCGCCCAGCGCGCCGTCTTCATCGTCGACCCGAACAACGAGATCCAGTTCACGATGGTGACCGCGGGCTCCGTCGGCCGTAACCCCAAGGAGGTCCTGCGGGTCCTCGACGCCCTGCAGACCGACGAGCTGTGCCCCTGCAACTGGAGCAAGGGCGAGGACACCCTCGACCCCGTCCAGCTCCTCTCCGCGTGAACGAACTGAGCTGATCTCCCCATGTCACTCGACGAACTGAAGTCCGCGGTCCCGGACTACGCCAAGGACCTCCGCCTGAACCTCGGTTCGGTGATCGGCAACTCCGCGCTCCCCGCGCAGCAGTTGTGGGGCACCGTGCTCGCGGTCGCCATCGCCTCGCGCTCGACGACCGTCCTGCGCGAGCTGGAGCCCGAGGCGAAGGCGCAGCTGAGCCCGGAGGCGTACACGGCGGCCAAGTCCGCCGCCGCGGTGATGGCGATGAACAACGTCTTCTACCGCACCCGCCACCTGCTCTCCGACCCGGAGTACGGCACGCTGCGCGCGGGCCTGCGGATGAACGTCATCGGCAACCCGGGCGTCGAGAAGGTCGACTTCGAGCTGTGGTCCCTCGCGGTCTCCGCGGTCAACGGCTGCGGCCAGTGCCTCGACTCGCACGAGCAGGTGCTCCGCAAGGCCGGTGTCGACCGCGAGACCATCCAGGAGGCCTTCAAGATCGCCTCGGTCGTGCAGGCCGTCGCCGTCACCCTGGACGCGGAGCAGGCCCTCGCGGACTGAACCCCGTCGGCGGGACGAACTCCGTCGACCGGATGAACCCCGTTGAGCGGCCCGCCACTTGGGGCTGATGCCTCTCGCACGGGCCGCTCGCTCACCGGCCAAGTCCTCGGCCCCTTCCGGACGTTGCTCCGGAAGGGGCCGAGGGTTTTGTGCCGCGTGGCTTCCTTGTCGTTCTGCGCGCTGTTCTTGTGGGCGCTGCTCTTCCAGGCGCCGTTCCCCTAAGCGCCGTTCTTCCAGGCGCCGTTCTTCCAGGCGCCGTTCTTCCAGGCGCCGTTCTTCCAGGCGCCGTTCTTCCAGGCGCCGTTCTTCCAGGCGCCGTTCTTCCAGGCGCCGTTCTTCTAGGCGCCGTTCCTCTGGGCGCTGCGTACTGCGTCCCGTTACGCAGACTGCGCGGGCTCCGTGCCGAAGGCCCGCAGAAAGGTCCCGGCGGCGGTGTCGACGACCTCGCGCACCTCGGCCCGCGGGACCTTCCGGGTGCCGAGGCGGGAGCGGGCCTCCAGGGGCCCGGTGAGCAGGGCGCCGAACTGCTCGGCGGCGAGGGCGGGCCGGCCGCCGAGGTCGAGCCGCCCGGCGAGGGCGAGCCGGGCGAGGCGCGCGGCCAGGGCGTCGTCGACGCGGTCGGCCGCCCGGTCCCGGACGATGCCGAGCAGGTCCGGCATGGTGGTGATCTGCGCGTGCAGCAGCCGCCGCAGCGCCACGGACCGCTCGTCGCAGTAGCACTCGGCCAGCGCCCGCCCGGTCCGGGTCAGCATCGCGGTCAGCTCGCCGTCCTCCCGGAGCAGCTCCACCGCGGCGAGATTGCGCGCCAGCGCCTGGTCGGCCAGGGCGCCGACCACCTCGCGGAAGAGGCGCTCCTTGTCACCGAAGTGGTTGTAGACCGTGTGCTTCGCGACCCCCGCGCCCGCGGCGATCGCGTCCACCCCGGCCGCGTGGTAGCCGTCCCGGGCGAAGACCGTGAACGCGGCGTCCAGAATCGCCTGCCGCTTGTCGATCCGGCCCCGCGTCCGCTCTGTCCTTGCTCCGCTCACCGGGCAACGATATCCAATGGACTCGTACGTACGTTAAAGTGCACTCACCAGTGCAGTTATGCAGACGCGTACCACCCTGCGGAGGAGTGCCGATGATCGTCAACCTGCAGCGGTTCAGCTTCAAGCCCGGCGTGAGCGAGGAGGAGAAGGCGGAGGTGCTGGCCGCGATGCGGCGTACCGGATCGGTGGAGTCGGTGGCGTACTCGGCCGTCGGCCAGGATCTCGGCGACCCCGCGGACGGCTTCACCCACGCCTATCTGGCGGCGGTCCCCGATCTGGACGCCCTGGAGCGGTACATGCACGACCCGGTGCATCTGGCGGGCGACGAGATCATCCTGCCGCGGCTGGCCAGGCAGTCGGCGGTACGGCTGGCCGACGATCCGGACCCGGAGCTGCGTGAAGCGGTCTTCGCGGTCTATGACCGGAAGGTCCGCCGGTACCCGGCCTGGGGACGCCAGGTGGAGGCACTCTTCGGGGGCCACCCCCGGGAGGCGTCGCCCGCAGCCGCCCGCGACTGAAGGAGTCCGCGTCCGGATCACACCCCCTTCACAGGCTCTTGACCCGATCCACCCGGCTCCGTCCCCGATGGTGGACGGGGCCGGAGCCGTGGCTATCGTGACGGGGCCATGGCGGGCCGAAGCCGCCCTGGCCGACGGGGGAGCAGAGGGGGACTCTGGTGCGTGCGGACGGGGGCACCGGCCGGTCCGGGCAGGGCGGCGGGACCGGGGAGGGGCGGCTGGTCGCGGGGCGGTACCTGCTCCTCGAACGGGTCGGCAGCGGCGGCATGGGCACCGTCTGGCGGGCCTCGGACGAGGTGCTGGGCCGCCATGTCGCCCTCAAGAAGCTGCACGTACCGCCGCATCTCTCGGACGACGAGCGCGAGACCCTGTACGAACGCACCCGGCGGGAGGCCCGCAGCGCGGCGCGGATCACGCATCCGGGCGTGGTCGTCGTGCACGACGTGGTCGACGACGGCGGGCTGCCGTGCCTCGTGATGGAGTACGTGCCCTCCCGCACGCTCGCCCAAGTGCTGCGCGAGGACGGCCCGTTGAGCCCACGGGAGGCGGCCAGGACCGGGCACCGGATGGTCGTGGCGCTGCGGGCCGCGCATGCCGCCGGGGTGCTGCACCGGGACGTCAAACCGGCCAATGTGCTGCTCGGGGAGGCGGGCCGGGTGGTCCTCACCGACTTCGGCATCGCGGTCTCCTCCGACACCTCCACCCTGACCCGGACCGGTGAACTCGTCGGCTCCGTGGGCTACTTGGCACCCGAACGCGTCAAGGGCCGGACACCGGGCCCCGCTTCGGACCTGTGGTCGCTGGGCGCCACCCTCTACGAGGCGCTGGAGGGGGCGGCGCCCTTCCGCCGGAACTCCGCCATGGAGACGGTGTACGCGATAGCGGCCGATCCGCTCGTACCGCCGCGCCACGCAGGGCCGTTGGCCCCGCTGATCGAGGCCCTGCTGCGGAAGGAACCGGAGGAGCGCCCCGACGCGGCGACCGTGGAGGAGCTGCTGCGGGAGGGGGCGGCCACGGCGGCACAGGAGCGGGGAGTCGGGCACGCGGGACGCACGGGGAGCACGGGGAGCAACGGGCAGGCAGGGCGCACCGGTTACGCCGGGCAGGCCGAGTACGCCGAGTACCCCGGGCACGCCGGGCACGCCGGGCACGCCGGGGACTCTCGCGGTCGCGTCGTGTCGCCCGACCACACTCCCACCCACCGCCGCGACCGCGGTGGCCACACCGAACTCGACGACCGTCAGCGGCAGTTGGGCGCCCCCGGAATCAGCAGCCCGCAGCCCGCCCGGCGCCGGAGCCGCCGCCGGGTCGCCCTCTGGGCGGCCGCTGCCGCGGTGGTCCTCGCGGGAGCCGGGGCCACGGCGCTGACCCTGCGCGGTTCCGGCGAGGGGACGGGGGCCTCGGACGACCCGGGGGCGTCGGCGCCCGCGGAGACCGCGCCGCAGGAGCCGGGCGAAGGCTCGGGGAAGCCGTCCGGAACGGCCGGGCCCTCCCCCTCGGGCGGGGCGAGCGCGCCCGCGAAACCGCCGCCCGCCGGTTACCACCTCGCCGAGGAGACGGGCATCGGCCTCTCGGTACCGGTGCCCGACGGCTGGCGGCGCAAGACCCTGGAGGACGGCGCCATCGCCTTCATCGACCCGGCGGGCCTGGTCCGGCTCCAGGTCGGCGCGCTGGACTTCGCGAGCACCGATCCGCTGCGGCACTGGAAGGACGACGAGGCCAAGTCGGTCCGGGAGGGCAAGCTGCCGGGCTACCGGCAGCTGCGGATGCAGAGCACCAGCTACCGCGAACGGCCCGCCGCCGTCTGGGAGTTCACCTTCGAGGGCAAGGCCAGGCAGTTCCGCGCCATCGACCTCGGCTTCGGCAGGCCGGGCGAGAAGGAGTACGCGCTCTACCTCTCGGCACCCAGCTCCGACTGGGCCCGCTACCGCAAGGTCTTCGACACGGCGAGCGCGGGCCTGCGCCTCGCCGACGAGAAGCCGGGCGGCTGAGCAGACCGGCTGAGGCAGAGCGGGCGAGGCGGACCGGTCGAGGCGGACCGGTCGAGGCAGACCGGGCGAGGCGGACCGGTCGGGGAGTGCGGCTGGGGCCGGGCGGTTCAGCCGGTTGCCCCTACTTGCTACTTGCTGCTTGCTCCTTGCTCCTTGCTGCTTGAGTTCGCTCCCCCTCACTCCCCCGCCCCGCACGGCTCCGCGTACGGCACCTGCGGCAGCCGGGCCCGCCACGCGGCGCGGTCCAGGCTGCCCCGGGTGCGGGCGCAGACCTGGCGCAGCGCCCCGGCCACGTCCAGGGGCCAGAGGCGGGCGGTGAGGTCGTCGCCGCCGCTGGCCAGGGTGCGGCCGTCGGGGCTGAAGACGACGGTGCTGACGGAGCGGGTGTGGCCGGTGAGCGGCTGGCCCCAGGTGGTGGCGCCGATGGCGGTGACCCGCCAGAGCCGTACGGTCGTATCGCCGCCCGCGGTGGCGAGGCGGTGGCCGTCGGGGCTGAAGGCGAGGGCGTTGATCTGGCTGCCGTGGCCGGTGCGCGGGCGCCCGGTGGCCGCGGCGTGCTCCGGGTCGGCGGTCTTCCACAGCCGCAGGGTGCGGTCCTCGCCGCCGCTCGCGAGCAGCGCGCCGTCCGGGCTGAACGCCACTGCCCGTACGCCTTCCTGATGGCCCGTCAGCTTACGCAGTGGGCGCGGGTCCCGGGTGCCGCGCAGTCCCCAGAGGCGTACGGCGCTGCGCTGGTGGGCGGTGGCCAGGGTGCGGCCGTCGGGGGCGAAGGCGAGGGCGTTGATGTGGCCCTCGCGCGGGGCGGCGGCCCGGCCGAGGGGCTTCGGGCGGGCCCGGTCGGCGAGCGACCAGAGGCGGAGCGCCCCGTCCCGGCCGCCGCCCGCGAGGGTGTGGCCGCGCGGGGCGAAGGCCACCGCCCGGATGCCGTCCCGGTGGCCGGTGAGCGGCGGGCCGAGGGGGCGGGCGCGGGCCGGGTCGGCGGTGTCCCACAGCCGTACGGTGTCGTCCTCGCCCGCGCTGGCGAGCGTGCGGCCGTCCGGGGCGAAGGCGACCGAGGTGACCCGGTCCCGGTGGCCGCGCAGCAGCCCGAGGAGCCGCGGCCGGAGCGGATCGTGGACGTCCCAGAGCCGGATCAGCGCGTCGTCGGTGCTGGCGACGGCGAGGACCCGGCCGTCCGGGCGGTAGGCGGCGCTGGTCAACGGGTTGGTGAAACCGGTGAGTTGGCCGGGCGGGCGGTGCCAGAGCAGCAGGTCGCCCTGGTATCCGGCGCTGACCAGGGTGCGGGCGTCGCCGGGGCGGAACTGCACCGACCAGATCCCGGAGCGGTGCCCGGTCATCGGCGCGTCCAGCGGGAGCGGATGGCCGGGGTCGAGCACCGTCCACAGCCGTACGGCGTTGTCCTCTCCCCCGGCGGCGAGGGTGCTCCCGTCCGGGCTGAAGGCCACCGACCAGACGGGCGCGCCGGGTTCGTCGAGGACCGGCCCGCGGCGGGGGTGTCCGGGGTCGGCGAGGTTCCAGAGGCGGGCGGTGCCGTCGAAGCCGCCGCTGGCCAGGGTGGCGCCGTCCGGGCTGAAGGCCAGCGACCAGACGGGCTCCCCGTGGCCGGTGAGCGCCGCCCCGCGCTGCCGGGCCCGCCGCGGATCGCTCAGGTCCCAGAGGCGGATCCGGCCGTCGTAGCCGCCGCTGGCGAGGGTGGCGCCGTCGGGCGCGAAGGCGAGGGCGCGGGCGCCGCCGCGGTGGGCGGGCAGCGGCGGGCCGAGGGGCCGGGGGCGGGCCGGTTGGGCGAGGTCCCACAGGCGGACGGTGCCGTCGTCGCTCGCGGTGGCGAGGGTGCGGCCGTCCGGGGCGAGGCGGAGCATGGCGACCGGGGCCCGGTGGGCGGCGAGCGGGCGGCCGAGGGTCCGCGGGCGGCGGGGCTCGCTCAGGTCGAGCAGCCGTACCGTCCCGTCGTGCAGGGCGACGGCCAACAGGCCGCCTCGGGAAGCGAATTGGACGTCCTCGACACGGTCCGGGAAGGGGCCGAGCGGGGCCCGCAGCGGGCGGGCGCGCAGCGGGTCGGCGGTGTCCCAGAGGCGGACGGTGCGGTCGTGGCCGCCGCTGGCGAGCAGCCGTCCGCCGGGGGCGAAGGAGGCCGCCGAGACCACGCCGTCGTGGCCGGGCAGGGCGCTGGACAGGCTCGCGCCCGCGTCGCCGAGCAGCCGGGTGTCCAGGTCGGGGGTGTCGGCCATGGCGTGCGCGGCGGCGTCGAGGCGGGCGGCCCCGGCGCGGTGTTCGCCGCGCAGGTTGTCGGCGGCGGTGGCGATCTGGTGGAAGATCGCGGTGTCCCGCTCGGCGTGCGCGGCGGAGCGCTCCCGGAAGGCGACGGCGGCGGCGCACCCGGCGAGCAGGGTGAGGGCGCAGAGCACGGCCGTCAGCGCCTGCCGCCGGCGCCGTCCGCGCTGCCGCCTGCGCTGCGAGGCGGTGAGGAACTCCAGCTCTTCTGCGGTGAGTTCGGCCGCCCGGTCGGCGGCCGGGAAGGCCTCCTCGACGGCGGTGAGCCTGCTGCCGAGGTAGAGCGCGGACGGCTCGCGGTCCAGGGCGCGCCAGTCGCGGGCGGCGCGGCTCAGCCGCCGGTGCAGGCGCAGCCGGTCGCGTTCGGCGTCGATCCAGCCGCGCAGCCGGGGCCAGGCGGTGAGCAGCGCCTCGTGCGCGAGGTCCACCACCGTCTCGTCCCGGGTGAGCAGCCGGGCCGCGACGAGCCGGTCCACCACGGTGGCGGTCTCCTCCGGCGCCTGCCCGGCCCCGTCCGCCGCCAACTCCGCGTGCGGCAGCGGCCGTCGGGTGTCCGGACCGCCCTCGCCGGGGCTGACCAGACGCAGCAGTACGCGCCGGGCCCGGGCCGCCTCCCGCGGGCCGAACCCGGCGTAGGCGTCCTCGGCGGTCTTGGCGAGGGCGCCGTGCAGTCCGCCCGCGGCCTCGTAGGCGGTCTCGGTGAGCAGGTTCCCGCGCCGGTGCCGCCAGGTCTCCAGGAGGGCGTGCGACATCAGCGGCAGGGCGCCGGGTTCGCCCGCCACCTCGGCCACCACCCGTGCGGTCAGGGCGCGTTGGACCTGGAGCCCGCGGGCCGCGGCGGGGCGCACCACGGCCTGCTGGAGTTCCTCCGCGCTCATCGGCCCGAGCAGCAGGGTGGCCCGCCGCAGCGCCTCGGCCAGCTCCGCGTGCCGGGCGCAGTGGGCGAGGAAGTCGGCGCGCAGGGCGAGCACGACGCGCAGCCCGCTCCCCGGGTCGCGGGCGGCGAGCAGCAGGCGGAGGAAGTCCTCGCGTTCGGCGGGGTCGGCGCAGAGGGTGAACAGCTCCTCGAACTGGTCGACCAGGACGACGGTTTCGCCCCGTGGTTCATCCGGCGGTCCATCGGGCGGTCCGTCCGTCCCCGCCGCCGCCGGGGCGAGCCGTTCCCGGTGCTCGGCCGCCGGGTGGGCGCCCGGGGTGAGGATGACCACCCGGGCCGGGCGCGGGCCCGTCCCCTCCGGTGCGCGCAGGGCGGGGATCAACCCGGCCCGCAGCAGGGAGGACTTGCCGCTGCCGGAGGCGCCGAGCAGGGCGCAGATCCTAAACCGCCGGGTGAGCGCGAGGAGTTCGCCGATCAGCTGCTCGCGGCCGAAGAAGAGCCCGGCGTCCTCGGGTTCGTAGCGGGCAAGTCCGCGGTAGGGGGCGGGAGTTCCGTCCTCCTCGGGGCGCGGTTGCTCCTCGATCCGCTCCTTGGCCGCCTGCCAGCGCCGCTCCCACTCCGCGGGGTCGCCCGCGCAGGCCCGTACGAAGGCGAGGGTGACCCGCAGGGTGGGGAAGGCGCCGCCGCGGGCGGCCTGGTGGAGGGCGCCGAGCGAGACGCCCGCCTCGCGCTGCATCCGCCGGTAGGTGGGCGAGCCCGCCGCCTCGCGGAGCGCCCGCAGCGCCGCCGCGAACTCCGCGACGGGCGCGGTGGTTTCGGCCGGTTCCGGTGTGCCCGCCATGTCCGCCCCCCGTCGCCCTGCGTCCCCGTCCGCCACCGCGGCGCTCGCCCCCTTGCGAGGAGCGGCCACGGTAGGGAGCGGTGCGGGCCGCACGCAACTGCCGCGAGCCGGGCGGGACTTCGCGAACCCCCCTGCGGGACAGCCCGGTTGCCCGGTCCGGCACCCCGTTTTTCTTGTTCATCCCACCGCCGCCGGGCTGCTGAACAGCGGCGCCGTGCGCTTGGCTGCACATGGCAGCCCCGGCCGGGCGGTACGGGCCGTGGCGCGCCGCCCCACCCCCGCGCCGGATCTTCACCGGCCGCGACCGAATCTTCCACGGGGGGAGACTCGGATCCCGGGGCGCGCCGCACCCACCGCCCGCCCCCACGCCGGGGCGCCCGACCGAAGTCCCCTCACGAAGGAGTGTCCGTGCGCCCCTCACGACTGCGGCTCGCCGCCCTCGGCGCCTCGGCGGCCTGTCTGCTGACCCTCACCGCCACCCTCTCCGGACCGGCCTCGGCCACCGGCACCGGCGGCCCGGCCGCCGCCCCGGCAGCACCGGACAGCGCCGCCGAACGCTACGACTGGGGCACCCCGGTGGCGGCCGGCACCGACGAGTTCGACTACGGCTCCGAGGACGCCCCGGCCCGCCCGGACGACGCCAAGTGGAGCCTGCCCGGCGCGGACGGCGAGTGCTGGGACGGCCACGCGGGCAACGGCCGCCGCTGCTCGGACAATTCACGGGTGGTCGGCGGGCTGCTGCGCCAGAGCGGCGCCGAGAACGGCGACTCGGGCTGGATGGGCTCCAAGTTCGGCCAGCGCTACGGCCGTTGGGAAGCACGCGTGCGCTCCGAGGCGACCGGCGAGGACAACGGCCGCCAGTACCACCCGCTGCTCATCCTGTGGCCGGACTCCGACCGCTGGCCCGAGGACGGCGAGTACGACTACCTGGAGAACACCGCCCCCGGCGAGGACTGCTCGGAGGCCTTCATCCACTACCCGCACAATCCGGATGCCGCGGTCCAGCAGGAGCACGCCGAGAAGTGCGGCGTCGACCTCACGCAGTGGCACAACATCGCGGTCGAGTGGACGCCCGACCACGTCAAGGGCTTCGTGGACGGCGAGGAGTGGTTCAGCTTCTCCGGCGGCGCCAACGACGTCCGCGACTGCATCCAGTGCGCACCCTCCATGCACCAGACCATCCAGCTCGACAACTTCTTCGGCGACTCGATGCAGAGCGCCGTCTACGAGGTGGACTGGACCCGCGCGTACTCCATCGACGGGGTGAGCGAGCCCGCCGAGAAGCGCTGAGGCACCGCTCCAGGGCCCGGGTACGGCCCCTTCCCCGCCGCCGGGGAAGGGGCCGTACCCATGCGCGCGCGGGTTCCGGCGGTACGGCTCAGCGCGCCGCCGAGAAGGCGCCCCGGGCGAGGCGGTGCAGCAGGGCCGCCATCGCCTCGCGGCCCGGCAGCGAGCCCGGCCGGCCGAGGTGCGGGGTGGAGTTGAGCAGGCCGAAGACGGCGTGCACCGAGGCGCGGGCCGAGGGTTCGGCCAGCGCCGGGTAGACCGCGCGGACGGCGCCGACCCACAGCTCGACGTACTGCCGCTGGAACTGGCGGACCAGCTTGCGGTCGCTGTCGCGCAGCCGGTCCAGCTCGCGGTCCTGGAGGGTGATCAGGGCGCGGTCGTCGAGGGCGAAGTCGATATGGCCCTCCAGGAGGGAGTCGAGGAGCTGCTCGGCGGAGCCCGCGGCCTCCTCGACCCGGCGGCGGCCGCCGCGCAGCAGGCGCTCGCTGATGCCGACCAGCAGCTCGGCCAGCATGGCGTCCTTGCCGGGGAAGTGCCGGTAGAGTCCGGGCCCGCTGATGCCCACCGCGGCGCCTATCTCGTCGACGCCGACCCCGTGGAAACCGCGCTCGGCGAAGAGGCGGGCGGCCTCGCCGAGGATCTGCTCGCGGCGGGTCGGGGCGTCCACTCTGCTGGTCATGCCGGCAATTCTAGACAGAGTCGTTAGCGCTCGTTAACCTTTGGGGCATACGTTAACGCTCACTAACTGGCGGGCCGCGAACCGGCGCCGCCGGGGAGCTGCGAGCAAGGAGGCTCGAACGATGCAGCAGGCACCGGTGCTCACCAGCGCCGCCGACCCGGCCTCGGAGGCCTGGCGAGCCAATGAGGCCGCGCACCAGGCGCTCGGCGAGGAGCTGCGCTCCCGGCTGGACGCCGCGCGCCTGGGCGGCGGCGAGCGGGCCAGGGCCCGGCATGTGGCGCGCGGGAAACTGCTGCCCCGCGACCGGGTGGACACCCTGCTCGACGAGGGCTCCCCCTTCCTGGAGCTGGCGCCGCTCGCGGCCGAGGGGATGTACGAGGGCGGGGCCCCGGCGGCCGGGGTGATCGCGGGCATCGGCCGGGTCTCGGGCCGCGAGTGCGTGGTCGTCGCCAACGACGCCACCGTCAAGGGCGGCACGTACTACCCGATGACCGTCAAGAAGCACCTGCGCGCCCAGGAGGTGGCCCTGGAGAACCGGCTGCCCTGCGTCTACCTGGTCGACTCCGGCGGCGCCTTCCTGCCCATGCAGGACGAGGTCTTCCCGGACCGCGAGCACTTCGGGCGGATCTTCTACAACCAGGCGCGGATGTCCGGCGCGGGCATCCCGCAGATCGCGGCGGTGCTCGGCTCCTGCACCGCGGGCGGGGCGTACGTCCCGGCGATGAGCGACGAGGCCGTGATCGTGCGCGGCCAGGGCACCATCTTCCTCGGCGGCCCGCCCCTGGTGAAGGCCGCCACCGGCGAGGTGGTCACCGCCGAGGAGCTGGGCGGCGGCGAGGTCCACTCCCGCGTCTCCGGGGTGACCGACCACCTCGCCGAGGACGACGCGCACGCCCTGCGGATCGTGCGGAACATCGTGGCCACCCTGCCCGACCGGGGCCCGCTGCCCTGGTCGGTGCGCCCGGTGGTGGAGCCCAAGGTCGACCCGCACGGGCTCTACGGCGCCGTCCCGGTCGACTCCCGCACCCCCTACGACGTGCGCGAGGTGATCGCCCGCCTGGTCGACGGCTCGCAGTTCTCCGAGTTCAAGTCCGAGTACGGCCAGACCCTGGTCACCGGCTTCGCCCGGCTGCACGGCCACCCGGTCGGCATCGTCGCCAACAACGGCATCCTCTTCGCCGAGTCCGCCCAGAAGGGCGCGCACTTCATCGAGCTGTGCGACCAGCGCGGCATCCCGCTGCTCTTCCTGCAGAACATCTCCGGCTTCATGGTCGGCAAGGACTACGAGGCGGGCGGCATCGCCAAGCACGGCGCCAAGATGGTCACGGCGGTGGCCTGCACCCGGGTGCCCAAGCTGACCGTGGTCATCGGCGGCTCCTACGGCGCGGGCAACTACTCGATGTGCGGCCGGGCGTACTCCCCCCGCTTCCTGTGGATGTGGCCCGGCGCGAAGATCTCCGTGATGGGCGGCGAGCAGGCCGCCTCGGTGCTCGCCACCGTCAAGCGGGACCAGCTGGAGGCGCGCGGCGAGTCCTGGCCCGCCGAGGACGAGGAGGCCTTCAAGGCCCCGGTCCGGCAGCAGTACGAGAGCCAGGGCAACGCCTACTACGCCACCGCCCGGCTCTGGGACGACGGCGTGATCGACCCGCTGGAGACCCGGCGGGTCCTCGGCCTCGCGCTCACCGCCTGCGCCAACGCCCCGCTGCCCGCCAAGGACCCGAAGGCGCCCGGGTACGGCGTCTTCCGGATGTGAGCGCCATGACGACCGACACCGTGTCCGCGAGGGACAGCAAGGGCGAGGAGCCGGGGCAGATGGGCGGGAAGGCCGAGATGCGGGAGAGCAGCACAGCCGGGGCGGGCGGGCGGATGTTCGACACCGTCCTGGTGGCCAACCGGGGCGAGATCGCGGTCCGGGTGATCCGCACCCTGCGGGCGCTCGGCGTCCGCTCGGTGGCCGTCTTCAGCGACGCCGACGCCGAGGCGCGGCATGTACGCGAGGCGGACACCGCGGTACGGCTCGGTCCGGCACCGGCCGCCGAGAGCTATCTGTCCGCCGAGCGGCTGATCGAGGCGGCTCGGCGCAGCGGGGCCCAGGCCGTGCACCCGGGGTACGGATTCCTCGCGGAGAACGCCGCCTTCGCGCGGGCCTGCGAGGAGGCGGGGCTCGTCTTCATCGGCCCCTCCGCCGAGGCGATCGCGCTGATGGGCGACAAGATCCGGGCCAAGGAGACGGTCCGCGCGGCGGGCGTGCCGGTGGTCCCCGGCTCCTCGGGCAGCGGGCTGAGCGATGAGCAACTGGCCGCCGCGGCACGGGAGATCGGCACCCCGGTGCTGCTCAAGCCCTCCGCGGGCGGCGGCGGCAAGGGCATGCGCCTGGTGCGCGAGGAGGCGCTGCTCGCCGAGGAGATCGCCGCCGCCCGCCGCGAGGCCCGGGCCTCCTTCGGCGACGACACGCTGCTGGTGGAGCGCTGGATCGACCGCCCCCGGCACATCGAGATCCAGGTCCTCGCCGACGGCCACGGGGGCGTGGTCCACCTCGGCGAGCGGGAGTGCTCGCTCCAGCGCCGCCACCAGAAGATCATCGAGGAGGCGCCCTCGGTCCTGCTCGACGAGGCGACCCGGGCGGCGATGGGCGAGGCCGCGGTGCAGGCCGCGCGCTCCTGCGGCTACCGGGGCGCGGGCACCGTGGAGTTCATCGTGCCCGGCGGCGACCCCGGCGCGTACTACTTCATGGAGATGAACACCCGCCTCCAGGTGGAGCATCCGGTCACCGAGCTGGTCACCGGGCTCGACCTGGTGGAGTGGCAGCTGCGGGTGGCGGCCGGGGAGCGGCTGCCCTTCGCCCAGGAGGAGATCACCCTCACCGGGCACGCCGTCGAGGCGCGGATCTGCGCCGAGGACCCGGGCCGCGGCTTCCTGCCCTCCGGCGGGGTGGTGCTCGCCCTCGCCGAACCGGAGGGCGAGGGGGTGCGCACCGACTCGGGGCTGAGCCTCGGCACCGAGGTCTCCAGCCTCTACGACCCGATGCTCTCCAAGGTCATCGCCTACGGCCCCGACCGGGCCACCGCGCTGCGCAGGCTGCGGGGCGCGCTCGCCGGGACGGTCACCCTGGGCGTGGGGACCAACGCCGGGTTCCTGCGCCGGCTGCTCGCCCATCCGGCGGTGGTGGCCGGGGAGCTGGACACCGGCCTGGTGGAGCGCGAGGCCGACTCGCTGATCCCGTCCGAGGTCCCCGAGGAGGTGTACGAGGCCGCCGCGGCGGTGCGGGTGCGGCAGCCCCGGCCGGACGCGGGCGGCTGGCTCGACCCCTTCTCCGCAGGCGGCGGCTGGCGCCTCGGCGGGCGGCACGTCCCGGTCACCCACCAGCTGCGGGTGCCCGGCCTGGACCCGGTGGCGTATGTGGCGCGCGGCGAGGCCACCGTCGAGGAGGACGCGGTCTTCGTCACCCTGGACGGCGTCCGGCACCGCTTCACCCGCGCCGGGGACTGGCTCGGCCGGGAGGGCGACGCCTGGCAGGTGTGCGACCACGATCCGGTCGCCGCCTCGCTGCGGGGCGCCGCGCACGCGGGCGCCGACTCGCTGACCGCGCCGATGCCGGGCACCGTCACCGTGGTCAAGGTCGCCGTCGGGGAGGAGGTGGCCGCGGGCCAGAGCCTGCTGGTGGTCGAGGCGATGAAGATGGAGCACGTCGTCTCCGCCCCGCACGCGGGCACCGTCACCGAACTCGACGTCAGCCCGGGCACCGCGGTCGCCATGGACCAGGTGCTCGCGGTGGTCGAACCGGCCGCCGCCGAGGACACCGGGACCGGACTGCCCGCGCAGCCCGCACCGGACGCGCAGAGCGCACCGGACGCGAAGGACGCGAAGGACGCGAAGGACGCGAAGGAGCCGACGACATGACCGAGTCCCCTACGACGGGCGGTGCCGGTGCGGCCGGTGCCCCCGACGCCGCGACCGGTGCCGCCGCGGCCGGAGCCCTCGCGACCGGGCCCCGGGCCCTGCCCATGCGGTTCCCGGACAGCCGGCTGCCCGCCCGGGTCCGTATCCACGAGGTCGGCGCGCGCGACGGCCTGCAGAACGAGAAGGGCGTCGTACCGACCGAGGTGAAGGCCGAGTTCGTGCGGCGGCTCGCCGAGGCCGGGCTCGGCACCATCGAGGCGACCAGCTTCGTGCATCCGAAGTGGGTGCCCCAACTCGCCGACGCCGAGCAGCTGTTCCCCCAGCTCACCGATCTGCGGGTGCATCTGCCGGTCCTTGTGCCGAACGCCCGGGGCATGGAGCGGGCGCTCGCGCTCGGCGCCCGGCGGATCGCGGTCTTCGCCAGCGCCACCGAGTCCTTCGCCAAGGCCAACCTCAACCGCACCGTGGACGAGGCCCTGGCCATGTTCGAACCGGTGGTCGCCCGCGCCCGGCAGGAGGGCGTGCACGTACGCGGCTATCTGTCGATGTGCTTCGGCGACCCCTGGGAGGGCGCGGTCCCCCTGGAGCAGGTGGTGCGGGTCTGCACCGCGCTGCGGGACATGGGCTGCGAGGAGCTGAGCCTCGGCGACACCATCGGCGTGGCCACCCCCGGCCATGTCCGCGCCCTGCTCGGCGCGCTGCACGAGGCCGCCGTGCCCACCGAGGCGCTCGGCGTGCACTTCCACGACACCTACGGCCAGGCCCTCAGCAACACCCTGGCCGCCCTGGAGCTCGGCGTCACCACGGTGGACGCCTCGGCGGGCGGGCTCGGGGGCTGCCCGTACGCCAAGAGCGCCACCGGGAACCTCGCCACCGAGGACCTGGTCTGGATGCTCGACGGCCTCGGCATCGACACCGGGGTCGACCTGGACCGCCTCACCGCCACAAGCGCCTGGATGGCCCAGCAGCTCGGCCGCCCGAGCCCCTCTCGTACCGTTCGCGCCCTCTCCCACAAGGAGTCCTGAAAGCCATGTCGATCGACCATCGCCTGTCCGCCGAGCACGAGGAACTGCGGCGCACTGTCGAGGAGTTCGCCCACGACGTCATCGCGCCGAAGATCGGCGACTACTACGAGCGGCACGAGTTCCCCTACGAGATCATCCGCGAGATGGGCCGGATGGGCCTGTTCGGGCTGCCCTTCCCCGAGGAGTACGGCGGCATGGGCGGCGACTACCTCGCGCTCGGCCTCGCCCTGGAGGAGCTGGCCCGGGTGGACTCCTCGGTGGCGATCACCCTGGAGGCCGGGGTCTCGCTCGGCGCGATGCCGCTGTACCTCTTCGGCAGCGAGGAGCAGAAGCGCACCTGGCTGCCGAAGCTGTGCGCGGGCGAGATGCTCGGCGCCTTCGGCCTGACCGAGCCGGACGGCGGCTCCGACGCGGGCGGCACCCGCACCACCGCCCGCCTGGACGAGTCCACCGGCGAGTGGGTCATCAACGGCACCAAGTGCTTCATCACCAACTCCGGCACCGACATCACCGGACTGGTCACGGTCACCGCCGTCACCGGCCGCAAGCCGGACGGCAAGCCGCTGATCTCCGCCATCCTGGTGCCCTCCGGCACCCCGGGCTTCACGGTGGCGGCCCCGTACTCGAAGGTCGGCTGGAACGCCTCGGACACCCGGGAGCTGTCCTTCGCCGATGTGCGGGTGCCCCGGGAGAACCTGGTCGGCGAGGAGGGCCGGGGCTACGCGCAGTTCCTGCGCATCCTCGACGAGGGCCGGATCGCCATCGCGGCGCTGGCCACCGGTCTCGCCCAGGGCTGTGTGGACGAGTCGGTGAAGTACGCCAAGGAGCGGGTCGCCTTCGGGCGGGTGATCGGCGACTTCCAGGCCGTGCAGTTCAAGATCGCCGACATGGAGATGAAGGCGCACACCTCCCGGCTGGCCTGGCGGGACGCGGCCTCGCGACTGGTGCAGGGCGAGCCCTTCAAGAAGGAGGCCGCGCTCGCGAAGCTGTACTCCTCCACCATCGCGGTGGACAACGCCCGGGAGGCCACCCAGATCCACGGCGGGTACGGCTTCATGAACGAGTACCCGGTCGCCCGGATGTGGCGGGACTCCAAGATCCTGGAGATCGGCGAGGGCACCAGCGAGATCCAGCGGATGCTGGTGGCCCGCGAACTCGGCCTGGGCTGAGGGCAGTCGCCCCCGCGCCGCCCGGCGGTCCTCAGCCCCCCGGGCGGCGCAGGGAGGCGAGCAGCAGACCGACGAGTTCCTCGACGAGCTCGTCCAGGCTCGCGTCGACCCAGCCCGCCGCCCAGTCGTGCAGCAGGCCGTTGACGCTGCCGATGAAGGCGGCCGCCGCGAGGCTGTAGTCCCGGTCGGCCGCCTCGCCGCGCGCCCGCGCCGCCTCGGCCTCGGCGCGGATCAGCTCGATCCAGCGGGCGCGGCGGCTGAGCCGCTGCTCGTCCATGCGCGGGCTGATGCCGACGATCTCGGTGAAGGTGATCCGGATCCGGCGCGGGTCCGAGGTGACGCTCGCGGCATAGGCGCGGAAGACGGCCGCATAGCGCTCGGCGGCGGGCTGCCCCGCGCTGCCGGCGAGCGCCTCGGTCACCGCCGCCTCGGCCCAGTCGTTGACCAGCAGGTGCAGGGCGGCGAGGACGTCCTCCAGGGTGCGGAACTCCTCGTAGAACTGCCGGGTGGACAGACCGGCGGCCTCGCAGAGGGCGGCGACGGTGGTCGCCCGGTAGCCGGGGCCCGCGCCGAAGAGCTCCAGGGCCGCGCCGAGAAATCTCTCCCGGCGCTCGGCACCCCGCTCACTGGCCGTCTTGCCTGCGTAACGGCCGGTGGGCTGCCTGACTCTGCCCTTCACCCGCACCTCCTCCTTCGCACGGCGGCCATCTTCTCCTGTCCGGGGGCTTGAAGAAGCCCGCGCCCGTCATTACTTTCGAGTAGCCAGATCTGAACAGAGCCGTTTTCAGAATCCGGCACCGCCGCCTTCCCCTGCGATCCGCACCCCGGCGCGCCCGGTCGAGGCCTTCGCACGCCTCCACCCGCCTCGCACGCCTTGTCATGCCTGCCTCAATCCCCCTTCCCGATCTCCGGTCGTCCCCGGTCAACTCGGCGCCGCCCGGGCCCACTTGATCCTCCCGGCAGAAGGAGAGAGCCATGGAAGAAGAGTCCTCCGGGACATCCCCGGTCAGCCGCAGGCGCCTGATGCAGGTCGCGGGCGGGGCACTGGCGGCCGGTACGGCGCTGGGCGCGAGCCCGGCCTACGGCGCCGGGTCCCCGAAGGCGGACGCAGACGTGATCGTGGTCGGCGGCGGGCTCGCCGGACTGGTCGCCACCGCCGAACTGACCGCCGCCGGACGCAAGGTGATCCTCCTCGACCAGGAGCCGGAGGCGAGCCTCGGCGGCCAGGCGTACTGGTCCTTCGGCGGCCTCTTCCTGATCGACTCGCACGAGCAGCGGCTGTGCGGGATCAAGGACTCGCTGGAGCTGGCCCGGCAGGACTGGCTCGGCACCGCGGGCTTCGACCGGGGCGTCGAGGACCGCCTCGGCGAGGACCACTGGGGCCGCCGATGGGCCGACGCCTACCTGGAGTTCGCCGCCGGGGAGAAGCGGTCCTGGCTGTACGGGATGGGCATGCGCTGGGTGCCGATCGTCGGCTGGGCCGAGCGCGGCGGGCAGCTCGCGGACGGCCCCGGCAACTCGGTGCCCCGCTTCCACGTCACCCTCGGCACCGGCCCCGGCGTGATGGAACCCTTCGAGAAGCGGGTGCGGGAGGCGGCGAAGAAGGGCCTGGTCACCTTCCGCTTCCGGCACCAGGTGGACGAGCTGCTGCTCAGTTCCGGCGCGGTGACCGGCGTCCGCGGCTCGGTGCTGGAACCGAGCAACGCCCCGCGCGGGACGGCCAGTTCACGGACCAAGGTCGGCGAGTTCACGCTGAACGCCCCGCAGGTGCTGGTCACCTCCGGCGGCATCGGCGGCAATCTGGACCTGGTCCGCGCGAACTGGCCGAGCCGCCTCGGCTCCCCGCCGCGCACCATGGTCACCGGCGTCCCCGCCCATGTCGACGGCCGCATGCTGGAGATCGCCGAACGCGCGGGCGGCCGCCTGGTCAACCGCGACCGGATGTGGCACTACACCGAGGGCCTCAAGAACTACGAGCCGATCTGGGCGAACCACGGCATCCGCATCCTGCCCGCCCCCTCCTCGCTCTGGTTCGACGCCAAGGGCCGCCGCTTCCCGGCCCCCGCGATCCCCGGCTACGACACCCTCGGCACCCTGAAGATGATCAAGGACACCGGCTACGACTACTCCTGGTTCGTCCTCAACGAGCGCATCGTCAAGAAGGAGTTCACCCTCTCCGGCTCGGAGCAGAACCCGGAGCTGACCCGCAAGGACCTGGTCGCCTACCTCGCCAACCGGGCGCTCGGCCAGACCCCGGAGCCGGTGCGGAAGTTCCTCGACCGGGGCGAGGACTTCGTCGTCGCGGACACCCTGCGCGAACTGGTCGCCGGGATGAACGAGCTGACCGGCCAGAACCTCGTGGACCACGACGCGCTGCTGCGGCAGATCACCGCCCGCGACCGCGAGGTGGACAACCGCTTCGGCAAGGACACCCAGGTGATGGGCATCCGCAACTCCCTGGCCTATGTGGGCGACGACCTCTCCCGCACCGTAGGCCTGCACCGGATCCTCGACCCGGCGGCGGGACCGCTGATCGCCGTCCGGCTGAACCTGCTCAGCCGCAAGACCCTCGGCGGCCTCCAGACCGACCTCTCCGGCCGGGTGCTCGACGCCGACGGAGCGCCGGTGCCGGGCCTCTACGCGGCCGGGGAGGTCTCCGGCTTCGGCGGCGGCGGGGTGCACGGCTACCGCTCCCTGGAGGGCACCTTCCTCGGCGGCTGCCTCTTCTCCGGCCGCCAGGCGGGCCGCGCGGCGGCGGCCGAGAGCGCCTGACCGCACCCGAGGTCCGCCTGAACCGCCCCTGGTCCAGGCGGACTCGGGCAACTGCCGCCGGGGCGGGCCGACTTGGCGAACCGTCCTTCGGCCGGGCGGCGCAGGGCCGCCGCGTCCGGTGCGCGGACGCCGGTCGCGGGCCTGCTCCGGGGGGCCGGGCGGGCGGCCGGGCGGCAGACGCGCGGGGCGCGGGCGGGCGGTGTGCGCCGTCGCACACCCGGGCCGGGGCCTCTCGACAGGGCGGGAAGTTAGGTTAGCCTAAGCCCGTTCCCTCCCGGAGCGGTTTTCGGCCGCGCCTCCTGAAAGCAGTTCAGCCATGCCTTCTTCACGCCCCTCCTTCCTGTCCGCCGGCGGCCCGGCCTCGCGGCGCAGCGTGCTCGCCGCCGGGGGTGCCCTCGGCCTCGGCGCCCTGCTGACCGCCTGCGGGGACGGCGACGCGGACCAGGAGGGCAAGGGCGGCTCGGACGGCGGGGGCGCCTGGTCGTTCCAGGACGACCGCGGCAAGAAGATCCGGAAGGACTCCGCGCCGAAGAACATCGTCGCCTTCACCGGTGTCGCCGCCGCGCTGTTCGACTACGGCATCGAGGTCAAGGGCGTCTTCGGCCCGACGAGGACCAAGGACGGCAAGCCCGATGTGCAGGCCGGCGACCTCGACATCGACAAGGTCACCGTCCTCGGCAACGAGTGGGGCCAGTTCAGCGTAGAGAAGTACGCGAGCCTCGAACCGGATCTGCTGGTCTCCGGGGTGCTCGACGCCAAGGGCACCCTCTGGTACGTACCCGAGGAGTCCAAGGACAAGATCCTCCCGCTGGCCGACAGCGTCGGCATCAGCATGTACGACCGCGAGCTCCCCCAGCCGCTGGCCCGGATGCTGGCCCTGGCCGCCTCGCTCGGCGCGGAGGTGAAGGCCAAGAAGGTCACCGACGCCAAGAAGCGCTTCGAGGACGCGGCGGAGCGGCTGCGCAAGGCCGCGAAGTCCCGCCCGGAGATCAAGGTCCTGGTCGGCTCCGCGAGCCAGGAGATCTTCTATGTCTCCGGCTCGAACCTCTCCCCCGACCTGGAGTTCTTCAAGTCCCTCGGGGTGAAGCTGGTCGAGCCGCCGGAGTCCGCCAAGAAGGAGAGCGGCGGCTGGTTCGAGAACCTGAGCTGGGAGAACGTCGACAAGTACCCGGCCGACGTGATCATGATGGACAACCGCACCTCGGCCCTCCAGCCCGCGAGCCTGACCAAGCCGACCTGGAAGCAGCTGCCCGCCGTCAAGGCGGACCAGGTCATCCCGCGCGTCACCGAGCCGGTCTACTCGTACGCGAAGACCGCCCCGATCCTGGAGGACCTCGCCGAGGCCATCGAGAAGGCCGAGAAGGTCAGCTGACCGACCGCCCGGGACGCGGTGCGGCGCCTCCCGGGCCCCCGCCCCGCCCCAGGCCGCCCCGCAGGACCGAGGAGCCAGCGCGATGACCACCACCGCCGAGACCCCCGTACGCGCCTTCGACTTCTTCGCGGTACGGGTGGTGCGCACCCGGGAACTCAGCGCCGGGATGCGGCGCGTGACCTTCGGCGGCCGGGAGCTGACCGGCCTGGACTCCGGTGGCCGCGACCAGAGCGCCTCGCTGTTCCTGCCGCACCCGGGGCAGCGGGTCCCGGTGCTCCCGGCGGACCTGGGCGAGTCGACCTGGTTCGCCGCCTGGCGTGAACTCCCGGAATCCGTACGGGCGGTGATGCGCTCGTACACCCTGCGCGCCCAGCGGCCCGGGCCGGACGGCGGGGAGGTGGACATCGACTTCGCGCTGCACGGTGACGGCGGGCCCGCCTCGCGCTGGGCGGCGCGCGCCGAGCCCGGCGACCGGGCGCTGCTCCTCGGCCCGCGCCGCGCCGACAACCTGGGCGTGCGCTTCCGGCCGCCCGGGGACGCCGACCTGGTGGTGCTCTACGCGGACGAGACGGCGCTGCCCGCCGCCGCGGCCATCCTGGAGTCGCTGCCCGCCGGCACCCGGGTGCGGGCCTGGCTGGAGGTCGCCCGGGAGGCGGACCGGCTGCCCCTCGACCACGGCCCCGAGGCCGAACTCACCTGGCTGGTACGGGAGTCGGGCGCACCGTCGGCGGCCGAGGCGGTGGCCGCCGGGCTGCCCGACTGCGCGGCCCCGTACGCCTGGATCGCGGGCGAGTCCGGCAGCGTGAAGGCGCTGCGGCGGCAGCTGGTGCGCGGCTTCGGCATCGACCGGCGGCGGGTGGCCTTCGTCGGCTACTGGCGCCGCGGCCTCAGCGAGGAGCAGCTGCGGGAGGCCGCCGAGTGAGGGCGGGGCGGCCCCTCCCGCCCCGTCCGGCACACCGGACCGCCCGCCCCACTGGCCACACGACTTAGGTTAGGCTAACCTGACTTTGTTGCTAGGCCGCTCCTCTCCCGCCGGAGAGCGCGGCTCAGGACGGCCACGACCGAGACGCCCCGGAGTACGGTCCTCCGGGGCGTCTCGGTCGTGTGCGGGCGGCGGCCGCGGGGTCCGGACTCAGCTGCTGGGCCAGGGCACCTGCGGGGACTTGTAGTAGTCGATGCCCAGCTCGTCCCAGCGCGGGCCCTCGGCGGCCAGGCGCTGCCGGTACGCCTCCCAGTCGTGGCTCTCGGCGGAGGACCAGCCCAGCTCGGCGATGCCGGGCAGCCGCGGGAAGGCCATGTACTCCAGGTGGTCCGAGGTGGACAGGGTCTCGGTCCACAGCGGCGCCTCGACCCCGGCGACCGCCTCGGCGGGCAGCCCTTCGAGGTAGCTGCCCGGGTCCCAGTCGTAGGAGCGCCGGACCTCGACCAGGCCCGCCCAGGACAGGCCGAGCGGGGTGTCCTCGGTGTACTTCATGTCGAGGTAGGCCCGGTCGGCCGGGGAGAGCACCACCTTGGCGCCGTTCTTCGCCGCGTCCACCACCTGCTGCCGCTCCTGCGCCCCGGTGGCGTCGTAGCCCCAGTACTGGAGGGTGGCACCCTTCGCCGGGGTCGCGCCCGCCAGCTGGTGCCAG
Source organism: Streptomyces physcomitrii (assembly GCF_012273655.1). GTDB lineage: Bacteria > Actinomycetota > Actinomycetes > Streptomycetales > Streptomycetaceae > Streptomyces > Streptomyces physcomitrii. The sequence goes on along the minus strand of NZ_JAAWWP010000001.1, from coordinate 239,085 downwards.
CCGTAGACCTTCTTGCCGTACTTGGCGACCACCGGCTGCACCTTGTCCATGAAGGCCGTGTAGTCCTCGTGGCTGGTGGAGTGCGCCTCGTCGCCGCCGATGTGGATCGTGTCGCCGGGGGTCAGCTCGGCGATCTCCCGGATCACGTCGTCCACGAAGTCGTACGTCACGTCCTTGCCGGCGCACAGCGAGCTGAAGCCGACCTCGGTGCCGGTGTACAGCGGGGGCGCGACGCCGTCGCAGTTCAGCTCGGCGTAGGAGGCGAGGGCGGCGTTGGTGTGGCCCGGCATGTCGATCTCCGGGATCACCTGCAGCTGCCGGGAGGCCGCGTAGGCGACCAGGTCCCGGTACTGGTCCTTGGTGTAGTGGCCGCCCTCGCCGCCGCCGACCTGGGTGGAGCCGCCGTACTCGGCGAGCCGGGGCCAGGAGTCGACGGCGATCCGCCAGCCCTGGTCGTCGGAGAGGTGCAGATGCAGCTTGTTGATCTTGTACATGGCGGCCTGGTCGATATAGCGCTTGACCTGGTCCACGGTGAAGAAGTGCCGGGAGACGTCGAGCATCACGGCCCGGTGCGCGTAGCGCGGCACGTCCTCGATGGTGCCGCCCGCGACCAGCCAGGGCCCGCGCTGGGCGGTGCGCCGCTCGACGGCGGTGGGCAGCAGCTGGCGCAGGGTCTGCACGCCGTGGAAGAGCCCGGCGGACTTGCGGGCGGTGATGGTCACGGCGGAGCGGCCACTGGTCAACCGGTAGCCCTCGTCGCCGAGTTCGCGTGCGCCGGGGCTCAGCTCCAGGCGGATGCCGTCGCCGCCCCCGCGCCCGGTCAGCGGCAGGTCCAGGCCGGTGGCGGGCCGCAGCAGCCCGGCGAGGTAGCCGCCGACGCCCTGGGCGCCCTTGCCGCCGGTGACCCGGATCCGGGTGTCGCCGGTCAGCCGGTAGGGCGCGCCGCCCGCCTCGACCGAGGAGGGCGCGGGGATCACCTGGTCGAGGCCGCGCGGCTGCCCGGCCGGGGACGGCGCCCCCGGGGAGGCGGCGCCGACGGAGCCGAAGGCGGCCGCCGAGACGAGGAGGAGCGCGCCGAGGACGCGGCGCGTGCGGGCGGGGGTTCTGGGGTGCTGTCTCACAAACGGTCCCTTCGGCAGGAGCCCCTGGAGGTGGGGAACAGCGCACGGGGACTATCGGTATCGCGCACCCCCCAAGTGGTCAAGACCACTCACACGGGATGCGGCGGCGGGAACCCGCCCGACGAGGGGATTCCGGGCACCGGCACCCGGCTCATCGGGCGCCTGGAACCCGGGGCGCCTCCCGCACCCGTCACCGGAATGCCGGATTCCGCCGAGGTCCGGGCCTGACACGTGCCCGATATCGGGCAGGATTCTTGCGAAAGGCCCGCCACTCCCCCAGGATCGTCCCGTGCACGAGGACCTTGTCGATCACCTGACCCGCAGCACGCCGCTCAGCCGCGGCGAGGCCCTGCGCGTGGTCCAGGACGTCCTCGCGTACTTCGACGAGACGGCCGAGGACTTCGTCCGCCGCCGCCACCGCGAGCTGCGGGGCCAGGGCCTCGTCAACGCGGCGATCTTCGAACGGATCGAGGCGGACCTGGCCTACCGCGCGGTCGCGCCGCCCCAGCTCACGCTGAGACAGCTGCGCCGCATCGTCTACGGCTGACCGGACCGCCACCCGGACCGTGCCCTGCCGGGCACCGGCCGCCCTCCGTACCACCCGCCGCGTACCGCCCACCGCGTACGCAACCGAACCGCAAGGGGAGCCCGAGAACATGTGCGGAATTGTGGGATACATCGGCAAGCGCGATGTCGCGCCGCTGCTGCTCGAAGGACTGCAGCGCCTGGAGTACCGCGGCTACGACTCCGCCGGTGTCGTCGTCACCGGACCCAAGACCGCGGGCCTGAAGATGATCAAGGCCAAGGGCCGGGTACGTGATCTGGAGGCCCGCATCCCCAAGCGGTTCGCGGGCACCACCGGAATCGCCCACACCCGCTGGGCCACCCACGGCGCCCCCTCCGACGAGAACGCCCACCCGCACCTGGACGCCGAGGGCAAGGTCGCCGTCGTCCACAACGGCATCATCGACAACGCGGGCGACCTGCGCGCCAAGCTGACCGCCGAGGGCGTGGAGTTCCAGTCCGAGACCGACACCGAGGTGCTCACCCACCTCATCGCCCGCTCCTCGGCCGCCGAGTTGGAGGACCGGGTCCGCGAGGCGCTGCGCCTGGTCGAGGGCACCTACGGCATCGCCGTGCTGCACGCCGACTTCGCCGACCGCATCGTGGTCGCCCGCAACGGCTCCCCGGTGGTCCTCGGCATCGGCGAGAAGGAGATGTTCGTCGCCTCCGACGTCGCCGCCCTGGTCACCCACACCCGCCAGATCGTCACCCTGGACGACGGCGAGATGGCCACCCTGAAGGCCGACGACTTCCGCACCTACACCACCGAGGGCACCCGCACCACGGCCTCGCCGACCACCGTGGAGTGGGAGGCCGAGTCCTACGACATGGGCGGCCACGACACGTACATGCACAAGGAGATCCACGAGCAGGCCGAGGCCGTGGACCGGGTGCTGCGCGGGCGGATCGACGACCGCTTCTCCACGGTGCGCCTCGGCGGCCTCAACCTGGACGCCCGCGAGGCGCGCGCGGTGCGCCGGGTCAAGATCCTCGGCTGCGGTACCTCCTACCACGCGGGCCTGATCGGCGCCCAGATGATCGAGGAGCTGGCCCGCATCCCCGCCGACGCCGAGCCCGCCTCGGAGTTCCGCTACCGCAACCCGGTGGTCGACCCCGACACCCTCTACGTCGCCGTCTCCCAGTCCGGCGAGACCTATGACGTGCTCGCCGCGGTGCAGGAGCTCAAGCGCAAGGGCGCCCGGGTGCTCGGCGTGGTCAACGTGGTGGGCTCGGCGATCGCCCGCGAGGCGGACGGCGGCGTGTACGTGCACGCGGGCCCCGAGGTCTGCGTGGTCTCCACCAAGTGCTTCACCAACACCACCGTCGCCTTCGCGCTGCTCGCCCTGCACCTCGGCCGCACCCGCGACCTCTCGGTGGCCGACGGCAAGCGGATCATCGAGGGACTGCGCCGACTGCCCGCGCAGATCGCCGAGATGCTGGAGCAGGAGGACGAGATCAAGGCGCTGGCCGAGGAGTTCGCCGAGGCCCGCTCGATGATGTTCATCGGCCGGGTGCGCGGCTACCCGGTCGCGCGCGAGGCCTCGCTGAAGCTGAAGGAGGTCTCGTACATCCACGCCGAGGCCTATCCCGCCTCGGAGTTGAAGCACGGACCGCTCGCGCTGATCGAGCCGGCCCTGCCGACCGTGGCGATCGTCCCCGACGACGACCTCCTGGAGAAGAACCGCGCCGCCCTGGAGGAGATCAAGGCCCGCAGCGGGCGCATCCTCGCGGTCGCGCACCAGAAGCAGGAGAAGGCCGACAGCACGGTGGTCGTACCGAAGAACGAGGACGAGCTCGACCCGATCCTGATGGGCATCCCGCTCCAGCTCCTCGCCTACCACACGGCGCTCGCCCTGGGCCGGGACATCGACAAGCCGCGCAACCTCGCGAAGTCGGTGACGGTGGAGTAGGACCCGCGCGGCCCGGGGGCGGCCCCGGGCTCAGGGGATGGTGATGACGGGCCGCTGCGCACGCCGTGCGAGGCGGCCCGCCACCGAACCGAAGAGGCGGCCGACCAGTCCGTGCGTGGAGCCGACGACGATGGCGTCCGCCTCGTACTCCTTGCCGACCTCCTCCAGTTCGTGGCAGATGTCGCCGCCGCGCTCGACCAGGATCCACGGGACCTCGGAGAGGTACTCCGCGCAGGCCAGCTCCAGACCGAGCACCTCGGTGCGGTGGTCCGGGACGTCCACGAAGACGGGGGGCTCGCAGCCCGCCCAGACCGTGGTGGGCAGCCGGTTGGCCACATGGACGATGATCAGCCCGGAGCCCGAGCGGTACGCCATCCCGATCGCGTAGGCGAGGGCGCGCTCACTGGAGGTCGAGCCGTCGAAGCCGACGACGACTCCGTGCTGGAAGGCGGGATCGCAGGCATGGCGTGGTTCCGCTGTCGGCAGGGGCTCACCGGAGTGGTCGGCGAGCTGCCGCTTGCGGTCCGCTGGTTCAAAGGATTCGTGACCGGCCATCGGAGTCTCGGCTTACAAGGTCCTCAGTCGGGAGCGGCTGACGGGGGCTGACTGTGAAGGTGCGCGGGTACAAGGAGTCGGGGCCCGTACGCGGAGCGTACGGACGGGGACGGACGAGCGCCGAACTGCTGTGTCCGGGAATCGTCTTCCCTGGCCCATACCCCCAAGGGTACGGCTGCACTCCTCTCCGGCGAGGTCCGTCTGGACCCGTATACGGCGTTTTCGGGAGCATGCACGAGGCCGCGCCGGAAGGCAATGGTGGCTGGGGTGTACAGGCGATTTCCCTCGGCCTCCCCTCCGCTTCACCCGTGGTCCATGCACCCACCCGTACCCCGCCCGGGGCCCGGCACTCCCGGGTCGCGGCGGGCGGGCGGCACCCGTCGCTTTCGTGACGACCCGGCCTCCGCCGCCGGTGGAGGAGCGGTGTCGGCGGCGGGTCCTTGGTGAAGATCCGCGCGGCGGGCGGCGGCGCAGTGGGGGCGCATGGAAGCGTGAGCCTCCACCGAAAGATTCGCGCCGTGCCACACCGTGCTTCTCGGTTGCGCCCCGGCTGTTTTGAGCCAACTTCCCTGGAGGCTCCGAAAGTTGGCCCGGCCGGCCGGCAATACCCTTCCGACCGGCCGGAATGGCGGCTCTTGGGGCTTGACGCGGCCCTCGGGCCCCCCACGGCCGCCCGATTGATACCGGGCATACTTCGCCTCGCAACCCGCATTCGGGGCACTTTTCGAACGAACGCTTCACGCCAGGCGGCGATGTCGACATTGCTGCGGGTGCTGAACTGGTCACGCTGCTACCGAGGGACGCAGTAGATTCGATCATGACTGTATTACGGCGGGGGACTCGTGCAGGACCGAGGGGAAACGTGCAGGAGCGAAGCAACCGAGGAGCCGCGACCACCGAGGGGGGCTTAGCGTCATGAGCCACGACTCCACCGCTGCGCCCGATTCCACGGCCAGGAAGCTGTCCGGAAGGCGCCGCCGCGAAATAGTCGCCGTACTGCTGTTCAGCGGCGGCCCCATCTTCGAGAGTTCCATACCGCTGTCGGTGTTCGGCATCGACCGCCAGGACGCGGGCGTGCCCCGCTACCGGCTGCTGGTGTGCGCGGGCGAGGACGGCGCGCTGCGCACCACCGGCGGCCTGGAACTGACCGCGCCCTACGGCCTCGACGCGATCTCGCGCGCCGGGACCGTGGTGGTGCCGGCCTGGCGCTCGATCACCGCGCCGCCGCCCGAGGAGGCCCTCGAGGCGCTGCGCCGGGCGCACGAGGAGGGCGCGCGCATCGTCGGTCTGTGCACCGGCGCCTTCGTGCTCGCCGCCGCCGGACTGCTCGACGGCAGGCCCGCCACCACCCACTGGATGTACGCGCCGACGCTTGCCAAGCGCTACCCGTCGGTCCACGTCGACCCGCGCGAGCTGTTCGTGGACGACGGCGACGTGCTGACCTCCGCGGGCACGGCCGCCGGCATCGACCTGTGCCTGCACATCGTGCGCACCGACCACGGCAACGAGGCGGCGGGCGCCCTGGCCCGCAGGCTGGTCGTCCCGCCCCGCCGCAGCGGCGGCCAGGAGCGCTACCTCGACCGCTCGCTGCCGGAGGAGATCGGCGCGGACCCGCTGGCCGAGGTGGTCGCCTGGGCCCTGGAGCATCTGCACGAGCAGTTCGACGTGGAGACGCTCGCCGCCCGCGCGTACATGAGCCGCCGCACCTTCGACCGCCGCTTCCGGTCGCTGACCGGCAGCGCGCCCCTGCAGTGGCTGATCACCCAGCGGGTGCTCCAGGCCCAGCGGCTCCTGGAGACCTCCGACTACTCGGTGGACGAGGTGGCGGGCCGCTGCGGCTTCCGCTCCCCCGTCGCGCTGCGCGGCCACTTCCGCCGCCAGCTCGGCTCCTCCCCCGCCGCCTACCGGGCCGCCTACCGCGCCCGCAGGCCGGGAGGCGAGCGCCCCGCCGAGGTGGCCCCCATGGCGCTGCCGGAACCGCCCGTCCCCGCGCAGACCAGGCGCACCGCGGCGGCCAGCTCGCTGGGCCCCAGCGCCTCGATGCCGATGGACGCGCGGCCGCCGGAGTCGTACGCCCCGGGAAGCATGGGGCGCCCGAGCCTGCCGGGGCCGCGGAGCGCGCCGTAGGGTGAGCGCATGAACGATCGCATGGTGTGGATCGACTGCGAGATGACCGGTCTCTCGCTGGCGAACGACGCGCTCATCGAGGTGGCCGCACTGGTCACCGATTCGGAGCTGAACGTACTCGGCGAGGGAGTGGACATCGTGATCCGCCCGCCGGACGCGGCGCTCGAGACCATGCCCGAGGTGGTGCGCTCCATGCACACCGCCTCGGGCCTGCTCGAGGAACTCGCCGCGGGGACCACTCTCGCCGAGGCGGAGGACCAGGTCCTCACCTACGTACGGGAACACGTCAAGGAACCGCGCAAGGCCCCGCTCTGCGGAAACACCGTCGGGACCGACCGCGGCTTCCTGCTCCGGGACATGCCGGCCCTGGAGGGCTGGCTGCACTACCGGATCGTGGACGTCTCCTCCGTCAAGGAGCTGTCCCGGCGCTGGTACCCGCGGGCCTACTTCAACAGCCCGGAGAAGAACGGCAACCACCGCGCGCTGGCCGACATCCGGGAGTCCATCGCCGAACTCCGCTACTACCGCGAGGCGATCTTCGTCCCGCAGCCCGGCCCCGACTCGGAGACCGCCCGCACCATCGCCGCCCGGCACGTGCTGCCCAAGGAGGACGGCGGCGAGAAGAGCGGGCAGCCGGAAGCCTCCGCCTGAGGGTCCTCCGGCCCGGCGGAAAGGCGGGCGCGAGCACCCGCCGGGACCCTGTACACTTTTTCTCGGCCGGTAGGGGACTCCCCAGGGAGCACCAAGCCGGTCGTGGTGGGTGTAGCTCAGCTGGTAGAGCACCTGGTTGTGGTCCAGGAAGTCGCGGGTTCAAGTCCCGTCACTCACCCTCGAACGATCAAGGCCCGGTCCGGGAAACGGACCGGGTCTTTTTCGTGCGCGGGTTCTCGGGTGCTCGGGGTGCGGGCTTCGGGATGTGGGATGTGGAGTGCCGGGGGGCGCGGGCCGCCGGGCTGCGCTCCGGTTCGTCGGGCGCGCGCGGGCGCGAGCGCCACGCCCGGTGCGGACAAGCCGTGCGCCCGCGCCCCCTTCTCGACCACGATGATCCCGTCTCCGCCCCACCGCCGGTCCCCCGCACCGGCCGCACCCCGAGATGGGAGCCGGACCATGTCCGACAGCCCCGACTCCGTCGCCGTCACTCCCCTCGGCGCCGAACTCCTGGTCATCTCCGTCCCCCACCAGGGCCCCACCCACGTGCTGTCCGACCTCCCCCGCGCGGCGGCCGTACGGCTGCTGCGCGGCGTCGCGAACGGGATGGAGGGCGGGCCCCGGCTCGGCGACTCCGGGGCCCCGGCGTGCTGGGAACCGCCGCGCGAGGAGGAGGTACCGGGACGGGGAGCCCTCATCCGCGCGCTGACCGCCCCCCGGCACAAGGGCCCGCGCTACTCCCCGGACTCGGCCGCCTACCTGGTCGACGAACTCTGCGAGGATGTACGCCGGGTGACCGCCGCCGTGCAGCGCAGCGTCCTCGAACACGCGGAGCGGTCCCAACTGGCCGTGTCCGCCCACGCGTTGATCGACCTCATCGATCCTGACGCGGAGCCGCCGGGGGAACACCGGGGGCCGTCGCCGCTGAGTGGCGGAGAGGGCGGGGAGGGCAGGGAGGACGGGGAGGCCAGGGAGGCAGGGGCCTGAGGCTCAGGGCACCAAGACGGCTGGGGCCCTCCGCAGCCGCCCGCCGTCGCTGCCGCCGCTGCCGCTGCCGCTGCCGCCGCTCAGGAGTCGCACCCTGTACCGTCCCCGTCGCGGTCCAGGTGGGCCGCGTAGCCCGGTTCCCCGCGGTGGACGGGGGCGGCGCCCGCGGCCCGGGCGGCGGTGCAGTTCTCGTAGTAGACGCTGCCGGTGCCGCCGCCTCCCGTACCGCCGCCGCTCCCCCGGGCCTGCGAACTCCCGCCGCCCGACGTGCTGTTGGCGTCGCTGTTCCCGGAGTCCCGTGTCGCGCGCGGACGTTCGGTGACCGTGGCGGTGGCCGTCGCCGTGCGGGTGACGGTGACCCGGGGCTCCGGTTCCGCGCTCGCGGTGGCCGTGACCGTGGTGGTCACGGACGGGGCCGGGGCACTGGCGGCGGGCTTCGCCCGGTCGGTGGTGGAGGCGGCGTCCTGGGTCGAGCTGATACCGAAGCCGACGCCGAGGAAGAGGAGCAGGGCCCCGCCGCCCCAGACCCGCTTCATCCTGCCGAGCGGCCGCTGCGGAGGCACCGGCGGCGGTACGTACGGACCGAACGGCGACGGCGGCCTGTTGTCAGGAAAGTTCATGATCCCCCCTGGGATGTCGTACGCAGGGGCACATCATGGAGCATGTGGAGTAAATGTGGAGGGGGAATGCAGGAAACGTGACCCCGCGCGGGGAGGGAGGCGGGAGCGGAGACCCGGAGAGACCGAGACGGAGACGGAGATGTAGACGTGGACGGAGACGGGGACGGGGACGGAGAAGCGAAGGCCCGGTCACCGGAGTCAGGGAGTGGGTGACCGGGCCTTCGCCGTACCCGCGGGGGGGCGCACGGAGGGGGTTGTCTCACGAGGGGCGCTCCCGCGCGGGAGCCGGGGTGCGGTTCAGCGGACCGGGGGCATCTCGGTCTGCTTCGAGTCCAGGCCGGGGCGCTTGCCCACCCAGGAGCCGCGGGTGAAGTCGGGCATCTGCACCGGACGGCCCTTGTTCTCCAGGGACTTGACGCTCAGCGGGACCGCCGAGCACCAGGCGGCGGAGTCGTAGACGTCGAAGTCGGGGACGAGCCCGGCGCGCATCGACTGCACGATGCGCCACTGCATGACGTAGTCCATGCCGCCGTGGCCGCCGTTCTCCGCCTCGTCGGCCAACTCGCGCCACAGCCAGTGCTCGTGCTCCTCGCGGTAGGGGGCGAAGCCGCGCCAGACGTCGTCGCTGTGGTCCGGCTCGAAGTAGACGCGGGCGCCGGTCGGGTCGTCGCCCGCGTAGTCCTCGAAGAGACCGCGGCTGCCCGCGAGGGTGTTGATCCTGCTGTACGGGCGCGGGGAGCTGACGTCGTGCTCGGCGCGGATGGTGCGGCCGTTCGCCGTCTGGATCATGCAGGTGGTGAGGTCGCCCTCGATATAGGTCTCCTTCCATGAGGGGTGCCCCTTGGGGACGAACCGCTCGCGGTAGTCGGCGAGGCCCTTGGGCGCGCTCGCGGTGGCGGTGAGGGTGGCCATCCGGTCGCCGCGGTTGATGTCCATGGCCGCCGCGATCGGGGCGAGTCCGTGCATCGGGTAGAAGGAGGCGCGGCTGCGGGTGTGCCACAGGCGGCGCCAGGAGTCCGTGTAGTACGTGTCGTCGAAGAGCAGGGCGCGCAGGTCGTGCAGGTATCCGCCGTGGCCGTTGGTCAGCTCCCCGAAGACCCCCTCGTGCGCCATCCGCAGCATCGCCAGCTCGTTGCGGCCGTAGCAGCAGTTCTCCGCGAGGATCAGGTGCCTGCGGGTGCGCTCGGAGGTGTCGACCAGGTCCCACAGCTCCTTGAGCTCCGGGGCGATGGGCAGTTCGACCGCGGCGTGCTTGCCCGCGAGCAGCGCCGCCCGGCCCTGCTCGTAGTGGAACTCCCACGGGGTGGCGATGTAGACGAGGTCGATGTCCTCGCGCTTGAGGAGTTCCTTGTACGAGTCCCTGGAGCCGCCGAATTCCAGGGGGCGCGGCTTGCCGGCCTTCTCCAGGGCGTCGGCGCTCTTCTTGGCGCGGTCGGGCCGGATGTCGCAGACCGCGGCGACCGTACAGCCGGGGATGACCGACCAGCCCGTGGTCATCGGACCGCCGCGGTTGCCGAGGCCGATGATGCCGACGCGCACGGTGTCGCGGGCCTCGTAGGGCACGTTGATCATCGACTTCTGCCCGGGCCTGCGGCCGGGGGCGGCGGCCTCGGACGTCCCGGCACGGGCGGAGCCCATCCCGGCCGCGAGCGCGCCGGTGGCGAGGGCTCCGCCGAGGACCAAGCGGCGTGGGACTGCGGGGATTTCAGGCATGGGCGATCCGTTCCTTGTGAGGGGGTGAACAAGGCTCGCTAGCACTCAAGAGGGTTGCGGCACCACCCGGATGATGTCAATAGACGCTCAAAACAAGCTCATTTCAAACAGAAAACGTCATGCGGGTGACGAGGTGGCCGGCGGCGGGCAGAGTGCGGAGAGGTGGGACGGCACCGGTCGGCACGCGTCGCGGGGCCGTTGTCAGTGGCGGCTGCCAGACTCGCGCGCATGAGCTGGACACCGGATACGGAGGCGCTGCGCGGACGCGTGGCGGTAGTGGCAGGGGCGACACGGGGCGCGGGAAGGGGAATCGCGGCGGCGCTCGGCGAGGCGGGGGCGACCGTCCTCTGCACGGGCCGCAGCAGCAGGGCGGGCACGCTGCGCTCGGACTACGGCGGGCGGCCCGAGACCGTCGAGGACACCGCCGAACTCGTCACCGAACTGGGCGGCACCGGGGTCGCCGTCCCCGTCGACCATCTGGACTCCGCCCAGGTGGCGGCGCTGGCCGAGCGCATCCGCCGGGATCACGGGCGGCTCGACGTCCTGGTCAACGACATCTGGGGCGGCGAGACGCTCACCGGCGGCCCCGACAACTGGAACACCCCGCTGTGGGAGCTCGACCTCGACCCGGGGCTGCGCCTGCTGCGGCTCGCGGTCGACACCCATCTGATCACCTCGCACCATCTGCTGCCGCTGCTCGTCGAGCGCCCCGGCGGCCTCGTCGTGGAGATGACCGACGGCACCACCGCGCACAACGCCGAGCGATACCGCCTCTCCGTCTTCTACGACCTCGCCAAGACCTCGGTGAACCGGCTGGCCTTCTCCCAGGGCCACGAACTCGCGGCGCACGGCGGCACCGCGGTGGCGCTCACCCCCGGCTGGCTGCGCTCGGAGATGATGCTGGAGCACTTCCGCACCACCGAGGAGACCTGGCGCGACTCGCTGCGCCCCGGCCCGGACGGCGAACCCCCGTCCGCGCCCGCGGACTTCGCCCTCTCCGAGACCCCGCGCTATGTCGGCCGCGCGATCGTCGCGCTGGCCACCGACCCGGAGCGCACCCGCTGGAACCAGCGCTCCCTCGACGTCGGGAGCCTGGCCAGGGAGTACGGCTTCACCGATGTGGACGGCTCGCAGCCGGACAGCTGGCGCTATATCGAGGAGGTGCAGGAACCGGGGCTGGCGGCGGACTACGCGGACTTCCGGTAGGGCGGCGAGGCGGACGCGGCGGAGGTCGGCGAAGACAGGGGCCGGTGAAGGCAGGGGTCTGCGAAGGCAGCGGCGGGCACCGGAAGTCACCGGCCGGCCTTGACCTCAAGTCCGGTTCAGGTCACACGATCGAGGCATGACTTCCTCCACGTATCGACGCACCGATCCGGGACCGGCCCTCGCCGACCTCGTCAGCCGCTACTTCGCCTCCCTCGACGACTGCCGTACGGACCTGGAGTGGGCCCGGCGCTTCTTCACCGAGGACGCCACCACGGTGACGCCGATCGGCACCGTCGCGGGGGTGGCGGAGATCGCCGCGCACACGCGCACCGCGCTGGGCAGATTCGCCGCCACCCAGCACCTCTCCGCCGACCTCGTCAGCCGCTATTTCGCCTCCCTCGACGACCGCCGTACGGACCTGGAGTGGGCCCGGCGCTTCTTCACCGAGGACGCCACCACGGTGACGCCGATCGGCACCGTCGCGGGGGTGGCGGAGATCGCCGCGCACACGCGCACCGCGCTGGGCAGATTCGCCGCCACCCAGCACCTCTCCGCCGACCTCCTGCTCTCCTCCGGGACGCCGACCGGGACCGGCGACCGGCCGGAGACCCGGGAGCCCAAGGAACCCGCGGAACCCGCGGAACCCGGCGAGGTCAGCCTCGCCTGGAACGCGCTGATGACGCACATCCACCGTGCGTCCACCCTGGAGCGACGGGGCCCCGAGGCGGCTCCGCTGTTCACGGTGGGCGGCCGGTGCCGCGCCGAGGCCAGGCTCACCGAGCGGGGCTGGCGCTTCACCCGCCTGTCCATCACCCCGCTCTGGCACACCGGTCAACCGCCCGTCCTCCCCGAGGAGTTGGAGCGGGAGCTGCCCCAGATTCCGGGCGGCTGACCGCGCCGTCGCCATTCGAGGGCGCCGGAGTGCGGGGCGGGCCGCCGCTACTCGAAGGCGCCGGGCGGTGGGGCGGGGGAGGCGACCGCGTCCGCGTCGGTGACCGGGGCGGCGCCGCCCGTGAAGTCGGTGAGTTCCCGGGCGTGCAGCAGGCGTCCGGGGTGCGGGTCCGAGGCCGCGCGGCGGGTGAGTTCGGCCACCGGCAGCGGGACCGCGGAGCAGGCGAGCACCGCGTTGCCGAAGCGCCGGCCGCGCAGCACGGCCGGGTCGGCGAGCAGGGCCAGCTCCCCGAACACCCCGGCGGCGGTGGCGATCTGGCGCCGCAGATGGGTCAGCGGCGGGCCGTCGGCGAGGTTGGCGGCGGCGGTGCCGGTCGGCGCCAGGACCCTGCGCAGTTCGGTGTAGAACTCCCCGCTGGTCAGATGCGCCGGGGTGCGGGCACCGCCGAAGACATCGGCGAGCACCAGGTCCGCCCAGCCGTCCGGCAGCCTGCCGAGGATCTCCCGGGCGTCGCCGGTGCGCACCCGGATCCGGGCGGCGGGGTCGAACGGCAGCTCCCGGCGCACGAGGTGGACGAGGGCGCCGTCGCGTTCGGCGACCTGCTGGGTGGAGCGGGGGCGGGTGGCGGCGACATAGCGGGCCAGCGTGCAGGCGCCGCCGCCGAGGTGCAGCACGCGCAGCGGCGCACGCGGCGGCGCGAGGGTGTCGATGAGGTGGCCCAGCCTGCGCTGGTAGGCGAAGCCGAGATACGCCGGGTCGTCGAGGTCGACGTAGGACTGCGGGGCGCGGTCGAGGAGCAGGGTCATGGCGCGCGGGCGCTCCCGGTCCGGGACCAGCTCGGCGAGCCCGCCCTCGACCTGCTCGGCGATGGTCCACGCGGCGCCGGCGGATCGCCTGCCCCTGTCCTTCGCGGCACCCTTCGCCGCTCGCCTGCCCGCCACGGGCCCATTATCGGCCGCCGCTCCCGGTGGGGCGCGACGGCCCCGGGACGGCACCTCGGGGGAAGGTGCCGCCCCGGGAGATCAGCGGCAGTTGTCGGCTGCCTCGATGGTGCGCGCCGCCTCGCCGAGCGCCGCGCGCAGCTCCGCCGGGTCGGTGACCGGGTCGGCGTCGCCCGGCGGGACCAGCCAGTCGGTGCCCTTCGGCGGCGCCTCGGCCGCGCGGCCGAGCGGGAGCCCGCCGCCCGCGGTGCGGGTGCAGTCGCTGCCGGGCACGTCCCAGCACTCGGCGGTGCCCCGGGGGACCACGAAGCTCAGGGTGTCGTGGTCGTCGTCGTGCAGGACCGGGCCAACCCCCTCGCAGGACTGGCGGCGCAGGATGTCCACGGCCTCAAGTCCCTGCCGGGAGGGCACGGTCACCACCTCGCGCGGGTCGGCGGCGGCCCGGCACTCCGGCGTCGGCGGGGGTGGCAGGGCCGCGGCCGTCGGGTGCGGCGCACGCGATGTGTCCGCGGGCGCGGGCAGCGCGCTCTCCACGGGCATCGGCGTTCTCGCTGTGCTGGTCTCGCACCCGGGCTCCCACACGAAAAGCCTCCTCGCAATTCCCTGCTGTGCTTGCAGGAACGGTTCGCTCGGTCTCCGCATGGTTCAACGCCGGGCGGCGCGGGCGGCTACGGCACAACACCACCGCAAAGGATGGCAGTTCATGGCACATCGCGGGTCGGATATCCGTTTTGTACAGAAACTAGGTGTATCCAATCCGTCACACACGGTACGTTCGGGCCCGCCGGTGCGGCCGGCGGCACCGGAGCCGCCGGGACCGGGACACGAGAGGCCCGGACCGCGCCGTACACCGGAGGTCGGGCCCGCAGCCGCGGGAGAGTTCGCAGGGAGAGGTCACATGGCGTCTTCACCGGTCACCGGGCCGGCCCCCGTACCGGGCGGACCCCGGCCCAATCTCGCCTTCCGGGAACTGCGCGGACCGCGCTCACCGGGCGAGTTCGCGGCCGCGGTGCGCCGGGCGGCGCGCGAGATCGGCGAGCGCGTCAGCTGCGACGCGCGGTACGTGGGCCGGGTGGAGGCGGGCGAGATCCGCTGTCCCAACTACGCCTACGAGCGGGTGTTCCGGCACATGTTCCCCGGCCGTACCCTGGCGGACCTGGGCTTCGCCGCCCGCTCGGCGGTCCGCGGCCGGAGCCCGTCCGCGGACCGGGCGAAGCCCTCGGGAACCGCCGGTCTCCCCGGCCCCCGGAGCCCCGGCGCACCGCCGGAGCGGCACGGCGGACCGTACGGGACGCGCCGCGGCGCCGAGATCGACAGCGGTACCGAGATCCAGAGCAGTACCCGGAGCGATGAGGAGAGCGACGTGCAGCGTCGCGCGTTCATGACCGGCGGCACCGCCGCCTTCGCCGCCGCGCTCGGGCCCTTCGGCCCGGGCGCCGATTCCGCCGTCGCGGTGCGCAGGGCCGGGGAGAGCGAGGTGCGCGCGCTGGAGGAGGCGGTCCGCGGCATCCGGCTGCTCGACGACCGGCACGGGGCGGACGGACTGTACCGGCGCGCGGGCGCACCCCTGCGCGCCGCCTACGCGCTGCTCGACGCGGGCGCGAGCCGGGGCTCCACGGCCGGTCGGCTGCACGCGGGTGCCGGTGAACTCGCCCTCTCCGTAGGCTGGTTGGCCCATGACTCGGGGCGCCACGAGGACGCGCGCTCGCACTACGCGGAGGCGCTGGCCACCGCCCGGATCGCCGGGGACGCGGCCCTGGAGGCGCACGCCTTCAGCAATACGGCCTTCCTCGCCCGGGACGCGCACCGCCCGCGCGAGGCGGTACGCGCGGCGCAGGCCGGTCTGCGCGCGGCCCGGGAGCTCGGCTCGGCCCGGCTGCTCAGCCTGCTGACCCTGCGCGAGGCGGGCGGCTGGGCCGGGCTCGCCGACCGGGCGAGCTGCGTACGCGCGCTGGCGGCGGCGCGGTCGCTCTTCGCCGCGGGCCCGGCCGAGGCGGACCCGGAGTGGATGAGCTTCTTCGGGGCCGCCGAGTTCGAGGGGTTGCAGGCGCAGTGCTGGTCGGCGCTGGGCGACTGGCGCACCGCCGCCGCGCACGCCCGCCGCGCGGTCGGCCTCCAGGACCCGCACTTCACCCGCAACACCGCCCTGTACACCGCCGAGCTGGCCCAGGACCTGGCCCGGGCCGGACGCCCCGACGAGGCGGCGGCCGAGGGCGGCCGGGTGCTCGACCTGCTCGGCGTGGTGCAGTCCACCCGGATCCAGTCCATGCTCGCGAGCGCCGCCCGGGTCCTGCTGCCGCAGCGCAAGGCCGCGGGCGTCGGCGACTTCCTCGCACAGCACACCGCGTTCCTCGAACGGCAGACCGCGCTGCCCCGCCGGGCGTGAGCTTCGCCACGTCCCGCCCGCCGGCACGCACGGGCCGCACGGCGCCCGGGAACGACCCGCGATACTGACGGCCCGTGTCCGGGCGGCCCGATGCCCCCGGCCGCGCCCGGCCGTTCGTACGGGCGTGCGGTGAAGGTCGTGCGCCCGGGCTGTGCGCGCCCGGGAACCCGCTGGAACAAATGGGTCGGAAACTGGCAGGATTGCCCACTTGTGGCGCGTGCCGCCCCGCGTGCCCCGTGCAACCCGGGGCGGTCCCACTGCGTCTTTGTCGACCGGGGCGCCCCCTGGTCGCACTCGCAGGGACCCTAAGGTGGGGCGACTGGGCCGCGGGCCGCAGCAGCCAAGGAGGAGGGCGATCACATGCCGCACAGCAACGCGGCGGACCCCGGCGCACCGGAGAAGACACCGCTGCGCTGGTGGACCGAACTGCCGCTGCTGGTGTTGGTGTATGCCGCCTATACCGCGGGACGGCTGCTGGTCCGGGGGAACGAGGAGGCCGCCGTCGACCACGGCCTGGCCATCCTGCGCGTGGAGCAGGCGCTCCGCATCAACGCCGAGCACCCGCTGAACCGGCTCTTCCGCGCCGAGACCTGGATCGGGGTCCCGGCCGACTTCTGGTACGCCTCGCTGCACTACGTCCTGACCCCGGTGGTCCTGGTGTGGATCTTCCGGCGCCGCAAGGACCTGTACCGCCGGGCGCGTACCTGGCTGATGACCTCCACCATGGTCGGACTGATCGGCTTCACGCTGCTCCCGACCTGTCCGCCGCGGCTCCTGGACGCCAAGTACGGCTTCCTGGACACCATGGCGCAGTACTCCGACTACGGCTGGTGGGGCGGCGAGGCGAGCGCCCCGCGCGGCATGGGCGGCATGACCAACCAGTTCGCCGCGATGCCGAGCCTGCACGTCGGCTGGGCGCTGTGGTGCGGGGTGCTGCTCTGGTACTGCGGGCGCGGTCCGCTGATGAAGACCGCCGCGGTGGTCTATCCGCTCGGCACCACCATCGTCGTGATGGGCACCGCCAACCACTACTTCCTGGACGCCGTCGCGGGCGCCGCCACCATGGGGGTCGGCCTGCTGCTCACCCGTCCCGTGCTGCGCCTCGCCCAGCGGGTACGCGAACTCCTCGGCGGGCGCCCGGTGAAGACCGCGGCGCGGCCGTCCCGTTCGGTGATTGTCGGTGCCGAGTGCCAGACTCCGGTGGGTGAGCGAATTCCCGGACAGCGCCAGGAGGCGCAGCAGCCAGGTGCCCGTCCCGCGGACTCCACCGAGGAGTCCGGCCGGGTCGGCGCCCGCGAGCCCGACCGGGCCGGCACCGGCGAGGGCGCTCCGGCAGCGGCTCGCTGAGCTGCGGGGCCCGGAGCACCCGCCCCGGCCCCTGGACGCCCGCGCCCTCGCGGCCCTCGCCGCCAACCCCGGCTGCCGCCGCCGCGCCCTGCTCGACGGCGCGGGCGTGGACAAGACGGCGCTCGCCGCGGCGATCGGCTCCCCCTCCGCCTTCGGCCAGTCGCAGTTCGCCCTGGTACGGGGCAATGCCTTCGAGGCACGGGTCAAGGCCGACGGCGGCGCCGCCCTGCTGCGCCTGGTCCACGCGCACACCGCCCCGGAGACCGAGGCACCGGATCCGGCCCGCTCCCGGGTGCCCGATCTCGCAGCGAACGGGCCCGAGGGCCGGGTGGGCCGTACCGCGCTGGCGCTGCGGGAGGCCGTGGCGGCGAAGGCCTGGACCCTGCTCGACCATCCGCTGCTCACCCTGGACGTGGCCGGTTCACCCGCCTATCTGGAACCGGACGCCCTGGTGGTCCACCCCGGCGGTCGCTGCACCGTCGTCGAGATCAAGTCCTTCCCGATGATCGACGGCACCGCGGACCCGGCGAAGGCGGGCGCGGCGGCCCGGCAGGCCGCGGTCTACGTACTCGCCCTCGAAGGCCTCCTGCGGCGTCTGCCGGAGGAGGACCCACCGGAGCCGGAACGACCGGCGGCCGAAACCGGCGAGCAGGCGCGGGCCGGTGAGCAGACACTGACCGGCGAGCAGACGGGGACCGGCGAGCAAGTGCTGCTCGACGACAAGGTGCTGCTCGTCTGCCCGAAGGACTTCTCCAATCTGCCCGCCGGGGCCCCGGTGGACATCCGCAGGCAGCTGTCGGTGACCCGCCGCCAGCTCGCCCGGCTGACCCGGGTCGAGGAGATCGCCGAGGAGCTGCCCGAGGGCACCAGCTTCGACATCGGGCGTCCGCCGCGGGAGCTGACCGCCTCCCTGGAGAAGGTGCCCGCGGCCTACGCCCCCGAGTGCCTGGCCGCCTGCGAACTCGCCTTCCACTGCCGGGCCCGTTCGCGCGCCGAGGGGCAGGTCACCGTCCTGGGCCGCGGGGTACGGGCCGAACTGGGCGCCCTGACCACGGTCGAGGAGGTCCTCGCCACCGCCCGCGGCGCCCGGTGCCCCGGCCCGGATCGACAGGGCCTCGACCCGGCGTCCGCGGAGCCGACCGCCGCCACGGCCACCCCCGCCCCCACCGCGGCCGACCCCACCGCCCGGGCCCTGCGCCGCGCCGCCGCCCTGCGCGCCGAGGCCCTGGCCGGTGCGGGGCCGAGGCACAGTGCGGCCCTGGAGCACGGTCACGGTCACGGTGCGGGCGCCGGGCAGGGCGGGGAGGAGCGCGCATGAGCCTGCTCACCGACCTCGCCCGCCTCGAAGCGGTGCACAGCGGCCGGGCCCAGCCGGCCGCGACCGTGCTGCACCGCCACCTCTCGCCCCGCCCGCTGGTCCTGGTGCCGCTGACCACCGCGGGCGAGACCGGCGCCCCGCTCGGCGCCCTCCTCGGCACCGACCGCGAGGCGCCCCGGCTGCTGCTGGTACCGCAGCCCCGCGACCGCGAGCTGCGCTTCACCTTCCTGACCCGGCTCGCGGATCAGGTACTGCCCTACGTGGAGGAGTACGCCCGGGACGCGGAGGTGCCCGAGCCGAGCCGGGCCCGGCCGAAGAAGGCCGCCGAGGACGGCGAGGAGGCCGAACCGGAACCCGAACTCTGCACGGACGCCCCGCAGTTGATCGTGCCGAGCCGGGGCGGCATCGAGTGGGTGCGCCTGCTCGGCCGCTCGATGCGCTTCCGCCGCACCGCCGAGCAGGACCCGGAGAGCAGCCACCCCGCCCCGCCCCATGTCCCCCTGCTGGGCCGCTGGTTCACCCACTACGCGGAGCGCTCCCGGGTGCCGGGGTCGAGCCTGCTGCTCGCCATGACCGACCTGCTCTCCCGGCACTGGGCCACCGGTCAGAGCAGCCTGGAGGACCAGCACCTCGGGGCCCTGCTCGCCTGGATCGACGCCCGGCCGGACGACCCCGGCGGCAGGGGCGGCGCCGAGGCCGCCCTGCACGCCGAGACGGCCCGCGACGCGCGCGGCCAGCTGTACTGCCCCCCGGCGGGCCCGGCCACCGACCCGGCCTTCGACAACCGCCTGCTCGCCCCGGCGATCGAGGCCTACGACCGGGCCCGCGGCGCCTACGCGGCTGCCGGGGACGGCACCGCGGCGGACCGGGCGCTCGGCCAGGTCTCCGCCGCCGAACGGGAGATCGGGGCGCTGGTGGAGTCGGTCACCCGCCCCGCCTGGGAGGCCGTCTGGCGGGGCGTCGACCTGCTGCGCACGCTGCCGCCCGCCGCCCACACCGAGGAGCGCTGGATCCGCGACCGCTGGTCCTTCACCGCGCACCGCGACCGGCTGGCCGCGGGCGAACCCCCGCAGCCGCGCCGCGACGACGCGGTCACCGCCGCCCGCAAACTCGCCACCCGGGAACGCGAACAGGCCCGCCTGGAAGCCCAGGAGGCCCTCGACGACCCGCTGGCGATGGCGGTGCGGCGGCTGTCCGGCGAGGCCTTCGCGGGCGAGGTCACCGAGGTGCTGCCCGCCTGGTCCGAGGGCAAGCGCCCGAGCCCCCGCCCCCTGGTGACGATCCGCACCGAGGACCGCCCCTACCTCGCCGAGGGCATCAAGGCGTACCGCTCCCTGGACGGCAAGCAGCAGACGGCCGAGTTCGTACGGTACGAGGCGGAGTCCGTACCGTCGGAGAGGAAGTCCGCGGGGGACGCGGAGACATCCGTACGGGACGAGAAGGAGTCCGTACGGGACGAGAAGGAGTCCGTACGGGACGAGGAGACGGTGGAGGGCGCGGACGGAGCCTGGGACGGAGCCGGGTCCGGGTCCGGGGAGCGGGCCGCGGTGGCTGTCGAGGCGCAACTCGCGGCGGAGGGGGCGTACTCGGTGGTGCTGCGGATCACCGATCGGATGGGCCGGGCCCGGGAGCCCGCGCCGGGTTCGGTGCCGGAGAAGGGCGACCGGGTCTGCTTCACGCTCTTCGCCCATGAGCAGCGCGGCGGCGGCCGGCTGCCCGAGCCGGAGGACACCCCCTGGACGCACGGCGGCCCGCCCGGCGCGGACGCCCCCGCCGAGGCGCCCGATCCGCTCACCGGGGAGGACCTGCTGTGACCACCGCGCCCGCCACCGGCCGCCCGGACCCCGGGCCGGGCCCGCGGGACCCGGCCGAGTTCGCCGCCGCCGACCCGGGCGCCGCCGCGGACCTGGCCACCGCGCGGATCCTGCACCACACCCTGCACGGCGAGGCGCGCGGGGTGGTCGTGGACTCCCCGCCGGGAGCGGGCAAGTCCACCCTCGTCGTCCGGGCGGCCCGCGAACTGGCCGCCGCGGGACGGCCGTTGATGGTCATCGCGCAGACCAACGCGCAGGTCGACGACCTGGTCCTGCGGCTCGCCGCCAAGGACCCGGAGCTGGGCGTCGGACGGCTGCACAGCAGCGAGGCCGAACCGTACGACCGCGCCCTGGACGCGCTGCCCGCCGTACGGACCTCCGCGAAGGCGGGCGATCTGGCCGGGCTCGACGTGGTGCTCTCCACGGCGGCGAAGTGGGCGCATGTGCGCACCGAGGAGCCCTGGGGCCACGCCATCGTGGACGAGGCCTACCAGATGCGCTCGGACGCCCTGCTCGCGGTGGCCGGGCTCTTCGAGCGGGCCCTGTTCGTGGGCGACCCGGGCCAGTTGGACCCCTTCGCGGTGGTCGGCTCCGAGCAGTGGGCGGGCCTCGCCTACGACCCCTCCGCCTCCGCGGTCTCCACCCTGCTCGCGCACAATCCGGAGCTCCCGCAGTTGCGGCTGCCGGTCTCCTGGCGGCTGCCCGCCTCGGCCGCGCCGCTGGTCTCGCGGGCCTTCTACCCGTTCACGCCGTTCACCAGCGGCACCGGACCCGGGGCGCGCGGGCTCGACTTCGCGGTGGCCTCGGACGGTTCGGGCCCGGACCGGGTGATCGACGAGGCGGCCGGCTCCGGCTGGGGCCTGCTCGAACTCCCCGCCGCGCGCACCCCGCGCACCGACCCCGAGGCGGTGGACTCCCTGGCCCGGGTCGTCGCGCGGCTCCTGGAGCGCGAGGGCCGGGCGCGTTCGGAGACGGCCGAGGAGCCGGTGCCGCTCACCGCGGCCCGGATCGCCGTCGGCACCGCCCACCGCGACCAGGCCGCCGCGGTGCGCGCCGCCCTCGACCGGCTCGGCGTCCGGGGCGTCACGGTGGACACCGCCAACCGCCTCCAGGGCCGCGAGTACGAGGTCACCGTGGTCCTGCACCCGCTGTCCGGGCGGCCCGACGCCACCGCCTTCCACCTGGAGACCGGCCGCCTGTGCGTGCTCGCCTCCCGGCACCGCCAGGCCTGCATCGTGGTCTGCCGCGCGGGCGTGCCCGAACTCCTGGACGCCCACCCCTCGACGGAGCCGGTGCAGCTCGGCGTCAGCGTGAAGTTCCCGGACGGCTGGGAGGCGAACCAGGCGGTACTGGCCGAGCTGGGCGGGCACCGGGTGGCGTGGCGGCCCGGCTGAGGCGCGGCGCGGGCCGGTGCGAGGCGGGCCGATGCCGTACGCGGCGGGCGGCGGCCGGGGCGGCGTCATCCGCACCCGGCACCGTGCCACGGCGCCCGGCGGGCGGATCCGAGCCCTCACCCGGACCGGCGGACCGGAGAACCGGCCCTCTTGCGCCGACCAGGACAATGGAGGGTGGTCCGCTCGCCGAGGGGTGGCGGGCGGCGGGTCCGTGCCCGGGCCGAGGAACGTACGAGGAGGATCATGATGGCGGAGCCCGAGCGGCCCCGGACCGAGCCGCGGCTGCGACCCGCACCGCTGCTCTTCGAACCGGCAGCGGCGGCGTCCGACCCGGAGCACTTCTTCGACCTGGAGTCGATCGAGGACCCGCACCACCTGCTGGACCGGGCGACCGAGCTGACCCACGCCTTCCGCGCGGCCACCGACCGCTCGATGGAGTTCCAGGCCCTGGCCGCCGCCCAGCTCGCCGACCCCCGCCGCTTCGACCGCCTCACCCCGGGGAGCATCGCGGACCGCGCCGGGTGGACCGAGGACTACGCCCGCAAGATGATCGAGTTCGGCCGGC
The DNA here is from genome assembly GCF_012273655.1 of Streptomyces physcomitrii. Lineage (GTDB taxonomy): Bacteria > Actinomycetota > Actinomycetes > Streptomycetales > Streptomycetaceae > Streptomyces > Streptomyces physcomitrii. Next base: position 216,977 of record NZ_JAAWWP010000001.1, on the reverse strand, counting down.
GGCTCCAGCGCGGCGGCGAGGGCGGACTCGGGGACCAGGCGCTCGGTTAGCGGAGGTCCTCGGCATCCCGCACGGCGCCCGGCACGAACTCTCGCCGCGCCACTTCCGTCCCGGCAGCCATGCCCCGCCCCGTCCTGGGTAGTCGAGCCCCATGGACGAGGGCGGAGCGGAGATCACCACCACCGAGTGCCGGGGCTGCGGTGCCCAGGTGTCGGGGCTCGGCGGGCGGTACGCTTGCGGGGTCTGCGGCTGGGTCAACCACTGGTCGCAGGGCAGCGGTGACCTGCCGGGCCCGGAGGCGGACCCGGACCATCCGCGCCCCGGCCGCCGCGGGCGCACACCCGCCTGAGCGGACGCCCCTCCGGACCCGCCCGGCTGATGGACGTACGCGGCGGGCTGTTCAGCGACGCGGTGCGAGGCGGTGCGGGCAGGCCGCCGCGCGGTCGAGCAGCAGATGCAGGCGCTCGACGGCCTCGCCCGCGTGGGTCGCGGGCTCGGGGAAGACCAGGCGGGCGTCGCAGCCGCCGCGGAAGCGTTCGAGGCGCAGCACGATGCCGTACCGGTCCAGGCGCAGCGGACGTACCCGCACCACCCCGAGGAGCTTCTTCACCGGCAGCAGCCGGGAGAGCAGTTCGACGGCGTCGGCGTGCGCGGTGTCGAGGTGGCCGAGCATGTCCGCCTCGAAGGTCGCCAGCGGATCGGGCTCGGCGGCGGCGAGTTCGGCGGGCTCCACGGTGTACGGGCGGTTGTGCTCCTCCAGGCAGGCCCGGGCGAGCGTGAAGGAGAGGACGCCCTCCTCGGCGCCCGGGGCGAGGCTTCCCGCGAGGGTGAGCCGGGCGCGGACCCGGTCGCGTACGACGCTGGGGGCGATGTCGGTGAACTCCATCACCGCGGGCAGGCTGGTCTCCGGCGCGGCCCGCACCTCGGCCACCAGGTGGCTGTCCGGCGGGTCGTGCAGGGTGAGGCCGCCCGCCGCGTCGACGGAGTGCAGACCGACCAGTTCGACCCGGTGGCCGTGGGTGGTGACGGTCAGGGAACCGGCGGCCGCGAGCACCGAGCGTGCCCGCTCGGCCGGGGTCGGTTCCGCGGGCTTGGGTTCCGCACTGCGGTCCACAGAAGTCATGCGCTGCGCTCCCACCTTCGACTTAGGTGAGGCTTACCTTAATTACCCTCGCTCCGCTTGGGAAGCCCACCCCCTCCGTACGGGTCGCCCGGCCCGGCCGTACGGGTTCCGGCGGCCCGGCGGAGAGCAACTCCGGCCGCCGGTCGGGCCGTTCGGCCCCCCGGGCGAGGCGCGCCGCCCGGCCCCCGAAATGAGGTGCGCGCCCCGCCCCCGTACTGGCACGCTGCGCCCGTGAACCGACAGGAGCTCTCCACCCTCGCCCACCGCCGCCACCCGATCAGCGCCCCGGTGGACGAGGCCGCCGCGGACGAACTGCTGCGGGCCGCCCTGCCGGAGGGGGAGGGCCGCGCGCTCGACCTCGGCTGCGGCTCGGCCGCCTGGCTGCTGCGCGCGCTGGCCGTGCACCCCGGGCTGCGGGCGACCGGCGTCGACCTCTCCGAGAGCGCGCTGCGCACGGCCCGCGCCGAGGCCGAGCGGCTCGGCCTCGGCGACCGCCTCGCACTCCATCGGCAGGACGCCGCGGAGTTCCGTTCCGCGCGGCCGTACGACCTCGTGCTCACCGTCGGCGCGAGCCACGCGCACGGCGGACTGCTGCCCGCCCTCGAAGCCGCCCGCGCCCACCTGGCCCCCGGCGGCGCGGTCCTCCTCGGCGAGGGCTACTGGGAGCGCACGCCCTCCCCGGCGGCGGTCGAACTCCTGGGCGAGCTGCGGGACTTGGCGGACACGGTGGCCGCGGTCGGCGCCGCGGGCTGGACCCCGGTGCACGGCCACACCAGCACCCGGCGGGAACGCGACGCCTACGAGTGGTCCTGGACCGGTTCCCTCGCCGCCTGGGCCCTGGACCACCCGGAGCACCCGGACAGCGGCCAGGCCCGCGAGGCGGCGGAACTCCACCGCGAGGAGTGGCTGCGCACCTACCGGGACTGCTTCGGCTTCGTCTGTCTGGTCCTGCGGCGCACGGGGTGAGATCCGCGGGCCCGCGGCTTCCGTGAGGGAAGTCGCCGGGGTGCACGCACCGTGAGGGCATATGCCTGAGGCGCAGGCGCAAGATACTCCGGTCCGGGTCTTCCTGTCCGGCTTTCCCTCAACTCACGGGAATCGCGCGCTCACTGCGAGTACACATATTCCGTATGAGCAGCACTCGGCATCCCGCGACCGCGTCCCCGGGGACGACCTCCTCCGAGCCCCGTACCGTCCTGCCCGCGGAAGGGGAGCCCCGCCCGCTGCCCGCGGCGGCCGACCGCCCGCCGCACCCGCTCTTCGGCGGCCTCGGCGACCTCGGCGATCCGGGCGTCCACGACTACGGGCCCTACGGCTGCGAGGACTTCGGCTGGGGCGGCCTCGCCCCCTGGGACGCGGAGGGCTCCGGGGAGGCGAGTGCCCGCGCCGAGGGCGCCGCCTGGCTGGCCTCCGCCGCACCGCACCCGCGCAGCACCCTCGCCCTGTGGCGGGAGCACCCCGGCACCCCCGTCGTCCTCTCCTGCGGTCCGGTCTTCGACGTGGTGAACGCCCCCGCCGTCTTCGGCCGCCGGATGCTCGACCAGCTCTGGGCGGCGGGCTCCGGCGGCCCCGGACCGGTCGCGTCCCACCACGGCCGGGTCCTGCTCTTCGCCGCCCCGGGCACCGCCGCCCGGCTGCCCTCGCTGCTGCACTGGGAAGAGTGGGGCTCGGCGGGCCGCCACCCCGGGGTGCCGCCGCTGCTGTGCCACGGCACCGGGGACGCGGTGACGGTGCCGCCGCCGGCCGCCGCCCCCACCCCCGGGACCGCGGCCCGCGCCGGGGCCCGCCCCGACTCCCGCTGGCTGGTCGCCCCGGAGTGCCGGCGGCCCCGGCTGCCCGGTGCCGAGGTGCTGCTGTGGGCCTGCGTACGGGCGGCCCGCTCCAGACCCGCGCGGGGCGCATCGGGGCAGGCGGGAGGCCTCGGCGGGGACGGGGTTGTCGATTTTTCCCCGCACCGGAGCGGATGCTAAGGTCTACGACGTCAGCAGGCGCCGCTAGCTCAGTTGGTTAGAGCAGCTGACTCTTAATCAGCGGGTCCGGGGTTCGAGTCCCTGGCGGCGCACAGACGGTGAGAAGCCCCTCGCAGCAGCGGGGGGCTTTTCGCATGCTCCCGTCAGCAGGCAGCCCAGGCCCGCCTTCCGGTACGAACCAGGGCTCAGCCGGGCTGGATCCGTACCTTCCAGTCGCCCGCGCCCGTGCGGCCCTCCACCGCGATCCGCAGCGGTTCGCCCGGCACCTTGAAGCTCTCGCCCGCCCGCAACGGCGCGTCCGCGAGCGGCGGGTAGACCGACTCGCCCCAGCAGGCCTCGGTACGCGGGTGGGTGTCGACCACCTCCACCGGGCCCTCGCCGGAGGCGGTGCGGACCCGTACCCGGTAGAGCAGTACGCCCTCGGTGCAGGTGGTGTGGTCGTTGCCGGTGCGGCTCCGGGCCTCGATGGCGAGGGCGCTCTCCCGGCCGGTGCGCACGACGGCGAGCTTGCGGACCGGGGGCCCGCTCCCGCCGGGGAGCAGTCCGGCGGGAGCACCTTCGGCCGGAGTGCCTTCGGCGGCGACGGCCGAGCCCGCGGTCGGCGCCGGGGAGTCGCGGCCGACCAGCGGCCGGGGCCTCGGCCGCAGACGGGGCTGGTCGGGGGCGGGCGCGCGGGAGACCGGTTCCAGGGCGAGGCGCTGGGTGCCGTGGACGCAGGCGACCTGGTCGTCCTTGAGCCAGCCGAAGCGCCACTTGTGCCAGGCGAAGAAGTCCGGCGCCAGGCCGAACTGACTGCCCATCAGATCCCAGTCGCCGACATACGTGTCCCAGTCCCCCTTGCCGTCCGCCGGGCGGTGGTAGAGGTCGGGCAGGTCGAAGACATGGCCGGTCTCATGGGCGAGGACATTGCGGTCCGGCGGATGGCGCTCGAAAACGGTCACCACCCGGCGCAGATCCGTACCGTCGGCGCGCAGTGGACGAGCGAAGTTGACGACTTTTGTCGCGTCCGAGTCCACTCCGGGCGCCTCCGGGTCGGCCACGAAGTAGACGACGTCGTACCGGGAGAAGTCGACCCGCGGATCGCTCGACTTAAGGGCATCGCGCAGATAGGCGCCCCGCTTCTCGGGGTTCCAGTCCCGGCGCACCTCGTAGTCGGTGGACGGCTTCGGCATCCGGATCCAGCGGTGCTGCGGGTGCGCGCGCAGCCGGAACTGCCCGTAGGAGGCGCGCGCGAAGAAGGTGCTGGTGGCGGGGAAGTGGTCGGCGGCGAGGGCGCGGGTGCTGTGCAGGCGGCCGGAGTCGGGGAAGGAGAGGAAGACCATCACCGCGTCGAGGGTGCGCCGCGGGCGCGGATAGGCGCTGTTCCAGGTGTCGACGCCCTCTGAGTGGTGGGCCGCCGTACGGGTGAGCTGGCACAGCCCGGCGCCGGTCGCGGCGACGGCGGGACCGGCCACCAGGGAGGTGGCCGCGAGCGCGCTCAGCGAGGTGGCAGCGGCGGCGGCGCTGCGCAGCCGGGGCCACTCCCCCCGGGTGAGCCGCCGGACGGGGAGCGGACGCGGCACGTCGACCTCCGGGTGCGGAATTCGGGTCAGCGCACCCAGACTGTTGTCATTTCATGTGATTTGTCCTGTTCATTGAGCCCGGCCGGGTGAGCACCCGTCCGCCCGACCCCCCACCGCCAGACGGTCACTGACGGCTATTCGGCAGTGCCGACCGATCCGCTCCCGCGTACCTACGCAGGGCAGCGGGGCCGGCTCCGAAGAGAAACGAAGGAACGGGAAGCGGAAGGAAGGAGCGGAACGGAAGCGGGGGGAGGAAGCCGCGCCGCCCGAAGCAGGAACGGGGGCCGGGAGCGAAAGCGGCACAGAGCCGGAAACGGAACCGAGACGGAAGGGCCGGACGCTGATGCGGAAGCGGTCGGGTGGACGCGCAGGCCGGGCGTGTACCGGTGGCGCATGCCGCGGGTCGCGGCTGGAAGGGCCCGGTGAGCAGCCACTATGATCGGCACACTTTCCCGGCGGTGCCCGGGCCCCGTGCCCGGACCGGAGCGCGCGCATGCGAACTGACCGAGCCCGCGCCGGAACCCCCGGCGGACCGGGACCCACACCCGAAGAACCGGAACCCGCCATCGACCCGGCAACCGGCCCCGGACCCACCGCCGGCACCGATCCGGGACCCACCACCGGAACCGGCCCGGGACCCACCGCCGGATCCGGTCCGGGTACGGCGGCCGGATCCGGTCCGAGTACGACAGCACTGCGGGAGCGAGCGGTGAGCGGAACCTCCGAAGGACCCGCCTCGACGGCCGGTCACGCACGCGCCACCCTCACGGAGAGTGAGCCCGGCCGCTCCCCCACCGCCCCGGTCAACGCCACGGCCCCCGCCGCCCCGGCCCGCCGCCCGGACTCCCACCGCACCCCGCACCACGCCGCCTTCGCCGCCGCTCCCCTCGCCCTCGCCGTCGTGGACCGCGAGGGCACCGTGATCGACGCGAACGAGGCCTTCCACTCGCTGTTCGGCACCGGCGGATCCCTCAGCCGGGCCGATGCCTCCCCCACCCGGGCCGACGGATCCCTCGCCGGAGCGGACACGTCCCCGACCGCCGCCGGGGAACCCCCGCCCGGCCCGGCCCCCCTGCTCGCGGCCGAGCTCCTGGACCTCGCCGCGGACCAGGACACCTGGGAGGCCTACCGCGAGGTGCTGCGCGGGACCCGGCCGCGGCTGCGCTGCACCCGGCACCTCAAGCACCCGGACGGGAACTCGCTCTGGGCGCAGGTCGGCGTCGCGCCGCTGAGCGGGGGCGGGGAACGCGGCGCCGCCCTGGTCTCGGTCACCGACATCAGCGCCCGCCGCGATCTCCAGGCCCGGCTGCGGCATCTGCAACGGCACGACCCGGTGACCCTGCTGCCCAACCGCGCCCTCTTCTTCGAACGGGTCACCGCCGCCCTGGAGCCGGGCGCCCGCGGCGGCACCGGGCGGATCGGCCTGTGCTATCTGGACCTCGACGGCTTCAGGGCGATCAACGACACCCTCGGCCACCGCCTCGGCGACCGGCTGCTCACCGCGGTCGCCGAGCGCCTCACCCGCTGCGCGGACCGCACCGGCTCGGCGCGGGGCGGCACTCCCCTGGTGGCGCGGCTCGGCGGGGACGAATTCGCCCTGCTCGTCGAGGACTCCACCGGTACCGAGCAGCTGGCCGACCTCGCCCGCGCGGTGCTCGCCGCGGTGCGGGAGCCCTTCGACCTGGCCGGGGAGCGGCTCGCGGTCTCGGCCTCCATCGGGGTGGTCGAGCGCCCGGCCGAGGCGACCACCGCCACCGCCCTGATGCAGGCCGCGGACACCACGCTGTACTGGGCGAAGGCCGACGGCGGATCCCGCTGGACCCTCTTCGACCCGGAGCGCGACGCCCACCGGGTGACCCGGCAGGCGCTGTCCTCGGCACTGCGTCCGGCGGTGGAACGCGGGGAGTTCGTCCTGGAGTACCAGCCGCTGGTCGGTCTCGGCGACGGCAGGCTGCACGGGGTGGAGGCGCTGGTGCGCTGGCAGCACCCGCAGTACGGGCTGCTGCCGCCGAATCGGTTCATCTCCCTCGCGGAGGAGGACGGTTCGATCGTCCCGCTGGGCCGCTGGGTGCTCCGTACCGCCTGCGCCCAGGCCCGCGCCTGGCAGTTGGCCCATCCGGAGGGCCAAGTCCCGTACGTCAGCGTCAATGTGGCGGTGCGTCAGCTGTGGGATTCGGATCTGGTGGCGGATGTCGGGAAGGTGCTGCGGGAGACCGGACTCCCGCCCGGACTGCTGCAGTTGGAGCTGACCGAGTCCGCGGTGATGGGCTCCTCCGGCCGCCCGCTCAAGGCCCTGCGGGAGCTGAAGGAGCGCGGGGTGCGCATCGCCATCGACGACTTCGGCACCGGCTACTCCAGCCTCGCCTACCTCAGCCGCCTGCCGGTCTCCGCGCTGAAGCTGGACGGCTCCTTCGTACGGGCCTTCCGCCAGGGGGAGTCGGCGCAGGAGCGGGGGGACGCGGAGGGCGTGACCCACCCCGCCGACGAGGTGATCGTGGAGGCCATGGTGCAGCTCGCGCACCGGCTCGGGCTCACCGTCACCGCCGAGTGCGTGGAGACCGCCGGGCAGGCGGCGCGGCTGCGCGAGATCGGCTGCGACACCGGCCAGGGCTGGCTCTACTCCCGCCCGGTGCCACCGGAGCACATCACCGCACTGCTGAACTCGCCTTCCCCGCCCCGGACTTGAGTCCGGGAAGCCGCGCCTGCCCGTACTCCCCTACGCGTCCGGCATCCCGTAGGCGTCCGCGATGAGGTCGACGGAGCGCAGCCGGGTCGAGAGGCTGTGGCCGACGGTGGAGAGCATCAACTCGTCGGCGCCGGTGCGCTTCTGGAGGTCGTCGAGCTCCGAGCGGACCCGGTCGGCGGTGCCGTGCAGGACGTTGGACTGCCAGCCGGCGACGACCTCCTGCTCCATGGGGCTGAACCGATAGGCGGCCGCGGTCTCCGGCGTGGGGATCAACCCGGGCCGCCCGGTGCGCAGATGGACCATGTTCAGCGCCGCCGCCCGGAATTCGCGGACCGCCGTCTCCTCGTCGTCGGCGGCCAGGGTGGAGACACCGATCAGGGCGTACGGGGAGTCGAGCACCGCCGAGGGCCGGAAGGACTGGTGGTACAGGTCGAGCGCGGGGAGGGTGTTGCTCGCCGCGAAGTGGTGGGCGAAGGCGAAGGGCAGCCCGAGCACACCGGCCAGGCGGGCGCTGAAGCCGGAGGAGCCGAGCAGCCAGATGGACGGCCGGGCCGCGGACTGCACCCCGCCCGGCGCACTGCCCTGGACCGGCCCGGGCACCGCGTGGATACGGGTGTACGGGTGGCCGTCCGGGAAGTCGTCGTCGAGGAAGCGGGTGAGTTCGGCGAGCTGCTCGGGGAAGTCGTCGGCGCCTTCCCGGAGTTGGGTGGTCCGGCGCAGCGCGGCGGCGGTCGCCCCGTCGGTGCCGGGCGCCCGCCCGAGGCCGAGGTCGACCCGGCCGGGGGCCAGCGCCTCAAGGGTGCCGAACTGCTCGGCGATGGCCAGCGGCGCGTGGTTGGGGAGCATCACCCCGCCGGAGCCGAGCCGGATGCGGGAGGTGTGCGCGGTCAGCCGGGCCAGGACGACCGCCGGTGAGGAGGAGGCCACGGCGGGCATGGAGTGGTGCTCGGCCACCCAGTAGCGGTGGTAGCCGCGCCGCTCGGCCAGCTCGGCGAGGCGCACGCTGGTGGCCAGCGAATCGCTCGCGGTGTACCCGGCGCCGACGGCCACCAGATCAAGCACCGACAACGGCACCGGCGCCGTCCCCGCCACTTGGCCGCGGATCTCGTCCCTGGCCGCGTCCGTCTCGCCCACTGCGGTGCCTCCTGTGCCGTTGCCCTGTCCGGTCCCGCTTGCCGTGTCCGGTCCCGGTGCCTCTCCCGCCCCGGTGCCGTACCCCGCCGCAGGGCGGCGATCCGTACGGAGCCGGTCCGCGGGAGAGGTCGTACGGGTGCCGGTGCGGCCGCGCGTACGCGCCCGCGGTGGGCGCGTACTCCCCGTGAGCAGGCGAACAGGGCCGGATCCGTGGATATTCCACCCGGTGTCCCGCCCGGGGCCGCCGCCGCCCCGGACCCGCTCGATGCCCCGGCTCCGGAGACTCAGGCGGCGAGCCGGTCCAGGAAGGCGGACAGATTGGTCATGGTCCGCCGGATCTGCTCCTCCAGGCTGAGCGACTCCTCGAAGCGCTCGCCGCCCGCGGCCGGGGTCTTCTTGCCGCGCAGATAGAGCGAGCAGGCCAGGTCGGTGCAGATGTACAGCCCGGCCGAGTTGCCCTCGCGCCCGGCCTTGCCCGCCTTGGCCGCCGTCATCAGCGAGACGCCGCCGGTGGGGTGGGTGGTCAGGCACAGGGTGCACATGCTGCGGCGGTGCTGCCCGCGGGCCCGCGCCGGGTAGCGCAGCATCACCCCGGTCAGCCTGCCCTCGCGTTCGGCGACCAGGCAGCAGCGCTCGGGGGCCGCCGGGTCGCGCCAGCCGAGGAAGTCCAGGTCCTCCCAGGGCTGCTCGGCCAGGTCCCGCGGCAGCGTCATACGGGTGGCCTCGCCCTTGGTGCAGTTGACGAACGAGGCGCGGATTTCCTTCTCGGTGAGCGGTCTCATGCCTCGGAAGCTAACTCTCCCTAGGCATACTAGGCAAATGGTTAAAGCAATTAGGTTCCTCGGGGTCTGGGTACCGTACCCGGAGCCCGGCCCGACCCCGGGGCCCGGCCGCCGCCCGGACCCACCGGGCCACGACCCGGACCGAGCGAGGAGAACGACTGTGCCCAGGGCGGGAATCACCGCGGAACGCCTCACCCTCGCCGCCGCGGACCTCGCCGACGAACGCGGCTTCGACAAGCTGACCTTCTCGGCCCTGGCCCGCCACTTCGGCGTGAAGGACGCGAGCCTCTACTCGCACGTGCGCAACCTCGCCGAGCTGCGCACCCGCATCGCCGTCCTCGCGGGCACCGAACTCGCCGAGACCGTCGGCGACGCCCTCGCCGGCCGCTCGGGCAGGGCGGCCCTGACCGCCTTCGCCCACGCCTACCGCGACTACGCCCTCGGCCACCCCGGCCGCTACGCCGCCACCCAGCTCCCGGTCGACCCCGAGGTCCTCGCCGCCCACCCCGGCCCGCTCACCAAGATCGAGCTGACCTACGCGATGCTCCGCTCCTACGGCCTGACCGAACCCGACCTCACCGACGCCGTACGCCTGCTGCGCAGCACCCTCCACGGCTTCGTCACCCTGGAGTCGAGCGGCGGCTTCAACGCCACCCGCCCGGTCGAGGCCTCCTGGAACCGCACCGTGCAGGCACTGCACACAACCCTGGAGAACTGGCCGAAAGAGGCCTGAGCAGACCGCCACGAAAAGCCGGGGCCGCCTCCTCACACCCCTCCACCCCGAACGGAAATCGCTTACCCCCAACGGGAGTTGAGCCGATCACCGGCATCCCTTCCGAGCCACGGCCGGTCACGCTTCGGCATGTCCGGAAAACAGCCCGTCACCGATTGTTGTGCTCCAGTTCACATTGACGCCAGTGGATCAGCAGCGTTGACTCACTCCGCCTATGAAGATTCTGTGACCTTGGGGTGGGGACTGTGAGGTTGTGGCGGGGGAGCCGGCGTGCCCGGATCCGGGAACGGCGAGCCGGGGCCATGACTGTGCGGTGCTCGCACGCCCGAGCCGATGATGTCGGCCTTCAGCACCACCAAGCGACCCGAGCACTCGCCCTCGACGGTCGGATCCCTCCGCCGGTCTCCGTCAAGTGCCGTACGCAGAGGGGCGGTTGACGAACCCTCGACGGGCCGGGCCGCCCCGGCCCGCCCGGGCCCCGTGGCGTGGCCCGCAGGCAGTCGGCCGGGGTCGCCATGGTGAGTTCAGCGGCCACCACGACGCCGAGACGGTTGCCGACGTCCGCGCTTCCCAGGGTGTGCGGGGCGGATCACCGCTCGCCCATCTCGCCGCAGGTGCGGCGACTTCCCCACCGGCTTACTGGGACCCGGCACCGGCTGGGCGCCCCCGCTCGCGGGCCGAAGACCACCCGCACCGTGCCATCCCTCCTCAGGCTTTGCCTCCTCCGGCCGCCGAACATGCCACGGCGCCCAGACAGATGGACTCCCACACGATGAGACCGCTCTTCCCGCCCGCGCGCGGACACAGATCCCTGCGCACCGCCGCCCTCGCGATGTCCGCCGCCCTGCTGGCGACCCTGCTCCAGGCGACCTCGCTCCCGCAGGCCACCGCCGAGGACGGCAATGGCCTTGCCGCGCTGCCGAAGTCGGAGAAGCCCGTCGCGGGCAGTCGACCCGCGAAGGTCGAACCCCGCACCCTCGCCAAGGGCCCCCGGGTCCCCGCCGAGAAGCCGAAGCGGACTTGGCCGAAGGCCGTGACGGCGCGTGCGGAGCTGCCCGGCGGGGCCAAGGCGGACGGCGGCGAGCTGGTCGGCGTACCGGGGACTCCCCTGCGGGTCGGCAGGCCGCAGGTGAAGAAGCAGGCGGCGCCCTTCGCGCCCGCCCGGGTCGAGGCACGCGTCCTCAGTGCGAAGCAGTCGCACCGCGCGGGAGTGGGCGGACCGCTCTTCAGCATCAGCGCGCAGCAGGACGGCACCGGGGCCCGCCCGAAGCCGAAGCCGACCGGCGGCCCCAACTCCCCCGCACACACAGGCAAGTGGAAAGCCGAGGCCGGAGACAAGAGCGAGGCCGAGGCCGAGACCCCCCTGACCGTCGCGATCGACTACGCCCCCTTCGCCCAGTCCTTCGGCGGCTCCTACGCGAACCGGCTCCGCCTGGTCCAGCTGCCCGCCTGTGCCGTGACCGACCCCGGCGCCGCCAAGTGCCGTACCGCGCGCCCTCTCGCCGCGGCCCACGACCCCGCCCGGCACACCCTGACCGCGAAGTCGGTCACCGTCTCCGGTGCGGCGCCCGCCGTGCTGGCCGTCACCGCGGCGGCCGAGGGCGACAAGGGCACGTACAAGGCGACCGACCTGGCGCCCTCCGCCGCCTGGCAGACGAACCTCAACACCGGTGATTTCAGCTGGTCCTACGACATGCCGGTGCCGGATGTGCCGGGCGGGCTCAAGCCCACGGTGGGCCTGTCGTACTCCTCGGCCTCGATCGACGGCCGGACCGGCGGCACCAACAACCAGGGCTCCTGGGCCGGTGACGGCTTCGACCTGGCGCCCGGTTTCATCGAACGGCGCTACAAGCCCTGCGCGGACGACGGGGTGAAGAACGCCGACGGCGACAAGCCCGGCGACCTCTGCTGGGACTACGACAACGCCTTCCTGACCTTCAACGGCAAGGGCGGCGAACTCGTCCCCACCGGCAGCGACGACGAGTTCAAGCTCCAGCAGGACGACGGCACCCGGATCAAGCGGCTGAAGTCCGCGGACCGCGGCAACGGCGACAACGACGGCGAGTACTGGCGCCTGACCAACCCCGCGGGAATCCGCTACTACTTCGGCTACAACCGGCTGCCCGGCTGGAGCGAGGGCAAGGAGACCACCGGTTCGACCTGGACCGCGCCGGTCTACGGCGACGACTCCGGCGAGGACTGCCACCAGGCGGCCTTCGCGGACTCCTGGTGCCAGCAGGCCTGGCGCTGGCAGCTCGACTACGTGGTCGACCCGCACGGCAACGCGGTCGGCTACCACTACACCAAGGAGACCAACTCCTACGGGCGCAACCTCAAGGCCGAGGACGACACCCCCTACACCCGCGGCGGCTACCTCGACCGCATCGACTACGGGCTCCGCTCCGACCGCATTTTCGCGGACAAGCCGCTGGCCCAGGTCGTCCTCGGCAACGCCGAGCGCTGCCTGCCGGAGTCCGGGGTCACCTGCGCCGCCGACACCATCGACGCCAAGGCCTCGTACTGGTACGACACCCCCTGGGACCTGAACTGCAAGGCGGACACCACCTGCGACAAGGGCCGCCTGGCGCCCTCCTTCTGGACCCGTAAGCGGCTCACCGACGTCACCACCCAGGTGCTCAAGGCGGACGGCACCTACGGCCCGACCGACACCTGGAAGCTCAGCCACCGCTGGGGCATGGCGGACACCGACTACCAGCTGCTGCTCGACTCCGTGCAGCACACCGGCCAGTCCGCCACCCCCGCGGTCACCCTGCCGAAGACGACCTTCGCGTACACCCAGCTCGCCAACCGCCTCGACAAGACCGGCGACGGCTACGCGCCCTTCATCAAGGCGCGGCTGTCCACGGTGGCCGACGAGAGCGGCGGGCAGATCGACACCGCGTACTCGGCGCCCGCCTGCGACTGGGGCGCCCTGCCCACCCCGCAGACCAACACCACCCGCTGCTTCCCGCAGTACATCGGCGGGGACAGCGAGAGCGACCCCGAACTGCACTGGTTCAACAAGTACGTGACCACCACGGTCACCTCCACCGACCGCACCGGCGGCGCCTTGGACCAGGTGACCCAGTACCAGTATCTGGACGGCGCGGCCTGGCACTTCGACGACTCCGACGGGCTGACCAAGGAGAAGAACAAGACCTGGTCGCAGTGGCGCGGCTACGGCCATGTGCGGGTCCTGACCGGCGGCCAGGGCGGCAGCGCCGCGATGCGGACCCAGGAGGACTCGTACTTCCTGCGCGGCATGGACGGGGACCGCAAGGACAAGAGCGGCGGCACCAAGGAGGTCAGCGTCGCCCTCGGCGCGGGCGAGGGCGATCCGCTCACCGACCACGCCTCGGCGGCCGGTTTCGGCTACCGGACCGCCGAGTACGACAAGCCCGGCGGCAAGATCCTCACCAAGACGGTGAACCGCCCCTGGCACCACCAGACGGCCAAGAAGGTCCGCGACTGGGGCACCGTCACCGCCGACCTCACCGGCACCGGCCACACCAAGACCTGGGCCTCGCTGGACGACGGCGCGGGCGCCGAATGGCGGACCACCTCCACCTCGCGGACGTACGACACCGTCGCCGGACGCATCACCGAGGCCGACGACTTCGGCGACGGCACCACCGCCGCGGACAACCAGTGCGTCCGCACCTCCTACGCCACCAACAGCGAGGACAACATCCTCGGCCTGCCCGCCCGGGTGGAGACCGTCGCCACCTCTTGCGGATCGGCCACCGACCGCTCCGAGGACGTCCTCTCCGACATCCGCACCGCCTACGACGGCAAGGGCTACGGCGCCGCCCCCACCAAGGGCGACGCCACGGCCAGCGCGACCCTCAAGTCCCACACCGGCACCAAGGCGACCTACCTCGAATCCGGCAGCACCTTCGACGACTACGGCCGGGTCCGCACCACCACCGACCTGACCGCCGACGTCACCGCGGAGGGCGACGGAGCCCCGGTGCGCACCCCGCGCGCGGACGGCCGCACGGTCACCACCGCGTACACGCCCGCGACCGGACTGCCCACCCAGACCAAGGTGACCACCCCGCCGGCCAAGGCGGGCGACGCGGCGACGGCGCAGACCACCACCACGGCCTTCGACCCGCTGCGCGGCCAGCCCCTCACCGAGACCGACACCAACGGCGCGGTCACCGACTTCCAGTACGACGCCCTCGGCCGCAACCGCAAGGTCTGGCTCACCGACCGCCGCCCCGGCCAGGTCCCGAACTACGAGTTCGTCTACACCCTCACCGAGGGCAAACCGGCCGCGGTCGCCACCAAGACCCTCAACCACAGCGGCGGCCAGATCACTTCGTACGCCCTCTACGACGGCTTCCTGCGCCCCCGCCAGACCCAGGCGCCGGGCCCGAACGGCGGCGCGCTGCTCACCGACACCTTCTACGACGAACGCGGCCTGGCCGCCAAGACGTTCGCCACCTACTACACCAACTCCAAGCCGAGCACGGGGCTGTTCGAGCCCGCGGACGCCCTGGCGGTGGAGACCCAGACCCGGACCGCCTACGACGGCCTCAACCGGCCCGTCCAGGTCCAGGACATCGCGGGCAACGGCGACGGCGGCAAGATCCTCGGCACCACCAGGACCGTCTACGGCGGCGACCGCACCACCGTCATCCCACCGGCCGGCGGCACCGCCACCACCACCCTGGCCGACGCCCGCGGCCGGACCACCGAACTGCGCCAGCACCACAGCCGCAGCGCCGACGCCCCCTTCGACACCACCGCCTACGCCTACACCCCGCGCGGCGAACTCGCCGAGGTCACCGACCCCGCGGGCAACTCCTGGTCCTACGGCTACGACCAACTGGGCCGCCAGACCCGCGCGGTGGACCCCGACAAGGGCACCACCACCAGCCGCTACGACGACCGGGGCCAGCTCACCGGCTCCTCGGACGCCCGCCCGTCCAGCCCCGACCTCGCGTACGTCTACGACGGCCTCGGCCGCAAGACCGAACTCCACGAGGACTCGGCGAGCGGCCCGCTGCGCGCCAAGTGGGTCTACGACACGGTCAACGGCGCCAAGGGCCAACTCACCGAATCCACCCGCTATGTGGACGGCGAGGCGTACACCTCCAAGGTCACCGTCTTCGACAGCCGCTACCGGCCGATGAAGACCTCCCTGGTGATCCCGGCCAAGGAGGGGGCGCTCGCGGGGACTTACCAGACCGGCAACAGCTACTGGCCGTCGGATCTGCCCAGAGGTCTCAGCTACTCCGCGGCGGGTGCCCTGCCCGGGGGCGGCGGCACCTTCACCTACGACCCCGAGACCCTGCGCCGCACTTCGGTGTTCGACCGGGGCTACACGGCGGCCACGTCCTACACCCTGACCGGCAAGCCCGCCCAGCTGACCATGACCGGCGGCGGCTCGGCCCTCAAGACCCAGGTCACCAACACCTACGAGTTCGGCACCCAGCGCCTCGCCAACTCCCGGGTGGACCGCGAGAACCAGCCCGGCGTCGACCGCAGCGCGAGCTACCGCTACGACGAGGCCGGCAACATCCTGTCCGTCTCGGACGTCTCCCGCGACGGCACCGACAACCAGTGCTTCCAGTACGACGGGCTGCGGCGCCTGACGAAGGCCTGGGCGCAGGGCACCGCCGAGTGCAAGGACGCCCCGGCAGCAAGCGCGCTGGGCGGACCGGCGCCGTACTGGCACGACTACGCGTACAACAAGAGCGGCCAGCGCCTCACCGAGACGATCCACGACCCGGCGGGCACCACGACCAAGGACCGGCAGCGCGCCTACGCCTACCCGGCCCCCGGCAGCGCCCAGCCGCACACCCTGAGCTCGGTCACCGAGACCACCGGCGGCGAGACCCGCAAGGACAGCTACACCTACGACGAGGCGGGCAACACCCTCACCCGGCCGCGCGGCGGCGCCGCGCAGACGCTCGGCTGGGACGCGGAAGGCCATCTGGCCAAGGTCAGCGAGCCCGACGGCCAGGGCGGCAAGCGGACCACCGAGTACCTGTACGACACCGAGGGCAACCGCCTCATCGGGCGTACGCCCACCGAGACCACGCTCTACCTGGGCCACACCGAGGTCGTCCTGCGCAAGGGCGCCACCACCGCCGAGGCCACCCGCTACACCGACCTCGGCGACGGCAACCAGGCCGTCACGAAGAACGACGGCACGGTCTCCTTCACCCTGGCCGACCACCACGGCACCGGCCAACTCGCCGTGGACGCCAAGACCCTCAAGCTCACCCAGCGCCGCGTCCTGCCCTTCGGCGACCTCCGCGGCACGGCCCCCAGCGCCTGGCCCGGCACCCGAGGCTTCGTCGGCGGCACCGACGACACCGCCGGCACCGGCCTGACCCACCTGGGCGCCCGCGAGTACGACACCGCCCTGGGGCAGTTCCTGAGCGTGGACCCGCTCATGGAAACCGACAAACCGCAGACCCTGAACGGCTTCTCCTACGGGGCGCAGAACCCTCTCTTCTTCACCGACCCCTCCGGCCTGGGCCTCGCCTGCGGCGGCAGCACGGGCCTCGGCTGCGGCTCAGGAGTGGTGACCCGCGGCGACGGAAGCAAGTCGAAGAACGGCCGGCCTACGGGGGGCGGGGTCATCAACCCCGTCCGAAACCCCGCGCCGGCCACCTCCCCGGCGCCCTCCTTCGCGGTCGGCTACGCCCGGGATGGCCAGCCCACCATCGCCGGGGTCCGCGTTCCGTCCGAAAGGGAACTCGGCGTCATCTTCCCCGAGAACTCCTACACCCAGAACCTCATGAACTGGGGAGACCAGGCCTGCCGCGACGACTCGTCCTCCGCACTGTGCGACGCCGTGGAGACTCTCGGGTGGATCCAGCCGAAGGGAGACTGGCTGGAGCTCATCGGCTATCGCGACGCCGTCCGCTGCAAGAACGGCAGCGTGAGCGGCTGCGTCTGGACCGCCCTCGGCGTCGTCCCCATCGGAAAGCTGAGCACAGTGGCCCGGGCGGGCAAGGCCACAGAGAGAACCGCCGAGGCGAGCCGCCTCACCAGCTGTCTCCACAGCTTCGTCGAAGGAACAGAAGTCCGCCTGGCCGACGGCACCAGCAAGGCCATCGAAAAGATCAAGAAGGGCGACAGGGTTCTCGCAACCGATCCCGACACCGGAAAAACCCGGCCACAAGAAGTCGTCGCCACCATCGTCACGCAACACGACAAGAACTTCGTCCAGCTCACGACCAGCACCGACGGCACCACCAAGAAGGACTCGCTCACCGCCACCACCACACACCCTTTCTGGTCTCCCTCCGAGGGCGACTGGATCGACGCCGGAGACCTGCACCCCGGCATGACCCTGCGCAGCACCGACTCCGACCACACCGTCACCGTCACAGCCACCCGCCACTTCACCAAGAAGCAGACGACATACGACCTCACCGTCAGCACGGTGCACACGTACTATGTGCTGGCGGGTAAGACTCCGGTACTCGTTCACAATTCTGGTGGCTGCCCTCCCGAAACCCTCATTCACTACACCGATGAAGCGGGGATGAATGGGATCGTAGGAAGCAAGAAATTGAATGCCTCAACCAAGGAGGTGAGCCCGAAGGATGCGCGCTATGGTGACGGGCAGTATCTCTCTGATATCGCTCCCGGAACGAAGACATGTGGGCAGCTGTCACGATGCTTTCTCGGGCATCCATTCTCTGGGCGACGGTTCACTAACTACGTCGAGATTGATGTCAGGGGATTGAATGTCGTCCAGGGAAGAGACAACGTCTTTGTGATTCCCAATCAAGGATCTTTGGATCTGAACGGGCGAATAATCGGCTACGGAGCGAACTGAGATGCGATACCTCAAGGTGCTATGGCGCCACAACTTGCCTGATGAGCCGGTCGAGCTATATAGCGAGCTTGACGATGCGGGGTACGAGATCCGCAAGGTGGAGATCTATCGGGACGGACGTCGGGATTTCGCGGACGGTGAATCCTTCTCGGGAGTAACTACGCTTGGAGAGGGCCCGCTTCCGAGCTTGGAGGAAATTGCCGAACAGGAAGAATTTTCTCCGTCACACATCGAATCTGTGCAGTTCGAAAACGTATGGCGTCAAGCTGTAGCCGATTCCGGTAATTCGTGATCACAGGTGAGGATATACTTCGTTGCTCAAGTGCCTGATCTTGCAGATCCTGGCGCCCTTGATTTCATGACGAAGAACTCATCTATCGAGGACATCAAGGTCGGCGACAAGGTCCTCGCCACCGACCCCGAAACCGGCAGGACCGTCACCCGCCTCATCCGCACCGAGGCCGACAAGAAGTTCAACAAACTCACCCTCACCACCGAAGACGGCACCGAATCCCTCACCGCCACCCACGAACACCCCTTCTGGTCCCCCTCCGAAGGAGACTGGGTCCCCGCCTCACAACTCACACGAGGCATGACCCTCCGCACCTCCAACGGCACCCACGCCACCATCAAGACAAACCACCCCTTCACCCGGCACGCACGGACCTACAACCTCACGGTCGAAAACGTCCACACGTACTATGTGCTGGCGGGAGCCACGCCGGTACTCGTTCACAATTCCGGGCCGTGCGGAATTTCGACCCGTCACGAGAAGGCTGGTGATATCGGCTCCTGGACGGGATCAACAATCCTGGCGACGGAGACGGAATCCTCGTCTCGCGTGACGGCACGATTCTTGGAGGGCATCATCGCAAGGATGAACTCCAAAGAAGGATCCAGGACGGACGTATCGACCCGGATACTGAAATACGCATTGATGTCTACGATCCGGAGTAGTGCCTGATGGCTCTGATTCATTCAACTGACCCTGACTTTCGAGTATGCCAGATCAGCTTCGAAACGCTGTTGGCGATCCAGATGGAAGCGGAGGAGCGATCATGGGCAACTCGGTGGTCCTCGGTGGACGCGCTCCGCAGTCAGGTCAAAGATGGCACTGTCGTCCTCCAAGCGCTGATGCGGGAGGAGCTAGGGGGGGCTGTGCGGGCGTACAGGTGCCTCGTGTTGTTCTCGTCCGCAGACGGCAAAGAAGCTGGCGGAATTACCACGATCGATCTTGATCCGGCAAGGTTCGAATCGTTGGAACGGCTTGACCGTGACCCGGATGTCCGGAAGGTTCTTGTTCGAATGTTCTCTCTTGCAACAGGTGGGATTTCGATGCTCTCGAAGCAGTAGGTTCCGAGGGTTCTATGTTTGAACCTCTCCGACTCGATGTCGAGTTGGTCAGTTCAATGGAACTCGGGGATTCGATCTCAATCGGAGCCTCATTCTTGAAGGTCTCTGAATTGAAGAATCTTGAAGCACGGAGATTCTTCACTGTGGCCCAAACGCCTCTGGGGCCCGCTGATGTCAGCGGGCCCCAGAGGCGTTTGACGGCAACGGTGACAGCAACGTCAGTGGACGACAGCTGCGGTGGGCGGGTCGTCCGGGATGTCGGTCAGGCCGAGGATGCTGCCGAGGGTGTCGATGGCCTGGCGCTGGAGGCGGAGCCGGACGTGGGCGTAGACGCCGATGGTGACACATCAGCAGCACCACTGCTGCCAGGCGGCAAGTAACAGCGCTACAGGCCAACCCGACGCCAGGAACGGCCCGCAACCGTACCCACACGCAGATAGGACGCCGAACAGGCTGGTCCAGCTCGCCATCTGAACCACCGAATCCCTCACCACCACCCACGAACACCCCTTCTGGTCCCCCTCCGAAAATGACTGGATCCCCGCCTCACAACTCAAACGAGGCACGACCCTCCGCACCCCCAACGGCACCCACACCACCATCAACACCAACCACCCCTTCACCCAACACGCACGCACCTACAACCTCACAGTCGAAAACGTCCACACGTACTATGTACTCGCCGGGGCCACGCCCGTACTTGTTCACAACAGCAACTGCCCGACAACCCCAGTTGGCGGGAGGGGTACGAACTTCCGCAATCTTTCGCCAAATGAACCGGCAACAATCGCGGGGCGCGATTACACCGGACATGCGATTGACCGGATGCAGGAGCGCGGCCTCATGCCGTCGGTAGTGGAAAACACGATTCGTGTCGGCGAAAGCATGCCAGGGAAGCGGGCCGGGACCACGGCCTACTACGAAGCGGAGAATCATGTGACGGTGATTACGGATACCGCAACTGGGCGGGTTGTCACCGTTAGCTCCGGAAGGATCAAGCAGTGAGTGATAGTCCCAATGCGCAGTGGCTGCGCGAAGGTGTACGTCAGTCGATTCAGAAATATCGTGCCGGTGGGATTGCACTCCGGGTTCTGATCGACGACCTCGACTCGGTTTCGTCGGATCTTGAGGGTTCTCCATTGGGCGAGGACCTTCGCTCGCATTGGTGGGTCCTTGAGGAGATCTATGCTGTTGCTCTTGATCGAGGTGATCTTCAAGGACTGCCTCGCGAGGACGAGCTGGCTATTGAAGAGACCCTCGATGCGCTAGAGCGGCTGTTGAGTTAGATATGCCGCCGTGAGCAGTGATCTTTAGGGTCCGGCTTGACCGGTCGACATCGGTCAAGCCGGCTGGTTGACGTGCGGATGCGGAAAGCGGGCCGTCGCCATCCGGAAAATTCTAAGATCAGTAGCAGAAGCAAAGTTGAAGCCCCGTCAGGTGAGTCCTGGCGGGGCTTCTGGGGTAGTTGACGGCAGTAGTTGACGGCAACGTCAGCGGACGGCGGCTCCGACGAGGGGTGATTCGTCGCCGTCGGCGGGCCCGCTGGTGAGCTCCGCGGGGTTGCGGACGGCGAGCCCGAGGAAGTCGATGGCGCCGCGCTGGAGGCGGAGTCGGACGGGGCGTGAACGCCGGCGGTGGCGCCGGTGCGGGTGTGGTCCAACAGTTCCTTGAGTACGGCGAACTCCTCGCCTGAGGCGTGCTCCAGGGCGGACTTGAGCGCGAAATGTACGGAGGTCGGGGGTCTGGGGTGGGAGCTGCTTGGAGTGGGGGTTTTCGGTGGCGTGGCAGAGGGGCTTTTCGCGGGCGGTCCGTCAGAAGTCGCCGGGGGCCGGCTGGACGTCCACCTCCGCCCACACCGTTTTTCCGCTCGGTGGGTATGCCTCGACTCCCCAGCGGTCGGCGAAGGTGGCCACCAGGAGGAGGCCGCGGCCGGATTCGGCGTCCGGGGTGGGGGTGGAGGACGGGAAGTCGGGGTGGCGTTCGCCGCGGGCGTCGGTCACCTCGATGCGGAGTTCGCCGGGCAGGGCGGTGGAGCGTGCCCCCGGTGCAGGGGCCGCGTAGCCGAGGGCGAGGCGGAAGTCGCGGCCGGGGAGGCGGCCGTGCTGGACGGCGTTGGCGGCGAGTTCGGCGATGATCTGGCGGGCGCGCTCGGCGGTGTCCTGGGCAAGCCCCCAGTGGGCGAGCTGACCGTCCGCCAGCAGCCGGGCCCTGCGTACCCCGAGCCGGGTCGCCGGGAAGAGCTGATGGAACATGCGTACGGTGACGGGGAGTTGGGAGGTCACGGAGTCCATGGGGTTCACGGTGGGGGGCGCGGGGGCGCGTTCACCAGGGAGGAACCCCGTACGGTGGGTCAGCGTACGGACACAAAAGGTGGACGGTACGCCGCTGTCCGGGGTAACTCTGGGTGAGTCGACCGGAGTTCACCGTAAGCACCCGGAGGTGGCCGCATGCCCGAGATCCCCGAGCCCACAGAGGGCGAGCGCGAGGAAGGGGAGGGGCAGGGCCAGCCCGCGGGGCGGGACGAGCGAGAGCCCCAGCCTTCGGACAGCTTGCGGACCTTCGGAGCGGTCGTCCAGGCCCTTCGGGAGCATGCCGGGCTGAGCCGGGCTGAGTTCGCCACCCTCGTCCGCTTCTCCAAGCACACCGTGGAATCGGTGGAGTTGGGGCGCCGCATGCCGGATGAGGACTTCGTCGAGCGGGCCGAGGATGCGACAGGGAACACCGGCGCGCTGCGCATGGCCTTCCGTCGGCTGTCGCGAGGAGAACCGGGACTTGCCGCCTGGTTCCAGCGTTGGGCGCGGCTGGAGAAGAGGGCGCTCTACCTCAGTACGTACGAATGCAGGCTGGTCCCGGGGCTGTTGCAGTCGAGCGGATACTCGCGCGTCGCCTTCGGCAACAGCATTCCGCCGCTGTCGGACCAGCAGTTGGAGGCACAGGTGCGATCCCGGCTGGGGCGACAGCGACTGATCCACGAGCACACCAACGTCTCCTTCAGCTTCGTGATGGAGGAGTTCATCGTGCGCCGTCAGCTCGGCGGTCCTGAGGTGACGCACGAGCAGCTCGGACTCATCCTCTCCCTCGGTGAACTCCGCAATGTCACCGTGCAGATCATGCCGACCGCCAGTGTCGAGCACGCCGGGCTGGACGGCCCGCTCGCCCTGCTCGAACTGCCGGACGGCAAGCGGCTCGCGTACTCCGAAGGACAGAACAACGGACGGCTGATCTCCGAGGTGAGGGAGGTCGCGATCCTGCATCAGCGGTATGCGACACTCCGCACACAGGCTCTCAACCACGACGCTTCCATGAGCCTGCTGAGGGAGATCAGGAGAGCGCTATGAGCAGCAGCAGTGAACTTTCGTGGTTCAAGTCCAGCTACAGCGGCACCCAGGGCGACAACTGCATTGAGGTCGCCATCGCCCGTGAGGCCATCCACATCCGTGACTCCAAGGACACCACCCGCCCGGCCTTCTCGGTCGCGCCGCAGGCCTGGGCCCAGTTCGTCGAGCACACGGCCACCAGCTGACACTCACGCGAGGAGCGCCATGCACCCCATGACCCGCCTCCACTGGTTCAAGTCCAGCTACAGCGGAACGGAAGGCGACAACTGCGTCGAAGTCGCCGTCGCCCAACTCTCCGTCCACGTACGGGATTCCAAGGACACCGAGCGCCCGCCCTTCTCGGTGAGCCCTCACGCCTGGGCCCGGTTCATCGAGCACGCAGCCGCCGACTGATCCCGTACGCAAGCGAACACGACCACGGGCCGCCCCGAACTCCCGGAGCGGCCCGTAGTCGTATCGACGCGCGGTTGTGTTGCCGAGCAGATGGGCTCAGCCCGGCATCTGGACCACCGGTTCGCGGGTGAACAGGCGCCCCAGTTCAGGGGCGTTGACGCGGCGGTCGGCGAGGCGGAGGGCTTCCCAGGTGGTGACCTGGTTGGCGGTGAGGACGGGCTTGCCGAGTTCGGTCTCCAGGTCGCGGACGTAGGCGGCGGTGTGCAGGGCGGTGTCCGGGAGGAGGACCGCCTCGGCGTCGGGGTGGTCGCCCGCGCGGGCCATCTCCAGGACCTCCGGCCACTGCCAGGTGCCGACCTCGGCGGCGGTGATGATGCCGCTGCCGCGTACCGAGAGGACGTCGGCGCCGGCCGCCTTGAGGAAGTCGGAGAAGAGTCCTGCGACGTCCTCGGGGTAGGTGGCGGCGACCGCGACCCGCTTCACCCCCAGTTCGCGTACCGCGTGGGCGAAGGCGAAGGAGGTGCTGGAGGCGGGCAGCCCGGCCGAGAGGGCCAGCTTGCGCACCTGCTCGTGGGCGCCGTCCCAGCCGTAGACGAAGCTGCCGCTGGTGCAGGCCCAGACCACCGCCTCGGCGCCCGCGAGGCGCAGCTCCTCCACGCCCGCGGCGAGCCGGTCCGCGGAGCCCATTTCGAGCAGCGCGTCGACCCGGTGGGCGTCCTCGCCGATGTCGGTGTGCACCAGGGGCAGCCTGATGTCACTGCCGAGCAACTGCTCGATACGGGGATAGTCGTCCTCGGCGGAGTGGCCGGGGTAGAGGATTCCGATCGCGGTCACGTGCAGTTCAGCTCCTTCGCTCTGGCCGCCCGGCTAGGGCCATGGTGGCTGTCCCTCCTGCAGCGAGTCCTGCAGCGACTCCCGCAGGGCCTCCGGCAGGGAGTCCTGCAGGGGGACCTGTCCCCCCGCCGCGGGCGGCGTGTCCAGCGGCGGTGTCTCCAGCGGTGCCGCGCCCGGGCGCGCGCTCGGGTCGAGCAGCGCCTGGTACGGCCCCACCGCACGCGTACCCAGCCTGCGCAGTGCTGCCCACATCGTGACCTGGTTGGCCGAGATGACGGGCATCCTGAGCTCCGCCTCCAGCTGCGGGATCACGTCGTACGTCGGCAGGTTCGTACAGCTGATGAACAGTGCGTCGACCTCGTCGGCGAACCCACTTACAGCATGCCTCGCCATGTCCACCACGTCGCGGTAGGGGACCTTCCAGATGTGCCGGGTCAGGCCCATGAAGGCCCGCCCGAGGACGGTGACGCCGCCCTCGGCGAGATAGTCCTCCAGGGAGTGGGTCACCGACATCGTGTAGGGGGTGACGAGCGCGATGCGGCGGGCGCCGAGTTCGTCGAGGGCTTCCAGGAGGGCGCCGGAGGTGGTCAGCGAGGGGACCTCGCCGGCCCTGGTCATCGCCTCGCACATGGCCAGCTCGCCGGCTCTGCCGCCGACGAAGCTGCCCGAGGTGCAGGCGTAGGCGAGTACCTCGGGCCCGGGGGTGCCGAGTGCGCGCACCGCCTCGCCGAGGGTCTCGTGCTCACTCACCAGCCGGGCGAGGTCGAGGCTGACCTCCACCGGCACATAGGGGGTCCGTGTGACGTGCAGCGACACCTCGTCGGGTACCCAGCGCCACAGCTCACGGTCGAGCGCGAAATCGAAGGGGGCGACCACTCCCACACCGCGTTGCGGGTGGGGCCCACCGAGATAGGAGAGATAGGAGACGTCCATAGCAGGCCCCTCTTCTCGGGCGTGCGGAGGGCCGGCCAGCGGTGGCCGGAATTAGGGAATGACCGGCACATGCCGGGACGTCGGGACGGGGCGATGCGGATCGCAAAAAGGGTCCGTGTTGACGAAGGTAGGTTCCGGTGCCAGCGTGGTCAATCCGCAGTTCTCAGCCGCCCGATCGGCATGATCCGATACGCCTCCCAGAGAAGCGGACACGCATTGCGAAACGGTTTCCCCGCCATGACAGAACCGACCCTTCTCGTGCTCGACGCGGAGCCGCAGCCCCGTCTCGGGAAACTCACCGGAAAGGCACGGATCCTCCACGCCGACGAGGACTCCCTCGCAGGTCAGCTGCCTGAGGCGGATGTCCTGCTGGTCTGGGACTTCCTCTCGCACGCGGTGCGCGAGGCCTGGCCGGGCGAGGGTCCGCGGCCACGCTGGGTGCACACCGCGAGCGCGGGCGTAGATCATCTGATGTCCCCGGAGCTGGCCGCCTCCGACACGGTGGTGACCAACGCGCGCGGGATCTTCGACCAGCCCATCGCGGAATATGTCGCCGCGCTCGTTTTGTCGATGGCGAAAGATCTTCCGCGCACCCTGGAACTCCAGAGGGCGCACCAATGGCGCCATCGGGAAAGCCGGCGGGTGGCCGGAACTCGCGCCTGTGTGGTGGGTTCGGGTCCCATCGGCCGGGCCATCGTGCGCACCCTGGAGGCGCTCGGGATCACCACGGCGCTGGTCGGCCGGACCGCGCGCGGCGAGGTGCACGGTCCGGAGGACCTGGACGCGCTGCTGACGCGTGCCGACTGGGTGGTGTGCGTGGCGCCGCTGACCGAGGACACCCGCGGCATGTTCGACCGGCGGCGCTTCGCGCTGATGCCGCCCTCGGCGTGCTTCGTCAACGTCGGCCGGGGACAGCTCGTCGTGGAGTCCGATCTCGCCGAGGCGCTGGCCGAACGCCGTCTCGCGGGTGCCGCCCTGGACGTCTTCGAGCGGGAGCCGCTGCCCGCCGGGAGCTCGCTGTGGGAGGCCCCGGGGCTGATCGTCTCGCCGCACATGAGCGGCGACACCGTCGGCTGGCGGGACGATCTGGGCGAGCAGTTCGTCGCGCAGTTCGAGCGGTGGACCGCCGGGCAACCGCTGCGCAATGTCGTCGACAAGGAGCGCGGGTACGTTCCCGGGCACTGAGCCCGCCCGCGGGGCCCGGAACCCTACGGCCGCGCGAGAGGTGCCGTCCGGGCCGTGCGAGAGCTTCCGTACGGGCCCCGCGGGCGGCGGAGCGCGTACGGGCGAGGGACCGGTCCGGCGGCCGCCGGGCCGGGAGGCGAGCGTGAACCGAGGAGTGCGATGAGCGACCTCAGCCGGCTGACGGCGACCGAGCTGGTGGCGGGGTACCGCGGCGGCGAGTTCAGTCCCGTCGAGGTGGTGCGGGCGGTGCTGGCGCGGATCGAGGAGACCGAGCACGCGGTCAACGCCTTCGTGCGGGTGCACGGCGAGGAGGCGCTGGAGCAGGCGCGCGCCTCCGAGGACCGGTGGCGGCGCGGGGAGCCCGCGGGCCTGGTCGACGGGGTGCCGGTCACCGTGAAGGACATCCTGCTGCTGCGGGGGGCGCCCACCCTGCGCGGCTCCCGTACCGCGCCGACCACCGGCGAGTTCCCCGAGGACGCCCCCTCGGTGGCCCGGCTGCGCGAGCACGGGGCGGTCTTCGCGGGGAAGACGACCACCCCGGAGTACGGCTGGAAGGGGGTCACCGACTCGCCGCTCTCGGGGGTCACCGGCAATCCGTACGACCCCGCGCGGACCGCGGGCGGCTCCAGCGGCGGCAGCGCGGCGGCGGTGGCGCTCGGCTGCGGGCCGCTCTCGCTGGGCACCGACGGCGGCGGCTCGGTGCGGATCCCGGCGGCCTTCAGCGGGATCTTCGCGCTGAAGCCGACCTACGGGCGGGTGCCGCTGTACCCGGCGAGCGCCTTCGGCACCCTCGCGCATGTCGGCCCGATGACCCGGGACGCCGCCGACGCGGCTCTGATGATGGATGTGATCAGCGGCCCCGACCCCCGCGACTGGTCCCAACTCGCCCCGTCCCAGGGCGAGTTCACCCAGCAGCTGGACGGCGGGCTGTCGGGCCTGCGGATCGCCTTCTCCCCCGACTTCGGCGGGCAGGTCGAGGTGCAGCCCGAGGTGGCCGCGGCGGTGCGGCGGGCCGTGGAGCGCCTGGAGGACCTCGGGGCGCACGTCGAGGAGCGGGACCCCGGCTTCGCGGACCCGGTGGCCGCCTTCCACACCCTGTGGTTCAGCGGCGCCGCCCGGGTCACCCAGGGCCTGAGCGAGGAGCAGCGCGCCCTGCTCGACCCCGGGCTGCGGGAGATCTGCGAGGAGGGCGCCCGGCACAGCGCGCTGGACTACCTGGCGGCGGTGGACGTACGGATGGATCTCGGCCGCCGGATGGGCGCCTTCCACCGCGACTGGGACCTCCTGGTGACCCCGACGCTGCCGCTGACCGCCTTCGAGGGCGGCGTGGAGGTGCCGCCCGGCTCGGGCCTCACCCGGTGGACGGGCTGGACCCCCTTCACGTACCCCTTCAACCTCACCCAGCAGCCGGCCGCCAGCGTGCCCGTCGGCCTGGACGCGGCCGGGCTGCCGATCGGGCTGCAGCTGGTGGCGGCGCGGCACGAGGACGCCCTGGTGCTGCGGGCCGCGCACGCGCTGTACGCGGCCGGGGCGGCGGGGGTGCCGGAGAGCACGGCCCTCTGAGCGGGGCCCGGGCGCGCTCGGAGGCCGGGGCTCAGGCCCGCTTGAAGGTCAGGGACTCGCCGAGGGCGCCCGCGCGCCACAGGTCCTGGCAGGCGTCGGCCATCCGGTCCAGGCCCTCGACGACGCTGCCCCAGACGATGCCCGGGATCCAGCCGAGGTCGCCGTTGAGGAGCAGGTTGTTCCGCTCGTAGAACAGCGCCAGGTCCACCAGGGTGGCCCCCGCCTTCACCTCGGCGCCCGCCGAGGCGTAGCCGTAGGCCTGACTTCCCAGCTGGGTGCCGTTGAAGGAGAAGTAGCAGAGATCCCCGGGGATGGGCGTGACCGTGGGGTTCTCCATCGGGGGCTCCTGGGCCGCGAAAGGCTCGAAGAGCGCATAGATCTCATTGCGGGCATACTTCGCGTGATAGACGTCCCCTCCCAGCGGGAGTGCGTCCCACACCGCCTGACAGGTCAGGGGCGCGCGGTCGTCGAGAAGCTTCGCAGTGCAGTGGACACCGCGCTTGGGAAGGGAGACCTCGATGAATCGCTCAGTCATGGACCAAGTCATGAACCATGGGTGCTCCTGGGGTCAAGGGGGCTCGGGAGGCAGGGCCCACAGAAGGGGCCGAAAGTGAACCGCATACTCCGCATGCATTGGGGTAGCCGCGCGCCCATGGCTCCGACTTCGGAAAGACAACACCAACGGGAACCGGGTGGCATGCGCCGCCGGTCGCTGTTCGCGGGGGCGGCAGCGCTCGGCTCGGTGGCCGCGCTGGGCGCCGCCGGCTGCAGCCGCGTACCCGACGAGGGGACGGTCGAGGGCGGCAGCCTGCTCGACAAGCTCCGCGATTCGGGCACGGTCAAGATCGGCGTCGCCGGTGAGAAGCCCTTCGGCTACATCGATGCGGACGGCGAGGCGACCGGGGAGGCGCCCGCGATCGCGAAGGTCATCTTCAAGCGGCTCGGGATACCCGACGTACGCGCGATACCGACGCAGTTCGGCTCGCTGATACCCGGCCTCAAGGTCCAGCAGTTCGACGTCGTCTCGGCGGGCATGTACATCAACCCGGTCCGCTGCGAGCAGGTCCTCTTCTCGGACCCCGACTATCTGATGCTCGACGCCTTCATCGTCCGCAAGGGCAACCCCAAGGGCATCAAGAGCTACGAGGACATCGCCAAGCGGGGCCTCAAGCTGGCCAGCGGCACCGCCTACGCCGAGGTCGACTACGCGAAGGCCGCGGGCGTCAAGGACATCCTGATCCTCCCCGACCAGGTGGCGGGCCGCGACGCGGTCGCCCAGGGCCGGGTCGACGCCTTCGCGGGCACCAACGTCACCGTCAAGGACGTGGTCAAGGGCAGCCCCCGGGTCGAGGCCAGCGAGGCCTTCCAGCCCGAGGTCGACGGGAAGCCCGCCTACGGCGCGGGCGGCTTCGCCTTCCGGCTCTCCGAGAAGAACTTCCGGGACGCCTTCAACCGGGAGCTCCACAAGATGAAGAAGAGCGGCGAACTGCTCCGGCTCGTGAAGCCCTTCGGCTTCACCGAGGAGGAGATGACCGACCTCACGGTCAAGGACCTCTGTCCTCCCGCCGAGGGAGCCGCCTCATGATGTCGGAGAAGTTCTTCACCGAATGGTTTCTGCCGGGCATCTGGATCACCGTCCAGGTCACCGTCTACAGCGCCGCTCTGGCGCTCGCCGTCTCCTTCCTGATCGGCACCCTGCGCACCTCGCCGCTGTGGATCGTCCGGTTCGCCTCCGGCACGTACTTCGAGATCTTCCGCGGCACCTCCGCCCTGGTCATGATGTTCTGGATGGCCTACGCGGTGCCCTCGCTGCTCGGCATCCAGTTCGTGCCGATGGCCGCGGGCGTGCTCGCCCTCGGGCTCACCTACGGGGCGTACGGCTCCGAGATCGTGCGCGGCGCGCTCGCCGCGGTCGCACCGGCCCAGCGCGAGGCGGGCATCGCCCTGAACTTCACCAAGGCCCAGCGGCTGCGCAAGATCGAACTGCCGCAGGCCTGGCCGGAGATGATCCCGCCCTTCAACAACCTGCTGATCGAACTGCTCAAGGGCACCGCCCTCGTCTCCACCATCGCGGTGGCGGACATGACCTTCGCGGGCAATCTGCTGCGTCTCGCGAAGGGCGACAGCGCGCCGATCTACACGCTGCTCCTGGTCATCTACTTCGTCTTCGCCTTCCTGCTCACCCGGGGCATGCGGCTCCTGGAACGGCAGGCCAACCGGCGGATGGGCAAGACGCCCCCGGAGAAGACCGGCTTCCTCAGCGGCCTGCGCAGCAAGTCGGCGACCGACGCCGTCACGGGTACGGGAGGTGCCAAGTGAACTGGGACTGGCAGGTCGTCGACGACTTCATGCCCAAGTTCTGGGACGGGGTGCTGGTCACCCTCCAGGCCCTGGGCTGGGGCACCCTGATCGCCTTCTCCCTGGGCCTCGTCTGGGCCATCGCCCTGCGCTCGGACCAGAAGTGGATCACCTGGCCGGTGGCGGCGGTCACCGAGTTCATCCGGAACACCCCGCTGCTCGTCCAGCTCTTCTTCCTGTTCTACGTGGTCCCCGAGTGGGGGCCGACCATGTCCCCGCTGACCACCGGCATCATCGGCCTCGGCCTGCACTACTCGACGTACACCGCCGAGGTCTACCGGGCGGGCATCGAGGGCGTACCGGTCGGGCAGTGGGAGGCCGCCACCGCGCTGAGCCTGTCCAAGCGCCGGACCTGGACCGCGGTGATCCTGCCGCAGGCCATCCGCCGGGTGATCCCCGCACTCGGCAACTACGTGGTCGCGATGCTGAAGGACTCCCCGATGATCTCCGCCATCGGCGCGCTGGACATGCTGGGCGAGGGCCGGGCGTTCAGCGACACGACCTTCACCACCGAGGCCCTCACCGTCGTGGGTGTCGCCTTCATCGTCATCGCCTACCCGGCTTCTCTTCTCCTCCGAGCCCTGGAGCGTCGTCTTGTCCGCTGACCAGAACCTCACCAAGGACCAGTCGAACCCCGCGGTCGACGGCAAGGAGCTGATCCGCTTCGACAAGGTCACCAAGCGCTTCGGCAGCAATGTCGTCCTGGACGAGCTGGACTTCTCGGTGAACTCCGGCAAGCACGTCACCCTGATAGGCCCGTCCGGATCGGGCAAGACCACGATCCTCAGACTCCTGATGACCCTGCTCAAGCCCGAGGAGGGCACGATCAGGGTCGGCGGGAAGTACCTCACCCACGAGGAGCGGAACGGCAAGCTGGTCAAGGCCGGCGAGAAGCACATCCGCGAGGTCCGCAAGAACATCGGGATGGTCTTCCAGCAGTTCAACCTCTTCCCGAACATGAGCGCGCTGCGCAACATCACCGAGGCGCCGGTCAGCGTCCTGGGCCTGCCCAAGGACGAGGCCGAGGAGCGGGCCCGCGAGCTGCTCGACATGGTGGGCCTCGGCGACAAGACCGACGCCTACCCGACGCAGCTCTCCGGCGGCCAGCAGCAGCGGGTGGCCATCGCCCGCGCGCTCGCCATGCGCCCGCAGGTGCTGCTGCTCGACGAGGTCACCTCGGCCCTCGACCCGGAGCTGGTGGCGGGCGTCCTCGACGTCCTGCGCGACATCGCGCACACCACCGACATCACGATGCTCTGCGTCACCCACGAGATGGGCTTCGCCCGGGACATCTCGGACCAGGTCCTGATGTTCGACTCCGGCCGGGTCATCGAGTCCGGCACGGCGGAGAAGATGTTCAACGAGCCGGAGCACGAGCGCACCCGGGAGTTCCTGAGCGCGGTGCTGTGAACCGGTGAGCCGCGGCGCACGGGGAACCGGTGGGCCGAGGCGCACGGGAACCGGTGGGCCGAGGCGCACAGCCGGTGCGAGGGCCCCGGCGGGCAGCACGCCCGCCGGGGCCCTCGCCCGGTCCGGAGCACCCCCGGGGACCAGGTACGATTGTCCGGTCACGCGCCGCTAGCTCAGTTGGTTAGAGCAGCTGACTCTTAATCAGCGGGTCCGGGGTTCGAGTCCCTGGCGGCGCACAGTGAAGGCCCCTCGCGAGAGCGGGGGGCCTTCGTCGTTCCCGGCGCGGCGGCACGGGAGCGGGCTCGCGCGGCGCGGCGGTACGAGGGCGGGCTCGCGCGATGCGGCAGTACGGGGCGGCTCGGCGGCGGTTCAGGAGTCCGCGGGCAGCGGCGGCGGGGTGAGGACGCGGTCCGCACGCGCCCGGGAGGCCTCGACCAGCTCGGCGTTCGGGTCGTCGTTGGCGGCCACCCAGGCGCGGGCGGCGCCCGGGGTGCGGCCGTGGTGGACGTGCCGGTCCAGGAGGCGGGCCCGGCGCACCGCGCTCGGCGCCGCCACGTACCAGCACCCGGCCATCAGGGCGCGGGCCTCGCGCCAGCCCGGCAGGTCGCAGGCGAGGTAGTTCCCCTCGGTGACCACCAGCCGGGCGGTCGGCGGGACCAGGTGCCGGGCCGCGACCGGCTCGTCCAGGGTCCGGTCGAAGTCCGGTACGTAGACGCCGTACGGGCTCGGCTCCGCCGCCGCGGCGCACACCCGCGCGAGGAGCGCCGCGTACCCGTGGACGTCGAAGCTCGGCTCGGAGCCCTTGCGGTCGCTCAGGCCGAGGCGGCGCAGCTGCGCGTTCGACAGATGGAAGCCGTCGAGCGGGAGATACGCGGCGGTGCCGGGCCCCCTGACCTGCTCGACCGCGGCGGCAAGCGCGCGGGCCAGGGTGGACTTCCCGGCGCCGGGCGGACCCGCCAGCCCCAGTACGGCACGGGGGCGGCCCTCGGTCAGCCGCCAGGCCTCGGCGGCCAGCTGGTCGAGAGTGCCGGGAGCGGGGACGCCGTCCGTGGCGCCGGGTGCCTCGGGGCCGGGGGTGTGGTCCATGGCGGGCGAGCCTAATGGAGCCGGGGGCGGGGGCGGGCGGGGACAACCGCCGGGGGCGGCGCCCGGCCGGGTCAGTCGGTGGCGCCCGGCCAGAGCAGTCGGTGGCGCCCGGCCCGGTCAGTCGGTGGCGCCTGGCCAGAGCAGTCGGTGGCGCCCGGCCAGAGCAGTCGTCGGCGACCGGCTGGATCAGTTGTCGCCCACCGGCCGGGTCACTCGTTGGGGCGGCGCTTGCCCGGGTCCTTGATGCGGGCGAAGGCCTTGGTGATGCGGCCCGTGGCGGAGCCCTCGGGACGGGTGCCGGGAGCCGGGCCCGGTGCGGTGGCGCCCCGGGAGTCCCCGGACTCGGCCATCGCGGCCCGGGCCAGTTCGGCGGCCTCGCGGTAGAGGTCCCGGGACTTCGTCATCGCGTCGAGCGCCTCCGCGTAGTGGGCGACCAGGGCCCGCGCGTGCGCCAGCTCCTCCTCCATGGTCAGCAGGTGCCAGGTGCGGCGCCTGCTGGTGACGGCCTGCTCCGCCTCCGGGGACAGCTCCCGCGGCAGCCCCGCGAACTCGATGATCTTCGCGAGGAGTTCGGTCGGCTGCGAACCGTCCAGGAAGACACTGCGTACGCCGAAGCGCTCGGTGTCGTACTCCGGGCCCGGCGGCGAGGTCGGCAGCACCACCGCGCCGCCCCTGGGCACCACCACGCGCAGGTCCTTCACCGCGTAGTTGACGATCTGGAACTGCTCCGGGGAGGCGCGGTGCTCGACCACCCGGTGGCGCAGGCTCGGCGGCAGGAAGGCGGTCAGCGGGCGCTGCCCGTGCGCGTCGGGGGTCATCGCCTCGTGCACCACGAGGTGGATGTACCAGCTCTGGCGCGCGCACTCCTTGAGCAGGGTGCGGATCTCCTTGTCGTCGGCGGGCAGCGGGTTGGTGGCGCGCAGCCTGAGGCCCGCGACCGGTTCCCGGTCCCAGGGCACGCGCTCGCTGTCCGGCCAGAACATCGTCGCGGGCGAGGGCCAGTCCAGCCGCCAGGCCCGGTCCGCCTCGGCGACGAGCACCCAGGAGACCGCCTGGTCGTCGCGGCGTCCCCCCGGTTCATATGTGGTCAGGCGGGCGCGTACGACGACGTCCCCGTCCACCCGCCACCGGGCCTCGAAGAGCCGCCGGGCGAGGGCGCCGGGCGCGGTCACCGGCTCCTCGTGGGGGCCGCCGATCACGGGCCGGGCGGCCTCGGCGGGGTCGAGGTCGAGGAAGTCGTCGATCACCCCCGCGGACTTCAGCGCGATGAGATTGCGGCGGACGTCCACTTCGGGCTCGGCACCGGGATGGCGCCCCTGGCCGAGCCAGGTCGTGGCGGGGACTGGGGTCAAGGAGGTCCTTGTCTTCGGCATGGTCTTCCGGGGGCTACTGGGGGTCTTCGGAGGTCTGCTGGGAGGCAGGGGACGGCCCCCAGTATGGTCCGGGGACTCGGCGGACGTCTCGTGTATGCGCCGTGCGCGCGCCGCGCCCGTGCCGGGTACGGGCCCTTCGCGACGCCTCGCGGGCCGCGCTGCGGGCCGGGCCCGGGAGGCGTACGTTCCCGAATGTGATCGGTTGTGGCGGTGACGGTGTCGGTGCCCGTGCCGGTGCCGGTGATGTTGTCGGCGTGGTCGGCACGGTCGGCATTGCCGGTGTGGTCGGTGGAGGCGAGGAGGCCCGCGATGGGCAAGGTGGTGCTGGATGTGTCCGTGTCCCTGGACGGGTTCACGGCCGGGCCGGATGTCCGGGACGAGGAGCCCATGGGGGACGGCGGCGAAGGGCTCCACGAGTGGCACGCCGGGGAGGGGCCCGGGGGTGAGGCCGACCTCGCCGTCGCACGGGAGCTGGACGCGCGGACCGGGGCCGCCCTCATCGGACGGCGCACCTTCGACCTCGGTCTGCGCCCCTGGGGCGGCACCCCGTGGCCCGGCGTACCGAGCTTCGTGGTCACCCACCGGACCAGGGAGGATCTGGTCGGCGGCAACGGCGGGACCTTCGCCTTCGAGGGCCTGGAGGCCGCCACCCGGCGCGCCAGGGAGGCCGCGGGCGGCAAGGACGTCCGGGTACTGGGCGCCGAGACCGCCCGCGCGCTGCTCAGGGCGGGCCTGCTCGACGAGGTGCACCTCCACCTCGTCCCCGTGCTCCTCGGCGGCGGCACCCCGCTCTTCGCCGGTGAGCGCGCCGGACTGACCCAGGAGGGGGCGGCGATCACGGGATCGGTGACCCATCTGCGGTACCGGGTGGATCGGTGATCCTTCTGCGGTACCGGATCCGGAAGCCCTGAGGCCGAGAGGACCGTATCGGGCACGCCCCGCCGTCACCGACCGTCGCGCCGCCTTGCCTCAGCGTGGTCCCCGTATGGGAGGGTCTTCACGAGTGTTGCGGGACCAACTGCATCCGTGTGCAAGCCTGTTGGGGCCTGCCGCGGTGTCCGGAACGGGGGTTCGGGATGGCTGGACGGTTGTCAGAAGGGCGGCAGCGGCGACCCGGCCGCCGGAGGGTGCTGCGGCTCGGCCTCGGCGCGGTGGCCGCGTGGGGTGTCGGCGCCGCCGCAACCGGTTGCTCCGACGGCGGCTCCGCGGCGGACGGCGGCGGCGACCGGGGCAGGCCGAGCGGCGACAAGGGCGGCTCCCCCGCGCCCGGACCGCGGCGTCCCTGGCGTCACGCCATCGGGGGCTGGCTCGAGTCCTCCCCCGCGGTGGCCGAGGGGATGGTCTACCTCGGCAGCGACAAGAAGGTCCTCGCCCTGGACGCCGCCACCGGCCGGCAGAAGTGGGCGTTCCCCCTCGCCGACCGGGCCGTCTCCTCGCCGAGCGTGGTCGGGGGACTCGTGTACATCGGCAGCGACGACAAGAACGTCTACGCGCTGGACGCCGCCACCGGCGAGCAGAAGTGGGCGTTCCGCACGAAGAGTTGGGTCCACTCCTCGCCCGCGGTGGTCGACGGGGTGCTGTACGTCGGCAGCTGGGACAGCGGCGTCTACGCCCTGGACGCGGCCACCGGGGCGAAGAAGTGGGTGTACGCCACGGACAAGTGGGTCTCCGCCTCCCCCGCAGTGGCCGAGGGGGTCGTCCATATCGGCAGCAACGACGGCAAGGTCTATGCGCTGGACGCCGCCACCGGCAGGAGGAAGTGGGCCTTCACCACCGCCCACGACTTCGTCGCCTCGCCGGCCGTGGCCGGGGGGACCGTCTACGTCGGCGCCCGCGACCAGCGCCTCTACGCCCTCGACGCGGCCACCGGTGAGAAGAGATGGGCCTTCGACTCCGGCGGCTGGATCACCGCGAAGCCCTGGGTGGCCGAGGGCGCCGTGTACTGCGGCAGCGAGCGGTCCCTGCACCGCCTGGACGCGGTGACCGGCCGGAGGAGGTGGACCTTCACCGCCGAGGGCGGGCTCGGCGCCGCCGCCACCGTGGCCGGCGGGGTGGTCTACCTCGGCAGCCGCGACAAGCGCCTGTACGCCCTGGACGCCGCCACCGGGAAGAAGAAGTGGGCCTACACCACGGGCGGGGAGATCGACTGCGCCCCGGCCGTCGTGGACGGGGTGGTGTACATCGGCAGCAACGACGGCAGCCTCTACGCCCTCGACGCCGCCACCGGAAAGGGCCCGGCCGCGCCCTCGCCGACCGGCCCCGCGCCCGGCTGGTCACCGCCGGGACGCCACTGACGGGTCCCGGCACCGCCTCCGACCACCACCGTTCCGTACACCTTCCCGGAGATCCCATGGCCACGAATCCGCCCACTCCGCCCTCTCCCCCACCCTCGTCCTCCGGCCCGGACGTGCCGGACGGGGCCGGGCAGCCAGACGGGGCCGGTCAGGCAGACGGGGCCGGTCAGGCAGACGGGGCCGGTCAGGCAGACGGGGCCGGTCAGGACGAGCGGACCGAGCAGGCCGAGCAGGCCGGGCGGACCGCGCAGACCAGCCGGGGCGACCAGACTGACCAGACTGCCCAGACCGGCCAGACCGATCGGACCGGTCCTGCACCGGGCGGCGCCCCCGGCTCCGGCCCCGTCCCCGCCTCCGCCTCCGCCGCGCGGCCTGAGGCCTCGTCGGGCCCCTTACCGTCGCGCCCGAGCGGCTGGAGTGCCTGGGCCGACGACCGGCTGCCGGGCTTTCGCGGGCTGCCGCCACGGCAACGCGCGGTGTACGGGGCCCTGGTGGCGGTGGTGGTCGTGGCGGGCCTGGTCTTCGCCTACTACGCCGCCTTCGTCCTGGACCGCTCGACGGCCAGGGAGCGGGCCCGCTCGGACAAGCAGGCGGAGAGGTCGGTCGACCGCGAGCAGCCCGCCTTCGTCGCCACCGTCACGCCCCACGACTACGAGCAGGAGATGCCCGAGGTCATCACGGTGCTGCTCGACCGGAAGCTCACCGCCCGCGAACAGGCCGGGCTCACCGCGCTGCGCGGCGAGCCGGAGCGGGTGTGGGCGTTCCTGAAGCCCCTGGGCGGCCGCATCCTCGAACACCCCTCGGGGCCCATGGAGTTCAGGGACGGCGAGCACACCCGCGGCCAGTTCCGGACCTTCGAGCTCAACCTCAACAGCGACCGCGGAGCCGGACTCACCGTCAACCGCATGACGGCCGTCAAGGACGAGTGCCGCGCACCCGGGGCGCGGACCGTCGTCCACATCCCCTCCGCGGGATCCGAGCCCCGGCAGGGCCTGCTCTGGGACCTGACCGGCGGGAAGGAGGTCAGGCCCAGGGGACCGTACGCCCTCGACGAGGGCGCCTCGCAGGGGCAGTTGTACTTCCGCCAGAACGTCGTCGAGCTGGGCAACGGCCAGTCCAACATGGCCTTCCGCATCCAGTCCGAGGCGTCCACCCACACCTGCGCCTGGCACATCGTCGCCTCGTACACCGACACCACCGGCGCCCACCGGCAGCGCATCCCGAGCGGCACCGGCACCTTCACCGCCGAGGCCATCCCGGCGCGCCCCACCCAGTACTTCGAGTGGGTCACGGCGACGGGATGGGGCTGCATCGGCGAGCTGAGCCAGCGGGGGTGCGGGGCGACCGACCTGCTGTAGGCCGCCGACCGCCCGTCCCGTGCCGGTCCGCCGCCGGTCCTCTGCCGATCCGCCGCTGGGCTCCGGCTCTCTGCTCAACTCCGGGCCGCCGCTGGGCTCCGGGCCGCCGCTCGGTTCCCGGCCGCCGCTCAGCTCCGGGCCGCTGCTCGGTTCCGGTCCTGCGGTCAGCTCTGGCCGCCTGCTCAGTCCCGGTCCGTTCCGGGTCTGATCCGGTCCGTTCCGGGTCTGATCCGGTCCGTTCCGGGTCTGATCCGGTCCGTCCCGGTCCTGCGGTCAGTCCTCGGCCGCGGAGCCGTCCGCGACCCGTGCCGAGCAGAAGGCCACGGTCAAGTCCCGTACGAGCGCCTTGCGTTCGTAGTCGTCCAGTTCGACCAGGCCGCGGCTGGTGAGGCGGTTGACGGTGTCCTCCACCGAGTCGAGCACCGAGCCGACCAGCGCGTCCCGGTGCTGGGCGTCCCAGGCCGCCGCGCGGTGCCTGCGTACCGCCGCCGCCACCTCGGGCGCGTAGTCGAGGGAGACCGCCTGGACGGAGAAGACCTCCAGGCCGATCGGGCGCCCCTCGTCGGCCACCAGCCGGGTCAGCTCCTCGCCGACCGCCTCGGCGTCCCGGAGGCTGGGTCCGCTGAGGTACCGGCCGGGGGCGTTGCGCCCGGTGTCGGCGGGCATCTGCGGGAACACCCGCGCCACGACCGCCTCCACGCACTCGCGCAGATAGGCCTCGTGCCCGTCCACCGAGAGCAGCGCCCGCGCGGTGTCCTTGATCCGCCAGACGACCAGCACGCTCACCTGGACCGCGAGGCCCTGGGCGTCCACCGCCGGCATCGGCTCGCTGCGCCAGTGCCGCAGCCGTACGTCGGCCCGGCGGCGGTGCATCAGCGGGCTGACCCACATCAGGCCGGTGTGCCGGACGGTGCCCCGGTACCGGCCGCACAGGGTCAGCACCCAGGCCCGGCCCACCCGGCCGCGGGCCAGACCGGCGAGGCCGAACAGCGCGAACAGCAGGGAGACGACGAGCACCAGGCCCTGCACCGGACCGAGCCCGCCCGCCGACAGCGCCGACAGCCCGGCCGCCCGCGGCAGCAGCCCCGACCAGGCCAGCGCGTAGACACTCCCGGCGAGCCCGAGCACCCCGGCGGTCAGTCCGACCGCGGCGGGCAGTACGGGCGCGGGGTGCTCCGCGGGCACCATGTCCGTCCGCGGTGTCCGCCGCGCCTTCGGCTCCAGGAAGGAGAGCGCCTGGCGGTCGCGGTCATCCGGAGTCCGGCTCGGCTCGTCCGCGGACTGGTGATCCGAGGACCGCCGATCCGGGGACCGGCGATCCAGGGACTGCCGATCCAGGGACTGCCGATCCGGGGATGGGCGATCCGGGGATGGGCGATCCGGGGTGTGGCCATCCTGGGACTGGTGATCCGAGGCCTGCCAGTCCAGGGGCTGGCCGGGGTCGCGTCGGCGGTGGCGGCCTCGGGGCGGGGCGGTCGGGGTGGCGGAGGCGGGGGGCCAGGTGTCGGACGCCGTACGACTGTCAGGTGCCGTACGACTGTCGGGAGCCGTACGACTGCCAGGAGCCGTCCGGCTGTCAGGAGCGGTTCGGCTGTCGGGGGCGGGCCGCGTGCCCAGGGCCTTGCCCGAGGTCTCGTGCGCGGGCTCGGAGACGGCCGGTGCCGGGCGTGAGAGGTCGTACCGCGGCAGGGTCTCCGTGGCCCGTGCCAGCGCCGAGCCGGGGAGGTCGTGGCCGGGCGCCGGGGTGGCGGCCGGGTCAGCGGTGAACGGGTCGGTGCGGGTGGAACTCAGGGGCAGCGCGGGGTCCAGGGGGAGGAGCTGGGGGTCTCGGGGGCCTCGGGAGCGCAAGTCCGCTGAGCGGGAATCCATGGAACGGGAATCCGTAGCGCGGGAGTCCGTTGAGCGCAATGACTTCGAGCGGGAGTCCCGGGAGTGGAGATCCAAGGGCTGCGAATCGAAGGACCGGGGATCCCGGGACCGTCGACCCGGAGACTGCCGATCCTTGGACCGCGGAGCCATGGACCCCAGCTCCGCGGACCTCGCCTCCCCGACCGCCGGCCCCGGCTCCTTCCCCTCACCTGGGACCGAACCCCTCGACTTCGCCGTCCCCGTTGCCGCACTCCCCGTTGCCGCCGTCGCCTCAGCCGTCCTCTTCGTCCGAGCCGTCGTCGGCCCCGCTGTCTCCGCCGTCCGCGCGTGCTCTGCCGCTCCCGGCTCCTCGGCGGGGAGCATCGTGTCCGCGTCCACCGGTTCCGGGCTGCCGGTGTGCGGCGTCTCGGGGGTCCCGGTCGTGTCCGTAGTCCTCATGGCTGCCTCCGCCTTCGCAAACGATCGCCGTCCACCCCCCTGCATCAGAACCCCGCCCGACCCCCAGTCCCCGTACGACAAACCGCCGAGTCCCCCGAGCGGCCGGTCAGGAGAACAGTCGCTGCCAGGTTTCCGGGCCCGGAACGCCGTCCGCGCGTGAGCCCCGCCAGCCCTGGGCACGCTGGAAGGCCTCCACCGCGCACCGGTCGCTCTCGGTCCAGCGCGAGCCGGGACCGGAGGG
The DNA here is from genome assembly GCF_012273655.1 of Streptomyces physcomitrii. Classification (GTDB taxonomy): domain Bacteria; phylum Actinomycetota; class Actinomycetes; order Streptomycetales; family Streptomycetaceae; genus Streptomyces; species Streptomyces physcomitrii. Next base: position 177,154 of record NZ_JAAWWP010000001.1, on the reverse strand, counting down.
GTAGAACCTGCCGTAGCCCCGCTTGACCAGTTGGCGGCTCAGCCGGGCGATGTGGATGCTCGACTTCCCGGGCCGGAAGGCCGCCCGCCCGGGGAAGTCCGGGGCCGCCCGCTTCTCCGCCGCGTCCGGTCCGGGTGCCGTACGCCCGGCGGTCCCGCCCGTTCCCCCTCCCCTCGGCCGCTCCACCCCGCCGACGCGAGCCCGAGCACCCTCCCGGGCCCCCGCCCCCACCTCCGGATCCGCACCCGCGCCCTTGTCGACAGCGCCCACTCCGGCAGCACCCACACCCACACCCACACCCACGATGTCCCGTCCCTTCCCATGCATCAGGTAGTCCCAGGTCGCCGGACCCGGGATGCCGTTCGCCTCGGTGCCCCGCCAGCCCTGGGCGCGCTGGAAGGCCGCCACCGCGCGGCGGTCGGCCTCGGTCCAGCGCGGCCCGGGGCCTTCGGGGTAGAACTGGCGGCCGCCGCGGGCCGCGAGGAGTTCGCCGAGCCGGGTGATACCGGCGTGCCGTACGCCCGGCGCGAAGATCTTCAGGCCCGGGAAGACCGTGACCGCGTCCGCGCCCGAGGTGCCGCCGTGCGGGGTGAGCCCCCGGTACCGGTAGGGGACGTAGTCCTCGGCGTGCGACCAGTACGGGTACGGGGTCTTGCGGGCCAGGGTGTGCGGGCGGGTCTGCTCGTAGGCGAGGTAGGAGCGGTGCGAGGGGTCGCTCCAGCCGCCGAAGACGGTGACGTGCGAGCCCTTCCCGGGGTCGGCGGGGTTGTGGAAGAGCAGGATGTCGCCGGGCTCCAGATCCTCGCGGGCGATCCGGGTGCCGTAGCGGGCGAGGCCGCCGGTCCCCACGTTGGTGCCGAGCTGCCAGACCATCGAGACGAAGCCGGAGCAGTCCTGGCGGTAACCGTCGCGGTGGAACTCGCCCATGCTGTACGGGACTTCGGCGGTCACCCACTTCTTGGCCCGGTCGATGATCGCGGCCCGGGTGGTGGCCGCGGGCACCGTCCCGTAGGCGGTGCCGTGCAGCCCGCTCCGGCCGCCCTGCGGGGTGCCGGGCTCCGCGTCGGCACGGGGCGCCCCGGGTGCCGAGGCGGTGCGCGCCGGGAGGGCCCCCGCCCCGGCGGCCGTACCGAGGACGCTGCCCGCCGCCGCGACGGCCACCAGCGCGCGGCGAGCACCGCGCGGGCCGCCGCCCTGCCGGAAGCCGCCTCGCCCGGAGGCGCCCCACCGGGAGAAGACGTCGCCGGATGGGCCCCACCAGGAAGCACCCGGGCCCGAGCCGGACCCCTGCTCACCGGCCCCCGCGTACCCGCACCCCGGGCACCGGCAGTCGCCGTCGGCGGGCTCGTACTCCTCGAAGACGGGGGGCCGGAAGGGCACCGGGGCGGGGACCGGCATGCGATTTCCCTCACATTCAGGAGGCGGGTGGCGGGGGCGGGGAGCGGGCCTGTGCGGGCACCCTTCCCCCACTACTCGGAAAAGCTGCATATTGCTGGACCAGAAGGGGGAATGCGGGGTTCTCCGGAACATCCGTGATAAAGGGGGCCGTCGAAAACTGGTCGGGAGCACCCCGGGAGTTCGGGTAGAGTTCTCGCGTCAGCAGGCGCCGCTAGCTCAGTTGGTTAGAGCAGCTGACTCTTAATCAGCGGGTCCGGGGTTCGAGTCCCTGGCGGCGCACCGACAGCAGCAGGCCCTCCGTGCAGACGGGGGGCCTGTTCGCGTAGCGGCCCGGTGAAGGGTCGCGTACGGGCTTCAGGGGTTCCCTTCGAACACGGTGCGGATACCTTTGGCCCATGGCGCGCGACATCCAGGAGCGGATCAAGAAGCTCATCATCGACCAGCGGCTGCCCTCGGGGGCCCCGCTGCCCACCGAGCCCGAGCTGATGAAGCTGCTCGGGGTGAGCCGCAACTCGGTCCGCGAGGCGCTCAAGGCGCTTCAGGCCATGGGCCTGGTCGACATACGGCACGGCTTCGGCACCTATGTCGGCCAGATGTCGATGGCGCCGATGATCGAGGGCCTCGCCTTCCGCACCGTCGCCGGGCACTACCGGGGCGAGGACAGCCTGCGCCAGCTCCTCGAACTGCGGGAGGCGGTGGAGACCGGGCTGGTCGCCCAGCACGCCTGCCGGCTGCCGGAGGAGGACCTCGCCGAGCTGGAGGCCCTGGTCGACCGGATGGACGCGATGGCCGAGGCGGGCGCGGAGCTCGAACTCGCCCAGACCGACCGGGACTTCCACGCCGCCCTCTACCGCGGGCTGCGCAACCCCCTGCTCAGCGAGCTGCTCGAAGCCTTCTGGGACGCCTTCCACCGGGTGCAGCGCGACCTGGTCGACGTACCGCAGGACCCGCGCACCACCTGCCGACGGCACCGGGACATCCTCGACGCGGTGCGCTCGGGGGACGTGCTGCGGGCGGAGCGCGCCCTCCGGGACCACTTCGGCCATCTGCGGACCCGGCTCGGCCCGCCCCGGTCCGGGCAGCCGGTGGCAGGGGGCGCGGAAGGCGAGGACGTGCGCAGCCGCGAGTCGCCCCGCGATCCGGTGGCGGTCGGCGGCAGCTCCCTCGCGGCCCGCGAGGTCTGAGCCACCGGGCGGCGGCAGGCCGGGCGGTGAGCGGCGAGCCCGCCCGGTAAACAGCTGGTTCCGCTCTTGCGATCAAGCGGGTGGGCGTAGAAACCTGTCCGGGGATCATGGCCCCGGAGCCGCGCGTTCCGCGTGCGGTTCCCGATCAGGCTCCCGATCCGGACGAAAGACCCGGGTCCGCCGACCGCGAGGGGCTTGATGCAACCGTACGGAAGCCGTCCGCTGTCTAAGGTGACGGGTGGCCGTGCGGTACCGGCGCGGCCAGGGGGACCGGAACGGACACTCGAGAACAACGACTGCGCAATCCTGCGCGCGGGGGGATGACTGATGACGTCGACGCCGGACGGCGGCCGACCCGTGTCCGATGACCCCGCGCAGACGACGCAGCTGAGGCTTCCCGGCCTGCGCACGGCGGGTCTTCGGCGTCTGAAGAAGGAACTCCCGCGCTACGACTACGAGCACTACAGCCGCCTCGCGGGCCCTCTGCACCAGCCTGACCCGAACAAGCCGTATACGGTGCGGTACCGCTCGCTCCTCTCACAGGAACCGCACAAAATCCGCGCCGCGCTCATGCTCGGCGCGGCTCCGCTGCTCTCGCTGATCCTGCTCGGCTGGCTGCTCCAGCCCACCCACTGGACCGAACGCGACTACCCGGCCTACGACTTCCTGCCCGCGCTCGACATCGTCATGCTCGTCTCGATCGGCCTGATCGAGTTCTTCCGCTGCATGAACGTCCTCTCCAACGCGCACGCCACCCTCGTCGCCCGGGACCCCATACCCGTGGTCCCCGAGTCGGGGACCCGGGTCGCCTTCCTCACCTCCTTCGTGCCCGGCAAGGAGCCGCTGGAGATGGTGACGAAGACGCTGGAGGCCGCGGTGCGGATCCGCCACCGCGGCCTGATGCATGTCTGGCTGCTGGACGAGGGCGACGATCCCGCGGTGAAAGAGGTCTGCCGCCGCCTGGGCGTGCACCACTTCACCCGCAAGGGCGTCGCCGAGTGGAACCAGGCCAAGGGCCCGCACCGCGCCAGGACCAAGCACGGCAACTACAACGCCTGGCTCCAGGCGCACGGCGGGGACTACGACTACTTCGCCTCGGTCGACACCGACCACGTACCGCTGCCGAACTACCTGGAGCGGATGCTCGGCTTCTTCCGCGACCCGGATGTCGGATTCGTCATCGGCCCGCAGGTGTACGGCAATTACGACACCTTTGTCACCAAGGCCGCCGAATCGCAGCAGTTCCTCTTCCACGCGCTGATCCAGCGGGCCGGCAACCGCTACGGCTCACCGATGTTCGTCGGCACCTCCAACGCCGTACGCATATCGGCCCTGAAGCAGATCGGCGGGCTGTACGACTCCATCACCGAGGACATGGCGACGGGCTTCGAGATGCACCGTCACAAGAACCCGGCGACCGGCCGCAAATGGAAGTCCGTGTACACCCCCGATGTGCTCGCGGTCGGCGAGGGCCCGAACGCCTGGACCGACTTCTTCACCCAGCAGCTGCGCTGGTCGCGGGGGACCTACGAGACCATTCTGAAGCAGTTCTGGAAGGCGCCCTTCACGCTGCCGCCGGGCCGCTTCTTCAACTACACGATGATGGTCATCTTCTACCCGATGTCCGCGCTCAACTGGATTCTCGCGGGCCTGAGTTGCGCTCTCTTCCTCGGCCTCGGCGCCTCCGGTGTGAACATCGACCCCTCGATCTGGCTGATGCTCTACGGAAACGCCTCGGCCCTGCAGATCGGGCTGTACGTGTGGAACCGCCGCCACAACGTCTCGCCGCACGAGCCGGAGGGCAGCGGCGGTGTCGCCGGAATGGTGATGTCCGCGCTGTCCGCCCCGATTTACGCGCGTTCCCTGATGGACGCGGTGCTGCGCCGCAAGAGCAAGTTCGTGGTGACCCCGAAGGGCGATTCGGCGAGCCCGGACACGCTGTTCGGCACCTTCCGCATCCATCTGTTCTTCATTCTCGTCTTCGCCTCCTCGATGGTGGCCTCCTTCTTCTTCGGGCACTCCCACCCGGCGATGCTCACCTGGGCCACCTTCGCGCTGCTGATCACCGCGGCGCCGATCTTCGCCTGGCGCTCGGCGCTGCGGAAGGAGCGCCGCGGGCGCACCCGGCGCGGCGCGCACAGCCGCCGCTCCGGCACTCCCCCGCCGCCCCGGCCCGCGCCCGCCGCACCGGAGCCCGGGCGCCCCGGCCCGGGCGCCGCCGACCGGCAGCCGCCCCGGGAGGCCGGCCACATCCCGGAGGACGACGGCCCGTCGGCACCGCCGCACGAGCAGCGCCCGCAGCGGCACGCGCCCGCCTACGCGGCCAGGGGAGCGGGGCCCGCCGAGACGCCCGAGCGCCCGCTGCCCGCCGAGTACGACGCCCTCTTCCGGGACGCGGCGCCCGCCGCCCGGGCCCGCGGCGCCGGTGACCGGCCCGGCTACGGCTATCCGCCGCGGGTGCCGCGCCAGGAGTCCCGTACCCGGGAGTTCCCGGCGCAGGACGGGGCCGACCAGACCATGCGCCTGCCGCGGCACCCCGAATGAGCCGCCACGCCTGACACGAAGTACGCGCACATCTCGAGTATCACGGGGTTCACGTGAAAGACCGCTCCCGCAGCCGCCGCATACGCCGCATCGCGATCGTCTCGGCGGTCGTCGTCGCGCTCGCCGGAATGAACGGACCGGCGGCGTACCGGTTCGTCTCGGAGGAGTACCACGACTACACGATCAACAAGCCGGAGTACAAGGCCGACAACGGCCACTGGGATGTCATCGACTTTCCCGAGAAATACCGGCTGAACACGATTCACGCGGCGCTCCTGCACACCGGGAAGATCCTGCTCGTCGCGGGCAGCGGGAACAACCAGGAGAACTTCGACGCGAAGAAGTTCGAGACCCGGCTCTGGGACCCGGAGAAGCGGACGATCAAGAGCATTCCCACCCCGGTCGACCTCTTCTGCACCGGCCACACCCAGCTGCCGAACGGCAATCTCCTCATCGCGGGCGGCACCCAGCGCTACGAGAAGCTGAAGGGCGATGTCACCAAGGCGGGCGGCCTGATGATCGTCCACAACGAGGACCCCGACAAGCCGGTGACGCTGCCCGCCGGAACCCGTTTCTCGGGCCGGACCAACGGCAAGACCTTCGTCTCCAAGGACCCCGTCGTCATCGAGCGCGCGAAGAAGGTCTTCGACGAGGAGACCGGGGAATTCGAGCGCAACGACCCCGGCCTCGGCCGCGTCTATGTGGAGGCGCAGCGCAGCGGCACGAAGTACGAGACCGGCACCCAGGACAACTACCGGGTGCAGGGGCTCACCGGTTCCGACGCGCGCAATGTGTACGGCATCGCGCAGAAACTCGCCCTGGACAAGAAGGACTTCCAGGGGATCCGGGACGCCTACGAATTCGACCCGCGGGCCGAGAAGTACATCAAGGTCGACCCGATGAACGAGGCCCGCTGGTATCCGACGCTGACCACGCTCTCGGACGGAAAGGTGCTCAGCCTCTCCGGACTCGACGAGATCGGCCAGCTGGTGCCCGGCAAGAACGAGGTCTTCGACCCGAAGACGAGGAAGTGGTCGTACACCAAGGGCCAGCGCCAGTTCCCGACCTATCCCGCGGTCTTCCTCACCCGGGACAGCAGGCTCTTCTACTCCGGTTCGAACGCCGGGTACGGACCGGACGACGTCGGCCGCGACCCGGGCCTGTGGGACCTGAAGACCAACAAGTTCCGCAAGATCCCCGGGCTGAGCGACGCGGACCAGCTGGAGACCTCCAACACGGTGCTGCTGCCGCCCGCGCAGGACGAGCGGTACATGGTGATCGGCGGCGGCGGGGTCGGCGAGTCCGAGAAGTCCAGCAGGAAGACCCGGATCGTCGATCTCCTGGACACGTCACCGAAGTTCACCGACGGACCCGAGCTGGAGAAGGGCACCCGCTACCCGCAGGCCTCCGTACTGCCCGACGACACGGTCCTGGTCTCCGGCGGCTCCGAGGACTACCGGGGGCGCGGCGACTCCAACATCCACCAGGCGCGGCTCTACGACCCCAGGTCCCGCACCTTCGACCGGGTCGCCGATCCCGAGGTGGGCCGCAACTACCACTCGGGCTCGCTCCTGCTGCCGGACGGCCGGGTGATGTTCTTCGGCTCCGACTCGCTTTACGCGGACAAGGCCGGCAGCAAGCCCGGCACCTTCGAGCAGCGCATCGAGATCTACACCCCGCCCTATCTGTACCGCGACTCGCGCCCCACGCTCAGCGGCGGCCCGAAGACCGTCGAGCGCGGCGACTCGGCGGCCTTCACCTCGCCGACCGCCGCCGCGCTGAAGAACGCCCGCCTGATCCGGCCGAGCGCCTCCACCCATGTCACCGACGTGGACCAGCGCTCCGTCGCCCTGGACATGAAGACCGAGGGCGACCAGGTCACCGTGACGGTCCCGAAGAACCGCAATCTGGTCCCCTCCGGCTGGTACATGCTCTTCGTGACGGACGGCAAGGGCACACCGTCGAAGGCGCAGTGGGTGAAGGTGCCGTAGGCAGCCGTCCCCGGGAAGCAGCGCGCGGGGCGAACTCGCGGGCGCGCGCGACGACTTCCCGGGCAACAGGACGCCCGCCGGTCCTCCAGCGGTCCGGCGGGCGTTCCTCAACTCTCCTGGCCCATGGGCTACTTCGCGCCCTTCGCCAGCCCCAGCGCGTACTGGGGCCACCACTCGCCCGCCTTGGGGCCGCCCTTGCAGGTGCCGTCGGACTCGCCCGGGCGCTTGACCCAGAGGTAGGCCTTGACCAGGGGGTCGCCCGTCTTGACGGTGGGGGGCTCGCCGAGGGCGCGGCCGGGCGGGTTGCACCAGCGCTCCTTGGGATCGCCGCCGGTGTAGGGGCCGTTGCCGTTGCGGCTGGTGTCGACGACGAAGGGCTTGCCGCCGAGCTTCGCCGAGAGCTGCTTGCCGTAGGCGACGGACTGGTCGGTGCCGTAGAAGTTCGAGACATTGACCGCGAAGCCGTCCGCCTGCTCCGCGCCCGCCCGCTTCAGCGGCTCGAAGAGCTGATCGGGCTTGCCCCAGCCCGCGTTGCCCGCGTCGAGGTAGACCTCGGTGTCCTGCAGCGCGCCCAGGCGCTCGATGGCGCCCTTGAGCAGGTCGAAGCGCTCCTCGTGGAATTCGCCGGGGGTGCAGCCGTCCACCAGGTGCAGTACGGCGTCGGGTTCGAGGACCACGGTGGCGGGGCGGTCCCCGATGCCCGCCGCGACCTGATCGACCCAGCCGCGGTAGGCGTTGCCGTCCGCGGCGCCGCCGCCCGAGTAGTTGCCGCAGTCGCGGTGCGGGATGTTGTAGAGGACGAGCAGGGCCCGGCGGTCGGCCTTGGCGGCGGCCTCGGTGAAACCGCGCGCCTGCTGCTCGGCGTTCTCCTGGCCGATCCACTCGGCGGCGGGCTGCTCGGCGATCCGGCGCAGCAGACCGGCCTCCTCGTCCTGCCCGTCCCCCCGGTAACCGGCCGCCTGCGCCGCGGCCTTGCCGTCCGGATTCACCCAGAACGGGTCGGCGGCCTTGGGCTGCTGACGCACCGGCGCAGACTCCTCGCCGCCGTCGTCGGAGGAGGAGCAGCCGGCGAGCAGCAGCGCGGCCGCCGCGCCGAGCGCCGCGGCCCGAAGTCCCGTACGGGCGGAGCCGGTTGTGCGCTTGCTCACGGTGCCGCGGTCCGCGGCCCGGCAGATCGGTGTGCTGCCGTACATCCACTCCCCCTCGGTGGGCTCACTGGCGTCCCATCGTGGCACACCCGCCTTGCCGCACAGCGTCCGTACACCCCAGGTCGGCGGCTTGCGACCGGTTCGGGCGGCGGGCGCGCGGGGTGTCCGAGGGGCGGACGCAGAAGTGACCTGTCTGGTTGACAGGTTCACCGAACTGCTGGGACTCTCCGGACGACAAATCCATACATCGAGGCGACGGAAGCCAGGAACCCGGTGCGAATCCGGGACGGTCCCGCCACTGTTACCGCCGGCAGCCGCCGCGCGGGAGTCAGGAACTGACCCGTCGTCCTCCTGCCATGGGGCGTGGAAACCCCAAGAAGGAGGTCCACCGGTATGTCCTTGCACACCGCATCGCACACCGCGTCGGCGGCCGACGCCACTCTCAGCACCCGCGACTGGGCGATCGCGGCGGCCGCGGCGATCGTCTCCCTGATCGCCCTGTACGCCGTCTTCCTCGACCAGGGCACCCTGGTCTCCGCGACCGGCAGCTATCTGCACGAGTTCGCGCACGACGGCCGCCACCTGTTCGGCGCTCCGTGCCACTAGAGGGTGTCGTCACCGTCCCGCGCGGCGCCCACCGGGCCCGCACGGGACGGTGACGACGCTCCCCGCACCACGTACGACCACCCCCGCGTACTGATCCCGGAGCGCACAGAACCATGTCCACACCCCTGATACCCCTGCTCGGACGCGGCGTCGTCGCGGGCGCCGCCGCCGGTCTCGCAGCCGGTCTCTTCTCGCTGTTCGCGGCGGAACCGCTGATGGACCGCGCCATCCGCGAGGAGGAGGCGCGCGCGGCGAAGGAGCACGCGCACGAGCACGCCGCCGCCACGGCCCAGCACCACGAGGAACTCTTCTCCCGCTCCACCCAGCACTTCGGCCTGGTGGTCACGGCGGTCGTCGCGGGCATCGCCCTCGGCGTGTTCTTCGCCCTCGCCTACGCCCTGATCCACCGCCGCACGCCCCTGGCGAACCCCTGGCCGCGCGCCCTGGTCCTCGCCGCCGCCGCCTTCCTCGCGGTCGCCCTGCTGCCCGCCCTGCGCTACCCGGCCAACCCGCCCGGCGTCGGCGACTCCGCCACGGTCACCGACCGCCAGGAGATGTGGCTCGGCGCGGTCGCGATCGGCGTCCTCGGTCTGCTGCTCGCCTGGCAGGTCGCGGTGAAGCTCGCCGAACGGCCCGTCCCGGTTCGCCACACCGCCGTGGCCGTCACCGTGGTCGCCGTCCTCGCGGTGCTCTTCCTGCTCCCGGACAACCCGGACGCGGTACCGGTCGAGGCCACCCTGCTCTGGGACTTCCGCGTCCTGTCGATCGGCACCCAGGCTCTGCTCTGGGCCGTCTTCGGCGCGGTCTTCGGCGCCCTCGGCCTGCGCGCCGCGTCCCGTCCGGCCACCGCCGCCGAGCCACGACGGGAGACCGCCACGGCCTGAACGGCGGGAGACCGCCACGGCCTGAACGGCGCCCGCTTCGCGCACCGGCCCCGGTGCCCGTCCCCGATTCCGGGGCCGGGTATCGGGGCCTTCGCCATTCCGGGGCCGGGTATCGGGGACTTCGCCATTCCCGGGCCGGGTGTCGTGGCCTTCGCCGCTCCCCCCGTTCCGCAGCGTCTTTCCCCCGGTGTTCCGCCCGTGTTCCGCCCGGTGTTCCGCCCGTGTTCGGCCCGGTGCTCCGCCCGGTGTTCCGCCCGCCCCTCAACTCCCGTCAGCCACGCGGTTTTCCGCCGGTGCGCGCGGCTCCGCGGCGGGTGCTCCGTACCGCCATGGCGACCGCGGCCACCGAGGCGAGGGCGAGACCGGTGACGGTGTGCCGGGTGCCGGGGCCCGCGAGTTCGGGCTGGGCGGCCATCTCCGGGGCGGCGGCGCCGGGGGCCCGCGGTCCGGGCGAGGCGGAAGGGGCCGCGCCGGTCGCCTCCGGGGCCGCCGCCCCCTGCTTCTCGCCGGGGGCGGACGCCTGTCCCTCGCCGGAGGCCGACGTCTGCTCCTCGCCGGGGGCCGCTCCCCGCTCCTCGCCGGGTACCTGCCTCTGCCCTTCGCCGGGCGCCGAGCCCGTGGAGTGGGCCGCGTGGCGGGCGCCCCGGGTGCCCTCGTCCGGGCCGCTCCGCGAGGGCGCCAGATCTGCCAGGTCTGCCGTGCCCGCCCGGTCGCCCGCCCCCTCGTCGAGCACCCGGAAGGTGGTGAGCAGCCCCCGGTCGGCCCGGGCGGCGCCGTCCGGGTCCACCGGGCTGCCGGTGGTCGCGCAGGCGATCCGTACCTCGTGCAGGCCGAGGGTGGCGGTGGGCCGTATCCGGGCCTCGGCGCGGAGCGGGGCGCCCGGGGCGGCGGTGAGTTCGGCGGGGGCGGCGAAGGCCGGGGAGTAGGCCCGCCCGGTGCGGCCCGGGCAGCCGGTGACGGTGAGCGCGACGCTGCCGCCGCGGTCGACGACCGCGGGCGCGACCCGCACCACCCCGTCCCCCGCGGATGGCGGCGGCCCCTGGGCGGCGCACGCGGGTGCCGCCATCAGGACGGCGCACGCGGGTGCCGCCATCAGGACGGCGCCCGCGGCCGCGGCGCTCAGAGAGAGCAGAGCTATGTGCATCGTGAACCTCCTACTACGGCAGGTTCACCCCCGCGGAGGCACTTCGCATCCGGAGCGCTACGGAGCGTAGCCACCGGCCCGATGTCGACCGGGCTGCCGGGCCGCCTCTCCGCCGGGAACGCCCCGGTCGGCGGCGGTCGGAACACCCGGGCTACGGATCCAGCCCCGATCCCGAGGCCGACCCTCAGCCTCGGCCCCGCCTCAGACCAGATCCACCAGATCGGCGATCGAGCGCACCACGGTGGACGGCCGGAAGGGGTACTTCTCGATGTCGGCCTCGGCGGTGAGGCCGGTCAGCACGAGGAAGGTCTCCATGCCCGCCTCCAGACCGGCGAGGACGTCGGTGTCCATCCGGTCGCCGATCATCGCGCTGGACTCGGAGTGGGCGCCGATCGCGTTCAGGCCGGTGCGCATCATCAGCGGGTTCGGCTTGCCCGCGAAGTAGGGCTCCTTGCCGGTGGCCTTGGTGATGAGCGCCGCCACCGAGCCCGTCGCGGGCAGCGGGCCCTCGGTGGAGGGGCCGGTCTCGTCGGGGTTGGTGCAGATGAAGCGGGCGCCCGCGTTGATCAGCCGTACCGCCTTGGTCATCGCCTCGAAGGAGTACGTACGGGTCTCGCCGAGGACCACGTAGTCCGGGTCGGCGTCGGTGAGGACGTACCCGATGTCGTGCAGGGCGGTGGTCATGCCCGCCTCCCCTATGACGTACGCGGTGCCGCCGGGGCGCTGGTCGTCGAGGAACTTGGCGGTGGCGAGGGCGGAGGTCCAGATGTTCTCGACCGGGACGTCCAGGCCCATCCGCTTCAGGCGGGCGTGCAGGTCGCGGGCGGTGTAGATGGAGTTGTTGGTGAGGACCAGGAAGGGCTTGCCGGATTCGCGGAGCCGCTTGATGAAGGCCTCGGCCCCCGGGATGGGCACGCCCTCGTGGATGAGGACCCCGTCCATGTCGGTGAGCCAGGAATCGATGGGCCTGCGGTGTGACATCGTGCGGGTCTCCTGCCGTACGCCGAACCGAACCGAGAAAGTGCCGTGCTGGGGGCGCCGCCACCACACCGTGCCGACGCCCCCACCTTAATCAGCCGCTGGTCAGCCGGACCCCGTCGAGCGCCCAGAACCAGTTGTCGCCCCCGCGGTAGCGGAAGCGCACGGTGGCCTCGCGGGCGCCGGAGGGGACGTCCAGGCCGAGGTGTTCGACGCGGGAGGGGACGTCCTCGGTGTAGGTGGTGAGGACCTGCGGTGCGCCGCCGTCCCAGGAGACGGAGACCTCGCCGCGCTGCTCGCCCTCCTGGCGGTAGAAGGTGGTGTACGTGAGGGTGGCCGCGCCGCCGGTGACCGGGTACGCGGGGCTGACCAGGGTGGAGTCGAAGGTGCCGGCGGTCCCGGCGTCGGACCACTCGTCGCCGTCGGCCACCGCGAAGACGCCCCGGGAGCGGAGGTTGGACTCGCGCTGCTGGTCGGGGGCGGCCCGGGTCCAGAACTCGTCGGTGGTGAAGGTCCAGCCGCGCCACTCGGTGATTCCGCCCCCGCCCATCGCGGAGTTGTCGACCGACCAGCCCTTCGGCGGGGTGTGGGTGAAACCGAGGGCCTCGCCGGGGCCGCTCTCGTCGACGGCGGTCCCCAGCTTCTCGCGCAGGCTCTCGAAGTCGTCGGCGGCGGGCTCCTGGAAGGGGCGACCGTCGAGATCCCAGGCCGGGTCGAGGGCGATACCGAGGTGGGCGAGGGCGCCGGCCGCGAGGTCGGGCATCCGGATGTCGTGCCGGACCGAACCGGCCTCGGCGCCGCCGCCCACCGCGAGCAGGAAGGTCTGCCGCTCGGCCCAGGAGGAGCCGCCGTGGCCGCCGGGGTCGGTGTGGCCGTGGTCGGCGGTGACGAGGATCAGCCAGTCCTCCTCGCCGTGGCCGGGCCGGGCGGCGACCGCGTCGAGGATGCGGCCGACCTGGGCATCCACGCCCGCGATGGCGTCCAGGTACTCCTGGCTCGCGGCGCCGCTGCCGTGTCCCGCGTGGTCGACGTTGTCGAGGTGGACGAAGACGGCGTCCGGGTCGCCTTCGGTCAGCTCGGCCACCGCGCGCCGGGTGGTGCCCTCGTCGTACTCCGCCTCCGGGGTGGAGACGCGGGTGTCGACGGCCGGGGAGATCACGGTGTCGGTGAGCGGGTTCCAGGAGCAGACGGCGAGGGTCTTCAGCTCGGGCCGCGCCTGCTCGACGCGGGTGAGGAAGTCGGGGTAGCGGTCGAAGGCGTTGCCGGTGAACTCGTTGTCCCGGACGCGGTGCTTGTCGGGCCAGACCCCGGTCAGGACGGTGGCCCAGCCCGGTCCGGAGAGGGTGGGCGCGAGCGGCTCGGCGTAGATACTGCTGCGGGCGGTCAGGCCCTCGGCCATCAGCCGCTGGAGTCGCGGGGCCCGCGCGTCCTCGATACGGGAGAGCAGGGCGCCGTCGATGCCGAGGGCGAGCACCTTCGGTCTCCGGGCGGCGCCGCGGGCCACCGAGGCGAGCGGGCCCGCTCCGGCGGCGGCGAGCGCGGCGGCGCCCAGCAGCAGGGAGCGGCGGGAGAGGCGTGACATGGGGGTCCTCCGGTGGGGGGTCTCCGGGCGGCCGGGCCGCCGTGCCGGGCAGCCGGGCCGCGGTCTCCGGCGGCGGGCGCCGCGGAGGGTCTTGGTCCATACCTGTTATGCATTGGAGATAATCGCGGATGCGCGGCCGGGCTTTACAGCACCGGACGGTAAAGAGATTCCGGAGCGCGGGGGCGCAGGGGCGCCGGGCACACCCCGCTGCCCCTGTCGACCGGCCCCTCTCAACTGCCCGTCGCCGACTTCCAGTCGTCGACGTGGTCCGTGAGGTTCCCGGCGATGTCGGCCCAGTCGGGGGTGAAGATCTCGACGCCGTCCATCAGGGACTTCAGGGCGCGGGCGTGTTCGTCGGTGGGGCGCACATCGCGGCGCACGGTGAAGCCGCGGCCGATGGCGCTGACCTGCTCCTGGGCCCGCTTGCCGAGCAGGAAGTCGAGGAGCCTGCGGGCGTTGCCGGGGTGCGGGGCGCCCTTGACCAGGCCCGCCGCGTAGGGGAGCGCGAAGGTGGTGGGGCGGCCGCCCTGCCGGGCCGGGAACCAGATGCCGAGGTGGGGCAGGCTCGCGGACTGGGCGTGGTTCATCTGCACATCGCCGTTGGCGACGAGGAGTTCGCCCTTGTCGACCTTGGGCGCGAGCTTGCTGGTGGAGGAGGACGGGCCGACGTTGTTCTTCTGCAGGCGGCCCAGGTAGTCCAGGGCGGGCTGCTTGCCGCCGAAGTCGTGGATCGCCTTGATCAGTACGGCGGTTCCGTCGCCCGCGATGCCGGGGGTGGAGTACTGGAGCCGGTTCTTGTAGCGGGAGCCGAGGAGTTCCTCCCAGGTCCGGGGCGCGGTCTTCAGCCGCTTCTTGTTGTAGACGAAGCCGAAGTAGTTGTTCACCACCGGGGTCCACTTCCTCCCGGAGTCCTGCGGGGCGCCGGTGAGCTGAGCGGCCTCCTTGGGCTGATAGGCCGTCAGCAGGCCTTTCTCCTCGGCCTGTTGGATGAAGGGCGGCAGGGTGACCAGGATGTCCGCCTGGGTGTTGCGCTTCTCGCGGACGGCGCGCTGGACCATCTCGCCGGAGCCGCCCTCCACGTAGTCGACCTCGATGCCGGTCTGCTTGGTGAAGTCCGCGAAGACCCGGTCGTACCAGCCGTCGCCCTTCTCCCCCTTGAGCCCGTCGGCGCTGTAGACGGTGACGGCCTTCTCGTCGGAGGCGGCGGAGCCCGCGTCGCAGGCGGTGGCCGTCACCGCGAGGACGAGGCAACCACCGGCGGCCACAAGGGACTTGAGGGTACGGGGCAGGGTGGGCGGAGTGGACATGGCAGGGGTGTCTCCTGAGTACGGGACGGGAGCGGCGGGCGAACACACCCGCGCGAAAGGGGAGTTGAGCGGCGTCCGCGGTGGACGTCAGCGGTAGGAGGCGCGGTTGCGCAGGCGGGAGAGGGCGAGGAGCACGGCGAGCGTGGTCGCCATCAGGACGACGGCCAGGGCGGAGCCGGTGAACAGGGCGCCCCGGTCGGTGGCGGTGTAGATCTGCACCGGCAGCGGAACCCAGCCGGGCGGGTAGAGCATCATCGTGGCGCTCAACTCCCCCATGGACAGGGCGAAGCAGAGCCCGGCCGCCGCGTTCAGGGCGGGCAGGAGCAGCGGCAGCCGGACCCGCAGCAGGACGTACCAGGGCCGGGCGCCGAGCGAGGCGGCGGCCTGCTCGTAGGCGGGGTCGAGGCGGCCGAGCGCGGCGGTGACCGACTGGTGGGCGAAGGCGGTGACCAGGACGGTGTGGGCGAGGACGACGATCCAGGGGGTGCCGTTGAGCAGCAGCGGGGGCTGCGAGTAGGCGACGAGGACGGCGAGCCCGACGACGACCGAGGGCACCGCGAGCGGCAGCACGAACAGCGCGTCCATCAGGCGGCGCCGGCGCCCGCCGAGCGCGTGCGCGGCCAGGGCCGACCAGCCGCCGAGGAGCAGGGCGAGCAGGCCGGCGCCGAGGGCGGTGGCCAGGCTGGTGCCGAGCGCCTGGAGGGAGGAACCGCGGGTGGCCGCCTGGTAGTTGGCGGTGGTCGGGCCCGAGGGCAGGGCGCCGGACCAGTGGGTGGCGAAGGAGGCCGCGAGGATCACGCCGAGCGGCAGCGCGAAGAGCGGCAGGAAGAGGGCGAGGAAGAGCGCCCACAGCGCCCATCTGCCCTTGCGGCTATGCACCAGCACGGCGGCTCACCACCCGGTAGAGGGCGTAGAGGCCCACGGAGAGTGCGATGTTGACGACGGCGACGACGCAGGCGCCCGGGTAGTCGGACTCCAGGATCGCCTTGCCGTAGACCAGGGTCGGCAGGGTGGTGACGCCCTTGGCGCCGGTGAAGAGCACGATGCCGAACTCGTTGAGGCACATCACCAGGACCAGTCCCCCGCCCGCCGCGAGCGCGGGCAGCGCCTCCGGCAGGATCACCGTGCGCACGATCCGCAGCGGCCGGGCGCCCAGCGAGGAGGCCGCCTCCAGCTGCGCGGTCTCCAGGTGGGCGAAGGCGGCGAGCAGCGGGCGGACCACGAAGGGCGTGAAGTAGGTGATCTCCGCGAGGAGTACGCCCCAGGGGGTGGTGAGGAAGGCGAAGGGGCCCTCGGCGGCGCCGGTGGCCCCGGTCCAGACTCCGTTGGCCATGCCGACGGTGCCGTAGACGAAGACCAGGGCAAGGGTGACCAGGAAGGACGGGAAGGAGAGGAAGACGTCGATGAACCGGGCGAGCGCCCGGCATCGGCACGAAGGCGATGATCAGCGCGAGCAGGAAGCCGAGCAGCAGACAGCCCGCGGTGGCGGCGAGCGCCAGCCAGACGGTGGTCAGCAGCGCCTCGTGGAAGGCCGCGGAGCCGAGGACCCCGGTGTACGGGGCGAGGGAGGTGCCGCCCTCCTCGGGCCGGAAGGACTGCCGCACGACGAGGTACAGCGGGTAGAGGAAGAGCAGCCCGAGCGCGGCGAGCGGGGGCAGCGCCCAGAGCGCCCGGGTGCGGCCGCCTCGAAGTCCGCGCCGCCACCCCGGAGGGCTGCTCCGGGGCCGCGTCCGGGCGGGCGGTCCGGGCGGTCCCGACCGGTCTGCCGGGTACGGCGGTTGAGCGGGTGCGGCCGGGAGCAGGGTGGGGTCAGCCATCGGCGCGCCCCGCTCCGGTGAGGGCGCCCTGCGGTGAAGTCCCGGGAGCCGTGCGGGGGTTCGCGTCCGCGCCGATCCCGGCGGGCAGCAGTACCGCGTCGCCGGGGGCGAAGTGCACGGTGATCCGCTCCCCGAGGGCGGGCGGGGTGCGCAGCTCGGGCAGGTCCGCGGTGAGGGTGCGTCCGCCGAGGTCCAGGTGCAGCCGGTGGGTGGCGCCGCGCCACTGCACCTCCCGGACCGTGCCGGCAAGGGAGTTGGGGCCCTCGCCGAGGCCGATCAGGTGCGGGCGCAGGCACAGGGTGGCGCCGGCGCCGGGGGCCGACTCCCCGCGCTCCACGTCGAGTCGGGTGGTCCCGAGGAGGATGCCGCCCTCGGTGACGGTCACCGGCAGCAGGTTGGCGCCGCCCACGAAGGAGGCGGTGAACTCGGTGCGGGGCCTGCGGTACAGCTCCTGCGGGGTGCCGACCTCGCGCAGCCGGGCCTTGTCCATGACGGCGATCCGGTCGGCCAGGGTCAGCGCCTCGACCTGGTCGTGGGTCACGTACAGCATCGACATCTTCGGCAACTCGCGGTGCAGACGGGCGAGTTCGGCGAGCATGCCGGAGCGGAGCCGGGCGTCGAGGGCGGACAGCGGCTCGTCCAGGAGGAGCACCTCGGGACGGATGGCGAGCGCGCGGGCGAGGGCGACGCGCTGCTGCTGGCCGCCGGAGAGCTCCCGGGGGTGGCGCCGGGCGTAGGCGGCCATCCCGGTCAGCTCCAGGGCCTCGGCGACCCGGCCGGGTATCTCCCGGCGGGGCGCCCGCCGGGCCCGCAGGCCGAAGGCGACGTTCTCCTCGACGCGCAGGTGCGGGAAGAGCGCGTACTGCTGGACGACCATGCCGATGCCCCGCCGGTACGGGGGCAGCCCGGTGACGTCCCGGCCGCCGATCCGCACCCGCCCGGCCGCCGGGTGGACGAACCCGGCGACCGTGCGCAGCGCCGTCGTCTTGCCCGAGCCCGAGGGGCCGAGCAGCGCCATGACCTCCCCGGGTTCGACCCCGAGGTCGAAGCGGTCGAGGACGGTGGTGGCGCCGTAGGCGACCGAGACGTTCTCGAAGCGGATGCCGCCGCTCATGGCCGGGACCCGAACTGGTCCAGCAGCGCAGGCAGTTCGGCCACCGAGCCGAGGACATGGCTGGCGCCCGCACTGCGCAGCGCCGGCTCGTCGTGCGCCCCGGTGAGCACCCCCGCGACGACCGGGGCCCCGGCGCGGCGCCCGCTGAGCATGTCGTACGAGGTGTCCCCGGCGACGGCGATCTGGTGCACGCCGTCCGCGGCGCCGGTGCGCAGGAAGGCCTGGAGCACCATGTCCGGCCAGGGGCGGCCGCGGCCGCCGGCGTCGGCCGGGCAGAGGGTGAGCGCGACCAGGTCCCGCCAGCCGAGGGCGTCGAGGATCGCGTCCTGGGTGGGCCGGGCGAAGCCGGTGGTCAGCACCACGGTGCGGCCGGACTCCTTGAGGCGCTCGATGGCCTCCCGCGCGCCGGGCAGCGGGGCGATGCGCCCCGCGGCGACCTGCTCCGCGTACGCCTCCTCGAAGGCGGTGTTCGCGCGCTGCGCCGGCTCCTCGGCGCCGAAGAGGTGCCGGAAGACGGAGATCTTCGACTCGCCCATGGTGGCGCGGACATGGGCGAGCTTGGCCGCGTGGTCGGCGGAGCCGGGCTCCACCCCGAGGCGGGCGGCGGCGGCCGAGAAGGCCTGCTCCACCAGTCCGCCGTCGGCGACGGTGGTGCCCGCCATGTCGAGCACGGCGAGGCGGATGTCGAGGGGCGCGCCCTCGGCGGAGGGCTCCGGGCGGGCCGCCTCGCGGCGCGTGCTTGTCGGGGTCGTGGTCTGGTGGTCGGTCACGGGGGGCTCCACGGGGGTCGGTGCCGGGGTCATCGCCGGGGTCTGGGGCGGGAGTTGGGGCAGGGGTCGGGGCAAGGGTCGGGGCAAGGATTCGGACGCGGACTCGGGCGGGGACTCGGACTGGGGTGGGGAGGGGCGCCGGGCCGGGGGCTTCGCTGCGGCCCGTGCCGGGAGTCTCACGGCGGCCCGGGCCGGGGGCTTCGTCCGGTCCGGTGCCGGAGGTGCCACGGCGGCCCGTGCCGGGGGCTTCGCTGGTTCCCGTGCCGCGGGCTTCGCCCGGACCCGGGAGGCCGGGGGCCTTGTCACCGTGCTCACCAGCCGAGCGCCTCGGCGGTCTGTTCGGCGATGGCGGGTGAGCAGGTCATGCCGCGACCGCCGGGGCCGGTGACCAGCCAGGCCGCCTCGCGGACCTGCTCGCGGTGGACGAGGCGGGTGGTGTCGGTGCACTGCGCGTACACCCCGGCCCAGCGGCGGACGATCCTCGGCAGCGGGCGGCCGAGCAGCGACTCGGCGACCTCCCGCACATGCGCGTAGGGCTCCTCGGCCACGTCGAAGCCGAAGGGCTGCGCGTACTCGTGGGTGTCGCCGAGGGTCAGTCCGCCGTCCCGGCGCTGCACCATCAGGAGCTGCATCCGGTGCGCGGCGGCCACCTCGGGCTGCGGCTGACCGGAGTTGAGCGCGTCGAGCGCGCCGCCCGCGTAGGCCGGGTAGTAGCGGAAGCTGTCGGCGTCGGCGACCGAGGTGGTCAGGGTCTCGCCGAGCGGCGCGGTCTGCATCATCTGCAACCGCACCCGGCGCACCGGCAGTCGGGGCGCAAGCTCGCGGACCAGGCCGCCGAGCCAGGCCCCGGTGCACAGCACCACCTGGTCGCCGCGGTGCACCTGGCCGTGGTCGTCGCGGACCGCGCCCCGGTCGAGGACCTCGCGCACCTCGCGGCCGGGCAGGAAGGTGTAGCGCCCGGATCCGGCGAGCGCGGCGCGCAGGGCCAGTTGGGCGGTGCGCGGCTCGACCTGCGCGTCCCGCTCGCAGTGCAGCGCGGCGGTGAACTCGCCGCGCAGGGCCGGGTTGAGCGCCCGGGTCTCGGCCGCGGTGAGCAGCCGGTGCCCGCGCGCCGCGGCCTCGGGCCGGGACAGCGCCTCCTCGGCGACGGCCCGCTCGCGCGCGGTGCGCACCGGGGTCAGCGAACCGCTCGCCCGGAAGCCGAGGTCCGGGACCCGGGCGGCGATGGCCTCCCAGAGCTCCCGGGCGCGCAGCGCGGCACCGAGTTCCTCGCCGTGGGCGCGCCCGCCGACCCAGACCAGGCCGAAATTGCGCAGCGAGGCGCCGCGGGCCTCCGCCTCGCGCTCGATCTGTACGACCTCGTGGCCGCGTTCCACTGCCTGCCAGGCGTGCATGGTTCCGACCACGCCGCCTCCCACCACTATGACTCTCACGTCGGCAACGCTCCTCGGGATGAGTGGAATCAGTCCGTCCGCCCGGCAAAGGACCGGTGAACCGACTCCCAAGTTTGGACTAGACCCGTTACGTTAGCGTTATCGATAAGGGAGATCGAGACCGGATTGGAGTGATGGGCACCCTTCAGTGCGGTATGCGTCTTATGTCAGGGCGAGACCTCGGCCACAGGAGGGCGCGGAGCCGCCTCGGGGCGCCCGGCTCCACCCGTACGTACCGCCCGTGGGTGGAGCCGGACGGGGCGTACCGGGTGGAGAGTCCTCCTGGACGTACGGGTGGAGAGTCCTCCCGGGGGTCTACGTCGCGCTCCACCCGCTGAACTCGACCGTGCCGCGCGCCCCGCCGCCCCCGTTGGTGGCGGTCATGAACAGCCCCGCGTCCTGCCGGGCCGCCGCGCCGGGCACCCGTACGGCGGCGACCTCGCGCCAGGTGGTGCCCGCGTCG
The DNA here is from genome assembly GCF_012273655.1 of Streptomyces physcomitrii. Taxonomy (GTDB): domain Bacteria; phylum Actinomycetota; class Actinomycetes; order Streptomycetales; family Streptomycetaceae; genus Streptomyces; species Streptomyces physcomitrii. Next base: position 156,791 of record NZ_JAAWWP010000001.1, on the reverse strand, counting down.
GTGGAGCAGGCGCCGGTGAAGGTGTCCCCGGTGCGGCTCAGCCGCAGCAGCACCGGGGCCGTGACCCCCTTCAGGCTCCGGTAGGTGTCCAGGGTGCCGTCGCCGGTGCTGTCGTAGGAGAGGACGACGCCGTTGCCGGGGGTGGCGGCGAGGTTGAGGAAGCCGGGGGCGCCCGCGGTGGCGAGGCTGTCGCGCACGATCAGGCCCGCGCGCGCCCAGGGCCCGGTCACCGCCTGGCTGTCCACGGACACGGTGAGGACCCCGCCGTCCGCGAACACCCCCGCCCGGTAGAGGGTGCCGAACTCCGCGGTGCCCTTCCAGAGGTCGGCGCCCGCCCCGTCGACGGCGAAGCGGTCGTCCAGCTGCCCGAAGACCGCCGCGTTGGTGGTGACGGTGCGCCAGCCGTCCGCGAGCGGACCGGCCTCGAAGAGGGTGCCCCGCTGCACGGCCTCCACCCGCCGCTCGCCCTCGGGCCCGTACCGCGCGGTGAGCGTGTACGGGAGCGGGCGCAGCGGGCGGTCCAGGGGTTTGGCGGGGGCCTTGGCCCGCCAGCGGACGGTGCCGGTGCCGGCGGGGGCGACGCGAGGCAGCCGGGCGGGGCCCTCGGGCTCGGCCTCGACACCGGTGAGGGTGAAGTCGACGGGGCCGGTCGCGCGCAGGCCGTTGACGTTGCGGAACTCGGCCGTGAGGCGGGCGCGGCCGCCGGGCGGGAAGGCGGGCGGCTCGCTGCTCACCGCCAGCCGGCCCTGGTAGGGCGCCCGGGCGAGCACCGCGCGGACCCGGGAGGCGGTGCGGTACGGGTCGGTGACCGGGCGCAGCGGATAGTCCTTGCGGGTACGCGTCCAGGGCTCCTCCACCGCGAACCAGTCGACCTCCGGCGGCTCCTCGCCGGTGTCCAGCGCGTCCTGGAGCAGGTCGAGCCACCTGCGCCAGCGCGGCAGGTAGAACTCGCCGATCAGCCCGTGCCATTCGCGGTTGGCGTACTCGTGGAGCTTGCCCGGGTCGGCGGTGCCCCGCTCGCCCCAGACGGTGAGGAGGACCTTCGCGGTGCGCTCGAACTCGGCGCGCTCGGCGGCGGTGGTGCCCATCCGGCGGGCGGCCTCCACCCAGGGGCCGAGGAGGAAGGCGCGGTGTCCACCCGTCAACTCCTCCGCCAGGTGCATGAGTCGCAGCCACAGCCGCGCCAGCTCCCGGAAGGTCCCGGCGTCGCCCCGCTCGTAGGCCGCCCGCAGCTGGGGCAGGTACTGGCGGCTGCGGTGGGCGAGGGCCTGGCGGGCCACGTCCACCAGGTCGTAGGCGTAGGCCTGGCCCCGGCGGCGGGCCGGGGCGACGGCGAGCAGCCCGGCGAGGGCGGCGTCGAAGCGGCCGGGATCGTAGGCGAGCGCGGGTGGCGCGTAGGCCGAGGAGCGCTCCGCGCTCAGCGAGGGCCGGGCGGTGAACAGCGAGTCGTGTGGGTCGCTGCGCTCCTTCGCGGTGTGCTGGTACGCGGTTTCCTCAAGTGCCCGCCAGGCCGCGCGGGCCCCGGGGTCCCGGCCGCCGTAGCGGAAGTCGGCGTACCCGGCGAACCAGTCGGCGCGGTCGGGGGCGCTCTCCCGCCAGGCGAGTTCGGAGAACAGCTCGAAGGCGGCCGGGTCGCGGTCCACGGCCTCCGGCAGATAGGCGGTTCCGGTCAGCGCGCTGTCCGGCTTGTCGCGCCAGGCGAAGAACTTCCGCGTCCACAGGTGGGCGCGGGCGCCGAGGGTGGTGCGCCCGCCGAAGTTGGGGATGGTGCCGAAGGCGTAGGGGGTGCCCGCCCAGTCCTTCTCCCGGTCGGTGACGCTGGAGAAGCGGTCGGAGACGCCGTCGACGATGAGCATCCGCTCCTTGTCCACCGCGTCCAGCAGCTCGGGCAGCGGATTGGCCTCCCAGCCGAGGATGACCCAGGTGCCCTCCGGATGGGCCGCCCGGAGCGCCCGCTGCACCCCGCGCGCCGCCTCCGGCACCGGTACGTCGCCCGCGGTGCCGCCCTCGTGCAGCAGGTCCATCTTGAAGTGCCGTGCCTCGCCGAAGAGTCGGCGCTGGTGGCGGTAGAAGGAGGCGGCCACCGAGGCGAAGGAGTCGGTGCGCGGGTCGAGCCAGTCGGGGCGGGCGAAGCCGTGCCAGGTGCCCTGCGGGACGACATGGGCGTCGCCTCCGTTGCGGTCGACGAAGCCGTCCGGGACATGGCCGTAGTAGCCGGGCAGCACCGGGGACATGCCGAGTTCGCGCAGCCGCGCGGTGATCCGGCGGCCCAAGTCGGCCCGCCCGGCGATCAGTTCGGCGGAGAGCGGGCCGCCGTATCCGGCCAGGTTCTGCAGCAGCCACCAGGGCTGGTGCGAGGGCGCGGGCAGCCAGGCGCGCGCCTCCGCGTCGCTGTAGCCGAACTCCTTCAGCACCCGGTGGTAGACCGCCTCCGCCCCCGCGATGACCATGACCTCGTTGCAGCCGTGCAGCGCGAGCAGGTCGATCATCCGCTCCCAGTACGCCCAGTCCGCGTACGGGGCGGTGTAGCCGTCGCTGGTGTCGTTGAGCACGAAGCGGTGCTTCAGCGTGGTGGAACGTTCCAGCGGGCGCCGCGGGGCGGGCAGCCGGTCCGGCAGGTCCAACTGCGCCCCGTTCCAGGCGAGATGGGCCCCGCAGACGTACTTGAGGTACCAGTGCACCCCGGTCAGCAGGGTGGCCGGGCCGGTCGCCTCGACGGTGAGGTGCCCCCGTCTTCCGGTGACGCGGAAGTGCTCGCGGCCCTCGTGAGGGGGCCGCAGCCGGAGCGTGAACTGCTCGGCGTGGTGCGGCAGCAGGCGCCGCAGGGCGGCCCGGGCGGCGTCGGTGCCCCGGTCCTCGCCGGCGCCCGGAGCCGCGGCAGGCGGCCCGGGCGCGGCAGCGGCGGAGGTGGGGAGCGCGAGGGCGGAACCGGCGCCGAGGGCGCCCGCGGCCCCGAGGACCAGTCGGCGGGGCAGACCCGAGGAGCCCGGAGCGGGCGGCGGAGACGACGGCGGCGAGAGGGGCGGGGTGGACGCCGAGGAGGGGGGAAGGTGCGGGGGAACGGTCACGGAAACCCCAAGCTGTCGTACGGGCGACGGAGGTACGTGCCCAGCGCACGCTAAGTGGGCGCGCACACCGGAGCAAGGGTCCTGCGCACCTTCCGTGTCGCCCCGAACGCGCCGCGTACGCGCCCCGCGGCCGGAGCTGACGCTCGCTCAGGGGGCTTTCGCACGGGCGGGTTTCGGCCGTCCAGGGGTCGGGGGCTGAGGGCCGGGGGATCTCCGAGCCGGGTGGAGGCGGGCTGTACGCCAGGTTCTGTCGCCCGGGGCCTCGCGGCGCTGCGGGGGCCCGCCGCACTCGGGTGGAGGGATCCCCGGGCGCAGGTGGAGGAGCCGCCGTACCCGGCTGGAGAGATCCCCGTACCCGGGTGGAGAAAGTCCCGGAGGTCAGGTGGAGGAGTCCCCGAGCCGGGTGGAGGAGGAGTCCCTGAGCCGGGTGGAGAAGGAGAAGCGGTCGCCGCGGTAGAGGCTGCGTACGCGTTCCAGGGGGCGGCCCTCGGTGTCGCGGGAGATCCGGTGGATGAGGAGCATCGGAAGGGCGGGCGGAGTGCCGATCAGGAGTGCCTCGCGGGGCGTGGCGAGCACGGTCTCCAGGCGCTCGTCGGCGTCCCCGAAGGCGATGCCGAGGCGGTCGTGCAGATAGGAGTAGAAGGAGGAGTCCGGGTCGAAGTCGGTGTCCAGATGCGGTACCCGCTCCGCCGCGACATAGGTCGACTCCAGGCCCATCCGCTCCTCGTCCGCCAGCAGCACCCGCTCCAGGTGCCAGACCGGCTCCCCCGGCCGGAGCCCGGTCTCCTCGGCGAGCGCCGCGTTGCAGGGGAAGCGGTCGAGACCGATCAGGTTCCGGCCCGGGGTGCGCCCCTGCCTGCGCACCCCCTCGGTGTAGCTGACCAGCGAGAGGGGCTGCTCCAGCTTGGGTCCCGCCGCCACGGTGCCGCGGCCCTGGCGGCGCAGCTTGCCCTCCAGGAGCAGATCGCGCAGGGCCTGCCGCACGGTCTCACGGGCGACCTCGTAGCGTTCCGCGAGATCCCGCTCGGTCGGCAGCGCGTTGCCCTCCGCCAACTCGTCCACGAGGAGGGCGATCCGCGCCTTCACCGCGTAGTACTTCGGAATCCGGCCGTGCTCGGGGATCCCGGAGCGCACGGGGGCGCCGGGTGCCTGGTCGTTCGGGTAGTCCACCGGGGAATCGTTGCAGACGACCACGGAGTCGGGGGGCGGCGGGGCCGTGCCGCCCCGCTCCGGGCCGCCCCGCTCCGGGTGGGCCCGTCCGGTACCGGGCGCGCCCGGTACCGCCGCGCCCCGCGCCCGGTCAGCGCGCCGCCGCCGCGATCCGCAGCCGGGTCGGTGCCCTGCCGCGCGGGGGCAGCGGCGGAAAGCCGTCCGCGCCCGGGGTGAGGGAGCCGAGGACGCTCGGGTGGGCGGCGCCGGTGCAGGCGGGGACGGTGGCCGGGAGGCCGTGCAGGCTCAGGAAGCCGAGCACGGCGAAGGCGTAGGCCTCCTTCGCGGCGGACGGCAGGCCGAGCTCGTCGGAGGTGCGCAGCGGCAGGGCGCCGAGTTCGCGGCGGAGCATGGCGAGCAGCGTCGGGTTGCGGGTGCCGCCGCCGGAGGCGATCACCTCGGTGCCGCCGACCGCGCGGACCGCCTCGGCGACGGTGCGCGCCGTCAGGGCCGTGACGGTGGCCACCACGTCCTCCGGCGGCAGGGGGTCGACCAGTCTCAACCGCTCGCGCAGATAAGGGAGATGGAAGAGTTCCTTGCCGGTCGTCTTCGGGGGCGTGCGCGCGTAGTACGGCTCCCGGAGCAGGTGCGCGAGCAGCGGCGGGTGCACGGTGCCGCGCGCCCCGAGCCGCCCGTCGGCGTCGTAGTGCAGCCGCCCCTCGGTCAGATACCGCACCGCGGCGTCCAGCAGCGCGTTCGCCGGTCCGGTGTCGAAGGCCACCGGCTCCTCACCGGCCGCCGCCGCGGTCAGATTGGCGATGCCGCCGAGGTTCAGGGCCACCGGCCTGCCGGGGCGCCCGCGCAGCCACAGCACGTCGAAGGCGCTGACCAGGGGTGCGCCCTGGCCGCCCGCGGCGACGTCCCGGGCCCGCAGGTCGGAGACCACGGGCAGCCCGGTGCGTTCGGCGATCCAGGCGGGCTGGCCGAGTTGCAGGGTGCCGCGGACCCGTCCCGCCTCGGTCCAGTGGTAGACGGTCTGCCCGTGCGAGACCACCAAGTCGGCCCGGCCCGCGCAGAGTTCGCGCCGGGCGCGGTCCGCGGCCCCGGCGAAGGCCTGCCCGAGGGCGGTGTCGAGGCGGCAGACCGCCTCCATCGTGGTTGCGGAGGGCGGGAGTTGGGCCGCGAGCGCCGTCCGCACCTCCTCGGGGTGCTCGCCGCCGAACCAGCCGAGGGGGTTGAGGAGCAGGGTGGCACCCGGGTCCCCGCCGGGGCCGATATCGGCGTCGGTGCCGGTAGCGCTGTGGGCGTCCTCGAAGGTCAACTCGGCGGCTGCCGCGTCGATTCCGTCGTACGAGGTGCCGGACATCAGGCCGATGACCCTCATCGCCCGCCCCTCGCGTACCCCTGCCCGCACCTCGCGCGGCGCGGCCCGCACCTCGCGTACCGCCGTCCGCTCCCCGCGTACCGCCGCTCGTCCCTCATGCCTCGCTCCTCGTCGGCGGTGCCTCGTGGTCCGCTTCGCGCAGCGGGCGGCGGTGGGCGTCGCCGCGCAGGGTGAGGAGGGCGCCGATGCTCACCAGGCAGGTGGCGGCCACGTAGTAGGCGGGGATGTCGGCGTTGCCGGTGTGTTCGATGAGTTCGGTGATGATGAGGCCCGCCGAGCCGGAGAAGATCGCGTTGGAGAGGGCGTAGGCCAGGCCGAGGCCGATGTAGCGGACGTCCGTGGGGAACATCTCGGCGAGCATGGCCGGTCCCGGCCCCGCCGCGAGTCCGACCGCGGCGCCCGCCGCGCAGACGCCGAGCCCCTTGGCCCAGGTCGGGGCGGAGCCGTCCTGGAGCAGGCTCATCAGGGGGAAGGCGAGCAGGACGACCAGGACCATGCCCGCGACCATCACCGGGCGCCGGCCGATCCGGTCGCTGAGCATCCCGGCGGGCAGGATGACCGCGGCGAAGCCCAGGTTCGACACCACGGCGGCGAGCAGCGCCTGCTGGAAGCTGGCGTCGAGCGCCACCTGCAGATAGCCCGGCAGGACGACCAGGAAGGTGTACCCGGCCGCCGACCAGCCCATCAGCCGCCCGGCGCCCAGCGCGATGGCCCGCGCGGTGGCCCGGGGGCCCGCCCGGTCCACCGGTGCGCGGGCGGCGTCCTCACCGGGTGGCCGCCCGGCGGCGGTCCGCCGGAAGGACGGGGTCTCCTCCAGGCGCAGCCGCAGCCAGAGCGCGATCAGGCCCAGCGGCAGGGAGAGCAGGAAGGGAATCCGCCAGCCCCAGTCGTCGAGTTGGCCGGCGCTGAGCACCGTGGCGAGGAGCGCGGCGGCGCCCGCCCCGCCGAGCAGGCCGAGGGCCACGGTGAAGGACTGCCAGGCGCCGTAGAGCCCCCGGCGGCCCGGCGGCGCGAACTCGGTCATCACCGCCACCGCACCGCCGAACTCCCCGCCCGCGGACAGGCCTTGGACGATCCGTACCGCCGTGAGCAGCCAGGGTGCCGCCGCCCCGACCGTGGCGTACGTCGGGAGGAGCCCGATCAGCGTGGTGGCGCCGCTCATCAGCAGGACGACGAGGATCAGCACCGGGCGCCGCCCGATCCGGTCCCCGAGCCGCCCGAAGACGGCGGCGCCCACCGGGCGGAAGAAGAAGGCGAGCGCGAAGGAGGCGTAGGTCTTGACCAGGCTCTCCAGGTCGCCGGTGCCCTCCGGGCTGAAGAACTGCGCCGCGATGGTGGTGGCGAAGTAGCCGTAGACACCGAACTCGTACCACTCGATGAAGTTGCCCACCGAACCGGCCACCAGGGCGCGGCGCCGGCCGGGCGGGGCCTTCGGCTCCTCGCCGTGCTCGCGCTGATCGACCGGCTCGTTCATCGGCTGCCCTCTCGCGTCACCATCCGAGAAGGGTCCGCTCCGGCGGACCCGCGCACAAGACTCCGTACCGGGCCCGGTCTCTTCCGTGCCGGGCCCGCTCCCCCGCGAGCCGGGACCGCTCTCCTCGGCGCCGGGCCCGCTCCCCCACGTACCGCCGGTGGAGTCGCTCCTCGTCCCCCGGGTCATCTGGACTGCTCCCAGGCCGACTTGAGGATCGGGTCACCTCGTGGTCAGGCCGGGCCGCGAGGGGTCTTCCGGGCCAACTTCCTTGCTAAGCGCAGCAGTACGGTCCCGGTCAGCAGGAACACCGCCGCGAGGGCGGTGAGTTGGGGGAGATGGCGTTGGCCGGTACGGGCGAGTTCGGGGCGCGGCCAGGAGTCCGGGAGCCCGTGGCCGCCGGTGGTGTCCGCGGCGCCGGTGTCACCGGGCTCGGGGTGACCGGACTCGGGACGACCGGGCTCCGGGTGACCGGCGCTCTCCCGGGACTCGCCCTGCCGGGACTCCTCCGTGAGCGGTCCCTCCGGGGGCTCCGGCCGCTCGGTGGCCTCGGGTGCGCGGCCGGTGGCGGAGAGCAGCGTGAAGCGGTGCGGCGCGGACTGCCCGAACCAGTCGCCGTCCCCGCCCCGGCGCCGTACCACCGTCACCTCCGCCGTCAGCTCGTCCGGGGCCGCGTCCCGGGCGAAGGCCAGCCGCATCCGCACCCGGCGGGTGTCGCCCGCGGACAGCCCGAAGCCCTCGAACCCGGGCCCCGCGAAGACCCCGATGGTCTCCCCGCGGTCGGTGTGCTCGCGCTGCACCGGCCGCCACCGCCCGCCGTCGTGGAACTCCATCCGGACCTGTCCGGGGCGCAACGTCCCACCGCTGTCGACGAGTACGAGCAGGGGGTGCAGCGCGCGGCACCGGGTACGGGTGGTGTTGGTCAGCTCGACCGTCCAGTTCCGCGGGGCGGCGCCCGCGCGAAGGCGCGGCTCACCGGCGGCGTCGAGGCGCGCACGGACCGGGAACTCGGCGCCCCGGGCGGCGCACTCGCGGGCCGGGGCCGCCACCGGGGACGATTCCGCGGCAGCGGCCGGGACCGCGCCGACCAGCGGGCCGGGGCCGGTCACCAGGCCGAGGAGGGCGAGCGGGGCCAGGGCGGCGGCGAGGGCGCGGGCTCCGGCGCGGGCTCCGGCGCGGGCGCGGACTCCGGCGCGGGCTCGGGCTCGGGCGGCGGTGGGTGCCTGGCTCCGGGGGCGGGCACGTCCGCGCGCAGGGGGGCGGCTCCCGGCCGCTGCCGGGCCACCCCGCGCCCGCGCCCCGGTGGCTCGCGCCTCGGCCCCCGGCTCCCCGCTTCCCCTTCCGCTCCCGCTCCCGCTCCCGCTGCTGCCGTCTCTGCCGGCGTCTCTGTTCCCGTCTCTGTTTCCGCTTCCGCTTCCAGGTCGGCTGTGCATGCCATGCCTCCTCCCGCGGCGCGGCGTACGCCACACCCCGCTACCCCCGTTCAGCGGCGGCCTTCCGCCCGTTCGGCGGGGCCGGGCAGCGGCCTGGGCCGGGCGAGGAGGCCGCGGATCCGGCGGCCGTACCCCGGGAACGGGACGGCGGCACCGGCGGACCGCGCCTCCCCCGGCGGGCGGCGACCCCGTACGGCGCCGGGTGTGCTCCCTGCCTAAGCTGGCGCCATGACTGGCACGCACCCCCTGCGCACCGGGCTCGTGGGCTACGGCCTCGCGGGTTCCGTTTTCCACGCCCCGCTGATCGCCGCGACCGAGGGGCTGCTCCTCGACACCGTGGTCACCGCCAACCCCGAGCGGCGGGAGCAGGCGCGGGCCGAGTTCCCGGAGGTGCGCTTCGCGGCGGGACCGGAGGAGCTGTGGGCGCGCGCCGGTGAACTCGACCTGGTGGTGATCGCCTCGCCGAACAAGACCCATGTCGCCCTCGCGCGGGCGGCCCTGGAGGCCGGACTGCCGGTCGTCGTGGACAAGCCGCTCGCCGGTACGGCCGCCGAGGCACGGGAGCTGGCGGCGCTGGCCGAGGAGCGCGGGCTGCTGCTCTCGGTCTTCCAGAACCGCCGCTGGGACAACGATTTCCTGACCCTCCAGGAACTCGTCCGGGGCGGTGAACTGGGCGAGGTCTGGCGCTTCGAGTCCCGCTTCGAGCGCTGGCGGCCGCGGCCCAAGGGCGGCTGGCGCGAGTCCGGCGACCCCGAGGAGATCGGCGGGCTGCTCTACGACCTCGGCAGCCATGTCGTCGACCAGGCGCTGGTCCTCTTCGGCCCGGTGGAACGCGTCTACGCCGAGTCCGTGGTGCGCCGCTCGGGCGCCGAGGCGGACGACGACACCTTCTTCGCGCTCACCCACCGCGGCGGGGTCCGCTCCCATCTGTGGGCGAGTTCGACGGCGGCCCAGCTCGGGCCGCGCTTCCGGGTGCTCGGCTCGGGCGGCGGCTATGTGAAGTACGGACTCGACCCGCAGGAGGCCGCGCTGCGCGAGGGCCTGCGCCCCGACTCGGAGACCGCCTGGGGCGTGGAGCCCGAGTCGCTGTGGGGCCGCCTCGGCTCCGGCGAGTCCCCGCTGACCGGCGGCGGCAAGCCGGTACCCACCCGGCACGGCGACTACCCGGCGTACTACGCGGCGGTGGCCGCCGCCGTCCGCGGCGAGGGCCCCAACCCGGTCACCGCGCGGGAGGCCGCCGCCGCCCTGGACGTCCTGGAGGCCGCCCGCCGCTCGGCCCGCGAGGGCGTGACAGTGACGCTGGGGTGACTTCGGACGCCGGGGTGGCCGCGGACACTGCGGACACTGGGGTGACCGCAGACGCCGGGATGGCCGCGGACACCGGGATGACCGCGGACACCGGGATGACCGCGGCACGGACTCTGGGCTGACCGTGGAGTGGGGCCGGGGCATTGCGCCCCGGCCCGCTCGCCGCCCCGCACGCTTCCGTCAGGCGGCGGCGCCCTCCGCCCGCGCCTCCGGCTGCTCCCGCTCCCGGTAGAGGACCGCCCGTTCGACCGCGCTCCAGGTCGTACTGGTGACGACGTAGAGCGCGGCGGCGAGCGGCAGTACCGCGACGCTGATCAGGGTCAGGAAGGACATCAGCGGCAGCACCCTGGTCAGGGCGCCGAGCCCCGGGGCCGGGCGCCCGTCCTCGCCCGCCGGGAGCAGCGGGCCGGAGGCGGCCATGCCGCGCCGGGTGCGGCGGAGACTGGCCGTGGCCACGGCGGCGACCAGCAGGAAGAGCGCCAGATAGACGAGGCCGGGCGCGCCGAAGGGGCCGCCCTCGGCCAGGGCCTCGTGCCAGCGCCCGCCGAGCGGGACACCGAGGAGGGTGTGCCCGAGCAGGGCGTTGGGCTCGCCGCCGATGCTGCCGCTGGAGAACAGGTGGTAGAGCAGGAAGAACGCGGGCAGTTGCAGCAGGCTCGGCAGGCAGCCGGAGAGCGGCGAGACCTGGTGCTCGGCGTGCAGCGCGGTGAGCGCCCGCTGCAATGCCGCCGGGTCCTTCCGGTGCTTCGTCCGCAACGCGGCGATCTGCGGGGCGAGTCGGGCCCGCGCCCGCTGCCCGCGCGCGGCGGCCAGGGACAGCGGCAGGACGAGCAGCCGTACCAGTGCGGTGAAGACCACGATCGCGGCGGCGGTGGCGGAGTCGTGGCACAGGGGGTCGAGCAGGTCCGCGAGAGACGCGACCAGGTCGGCGAAGACGGACAGCGATGCCATGGGAGGAGCCCTCCGGGGGTCTCGTCGTGCCGGTCGCCCCTTGCGGATGCCGAAGGGGGGACCGGGAAGGGAGGAGAAGACCTCGGCAGGACGGACCGTACGGACGGGGCGGCGCGGTCGGGCGCCCCGCCCGGGAGGCGGGCGCACGGCGGGGCCGCGTACCCCGGGGGCACGCGGGCGGTTCAGCCGGTGCGGCGCTTCCTCATACGGCCGTCACGGGCCGGCACCCCGGTGCCCGGGGCCTCGGGCGCCCGGCGGCGTCGGGATCGCGCTGGGGCAGGAAGGCGGTGCGCCGGGCCCGGTCGCGGATCGCGGTACGGACCCGGGCGTGCGGCACCGCGGGCACCGCACGCGCGGCGAGCAGGGCGCAGAGCGCGAGCAGCGAACCGGCCGCCGCGGTGGCGGCGAGCGTCATGGCGGCGCCGAGCATCCCCGCCTCGGCGAACAGCACCTCGGAGAGGACCACCAGGAGCGGCAGGAGCAGCCGCCGCAGGAGCGCGGGGTGCGCGAGGGCGGTCAGGCGGGTCGGGGCCGGGATCCGGTGGGTCGGGGCCGGGATCCGGCGGGTCGGAGCCGGGATCCGGCGGGAGCGCGTCGCCGCCGGAGGTGCGAGGGCGGTCATACGGGCCGGAGCCGGGGCCCGGTGCGGGGCCGCCGCCGGACGTACGAGGACGCCGGTCGCGCCCAGGTCTCCACCCGTGCCCATGTGCCGCTCGCCCTCCCCGCTTCGTACCCCGGTGGTCCCGATTGTCCCGGTCGTCCCGGTCGTTCCGGCTGTCCACCTGCCGCGTTCCCGCGCCCGCACTTTTCGTTCCTGTCCGCGAGCCCGTGAACGCACCCGCAACGCCCCCGCGGACGCGCTCTGTCCGGTTATACCCGAGAGCCGGGGCCCGGCTGCTCCACCCCAGGGAGGAGATCGACCGGCCGCCGATGCCGCGCTGCTCACACTCCCGGCACCGTTCGTTTCAGGTGGCCGCAACCGCAGTACCGTGTCCGCATGCGCCCCGAAACGTCAGCCGATTCCGTCGACCACATCGCCGAAGCCGAACGCCTGGAGCGCACCGCCGGGCTCTACCCAGAGGACGCGGAGCAACTGCTGCTGCAGGCGGCCGCCCATCTCGAACTCGCCGGTGCCCGCTCCCGCGCGAGCACCCTCTACGACCGTCTGCTCAGCGCCGCCCCGACCCCGCTGGAACGCCCCGACCTGGTCAAGGCCCTCAAGGCGGCCAATCTGTGGGAGTACGGGCACGAGGCCGAGGCGCGCGCCAACCTCGACGGGGTACGGCTGGCGGCACCGCGCGAGGGCGCCCCGTACGTCATCGCGGGTGAGGCCTACGAGGCGCACGACGACCTGGACGCCGCCCACGAGACCTTCACCGAGGGCGTGCGCCAACTGCTCTCGGCGCAGGCTCCGGCGGCCAAGGACCTGCAACCGCTGCTGGTCGGGCGCCACCGGGTACGCCGGATGCTCGGCGCCGAACACGACGAGTGGGACGCGCTCGCCCAGGAGCGGCACACCGGCCCGGTGGCCCTGGACGAGCTGCACGACCCCAAGCGGGTCTGGTCGCTGGGCTCGGACAACCCGGCCGAGATCCAGGCGGAGATCTCCCGCCTCAACGCCGAACTCGGCGCCTACCGCGCCGCCTTGTCCCGCCCCTTCCCGGTGGCCGTACTGCACTGGCCCGCCGCCGAACTCGCCGAACTGCTCGCCGCCTACCCCTCGTTGGCCTCCGAGTACCCCTCGCACGGGGAGCACCTCGCGGCCATAGAGTCCAGCCTGCGCGAACTCGCCGACTCCGGCACCGCCAATATCGGCATCGTCTCCGCCACGGTCCCCTCCTACGAGGCCTTCGCCGCCTCCGAGGGCAGCTCCCCCGCCGACACCGAACTCCTCCCCCAGTACGCCACCACCCTCGCCGCCCGCGGCCGCGCCACGGCCTGGCCCCCGGCCGCGACCGACACCTGCTGGTGCGACTCGGGCCGGACGTACGGGGAGTGCCACGGGGCGGGCTGAGGCCGCGGCGGCCGGGTGCCCGCCCCGCTCCACGGCGGTGCGGGCACCCGCGCTAGCCTCGTCCGGTAGCCGCACCTGGGGCGGTATCCGCAGCTCATCCCGTTCATCCCGTACGCGCACGCATGGAGGCACAGATGGCGAAGGTTCCCGCGGCGGTGCTGGCCTCGGCCGGGCTCATCGGTGGGTACGCCACCGCCCGCTTCACCAGGAAGCGGCAGCTCGGCGGGGCCGTGCTCGCCCTCGCCGGGGCCGCCGCCGCGAACCAGTGGCGGGAGCAGGCCGGCGGGAAGGCCGCGGGTGCGCTGACCGCCGCCTACCTGGGCGCCTTCGGGGCCTCGCATCCGCTGGCGAAGAAGATCGGGGCCTGGCCCGCGGTGTTCTCGGTGGCCGGTGCCGTGGCCGCCGCCTCCTGGGCCGTCGCCGACCGGCGGGGCTGAGGCGCCCGCAGCCACCGGGGCATCCCCACCAGGCCGGGACCGGTCCGGACCCGCGCGCTCCTCACCAAGTCGGGACCGGGCCGGGCCCGTGTGTTCCTCACCAGGCGGGGACCGGGCCGGACCCACGTGCTCCTCACCAGGCCGCGACCGGACCGGACCCGCGCGCTCCTCACCAAGTCGGGACCGGGCCGGGCTCGTGTGTTCCCCGGGCCCGCGGTTCAGTCCTCGCGGTGGGTCAGCACGTTCACCACGCGGCCGCCCGGGTCGCGGACGAAGAAGCGGCGGACGCCCCACTCCTCGTCCCGCAGTTCGCGGACGATCTCGGCGCCGCGCGCCGTGACGGCGGCGTAGACCGCGTCCACGTCCTCGACCTCGACGCTCAGCTCGGGGACGACGGGGGCGGTGCGCTCCTCGGTGAAGAAGGAGATCTGCGCGGTGGGGTTGGCGGGCGAGGCCATGGTGACCACCCAGTCCATGTCCATCACCTCCTCGAAGCCCAACAGGCCGTAGAACGTGCGGTGCCGGTCCGTCGCGGCGGTCGAGCCGGTGTGCAGATCGGGCATGATGCGGCGGATGGTCATCGCTGAGGTCTCCTGCCTGCGGTGGCGGTCGGTCGGCTGCGGTGCCGGGGGCTCCGGGGTCCAGTGTGGCCCGGGTCGCGGGCCCGGGCCCGGCCGGGCGGGTCAGCGCGGCCCGGTGGCGCCGCGGAAGGTCGAGCGGTAGGCGCCCGGTGAGACGCCGAGGGCGCTCTGGAAGTGCTGGCGCATCGAGGCGCCGGTGCCGAAGCCGCAGGTGGCGGCGATGCGGTCGACGGTGTGGTCGGTCTCCTCCAGGAGGGCCCGGGCCCGGTCCACGCGCCGCTGGGTGAGCCACTGGACCGGGGTGAGACCGGTCTCCTCACGGAAGCGGCGGCTGTACGTCCGTACGCTCATGCCGTCCCGGGCGGCGAGGGCGGCCAGCGTCAGCGGTTCGCCGAGGTGGTCGAGGGCCCAGGCCCTGGAGGCGGCGGTCGAGGTCGACTCCGGTTCGGTGACCGGGCGTCGGATGTACTGGAGCTGGCCGCCCTCGCGGTGCGGGGGCACCACCGTGCGGCGGGCGGCGCCGGTGGCGACGGCGGCGCCGTGGTCCCCGCGGATCATGTGCAGGCAGAGGTCGATGCCCGCGGCCTCGCCCGCCGAGGTCAGCACGGCGCCCTCGTCCACGTAGAGGACGTCCGGGTCGACGGTGACGTACGGGAAGGCGCGGGCGAAGCGGTCGGTGGACTGCCAGTGGGTGGTCGCGCGGCGGCCGTCGAGCAGGCCGGCGGCGGCGAGGACGAAGGATCCCGTGCAGATCGAGGCGAGCCGCCCGCGCCCCGCCGCCTCGGTCAGGACCTCGGCCAACTCCCCGTCCAGAGCGCCGGGTCGCAGGGTCTCGTCGAGTTCGTGGGAGGCCGGTACGAGGACCGTGTCCGCCGCCCGTACCGCCTCGAGTCCGTGCGGGGTGTGCAGCGTGAAGTCGACGTCGGTACGGATCGTGCCGGGCTCGGGGGCGCAGGTCACCACCTCGTAGAGCGGCGCGTCCGCGGCGTCCCGGGCCGCGCCGAAAAGCTGGTGCACCAGGCCGAGTTCCATCGGCAGCACACCGTGGCGGACGAGGACGGCGACCCGGTGCCGGGGACGGGAATCCCTCCGGTTCGCGGCCGGGGTCCGCCGGGTGGGAGTACGCGCAGCCATGGCCAGATTCTTGCATATCTCGGCCATCTGGCCACTGCCGGGGAGGGGCGGCCCGGGCGCACGCTCGTCGCATGACCAGGCACACCACCTCCGACAGCACCGCCGGCGTCACTTCTTCCGGCGCCCTCGACAGCGCTCCCGACAGCAACGACACCGGCTGCGCCACCGGTGACGGTGCCACCGGCGAGCGGGCCGCCCGGGGTCACCTCCGCACCGCCGCCACCCCCACCGGCGACCGTGCCCGCCCCCGCCCCGAGCGCCAAGCCCTCCCCTGGCTCATCGCCGCGCTGGCCGCGCTCGCGCTGATCACCGCCGGGGCCGCCGGGACCCTGGCCGGGCTCCTTGTCGGGCCGCTGCACCGGGAGTTCGGCTGGTCGCGGTCGACGATCGGGGCGGGGAGCCTGGTCAGCCTGGTGATGTACGGGGCCGGCGCGCCCTTCGCCGCGGCGCTGATGGACCGCTTCGGGATGCGCCGGGTCGTCTCCGGCGCCCTCGGCCTCGCGGGCACCGGGGCCGCGCTCACCGCGACCATGGCGGCGCCCTGGCAATTCGCCCTGTACTGGGGGCTGTTGGTGGGCCTCGGTTCGGGTGCCGCCGCGCTGGCCTTCGCGGCGACGGTCGCCGAACGGTGGTTCGCGCGCCGCCGGGGACTGGTGACCGGCATCCTCACGGCGGCGGGAGTGGTGGGCCAGTTCGTCTTCCTGCCGGTGCTCGCCGGGGTGATCGGCGCCCACGGCTGGCGGGCGGCGGTGCTCGCCGTCGCGGTCGCGGCCCTCGGCACCGGCGCTCTGGTGCTGCTCTTCCTGCGGGACCATCCGGCGGATGTGGGTCAACGCCCGTATGGGGCAACGGAGTTCGTGCCGCGCCGGGCGCCGGAGCCGGGGGCGGCGCGGCGGGCCGTGCGGGTGCTCGGCGGCGCGGTGCGCAGCGGGCCGTTCTGGCTGCTCGCGGGGAGCTTCGCGGTCTGCGGGGCCTCGACCAACGGCGTGATGTGGAACCACTTCGCGCCCGCCGCCCATGACCACGGTATGCCGGTGCCGCTCGCCGCCTCGCTGCTCTCGCTGGTCGGGATCTTCAATGTCGCCGGGACCGTGGCCTCCGGCTGGCTCAGCGACCGCCTCGACGTCCGGCGGCTGCTCGCCTCGTACTACGCGCTGCGCGGGCTGTCGCTGTGCGCGCTGCCGCTGCTGCTCTCCGCCAGTGCGCGGCCCCAACTCCTGGCGTTCATGGTGGTGTTCGGGCTGCTCGACGTGGCCACGGTGCCGCCGACGATCGCGCTCTGCCGGGAGCGGTTCGGCGCCGACGCCACCGTGGTCTTCGGCTGGGTCGGCGCCGCGCACCAGCTCGGCGCGGGCCTGCTCGCCCTGCTCGGCGGCGCCGCCCGGGACGTCTTCGGCAGCTACGACCCGATGTGGGTGGCGACCGGCGCCCTCTGCGCGGCGGCGGCGATCCTGGCGCTGGCGGTGCCCCGCCCTCGCCCCGGCTCCCGCGCCTGAGGCACGGGCAGGGGGGCACCCCGAGCGCGTACGTACCGCTCAGACAGCCGAGAGCGGCTTGGCGATGTCCTCCAGGCTGCGCTGCTCGGCGCGTACCGCGAGGAAGGCGGCGACCAGTCCGGCCAGGCACATCAGACCGGCGCCGAGCTGGAAGGCGAGGACGGTGTCGCCGACCTTTCCGGACTCGGTGAGGTCGGCGAAGATCAGCGGGCCGGAGATACCGCCCGCGGCCGTGCCGATCGCGTAGAAGAAGGCGATGGCCATCGCCCTGGTCTCCATCGGGAAGATCTCCGAGACGGTGAGATAGGCGCTGGAGGCACCGGCCGAGGCGAAGAAGAGGACCGCGCACCAGCAGGCCGTCATCGTGGTCGCGTCCAGCGAGCCGCGGTCGAAGAGCCAGGCCGTGCCGAAGAGCAGGATGCCGGAGAGCAGATAGGTGGAGGAGATCATGATCCGGCGGCCGAGGGTGTCGAAGAGCTTGCCGAGGGCGAGCGGGCCGAGGAAGTTCCCGGCGGCGATCACCGCGAAGTAGTAGCCGGTGTTGCCGGAGGGCACGTCGAAGAAGGTGGTCAGGATGGCGCCGAAACCGAAGGTGATCGCGTTGTAGAGGAAGGCCTGCCCGATGAAGAGGGAGAGGCCGAGGACGGCGCGCTTGGGGTACGTACCGAAGACGGTCCTGGCGATCAGGCCGAAGCCGACGCTCTTGCGCTGGTGGATGGTGAGCGCGGGACCGGGCTCGGGCAGCGTGCGGCCGTGCTCCCGCTCCACCTCGCGCTCCACCGAGGAGACCAGTTCCTCGGCGTGCTCGCCGCGGCCGTGGATGAACTGCCAGCGCGGGCTCTCCGGCACATGGCGGCGCACGAGCAGGATCACCAGTCCGAGGACGACGCCCATGGCGAAGGTGAGCCGCCAGCCGAGGTCCTTGGGGAAGATCGCGGTGTTCAGGGCGACGACGGAGAGCAGGGAGCCGCCGACCGCGCCGAGCCAGTAGCTGCCGTTGATGATCAGGTCGACGCGGCCGCGGTACTTGGACGGGATCAGCTCGTCGATCGCCGAGTTGATGGCCGCGTACTCGCCGCCGATGCCGAAGCCGGTGAGGAAGCGGAAGAGGAAGAACCACCAGGCGTCGAAGGAGAGCGCGGTCATCGCGGTGGCGGCGAGATAGACGGCGAGCGTGACCATGAAGAGCTTCTTGCGGCCGTAGCGGTCGGTGAGCCAGCCGAAGAAGAGGGCGCCCGCGCAGGCGCCCGCGACATAGAGGGCGGCGGCCAGGCCGGTGATCTGCGCGGAGGTGATGTCCAGGCCGCTGCCGTCCTCGGAGAGCCGGCTGGCGATGTTGCCGACCGTGGTGACCTCCAGGCCGTCCAGGATCCACACCGTGCCCAGGCCGATCACGATCATCCAGTGCCATCGCGACCAGGGCAGCCGGTCGAGCCGGGCCGGTACGGCGGTGGTCACGGTGCCGCCGGACGGGTCACCGGGTCCGCCGCCGGACGGATCGCCCAGGCCGCCGGCGGACCGGTGGCCGGAACCTGGCTCGGATGTCTCGGACATGGCTCCCTCTTCCTGCACGCTTCCCTGCACGCGGCGACCGGAGCGCGCCTTGCGGCCCCCGGCCGGACGGTCATCCGGTTCGGGTGCCCGTTCTGCGGTACCGGATGCCCGCTCCGCGGCGGGCCATGAGCACCGGCTCGGTCCGCCGTGCGCGCGGGGCTCCGCCGCGGCTTACCAGCCTGCCGGTACGGGGGGATTTCGGCCTGTCGGCCGGGTAGGGGGTGCGGCATCCGGGGCGTACGGGGCGGGGGGGTACCCGGTCCCCTGGCCGCGCTCGGGGCGGGCCGGTGCGCTCGGGGCGGGGCGGTCCTCCCGGCGCGGGCAGGTCCCGTCGGAGGCGGGACGGCCGCGTCAGAGGCGAAACGGCTTCGCCGGACGCGGACCGGTTCCGTGACGCGGGCCGGTTTCGTCAGACGCGGGCCGGTCCCGTCAGGATCGCGCTCGCGACCACCTCGAAGAGGTGACCGGCGCTCGGCGCGAAGGAGGGCTGGTCCCCGAGCCAGGCGAGCGCGGCGATCAGCGCGAACAGCTCGTCGCCGTCGAGGTCGCCGCGCGCCGTGCCCGCGGCCTGGGCGCGCTCCAGGAGCCGTGCGCCGGCCGCGCGCAGGGTGGTGCAGGAGGCGTGCAGCGCGGAGTCGGGGTCCTCGATGGCGGCAGCCATCAGCACGGTCACGCCCCGGTAGGTCGTGGTCCAGGAGACGCAGTCGCGCAGCCAGGCCAGCAGCGCGTCCTCGGCGGACCCCGAGGCCGCCAACTCCTCGGCCCGGGCGGTCAGTTCCTCGAAGCTGGTACGGAGCAGGGCGTCGAGCAGCGCCTCGCGGGTCGGGAAGTGCCGCAGCAGGGTGGCGAGCCCGACGCCCGCCCTGCGCGCGAGATCGCGCATCGAGGTGTCCACGCCCTGCTCGGCGACGGCCTCGCGCGCCACGGTGAGCAACTGGTCCCGGTTCTTCCTGGCGTCCGCCCGCATCCACACCCTCCCGGCCTCCGGAACCGCGCCTCGGCCGTACTTCGGCGAGGCCGCGATTGACGATCCGGATCAGTGGTCCATATATTCGGTTCAGTGATCCGGATAAACGGATCGCCGATCCGTTCAGCGTACCCGCCCCGAGGGACCAGGAGACACCGATGCCGACACCCACCATGAAGGCGATCCGGCTGCACGAGTACGGCGGCCCCGGGGTGCTGCGCCTGGACGAGGTGCCGGTGCCCGAGCCCGGTCCGGGCGAGGTGCTCGTCCGGGTGCACGCGGCCGGTCTCAACCCTCCCGACTGGTACGTACGCGAGGGGATGCCCGGGGTGCCCGAGGAGTTCAGGCCGCCGTTCGCGCTGCCCCTGGTCCCCGGGACCGATGTCTCCGGCACCGTGGCGGCCGCGGCCCCCGATGTCCCCGGCTTCGCGGTCGGGGACGAGGTCTGCGGACTGCTGCGCTTCCCCGACTCCCTCCAGGGCGGCGCCTACGCCGAGTACGTCACCGCTCCGGCGGCCGACCTCGCCCGCAAGCCCTCCGGGGTCAGCCACGTCGACGCCGCCGCGCTGCCCATGTCGGGGCTGACGGCCTGGCAGTTCCTGATCGACCTCGGGCACGACCACCCCTCGCCGTTCCAGGAGGCCCGGCACCGCCCGGCGGCCCTCGGCACCGGGACCACGGTGCTCGTCAACGGCGCCGCCGGGGGCGTGGGGCACCTCGGTCTCCAGCTGGCCAAGTGGCGGGGCGCGCGCGTGGTCGCCGTGGCCTCCGGTCCCCATGAGGCCTTCCTGCGCGAGCTGGGCGCCGACGCCTTCGTCGACTACACCGCACAGCCACCCGAGGAGGCCGTCCGGGACCTCGACCTGGTCCTCGACACCGTCGGGGGCCCGCACAGCCGGCGCTTCCTGCGCACCCTCAAGCGCGGCGGATCGCTCTACCCGGTGTACTTCGGGGAGTTCGACGAGGCGGAGAACGCGCGGCTGGGGATCACCGTGACGGGCACCCAGGTCCGCTCGAACGGCGCCCAACTCGCCGAACTGCTCGGCCTCGTGGAGGCGGGCACCCTCCGTCTCGCGATCGAGGGCACCTTCCCCCTCGCGGACGCCCCGGCGGCGCACGAGCGGGCGGCGCGGGGCCACCTCCGGGGCAAGATCGTGCTCACCGTGACGGAGGACTGACCCGGCCGCCCGGGACACAGGCGCCGGCCCGAGCAGGACCGGCTGCCGACCCGAGCAGGGCTACCGGCCCCGGGGCCGGCGGTCTCAGGCCCCCAGCCCCCGCGAGGCCGCGTAGATCACCAGCCCGGCGAGGGAGCCCACCACCGTGCCGTTGATGCGGATGAACTGGAGGTCGCGGCCGATGTGGGCCTCGATCTTGCGGGTGGTCTGCTCGGCGTCCCAGCCCGCGACGGTCTCGGTGATCAGGGAGGTGATCTCCCGCCGGTAGGTGGTGACCACGTAGACGGCGGCGCCCTCGATCCAGCGGTCGACCTTCGCCTGGAGCCCGGCGTCCGCCGCCATCCGGGAGCCGAGCGAGAGGAGGGCGGCGCGTACCCGCAGGCGCAGTTCGCTGCGCTCGTCCTCGGCCGCCGCGACCATCATGGCCCGTACCGAGGACCAGGCGGAGGCGATGAGGTCCTGCACCTCGTCGCGGGCCAGCACCTCGCTCTTGAGGCGTTCGACGCGGGCCCGGGTGTCCGGGTCGGTGCGCAGATCGGCGGCGAAGTCGGTGAGGAAGCGGTCCAGGGCGCCGCGCGCGGGGTGGCCCGGCATGTCGCGCATCTCGGCGAGAAAGCGCAGGAGTTCCTTGTAGACGCGCTCGCCGACCCGGCGGTCCACGAAGCGGGGCGTCCACCCGGGGGCGCCGCCCTGCACCGCGCCCATCACCGAGTCGCTGTGCACCTCAAGCCAGTCGTGGGCGTGGACGCAGATCAGGTCGACGACGCGGCGGTGGCCGCCGTCGGTGACGATCCGCTCCAGCAGGTCGCCGAGGCCGGGGGCGATCTCCTGGGCGTCGGCGCGGCGGGTGATGGCCTCGCCGACGACGGCCTGCACATCGGAGTCGCGCAGCACGGCGAGGGCGCCGCGCAGGGCGGTGGCGAGTTCGGCGGTGACCCGGTCGGCGTGCTCGGACGCGGCGAGCCAGGCGCCGAGCCTGCTGCCGATGCCGACGGCCCGCAGCCGCTGGCGTACGACCTCCTCGGAGAGGAAGTTCTCGCCGACGAACTCGCCCAGGGAGACGCCGAGTTGGTCCTTCTTCGTCGGGATGATCGCGGTGTGCGGGATGGGCAGGCCGAGCGGGTGGCGGAAGAGGGCGGTGACCGCGAACCAGTCGGCGAGCGCGCCGACCATGCCCGCCTCCGCCGCCGCGGCCGTATAGCCCGCCCAGGCACCGGCGCCCTGGTGCTCGGCCCAGGTGGCGAGGGCGTAGACGACGGCCACGCCGAGCAGCAGGGCGAGGGCCAGCGCCTTCATCCGCCGTACCCCGCGGCGGCGTTCCTCGTCCGCCGCGCTGTCTGTGAATCCGCTCACAGGTGTGGTCGGTACTCCGCCCGGGGCGGGCTCCCTCTCGGCCGTTTCATCCACTTTCGCGCGTTCCGTTCGCTGGGCAGTACCGCAGGTCCCGCCCGCATTGTGCCCTGCCGGGGATACGGGTGGGATCCATGGGGCGCCCGGCTGCGTCTGGTGGGAGGGGGGACGAAGGCGTCCTGATCAATGCCGCATCATGGATCCGTACCAGCACCGCGGATCCGCACCGGAGCCGCCGTCACGGGGCCCTGGGGCTCAGGCACTTCGCCCCCGCACCGCCGCCCCCGCGGGCCCGGTGCACCACCACCGCACCGGAGCACCCGCTCCCCTGTCCGAGGAGACCGCACCGCATGACCAGGCGCCACGGTTATGCCTCGCTCGCCGCCATCGTCGCCGTGGTGGTCGTCGTCTCGACGGCCATCTACCTCGGCGTCTCCCGGAGCGCGGACGGCGAGCGGGACACCC
This sequence comes from Streptomyces physcomitrii, assembly GCF_012273655.1. Taxonomy (GTDB): domain Bacteria; phylum Actinomycetota; class Actinomycetes; order Streptomycetales; family Streptomycetaceae; genus Streptomyces; species Streptomyces physcomitrii. The sequence continues at coordinate 134,851 of NZ_JAAWWP010000001.1, read as the reverse complement.
TGGCCGGTTCGGGCGGCGGCGCGAAGAACCCGGCCGCGCCCGCCTCCACGGCCTCCTGGGTGAGCAGTTGGTCCGCCTCGCCGGTGGGCGGCGAGCCCGGCACCGCGGTCCGCGGACTGGCCGGCACCTCGCTGCGCAACCTCGTGCACACCAGCGTCGGCGGCTCCGGCGCCCGGGTCACCCTCTCGAACCTCTTCGGCCGCGGCCCGCTGACGATCTCGCACGCCTCGCTCGCGCTCGCCGCGGGCCCGGACTCCGCGACTGCCGCCCCCGGCACCATGCGCCGCCTCACCTTCCGCGGCAGCCCCCGGTTCGTCATCCCGGTCGGGCGCCAGGTGGTCACCGACCCGGTGCGGCTCGCCGTCCCGCACGACGCCGACGTGCTCGTCAGCACCTACTCACCGGCCCCCGCCGGTCCGGTGACCTACCACCCGCACGCCCGGCAGACCTCCTTCGCGGCCCGCGGCGACCACACGGAGAACCCGGACGGCACCCCGTACACCGCGCGCACCGACCACTGGCGCTACGTCACCGCGCTCGACGTGCTGACCCAGACCGCCAACGGCACCGTGGTCGTCCTCGGCGACTCCCTCACCGACGGCATCAGCTCCACGCCGGACGCCAACCACCGCTGGACCGACTTCCTCGCCGAGCGGCTGCGCACCGAGAACGGCGCCCCGCGCTACGGCGTCGTCAACCAGGGCATCAGCGGCAACCGGATCCTCACCGACGGCCTCGGGCGCCCCACGTTCAACCCGAGCGGCCTCTCCCGCTTCGAGCGGGACGTGCTCGGCCGAAGCGGCGCCAGGGCCGTGGTGATCGTCCTCGGCGTCAACGACATCCTGCGCACCCCGCACGAGACCGACCCGGCCCGGATGGCCGAGGGCCTGCGGGAGTTGACCCGCAAGGCGCGCGAGCGCGGGCTGCGGGTGATCGGCGCGACCCTGATGCCCTTCAAGGGCCACCGCGGCTACCAGGACACCCTGGAGAACACCCGCCGGGGCCTCAACAACGAGATCCGCGCCGGCCGCGTCTTCGACACCTACGTCGACTTCGACAAGGCCGTACGGGACCCCTACGACTGGCGGCGGCTGCGCCCCGAGTACGACAGCGGCGACCACCTGCACCTGAGCGACGAGGGCTACCAGCGGATGGCCCAGTCCTTCAACCTGGCCCAGCTGCGCAAGGGGACGGAACCGGCGCGGCTCTGACCGGGACCGGACCGGCTGCGAACGGCGCGACTGCGACCCGGCGCGGCCCCGACCGCCACGGCTGGGGGCACGCCGCCCGGACCGCCCGGACCTGCGGCCACGTGGAACACCCCGGCGAGCGGGCACGCGGAACAAGCGGACGAGCGGAGACGCGGAGCGGAGGACGACGGCATGGGCAGGCTGCACGTACAGGAGTGGGGGCGGGGCGAGCGGGTGGCCGTGCTCGTCCACGGGATGACGACGGACGCGGGCTCGTGGTGGCGGATGGGCCCCGAACTGGCCGAGCGGGGCTACCGGGTGCTCGCCCCCGACCTGCCGGGGCACGGCGAGAGCCCCCGCGGCGCGTACACCCTGCGCGGGATGGGCGAGGCGCTGGCCGAGTCGGTTCCCCGGGGGCCGGAGCTCGCCCTCGGCCACTCGCTGGGCGGCACCGTGCTCGCCTACGCGGTGGAGCGGCTGCGGCCCGCCCGTGCCGTCTACGAGGATCCGCCGTGGGGCGCGCCGCCCGGCCCCGAGGTGGCCGCCTTCCTCGACGCCCAGCGCGGCTGGACCCTGGAGCGGCTGGCCGCCTTCCACCCGGGGTGGCCCGAGCAGGCGGTCCGGGAGAAGCACCGGGGGCTGTCCCGCTGGGACCCGGCGACCGTGGAGGTGGCGCGGGAGTACCCGGGGCGGCGGAGGACACCGCCGCCCGGCCCCTCGCTCGTCCTGGCCGGTGACCGGCAGCCGATGATCGACGAGGCGCTCGCCGGACAGCTGCGTACCGAGGGCTATGAGGTACGGGTGGTCGCCGGGGCGGGGCACAACATCCACAACGACGACGGGGACGGTTTCCTCGCCGCGCTCGACGGGTGGTTGTAGCTCCCGGACCGGGTGGTACCGGGTGGTCACCGGGTGGCGGTGGATCCACCGGACCGGGTGGTTGCGGGTTCCGGCCCGGGTGGTTGCAGGTCCCGGACCGGGTGGTTGCCGGGTCCCGGGTCGGCCCCGGCTCCCCTCAGCCGTCCCGGCGGCGGTCGCGCCGGTCCCCGCGGTCCCTGTCCAGGCCGGCTCGGCGGTCCGTACGGTCCTTCGTCAAGTCGGCGCGGCGGCCTTCCAGTTGGTCGTGGCGGTCCGCCTGCCGGCCCTCCAGTTCGGCGCGGCGGGCCTCGCGGCGGTCCAGGCGCTCGGCGCGGCGCTCCTCGCGCAGCCGGAGCTTCTCGGCGCGGCGGAGCTTGCGTTCCACGCCGACGCCGCCCATCAGGGAGAAGCCGGTGACCGTGACCTGCGGGGAGCCCGGGGTGCCCTGGCCCCCGGCGGCGTCGCCGAAGCCGCCCATGATGCCGATTCCCGTGACGCGTACGGTCAGTTCGGGCGGGACGGTCACATGGACGCCGCCCATGACCGTGAAGCAGCGGATGACCGCCTCGTCCGCCTCGAAGTCGGCCTCGCGCAGGTCGATCTCGCCGCCGCCCCAGACGGCGAAGGCGGTGAACACCCGGGGCACCGTCCACCGGCCCTTGCGGCTGAAACCGCTCCAGAAGGCGAAGGCGCCCTTGGAGGTGGGCGCGCCGCCGATCCGGTCGGGCCAGTGCACCTCCCCGTCCGGGCGCCCGGCTCCGGCACCCGGCGCCTTGGCGGGCGCGACCGCCCCGGCGCCCGGCAGATCACGGGTCAGCGGCGCCAACTCCCCGTAGGTGCGCGCCCGGTAGACCGCGTCGAGGCGTTCGTCGAACTCCTCCATGTCGAGCCGCCCCTCGGCGACCGCCTCCCGAAGGATCTCGGCGACCCGGTCGCGGTCGGCGTCGGAGGCACGCAGTTCGGGGAGGTCGTCGCTCATGGGGGGCAGCCTACGAGGTCGCCCTGCCCGCGTACATCCGGGCGATGACGGCCTCGATGTCGGGCTCGCGCACCGAGAGGTCGAGCAGCGGGTAGCGGGCGGCCACCTCGGCGACCAGCGGGGCCGCGGACTGCGCGGCCGGGAAGGCGAGCCACTGGCGCGGGCCCTCGGTGCGCACCACCCGCGCCGAGTCGACCTGGATCGGCGGGAGTTCGCGCTCCAGGTCGACGACGAGCAGCCGCTCGCTCTCCCCCGCCTCGTGCAGACCGGCCAGCGCCCCGTCGTACATCAGGCGGCCGTGGTCGATGACCATCACCCGCCGGCAGAGCTGCTCGATGTCGGTGAGGTCGTGGGTGGTGAGCAGGACCGTGGTGCCGCGCGCGGTGTTGAGGTCCTTGAGGAAGGCGCGTACCCGGGCCTTGGAGAGCACGTCGAGGCCGATGGTGGGCTCGTCCAGGTAGAGGATCTCCGGGTCGTGCAGCAGGGCCGCGGCGATGTCCCCGCGCATCCGCTGGCCGAGCGAGAGCTGCCGGACGGGGGTGTCCAGAAGGGCGCCCAGTTCGAGGAGTTCGACGCAGCGGTCGAGGTTCTCCCGGTAGCGCGCGTCGGGGATGCGGTACATCCGGTGCATCAGGCGGTACGAGTCGAGCAGCGGCAGGTCCCACCAGAGGGTGGTGCGCTGGCCGAAGACGACGCCGATGCGGCGGGCCAGGCGGGTGCGCTCCCGGGCCGGGTCGATACCGGCGACGCGCAGCCGCCCGGCGCTCGGGGTGAGGATGCCGGTCAGCATCTTGATGGTGGTGGACTTGCCCGCGCCGTTCGGGCCGATGTAGCCGACCATCTCCCCGCGCGCGACCTCGAAGCTGAGCGAGTCGACCGCCCGTACCTCCCGCTTCTCCCGCCGCAGCCGCCGCCCGTTCCTGCGCCGCACCTCGAAGACCTTCTCCACGCCGTCGAGCCGGATGAGGGCGGGGGCGGCGGCGGGCGCGGCGCTCGGTGCCGGGGCGGTGGCGGGTGCCGCGGGGGCGGGTGCCGCGGGGGCGGTCGCGGCGGCGGTCGGTGGTGGGACGGCGGTCGGCGGCGGGGCTGCCTGGGGCCCGTCGGCGGCTTCGGCGGTCATCTGGTTCTCAACTCCCGGTACTGCGGTACGAGGTGAGGCCCGCGCGCCAGGCGAGTCCCGCGAGGGCGCAGCAGGCGAGGGCGACGAGCGGCGGGGTGAAGGCGAGCCAGCCGGGCAGCCCGAGGGGGTAGTCCCGGCCGAGGATGTACAGCGCGGGCAGCCAGCTCACGAAGGCGAGCGGCACCACGCAGGTCACCGAGCGCAGCAGGTCCTTGCCGAAGACGGTCGGCGGGTACTGGAGCAGGGTGACCCCGCCGTAGGTGAAGGAGTTCTGCACCTCGGCGGCGTCCTGCGCGAGGAACTGGAAGGCCGCCCCGCAGACGAACACCGCCCCGAAGATGACCGACCCGCTCAGCAGCATCAGCGGCACCATGAGCACCTTCAGCGGGGACCAGTCCACGTCCAGGACCCAGAGGGCGTAGCCGAGGATCAGCAGTCCCTGGGTGATCCGGCCGAGCCGCCGCAGCGCGAAGCGGTCGGCGGCGACCTGGGCGAGCACCGGCACCGGCCGCACCAGGAGGGTGTCCAGGGTGCCGTCGCGCACCCGGCGCCCGAGCCGGTCCATGGAGCCGAGCAGCAGGTCCGCGATGCCGAAGGCGGTCCCGGCGCTGCCGTAGAGCAGGGCCACCTCGGGCAGTTGGTAGCCGCCGAGCCGGTCTACCTGCGAGAACATCAGCAGGATGGCGACGAAGTCGAGGGCGGTCGCGGCGAAGTTGCCGAAGAGGGTCATCGCGAAGGAGGCCCGGTAGGCCATGGTGGAGCGGATCCACATCGCGCAGATCAGGCCGTAGGCGCGCAGCCCCTGGAGCAGCCGGGCGCAGGGGCCGGTCTTCTCCGCCTGGGGCCCAGCCCACTCCCAGGGCTCCGCGGGCGGGGCGTGCCGGACGGACTCGGCGGACGCAGCGGACTCGGCGGACTCGGCGGACTCGGCGGACTCAGCCACCCTGCACCACCACCCGCCGGGTCGCCACCGTCTGGAGGAGCCGGCCCAGGGTGAGCAGGGCCGCCGCCCAGCCGAGCTGGAAGGCGTAGCCGGAGAGCAGGGCGGCGCCGGTGCGTTCGCCGAGCAGGACGTCGGCGGGCAGCTGCATCAGCGAGGCCCAGGGCAGCAGCCGGGCGATCTCGCCGAGCAGTCCGGGGAACACGTTCAGCGGCAGCAGCATGCCGGAGAAGAAGATGCCCGTCAGCCAGGCCATCTGGGCGACCCCGGCGCCGTCCATCAGCCAGAAGGCGGAGAGCGCCACCAGGAACCGGATCGCGAAGCTCACCAGGAGCCCGAGCAGCGCCGCGCCCAGGAAGGCCAGCCAGCGCAGCGGATCCGCCGGGAGCGCCAGGTCGAAGACGAGGGCGCCGAAGAGCATCGGCACCAGGCCCCGGGCGAGCAGGTGGAAGAGGCCCCGGCCCAGGTCCCCGGCCAGCCACCACAGTTGGAGGTCGGCGGGCCGGTAGAGGTCGATCGCCACGTCCCCGCTGCGGATCCGCTCGATCAGCTCGTCCTCGAAGCCGCCGCCGAGCACCGCCATCACCATGTGCAGCGACTGGCCCAGCCAGACGTACGTCAGGGCCTGCGCCTGGTCGTAGCCGCCGAGGCCGGGGCGCTGGTCCCAGAGGGCGAGATAGGTGTAGGCGAGGATCAGGCCGAAGACGGTGTTGGTGAACACCCCCGCCGCCGTCGCCGTCCGGTAGGTCGCATGCCGCCGGAAGCCCCCGCGCGCCACCGCGCCGTAGAGCCGGACCGACCCTGTCACCGCTCCCCCTCACCCCGCCGCCACCGGCCGTTCGGCACCAAAGCGCCCGAGCCTAGCCCCGCCCCTCCCCGGCCGCCACGCGTTTTTTCCGGGAGCGCCCGAGCGGCGCCCTCCGGAACGCGGGCCGGGAGCCGCGGTGCGAGAGTGTCCCCACAGGCGCGTAAGCGACATACAGCGCAGAACCGGCAATCGGGAGTTCAGTGCGACATGGGCGACGACGAGCCGCAGCACCGCGAGAGGCGTGAGACGACGGGGGCACCGGGCGGGTCACCGGGGGACGCGCCGGGCTGGGCCCCGCGCACCGCCGCGGACGGCGGGGCCGGACCCGGGAAGCGGTCCGCGGGCCCCGGCCGGCGGACCCGTACCGGCCGGCGGCGCTTCCTGCCCAGCCTGCGCCTCGTCCTCGGCGGCTTCATCGGCGTGATCCTGCTCGGCGTCGCGGGCTTCCTGACCGGCTACCTCACCGTCGACATCCCGGACGCCAACGCGAACGCCACCGCCGAGAGCAATGTCTACCTCTACGCCGACGGCGGCCAGCTCGCCCGCGACGGCGACGTCAACCGCGAGAACATCCCGCTCGGCCAGGTCCCCGAGCACGTCCAGCACAGCGTGCTCGCCGCCGAGGACCGCGACTTCTACGAGGAGTCGGCGGTCGACCCCCAGGCGATGGTGCGCGCGGCCTGGAACACCGCCACCGGCAAGGGCCGCCAGTCCGGCTCCACCATCACCCAGCAGTACGTGAAGAACTACTACCTGGGCCAGGAGCAGACCGTCACCCGCAAGTTCAAGGAGTTCTTCATCTCCATCAAGCTCGACCGGGAGCAGAGCAAGCAGGAGATCCTCCAGGGCTATCTGAACACCAGCTTCTTCGGCCGCAACGCCTACGGCATCCAGGCCGCCGCCCAGGCCTACTACGGCGTCGACGCCGCCCATCTGACCACCGCCCAGGGCGCCTACCTGGCCTCCCTGCTCAACGCCCCCAGCGTCTACGACGTCGTCGCGCACCCGGAGAACACCCGGCGCGCGGTGGCCCGCTGGAACTACGTGCTCGACGGCATGGTCCAGCAGAAGTGGCTCAGCCGCACCGAGCGCGCCGGGCTCAGCTTCCCGGTGCCGCACCGGGCGAAGAACACCATCGGCACCGGCATGGCGGGCCAGCGCGGCTACATCGTGCGGGCGGTCAAGGAGTACCTGCAGAGCAACGACATCATCAGCGAGAAGGAGCTGGCCACCGGCGGCCACCGGATCACCACCACGCTCCAGCGGGGCAAGCAGAACGCCCTCACCGAGGCCGTCGACGAGCAGCTGCTCTCGCTGCGCGACAGCGACCGGCCCGAGGACCGCAACGTCCGCGCGGGCGGCGTCGCCCTCGACCCCGCCGACGGCGATGTGGTGGCGATGTACGGCGGGGTCGACTACACGAAGCAGTACGTCAACAACGCCACCCGGCGCGACTACCAGGTCGGCTCCTCCTTCAAGCCCTTCGTCTTCACCGCGGCCGTCGAGCACCGCGCGCGCACCCAGGACGGCCGCCGGATCGGCCCGCACACCAAGTACGACGGCACCAGCTCGCGCACCGTCCAGGGCTGGAGCGGCGAGCGCTACGCGCCCGAGAACGAGGACAAGAAGTCCTACGGGCAGCTCTCCGTGAAGCAGGCCACCGACAAGTCCGTCAACGCCGTGTACGCGCAGATGGCCGCCGACGTCGGGCCGCAGAAGGTCCTGGACACCGCCGTCGCGCTCGGCATCCCGCGCACCACCCCCGACCTCACGGCCTCGCCCTCGCTCGCGCTCGGCACCGCCACCGCGAGCCCGCTCGACCTCGCCCAGGCCTACGCGACCCTCGCCGACCACGGCGAGCACCACCCGTACACCCTGGTCACCAAGGTCGCCAAGAAGGGCGAGAAGACCCGCGAACCGGCCCGACACAAGCCCCGGCAGGCGGTCAGCCGGGCCTCCGCCGACACCACCACCGCGGTGCTGCGCGGCGTCGTCGAGGGCGGCACCGGCACCGCGGCGCAGAGCGCGGGCCGCCCCGCCGCGGGCAAGACCGGCACCGCGGAGGAGGACACCGCGGCCTGGTTCGCCGGGTACACCCCCGACCTGGCCACCGTGATCACCGTGATGGGCCAGAACCCCGCCTCGGGCTCGCACACCCCGCTGTACGGGGCGCTGGGCCAGGCCCGCATCAACGGCGGCGGCTATCCGGCCGCGATCTGGGGCCAGTTCACCGAGGCCGCCCTCGAAGGCCGCCCCGCCAGGGCCTTCGACCTGCGCCTGGCCCCGGGCGCCACCAAGCCCGACCCCTCGGACTCCGGCAGCGCCTCGCCCTCCCCCAGCGAGGAGGGCGAGGAGAACGGCCGCGAGGACGGGTACGGCGACGGCGAGGAGCAGGAGGAGGGCACCCGGGAGCCCGGCACCGAGACCCCCGGCACCGAGGACCCGGGCACGGACGACCCCGGCACGGACGACCCCGGCACCGCGGAACCCAGCCAGGAGTACGGCGAACCGCGGGACGAGGCGGGCAGCGGCGAGAGCGAGCAGCGGTCACCCGAGACCCCGGCGGGCGGCTCCCAGCCCTTCTGGCGCCCGGAGCGGCTGCGCTGACCACCGGGTGGGCCCCCCGGGCACGGCGACGGGGCCGGTGAGCAACTCACCGGCCCCGTATGCCACTTGCGCCATCGCGGCCGGGCTCGCGGTCCGCTTCCAACCCCCGGGGGAGGCCGCCCTCAGGAACGCAGCACGGCTCCCCCGGGTCAGGAACGCCGCACGGCTCCCCCGGCAACCTCGCGGCTCACAGACCGGGCCCCGTACGGCTCACAGATAGAGCCCCGTCGAGTCCTGGGAGCCCTCGAAGCGGTCGGCGGCCACCGCGTGCAGGTCGCGCTCGCGCATCAGCACGTAGCCGACGCCGCGCACCTCGACCTCGGCGCGGTCCTCCGGGTCGAAGAGCACCCGGTCCCCGGCCTCCACGGTGCGGACGTTCTGCCCGACGGCGACGACCTCGGCCCAGGCGAGGCGCCGGCCCACCGCCGCGGTGGCGGGGATCAGGATGCCGCCGCCGGAGCGCCGCTCGCCCTCGGCGGTGTCCTGCCGCACGAGCACGCGGTCGTGCAGCATCCGGATGGGGAGTTTGTCGTCCTGGCTCTTCTCGCTCACGCCCCGCAACCTACCTGTCCGGGCCGCGCCGGGACCCCGCGGGTCAACGCCTGCCGCGGCGCACGACGACCAGCGAGGTCAGCCCGACCACGACCACCGCCGCCGGGATCACCCGCTCCAGACGCGGGGCGCCCTCCTCCGAGACGAACTGGCCGCGCACCGAGGACACCACGCGGTTCGCGGTCACGTACGCGCGGCCGAGGGTGTGGTCGACGCGGGCCGCGAACGAGGCCTTGGCGTCGCCGATGATGGTCTTCGGGTGCACTCGCACACCGATCTCGTCGAGCGTCTCGGCGAGCGTCGCCCGACGCTGCTCGATGTCCGCCTCGATCTGCGTGGGAGTCCTGGCGTCCGACACCGGGCTGCCTCCGTGGTCGTTGTCCGAAAGTTCTCTTCCCAACAGTCTGTCAGCTCCACCGCCGCCGCACCCCACGGCACCCCTGAATGCCCGGCGTACCCTCGACGCGTAACCAGCCCCGGGGACCCGAAACCCCGTTCCGCGAGGAGTACGAGCAATGAGCGAGCGCCTCACCACCGGCGACACCGCCCCGGACTTCACCCTGCCCGACGCCGACGGCAAGAGCGTGTCCCTGGCCGACCACCGGGGCCGCAAGACCCTCGTGTACTTCTACCCGGCCGCCCTCACCCCCGGCTGCACCAAGCAGGCCTGCGACTTCACCGACAACCTCGAACTCCTCGCGGAATCCGGCTACGACGTCCTCGGCATCTCCCCCGACAAGCCGGAGAAGCTCGCGAAATTCCGCGAGAAGGAGAACCTGAAAGTCACCCTGCTGGCCGACCCCGACAAGTCCGTGCTCACCGCCTACGGCGCCTTCGGCGAGAAGAAGCTGTACGGAAAGACGGTCACCGGAGTCATCCGTTCCACCGTGGTCGTGGACGAGGACGGAAAGGTCGAGCGCGCCCTCTACAACGTCCGCGCGACCGGCCATGTGGCGAAAATCCTCAAGGACCTCGGCATCGCCGCCGACTGAGTCCGCCGCGCCGATGGACCGCAAAACCCGCAGGCCGGGCCGGTGACATGCCGGGCCGCCGCAGCACCGAGGGCCTCCGCGGGAGCGGGGGCCCTCGGCCGTCCAGGGGGATCCGCGCCGCCCGCCCCTCGTTTGCGTCCGCCTGAGCGCGGAAGAAGACTGCCCTGGAACCCCGGCGGCGGACGAAGGGATTCATCGATGGCGGTCAACGGTCCGGAAGAAGCGGGCGATCCGGCGGCGCTCAAGCGCCACCGCACCCTCTTCCGCGCCGTCAGACGCCGCCGGAACCCGCCGCTGCGCCGCACCGACATCACCGTCACCGACGAGGCCGCCGTCAAGCGCGCCGTGAAGGCCGCCGCGCTCGGCAATGCCATGGAGTGGTTCGACTTCGGCATCTACAGCTATCTCGCGGTCACCATCGGGCACGTCTTCTTTCCCAGCGGAAACGACACGGCACAGCTCATCTCCTCGTTCGCCACCTTCGCCGTCAGCTTCCTGGTGCGGCCGCTCGGCGGAATGTTCTTCGGGCCCATGGGCGACAAGATCGGCCGCAAGAAGGTGCTCGCCCTCACGATGGTCCTGATGGCGATCGGCACCTTCGCCATCGGCCTCATTCCCTCGTACGCGACCATCGGATTCTGGGCGCCGGCGCTGCTCATCCTCTTCCGCCTGATCCAGGGTTTCTCCACCGGCGGCGAATACGGCGGCGCCTCCACCTTCATCGCCGAATACGCCCCCGACAAGCGCCGCGGATTCTTCGGCAGCTTCCTCGAATTCGGCACCCTCGCCGGCTACATCGGCGCCGCCGGCCTGGTCACGATCCTCACCGCCCTGCTCGACGACGGCGGCATGGAGTCCTGGGGCTGGCGGGTGCCCTTCCTGGTGGCCGGTCCGCTCGGCCTGGTCGGGCTCTATCTGCGGCTGCGGCTGGACGAGACCCCGGCCTTCCAGAAGCTGGAGGACGAGTCCACGCACAGCGCCGCGGAGGCCGCGGGCGCCGAGACCACCGCCAAGGGCGACCTCGCGAAGATCTTCCGCGACCACTGGCCGACGCTGGTGCTCTGCGTCTGCCTGGTCGGCGCGTACAACGTCACCAACTACACGCTGCTCTCGTACATGCCGACCTATCTCACCGACGAACTCCACTACGACGAGAGCCACGGGCTGCTGCTGCTCATCGGCACCATGGCGGTGCTGCTCCTGGTCATCAACCAGGTCGGGAGGCTCTCCGACCGGATCGGCCGCAAGCCGCTGCTGATGGCCGGGATGCTCGGCTTCCTGGTGCTGTCGGTCCCGGCCTTCCTGCTGCTGCACCAGGGCAGTGTGCTCGCCGTCTCGGGCGGGATGCTGCTGCTCGGCTTCAGCCTGGTCTGCCTGCTCGGCACCATGTCCGCCGCGCTGCCCGCCCTCTTCCCCACCGACGTCCGCTACGGCTCGCTCTCCGTCGGCTACAACCTCTCCGCCTCCCTCTTCGGCGGCACCACACCCCTGGTCGTCACGGCCCTGATCAGCGTCACCGGCACCGACATGATGCCCGCGTACTACGCCATGGCCGCCGCCCTGGTCGGAGTGGCCTCGGTCGCCGCCATGAAGGAGACCGCCCGCCGCCCGCTGGCCGGTTCGCCGCCCGCGGTGGCCACCGACGAGGAGGCCGCCGCGCTGGTGGAGTCGAAGGCGCCGGTGCCGCGGTTCTGAGACCGGGCGACGCGGTGGAGCGCCAGGGGCCCGGGCCAGTACGATGTCCCGGCGACCGGCGGCGGTGGCGCAGTCGGCGACGCAGCAGGTTTAGGTCCTGTGGCCCCCAGGGGCTTGAGGGTTCGAATCCCTTCCGCCGCACCGTGAGGGGTCCGTGTTCCGCGCCATGGGACACGGACCCCTGTGCGTACGCCCCCGGGGCTCAGGCGCCGACCAGCTCCCGTACCGCCGGCACCAGCGCCCGGAAGGCCTTGCCGCGGTGGCTGATCGCGTTCTTCTCCTCGGGGCTCAGCTCGGCGCAGGTGCGGCTCTCGCCCTCGGGCTGGAGGACGGGGTCGTAGCCGAAGCCGCCGGTGCCGTGCGGGGAGAGCCGTAGGGTGCCGGTCAGGCGGCCCTCGACGACGCGCTCGGTGCCGTCCGGCAGGGCGAGGGCGGCGGCGCAGGCGAAGTGGGCGCCGCGGTGCGGCATGTCGATGTCGGAGAGCTGGGCGAGCAGGAGCTCCAGGTTGGCCCGGTCGTCGCCGTGCCGCCCCGCCCACCGGGCGGAGAAGATGCCGGGGGCGCCGCCGAGGACGTCGACGCAGAGCCCGGAGTCGTCGGCGACGGCGGGCAGTCCGGTCGCGCGGGCGAGGGTGTGCGCCTTGAGCAGGGCGTTCTCGGCGAAGGTGACGCCGGTCTCCTTGACGTCGGGGATGTCCGGGTAGTCCTCGGCGCCGAGGAGTTCGTGCGGAAGTCCGGCGGCGGCGAGGATCGCCCTCAGCTCGGTGATCTTTCCGGCATTGCGGGTGGCAAGGATCAGGCGGGTCATGCGCCCAGTATCGCGGGCGGCCCGGGTGCTCCCCCGATCCGGGCCCGGCGCGGGCGGGTTCAGGGGGTGCAGACCTTGGTCAGCTCGCCCGCGGCGTCCGTGACGGGGCTGAGGTCCGGGGTCTCGTCGCCGTTCCGCAGCGCCGTACGGACGTTGGTGACCGCCCGGTCGAGGTCGTCGACGGCCTTGTTGACGTCGGTGTTGTCGGTCTTGTCGCCGATCTCGTCGAGGTTCTTGTCGATGTCGTCGAGGGCCTCGTCCGCCTGGGCGGGGTTGTCGGAGGCGTTCTCGACGGCCTGTTGGAGCGCGGTGACGCTGTCGGCGATGGCATCGGCGGTCTGCACGCAGTCCAGCGCCTTGTCGAGGGCGCTGCAGCCGACGGCGGCCGGGGCGAGCAGTGCCACGCTCGCGAGAACTGCGGCGGCGGTGATGGTGCGGCGGCGCGTGGCCATGTCGGCGGTCCCTCCCGAGAGTCATGGTGCGGGCGCTTCGCCGAAGCGTCGCGCCCGCACCAGTAGAAACGCGGAGGGGTGCTTCTTGGTTGCTTCTTTACCGTTTGCGCATACGGGTGTGACGGCTCTCTCACCGGGGCCCGCACGGCGGCGGGGCGCACACGGCGCGTTTCCCCAAGTGGGCGGCGCGACCGGGGTGTTGGGCGCCCGCGCCCGCCGGTGCGTTCAGCCCGCGGTCTGCTCCAGCGCCGCCCGCTGGAGGGCGGCGAGTTCGCCGCAGCCGGTGACGGCGAGGTCGAGGAGGGCGTCCAGCTCCTCGCGGGCGAAGGGCTCGGCCTCGGCGGTGCCCTGGACCTCGACGAAGCGGCCGTCGCCGGTGCAGACCACGTTCATGTCGGTCTCGGCGCGCACGTCCTCCTCGTAGCAGAGGTCGAGCAGCGGCACCTGGCCGACGATGCCGACGCTGACCGCGCTGACGGTGCCGGTCAGCGGCTTGCGGCCGGGCTTGACGAGCTTCCTGCCCTGGGCCCAGGTGAGGGCGTCGGCGAGGGCGACATAGGCGCCGGTGATGGCGGCGGTGCGGGTGCCGCCGTCGGCTTGGAGGACGTCGCAGTCCAGGACCACGGTGTTCTCGCCGAGCGCCTTGTAGTCGATGACGGCGCGCAGCGAACGCCCGATGAGGCGGCTGATCTCGTGGGTGCGCCCGCCGATCTTGCCGCGCACCGACTCGCGGTCGCCCCGGGTGTTGGTGGCCCGCGGCAGCATGGCGTACTCGGCGGTGACCCACCCTTCCCCGCTGCCCTTGCGCCAGCGCGGGACGCCCTCGGTGACGGAGGCGTTGCACAGGACTCTGGTGTCGCCGAAGGAGACGAGGACGGAGCCCTCGGCGTGCTTGCTCCAGCCGCGCTGGAGGGTGACGGGACGCAGCTGTGCGGGGGTTCGGCCGTCGATACGAGACATGCGAGGAGCCTAGCCCGCCGGGCGGAGGCCGCCGTACGCCGCCCTGGTGGCCCGGGGCCGGGTGCCCGCCGCGCGGCCCGGTGCGGGGGCCGCGCGGCCGGGGCTCACATCATGTCCTCGATCTCGTGCACGACGGGGTCGGCGTCGCTGCCGATGACGACCTGCACGGCGCTGCCCATCTTGACGACCCCGTGGGCGCCGGCCGCCTTGAGCGCGGCCTCGTCGACGTTGTCCTGGTTCTCGACCTCGGTGCGCAGGCGCGTGACGCAGCCCTCGACCTCGATGATGTTCTCGACTCCGCCCAGTCCGGCGACGATCTTCTCTGCCTTGGTGGCCATGGTGCGCTCCGGGGGTTTCGGTGGCCCGCGCCCACGCGGTCCGTTTTGTCACGTTAACCCACGGTCCGCCGATCTTCACGGGCGGTGCCCCGGCCCCCGGCACCCGCCCGCCCGGCACCGGCGAAGGCCCCGCGAGCGGTCACGGGCGCGGGGCCTTCGGGAGGGGAGTGCGGGGGCGCGGTGCTCGCGCGGGCTCAGATCTCGTACGTGGCGCGGGGGGCGGCGAGTTCGACCGGGCCCTCGAAGACCTCGCGGGCGTCGGCGAGGTTGGTCCCGGCGTCGGTCCACGGCGGGATGTGGGTCAGCACCAGGCGGCCCACGCCCGCGCGCCGGGCGCTCTCGCCCGCCTCGCGGCCGTTGAGGTGCAGGTCGGGGACGTCCTCCTTGCCGTGCGTGAAGGCGGCTTCGCACAGGAAGAGGTCGCTGCCCTCGGCGAGGGCGTCGAGTTCGGGGGCCACCCCGGTGTCGCCGGAGTAGGTGAGGGAGCGGCCGCCGTGTTCGAGGCGGATGGCGTAGGCCTCGACGGGGTGGCGCACCCGCTCGGTGCGTACCGCGAAGGGGCCGATCTCGAAGGCGGCCGGCTTGACGGTGCGGAAGTCGAAGACCTCGCTCATCGAGGAGGCGCTCGGGGTGTCGGCGTAGGCGGTGGTCAGGCGCTGTTCGGTGCCCTCGGGGCCGTAGACGGGCAGGGCGGGGCAGCGGCCGCCGTCGTGCCGGTAGTAGCGGGCGACGAAGTAGCCGAGCATGTCGATGCAGTGGTCGGCGTGCAGATGGCTGAGGAAGATCGCGTCGAGGTCGTAGAGACCGCAGTGGCGCTGCAGCTCGCCGAGGGCACCGTTGCCCAGGTCGAGGAGCAGCCGGAAGCCGTCGGCCTCGACGAGGTAGCTCGAACAGGCCGATTCCGCGGACGGGAACGACCCCGAGCAGCCGACGACGGTGAGCTTCATGGGAGCTGGAACCTCCGCGCTGGCAGGGGACGGGGGGGCGTACGGGTCCGTCGAGGGTAAGGCGCGGAACTGGGGGCCGCTCCTCCGCGGCGGGCCGTTGTGGGAGAACTCACCTGCGCTGTCACCGGTTCGGATGGCCCCGGGCAGAGGTGTACGGAAAAGCCCGCGGCGGCAGGTGTGCGGGGCGCCCGGGAGGGGGAAAGGGGCGAGGGCGCACTCCCGGTGTGCAGGGGGGGTGCGCCCTCGATGTGCGGTGCCGGTGCGGCTCAGACCGGTGGCCGGTCCCGGTGCCGGTCCCGGTGGCTCAGGCCCAGAGCTGGCCCTGGAGGGTCTCGATGGCCTCTTCGGTGGTGGCGGCGGTGTAGACGCCGGTGGAGAGGTACTTCCAGCCGCCGTCCGCGACGACGAAGACGATGTCGGCCTCCTCGCCCGCGTCCAGCGCCTTCTTCCCGACACCGATCGCGGCGTGCAGGGCGGCCCCGGTGGAGACGCCCGCGAAGATGCCCTCCTCGCGCAGGAGTTCACGGGTACGGGTGACGGCGTCGGCGGAGCCCACCGAGTAGCGGGAGGTGAGCACGGAGGCCTCGTACAGCTCGGGGACGAAGCCCTCGTCGAGGTTGCGCAGCCCGTAGACCAGGTCGTCGTAGCGCGGCTCGGCGGCGACGATCTTCACCTCGGGCTTGTTGGCGCGCAGATAGCGGCCGACGCCCATCAGGGTGCCGGTGGTGCCGAGGCCCGCGACGAAGTGGGTGACCGAGGGCAGGTCGGCGAGGATCTCGGGGCCGGTGGTGGCGAAGTGGGCGCCCGCGTTGTCCGGGTTGCCGTACTGGTAGAGCATCACCCAGTCCGGGTGCTCGGCGGAGAGCTCCTTGGCGACCCGTACCGCCGTGTTGGAGCCGCCCGCGGCGGGGCTGGAGATGATCTCGGCGCCCCACATGGTGAGCAGTTCGCGCCGCTCCGAGGAGGTGTTCTCGGGCAGGACGCAGACGATGCGGTAGCCCTTGAGCCGGGCGGCCATGGCCAGCGAGATGCCGGTGTTGCCGCTGGTGGGTTCGAGGATGGTGCAGCCCGGGGTGAGCCGCCCGTCCTTCTCCGCCTGCTCGATCATGTGCAGGGCGGGCCGGTCCTTCACGGAGCCGGTGGGATTGCGGTCCTCCAGCTTGGCCCAGATGCGGACGGATTCGGCGGGCGAGAGCCGCGGCAGGCGCACCAGAGGGGTGTTGCCCACCGCGGCGAGGGGGCTGTCGTAGCGCATCCGGGATCAGCGGCTTCCGCCGGCGACGGCCGGGAGGATGGTCACGTTGTCGCCGTCGCTCAGCTTGGTGTCGATGCCGTCGAGGAAGCGCACGTCCTCGTCGTTGAGGTAGACGTTCACGAACCGGCGCAGCTGCTCGCCGTCGACGACCCGCTCGCGGATGCCGGTGTGGCGCGAGTCCAGGTCGGCGAGGAGTTCGGCGAGGGTGCCTCCGGTGCCCTCGACCGCCTTCTGGCCGTCGGTGTAGGTACGGAGGATGGTCGGGATGCGGACCTCGATGGCCATGGTGGTGGGCTCCTTCGGGAGGGCAGATCGGGGAGGGGCGCGGGGCCCCGGGGGCCCCTCGGCGCGGGGGCTTGCGCCGCGGGCCCATGGCCGGGCGGCGGCAGGTGTCAGTGCTGACAGATGGCGCTGGCGAGCCTGCACAGGTCGACGTGCAGCCGCGCCGCTCCGCAGCCGAAGGCCCCGAGCAGGCCGGAGGCGGAGCGCGCGCGAGCGGACGCGGCGAGCGGGGCGCCCGGCGTCGTCGTTTCGCTCACGTCATGGAGAACCATGGGGGCATCGTAGCGATTCCCGGTCCGGGTTCCGGAATGGCGTCTCGCATCCTGGACGGATTCTGTTCGTCAGACGGGACCGGGCAGAGGGGTGACCGTGGGTGAGCCGGCCCCTGCGACGCTCCGCGCGGCCACCACCGGCGAGACCGCGCAGACGACGGGACCGGCATCAGCTTGCTTGAAGTGTGCTTCAAGGTCCTAGCGTCGCGACGGCCGAAGCGCACGCCCCACGCGTCGACGCGTCATCCCCCACGATCGGCTGGAAGGCAGCAAGTGACCGACAACCCATTCGCCACGCATGCGGAACTCTTCGATCTGCGGGGAAAGCGCGCGCTGGTCACCGGTGGCACCCGAGGCATCGGTCTGATGATCGCGCGCGGCCTCCTCCAGGCAGGCGCTCGCGTGGTCATCAGCTCACGCGACGCGGAGGCGTGCGCTCAGGCGCAGGAGCAGCTGTCCCGCTGCGGTGAGGTGCGGGCCGTCCCCGCCGACCTGTCCCGCCACGACGAGTGCCGGCGGCTGTCCGGCCTCGTCACCGGCGAGTCCGAGCGCCTCGACATCCTCGTCAACAACGCGGGCGCCATCTGGGACGAGCCGCTGGCGACCTTCCCCGACGAGGCCTGGGACACGGTCGTCGACCTCAACCTGAAGTCGCCGTTCTGGCTGGTCCAAGCGCTGCTGCCCGCGCTTCGCGAGGCGGGCACCGCCGACGACCCCGCGCGGATCATCAATATCGGCAGCATCGCCGCCCTCCACATCCCCCAGCGGCCCAACTACTCGTACTCCAGCAGCAAGGCCGCACTGCACCAACTCACCAGAGTGCTCGCCAAGGAGCTGGGACCGCAGCACGTCACCGTGAACGCCGTGGCGCCGGGGCCGTTCCCGTCGGCCATGACGGCGGCGATCCTCGACGAGTTCGGCGAGGCCGTCGCGGCGTCGGCCCCACTGCGCCGGATCGGCCGCGACGACGACATGGCGGGTGTCGCCGTGTTCCTCGCCAGCCGGGCAGGCGCCTACCTCACAGGCACCGTGATCCCTGTCGACGGCGGCATCGCGACAACCGCGTAGGCCCGGGGTGAGGTGTCTCGGGACCGCGGCCTGCTCCCCCTCGGGCCCGTCTTCACCCGGTGCGCCTCGTGCGCCCGGCCCGCGCACGCCGCGCCGGCCGGGCGCTTCCCGGTGTCGAGGCGGGTGTCGACGGCGGACTGCGCTCAGTACGCCCGCACGACCCGCACCTCCTCCTCGGTGACCTCCCCCTCCGTGATCCGGAAGGAGCGGAACTGGAACTCCCCGGCCCCGTCGGTGTCGGCGGTGGAGACCAGGACGTAGTGGGCGCCGGGCTCGTTGGCGTAGGAGAGGTCGGTGCGGGAGGGGTAGGCCTCGGTGGCGGTGTGCGAGTGGTAGATGATCACCGGCTCCTCGTCCCGGTCGTCCATCTCCCGGTAGAGCTTCAGCAGATCCGCGGAGTCGAACTCGTAGAAGGTGGGCGAGCGGGCGGCGTTCAGCATCGGCACGAACCGCTCGGGGCGCCCGCTGCCCGCAGGGCCCGCGACGACTCCGCAGGCCTCGTCGGGGTGGTCCTGCCGGGCGTGCGCGACGATGCGGTCGTAGAGGTCCTGGGTGAGGGTCAGCATGGGGCCCAGAATATGCGGCGGGCCGCTCCGTACCACTGGCTGGTACGGAGCGGCCCGCATGCTGGACACCGAGGCGTCCGGGAGCCTCAGTCGCGCGGGGCGGCGGCGCCCTGGACCGGGGTGCGGTCGAAGGCGTCCGGGTTGCGGGACTTCAGGACCTGGTAGGAGACGAACATGATCAGGGCCCAGACGGGGGCGCAGTAGAGCGAGACCCGGGCGTCCTTGTCGATGCCCATCATCACGATGACCATGCCGATGAAGGCGAGCGAGAAGACGCTGGTCCACGGGGCGCCGGGGGCGCGGAAGGAGGAGCCGGGCAGCTCGCCGCGGTCGGCCTTGGCGCGGTAGCGGATCTGGCAGACCAGGATCATGATCCAGGCCCACATGCCGGAGATGGTGGCGAAGGAGACCACGTAGTCGAAGGCCTCGCCGGGCCACTGGTAGTTGATCCAGACGCCGACCATCATCAGTGCCGCCGAGAAGGTGGTGCCGACCAGCGGGGTGCCGCTGCGGGTGAGGCGGGTGAAGAAGCGGGGCCCCTGCCCGTTGAGGGCGAGGTCGCGCAGCATCCGGCCGGTGGAGTACATGCCGGAGTTGCAGGAGGACAGGGCCGCGGTCAGCACCACGAAGTTGACGATGCCCGCGCCCGCGGCGAGGCCCATCTTCTCGAAGGCGGCGACGAACGGCGAGACGCCCGGCTGGAACTGGGTCCAGGGCACCACCGAGAGGATCATGATCAGGGCGCCGACGTAGAAGACGGCGATCCGCCAGGGCACCGTGTTGATCGCCTTGGGCAGGGTCTTCTCCGGGTCCTTGGACTCGCCCGCGGTGACACCGACCAGCTCGACCGCGAGGAAGGCGAACATCACGATCTGCAGGGTCATCAGGGTGCCGCCGACGCCCTTGGGGAAGAAGCCGCCGTCGGACCAGAGGTGGCTGACGGAGGCGGTGTCGCCCGCGTCGGAGAAGCCGAGGGTGAGGATGCCGGCGCAGATGAGGATCATGCCGATGATCGCGGTGACCTTGACCATCGAGAACCAGAACTCCAGCTCACCGAAGACCTTCACGGAGATCAGGTTCACCCCGTAGAGGATCAGCGTGAAGACCAGCGCCGAGACCCATTGCGGGATGTCGAACCAGTACGTCATGTACTCGGCGGCCGCGGTGACCTCGGTGATGCCGGTGACGACCCAGAAGAGCCAGTACGTCCAGCCGGTGACGTATCCCGCGAAGGGGCCCACGAACTCCCGGGCGTACTCCGAGAAGGAGCCGGAGACCGGGCGGTACATGAGCAGTTCGCCGAGGGCGCGCATGATGAAGAAGATCACCAGGCCCGCGATCGCGTAGGCGAGGATGAGGCTCGGCCCGGCCTTCGCGATGGCCTTGCCCGCGCCGAGGAACAGGCCGGTGCCGATGGCACCGCCGATCGCGATCATCTGGATCTGCCGGGCACCGAGCCCGCGCTGGTAGCCCTCGCCCTGGTGGGCGCCGGGCGCTCCGGCGGCGTCGGCCGCCGGGCCGTCCTGCTGCTTGCCGACCCGCGCTGAGGTCATCGTTCGAGCGCCTTTCTCCATGGCCGACCCGGGCCGATTCAAGGCCGCGGATCGGGTCCCGATCCCCCCGGATGCTGATGGAGTGCCTGCCGGGCGGTCGGCCCGGCGGGTGCGCCCCGGCGGTGACATGGGTGGCGTCCCGCCGGTGGTCGTGAAGATGTATCACGGCGTCCGGAGCGCCCGGAGCGGACACTTGTGGCACACCCCACAGGAAGAACCGGACAGAACTCGCATGCCACGGCGAAAGCCGCAGCGGGGGTGACGGGATCGTTATACGGAGTTGAGCGTCCGTTGAGCGAACGCCCGAGGAGGTGGCCCGCGGGGTCCGCCGCCCGCCGCGTACCGGCGCCGGGGACGTGAGCCCGGACACCGCGACGGCCGCCACGAGGGCGGCCGCGGGAGGCTGGGGCGCGGGAGGGCCGAGGCGCCGGAGGGCCGAGGCGCGGGGCGGTCAGGGCATCAGGGTGCCGACCAGGGTCTCCTGGAGTCCGCCGAGCCAGAGGTAGGCCATCACCATCGGCTTGCGCGGATCGCTGTCCGGGAGCCGGTAGAGGAGGTCGGTGTCCTCCTCGTCGGCGACGTCGAGGCGGGCGCCGATCGCGAGCCGCAGGTCGTTGAGGGAGCTGAGCCACTGCCGGGACTGCTCCGGGCTGAGTTCGAGCAGGGCCTCGGCCTCCTCGGCGCCGCCCTCGCGCTCCAGGCTCAGCGAGTCGAGGCTGCGGATCACCGCGAGCGCGTCCTCCCGCTTGCGGGCCCGCAGGTCGTTCTCGGTGAAGCGCCGGAACTCCGCGGAGTAGGCGCGCTGCTGCTCCTCGGCGGCCGGGTCGCCGCCCGCGCCCTCGGCCGCGCCGTCGGGTCCGCCGTAGGCGTCCGGGAAGAGGCGCCGGAGCACCGGGTCGGAGGGCGGTTCGCTCGGGCCCTCGGCGAACAGCTCGTCGAGCGGGTCGGCGGAGCCGGAGTCCTCACCGCCGGGCCCGGGGCCGACCAGCTCCAGGAGCTGGACGGAGAGCGAGCGGATGATCGAGATCTCGACCTCGTCGAGGGCGACGGCGGCGCCGCCCCCCGGGATCGCTTCGAAATGACCTGCCATGGACTTGAGTGACCCCGTCTACTTTCTGTCCTGCTGGAGGGTGGCCCACAGACCGTATCCGTGCAGTGCCTGCACGTCGCGCTCCATCTCCTCGCGGCTCCCGCTGGAGACCACGGCGCGGCCCTTGTGGTGCACGTCCAGCATGAGCTTGGTGGCCTTGTCCTTGGAGTAGCCGAAGTACGTCTGGAACACGTACGTCACGTAGCTCATCAGGTTGACCGGGTCGTTGTGCACGATCGTGACCCAGGGCAGGTCCGGCTCGGGCACGGCGAAAGTCTCCTCCGCCGCTTCGGTGCGTTCGGTTTCCATGGGAGCGGGAGCGGTCACACGGCCATGCTGCCACCTGAGGTGGCGTGGCGCACAAACGGACCCGAGAAATCGTCAGACTGACGAGATGGGGGTAGCATCCGGTCTGTCGAACGAAACCGGGCCCGTCCCGGTGACCCGGCAGGTGCCGGACGCCCGTGCGCATCGCGAGGAGAAGCAGACATGCACTCGGTGGATCAGGGGCTGGGAGCTGAGGAAGGGCGCGCGTCGGGCGCCCGCGGCGGCGGGCGGCGGGTGGGGGTCCCCTCCACGGCGCTCTTCACCGACCAGTACGAACTCACCATGCTGCAAGCCGCCCTCAAGTCCGGTACGGCACACCGCCGTTCGGTCTTCGAGGCGTTCACCCGGCGGCTGCCCGAGGGCCGCCGCTACGGGGTCCTCGCCGGGACCGGACGGGTCCTGGACGCGGTGGAGAACTTCCGCTTCGACGAGGACCAGCTCGCCTTCCTGCGCGAGAAGAAGATCGTGGACGGCGCCACCCTGGACTGGCTCGCCGCCTACCGCTTCGACGGCGACATCTGGGGCTACCCGGAGGGCGAGGTCTACTTCCCCGGCTCCCCCGTGCTGCGCGTGGAGGGCTCCTTCGCCGAGTGCGTGGTCCTGGAGACGGTGATCCTGTCGATCCTCAACCACGACTCGGCGATCGCCGCCGCGGCCTCCCGGATGTCCTCGGCCGCGGGCAGCCGCCCGCTGATCGAGATGGGCGCCCGCCGCACCCACGAGCTGGCCGCGGTCGCCGCCTCCCGCGCCGCCTACATCGGCGGCTTCACCAGCACCTCGGACCTGGCCGCGGGCTTCCGCTACGACATCCCCACGGTCGGCACCTCCGCGCACGCGTTCACGCTGCTGCACGACACCGAGCGGGACGCCTTCCGCGCCCAGGTCGACTCGCTGGGCCAGGGCACCACCCTGCTCGTGGACACCTACGACGTCGCCGAGGCGGTCCGCGCGGCCGTGGAGATCGCGGGGCCCGAGCTGGGCGCCGTCCGCATCGACTCCGGTGACCTGCTCCTGGTCGCCCACCGGGTGCGCCAGCAGCTGGACGAGCTGGGCGCCCGGAACACCCGCATCGTGGTCACCAGCGACCTGGACGAGTACGCCATCGCCTCGCTGGCCGCGGCCCCGGTGGACGCCTACGGGGTCGGCACCCAGCTGGTCACCGGCTCGGGGCACCCGACGTGCTCGATGGTCTACAAGCTGGTGGCCCGCGCCGAGTCCGCCGACCCGGCCGCCCCGCTGGTGCCGGTGGCGAAGAGGTCCACCGGCGGCAAGACCTCGATCGGCGGCCGCAAATGGGCCGCCCGCCGCCTGGACGCGCAGGGCGTCGCCGAGGCCGAGGTGATCGGCACCGGGAGCCTGCCCACCGAGTTGGCAGGGCGGGAACTCCTGGTCGAGCTGGTCAAGGGCGGCGAGGTGCTGGCCCGCGAGACCCTGGACACCGTGCGCGAGCGGCACGCGGCGGCCCGCGCCTCGCTGCCGCTCTCGGCCACCCAGCTCTCCCGCGGTGAGCCGGTGCTGCCCACCGAGTACCTCTGAGGCCGGGCGTGCTCCTGGGGACCCGGCGGGCGCCGGGGGCGCGGCGGGCCTCCGGGACCCGCTGTGCCTCCGGGACCCGGCGTACGTCAGGGATCCGGCGTACCTCCGGGGCCCGGCGTACCTCCGGGGCCAGGTGTGCGGCCGGGGCCCGGGACGCCCGGACCAGGACGTATCCGGGCGTCCCGGGGCGGGTCAGGGGCCCGGCGGGCGGGCATGAACACCGGGTGAGGGGGAATGCACACGCAGCACGAGCCGCTCGCGCATCCGACAGCCGGACACACCCTCCCGCTCCGCCCCCGCAGTCTCTACGCTCGGGTTCACCGGCCCCACCATTCGAAGAAGCCCGTACTGCCGAAGGACACCGACCATGCGCCGCGCCCTGATTGTCGTAGACGTGCAGAACGACTTCTGTGAAGGAGGCTCCCTCGCGGTCGCGGGCGGCGCCGACGTCGCCGCGGCGATCACCGAGCTGATCGGCCAGGCCCCGGCGGGCTACCGGCACGTGGTCGCCACCCGGGACAACCACATCGCGCCGGGCGACCACTTCTCGGACCGGCCCGACTTCCGGCGCAGCTGGCCCGCGCACTGCGTGGCCGGGACCGAGGGCGTCGGCTTCCACCCGAACTTCGCGCCCGCGGTGGCCTCCGGCGGCATCGACGCGGTCTTCGACAAGGGCGCCTACTCGGCCGCCTACAGCGGCTTCGAGGGCGCCGACGAGAACGGCACCCCGCTCGCCGAGTGGCTGCGGGCCCGCGAGATCACCGAGGTCGACGTGGTGGGCATCGCCACCGACCACTGCGTACGGGCGACCGCGCTCGACGCGGCCCGGGAGGGCTTCCGCACCCAGGTGCTGCTCGACCTGACCGCCGGGGTCGCCGAGGAGAGCACCGAGCAGGCGCTTCAGGAGATGCGCGAGGCGGGCGTGGAGCTGTCCGGGAAGCCGGTGGTCTGAGGCCAGGACGGGGGCAGCGCGCCGGGCTTCCTGCCGCCCGGGGCGGGGCCCGCCGGGGCCAGGTCCGCGGCGCGCAGTCCGTTCGCGGCCTCGGCGCCGGGCCAGTACCGGGGCGCGGGCAGCAGCGCCCGGATCGGGTGCCAGAGCTCGGCCGCACCGCCGGTGCTCGCCCGCCATATCAGCCCGTCGGGGTGGTGCAGCACCGCCGTGATCTCGTCCTCGGTGGGCGGTTCGGCGTTGCCGCTGAGGAAGACCGCGCGCAGCCCGAGGTTGCGCAGCCGGGTCAGGGCGCGGGCCCGGTTCACGGCGTGCACCAGGACGCGTACGGTGCCGTCCGCGCCGGTCCGGACGGCTCCGGAGGCGGGGCGGCCTGCCGGCCTGGGCAGGGTCAGCGCCACGACCATCCGCCCGTCGGGCAGCTTGCAGAAACCTCCTGCGGCCATGCCTGTCACACCCCCGTGAGACGTCTGTCGGTGGGAAACCTTGTCGGACGCAGCTAAGCACGACCCACGGCCGGCCACCAAGGGCCGCTCTTCGATCATGCGCTGACCTGCGAGAACACCGGCGGACTCGCGATCTTGCCGGAAGATCACCGTTCCGGGGCGGGATTTTCCTTGATCTTTCCGGGATTCCTCCGGCAGGGCGGACGCCGGTGATCCCGGCGGAAGGCCCCGCCCGGGCTCGGGCGCCCGTACCCGCACCCGGCGGCTCGGGCGCCCGTACACGCACGCGGCCTCCACGACCCGCGACGGGTCGTGGAGGCCGGGTCACCTGCGGTCCCGGGAGCGTCAACAGCCTCCCGCGGACCGTGTGGCCGTCGTGCTCGCGGTCACTTCTTCTTGGCCGGGCCGACCATCACGTCGACCGTGGAGCCGTCCTTGGCACCGCCGACCACGCTGATCTTCGTGTTGGTGTCCGGCACCTGCACGCTGGCGGTCGGGTTGGCCTTGTCCCAGTAGACCCCGGTGGAGTCGTTGAAGACCGGAACGCCCTTCTGGGCCTTGATCTTCAGCGGCACGCTGGCGTCGTGCAGGGTCAGCGCGTCCGTACGGGCCAGGGTGAACGAGGAGTCGAAGGTCTGGATCTTGTTCCCGACGACCTTGCCGTTCTTCCACTTGAGCGCCTTCGGGTGGGCGTCCACCGGAAGGATCAGGCCGCTGCCCGGGTGGGCGCTGGTGTTGTTGTCCTTCTGGGAGGTGTCCCACAGCCAGACCATCAGGCCGTTCTGGTACGGGTAGTGCTCCACCCAGTCCGGCTTCTTGTCACGGAAGCCGAAGTTGTACGGGCCGACCTTGAGGGTCTTGTCGTACGAGACGTACTGGCGGTTCTCGGCGAGGTAGTACTGCTCGTAGTCCTTGGTGTAGGACTCGCCGATGCGCGAGAAGCCCTTGCTGGTCCAGCCGTTGTCGTCGGCCTCGGCGTTGTCGCTGAACAGCGCCTCGCCATCGGCGTTGAGGACGATCTCGTCGGCGGTGAAGCCCTTGCCGCCCGCGCCGCCGTCGGTCTGGTAGCGGAAGCGGAGGTCGATCTTCTTGCCCGCGTAGGCGTCCAGCGGGAAGACCAGCTTCTGGTACTTCTTCGAGGCGTCGGTCAGGGCCGGGCGGTCCGCGCCGTCCTTCGGGAGGGCCTTGCCGTCGGCGGTGCCGTCCAGCGGGGTGTACTGCTTGCCGCCGTCGGTGGAGACCTCGGTGTAGAGGTAGTCGTACCCCTTCTCGATGTCCCACCAGCCGTTCAGGGTGAGTTCGGCCTTCTTCTTGCCGGTGAGGTCGACGCTGCGGGTCAGGGTGTTCTTGAGGTTGTCACCCTGGTCGCTCCACCACTGCTTGCTGCCCTCGGTGGGCTTGACCACCGTGGTGGTGACCTTCTTCTTCGGCAGGTCCACCACCAGCGCCTGCGGGTGCTTGGTGTTGTACTCCGAGACACCCAGCTCGTGCGCGGAGACGGTGGCCGCCTTGCCCTTGGCGTAGTTCAGCCAGCCCAGCTGCAGCTTGTCCCAGGCGGTCATGTCACCGGGCAGGTCGCCGATGGCGTCCTTGCCGGTGCCGAGCCAGGAGCCGGCCGACATCAGCGACCAGTAGCCGACCGAGTTGTCGCCGCCGCCGGAGGTGTCGTAGAGGTCCGGCAGACCGAGGTCGTGGCCGTACTCGTGGGCGAAGACGCCGAGTCCGCCGTTCTCCGGCTGCATCGTGTAGTCGCCGACCCAGATGCCGGTGTCGCCGATCTGGGTGCCGCCCGCCTTGTTGTCGCCGGGACCGGTGTGCCCGGCCTCGTCGCCGTAGGCGTACCAGCGGTGGGCCCACAGGGCGTGCTCGCCCTGGACGCCGCCGCCCGCGGACTCGTCCTCACCGGCGTGCACGATCTGGAAGTGGTCGATGTAGCCGTCGGGCTCGTTGAAGTTGCCGTCGCTGTCGAAGTCGTAGCGGTCCCAGGCGTCGTACTTGGCCAGGTCCGCCTTGATGTCGGCGTCGGACTTGCCCTGCTCCTTCTGGTCCGCGACCCAGGCGGTCACGCCGTCCTTGACGGTGTCCCAGACGTTGGGGCAGTTGGTGTCGCCGCAGTAGTTGGAGCCGTAACGGCCCTCGTTGTACGGGACCTTGACCCAGTCGGAGACCTCGCCCTCGACCGAGTAGCGGCCCGAGGAGGTCTTCTCGTAGTAGGTCTTCAGGGACTCCTTCTTCTTGCCCTTGGAGTCCTTGCCCTCGCCGAAGTACAGGTCCTGGAAGTGCTTCTGGTCGAAGTCCTTCTGCCAGGCGGTGCTGTTGTCCTTCTTGCGGTCGGGCTCGGCTATCTCGTTGTGCGCGGGGCCGGGGTCGCCGCCGTACTTCTCCACCGGGGGCTCCGGGCCGTCGCCGTCCGGGTCGAAGGTGGACTCCTTGTCGACCTTGTCGCCGAACTCGACCAGGATGGTGAAGATCTTGTCGGTCTTCTCGCGGCCCAGCTCGACGTACTTCTTGTCGTCGAGCTTGACGACCTGCGAGCCGCCGCGCTTGACGACCTTCCGGTCACCGGAGAGGACCTGCTCCAGGGCGGCCTTGCGCTGCGCCTCGGCCTTCTTGGTGAACGGCCCGGCGAGGTTGTGCTCGTGGGCGCCGTGGCCGTCCTTGTCCTGCGCGGCACCGGGGGCCGGGTCGTGCCGGTGCACTTCCTGGCCGTGGACCTCGCCGGCCTCGGCCGAGGTGGCGGCCGCGAAGCCGGCGGTGGCCGCCGCGAGCGCGACCGCGACCGCGGTGGCTCTGACGGTGTGTTTCCTGCTGATCACTTGAGGGTTCCTCCCCACGCGCCCGGCTGCGCGGCATCGGGGGGTCCAGGGTCAACGGACTACCGCGCGCGGTGATACGCGTCATAAGTGAGCGACATTCGACAGCAGTTTCGACGGAAAAAACAGATCTTGACTTGAACAGGCCAAGTGCACTATGCAGTCCCGAACCTCCGCTATACGGACAACTCCGTTCCTCTTCGGCCAGTTCACCGCCGGACCCGGCCCCGCCCGGCGCCCGATCCGCCTCCCGGCCGCCGGTCCGGTCCACCGGAACCCGTCCCGCCGTTCTCCTTCTCCGTACGGATCCGGCCTCCCGCGGACCTCCTCTCCCGGCATGCCGTCGGGCCCTGGGCGACCCCCAACGGGCGCGTCCCGCCGTCCACTTGGCGATACGGGTGAATCCGTGCGCCCCCCGTGCACCGCCGCCCGGGCGGCCGGAGGGCTTACCCGGCGGGGCGGCCGGGCATGCCCCAGCGAGAACGCCCCTCGGCCGCGGCCACCCGGACGAGTACCGCGCGCCACGGCCGGATCCGAGGGGGCCGCCGCTCCCGCATCCCCGAAGTGATCCCGAGGACGGACACCGCCATGGCCCGACCGAGTGCCGTGCAGATCCTGACCGGCTCCGCCACCGTCATCGCCGCGAACCTCGCGCTGCTGCTCGCGGGCGTGAGTGCGCCACCCGCCCTCGCCGGAGCCGCGGTCGGCTCGCTGCTGCTCGGCCTGTTCGTCGCGGTACGGCTGGCCGGACCGCGCCCCGCGCACCCGGCGGGGCGCCCGCGGCGGCAGGCCCCGGCCGAGCGGCCCTCGCCCGGGCGCCGGGCGCGGAGCACCGAGCGGGTACGGGAACCGGCCGGGCCCTGAGCCGGACCGCCCGCTCAGGCGGTGCTCACCACGACGGTCTTGGCCGCCTTGTCGTGCAGGCCCTGCTTGTAGGGCTTGTCGAAGAAGCTCCAGCCGCCGCAGATGATCGTCCACACACAGGCGCAGCAGAAGGCGAACGGCAGCCAGAGCACCGCGGCGCGCACCAGCGAGGTCTGCACCGAGGGCGTCGCCCCGTTGTCGAGGTTGGCCACCCGCTGCTTCATCAGCCGCTTGCCGAGGGTCTGCCCGGTCCTGGCGGTCAGGATGGTGTCGTAGCCGATGTAGAGGACCGCGGCGAGCAGCGACTGGCCGAAGGACTTGCCGTACTCGACCTTGTCCGGGTCGACCTCCCAGGCGCCGAAGCTGAAGATCCAGGAGAGCAGCGCGGTCACCGCGCCCACCAGGATCATGTCGATCAGCCGGGCGAGGACCCGCTTGCCGGAGTCGGCGAGCGGCGGCATCCCGGCGAGCGGATCGCCTCCGCCGTAGGGCCCGCCGGTCCCGCCGCCACCGCCGTAGGGGTCCCCTCCCCCGCCGCCGTAGGGACCGCCCCCACCGCCGCCGTATCCCCCGTCGTACGGGCCGCCGCCACCGGAGGGCGGCGGGCTGCCGTAGGGGGAACCGCCGCCGCTGCCGCCCGAGGGGGGCGGTGTGCTGAACGGGGTCCCGCCCTGGGGCGCGTCGTAGGGCGAACCGCCGCCGGAGGGCGGCTTCCTGAACGGGTCGTCTTCCGGCGGGCGGCCGGAGCCGGGGGGCGGCGGGTCAGTGCTCATGGCCCGAGTCGAACCTGAACGCCCGGCGGGCGCATCCGGCGCTCGGCCGTCCGGGCTACCGGCGGGGTGAGCCGGAGTACGCGACGACCGCCGCGGGCCGCCGGACCCGGCGGTGGACGGTGCCGGGACTCGTGGCCGGACTCGTGGCCGGACTCAGCCCGCCACGAAGGTGCGCGCCGCCTTGTCGTGCCAGCACTGCCGCCAGGGCCGGTCGAAGAGGCACCAGACCACGCCGACCACGCCGATCAGCAGCAGCCCGGGCACGGTGAACACCAGCCAGCGGCGCACCGCGGAGCCGAAGCCGGGCGGCTGGTGGGCCTCGATGTCGCGTACGTCGAGTCCGCAGAGCCGCTTGCCGAGGGTGCGGCCCCACTTGGCGGTCGGCAGCACCTCGAAGAGGAGACCGGCGAGCAGCAGCGCACCGAGGACGAGGGCGAGGCTGACCGAGGTGGTGCCGTCGAGCAGCCAGACGGTGACGGTCTCGCCGGAGAGCTTCGCCTCGTCGATCTTGTCGTCGATGTGGTCGGCGGCCCGGCTCCCGAGCGGCACCGCGACCAGCGCGGTCAGCCCGCCCACCACCACAGTGTCGATCAGCCGCGCCGCGAACCGCTTGCCGATCGCCGCCGGGCGCCCCGAGGCCTGCTCCTGGGCGGCGGCGAGGAAGGGGTCCTCGACCGGCGGCTTCCAGGGCACGACCGGGGGTTCCGCACCGCCGGGTCCGGCCACCCGGCCGGGGGCGGACGGCGCACCGGGGCCGCCCGCTCCACCAGGTCCGCCCGGTCCGCCGTGCCCCGCGGGACCCGGCTGCTGCGGCCAGCCCGAGGGCGCGGCGCCCGGGGTGCTCCCCGGGGCGGCCGGGTGCGGGAAGGCGGCGGGGGCGGCGCCCCAGTGCGGGGCGGTCGGGGTGCCCGGGCTCTCCTGGGCCGGGGGCCGCGGCATCCGGATCGCCATGGTGCCCTCGCCCGGGCGCTCGGCACGGCCCTCGCGGGCGGCGGCGCCGTCCCGGCCGGGGGTGCCCTCGCGGCCGGGGGTGCCCTGGTGGGCGGCGCCCCGGTCTTGGTGCGGGGCGCCGCCGCCCGTACCGGTGTCCTGCCCGGGGGCGGCGGGGGCCTGCCCCGGGGTGCCCCAGGCCTGACCGGCCGCCGGGGCCGAGCCGCCCCCGGCGGAGCCCGGTGCCCCGGCACCGCGGCCGGGGGTCTCGGGGCGCCGGAAGACCACGGTGCCCTCGACGGGCTTGCCCTGGCCGGAGGGTCCCGGCAGGGCGGGCCTGCGGGCGCCGGGGCCGAGGGCGCGCATGGTGACGGTGCCGTCGGCGGGGACGTCGCCGTCCTCGGCCGGGGCGGCGCCCGCGGGCGCGTCGTCGCGGGGCGCGGCGGGGCCGGGGACGCCGGGGCGTACCGCGCGCATGGTGACCGTGCCGTCCGGGCGCTCCTCGTCCCGGCCCGGCAGCGGCTGCCCGGTACCCGGGCTCCGGTCCTCGCTGGAGCCGGGGGCGCCGAACTGCCCGCCGGGCGGGGGCGACTGGGGGCCGGACGGTCCGGATCCCCAGCCGCCGGGGGCGCTCTGCTGCGGGAGGGCGGAGGTGGCGGGGCCGTTCTGCTGGCGTCCGGCGCTCGCGGGGTCCTCGTCGAAGAAGAGGGGGCCGGTCTCCTGCGCGGCGGGGTGGACGCCGGGGGGCGGGGGCAGCGGGGTGCCGTCGGTGGGCGCCGGGCGGCTCGTGCCGGGGACCCAGGAGACGCCGTCCCAGTACCGGACGTAGCCGGGAATGGACGGGTCCGGGTAGTAGCCCTCGCGGGGGCGGTCTTCGCCGGAGGCCGGGGTAGGGGCGCTCATGTCCGTCGTCCCGTATCTGCTCGGGGGTCTGCGTGAGGGTCCACATCTATCAGACCCGCGCGCGGCGGTGGGTCCCTGTGCGCGCGATGCCCTCTTTCCGGGCAACGGCCGTGTCCCCGGCGGCGGTTCGGGGCCCGCGCCCGGCCCCGCGGAGCGGCCCGCCCGGGTCGCCCCGGCGCCCGCCCGCGAACTTGCGAGAAAAAAAGTCAGGAACTCGCGTAATGCTCGTCCACCTGCGGTGTCTCTTCTGACGCGGGCTGCCGAACGGCGCCCTGCCGAGGAAAGGAAAGCACCCCATGCACACCGTGGTGGAACGAGAACTGGAGCTGTATCTGGTGCTGTCACCAGAGCGCAGCATCCCGGTGCCGGCCAGGTTCACCTACCGCAGCGACGACCCCTACGCCGTCCACATCACCTTCCACATCGGCTCGGAGAGCCCGGTGCACTGGACCTTCGCGAGAGAACTCCTGGTGGAAGGGGTGTTCCGGCCCTGCGGCCAGGGCGATGTCCGGGTGTGGCCGACGAAGTCACAGGGCCGCAGCGTGGTCCTGATGGCGCTCAGCTCCCCCGACGGCGACGCGCTCCTGGAAGCTCCGGCCGCCATCGTCTCCGCCTGGCTGGAGCGCACGCTCAGGGTGGTCCCGCCGGGCTCTGAGGCCGAGCGGCTCCGCATCGACGACGGCCTCGCCGAGCTGCTCGCCCCCACTGTGGCCGACGACCTGTGGCTGGGCCGCCCCCAGCTGGGATCGCCGTACGACGAGCCCCAGGACGGGGAGTGAGCCGCTGCACGGCGAGCGTTCACGGCAGGCGCGGCGAGCACGGCGGAGCCGGTACGGGCCCCTGGCAGTGGGCGGTCCACGGCTCCGCCGTCAGAAGAGCTTTCCGGGGTTGAGGAGGTTCAGCGGGTCGAAGGCCTGCTTGACGGCCCGCTGCATCTCCAGCCCCACCGGGCCCAGCTCCCGCGCCAGCCACTCCTTCTTCAGTACGCCGACACCGTGCTCCCCGGTGATGGTGCCGCCGAGTTCGAGGCCGAGGGCCATGATCTCGTCGAAGGACTCGCGGGCCCGCCGGGACTCCTCGGGGTCGGCCGCGTCGAAGCAGACGGTGGGGTGGGTGTTGCCGTCCCCGGCGTGCGCGACCACGCCGATGGTCAGCGCGTGCTTGCCCGCGATGGCCTCGACGCCCTCCATCAGGTCGCCGAGCCGGGAGCGCGGCACGCAGACGTCGTCGATCATCGTGGTGCCCTTGACCTGTTCCAGGGCGGTCAGCGAGAGGCGGCGCGCCTGGAGCAGCAGCTCCGACTCGGCCTGGTCCTCGGCCGGGACCACCTGGCTCGCCCCGCCCGCCTCGCACAGGGCGCCGACGGCGGCGAGGTCGGCCGCCGGGTCCGCGGTGTCGAAGGCGGCGATCAGCAGCGCCTCGGTGGACTCCGGGAGGCCCATCTGCGCGAAGGAGTTGACGGCCCGCACGGTCGTACGGTCCATGAGTTCGAGCATCGAGGGCACATGGCCGCCGCTCATGATCTCGCAGACGGCGGCGCCGGCGGCCCGTACCGAGTCGAACTCGGCGGCGAGGACCAGCTGCGGCGGCGGCGCGGGCCGCAGCGCGAGCACCGCCTTGACCACGATGCCGAGGCTGCCCTCGGAGCCGACGAAGAGCCGGGTCAGGTCGTATCCGGCGACGCCCTTGGCGGTGCGCCGACCGGTGCTCATCAGGCGCCCGTCGGCGAGGACGACCTCCAGGCCGAGCACGTACTCGGCGGTGACCCCGTACTTGACGCAGCACAGGCCGCCGGAGGCGGTGCCGATGTTGCCGCCGATGGTGCACATCTCCCAGCTGGAGGGGTCCGGCGGGTAGAAGAGGCCCTCGGCGAGGACGGCCTTGGAGAGGTCGGCGTTGATGACGCCCGGTTCCACGACCGCGATCCGGTCGACCGGGTTGACCTCCAGGATGCGGTCCATCTTCACCAGCGAGAGCGCGATGCAGTCCGCGCTGGTGTTGGCCGCCCCGGACAGGCCGCTGCGCGCGCCCTGCGGGACCACCGGCACCCGCAGCTCGGTGGCGGTGCGCATCACGTGCTGCACCTCTTCGGCGGTGCGCGGCAGGACCACCACGGCGGGTGGCTCCGCCGGGCAGAAGCTCGCCATGTCGTTCGCGTAGGAGGCCGTGATCGCGGGGTCGGTGACGACGGCCCCGTCGGGAAGTCCGGCACGGAGGCGGTCGACGAGAGTGCTGCTCATGATCACACCTTCGCACCCGGCACCGCCGCTGTGAAGCCATCGGCACGCCCCGCCTCGTACGGGGCGGAAACACCCCCTGCCCCGTACCGCCGCCCGGCACCGCCGCCCGCGGCGGACGGGCGGCCGGGCCGGGCGCCGGTCGTTCGGAGGGTGCCGCGCTCTGCTCAGAGGTTGCCGCGCTTCTCCTGCTCGCGCTCGATCGCCTCGAAGAGCGCCTTGAAGTTGCCCTTGCCGAAGCCCATCGAGCCGTGCCGCTCGATCATCTCGAAGAAGACGGTCGGGCGGTCCTGGACCGGCTTGGTGAAGATCTGCAGCAGGTAGCCGTCCTCGTCCCGGTCGACCAGGATCTTCAGCTCGCGCAGCGTCTCCACCGGCACCCGGGTCTCCCCGGCCCACTCGCCGAGGGTGTCGTAGTACGAGTCCGGGGTGTCGAGGAACTGCACACCGGCGGCGCGCATGGCCCGCACCGAGGAGACGATGTCGTTGGTGGCGAGCGCGATGTGCTGGACGCCGGCGCCGCCGTAGAACTCCAGGTACTCGTCGATCTGCGACTTCTTCTTGGCGATCGCGGGCTCGTTGATCGGGAACTTCACCTTGAGGGTGCCGTCCGCGACCACCTTGGACATCAGCGCGCTGTACTCGGTCGCGATGTCGTCGCCCACGAACTCCTTCATGTTCGTGAAGCCCATGACCTCGTTGTAGAAGCCGACCCACTCGTTCATCCGGCCGAGCTCGACGTTGCCCACGCAGTGGTCGATGGCCTGGAAGGTGCGCTTGGCCGGGCCCTCGACGATCGGCGCGGCGCTGACGAAGCCGGGCAGGTAGGGCCCGTCGTAGTCGCCGCGCTCGACCAGGGTGTGCCGGGTCTTGCCGTACGTCGCGATGGCGGCGAGCACCACGGTGCCGTGCTCGTCCTTGACCTCGTAGGGCTCGGTGAGGCCGGTGGCGCCGTGCTCGACGGCGTAGGCGTAGGCGGCGCGGGCGTCCGGCACCTGGATGGCGAGGTCGACCACGCCGTCCCCGTGCTCGGCCACGTGCGAGGCGAGGAACTCGCCCCACTCCGAGGAGGGTTTGACGACCGAGGTGAGGACGAACCGGGCCGAGCCGTTCTCCAGTACGTAACTCGCCGTCTCCCGGCTGCCGTTCTCGGGGCCGGAGTAGGCCACGAGCTTCATGCCGAAGGCGGTGGAGTAGTAGTGGGCGGCCTGCTTGGCGTTGCCGACGGCGAAGACGACCGCGTCCATGCCCTTCACCGGGAAGGGGTCAGCTCCGCCGGCGGTCGTGGGGGTGGGGTTGAGGTGCGCAGAAGTAGCCATGCCCGCAGGTTCCCGCCGTTCCACAAGGTGCGCAATAGTTTGCGTATCCACTGGGCAACCTGACCAGTGGCCCACCCGATCCGCCGGTCGATCTGTACAGGATGACCAGCGTCAGGGCGTGGCCGGACCAGACCGTATCTCCCTCGCATCGGAGGCCCCATGGCGATCGACCGGCTGGACGGCAGGCTGCTCGTCCTGCTCGCGCGCGAACCCCGGATAGGCGTTCTGGAGGCCTCCCGGCGCCTCGGTGTGGCCCGCGGCACCGTGCAGGCGCGGCTCGACCGGCTCCAGTCCAGCGGGGTGATCCGCGGCTTCGGGCCCGAGGTGGACCCGGCCGCGCTCGGCTATCCGGTGACCGCCTTCGCCACCCTGGAGATCAGCCAGGGCCAGGGCCCGGACGTACGGGCGCATCTGTCCTCGGTGCCCGAGGTCCTCGAACTGCACACCACCACCGGCAGCGGCGACATGCTCTGCCGCCTGGTCGCCCGCTCCAACGCGGACCTGCAGCGCGTCATCGACCGGGTGGTCGGCTTCCCCGGCATCGTCCGCGCCTCGACGGCGATCGTGATGGAGAACCCGGTGCCGCTGCGGATCATCCCGCTGGTGGAGCAGGCCGCGGCGGACGTCTGAGCGGGGCGGTGCGGCGGGTACGGGCGGGGCGGTGCGGCGGGTACGGGAGGGGGCGGACCGGGGGCGCGCGGCCTCAGCAGCCGGGCGGCGCGCACGGCTTCAGCAGCCGGGCAGCGCGCGCGGCCTCAGCAGCTCGGGACCTTCCGGCCCTGCTCCAGGGCGCGCAGCGACTTCACGGTGCCCTTGAGGTCGGTCACCGGGATGAGCCGGAGGCCCTCGGGGAGCTCCGCCTTCGCCTGGGAGCACTCGTCCTCGGGGACCAGGAAGACACTGGCCCCGTCCCGCCTGGCGGCCTGCGTCTTGAGCTCCACCCCGCCGACGGCGCCGACCCTGCCGTCCGCGTCGATGGTCCCCGTACCGGCGATGGTGCGCCCGCCGGTCAGGCCGCCGCCCGCGCCGTCGCCGTCCAGCTTGTCCACGATGCCGAGGGCGAAGAGGAGACCGGCGCTCGGGCCGCCGACGTCGGCCAGCTTCAGCCGCACGTCGAGGTCCTCGTCCGCGCGCCCGAGGTAGGAGAGCGCGGCCGCGGTGGCGCTGTCCTGGGACTCGGTCATGTCGTCGAGGTTGTGCCGCTCGATCTCCTCGGTGGTGTCGCCGCTCGGGTAGACCGAGTCGCGCGGCATCACCGCGCGGTCGGTGCGGAACCAGTTGTCGAGGACGTCGCCGAAGTCCACCTGGGCGTCCGGCCCGGTGGCCACGATCGTCGTCATCAGCAGCCTGCCCTCGGCCTTGCGGCTGGGCGCCCCCTTGATGGTGATCACCGGCTCGCCCTTGTTCCGGCCGAGCACGTCCGCGGTGGTGCCGGGCTGCGCCACGGCGAAGGGCAGCGGGGCGAGCAGGGCGGTCGCGAGCAGCGCCACGGCGGGCAGCGCGCAGACGGCCAGGGCCTTGGGGCGGGAGAGACGGGAGAGCACGGGATCAATCTAACGCGCGGGCCGGAGGCCTCGGCCACGGGTTCCGGGGCAGCGGTCCGGGGCGGCCGAGGGCCCGCCGCCCGGACCCGGTTCAGCGCAGCGCGTCCGCCACCTCGCGGGCGGCCTCCATCACCCGGGCCCCTATCCGCTCCGGTACGGACTCCGCCAGCATGACCACGCCGACGCTGCCCTCGACCCCGGTGACACCGACCAGCGGGGCCGCCGCTCCCGAGGCCCCGGCCTCCAACTCCCCGTGGGTGAGGGTGTATCCGGGGTCGGAGGGCAGGGCCTGGCGGGCGGCGAGTATGGCCCGGCCCGCGGCGCCGCGGTCCAGCGGGTGGCGGAAGCCGGTGCGGTAGGCGACGTGGTAGTCGGTCCAGGTCGGCTCGACGACGGCCACCGCGAGCGCCTCCGTGCCGTCGACCAGGGTCAGATGGGCGGTCGCGCCGATGTCCTCGGCCAGGGCGCGCAGCGCGGGCAGCGCGGCCTCCCGTACCAGCGGGTGGACCTGGCGGCCGAGCCGCAGCACGCCGAGGCCGACCCGGGCCCGGCCGCCGAGGTCGCGGCGGACCAGGGCGTGCTGCTCCAGGGTGGCGAGCAGGCGGTAGACCACCGTGCGGTTCACCTCGAGCCGGTGGGACAGCTCGGTGACGGTGAGCCCGTGATCGGTGTCGGCGAGCAGTTTGAGGACACGCAGTCCCCGGTCGAGCGTCTGGGAGGTCTCCGCGGTCACGACGCCCACTCCTTCGTAGGTGAGGGTCGACGGCCCCTGCGAGATTGACGTGCCTGTCCCAGGACGACGCGCGTGAGAGGCCGCCGGTGAGTGAGTGGGCGGTGCGATCCGGCCACTCGGAACCGGCTGCGCTCCGCGGCGGCGCTGCCACGGGGCGTATGCGTAGCGGGACAGTAGCGAGCGGAGTTCGTTGAGCGGAAGACTCCGTCCAGAATCCGGGCAGTCCCCGCATCCCTTTCGTCCCGTTACGCCGGTTCCGTACCGGGGGCAAGATCATGGCGGGCCGCACTCCTCCGCCCAGCGGACACCGGAGTGCGCTCAGCGCGGCCGGGCACCGGGCGCCCGGCACGGCCGATCCGGGTGCGCTCAGCGCATCCGGGTGGCCCACTCCCGCACCTTGTCGATGCGCTGGCGCAGCTGCCCGGCGGTGGCCTCGGCGCTCGGCGGTCCGCCGCAGACCCGGCGCAGCTCGGTGTGGATCACGCCGTGCGGCTTGCCGCTCTGGTGGACGTAGGCGCCGACCAGGGTGTTGAGCTGCTTGCGCAGTTCGAGCATCTCCTTGTGGGAGACCACCGGGCGCCGCTCGGCGGGCAGTTCGAGGAGGTCGGCCTCCTCGTCCGGCTTCCTGCGGCTGTGCGCGATCTGCCGCGCCTGCCGCTTCTGCAGCAGCAGCTGGACCTGGTCGGGTTCGAGCAGCCCCGGTATGCCGAGGTAGTCCTGCTCCTCCTCGCTGCCCGGGTGCGCCTGCATCCCGAACTCGGCGCCGTCGTAGAGGACCCGGTCGAAGACGGCGTCGGACTCCAGCGCCTCGAAGGGCAGCGTCTCCTCCTCGCCCGTGTCCTCGTCCTGCTCCCGGTTCGCCTCCTCCATCTCCTTCTCGGATTCGGCGTACGGGTCCTCCTCGCCCTCCTTCTTCGGCTTGTCCAGGACGTGGTCGCGCTCGACCTCCATCTCGCCCGCGAAGCCGAGCAGGTCCGGGATGGTGGGCAGGAAGACGGAGGCGGTCTCGCCCCGCCTGCGGGACCGTACGAAACGGCCCACCGCCTGGGCGAAGAAGAGCGGCGTGGAGATGGTGGTCGCGTACACCCCGACCGCGAGCCGCGGCACGTCCACCCCCTCGGACACCATGCGCACCGCGACCATCCAGCGCGCGTCCGGGTCCGCGGAGTCGCTGAACTCGTCGATCCGCTTCGAGGCCCCGGTGTCGTCGGAGAGCACCAGGGTGGGCTTCGTACCGGTGATCTCGCGCAGCAGCTTGGCGTAGGCGCGCGCCGAGTCCTGGTCGGAGGCGATCACCAGGCCGCCCGCGTCCGGGATGCCCTTGCGCACCTCGCCGAGCCGGAGGTCCGCCGCGCGCAGCACATTGGGCATCCAGTCGCCGCGCGGGTCGAGCGCGGTGCGCCAGGCCTGCGAGACGGCGTCCTTGGTCATCGGCTCGCCGAGCCGGGCCGCGATCTCGTCGCCCGCCTTGGTCCGCCAGCGCATGTTGCCGCTGTAGGAGAGGAAGATGACCGGCCGCACCACGCCGTCGCCGAGCGCGCTGCCGTATCCGTACGTGTAGTCGGCGGCGGAGCGCCGGATGCCGTCGTTGCCCTCCTCGTAGACCACGAAGGGGATCGGGTTGGTGTCCGAGCGGAAGGGCGTACCGGTCAGGGCAAGCCTGCGGGTGGCCGG
Organism: Streptomyces physcomitrii; assembly: GCF_012273655.1. Taxonomy (GTDB): domain Bacteria; phylum Actinomycetota; class Actinomycetes; order Streptomycetales; family Streptomycetaceae; genus Streptomyces; species Streptomyces physcomitrii. Next base: position 96,471 of record NZ_JAAWWP010000001.1, on the reverse strand, counting down.
CTCGAAGGCCTCCAGGCAGGCCTCGCCCCAGGACTTGGAGTCGCCGGCGTGGTGGATCTCGTCCAGGATCACCAGCGTCTTGCGCTGCTCGACGCGGTTGCGGTGCAGCATCGGCCGTACGCCGACACCCGCGTAGGTGACCGCGATGCCCTGGTACTCCTTGCTGAGCGGGCCCGCGCTGTACTCCGGGTCGAGCTTGATCCCGATCCGCGCGGCGGCCTCCGCCCACTGCTTCTTCAGGTGCTCGGTCGGCGCGACCACGGTCACCTGCTGGACCACGTGGTGGTGCAGCAGCCAGGAGGCCAGGGTGAGCGCGAAGGTCGTCTTGCCGGCGCCGGGCGTCGCCACCGCGAGGAAGTCCCGCGGCTGCTCCCCGAGATAGCGGTCCATCGCCGACTGCTGCCAGGCCCGGAGCTTGCCCGCCGTACCCCAGGGGGCGCGGCCGGGGAAGGCGGGCGACAGGTGCGAGGAATGCGTCGTGGTAGTCACGGTCTCCGGCAGTGGTTCGGCGGCCAGGGTCGTCTCTCCCGCGAACGGGACCGGGCCACCCTACCGGGGGCACCCGGGGCCCGGCTCCGGGAACACGGACGGGGCGGGCGGGTGCGACTCAGCTCACGTAGGGGCGGGCGGGCAACTGCCGGTCGCGGGGCGCCACTTCGGCGCCACCGGACGGACGCCCCCTTCCGCCGCGCCGCCGCAGTGTCCCCGTACGGAACCCCGTGGCGGCCCGCTCACCCGGCCGCCGCACTCCCGGTACCGGGCCCGCCCGCGGACTCGGCCACCCGCAGCCGCCCCGCGATCCACGCGCCCGCCAGCGCCACCACGGCCATCGGTACGAAGACCACCAGGAAGGCCCCGGGGTGGGAGGCGCTCGCGGCGGAGGTGACCTCGTGGGTGCCGCCGACCGCGCCGCCGCCGAGGGCCGCGAAGGCGGCGCCGCCCGCGGCGAGCAGGACGACGTTGGACAGGCCGTCGGAGATCTGCAGGGCGGCCGAATTGCTGCCCGCCTCCCGGGGAGTGGACAGCCTCAGCAGCAGCACACTGGTGGAGGAGATCACCAGGCCCATCCCGAAGCAGCCGAAGCCCCAGGCCACCGCGATGATCCAGACCGGCACCGCGTCCAGGAGCACGGTCGGCGCGGTCGCGATCGCCGCCGCCACGAGCAGCATCCCGAAGGCGATCAGCCGCTCCCGGTACGGCTCCACCCGCGGCCGGGACTGGACGAAGCTGCCGAGTGCCCAGGTGCCGCCGCCCAGCGCGAGGGAGACCCCGGCCATGGTCGGCGAGAGCCCGCGCTGGGTGACCAGCATCAGCGGGATGAAGGACTCCGCGGCGATGAAGGAGCCCGCCGCCACCCCGCGCAGCAGCACCACCGAGGGCAGCCCGCGCGCCGCCCGGTAGGTGCCGCGCGGCAGCAGCCCCCGTACCGCGGGCACCAGGAGCACGGCCCCGGCAGCCCCGGGCAGCACCGACCACCAGCTGAGATCCTGCGCCGCGTACTGCACGAGCCCCGCGCCCAGCGAGATCCCGAAGGCCAGCCGCAGCCGCCGGGCGGCCCGGCCCGGCTCCGCGGGCGCGCCCTCCCCGTGGTGCTCCGGCGGCCCCGAGGCGCGGCGGCGGATCTGCGGCAGCGCGAGCGCCATCGGCAGCAGCACGAGCACCGGGATGCCGAGGAACACCCAGCGCCAGCCCAGCCGTTCGGTCACGGTGCCCGCGGCGAGGGGGCCGACCACCGAGGGGACGACCCAGCTCGCCGCGAAGGCCGCCATGATCGAGGGCCGCAGCCGCTCCGGGTAGGCCCGCCCGACCAGGACGTACAGGGCGACGATCACCAGACCGCCGCCGAGCCCCTGCACCGCGCGGCCCACGATGAACACCCACATCGACCCGGCGGTACCCGAGAGCAGCAGCCCCGCGCCGAAGGCGGAGATCCCGGTGGCCAGCGGCCCGAGCGGCCCCTGCCGGTCCGCCCACTGCCCCGAGAGCACCATCCCGAGCAGGCTCGTCGTGAAGTACCCGGAGAAGGCGAAGGCGTAGAGCGAGACCCCGTCCAGCTCCCGGGCGGCCACCGGCATCGCGGTCCCCACCGCGGTCGCCTCGAAGGCGATGAGCAGCACGACGGAGACGATGCCGATGCTGAGCGCCCGGTAGGCACGGCTGAGGACTCCGGCTCGGGGGTCCTGCTCCCCGGATCCGCCCGGCGGCTCCTCCGTCTCCGTACCGCTGCCCGGGTCGCGGACCCCGTCGAAGGGGGGCGCGGTGCGGTCGGCGGTGCGCGGGGTCCTCGTCTGTTCCGGGGTGGGGGCGACATCGGCGTCGCGCGGTTCCAGGGCGGCCATGTCCGCCAGCGTAAGGGGCGTACAACCGGCTGACCCCTGTCGGAGGGTGGGAGAACGGTCGGCCTTTCGCCCTACACCGCGGGGCGGAGCGTACGGCTCCGGTGGGACCGCCCGGCGAGGAGCACATGGCTCCGGCGCACACCGGGCGCCCCGGGTTCGTGGATGCCGGGCGCCGGGTGTCCGTGGGCGCCGGGCGGCTCGGGGCCGTGAGCGCCGGGCGGCGGGTGTCTGTGGATGGCGGGCTCCTTGGGTCCGTGGGCGCCGGGCGCCGGATGTCCGTGAGCGCCGGGCGCCCCGGGTCCGTGAACGCGGTATGGCGTTCGTATTGCAGTCGGTCCGAAGCCCTTGAGCTCCCCGCCGACCGCTGCCTACCGTCGAGGCATCGCCTTCGCCGGGCGCCGCACCCTCGGGTCCGCGGCGGCCGAGCGGGGCGGATGGCCGTGTGCCCGAGTGGTTCAGGGGCTCGCCTGCAAAGCGAGTTACGTGGGTTCGATTCCCGCCACGGCCTCAACTGCCTTGACCAGGCACGCCGGAAGGGCGGCACCCCGTAGGCGGTGCCGCCCTTCCGACCGTCCGTCTCAGGTGCCGTTCCGTTGCCGTCTCAGTCGGCCGGAACGAGAGCGCCGGCCGCACCGTCCTCGCCCTCATCCGGCCGGCCGGTCCGTCCCGGGCTTCCGGATCGGCCCGTCCGCCTGCCTCGCGATGTCCGTCCGCACGGCGTCCACCCTGCGCTGGGCATCGGAGGGACATGACAACCCGCCACTCAACGGCCGCCATCCCCCCCCCACCCGGTGCCGCGTCCGGTGCCGCGAGGGCACACCGCCGAGCTGCCTCAGTGCGGTTTCGGAGCGTGCTCCCGTGCTGCGCGCGTACGCCCTCCCGCGGGCCCATGCGGCGTGGAAGCATGCCTGGCGTTACCTGGCCTTTCGGTAGGGGGTACGGAGTGGCATCTCAGTCCAGGTGCGGCGCGCGCACCAAAGCCGGCTCAGCGTGCCGGAACCTTGCGGTGATCGGTACTTCTCGTTGCGCCAAGCATCAAGGCCCCTGGTCGGCCTATGGAGTTGCGCAACGCAAGGAGAGGGAAGCCAAGGCGAAGAAAAGCAGGATCCGCAAGAAGCGGTAGGCGCGACCACGAGACCCTCGAAGCGGACCAACCGGCCGAGCAAGCTGCGCGGGTACGGTTCGATTCCCGCCACGGCCGCTCGTACGGGTGTGTCCGGTGGGCGGAGGGTTCCGCTCGCCGGGCGCACCCGTTTCCTGGCCCGCCGGACGCGGGAAGGCCCGAGCGGGTTCAGGAGTCCAGGCGCAGGGCCGCCAACGGGAAGCTCACCCCGGTCAGTTGCTCGGACATGTGCCACAGGCGCCGGGCGGCGCGGGTGTCCTGGGCCGCCTTGCTGCGGCCCGCGGGGGCCGGGTGGCCGCGGAACTCCTGGAAGCCGGAGGGGCCCGTGCAGCTCGCGCCGGGCGGCGGCTGGGTGGCCGCGCAGAGGGTCGGCAGCGCGCCCGTCTCGTCCCGCTGGGCGAGCAGCCGGTTGCCGACCGCCATGACCGCCTCCTCCATCCTGCTGGCGGTGTGGCCCCGGAGGTTGGTGGCGGACCAGCCGGGGTGGCCGCGTGCGCGGTGACGGGCGAGCCGGCGGTCTCCAGACGGCACTGGAGTTCGGGGGTGAAGAGCAGGTTCGCGAGCTTGGACCTGCCGTAGGTGCGCCACCTCTCGTACCCGAGCAGCTTGATCAGGGCGAAGGGGCCGAGGTGGTTCGTACCGACTGCATCTCGAAGCCGTCGGCGGCCCGCGGCGCGGAGGCCGCCCGGACGATGCCCGGGCAGGTGGAGGTGCGGCGGGTGGACCTCGCCCGGTGTCGCGCACCGCGAGCACCACCCGGGCTCCGGCGCGGGCCGCCTCCGGGGCGGTGACGTCGCCGTGGCGCTGTTGGCCCGGGTCACGACAACGGTGCGGCCCGTCGGGGCGGACAAGTTCGGCGAAGAGCCCGCCGGAATCAGGCAGCGGTGTCGAGCAAGGCCTGTGCCGCCCGGCGAGCGTGGAGCGCGGCGTCGGTGTCGCCGGTGAATGTGGCTATGGCCATCGCCCCGTCGAACAGCACCGCCAACTGCGCCCCGACCGCGTCCACGTCCCGTATGCCGGTCTTCGCCACCAGTTCGGTCAGCAGCTCACGCAGGGCTTGCTTGTGCGTCCGCACCGCAGTGACGACGATCGGTGCCGCGGCACCCGCTTCCCCGAACGCGCCGGCGAACACGCAGCCGTGGAAGCCCGGTTGGCGAAACCAGTCGTCCAGGAAGTCGAAGGGGCCGAGGGCCTTGGCCACCGGATCCTCGATCGCGTCGATCCGCTGTCTGATCGCCGCGCGAGCCGTCAGATCGCGGCGGGTGAGGCAGGCCGCCAGCAGCACGTCCTTGGACGGGAAGATCTCATAGAGCCGCTTCAGCGGCACCCTCGCCGTATCCCGGACGCGCCGCATCGTCACCACGTGGACGCCATGGGTGTAGAACAACTCATCGGCGACCGCGACCACATGATCGCGCACAGGGTCAGACATGGTCTGCCTCTCTCGTCCGAGACTCGTGTCCTGAGAGCGACTTCAGTATCTGCCTCACCCTCGCGCCGCCTTGAGAACCGCGGTTCTCGCCATTACGGTCCCAGTGTAGGGCAGTCACGCTCCGGCTCGTCAGACGGTCCGGGGCACGTGTACAGCACAGAAACGCCGTGGCGGACATCGGGGGAAGCCGTGCTGCGTATCCACTTCAGCGCCGGAGACTTGGCCCGCACCAGGATCGCCGAGCAACCGGACCCATTATGGGAAACCGTCCTGAGCCTGCACCAACTCCGCGAGAAGAGGCGGGAACCGGTACTCGACGGCTGGCGGCGCCGCAGGTGCGCTCGCGATGCCCGTGCCCTGCAGATACTGTCGCCGCTGATGCCGTCGCGTGGCTACTTCCCGGACTTCCTCACTCCCGCTGAGGCCTCGGGCGGGCTGGAGTGCGGGATCGACGCGGTGCTCGCCACTCCGCGCCGTCGACTGCGCACCGAACTCGGGCTGCTGTCGGCCCGCAACCCGCTGCCCCACTGGGCCCGGCAACTGGCCGACGGCGAAGCGAGCACCCTCCACCTCCTGGGCCGGGTCCTGCGCGAGTACCACGCCTCCGTTCTCGAGCCCGCCTGGCGGGACATCGCCTCCCGCATCGAGGGCGACCGGCGGCACCGGACCGAAACCCAGTGCCGCCTCGGCACCGAAGAGATGCTGCGTACCTTCGCGCCCGTGCTGCGCTGGCAGTCCCCGGTCCTGTCCGCCGACTACCCCGTCGAACGGGACGTGCACCTGCAGGGACGCGGACTGCTGCTCGTGCCCTCGTACTTCTGCCGCCACACGCCGGTGGCCCTCCTGGACGAGGCCCTGTGGCCGGTCCTGGTCTATCCGCTCGGCCACCAGGTGGGGGAGCCGGACCTGGAGAACGACGCCGGTGCTTCACTCGCCGACCTGGTGGGATCCAGCCGTGCCGCCGTCCTGGAGGTCGTCGGGGAGGGCAGCCGCGGGAACACTGGTCAACTCGCCCGGCGCGTGGGACTGCTGCTGTCCTCGACCAGTCAGCACCTCGCTGTGCTGCGTCATTCGGGACTGGTGGTCAGCACACGCGAAGGCAACAGTGTGCTGCATGAGGTGACGCCGCTCGGCGCCGCCCTGCTGCGCCGCCGCCTGTGACCGGCCCGGGCCGAACAACTTCGAGAACGCGCCGGTGCGCCACCGCGCGCTGATCGCACGGTGGCGCACCGGAGGGTCTTACAACCCCTCAGCCATAGATGCTGGAGGCGTCGTCGTTGTGGCCCAGTGTCGAAACCTTGGTGCCCTCGGAGTACCTCTGCTGCCAGCCTCCGCCGGCCTTCTTGTCCGCCAGATAGGCGTTGTCCGAACCCACCCAGTCGTTCTGGCGGTTCCACAGTGAGGTCGCCTTGTTGTCGAAGCTGTAGTTGGACAGGTTGTGCCAGTATTCGTCGCTGAACTTCAGCATCCGGCCCTTGTAGCCGGCGTCCTCCCAGAGGCATACCCAGCCCTTGGGGCAGCTGGCTCGTTCATCGCGAACGCTCTTGCCGATAGTCGTGTCGAGGTCGATGCACTTGGTCTCTCCGTTGGACACCGCGCATTCATCAGCGCCCTGCCAGTCCTTGCTGAGATCGATGGTCCGGCCGTCCAGTTCGGCCATCGAAGCGCGGGAATCCCTCGCGGAGAAGGGCCCCGGGACATCGGCTGAGGCGGGCTCCGCCCCTGCAGCCAGCACGGCCAGCACAGTGGTCGCCATTGCGGAGGTGAGCTTGAGAGCGAGTCGCATTCAGATCTCCCCGTGTGTGTTCCGTTGGCCGCGGAAGCGGCCGGGACTCATACGAATCTAGGGAGAAGCCAACAAGTCGGGAGGGTGTTTCAACGAGTAGTGAAACTGCGATCTCTCGCTTTCGTGACAGTGGTGGTGAGAGGCCAATTATATGGGTGTGTTGTTGCTGGCCAGTGGCTTTTTCGGGGTGTGGGGTCACTGTCACGAGGGCCGAAGATCGGGGTGGTGAGTGCTACCGGGGAGGACCATGTCCTATGGGGGACGGACTTGTCGGACTGGCTGGGGCGGGGTACAGGGAGTCGGATGTTCGGACGGGTTATGGGAGAGCGCGGAGCCACTTCGGGCCGGGGCACGGCGGTTGGCGGGGTGGCCGCCAGGGTGGTGCTGTCGGTAGCGCCTCGGCCTCTATGTGACGGCCCCCGGCGAGGGCCATCCCAGCCACCAGATGAAAAGGCCGCTCAGCACGACGAGCAGGAAGAGTGCGGCGTTCGTGCGGCGGTAGGCGACGAGGAGGGCCACGAACTCGCGGATCATGGCGCTCGGCCAGAAGTACGCGGCTGTCGGGGCGCCGATCACGTGGCCCCGGACGCCGGTGCGGCGGGCGGTGATCGCGGCGCGGAAGACGTGGTAGTTGTTCGTGACGATGACGCACCGGTAGTCCGGTTTCGCCCGCTCCATCAGGGCTTTGCTGAATGTCAGGTTCTCGTCCGTGGTCGTCGAGCGGTCCTCGCGTGCGATCAGGTCGGCGGGGAACCCCTGGGTGACCAGGTAGTCGGCCATCGCGTGGGACTCCGGCAGCTTCTCGTCGGGTCCTTGGCCTCCCGAGGTGAGCAGGACCGGGCGCCGGCCCTTCCGGGACAGCCTGGCGTGTTCCTTCCGGGCCCGGTCGAGGCGCCCGGCCAGCAGCGGGGGCACGGTGGTTCCGCCGATCAGCCCCGAGCCGAGGACCACCACGTAGTCCGCCCGGCGCCGGATACGCAGACGGCCGTACAGGCCGCCGTAGACGAGGAAGCAGAGGAACAGGAAGGCGACGTAGCCGGCGAGCGCCACCGCTGTCGCCGCTCCCACCAGGAGCGTGTGCGTGTGCAGCACCAGCGCGGTGATCAGCAGCGCGAGCAGGGCGACCAGGGCGATGCCCGCTGCCAGGGACAGCAGGTTCGCCGGGCTCCTGCCCTCCTTGCGCACCATGGTGATCCCGTTGGTGATGAGGAACCACGCCAGGGTGACGACACCCACGCCCGCGAGGGTCAGCAGCACGACGACCAGGTCGTGGCCGAACTGGGCTCGCTCGGAGGCGACTTGCAGGAGGAGCGCGATCACCGCGAAGACGGTGGACAGGCCCAGCAGGACCGCGTTGCTCACTCGGCGGCGGTCTCGCACCACACCGACACAGAACAGGAAAAGGCAGACGAACGACGGTACAAAGGCCACCATGCGCTGATCCTACGAGGCATGGCGCGATCTCGGCCGAGCGGGTGAGGGGTCGCCCAGACCACCCGGAAGCTCCCGCGCAGATCGGCGCCGCGCAGGTCCGCCCCCCGCAGGTCTGCCTTGCGGAAGTCGATCTGCCCAAGGATGTTCCCTGGACAGGCGGGCCGAAAGTCCGCCTCTCCCAGGACCGCCCCCGGAAGTTGGCGCCGTCCAGCGAGGACTCCCGCAGATAGGCTCCGCTCGGGTAAGCCCGTCGGAGGTCCGCGCCGAGCAAGGAGGTGTCGGACAACCGAGCCTCGGAAAGCGACGCGCCTTTCAGGTGTGCTCCGCTGAGGTCGGTTTCCGACAGGTCCGCGTCTGCCAGGTGGGCACCCTCAAGGCGGGCTCCAGGACCTCGCCCGGCCGGTCTGCAGCGGAGCCGCGAACCCGTGGACCCGCACGGCCGCCGCCCCGCTGCCCCGCTGCCCTGCTGCCCTGCTGACCCACCGACCCGCTGCACGGTTCTCCCACCGACCCATCTCCCCATCGACCCCGACGAGGTACCCATGTCCGCCAAGTCCGCTGTCCTGATCACCGGTTGCTCCTCCGGCATCGGGGAGTCCACCGCCCGGGCGTTCCTCGCCGCGGGCCATCCCGTCTACGCCACCGCCCGGCGGCCCGAGACCCTCGACGCGCTGGAGAAGGCGGGCGCGCGGGTCCTCGCGCTCGACGTCACCGAGGAGCGGTCGATGGCCGCGGCCGTGGCCGAAGTCGAGGCCGAGCACGGCGCGGTGGGCGTCCTCGTCAACAACGCCGGGTACGGCGAATACGGCCCGGTGGAGGAAGTTCCGCTGGAGCGCGTCCGGCGGCAGTTCGAGACCAATGTCTTCGGTGCCGTGCGGATGGCCCAGCTGGTGCTGCCCGGCATGCGCCGCGAGGGCGGCGGCAGCATCGTCACCATCGGTTCCATGGGCGGGCGCTTCACCTTCCCGGCCGGTGGCTTCTACCACGCCTCCAAGTACGCCCTGGAGTCCCTCACCGACGCTCTGCGCTTCGAGACGGCGCCCTTCGGCGTCCGGGTCAGCCTCATCGAACCCGGCCTGATCCGCACCGGCTTCGGCGGCACCGCCGCCGGCACGCTCGCCTCCGACCCCGGCCGCGCGACCGGCCCCTACGCCGCCCTGAACAAGGCCGCGGACAAGGCCATGACCGAGGGGTACGCCAACAGGACGCTGACGGCGGGGCCCGAGGCCGTCGCCCGCGCGGTGGTGAAGGCGGCCACCTCGGCCCGGCCCCGCCACCGCTACGTCATCACCCCTGCCGCCAGGGCGCTCATCCACCTGCGCCGCCTGGCAGGCAGCCGCGTCTTCGACGCCCTGCTGCGCCGCCAGTTCGCGACGGGCTGAGCGGCAACGGTCGCCGGGCACCGGTCACCGGAGGTCCGCCGGAGCGGGCCGTGCCCGGGGCCGTCACAAAGCCGAGGTCGGCACCCTTGAGCGGGCCGTCGTTCTGTCATGCGCATTCGACTCTTCCGTACGCATCCCGCCCCTCCTGCACATGCCCGGCTTTCTTGACCATGTGCCTCTGCGCGGAAAACCGCCGCATACCGCGCCAATGGAACGCCTACGCTGCTGCTCTGGCAGGACCGGCAATCGGCGCCTCCGGGGCGGCGGTTGCCCCTCCGCGGCGCTTCGGATTCGGTCCCGCGCGCGGATCTGATGAAGAGTCTGATGAAGAGGTGGTACGACATGGCTGGGCGCTATCTGGAGACGACCGCGATCGTGCGGATCACCCATGACCTCCTCCACTACCCGTCCGAGGTGTTCACCTTCGAGACGGGTCGGACCGAGCTGGAGGGTGAGGAGATCAGACGGGAACTGATCCGTATCGCCTCCCTGGACGACGAGGCGGAATTCCCGGAGAGCTACCAGGTATCCGGTCGGGAGAGCGAGACGAACTGGGGCGCCTCGGGCTCACTCGCCGAATACACCATCGACATCTCCGCGAACATCGTCGCCACGCTCGGGGCCGCGGGGATCAGCCTGCTGGTGCACCGGGCCTTCACCCGTATCCGAGGGGCATCCGGGCACCGCCATGACCCGCTCACCCCGGAGCAGGCCCGCGACCTGCTCGCGGAGCACCTTCTGCGCCACTACGGGGTCGCACGGGAACAGTTGACCGAGCAGGAGTCGGAACTCGCCTTGGCAGACGGACTGTTCACCTACCGCTTCCTCGCACCGGACGGAACCGAATACGGCGGCAGCGTGAGCGGCGACGACCCGCTGCGGGTCACCCGGGTCTGGCGCAGGTCCGAGGTTCCCGCCCTCCGCCCGGAGTACCGGGAGGCCTTCAGCGAAGGGGAGTCCGAGGCGGCCGAAGAGCTCGAAGAGCGTGAGGCAGCGGGAAGCGCCGGGGCGGAACAGGCTCCCGCTGTCAGTGGCGGTCAGGAAGGGAACAGTCCGGGCGGCGGCCCGGCGGGAAGCCTCCCGGACCGGGCCGCCCCCGAGAACGCGTCCTGACTCCCGCTCACCACGGGAGCACAGGCGCGCCCGCCCGCTGATCGTCACGGCGTCACAGGGCCGAGGTCTCCTTCGGAATGCGCTCCAGCAGCCCGCGCAGGTCGTCGGCGTGCTCCTCCTCCTGGGCGAGGAGGTCCTCGAAGACCCGGCGGGTGGTGGGGTCGTCCTCGCCGAGCCACTGGGCGATCTCGGTGTACGAGGCGACGGCGACCCGCTCCGCGATCAGGTCCTCCTTGATCATGTCGACGAGTCCGGCGCTGGCGTCGTACTGGGCGTGGGAACGGGAGGTGAGGGTGTCCGGGTTGAAGTCCGGTTCGCCGCCGAGCTGGCAGATCCGCTCGGCGAGGCGGTCGGCGTGCTCCTGCTCCTCCTTGGCGTGCTCCAGGAACTCGGCCGCCACCGGCTCGGAGTAGAGGCCGGAGGCGGTGTAGTAGTGGCGCTTGTAGCGGAGCGTGCAGACGATCTCGGTGGCGAGCGCCTCGTTGAGAACGCTGAGCACCCGTTCGATGTCGGCGCCGTAGGCGTCCGTGACCGGGCCCTTCTCGATCTCCTGGCGGGCGCGTTCGCGGATGGTCTTGATGTCGGTGAGGAATTCGGCCACGACGTTCTCCGTCTTCGTGGAAGGGGCCGGGGCGCCGCTCTCGACAGCGCGACGGCCGACCGTGCGGGGGAATCGCTTCATGCTGCACGCTCTGGTGCCCCGGATTTCGCCACCGAATCGCCACGGGGGCGGGAAGCACGCCAAAGGGGGTGCGGGCCGCGGGATTCCGCCCGGGCTGATGCTCAGGCCACCGCCGTAGCACTCTCCAACTGACGCAGCCACAGCGCGAAGGCCAGCGTGGAGACGTCCGCGTGCAGGGGTGTCAGCGCCCCCGTGTCCGGCCGCCAGGCGAGCAGGGCGCCGGTGCCGCCGTCGACGACGAGGTGTACGCCGCGCTCGTTCCCCGGGTCGGGGGACGAGCCGAGGCCGCGGTTGCCGGTGCCCCGGGCGCCGGGGCCGTGGGTGGCCAGGCGGCCGAGCCGGACCAGGGCGTCCGCCTGCGCGGGGAGGGCCGGGGAGGCGTACTCCTCGAAGTCCGGTTCGGCGTGGAACTGGGTCAGCGTGGGCAGCGGCAGCTCGGTGTCGAGGTGGAAGGGGTGGACGTCCTCGGGCAGGCCGAGGTCGCGCAGGAAGCGGCGGGTGGGCGCGTGCCGCAGGGCGGCGGGGAAGTCGACGTCCTCGAAGCGCATCACGCGCCCCGGCCCGAACTCCTCGGCGAGCAGCCGCTCCGGCAGGTCGAGTATGAGCCCCGCCCCGGAGGCGGACAGCCAGCCGCGCGCCCGGGTACGCGCGAACGCCCGGGTCAGGCAGGGCAGGAAGTCCTCCGAGGGCGCGGAACCGCCGATCCGGTCGCCGGCAGCCCCCGCGCCCGTCCCGCCGATGGCAGGCCCGGCGCCCGTCCCGTCAGCGGCAGACCCGGCACCTGTCCCGTCGGCGGCACGCGCGGCGCCGATCCCGCCGGTGGCAGGCCCCGCACCGATCCCCTCGCCGGCAGCCCCCGTACCCGTCGACGTGGCGCGCGTGCTCCGGGCCGGCTGTGTCGCGGCTGTCTCGCTCGTGCTCATCGTGCCCCCAGGACCGTGCTTCGGGATCCGGCCACCGAGCGGCCCGCTCCCATTGCCTGCACCGTACGAGCCCCCACTGACAATCCGCGCCGACCTGCGGCGATGCCCGCGCCGCCCGGTGGGCTCGCCCGACGGCCCGTACCGCTCACGTCCTGATCCCGCGCGGGGCCGGGCCGCTCACCGCACCCGCGCCCGCCCCAGCCCCGCCAGCACCGCGTCCACCGTCTCCGGGACCGTCGACTCCGAGGTGTCCAGCCAGAGTCCGAGCCGCGGGGTGGTCTCCCGCAGGCCGCGGTCGAGGGAGGCGACGGTCCAGGAGGTGTCCCCGGTGCCGTAGCCGGACTTGGCGCGTCCTGCCTCGCGGGCGGCCACCGCCTCGGGGCTCGGGGCGAGGACGACGACGTACAGCGGGCGGGTGCGGAACAGGTCGACGTAGGCGGTGAGGTGGGGGCCGAGGACGACGTCCTGGACGACGGCGGTGAAACCGGCGGCCGCGTAGGCGTCGGCGGTCGCCGCGGAGAGGCGGTGGCGCAGGCGGAGTTGGGCCTCGGCCTCGGGGCCCGCGCCGGGGGCGTACTCCTCGCGGCCGGAGACCACCATGCGGCGGAAGACGTCACCGCGGATGTGCGCGGCGCGGGGCAGCCGGGCGGCCAGCGCCTCGGCGACGGTCGACTTCCCGGCGGCCATGATGCCGGTCAGGACGAGGACGCCCTCGCAGGTCCCCGGAGCCGCCGCGCCACCGGAGGCCGGTCCGTCCGCCGCCACCCTCAGGAGGCCCCGGCGACCACCGCCGCCTGCGGCCGGATCGGCAGGCGGTTGACCGGGCGGCCGGTGGCGGTGCGGACGGCGGAGGCGATGGCGGCGGGGGCGGTGACCACCGGGACCGCGCTGACCGCCTTGGCGCCGAAGGGGGCGACGACATCGCGCTCCTCGACGAGCTTGACGATGCGGATCTCGGGGGCGTCCAGGGCGGTCGGCAGGGCGTAGCCGGTGAGGTCGGGGTGGCGGACGAGGCCGCGGGGGGTGCGCAGGTTCTCGGTGAGGGCCGCGCCGACGCCCTGGGTGACGCCCGCCTCGATACGGGCCATCAGCTGGGCGGGGTTGAGGATGCGGCCGACGTCCTGGGCGACGGCGAGTTCGACGACCCGTACCGAGCCGAGTTCGATGTCGACGTCCACCACCGCGCGGATCGCGCAGAAGGTGAGGCCGACGAAGGCGTCGCCCTGGCCGGACTCGTCGAGCGGCTCGGTGGGGTGCGGGCGGCACTGGGCGGTGGCCCAGAGTTCCTTGCCGTCCAGGGCCTCGGTGACGGTGGTGGAGAGCACGCCGTCGTAGGAGGTGATGCGGCCGTCGTTGATCTGCAGGAGTTCGGTGGACATGCCGAACTTGTGGGCCAGCGGCTGGAGGAGCTGGGTGCGGACCATCTTGGCGGCGCGTTCGACGGCGCCGCCGGAGACCCAGGTGTGGCGGCCGCGGCAGCCGGGGCCCGCGGGCGGCTGGTCGGTGTCGACCGGCGCCACGTGCACCTCGTCGACGCCGAGGACCTCCTGCACGATCTGCCGGGCGAGGGTGGCGAAGCCCTGGCCGGTCTCGACGGCCGCGCAGAGGACGGTGGCCACCCCGTCCTGGACCTTGACGGTGGCGGTGGAGACCTCGTCGGTGCCCTCGGCGCCGAGCATGTGGACCATGCCGAGTCCGTAGCCGACACCGCGGCGGACCGCGCCCGGCTCGCCCGCGCCCTCGGGGCCGCCGGGCAGCAGCCACTCGGTCTCGGGGCTGTCCTTGGGCAGCGGCGGCAGCGGGATCTCCCGTACCGCGGTGAGGAGTTCGGCGACCGGGGCGGGGCAGGTGACGGTCTGGCCGGTGGGCAGTTCGTCGCCGGTGGCGAGGACGTTGCGCATCCGCAGTTCGGCGGGGTCCAGGCCGAGCTTCCTGGCGAGCTTGTCCATCTGGGCCTCGTAGGCGGCGCAGACCTGGAGCGCGCCCTCGCCGCGCACATGCCCGGAGGGCGGGTTGTTGGTGCGCACCGCCCAGCCCTCGATGAAGGCGTGCGGGACGACATAGGGGCCGCAGGCGAAGGAGACGGCGGCGGCGAGCGCGTCCGAGGAGGTGTCGGCGTAGGCGCCGGAGTCGAGGAGGATCTGCGCCTCGACCTTGACCAGCTTGCCCTCGGCGTCGGCGTGGTGGCGGTAGCGCAGCAGCGTCGGATGCCGGTGGGCGTGGCCGAGGAAGGACTCCTCGCGGGTGGCGGTCAGCTTGACCGGGCAGCCGGTGCGCAGGGCGAGCAGGCCGAGCGGTAGCTGGAAGCCGGGGTCCTCGCGGTCGGCGGTCGCGCCGGGCACCCCGGTGACGACGACCTTGACCAGGTCCTCGTCGAGTCCGTAGCAGGCGGCGGCGAGCCGGCGGTCGCGGTGCGGGTCGGTGGAGGCGGTGTACAGCTCCACACCGCCGTCCGGCCGGGGCACCGCGAGGCCCGCCTCGGCGCCGATGGGCGCCGGGTCCTGGCGGCCGATCCGGTACAGGCCCTCGACCACGGTCTCGCCCGCCGCGTCCGGGTCGCCGTGGCGCAGCGGGATGTGCCGGATGACGTTGCCGTCGGGGTGCAGCGGCTCGGCGGCGAAGGTCTTCTCCGGGTCGGTGACCGGCTCGCCCACCTCGTACTCGACGGTGATCGCGGCCGCCGCCATCCGCGCGGTGTCCGGGTGGTCGGCGGCGACCGCGGCGATCGGCTCGCCGTGGTGGCGGACCTCGCCGGAGGCGAACACCGGCCGGTCGCCGCTGCGTCCGTAGGTGCCCCGCCCCGGTACGTCCTCATGCGTGATCACCGCGCGCACACCCGGCATCTCGCGGGCGTGCGCGGTGTCGATGGAGACGATCCGCGCGCGCGGATGCGGCGAACGCAGCACCGCCGCCCACAGCAGCCCCTCGGCCCACAGATCGGAGGCGTACGGGAAGGTGCCCTCGCTCTTGGCACGCGCCTCGGCGGAGGGGACCGGCGCGCCGAGCCCGTGCGGGGCGGCGCCCGCCTCGGGCAGCACGACGGCGATCGGCGCCGCGGGGGAATCCTTGCTCACGCCGTGCCTCCGCCGTTCTCCTCGCCGTATGCCCCGCGCCCGGACGGGCCCCCGTCGTACGTACGGTGCACCGGGTCGCCGTACGCGTCGAAGTGGGCCGAGACGTCACCGTACGGTTCCTGCGGGGCGCCGCCGTACGGGGCGCCGTCGCCGTAGGGGTCCTCCGTGCCGTCGGCGTACGGGTCCTGCGCGTCCTCGCCGTAGCCGCCGGGCGCCCGGCCGTCCTCGCCGTAGGGCTCCTGGGCGGAGGCGTCGGCGTAACCCTGGTGCGCCGAGGAGTGGATGCCGCCCCCGCCGGGTCCGGCCTGGTGCGGGATGCGCGGCTCGGCCTCGGCGGACTCGTCCTGCGCCCCGGACTGCCGCGCCGCCGCGCTGCCGCGTTCGGCGACCACCTCGCGTACCGCTTCGAGCACGCCCCGGTAGCCGGAGCAGCGGCAGAGGTTGCCGCAGAGCGCCTGGCGGGTCTCCAGCTCGCCGGGGGCGGGATTGCGCTGGAGCAGGTCGTGCACGGTCATCGCCATGCCGGGTACGCAGAAGCCGCACTGCACGGCACCGCACTTGGTCAACGCGCGCTGCACATCGGAGGGTTCGCCGTTCTCGCCGAGGCCCTCGACGGTGCGCACCTCGCTGCCCGCCGTGGTGGCCGCGGGCACCAGGCAGGAGGCGACGAGCCGCCCGTCCACCAGGACGTTGCAGGCCCCGCACTCCCCCTGCGAGCAGCCGTCCTTGGCCCCCGCGAGACCGAGCCGCTCGCGCAGCACGTAGAGCAGGGACTCGCCGATCCAGGCACCGGTCACCGGCCGGTCGGACCCGTTGACCCGCAGCACATACGAGCCGAGCGGATGCTCCTCCCGCGGCACTGCGGGCGCCACCGGCGCGGGCGCGGGCTCCCCGGCCCGCGCGGAGGGCACGGCTCCTGGCGGGAGGTCGGAGGGACGGGCGGCGGGGGGCGGGGCGTCGGAGGGGTCGGACGGCTGGGGGTGGGTGGGTTCCGCGTCAGGGGGCTGTACGTCGGTGGGCCGGCCGTCCGTGGGGTGGGCGCCGGGGGCGGGGGTGCCCTCGGCGGGGTCGGGGGTGCCCTCGGCGGGGGTGTGCTCGGCGGAGGGGCCGGTGCCGGGGGTGTCCGGGGTGGCGGTGGTCTCGGCCGGGGTGGGGCCGGGGATGCCGGGTGCCGCGGAGGTGCCGGGGGTGGACGCGGGGTCCGGACCGGCGGGAGCGGCGGCGGGGTGGTGGGCTTCGCCCGGGGTCGCCTCGGCCTCGGCTCCCGCTCCCGCTCCGGCTCCGGCTCCGGCTCCGGCTCCGGCTCCGGCTCCGGTCTGAGGGGCTGGGGCGGGGCGGGCGGTGTCAACGTCGTTGTGTTCGGGGGTGGTTGCCCGGGCCCCGCCGGTCGGGTCGGCCGGGGCGCGGGTGGTCCCGGGCCTGCCGGTCAGCGGGCGTCGGGGGCGGGGCTCGGCGGTACGGGACTCGGGAGTCCGGGCTTCGGGGATCCGGGCCTCGGGGGTCCCGGGATCGGCCGTCCCGGCGTCGGGGGAACCGGACTCGGGGATCCCGGAGTCGGCGCTCCCCGGAACTGCGGTCCCAGGAGCGGAAGTCCCGGCAGCGCGGGCTCCGGGAGCGCGGGTTCCGGGAGCGGTGATCCCCGACTCCTCAGTCCCCGGATCAGCGGTCCCCGGCTGCTCGATCCCGGGATCAGCGATCCCAGGCTCCTCGATCCCAGGAGCGGCAGTCCCAGCCTCAGCGGTCCCAGGACGAAGGGTCCCAGGGCGCGGGGTCCCGGCACCAGAGATCCCAGGATCAGCCGTCCCGGGTGCGCGCCTCCCGGCCTCGGGAGTGCCGGGCTCCGCCGGGTACTCCGGCCCCCTGGCCTGCCCCGGGTCCGGGTCCGTGCCCGTGTCCGCGTTCGCCGTACCGTCGCCGCTGCCCGCACCCCGGGCGTCCGTACCCGCGGTGCCCGCGCCGGTCGCCTCCCGGCCCGCCGTCTGTCCGGCTGCCCGGCGCGGCAGTTGTCCACGCCGGTCGCCCTGGGCACCCTGAGCATCCCGGGCACCCTGATCGGCCGGTTCGCCGCCGGCGCCGAAGGCACCCTCTTCCACGAAGTCCAGTCCGCCGACCGCCACCACGGGGCCGACGCCGCTGCCGAGGCGCCTGCGCGCGGGGGCGGGTGCCGCCGGCTCGTGAGCCGCGTCCGGGGCCGCGCCGCGCGGAGCGGCGGGACCACGACCGGAGGCCTCGGGGCTCCCGGCGCCGGGACCCTGCAGAGCGTGCCCCTGAGGCGTGCCGAGATCCCCCGGCGTACCAGGCGTGCCCGGCATGTCCGGGCCGCCCGGAGCCCGGCCCGGTCCTGCCGGTGCCTGACCTGCCCCGGCCGGGATCTCGCCGGTCCCCGCCGGGATCTCGCCTGTACCCGCCGCGTTCCCGCCCGGTCCCGCCGGTCCTTCGCCTCCCCGCTGCGGCCGCCCCCCGGCGCGCCCGCCCGGCCCGGCGCCGGGGCCGCCGAGGTGTCCGGGAGCCCCGGCCACCGCTCCCCCCGCGCCCGGACCCGCGTCCGTACCGGCAGTCGGTCCGGCCTCCGGGCCCGGAGCCCCGGAACGCCGCAGCGCCGCGAGCCCCCCGCCGAAACCGGCGCCGGCGCCGCGGTACTCCTCGCCCTCGCCCGGGCCGGAGTCCTCGTCCGGCTCGGGGTCCGTGCCGTCGTCCTCGGTGACCGGCCCGTCCGAGTACAGGTCGCCGGTCTCGAACTGCCCGGTGGCGGCGAAGCCTTCGGGGCCCGCGTACGGGCCGCCCGGGTGTCCCGGGCCGCGCCCGGCGTAGCCCTCGGGGTCCTCCCCCGCCGGGCCGTCCGGTGCCGCGAATCCGGGGTCCGCGGCGTCCTCGTAGCCGTCCAGGGCTCCGGCGCGGTAGTCGGCGGAGGCCGCGTAGTCCGCGTAACCGCGGTGGTCCTGGTGGTCGTCCCGGCGGTCCTGCCGGTCCTGGGAGCCCTGGTGCTCCTCGGCGGCGTCCGGGGATCCGGCCGCCGCGCCACCCTGCCAGGAAGTGCCCGCGGCGGCACCGGCCGCCCAGGGGGCGACGGCCCCGCCGGGCAGGGTGGCCGGGAGGGTGCCCTCCCACTGGGCGGCGAGGCTGGAGGTGGTGAACTCGCCCGAGTCGTCCGGCAGATCGCCCTCGGCGACCGGAATGGACCACTCGCCGGTGACATCGCTGTGCGGCTGCCCGTCGCCGTGCGGCTGCGGCACGGACGGGTCCTGGTACTGCTGCTCCCCGTACCGCGGGTCCTGGTACTGCGGGTCCTGGTACTGCGGGTCCTGGTACTGGGGATCCCCGAACCGCGGGTCCGGGTAGCGGGCGTCCCCGTACGGCGAATCCCCGGACTGCGGGTCCCCGTAAGCCTGATCCGCGTACCCCTGATCCCCGGACTGCGGATCCTGGTACTGCGGGTCCCGGTACTGCCCGTCCGCGAACCGCTGCTCCTGGAACCGCTGCTCCGGGAACTGCTGCTCCTGGGCGTACGGGTCCTGCGGATACGCCTCCGGGTACGCGCCCTGATAAGGGTCCTGGGCCGCGGGGTCCGGGTGGCCGCCGCGGTGGTCGGTGCCGTCCGCGAAGGTCCACTGGCCGGTGGCCGCGGGCTCGTAGACGAACTGGCCCTGCTGGGTGTGGAGCGGGTCCGGGGTGCCGTGCGGCGGGGTGGCGTGGCCGTGGGCGTCGCCGGGCTCCGGCCAGTGCACGGCCTCCGGCGGGGCCGACTGCGCCTGCGGGGGCCGGGGCCGGCCCTGCTCCCCGGCGGGCGGCCCGGGCGTCAGATGCGGCAGGGTCCAGGTGCCGGTGGCCGCGGGGTCGGTGGTGCCGCCGGCGGTCGGGGTGATCGTTATCTGCGGGGGGACGTAGCCGTGGCCGGGGGCGGCCAGCGGGCTGTCGCCGCTTCCCGCGTACTGGTCGAAGTTGTCCGGCAGCTGGACGAAGGCGGTGGCGCCGTCGTCGTACTCGCCCTGGGGCAGCGGCTCCCAGCCCCGGGGGGCGCCCTCGCCGCCCCGCTGTTCGTCGGTCACGACAGTGCCCTCCCCAGCGCTCGTCGGGCCAGCGCGGCGACGGTGCGCCGCAGGTGCAGTACGGCGGGCGGATGCTCGCTCACGGTGCCGTCCGGGGCGGGCTCGGGGTCCGGGATGCAGGCGGCGGCGACGTACTCGCCGAAGCCGCGCAGCGCCTCGGGGACCAGGGCGCGGCCGTTCTCCCAGTCGATCAGCGAGGCCACCCACTGCTCGGCCTCCAGGGGCCGCAGCGGCATCGGCGCCACCGCGCCGACCGCGCAGCGCACGCTCCGGCGCGCGGGGTCGAGCACGAGCCCCACCGAGGCGGTGGCCCGGCCGGGCCCGGTGCGCCCGGTGGCCTTGAGGAAGACCTGCGGGGCGTGCAGCAGCGGCACCCGGACGAAGCCGATCAGCTCGCCGGGGCCGAGCATCTCCATGCCCGCGAGCAGGTGCGAGACGGGGACCTCGCGGCGGGCGCCGCCGGGGCCCGCGATGATCAACGTGGCTTCCAGGGCGGCCAGTACGGGCAGCGAGTCCCCGGTGGGCGCCGCGCTCGCGATGTTGCCGCCGAGGGTCCCGGCGTTGCGGATCTGCGGGGGCCCGGCGGCGCGCGCGGCGGCGGCGAGGCCGGGGATCAGGGCGGCGAAGTCGGGGCGGCCCATGCGGGCGTGGGTGAGTCCGGCGCCGAGCAGGGCGTGCCCGTCCAGGTACTGCCAGCTGCGGATCTCGCTGATCCGGCCGAGGCCGACGAGCGCCGCGGGGCGCAGCTGCCCCGCGTTCACGGAGGCCATCAGGTCGGTACCGCCGGCCACCGGCACGGCTGCGGGCACGGCGGCGAGCGCCGCCACGGCCTCGTCCAGCGTGGCGGGCAGCTTCACCGGTTGCACTGCCTGCGGTGCCTGCGTCGTCAAAACCGGCTGTCCCTTCCGCGTCTCACCTGGTCCCACCCGTGGCCGTACGGTACGTGCTCACCGGAGGGACGTGGCAACTCTGGCACATCTTCCCCAGGGCCCGGAGCGGGGGTCCGTTAGGAGGCTTTTGCCCTCCTGAACACCCTTGACCGGATATCGCCGTTGCTCCTCGGCCAGTCCCCCGGCCGCCCGTTCCGCTCTCCTCCTCACCGCCTCCCCGGGCACCCCGCGGGCGCCGCCGCCCGGACGCGCGTCCTCGCCCGCCCCCGGCTGCCTCCACGGTGGCAGGCCCGCCGGGCGCGCGTTCCACGTCAGGGGGCGGCTCACACGTACGGGGGCGCCGGGTCGCTCGGACGTTTGAGGCGGGCCGGGGCGCGGTGCGCGCCCACAGCCGAGGGCACGCGACGGCCGGGACCTCCGCCGAGCGCGTGGCCGAGAACCAACTCCCCGAAAGCGCGGGAGACTTGGGATTCCGGGCCCCGGACTCCCCTGCCGGCGGCGGCTTTCGGCCGCCCGACGCGCCGAGACCGCGGCGTGTCCCCCTCGGCGGGGGAGCGCGCCGCGGTCTCGTGGGAACCGGGAAGCGGAGGAAACCCGCGGGCGGGCAGAGCAGTTGACGGACAGGCAGCGGCCGGGCCGCCGGGCGCACCGCGCGAGGCACGCCCGGCCCGGCGGGACTACTTCTTGTCCTTGCCGCCGCCCTTGCCCTTGTCGCCCTCGCCACCGGCGCCCATGGACTCGTAGATCTCCTTGCACATGGGACAGACGGGGTACTTCTTCGGGTCGCGGCCCGGGACCCACACCTTCCCGCAGAGCGCGACGACGGGGGTGCCGTCCATCGCGCTCGCCATGATCTTGTCCTTCTGGACGTAGTGGGCGAAGCGCTCGTGATCGCCGTCGCCGTGCGACACCTGCGGTGTCGGCTCGACCAGAGTTCCGGTTCCTGCCCCGCGCTCGGGCTCGAGAGTGCTCATAAGTTTCCAGTTTACTGAAGCCGCGCGGACGCGGGTCGCGGACCGTCCCGCCGCCTCGGCGCGGGGGACGGCGGGGGTCAGTTCATGGACGGGTCGTCCGGGTAGGTCGCCACCATGGCGAGCTGGCCGCGCTGGCGGCGCAGCACCTCGCGCCACAGCCGCTCCGGCACCGGGCAGGAGACATCGCCGGGTTCCGATTCGACGACGTACCAGGCGCCCTCGGTCAGTTCGTCCTCCAGCTGGCCCGGGCCCCAGCCCGCGTACCCGGCGAAGATCCGCAGCGAGCTGAGTTCCGGGGCGAGCAGCTCCGGCGGGGCCTCCAGGTCGACGAGGCCGATCGCCCCGTGCACCCGGCGCCAGCCGAGGATTCCGCTTTCCCCGGCGTTCTCGCCCGGTACGACGCCGACGCCCAGGGCGGCGTCCAGCGAGACGGGGCCGCCCTGGAAGACGACCGCGGGCTCGCCGGTGAGCCCGCCCCAGCCGGTGAGGACGGTCTCCACGTCCACGGGCGTCGGGCGGTTCAGGACCACGCCGAGCGAGCCCTCCTCGTCGTGGTCGAGGAGGAGCACCACCGCGCGGTCGAAATTCGGGTCCGTCAGGGCGGGGCTGGCCACGAGCAGCCGCCCTGTGAGAGAGGACACCTCGGTCATGCCAGACATGATCCCGCATCCGGGCCGCGCGCGGGACGCCCGCGGCGGCGCCCGCCGCCGCCCAGCTCAGCGGGGTGCCGCCGGCTCCCGGCGGCCGCGGCGAGGGACAGCGGCGCGTCCCGGCGCGCACCGCCGCGGAACCCCGGAAGCCCTTCCGCCGTCCACAGGCTTACGGAAGGGGGGCCCGGGGCCATTAGTCTTGGTCCCTTGCCCCTGCCCACCTCACCGGAACGCGAGATACATGACCGTCACCGGCATTGACGACGTACTCCTTGTCCACGGCGGTACCCCGCTGGAGGGCGAGATCCGGGTCCGCGGCGCGAAGAACCTCGTGCCGAAGGCCATGGTCGCGGCGCTGCTCGGCAGCGGCCCCAGCCGTCTGCGCAACGTCCCCGACATCCGGGACGTCCGTGTCGTCCGCGGGCTGCTCCAGCTGCACGGCGTCACGGTCCGCCCCGGCGAGGAGCCCGGCGAACTCGTCCTGGACCCCACGCACGTGGAGAGCGCGAACGTCGCCGACATCGACGCGCACGCCGGGTCCTCCCGCATTCCGATCCTGTTCTGCGGGCCGCTGCTGCACCGGCTCGGGCACGCCTTCATCCCCGGCCTCGGCGGCTGCGACATCGGCGGGCGCCCGATCGACTTCCACTTCGACGTGCTGCGGCAGTTCGGCGCCCGGATCGAGAAGCGCGCCGACGGCCAGTACCTGGAGGCCCCGCAGCGGCTGCGCGGCACCAAGATCGAGCTGCCCTACCCCTCGGTGGGCGCGACCGAGCAGGTGCTGCTCACCGCGGTGCTCGCCGAGGGCGTCACCGAGCTGTCCAACGCGGCCGTGGAGCCGGAGATCGAGGACCTCATCTGCGTACTGCAGAAGATGGGCGCGATCATCGCCATGGACACCGACCGGACCATCCGGATCACCGGTGTCGACTCGCTCGGCGGCTACAACCACCGCGCCCTCCCGGACCGCCTGGAGGCGGCCTCCTGGGCGTCCGCGGCGCTCGCCACCGAGGGCAACATCCTGGTCCGTGGCGCCCAGCAGCGCTCGATGATGACCTTCCTGAACACCTTCCGGAAGGTCGGCGGCGCCTTCGAGATCGACGACGAGGGCATCCGCTTCTGGCACCCGGGCGGCACCCTGAACGCCATCGCCCTGGAGACCGACGTACACCCCGGCTTCCAGACCGACTGGCAGCAGCCGCTGGTGGTCGCGCTCACCCAGGCGACCGGACTGTCCATCATCCACGAGACGGTGTACGAGTCCCGGCTCGGCTTCACCTCGGCGCTGAACCAGATGGGCGCGCACATCCAGCTCTACCGCGAGTGCCTCGGCGGCTCCGACTGCCGCTTCGGCCAGCGCAACTTCCTGCACTCCGCGGTGGTTTCGGGCCCGACCCGGCTCCAGGGCTCCGACCTGGTCATCCCCGACCTGCGCGGCGGCTTCTCGTATCTGATCGCCGCGCTCGCCGCCCAGGGCACCTCCCGGGTGCACGGCATCGACCTCATCAACCGCGGTTACGAGAACTTCATGGACAAGCTCCAGGAGCTCGGCGCCAAGGTCGAACTCCCGGGCAAGGCACTGGGCTGAGGGCACCCGGCGGGTCGGCTGCCCGCCAATGACGGCAGCCGAGCACGACGAAGGGGGCGGCCACCCGGTCCGGGTGGCCGCCCCCTTCGCCATGTCCTGCCGCTCGCGCCGGTCTTGACGTGCGCCGGGCGGCCGGTGGGCCGGGCGCCGTCCCGCCGTGCGGGGTGCGCCCGGACCGACTCACTTGCCCTTGGCGGCTTCCTTGAGCTTGGAGCCCGCGGAGACCTTCACGCTGTAGCCGGCCGGGATGTCGATCGGCTCGCCGGTCTGCGGGTTGCGGGCGGTGCGAGCGGCACGGTGGGTGCGCTCGAAGGTGAGGAAGCCGGGGATGGTGACCTTCTCGTCGCCCTTGGCGACGATCTCGCCCGTAACCTCGGCGAAGGCGGCCAGAACGGCGTCGGCGTCCTTGCGGGTCACCTCGGCGCGGTCGGCCAGCGCGGCCACCAGCTCACTGCGGTTCATTTTTGTACTCCCGTGTTCATCTTGCCGTTGAGGCGTGAGATCGAAGCCGATGCTGCCAGGGCCCTTGTCCGGGGCCGGACCCGGGTCCGTTCCGCCGGACGCCCTCGCGCCCCTGGGGGTCGTCCCCCCAGGACTACGTCCCGGAGGAGCATCCTGCCCCCACCTGCGGCGGTAAAGCCAATCCGGCGCTCGGGCCGGGCTTTGGAAGCCCCACGAAAAACGCCACTGCCTCGCCTTGGTGACGCTCCGTCCGCTCCCGGCAGCGGTCCGCAGGGCGACTGCTCGCTTCCGGGCTTCGCCCGGCCCCCGCCGGCGTTGCCCGGTGGCTGGGAGGCCGGGCATCCCCGGCGGGGGCCGGGCGAGTTCGCTGCGTGCCACCCTAAGGGCGCGCCGGGGCGCTTGGTCCCGCGACGCGCCGTACGTCAGGCCCCCGCGGCGGGGGCGACGGCGCCCACGGCCTTGGCGGCGCTGCGCACCGCGTCGGCCACCGCGCCCGCGACCTTGTCGTTGAAAACGCTCGGAATGATGTAGTTGGGGTTGAGTTCGTCACCCGTGACCACGTCGGCGAGGGCGCTCGCGGCGGCGAGCATCATCTCCGTGTTGACGGTGCGGGACTGCGCGTCGAGCAGTCCGCGGAACACCCCGGGGAACACCAGGACGTTGTTGATCTGGTTCGGGAAGTCGCTGCGGCCGGTGGCCACAACTGCCGCGCTCTGCCGGGCGATTGCCGGGTCGACCTCGGGGTCCGGGTTGGCCAGGGCGAAGACGATGGCGCCGTCCGCCATGGCCGCGACGTCCTCGCCGCCGAGGACGTTGGGCGCCGAGACCCCGATGAAGACGTCCGCGCCGCGCACCGCCTCCTTCAGCGAGCCGCGTACGCCCTCGGGGTTGGTGTTGTCGGCGATCCACCGCAGGGGCGAATCGGGGGCGGCGTCCACCAGGTCCGTGCGCCCCGCGTGCACCACTCCCTCGATGTCCGCGACCACCGCGTGCTTGACGCCCGCGGCGATCAGCAGCTTCAGGATGGCCGTACCAGCCGCGCCCGCACCGGACATGACGACCCGTACGTCGCCGATCGCCTTGCCGACCACGCGCAGCGCGTTGGTCAGCGAGGCGAGCACCACGATGGCGGTGCCGTGCTGGTCGTCGTGGAAGACCGGGATGTCCAGGGCCTCCCGCAGCCGGGCCTCGATCTCGAAGCAGCGCGGGGCGGAGATGTCCTCCAGGTTGATGCCCGCGAAGCCGGGGGCGATGGCCTTGACGATCTCCACGATGGCGTCGGTGTCCTGGGTGTCCAGGCACAGCGGCCAGGCGTCGATGCCCGCGAAGCGCTTGAAGAGGGCGGCCTTGCCCTCCATGACCGGCAGCGCGGCCTTCGGCCCGATGTTGCCGAGGCCGAGCACCGCCGAGCCGTCGGTGACGACCGCGACGGAGTTGCGCTTGATGGTCAGGCGGCGGGCGTCCTCGGGGTTCTGCGCGATGGCCATGCAGACCCGGGCGACGCCGGGCGTGTAGACCATGGACAGGTCGTCGCGGTTGCGGATGGGGTGCTTGGACTGCATCTCGATCTTGCCGCCGAGGTGCATGAGGAAGGTACGGTCCGAGACCTTGCCGAGGGTGACGCCCTCGATGCCGCGCAGCTTGCCGACGATCTCGTCCGCGTGCGCGGTGGAGGAGGCGGCGATCGTGACGTCGATACGGAGCTTCTCGTGACCCGAGGCCGTGACGTCCAGGCCCGACACCGAACCGCCGGAGGACTCCACGGCGGTGGTGAGCTGCGAGACGGCGGTTCCGCTCGCGGGCACCTCGAGACGGACCGTCATCGAGTAGGAGACGCTGGGCGCCGTTGCCATGACCGACTTCCTCTGCTTGTTCTCTGTGCGCGTGTTCGCCCCGCGCGCGGTACGCGTACCGGTTCACCGGGCGCGGGACTGCCGCCGGGCCGACACGGCCCAGGCGGCGTGGACCGATCGTCGCACCTACTGCCGGGTACGTGGTAACGGCCCCTGATTGCGTACGTTCTGTTCCCCACCCGTTCCCCGGGAGGTGCGCGGGCCGGGGTGCGCCGGGCCCGCCGCCGCACACGCAGAAGGTCCGCCCCGCGGCTGCGGAACGGACCTCGTGTGGCGCTCGTACTGTCTTGTGTTCGTGCTGTCTCGTGCTTCGTGCTGTGCGCCCGCGGTCTCCCGCGGGAAGTAGGTGGCACCGGCCCGCCATGCTCGCCTCGCGGCAAGTGGTCGCTCGTAGCGACGAAGGTTGGGCCCGGGGGCTTGGATCGAGCCGGTGCCACATCCACGGTAACAAAGGATCCCCGGAAGGCCATTCCCGTCACGGAAGTTCGTCCGGACGGCCGGATCCGGACGGCCGGGGCGGCCGGATCCGGCCGTCCCGGGCCCGGGTCCGGGCCGCGCGGGGACCCGGATCCGGACGGCCGCGGGTCAGTCGCGCAGCAGGTCCGGCACGCCCTCGGCGTCCGGGAGGTCGCGCGGCGTGGAGACCACGGTGAGCTGCTGGGTGGCGCGGGTCAGGGCGACGTAGAGGACACGCAGCCCGGCGGGGCTCTCGTCGGCGATCTCGGCGGGCGAGAGCACCAGCGTGGCGTCGTACTCCAGGCCCTTGGCCTCCAGGCTGCCGAGCACCACCACGCGCCCGGTGTCCGCCGCCGGGCCGTCCGGCGCGGTGAGCCCGGCGAGGATCCGGCGGACCTCCTCGCGGCGGCGCATCGCGACCACCACACCGACCGTGCCGTCCACCTGGCCGAGCAGCCGGGCGGCCTCCTCGCGCAGCGCCCCGGCGGGCGCGCCGTCCTGCGCCGCCCGGAAGCGCGGGCGCAGACCGGTGGAGCGGACCGCCCGCGGGGCCTCGGCGCCCGGCATGGCCAGGGCGAGGACCCGGGCGGCCAGTTCGGCGACCTCGGAGGGGTTGCGGTAGTTGACGGTGAGGGTGAAGCGGCGGCGCGGGCGGCTGCCGAGCGCCTCGTCGCGCGCCGCGGCGGCCTCCTCCGGGTCGGACCAGCTGGACTGCGCCGGGTCCCCGACCACGGTCCAGGTGGCGTGCCGCCCGCGGCGGCCGACCATCCGCCACTGCATCGGCGTGAGGTCCTGCGCCTCGTCGACGATGACGTGCGCGTACTCGGTGCGCTCCTGGGCCAGCCGCTCCGCGCGCTCGCGCTGGGTCTCCTCGCGGCGCGGCATCAGCTCCTCCAGGCCGGTGAGCTGGTCGAGCGGGTCCAGCTCGCGGCGGGGGCGGGGCCTGACCGGGGTGCCGAGGAGGGCCTGGAGTTCGTCGAGCAGGGCCACGTCGTGCACGCTCAGCTCCTTCCTGGCGAAGGAGCGGGCGGCCCTGCGGACCTCGTTCTGGTTCAGCACCCGGCGCGACCAGCGGGCGAGGCGGCGCTCGTCGGCCATCGCGGCGAGGACGGAGCGCGGGGTCAGCTCGGGCCACCACGCGTCCAGGAAGGACTGGAAGGAGTCCTCGGCGCTGACGTCCTCGTCGAAGCCGGAGCGCAGTTCGGCGGCCAGCTCCGGATCGGTGTGTCTGCTGCCCGCGCCGGACTGCGCCCACAGCGCGTCGAGCAGCAGCCTGCGGGCGCGCGGGCGCAGCAGGTTGACGGGGGCGGTGCCGCCGAGGGCGGAGGCGCGGATCCGGGCGAGGGCCTCGGTGTCGAGCTCAAGGCGGCGCCCGAAGGCCACCACCCGCAGCCGGGCGGGGACCTCGCCGAGCTCCAGGGCGCCGCGGGCCGCCTTGCGCAGCACCTTCAGCATCCGCGCCGAACCCTTGACGCGGGCGGCGGCCGGGGAGTCGTACTCGGTGGCCTGCCCGCCGTCCGGGCCCTCGTAGAGCGAGCCGACCGCGCGGATCGCGACCTGCCCCTCCTCGCCGAGCGAGGGCAGCACGCCCTCGGTGTACGAGACGAGCAGCGGCGTCGGCGAGACGATCAGGATGCCGCCGGAGTAGCGGCGCCGGTCCTGGTAGAGCAGGTACGCGGCCCGGTGCAGGGCCACCGCGGTCTTGCCGGTGCCGGGGCCGCCCTCGACGTAGGTGACGGAGGCGGCGGGGGCGCGGATCACCAGGTCCTGTTCGGCCTGGATGGAGGCGACGATGTCGCGCATGGTGTGGCCGCGGGCCTGGCCGAGGGCGGCCATCAGCGCGCCGTCGCCGATCGCCGCGAGCCGCTCGCCGTCCAGGAAGGCGGTCAGCTCGGGCCGCATCAGATCGTCCTCGACGCCGAGCACCCGGCGGCCCTTGGAGCGGATCACCCGGCGGCGCACCACCCGGCCGGGCTCCACCGGGGTGGACCGGTAGAAGGGGGCCGCGGCGGGGGCGCGCCAGTCGATGACCAGCGGGGCGTAGTCGGCGTCGAGCACGCCGATCCGGCCGATGTGCAGGGTCTCGGCGATGTCCGCGGTGCCGTCCTCGCGCACCGCGCCCTCGGCGGGCTCGACGGCGGTGTACGCGCCGTCCGGGCCCTTCTTGCCGTCCTTGCCCTTGAGCAGGTCGATCCGGCCGAAGAGGAAGTCCTCGAACTCGTTGTTGAGCCGGTTGAGATGGACACCGGCGCGGAAGACCTGCGCGTCGCGCTCGGCGAGCGCCCCCGGGGTGCCGACCTGACCGCGCCGGGCGGCGTCGTTCATCAGGAACTCGGCTTCGTCGATCTTCTCCTCGAGGCGCCGGTAGACCCGGTCCAGGTGCTCCTGTTCGGCGCCGATCTCCCGCTCGCGCAGCGAGTCCGGGGACGGTTCCGACCCCTGGGGCGGCCCCGGCACCCCGCTCTCGGCGCCTTTGGCGGACCCGACCGGATCACCAGTGGAATCGACGGCTTGCTGCGCGGCCACCGGGCCCCCTTCTCCTGACTTGGCAGCCGTCTACCGTACGCGAAAGAGGCGACACGTGTGCACTGTCCCACCCCGGCGACTCGTGCCGGATTCCCGCGGTCACCGGCCCGGGTTCAGGGGTTGCTGACCGTCACCAGGCGCCGCCCCTGGGTGGTCCGCACCTCGAAGTGGTCGATCCCGGCGGGGCGGTAGGAGGCACCGCCCTCGACGTTCAGGCCGCCGTAGGCACCGGATCCGCCCCGCTGGTCCGGTCCGCCCTGCTGGTCCGGCGGGTAGCGGTCGTCCGGGCCGTGGCCGCCGGTGGAGCCGCCCCGGCCCGGCCGGTAGCCGCCCTCGGGGACGGCCCAGGTGGAGACGGTCTCCCGGCTGCCGTCGACGCCGATCGCGTACAGGGAGCAGGTGAGCGGGCCCCGTACGCCGCTCAGCCGCAGCACCGTGTGGGTGCCCCAGGCCCGGGGCTCCATGCCGATCTCGGCGGTCACCCGGGTCTTCGGGTCGGTGGCCCGCAGGGTCTGCCGGTCGGCGGGCACCGCGTCCCCGGGCGCCGCCGCGGGCTCGCGGTCCCGGTCCGCGGCGAGCACCGCGAGCGGCCCGCCGACGAGCAGCAGGGCGGCGGCCGCGGCGAGGGCGAGGGCGCGCCTGCGGCGGCGGACCCGTTCGCGGGCCACATGGTGGAGGAGGCGGGGGAGGAGGGGTGCCTGCGGCGAGGGGTCGGGGGGTGGGGGTACGGGGGTCGGGGAGCCGGGGGGTGCGGCGGGTCCTGGGGTCGGGGAACCCTGGAGCGGGGATCCGGGGATCGCCGGTCCAGGGATCGCCGGTCCGGGGATCGCGGCACCAGGGACCGGGGAACCGAGGAGTGCCGATCCTGGGACCGGGGGTCCAGGGACTGCCGATCCTGGGACAGGGGATCCTGGGATTACCGATCCTGGGACCGCCGATCCGCTGACCGTCGATCCAGGGACCGCTGCTCCCCCACTGGCCCCGTCTACGTCTCCGTCTCCGGCCCCGGCCCCCTCTCCGACTCCGGCTCTGTCTCCCCCCACCCCACCCATGAGGTCCAGCAGCGGCCGCAGCCCCCGGAACTCCACCAGCCGCGCCCCGCAGAGATCGCACCCGGCGAGGTGCGTCTCGAAGTCCCGGGCCTCCTCCTCTTCGAGCAGACCGAGGGCGTAGGCCCCCACCGTCTCGTGGACCGGGTCCTTGCCGTCGACCCGGTCGCTCCCCTCGGGCCGGTCAGGCGGGTCGGTGCGATGAGTCCGGTGAGTCCGGTCGTTTCCGTACACCGGGCCCGTCCCGAAGAGCGGGTGGCCGGCCCCGTCCCGTCCGCCGGTCTCCCGGAAGTCCTCCCCCGTCATCCAGGAGTCCTCACCCGTCATGCCGTCACCCCCCTCTCCTCCAGAGCCAGCCGGAGCGCGCGCAGGGCGTAGAACACCCGCGAGCGCACGGTGCCGCTCGGTATCCCCAGTGTCTCGGCGGCCTCGTTGACCGTACGGCCCAGGAAGTACGTCTCCACCAGGGCGGCGCGGTGGGCGGGCGTGAGGTCCTGGAGGGCGTCGGTGAGGGTCATCAGCCACAGCGCCCGGTCGATCTCGTCCGAGGCGGGGACGCCCTCCAGCGGTGCCGGGTCGACCTCCTGCGGCCGGGCCTGGCGGCTGCGGTGGCCGTCGATCACGATCCGGCGGGCCACCGTGACCAGCCAGGGGCGCAGCGAACTCCCGTGCGCGGCAAGGCGGTCGGCGTTGCGCCAGGCCCGGATCAGGGTCTCCTGCACCACGTCCTCGGCCCGCTGGCGGTCCCCCGCGACGAGCCGCAGGACATAGCTGAGCAGCGGCGCCGCGTGCTCCTCGTACAGCGCGCGCATCAACTCCTCGTCGTGCGGCGCGCCATGACCGGCCGCCGCCAGGCGTTCCCCGGCCACCGCCGCATCCTCCCTCACGCCTGCGCCCACCTCCCCTGCGGACCACCCGGAGCGGTGCCCTTCCAGGGAGTACGTACGGCAGGGCGCACCGTTCAACGGGCCGCGGATTTTCTTGCCCCGGGCGCGCCCGAACCAGCCGCCCCCGAACCGGCCGCGCCCGGGGCACGCCCCACAGCCGACCCGCCCCGCGAGGAGTGCCCGGCGGATCAGAGCCGGCCGCGCCCTAAGCCCGGGCCAGTGCCGCCCGCCGCCGGTGCCGGGCCACCCGTTCCCGGTTGCCGCAGACCTCGCTGGAGCACCAGCGGCGGCGCCTGCCGCGGGAGGTGTCGAGGTAGACCAGGGGGCAATTGTCGCCCTCGCAGCGGCGGAGTCCGGCGCGGGAGCGCGGGTCGGTGAGGAGGTCGACGGCGTCCCGGGCGATGACGGCGAGCAGGGCCGCGCAGCCGGGCTCGGCGTGCAGGGCGCGGATCAGGCTGCCGTCACTGGCGCGTACCGCGCGCGGGGCGGGCGGGGCCTCGCGGGCCAGGGCGTTGACGCGGTCGAGGGCGCCGCGGGCGGGGGCGCCGTCCTCCAGGGCCGCGCGGGTCAGGCGGGCGAGGTGCTCGCGCAGTTCACGGAAGGCGGCGAGCCAGCCGGGGTCGGCGGCGAGCAGCGGGGTACCGCCGGGCACCAGTCCGACCCCGGTGCACCAGGAGCGCAGCCGCAGCACGGTGTCGAGGCGTTCGGCGGGGTGGGCGGTGGCGAGCAGGTCGAGACAGACCCGGCCGGAGTCGAAGCGGAAGGGGTAGGCGGGGGAAGCCGTACCGAGGGGGCTCGCTGCCATGAGCATGTCACCGCCGTTTCGGGGATCCGGTGCCTGCCGTCCCCCTACAGTGCCCGCCCCGGCGGCCGACCGGAACCCCGTCGGCGCCGATTCCCCCGGTATCCGCCCGCCGCCGACACGGGACCCAACTGCCTTACTCCCCCGCGTACTTGGTCTCCGCGTGCGGATCGAGGGCGAGCCGGTAGCCGCGCTTGACGACCGTCTGGATCAGCTTCGGGGTGCCGAGCGAGGTGCGCAGCCGGGCCATCGCGGTCTCCACCGCGTGCTCGTCGGTGCCCGCGCCGGGCAGCGCCTTGAGCAGCTCGCCGCGCGAGACGACCCAGCCGGGGCGGCGGGCGAGCGCGCGCAGCAGGGCCATCCCGGCGGGCGGCACGGTCCGCAGCTCGCCGTCCACCAGGACCGCGTGGCCGCGGATCGCCACCTGGTGACCCGCGATCGGCAACACCCGTGCGCGGGAGGGGAGTTCCTGGCAGAGCACCTGGACGAGCGGGCCGAGCCGGAAGCGTTCGGGGGCCACCGTGTCGATGCCCCGGGACTGGAGCGGAAGGGCGGTGACCGGTCCCACGCAGGCCGCGAGGACGTCGTGGCCGAGGGCGTCGAGCACCTCGGCCAGCCGCCCGCGCTCCTCGGCGCGGGAGAGCAGGGAGGCCGCGGCGGGCGCGCTGGTGAAGGTGAGGGCGTCGACGCCGCGGGCGACCACGGTGTCGAGCAGCCGGTCCACGGGCCCTATGTCCTCCGGCGGCATCCAGCGGTAGACGGGGACGCCGACCACCTCGGCCCCGGCCTCGCGCAGCGACTCGACGAAGCCGGGCAGCGGCTCGCCGTGCAGCTGCACCGCCACCCGGCGCCCCTGGACCCCCTCGTCGAGCAGCCGGTCCAGCACCTCGGCCATCGACTCCGAGCTGGGCGACCAGTGCTCGGTGAGCCCGGCGGCCCGGATCGCGCCCTTCACCTTGGGCCCGCGGGCGAGGAGTTCCACCGTGCCGAGCCGGTCGAGCAGGGCGGTGCCCACGCCCCAGCCCTCGGCGGCCTCGATCCAGCCGCGGAAGCCGATCGCGGTGGTGGCCACCACGATGTCCGGCGCCCTCTCGATCAACCCCTTGGTGGCGTCGAGGAGTTCACCGTCGTCGGCGAGCGGGACGATACGCAGGGCGGGGGCGTGCAGGACCGCCGCGCCGCGCCGTTCGAGCAGGGCGATCAGCTCGTCGGCCCGGCGGGCGGCGGTCACTCCGACCGTGAATCCCGCCAGGGGACCGTGTTCCTTCTCGTGCATGGCTCTCGTCCGCTCGTCCCGTTCGTATGGTGACCGGCCCGCTGTACGGCGCCCGGCCCCCCGTGGTGCCGCTCGCGTCCTCGGGCGGCCGAGCCTGCCAACGGGGCATGACAGGCCCGGTTCCGCCCGATGTCCGCGGTGTTACGCGGACGGGGTCACACCTCGGCGTAACCGAGCTGCTTCTTCGTATCACCGGCCGCCGCCGCGGGCACGGCGGCCGGGGCCGGACGTCGAAGGTATACGGCCCAGGTGAGAAGGAGACAGACGGCGTAGAAGGCGAGGAAGGCCACGAAGGCGCCGGTGCCGGTGCCCGCGGTCTGGAAGGACTGGCGGAAGGCGAGGTTGATGCCGAGTCCGCCGAGCGCGCCGACCGCCCCGATCAGGCCCATCGAGGCCCCGGAGAGCCGCCGCGCCCAGGCCGCGGCCTCCTCGCCGGTGAGCCCCCGGGCGCGCGCCTTGGCCTGGAAGATGCCGGGGATCATCTTGTACGTGGAGCCGTTGCCGAGCCCGGTGAGGACGAACAGGGCGATGAAGGCGGCCGTGAAGAGGGCCAGCGACTCCTCGACCGAGGCGAGCACCACCACACCGGTCGCGGCGGCCATGGCGACGAAGTTGCCGAGGGTGATGCGGGCGCCGCCCCAGCGGTCCGCGAGGAGCCCGCCGACCGGCCGGATCAGCGAGCCGAGCAGCGGTCCGACGAAGGTGATCGAGGCGGCCTGGAGCGGGGTGCGCCCGAACTGGGTCTGGAGCACCAGGCCGAAGGCGAAGCTGTAACCGATGAAGGAACCGAAGGAGCCGATGTAGAGCAGCGACATGATCCAGGTGTGCGGGTCCCGGGCGGCCTCCCGGGCGGCGCCGGTGTCGTTGCGCACCGAGGAGAGGTTGTCCATGTGCCGGGCGGAGAGCACCACGGCCGCCAGGATCAGCGGCAGGTAGATGCCGAGCAGCACCCGCGGTCCGCCGCCGGCGCCGATCACCGTGAGGGCGATCAGCTGCACCACGGGGACGCCGATGTTGCCGCCGCCCGCGTTCAGGCCGAGCGCCCAGCCCTTCTTCCGCAGCGGGAAGAAGGAGTTGATGTTGGTCATCGAGGAGGCGAAGTTGCCGCCGCCGATGCCGGTGAGCATCGCGCAGAGCATGAACGTGGTGTACGAGGTGCCGGGCTCCATCACCCAGAAGGCCGCCAGCGCGGGAAGCAGCAGCAGCGCGGCCGAGAAGACCGTCCAGTTCCGGCCGCCGAACCGGGCCACCGCGAAGGTGTACGGGACCCGGGCGCAGGCGCCGACCAGGGTCGCCATCGACACCAGGAAGAACTTCCCGGCCGGGTCGATCCCGTACTCCGGGCCCATGAAGAGGACCAGGACCGACCACAGGGTCCAGATCGAGAAGCCGATGTGCTCCGAGAGCACCGAGAAGAAGAGGTTGCGGTGGGCGACGCGCTTGCCGCCGGCCTCCCAGAAGCGCTCGTCCTCGGGGTCCCACTCGTCGATCCAGCGGCTGGCCCGCCGCTTCGGTGCGGCGGGGCTCGGGCTCGCGGCAGTCATCTGTTCGCCTCCGGTTTCTCGGCGGGCGCGGCGCGCTCTTGCTGAGGCCCTGAAGCTAGGGAGGCGGGGTTTCCGCGCTGTGCCCCGCGCGGTGACCGGCGGGGAACGTTGCTCTCACCGGCCCGGACCCGGCGCCGTGAGGCCCCGTCCCCCCGGCCCGCGCCGCCGCCCGCCGCGCCGCCCGGCACCGCGTCCGCCGCCCCCGCCGCGCCGCCCCGCACCGCGCCCGGCCCTGCGCTCCGGCCGGTCGGGCCACAGCCGGGGCCGCCGCCGGGCCGCGAGGTCCTCGATCCAGCCGGTGCCGAGGATCGCGAGCGCGAGCAGCGGCCAGATCAGGGTGAGCATCCACAGCGTGTACGTGCGATCCAGCGCGGTGGACAGCCGCTCGTCCATGAAGGGCAGTCCGTAGGCCTGGTCGAGGAGCACGATGGTGCCCATGATCAGCAGGTTGTGCCAGAGGTAGACCGTCACCGCCCGGTTGTTGGCGAGGGTGACCAGACGGTCCCAGCGGGCCAGCCTGCCCGGCAGTTCCCGCCAGGACGGCGCGTACTGGAGCAGGATCACCACGAAGCCGAAGGACCAGGCGGCCTGGGCGAGCGGGATGTCGTTGAGGTCCCAGCCGTCCGGGCCGAGGTGGCCGGAGGCCCACCACAGGCCGAAGGCCATCACCAGGGAGGCCAGCGAGACGGCCAGATAGCGCGGCACCGCCCGGAGCAGCCCCTCGTGGTGCGCGAAGCCGAGCAGCCAGCAGCCGCCGTAGACCGCGAAGTCGCCCACCGCGTTGCCGGTCTCGCCGGGGATCTCGACAAGGGGGGTGGCGAGCAGCGCGGTGAGCGCGAGCGGGGCGAGCAGGGTCGGCCAGGGGAAGCGGCGGAAGGCCCACAGGAGCAGAGGCGAGGCGAGCACGAACCAGAGGTAGGCCCGCAGGTACCAGAGCGGTCCCACCGCCTGGTCGGCCCAGCTGGTCTCCAGCCAGCCGCCCTCGCTGCCGCTCTCCCAGGGGTACGGGGGCGCCCCCAGCGGCACCAGGTAGTTGAGCACCTTGGCCCAGCCCCAGGCGCCCTCCTCCTCACCCGGGTCCCAGCCGCTGGTGAAGAGCATGGCCAGGGCGAGCGCGCTGAAGGCCCACAGCGGCGGCAGCAGTCTGCGCAGCCGCCCGCGGACCACCCCGGCCGCGGGGCGCTTCAGCGAGCGGGCCATCAGCGAGCCCGCGAGCGCGAACATCACGCCCATGGAGGGGAAGACGAGCGAGAGCCAGCCCCAGCCGAGCAGGTGGTAGACGACCACCCGGACCAGGGCGAGGAAGCGCAGCAGGTCGAGATAGCGGTCGCGGGCCGGGGGTGCCTCGGCGGGCGGGTTCGCGGTCGGTTCCGCGGGCGGTTCCTTATGCAGTCCCGTGTGCGGTCCCGCGGGCGCGGCGGAGGCCGGGTACTCCGGTCCACCCGGTCTCCCCGGTCCGCTCTGCGGGCGTACGGCGGCGGGTCCGGGAGCGGGTCCGGCGGCGGTGGCCTCCGCGCGGTCTGCCCCGGGGCGGGTCGTGCTCATCCCACCGGCCTCCGTTCGCGCGGGGCGGGGCGGGGCGTCGGGATCAGGCCCGGGGCCGCGCCGACCGCGCCGGTGCGGCGCAGCTTCTGCCAGCGCAGCCGGCCGCCGGTGAGCGCGGTGATCCAGGACTGGAGCAGGACCACGTACATCAGCTGCCGGTACAGGAGTTGCTGGAGGGGCAGCGAGAGAAGGTGGGTCATGCGTTCCTTGTCGAGCCGGAAGGCGTAGGCGGCGCAGACCAGTTGGACGGCGAGCACCCCGCACCAGGCGAGCACGGTCCTGCCGGTGGGCCCGAAGACGAGCCCGTACAGCAGGAAGACGTCGATGAGCGGGGCGAGCAGCGGCGCGAGGACCATGAACAGGGAGACGAGCGGCAGTCCGATGCGGCCGAAGCGCCCGGAGGGTCCGCGCTCGACGACGGCGCGGCGGTGCTTCCAGATGGCCTGCATGGTGCCGTACGACCAGCGGTAGCGCTGGGACCACAGCTGCTGCACGGTCTCCGGGGCCTCGGTCCAGGCGCGGGCGTTCTCCGCGTAGACCACCCGCCAGCCGTCGCGGTGCAGGGCCATGGTGACGTCGGTGTCCTCGGCGAGGGTGTCGTCGCTCATGCCGCCGACCCGCTCCAGGGCGCCCCGGCGGAAGGCGCCGACCGCGCCGGGGATGGTGGGCATGCAGCGCAGCACGTCGTACATCCGCCGGTCGAGGTTGAAGCCCATCACGTACTCGATGTGCTGCCAGGCGCCGATCAGCGAGTCGCGGTTGCCGACCTTGGCGTTCCCGGCGACGGCGCCGACCCGGGGATCGGCGAAGGGCTGCACCAGTTCGCGGACCGTGGAGGGTTCGAAGACGGTGTCGCCGTCCATCATCACGACCAGCTCGTGGCGGGCGTTGGCGAGCCCGCGGTTGAGGGCCGCGGGCTTGCCGCCGTTGTGCTGGCGGATGACCCGCACCCCGGGCAGCCGCATCTCCTCGACCAGGCGCGCGGTCCCGTCCGTGGAGCCGTCGTCGACGACGATCACCTCGATCGGGTGGTCCCCCGCCATCAGCGAACGGACCGTGTTCTCGATGCACTTGGCCTCGTTGTACGCGGGCACCAGCACCGAGACCGGCGCGGTGACCGGCGGCCCCCAGGAGAAGCCGCGCCGCCGCACCCGGCGGGCGTGCGCCCCGGAGAGCAGCAGCATCAGCGCGAACCGCCCGAGGACCAGCACCCCGATCACCGCGAGGCAGACCACGAGCACACCGGTGACGGAGTCGGAGGCGGTCACCGCCCAGATCCACGCCTTGCCCTTCCACAGGCCGAGCCCGGTGACCGGGGTGTGCGCGCTGGGCGCGCCGAGCGCGTCGGTGAGATTGTCGAACCGGTAGCCGCGGGCCTGGAGTTCGGGCAGGAAGCGGTCGAGCGCGGCCACCGTCTGCGCGCGGTCGCCGCCGGAGTCGTGCATCAGGACCAGGGCGCCCCCGGTGCCCTCGGGGGTGGCCCGGCGGATGATCTCGTCCACGCCGGGCCGCCGCCAGTCCTCGCTGTCGGTGTCGTTGACCACGGTCAGGTAGCCGCGGCTGCCCACGTACCGGGTCACCGGCCAGGACCGGTTGTCCATGGCGTCGGCGAAGGAGGAGTACGGCGGCCGGAAGAGCGAGGTCCTGATGCCCGCCGCGCCCGAGAGCGCCAGCTGGCTCTGCGAGAGCTCCCGGTCGATGCGGTCGGTGGACTGGTAGGAGAGGTCCGGGTGGTTGAAGGTGTGCAGCCCGACCTCGTGGCCCTCGGCGACCATCCGGCGTACGAGTTCGGGGTGGCGCGAGGTCATGGTGCCGGTGACGAAGAAGACGGCGTGCGCGTGGTGTTCGCGCAGCACGTCGAGGACCTTGGGGGTCCACTCGGGGTCCGGGCCGTCGTCGAAGGTGAGCACCAGGCGCCGGTCCGGCACCCGCAGGCTCTGCTCGCCGCCGCCGCGGGTGTCGATGACCGGCCCGCCGTCGAGGATCTTCTGCGGCACCCGGTCGGTGGGCGCGGGCGGGCGCACCCGGTGGTCGGCGAGGATCTCGCTGTGCACATAGCCGCGCAGCATCAGCATCGCGGAGAGCGCCACCAGCAGGACCAGGGGCAGCAGATAGCGCAGGGGGAGCTTGCGCCGGGGCGTCCTCGCCCGGGCGCGGCGGCCTCGGCTCATGGTGCGGGGCTCTCCGCGGGGGTGAGCGGAACCGTCTCACCGGTCGCCGCGGAGGGCGCCGGGGGCGGCGGTTCGGCGGTGGCCGTGCCGGGGCCGGAGGGCTCGGCGGGCCCCACGGGTCCGGCGGGCTGCTCGGGGCCGGAGTCCGGGGTGCCGCCCGTGCGCCCCGGCGTGCTCGCGGCGCCGCCCCGCGCGGGCTCGTCCTGGCCGCCGGCCCGGTCCGCGCGCTCGCGGCCCTCGGCGTCCGGGGTGGCGGAGGGGTCGGCGCCGGGGTCCGCCGAGGTACCGGTGGACGGATCGGTGCCGGGCTCCCCGGCCGGGTCCGCGGCGGGGGCGGTGCTGCCCCCGGGGACGGCCTCCTGCCCCGCGGGCACCTGGGAGGGCTCGACCTTGCCCGCGGGCCTGCCCTCCGGCGGTCCGTCCAGCGGCAGCCAGGGGGCACCGGCGTTGCCGGAGAACAGGGTCACCGCGATGACGGCCGCGTACCCGGCGCAGGCGAGGCCGACCAGCACACCGAGGGTGCGGTAGGTGCGGCCCCGGCGGCCCGTCTCGTCCACGAACACCGGGGTGTCCGGCGCGGGACGCTCCCCGCGGTCCAGGAGTTCGGCCAACTGCCGGCCCGCGCCGTCCAGTTGGACGGTGACCTCGTTGGGGTCATGGGTATGACCGGGTTGGGCGTCTTCACGCCAGATGTTCATGTGCACGCACATCCCCCCACGGGACTCAAGCAAGGTGCGCGAACGCAGAAGCCGGGCACTTCGGCACCGGACCGGGCCCCCACCCGCTCCGCGCGCCCCCCTTACCGCACTGCACCCGGGCCACGAATGTAGCGCACCGGAACCCCACCCGCCTCTTCACGGAACCACCACCCGACGGGGACGGGGCGTCCATGAATGGACACTGGCCGGATCTGGCTCTTGTTTTCCGCCAGGAGCACACGGAAATGCGCAGAGTCGGCCATTTACGGTCGGAACCTGCCCGCACTGCGAGACGAGTCAGGCGGGCTCGGCCAGAACAGAACAATCCGCGGGACCGGCGAAGTCGGTGCACACGGACTCGTGTCCGCGGCCCGTGGAGTCGTCCACCGAGACGCCGTCAGGAAGACGAGGCGCCGAAGAGCAGGGTCGTCTCGGCGAGGATGTCCCGCCCCAGCTCGCTCCGGTAGATCTCGTCCACGGAACCGAAGCGGGCGTCGCCGAAGTCCAGCCCCAGGTCGGCAGTCGCCCTCCTGACCGCCTCCTCGCCAGGCCCTTCGATCTCCAGCATCTCGGGCAGGTCCGGCCAGGTGTCGAAGTCGTAGACCACCCCGTCCAGGCGCCATTCCTCCCGGTAGTTCTCCTGGTAGCGCACCTGGTTGAGGCCGATCGTCCGCAACAGCTCCGCCGTCGCGTCCAGGTCGGAGACCTCCGTCTCGATCTCCTTGGTGCCCTCGATGGTGGTGGAGTCGGTGACCTGCTTCAGCGTGAGCGTGGTGCGCCGCCCCTCGTCGCGCAACCGCAGCCAGGCACCCTGGGGCAGGCGGTCGCTGTCGAAGATCATTCGGGTCTGGAGGGTACGGGGGACTGCCTGGGTGGCCCCACGGGCGGCGAGTTGCCGCTTGAGCGCGGACGCATCGATGTTGATGAACGTGGCCTCGTACTCGTTCTTCACGCGCTTGTCTCCGATTCAGTGGGCCGCGCCGGTGCGGGTCGTCGAGATGCAGGAGCTGGCGCACAGGGCCCGGGCCGTCAACGCGCACTTGGTCCACCCGTAGGTCCTGGCGAACCCTTCCGTCAGGAGGCGGGCCAGCCGACGTTGGAGTACGTCAGGCCCCGCCGGAACCGCGCGAGGGCCACGGCCGTGTAGTCGACCATCGGCTCCGGGAGTTGGTCGAGCGGGAACCAGGACAGGTCGGCGCACAGCTCGGGCTCCCGGTTCACCGGTTCCCCCTGCCAGTGCCGTACCCGGAAGAACAGCTGGATCCTGGGGTCGTCCACCGAGCCGCTGTGGTGGTGCACGGTATGGACGAGCTCCAGGTCGGCCTCGCGCAGCGCGAGGCCGAGCTCCTCGGCAGCCTCGCGTACGGCACCTGCGGTCGCGGTTTCCCCGGACTCCAGATGTCCGGCCGGTACGTGGTAGTGACCGTCCCGCCAGCCAGTGCCCTGCCGGAGGCCGAGGAGCACTCGGTCGTTCCGCTGCAGGATCAGGTGTACGCCCACGACCAGACGGTGGCGACCGTCGGGGTGGACGAACGGGGTCGGTTCGGTGGGCAGGTTCTGGGTCATACCGATCCTCGGGAAACGCAGACAGGTACCGGAATTTTACAGAATGTGATTCCCCGGGGGTCAGCCGTTGTCCTTGGCCACGCTCCCCAGCCGCTGTGCGGCAAAAGCGGAAGCAGCAACACCAAAGCCCCCGGTCTGCCGCGAAAGCGGGCAGGCCAGGGGCTCCATGGGGTGGTGGAGATGGCGGGAATCGAACCCGCGTCCAACGGTGCGGAACCAGGGCTTCTCCGAGTGCAGTTCGCTGTGATTTTCTCGGCCCCGGAGATCACGCGAACAAGTCTCCGACGGGCTCAGCCACTGTGTGATTTCCCCCTACGCCCCGTGACCGGGCCTAGAGGTTTAGTTCCCTAGCTGATGCCAGGATCCGGGTCGGGAACACCCCCGGGCTGACACTTCGCAAGTCGCTACTTAGGCAGCGAGGGCGAAGGAATCGCGCTTGGTATTGGCGATTATTTTTTTCGGCCTGTGGTTTACGAGATCATGGCCGCTTCCTCGACTCGCTTCCCCTGCCTCGACATCCGCTGTCGAAACCGATCATCCCCATGTTGAGTTGAAAAGCTCCGCCTCTTCACCGAGAGGCCGCCCCTGTCCGAGCGGGCAGTAGCCATCGTACGTGACCAACGAGGGCGGGGGCCAGCGTATTCCCCCGCCCGGGCCGCACGCCCCGGCGCCGCCGCCGGGCCCGGCCGCCCCGGGGCCGCCCCGCTCCGGCACGGCCCCGCTCAGGCCCGCTGCTTGCGGCGGACCGCCGACATGGCGCGCTCGGTCTCGCGGCGGTCCTGCTTCTCGCGCAGGGTCTGCCGCTTGTCGTACTCCTTCTTGCCCTTGGCCAGCGCGATCTCGATCTTGGCGCGGCCGTCCTTGAAGTAGAGCGCCAGCGGCACGATGGTGTGCCCGCTCTCCTGGGACTTCGCGGCCAGCTTGTCGATCTCCACGCGGTGCAGCAGCAGCTTGCGCTTGCGGCGGGCGCTGTGGTTGGTCCAGGTGCCCTGGCTGTACTCGGGGATGTGCACGTTGTGCAGCCAGGCCTCGTTGTCGTCGAGCTGTACGAAGCCGTCGACCAGCGAGGCCCGCCCCTGGCGCAGCGACTTCACCTCGGTGCCGGTGAGGGCCAGACCGGCCTCGTAGGTGTCGAGGATGAGGTAGTCGTGCCGCGCCTTCTTGTGCTGCGCGATCAGCTTGCGCCCTTTTTCCTTAGCCATAGTGCGCCCATTTTCGCACTAGGAGGGGCCCCCGAGGCCACTCAATACCGACTCGGCCCGCTGGGCGGCCTTCTCCCCGACCTCCAGGTCCGGGGTGATGCCGCGGTTGTCGAGGCGGTGGCCCGCGGGGGTGCGGTAGTGGCCCACGGTCAGTTCGGCCACCGAGCCGTCCGGCAGCTCGCTCGGCATCTGCACCGAGCCCTTGCCGAAGGTCCGCTCGCCGACGACCACGGCCCGGCCGCGGTCCTGGAGCGCCCCGGTGAGCAGCTCGGCCGCGCTCATGGTGCCGCCGTCGACCAGGGCGACCACCGGCCTGCGGGTGTCGCCGCCGGGCTCCGCGTGCAGGGCGCGCTGGCTGCCGTCCACGTCGTAGGTGGCGACCAGGCCGCCGTCCAGGAAGGCGGAGGCGGCCCGGGTGGCCTCGACGACCAGACCGCCGGAGTTGCCGCGCAGGTCGAGCAGGACCCCGGCGCCCTCGGGGGCGCTCAGCACCGCCTCGCGCACCCGCTCCCCGGCGCCCTTGGTGAAGGAGTCCACCTTGATCCGGACCGGGCCCTCGGGGCGCGGCCGCTCCACGGTGACCGGGCTGGTGCGCAGGACGGCCCTGCGTACCGTCTGCCGCCAGTCGCGGCCCTCGCGGCTGAGGCCCAGTTCGACGGGGCTGCCGGCGCGGGCCTGCTCGGCGTCGCCGCGCAGCAGCGCCACCACCTCGGTCACCGGGCGGTCCTCGACTCGCTTGCCGTCGATGCTGTGCAGCCGGTCGCCGCGCCGTATCCCGGCGCGGTCCGCGGGGCCGCCCTTCTGGACCCGGGAGACCTCGATGCCGCCGTCGTCGCCGCGTCTGGCGCGCAGCCCGACCCCGGTGTACTCGCCGTCCAGGGACTGGGCGAACTCCTCGTACTCGTGCGGGGAGTAGACCGCGCCCCAGCGGTCGCCGCTGCGGCTGACCTCGCGGCGGGCGGCCTCCGCGGCCGACTTGCCGTCGGCCAGCGCCTCGGCCGCCGCCTCGTTCACGTCCTGTACGTCCTGCTTGTGCGCGGCCGGTGAGGAGCCCACCGGGGCCGCGGCCCTCTCGCCCGGAGCGCGGTCCCCGCCGAAGGCTCCGCCCGCGGCACCCGCCGCGAGCACTCCCGCGAAGACCAGTGTCAGGGCGGCCCCGCGGCGCAAGCGGCGGAGCTCGAAGCTGGTATCCGGACCCGACATGGCGGTGAGTCTAGGACAACCCGGTCCTCGGCAGGGGTGGTTGCGGACTTGGGCGGGTGGGGATGTCTCACACCTTGAGGTACTTGCGCAACGCGAAGAAGGCCGCAAGAGCGGGCATCAGCAGGCCGATCGCGAGGACGAGCGGCAGCTTGGACAGGACCGCGTCCCAGCCGATGAAGTTGATGAGATTCAGCTTCTCGGAGAGGGCGAGGCCGTTGTCGATGATGAAGTAGCGGCCCACCACGAGCATCAGGCAGGCCACGCCCGCGCCGATGAGCCCGGCGACGGCGGCCTCCATGATGAACGGCGCCTGGATGTAGAAGCTGGAGGCGCCGACGAGCCGCATGATGCCGGTCTCCCGCCGTCTGCTGAAGGCGGAGACCCGCACCGTGTTGACGATCAGCATCAGCGCGA
Source organism: Streptomyces physcomitrii (assembly GCF_012273655.1). Taxonomy (GTDB): domain Bacteria; phylum Actinomycetota; class Actinomycetes; order Streptomycetales; family Streptomycetaceae; genus Streptomyces; species Streptomyces physcomitrii. The sequence goes on along the minus strand of NZ_JAAWWP010000001.1, from coordinate 53,381 downwards.
CCACCAGCATGAGCAGCATCACCATGATCGCCGCCCAGTTCATGCCGTTGAGCAGTTCGAAGAGGTTGTCCAGGACGCTCTTCTGGTCCTGCACCGACTGCACGCCGTCCCGGCCGTCGAAGGCGGTGGCGATCACCGCGTATTTCTGCGGGTCCTTGAGCTTGACGCGGAAGGACTCCTGCATCTGGTCCGGGGTCAGCGAACTGGCCAGCGGGGAGTCGCCGAACTGCTCCTTGTAGTGCTTGTAGGCCTCGTCGCTGGACTCGTAGATGACCTTGTCGACCACCGGCATCTTCTGCAGATCGGTCTCGATCTGCTTCTTCTGCTCGCTGGTGACGGCGCCCTTGGCGCAGTTGGCGTCCGACTCGGCATCGCCCTTGTTGCACAGGAAGATGGAGACGTTGACCTTGTCGTACCAGTAGCCCTTCATGGTGCTCACCTGGTCGCGCATCAGCAGCGAGCCGCCGAACAGGGCGAGCGAGAGGGCCACGGAGACCACGACCGCGAAGGTCATCGTGAGATTGCGGCGGAGACCGACGCCGATCTCCGACAGGACGAACTGTGCGCGCATGGCGGGGTTTCAGGCCTTTCCGTGGATCATCTGCTCGACTCCGGTGTGCACCGCGGCCGGCTCAGTGCTGGTATCCGTAGACACCGCGCGCCTGGTCGCGTACGAGACGGCCCTTCTCCAGCTCGATCACGCGCTTGCGCATCTGGTCCACGATGTTCTGGTCGTGGGTGGCCATCACCACGGTGGTGCCGGTGCGGTTGATGCGGTCGAGCAGCTTCATGATGCCCACGGAGGTCTGCGGGTCGAGGTTGCCGGTCGGCTCGTCGGCGATCAGCAGCTTGGGGCGGTTGACGAAGGCGCGGGCGATGGCCACACGCTGCTGCTCACCGCCGGACAGCTCGCCGGGCATCCGGTCCTCCTTGCCGCCGAGGCCCACCAGGTCGAGCACCTGCGGCACCGACTTGCGGATCTCGCCCCGGGACTTGCCGATGACCTCCTGGGCGAAGGCGACGTTCTCCGCGACGGTCTTGTTCGGCAGCAGCCGGAAGTCCTGGAAGACGGTGCCGAGCTGGCGGCGCATGTGCGGCACCTTCCAGTTGGACAGCCGGGCCAGGTCCTTGCCGAGGACGTGGACCTGGCCGTGGCTGGTGCGCTCCTCGCGCAGGATCAGCCGCAGGAAGGTCGACTTCCCGGAACCGGAGGAACCCACCAGGAACACGAACTCGCCGCGCTCGACCTCCAGGGAGACTTCCCTGAGTGCGGGGCGGTTCTGTTTGGGGTAGACCTTGGAGACGTTGTCGAAACGGATCACGGGTGCGCCTCGGAGCTTTTGGGGCGTCGGGGGTAGGTGAGCGTGACCATACGCGACAGCGGTGTACGCGCGCAGTCCACGGCCCGACTTGGGCATGCCTTGCGTGTTTTGTCACCACTCCAGGCGCGCGGAACGGGCGAAACGGGGCAAGAAGCTGCGGACCGCGCCGAAATCCGCCGGAGCTGGCACAGTGGGAAGGGGAACGGATGCGGTTCCCCGGGCGTTGTGCCCCTGCAGAACCACCGCCATCAGGGCCCCGGCCCCCGGTGAACAGGGCCCGCCGTGCGGGAGGAGGAGTGCGCATGACCTACGACCGACTGGTGTGCGCGAACTGCGCGGCACCGGTGAGCGAGGGCCGCTGCCCGGTCTGCCGGGCCAGCCGCGCGCGCATGCAGCAGCAGGGCCCCTTCGCCGGGCTCAACCCGATGATGCTGATAGCCCTGCTCGCGATACTGATCACGGCGGTGGCACTGGTGGCCCACCAGACCGCCTGACCGTACGGAACCGCCCGCAGCCGTACGGAACTGTTCACCGAATGTACGGAACTGCCCACCGGCTGTACGGAACCGCTCGCCGACCGTGGGGAACTGCCCGCAGCCGCACGGAACCTTCCGTGTCCGCGGCGTCACGGCAGGCGATGCGCACGTACCGGCGCCGCCCCACGCACAGCTCGCACGCAGGGCCTCCACGCACACGAAAGGCCCGGAGCGGTGGCTCCGGGCCTTCGTGGTGTCGTCACGCGCTGCGGACCCTCGGGCCCCGCGGGACTCAGGCGGCGTTGCGGCCGCCGACCAGACGGGGCAGCAGGCGGAAGCCCACGCCACCGGCGATCATGGTGGCGGCGCCGATCACCAGGTAGGTGGTGTTCTCGGCGGCACCGGTCTCGGCCAGCTCTCCGTCGGGCTTGCCCTGCTCGACCGGCTTGGAGCCGGTGTCGGTCAGGTCGTCCTTGCCCTGGTCGTCGGGGATCGAACCGCCGTCGGGGTCGGTGTCGTTGCCGGGCTCGCTCGGCTCCGAGGTGGGCTCGCCGGTCGGGTCGGAGGGCTCGTCCGTGGGCTCGGTCGGCTCCTCGGTCGGCTCGGTCGGCTCGTCCGTGGGCTCGGTCGGCTCGTCGGTCGGCTCGGTGGGCTCGTCCGTCGGCTCGGTCGGGACCTCGGTGGGCTCCGTCGGGTCGTCGGTGGGCTCGGTGGGGATCTCGGTGGGCTCGTCGCCCGGCTCGTCACCCTCCTCGCAGCCGAAGATCCCGCCGAGCAGACCGCAGTCCTGGGCCGTACCGTCGCTCGCCGAGGCGACACCGGCGGCGGACAGCGAGGCACCGGCCGCGATCACCGCACCGGCGGCGACGCGCGCGATGCGGATCCGCGTCTTCTTGGTCATCTGCTTGCTACCCCCAGTAGCTATTCGTCAGTGGAGCAGCGCCCGGGTCACGGTCTCGAAGAGGCTGAACTGGCCCGCCTGTTCCCACCCGCCCCAGAGTTACGCATGCCGCGCGTCACCCTTTCCCAGCGGTGTGAACACCGTCAAGGCCGTTGCGACCGCGATGTCCGACTTAGGTGCTGTTGCCCGCGAACTCTCCACAGGACTGTGACGAATACCGCAAGAAACAAGGCAACTGTCCTCTTTGGGAGGGCAGTTGCCTTGTCGACAAAGCTCCGGACGCGCAACTTCCGCGCTCCGGTGGGGCGTTACTGGTTCTCCTGCTGCTTGCGCCAGCGAATTCCGGCCTCCAGGAAGCCGTCGATCTCACCGTCGAGCACGGACTGCGGATTGCCCACCTCGAAGTCGGTGCGCAGGTCCTTGACCATCTGGTACGGGTGCAGGACGTACGAACGCATCTGGTTTCCCCAGGAGTTGCCGCCGTCGCCCTTGAGCGCGTCCATCTTGGCCTGCTCCTCCTGGCGGCGGCGTTCGAGCAGCTTGGCCTGGAGGACGTTCATCGCGGTCGCCTTGTTCTGGATCTGCGAGCGCTCGTTCTGGCAGGAGACGACGATGCCGGTCGGGATGTGCGTCAGGCGGACCGCGGAGTCGGTGGTGTTGACGCCCTGACCGCCGGGGCCCGAGGAGCGGTAGACGTCCACCCGCAGTTCGGACTCGTCGATGTCGATGTGGTCGGTCTGCTCGACCACCGGCAGCACCTCGACGCCCGCGAAGGAGGTCTGGCGGCGGCCCTGGTTGTCGAAGGGCGAGATCCGCACCAGGCGGTGGGTGCCCTGCTCCACGGAGAGGGTGCCGTAGGCGTACGGCACCTGGACGGCGAAGGTGGTCGACTTGATCCCGGCCTCTTCGGCGTAGGAGGTCTCGTACACCTCGGTCTTGTAGCCGTGCCGCTCCGCCCAGCGCAGGTACATGCGCTGCAGCTGCTCGGCGAAGTCGGCCGCGTCCACACCGCCCGCCTCGGCGCGGATGTTGACCAGCGCCTCCCGGGAGTCGTACTCCCCGGACAGCAGGGTGCGGACCTCCATCTCGTCCAGCGCCTTCTTCACCGCGGCCAGCTCGCCCTCGGCCTCGGCCTGGGTGTCCGGGTCGTCCTCGGCCTCGGCGAGCTCGAAGAGGACCTCGAGGTCGTCGATGCGGGAGCGCAGCGCCTCCGCCTTGCGGACCTCGGCCTGGAGGTGGCTGAGCTTGCTGGTGATCTTCTGCGCCGCCTCCGGGTCGTCCCACAGCGACGGCGCCGCCGCCTGCTCCTCCAGGACGGCGATGTCGGCCCTCAGCCTGTCGAGGTCCAATACGGCCTCGATCGACTCCATGGTCGAGGAGAGGGACTTGAGCTCTTCGGATACATCGACGACTGCCACGACTCCAGCCTAACGGCTGTCGCAAGCGATGCTCCCCGCCCCGGGACGGGGGCCGGGGACGGCCCGCACCGGGACCGGCTCCCGGCCGCTCAGGGACCGGCCGGGGCCGAGCTGCCGGTCTCCTCCTGCTGGGGATCGGAGTCGTCGCCGGAACCCGCCACCCAGGCGCCGACGCCCACCGCGGCGGCGAGCACCACCCCGGCCGCGCTGAGCGTGAGGCGGCGCCTGCGGGCGGCCGCCCGGTTGCGGGCCGAGCCGGGGCGGGGCGCGCCCGTGGCGCGGGGGGCGCGGGCGGTGCCGAGCGCGCCTCCGGCCAGCTCGTCCGGGGCGGGCACCCGCATGCTGGTGTGGGTGTCCCGGTTGGAGTCGGGGGCCGCGCCCGGCACCAGGGGCACCGCACCCCGGTGCACCGCGAGGCGGCGGCCGGCGGTGGTCTCCGGGGCGCCCTCGGCGGTGCCGCCGGAGGCGTCGGGGTGTTCGGCGGTCTCCGGGTCCGCGGACTCGGGCTCGTCCACGTCCAGCGGCGGCATGCCGCGCAGCAGCGGCAGCTGCTCCCGCAGCCGGGCCGCGAGCTCACCGGCGCGCAGCCGGGAGGCCGGGGCCTTGGCCAGGCACTGCACGATCAGCTGCCACAGCTCCTCGGGGATGCCCGGCAGCGGCACCACGGTCTCGGTGACATGGCGGCGCAGGATCGCGCCCGGGTGCCCGCCGCCGAAGGGGGTGAACCCGGCGAGGAGTTCGTACAGGACCGTGGCGAGGGCGTAGATGTCGACCGAGGCGCGCGGCGGCAGGCCCTCGACAATCTCCGGGGCGAGGTAGTCGGGGGTGCCGATGATCTTCTTGGCGCCCGGCCTGCCCGGGGCGGCGGGGCCCTGCGGCTGGGCGCGCCGGGTGGAGTCGATGAGCTTGGCGACCCCGAAGTCGGTGAGCAGCGCGGGGTGCGAGCCGCCCGGTCCGAGCGGGCCCTGCATGTCGAGCAGGATGTTCTCCGGCTTGACGTCGCGGTGCACGATCTGGGCGGCGTGCGCGGCGGCGAGCGCCTCCGCGACGTCCGCGGTGATCGCGACGGCCGCCTCGGGGGCGAGCCTGCGCTCCCGCTCCAGGCGGGTCCGCAGGTCCGTACCGCGGACGAGGTCCATCACCAGGGCGAGGTCGTGCCCGTCGACGACCAGCTCGTGCACGCCGACCACCCGCGGGTGGTCGAGGCTGAGCAGGGCCGTGCGCTCCTGGACGAACCTGCCGACCAGCTCCTGGTCGCAGGCGAGGTCCTCGCGCAGCGTCTTGATGGCGACCGGGCCCTCGGGCCCCTCGCCCAGCCACACCGTGCCGGCGCTGCCGCGGCCCAGGATCTGGTTCGCGGTGTACCGGCTGCCGATTTTCCGTGCCAAGGCTGCTCCTACCGACGCGGGCTGGCGGCTTCACCTCTCCGGAAGGACGCCTCCCGGAACCCCACGGTCGACAAAACTACGCGCCCCGAGAGCCAAGCCGCGCATCCCCGCGGGAAATCACCCGCTGGATGTCGACAAGTCGGCTGAATAGGAGGGGTGTTGGGGGTGTCGGGGGAACGCGGAGGGCGGGTGGCGGACACCGAGGTCCGCCACCCGCCCTGTGCCGTACGTCAGTTGCCGCCGCCCCCGGACCCGCCGAGGTCGTCGAGGAGTCCGGAGACCTTGGAGAACAGGTCGCTGATCTGGTCCCAGTAGCCCTTGGACGTACCGATCCAGTCCTGCAGCGGGCTCAGCTCCCACACCAGCCAGCCCGCGACGAAGAGCACCACCAGGGTGATCAGGCACCCCTTGAGGCAGCCGAGACCGGGGATCCGGGCCGGGTTGGCGCTGCGCCGGCGCTCGCGCGGCTGCTGCGGGGCGGCCGGCTGCTGGGGCGGCGCGTAGTGCTGCGGCTGGGGCTGCACCGGCTGCGGGGCGTAGCGCTGCTGCTGGGGGGCGTACTGCTCCGGCTGGGGCGTGGAGCGCCGCTGCTGCGGGCGGGGCTGCTGCTGTTGCGGCTGCCGGGGCTGCTGCTGCTGCGGCCGGGCCACCTGGCGCTGCGGGCGGCGGCGCAGCGGGTCCTGGCCCGGGTCGAGGTACTGGGTCTGCTCGTTGCGGTCGCGGGCGGCGCGCAGCTGGTTCTGCCAGGGGTGCGGGCCCTCCGGCTCGGAGCCCTGGCCGGGTGGCACCGGCGGCAGCACCGCGGTCGCGTCGCCGCCGCCCTGCCCGCCGTCCCGGCCGGGGGAGCCCCCGGTGTGCGGCAGCACGCTGGTGGCCGCCTCGGGGTCGTGGGCGCCGCCGGGGCGGTCGAGGACCTGGGTGGGGTCGGCCGCGCCGGGCACCTCGTGCACGGCGGTCGGGGCGGGGTCGGGGGCGAGCAGGCCCGCGACGTTCTCCGCGGCGGCGATCTGCGCCGAGGAGGCGTGCACGCCGACGCCCTGGGCGACCACCCGCAGCGCCCGCGCGAGGTTCTCGGCGCTGGGCCGCTGGTCCGGGTCCTTGCGCAGGCAGCGCTCGACCACCGTCCACAGCGGCTCCGGCACCGTCGAGGGCCGCCGGGGCTCGGCGCTGATGTGCTGGTGCAGCACCTCCAGGGCGGACTCCCCGGAGAAGGGCGGGCGCCCGGTGAGCAGCTCGTAGAGCAGGATGCCCGCGCCGTAGATGTCCACGGCGGACGTCTGCGGCCGGCCCTCGGCGGACTCGGGGGCGACATAGGCGGGGGTGCCGACGAACTCGTGGGTGCGGGTCAGGCCTGGGGAGTCGGCGAGGCGGGCGATGCCGAAGTCGGTCAGCATCGGATGCATCTCGCCGTCCTGCTGCTTCAGCAGGACGTTCGCGGGCTTGAGGTCGCGGTGCACGACGCCGTCGGCGTGGCTGGCGGCGAGGGCGTCGGCGATCTGCGCGGTCACCAGGGCGGCGGCGACCGGGCTGAAGGGGCCGTTCTGCCGCAGATAGCGGTGCAGATCGGGGCCCTCGATCAGGTCCATGACCAGGGCGAGCAGATCGCCCTCCACGACCAGGTCGCGCACCCGCACGATGTTCTCGTGGGTGAGCCGCATGAGCACCGAACGCTCGCGCAGGAAGCGCATCACCACGTCCGCGTCGCCCGCCAGCTCCTCCTTGAGGACCTTGATGGCCACGGTCTCGCCGGGCCGCCCCTGCACGGCCGCTTCGGATCCCGCGGTCTCCCGCTGGGAGGCCCGCCATACGGTGCCGGTGGCGCCGCGGCCGAGCGGCTCCTCCAGGATGTACTTGCTGCCTACCGGCCGCACGTCATGCGCTCCCTGCTGGTCCGGGTCCGTGTGATCTGGGTGGTGCTGATCTGGGTGGTGCCTGAGGTCTGGGTGGTGCCTGAGCCGGGTCTCTCGTCGGCTCCCCGGAGGGTCCGGGGTCCTCGCGCCCACTGTAGTGGGGCGCCGCCGCGCGTCGAACGTACCCGCGAAGGGGGTGGCCATGACACCTGTGCAGGTGAGCGGCGTCCCCGGGCCACCGCCGCGGGCGCTGCGGACCCCGCGCGGGGCGCCTCACGTACGATCGCGGGCATGACCGCCACCGCCCCCGGCTACACGCATGTGTTCTCCGTCGAGGCCCGCGCCGAGTACCAGGGGCTCTCCCCGCAGGACCGGGCGCTGGTCGACATGGCCGTCGGCCTGCTGGAGAAGGACCCGTACCCGGACAAGGGCACCGCCCCCGAGGGACCCGACGCCCGCCGCGCCTTCATCAACGGCGACCTCTCCCTGCGCTACGGAGTCCACCGGCACCACCTCGTCATCGCCGAGATCAACGGCCGCGCCGACCGGGACTTCCTCTTCGGCTCGGACCGCTAGGTCCACCGGGCCCACTCGAACCGCCCGGACCGCTCGGACACCTGTCTCCGGGAGGACGTCCGCTTCCGGCGGGACGCCGTCCGCCGGTGGCACGGCACCTGCCTCTCCTTTTCTCGTACGTCCGCCGCGTACGTCCGCCGTCCCGTACGGCCGCACCCTCTCCTACGGCCGCTCTCCCGCACGGCCGCCGCCGCGGAACCCGTGGAAAACCCCGCGTCACGGAAGACGTCCGTACGGCCCGTGGCGGTTGCCGGAGACCGGGCCGGGTTCCCGGGGCCTCCGGGCCGAGGGGTGAGACGGTCGGGACCGGCCTCTTGTGCGCACGGACCCGGCCATTCATGATCATTCCTGGTCGCCCGGCGGGCGTGTTGTCGGTGGCGGGTGCGAGGATGCTCCTCTGTACTGGCCCACGTGCCCGGCGCGTCGGGGGAGTTCGCCGCGTCCCCGTGCCGGGCGCCCGCGCAGAAGGGACCGCCGCATCCATGCAGATCCGGCTGACCGTCCTCGGGCCGGGGCCCGTACCGCAGGTTCCCGAGCGGGCGAGCGATGTGCTGGTCACCGCCCCCGCCGGTACCGCGCTCGCGGCGGTGGCCCCGGCGCTCGCGGCCGCGATCGGCGGCGGTGAGGGGCAGCCGGTCCTCTACGCGGGCGGGCAGCGCCTGGACAGCGGGCGCAGCGTGCTCGGCGAACCCCCGCTGACCGACGGGGCGGTGCTCTGTCTCGGCTCGGTGGGCGAGGCGGGGCCCGACCTCGCGGCCGGGGCGGCCCAACTCCACGTGGTGGCGGGCCCGGACGCGGGCGGGGTGCACCTGCTGCACGGCGGGCAGATCCTGGTCGGCCGCAGCGCGGAGGCGGACGTACCCCTGGACGACCCGGACGTCTCCCGGCTGCACTGCGCGGTCACCGTCGCCGAGGACGGCAGCGTCACCGCCACCGACCTCGGCTCCACCAACGGCACCCTCCTGGACGGGCGGCCGGTCGGCCCCGACCCCGTCCCGCTGGCACCCGGCGGGCTGCTGCGCCTCGGCGAGTCCGCGCTGCGGCTCACGCCCGCGGGCGACGGCGGCCCCGTCCTCGGCACCGCGGCGGACGGCGAGGGCCATCTGCGCCTGCCCGAGGACCGCGGCACCCGACTCCCGCGCCCGCGGGGGGAGTCGGGGTCCGGGGCGTCGGAGTTCCCACCGGCGGGACCCGGCTCCGCGGGAACCGGCCCGGCCGACCCCGAGCCGTGGGGGCCGCGGGCGGGGACGCCCCGCACCGACGGCTCCGCACCCCGGGTTCCGCAGGCGCGTACCCCCGGCGAGGACGGCCGGGGCGCCGGGCACGCCGCTCCCCCGCCCCCCGGGCCGGGCACCGCCCCGACCGGGCACGGGTACGGCGACTCCGCCTGGGACGAACCGGGCCCGGACAGTACGCACACGGTGCCCTATCAGGGCGGTCCGCCCGGCGCTGAGGGCGACCGGCGCGATACCCCCGTGCCCCGGGGCGTACGCCGCCGGGGGCTCGCGGGCTGGGCGCGGCGGTTCGCCGGGGGCGGCGGTCCGCAGGAGCCCCCGGCCGCCGAACCCGCCGCCCGCGACCACGCCTTCGAGGAGGGCCCGCCGCCGGGGCCCGCCGGTCCGGAGCCCTGTCCCGACCCGGCCGCGCTGCTGCTGACCGCGCTCGGCCCCGGACCGCGCCTGTGGGAGCGGGACCCGGAGCATCCGCAGGCGCTGACCGTCCGGCTCGGCCTCGGCGAGGCGCCGGGCGGCCGCCATCCGGTGCCGGTGACGCTGAGCCTGCGCGAGGCGGGTTCGCTGGGGCTCGCGGGCCCCCGCGAGCGGGTCACCGGGCTGGCCCGCGCGGTGCTCGCCCAACTCGCGGCGCTGCACGCCCCGGAGGACCTGCAGATCGTCCTGCTGAGCACGGACCGGGCGCGCGGCACGGCCGCCCATCTCGCCGACTGGGCCTGGCTGGGCTGGCTGCCGCATCTGCGCCCGGCGCACGGCCAGGACTGCCGCCTGCTGCTCGCCTTCGACCGCGAGCAGGCCACCGCCCGTACCGGTGAACTGCTGCGCAGGCTCGACGACCTGCTCGCCGGGCACACCGCTCCCCAGCCGCCCCGCCCGGCCGCCGACGACGCCGCGGGACACCTCCCGGACGGATACGCGGCCACCGCGAACGGCCCGGGCACCGCCTCCTCTCCCGACGCGCACGGCCCCGGCACCGGCCCCTTTTCCGCCGCGCACTCCCCCGGTGCGACCGGCCCCGGCACCGCCCCCGGCGGATCCGGCCTCTCCCCCGCCCCGAGCGCCCTCGCCGCCACCGTCGTCGTGGTCGACGGGGACCCCGGTTCCGTGGCGCTGCGCGAGGCGGTGACCCGGCTCGCCGCGCAGGGCGCGCTCGCCGGGATCCATGTCCTGTGCCTGGCCACCACCCCGCCCGCCTCGGCCGCCTCCCCGCTGCACGAGACGTACGAGAGCGCCTGCACCGCCTCCCCGGCCTTCCGCGCCTGCGGGGCCGCCGCGCTGCTGACCGGCGAGGTGGCCACCGCCCTGCGCCTGCTGCACCCGGCGCCGCGCGACACGGGCCGCGCCGGGGCCGCCGGGCAGGGGCTGCCCGGCACCCTGGACGCGGTCTCGGCGGCCTGGGCGGACCGCTTCGCGCGGGCGCTCGCCCCGCTGCGCACCGAGGGCTCCGGCGGCTCCACCGCGCGGATCTCCGCACCCCTGCCCCAAGTGGCGCGGCTCCTCGACGAGTTGGGGCTCGCCCGGGCCACCCCGGCTTCGCTGATGGCACGTTGGGCGGCCGCGGCGGACGACACCTCCTGTCCGGGCGGCCGGGCGCTCGCGGTGCTCGGCGCGGGGCCGCGCGGACCCGTACCGATGGATCTGGTCGCCGAGGGGCCGCACGCCGTGGTGGAGGGGCCCGCGGGCAGCGGGCGCAGCGAGGTGCTGCGGGCGGTGGCCGCCTCGCTGGCCGCGGCGGAGCGCCCCGACCGGCTGGCGATGGTCCTGGTGGACGGGCGGGACGGCACCGCGGGTCCGGCCGTCGGCGAGGGGCTGCGGGTCTGTACCGACCTGCCGCATGTCACGACCCATCTCACCGCCAACGACCCGGTACGGATGCGGGAGTTCGCGCAGGCGCTGACCGCGGAGCTCAAGCGCCGGGCCGGGCTGCTCGGCCTGAACGGCTTCGCCCACTGGCACGGCGGCCGCAAGCACGCGCCGGCGGCGCCCGCGCGCCGCGGCCCCGAGTCCGGCGCCCGGGAGCAGGGCCGGGCACCGGCGGGCACCGGCACCGTGGAGCCGCCCGCCGGGCCCCGCGTCCCCGGGGCCCGGCGGAGCGAGGGCGGTGAGGGCGGCCGGGCCGTGCCCGCGGCGGGTGAGGTCGACGGGCCGCCCAGTACGACCCTGCGGCTGCGGCCCGCCCCGCGCGCGGCCGAGGGCGAGCAGGCGGCGCCGCTGCCCCGGCTGGTCGTCCTGGTCGACGACGTGGACGCGCTGCTCGCCCCGCCGCTCGGCTCGCTGGGGCGGCCCGCGGCGGGCTCGGTGATACGCGCCCTGGAGGCCGTGGCCCGGGAGGGGGAGCGGCTCGGGGTGCATCTGGTGGCCTCCGGCGGCGAACGCCTCTCCGGCTGGGCCCCGGCCGCGGGTGCGGCGCTGCGGCTGAGCCTGGACGCCCCCGCGCCGGGACCCGAGGACCCGGCGCCGGGACGCGGGCGGCTGCACGGCCCGGACGGCCGGACCACCCCCCTCCAGGCGGGCCGGGTCACCGGGCGGATCCCGCGCACCGCGACCCTGCGGCCCACCGTGGTCCCCCTGGAGTGGGAGCGGATGGGCGATCCGCCCGCCCGGCGCCCGGTGCGCGAGCTGGGCAACGGCCCCACCGATCTCGCCCTGCTGGCCAGCGCCCTGGAGCGGGCGGCCCGTTCGGTGCAGGTGCGGCCGGTGCCCTCGCTGCTGTGAGGGCGGGTGCCCGCCCGGGACGAGGGGTGCGCGCGGGCCGCCGCGGGGCCCCGCGCGCGGGCCCGGGGCGGCGGCCCCGACCGGGCCTTATCTCCTTCCCGAAGGCGTGCGCAACCCCTGTTCCGCTGGGTCCCAAGTGCCCCGTGTGTGCGGTGATCAGAGACTTGTGGGCCCTTGGCACCGCCGCAGATCACGACCCCGTCACGATCATGACCGTGACCTCGCAGAAGCCCTTGCCGCCGTCGTCCACGCGGGCGTAGACCAGACCGTTACGGGACAACGGCTCGCCGTCACGCGCGGACGCGCGTGCAGAACATGAAGACACGGGGCACAATGCGCACTCTTCGACAGGCACGACACACCGGCAGCGGCCGCATCACCGCCAGAGCCGCGGCGGCGGTCCTCGCCGGCTCGCTCGCCCTCACGCTCAGCGCGTGCGGCGGCGACGACGACAGCGACGACAAGGCGGACAAGGGCAAGGACAGCGCCTCCACCGTGCCGCTGCCCAAGCTGGACGGCGAGAAGATCCAGGTCGCCGCGGTGTGGACCGGCGCCGAGCAGGCCAACTTCAAGAAGGTGCTCGGGGAGTTCGAGAAGCGCACCGGCGCGCAGGTCACCTTCGTACCGGCGCAGGACCCCATCATCAACTTCCTCGGCTCGAAGATAGCCGGTGGCTCCCCGCCGGACATCGCGATGCTGCCGCAGGTCGGCGCCATCCAGCAGGCCGTGGACAAGAAGTGGGCCAAGCCCGCGGGGCCCGAGGCGGTCAAGCAGCTCGCCAAGAACTACAGCAAGGGCTGGCAGGACCTCGGCAAGGTCGGCGGCAAGCAGTACGGCGTCTACTTCAAGGCCGCCAACAAGTCGCTGGTCTGGTACAACGCCAAGGTCTTCGAGAACGCGGGCGCCCAGGAGCCGAAGACCTGGAAGGACTTCCTCGGCACCGCGCAGACCGTCTACGACTCGGGCGTCACCCCGGTCTCGGTCGGCGGCGCGGACGGCTGGACCCTCACCGACTGGTTCGAGAACATCTACCTCTCGCAGGCGGGCCCGGAGAAGTACGACCAGCTCGCCACCCACAAGATCAAGTGGACCGACCCGTCCGTCAAGGACGCGCTGACCACGCTGGGTTCGCTGTTCGGCAAGAAGGACTACGTCGCGGGCGGCGCGGACGGCGCCCTGCAGACCGAGTTCCCGGCCTCCGTGACGCAGACCTTCACCGGCGGCGAGCAGCCGAAGGCGGGCATGGTCTTCGAGGGCGACTTCGTGGGCGTCAACATCGCCGACACCGAGGCCAAGGTCGGCACCGACGCGAAGGTCTTCCCCTTCCCGGCCGTCGGCGACGAGCCGCCGGTGGTCAGCGGCGGCGACGCGGCCGTCCTGCTGAAGGAGTCGAAGGCCGGGCAGGCGCTGCTCACCTTCCTCGCCTCGCCGGACGCCGCGGAGATCTGGGCGAAGCAGGGCGGCTTCCTGTCGCCGGTCAAGAACGTCGACCTCGCCGCCTACCCGAACGAGGTGCAGCGCTCGATGGCGAAGGCGCTCATCGAGGCGGGCGACGACTTCCGCTTCGACATGTCCGACCAGGCGCCGCAGTCCTTCGGCGGCACGCCCGGCAAGGGTGAGTGGAAGGCCCTCCAGGACTTCCTGAAGAACCCGAAGGACGTCAAGGGCACCCAGGAGACCCTGGAAGCCGGCGCCGCCAAGGCCTACAAGGACTGAGGGTGAAGTCGGCAGTGGCGGGAGGCGCCGAGGCGCCTCCCGCACCCCACGTGCGCAAGAGCGTGACGGGGACCCGCAAGAGCCTGGTGGTGCTTTTCCTGCTGCCCGCGCTCGTGCTCCTCGGCGCGCTCGTGGTCTACCCGATCGGGTACTCACTGGTCCACAGCTTCCTGGACCGGTCCGGAAACTCCTTCGTCGGCCTGGACAACTACCGGGAACTCTTCACCGACGACACCATCCTGACGGCACTGAAGAACAACCTGATCTGGGTGGCCCTCGCCCCGACGGTGGCCACCGTGCTCGGCCTGATCTTCGCGGTGCTCACCGAACGGGTGCGCTGGGCGACGGCGTTCAAGCTGGTCATCTTCATGCCGATGGCGATCTCCATGCTCGCCTCCGGGATCATCTTCCGCCTCGTCTACGAGCAGGACCCGGAGAAGGGCGTCGCCAACGCGGTGTGGGTCGGCGTCCACGACACCTTCCAGGAGTCCTCCGCCTTCCCCAAGGCGCACCCCGGCCGCGATTCGCCGCTGGTGCCCGAGAAGGGCGGCGCCTTCCTCACCAAGGAGCCGGTACGCGCGGGCCAGAGCGCCCTGCTGCCGCTGGTCGGTGTCGCCCCGGACGAGATGCCGGACGGCACCGAGCCCGCCAAGGCGGTCTCCACCGACCCGGGCAAGGTCACCGGCATCGCCTGGCAGGACTTCACCCGCGGCAAGGGTGCCGGGAAGCTCGGCGCGGTGGACACCACCGAGTCCGGCTACTCCGGGATGAAGGTCGAGGCGGTCGGCGCGGACGGCAAGGTGGTGGCCTCCACCACCACCGCGGGCGACGGCAGCTTCACCCTGCCGAAGGAGGCCGACGGCGCGAAACTGCGCCTGCCCGCCTCCAACTTCCGCGAGGCCTACAACGGCGTCGACTGGCTCGGCCCGTCCTTCGTCACCCCCGCCGTCATCGGCAGCTACGTATGGATGTGGGCCGGCTTCGCGATGGTGCTCATCGCGGCCGGACTCGCGGGCGTGCCACGGGAGTTGCTGGAGGCGGCGCGGGTGGACGGCGCCAATGAGTGGCAGGTGTTCCGCCGGATCACCGTGCCGCTGCTGGCGCCGGTGCTCGCGGTCGTCCTGGTCACCCTGATGATCAACGTACTGAAGATCTTCGACCTGGTGTTCATCATCCCGCCGGGCTCCTCGCAGGACGACGCCAATGTGCTCGCCCTGCAGCTCTACCGCTCGGCCTTCTCCGACCAGCAACCCGGCATCGCGAGCGCCATCGCGGTCGTGCTGCTGCTGTTCGTGGTGCCGGTGATGCTCTTCAACATCCGGCGGCTGAAGCGGGAGGGACGGCGATGACCGCACAGACTGAGGTCCTCGACGGCGCCCCCGCCGCCGAACGCAGCGGCCTGGCGAAGCCCTCGGTGGCCTCCCGGATCGCCGGTGCGGCGGGAGGCGGCTTCCTGCGGATCTTCCTGATCATGGTCGGCCTGCTCTGGCTGGCGCCCACGGTCGGGCTGCTGCTCGCCTCGCTGCGCACGCCCGAGGACACCGCCGACAGCGGCTGGTGGAACCTGATCGGCGAGCCCTCGCAGATCACCTTCGACAGCTACTCCAAGCTGCTCGACAACTCCCAGATCACCGACTCGCTGTGGAACACGCTGATCATCACGGTCCCGGCGACGCTGCTCGTCGTCGTGGTCGGCTCGCTCGCCGGGTACGCCTTCGCGTGGATGGACTTCCCCGGCCGGGACTGGTGGTTCCTCGGGGTGGTCGGCCTGCTCGTGGTGCCCGTCCAGGTCGCCCTGCTGCCGATCGCGCGGCTCTTCGGCGACCTCGGCATCTTCGGCTCGGTGTTCGGGGTGGTCCTCTTCCACACCGGCTTCGGCCTGCCGTTCGCGGTCTTCCTGCTGCGGAACTTCTTCGCGGAGATCCCCCGGGAACTCCTGGAGGCCGCCCGCCTCGACGGCGCCGGTGAGCTGCGGCTCTTCTTCCGCGTGGTGATGCCGCTCGGCGGACCGGCGATCGCCTCGCTGGGGATCTTCCAGTTCCTGTGGGTGTGGAACGACATGCTGGTCTCGCTGATCTTCGCGGACCCCGGCAACCAGCCGGTGACCGTGGCGCTGCAGACCCAGGTCCGCCAGTTCGGCAACAACATCGACGTCCTGGCACCGGGCGCCTTCATCTCCATGGTGATCCCGCTGGCGGTCTTCTTCGCCTTCCAGCGGCAGTTCGTCACCGGGGTCATGGCGGGCGCCGTCAAGTGACGCGGGGCACCGAGCAGGGCTGAGCACTCCCCCGCCGCGATACGGGAGGGGAGCGCTGAGCACTCCCCCGCCTCCGGGCGGGACAGCAGGGCAGGACGGAGGGGCGGACCGGGTGACCGGTCCGCCCCTCTGGCGTGGGTGGCATCGGCGGGGCCGCTCCCGCTACGCCGTTCGTCCGTGCCGCGCACGGTCCGGCGCCGGGGCCCGCCATGAGGCCGGCTACTCGATGACGAGGTCGACCGGGATGTTGCCCCGGGTCGCCTTGGAGTACGGGCAGACCTGGTGGGCCTTGTGGACGAGGTCCTCGCCGACGGAGCCGGACAGGTTCTCGGGGAGTTCGACGCGGAGGGTGACCTTGAGGGCGAAACCGTCGCCGTCGTCGCCGATGCCCACCTCGGCGGTCACCGAGATCTCACCGGTGTCGACCTTGGCCTGCCGTCCGACGAGGCCGAGGGCGCTCGCGTAGCAGGCGGCGTAGCCCGCGGCGAAGAGCTGCTCGGGGTTGGTGCCCTTGCCGTCACCGCCGAGCGCGGTCGGGAAGGCGAGCGGCAGGTCGATCTGACCGTCCGAGCTCACGGCCCGTCCGTCGCGGCCGTTGGCCGTCGCCACTGCGGTGTAGAGCGCGTCCATCGCGGGGTCTCCTCTGTTGGCTGGTCTGCTTGCGCGGTCGGTGTGCCGCCGACTGGCCCGTGCGTTCCGTCAGTCGGTCGCTTCGTTCCGTTCGCGGGCGTCTCCGCTTCGCGTGCTCCAGTAGAGCACGCAACTAAGTTGTGCACAACTCAATCGTGTACCGGAGGTGCCGGGCTACCCTGGATCCATGACCGCGACGCCCCCTCCGACCCCCGCCCCGACCCCGTCCGGCTCCCCGGCCTCGTCCGCCCCGTCCGGCTCCGCCGCCGGTCCGACGCTCTCCGAGGCCGTGCTCGCCGGCGAGCTGCCCGCCGGGGACATGCTCCGCCTCGACCGGCAGATCTGCTTCTCCCTGCACGCGGCCTCGCGCGCCTTCAACGGCGTCTACCGGGTGCTCCTGAAGGACCTCGGCCTCACCTACCCGCAGTACCTGGTGATGCTGGTCCTGTGGGAGCGGGGCGAACTGCCGGTCAAGCGGCTCGGCGAGGAGCTGCGGCTCGACTCCGGCACCCTCTCGCCCCTGCTCAAGCGCCTGGAGGCGGCGGGTCTCGTCACCCGGCAGCGCAGCACCCGCGACGAGCGCTCCGTCGGCATCCGGCTCACCCCCGAGGGAGCCGCCCTGCGCGAACGGGCCCTGCGTGTCCCGCGCCGGATAGCCGGGGCCACCGGCTTCGGACTGGAGGAACTGCGGGACCTGCGCGGCACCCTGGACCGCCTGATCGACGCGCTCGACCGGGTCGATCTGACCGGCCGCGACGAGGACGAGGCCGGGGCGGAGGCCGGGGAACCAGCCGGGGAGAGCGGCACCGGCGAGAACGGCACCGCGGCTCGGACCGCCGAAGGCCGGGGCTGCGGCTGAGGCGGTCCGGGGCCACCGTCGCGCGCGTCCGGGACCAGGGCCGGGTGCCGCGACGGCGACTGCCGGGCGCCCCGAAGGCCACGGCCGCGCGCCCCCGGGGCCACCCCGCACCAGGCCTGTCCGGCGGGCCGCGAACGGCGCCGGAGCCGCCCCGTCTGGCACACTTCCCGGCGGAACGGTTGCCGGAGACGGCGGCACGCACAGCACAGCAGACGGACAGGCGGACGCAGAGCATGACCTGGCTGATCACCGGCGGGGCCGGTTACATCGGAGCGCACGTGGTGCGCGCCATGACCGCGGCGGGCGAGCAGGCCGTCGTCTACGACGACCTCTCCACCGGCCTCGCCGACCGCCTCCCCGCCGAGGTGCCCCTCGTCGAGGGCTCGGTCCTCGACCACGACCTCCTGGAGCGCACCCTCGCCCGGCACCGGATCACCGGCGTGGTGCACCTGGCCGCGAGCAAGCAGGTCGGCGAGTCGGTGAAGCTGCCGCTGCACTACTACCGCACCAATGTCGAGGGCCTGCGCACGGTGCTCCAGGCCGTGACCGCGGCCGGTGTCCCCTCCTTCGTCTTCTCCTCCTCCGCCGCCGTCTACGGCATGCCGGACACCGGGGCCTCCGGTCTGGTCACCGAGGACACCCCCTGCCTGCCGATGTCCCCGTACGGCGAGACCAAGCTCGCCGGTGAGTGGCTGGTGCGGGCGACCGGCCGGGCCCATGGGCTGGCCACCGCGAACCTGCGCTACTTCAACGTCGCGGGAGCCGCCGCCCCGGAGCTGGCGGACACCGGCGTCTTCAACCTGATCCCGATGGTCTTCGAGAAGCTCACCGAGGGCACCGCCCCCCGCATCTTCGGCGACGACTACGCCACCCCGGACGGCACCTGCGTACGGGACTACATCCACGTCAGCGACCTGGCCGAGGCCCATGTGGCCGCCGCCCGGCGGCTCACCGCGAGCGCGCCCGGCTCCGACCTCACCCTCAACATCGGCCGCGGCGAAGGTGTTTCGGTGCGCGCCATGACCGAGCTGATCGGCGAGGTCACCGGCCACCGGCTCGCCCCCGAGGTCGCGCCCCGCCGCCCCGGCGACCCGGCCTCGGTGGTCGCCGCCGCCGACCGGGTCCACGCCGAGCTGGGCTGGAAGGCCCGCCACGACGTCCGGGACATGGTCACCTCCGCCTGGGCGGGCTGGCTGCACCGCCACCCGTAGGCGGCAGGGCCCCCGGCCCCGGCATGACGGCCCCGGTCCAGGCATGACGAGCCCCGGCGCAGGCGTGACGGTCCCGGCGCAGGCGGCACCGGCCCCGGGCTGGGGCGGCACGGCCCGCTCGGCGCGGACCGCGCCGGACGCCCGCGCTCAGGCCCCGGTGGCCCCGTCGAGGCACTCCCTGATCAGATCGGCGTGGCCGTTGTGCCGGGCGTACTCCTCGATCAGATGGACCAGGATCCAGCGCAGCGAGACTCCCTCCTCTCCGAGGTACGCGGACTCGGGCGCGGGCGGTATGCCGGTGTCCTCCAGGAGGGCGGCGGCGGTGATCTCGCGGCTCCGGGCCACCTCGGCGCGCCAGGCGGCCAGCGCCTCCTCGATGCCCCGGTCCGGGCTCAGCGTGAAGGCGTCCGGGCCGCCCTCCTCGTACACCGGCGGCACCCGCAGACCGGCGAACACCCGCTGGAACCAGTTGCGTTCGATCTCGGCGAGGTGCTGGACAAGGCCGAGGAGCGTCATCGAGGAGGGCGGCACCGGGGCGAGCCGCAGCTGGGCGTCGTCCAGGCCCGCGCACTTGAGTTCCAGCGTGGCCCGGTGGAAGTCCAGCCAGCTCTCCAGGGTGGCGCGTTCACCGGCCCGGGGCGGCGGGACGGCGCGCCCGTCCGGGGTCGTACCCGTACTCATGTCCTGTACCTTTCACTCTTCCTTGCACGCCAGTACGTAGGCGTGCGGGGTCCGTTCCGTCTCCTCCGGGGCGCGCACCAGGCTGGCGCGGACCGTGAATCCGGTACGGGTCAGCTGCTCGGTGAGGTCCTCGGGCGCGAGGCGGTGGAAGTCGAGCGAGACCGGGTGGCCGAAGGCCTCGGCGAAGTGGAGCGGCTCCTCCTGGCCTGTCTGGAAGGCGAGTTGGAGGTACCCGCCCGGGGCGAGCACCCGGTGGAACTCGGCGAGGACGCCCGGTCGGTGCTCCGGCGGGATGTGGATGAGGGAGTACCAGGCGACGAGCCCGCCGAGACAGGCGTCCGGCAGGTCGAGCGCGGTCATCGTGCCCTCGGTGAAGCGGAGTCCGGGGTAGCTCCGCGAGGCCAGGGCGACCATCCCCGGGGCCAGGTCCACACCGGAGATGTCGAGGCCGAGCCCGTGCAGATAGGAGGTGACGTACCCGGGGCCACTGCCCACCTCGACCACCCTGGCGCCCCCGCGCGCCCGTATCCGCTCCGCGAAGGCGGTGAGCATCGCCCGCCCGTACGGCTCGGTCCCGAACTCCTCCAGGGCGTAGTCCAGATAGGGCTCCGCGATGGCGCTGTAGGAGGTGCGGGTGGCCGTCAGATACAGCGGTTCAGGGGTCGGTGTCGCAGCGGGGTCGGCAGTCGGCGTCATGCGAGGAAACGTACGCGAGGCCACTGACATCGCCCCCCCGTACGAGTGACGACGCCGGTGCCGCGCGGCCCCCGGACGCTCAGACGGCGCCGAGCCGCCCGCCCTTGACGCCCGCGAGAAACGAGGAGAAGGCGTCGGCGCGGAGGCCTAGGACGGGGCCGGTGGGGGCCTTGGAGTCACGGACGGCGATGACGGGGAAGGGCGACTGACGAAGGTCGGCGACCTCAACACAGTTGTCCTCACCGGCGCTGTACGAGGACGTGAACCAGCGAGGAGAATCGGCAGCCATCAAGAACCCCTTTCCCTAGGCATCGGCCCCACTACACCCCAACTAAGGGATAACGACGGGGCCGTTGTACAGCTCAGACGGTACCCAGCTGCCCAGCCTTGACGCCCGCCACGAACAACGAGAACGCGCCAATGCGAAGACCCAGAACAGGACCGCTGAGGTTCTTGGAATCACGGACAGCGATAGCGGGGAAGGACGACCGGCGAAGGTCAGCCACCTCAACACAGTTGCCCTCACCACCGCTGTAGGAGGACTTGAACCAGCGAGGAGAATCGGCAGCCATCGAGAAACCCTTCCCTTGACAGCGGCCCCGCCACACCCCAGCTAAGGGATAACGACGGGGCCGTTGTAACGCTCGGACGATCAGACGGTACCCAGCTGACCCGCCTTGATCCCCGCCACGAACGACGAGAACGCGTCAACGCGAAGACCCAGAATGGGGCCGGTGGGGGCCTTGGAGTCACGGATGGGGACCATGCCATGCGAAGCAACGAGATTGGCGGCGATCTCGACGCACTGGCCTGCCTCGCCGCCGCTGTACGACGACTTCCGCCAGTCGGCACTGGGGAGATCGGTCGCCCTCAGGCTTCTGTTGTTGGCCACTTCGGCTTTCCTTCCAGGTACTCGGTGATGAGGTCCCGTGACTCGTCCACGGGAAGCGCAGTGTCGGCAGCTGCTGTGAACACCCGCTCCATGAAGCCGATTTCAGCGGGATCTTCACTGTGGGTGCCGCCCATGGGGTTGTCGACGCTGACCACCGACACCCAAGGATGCTTAAAGGTCAGGATCGTTGTCGCTCCGTTTGATCCATACGTCGGGTGGGCGGTGAGCGGGAGAATCTGCAATCTCACGTTGGGACGCTCGGATACGTCCAACAGCTTCCGCAACTGATCCTTCATGACGCCGGGTCCGGCCTCGAAGGTGGCGTGGAACGCCGACTCGGGCACAAGCGCATGGAACTCGACCGGGTTGTCCCTGCGAGTGAGCACTTCCTGACGCGCCAGACGGATCGAGACCAGGATCTCTGCCTGCTCTGGACTAATCGCTGCGGGCGAGCCTCCGATGATCTCCCGCACGTAACTTGGAGTTTGGAGCAGCCCGGGGATCACGACGGGATGGTACATACGGATCTTGCTAGCTCGTGATTCGAGCTGCACGAAGTCGATCAGGGCTTCAGGCACCCGGCTGTCGTACGCCTTCCACCACCCGTGCGCCCCACCCGCCGGCTCCTCCGCCACACTGGCGACTTCCTCCACACCCTCGGGGTCCTCGACGCCGAGCTTGGCGGTGAAGGTGCGCACGTCGTCACCCGAGATGTGGTACAGCCCGCGCTCAATGCGGCTGAGCTTGGTGGTGTCCCAGCCCGGCATCAGCTTGGCGGCCTCGCCCGACTTCAACTCGCCGCGCCAGCGACGGATCTGAGCACCGACGCGACGCCGCATGATGGTCGGCGTCGCACGTTCCTGAGGCGACGACGCGCGGTTCTCGGTCATGGACGCAGTGTTGCACGTGCCTGACGCGCCCGACGATGGGGATGCCTGTTCGACTTCTTGCTAACTCGGCCATCCTTGTTGCAACCCAACCGCCAAAAGGAGCATGCTGAGTGCGGCAGAACATGTGACTGCGCATCAAGTCACACCTATGTCTTCACCCTGTGTGACGCATGCCTGCTGAAGAGCGGCCGAAGTCTCTCCCGCGGGAGGACGACCGCGAGACCGCTCCCCATCCCTGCGCACCGCCGTCGCCTGATCCCGAGGGGTTGAGCCATGCCCGAAAGTGCCGTACCAGCTGCAACATCCGCCGCCGTCAAGGCGGTCTCCCACCAGTACCCCCGCCACCGCCGCAACGTCGCCCGCGCCCGCGACGCCCTGCGCCAGCAGCTCGCCCTGTGGCAGGTGGACGGCGAAGTCACCGACACCGCCGTGCTGTTGCTCTCCGAGCTGGCCACCAACGCCCTCTGCGCCAAGACCCGCCCCGGGCACGAGATCCTGGTCCGCTTCGAGTTGAACGGGACCGAGCTGCGCCTCGAAGTCTCCGACGCAAGCGACGAGAAGCCCACGATGAGGGAGGCCGGACCAGAAGACGAGTCCGGCCGGGGCCTCGCCCTCGTGACCGCGCTCGCCGACTCCTGGGGCGTCGCACCCCGCCTCGGAGTCGGCAAGACCGTATGGGCGCGCCTGCTGGTGAAGAAGGCGGCAACCGCGTGACGCTGCTGTACGAAGCTCCCTTACGAGACCGGGTCCGCGGCACCTACAGCGCCCGCCTCACCGCCCACACGCCCGGCGGCTCCTGGATACCGCTCGGTGAGCACCGCACCAACTCCCCTCGCTCGGCGCTGCGTTGGCTGCACGCCCGCGCGCAGCACGTCGCGGACCAGCTTCCCCCTCCCTGCGCCCGCCCCGTACGCGCCTGGGCGATCGACCCGGACGAACACAGCTGGGCCCTGGACTGCGTGGCCCTCGGGGAGCCCTACGTCTTCTGCGCCAGAGATGAGGACGGCACCCGCTACGTCTTCCTCACCCAGACCACCGCGCCTCAACTGCCGGGGCCCGTACGGAGGTTGCCCATCGCGGCCACCACCTGGGGAAGAGGCCTGCTCCGCCTCCGTACCGCCCCGGGCCTCACCGGGTCGGAGCCCGAGGGGTTCTGAGGGGGACGGGACTCCTGCCGCCCGGTGCGGCACGGGAAGGGGGCGCCCCGCACCGGCTGGTGCGGGGCGCCCCCTTCCCGTGGCAACCGCCCGAGGACGGGCGGCCGTCGGCTAGCTGTGGGTCCGCAGCAGGGTGCGCATCGTCCGCATCGCCACCGAGAGGTTGGCCAGGTCGAAGGCGTCCGAGCTCTGGATCTCGTCCAGGGTGGTGCGGGCGCGGCCGAGGATGGCGGCGTTCTTCTCCTCCCAGTCCTTGAAGCGCTGCTCGGGGCTGGAGCCGCCGTTGCCCACGGCGAGCACGTCGGCGGTGAGCGCCGCGTGCGCCGCGTAGAGGTCCTCGCGGATGGAGGCGCGGGCCATGGACTGCCAGCGGTCCGTGCGGGGCAGCTCGATGATGCGGTCCATGAGCTGGCTGATCCGCAGCCGGTCCCCGAGGTCGTAGTAGACCTCCGCGACCGCCAGCGGTTCCTTGCCCATCCGGTCGGCGATGGCGACGATGTCCAGCGTCGGGAAGGCCGCGGAGAATCCGGCCACCCGCTGGGCGAGTTCGTCGGGGACGCCGACCTCGGTGAGCTCCTCGCGGATGCGCTGGTACCACTCCTGGTCCGCGCCGCGCAGCAGCTTGGGCAGCTCGACCCAGACCGCGGCGACGCCCTCGGCGAAGAAGTCCACGGTCTCCTGGAGCTGGAGCGGCTGCGGCCGGTTGTTGAGCAGCCAGCGGGTGCCGCGCTCCACCAGGCGCCGCGAGTGCAGCCGGATCCGGGTGAGGACATCGGCGTCCACGATGTTGTCGAGTCCCTCGACGGCGTCCCAGACCTCGGACATCCCGAAGATGGTGCGCGCCGCCAGCTGCGCCCGGACGATCTCCTCCAGGGAGGCGCCGGACTCCTCGCGCAGCCGGTGCAGGAAGGTCGAACCGCCGGTGTTGACCGTGTCGTTGACGAGGACCGTGGTGACGATCTCGCGATGCAGGGCGTGCCCGTCGATCTGCTCCGGGAAGCGCTCGCGCAGCGCCGCCGGGAAGTAGGCGAGCAGCAGTCCGCGCAGATACGGGTCGTCCGGCAGCGTGGTGCGGATCAGCTCGTCCGCCGCGGTGATCTTGGTGTAGGCGAGGAGCACGCTCAGCTCGGGCTGGCTCAGCCCGCGCCCGCCCGCGAGGCGTTCCTTGATCTGCCGGTCGGTGGGCAGGAACTCCAGGCCGCGGTCGAGGTGCCCGTCCCGCTCCAGGCGGCGCATGAAGCGCTGGTGGGCGTGGAGCAGCGAGGGCGACTGGGCCTCGGCGTTGGCCAGGGCGGTGTTCTGCGCGTAGTTGTTGCGCAGCACCAGCCTGCCGACCTCGTCGGTCATCTCGGCGAGCAGCTTGTTGCGCTGCTTGACGGTCATGTCGCCTTCACCGACGACCGCGTTGAGCAGGATCTTGATGTTCACCTCGTGGTCGGAGGTGTCCACCCCGGCGCTGTTGTCGATGGCGTCGGTGTTGATCCGGCCGCCGCCGAGGGCGAACTCGATCCGGCCGAGCTGGGTCAGGCCCAGGTTGCCGCCCTCGCCGACGACCTTGGCGCGCAGGTCGGCGCCGTCCACCCGGATGGCGTCGTTGGCCTTGTCGCCGACGTCGGCGTTCGACTCCTGCGAGGACTTCACATACGTACCGATGCCGCCGTTCCACAGCAGGTCGACCGGGGCCTGGAGGATGGCCCGCATCAGGTCGGCCGGGGTCATCTTGGCGACGCCCTTCTCGATGCCGAGGGCCTCCCGCACATGCGAGTTGAGCTGGATCGCCTTGGCGGAGCGGGGGAAGATCCCGCCGCCCGCGGAGAGCAGCTCGGTGTTGTAGTCCGCCCAGGAGCTGCGCGGCAGTTCGAACAGGCGGCGCCGCTCGGCGTAGGAGACGGCCGCGTCCGGCTTCGGGTCGATGAAGATGTGCCGGTGGTCGAAGGCGGCGACCAGGCGGATGTGCTCGGAGAGCAGCATGCCGTTGCCGAAGACGTCGCCGCTCATGTCGCCGACGCCGACCGCGGTGAAGTCCTCGGTCTGGCTGTCGTGGCCCAGTTCGCGGAAGTGCCGCTTGACCGACTCCCAGGCGCCGCGGGCGGTGATGCCCATGCCCTTGTGGTCGTAGCCCGCGCTGCCGCCGGAGGCGAAGGCGTCGCCGAGCCAGAAGTCGTAGCTCTCGGCGACCTCGTTGGCGATGTCGGAGAAGGTGGCGGTGCCCTTGTCCGCGGCGACCACCAGATAGGTGTCGTCCTCGTCGTGGCGCACCACGTCCGCGGGCGGTACGACCTCGCCCGCGACCAGGTTGTCGGTGATGTCGAGCAGCGCCGAGATGAAGGTGCGGTAGCAGGCGATGCCCTCGGCGAGCCAGGCGTCCCGGTCCTCGGAGGGGTCCGGCAGCTGCTTGGCGACGAAGCCGCCCTTGGCGCCGACCGGCACGATGACGGTGTTCTTCACCATCTGCGCCTTGACCAGGCCGAGGATCTCGGTACGGAAGTCCTCACGCCGGTCGGACCAGCGCAGGCCGCCGCGCGCGACCTTGCCGAAGCGCAGGTGGACGCCCTCGACCCGCGGGGAGTACACCCAGATCTCGTAGGCGGGCCGCGGCGCGGGCAGGTCCGGGATGGCCTGCGGGTCGAACTTCATGGAGACGTAGTCGTGCGGGCTGCCGCCCTCGGTCTCCTGGAAGAAGTTGGTGCGCAGCGTCGCCTTGATGACGGTCAGGAAGGAGCGCAGGATGCGGTCCTCGTCCAGGCTGGCGACCTGGTCGAGGGCGCCGTCGAGCTCCTCCAGGAGGCCGTCGGTCAGCTCGGTGCCGGCCCGCTGGTGGTCGGGCGACATGCGCGCCTCGAAGAGGGAGACCAGCAGCCGGGTGGTGTGGACGTTGTTCTGGAGGGTGTCCTCCATATAGTCCTGGCTGAAGGTGGAACCGGCCTGCCGCAGGTACTTGGCGTAGGCGCGCAGCACCACCGCCTGCCGCCAGCTCAGACCGGCGCGCAGGACCAGGGAGTTGAAGCCGTCGTTCTCGGCGTGCCCCTTCCAGGTCGCCTCGAAGGCCTCCTGGAAGCGGTCCCGGCCGTCGTCGCCGAGGTAGTCGCCGCCAGGGCCGGGCGCCTTCGGCATCCGCAGGCCGAAGTCGTAGATCCAGGCGTTGGGCCGGTCCGCGCAGCGCAGCTCGTAGGGGCGCTCGTCGGTGACCTCCACGCCGAGGCGCTGGAGCACCGGCAGCACCGCGGACAGCGAGACCTGGCCGCCCGCCCGGTAGATCTTGAAGCGGCGCTCGCCGGGCTGGGCGCCGACCGGCTCGTACAGCGAGAGGGCGAAGTCCTTGGCGCCGCTCTGGATCGCCTCCAAGTGCACCAGGTCGGCGACGCCGGAGCGCGGCGAGTGGTCGGCCTTGTAGCCCTCGGGGAAGGCACTGGCGTAGCGGCGGGCGAGCTCCGCGCCGCGCTCCTCGCCCAGTTCGGCGTAGAGGGCCTCGGTGAAGGCGTCCTGCCAGGAGCGGGCGGCCTCGACGAGGCGGGCCTCGATACGGTCCTTGTCGGCGTCGCTGAGCTGCGGCAGCTCCGTCCCGGTGGGCACCCGGATGACGAAGTGCAGCCGGGAGAGCACCGATTCGGTGTTCCAGGCGGTGAAGTCGACGCTGGTGCCGCCGAGTTCCTCCTTGAGGATGTCGATGATGCGCAGCCGTACGCCGGTGGTGTAGCGGTCGCGCGGCAGGTAGACCAGGGCCGAGTAGTAGCGCCCGTACTCGTCCTTGCGCAGGTAGAGCCGCAGGCGGCGGCGCTCCTGGAGGTAGAGGACGCTGGTGACGATGGCGCGCAGCTCGTCCGGCGGGGTCTGGAACAGCTCGTCGCGCGGGTAGGTCTCCAGGATCTGCAGCAGGTCGCGGCCGTCGTGGCTGTTGGGCGAGAACCCGGCGCCGCGCAGCACCTCCTCGACCTTGCGGCGGATCACCGGCACCCGGCGCACCGACTCGGTGTAGGCGGCCGAGGAGAAGAGTCCGAGGAAGCGCCGCTCGCCGACGACATTGCCCTCGGCGTCGAACTTCTTCACGCCCACGTAGTCCAGGTACGAGGGCCGGTGCACGGTGGAGCGGCTGTTCGCCTTGGTCAGCACGAGCAGCTTGTGCTCGCGGGCCTTGGCCCGGGCGTCGGCGGGCAGGCGGCTGAAGGACGGGCTGACCGGGTGCTCCTCGCCGCTGTGGTGCGGGTCGGCGCGCAGGATGCCGAGGCCGGTGCCGGGGACGGCGGCGAGGGAGTCGTCGCCGCGCAGCTCGTACTCGCGGTAGCCGAGGAAGGTGAAGTGGTCGGCGGCGAGCCAGCGCAGGAGTTCGCGGGCCTCCTCGACCTCCTGGGCGGGCAGGTCGTCGGCGGTGGGCTCGCCGGGCAGGTCCTCGGCGATGCGCAGCGCGGCCTCGCGCATCTTCTCCCAGTCCTCGACGGCCTCCCGGGCGTCGGAGAGCACCCGCAGCAGGTCGGCGGTGATCTGCTTGAGGTCGGAGCGGTCGGTCTCGCGGTCCGTCTCGACGTGGATCCAGGACTCGATGAGCGCGTCGTGCGGCAGGGTGCCCCGGTCGCCGGCGGTGGCGGAGGTCAGCACCTCAAGGAGGCGGCCCGTGACGTCGCGGCGGACCACGACCTGCGGGTGGATGACGACGTGGATGCCGCGGTGCTGGCGGGTCAGCTCGTTGGTGACGGAGTCCACGAGGAAGGGCATGTCGTCGGTGACGACCTCGACGACGCTGTGGCTGCAGGTCCAGCCGTTCTCTTCCACGGTCGGGGTGTGCACCCGGACGTTCGCGGTGCCCTGGGGGCGATTCTCGGCCAGCCTGAGGTGCGAGAAGGCGGCGCCGAAGACGTCGTCCGGGTCGCGGCCGACGAAGTCCTCGGCCGCGGTGTGCAGGTAGTAGCGCTGGAGGAACGCGAGTACGGCGGCCTGGTCGGATTTCGCGCCCTGCGCCTCGGTCGGGAGGATCCCCCCGACCGGGCTGTTCTCAGCTACGCGCGCGGCCCTTTCGAGCAGCTCGGCCTTGGCTTCGTCCAGCTTGGTCTGCATTGTCCTCTGACTCCTGTCGCGCGCCATTGCGAGACGTAGAAGGAAATAGTGCGGCACGCGCGGATCGACGCCATGGCGCGGGGTCTCCGCTCGGGGTGGACGTCCTGCCGCGCGCTGCGAGGTGCGGGGGGCTCCCGGCCGTTCGCACGGCGCGGTTCCCGCGGGGATCGGCGAACGCCCGGCGGCGGGAATCCTCCACGCGTACCGGGTGCGGCGCAGGGGCGACGGTGCCCCTGCGGGATATCGCACTGATCACGGCCCCAAGGCTATCGTCCTTACCCGGCCCGCCGTCATGAGCCGCTTCTGTACAAAACCCGGAGCGCAATTTTGACGGACTGCACAGAAACCCTCCTTGTCCACCCGTACCGTCCCCCCGTCCACCCGTGGCCTTGTCCGCCCGCTCCCGTACACCGCCCCGAAGCGCCCGGGAGCGGATACGGCCGCCCGGGGGACGCGCCCCTGCGGCGGGGTCTCCGCTCAGGCGACGAGGGGGCGCGCCCCGGCGCCGGTCGCGTGCTCAGGCGGCCATCCGGCGGGCCTCGGCCACCGCCTCGGCGAGGCTGTCCACCACCGGGGCGCCGGTCTCCGCCAGGCTGGCCCTGCCGTGCGAGCCGCCGGTGTAGAGCACCGCCCGCACCCCGGCGTGCGCCGCGGCGAGAGCGTCGTCGGCGGCGTCACCGATGACCACGGTGCGCTCCGGTGCTATGCCGCCGCCGAGCGCGGCCAGATGGCGGACCATGTGCTCCGCCTTGCTGCCGCCGGAGGGGCCGGTGCGGCCCTGGACGCGGACGAAGTGCGAGGCGATGCCGAAGCCGCGTACCAGCGGCACCAGTTCGTCGTGCCCGTACATGCTGAGGATCGACTGGCTGTGGCCCGCCGCGGACCACTCGCCGAGCAGCTCCTCCACCCCTTCGGCGAGGGCGCAGGCCGCCCGCCGGTCGGTGTAGTGCCGGTGGAAGACCCCGTCCATGCTCTGCCACTCGGCCTCGGTGGGCAGCCGGCCCATGACCCGCTCGTAGAAACGGGGGATGGGCACGCAGTACAGCTCGCGGTACTGCGCGACGGTCACCGGGTCTATCCCGGCCGAGGCGAAGGCCGCGTTGGTCGCGCCCACCACGGCCTCGATGTCGTGGAACAAGGTGCCGTTCCAGTCCCAGACGATGTGCCCTGTCTTTGCCTGCTTCATCCCCATGCCCCGCAACCTACCCGGGCCCACCGACAACGCCCCGCCCGCCGTCCGTGGCCTCGCTCACGGCGGGCCGGGAGGCGGCGGGCCCGGCCGGTCGGATGCGGCGGGCCCGGCCGGTCAGATCAGGTTCGGGATCTCCTGCGTGGCGTACCAGAGGAGTTCGTGGTCCTCGGCGCCGTCCACGGTGAACTGCGCGTCGTCGTCGCCCACGTCCGCCGCCCCGACAGCGTCCGCGGCGGCCCGTACGTCGGCCTCCGCCTCCTCGGAGTCGACGTGCACGGCGGCGGCCTTGGCCAGCGGGACCGGACGCGCCAGGCGCACCTCACCCAGCGAGGAGGGGTCGAGTCCGAGGTCCGGGTCGGCCTGCGCCTCGCCGTCCGGCACGTCGACCGCGACGACCACCCGGCGGCGGACCGCGGCCGGGTCGAGCGCGAGCTGCCGCAGCGAGGCGAGGGCGGCGCGGTTGAGGGCGGCGTACTCCAGCTCCTCGATGTCGTCGGAGAGGTACCACTCGCGCAGGCCGGGGGTCACCGCGTACGCGGTCAGCGGGCCCGGTCCGAGTTCTCCGGCCTTGGCCGCCTCGGCGAGGCCGGAGAGGGTCAGGGGGACATAGACACGCATGACTGGCCGCTTTCTGCTCGTGTTTCCGCTGCTGTTCGTGGCGGTGTTCGTGCCGGTGACGCCCCTCGGGATCCGCCGGGCGCTCCGGACACCGCCGGTACGCATCGGCCGGTGACGCGCCTCGGCGCCGCCTCCCGGACGGACACCCCGCCCGGCGACGGCTCCCAGGGTACGTGCGGGAGTCCCCCTTCGGGGCGGTGTCCCCGGCCCCGGAAGCGGCTCGCGCGGACACCCGGATCCCGGTCCTCGCGGGCCCTGCCGCGCGCCGCTCAT
Organism: Streptomyces physcomitrii; assembly: GCF_012273655.1. Lineage (GTDB taxonomy): Bacteria > Actinomycetota > Actinomycetes > Streptomycetales > Streptomycetaceae > Streptomyces > Streptomyces physcomitrii. Next base: position 23,382 of record NZ_JAAWWP010000001.1, on the reverse strand, counting down.
CCTGATAGGTGAATTCTCCCGGCGCCCGCGCCACGGACACGGGGTGCTCGCCACACCCCGGCGCCTCGGCCAGGATCCCGGCAAACGGCAGCGCCCGGACCCCCCGGGCCGACCGGACACGGGGCTCACCATGACCAACAGCAGCACGACGACCTTCCAGACGACCCGCGGCAGTACGACGACCGGCCGGACGAACGGCAGCGGTACGACGACCGGCCGGGCGAACGACGGCGGTACGACGACCAGCCGGACGAGCGGCAGCGGTGCGACGACCGTCCGGGCAACCGGCAGCGGTACGACGGCCGTTCACGGCATCTCGGTCCGCGACGCCACGGCCGCCGACAGCCCAGCCGCCGCCGACAGCCCGGCCGCCTCCGGCCTCGCGGCGGGGCGGAGGACCGCGGCCACGGCCACGGCCAGGATCACGGGCAGGGCCACGGCCGCAGCCACGAGCGCGCAGGGCGCCGCCCCCGCCGGCGCCGAGGCGGCCACCACTCCGCGGGCCCGCGAGGCCGACCTCCTCGCGCAGGCGGACGGCTTCGCCAAGGTGATGGCGAGGAACCGGCGGCGGCCCGGCAGCGGCACCCGGCCCCCCGGCAGGCGCGACGGCCGCCGCCCCGGTGCCGCGCTGCCCCGGCGGCAGGCCCCGGCGCCCGAGCCGCACCCCGCCGAGGCCTTCGCCGAGCGGCTGCTCGCGGTGCTCAGCGGACAGCGGCCGGTGCACTGGATGCTCCGCCACACCGCGTCCAGCGCCTACGACGAGCTGGCCTCCCTCGCCGAGCGGACGCCGCTCGGCACCTGCGGTCCGCCGCCGGTGGTGCGGGACCTCGGCTGGTGCGTCCCGCAGGAGGGCGCCATGGAGGCCTTCGCCCGGATCGCCGCCGACGGCAGGGTGCGCGCCATGGCCTACCGGCTGGAGCGGGGCCGCGATCTGCGCTGGCGCTGCACGGCCGTGGAACTGGGCGCCGTCCCCCGGCAGGGACACGGTCAGGGGCAGGGGCACGAGCACGGGCACGGGCACGGGCAGGGCCAGGGGCACGGTCAGGAGCAGGAGCGGGGGTGGCGGCACCGGTCGGGAGCCGCCGTCTGAGCGCCGACCGGCCGGGCCGCGTTCCGTACCGCGCGGGAGCGGCGGGCCCCGTACTGCGCGGGAGCGGCGGGCCCCGTACCGCGCGGGAGCGGCAGACCCCGTATCGCGAGGGAGCGGCGGACCGGTGCCCGCGAGGGAGCGGCGGGCTCCGTACCGGGTGGGGCACCTGCCGCGCAAGGAACCGCCGCGAAGAGACCGACCCTGAACGGCCTTATCCCGTCAAAGGCCTCATCCCGTGAAGAGCCCCATCGCCCCCACGCTCGCGAAGGCGTGGGCAGCTGACCGCGAGGAGGTCGGAAGCCTCCCGGAACGACGAAGGGGCCGGCAGCCCCCGAGGCCACCGGTCCCTGTGCGTCAGCTGTCCGGCGTCCCGGATCCGCGGTCTCCCGCCCCGCGGTCCGGGCCGCCCCGGCTCACTTCTTGCGGCGGCGGCTGCCGCCCTTCTGCTGCTGCTTGCGGCGCTCGGCGCGGGTCAGCCCGTCCGACTCGGAACGCGGCGGGGTGTCGGCGAAGTCGCCCTCGACGACACCGCCCTCACCGTCCACCGTGGGCGCGGAGAAGTGCAGGCGGTCCGGGCGCTGCGGGGCGTCCAGGCCCTTGGCGCGGATCTCCGGGCGGGCGCCCGCGGGGACGGCGTCCTGCTGGGCGGGCGCCGCGTCCTCGACCGGGACCTCCTCGACCTGCTGCTCGACCTGGACCTCCAGGTTGAACAGATAGCCGACGGACTCCTCCTTGATGCCGTCCATCATGGCGCCGAACATGTCGAAGCCCTCGCGCTGGTACTCGACCAGCGGGTCCTTCTGCGCCATCGCCCGCAGGCCGATGCCCTCCTGGAGGTAGTCCATCTCGTAGAGGTGCTCGCGCCACTTGCGGTCCAGCACGGAGAGCACCACGCGGCGCTCCAGCTCCCGCATGATCTCGGAGCCGAGCTGCTCCTCGCGGGCCTCGTACTGCGCGTGGATGTCGTCCTTGACGGACTCGGAGATGAACTCGGCGGTCAGGCCCGCGCGGTCGCCGGCCTCGTCCTCCAGCTCCTCGACGGTGACCTTCACCGGGTAGAGCTGCTTGAAGGCGCCCCACAGCCGGTCGACGTCCCACTCCTCGGCGAAGCCCTCGGCGGTCTCCGCCTGGATGTAGGCGTCGATGGTGTCGTCCATGAAGTGCTGCACCTGCTCGTGCAGGTCCTCGCCCTCCAGGACGCGGCGGCGCTCGCCGTAGATGACCTCGCGCTGCCGGTTGAGGACCTCGTCGTACTTGAGGACGTTCTTACGGGTCTCGAAGTTCTGCTGCTCGACCTGGGACTGGGCGGAGGCGATGGCGCGGGTGACCATCTTGTTCTCGATCGGGACGTCGTCGGGGACGTTCGCCATCGACATCACGCGCTCGACCATCTGGGCCTTGAACAGGCGCATCAGGTCGTCGCCGAGGGAGAGGTAGAACCGGGACTCGCCGGGGTCGCCCTGGCGGCCGCTGCGGCCGCGGAGCTGGTTGTCGATACGGCGCGACTCGTGCCGCTCGGTGCCGAGGACGTACAGCCCGCCGAGGTCGGTGACCTCCTCGAACTCCGCCTTCACCGACAGCTCGGCCCGCTCCAGGGCCGCGGGCAGCGCCGCCGCCCACTGCTCGGCGTGCTCCACCGGGTCCAGGCCCTGGCCGCGCAGCTCCGCCTCGGCGAGGTCGTCCGGGTTGCCGCCGAGCTTGATGTCGGTGCCTCGTCCGGCCATGTTGGTGGCGACGGTGACGGCGCCCTTGCGGCCCGCCTGGGCGACGATGGTCGCCTCCCGGTCGTGCTGCTTGGCGTTGAGGACCTCGTGTCGGATGCCGCGCTTGTTGAGCTGCTGGGAGAGGTACTCGGACTTCTCGACCGAGGTGGTGCCGACCAGGATCGGCTGGCCCTGGCCGTGCTTCTCGGCGATGTCGTCGACGACGGCGTCGAACTTGGCGACCTCGGTGCGGTAGATCAGGTCCGACTGGTCCATGCGGATCATCGGCTTGTTCGTCGGGATCGGCACGACGCCCAGCTTGTAGATCTGGTGGAACTCGGCGGCCTCGGTCATCGCCGTACCGGTCATGCCGGAGAGCTTGTCGTACAGGCGGAAGAAGTTCTGCAGGGTGATCGTGGCGAGGGTCTGGTTCTCGTCCTTGATGTCCACCCCTTCCTTCGCCTCGATCGCCTGGTGCATGCCCTCGTTGTAGCGGCGGCCCGCGAGGATACGGCCGGTGTGCTCGTCGACGATCATGACTTCGCCGTCCATGACGACGTAGTCCTTGTCCTTCTTGAACAGCTCCTTGGCCTTGATGGCGTTGTTCAGGTAGCCGACGAGCGGGGTGTTCACCGACTCGTAGAGGTTGTCGATGCCCAGCCAGTCCTCGACCTTGCCGACACCGGACTCGTGGATGGCGACGGTGCGCTTCTTCTCGTCGACCTCGTAGTCGCCGGTCTCCTCGATGCCCTTGAGCTGGTTGCCCGCCTCGCCCCGCTTCAGCCGGGTCACCAGCTTGGCGAAGTCGCCGTACCACTTGGTGGCCTGGTCGGCGGGGCCCGAGATGATCAGCGGCGTACGGGCCTCGTCGACGAGGATCGAGTCGACCTCGTCGACGATCGCGAAGTTGTGGCCGCGCTGGACGAGTTCCTCCTTCGACCAGGCCATGTTGTCGCGCAGGTAGTCGAAGCCGAACTCGTTGTTGGTGCCGTAGGTGATGTCGCAGCCGTACTGCTCGCGGCGCTGCGCCGGCGTCATGTTCGCCAGGATGCAACCGACGTCCAGGCCGAGGAACTTGTGGACCCGGCCCATCATCTCCGAGTCGCGCTCGGCCAGGTAGTCGTTGACCGTGATCAGGTGGACGCCCTTGCCGGACAGCGCGTTCAGATACGCGGGCAGGGTGCCCACCAGGGTCTTGCCCTCACCGGTCTTCATCTCGGCGACATAGCCGAGGTGCAGCGCGGCGCCGCCCATCATCTGCACGTCGTAGTGCCGCTGGCCGAGCACGCGCTTGGCGGCCTCGCGGACCGTGGCGAAGGCCTCCGGGAGCAGGTCGTCGAGGGTCTCGCCCGCCTCGTAGCGCTCCTTGTACTCGTCCGTGAGGGCGCGCAGCTCGGCGTCGGAGAGGCCCGTGAAGTCCTCTTCGATGGAGTTGACCTGGTCCGCGATGCGGTGCAGCTTGCGCAGGATCTTGCCTTCGCCTGCACGCATGATCTTCGAGAGGACGGACACGGGGGGTGTTCTCCTTGCCGGTCGGGCCTGGCACGGTCGATTTCACTTCGGGCAACGGCCATCGTATGCGAGGACCCCGCCACGCCGGGAGGTCTGCCGCGACGACGACAACTGCCCACGGTACTGAGCCAACGGACGGGCGTCCCGGAAGGTGCCCGGCCCGCACGGAAAGTCACCGGGCGCTCACCCGCAGCGGCGCGCGCCCCGCCCGCACGCGCCCGGTACGCGCCGGACGCGCCCGCCCGGCGACCGGATGCGCCCGCCCGGCGAAAAGCCTTGGCGCGCTCTTCGCACCACCCACACAATCGGCGCATGGAACCCGTCGCCCTCGCCACCGAACGCCTGCTGCTGCGCACCGTCGGTCCCGACGACACCCAGGCCGTCTACGAGGCCTGCCAGGACCCCGACATCCAGCACTGGACGACGATCCCCTCGCCCTATCTCCACGAGCACGCCGCGGGGTTCACCGGCCAGATGGTCCCCGACGGCTGGCACGACGCGTCCATGTTCACCTTCGGCGTCTTCCCGCGCGGCCGGGGCGCCGCCCACGGCCCGCTCGCCGCGATGCTCGGCCTGACCCGGCGCGGCCCCGGCACCGGCGAGGTCGGCTTCTGGGCCGCCCGGGAGCACCGCGGCAAGGGCTACGTCGTCGAGGCCACCCTCGCCGTCTGCCGCTGGGCCTGCACCGAGGCCGGGATCGACCGCATCGAGTGGCGCGCGGAGGTCGGCAACCACGGCTCCCGCGCCACCGCCCTGCGGGCCGGGTTCACCATGGAGGGCGTCCAGCGCGCGGGCATGGAGCACCGGGGCGCGCGCCGCGACTGCTGGGTGGGCTCCCTGCTGCCCGCCGACCTCGACCTGCCCGCCAACGCGCCCTACGTACCGGGCCCGGCCGCCTGAACCGGGCCCGCCGGAGCCCGGTCCCCGGGGCCGGACATCCCCGCCCGGGCGGGGATGTCAGTGCCGCGTTCTAGGGTGCGCTCATGACGACTGATCCCCGTCCGACGACAGAGCTGTCCGCCGACGAGGCCCGCCGCATAGCCCTGCGCGCGCAAGGGCTGCTCGGCGCCCCCGACCGCCGCGGCGGCGTGCGCGGCGTGCTCCGGCACCTCGGCGCGGTGCAGCTGGACACGATCTCCGTCCTCGCCCGCTCCCACGAACTCGTCCCCTACGCCCGGCTCGGCGCCGTCGGCCGCGGCCGCGTCGAGGAGGCGTACTGGGCACCGGCCACCGAGGGCGGCCCCCGGCCGCACGCCTTCGAGTACTGGTCGCACGCCGCCTGCATCCTGCCCGTCGAGGAGTGGCCGCACTTCGCCTTCCGCCGCCGCGCCTACCGCGCCCGCCCGCACTGGAACCACGAACTGCCCGACGGCGCCTACGAGCAGGTCATCAAGCAGCTGCGCGCCGAAGGCCCGCTCACCGCCACCGAGTTGGGCGGCGCCAAGCGCACCGGCGAGTGGTGGGACTGGTCCGCGGCCAAGGTCGCCGTCGAACGCGCCCTGATGTACGGAGAGGTGGTCTGCACCCGCCGCCACAGCTGGAAACGCGTCTACGACCTCGCCGAACGCGCCATCCCCGAGGCGCTGCTGCACGACGAGCTCGACGACCGGGAGTGCGTCCGCCGCCTGGTGCGCCTGGCCGGACGGTCCCTGGGCGTCGGCACCCGGGCCGATATCGCCGACTACCACCGGCTCAGGGGCGAACAGGTCGACGCGGTGCTCGCCGACTCCGGCCTCGTCCCGGTCACGGTGGCGGGCTGGGGACGCCCCGGCAGCGGTGCGCGCGGTGCCGGGCGCGGGCCCGCCGAGGCCTGGGCCGACCCGGAGGCGCTCGGCACCCCGGTCCGCGGCCGCCACCGTACGACCCTGCTCTCCCCCTTCGACTCCCTGGTCTGGGAACGCGCCCGCACCGAGCGGATCTTCGGCTTCACCCACCGCCTGGAGGCCTACGTCCCGCGGCCCAAGCGGATCCACGGCTACTTCGCGATGCCGGTGCTCTCCGGCGGCCGCCTCGTCGGCCGGGTGGACCCGGGGCGGGAGGGGAAGACCCTGGTCGCCAAGCAGATATCGCTGGCCGGACCCGCCGCGGTACCCGGCGTCGCCCAGGCACTGGTGGAGGCCGCGAGCTGGGTGGGCTGCACCGGCGTACGCGTCGAGCGGCTGGCCGAGGAGGAACTGCGGGCACCGCTGACGGCGGAGGTGGCGCGGCTGCTGGGCTGAGCGCAGGGGCGGAGGAGCGTCGGGCGGCGGGCGCTCGTCGCGCTCCGCTGCCGGGGAGCCCTCACGCCGGGGCGCGTCGGGCCGATGCGTGCTTCGGGGCCGGGAGTTGAGAGCAGGGTGCCGGGCGCCGGTTGGCGAACGCGCCCCGGCGGGCGCCCTGTTCAGCGCAGTCCAGCCCTGTTCAGCGGATCTCCAGGATCTTCTCCCGCATCGCGTAGACCACGGCCTCCATCCGGGAGTGCAGCTGCAGCTTCTCCAGGATGTTGCGTACGTGGTTCTTCACCGTGTTCTCGCTGATGAACAACTCCTTGGCGATGTCACGGTTGTTCATGCCGGTCGCGACCAGCTTGAGCACCTCGATCTCACGGTCGGTGAGCTTGGGCGCGGGCACCAGACGGCGCTCGTCGGTGCGCTGGATCATCGACTTGAACTCGGTGAGCAGCTTGGAGGCCATGGAGGGACTGATCTGGGACTGCCCGTCGGCGACCGCGCGGATCGCCGTGGCCACCTCGTCGGTGGAGATCTCCTTGAGCAGATAGCCCGTGGCCCCGGCCTTGATCGCCTCGTAGAGGTCGGCCTCCTCGTCGCTTATCGTCAGCATGATGATCTTCGCGCTGGGGGCCACCTCCTTGATGGAGGTGCAGGCCTCGATGCCGCCGCGCTTGGGCATCCGGACGTCCATCAGCACGATGTCGGGCAGCAGATCGGCCGCCTTGTCCACCGCCTCGGCGCCGTCCCCGGCCTCCCCCACCACGAGGATGTCCTCCTCGGCCTGGAGCACGATCTCCAGCCCCCGCCGGAAGAGCGCGTGATCGTCGACGACGAGGACCCGGATCGGCTCCTGCCCCGGTGCACCGCCCCGCGGGCCCATGCCGACGGCGCCGAGGCCGGCACCCTGCTCACGCATCGGTCCGAAGCTGTCCGCCATCGTTCCTCCCCCTGAAGGCCATGGCCCTGTCTTCCAGCGCTGCCGGGTCGAAGGCGCCAACCCGGGGCGGCAGCACCCCGGTTGGCCTGCCGGTCATGATTCCATGCCCGGCAGGCGAAACGGTGACGTCGCGAGAGCCCCGCGGGAGCACACCGGCGCCCCCGGGGCGCCAATGCGCACCCGGGGGCGCCGAAACGTGGTGGTCACCTTCTTCGCGTCAAGCGCCGATCACACCACCGGCCGCGGACATCGAGGCGTCCGCCGCGTCCGAAGTGGCCGTCACCATCTGGTCCGTGGTGAGGTGGATGACGCCGTAGTCGTAGGCGTGACGCCGGTAGACGACGCTCGGCTCCTTCGTCTCCGAGTCGACGAAGAGGTAGAAGTCGTGCCCGACGAGCTCCATCTCGTAGAGCGCCTGGTCCAGCGTCATCGGGGCGGCGATGTGGGTCTTCTCGCGGACCACGAGGGGGCCGTCGCCCTTCACTTCCAGCGAGCCCATCCGCTTGGTGGGGACGCCGTCGTCGGACTCCGGCTCGTCCTTTGCGAGGGTGCCGTCGGTGTTGAGGTGCGCCGCGTCCGGGACGTGGTCGGCAACCTCAGCCGCTGAAAGCCTGCCCGAGCCGCGGCGGGTGCGCCGCTTGTCGTGCTGCCTGCGCAGTCGCGCCTCGAGCTTCTCGGTCGCAAGGTCGAGCGCTGCGTACGGGTCGCTGGCAGCCGCCTCCGCCCGGATCACCGGACCCCGCGAGCGGAGCGTGATCTCCACACGCTCGCAGTGGTCGTGCTGGCGGGGGTTCGGCTCCTTGGACACCTCCACGTCGAGGCTGATCACCTTGGCGTCGAGCTTCTGGATCTTCTCCAGCTTCAGCTTCTCGGCCACGTGCTTGCGGAACCGCTCGGGTACTTCGGTCTTGCGGCCTTTGACGACGATGTCCACGCAGAACTCCGTTCCCGGATAGCTCCGCTACGGCGGCGGAGCATCTCCCTTTCGCACCAGGCCCCGGTGCTCCCGGAGCCTCGGACTCGGTGACTTCCACCTCCTCCTCCCCCGCGGGCAAGATCTCCACCCCACCGGACCGGGTGATTGCGAGAATCGCCGATTCCGTCGATTCACTCGGCTACCCGCGGCAGCGGTCAGGCATTCGGTTGTGTGAGGGGCAGGCCGAGATCCGCCTTGCGGCTCCGGATCCGGTACCTCCGTCACTCCTCACAACCGAACATATCTCGCCCGGAGGAAGTCGTCACCCTCTACCGGTACCTACCTCCGTTCGGGTGTCACCAGTCTCTCTCCACCTGCAACGATGCAGGTTTTCGATCAGTTCCTGTTTACTTCGAAAGCCTCAGCAGGAGCGGCGATCACCGCCGCTGAGATCCTCCTTACCCCGGCATCCGCGGACAATGCGCGTGCGGCTTCGGCCAACGAAGAACCCGTGGTCAGAAGATCGTCCACAATGATCACGCGGGCCCCCGGACCGAACAGCCGGACCGCTCTCGCATTCACTTCCAGCGCCCCTTTCAGATTCGCCTTCCGCTGCCGGGAGTTGAGCCCCGACTGATCGGCGACCGCCCGCCGCTGCCGCAGTACGGGCACCACCCGCGCGGGCACCCCCGAGCCCCGCAGCACACGCGCGGCAGCCAGCGCGACACGGCGCGTGGGGTCGTGGCCCCGGGCGCGGGTGGAGCGGGGGGTGGAGGGGAGGGGGACGAGGAGGGTGGGGGCCCCTCCCCCCTCCCCTCCCCCACCCCCCGCGCCACCCCGTGCCACCCCTGCCGCCCCCGCCAGGGCCGTGCCCAGCGGTGCGGCCAGCCCGAGTGCCCCGCGCTCCTTGTGCGCGAGGAGCACGGCGCGTACCGCGTCCTGGTACGGCGCGGCGGCATGCACCACCGGCAGCCCGCCCGGCGCCGGATCGGGCCGCACCCGGCGCGCCCGCCGCCCGTGCAGCGCCGCCCGGCACCGCCCGCACAGCTCCGCGCGCGGTTCGCCGCACCCGGCGCAGTCGGCCGGGAACACCAGGTCGGCGAGGTCCTGCCAGAGCCGTCGCATGGCTCTACTGTGGGGGGAGGGGCGGGAGCGCGAAAGGCCTGTGGAAAACTCCCGCGGTCGCCGCGTCCGCCACCGGTGCCCGGGGAGTGAACCCCCCTCGGGGCATTGACGCCTGTCCACAGGCAGCACGGCACGCCGCATCCCCCCACCCACCGCTCACGGCACCCCTCCTCTACGACAGCACCCCTCCTCTACGAGGTGGGGTCGGCCCACAGGCCGGTGCTGTGGGCCCCGATGAGGGCGCTGATACGGGTCAGTACGTCACCGACCGGCCGCGGGTCGAGTCGGCGTCCGTCACGCAAGCGCAGTGCGACGCGATCGTCAGCGGCCTCCTTGGCACCGATGACGGCTTGGTACGGAACCAGGCGGGCCTCTCGGATACGGGCGCCCAGGCTTCCCCGGTCCGGTCCCGCGATCTGGGCACGCAGTCCGAGAAGGGCGCAACGGTGGGCGAGGGCTGCGGCGTCCGGCAGTTCGGTGCCGGAGATCGGGAGGATCACCAGCTGAGTGGGGGCGAGCCAGGCGGGGAAAGCACCGCCGTGCTGTTCGATGAGGTGAGCGACGGCTCGTTCCACGCTGCCGATGATGCTGCGGTGCACCATGACCGGGCGGTGCCTGGCGCCGTCCGCGCCGATGTAGTGCAGGTCGAACTGCTCGGGCTGGTGGAAGTCGACCTGGACGGTGGACAGGGTGGACTCCCGGCCGGCACCGTCGGTGACCTGGACATCGATCTTGGGGCCGTAGAACGCGGCCTCCCCCTCGGCCGCCTCGTAGGGCAGGCCGGAGCGGTCGAGGACGCCGGTCAGCAGAGCGGTGGACCGCTGCCACTTCTCGGGTGCGGCGACGTACTTGCCGCCGGGGCCCGGGAGGGAGAGCCGGTAGCGGGTCGGGGTGATGCCGAGCGCCTCGTATGCCCGGCCGATCATCTCCAGGGCCGCCTGTGCCTCCTGGGCGACCTGGTCCAGGGTGCAGAAGATGTGCGCGTCGTTGAGCTGGATGGCCCGCACGCGGGTCAGCCCGCCGAGCACGCCCGAGAGTTCGGAGCGGTACATGCCGCCCAGTTCGGCCATCCGCAGGGGCAGTTCGCGGTAGCTGTGGGAGCGGGAGCGGTAGATCACCGCGTGATGGGGGCACAGGCTCGGCCGCAGGACGACCTGCTCTCCGCCGAGGTCCATCGGGGGGAACATGTCGTCGCTGTAGTGCGCCCAGTGCCCCGACAGCTCGTACAGCTCCCGCTTGCCGAGCACCGGTGAGTACACGTGCTGGTAGCCCGCCCGCCGCTCGGCGGCACGGATGTACTCCTCCAGGGTGTGCCGCACGGCCGCGCCGTCGGGCAGCCAGTACGGCAGGCCCGCGCCGATCAGCGGATCGGTGTCGAACAGGCCCAGTTCACGGCCGAGCTTGCGGTGGTCGTGCACGGTGGTCATCGCGGTCTCCTCGCTGGGTGCGGAGCGAGTGACCGGCCTACGACGAAGCCCCGGGGCACTCGCCCCGGGGCTTCGGATCGGATCGTCTGTCAGCGCGCCGGGACACTCTCCGGCGTCGTCGTCATGGCAGCGCGCTTCATGTCGCAGACGGTAGCAGGATGCACCGCGGTCCACGCGGTCATTCCTCCTCACCTCCCCGCCCCGACCGGCGCTACCCCGGATAGACCGGGGCCGTCCCCTCGCCCACCACGGTCTGCCAGGGGGCGCCCGGCGGCAGGCGGACGATGCCGTCGTCGGAGTGGGCGATCAGCGGGAGGCGTTCGTCCTCGGCGGCGGCGATCTCCTCGGCTCCGGTCAGGCCGGGCAGGACGCCGCCGGCCGGGGCGGAGCCGTCGCACTGCACGTACCGGATCTGCTGGACGCCGCCCTCCTCGCGCCCGACCACCACGAGCCTGCTGCCGCCGGCCCAGGACATCGCGGTGACCTCCTCCATCTGCGGGGCGACGGTGCGGAGTTGGTGCACGCTGATGCGGGCGGGGCCGTTCTCGCCGGGGGTGCGCTGGATGCGGCCGACCCGCAGGGACTTCTTGCCCTCGTCCGCGACGAGGAGGGCGATGCGCACCCCGTCGGCCGCCACCCGTACGGCCTGGATGCGGCCCTTGCCGAGTCCGGCGACGGTGACCGGACTCGGCGTGCCCCCACCGTCCTCGAGGAGGTACAGCTGCGGGTCCAGCGGGTCGCGGTCCGCCACCCACAGATCGCCCCGGCCGTCCCAGCTCGGCGCGGTGAGCCGGTTGTCCTCCGCCTTGGCGCTGCTGCTGATCACCGGCTCGCCCAGTTCGGCGCCCTGGACCAGTGAACCGACGTACAGGGAACGCCCGTCGAGGGAGACCCCCGCGGCCTTGTCCTCCTCGCGGGAGACGGCGGCAGCACGCAGCTTGCGCCCGCCCTCGCCGAAGGCGCCGGGTACGGGCTCGGCCTTGTGGCCGGTGGAGGTGCCGAAGAGCCGGACGAGGCGGCGCTGCCCGTCCAGGAAGTACTGGTAGCGGGCCTGCCCCGCGGTGCGGTGCGGGGCCGCGGCCTCGGCGTCGTCCTCGCGCAGCGGGGGGCAGAGCTGGCGGCCGTCGGAGCGCAGGAGCTTGACCTCCTCGATCCCCGCGGGCGTCAGGTCCTCCAGTGTGTACAGGATCTGCGTCGCCATCAGCTTGCAGCGGCGCAGGTCGACCCGGTCCGCCTGCCGGGTCAGCGGGACGGTGAGGGTGTTCTGGTCGTCCGGGGCGAGTCCCTTGGTGCCCGCGGCGAGCCGGGTGCCCTTGGGGAAGAGCGAGGTGACGGCCGGGTCCAGCCACTCGGTGGGCCCTTCGAGCAGCGAGCGCACGGTCTGCGTGATCGGGTCTATTCGCTCCCGTACGTAGACGGGGTCGGCGACGACATCGCCCTGGCCGCCGTCGCTGGGCACCGTATCGGCCGCGTAGTAGTACTTGCTGACGGAGCGGTAGATGCGCTGGAAGTCGGACTCGCCGAGGACGACTCCGCTCGGCGGCCGGTCTATTCGCCACTCGGGGCCGCCCTCCACGTCCGGGTCCATGGACAGGTGCACGGGCTCGGAGTAGGTGGACTTGCGGGGCGTGTAGGCGCGCCGGCCGTCGACCTCGGCGACCTCGCGGCCGGTGAGCAGCCAGTTCCGGCCCGGCTGGCCGTCCTGGGCCGAGCCCCGGTCGGTGGCCTCGGTGCCGGGCCCGTCGGCGAGCACCGTGGTGGAGCTCTCGGGGTGCCAGTTCCGCGAGGCCTCGCGGGTGAGGTATTTGCGCGCCATCTCGAACTGCGGGTCGTCGCTGGTCAGGGCCTCCAGGAAGCCCTGGATGATCTCGTCGGGCGTGGCGTCCTTCGGCGGCGGCATCGCGAAGACGCGGACCTGGGCGTCGGGGCGCTGCGAGGGTTCGACGCCCCGTACGTCGCCGGTGTCGGGCATGGAGGCGCAGCCCGCGAGGAGGGCGCCGGAGCAGCCGAGCACCAGGGCGGTGCGCAGCGGGCGGGCGGCGCGGCGCCGGGAGCGGTCATCGGCCACGTCGGGTCTCCTCGTCGGCGCCCCGGTTGCCGCGGCTGTCGCGGTCCCCGGGGGCGCCGGTCGGGGCGGGCTTGCTGGGGCGGGGAGGGGCGGTGGAGGTGGACTCGGTGGTGGGCGCGGCCGGGTCGGGGGTCACCGGTTCCGGCTGCGCGGGCGCGTCCGCGGGCGGTGCCGGGCGCCCTTTCGTCCCCGTAGAGGCCGTCTCCTCCCCCGTGACGACCGCCGTCGAGCCCGTACCCGAGCCCCCGACCGGGGTCAGCGAGCGGGCGAGCGGGGAGACGGGGTGGCCCTGCGCCTCGCGCGTCACCGTGACGGGGCTGCGCTCGGGGACCGTCACGGCGCGTTCCGCACCGCCGGGGGGCAGGCCGGCCTTCCGCAGGTCGCGGTTGTGGCGGGAGTCGTCGGGTTCCAGGGGGATCGGGGAGCCCCGCAGCGGCTCGTCGGCCGTACGCGGCAGGGTGAGCCGGAACTGCGAGCCGCCGCCCGGTTCGCCCCAGGCCTGGAGCCAGCCGCCGTGCAGCCGGGCGTCCTCCAGGGCGATGGACAGCCCGAGGCCGGTGCCGCCGGTGGTGCGGGCGCGGGCCGGGTCGGCGCGCCAGAAGCGGCTGAAGACGCGGCTCGCCTCGCCCGGTTTGAGGCCCACGCCGTAGTCGCGCACCGCGACCGCGACGGCGCCGCCCGCCGCGGCGAGGCGCACCACGACGTCCTTGCCCTCGCCGTGCTCGACGGCGTTGACGACGAGGTTGCGCAGCACCCGTTCGACGCGCCGCCCGTCGGCCTCGGCGACCACCGGCTGCCGGTCCCCGAGGATCCGTACCCGGGTGCCCTTGCGGTCCGCGAGCGGCTGGGCGCCGCCGACCACGCGCCGTACGACCTCCCTGAGGTCTATCGGCTCCGCCTCCAGGGCGGCCGCGCCCGCGTCGAAGCGGCTGATCTCCAGGAGGTCGGCGAGCAGCGACTCGAAGCGGTCGAGCTGGTCGGCGAGGAGTTCCGCGGAGCGGGCGGTGATCGGGTCGAAGTCCTCGCGGGCCTCGTGGATGACGTCGGCGGCCATCCGTACCGTGGTCAGCGGGGTGCGCAGTTCGTGCGAGACGTCGGAGACGAAGCGGCGCTGCATCCGGGAGAGGTCCTCCAGCTGCTGGATCTTGAGCTGGAGGTTCTGCGCCATCTTGTTGAAGGCCTCGCCGAGGCGGGCGATGTCGTCCTCGCCGGTGACCTTCATCCGCTCCTGCAGGCGCCCCGCGGAGAGCCGTTCGGCGATGCCCGCGGCCATCCGTACGGGGGTGACGACCTGGCGCACCACGAGCCAGGCGATGGCGCCGAGCAGCACCACCACGAAGAGCCCGGCGGTGGCCAGGGTGCCCTTGACCAGGCTGAGCGACTTCTCCTCCTGGGTGAGCGGGAAGAGGTAGTACAGCTGGTAGGGCTCGCTGTCGGGGCCGTTGAGCTGCTTGCCGATGACCAGTCCGGGCTGGGATGCCTGGCCGTCCCCGTAGACGATGCGGGTGTAGCTCTGGAAGGTCGTGCCGCGGCGGACGTTGTCGCGCAGCTCCTCGGGGACGCTGTTGATGGGGTCGACGCCGCCGGAGGCGCGCGGGCCGCGGACGCTGCCGGTGTCGCCCTCGGCGGTGGGGCTGAGGGTGACGACGTCGAAGGCGCTCTGGCCGCCGCTGGACAGCTGCTCGACGAGGTCGTTCATCCAGACCGCCGGGTTCTGGCCGGGCTGCCCGTCGGGGTCCGCGCCCTCGGGCGCCTGGCCGGAGCCGGCCGAGTCGGCGCGGTCCTTCGCGGCGCGGAATCCACCGTCCGCCTGGCCCTGGGAGGCCTTCACCTTGGCGTCGAGGAGGCCGTTGCGGACCTGCCCGATGACGACGAAGCCGAGCAGCAGCACCACGCCCAGCGACATCAGCAGGGTGGTGGCGACGACCTTCAGCTGGATGTTGCGCCGCCACAGCCGCAGCGCGGGCAGCAGCGGACGCCGCACCCACCGCGTGAACAGCCGCAGTACGGGGCTGCCCTGCACCCCGCCCTGCAGCATCAGACCGGTGTCCAGGAACCGCCCGAGCGAGGGCGCCGCGGCCTTGATCCTCTTCCTGGCCTTGGCGGACCGGCCGGTGCGGGCTGCCGCCGGGCCCTTGGGGGGTGTGCCGGGGGCGGGCGTCTCGGGGTGCGCGCCGGGGGCGTGCGGCTCGGGGGCGGGTGCGTCGGTGTGCGCGCCGGAGGGCGCCGGGCCGGTGGCGCCCCCGGGGCCGGGCGCGGGGGGTGCGGGTGGCCCGGGTGCGACGGGGTGGTCGGGATGCCCCCGGCCGACAGCCCGCTCGGCGTGGGCGCCCGACGCCCCGCCCGCCGCAGCGGCACTGTCGTCCGGGTTCATCTCAGCTCGGTCCCGCCTTGTATCCGACGCCGCGGACCGTCACCACGATCTCGGGCCGCTCGGGGTCCTTCTCGACCTTGGAGCGCAGCCGCTGTACGTGCACGTTGACCAGCCGGGTGTCGGCCGCGTGCCGGTAGCCCCACACCTGCTCCAGCAGGACCTCCCGGGTGAACACCTGCCACGGCTTGCGGGCGAGCGCGACCAGCAGGTCGAACTCCAGCGGGGTGAGCGCGATCGACTGCCCGTCCCGCTTCACCGAGTGACCGGCCACGTCGATGACGAGGTCACCGATGGTCAGCTGCTCGGGGGCGGGCTCCTCGGAGCGCCGCAGCCGCGCACGGATGCGGGCCACCAGCTCCTTGGGCTTGAACGGCTTCACGATGTAGTCGTCGGCCCCGGACTCCAGGCCGACCACCACGTCCACGGTGTCGCTCTTGGCGGTGAGCATCACGATCGGCACCCCGGACTCGGCCCGGATCAGCCTGCAGACCTCGATGCCGTCCCGGCCGGGAAGCATCAGGTCGAGCAGGACCAGATCGGGCTTGGTCTCCCGGAATGCCGCCAGCGCCTTGTCGCCGTCCGCGACGAAAGACGGCTCGAAACCCTCACCACGCAGCACAATGCCGAGCATCTCGGCCAGTGCGGTGTCGTCGTCGACGACAAGGACTCGTCCCTTCATGAATGACATCATCCCATTAGCGAATCGTTACCCGTCATGACCTGCCACACAGCTCGCTCAGCGCTTCGGCCGTCACCGGCGACACCACACCTTCCTCCGTGACGATCGCCGTGACCAGCTCGGGAGGCGTCACATCGAAGGCGGGGTTGTACGCCTGGGTCCCCAGCGGTGCCACGCTCATCCCGCCCCCGGGGCCGCCCGCGCCACCCGCACTCGGCGATGTGACCTCTGTCACTTCATGGGCGGCACGCTGTTCCACCTCGATCGAGGCGCCGTCCGGGGTGTCCGGGTCGATCGTGGTCACCGGCGCCACCACCAGGAAGGGCACATGGTGGTAGCGGGCGAGCACCGCGAGCGGGTAGGTGCCCACCTTGTTGGCGACCGAGCCGTCGGCGGCGATCCGGTCCGCGCCCACGAGCACCGCGTCCACCTCGCCCGCCGAGAAGAGCGAACCCGCCGCGTTGTCCGTGAGCAGGGTGTACGCCATACCGGCCCGCGCGGCCTCCCAGGCGGTCAGCCGCGCCCCCTGCAGCAGCGGCCGGGTCTCGTCCACCCACAGCCTGCGCAGCTGCCCCCGGTCGTGGGCGGCCCGCGCGAGGGCGAAGGCGGTGCCGCGCCCGCCGGAGACCAGCGCGCCCGTATTGCAGTGGGTGAGCAGCCGGTGCCCGCCCCCGGGCAGCAGCTCGCCGAGGAGGGCCAGGCCGTGGGCGGCCATCCGGTCGCTGGCCTGCGCGTCCTCCCGGTGCAGTGCCCGCGCGGCGGCCAGCGCCGCGACGGCCGCGGCCAGGGCCACCTGGTCCGCGGTGCCCGCGGAGTCCTCCGCGTCCGGTCCCGTCGAGGCCGCCACGGAGGCCGCCCCCGCCAGCGCCCGGTGGTAGGCACCCTGCGCCCTGCGCACCCCCCGGGCCAGGTTGACGGCGGTGGGCCGGGCGGCGGCCAGCGCCTCCGCGGCCTCGTCGACGTCGAAGCCGCGGGCGGCGGCCAGTGCCACCCCGTACGCCCCGGCGATGCCGAGGACCGGTGCCCCGCGGACCACCAGGGTGCGGATCGCCTCCACCAGGGAGGGGGGATCCGTGCAGACGTACTCGGCCTCCTCGGCCGGGAGCCGGGTCTGGTCGAGCAGGACGAGGACGGGGCCCTCCGGGGGCTCCTCCCAGCGGATCGTGGGAATGCCGTCGGCCGGTGCGTCCACCTGTGCGCGCGCTTCGTGATCTGCCATCCGCACAGTGTGCCCGCCCCCGGGGCCACTGTTGAAGGCGCACTGCCCCGGCAGCACCCGGTCCGCCCGCCGACGCCCCATGGCACGATGGGCGCCAAGCTGCCGCCGCGACCGCGGACGGGCACCGAGAAGGAGCGACGATGAACGACTCTCCGGGCTGGGCCTCGCCCGGATCCTCCCCCTCCGACGGGCAGCAGCCCGGCGCCCCCGGCCAGGAGGCGGCGGGCGGCCAAGGCGATCCCTCCTCGAACCCGGGCGGTCCCTCCTCGAAGTGGTCCGGCAACCAGCCCCCTCCCGCCCAGTGGACGGCCCCCGGCGGCGGACAGCCGGGGCAGGGCCCGCCCCCGCAGCAGCAGCCCGGCTGGGGACAGCCAGGCGGCGGCCCCGGACCCTCGGGCCCGCAGGGCGGCGGCTGGGGCGGCGGACCCGCAGGCGGCGGTCCCGGCCGGGGCGGACCCGGCTGGGGAGGCTTCGGCGGCTGGGGAGGCCCCCCGCCCGCGGCCAAGCCCGGAGTGATCCCGCTGCGCCCGCTCGGCGTGGGCGAGATCCTCGACGGCGCGGTCTCCACGATGCGCAAGCACTGGCGCACCGTCCTCGGCATCTCGCTGACCGTCGCCGTCGTCACCCAGGTCGCCGTGGTCCTCCTGCAGGGCCTCTACCTCAACGGCATGACGGACACCTCCGCCCTGGAGGACGAGACCGCGAGCCTCGACGAGGTCACCGACGCCATGGGCGACGCCCTGCTCGGTTCCGGCATCGTCCTGCTGATCTCCCTGATCGGCACCATCGTCGCGACCGCGCTGCTGACCACCGTCACCAGCCGCGCCGTGATCGGCAGGCCGGTCAGCACCGCCGAGGCGTGGCGGGACGCCCGGCCGCAGATGGTGCGCCTGCTCGGCCTGACCCTGCTGCTGCCGCTGATCGCCCTGGCCGTCATCACCCTGGCCTGCCTGCCCGCCCTGCTCGTCGCACTCGGCTCGGACGGCTCCGACGCCGCGGTCGGCCTGCTCGTCCTCGGCCTGCTCGCCGGCGCCGCCGTCGCGATCTGGCTGACCGTGCGCTTCTCCCTCGCCTCGCCCGCGCTGATGCTGGAGAAGCAGGGCATCGGCCAGGCCATGCGGCGCTCCACGAAACTCGTCCAGGGCTCCTGGTGGCGGGTGTTCGGCATCCAGGTGCTCGGCGCGATCATCGCCAACGTGCTCTCGTCGATCATCGTCATCCCCTTCACCCTCATCGCGGGCGCGGTGGGCGAGGGCAGCCTCGACACCTTCCTCGACAACAGCTCCTCCGACATGGGCTGGACCTTCCTGATCATCCAGGGCGTCGGCGCGGTCATCGGCTCCATGCTGAGCTTCCCCGTCGCCGCGGGCGTGACCGTGCTCCTCTACATCGACCAGCGCATCCGCCGGGAAGCCCTCGACCTCGAACTGGGCCGCGCCGCGGGCGTCCAGGGCTACGCCACCGGGAGCTGAGCCGGTGAGGGCGACGGGGGACCTGTTCGGCACGGTGCCGCGCGCGGCGTCCGGCGAGGAGCCGCCGGTCGTCATCACCCGCGAGGACGCGCGGGAGGCCGCCCGCCGCGAGCTGACCGAGGGCCGGTACCACGACCAGGAACCGAGCCTCTTCCAGCGCGCCCTCGACCGCTTCTGGGACTGGCTGGACCAGCTGCTGAACTCCGCCTCCGGCGCCACCCCCGGCGGCGGACTCGGCCTGACCGTCATCGTCCTCGCCGTCCTCGCCCTCGCCGCCCTGCTGTGGTGGCGGCTCGGCGCCCCCCGCCGCGCCCCCTCGGCGGACAAGGGCGCCGCACTCTTCGAGGACCGCCCCCGCACCGCCGCCGAACACCGCGACCGGGCCGAGGCACACGCCGCCCAGGGCCACTGGAACCAGGCCGTCCAGGAACGCATGCGCGCCCTGGTGCGCGCCCTGGAGGAACGCGCCCTCCTCGACCCGCGCCCCGGCCGCACCGCCGACGAGGCCGCCGCCGAGGCCGGCCGCCCACTGCCCGCCCACGCCGAACGCCTGCACACCGCGGCCCGCGTCTTCGACGGCATCGCGTACGGCGGCCGCCGCGCCACCCCCGCCGCATACGAGGAACTCACCGCCCTCGACCGCGAACTGGAGCGCGCCAAGCCCGACCTCGCCGCCTCCGCCGGGGCCGGCACCGGCTCCTGGGAGGCGATCCGGTGACCACCGGCGCACCACCGGCCGCCCCCGCACCGGCCGCCCCGACCTCGCTGGCGCCCACCGCCCGCGGGCTGTGGCGCGGCGGCCGCGGACCCCTGCTCGCGCTCGCCCTGCTGCTGCTCGCCGCCGCCGTCATCGCCCTCGTACGCTCCGGGTCCGAGCACGGGCGCCTCGACCCGCGCGCCGCCGACCCGCACGGCAGCCGCGCCGTCGCCGAACTCCTCGCCGAACGCGGGGTGTCCACCCGCGTCGTCACCACCACCGCCGAGGCCGAGGCCGCCACCGGCGCGGACACCACCCTCCTGGTGGCCCGCCCCGAACTGCTCACCACGGGCCAGCAGCGGCGCCTCGGCCAGCTCGGCTCCCGCGGCCGCACCGTCCTGCTCGCCCCCGGGCCCGGCGCGACCCGGCGGCTGGCCCCCGGCACCACCGCCGCCGCGACCCCGAGTCTCAACTCGCTGCTCCCGCCCGGCTGTTCGCTGCCCGAGGCTCGCCGCGCGGGCACCGCCGAGGTGGGCGGCGTCCGCTACACCACCACCGCGCCCGGCGCCCGGTCCTGCTACCGGGACGCCGGATCCGCCTCCCTGCTGCGGATCCCCGCCCAGGACTCCCCCGGCGACACCGTGCTGCTCGGCTCGCCCGACATCCTCTTCAACGAACGCCTCGACGCCCACGGCAACGCCTCCCTCGCGCTCCAACTCCTCGGCTCCCGGCCCCATCTGGTCTGGTACCTCCCCTCGCTCTCCGACTCCGCCGCCACCGACGGCGAGGAACGCGGCTTCTTCGACCTGATCCCCTCCGGCTGGCTCTGGGGCACCCTCCAACTCACCCTCGCCGCCGTCCTCGCCGCCTTCTGGCGGGCCCGCCGCTTCGGCCCGCTGGTCCCCGAACGCCTCCCCGTCGCCGTACGCGCCTCCGAGACCGCCGAAGGCCGCGCCCGCCTCTACCACCGCACCCGGGCCCGCGACCGTGCCGCCGCGGCCCTCCGCTCCGCCTCCCGCCTGCGCCTCGCCCCCCTGCTCGGCGTCTCCCCCGCCCAGGCGCACGCGCCCGAGACCCTGCTGCCCGCCCTGGCCGCCCGGCTCCCCGAGCCCGGCCGGGACCCGCTCACCCTGCTCTTCGGGCCGCCCCCGCACGACGACGCGGCCCTCATCCAGCTCGCCGATCAACTCGACGCCCTCGAAAGAGAGGTACGCGTTTCATGATGGACCCGACCACTGACAACGCCGGCGATCCGGGCGGCCCCCGCGCCTCCCTGGAACTCCTGCGCACCGAGATCGGCAAGGCCGTGGTCGGCCAGGACCCCGCCGTCACCGGCCTCGTCGTGGCCCTGCTGTGCCGCGGCCACGTCCTGCTCGAAGGAGTCCCCGGCGTCGCCAAGACCCTCCTCGTACGGGCCCTCGCCTCCGCCCTCGCACTCGACTCCAAGCGGGTCCAGTTCACCCCCGACCTGATGCCGGCCGACATCACCGGCTCCCTGGTCTACGACGCGCGCACCGCCGAGTTCTCCTTCCAGCCCGGGCCCGTCTTCACCCACCTCCTGCTCGCCGACGAGATCAACCGCACCCCGCCGAAGACGCAGTCCTCCCTGCTCGAAGCCATGGAGGAACGCCAGGTCACCGTCGACGGCACCGCCCGCCCGCTGCCCGAGCCCTTCCTCGTCGCCGCCACCCAGAACCCCGTCGAGTACGAGGGCACCTACCCGCTGCCCGAGGCCCAGCTCGACCGCTTCCTGCTGAAGCTGACGATCCCGCTGCCCTCCCGCGAGGACGAGATCGACGTCCTCACCCGGCACGCCTCCGGCTTCGACCCCCGCGACCTCGCCGCCGCCGGAGTGCGCCCCGTCGCCACCGCCGCGGACCTCGAAGCCGCCCGCACCGCCGTCGCGAAGACCACCGTCTCCCCCGACATCGCCGGATACGTCGTGGACCTCTGCCGCAGCACCCGCGAATCGCCCTCGCTCACCCTCGGCGTCTCCCCCCGCGGCGCGACCGCGCTCCTGTCGACCGCCCGCGCCTGGGCCTGGCTCACCGGCCGCGACTACGTCATCCCCGACGACGTGAAGGCCCTCGCCCTGCCGACCCTGCGCCACCGCGTCCAGCTGCGCCCCGAGGCCGAGATGGAAGGCGTCACCGCCGACTCCGTCATCAACGCGATCCTCGCCCACGTACCCGTCCCCCGCTGACCGAGGACACATGGCACCCACCGGACGCGCCGCGCTCCTCGCGGCCCTCGGCTCCCTCCCGGTCGGCCTGCTCGCCCCGGGCTGGACCGGCATCCTCGCCGTCGACGGCGCCGTCGCCCTGGCCTGCGCCTGCGACTTCGCCCTCGCCGCCCCCGTACGCCGCCTCGGCCTCAGCCTCACCGGCGACACCTCCGTACGGCTCGGCGAACCCGCCGAGGTCACCCTCACCGTCACCAACACCTCGCGCCGCCCGCTGCGCGGCCGGGTACGCGACGCCTGGCCGCCGAGCAGCTGGCGCCCCGGCACCGAACAGGACGCCTCCCGGCACACCCTCACCGTCCCGCCCGGCGAACGCCGCCGCCTCACCACCCGGCTGCGCCCCACCCGCCGCGGCGACCGCACCGCCGACCGCGTCACCGTCCGCTCCTACGGTCCCCTCGGCCTGTACGCCCGCCAGGGCAGCCACCGGGTCCCCTGGACCGTCCGCGTCCTGCCGCCGTTCACCAGCCGCAAGCACCTGCCGTCCAAACTGGCCCGGCTGCGCGAACTCGACGGCCGCACCAGCCTGCTCACCCGCGGCGAGGGAACCGAGTTCGACAGCCTGCGCGAGTACGTGCCCGGCGACGACACCCGCTCCATCGACTGGCGCGCCACCGCCCGGCAGTCCACCGTCGCCGTCCGCACCTGGCGTCCGGAACGCGACCGGCACCTCCTGCTCGTCCTCGACACCGGCCGCACCTCCGCGGGCCGGGTCGGCGACGCGCCCCGGCTCGACGCCGCCATGGACGCGGCCCTCCTTCTCGCCGCGCTCGCCTCCCGCGCCGGAGACCGCGTGGACCTGCTCGCCTACGACCGCCGGGTACGGGCCCTGGTCCAGGGCAAGGCCTCCGGCGAACTGCTGCCGGCCCTGGTCGACGCCATGGCCCCGCTCGAACCGGAACTGGTGGAAACGGACTCCCGGGGACTCTCCGCCGCCGCACTGCGCTCCGCGCCCCGCCGCTCCCTCATCGTGCTGTTCACCGGCCTGGAGAGCGCTCCCCTGGAAGAAGGCCTCTTCCCCGTCCTCTCCACCCTCACCGACCGCCACACCGTCCTCGTCGCCTCGGTCGCGGACCCGCACATCGCCGCCATGACCGCCTCACGCGGCAGTACGGAAGCGGTGTACAGCGCGGCCGCCGGGGCCCAGGCGGAGGCGGAACGCCACCGCGTCGCCGCCCGTCTCACCCGCCACGGCGTCCATGTGGTCGATGCCCTCCCGGACGAATTGGCCCCCGCCCTCGCCGACACGTACTTGGCCCTGAAAGCCGCCGGAAAGCTCTGAAAGGGGGTCCGGTAAGGGGAGCGAGAATTACCCCTGGGATACCTCCGGAAATGAGAAAAGCCCCCATACCGGTTCTCCCGGTACAGGGGCTCTTCTCTACATTTAGTTCGGCGGCGTCCTACTCTCCCACAGGGTCCCCCCTGCAGTACCATCGGCGCTGTAAGGCTTAGCTTCCGGGTTCGGAATGTAACCGGGCGTTTCCCTCACGCTATGACCACCGAAACACTATGAAACACACAACCGAAGCCACACCACCACCCAATCCGGGTGTGGGGCAGCGGTTGTTCGTGGTTTCAGAACCAACACAGTGGACGCGAGCAACTGAGGACAAGCCCTCGGCCTATTAGTACCGGTCAACTCCACCCCTCACAGGGCTTCCATATCCGGCCTATCAACCCAGT
Organism: Streptomyces physcomitrii; assembly: GCF_012273655.1. GTDB lineage: Bacteria > Actinomycetota > Actinomycetes > Streptomycetales > Streptomycetaceae > Streptomyces > Streptomyces physcomitrii. Next base: position 28 of record NZ_JAAWWP010000001.1, on the reverse strand, counting down.
CGTCTCCTGGGAGCCTTACCCTCTCAAA